>NZ_JANLCK010000024.1 GCF_024979315.1 Herbiconiux oxytropis | reverse complement strand
GTGAAGAGCATCGCGATCGCCGGCGGCCCGGCATCGGTCTCGGCAGGCATCCAGAAGGATGCCTCGAAGATCGCGACCACGGTGCGACTGGGTGGCGCCGACCGGTACGAGGCGTCGAGGTCGATCAACGATCACTTCTTCGACACCGCCGATCACGTGCTGCTCGCGACCGGTCTGAAGTTCTCCGACGCCCTCGCAGGCTCGGCGTACGGACCCCGTCTCGACGCGCCCCTCTTCACGGTGAAGGCCGACTGCATCCCCGCAGCGACCCTCGCCCAGATCGAGGAGCTCGGCGCCACGAAGGTCACCCTCCTCGGTGGGCCGGCTTCGCTCTCCGCGGCGGTCGAGAACCTCACCGCCTGCACCCCCTGATGACGACCCTCGACCACCAGGAGATCGACATGACCGGCAGTTCCCCCGCCCGCCCCGGAGCACGCAGCGCCGTGCTCCGGGGCGGGGCCCTCCTCCTCGGCGGCGTGCTCGCCGCCTCGGCGGTGCTCGCGGGGGCCTCGGCCGCCGTGGCCCAGACCGTCAACCCGATCCTCTCCGACGGCAGCTACTACTCCGCCGATCCGGCCACCCTCGTGGCCGACGACACGCTCTACATCTTCGCGGGGCGCGACGAGGCGGGGCCCACCCAGAACGACTTCATCATGAACGAGTGGCAGACGTTCTCCACGACCGACGTCGAGTCGGGCCAGTGGCAGCACCAGCCCGCCGCGATGCGCCCCGAGGAGGCCTTCGACTGGGCGACCCCCGGCCGGGCCTACGCGGGCCAGGCCGTGGAGGGCGCCGACGGGCGCTACTACTGGTACGTGCCGGTCTCGCAGCGCGACCCCCAGTCGGAGAACGCCTTCGCCATCGGCGTGGCGGTGGCCGACAGCCCAGGCGGGCCCTGGACCGACGCGATCGGTGGCCCGCTGCTCTCCCAGCGCATCCTGGGCAACGACATCGAGAACATCGACCCGACCGTGCTCGTCGATGACGACGGCCGGGTGTACCTCTACTGGGGCACCTTCGGCCAGCTCCGCGCCATCGAGCTCGACCCGAGCATGACCTCGCTGCTCGGCGAGCCCATCACCGTGACGGGGGCGAAGGGCTTCTTCGAGGCGCCCTGGCTGTTCAAGCGAGGAGAGACCTACTACCTGGCCTACGCCGCCAACGACGTGGGCCCCGGCTGCACCGAGGCGGTCTATCACGCGTGCATCTCGTACGCCACGAGCACCGGCCCCATGGGCCCGTGGACCTACACGGGCCGCGTGCTCGCTCCGGTCTCGTCGACCACGAGCCATCCCGCCATCACCGAGTTCGACGGCTCGTGGTACATCGCGTACCACACGGCCGACGCCGAGGGCGGCAACCACTTCCGCCGCTCTGTCGCGATCGACGAGGTGCTGTGGGACGACTCCGTGAGCCCCGCCAGGATGCTCGAGGTCGTGCAGACCCCGGCGAAGACCGTCGACCGCACTCCGCGCGCGAACGTGGCGCCCTGGGCGACGGCGTCGTCGTCGAACCAGCCGGTGCCGGCCCAGTACTGGATCCGGGCCCTCAACGACGAGCTCGTGCGACCCAACCCGCTGCCACCGGACATGTGGGGCAACTACTCCGGCGACCGTCCGGCCTCCGAGTGGGTGCAGTACGACTGGGAGTCACCGGTGCGGATCGACTCGACCACGGTCGACTTCTGGCGCGACGCAGCTCCCGGCCTCGGCGACGGGGTCTCGAACCCCGCCTCCTGGGTGCTGCAGTACCGCGACGCGAGCGGTGAATGGGCCGACGTCGTCGACCCCACGGGGTACGGCACGAGCACCGACGAGCCCGTCACGGTCGGCTTCGCGCCGGTGACCACCACGGCCGTGCGGATCACGATGCAGGCCTCGCCCGGCACCGCCGACCCGAGCCGGTACTCCGCCCTCGCGATCGAGGAGTGGCGGGTCGACGCCCAGCAGCCCGCCTCGGTCTCCGAGCCTCTGATCGAGACCCCGAGCGGCACCGCACCGGTGCTCCCGGCCACCGTGGAGCTGACCATGCCGGACGGCGAGGTCGTGCCGGCTCCCGTGATCTGGGACGAGGTCGACCCGGTCGACTGGTCGCGCCCAGGCACCTTCGAGGTCGCGGGCTTCGTGGAGGGCTACGCCGCCGGATCCGTCGCCGCGACCGTCACCGTGACGGGCGACCCGGATCCGGGAACCGACACCACGGCGCCCACGGTCGCCCTCACCACCACGCCGGTCGAGCCCGCCGCGGGCTGGTTCCGCACCGCCCCGGTGGTGCGGGCGTCGGCCACCGACGAACGCGACCTCCGGCTCACGATCGAGCTGCGGGTGGACGGCGGGGACTGGCAGGCGACGCCCAATGCGCGGTTCGCCGACCTGCCGGTGACGACGGAGGGCGAGACCTCGGTCGAGGCCCGAGCCGTCGACGCGGCGGGGAACGTCTCCGCGGTGGTCGCCACGACCGTGCGCTTGGACCGCACGGCCCCCGTGGTCACGTCAGCCGTCTCCCTGGGCGACCGCACGGTGTCGCTCGCCGCCGCCGACGCCACGTCCGGGGTGGCGGGGCTCGAGTACTCGATCGGCGACCGTGCCTCGTGGCAGTCCTACGAGGCGCCCGTCGAGGCGGGCCCCGAGAGCGTGCGGGTGTTCCACCGGGCCACCGACACGGCCGGCAACGTCTCGATCGTGGGGTCTGTCACCGTCCCGGCCGACGACGACTCGCCCCTGGAGGGCAACGTCGCGCCGCTGGCCACCGCCTCCGCCTCCTACACCTCGCCGTGGACCCAGGTCGCCTGGGTGAACGACGGCGACGCCACGGCCGAGGCGCCGGGTTGGGGGACCTGGCCCGAGGTGGGTGAGCAGTGGGTGCAGCTACAATGGCCGCGCGTCGTGAGCGTCGACCGTGCCTCGGTGAGCTTCTTCACCGACCAGGACGAGACGGCGAACGCCGGTGTGATCGTGCCGGAGTCGTGGCGCATCCAGTACTACGACTTCTCGGTGGGCGACTGGCGCGACGTCGTGGCCCAGGGCGAGTACGGCCGCGACCGGGTGGTGGCCAACGCCGTCGCCTTCGAGAAGGTGACGACGGATCGCCTGCGGGTCACGATGCAGGCCTGGGGCGAGACGCCCACCACGGGATCGTCGGGTCTGCGCGAGATCGAGGTCTTCGCCGCGGCGCCGGACCCTGACCCCGAGCCGGAGCCGACCGCGGTCGACCGGATCGCGGGTGCGGACCGGTACGAAGTCGCTGTCAACACCTCCAAGGCGGGCTTCCCTGACGGGTCGTCGACTGTGTATGTCGCGTCAGGGGCTGTGTTCCCGGATGCGCTCTCCGCAGCACCTGCTGCGACGGTCGCCGGTGCACCGATCCTGCTGACGACCACCGCCGACCTGCCCGCGGGTGTGGCGGCCGAGATCAAGCGACTGGGCGCGACCAAGATCGTGATCGTGGGTGGTACCGCCACCGTCTCGGCGAAGGTTGAGGCGTCGTTGAAGAAGCTCGGCACGGTCACCCGGATCGGTGGTGCTGACCGGTATGAGGCATCGCGGAACATCGCGAAGGCCGCGTTCCCTTCGGGTGCTCCCACGGCGGTCCTGTCGGCAGGCACGAAGTTCGCCGACGCCCTGTCGGCGGGTGCGGCGATCGATGGTGAGGGTCCGGTGATCCTGGTCAAGGGCACCGCGTCGACGTTGGATGCGGCGACGAAGAAGCTGCTGACCGATCTCGATGTGAAGAGCATCGCG
>NZ_JANLCK010000023.1 GCF_024979315.1 Herbiconiux oxytropis | reverse complement strand
TGGTGGGGCCGGTGCGTCCGATCCTTGAGAACTCAACAGCGTGCACAATGTCAAATGCCAAAAACCCGTTGGCTGACCTTTTGGTTGGTCGCGGATTCCTTTTGGGAAACATTTAAACAAACAAAGCAAGTCAGTAATGATTTGTTCTGTCAGTTTCAAACTTGCAAGTCAGTGAACCTATTCCGGTTGCTGGTTTGTGCGTAATCATTTACGGAGAGTTTGATCCTGGCTCAGGACGAACGCTGGCGGCGTGCTTAACACATGCAAGTCGAACGGTGAAGCAGGAGCTTGCTCTTGTGGATCAGTGGCGAACGGGTGAGTAACACGTGAGTAACCTGCCCTTGACTCTGGGATAAGCGTTGGAAACGACGTCTAATACCGGATACGAGCTGAGACCGCATGGTCATCAGTTGGAAAGAATTTTGGTCAAGGATGGACTCGCGGCCTATCAGCTTGTTGGTGAGGTAATGGCTCACCAAGGCGACGACGGGTAGCCGGCCTGAGAGGGTGACCGGCCACACTGGGACTGAGACACGGCCCAGACTCCTACGGGAGGCAGCAGTGGGGAATATTGCACAATGGGCGCAAGCCTGATGCAGCAACGCCGCGTGAGGGATGACGGCCTTCGGGTTGTAAACCTCTTTTAGTAGGGAAGAAGCGAAAGTGACGGTACCTGCAGAAAAAGCACCGGCTAACTACGTGCCAGCAGCCGCGGTAATACGTAGGGTGCAAGCGTTGTCCGGAATTATTGGGCGTAAAGAGCTCGTAGGCGGTTTGTCGCGTCTGCTGTGAAAACTGGAGGCTCAACCTCCAGCCTGCAGTGGGTACGGGCAGACTAGAGTGCGGTAGGGGAGATTGGAATTCCTGGTGTAGCGGTGGAATGCGCAGATATCAGGAGGAACACCGATGGCGAAGGCAGATCTCTGGGCCGTAACTGACGCTGAGGAGCGAAAGCGTGGGGAGCGAACAGGATTAGATACCCTGGTAGTCCACGCCGTAAACGTTGGGAACTAGATGTGGGGACCATTCCACGGTCTCCGTGTCGCAGCTAACGCATTAAGTTCCCCGCCTGGGGAGTACGGCCGCAAGGCTAAAACTCAAAGGAATTGACGGGGGCCCGCACAAGCGGCGGAGCATGCGGATTAATTCGATGCAACGCGAAGAACCTTACCAAGGCTTGACATATACGAGAACGGGCCAGAAATGGTCAACTCTTTGGACACTCGTAAACAGGTGGTGCATGGTTGTCGTCAGCTCGTGTCGTGAGATGTTGGGTTAAGTCCCGCAACGAGCGCAACCCTCGTTCTATGTTGCCAGCACGTTATGGTGGGAACTCATAGGAGACTGCCGGGGTCAACTCGGAGGAAGGTGGGGATGACGTCAAATCATCATGCCCCTTATGTCTTGGGCTTCACGCATGCTACAATGGCCGGTACAAAGGGCTGCAATACCGTAAGGTGGAGCGAATCCCAAAAAGCCGGTCTCAGTTCGGATTGAGGTCTGCAACTCGACCTCATGAAGTCGGAGTCGCTAGTAATCGTGGATCAGCAACGCCACGGTGAATACGTTCCCGGGCCTTGTACACACCGCCCGTCAAGTCATGAAAGTCGGTAACACCCGAAGCCGGTGGCCCAACCTTTTGGAGGGAGCCGTCGAAGGTGGGATCGGTGATTAGGACTAAGTCGTAACAAGGTAGCCGTACCGGAAGGTGCGGCTGGATCACCTCCTTTCTAAGGAGCATCTGGCAATCATTGGTTGTCCAGGCACGCCAGATCGAGACATACGTTCTCGCTGGTAGCTCATGGGTGGAACATTGACATTGATGCTGCAGGAACCGCTTAGGCGCTAGTACAACTCTTTTGGAGTTCGGAACGTGGTCTGGGTGGGGGTGGTGGCATATGCACGCTGTTGGGTCCTGAGGGACCGGAACGGTCAGCTTCTTCGGGGGCTGGTTGGACTGAACCTCTGGACCCTTTCCTCGTTTCACCTTGTGTGGGTCGTGGGGGAGGGTACCGCCCGTACTTTGAGAACTACACAGTGGACGCGAGCATCTTAGATTCAGGCATTTATGTCTGGATCACAAAGATCAACAACAACCCTTCGGGGTTGTGTAGATCATTGGTCAATTTTTCTAACGAAGAATCGATTCAAACTCATGTGATTTCAAGTTTCTAAGAGCAAACGGTGGATGCCTTGGCATCTGGAGCCGAAGAAGGACGTATAAATCTGCGATAAGCCTCGGGGAGCTGATAATAGAGCTTTGATCCGAGGATTTCCGAATGGGGAAACCCCGCCGGGCCCTTTGGGTGACCCGGTGACTCCCGCCTGAATATATAGGGCGGGTAGAGGGAACGTGGGGAAGTGAAACATCTCAGTACCCACAGGAAGAGAAAACAACAGTGATTCCGTGAGTAGTGGCGAGCGAAACCGGAAGAGGCTAAACCGATCATGTGTGATAGCCGGCAGGCGTTGCATGGTCGGGGTTGTGGGACTTTTCTGCTGTTACTGCCGTACAGCGAGCGTTACAACGCAATATAGGCGAATGGTCTTGAAAGGCCAGTCAGAGAGGGTGCCAACCCCGTAGCCGAAATGTTGCAATGGCGCGAAGAGTATCCCAAGTAGCACGGGGCCCGAGAAATCCCGTGTGAATCTGTCAGGACCACCTGATAAGCCTAAATACTCCCAGATGACCGATAGCGGACAAGTACCGTGAGGGAAAGGTGAAAAGTACCCCGGGAGGGGAGTGAAATAGTACCTGAAACCGTTTGCTTACAAACCGTTGGAGCACCCTTGTTGGTGTGACAGCGTGCCTTTTGAAGAATGAGCCTGCGAGTTAGTGATATGTGGCGAGGTTAACCCGTGAGGGGCAGCCGTAGCGAAAGCGAGTCTTAATAGGGCGATCGAGTCGCATGTTCTAGACCCGAAGCGAAGTGATCTATCCATGGCCAGGTTGAAGCGACGGTAAGACGTCGTGGAGGACCGAACCCACTTCAGTTGAAAATGGAGGGGATGAGCTGTGGATAGGGGTGAAAGGCCAATCAAACTTCGTGATAGCTGGTTCTCTCCGAAATGCATTTAGGTGCAGCGTTGCGTGTTTCTTGCCGGAGGTAGAGCTACTGGATAGCCGATGGGCCCCAAAAGGTTACTGACGTTAGCCAAACTCCGAATGCCGGTAAGTGAGAGCGCAGCAGTGAGACGGTGGGGGATAAGCTTCATCGTCGAGAGGGAAACAACCCAGACCACCAACTAAGGTCCCAAAGCGCGTGCTAAGTGGGAAAGGATGTGGAGTTGCACAGACAACCAGGAGGTTGGCTTAGAAGCAGCCACCCTTGAAAGAGTGCGTAATAGCTCACTGGTCAAGTGATTCCGCGCCGACAATGTAACGGGGCTCAAGCACGCCACCGAAGTTGTGGCATTCATATTAGTGGCAGGCCTTCGTGGTCCAGCCGTGTGGATGGGTAGGAGAGCGTCGTGTGGCGAGTGAAGCGGCGGTGGAAACCAGCCGTGGACGCCACACGAGTGAGAATGCAGGCATGAGTAGCGAAAGACGGGTGAGAAACCCGTCCTCCGAAAGACCAAGGGTTCCAGGGCCAGGCTAATCCGCCCTGGGTAAGTCGGGACCTAAGGCGAGGCCGACAGGCGTAGTCGATGGACAACGGGTTGATATTCCCGTACTGACGAAGAACCGCCCAAGCCAATCCAGTAGTGCTAAGAGTCCTAACCCGCAACTGACTGATCCCTTCGGGGTGACGCTGTGCGGTCTAACGCTCGAACCCGTCTGGTGCGGTTAGCGTATTAACAGGTGTGACGCAGGAAGGTAGCTGAGCCGGGCGATGGTTGTCCCGGTCTAAGGATGTAGGCCGAGAGATAGGCAAATCCGTCTCTCATATAAGGCTGAGACCCGATGGGTAGTCCTCACGGACGAAATCAGTGATCCTATGCTGCCAAGAAAAGCATCGACGCGAGGTTCCAGTCACCCGTACCCCAAACCGACTCAGGTGGTCAGGTAGAGAATACCAAGGAGATCGAGAGAATCGTGGTTAAGGAACTCGGCAAAATGCCCCCGTAACTTCGGGAGAAGGGGGGCCTGAGGCGTGAAGGGATTTACTCCTGGAGCGTTTGAAGGCCGCAGAGACCAGTGGGAAGCGACTGTTTACTAAAAACACAGGTCCGTGCCAAGTCGCAAGACGATGTATACGGACTGACGCCTGCCCGGTGCTGGAAGGTTAAGAGGAACGGTTAGCCGCAAGGCGAAGCTGAGAATTTAAGCCCCAGTAAACGGCGGTGGTAACTATAACCATCCTAAGGTAGCGAAATTCCTTGTCGGGTAAGTTCCGACCTGCACGAATGGCGTAACGACTTCCCAGCTGTCTCAACCGCGAACTCGGCGAAATTGCACTACGAGTAAAGATGCTCGTTACGCGCAGCAGGACGGAAAGACCCCGTGACCTTTACTACAGTTTGGTATTGGTGTTCGGTGTGGCTTGTGTAGGATAGGTGGGAGACTGTGAAGCCCGGACGCTAGTTCGGGTGGAGTCATTGTTGAAATACCACTCTGGTCACTCTGGATATCTAACTACGGACCCTGATCGGGTCCTGGGACAGTGCCTGATGGGTAGTTTAACTGGGGCGGTTGCCTCCTAAAAAGTAACGGAGGCGCCCAAAGGTTCCCTCAATCTGGTTGGCAATCAGATGGCGAGTGTAAGTGCACAAGGGAGCTTGACTGTGAGACTGACAAGTCGAGCAGGGACGAAAGTCGGGACTAGTGATCCGGCAGTGGCTTGTGGAAGCGCTGTCGCTCAACGGATAAAAGGTACCTCGGGGATAACAGGCTGATCTTGCCCAAGAGTCCATATCGACGGCATGGTTTGGCACCTCGATGTCGGCTCGTCGCATCCTGGGGCTGGAGTAGGTCCCAAGGGTTGGGCTGTTCGCCCATTAAAGCGGTACGCGAGCTGGGTTTAGAACGTCGTGAGACAGTTCGGTCCCTATCCGCTGCGCGCGTAGGAAATTTGAAAGGATCTGACCCTAGTACGAGAGGACCGGGTTGGACGAACCTCTGGTGTGTCAGTTGTTCCGCCAGGAGCACCGCTGATTAGCTACGTTCGGGATGGATAACCGCTGAAAGCATCTAAGCGGGAAGCCGGCCTTGAGATGAGATTTCCATACCCTTCGGGGTGAGAGGCTCCCAGCTAGACTACTGGGTTGATAGGCAGGATGTGGAAGCGAGGACTAAAGACTCGTGGAGCTGACCTGTACTAATAAGCCGATAACTTGATAATCACTACACCCATACATGTTGTAAGGCTGGTATGGGTGGCCAAGATTGCTTGCGTCCACTATGTGGTTCTCGATGTACGGTCGAGAACCAAGTCATTCAGCAATGAATGCTTGAAACTTCTAGATAGAACATCTCTAGTGTTTCGGCGGCCATAGCGAGAGGGAAACGCCCGGTCACATTCCGAACCCGGAAGCTAAGACTCTCTGCGCCGATGGTACTGCAAGGGGGACCTTGTGGGAGAGTAGGACACCGCCGGACTTACTT
>NZ_JANLCK010000022.1 GCF_024979315.1 Herbiconiux oxytropis | reverse complement strand
GACGGTGGCGGTGCCACCGACGATCACGATCTTCGAAGCACCGAGCCGCTTGATCTCGGCCGCAACACCCGCAGGCAGGTCGGCGGTCGTGGTCAGCAGGATCGGTGCACCGGCGACCGTCGCAGCAGGAGCCGCCGACAGCGCGTCCGGGAACACAGCACCCGAGGCCACATACACAGTCGACGACCCGTCCGCGAACCCGGCCTTCGACGTGTTCACCGCGACCTCGTACCGGTCCGCACCCGCGATCCGATCCACGTCCACCGTGGGCTCGGGCTCCGTGCCCGTCACCACGACGTCGAGCGTCACGGTCGGCGAGGCGAGCTCCTCGGTGCGCTCCATGTCGAGCACGGGCAGCCCTTCGGCCGACCAGTGCACGCGGCGCACGAACATGTCGCGTCCGCTCAGGCCGTTGTTGTCGGTGCGGGCGTGGAAGACGTAGATCAGGTTGCCGTCCTCGTCCTCCGACCACATGCCGTGGCCGGTGCCGAGCTGCCAGGCGCCGTCGTAGACGCCCGACTTCTGAATGGGGTAGTCGAGCTTCTTCCAGGCCGCCTCGGTGAGGAGGTCGGTGTCGCCCGAGGCGTCCGCCGTGGCGAGGCCCGTGGTGTAGGTGTTGCCCACGGTCGAGCCTGAGTAGAGCAGCTGCAGCACGCCGTCGTGGTTGATGACGTTGGGGCCCTCGGCGATCGTGTTGTCCCAGGCGAACTCGGGGGCGAGGATGCGCACGGGCTCCGAGGTGAGACGGGTCGGCGTCTCGGGGTCGACGGTCGCGATGAAGAGCGCACCGAGGTGCTGCCAGATGTAGTACGCCTGGCCCTTCTCGTCTTCGAAGAACGTCATGTCGAGCGAGATGCCCGCCACCTGGTTGAGGTCGGAGCCGTCGGCGCGGAGCACCTTCTCGGGCTTGGTCCAGTTCGCTGGCACGGCCGGGTCGAGGTCGGCGCCCGAGGCGTCCTGCTTCAGT
Source organism: Herbiconiux oxytropis (assembly GCF_024979315.1). Classification (GTDB taxonomy): domain Bacteria; phylum Actinomycetota; class Actinomycetes; order Actinomycetales; family Microbacteriaceae; genus Herbiconiux; species Herbiconiux oxytropis. Next base: position 7,381 of record NZ_JANLCK010000022.1, on the reverse strand, counting down.
TGCATGATCGAGGCGCGGCCCGACCACATGTCGGGGTTCTGGCCGTAGCAGGGCATGAACAGGATCGAGAGCTTTCCGTCGATCTCGTGGTACTCGGGGGCCCAGAAGCATCCGGTCATGACGTTGCCCTGCGCATCCGTGTCGCCCCGCTTCAGCAGGTCGATCTCGGTCGCACCGGCCGCGTCGGAGAGGCCGGTGATGGAGTCGGCGATGCGGATCGGCATCTTCGCGGCGCCCTGCTGCTCGATGTTCGAGCCGTAGAGGTCGTTGGTGGCGATCATCAGGTACTTCGTGGTGCCGTTCCAGTCGTACTTGTACACCGAGGGGTCGGCGCGCTCGTCGGCGAACGGGATCGGGTACTGCGTCTGCTTGACCGTGCCGGTCACCGTGTAGGTGCCCGGGGTCTCGGTGTCGACGCCCGTGGTGTCCCAGCTCGCGATGGGCAGCGATCCGGTGGAGCCGTCGGAGTAGTCGAGCTGCACGGCGCCCGGCAGGTCGAGGGCCGACGCGTCGGCGCCGACCTCGGCCTCGACGGTGTCGAACGGCGTGTAGCCCGTGTTCACGATGCGGCCGAAGCGCTCCTCGAGGGCGACGACGGTCTCGGCGTCGACCGGGATCGACCGGCCGGGCACGTAGTCGTCGATGCCTGCGGCGGTCTCGACGGAGGGCAGCGCGCTGACCTCACCGGCGACGACGGGGCCGCGCGTGCTCGCGTCGGCGAGATCGGCGACGGTGGTGTGCTTGGCGACCCCGGAGTCGTCGGTCCAGGCGATGAGGTAGTGCTCGGCCGACGAGTCCCACACCGCGTGCGGGGCGTTGACGCCGTTGGTCTCACCGAGGTCGAGCAGGCCGATCTCGTCGTAGTCGAGCAGGTCGGCCGAGGTGGCCACGAGCACGCTCGAGACGGCCGTGCCGTCGGAGCCGCCGCCGCGGGCGGTGCGGGTGGCGATCACGCCGTAGCCGCCGTCGGCGGTGCGGAAGACCGTGGGGTTCACGAGGCTGCGGATGATGGCGTCTGAGGTGCCGTCGGCCGGCGGCGTCACCGAGGTCTTCGGGAAGAAGATGCCGTAGTTCTCGTTGAGCGGGGTCCAGTCGGTGGCGGTCGGGTTCTCGGTCGCGCTCTCGTTCAGGGCCAGGTGCATGCTGAGCGCGACGTCGGCGTTGTTCGCCTCGTTCTCGCTCGTGGGCGTGCGGTGGTAGCTCAGCAGCTGCTGGGTCCCCTCGGCGGGGAGCACCGTGATGGTGAAGGTCTTGGTCACGGTGGCTTCGGGGAATCCGGAGGCGGAGACCACGGCGTCGACGGTGCCCGTGACGGGCTCGCCCGCGGCGGTGCCGGTGCCGGAACCTGTGCCGGGTGCGGCCGTGACGGTTCCGTCGGCGGCGATCACGATGCCCTGCGCGTTCTGCAGGGTCACCTCGGTGCCCTCGGCGGGCTGCGGGAGAACGGATCCGGAGACGACCACGGGAGGAAGCACGTAGCCGGCCGAGACGGCGTCGAGGCGCTCCTCGTCGCTCGTCGGCACGACAGTGATCGTGATGCTCTCGGTCGCGGTGACGCCGCGCACGCTCGCGGTGGCGGTCGCGGTCACCGTGGCGGGTCCGTCGGCCTCACTCGGCTGCACCACGCGGCCGTCGGCCCCCACGATCGCCGGATCCGACGTGGTCCAGCTCACGCGGCCACCGGCGGTCGGCAGCGCCACGTAGTTGCCGTCGACCTCGAGGTCGGTGAGGGCGAGTCCGTCGAGCACCGCCTGGGCGGCGGCGGTCATCTCGTCGGCGTGGATGGCGGCATCCGTCTCCGAGACGGCGGCGACCTCCTCGGCGGCGAGAGCGCGGTCGTAGACACGGAAGGCCGACACCTCGCCCTTGAAGAACGGGTCGGGCCACGGCGAGCGGCCGATGGCGTTGAGCGACTGGTCGGTGATGGAGGCCGGGGTGAGCGCGGTGGCCGCCTGGGCCACGCGCACGCCGTCGACGTAGAACGAGATGGTGCCGGCCTCACCGTCGATCACCGAAGTGAGGCTGTACCAGCGGCCGGCGTCGAGTGCCGAACCACGGGCATTGACCTCGCCTGCGTTCGAGGAGGTGGTGATCGCCGTGCGTGCCGCATCCCGCACCGAGGCGAAGTAGTAGGCGGTGGGGGCGTCGTTGCCGATGTTCCAGAGGAAGTTGTAGGTCGACTTCATCGAGGCGTCGAAGGTGACCTCGGTGGTGATGGTCGCCGAGGTCTCGCCGGCCAGGATGTCGTTGGGCAGCCGCACCCAGTTGGCGCCGCTGGTCTTGCCGCCTCCGGTGAAGGTCAGGGAGTCGCCGGTCCAACGGGCATCGGATCCGTTCACCACGGTCGCCGGGCCCACGGCACCGTCGCCGGTGGCCGTGTTGGGCACCTCGGCACCGGTGGTCTGCGAGAAGACGTATTCCCCGATGAGGCCGTCGGCGGGGCGCTCGGCAGCTGATGCGATCGCACCTCCGCCGGCGATGCCGGTGCCGATCACCGCGAACGCGGCGGCTGCGGCCACCGCGCGGAACAGGGACTTCGATTTCATGGGTCACCTTCGACTCGTCGTTGAGCGAGCGCGCGAGAGCGCCTCCCGATCGGGCCGCACCCGGCCCGGACGCGATCACTCTAACCACATCGCGAGCCAAATGTGAAGGTTCACATTTCGCGTTGACAGGCCCCCTGTCGACCTTCTAACGTTCATCGGGAGTGTCATGTGAGCGCTCACACCGTTTCTCGAGGAGGAGATCGATGTCCAGATCCACACACGCCCGAAGGTGGTGCGCCGCCATGGTGGCAGCACTCCTGGCCGGCAGCGGAGCACAGCTGGCGATGGCCGGTCCAGCGGCCGCCAGCGGCCCGGGCAGCACCGCCAGTGCAGCCGGCACAGCCAGTGCAGCCGGCACAGCCAGCGCAGCCAGCACCGCCAGCACAGCCGGCGCAGGTGTCAGCGCGTTCGGTGCAGCCGCCACCCCCACTGTCGTCCCGGCCGAGCCCCCCGCCGACCTCGCGACCATCGCCATCCCCTCCGCCGACGACATCCGCGGCAACATCCACCTCCCCACCACTCTCGCCGACGGCACCGCCGTCACCTGGTCGTCCTCCGATCCCGCGGTCGTCACCGACGCCCCCACGGCCACCGCCGAGGGCGAGATCGCCCCCGGTGCGGTCACGCGCGGCGCGGCCGACACCCCCGTGCAGCTCACCGCCACCACTGTGCCCGACACCACTGCGCCCGCGGCTGGCGAGCCCGACTCGCGCGTCTTCGACGTCGTGGTCAAGGCCGCCGTCGCCGAGCCCGATCCCGACGGCTACATGTTCACCTACTTCGCCGGAGAGTCGACCGACGCCGGCGAGGAGATCTACTTCGGCGCGAGCGAGGGCTCCAGCCCCCTCGAGTGGGACGAACTCAATGGCGGCAACCCCGTGCTCACCACCTCGTTCGGCGAGGAGGGCCTCCGCGACCCGATGATCATCCGCTCGCCCGAGGGCGACAAGTTCTTCATCGTCGCCACCGACCTCAAGATCTACCCGAGCGGCGACTTCGGCCGCGCGCAGCGCACCGGCAGCCTCTACCTCGAGATCTGGGAGTCCACCGACCTGGTGAACTGGTCGCCGCAGCGCCACGTCAAGGTGTCCGACGAGGCCACGGTGGGCAACACCTGGGCCCCGGAGGCCTACTACGACGAGACCATCGGCGAGTACGTCGTGTTCTGGGCCTCGAACCTCTACGACCCCGCCACGGCTCCCGAGGCGCGCGACAACTTCGCCACCTACAACCGGATGATGTACGCCACCACGCGCGACTTCGTCACCTTCTCCGAGCCCCAGATCTGGAGCGACTCGCGCCGCGGCCGGGGCTTGGGTCTCATCGACTCGACCGTCATCCAGGACGGCGACACCTACTACCGCTTCACCAAGGACGAGGGCACGATGAATGTGCTCCTGCAGAAGTCCGACTCCCTCCGTGCCACCAGCGGCGACCCGATGGTCGTCACCGAGGACCCGAACGAGTGGTCGCTCGTGACCCGCGAGATCGGCCGCGGCCAGAGCTACGTCGCGATCGACGGCTCCACCCGCACCTACACCGGCGGTGAGGGGCCCACTGTCTTCAAGGATGTGGAGGACGACGGCACCTGGTGGATGTTCATCGACCAGCCCGGCTACCACGGTGGTGTCGGCTACGTCGCGTTCCGCTCCACCGACAAGGGCCTCACCTGGCAGGCGCAGGACTCGTCCGGTCTTCCCGGGGTGCCGCGTCACGGCACCGTACTCCCCATCACGGCGGAGGAGCAGGAGCGCCTGCAGGAGGCCTACAACACCATCGAGAGCGTCGAGACGACCTCGTTCGAGGTCACCACGACCGCCGGTGAGGCTCCGCGCCTCCCCCGCACCGTGCCCGCCACCTACACCTCGGGCTCGACCGGAGCCGCGACCATCACGTGGGACGAGATCGACCCCGCCGCCTACGCGACGGCCGGATCCTTCACCGTGAACGGCAGCGTCGAGGGCTTCGGCACCGCGCTCACGGCGCAGGTCACCGTCACGGAGGCCCCCGGCATCGACGAAGGGCTCGTGGCGCACTACGAGCTCGACGAGACCACCGGATCGGCCGTGGTCGACTCCTCGGGCAACTCCCGCAACGCCACGGTCGAGGGCACCCCGCAGTGGACGGGAGCCGACGGCTTCCGCTTCACGGGAGGCACCACGGCGAACGGCAACCGGATCAAGCTGCCGGACAACCTGCTCACGGGTCTCGACGAGGTCTCGGTGAGCTTCGACCTCTACGTGGAGGACGGGCTGCCGCAGAATACGATGGCGTTCGTGCTGGGCAACCAGTCGACCGCCAACAGCGGCTACCTGTTCGCCACGGCGCGCGACTACAACAACACCTACCGTGCTGCGATCACCGCCTCGAGCGGTGGTGCGGAGCAGTCGGCCGCGGCGGCGCAGCGCCTTCCCGCCAAGGAGTGGGTGCGTGTCACCTACACGGTCGCGGGCGGCGACGCGGGGCGCCCTGGTGTGGCGCGTCTGTACCAGGACGAGCGGCTCGTGGCCACGAACGCGAACATCACCACGACCCCCGGCGCCATCGGCAACGGCACGACGACCTTCAACTACCTGGGTCGTTCGTCGTGGGCGGCGGATCCGCTGTTCAAGGGCCAGATGCGCGACTTCCGCATCTACGACCGCGCGCTCGACGCCGACTCGGTGAGCGAGCTCGCGGGCGTCGACGCCGACGGTGTGCTCGAGGCCGACCTGGCCGCGATCGACCTCGGCGACACCTCGTCGCTGACCTCCGACCTCACGCTGCCGACGGCGTCGGCGAGCGGGTCGTCGACCCTCAGCTGGTCCTCGAGCGACGAGTCGGTGGTCTCGGCCTCCGGGCGGATCACCCGCCCCGCGTTCGGCTCGGAGCCGGCGACGGTCACCCTCACGGTGACCGCCACGATCGGCAGCTCCTCGAAGACGCGCACGTTCGAGGTGACCGTCGCTCCGCTGCCCTCCGAGGCGCAGCAGGCGGCCGACGACCTCGAGGCACTCGTGCTGGCCGGAACGGATCCGGTGCTCGGAAGCCTCGAGCTGCCGGCCGCCGGAACGCTGTTCGGCTCGGAGCTCACCTGGTCGTCGTCCGATCCCGCTGTCATCACCGACAGCGAGACCGCGGCCGACGGCCCGGTGGCACCCGGTGCCGTCACGCGCCCTGCGTGGGGTGCAGGTGACACCACGGTGACGCTCACCGCCACCGCCACGGCCGGCGAGGAGACCGCCACGCGCACGTTCGAGCTCACGGTGAAGGAGTCGCCGCGCGCGACGCCGGACGAGGGCTACGGCTTCGCGTACTTCGCGGGAGCGCCCGGGGGCCAGAACACCGTCGAGGGAGAGAAGATCTACCTCGCGGCGAGTGAGGGCAACGACGCGCTGAACTGGAACGACGTCAACGGCGGTCAGCCGGTGCTCGAATCGACGGAGGGTACGACGGGTCTGCGCGATCCGTTCATCATCCGCTCGGTCGAGGGCGACAAGTTCTACATGCTCGCCACCGACCTCTCGATCGGCAGCGGCACGCCGTGGACCGAGGCCTTCACGAACGGCAGCCGTTCGCTGGAGATCTGGGAGTCGACCGACCTCGTGAACTGGTCGGAGCAGCGGCACGTCGAGGTGGCGCCGGAGAACGCGGGCATGGCCTGGGCTCCTGAGGCCTACTGGGACGACACGATCGGTGAGTACGTCGTGTACTGGGCCTCGCGGATGTTCGCCGACGGCGACCGCGACTACGCGAACTCGCCCGGTGCGGAGCTCGCGCAGATCCTCTACGCCACCACCCGCGACTTCCAGACCTTCTCGGAGCCGCAGGTGTGGCAGAAGGGCTGGGACCGCATCGACTCGACCGTCATCAAAGAGGGCGACACCTTCTACCGCTACACGAAGGAGATCGGCGAGGGCACCTGCACCGACATCATCGCCGAGAAGTCGACCGATCTTCGGGCTCCCACCATCCGCGGTGAGGAGGGTGCCTGGTCGACGGTGGCCGACTGCGTCACGAAGGAGCAGACGACCCCGCCGATCACGAACCTCGTGGAAGGTCCGACGATCTTCAAGGCCAACCCGGGTGATGTCTCGGTGCCGTCCGGCACCGATGGGCACTACCTGTTCGTCGATGACTTCAACGGTGGTGGCTACCTGCCGCTGTTCAGCGACGACCTCGACTCGGGCTCCTGGGAGCGCGTCGAGGGTGCGGACCTGCCGCCGGACGCCAACGCGAACGCCGTGCCGCGTCACGGCACCGTGCTCAACCTGACGCGGGCGCAGTGGCTCTCGCTGCAGGGCTCGGAGGCGGAGCGGATCGCGACGTCGGTGGCGCTCGCGCAGTCCGGCGATGCGCAGTCGGGTGATGCTGAGTCGGCTCGTACGGTCACGGCGACGGTGTCGGCGGCGGATGGCCACGAGGTGGCCGGTTCGGTTCGCTTCACGGTCGGCTCGTGGACGGTGACGGCTCCAGTCGTCCAGGTCGAGGGCGTCGAGGGTGCGGCCGGGTCGTTCGCGGCGACGGCTGAGCTGCCGGCCGACCTCACCGGTCCGGCGACGCTGAAGGCCGAGTACCTCGGTTACGACACCCTCGAGGCGTCGGACTCGTCGCTGGAGCTCACGCTCGAGCCGGGCACGACCTTGGTGGATCGGATCGCGGGTGCGGACCGATACGAGGTCGCGGTCAACACCTCCAAGGCGGGCTTCGCGGACGGATCCGACACTGTCTACGTCGCGTCGGGTGCTGTGTTCCCGGATGCGCTCTCCGCGGCTCCCGCTGCGACGGTCGCCGGTGCTCCGATCCTGCTGACCACGACCGCCGACCTGCCTGCGGGTGTGGCGGCGGAGATCAAG
>NZ_JANLCK010000021.1 GCF_024979315.1 Herbiconiux oxytropis | reverse complement strand
GCTGACCGATCTCGATGTGAAGAGCATCGCGATCGCCGGCGGCCCGGCATCGGTCTCGGCAGGTATCCAGAAGGAGGCCACCAAGATCGCCGACACCGTCCGTTTGGGTGGTGCTGACCGGTATGAGGCGTCGAGGTCGATCAACGATCACTTCTTCGACACCGCCGATCACGTTCTGCTCGCGACGGGTCTGAAGTTCTCCGATGCTCTCGCGGGCTCCGCGTACGGACCCCGGATCGATGCGCCCCTGTTCACGGTGAAGGCCGACTGCATCCCGGCGGCGACGCTGGCGCAGATCGAGGAGCTCGGCGCCACGAAGGTCACCCTCCTGGGCGGCCCCGCGAGCCTGAGCACCGCCGTCGAGAACCTGGGAGCCTGCACCCCCTAGTCCCACTCCACCCTCTGCCGAACCGTCACTTTCCACACATCCCCTCGGGGTATGGCGTGGAAAGTGACGGCTCGGCAGAGGTTCGTTCTAGGGGGTGGGGCCCGTGATCACGGCGAGCGGGGCTCCGGACGACGCGATCGTGGTCGAGGTGAAGCCAGGCGGGAGCGCCTCCACGAGGTCGCCCACCACGAAGCGGCTCGTGCTGCTCACCAGCACGCTGCCGTGCGAGGTGACGAGGGCCGCAGGGCCCGGGTGCTCGCGGAGCACGGGCAGCAGTTCGCGCTCGAAGTCGTCCATCGTGATGTCGACCGCGGCCACCCCGATCGGGTGCCCGTGCACGACGCTCTGCACGGTCAGGGTCATGACGTACTTGTCCACGCCGAGGTAGTCGATGTAGGGGCCGGTCACCCAGTGGGAACCCGCGCCGAACGACTTCGTGAACCACTCGAGCTTCTCGTAGTCGTAGAAGCGGTCGGCCGTCGGGTCGACGCCGAACGAGTACCGGTTGACGTCGTGCGTGGAGTCGCGCTCCCACCACTCGATCACGCCCCGCCCGCCGCCCTCGGCAGAGCGCGTGAAGATCATGCCCGCGCCGTCTGCCCGCGGATGCTCGCGGAGGTAGCGACGCACCCGCTTCTTGAGCCCGTCGCGGTTGGAGCGCGCCACCCGAGAGACGTCGTCGCTCGCGGTCGAGCCGTGCTCGAGCAGCGCGCAGAAGTCCTCGTTCATCGAGGCCAGATGCGAGAACGCGGTGCCGAACCAGGATTCGACGGCCTCGACGACAGGCAGGGGAGCGGTTCCGGGGGTCGTGCTCATGACGCTCCTGCCGTGGCGGACGAAGAGGGGGAGGCCGAGGCGGGGGCGAGGGCATCGCTCGACAGCTTGGCGTCCATGATCTCGAGGATGTCGTGCTCGAGGTGGGCGCGCACGGCCGAGACGGCCCGCTCGCCGTCGCCGGCCTCGAGGGCCTCGATGATGGCGAGGTGCTGCTCATGCACCACGGAGGCCGCAGCGGTGCCCTCGGCCACCGACCAGAGGAGAGGACCGATCTCGCTCTGCAGGCGCAGCTCGGTGCGGAGGAGGCGAGCCGACTGGGAGAGCACGGCGAGCTCGATGTGGAACCGGCTGTCGGCGCTCGCGATCTCGGAGGGCTCGGTGGGCACGACGACCTGTTCGGCGAGATCCCTGAGCCGCCGCAGCGACTCGCCCCAGGCCCGCCGTGCGGCGAGCGCGGCGACCGCCGTACCGATGGCGACGTACTCGTCGCGGAGGTCCCGGAGCTCCACCAGGCTGGTGCCCGCGATCCGGCGCTCGACGTCGTCGGCGACGGGGAAGGGTGCGCTCACGACGAACGTGCCGCCGCTCCGGCCGCGTCTGGTGACCACGAGCTCCCGCTCCCGCAGCACGGCGAGGGCCTTGCGCAGCGTCGCCACGGCCACGCCGAACTGCTGGGCCAGTTCGATCTCGGTGGGCAGGCGCTCGCCCACCGAGAGGAGTCCGATCGAGATCGAGGAGGCGATGCGGTCGGCGATGGCCGTGCTCGTTCCCGGCGCCGCGCCCTCGAGCACGGGATGCGGCGGCAGGTCGTGGGGCTCCGAGCTCATCACCGTCCTCCGAGGCGGCCGTGCGGGGGAACGAGCACGGGCGGCCGCATCACGTGCCCATATGCTAGCGCCTCGTCGTGCTGCGGGTGCGGCGGCGGATCTCGTCTGCCACCGCGATCGCGTCTCCCTCCGGCGCATCCGACAGCTTGTCCGGCCGGGCGGCGAAGAGGTAGGCGAGCCCGATGAGCGCCACCACTCCGAGGCCGATGAGCACGATCCAGTCGGTGAAGACGTTGTTCGAGTCTCCGGGGGCCGCGAGCAGGAACATGGCGAACACGCCGTAGGCCAGCGCGAGGGCGTTGACCACGAAGCCGAGACGGCCGAGCGAGAACGGGCCGGCGGGCTTCCAGCCCCGGATCCGCTGACGGAGCGCACCGAGCACCACGAGCTGGAACGCGACGTAGATCCCGAGCACCGCGAACGAGGTCACGGCCACGAGCAGGTCGGGGTTCAGCCAGACCAGCACGGCGATGAGCGCCGGGATGCTGCAGGCCACGATGAGCGCGTTGTTCGGCACCTTGGTGTTCGGCGACACCTTCGACAGCCACCGGCTCGCCGGAAGCATGCCGTCACGGCCGAACGAGAACAGCAGCCGGCTCGCGGCGGCCTGCAGGCTGAGCACGCAGGAGAGGAAAGCCGTGACCGCGACGACCAGGAAGATCTTGGCACCGACACCGCCGAGGGTCGCCTCGAGGATGCCGGGGATGGGATCGCCCACCTCGCCGGAGACGATCTCCTGCAGGTTGGGTGCCGCGAGCACGTAGCCGCTGAAGGAGAACAGCGCCGAGACACCGCCCACGAGGATCGTCATGATCATGGCCAGCGGGATGCGCCGCGCGGGCTGGGCGACCTCCTCGGCCACGTCGCCGCAGGCCTCGAAGCCGTAGAAGAGGAAGAGACCGGCGAGGGCGGCGCCGAAGAAGGCCGTGCCGTAGCTGCCGTCGCCCTCGACGCCCATCGAGTCGAAGAACACCCCGAACTCCTGCTTGCGCTGGAAGATCAGGAGGTAGAGGCCCACGCCGATCACGCCGACGAGCTCGGCCGCCAGGCCGATGCGGGCGACGCGTGCCAGCCACTTGGTGCCGGAGAAGTTGATCAGCAGGGCGATCACGAGCAGGGCGAGCGTGAGCAGGAGGGTTGTGGTGGGGGTGGGCTCGAAGCCGAGCAGGCTGGCCGCGAAACCGGATCCGTACTCCGACACCGCGGTGATCGTCACGATCATCGCCCAGATGTAGATCCACGCCGCCATCCACGCGTATCGGCGGCCCCAGAGGCGGCGCGCCCAGGGGTAGATGCCGCCGTGGATGGGGAACTGGGAGACGACCTCGCCGAAGACCAGCGAGACGAGCAGCTGCCCGGCGCCGACGATGAAGATCCACCAGATCGAGGGCGGACCGCCGACGCTGAGCGCCAGGGCGAACAGCGAGTAGACGCCCACGAGGGGCGAGAGATAGGTGAATCCGAGGGCGAAGTTCGCCCACAGGCTCATCGATCTGTTGAAGGTGTCGTCGTAGCCGAGGACCTTGAGGTGCTCGGCGTCGTCGAGCTGTGCGGGCCTGTCCTGGTCACTGGTCATGGGCGCGGCTTCTTTCGGACGTCGTTGTGCGAGGCGCGGCGGGTGCCGCTTGACTTAAAACATCTAAGAATGAATTATTAGCACAATCCTGAGCTGAAAGGTGGTGCGACGATGCTGATCACCGGCATCAAGAGCCGTCCCGTCTACGACGAGCTGACGCCGATGCAGAGCGGGCTCCGGCACGTCGCGGCAGGGCAGGGCAGCGGAGGCGGCCCGCTGGTGCGGCTTCTCGGCGCGATGACACCGGAGCAGCGAGCCGTCACGACGGTGCTGTACTCGGTCGAGTCGTTCACCGGTCGGAACCACCTGGGCGAGATCGGGGGGTACCGCACGGCGGCGCTCCAGGTCTTCCCGAGCAACGTCGAGGCCGTCGAGGGCCTCGATGCGCTCCTCGCCGGAACGACGATGGGCACGCGCCTGTACCTCGCCGGATCCGAGGGGTTCATCGGCACCTCGATGCAGGTGGCGACGCGCTACGGCCTGAACAGCGACGAGGTGCTGCGCGAGCACGCCGGGTCGTTCGTGCGACGGGTCTGGTGTGCGCACTGCAGCCACTACACCGAGAACGTGTCCCGGCGGGTCTTCGAGTGCCCGGGCTGCGGCCGCCACCTGGTGGTGCGCGACCACTACTCGGGCAGGCTGGCCGCCTTCCAGGGCGTGAAGGCCGACGGCGAGGTGCCGGGAGAGATGCCCGACGACGAGGAACTGGACACATGAACGACGCACAGCACGGCGCCCTCCGGGTGCGGGTCGACCGCATCGAGAGGGTCACCCCCGAGATCAACCGCTACACCTTCTCTCCCGTGGACGGCGGCTGGCTGCCGCCCTTCTCGGGCGGGAGCCACGTGCGGGTGCTCATCCCCTGGGAGGGGGAGACGCGCCGCAACGCCTACTCGCTGATGAGCTCGCCCTACGACACGAGCCGCTACCAGATCGCCGTGCGCCGGGTCGACGACGGCCGCCGTGGCTCGATCGCCCTGCACACGGACGTGCGCGAGGGCGACGTGCTGAGCGTCACGACACCCGCGAACCTGTTCCCGGTCTCCAAGCACGCGCGTCACCATCTCTTCATCGCCGGCGGAGTGGGGGTGACCCCCATCTACGCCCAGCTCGAGGAGCTCGACGTCAAGGGCGGATCGTTCGAGCTGCACCTGGCCGTGCGGGGCCCTGAGCACGCCGCTCTCGGCCGCGAGCTCAAGGAGCGCTACGGCGAGCGGGTGACGGTCTACGGCGAGGAGGCCGGCACCCGGCTGAGCGCGCGCGACATCCTGCGCGACCGGCCGCTCGGCACCCACGCCTACGTGTGCGGCCCCAGCCGCATGGTCGACGACGTCATCGGGTCGGCGCACGATCTCGGTTGGACCGACTCGCACATCCACTTCGAGCGCTTCGAAGACCTCGGCTCCACGGGTGAGCCCTTCTCCGTGACCCTCGCCCGTTCGGGCGCCGTGGTCGAGGTCTCGCCCGACCAGTCGCTGCTCGAGGCCGTCGAGGAGGCCGGCCACAAGCTGCCCTACCTCTGCCGAGGGGGTGCCTGCGGCGAGTGCGAGACCGAGGTGCTCGAGCTCGAGGGCACCATCGACCACCGCGACGACTGGCTCTCCGAGACCGAACGCGCCGCCTGCAACGTCATCATGCCCTGCGTCTCGCGGGCCACCTGCTCGAAACTCGTGATCAACGCCTGAGGAGGCTCACCATGACCACCGCTCACACGACTGGATCCACCGCCGGCCACGCCGCCGGATTCACCCCGGACGAATCCTTCACCCCGGAGGGCGAGTACCGCTTCCAGAACTCGCGCGAAGCCGTCCGCCGCATGCCCTTCCCGTTCCCGGACGACGACTACATGTACTCGATGAACCTCGAGCCGCACGTGCCGGCCGGCGACGGCGCCCTGAGGGCCGCCTTCGACATCGACGAGCACTACGTCTCCGAGTGCCGGCACCGGGCCCAGATGCTCGAGGAGCTCCCTGGCGTGCACTACCTGGCCCTGCCCCACATGCTCGAGGCGCAGTGGGACCTCCTCGAGCTCATCTTCGAGTCGTACGCGCGCGACTTCCCCGAGCACTTCACGCTCACGAAGAACGGCAACGAGTGGCGCTGGGAGAACCGGCTGCTCGCCATCGACGACACCTTCACCTTCGGTGACCCCTCGACGCTCCCGATGGACCCGATGGAGTACGCGACCCGGCAGGCACAGGGCGAGTTCGTGGTGCTCGAGGAGAAGGACGGCACTCTCGTGATCGGGGCCGGCATGACCACGCAGCGCGCCGACTACTCGCTGCAGTTCAACCTCGGCATGAGCTTCTTCGAGTTCCACGGGCCGGTGCCGAAGCTCCACGAGATGGGCATCCTCGACCGGGCCCTGAAGTTCCTGCTGCGCATGAAGCCCGGGCATCCGGTGCGCCGGGTCAACTGGTCGCTCACGGTGCACCCCCGCCTCGAGACGTCGGTGGAGACCCTGCCCGACTGGGCGCCGGATCGCACGAAGGTCACGGCCGAGAACGCGGGCGATCTCGTGCACCTGCGCATCGAGCTGCAGCCCCTGCACCGGCTGCCGCGGTCGAACGGCATCGTCTTCCCGGTGCGGACCTATCTCGTGAGCCTCGCCGAGCTCGTCGAGCACGCCCCGGACTGGGCGAAGCGGATGCACCGCGCGCTGGCCTCTCTCGATCCCGAGCTGGTCGACTACAAAGGCTTCCACCGCTACCACGAGGCCGCGGTGGCCTGGCTCGCGCAGCACGACGACGGAGCCCCGCTGGCCACCGGCTACCCGTGGAACGAGGGCGGCATCCAGCCCGGCACCGTGTGATCCATCAGTCGGCGGCGGGCGCCCGAGCGAGGGTGGCCTGCCGCCGGCCGGTCTTCGTGCCGGCCGCGGCCTCCGCGGTCGAGGCGCGCACCACGAGCTGGGGCTGCGAGGGCCCCACGGGCTCCGAGGTGTCGCCGTTGATGCGGCCGAGCAGGGTCACGAGCATGTCGCGGCCCACGCGCTCGAAGTCCTGGCGCAGGGTCGTGAGCGGGGGAGCCATGTGCGCAGCCTCGGGGATGTCGTCGAAGCCCACGATGCTGAGGTCCTCCGGCACGCGGAGGCCGCGTTCGGTGACGGCGTGGATGAGGCCGAGCGCCATCTGGTCGTTGGCGGCGAACACGGCCGTGACGTCGTCGGCGAGGGTCTGCCCGAAGGCGAAGCCCGAGGTGGGCGTCCAGTCACCGGCCCCCACCACCTGGGCCGCCAGGCCCGCGGCGGCGAGCTCGTCGCGCCAGCCGCGCTCGCGCTCGCGCGCGTCGACGGAGTCCTGGGGGCCCGCGAGGTGCGCGATCCGGCGGTGGCCGAGCGCGATCAGATGCGCGGTCGCGGCCCGCCCGCCCGCGTACTGGTCGACGCCGACCGTCATCATGCCGGCGTGCGCCGTGGCCTGCAGGGCGATCAGCGGCACCGTGAGCTCCATGCCCGCCACGATGTCGGTCACGCCCTCGCGACCGCTGATCACCGCGATGCCCTCGACGTTCTGGCGCAGGAAGGCCTCGACCGCGGCGCGTGCGGAACCCGGATCGCTGTCGACCATGTTGGCCGTGAACACCGACCAGCGGGCATCCCGCGCGGCCACGTTGAAGTAGAGCACCGTCGAGGAGGGCCCGAACTCGGTGCCGCCCGTGGCGATGAGCCCGATCGTGCGGGAGCGCTTCGTGACGAGGGCGCGGGCCGCGGGGGAGGGCACGTAGCGCAGCTGCTTGATCGCGTCCTCCACCCGCGCCTTCGTGGCCGGGCGCACGTTGGGGAGGTCGTTGAGCACGCGCGAGACGGTCTGGTGCGAGACGCCCGCGAGCCTCGCCACGTCGAAGATCGTCGCCTGCCGGGGAGCGTCAGCCATGAGGGGACTCCTCGGGATCGGAGGGCGCGGGGTCACCCGCAGTGTCGGCGTCGTCGGCCGGCTCGGCGATGGCCGCCAACAGATCCGACACCGACAGGTCGTGGTTGGGCAGGTCGGCCACCTTGTGCCTGTCGCGCAGCACCGCCACCCGGTGGCTGATGCGCAGCACCTCCTCGAGCTCGGCCGAGATGAACACCACCGAGAGCCCGTTCTCGGAGAGATCGGTGACGAGCTTCTGGATCTCGGCCTTGGCGCCGATGTCGATGCCCCGCGTGGGCTCGTCGAGCACGAGCAGCCGTGGGGCGATCGCGAGCCAGCGCGCGAGCAGCACCTTCTGCTGGTTGCCGCCGGAGAGGTTCTTCATGAGCGCCTCGGGGTCAGCGGGCCGGATGTCCATGGCCTGGATGTAGCTGGCCGCGAGCTCCTCCTGCCGCTTCCGCGGGATGCGCCGGAACCAGCCGAGATCGGCCTGCAGCGCGAGCGCGATGTTGTCGCGGATGCTGAGCTCGCCGATGATGCCCTCGGTGCGCCGGTTCTCCGAGGCGTACGCGATCCGGTGCTTGAGGGCCCGCCTGGGTGTGCCGAGGCGGGTCGTGCTGCCCTCGACCGCGAGGGATCCCGTGTCGGAGCGGTCGACCCCCGTGAGCAGCCGGGCGAGCTCGGTGCGGCCCGAGCCGAGCAGTCCAGCGATGCCCACGATCTCGCCCTCGTAGACCTTGAGGTCGATCGGCTCGATCGCGCCGTCGCGGCCGAGGCCCACGGCCTCGACGTAGGGCTGCTCGTCGTCGAGGCTGTCCTCCACGTCGCTCGCGTCGATGCGGCGGCGGAGCTCCTCGAACGTCGCGAGCTCCTTGCCGATCATCTTGTGCACGAGGTCGATCCGCAGGAGCTCCTCGGGCAGGTACTCGCCCACCAGACGGCCCTCGCGGAGCACCGTGAGGCGATCCGAGATCTCGTAGACCTGGTCGAGGAAGTGCGAGATGAACAGGATCGCGACGCCCTCGGATTTCAGCACCGAGATCACCCGGAAGAGCTCGGTGACCTCGTCGTTGTCGAGGCTCGAGGTGGGCTCGTCGAGGATCAGCACGCGGGTCTCGACCGCGATGGCGCGCACGATGGCGACGAGCTGCTGGATGGCGGGCGGGTGCTCCGAGAGCATCGAGGCGGGGTCGATGTCGACGCCCACCTGGTCGAGCAGCTCGCGCGTGCGCGAGCGCACGTGCCTCCACGAGATGCCGCCCCAGGCGCTGCGCGGCTCCCGGCCGAGCATCACGTTCTCGGCGACCGTGAGGTTCGGCAGGAGGTTGACCTCCTGGTAGACCGTGCTGATGCCGGCGGCCTGCGCGTCGGCCACCCCGGCGAACGCGACCTCGCGCCCGTCGACGCGGATGCTGCCGCCGTCGGTTCGGTAGACGCCCGTGAGTGCCTTGATCAACGTCGACTTCCCGGCTCCGTTCTCACCCATCAGCGAGTGCACCTCTCCGGGGAACAGCCGGAGGTCGACGCCGTCGAGGGCCCTGACGCCGGGGAAGCTCACGGAGACCCCGGACAGCTCTACGATCGGCGTCTTCGGCACACCCCATTGTGAGGGTTCACATTGCGTGTTGACAAGAGCCCGATGCCATGGATATCGTTCAGCACAGCCCGGATGTGAGCGCTCACAAGATCGCACACCCCGACTCATCAAGAACAGCACATTCACACCGCTCCCCGAAGACGGGCAAGCGGATCTCGAGGAGGAGATCAATGTTCAAGACAGCACGCTTCCGCGCCATTGCGGGAATCGCCCTCGCCGGAGCCATGGCTCTCGGCGTCACCGCCTGCTCCGGTGGCTCCGACGCCGAAGGCGGCGGCAGCGCCGAAGGCGACGTCACCACCATCGGCTTCGTGGCCGTGGGCCCCGAGGGCGGCTGGCGCACCGCGAACGAGAAGAACATCCAGGACTCGTTCTCGAAGGAGAACGGCTTCGACCTCAAGTACGCCCCCGCCACCAACGGCGACCAGAACTCGCAGATCACGGCCTTCACGTCGTTCATCGACGAGGGCGTCGACGCCATCCTCCTCTCGGCCACCGAGGCCACCGGCTGGGAGAGCGTGCTCGAGCGCGCCAAGGAGGCCGAGATCCCCGTCGTGCTCCTGGACCGCGGCATCGAGCCGAACGACACCGAGCTCTACACGAGCCGCATCGCGCCCGACAACGTGGGCATCAGCGCCTCGGCCGCCGAGTGGGCCAACGAGCAGTTCCCCGAGGGTGCCAACTACGTCGTGCTCGAGGGCCCTCCCGGTCTCTCGGTCGTGAACGACCGCAACAAGGGCTGGGACGAGACGATCGACCCGAACTTCACCAAGCTCGAGTCGCAGTCGGCCAATTGGTCCACCGAAGAGGCCAAGAGCGTCTTCGAGACCATCCTCAAGGCCAACAACAACAACGTGCAGCTCGTCTTCGCCCAGAACGACGAGATGGGCCTCGGCGCCGCTCTCGCCGTCGAAGAGGCGGGCCTGAAGCCCGGCACCGACGTCAAGATCATCACGATCGACGGCACCAAGGCCGCCCTCGAGGCGCTCGCCGCCGGCCGCCTGAGCTTCGTGGCCGAGTACAACCCGCTGTTCGGCGACACCGCCATCGAGGTCGTCGACGCCGCCCTCGCCGGTGAGACCGTCGAGAGCGAGATCGTCGTCCCGAGCGTGACCTTCGACTCGCCCGAGGCGGCGACCGAGGCTCTGCCCGACCGCGCGTTCTAAGAAGACCCCCCCCGGTCGCCCGGCAGCCGAGACGCTGCCGGGCGGCCTCTTCGCTCACCCACCGACGACGCCGGGCAGCCGGCAGAACGACCAGGCAGACAATGGCACCCACAGAGCCGATCGTCGAGATGGAGGACATCTCGATCGAGTTCCCCGGCGTCAAGGCCCTCCAGAACGTGCGCTTCCGCCTCTTCCCCGGCGAAGTGCACACCCTGATGGGCGAGAACGGCGCCGGCAAGTCGACCCTCATCAAGGCGCTCACCGGCGTCTACAAGATCGACTCCGGCACCATCACGGTCGCCGGCGGCCCCCGCTCCTTCTCCGGCACAGCGGATGCGCAGAACGCCGGAATCTCGACGGTGTACCAGGAGGTCAACCTCTGCGACAACCTCACCGTCGGTGAGAACGTCATGCTGGGGCACGAGATCCGGGGCCCGTTCGGCATCAACTGGAAGAAGACGCACGAGGCCGCGCACGAAGCGCTCGTGAGCCTGGGCCTCGGCGACCTCGACCCGCAGCAGCCGCTCTCGAGCATCTCGCTCGCGCTGCAGCAGCTCGTGGCCATCAGCCGTGCCATGGTCACGAACTCCAAGGTGCTCATCCTCGACGAGCCCACCTCGAGCCTCGACGCCAACGAGGTCGAGGGCCTCTTCCAGGTGATGCGCCGGCTCCGCGACCAGGGCGTCGCCATCCTCTTCGTCTCGCACTTCCTCGACCAGGTCTACGCCATCAGCGACCGCCTCACGGTGCTCCGCAACGGCGAGTTCGTGGGCGAGTACATGACTCCCGAGCTGAACCGCACCGAGCTCATCTCCAAGATGATCGGCAAGGACTACGGCACGCTCGCCGCCCTCGGCTCCAACCGCGGCCGCGTCGCCGCGACCGAGGGCACCCCCGCCTTCTACAAGGCCACCGACCTCGGCCGCAAGGGCTCGATCGAGCCCGTCGACATCGAGGTGCACGCGGGCGAGGTCGTCGGTCTCGCCGGCCTCCTCGGCTCCGGCCGCACCGAGCTCGGCCGCCTCATCTACGGCGCCGACCGCCCCGACTCGGGCGAGGTCACGATCGACGGAGTCACCTCCGAGGTGCACAGCCCGATCGCCGGCCTCTCGAAGAAGATCGCCTTCTCCACCGAGAACCGGCGCGACGAGGGCATCATCGGCGACCTCACGGTGCGCGAGAACCTCATCCTCGCCGTGCAGGCCCGCCGAGGCTGGGCCCGCCCGCTCTCCCGCCGCGAGCAGAACGAGCTGTGCGAGAAGTACCTGCTCGAGCTCAACGTGCGCCCCTCCGATCCGGAGCGCCCCATCAAGAACCTCTCCGGCGGCAACCAGCAGAAGGTTCTGCTCGGCCGCTGGCTCGCCACGAAGCCCGAGCTGATCGTGCTCGACGAGCCCACCCGCGGAATCGACGTGGGCGCGAAGGCCGAGATCCAGGAGGCCATCGCCGCTCTCGCCGAGGACGGCATGTCGGTGGTCTTCATCTCGTCCGAGCTCGAGGAGGTCGTGCGGCTCAGCGAGCGCATCGTCGTGCTGAAGGATCACCGTAAGATCGGCGAGATCGTGAACGGTCCCGATGTCACCGCCGACACCATCGTCGATCTGATCGCCACCGAAGGGAGCGCCTCATGAGCGCCGCCAGCCCGGCACCCGCATCCGGCCCAGGATCCGCATCAGGGCCCTCATCCGCCCGCCGGATCGTGGGCGCCGTCATCCACCAGCCGTACATCTGGGCCATCGTGGCCCTGCTCCTGCTGCTGATCATCAACCTCGTGAAGGATCCGAGCTACCTCGGCGTCTCGGTCAACGCGACCACGGGCAACCTCTCGGGCAACGTGATCGACATCCTGCGGGCCAGCGCCCCCATCATGATGATCGCCATCGGCATGACCCTCGTCATCGCCACCCGCGGCATCGACCTCTCGGTCGGCTCCGTGATGGCGGTCTCGGGCGCCGTCTCGATGGAGTTCATGAACAACTCCGGTGGCGGCGACGCGGGCACGGCCATCATGGCCGCGGCGCTCGCGCTCGGCATCAGCGCCGTGCTCGGCACGGTGAACGGCGTGCTCGTCTCGGTGGTGGGCCTCCAGCCCTTCATCACGACGCTCATCACGATGCTCGCCGGCCGCGGGCTCGCGAAGGTGATCACCTCGGGCCAGAACACCTCCGCCACGAACGAGCCGTTCCGCTGGCTCGCCAACGGCACCGTGTTCGGCTTCCCGGTGATCTTCGTGATCGGCGCCGTCATCGTCGCGATCGTGGCCATCCTGGTGCGTCGCACCGCGCTCGGCCTCATGATCGAGTCGATCGGCATCAACCCGCGCGCCGCCCGCATGGCCGGCATCCGCCCCATCGGCATCCTCATCTCCGTCTACATCGTGAGCGCCGTGCTGGCGGGCATCGCCGGCATCTTCAGCACCGCGAGCGTCATGACGGTCGAGGTGGCCAAGACCGGCCTCAACGCCGAGATGGACGCCATCCTCGCCGTCGTCATCGGCGGCACCTCCCTCGCCGGGGGCAAGTTCTCGCTCACCGGCAGCGTGATCGGCGCCCTGCTGATCGCCACCCTCGACAAGACGATCGTGTTCCTCTCCATCCCGTCGTCGGCCACGCCGGCGTTCAAGGCGATCGTGATCGTGGTCATCTGCCTCCTCCAGTCGCAGCGGGTGAGAGCCCTCTTCGCCCGGCGGAGATCCCGGACGACGCCGTCGGCGCCCGTCCCGACGCGAAAGGAAACGGTGTCGGCATGAGCACCCTCATCGATCGCCCCACGCAGGGCGCACCCGTCACCCCCAAGCGCTCGCTCCGCTCGCGGCTCACCCCGAACCTCGAGACCCTGCCGACGCTGGCCGCCGTGGTCATCTTCATCGGCATGGTCATCTACGGCGAGATCGCCTACGGCCGGATCGTGCAGTTCAGCACCATCTCGAACCTGCTGATCAACAACTCCTACCTGATCATCCTCGCCGTGGGGCTCACCTTCGTGATCCTCACGGGAGGGGTCGACCTCTCGGTCGGAGCCGTCATCGCCATCAGCAGCCTCGTGGGCGTCATGCTCGCGAACGCCGGCTGGAATCCGGGCGTGGTCATGGTGCTGATGATCCTGATCGGATCGGCCTTCGGCATCGCCTCGGGTGTGCTCGTGCAGTACTTCAACGTGCAGCCCTTCATCGCGACGCTCGCCATGATGTTCCTCGCCAGGGGCCTCGCCTCGATGCTGAGCACCACGCCCGAGCGCCTCGACGACGACTCGCCCATCCGCGCCCTCTCCACCGAGTGGAAGGTCGTCGACGGACCGAAGATCAACGACCTGATCACCACCCCCAATGTGCTGATCGCCGCCCTGGTCGTGATCGTGGCCTTCTTCGTGCTGCACAGGACGCGGCTCGGCCGCACGGTCTACGCCATCGGCGGCTCCGAACAGTCTGCGCTCCTCATGGGTCTGCCGGTCGTGCGCACGAAGCTCCTGGTCTACGTCATCAGCGGCACCCTCGCGGGCCTCGCCGCCGTGGTCTACACCTCGAAGCTCGGCATCGCGCAGAACATCACGGGTGTGGGCTGGGAGCTCGATGCGATCGCTGCCGTCATCATCGGCGGCACGCTGCTCACGGGCGGCGCGGGCTTCGTGCTCGGCTCCGTGATCGGCGCGCTCGTGCTCGGTCTCATGAACGTGCTGATCACCCGAGACGGCAGCATCCCGCCCGAGGCGACGACCATCATCACCGGTGGCATCCTGCTCGTCTTCGTGCTGCTGCAGCGGCTCGTGGTCTCGCGGAAACGCAAGACCTGATCCGCCCCGCCACGATCGAGCAGCCCAGCCGGGCCGCGACCACACCCCACTCGACAATGAAGCCGAACATGGAGAATCTGCGATGAGACGACTGTCCCGCACGACGATGGTCGCGGCCACGGTCGCCACCCTGGTGGTGCCGCTCGCCGGCACCACCGTGGCAGCGCCCGCCCTGGCTGCGCCCGCTGACCACCTCGTGGCGCGCTACGCGCTCGACGAGACCGAGGGCACCGCCGCGGCCGACAGCTCGGGCAACGGCCGCACCGCCACCTACGCCGGCGGCCCCGCCCTCGGCGGAGACGCGGGCGTGACGCTCGACGGCACCGACGACCACGTGGCGCTTCCGGCGAACATCCTCGCCGGCCTCGACTCGGTCACCGTGAGCCTCGACGTGCTCGTGCGGCCGGCCCAGGCCTCGCCCTACTTCCTCTTCGGCCTCGGCAATCCGGCCTCGAGCAACACCGGCACCGGCTACCTCTTCGCCACCGGCAACGCGCTCCGCGCAGGCATCACCACCGGCAACTGGAGCGGCGAGCAGGTCGCCAACTCCGGCTCGAACCTCGAGCGCGGCGTCTGGAAGACCGTCACCTACACGCTCGACGACGCGAGCGACACCGCCCGCATTTACCTCGACGGCGCACAGGTCGCCGAGAAGACCGGCGTCACCGTCAAGCCGCGTGAGATCGGCAACGGCTCGACCGTGGCCAACTACATCGGCCGCTCGAATTACGCCGCCGATCGCTACCTCGCCGGCAGCGTGCGCGACTTCCGCCTCTACGACACCGCGCTCTCCGTCGAGGAGATCGCCGGGCTCCAGGCCGCCGACGAGACGCGGGTCGCCCGTGACGTCGCCCAGCTCGCGCTCGGCGACCTCTCGGCCGTCCAGTCCGACATCGCGCTGCCGACCGTGGCTCCCAACGGCTCCGCCGTGACCTGGGCCTCGGATGCGCCCGACGTGGTCTCCTCCACCGGCGCGGTCACCCGCCCGGCGGCGGGCTCGCCCGACGCCCCCGTCATCCTCACCGCCACCATCACCCGAGGAGCGGCCACCGACACCAAGCAGTTCCCGGCCACCGTGCTGGCGCTGCCGAGCGATCAGCTCGACGTCGACGCGGCCGCCGCAGCCCTCGCCATCCCCTCGATCGACGACGTGCGCGGCAACATCACGCTGCCAGGCGCCCCCGCCGGCGTCGGCATCACCTGGGCCAGCTCGAACGCCGCCGTAGTCGCCACCGACGGCGTCGTCAACCGCCCCTCCGCCGACACCGAGGTCACGCTCACCGCGACCCTCACGAAAGGCGAGGCCTCCGCGACGCGCTCCTTCACCGCCGTCGTGCGAGCAGCCGTGGCCGACACCGAGTACGAGGGCTACGCCTTCGCCTACTTCACGGGCAACTCGCTGGCCGGGGAGAACATCTACTTCGCCGCCAGTGAGGGCAACAACGCGCTCGACTGGAACGAGCTCAACGCGGGCCGCCCGGTGCTCACCTCCTCCGAGGGCACCAAGGGCCTCCGCGACCCGTTCCTCATCCGCTCACCCGAAGGCGACACCTTCTATCTCATCGCCACCGACCTCTCGATCGGCAGCGGCACCTCGTGGGGCGACGCCGTGCACAACGGCAGCCACTACATCGAGATCTGGGAGTCCCACGACCTCGTGAACTGGTCCGAGCAGCGGCACGTCAAGGTCGCACCCGACAACGCGGGCATGACCTGGGCGCCCGAGGCCTACTACGACGACACCATCGGCGCGTACGTGGTGTTCTGGGCATCGGCGCTCTACCCCGAGAGCGACCCCGACCGCACGACCAACACCTATCACCGCATGATGTACGCCACCACGCGCGACTTCGTGAGCTTCAGCGAGCCGCAGGTCTGGCAGGACCAGGGCGTCTCGCGCATCGACTCCACCGTGCTCGAGGAGGACGGCACCTACTACCGCTTCACGAAGGACGAGGGAGCGAACACCGGCTGCGCCGACATCATCCAGGAGTCGTCGACCGACCTGCGCGCCACCCTCCCCTCGTGGACCCAGATCGACAGCTGCATCGGCCGCAACGCCGGCACGAGCGCGGTCGAGGGCCCGACGGCCTTCAAGGCCAACCCGGGAGACATCAACGGCGAGAAGTTCTACCTCTTCGTCGACGAGTACGGCGGACGCGGCTACATCCCGCTCGAGTCGGCCGACATCGCCGACCCCGACTGGAAGGTCTCGGCGGACTACGACCTGCCCGCGAGCCCCCGCCACGGCACGGTCGTGCCCGTCACCGCGGCTGAGCTCGCCCTGCTCGAGGAGAGCCTCGGCGGTTCCCCCGACCCCGTGCCGGCCAACGAGGAGGGGCAGATCGTGAGCTACGACTTCTCCGACTCGACCGGCTCGACCCTCACCGACGTCTCGGGCAACGGCCTCGACGGCACCGTCATGGGCGGCGCCACGTTCGCCGACGGCGCGCTGCGTCTGGACGGCGGCGACGACTACGTGAAGCTGCCGAACGACATCCTCGCCGGCGTCACCGACGTCTCGGTGCAGACCGAGGTCTGGATCGACGAGGACCAGCGGAACCCGTACTTCATCTACGGGCTCGGCAACACCTCGGGCGGTGCCGGCAACGGCTACCTGTTCAGCACGGGCAACGCCTACCGCACGAGCCTCGCCACCGGCAACTGGACCACGGAGCAGACCGTCTCGCAGGGCTCGAACCTGCAGCGCGGCCGCTGGGCGCACCTCACCTACACGCTCGAGGGCACGGCGGCGACGCTCTACCTCGACGGCGTCGAGGTGGCCTCGGGCACCGTCACCTCGGAGCCCGGCGACATCGGCGGCGGCTTCACGAGCGCCAACTACCTCGGCCGCTCGAACTACGACGCCGACAACCGGCTGAAGGGCGCGTTCCGCGAGTTCTCCCTCTACAACCGGGCACTCTCCCCCGCCGAGGTGCTCGAAGCATCCGGCAACACCACAGCGCTCGCCGGGGTGACCCTGGAGGAGGACGTGCTGAAGACGGCGCCGATCGTCGACACCGAGGCCCGCGAGGTCACCTTCCCGCTCGAGCCCGGCACCGACGCCTCGGCCCTCACCCCGGTGTGGACGACGTCGGCGGCCGTGACCGCCTCGCCCGCCTCGGGCACGACGGTCGACCTGACCTCCCCGGTCGAGGTCACGCTCACGCCGAAGGCCGGCGGCGACGCCGTGGTCTGGACGCTCACCGCGATCGAGATGAAGACGCCGAGCCTGCCCGGTCTCTACGCCGATCCCAACATCGCCGCCTTCGGCGACACGTACTACATCTACGCGACCTCCGACGGCTACCCCGGCTGGGGCGGCAAGGAGTTCTACGTCTGGTCGTCCAAGAACCTCGTCGACTGGGAGCGCTCGGACGAGCCCTTCCTCACCCTCGACGGGGCGAATGGCGACGTTCCCTGGGCGACCGGCAACGCGTGGGCTCCGACCATCACCGAGAAGGGCGGCAAGTACTACTTCTACTTCAGCGGCCACAACCCCTCGGTCGACCGCAAGACGATCGGTGTCGCCGTGGCGGACAGCCCCACCGGGCCGTTCACCGCGGAGACCTCGGCGATGATCCTGAACAACGAGGCCGTGACCTCGGGCCAAGCCATCGACCCGGCGGCGTTCACCGACCCGGCCACCGGCAAGAGCTACCTCTTCTGGGGCAACGGCGCACCCGTGTACGCCGAGCTCTCGGACGACATGCTCTCGATCAAGCAGGAGACGCTGAAGCGCATGGAAGGCATCACGGACTACCGTGAGGGATCCTTCGTGAACTACCGCGACGGCCTCTACCACCTGACCTACTCGATCGACGACACCGGATCCGAGAACTACCGAGTGGGCTACGCCACGGCGACGAGCGTCGACGGGCCGTGGACCTACCGCGGGGTGCTCCTGCAGAAGGACCCCTCGCAGGGCATCCTCGGCACCGGCCACAACTCGTTGCTGAACGTTCCCGGCACCGACGACTGGTACATCGCCTACCACCGCTTCCAGATCCCGGGCGGTGACGGTCAGCACCGCGAGACCACCATCGACGAGCTCACCTTCGACCCGGAGACGGGGCTCATGCAGACCGTCGTGCCGACGCTCGAGGGCGTGCAGCCGCAGGAGATCCCCGGCACCGATCCCGAGCCGGAGCCGACCGCGGTCGACCGGATCACGGGTGCGGATCGGTACGAGGTCGCGGTGAACACGTCGAAGGCGGGGTTCCCTGACGGGTCGTCGACTGTGTATGTCGCGTCGGGGGCTGTGTTCCCGGATGCGCTGTCCGCGGCTCCTGCTGCGACGGTCGCGGGTGCTCCGATCCTGCTGACCACGACCGCCGACCTGCCTGCAGGGGTGGCGGCCGAGATCAAGCGGCTCGGTGCTTCGAAGATCGTGATCGTCGGTGGCACCGCCACCGTC
>NZ_JANLCK010000020.1 GCF_024979315.1 Herbiconiux oxytropis | reverse complement strand
CTGCATCCCCGCAGCGACCCTCGCCCAGATCGAGGAGCTCGGCGCCACGAAGGTCACCCTCCTCGGTGGGCCGGCTTCGCTCTCGGTAGCGGTCGAGAACCTCACCGCCTGCACCCCCTGAGGCCGCGAGTCCGCTGAGCCCCGCCTCCCCGCCGGAGGCGAGGCTCAGCGGATGGCGATCGCGTTGGGCGGGGAGCCGACGCCGCCGGGGAGGTTGAGCGGCTTGCAGGTGAGGAGGAAGTCGTAGACGCCGTCGGCGTCGCAGGCGTCGGCGAGCTCGTCGAGGCGCCAGAGCTCGCCGAGGGCCATGCCGAGCAGGGCGATGAGGGGGCGGTGCAGCATGCCGCTGTGGTCGACCCCGCGGGCCGGAGGAGCATCGGCGGCCGAGCGGAAGTCGCTGTCGATCACCGGATCGGCCTCCACCGCGAGGTTGTCGGCGGCGACGAGCGCGATCTCGTGGTCCCAGAGCCAGCGCAGGATCTCCTCCCGCTGCGCGAGCCCCGGCGAGCGGCGCCAGGGAGTGGCCGCGCGTTCCGCCGGCGACTTGGCGAGGTACTGCTCGGCCCATCCGGTGCGGAGCAGCAGCATGTCGCCACCCCGGAACGCGACCCGCTGGCTCTCGGCGATCTCGTCGAGCATCCTGGCGTCGATGGGGATCGTCGCCGACGCGTCGTAGGGGAGTCCGAGGCGTTCGAAGTGTCGGGGCACGTCGAGCAGCACCCCTCGCCCCGCGATGCCGCCCTCGGCCCAGGCGTGCACGCCCAGCGTGGTCGACGACCCGTCGTTGTCGGCCGGAGCGAGGCCGTTGTAGAAGCCGTGCTGCGGGTGCCCGATGTGCCGCAGCGCGTCGATCTGCGACGAGGCCTGCAGGTAGAAGGAGTCGACGTGGTCGTCGCGATGCCACTCGTTGTTGGCGAAGACCGTGTGCACGAGCGGATGCCGGGTGCCGGTGGGGTAGGGCTCGAACGCGGTGACGGGGTGGTCGAGGCCGAAGCGTCGGCCGGTGCGCACGAGCGCGGCGGCGGCGGCGACCCGCTCGGGGGTCAGGAAGTTGATGGTGCCGAGCTGGTCGTGCCGGCCGAAGTGCTCCCAGCTGGAGTACGGGGGCGTGGCCGAGGCGAGCTCGTCATAGGTCGGGGTGCTCACGGGATCGTCCGTCCGGGGTGCCGCTGAGCTCGGCGGTGAGGGCCGCGGTCGTCGTCAGCAGGTGCGAGATGATGGGGGATTCGCGGGTCAGATCCGCGTTCGGGTCGGCGCCGAGCAGGCCGATCGTGGCCGCGATGCCGAACTCGTCGAAGACCGGGGCCGCGGCGGTGAAGACGCCGCCGGACTGGGAGGCGATGCAGTAGCCGGAGCGCCTGGCCGTGTAGACGGCCGCCTCGAGCTCGGCGCGCTCCGCGGAGGTCGCGCCCTCGGTCATCCACTCGAAAGCCCGGTCGTCGGTGAGATGGGCCAGGAAGATCCGGGTCTGCGCCGCTGTGGCGTCGAGCTGCGAGCCCGCTCGCACGGTCACCACGGCGGTGCGGCTCCGGTCGTCCTCCACGAGGGCGACCACGGGTCCGCGGGCACCCCACAGGCTGAGCACGGCCGTCATGCGCACGGCCGCGCTCAGCTCCGCGAGATGGGGAGGTGCGATCTCGGTGACCCGCCTCCGGCTGAGGGCATGGATGCCCAGCTGGAGCATGAGGCCGCCGAGCACGAACGTGCCGCGGCGGGGTCCGCGCTCGAGGATGCCGGCGGCCACGAGCGACGCGCAGTAGCGGTACGCCGTGGTGCGGTTCAGGCCCAGCCGCTCGGCCACCTCCGCCGCGCTCAGCTCCGCGGTGTGCGGGCCGAACAGCGAGCAGATCTGGCCGACTCTGGCCACGGCCTGGATGTCGGATCCCGATGTCTCCTGGCCGCCTTCGATGTTCGCCATGCCTGAATCGTAGTTCAGGGTGAGAACAGTGCTGGGGCGGCCGGGCGCGAGCGCGGACCCGCTCGTCACCCGGCGAGCCAGGTGGTGAGCTTGTTCGAGACGTCGTTGAAGTTCTCGGCGTACCAGTCGATGTCCTGCAGCACGGTGCCTCCGGTGTTGGCGGGGCCGTAGACCTCGACCTTCTCGGTGAACTCGTCGAGCTCCGGCTTCGCGGCCGTGTTGACGGGGGCCACACCGAGCAGCTCCGAGATCTTCGCGACCTGCTCGGGCTCGACGACGCTCGAGATGAACTCGACCGCGGCATCCTTGTTGGGGGCGCCCTTGGGGATGGCGAAGGCATTGAGCGAGGCGACCGTCTCGTCCCACACGACGGTGATGTCGAGCCCGCTCTGCATGAGCGGGACCAGGCGCGAGTCCGGCAGCAGGAACATGTCGACCTGGCCCGCCTCGACGGCCTGCTGCAGCGCACCGACGTTGGGGGCGAAGGTGGTGTCGTCGCGGATCTCGCCGAGCTTCTCGAGGGCGCGGTCGACGTCGAGCGGGTACAGGTCGTCGGGCGCGACGCCGTCGGCCAGCAGCGGGTACTCGAGGATGCCGTTCTGGAGATTGTTCACGATGCCGCGCTGGCCGGGGAACTTCTCGGTGTCGAAGAAGTCCTCGACCGTCTTCGGACCCTCGCCCTCCGGAAACGCATCGGTGCGGTAGGCGATCGGGGTCGCGTTGATCCAGTTGCCGAGGTAGCACTCGCCCACGGTGCCCTCCACCAGGTCGGTCTGGTCGATGGCGCTGAGGTCGAGCGGCTCGAAGAGGGTGTCGCAGTTCTGCTGCGCCGCGTAGGGGGCCGTGGCCACCACGTCCCACTGCACCGATCCGCTGTCGACCTGGGCCTTCACCTGCGCCACGTCGGGCGGCGAGGTGTTGACGAAGGTCACGTTCGGGTGCGCTTCGGTGTAGGGGGTCTGCCAGGCCTCGATCTGGGCGTCCTGACCGCCTCCGCCGTAGCCGACGAAGGTGATGGTGGTCGCCGCGTCGGCGGCCGGCTCGGAGCTGGAGCCGCCACCGGCGGTCGGGGTGGAGGAGCACGCGGCGAGGAGGCCGGCGACCGCCACGAGGCTGAGCGCGGTGCTGATGGTTCTGGATCTGGACACCATTGTCGTTTCCTTCTGGTTGCTGGGTGTGGTGGGTGGGGATGGGGGGAGGTGCAGGGTGGTCGGCGCGGTCAGGCCGCGACGATCCGCTGGCGTTCCGGCTTCCACCAGGCGGTGACCTGGTCGCCGACGGTGAAGGTGGAGTCGAGGGCGTCGACCCGGGCTCGGCCGAGCTGGCGCACGCGGCCCAGGTCGAGCAGGGCCGTGCGGTACGACCCCATGTACTCGAGGTCGCGCACGACCGCGCCGACGGAGTTGCTGCCGGAGGGCACGTCGGCCGGATCATGGGCGACCCGCACGTCTTCGGGCCGCACCACGACCGCCGCTCGCACAGAGGCGCCGGGGTGGCTCGAGACCGTGCCCGGTGCGATCGACCAGGTGCGGCCGTCCCAGCCGGCCGACGTCGCCGAGGCGGCTCCGTCGAGGTCGAACACGTTGGAGTCGCCGAGGAAGCGGGCGGTGAAGAGCGTGTCCGGCTCCCGGTAGAGCTGCTCGGGTGAGCCGACCTGCTCGATGTGGCCGCTGTTGAACAGCGCGATCCGGTCGGAGAGGTTCATCGCCTCCTCCTGATCGTGCGTCACGAACACGAAGGTGGAGCCGACCTCGCGGTGGATGCGGCGGATCTCCGTCTGCAGCGCGGCGCGGAGGTTGCGGTCGAGAGCACCGAGCGGCTCGTCGAGCAGCAGGGCGGCGGGGTTGAACACGATCGCCCTGGCCAGGGCCACGCGCTGCTGCTGACCGCCGGAGAGCTGGGAGGGGTAGTTGCCGTCGCGATCCGGCAGCTGCACCAGGTTGAGCACCTCTCCGACCCGGCGGGTGATCTCGGACTTCGGCACCTTGCGCTCCTTGAGCGGGTAGGCCACGTTCTGGGCCACCGTCATGTGCGGGAACAGGGCGTAGTTCTGAAAGAGCATGCCGAGGTTGCGCTTGTGCGGCGGCAGCGAGCCCACGTCGGAGCCGTTGAGGGCGATGGTGCCCGAGGTGAGGGTCTCGAAGCCCGCGATGAGGTTGAGGGTGGTGGTCTTGCCCGATCCGCTCGGGCCGAGCAGGGTCATGAACTCGCCCGGCTCGATCGTGAGCGAGATGTCGTCGACGGCGGGAGCGGCGAGACCGTAGTCCTTCGTCACGCCCTCGAGGCGGATCTGCGTGCCCTGCTTGGTCGCGGAGGCCACGGACGTGGGTTTCCCGGCGCGTGACGTGCTCGAAATGGTCAAGGCGATCTCCTAACGCTTCTTCGTGCGACGGCTGCCGATGAGCAGCGGCACCAGGAAGATGATGGTCACCGCGACGACGACGAGACTCGACGAGGCGGAGATGGTGGGGTCGAGCTCGAACGTCACGCTGTTGTACATCTGCACCGGCAGCGTCTGGAACGTGGGCGAGCGGAGGAACAGGGCGATGACGACCTCGTCGAACGAGGTGACGAAGGCGAAGATGGCGCCCGTGAGCACGCCGCGGCTGATCAGGGGCATGGTCACCGTGATGAAGGAGCGCAGCGGCGAGGCGCCGAGCGACGCCGAGGCGCGCAGGAGCTTGGGGTCGAACCCGCCGAGCGCGGCGGTGACCGAGACCAGCACGAACGGCACCCCGAGCGCGGCGTGCGCGATGACGTAGCCGAAGAGGCTGCCGGTGAGGTGCCACTGCAGGAACGCGATGTAGACGGCGACGGCGACCACGATGGCGGGGGTGACGAGCGAGATCATGAGCAGGGTGCGCGCGAACGCCGCGAGCCGCCCGGTGAGGCGGTCGAGCCCCACGGCCGCCGCGGTGCCCACGACCGTCGCGATGATCGCCGCGAGCGTCGCCACGAGGAACGAGTTGCCGAGTGAGGAGAGCCAGATCGGGTCGGTGAAGAAGTTCTCGTACCAGCGCAGCGAGAAGTCCTGCGGCGGGAACTGGAACGCCGAGGCCGAGCTGAAGCTCAGCGGGATGACGATGAGGGTGGGGAGGATGAAGTAGAGGGCCACCGCGGCGCCGATGACGATCAGCCACCAGGGGATGGGATCGATCCCGCGGTCGCGACGGCTCGGCCGACGGGGGGCCGGGGTCGGAGTGGCCGGGTTCGCGGTCTCGTGCTCGTCGAGCGCGGTCATCGCTGCTCCTTCCGATCGGTGGCGGCGGCGGCGCCGATGGCCGAGATGGTGCCGCCGAAGCGGTTGGCCCAGGCCACGAGCGTGAGGGTGATCACGAGCACGAGGATGCCCAGGGCGCCCGCGCCGGCGAAGTCGAGCAGTTGCGTGGTGCGCTGGGCGAGCAGCTGCGCGATGAGCGACTGCTGGGGCGAGCCGAGCAGCGCGGGCGTCACGTAGAAGCCGAGGCTGAGGGTGAAGACCAGGATGAGGCCCGAGACCACGCCGCCGCGGGAGAGCGGCCAGTAGATCTTCCAGAACGCCACGAGCGGCGAGGAGCCGAGCCCGCGGGCGGCCAGCAGCAGCCGACGGTCGATGCCCCCGAGAGAGCTGAACAGCGGCAGCACCATGAACGGCAGCAGCACCTGGCTCATGGCCACGGTCACGCCCACCACGCTGCCCTGGAAGGCGATGTCGTCGGCGCCGAAGAACTCGAACACGCTCTGCACGGGGCCGCCGCGCTGCAGGAGCACGATCCAGGCGTAGTTGCGCGCCATCACCGAGGTCCAGAACGGGATGAGCACGATCACGAGCAGCACCCCGCGAAGGCGCGGCCCCACGCGGGTCATGAGGTAGGCGTAGGGGTAGCCGAGGAGGAACGCGACCGCGGTGACGATCGCCGCCGTCGCGACCGTGCGGCCGAGCACCGTGAGGGTGACCCCGTCGGTGAAGAGCGCCGCGTAGTGCTCCAGGGTGAAGCCCGGGGCTCCGACGCTCGTGAGGAGGCTCTGCCCGAGGGGCACCAGGAGCACGGCGGCCAGCAGTCCGAGTGCCGGTATCAGCAGCAGCCAGCTGGGGCGCGGGGCGCGCCGGGGTCGTGTGGTCGTGGTCATGACTGTCCGTTCACCATCGCGCTGAGCTGCTCGGCAGACTCTCTCAGCATCATCACTCTGTCCTCCGACTCGGCGGAGGAGGGAAGCATCGTCGTGGTCCCGAGCACGGCCATCGCGGCCTGGATCTCGTGGCTGCCGAACACGGGAGCGGCCACCGAGGCGAGGCCCACCCGGCCGAGGTCGGCCCACGCGATGCGGTCGCGCCTGGCCAGGGCCAGCTCGGCGTTCTCCCGTCTGGCCTCCTCCGGTTCGAGGCCCGCATGCAGCCGCGCGACCACGGCGGGGTCGGACTGGAAGGCGAGGAGCACGCGCGACTGGGCGGCCTTCACCTCGAGCACGGTGCCCACGCGCACGGTGAGCACGATCGTGCCCGCGTTCGCCTCCTCCACGTGTCCCACCACGGCGCCGGAGCGGCCGAGGAAGCTCAGCACGGCCGTGAGCCCCGTGCGGTCCGACAGCCGGCGGAGCATCGTGGGGGCGAGGGCGAGGATCTGCTGGCGGCTCGAGACGAGGCCCGAGAGCTGGTCGACGAGAGGGCCGGGGCCGTTGGAGGGGTTGAGGAAGCCCGACGACTGCAGCGACAGCAGGTAGCGGTGCGCCGTGCTGCGGTTGAGTCCGAGCCGCTCGGAGACGAGGGTCGGCGAGAGCGTGCGGGTGTTCTGATCGAACAGGGCGAGCACCATGGCCGCCCGTTCGATCGACTGGATCGAACCGCGGTCGGTGTCGGCGATCGGCACGACGGTCTCCGGTGCGTTCGCCTCGGGTGCGGGATCGGTCATGGCTCACCTCCTCATCGAGGGTCTGGTCGGGTACGTCGATCAGTAAAGCAAGCAATTGTTCATAATGCAATCCCGAATTTCGTATCTTGAACAACGCGAAGTGAGCTTTGCCCGCCGAATCGCGCGCGACTGAGTAGACAGGACGCACGTTCGTCCGTATTCTGAACCAAACGCTCGCAATCCGAACACAAGGAGGTTCTCGGATGACCGCCACACCCGACGCACCCGTCCCCACGCCCGCCCCCTCTCCCGCATTGCTGAAGGTGCTGCACGGCGCCGTCGACCTGCACGTGCACTCCGGCCCCAGCCCGTTTCCGCGCCGGCTCAACCACGTCGAGGCCTCCTACGACGCGGCGCGGATCGGGCTCCGCGCCCTGCTGATCAAGTCGCACCACCACAACACCGTGATGGATCTGCTCGCGATGCAGGACCAGCTGAAGGATGCCCCGACTCCGGTCTACGGGGGAGTGGCGCTCAACTCCGAGGTCGGCGGCATCAACCCGTCGGCCGTCGCCGTCGCCATCCAGATGGGCGGCCGTGCCGTCTGGGGGCCCACCGTCTCGGCCGGTCAGCACATCCGTGCGCACAGCCACGACGACGGCTTCCCGACCGCCGGCTCGAACCTCGAGGAGAAGGAGGAGTCGGTGTGGGCCGCCGACGGCAGCGTCTCGGCCGAGACCGTGCGGGTGACTCAGCTCGTGGCGGAGGCCGGCATCATGCTCTCGGGCGGCCACCTCGACGCCGAGTCGATGAAGGCGCTCTTCGCCACCGCGCAGGAGAACGGCGTGCGCCGGCTGCTGCTGCACCACCCCGACTTCATCGTGAACGCCTCGGAGGGCGACGTGGAGGCGATGCTCGGCTACGGCGCCTTCGTGGAGCACGAGATGTCGATGTACCACCCCGACGTGCCCGCCCCCGGCTTCCCCATCTCCCAGCTGGTCGACTGGATCGAGAAGGTGGGCCCCGAGCGCACCGTGATCGACTCCGACCTCGGCCAGAAGACCAACCCGCTGCCCGTCGACGGCTACATCTACGTCATCCAGCAGCTGCTCGACCACGGCGTCAAGGAGAAGGACGTCCGCCAGATGATCTGCCGCAACACCGCCTACCTGCTCGGACTCGAGGAGACCAACTGATGCAGCGCGCCGAACAGGTCATCATCAGCACGGCCGTCACCGGATCGGTCAACGTGCCCTCACAGAGCGAGCACCTTCCGCTCAGCGCCGATCAGGTCGTTCAGTCGGCGCTCGAGGCGGTGGAGGCGGGCTCCGCCATCATCCACCTGCACGCCAGGCACCCGGACGGACGGCCGGCGTGGGAGGCGGAGCTCTACGAGCAGATCGTGCCGCGCATCCTCGAGCAGACCGACGCGGTCATCAACATCACCACGGGCGGGTCGTCGGCCATGACCATGGACCAGCGTCTCGCCGGCGCCCTGCGGTTCGCGCCGGAGCTCGCCTCGCTCAACATGGGCTCGATGAACTTCGTCTACTCCGGCATCGCCGACAAGGTCATGGAGTGGAAGCACGACTGGGAGGAGCAGTACGTGCGGAACACCTACTCCCATCCGTTCATCAACTCCTTCGACCGCATCGAGCACACCCTCCGAGAGCTCGGCGAGGGCCTCGGCACGCGCTTCGAGTTCGAGTGCTACGACATCGGGCACCTCTACACGCTCGCCTACTTCGTGGAGCGGGGCCTCGTGAAGCCGCCGTTCCTCATCCAGGGCGTCTTCGGCATCCTCGGCGGCATCGGGGCTCACCACGAGAACCTGACCCACATGGTGGCGATCGCCGACAAGCTCTTCGGTGACGACTACTACTTCTCGGCCTTCGCCGCCGGCCGCGGCCAGATGCAGTTCGGCACGCACAGCGCGTGGCTCGGCGGCCACGTGCGGGTGGGGCTCGAGGACAGCCTGTGGATCGGCAAGGGCGAGCTCGCCACGAGCAACGCGCAGCAGGTGCGGAAGATCCGCGCCGTCGTGGAGGATCTCGGCCGCCCCATCGCCACCCCCGCCGACGCCCGGCGCATGCTCGCCCTCAAGGGCTCCGATGAGGTCACACTCCAGAAGGCAGGAAGCACCACGACATGACCATGTACGCCAAGGACGACATCCGCTCGACGCTGGTCGCGGCGCCGTCGGCGCCCGCGAGGGACGTCGACCCCTCGACCCCCGTGAAGCCCTCGCAGTGGCTCGCGTTCCACGACCTCGAGCCCAGCGAGGTCGCTCCCACCGGCGGCCGCACCTGGATCGCCCGTGCCGCCAATCTCGTGGTCGTGTACTCCGAGGCGAGGGCCGGAGACATGCTCACCCGCACCGGGCAGCCCGACGAGTACGCGGTGCTGCTCCATTCCGAGAGCGCGCCTCTCCGCATCACCGCCGAGACCGGCACCACCGAGAGCGGCTTCGTCGAGACCGGCTCCGTGGAGGTGGCCGAGGAGGCCTTCGTGGTGGTGCCGCCGGGCGACAGCTCCGTCGAGGTGCTGGCCGACGGCCCCGTCATCCGGCTGTTCTCCACCCTCGACGAGGAGCTCACCGGCTCGGCGCTGAACGCCGCCGCCTACGCCGAGCCCGACCTCCGCGCCGCTCCGCTCGAGCCCTGGCCCGATCCCGTGGGCGGCTTCGCACTGCGGGTCTACCGCCTCGCCGACACCCCCATCGCCGAGGGCCGCTTCGGCCGCATCTTCCGCACCACCAACCTCATGGTCAACTTCCTGGCCGAGGAGCCGGCGCCGCGCGACGAGCACCGGCTCTCCCCGCACTTCCACGACGACTTCGAGCAGATCTCGTTCGGCGTGAAGGGCACGTTCGTGCACCACATCCGCTACCCGTGGGGCCCGGATTCCGCCGAGTGGCGCCAGGACGAGCACCGGGAGATCGGCACCCCGTCGATCTGCATCATCCCGCCGCCCACGGTGCACACCACCCAGGGGGTCGGCGCGCACCAGCAGCTGCTCGACATCTTCTCGCCCCCGCGTGCGGACTTCTCGGCCTCGGGCTGGGTGCTGAACGCCGACGACTACCCGGCCCCGTGATGGCGGCACGAACGAGCCTGTTCAAGGCCGCACTCGCCCGGCCGGGCGGCCCTGCCCTCGGCACCTGGGTCAAGCTGCCCGCCATGGAGAGCGTCGAGCTGATGGCGCTCGCGGGCTTCGACTTCGTGGTGATCGACCTCGAGCACTCCGCGCTGAGCATCGAGTCGGCCGCGCAGCAGATCGGGGTCGCGCTGCTGGCCGGCGTCTCGCCGATCGTGCGCATCCCGGCGCTCGACGGAGGAGTGGTTCAGCGCGTGCTCGACGCCGGTGCCGAGGGCATCATGCTGCCCCACGTCGACACCGTCGCCCAGGCGCGGGCCGCCGCCGCGGCCGTGCGCTTCCCACCTCGCGGCACGCGAGGCGTGGGGAGCACGAGCCGCGCCGGGGCCTGGGGCGCGCTGCCGCGCGAGGAGTACCTGCGCTTCGGCCAAGAGGAGGTGGTGCTCATCGCGCAGATCGAGAGCGCCGCCGCCGCTCGATCGGCGGGGGAGATCGCAGCGGTCGAGGGCGTCGACGCCCTGCTCATCGGTGCCGCCGACCTCTCGACGAGCGAGGGGCGCACCGAGACCGACCCCGAGATCGTCGACCTCATCGCCGCCGCCGTGCGCGACACCGTGGCTGCGGGCGTGCCCATCGGCAACGCCGGGGGAGCCACCGCGGCAGCCGTGCGGGCCTCGGCGGAGGCCGGATACCGTTTCACCTTGATGAGCAACGACGCGAGTCTGCTCGGAGCCGCCGCCGCTGCCGCGGTCTCCGCGGGTCGCACCGTGCACGACGAAGAACCACGGAAGGACACGCCATGACAGGCACGCCAGAACACGGGATGCTCCACGGGAAGGTCGTTCTCGTGATGGGCGCGAGCGCCGGGATCGGCGCCGACGCAGCCCGGGTGTTCGCCGGGCACGGGGCATCCGTGATGCTCGTGGCGCGCACCGAGGGGCCGCTCCGCGCGGTGGCGGATGCGCTCGGTGAGGAGGGCTTCACAGCCGATCACGCGGTCGGCGACATCAGCCGGGGTGCCGACGTGGCGCGGATCGTGGACGCCACGATCGAGCGCTTCGGCCGGCTGGACGGCGCCTTCAACAACGCGGGCCTCACCCAGGGCGGCCGCCTCGACGAGGTGTCGGAGGACGACTTCGACCGCATCCTCTCGGTCAACGTGAAGGGCGTGTGGCTGTGCCTGCGCGAAGAGCTCCGCGTGATGCGCGCGGCCGGCTCCGGATCGATCGTGAACGTCAGCAGCATCGGCGGGCTCCGCGGCAGCTCGGGCATGGGCGCCTACCAGGCCACGAAGCACGCCGTCATCGGGCTCACCCGCACGGCGGCGCACGACAACGGGCCCGACGGCATCCGCGTGAACGTCATCGCCCCCGGCCCCACCGAGACCCCGATGCTGGAGCAGACGCGCCGGGCGATCCCGGGCGGGGTCGAGGCGCGGATCGCCGCGACCCCGCTCCGCAAGGCGGGCACGGGAGCCGAGGTGGGGGAGGCGGCCGCGTGGCTGCTGAGCGACCTCGCGAGCCACATCAGCGGCGTCGTGCTGCCGGTCGACGGAGGCTTCAGTGCCTAGGGCGGGCCGGGTACCCGGTTCCACCGTGCTCCGTGACGGCCGTGCGGCGGCCGCCGCCGGCACCGGAACGCTGCGCCTGCCGCCGCGCATCCACGTGGGCTACGGCGTGCGATCGCAGATCCCGCCACTGCTCGCCGAGCACGGCTCGCGGGTCTTCGCCGTCGTCGACCCGTTCCTCGCCGGGTCGCCTCACTTCGTCGAACTCGTCGCCGCCGTGCGGGCGCAGGGTGCTGACGTCGAGGTGCACACCGACGTGCTGCCCGAGCTGCCCGTGGGCTCGCTCACGGCGAGCGGTGCCGCAGCCAGGGCCTTCGCGCCGGATGTGGTTCTCGCCTACGGCGGGGGCAGCTCGCTCGACGCGGCCAAGCTCATCGCACTGCTCGTGTCGCACGGCGGAGCACTCGCCGACTACTACGGCGAGAACAACGTGCCCGGCCCCGTGCTGCCGATCGTGGCCGTGCCCACCACGGCCGGAACCGGATCGGAGGTCACGCCCGTGGCCGTGATCTCGGATCCGGACCAGGAGATGAAGATCGGCATCTCGAGCCCGCACCTCGTGCCGGTGGCCGCGGTGGTCGATCCGGAGCTCACGCTCGGAGCGCCGCCCGCGGTCACCGCCTATGCGGGCATCGACGCGCTCGTGCACGCCCTCGAGTCGTTCACGGCGGCCGAGCTGCCCATCGGGTGGGGTGGTCGGCTGCCCGTGTTCACGGGGCAGAACCTCTTCGCCGACCAGCTCGCCCTCGAGGCCGTACGGCGCATCGCGCCCTCGCTCGCCCGCGCCGTGGCCGACGGCTCGGACCGCGAGGCCCGCGCCGAGGTGGCCTACGGGAGCCTGCTCGCCGGCATGTCGTTCGGCCCCACCGGCACGCACCTCTCGCACGCTCTGCAGTACCCCATCGGCGCCATCACCAAGACGCCGCACGGGCTCGGCACGGGCCTCATGATCCCTTACGTGCTGCAGGCCTGCGTGCCCGTCATCCCCGAGCGGCTGGCCCGCATCGGGGAGGCGCTCGGCGGGGTCGAGGCGGATCCGTGGGTCGCGGCGCAGGACGCCGTCGACCGGGTGGCCGCGCTCTGCCGGGCCATCGGCATCCCGCTGAGCCTCGCCGAGATCGGCGTCGAGCACGATCAGCTCGAGCGGATCGCCGACCTGGCCCTGCGCGCCCGACGACTCGTCGACATCTCGCCGCTCGGCTCCGACCGGCAGACCCTCCTCACCATCCTCGAGGCCGCCCACGCGGGCGACCGCACGCTCATCGCGGCCACCGGCCGCAGCGGCCGCTGACCGCGGCCGGGAAGGACTCCCGCATGACCACCACCACCCTCCCGCTCCGGGCGGAGCTGTTCCTCGACGGCGCCTGGCGACCGGGCTCCGACGGGCGCACGTTCCCGGTGATCGATCCCTCCGACGGCTCCACCATCGCCGACTTCGCGATCGCGACCCGCGAGGACTGCCTGCACGCCGTCGAGTCGGCCTCCGCCGCCCAGGCGAGCTGGGCGGCCACGTCGCCCCGGCACCGCAGCGAACTGCTGCGTGCGGCCTACGAGGTGCTCACCGACGAGGTCGAGCTGTTCGCCGAGATCATGATCCGGGAGAACGGCAAGTCGTACGCGGATGCGATCGGGGAGGCGAACTACGCGAAGGAGTTCTTCCGCTGGTTCGCCGAGGAGGCCGTCCGCATCCCGGGTGAGTACCGGCTCTCGCCGGGAGGCGACAAGCGGATCGTGGTCGACCGGCAGCCCATCGGGGTGTCACTGCTCATCACGCCCTGGAACTTCCCGGCCGCGATGGCCACGCGCAAGCTCGCGCCGGCGCTCGCCGCGGGGTGCACCGTCATCCTGAAGCCGGCCCGGGAGACGCCGCTCACCGCCGCGTACGTGGTCGACGTGCTGCACAGGGTCGGCTTCCCGAGCGGTGTCGTGGGCCTCGTGACCCCCGTGCCGACCGGGCCGATCGTGGCCGACATGCTGGCGCATCCGGCGGTGCGCAAGCTCTCGTTCACGGGATCGACCGAGGTCGGCCGGGAGCTGCTGCACGCCTCCGCCGACACCGTGGTGAGCACCTCGATGGAGCTGGGCGGCAACGCGCCGGTCATCGTGCTGCCCGGCGCCGACCTCGAGCTGAGCGTGCGGGAGTCGCTGCTCGCGAAGATGCGCAATGGCGGATCGGCGTGCACCGCCGCCAACCGCTTCTACGTGCACTCGTCTGTGCACGACGCCTTCGTGGCGCGCATGGCGGAGGAGCTCGCGGCGGTGCGAGTGGGCCCCGGGCTCGATCGCTCGAACCAGCTGGGGGCCCTCGTGTCGGTGAAGGAGCGCGACAAGGTGGCCGCCCTCGTGCGGTCGGCGGTCGACGAGGGCGCGGTCGTCGTGACCGGCGGTGAGAGCTCGCCGGAGGGTGCCTTCTACGACGCGACGCTCCTCACGAACGTGCGGCACGGATCCGCCGTCAACGCCACCGAGATCTTCGGGCCGGTCACGGCCGTGGTGGTCTACGACGACGTCGACGAGGCCATCCGCATGGCCAACGACACCGTGTTCGGGCTCATGGCCTACGTCTTCGGTGAGGAGCGCTCGGCGATCGCCGTGGCGGGTCGGCTCGAGGCGGGCATGATCGCGATCAACCGCGGGGTCGTGAGCGACCCGGCGGCTCCCTTCGGCGGCGTCAAGCAGAGTGGTCTCGGCCGCGAGGGATCGAGCGACGGCATCCTCGAGTTCCTCGAGGAGAAGTACATCGCGCTGACCGCCTGAGAGCCGAGTGCTCAGGGGGCCGACTGGAACCAGCGGATGAGGGCGCGCACGGCCGGGGTCGTGGAGCTGACGTCGTGGGCGTCGTCGTCGAGGTCGTCGAAGGTCTTCCGGTAGCCGGGGATCGAGGCCTCCTCGGCGACCGCCACCGGCTGGAACCCCATCGTCCAGTCGGGGAACTGCCGGGAGTCGACGATCTCGTCGATGAGCACGCGCACGTCGCGGTGACCGGTGTCGTCGGCGATGCGCTCCATCAGGTCGTGCACGGGGCGGAACGGGCCCTCGAGGAGCTGGAGGAAGCGCCCGTCGCGATACAGCAGCATGCCCGTGACACCGCTCCGGGCGTTGTTCCGGCGGCTCACGGTGAGCAGGGCGGCGAGATCGGCGTCGCTGAACGGCGAGGTGGCGGTGCTGGAGTAGACGACGGAGATCACGGGGTAACGCTGCGGGTCCATGAGACGACCCTAGGCGTGTTTCCCGCGCCGGGCCTCAGTCGTCGGTGTCGAGGTGGGTGCGCAGGGCGGTGGTCAGGGCGTGGAGGGTGGCGAGCTGCTCCGGGGTGAAGGCGTCGACGAAGACCTCGCGCACGAGGCGGAGGTGGGCGGCCGAGGAGCTGCGGAAGGTGCGCGCGCCCACCTCCGTGAGGCTGACGGCGGCTCCCCGCGCGTCGCCGCCGACGGGCCCGCGCAGCACCAGCCCGCGCTCCTCCATGCGCCGGATGTGATGCGAGAGACGGCTGCGCTCCCAGCCCATCACCGTCGCCACGTCGGAGGAACGGAGGGTCCTCCCGGGCGCCTCGCTCAGGGCGAGCATCACCGAGTAGTCGCCGGGCGAGATCCCCGAGGTCTCCTGGAACGCCGACGCGAGGGTGCGCCGCACCTCCTCGGCCGTCTCGATGTAGGTGCGCCAGACGGCCAGCTCTGCCGCGTTCGGCGACCGCTTCTGCGGGGCATCCTCGTGCGTCTCGCTCACGGCGCCTCCCTCCGGCAAGCCGACTCTAGACCTCTGGACGCTCCGGCTGCAGCGGGAGGCTGTGCCAGGTCTCGAAGGCGACCGCCGCTGCCGCCTCCGCGTCGCCCGCTGCACAGAGGGCGATGAGGCCGTCGTGGGCCGTGACCGAGGCCTCGCCACTCGAGGTGAAGCGCAAGCGCTCGGCGCGACGGACCACGGGGCCGAATTGGTTGAGCACGGCGGCGACCGCCTGGTTGCCGAGAGCCGTCACGGGCACGGCGTGCAGGGCGTCGTCGGCGTCGAGCGCCGCGTCGACGTCACCGGCGTCGATGGCGGCGGCGAAGTCACGGTTCGCGGAGCGCATGCGGTCGAGATCCTCCTCCGTCAGGGAACCGACGGATTCGAGGACGGCCAGCCGGTGCATGGCGGCGACGACGTCCCGGGCGTCGCGCACCTTCTGATCGTTGATCAGGCTGACGACCGTCGACTTGCCGGGCTGCGTCACCGCCCCACCGTCGTGCTCGTGCACGGTGCCTTCGCCGAGTCCGCCAGCTGGAACGGCGTCGCGCGCCGACTGCAGAGCGAGAGGTTGCCGGTGCTCGCGATCGCCAACCCGCTCCGCGGCCTCGCCCCGGATGCCGAGTACCTGCGCTCCGTCATCGACGGCATCGACGGCCCCGTCGTGGTCGCCGGTCACTCCTACGGCGGCTCTGTGGCGAGCGAGGCCACCGAGGGTGCCGCCGACGTGCGAGCTCTCGTGTTCGTCGCGAGCTTCATCCTGGAGCCGGGGGAGAGCACGGGTGAGCTCGCCGGCAGGTTCCCGGGCGGCGAGCTCGGCCCGGCGCTCACTCCCGTTCCCTGCGCCGTGGGCGGCCAGAGCGGTGACGACCTCTACATCGTGCAGGAGAAGTTCCGCGAGGTCTTCGCCGCCGACGTTCCGGAGGCCGAGGCATCCCTGATGGCAGCCACCCAGCGTCCGATCGCCGCCGCAGCACTCGAGGATGCCGCGAGCCGGGCCGGGTGGAAGGCCATCCCCTCGTGGACCCTCATCACGCGTCAGGACCTCGCCGTGCCCGCCGAGTCGCAGCGCTTCATGGCCGAGCGCGCCTCCGCGCACGCCGTCGAGATCGACGCCTCGCACGCCGTGACGGTGTCGGAGCCCGACGCCGTCGCCGACCTCATCCTCGACGCGGTCCGGGCCACCGCGCGTTGAGGCTCCGCTCGGGCCTCGACTTCGCCTGGCCGGATGTTCCCGACTAGGCCCACCACGACGCCCGTGCAGCGCTTCGTCGCGGCCACCAACGCCCACGACGGCGACGCGCTCCTCGCGCTGTTCGCCCCTGGCGCCACCGTCATCGAC
This sequence comes from Herbiconiux oxytropis, assembly GCF_024979315.1. Classification (GTDB taxonomy): domain Bacteria; phylum Actinomycetota; class Actinomycetes; order Actinomycetales; family Microbacteriaceae; genus Herbiconiux; species Herbiconiux oxytropis. The sequence goes on along the minus strand of NZ_JANLCK010000020.1, from coordinate 19,857 downwards.
GACGGCACCACCTCGAGCGCGATCACCCGCCTGTCGATCGCGCTCGCCTGAGCCGGCCTGAGGCAGCACGCCCCAGGCTTCGGAACGTAATCTGGGCCGTATGACCTCTGCGTTCACCACCGCGGTTCGAGACTCTCTTCCTGCGAGGCTCGTCCTGCCGCCCGAGTGGGTCACGACCTTCGACTGGCTGCAAGCGCAGGGCCATGTCGCCGAGCTCCACGGTGGACCGCTCGCGGGCGTGCACCGGGTCTCCGACGACGCGTCGAGCGAGGTCGGGTTTCATCCGGCCGAGCCGGACTTCATGAAGTTCTGGCTGGGCAACGAGGACGTCGATGACGAGATCGCGGTCGTCGTGCGCACCGGCGGCGACGGCTCGCACGCCGCGTTGTGGCTCGATCCCGGCGGGGTGCAGAGGATCGTTCATCTCGGATCGGGTTCGGGTTCGACGGCGATCGGGATCCTGGTCGAGAACCCCGTGGATCTCCTTCGGCTGATGGCGATCGGTTACGAGGAACTGTGCTGGCCTGAGAACTATGAATTGACACCCGCGGAGGCGTCAGCAGCCGAGCGGAACGGCGACGATGAGGATCCGGACGTGAGACGGTTCACGCCGCCCCGTTCGTTCCAGGCCTTTGTCCGCCACACGTTCGAGGTGTCGATCCCGGAGCGGGCATGCGAGATCGTCGGCGACCTGGTCGACATGGATGACGGCCCAGGGGCGTCGACCGATCCTTTCGCCGCCTGGCTGGAGCAGAACCGGCGCTGATCGCCCTTCGACCTCGTGGGCCGTCCGGCATCGCGCCGACCCCACGCCGCACTTGTCGCGGCGCCCGGAGTGCGGTTCGCTGAGGGGGAGGCGCGGGGTGGACCGGTGCCCGGAGGGAGGCGACCGTGGAGTCGTGGCTGATCGTGGTGCTCGTGGTGGTGGCCGTCATCGTGGTGGTGATCCTGGTGGCGCTCTCGATGCGCGGGCGCGGGCGCGGTTCGAGTGGCCGGGATGCTGCTGACGGCGGATCGGCGGCCGTGTTCGTCAGCGGGGACTCGACTGGCGGCAGCCGCCACGACCACGACGGCAACGGCGGCGGCGGTAACGATGATGGTGGCAATGGCGGCGGTTTCGACGGGGGCGGCTCTGACGGTGGCGGCTTCGACGGCGGTGGCTCGTCCGACGGCGGTGGCTCGTCCGGTGGCGGCGACGGTGGAGGCGGTGGCGGCGGCGACTGACCTCGTCCCGAGGCGGGTGTCAGAGAGCGGCTTGGATGGCGCGGATGTTCGCGCCGAGAACTCCCGAGGCCAGGAGGCCCGCTCCGGGCGGCCCTGACGAGTCGGTGCCGACCGGCGGCAGGCGCTGGAGTGCCGCGCGCATCCTGCGGCCGCTCATCAGGGGCCTCCCGCTCGATCGCGGGCAGGACCCTCTCCGCGCAGGCCGCGGCTCACGCGCCTGCCAGAGGCCATCCACTTCCGCACAGGAGACGGAGGGATCGGAAAAAACCCTATCCAGGTCTTGAAAAAGAAGAAATTTCCTCTATGGTGATCTCACCGGTAATCATTTTCCATCCCCGAGAGGAAATCATGCACGCACGAACTCGCAGCATCGTGGCTGCGACCGCCGCAGGAGCAATGGTGCTCCTCGGCCTCAGCGGCTGTGGCACCCAGGCATCATCGAACGGCGAACCCCTTGTCGGTCTCGTCATCAAGACGCAGGACAACCCCTTCTACGTCAAGATGACGGAAGGCGCCGAGGACGAGGCGAAGAACCTCGGCTTCAACCTGCAGGTCGCCTCCGGCGACGGGCAGAGCGACGTCGACTCCCAGATCAAGGCCATCGAGAACTTCACGGCCCAAGGGGCGAAGGCGATCCTCGTCACCCCGGCCGGTGACGGCATCATCCCGGCCGTCAAGAAGGCGCAGGCTGCGGGCATCGTCGTGTTCGCGATGGATTCCCCCCTCGGTTCCGAATCGGGGATCGACGGGACCTTCGCCACCGACAACCAGCTCGCCGGTCAGCTGGTGGGGGAGTGGGCGAAGGCCGCACTCGGCGACACCGAGCCCCGCATCGCCACCCTCGACCTCAGCACCGACCAGATCCCCGTCGACGTCGCCCGCAACCAGGGCTTCCTCGAGGGCTTCGGCATCGACACGGGCGACCCCACCAAGATGTGGGATGAGAGCGACCCGCGCCTGATCGGGCACGAGGTCACCGACGCCAACGAGGCCGGTGGCCGCACGGGCATGGAGAAGCTGCTCCAGAAGGACCCGACCATCAACCTCGTCTACACGATCAACGAGCCGACGGCGGCCGGCGCCTACCAGGCCGTGACGGCTGCGGGCCTCGAGGGTCAGATCACGATCGTCTCGGTCGACGGCGGATGCCCCGGGGTCATGAACGTGCAGGAGGGCATCATCGCGGCGACGTCGATGCAGTTCCCGCTCGAGATGTCGAAGCAGGCGCTGCAGGCGGTCAAGGCGTACCTCGATGACGGATCGAAGCCGGCGAACAGCGACGGCCTCGACTTCACCAACACGGGAGTCACGCTCGTCACCGATCAGCCGCAGGACGGCGTCGAGTCGGAGGACACCGCCTTCGGCCTCGAGCAGTGCTGGGGCTGAGGGCCGTGAACAGAAGTGCGACCGACCTCCCCGACGGCGAGCGCACGAGCCTCCCCGCCCCCAAGGCGCCGAGAGGCCTCGTCGAGATCGATGGCGGCGCCCGTCTCTCCCCGCTGCAATGGGTGGAGCGGCGGATGCTGTCCAGGCCCCTGATCGGGCCCCTGGCGGTGCTCGTCATCGCTCTGATCGTCTTCTCGATCGTCTCTCCGAACTTCGGCACCCTGCAGAACTTCTCCCTCATCCTTCAGCAGGTGCAGGTGATCGCGCTGCTCGGCATCGCCCAGACTCTCATCATCCTGACCGCCGGCATCGACCTCTCCGTGGCCGCCGTGATGCTTCTCGCCCAGGTGGTGATGGGCAAGCTCGCGGTGACCCTGGGTCTCCCGGTCGAGTTCGCTCTGCTGCTGGGTGTCCTCGTAGGCGTGATCTGCGGTGCCATCAACGGGTTGATCGTCACGAAGCTGAACATCCCGCCGTTCATCGCCACCCTCGGCACCCTCAGCATCTTCTACGCGCTGAACATCTTCATCTCCGACGGCGAGAGCGTTCCGTACGCCGAGGTGCCGGCCCTGCTGACCTGGCTCGGCACAGGCTTCCAGGTCTTCGGCACGACGTTCACCTACGGTCAGGTGCTCACGATCCTGATGTTCGTGCTCTTCGCCTACATCCTGCGCAGCACCGCCTGGGGCACGCACATCTACGCCGTCGGCGACAATCTCGAGGCCGCCCGCTTGTCCGGCATCCGGGTCAACCGCGTGCTGATGTCCGTGTACATCGTCGCCGGCCTCATCATCGGCGTCACCGCGTGGCTCCTGATCGGTCGCATCGGCTCCATCTCGCCCACGGCGGGCGCCTCCTACAACCTCGCCTCCATCACAGCCGTCGTGATCGGCGGCACGAGCCTGTTCGGCGGTCGCGGCCGCATCATGGGCACGCTCCTCGGTGCCGTGATCGTCGGCGTCTTCTCGAGCGGCCTGTCGCTGGCCGGCTTCGACAACCTCTGGCAGGAGTTCACCATCGGAATCCTCATCATCGGCGCGGTCGCCGTCGACCAGCGCCTGCGCAAGATCGGACGCTGACATGACCACAGAATCGACTGCTCCTTCCGTTCCCCGCTCGCACGAGCTCGTGCTCGAGGGCCGCAGACTGGTGAAGCGCTACGGCCACGTCGTCGCCCTCGACGAGACCGACTTCGAGATCAGGCAGGGCGAGGTGCTCGCCGTGATCGGCGACAACGGTGCGGGCAAGTCCTCTCTCATCCAGTGCCTCAGCGGAGCCGTGCAGCCCGACGGGGGTGAACTGCTCGTGGGCGGAGAGCCGACCGCGTTGAAGTCGCCGGTCGAGGCCCGTCGCCTCGGCATCGAGACCGTCTTCCAGAGCCTCGCCGTGTCACCGGCGCTCGACGTTGCGACGAACATCTTCCTGGGCCGCGAACTGCGCCGAGCAGGCATCGCCGGCAGCGTGTTCCGGATGCTCGACAAGAAGCGGATGCGACAGGAGGCGCTCGGCGCCATGGCCGAGCTGGGGCTTCAGACCCTCCAGAACGTCGGCCAGTCCGTCGAGACGCTCTCGGGAGGACAGCGCCAGGGTGTCGCCGTGGCGCGAGCCGCGGCCTTCGGCTCGAAGGTCGTCATCCTCGACGAGCCCACCGCGGCGCTCGGCGTGAAGGAGTCGGGACGCGTCGTGAAGCTCATCAAAGACATCAACTCGCGAGGCATCCCCGTCATCCTGATCAGCCACAACATGCCGCAGATCTTCGAGGTCGCCGATCGCGTGCACATCCAGAGGCTCGGCCGCCGGATCGCGCTCGTGGAGACCTCACAGGTCGACATGGCCGACGCCGTGGCGATGATGGTCGGCGCCACCACGCCGGAGAAGCTCGGGCTGGAGAGGGCGTCATGAGCGCCGTCTCCCCCCTGAGCGAGCGCACCGTCACTGCACACCTCCGCGACGAGGGCATCGTGCCGGTGGTCGTCGTCGCCTCCGCCGACGAGGGGCTGAGGCTCGCCGATGCCCTCCTCGAAGGCGGTCTCACCGGCATGGAGGTGACGTTCCGGTCGCCCGCGGCGGCAGCGGCCATCGCTCGCGTCAGGGAACTGCGCCCCGGGTTCGTGGTGGGAGCCGGAACCCTTCTCCGTCCGGAGGACGTCGACGCGGCCGCTGACGCCGGCGCGCACTTCGGGGTGGCGCCGGGCACCAGCGAATCGGTCCTCGCTCGCGCTCGGGAACGAGGATTGGAATTCATCCCGGGAGCCGCCACGGCGTCCGAACTCGACGGCGCGCTCCGTCTGGGAGCCGAGGTCGTGAAGCTCTTCCCGGCTGAGGTGATCGGGGGCGTCGCGTTGATCGATGCCCTGGCCGGTCCCTATCCGCACGCGCGTTTCATGCCCACGGGCGGCATCACCGCCGCCGACCTGCCCCGCTACCTCGCCCGTCCCGCCGTTCTGGCGTGCGGCGGGACCTGGATCGCTCCGCGCGCTCTGCTCGAGGCGGGGGACTTCACCGAGATCACCCGCCGTGCGGAAGCAGCCGCAGACGAGGTCCGAACCATCAGAGAGACAGCTGGAACAGCTGGAAAGGAGCACCATCATGGTGCCTGACTACCTGCCGACACCCGGCACCGCACTCGAGGGCAGAGTGGCCCTCATCACCGGAGCCGCCTCCGGCATCGGCGAGGCCGTGGCGCGCATCTACGCCGCCAACGGAGCGAAGGTCGCGATGATCGACATCGACACCCCACGCCTGGATGAGGTGGCCGCCGACATCACCGAGCGTGGCGGCGACATCCTGGCGATCACGGCTACCGTCGTCGACGAAGAGCAGGTGCGAGCCTTCTTCGCGGAGACCGTCGCGCGCTGGGGTCGTATCGACCTCGTGGTGAACAGTGCGGGCCGGGACTCCCTCGCGCCTCCCATCACCCAGGTCACGTTGGAGGAGTGGTACAAGACGATCGAGCCGAACCTCACGGGCGTGTTCCTGTGCTGTCGCGAGGCCTTCCTCGTGATGGAGCAGCAGTCCTGGGGTGGCCGCATCATCAACATGGGGTCGTCTTCGACGAAGGTCGCCTCCGGGCCCGGCCACAGCCCGTATCGCGCATCCAAGCACGGCATGCTCGGCCTCTCCAAGAACATCCTGATCGAGGGCATGGAGAAGAACATCGGCGTGACGGTGCTCAACCCTTCACATGTGCGGACCCCGATGACCGAGATCATCGACAAAGGGCTGTACGACGGCGATCTGCCGGCATACACCGACGGCTGGCTCGATGAGAAGGAGATCGCGGAGGGGCTCTCCGCCACCTGCATCGACGTCTCGAACGTCGCCGAGGCCGCTCTCTACATCGCGACCCGGACCCCGGACGTCACGATCCCCACGTTCTCCCTGTACCCCACCCACAAGGTGCTCCGGTACGGCATGGAGGTCTGAGCGATGAGAGCTGCGGTTCTGCGAGGGGTGCGCGACCTCGTCGTCACCGACGTGCCCGAGCCTGAGCCGGTCGGTATCGACTCGGTGCTCGTGCGAATCGGCGCGGTGGGTGTGTGCGGTTCGGACGTGCTTCGGTTCGGGGTCGGGAAGGGGTACGGATTCCCGTTGGTGCTCGGGCACGAGATGTCGGGCACGCTCGAGGAGGATTCACCGAGCGGCGCGCTGCGAGCAGGCGATCGCGTGGCGATATTCCCCTGCGTCCCCGACCCGGCCGATCCGATGACCGAGATCGGTGAGTTCACCCTCGCCGAGAACTACGACTACTTCGGCTCCCGCCGCGACGGTGGGCTCGAGGAGCGGTTGCGGGTTCCCGAGCGCAACCTCATCAAGCTGCCCGAAGGCACGTCGCTCATCGCCGGTGCGATGGTGGAACCGGCCGGGGTGGCCCTGCACGCCGTGCGGAAGGCCGAGATCGGCACCAATGCCTCGGCCCTCGTCATCGGCGCAGGTCCGATCGGACTGTTCGCCGCGCAATGGTTGCGCATCCTGGGTGTCGTGCGCGTGCTCGTCTCCGACATCGACGAGCGCAAGCGAGCCGTCGCGGAGCATCTGGGTTTCGAGACGCTCGACGCCGGTCAGGCTACGAGCGACGAGCTGGCCCGAGCAGCGACCGGTGGCAGGGGAGTCGACATCACCGTCGAAGCGAGCGGTCTGGGTGCAACCCTCCTGCAGGCGGTGCATGCTGCAGCGCCGCGAGGTCAGGTCATCCTGCTCGGGGACCTGAGCACCGATGTGGAGCTGCCCAAGGAGACCGTCTCCCGGATCCTCCGCCGGGAGCTCGTTCTGCGTGGCACCTGGAACGCCGTGATCACACCCCGCACCTCGAACGACTGGGAGATGGTCGTGGCGTGCCTCGGTCGCACGCTCTCGGTCGACGATCTGGTCAGCCACGTGGAGTCTCTGGAGGATGCCCCCATGGTGTTCGCGCGCCTCGCCGACCGCGCGGGCTGGTCCAACAAGACCGTCTTCGCGGTCTCCCACGAGGCCGCCGCAGAACGGGAGTCGGCCCTGTCGTCGTCGCTGTCGGCCGCTCTCGCCGCAGACGCCGGTCTCGCAGCCCCGGTGGGGAGCCCCCGATGAGGGCGGCCGTCTTCCGCCGGCCCGGCGTCGTCGAGGTCACTGACGTGCCCGTTCCTGTGCCGGGCCCCGGTGATCTGCTCGTGAAGGTGCGGGCGGCGAGCGTATGCGGAACCGACCTGCGCATCACGAAGCACGGCCATTTCCGCATCCCCGAGGGGACATCGCGCGTGCTCGGTCACGAGCTGACCGGTGAGGTCGTCGAGGCCGGTGTCGACGTCGTCGGCCTCGTGGTGGGCGACCGCATCAGCGTGGCGCCGAACATCGGCTGCGGGCGCTGCGCGATGTGCGCCCGCGGGCTCAATCAGCTCTGCCCCGACTACGAAGCGTTCGGCATCACCATCGACGGCGGCTTCGCCGAGTATCTGCTCGTGCCGGCGATCGCCCTCGAGCGAGGGAACGTCTTCCACGTGCCCGACGCGCTGACCGATGAGGTCGCGGCGATCCTCGAGCCGATGTCGTGCTGCCTGCACGGTCAGCGCGCGATCGGCGTCTCGGCCGCCGACTCCGTGCTCATCATCGGGGCCGGGCCCATCGGCTGCCTGCACACGGCGCTGGCGAAGCGGGCGGGTGCCCGGCAGGTGATCGTGGCCAACACGCGCCAGCCCCGGCTCGACATCGCCGGGCGGATGGGGGCAGACGAGCTCATCAACGTCTCCGAGACCGACCTGCTCGACGAGGTGATGCGGCTGACCGGAGGGCGGGGAGCGGACGTGGTGATCACCTGCGTCTCCAAGTCGGAGGTGATCGCTTCCGCCACAGATATGGCCGGTCGGCTCGGCAGGATCAACGTCTTCTCCGGGCTCGGCGACCAGGCCCGCCCCCAGATCGACGTGAACTCGCTGCACTACCGGGAGCAGATCCTCACAGGCACCACGGGCTCGAGCGTGGCCGACTACGGCGACGTGATCGACATCGTGGCCGACGGCGGGATCGATCTGTCCCCGATCATCACCTCCCGATTCGCCATCGACGACATCTCCCAGGCGATGGAGGCCTCCCGATCAGGGCAGGGCATGAAGTCGGTCATCGTCTTCGAGGAGGCCGCCCGATGAGCGCCACCGTGTACACGCCCACCTCACTAGCACCGGCCGACGGCCCCACGTTCTACTTCGTAGGCGTCACGACCGGCTCGTCGTCGATCATGCAGGTCTTCCCGAAGTGGGCGGCTCATCTCGGCCTCCCACGGCGCATCGTGGGGATCGATGTGCCTCTCGACTCGGATCCGGAGACCTACCGCCGGGTGGTGCAGTACCTCCGCGACGACCCGTCGGCCCTGGGCGCCCTGGTGACGACTCACAAGCTCAACCTGTTCAAGGCCAGCCGCGACCTCTTCGACGAGATCGGGGAGTCGGCGGCGCTGCTCGACGAGATCAGCAGCATCTCCAAGCGCGGAGGGCGGCTCCTCGGCCACGCGATGGACGACGTGACGAGCGGACTCGCCTATGACGAGATCGTCGGCGACGGACCCGACGACCTGCTCCTGCTGGGCGCTGGTGGCTCGTCGCTCGCCCTGACGCTGCACCTGCATCGCCGGCAGCAGGCGGGTGCGAGGGTGCCGGAGCGGCTCGTCGTCACGAACAGGAGGGCCGGCCGACTCGACGAGATGCGCGCCTTCCACGACCGCATCGGCTTCCGCATCCCGACCCGATACGCCCTCGCCCCCGAGCCTGTCGACAACGATGCCGTCCTGGCGGAGATGTCGACGGAGGCCGTGGTCGTGAACGCTACGGGTCTCGGCAAGGATCGGCCGGGCTCGCCGCTCACGGACGCCGCCCGGTTCCCGGACCGCGCGACGGCCTGGGACTTCAACTACCGCGGCGACCTCGTCTTCCTCGACCAGGCCCGTGCCCAGTCCGATCGCGGCGTCACCGCCGTGGACGGCTGGTTCTACTTCCTGCACGGCTGGACCCGGGTGATGGCGCAGGTCTTCGACATCGACATCCCCACCTCCGGCCCCGACTTCGACACTCTCTCCCGCATCGCCCGTTCCTGACGGGCCCACACGAAAGAACCGCCATGACCGCATCGTCCACCATCCCCACCACTCGCGCCGTCGCCACGGCATTCGACCTGACCACCGGGCTCACCGAGGATCGCGCTTCGCTCAAACGGCCGCTGTCGGCGATGGCCGGCATGTACTCCGACACCGCGGCGTTCGACGCGCAGGTCGCGCGCGACGACGTGCTGAGTTACGAGTTCTACGACTTCGACGTGCCGTCGCTCGAGACCGAGGTCGCATACGGAACGAGCATCACCTACCCCGGCAAGGTGGGAGATGAGTACTTCATGACCAAGGGCCACTTCCACACCCGGCTCGAGTCCGCCGAGATCTACTTCTGTCTCTCCGGCCAGGGCCTCATGCTCATGGAGAGTCCGGAGGGCGACGTGCAGGTCGAGGAGTTCCGGCCGGGCCGTTCGGTCTACGTTCCGGGCCGTTACGCGCACCGCAGCGTGAACACCTCCTCCGACGAGCCGCTGATCACCTTCTTCGCCTTCCCCGGCGACGCCGGACACGACTACGGCACCATCGAGACCAAGGGCTTCCGCAAGATCGTCGTCGAGCGGGACGGCGCGCCCGTGCTCCTCGACAACCCGCGCTGGGGCAACTGAGGCCCGGATGCCTTCGCGCATCGTGGTGACCCCCCGTTCGGCACACGGGCACCCGGCCATCGAGCGCCTGCGGTCGGCAGGGTTCGAGGTCGTCTTCCCCTCGCCGGGTGCCGTGCCCACCCCCGAGGAGCTGATCGCGTCGCTGGCCGACAGCGCAGGCTATCTCGCCGGCGTGGAGCCCGTGCCACGATCGGTGCTCATCGCGGCACCTCGGCTCCGAGTCATATCGCGGAACGGAACAGGGGCCGACTCCATCGATCTCGCCGCCGCAGAGGAGCTCGGCGTGCGGGTGCTCCGTGCGCCCGCGGCCAACGCACAGGGTGTCGCCGAACTGACCGTGGCCCTCATGCTGGCGGCGGCTCGCAGCATCCCGTTCGCCTCCGCAGCGATCGCCAGGGGGGAGTGGGGCCGCCGCGAGGGGATCGAGCTCGCCGGCCGGCGGCTCGGCATCATCGGTGCCGGGCAGGTGGGCAGGCGGGTGGCCCGGGTGGCTCTGGCTCTAGGCATGAGCGTCCGAGCCTTCGACGCGTTTCCGGATCCGTCCTTCGCACCTGACGGCGACTTCGCTTTCGCGGAGCTCGACGATGTGCTCAGCGGCGCACAGGTGCTGAGCCTGCACGCGCCACCTGCGCGCCAGCCTGTCGTCGACGATCGAGCGCTCGCACTGATGCCTCGAGGGGCGATTCTCGTGAACACCGCGCGCGCCACGCTCGTCGACGAGAGAGCTGTCCTCGACGCCCTCGACACAGGCAGGCTGCGCACGTATGCCACCGACGTGTACCAGGTGGAGCCGCCGGGTATGACTCCGCTCACGACGCACCCGTCGGTGATCGGCACCGCCCACCTCGGCGGCTTCACCCGTGAGAGCATCGACCGCGCCATGACGGCAGCGGTCGAGAATCTCCTCGACGCTTTAGACTCTGATCGTGAGCGACCAGGGGATGACTGACAACCTGCTGCACCAGATCTCGCGGCGAGCCGGATCGCTCAGCCCCGCGCTCCGCGGTGTCGCTGAGGTGATCCTCACCGATCCCGAGGTCGCCCAGTCGCTCTCCATCACAGAGCTCGCCGGCCGCGCCGGTGTCGCCGACTCCACAGTGTCGCGCTTCCTCAGGGAGCTCGAGCTCGACGGCTACAACCAACTGCGCCTCGGCATCGCCCAGGCGATCTACTCCCGCCCCGGCGCGGCCGAGCCCAAGGCGAGCTGGGTCTACGAGGGCGTGCTCAAGGGCGACACCCCATCGGCCGTGGTCGAGAAGGTCCTGCACGGAAGCCTCGAGGCGCTCACCCGAACGGCGGAGCGCCTCGACCCCGAGATCGTCACGGAGACGGTCGAGCGCATCCACGCCGCCTCGTCGGTCTACTTCGCCGCCATGGGGTCCTCGTCGACGGCCGCCGAGAACGCCACGATGCGCTTCGTGCGCGCCGGTGTGCGCTGCCACTTCTTCCGGGACCAGAGCGTGCAGTCCATGGGCAGCGCGACCCTCGGTGCGAACGACGTGCTGATCGCCATCAGCGATTCCGGCGACTCCACCTCGGTGGTCTCCTCCGCGCAGATCGCCAAGTTCCACGGCGCCCACACCGTGGGCATCACGTCGAACGTCGACTCGGCACTGGCTTCCGTGGTCGATCGGGTGCTCGTGACGGCGGGAACGGTCGCCTCCTCGGACGTCTACGGCGAATCCGTCACGGCCAAATGGGGTCAGCTGCTCGCCATCGACGTGCTCTACGCCACCTACGCCACCAAGTACTACGAGGAGACGGCAGACTACCTGCAGGAGAGTTACCTCTCGGCGATCAAGCCCACTCGGGTCAGCGGCTCGCGCGGCTGAGCCGACCGGTCTCGATGGGGGAGCTCAGGGCCCTCTGCTCAGTGCTCGACCCAGTCGAGGGTGCGTGAGACCGCCTTGGTCCAGCCCGCGTAGAGACGTTCGCGGGTCGCGTCGTCCATCTGGGGCAGAAAGCTCCGCTCGATGTCGATGGTGTCCCGGAGCTCCTCCTGCGAGTCCCAGAAGCCGACGGCGAGGCCGGCCAGGAACGCAGCGCCTCGCGCGGTCGATTCGGTGATGCGGGGCCGGCGCACGGGCACACCGAGCTGGTCTGCCTGGAACTGCAGATGGAAGTCGTTCGCGACTGCGCCTCCGTCGACGCGCAGCTCGGGGAGCGGTGTCCCCGACTCCGCGGTCATGGCATCGATGACGTCGCGGTAGGAGTAGCTCATCGACTCGATCGCCGCGCGCACGAGCTGGGCCCTGCCGGTCCCCGGCGTGATGCCGAACATGCTCGCGCGAGCGTACTGATCCCAGTACGGCGAGGCCAGACCCGTGAACGCCGGTACCAGGTAGACGCCGCCGGTGTCGGGGACGGAGGACGCGATCGCCGCGGTGTCGGCCACGTCGTCGATCACCCTCAGCTCGTCTCGCAGCCATTTGATCGTGGCACCCACGCCGAAGAACACTCCCTCGAGGGCGTAGTCCACACGGCCGTCCAGCCCCCACGCGATGGTCGTGATGAGACCGGCCTCCGACTCGACGAGGGTTGTGCCGGTGTTCATCATGACTGAGCCGCCCGTGCCGTAGGTGGCCTTCACTGATCCGGCGGTGAAGCACGCCTGGCCGAACAGCGCGCCCTGCTGGTCACCGGCCGCCGACGCCACAGGAATCGCTGCTCCGAAACCCGCCGCCCGCCCGGTCCAGCCATACACCTCACTGGAAGGTCGCACCTCGGGCAGCACCCCACGGGGGATGTCGAGCAGCGCGAGGATGTCGTCGTCCCACCGCAGATCGCGGATGTTGAAGCACATCGTGCGTGAGGCGTTCGAGTAGTCGGTGACATGAGCCGCGCCGTCGGTCAGTTTCCAGATGAGCCAGGAGTCGATCGTTCCGGCGAGCAGCTCTCCCCGCTCGGCTCGTTCCCGTGCGCCCGCGACGTTGTCGAGAAGCCACTTGATCTTGGTCCCCGAGAAATAGGTGTCGATGGGGAGCCCCGTCGCATGCCGGACGAGCCCGGCATGGCCGGCGGCGCGGAGTTCGTCGCACAATCCGGCGGTGCGGCCGTCTTGCCAGACCAGAGCATTGTGCAGTGGTTCACCTGTGGTCCTGTCCCACAGCACGCAGGTCTCGCGCTGGTTGGTGATGCCGATGGCGGCGATGGCCGACGCTTCCACACCCGCCTCCGCCAGCACGCGATGGGCGACACGTGACTGCGACTCCCAGATGTCCATGGCATCGTGCTCGACCCATCCGGGAGTCGGGTAGTGCTGCTCGAACTCCTCCTGAGCGATGTGCTCCACGGAGCCGTCGTGACGGAACAGGATGGCGCGCACGCTCCCCGTTCCTGCGTCGAGTGCCATCACATGGGTCTTGGTCATCGTCGGATCGCATCCACTTCGTCGTCTTCGTTGACGGGCCGTGACGCCCCTCACTAGAGTGACCGAAGTTTATTCTGATTGCAACAGTGTCAAGGAAAAAATTACCGAAGAGGAGCCCGTCCCATGCGCGCAGCCGTCCTGAACGCCCTGCACGAACCGCTCACGATCGAGACCATCGACACTCCGGATGCGCTTCAGGCCAACGAGGTCCGCGTCGCCACCGCGGCGGTCGGCATCTGCCACTCCGACCTGCACGTGATCGACGGCCGGGTGGCCAGGCCGCTCCCGGTCGTGCTCGGGCACGAGGCCTCCGGGGTCGTCAGTGAAGTGGGTTCCTCCGTGAAGGATGTCGCCGTCGGAGACCACGTGGTGGCCTGCTTCGTGGTGTTCTGCGGCCGGTGCCGGATGTGCCGATCGGGTCGGCCGGCGATGTGCCAGGATCGCCAGGCGACGATGCGCGGAGCGGGCGAGGAGCCGAGGCTCTCCCGGGCCGGTTCCGAGGTGCATCAGTGGACCAATATCGCGGGTTTCGCCGAGGAGATGGTGCTCCACCGCAACGCGGTGACCGTGATCGACGAGCGCATGCCGCTCGACCTGGCGGCCATGCTCGGCTGCGCCGTCGCGACAGGGGTGGGTTCGGCGCGGAAGGTGGCCGGGGTCGGTCCCGGCGACCACGTCGTGGTGATCGGTGCGGGGGGAGTGGGGCTGAACGTCTGCCAGGGAGCGGCGGCGGCCGGCGCCGCCACCGTCATCGCGCTCGACCGCAGTCCGGAGCGGCTGGCGCTCGCCTCGGAGCGGTTCGGCGCCACGCACGTCGTCGACACGGGGCTCGTCGCCGATCCGGCCGCACTCGTGCGCGATCTGACCGACGGAGGGGCCGACCACTCCTTTGAGGCGGTGGGGGCGCCGGCGCTGATCGGACTCGCGCTCGACGCGACCGCCCGCGGCGGCTCCGTCTGGGCGGTCGGCGTCTTCGGTGACGGCGCCACGATCCCGCTGCCCGCCGACCACCTGCACTCGGGCAAGGGCGTGCACGGCGTGCGGGCGGGCTCCCTTGAGCCGCAGCGCGACCTGCCGGCCCTCGTCGCCGACCACCTCGCCGGCCGGCTCGAGCTCGAGGCGCTGGCAGGCCGGCGGATCGCGCTCGACGAGATCAACGACGGGATCGCCGATCTGGTGGCCGGCGTGGGCGCTCGCACCCTCGTGGTGTTCTAGGCGATCGAGTAGCCGCCGTCGACGGTGAGCACCGCGCCGGTGACGTAGGCGGCATCGTCCGACACGAGGAAGCCGATCGAGCGGGCCACGTCCTCCGCCGCACCCCAGCGGCCGAGCGGGATGCGCTCGGTGATGCGGGCGTAGCGGTCCTCGTCGTCGCGGGCGCGGCGCGACATGGGGGTGGCGATCCAGCCGGGCGCGATCGCGTTCGCGCGGATGCCCTCGGCGGCGTACGCCACGGCCTGGGAGCGGGTCAGGGCTACGACGGCGCCTTTGGATGCGGCGTACGCGGGAGCGTTCGGTGAACCGAAGAAGCTCCACATGGACGCGAAGTTGACGATGGAGCCCCGTGCCTCGGCGAGTCGCGACCGCAGGATCTCGGCCACGGCGAGCACGCCCGTCGCATTGATGCCCAGCACCCTGTCGAAGCTCTCGGGCACCCATTCGTCATCCCGGAGCACGGCGGCGCAGGTCACGAGTGCCGACACCGGGCCGAGGTCGGCGAGGGCATCGCGAAGGGCGTCGCCATCGCTCACGTCGCAGTGCCGGAAGCCTTCCGCGAGCGCCGAAGGAGCATCGGTATCGACATCGAGCCCGACGGCGCGCACCGTCCAGCCTCGGGTGTGGAGCAGTTCGCCGACGGCGCGACCGATGCCGGTGCCGCCTCCGGTGACAACGGCGACCGGGGTCGGGGAAGAGGTGCTCATGAGTTCTCCTGTCGAGATAGAAATTTCTTCCGACGCTAGCTTGACGGCGGGTGAAATTTCAATCACGATGAGGAAATGCCTTCAGCAACGACGCTTCTGCCCCCTGATCGGCCGTGGGCCGACGACACCCTCCTCGCCGACCGCGCCGAGTTCGTGCGCACCGAGGCCATCAGGCTCATCGAGCTGGCCAAGGTCGGCCACTACAGCTCGGTCTTCTCGGCCGCCGAGATCTTCGCCGCTCTCTACTACGGGGTGATGCGCACGGATGCGTCGCGGCCGGACTGGCCGGATCGGGATCGGTTCCTGATGGGGAAAGGCCACGCCGCCGTCGGTCTGTTCCCGATTCTGGCTGACCTCGGCTACTTCTCTCAGGAGGTGCTCGACAGCTACACGCGGCTCGGCAGCCCGCTCGGCGATCACCCCGATATGACGAAGGTGCCCGGAATCGACTTCAGTTCCGGATCCATCGGCCACGCACTCTCCAACGGTCTCGGTATGGCCCTCGGCGGCCGTCTCTCCGCTCGGGACTTCTCCGTGTTCGTCATGCTCGGCGACGGCGAGATGCAGGAGGGGCAGGTCTGGGAGGCCGCACTCGCGGGTGCGCATCACCGGCTGGGCAGACTCGTCGCGATCGTCGACCGCAACGGCTTCCAGCTCGACGGCAGCGTGGACGACGTGATCGGCATCGAACCGTTGGGCGACAAGTGGCGCGCCTTCGGCTGGGAGGTCCACGAGGTCGACGGCCACGACGCAGTCGCCGTGCGTGACCTCCTCCTTCTGCTCGCCGAGCGTCCCGCCGAGGCTGCTCCCAGTTGCGTCATCGCCCGCACGATGAAGGGCAAGGGGGTCGCCTACATGGAGGAGGAGCCGGGGTGGCATCTGGGTTACCTCGTGCCGGCCGACGCCGACGCCGCGATCGCCGAGATCCGCGGGGCCCGATCGTGAGCTCCGCACTGGCAGAGGGCTCCTGGCAGTATCGCGGGCTCAACGCGCAGAACCCAGGCCTCGACCATCTCTCCGACGGGTTGATCGAGCTCGTCGAGGCGGGCGTCCCCGTCGTCGCAGGCACGGCCGACCTGCAGTACTCCAACGGGCTCGTGAAGTTCGCGCGCGCGCATCCCGATCGCTTCGTCCAGTTCGGCATCTCCGAGCAGAACATGGTCTCGGCTGCGGCAGGGCTGGCCACCACGGGTGCCACGCCCTTCGTGGCGACATTCGCGTCGTTCCTCGCTCTGCTCTGCTGTGAACAGATCCGGATGGACGTCGCGTACACCAAGCTGCCCGTGCGTCTCATCGGCCACCACACCGGGATCTCGCTCGGCTTCTACGGTACGAGCCACCACGCCACCGAGGACATCTCGGTCATGAGGGCCATCGCCGGCCTCACTGTGGTCTCGCCGGCGGACGGCCCGCAGTTGCAGGCGGCGATCCGCGCCTCGGCGACTTGGCCGGAGCCGATCTACTTCCGAACCAGCCGAGGGCGGGATCCACAGGTGTACGCCGATGACGCCGAGTTCCGCTTCGGTCGGGGGATCGAGCATTCCACGGGGACCGACCTCACGATCATCGCCTGTGGAACGCAGGTGCACCCTGCTCTCCGTGCCGCCGAGACCCTGGCCGCGGAGGGGCTGTCCATCGGCGTGATCGATATGGCGACCATCAAGCCGCTCGACGCCGACCTCGTGCGGGCGGCGGCCGCCCGTAGCTCCGTGGTGCTCACCGTCGAGGAGCACAATGTGCTGGGAGGCCTCGGGGCAGCCGTAGCCGAGGTCATGGCGGAGAGCCGCTCCGGCGCGCGGCTCGTGCGACATGGCATCCACGACGAATACAGTCTCATTGCGCCGCCCACCCATCTGTATGCCCATTACCGGCTCGATGCCCGGGGCATCGCAGCCGTCGTCCGCGAGGCGCTCGCGTGACCGGGACGCCGCTGCCGGGGCACTGGCACGTACCCGGTGGCGGCCTCGCCGGAGGGCAGGCCGTCATCTTCGATCTCGACGGCGTCCTGGCCGACGCGCTGCACCGGCAGCACTTCCTGCATCGCCAGGAGCCCGACTGGAAGGGCTTCTACGCCGGCGTGGAAGGCGACGGCGTGATCGAGGCGGGGCGCGCGCTCGCCGCCACGATGCGCGACGACGTGCGGATCGTCATCCTGACGGGTCGGGTCGACGACGTGGCCGGGGTCACCAGGCAATGGCTGACCGAGAACGGCCTGCGCTGGGATCTCCTGGTCTGCCGGCCTCCGCACGAGGACGACTCCTCCCGCCACGCCGTGGACTACAAACGCGAGGAGGTCGACCGTCTGCGCACCTGGGGCCTCCAGCCGGTGCTCGCGATCGACGACAACCGCAGGATCGTGGAGATGTACGGGGAGTTCGGTATCCCGAGCGTGTACTTCCCCAGCGGGTACTACGACGACTCGAACCGTTACGACGGCGGAGTCTGAAGAGTCTGAGGAGGAGGTCCCGGCGGAGGGTGGGGCTCGGCCGGGACCGGAGGGTCAGCCCAGGACCGATCGAGCGATCCTGGAGAGGCGCTCGAAGGTGGCTGGGTCGATCTCGAGGTCGTGCACCACGCTGACGACGTGCGTCCAGGAGTAGACGAAGTAGTCCCACCCATCGACGACGGTGACCCGCCGCTCCGCGGCCCGCCGCTCGGCCTGCCTCAGGAACGGGCGCTCGCCGCGGTAGTTCATGTCCCACGCGATCGAGTCCACGGGGTACTCGACCTCCTCGGTCGTCGGCGATCCTGGCCGATCCTTGCCCATTCCAGTCGCATTGACGACCATCGACGCGGGCGGCAGGCCTGCCACCACCGAGTCGGTCTCCTCGGCGTCTGCCGTCACGATCGGCAGCACGGGGATCGAGAAGTCGATCCGGCGATGCACGGCCTCGAGTTCCTCGAGCCGATGACCGGATCGGGCGGTCACGCGGATGCGCGAGGGAACAGGCTGCCCTGCCGCTGCGGCGTGGTGGAGGCCGAGCGTGGTGGCGATCGAGGCGCCTCCGGCCCCGAGAAGGAGGAGTTCGCCACCGCGATCCCAGAAGCCCTGCGGGGTGAGCGCCTGCAGGGCGAGTGAGCTCGTGCGGTCGTCGAGGGCGGCGCCGAGCAGTCGGTCGTCGCGCTTGTGCAGACAGCTCACCTCGCGCAGCAGCTGCGCCGACTCGTCGAGGCCGTCGAACAGATCGCTCGCGGCGGAGAGGACGTTGAGCTTGTGCGATGTCACAAGGCCGCCGACGGAGTCGGGGTCGTCCTTGACTCGTTGTACCGCTGCCCGGTAGTCGCCCGGTGGAGCATCCAGTGGGAAGTCCACTCCGCTCAAGGCGGAGTCGATTCCGAGCTCCTCCATCCAGAGCGGGTAGATGCGCTGCATGGCCGAGCCGCCGGTGGTCACCCCGAAGAACCAGAACGTCGAGGTCATGCCGCGGCCGATCGCTCGAGGGCGAAGGGCACGCCGAGCTCCGGCACCCGCCAGTCCAGGTCGGTGACCTCGCCCAACCTCTCGCGCAGGTCGGCGGGGTCGGCGCTGTTGAACTCGAACAGTCCCCAGTGGTGGCAGACGAGTGCGGGTACGCCTGCCGAGCGGCACAGGGCGACGGCCTCGTCGAGCTCGAAGTTGCCGGGCACACCGTTTCCCATTCGGTGCGCGTCTCGGCCGTTGACGGGCAGCAGTGCGACATCGACGTCGAGCGAGCGGATGAGCTCCTCCTGGCCGTCGAAGGGGGTGCAATCGCCGGAGTGGTAGAGGCGCACTCCGCCGATGTCGATGACGTAGCCGAGGAACAGATTCTGCCCGTGCTCGTCGAGACTGATCTGCTCGTGCGCCGCGGGAACGGCGGTCACCGTGACGCCACCACTGGCGAAGATCTCGCCTGTGTCGAGACCCAGCAGACGTGAAGCCGGGATTCCTCGGGACACGCCTTTCACGGACTCGGACCGCGGCACGATGAAGAGCGGATCGCTCGAGCTCTGGAGATACGGGATCGAGCCCAGGTCCATGTGATCCGTGTGCCCGTGGGTGCACAGCACCAGGCCGAGACCTCGTATGTCGGACGGATTGACGGGAGAGGGGTGCAGCCGGGCGTGGGGGAAGACGCGCCCGCGGTACTTGTCGGCGAGGACGTCGCTCAGGTAGGGATCGATGAGCAGGAGCTCGTCGTGATAACGGATGGCGAAGCCCGCCTGTCCGAGCCACCAGGCCACGACTGAGTCCTCGCGCCCCGGCGGGGCAGGAAAGACGGGGTCCAGGGGCAATCGAGGTTCGGGCATCGCGGGCTCCTTCGCAAGAATTTCTATCACTGTATCCATCACAGAAATTTCTTGCAATCGTCGACCTGCTCCTTCGCCAGCCCAGAAGCGGAGCTCCTGTGGTGGAGGCGGTGGCGGCGACGACTGACCGTCCGGAGACGGGTGTCAGAGAGCAGCTTGGATCGCGCGGATGTTCGCGCCGAGAACCCCCGAGGCCAGGAGGCCCGCTCCGAGCGGCCCTGACGAGTCGGTGCCGACCGGCGGCAGGCGCTGGAGTGCCGCGCGCGTCGGTGCGCTCAGCTGCTCGAGCTGCCACGCGAGGGGACTATGACTCGAACGGATCATGCACACCCCACGGCCACACGAACAACCGACCGAACCCCGGAAACGCCGAACGGCCCGTCGCGGGAGGCGACGGGCCATTCAGAGAAGCGGGCTTACTTGGTGTTGACGGTGATCTTCGCGACACCCACGAGGAGGCCGCGCTTCACGGCGTCGGTGCCGAAGGTCTCGTTCAGGAGCCCGGCGGCG
>NZ_JANLCK010000002.1 GCF_024979315.1 Herbiconiux oxytropis | reverse complement strand
CGGGCGGGCCGCGCTCACCGGCCGGACCGGACCCACCGGGGAGGGCGGCGCCCACCGGTCGGGCGGCGCCCGTCGGGCGGGCGGGATCCGCCCTCGGCGGCGCGCGCGGACCGGATCGGCCTGCAGGACTCCTAGGCGATCGCGAGGAGCAGCCCGGGCGCGCGGGGCTGGGGGCGGCCGGGTGCGTCGGGGCGGCGCTGGGTGATCGTGGCGGGAAGGTCGATGCGCTCGGCGGGCGGCCGGGGGACGGATGCGCCGAGCAGCGCCAGCAGCGCTGCCACGACGGCGCGCACCGTGTCGGACACCGCCACGAGGGCGGCCGAGGCGGCGAGCACCGTCAGCGCGACGCCGAACCCCACGCCCACGCCGAGGCCGACGCTCGCTCCGGATGCCGATGAGGCGCTGTCGGCCGTCACGAGCCAGACGAACCCCACGCCGAAGCCCATTCCGAGCAGGACCGCGGCGGTGCGGCCGGCACGCGCGGCCGAGGCCTGCACGCTGGTCCGCATCCGGATCCGCTTCGAGCTCATACCTAGGAGCCTACCCGGCGGTGTTGCGCTGACGCCGGGGGGGGGGGGGGGGACGCTCGGGCCTGTCGGGGCGAGGGTGTTCAGAACCGCAGTCGTCGCGGGGGCCGAAGCGCATGGGAGGCCGGATGCCGGGAGGATTGCGGTTCTGAACGGCGCGGAGCCGTAGCGGTGGGGTTGCTGGGCCGACGCGGTCGTGCGCAGCCTCAGGGGCGTGCCGCCGCCACCCGGGCCGCCTCGCGGGTGGCGTGGGGGTTGGCGACCCCGGCGCGGGAGCCGGCGAGCTTGGCGGCGATGTGGTCGCCGACGGTGACGGGTTCGGGGTAGCGGTCGGGGCGGGCATCCGAGATGCAGGAGGGGAGGGTGCTGATGAGGGCGTCGAAGTCGCCGTCATGGAAGTAGGCGGCCGAGCGGCGGCGCTCGATGGTGCCGTCGACGATGGGCGGTTTCACGCGGTGGAGGGTCGACATCCAGCGCTCGTTGGTCCAGCGGGCGGTGAGGTCGCCGAGGTTGATGAGCAGGGCGTCGTCGGCCGGGCTCACGTCGTTCCACGAGCCGTCGGCCGCGAGCACCTGGAGTCCGCGCACCTGATCGGCCCACAGCACGGTGACGATGCCGTAGTCGGTGTGCTCCCCCATGCCCGTGAGCTCTCCGTCGAGATCGACGGTGCCGGGCGGGAGGGCGTAGTTGTTCATGCGAAGCACGTCGAGCGAGTGCCCGGTGAAGGCGTCGAAGAAGCCCGCGGGGAGGTCGAGTGCGTCGGCGAAGATCTCGGTCATGGTGCGGGCGACCCGCCGGGCCTCTGCGAAGTAGGCCGAGACCCGCGGCTCGAATCCGGGGGCGTCGGCAGAGGGCCAGACGTTGGCCGCGTAGTGCACGGGGTCGAGCTCGACCGGCGAGTCGGGGTAGTCGGCCGCCGTGGCGCCGACGTTGAACGCCTCGAAGAAGTCGTTCATGCGGCTCGCCGACTCCACACCGAGGCTGAGGCTGAGCGACTCGGACTTCGGCGGCGCGTAGCCGCGGTTGATGCCGGGCGGGGTGCTGTAGGCCTTCTTGGCAGGCAGCGGCTGGGCGAAGAACTCGTCCATCGCGGCCGCGAGCCCCGCCTGCACCGACGCCGGGATGCCGTGGCCCGTGATCTGGATGAAGCCCACCGTGCGGCAGGCTTCGTCGATCGCACGAGCCACGGCGGCACGCTCGGCGGCGGTGCCTTCGCTTACGTACGGAGCGATGTCGACGGCGGGTACGTGGAACGTCATGGCGGGCCTCCCGAGCTCTTGCCCGAGACTAGCGCTGTGGTGTTACGGGGCTGTTAAGGCCCCGGGCGCGCAGTGCTCGGCGTTCCTGCGCTCCTGGTCAGTGCTCGTCGTACTTGCCCTCGACGAGGATCTCGGAGACCTCGGTGAAGCGGTACTGGGCCGTGGGCGGGCCCTCGACGGTCTCGCCCTCCGCGGCCGGCACCAGGTGGTACACGAGCTGGCCCTCGCTGTAAGGCAGCACGAGCTCCTCGGGCGCGCCGTCTTCGAGCGGGATGGTCTGGTCGTCGAGCGGGCCGCCGGACAGGTGCGCGAGAGCTGGTGTAGTCATGCTGCCAGGGTACTCGCCTCCACTGACAGCGGCTCGGGGTGGGGCGTAGGCCCTGCTCTGTCACCGACCCGGCTGCGTTGCGGCTCCTCCACGGGTCGGATTCAGGGCGCGCCTTGTCCACAGCTGTCGCCCGCCCGGAGTGCCGTCGCCGTCGATGCCGGATGATGGGGGCAGCCGGCAACCAAGGGCCGGGATTCCTCGGAAGGAGCAGAAGATGCCCGACGGTCACGACCTCGCCTCGTCCGCCCCGCGCGGCTCCTTCACGCTCGAGCCGAAGGGGCCGTTCTCGCTGGCCGCGAGCATCCGCTTCTTGGAGGGCTTCGAGCCAGCGGCGTTCGCGCCTGATGCGGGCACCGGGTCGGGGGCGCAGGCGGATGCGCCGGTGCGGCTCGACTGCGCGTTCCCGCTCGAGGGCTCGTGGCAGACCGTGGGTGTGAGTGTCGAGCAGGCCGGCGGGGTCGTGCACGGCCGGCTGTTCGCGGGGAGGCCGCTCCGGCGCGAGGAGCTCTCTGCGGCCAGACAGCAGGTGCAGCGCATCCTCTCGCTCGACGTCGACGGCAGCGGATACGCATCCGTCGGCGATCATGATCCGGTGATCGGCGGGTTTCAGCGGCGCTACCAGGGGATGCGGCCCGTCTGCTTCTGGTCGTGGTATGAGGCGGCCGCGTGGGCGATCATCGTGCAGCGGCAGCGCCTGTCGCAGGCCGCGACGGTGAAGCGGCGGATGGCGGAGGGGCTCGGTGAGAGCGTGGTGGTGAACGGGGTCGCTCAGCAGGCGTTCCCGCGGCCGGCGGTACTGGCGGGCCTGGAGTCGTTCCCGGGGCTGACGGGCGCCAAGGTGGAGCGGTTGCGGGCGCTCGCCGAGGTGGCGCGGCGAAACGCGATCGACAGTGCCGTGCTTCGGCGGCTTCCGATCGACGAGGCCCTGGCGACCCTGCTCGAGCTGCCGGGCATCGGACCGTTCTCGGCGGAGCTCGTGCTCGTGCGCGGGGCAGGGGCTCCGGATGTCGCGCCCACCGTCGAGAAGCGGCTCGCAGCCGCCGTGACGGCGGCCTATGGGCTGTCCCGCGAACCGACGGCCGACGAGGTCGTCGCCCTGGCGGAGGGGTGGGCGCCCTACCGCAGCTGGGTCACCGTGCTGTTGCGCACGGCCGCAGCGGAACAGGCACCGGCCCCCACGAGCTGACGGCAGCCGGTCACGGTGCCGGACGGCGGCGGGCGCGTCAGCGCTGCGCGACGAAGGCGAGGGCGCAGCCGGCGAAGGGCACCCATTCGGCGGAGGCGTCAAGGGGCAGGCTCACCCAGTCCTTGAAGGGCCGGCCGACCCCGCCCGGGTCGAACGGCTCGGCCCCGGGCACCGAGAGAGCACTTGCGTGCTCGGGCGTGCCGGCCCCGAGTTCCACACCGAGCGAGTCGCCGTTGAGGCATGGAGCGTCACGTGGAGGACCGGGCTCAGCCGGGAGACGCGGCGCCGAACGGCGACCCCCTTCAGGAGGCGTAGGTGGAGACGAGGCGCACCGCGCCGCCGTCGACGCCCTTCGCACCCTGCTCGAAGCCGTCGGCCGCGAGCGACGACGCCGAGCGCGGAGCCGTCGAGACCGTTCCGACCTGCCAGGTGCGGATGCCCTCGGCCGTGATCGCCGCCGTCACCCGCGCGGCCGCTCCCGCGTCGACCACGGCGAAGAACCCCACACCCAGGTTCCAGGTGCCCTCCGCAGACTCCAGGGTCGACCCCGCGAGCGACGACAGCACCCGGAACACCGGCGCCGGCGACCACGTCGACCGGTCGACCTCCACCCACGACCCGCGCGGCAGCACGCGCGCGAGATTCGCCGCGATGCCTCCGCCGGTCACGTGCGAGAGCGAGTGGATGGCGCCCGACAGCGCGGGCACACCGAGCACACGCACAAGCGGGCCCGTGTACAACCGGGTCGGCTCGAGCAGCGCCTCGCCCACGACGCCGCCGAGATCGGCCGATTCGTCGGCATAGCCGAGACCGGCATCCGCGAGGATCTTGCGCACGAGAGAGAAGCCGTTCGAGTGCAGTCCCGAGGATTCGAGAGCCAGCACCACGTCACCGTCACGGACGCGCTCGGCGCCGAGCACCGCATCCGCTTCGACCGCACCCACCGCGGCACCCGCCACGTCGTAGTCGTCGGGTGCCATGACTCCCGGGTGCTCGGCGGTCTCACCGCCCACGAGGGCGGTGCCCGTCTCGGAGCAGGCGCGCGCGATGCCCGCGACGATCGTGGCGATGCGCTCCGGCACCACGCGGCCGCACGCGATGTAGTCGGTCATGAAGAGGGGTTTCGCACCCACCACGACGATGTCGTCGACGACCATGCCCACGAGGTCCTGCCCGATGGTGTCGTGCTTGTCGAGAGCCTGGGCGATGGCGATCTTGGTGCCCACGCCGTCGGTCGAGGTGGCGAGCAGCGGATGCTTGTAGCCGGTGAGGGCAGACGCGTCGAAGAGCCCGGCGAAACCGCCCACCCCGCCCAGAACCTCGGGGCCGTGAGTGCGCTGCACCGCCGCCTTCATCAGTTCGACCGCGCGGTCGCCCGCCTCGGTGTCGACTCCGGCTGCGGCGTAGCTGTTGCTCATGCCCCTATTCTCGCGTACGCGGGCGCGGAGGGCGGACGGTGACTTGACAGAAGGTGCGTCTTTGAGCGCCGACTTGGCACATCTTGTGTCAAGTCGGTGGGGCGGCGGGCGGCGGGCGGCTACCAGGCGCAGGGGGTGAGGGAGGCCACTGCGGGGGTGAGCGACTTCGGACCGCCGAGGAGGACGACGCGGGAGGCGCCGAGGCGGGCGAGGTCGACGATCACGCCCTGAGGCACGCAGTCGCCGGGCACCACGTAGAGCGGCGCGTCGCTCGCGGCCGCCAGCACGCCGCCCGCGAGCGCATCCGGGAACGTGCGGCCCGTGGCCAGATAGACGGTGCCGGCCGACGCGAACGAGTCGCGGTTGAGGTTGATCGAAGCCTCGTAGCGGTTCGCACCGTCGATGCGGTCGACGGCGGCCGGGATGCCCGTGGCGAGCTGCGTCGCCACGCCCTCGCTCACCGAGTTCACACCGCCCACGAGGGTGAGCGAGGTCGTGCCGATCGCACGGAAGAGGTCCACGGTCGCGGCATCGACGGTTCCCGCCGGCGAGCCCGGCCCGTAGACGAGCACCACGGGCTCGCCGCGCGAACCGGCCGCGGCTCCGGCCGACAGGGCGTCGGGGAACGTGGTGCCCGTGGCGGCATAGGCGTGGGGCACCGTTCCCCCCGGGAACGCGGGGAACGCCGACGCGACCACGGCACGACTCGCCGCGTACCGGTCGGCACCCGCCAGTCGCTCCACGGTCGCCGTGGGCACGAGCTCCTCGAGGGCCCGGAACACCGGCGCTCCCACGGAGGCCTGCCCGCCCACGATGACGATGCGGCCGGGTTTGAGGCTCGTGATCTTCGCGGCCACGGCATCCGGGACCCTGTCGGGGAGCACCAGCAGGAGCGGGCCGCCCTGCGTGGCCGCTGCGGGCCCGGCGCTCAGCGCATCCGGATAGCTGGTGCCGGTGGCGACGTAGACGACCGGGGCTGTGGTCGATCCGGGGAAGGCCCTCTCGGCGACCGCCACGGAGACCTGGTAGCGGTCGGCGCCCTCGATGCGCGAGACGGCGGGCGCGACGAGTGTGAACGAACCCGAGACGGTGGCCGAGGATGCGCCCCCCGAACCGTAGACGGCGGCCGCCGTATAGGTGTGGGCGCCGGCCGGAACGCTCGAGAGGTCGACCGACCAGGTGCCGCCGGCACGCACCGTGGCGGTCAGGGTGCGGGAGCCGTCGACGGTGACGCGCACGGTGTGGCGCACCCCGCCCGCGGCGAGCGTGCCCGAGAGCGCGGAGCCGAGCGGGGCGCTCGCACCGCCGGCCGGGCTCGTCACGACGGGGGCGGCGACCTCGACCTGGAGCTCCCACGCGGGGTGCGAGCTCTGGACCGAGCCGTAGCCCGGCTGGGCGATCAAGGGGAAGGTGCCCGTGAAGCGATCCGCCTCGCCCGCACCCGGGGTCTCGGTGCAGGAGGACTTGAAGGAGCCGTTCGAGAGCACGCCCACGGCGTAGGGGCCCGACACCACGGCGCCACCGCTGTCGCCGCGGAGCGCGCACATGTCGGAGAGGTAGCTGTTGACCTCGACGTAGCCGCCCGCGCCGTCGGAGACCTTGACGAGGGCGTCTGTCTTCCAGACGGTGCCGCAGGTCCAGCCGGTCGTGCGACCGGACTTGCAGATCGGCTGGCCGACGATGGCTCGGGAGAGGTCGCGCACGGTCGACGGGGTGCCGGAGGTGACGGGGGCGGTGTTGCTGCCGTCGCCCCAGGTGCCGACCGCCGGGCGCGGAGTGCTGCCCGCGTCGAGGGCGATGAGGCCGGAGTCGAGCTCGCCGCCCATCGAGTAGGTGCTGCGGAGGGGGGTGCCGACGGCGGGGCCGGAGAGGTCGAGCACGTTCGGGGCGCTCTGCTGCATGCGGAACACCTGCGGGTTCGGGGTGGTCGCCGTGGCGGTGGGCTTGCAGTGGCCCGCCGTGAGGGTCTGGGGCCGGCCGGTGCCGCGGTCGCGGCCGTTGAAGGCCGTGGAGCAGAGGTTGACCCCCGAGCCCTGCAGCCAGTAGTAGCCCTGGCCGCCGACGAGGGTGCCGGGGGCCGGGTCGGCCAGGAACTCCGAAGGCCCGAAGCCCTGGTCGCGCGGGGCGGCGGTGCCGAAGTCGACGACGGCGCCGGTCTGCTCGACGGCCTCGACGGGGTCGAGGGGGTCGAGGGCGGGGGCAGCCGTGGGCGTGCCGGCCGTCGTGGGGGCCGCCTCGGGCGGGAGGGTGACGACGAGGGTGGTGCCGTCGAGGCGGGAGGCCTCGATCGGGATGCCGCGGGCTTCGAGGTCGTCGAGCACGGCGGAGGCGTTCGCGGCGGCGTCGGCGCGGGCGAGGTAGTCGGCGGGGGTGGTGCCGAGATCGGCGGAGAGGGCGGCGGCGAGCTCGGCGGGGAGCGCTGCGGCCTCGGCGGCGTAGTCGTCGGCCGAGTAGGCCCGCATCGTGGGAACGGGAGTGGGCGCCGGGAGACCGGACGCCGCGGTGGGGGTGTCGACAGGACTCTCCCCCTGCGACGCGGGCGGCACCTCGGAGCCGGCCGCACTCGCCGACGCAGACGCGCCTGTGACGGAGGCGCCGAGCACCAGCGCGAGGATCGTCGCCCCCACGAGGGCGCTGCGACCCGCGACCGCTCGACCTCGGGCGTGCAGCGGGCGGCGGTGATGCGACACGGGCTTCTCCTCGGACCGACCGGACGACGCGTCGCGCCGACGGATCATCGCGGCTCGGTCCGGATCATCCTAACCAGCGGTCGGGCGCCGGGCCTCGGCCCGTCAGCGCCATGGCCGGGTGGTCGACGCGACGGCCCCGCGCACCACCCGCCGCTCACTCCGCCGCGAGGAGCGCCACCGCGTCTTCGACCTGGCCGAAGAACGTCGCCATGTCGGCGAGCTCGGTGGGGGTATCGGTCTCGCCCTGGATGGAGATGACGAAGGCCTTGCCGTCCGAGGCGCGCTCGAGGTACCAGGAGCCCGCGAGCACCCCGATCGAGCTGCCGCCCTTGAAGGCCACGGTCGACCACTCCTCGCCGATGGTGCCGAGACCCGGGTTCGCCGAGAGGATCTCGCCGAGCGGCGCACCCGCATCCGTCGTGGCCCGCTGCTGCAGGGCCACGTGGGCGGCCACGAGGTCATCGGCGGAGGTGAACCAGTCGAGGCCGCGCTGCCAGACCGAGTCGGTGAGGTCGGCGGGGTCGACGGTCACGATGCCGCCGGGCAGGGAGTCGAGCATCGCGCGACGCTCCGTCTCGTCGGCGGCGCTCCACCGGTCGCGGGTGCCGGCTCGGGACTCCGCCGGGCCCCAGCCGAGCTGGAAGAGCGCCCGCGTGGTGGGCATCGGCGTGTTGAGCGACGGGTCGTGGTGGCCCATGTCGGCGAGGGCCGCCTCGACGGCCTCGGGGCCGACGGTCGCGATGAGCAGGTCGGTGGCCGTGTTGTCGCTGATGGCGATCATCTTCTCCGCGGCCTCGCGCACGGTGACGGTGGTGCCGGCGGGCTCGTTCTGGAGCTCGCCGGAGGGGAGGCTCTTGATGTCGTCGGTGATGGTCAGCGCGGTGTCCCAGGTGAGGCTGCCGGCCTCGACGGCGTCGGCGACGGCACCGAGCACGTAGAGCTTGAAGATCGAGCCGGAGGGGTGCGGGGCGGCCGGGTCGCCGGTCTCGAGCAGGCGGTCGGCGGCGAGCTCCGCCCCCGGGGTTCCGGATGCGCCGGCGCCCGCCTTGGCATCCGGATCGACGGCGGCCGCGTCGACCTCGGTCACGACCATCGTGGTGTCGGCGGCGAAGGACTCCACCACGTCCTCGAGCTCCGCCCACGACGTGGAGGGCGTGCGGTCGGCCGCGGAGGGCGCGAAGAAGAGGCCGGCCACGAGATCCTCGCCGTCGACCGCGATCTGCATGTCGAGCGCATCGCCCTCGGCGGGGCGGATGGTGATCACCGCCTGCGTGCCCGCATCCGGTGCCACGTCGACCGCGTCGATGCGCCACGGGCCCTGCAGCTGCAGCTGCTCGATCACCTGGCGGAGCTCGGCCACGCTCAGCTGCTCGAGCATGGCGGCGTCGAAGCGCTCGGCGATCCCGGCGTCGATGTCGATGGGCTCGAGGTCGCCGTTCATCGCCTCGAGGATCCACGCGGCGTGCTCGCCGAGCACGGTGTCGGGCAGGGTGGCCGCCTCCGCGGCCGGCGCTGCTGTGCTGCTCGCGGCGGGCCCGGGGGCGGGAGTGGTGCAGCCGCTGATCGCCGCGCCCGTGAGCGTGAGGGCCGCCACGAGGGCGGTGGTCGAGAGCGTGAAGGAGGCGCGGCGGTTCGTGTGCATGCCTCCACTCTTCCGGGGCGAGCGGCGCCCGGCATCCCACCACCGGCTGAACCCGCTCCCCCGCGCGGTGGAGATGCTGCAGAGATGACGCGGCACCACCCACCCGTGCGCACCCGGCGACAGGATGCACCCGCGAAGGCCGTAGAATCGTTGCAATGTGCGGCATCGTGGGCATCGTTTCGTCTGAGCCCGTCAACCAACTCGTCTACGACTCCCTTCTGCTGCTGCAGCACCGGGGGCAGGACTCGACCGGCATCGCGACCGCCGAGGGCAGCGTCTTCCACATCGTGAAGGCCAAGGGGCAGGTGCGCGAGGCGTTCCGCACCCGCGACATGCGGTCGCTGCTCGGCACCATGGGCCTCGGGCACGTGCGCTACGCCACCCAGGGCAACGCCTCGCAGGAGCAGGAGGCGCAGCCCTTCTACGTGAACGCGCCCTACGGCATCATCCTCGTGCACAACGGCAACCTCACGAACACGCGAGAGCTCACCGGCGAGCTCTACAACATCGACCGCCGGCACCTCAACACCAACTCCGACACCGAGGTGCTGCTCAACGTCTTCGCCAACGAGCTGCAGTCGCAGATCACGGGCCTCTCGCTCGATCCGGAGCAGATCTTCACGGCCGTCTCGCGCGTGCACGAGCGCGTCGAGGGCTCCTACGCCACGATCGCCATGATCGCCGGGCACGGGCTGCTCGCCTTCCGCGACCCCTACGGCATCCGCCCGCTCACCATCGGCGGCCGCCTGCTCGAGAGCGGGCAGATGGAGTACGTGGTGGCCTCCGAGTCGCTCGTCATGGAGAGCCTCGGCTACGACGTGGTGCGGGACGTCGCGCCCGGCGAGGCCGTCTTCATCACCCTCGACGGCGAGCTCATCGCCAAGCAGTGCGCGCCGAACGCGCGGCTCATCCCGTGCTCGTTCGAGTACGTCTACCTCGCCCGCCCCGACTCGGTGCTCTCGGGCATCTCGGTCTACGAAGCGCGCCTCCGGCTCGGCAACTACCTCGCCGACACCGTCGCCCGCTACACGCCGATGGGCGACATCGACGTGGTCATGCCGATCCCGGATTCGTCGCGACCGGCGGCCATGCAGGTGGCCCAGAAGCTCGGCGTCGAGTACCGCGAGGGGTTCTACAAGAACCGCTACGTGGGGCGCACGTTCATCATGCCCGGACAGGCTGCGCGCAAGAAGTCGGTGCGGCAGAAGCTCAACGCGATGTCGTCGGAGTTCAAGGGCAAGAACATCCTCATCGTCGACGACTCGATCGTGCGCGGCACGACCTCGAAGGAGATCGTCGACATGGCTCGGCAGGCCGGTGCCCACAAAGTGACCTTCGCGTCGGCGGCGCCGCCCGTGCGCTACCCGCACGTCTACGGCATCAACATGCCCTCACGGCACGAGCTCGTGGCGCACGACCGCAAGATCCCCGAGATCGCGGCCGCCATCGGCGCCGACCACCTCATCTACCAGGAGGTGGAGGACATGCGCGCCGCCATCACGCTCGGCTCGCCCGACGTGCACGACCTCGAGATGAGCTGCTTCACGGGCGACTACGTCACCGGATCGGTCACCCCCGAGTACCTCGACTGGGTGGAGAAGAACCAGCTGAGCTAGGCC
Source organism: Herbiconiux oxytropis (assembly GCF_024979315.1). Lineage (GTDB taxonomy): Bacteria > Actinomycetota > Actinomycetes > Actinomycetales > Microbacteriaceae > Herbiconiux > Herbiconiux oxytropis. The sequence continues at coordinate 584,314 of NZ_JANLCK010000002.1, read as the reverse complement.
CCGGTACCATCTCCTCATGGCGACTCCCGACTTCATTCTGGATCTGCGTGAGAAGATCGGCCACGCGTCGCTCTGGCTGAGCGGGATCACCGCCGTGGTCACGCGCGAGAACGGCGACGTGCTGCTGGTGCGCCGCTCCGACAACGGGGCCTGGACCCCGGTGACGGGCATCATCGATCCCGGCGAGGAGCCCGCCGTGGCCGCCGCGCGCGAGGTGCTCGAGGAGGCCGCGATCGTGGCGGTGCCCGAGCACCTTGCCTGGGTGCACACGATCCCCGAGATCGTCTACCCCAACGGCGACCGCTCGCAGTACATCGACATCACCTTCCGCTTCCGCTACGTCTCGGGCGAGCCGTTCCCGGCCGACGGGGAGAACACCGAGGTGGCGTGGTTCGCGCTCGACGCCCTGCCGCCGATGTCGGACGAGATGCTCGCGCGCATCCGCCACGCCCTCGACGGAGTGGTCGAGGCGCGGTTCGCGTTCTAGCAGAAGGGGCTATCCGCGGCGCTCGATGACGCCGCGCACGAAGGATGCCTGGCCGGCGTGCTGCAGGTCGTCGGAGATCACGCTGACCAGGCGCACCGCGAGGGTGACCGGCGGATCCCACGACTCGTCCACCACGCGCGACAGCTCGTCGTCGGGGAGCGAGCGGAGGTACGCCGAGGTCGCCGCGTAGACGGCCTCGTGGTAGTCGACGAGCGATTCCGAGGTCACGCCCGGCCCGGCCACCTGCGCCACCTCGGCCGGCGAATGTCCGTAGCCCGTGGCATCCGTCTCGAAGGGCAGGCCGAAGCGCTCGGACCAGCCGCCGCTCGTCCAGACCTGCTCGGTTCCGGCCACCTCGGCGATGTGGTCGTCCTGCACACGGATGAGGTGCCAGACCAGCCAGGCGATCGTGTTGGCCTCCGGATCGATGCGCGCCGTCAGCTGCTCGGGCGTGAGGCCGCCCGTCGCTCGGCGCACCGTTTCGCGGATGCGGGTGAAGGCGTCGTCCAGGAGCTCGGTGCTGTCGATCATCTCCTCACCCTAGGCACGGCGGCGCTCTATCAGCATCCTGCGAGCCAGGGCCCGTACCCTGGCGGATATGCCCGAAAGACCTCACCGCCTCGTCTCCGCCTTCCAGCGGGTCGTCGACGGCACCAAGCGCCCCGTCGGCATGATCGCGGTCCTCAGCCTCGCCTCCGCCCTGCTCGTCACGATCATGGCCGTGCCCGCCATGGCCGTCACCGGGGTCTACGCCTCGCGCACGGTCGACGTGCTCGACACGCTGCCGGACTACATCCGCCCGACGACGCTCGCCCAGGCCTCCGAGATCTACGCCACCAACAGCGACGGCTCGCCCGTGCTTCTCGCCACGGTGTTCGATCAGAACCGGCAGGAGGTCGGCTGGGACGGGGTGTCGCAGTTCGTGAAGGACGCCGTGGTCTCCACCGAGGATCCGCGCTTCTACGAGCACGCGGGCGTCGACGTGGCGTCGACCCTCCGCGCGGCCCTCGGCAACGTGGCATCCGGCGGCGTCGAGAGCGGCGCATCGACCATCACCATGCAGTACGTGCGCAACATCCTGGTGCAGCAGGCCGAGTCGCTCGACACCGCCGCCGAGCGCGAGGCCGCCTACGATGCCGCCACCACCGAGTCGGTCGACCGCAAGATCACCGAGATGCGGCTCGCGATCGCGCTCGAGAAGCAGTACTCGAAAGACGAGATCCTGCTCGGCTACCTCAACATCGCCAACTTCGGCGGCTCGGTCTACGGCATCGAGGCAGCTGCGCAGTACTACTACGGCGTGAGCGCCGCGAACCTCTCGATCGCCCAGGCGGCCAGCCTCGCCGCCACCGTCAACGAGCCCAACGGGCTGCGGATCGACGAGGAGGAGAACATCGCCGACAACCAGGCGCGTCGAGACAAGGACGTGCTGGCGTCGATGCTGCGGGAGAAGACCATCACGCAGCAGCAGTTCGATGAGGCCGTCGCCACGCCCGTGACCCCCGTCATCACCCCGCGCACCACCGGCTGCCAGGCGGCCGTGGCGGGGGCCGCGTACTTCTGCGACTACGTCACCTGGATCGTGAAGAACGACTCGACCTTCGGCGACGACTCCGAGACGCGGTGGTCGAACTTCAAGCAGGGCGGCTACCAGATCTACACGACGCTCAACATGGATCTGCAGTCCAACGCCGACGAGACCATGCGCGAGTACATCCCGGCCACGATGGAGGACATCGAGATCGGGTCGACCATCGTGACCGTCGAGCCCGGCTCCGGCCGCATCCTCGCGATGGCGCAGAACACGACCTTCGACGACGACCCCGACACCGCCGTGCCGGGCGCCACCGCCGTCAACTACAACACCGACATCGACTACGGCGGATCCTCCGGCTTCCAGGTCGGGTCGACCTACAAGGTGTTCGCACTGGCGGAGTGGCTGAAGCAGGGCCACACCCTGGCCGACCGGGTGAGCGGCAACGAGACCACCTGGGACCTCGCCGAGTTCACGAACTCGTGCACCTCCATGGGCGGTGAGTGGGAGCCGGCGAACGACGGCAGCTCGCGGCCCGGCACGATGTCGGTGCAGTCCTCGCTCACGAACTCGGTCAACAACTCCTTCATCGCCATGGCGAAGGAGCTCGACCAGTGCGCCATCAAGGCCACCGCCGAGTCGCTCGGCGTGCACCGGGCCGACGGCAACCCGCTCAACACGGAGCCCTCGGCCGTGCTCGGCACCAACGAGATCGCGCCGCTGACCATGGCGGCCGCCTACGCCGCGATCGCCGCCTCGGGCGTGTACTGCGCACCGATCGCGATCGACCGGATCCTCGACCCGACCGGCGCCGAGATCGCGCCGCCCGCGGCGAACTGCACGCAGGCGCTCGACCCCGGAGTGGCCAACACCGTCGCCTACGCCATGCTCGGCCCGATCGAGAGCGGCACCGCGACCGCGTCGGATCCGGATGACGGCATCACGCACATCGGCAAGACCGGCACCACCGACAACGAGAAGGACACCTGGATGGCGGGGGCCTCGACGGCCGCTGCGACCGTGGTGTGGGTGGGGAACGCCACCGGCAACGTGTCGATGACGGATGTCTACCCGAACGACTGGACGGGAAGCTCGGTGCGGCACCGCATGTGGCGCGCGGTCATGACCGCGAACGACGAGGTGCTGGGCGGAGGCGAGTTCGCCGAGCCGAACGAGGACCTCGTCGACGGTTCGTCGACCCGCTTCGGTTCCGGATCGGGTTCCGGATCGGGCTCGGGTTCGGGCTCGGGCGACTTCGAGAACACCCCGCCCACGGTCCCGGCGCCTGCGCCGGACCCGGCCCCCGCACCCGAGCCCGCTCCGGAGCCCACCGTCCCGGCGCCGGCGCCCGAACCCACCGCCGACCCGGTGCCCGCCCCCACAGCCACCCCGGGGGCGCGCCCCGCCGGCTGACTCTGCCCGCCCCGCCCGGCCGACGGGGGGTGGCGAAGTCCGCGCTTCAGCGGTTCGAAAACGCACCCGTGGCGGCATCCGCCGGCCACAGCGGCTCGGTGCGCGCGACGGGTGCGCGTTCGAACCAGCCGGGCGCGGCGGGGCGAGCGGGGCGCTCGGGCCTACGACTCCGAGGAGGGACGCGCGCCGGCCGCCGGACAGCCGAGCACGTGGTCGTCGACGACGCCCACCGCCTCGAGGTAGGCGTACACGATGGTCGAGCCCACGAAGGTGAAGCCCCTCTTCTTGAGGTCTTTGCTCAACCGGTCCGACAGCTCGGTCGTGGCCACCAGATCGCCCGTGGTGCGCGGCCCGTTGACGATCGGCTCGCCGCCCACCCACCCCCACAGGTAGTCGGCGAAGCTGCCGAACTCCTCCTGCACGCGCTGGAACGCCAGCGCGTTCTTTCTGGCCCCGAAGATCTTGAGCCGGTTGCGGATGATGCCCGGCTCGTCCATGAGGGCCGTGAGCTCCTCATCCGTCATCGTCGCGACATCCGGAACCGAGAAGCCCTTGAAGGCGGCCCGGTACCCGGAGCGCCGCCCGAGGATCGTCGACCACGACAGCCCCGCCTGCGCCCCCTCGAGGATGAGCATCTCGAACAGGTAGGGGTCGTCGCGCCGCGGCACTCCCCATTCCTCGTCGTGGTAGGTGCGCATCTCCGTGGTGCCCGTTGCCCAGCTGCAGGTTCCGTCGTCGGTCATGCACCGAGTGTGGCATCCACCACCGACGCGACGACGGCGGGATCGGAAAGCTGTGCAGAACTCCTGAGCGTGCACAGACTGGTGGGCATGAGAGTCACCGACACGAGCGACCTGTGGTGGAAGACCGCGGTGGTCTACTGCCTCGACGTGGAGACCTTCCTCGATTGGAACGGCGACGGGGTGGGCGACTTCGCGGGCCTCGCGCACCGCCTGGACTACCTCGAGGAGCTCGGCGTCACCTGCCTCTGGCTCATGCCCTTCTACCCGACCCCGGATCGCGACGACGGCTACGACATCATGGACTTCTACGGTGTCGACGAACGGCTCGGTCACCTGGGCGACCTCGTCGAGGTCATCCGGATCGCGAAGGACCGCGGCATGCGCGTGATCGCCGACCTCGTGATCAACCACACGAGCGACCGGCATCCGTGGTTCAAGGAGGCGCGGAAGAGCCGCGACAACCCCTACCGCGACTACTACGTGTGGCGCGACGAGCCCGTCGAGGGTGAGGGCGAGCCGGTCTTCCCCGACCAGGAGACGAGCAACTGGGAGCTCGACGAGAAGACGGGGCAGTACTACCAGCACGTCTTCTACAAGCACCAGCCCGACCTCAACATCACGAACCCCGTGGTGCGCGACGAGATAGCGAAGATCATGGGCTTCTGGCTGCAGCTCGGCCTCTCGGGCTTCCGGGTCGACGCGGTGCCGTTCCTGCTCGACGGCAGCGGCGTGGTCGACGGCGCGAAGCTGCTGCCCGACCCGCACGGCTACCTGCGCTCGCTCCGCAGCTTCGTCGGCCGCCGGAGCGGCGACGGCGTGCTGCTCGGCGAGGTCAACCTGCCACGCGAGGAGCAGGAGCTCTACTTTGGCGGCGAGGAGGGCGACGAGCTCACGATGCAGTTCGACTTCATCGCCATGCAGAACCTCTACCTCTCGCTCGCCCGGCACGACGCCCGGCCGCTCGTGGAGGCGCTGCTCTCGAGACCGCAGGGCTCGCCCGACTCGCAGTGGGCCAACTTCGTGCGCAACCACGACGAGCTCACCCTCGACAAGCTCAGCGACTCCGAGCGCGAGGAGGTCTTCGCCGCCTTCGGCCCCGAGGAGCGCATGCAGGTCTACGGCCGCGGCCTCGTGCGGCGGCTGCCCCCGATGCTCGAGGGCGACCCGCGCCGCATCCGCATGGTCTACAGCCTGCTCTTCTCGCTGCCGGGCACCCCCGTGCTCTTCTACGGCGAGGAGATCGGCATGGGCGAGAACCTCGAGGCCGAGGGGCGGCTCGCCGTGCGCACGCCCATGCAGTGGACCTCGGGGCCGACCGGCGGCTTCTCCACAGCCCGCCCCTCGAAGCTCCGCAACGCCGTCGTGCCCGGCGGCTACGCGCCCGCCCACATCAACGTGCAGAGCCAGCGCCGCGACCCCGACTCGCTCTACTCCTTCGTGCGCGGGCTCGTGCAGCACTACCGCGCCTCGCCCGAGTTCGGCTGGGGCGCGTTCGAGGTGCTGCCCCAGCCCGATCCGGCGGTCTTCGCCCACAGCCTCCGCTGGGACGGCCGCACGGTCGTGGCGCTGCACAACTTCGCCCCGCACCCGCTCGAGGCCCCGCTCTCGCTCGGCGAGGCGGCGGGCGGATGGCGGCTCGAGCGCATGCTCGGTGGCGAGAGCCTGCAGCTCGACGACGCGGGCACGGCGGCCGTCTCGCTCGACGGCTACGGCTTCGAGTGGCTCCGCCTCGTCTCGCCGGAGGATCCGCTGCAGTACTGACGGACTGTGGCGCGACGAACCGGCCGACCTGGCGACCCCCGCCTTGCCCTCCGCGAAAGAACCGCTGTTCTTCTCGCCCGACGACGCCCGCCACCCGCCCACCCACCTGCCAGACTCGATCCGTGCCCGCCCACGACCGCATCACCCTCCGCTTCCTCGCCTCCCCCCAGGACACGGCAGCAGGTGGCCGGACCGTCGCCGCCGGCCGGGTGCTCGAGTGGATCGACAAGGCCGGCTACGCCTGCGCGGTCGGCTGGAGCGCGAGCTACTGCGTCACCGCCTACGTGGGCAACGTGCACTTCACCCGGCCCATCGCATCCGGCGACATGATCGAGGCCCACGCGCGCATCATCCAGACCGGCCGCACGAGCATGCAGGTGCTCGTCACGGTGCAGGCGGCGGATGTGCGCAGCCGCGAGTTCACCCCCGCCACGCACTGCATCCTCGTGTTCGTGGCGGTCGACGCCGAGGGCTCACCGCACGCGGTGGAGCAATGGCGACCCGAGACCCCTGGCGACCGGATGCTGAACGAACGCGCCGAGGAGCGCCTGGCCCCGCGCCGCGCCATCCGCGACGCCATGCAGGCCCAGGTCTACTCCACCGAGGGCAGCACGCCGCGCACGGTCTTCCGCTTCCTCGCGGCACCGGCCGACGCCAACTACGGCGGCAACGCGCACGGCGGCACGGTGCTGAGCTGGATCGACGAGACCGCCTTCGCGTGCGCCGCCGGCCACAGCTCGGAGAACGCGATCGCGGTCTACTCGGGCGGCATCCACTTCTACCGGCCCATCCGGATCGGCCACATCGTGGAGGTCGAGGCTCGCCTCATCCACACCGGCGAGCGCAGCATGCACATCGCGATCCACGTGCGCTCGGGCTCGCCGCGCACACCGGGGGCACTCGAGCTCACGACCCAGTGCATGAGCATCTTCGTCGACCCGGAGGAGGGCCGGGCGAGGCGCGTGCCGCCGCTCGCGCTCGTCACCTCGGAGGACCGCCGGCTCGACGCCCACGCCGAGGAGCTCATCCGGATGCGCGCCGAGCTCGAGGCCATCCCGCTGGGCTGATCGACTCGCCGCATCCGGCCCCGGATGGCGCGCTCATAGCTTCGCTCGATAGGGTCGAGGTCGCTACGCCGGGCACTCGCCCGGCACCACCACGAGGAGTATCACCGGCATGAGCCCCGCGCAGCCCGACAAGAGCGTGTACGAAGGCCTCTCGAAGAAGGACCGCCAGGCTCTGAACCGCGAGCTCGCCCGCATCCAGCGCGAGGAGGAGCGCAAGCGCAAGAAGCGCAACCGCATCCTCTTCCGCACCGTGGTGGTGGTGGCGATCGTGGCCGTGGTCGGCGGCGTCGGCTTCGGCATCTACAACGGGGTGCGCTCGAGCTTCACCGGGCCCGCCAACATGCTGAGCGACGGCATCCTCTTCACCGGCAGCGGCGAGACCGTGACGGCCACCACCACGGCCGCCATCCAGCCCGGCGCCGAGCCCGTGGCCTCGGACCTCGCCACCGACACCGTGCTGCGGCTCACCGAGTACGTCGACTACGCCAGCGACGACGTGGCCACCTTCGAGACCACCAACGGAGCCTCGCTGCAGTCGTTCGTGACCGCGGGCTACGCGAGCCTCGAGCTGCACCCCGTGGCGCTCGAGGGCGGTGCCGGCAGCTACTCGGCGCGCGCCGCGAACACGATCGCGTGCGTGGCGAACGGGGTCCCGGATGCGACGCTCGTCATCCACAACGCGCTGATCGCCGCTCAGCCCGACCTGCCCGAGGGCGGCCTCAGCAACGACGAGCTCGTGACGCTCGTGGCGGATGCGGGGCTCGACGACGAGCAGATCGCCTCGTGCATCCGGGGCAACGAGTTCTCCGACTGGGTGACGGATGCGACGGCCCGCGCCGAGGCGTCGATCCCGAACTCGGACGTCACCGAGCTCACCGCGGCGCCGCTCCTCGTGGTGTCCGGCACCGCCTACACCGGCCCGCTGGACGACGCGGAGGCGCTCAACGCATTCATCACCGAGACGTTCACGGCGGTCTCCGAGGCGGGAGCCGCCGAGGGCACCGAAGAGGGAACGACCGACGGCACCACGCCCACCACCCCGCCGGCCACCACCGCGCCGCCCACGCCGAACCCCACGGCTCCCGCCGAGTAGAGGGGGCGCCGCAGCGGCGCGAGGTTGACTAGGTAAGCCTAACCTAACTAGGATCAGGGGGTTCGCGGCTCGTCCGCGGGCCCCCTCTCCCACCAGTTCGGAACCTCGATGCCGTCACGCCCCTCACGTCTGCGCGCGGGCCTCGCGCTGCTCCTCGCGGCCGCCACCGTCGTGGCGCTCGGCGCCTGCACCGCCACCGCGTCGTCGACCGAGACGGCGGGCTCCTGCCGCTCGAGCGACGTGCCGCTCACGAGCCTCGAGCTGACGGCCGACCCCAAGAACCACGTGGGCGAGTCGACCGCGTGCCTCGAGGACACGGGCATCGAACCGGTCACCGACGCGGGCGTCGACGCCACCCCCGCGCTGCCGGCCACCGTGCTCGACAACCAGGGCACCGAGGTCACGGTCACCGACACGAGCCGCATCCTGGCGCTCGACATCTACGGCACGCTCGCCGCCACGGTGTTCGGTCTCGGGCTCGGCGACAGCGTCGTGGGCCGCGACACCTCCACGAGCTTCGCGGGCGCCGAGGAGCTGCCGCTCGTCACGCAGAACGGGCACGAGCTGAACGGCGAGGCCATGCTCGAGCTCGCCCCGACCGTCATCATCACCGACTCCTCGATCGGCCCGTGGGACGTGGTGCTGCAGATGCGCGAGGCCGGCATCCCCGTGATCGTGGTGACCCCCGACCGCAACCTCGAGAACTTCGGCGAGATCGCCGGCATGGTGGCCGCAGGCCTCGGCGTCCCGGCCGCCGGCGAGGCTCTCGTGGAGCGGGTCGACGCCGCCATCGACGAGGAGATCGCCACGATCGCCTCGGTGACCCCCGAGGATCCGGCCGACCGTCCGCGCATCCTCTTCCTCTACGTGCGCGGCAACGCCGGCGTGTACTACATCTTCGGCGACGAGTCGGGCGCCGACACCCTGATCGAAGCGCTCGGCGGCATCGACGTGGCGGGCGAGATCGGCTGGAAGGGCATGCGCCCGATGACCGCCGAGGCTCTCGTGAAGGCCCAGCCCGACCTCATCCTCATGATGACGAAGGGGCTGGAGTCGGTCGACGGCGTCGACGGGCTGCTCGAGCGCATCCCGGCCGTGGCCGAGACGCCGGCGGGCCAGAACCGGCGCATCGTCGACATGAGCGACTACGAGATCCTGAGCTTCGGCCCCCGCACCCCCGGCGTGCTCGACGCGCTCGCCCGCGCGATCTACGCTCCGGATGCCTCCGGCTCGGCCTCCGAGGCGGCGGCCGAGTGACCTCGACCAAGCCGGGCCGCCCCGACGCCCGCCGCCCCGAGGCAGGCCTCGACGCAGCTCGTGAGGCCGGTCTCGACGCGGGCCCCGGGGCCGGTCTCGGGTCAGGCCGCGGGCGCGGTCTCGAGCCGGGTCTCGAGTCGAGCGTCGATCCGCTGCCGAAGCGCAGCGGGCCGGGCCGGAAGGCCATCCTCTTCGTCTCGCTCGCGGTCGCGCTCGTGGCGATCTCGCTCGTGGCGGCGGGCACGGGCCAGCTCGGCGTCGCCCCCGCGGAGGTGCTCGGCTCGATCCTGCAGAAGGTGGGCATCACCTGGTTCCCGCTGCCGGAGCATCCGAACGGCGACAGCGCGCTCTGGACCATCCGCTTCCCGCGCGTGGCCATGGCGATCCTCGTGGGTGCCGCGCTCGCCGCGGCCGGCATGGTGATGCAGGCCATCTTCGGCAATCCGCTCGCCGAGCCCGGCGTCGTCGGCGTGAGCTCGGGAGCGGCCCTCGGCGCCTCGGCCGCCATCGTGTTCGGTGCCACGTTCCTCGGCGACTGGTCGATCGCGGCGAGCGCCTTCGTGGCCGGTCTCGCCGCCACCCTGCTCGTCTACGGTGTCTCGCGCGCCAACGGCAAGACCGAGGTCGTGACGCTCGTGCTCGTGGGCATCGCGGTCAACGCGTTCGCGGGAGCGGGCCTCGCGCTGTTCATGTTCCTCGCCGACACGCAGTCGCGCGAGGCGATCGTGTTCTGGCAGCTCGGCAGCCTCAACGGATCGCGCTGGCCCGACGTGTTCGTGGTCCTCCCGGTGGTGGTCGTGGGGCTCATCGTGGCATTCGCGCTCTCGCGCCGCTACGACCTGCTCTCGCTCGGCGAGAAGCCCGCGAGGCACCTCGGCGTGAACGTGGAGCTCCTGCGCATCGTCTCGATCGTGGTCGTGGCGCTGCTCGTAGCGGCCGCGGTGGCATTCTGCGGCATCATCGCGTTCGTCGGCCTCGTCATCCCGCACCTCATGCGCATGATCATCGGACCCAAGCACCTGCCGCTCCTGATCGCCTCGACCCTCGGCGGATCGGTGCTGCTCGTGGCCGCCGACCTCGTGGCGCGCACCGCGGTGCCGATGGCCGACCTGCCGATTGGCATGCTCACCTCGCTCATCGGCGGGCCATTCTTCTTCTGGCTGCTCCGCCGCACGCGCAAGAAGGCGGGAGGCTGGGGATGAGCGCTTCCGCATCGGCGGCCGCTCCGGCGCCCCCCGCCGCTCCCGCTCTGCGGGTGACGCGCGCGGGTGTCACGATCGACGGCACGCGCATCCTGCAGGACGTCTCGTTCGAGGCCTCCCCCGGCGAGGTGGTGGCGCTCATCGGCCCGAACGGCGCCGGCAAGTCGACGCTGCTCTCGGTGGTCACGGGCGACCAGGCCGTGACCGAGGGCACGGTCGAGATCGACGGCCGCGCGCTCGGCGCCTGGAGCCTCAGGGAGCTCGGCCGCCGCCGCGCGGTGCTGCTGCAGCAGAACGGCGTGTTCTTCCCGTTCACCGTGCGCGAGGTCGTCGAGATGGGCCGCGCGCCCTGGCAGCGCACGCCGCGCGAGGCCGACGACGAGGCCGTGGTGGCGGAGTCGATCGAGCTCACCGGGATGCAGCGCTTCCGCGAGCGCCCCCTGCCCTCGCTCTCGGGCGGGGAGCGGGCGCGCGCGTCGCTCGCGCGCATCCTGGCCCAGCAGACCGGCATCCTGCTGCTCGACGAGCCCACCGCCGCCCTCGACCTGCGCCACCAGGAGGACGTGCTGCGGATCGCTCGCGACCGCGCCAGGGCGGGCGACTGCGTGGTCGTGGTGCTGCACGATCTCAGCCTCGCGGCCGCCTACGCCGACCGCATCGTGCTCATCGCCGGCGGCCGCGTGGTGACCGACGGCTCACCCGACGAGGTGCTCACCGCGCCGCTCCTGAGCGAGGTCTACGAGCTGCCCGTGGAGGTGATGCGGCACCCCGTCACCGGCACCGCGCTCGTGCTGCCGCAGAGGCACGACGCCTCCCCCATCCTGATCCCCGCCGATTCTCTCGAGGAGACGACATGACCGCCCGTGCCCACGCTTCGAACCACCCCCGAGGCCTCCGAGCGTTCGCCGCGGGCCTCGCACTCGCCGCCGCCGTGGTCACCGCGGCCCTCGGCGGTGCGGCGGCTCCGGCGCACGCGGCAGGATCGGTCGACATCACGGTGAAGGACCGCCCCGACCTCGTGGGCGTGGCCGACCCGAACTACCTCACCGAGATCACCGCAACGGGCACGGGCTTCCAGTCGATCCCCAACGGCTTCGGCGGCATCTACGTGTTCTTCGGCTGGGTCGACGGCGGATCGTGGGCCCCCAGTCAGGGCGGCTCCACCGGCACCGACTACCGCTACGTCTACGACGACGAGGCGAATCCCGTGGGGTACCAGCTGTTCGTGAGCTTCCCGGGCTCCTCCACCGAGTACGCCGCGAACGGCGGCGAGGTGAACGCCGACGGCAACTGGTCGGCGACCATGCGCATCCCCGGCTCGAGCTTCGAGTCGTACGACCGCGACGGCAACGTCACCACCGTCGACTGCCTGCAGGTGACCTGCGGCATCATCACGATCGGCGCCCACGGCGTGGTGAACCCGAGCAACGAGAGCTTCACACCGATCTCGTTCCGGGACCTGTACTCGGACGACGCGGCCGCCGCTGCCGCCGCCGAGGCCGCCGCTGCCGCCGCGCCCGCCGCCACGACCCCACCCGCGGGCGAAGGGGGCGCCGAGGGAGTCACCACAGAGGAGGCCGCGCCCGGGCCCGTGACCACCACGATCATCGCCGCGCCCGCCGCCGTCGACGACTCCGGCGACCTCGTGCCGATCCTGCTCGGCGCCGTCGTGGGAGTGGGGGTGCTGGCGGTCGCCGCGATCGGGTTCCTCGTCTGGGCCGTGCTGTCGTCGCGCAAGCGGAGCGCTGCCGCAGGGACGGGTGCTGCCGGTGCCGGTGCTGCCAGCGCTGGTGCGGCCGGTGGCCATGCGTGACAGGTCGCGCCGTCGGCCGCGCGCACTGCTGGCGGTGGCGCTCGCGTCGGCCGTCGCCTTCACGCTACTGGCACCCCTGGCGGCCTCGACCGCCTCAGCTGCCGCATCCGCGATCGAGCCCGCGCCTGCCCCCGTCACGGGCTCCGCGACGACGCCCGATCCGGTCTCCGAGCAGGTCGAGCCGTCTCCGGAGCCCGATCCCGCACCGGACCCCGAGCCCGCACCTGCACCTGCACCTGCACCTGCACCGACGACCGAGCCCGAGCCCACGGCCGATCCCCCCTCCGCCGACCCCGAGCCGTCCCCGGCCCCCACGACCGAACCGGATCCCACCCCCGAGCCCACGTCGACGCCGGCTCCCACGTCGACGCCGACCCCGACCCCGGCACCCACCGCGACCCCGGCGCCCACCCCCACCGCCGCGCCCACCCCCGTCGATCCGACCCCGCTGCCCGCCTCCACCTGGGCGGCCACCACCTCTCCTGCCGCCGGGCAGGTGCTGCTGCAGACCGATCCCGCCCGCATCGACTACGCCGTCGACATCGCGTGGGCGCCCCCCGCCGGCACGGCGACCGCAGTCGGCTACCGCGTGGAGCTCTTCTCCGGCCGGGCCGTGACGAACGCGAGCAACCTCATCGCGCGCGTCGAGGTGCCCGCGAGCACCACCCGCCACCGCGTGGAGGGCGTCGCATTCGGCGCCTCCTCGGTGACCGCCCGCATCACGCTCCTCGACGGCGCACGTGCCCTCCCCGATCCGCTCGTCAGCGAACCGCTCGGCCTCCCCTCCTCGAGCACCGGAGTGCTCGGCACGGCGCGCGCCGGCGTGCCCGTGCTGTCGGCTCCCACCGCCCGCGGCTTCACCGCCGAGTGGACCGCCTCCTCCACCGAGAGCGCCCCGGCTCCCGCCGGTTACCTGCTCCGCGTGCTCGAGCGCCGCCACGACCTCGCCGCGCCCAACGCCAACTCCTACATCGCCGTCACGTTCGATGTCGGATCGACCACGCGAGCCGTCATCGACGAACTCCAGGGCTCGAGTCGCTACCTCGCCGCCGTGGTCGCCTACGACGTCGTCGACGGGCAGAAGCGCTTCCGCCCCTCCTCCTTCGTGAGCTCGGTGCCCGGCTGGATGACCGACTATCCGGCAGAGACCACCGGCACCCGCGCTCCGCTCACGGAGTGGACCGCGCCGCCCGCCGCGCCCGTGGCCGAGACGGCCCGCACCCTCACCTGGCAGGGGGTCCCCACCACCGGCCGGTTCACCGGTGGTTCATCGATCACCGGCTACCGGGTTGAACTGCACCAGGCGGGGCGCGGTCTCGTGCAGAGCGCTGTCGTGGCGCCCGGCGGCGACGCGGGGCCCTCGGCCCGCTTCGCCGGCCTCAGCCCCGAGGCGGTCTACTCGGTGCGCGTCGCGGCGGTCAACGCCGTCGGCACGGGTGAGCTCTCCGACTACAGCCCCGCCGTGGCCCTGCCTGCCGGATCGCCCGCCGGCAGCCGCCCGCCCGCCTACGCCGATCGCGCCGCCCTCGACGCGGCCGTGGCCGAGGGCTCCGTCGCCGACGCCACACCGGCCTCCGGCTACACCGCGGAGCAGGGCGAGGACGTCGTCGTCACCGTTCCGTGGACCTCCGCTCAGTCGGGCGAGGCCTGGTGGTACGGCTCGGCGACCTTCGCCGCATCCGTTTCGACAGCAGCGACCGGCACCGGCACAACCGTCTCGCTGCCCACGGCCGGCCTGACCCCCGGCGTGCACCGCGTGCTCTTCGTGACCGATGCCGAGCTCGACGGCGATCCGGTGCCGGCCGGAGGTGCCGCCACCGCCGTCTCGGTCACCATCACCCCGGTCGTCGCCGATAAGATCGCGCTCGAGAACGCGGTGCTCCGCTGGGGCCTGAACGACGAGGCGAACAACGGCGCCTACTTCGGCGGCTGCAACTACCTCTCGGCCGGGCGCACCCCCGATCCGGGCGGCTCGGTCATCTTCACCGAGGCGCAGTACTCCTCGAGGGCCGGCAACGTCACCATCGAGAAACCGGATGCCTCGGGCCGGTTCGTGCAGGCGAGCTTCGCCACGCGCTGCCTCGACCGCGACGGCGAGACCCTCACCTCCGGCACGAGCTCGCCCTACGGCGGCAACCAGTTCGTGATGTCGGGCGGCACCGGAGAGGTCGATCGGGCCACGGGCAGCGCGACGCTCCGCTGGCAGGGCGATGTGACCGTGGCGTACTACGGCGGGATGACCTTCTGGTACCTCTCGAACCCCGTGCTCACCGTGGAGAACGGCGTGGGCACCCTCACCGCCACCACCGGCGGTTTCGGCACCGACATGGACGACCTCACCAAGTGGCAGCCGCTGCCCGAGCGCTCGGTCACCCTCGCGACCTTCTCGGGCGTGCAGGTGGGAGCCGACGGCTTCACCGTGAACCCCGACTACCGCGGCGTGCGGGCTGCCCTGCCGGCGGGCCAGACCCCGCAGACGACCTCGGGGCCCGACTGGGGATCCTTCCCGCAGAGCTTCGTGGAGTTCCAGATGGAGACCGGCCAGGCCGCCTACTGGTACTCCAGCGGGGGTATCGCCGACGGCGCCAAGCCCGCCACGGCAGCCGTCGTCGGCTACGACGCGTCGACCTTCGTGCCGCCCACCTCCGAGGCACCGGTCACGGAGAAGGCGAGCCCACGCACGCCGGTGGCGCTCCTGCCTCCCGTGCGCACGCGTCTGGCTCCGCTGGCCGCCACCACCGCCCTTGCCGCGTCGAACGTGGGCGCCGACACCGCCTCAGCCTCCTCCTCCGTCGTGATCGTGGAGCAGGCGGGGCTGTTCGGCGGGCTGAGCCTGACAGAGCAGCTGCTCTTCCTGACCCTGCTCGCGGTGCTCGGACTCGTGATCCTGATCGCCGGGGTGGGCGGCGGCCTGGTGGTGCTGGGGCGAACTCGATAGACATTTATTAGGCAAGGCTGTCCTTATTAAGGCTAGGCTTACCTCATTCCTGTCAATCTCCCGTGGTCCGGCACGTCTCCGGGCCGCTTCTCAGACTCGGAGCATCCGTGCACAGTTCACCCAGCAGAGGGCGCGCAGCCGCCGCCCTCGCGACCGGCCTGACCGCCGCCGTCGCCTTCTCAGCCCTCACCGCCCTCCCGGCGTCGGCCACCACCGCCCCCGCCGAGACGGAGCCCCTCGCAGCCGTCGGCATCGTCAAGGACGCCGTGTTCCAGTGGGGCGTCTCGAACGAGGTGGGCAACCGGGCGTTCGCCCCCGGCACGTTCAACCTCCTGGGCGCAGGCAAGATCGCCAAGACCTCCGCCGCTGACACCATCGTCCAGGCGGACTGGAAGGCGACAGACGGCAACGTCGTCATCCAGAAGCAGCAGGCCGATGGCTCGTACGCCACCTCGACCTGGGGTGGACTGACGACCGATGCGACTGGCACCCCGATCACCTCGCCGACCGGCGGGCGCTACAGCGCGAATCGCGTGACGATCGCCGCCGGTACCGGCACCGTGGACGCTGAGAACGATTCTGCTGAGATCAGCTGGGACGGCGACTTCACCGTCGCGCTGTACAGCGGAATGACCCAGTTCTACGTCAGTGACCCCGTCCTCGAGGTGGCCAACGGTTCCGGATCGGTCACTGCCACCGTGAGCGGCTTCGGCTCCGACATGAACGACCCCACCCTGTACGTGCCGCTCCCCGACACTGTCGTGACGATCGCCGACCTGCAGAGCGTCGACGTCACCGAGTCCGGCTTCGTCGTGACACCCGACTACCTCGGCGTCGAGATCGACGCACCCGAGGGTGGCACCCCCCAGGTCCGCACCGGCCTGGTCGCCGGCGCCTTTCCGCAGAGCTTCGTCGATTTCCAGGGCCTCACCGGTCAGTCGTCCTACTGGTACTCGAGCGGCGGTTCCACGGACGTCGCCAAGCCTGCCCTGCCGCTGTCCGCGACCTACAGCGCCCCCGTGGCGACGCCGGTCGTCTCGGTCTCGAAGACCGAGGGCCTGAACCCCGACACCGACGTGGTCACCGTCACGGGCACCGGCTTCTCGCCGAACGCCCCGGCGACCTCGGGCACCCGCCCGCCGCTCGCCGGAAAGTTCGGCGGCGCCTACGTGGCGTTCGGCAGCTTCGCGGATGTCTGGAAGCCCTCAGAAGGCGCGCCCCGCGCATCGCGCACCACGGCCGACACCAAGTGGATCCTCGAGGCCGCTGATGTCGCCACGGTCGGCGGGGCCGCAGCAGGCGCCGTCGCCATCGACGCCGACGGCTCGTTCCAGGTGGACATCACCGTCGAGAAGGACTTCGAGGGAGCCCTCGCCGACGGCAACTACGGCATCTACACCTACCCGGGCAGCGGCGCCGTCTACGCCCCCTTCGAGACCTACACCCCGATCTCGTTCGGCGCGGCCGTCCCCACCCGCATCGAGGGCGCCGACCGCTACGACGTCGCCGTGAAGATCGCCCAGAAGTCGCACCCCACGACCTCCGACGTGGTCTACCTCGCCAACGGCAGCACATTCACCGACGCCCTGAGCGCCGCCCCGGCCGCGGCGGGCGACAGCGCCCCGCTGCTGCTGACCACGAGCGACCGCCTGCTCCCCGTGGTGAAGGCCGAGCTCGAGCGCCTGAAGCCGAAGACCGTCGTGGTCGTCGGCGGACCGAAGTCGATCCAGCCGGCCGTGTTCGACCAGATCGACGCGATCGCCACCGATGAGGCCGTGCGCATCGACGGCGCCGACCGCTACGCGGTCTCGCAGTCGGTCGCCGACTACGCCTTCGGAGGGGGCGCGACCACCGCCTACGTCGCCACAGGCACGAACTTCCCGGATGCGCTCTCGGCGAGCGCCGCCGCCGGTTCGAACGGCTACCCCGTCGTGCTCGTCTACGGCAAGGCCGGCACCGCGGATGCCGCCACGAAGGCGCTGCTCACCGACCTCGGCGTGAAGAAGGTCAAGATCGCCGGCGGGCCGGCCTCGGTCTCGGCCGGCATCGCGACCTCGCTCGCGAGCGTGGCCCCTGTCACCCGCCTCTCCGGCGCCGACCGCTACCAGGCGTCGATCGCGATCAACCGCGACGCGTTCACCGCGGCCGACGACGTGTTCATCGCCACCGGCCTGAAGTTCCCGGACGCCCTCGCGGGCGCCGTGCTGGCCGCGTCGAAGGATGCGCCGCTGTACGTGGTCCCGGCCGGCTGCGTGCCGACCGGCGTCATCCAGGACATCGGCACGTTCGCTCCGGACCGGGTCACCCTGCTCGGCGGCACCGCCTCGCTGAGCCCCGCCGTGCAGTCGCTCACCGCCTGCGCGTTCTGAGCATCCTGAGCGCCTAGCGCGCGTCCCCCACGGGCGCGCCGGGCTGGAAGCCGTCGACTTGACACAAGATGTGCCAAGTCGACGGCTTTCGGCGCATCTACTGTCAAGTCGAGGAAGTGGATCACTCCCCGACCCGCGTCAGGCCCCCCTCACCGAGCGCATCGACGCGCCTGCCCGGGAGGCGAACGCCGCCGCCGTGTCGGCGATCGTCTGCTGCATGACCTCCACGGCGCTCGTCGGCGCCACGTCGCGCGGCCGCGCGAGCGAGATCGACCTCGTGAGCACGGGCCCCTCGAGCCGCACCGAGCGGAGCCCCGGCCGGTCGATGAGCACCATCGCGGGCACGATCGCCACGCCGAGGCCACGCTCCACGAAGCGCAGCACGGCATCCATCTCGGCCCCCTCGAGCACCACCTCGGGCTCGAGTCCCGCTGCGGCGAAGGCGGCGTCGGTCGCGCTGCGGAGGTCGTAGCTCGAGCTGAACACGATCTGGGGCAGCCGGGCCACCTCCCGCAGCCGGATGCTCGCCCCTCGGGTCACCGCCGGCGCGGCCGCCGACGAGATCACCACGAGCTCCTCCTCGAGCAGCGGCGTCACCCGGAAGCGCTCGGCCGATCCCGCGTCGGAGGTGGTGATGAGCGCGAGGTCGAGCTCACCGCTCTCGAGCTCGTCGAGCAGCCGGCGGGAGCCGTGCTCCGAGAGGTGCAGCTCGATGGCCGGATGCTCGGCATGGAAAGCGCTCAGCACCTCGGCCACGAGACTGATGCACAGCGTCGGCGTGGCGCCGAGCCGCACGCGACCGCGTTCGAGCCCGGCGAGCTCGGCGAGCTCGCGCCGCACCGACTCCGCGTCGGCGAGCATGCGCCGGGCGAGCGGCAGCAGCGACTCCCCCGCGGTGGTGAGCGTGCTGCCCCCGCGGGCGCGGTGGAACAGCTCCGCGCCCAGATCCTGCTCGAGCGATGCGATCTGCCGGCTGAGCGAGGGCTGGGCCAGGTGCAGCTGTTCGGCGGCCTGGGTGAAGTGGCCGAGGCGGGCGACCTCCACGAAACTGCGGAGCTGCTCGAGGTTCATCTTCATAGCCTATGCGCATCGCGCTGAGCAGATATATGCATTGGAGTAATCTCACGGCGAGGCATAGCGTCGAAGCATGACTTCCTCCGAACGACAGATCTCCACCACTGTGCTCGTGATCGGCACCGGCGGATCGGGCCTGCGCGCAGCCATCGAGCTCGCCGAGGCCGGGGTCGACGTGCTGGCCCTCGGCAAGCGCGCCAAGAGCGATGCGCACACCTCGCTCGCCGCCGGCGGCATCAACGCCGCCCTCTCCACGATGGACCCCGACGACAGCTGGCAGCAGCACGCCGCAGACACCCTCAAAGAGAGCTACCTGCTCGCCAACCCGCACACCGTCCAGATCGTGACCGAGGGCGCCGCCCGCGGCATCCAGGATCTCGAGCGCTACGGCATGCCGTTCGCCCGCGAGGAGGACGGCCGCATCTCGCAGCGCTTCTTCGGCGCCCACACCTACCGCCGCACCGCCTTCGCGGGCGACTACACGGGGCTCGAGATCCAGCGCACCCTGGTCAACCGCGCCGCCCAGCTCGAGATCCCGATCCTCGACACGGTCTACGTCACGCGCATCCTCGTGAACGACGACGGCGCGGTCTTCGGCGCCTACGGCTTCGACCTCGAAGACGGCACGCGCTACCTCATCCACGCCGACGCCGTCATCCTCGCCGCCGGCGGCCACAACCGCATCTGGCGCCGCACCTCCTCGCGACGCGACGAGAACACGGGCGACTCGTTCCGCCTGGCCGTCGAGGCCGGTGGGCGGCTCCGCGACCCCGAGCTCGTGCAGTTCCACCCCTCCGGCATCATCGAGCCCGAGAACGCCGCCGGCACCCTCATCTCCGAGGCGGCGCGCGGCGAGGGCGGCATCCTGCGCAACGGCCTCGGCGAGCGCTTCATGGAGCGCTACGACCCCGAGCGCATGGAGCTGTCGACCCGCGACCGGGTGGCCCTCGCGGCCTACACCGAGATCAAAGAGGGGCGCGGCACACCGAACGGCGGTGTCTGGCTCGACGTCTCGCACCTGCCGCGCGAGACGATCATGACCCGCCTGCCGCGGGTCTACCAGACGATGCTCGAGCTGCAGATGCTCGACATCACGAAGGAGCCGATCGAGATCGCGCCCACCGCGCACTACTCCATGGGCGGCGTGTGGGTGCGGCCGGAGGACCACGGCACCGACGTGCCGGGCCTCTACGCGATCGGCGAGGCCTCGTCGGGCCTGCACGGCGCGAACCGGCTGGGCGGCAACTCGCTCATCGAACTGCTCGTCTTCGGGCGGATCGTGGGGCAGGCGGCGGCCTCGTACTCGGCCTCCCTTCCGGCGCAGAAGCGCTCCGCCGCGGCGGTCGGAGTGGCGCGCGACGAGATCGCGGCGCTGCTGGCGGCCGACGGCGACGAGAACGTGCGGGCGCTGCAGCGCGCCATCCGCAACACCATGACGGAGCATGCCGGCGTGGTGCGCTCGGAGGAGGGACTCCTGGCCGGGCTCGCCGAGCTCGACGCCATCGAGGCACGGATCGCCGACATCGGCGTGCACCCCGACATCGCCGGCTACCAGGATCTGGCGCACGCCTTCGATCTCAAGTCGGCTGCCCTCGCAGCCCGCGCCACCCTCGAGGCCGCGATCGAGCGGCGCGAGTCCCGGGGCTGTCACAACCGCAGCGACTACCCCGAGCTCGACGAGTCGCTGCAGGTCAACCTCGTCTGGAGCCCCTCCGGCGGCATCACGCGCGAGAGCATCCCCGCGATCCCCGACGACATCGCGGCCCTCATGCGCGACGTCGCCACGGTCGGCAAACTCCTCGAGTAGCCCGACGGGGTTCCCCGTGCCCGGGCGCTCGAGCGCTCGGGCACGGCCCTAGAGTCGGAGGTGGCGCCGAGCGAGGCGCCTCTGCCAACGACTTCGGGGAGTTGTTCCGTGCGATCACGCCTTCTGACCATGCCGGCCGCCATCGCGCTCGCGGGGCTGCTGCTCGGTGCTTCCGCCGCCGCCTCCGGGGCGGCCGCGACCGAGCTGCCCGCACCGGCCGGTTCCGCCGATCCGGGCGCCGCCCCCGCAGATCCGGGCACCGCCCCCGCTGTCCTGTCGCCTCAACTCGAGGTGCTCGCCGCCACCGCCTCTGCACCCTCCTCGCCCGAGACCGCCGCAGCCCTCGCGGTGGCCGCAGAGGGCGCCGGCAGCCTGCAGGTCGACGAGGCCGAGCGTGTGAGCGTCACCGCCACCTTCGCCGCCGCTCCGGATGCCGCGCAGCTCGCCGCCTTGGCCGGGCTCGGCGAGGTCGCCGCGGTCTCACCGGTGCTGCCCCGGGTGACCGTCTGGATCACGCCCGCCGACCTCGCCGCGCTCGCGGCGGTGCCCGGCGTCACATCGATCGCCACGGACCTCGCCCCCTCCGTGGGGGCGAGCGGCGCCGTTCTCGCCACGGCGCAGGCCGGATCCCCGTCATCCGGAGCATCAGCCGCCGCCGCGCCCGACGCCTCGTGCCGCAGCATCCCGGTCGACGTCGACCCGGTGCTGCATTCCGACGAGGCGCGCGCCCGTTTCGGTGTCGACGGCACCGGCGTCACCGTCGGTGTCATCTCGGACTCCTTCGACACCTCCGCGAAGCCGGTGACCACCGCGGCGCAGGACGTCGCGCTCGGCGTGCTCCCCGGACCTGGCAACCCCTGCGGGTTCACCGAGCCGGTCGTGGTGCTGAACGACGCCGCGGGCGGCACCGACGAGGGCCGCGCCATGGCCCAGCTCCTGCACGGCGTCGCACCCGGTGCGCGCATCCTCTTCTCCACGGCGGAGCCCAGCGTGAGCGGTTTCGCCGCGAGCATCGTGCAGCTCACGGATGCCGGTGCCGACGTGATCGTCGACGACGTGAACTACACCACCGTCGAGCCGATGTACCAGTCGGGTGAGCTCGGCCTCGCCATCGACTACGCCACCGAGCACGGCGTGCTCTACATCTCGGCCGCCGACAACTACAACGAGTACGGCTGGGTGGGCAACCCCTCGGCCGGGCACGCCATCGGCGGCTGGGCGGCCGACGCCTTCGTGCCGATGGCCTGCCCCGAGGCCGTCGTCGTCGCCGCGGCACCCGTGGCCGTCGACTGCCACAACTTCGGCAGCGCCGCAGAGCCCGACGCCACGAACGGCATCCTCGCCGAGAACAACGGCCGGGGGGAGTTCTCGATGGTGCTCAACTGGGCCGAGCCCGTGAACGGCGTGACCGCACGCATCCGGCCGGGCCTCGTCACGGCCGCCGGAGCCTTCGAGGTGCTCGGCCAGCAGCCCGACAGCACCATCCCGTCCGCCGCGTTCAGCGGCGCGCTCCCGGCTGCCGGCCTCTATGGCGTGGTCGTGGTGCGCGAGCTCACCGACCGCGCGGCCATCACCCCTGGCTTCAAGTTCGTGTTCACCGAAGACGAATCGGGCACCGTGCAGGGTCTCGAGCACTACATCTCGGGTGAGGGTGTGACGGTCGGGCCGAACATCTTCGGGCACACCGCCGACGAGAACGTGCTCTCGATCGGGGCGGCCGACTACCGCACCCCCACGATCGCTGAGGGATTCTCCTCGGTCGGCCCGGTGAAGCACCTGTTCGGCGCGGTGCAGACCGACGGCAGCCCGTCGCTCCCGCTCCCCGAGCCGGCGACGCGCGCGAAGCCCGACCTCACGTCGCTCGACGCGGCGCAGACGTCGTTCTTCGCCGCTCCCGCCGGGCCCGACGGCGCCTACCGCTTCTCCGGCACCTCGGCCGCGTCTCCGAACGCCGCGGGCGTGGCCGCCCTCGCGCTGCAGCACTCGCCGCAGTCGAGCGCCGACGAGGTGAAGGCCGCTCTGAAGGGCACCACCTCGGCCATGACGAACCCCTATCTCAACCTCACCGCTGCCGACGTGCACGGAACCGGCCTCCTCGACGCGCTCGCCGCACTCGAGGCGCTCCCGGCTGCACCCGTGCCCGCGCCCACCCCGGCGCCGGCCCCGGCTCCGGTGCCCGCCGCTCTCGCGGCCACGGGGGTCGAGACCGTCCAGGCCGTGCAGCTCGCCGTCACCGCGACCTCGGTCACGGCGCTGGGCTCGCTCGCGCTGCTCGCCGGCGTGCTGGGGCTGCGCCGTCACCGGCGGCGGGTCTCGTCGGGAATTTAGTTGTTCCTACAAGTGTTGTAACCGGCATGACGAACGCAGCCGACCTCCTCGCCCCCGCCACCACCATGGGGGCCGTCACGCTCCGCGTCGGCGACCTCGACCGCATGGTGGCCTACTACCGCGACGCCGTGGCGCTCGACGTGATCTCGCAGCAGGGCGGTCTCGCCGTGCTCGGCCGCGGCGGCGTGCCGTCGATGGTGCTGGAGCACGCCCCCGAGCTGAGGAATCCGGGGCCTCGCGAGGCGGGTCTGTTCCACACCGCCATCGTGTTCGAGACCGAGGAGGCCCTCGCAGCATCGGTGTACTCCGTGGCCCAGCGCTTCCCGAACTCCTTCACCGGCTCCTCCGACCACCTCGTCTCGAAGGCCTTCTACTTCACCGACCCCGAGGGCAACGGGGTCGAGCTCTACTGGGACCGCGACCGCAGCACCTGGAGCTGGACCCACGGGCAGCTCGAGATGTCGACCCTCTACCTCGACCCGAACGCCTTCCTCCAGGAGCACCTCACCGAGGCCGTGGTCGCCGACCCGCGGGTGGGCGGCGCGTCGATCGGGCACGTGCACCTCTCGGTCGGCGACGTGCCCGAGGCCCGCGACTTCTACGTCGACAAGCTCGGCTTCGAGGTCACGACCGCGTTCGGCCCGAGCGCGCTCTTCGTGAGCGCCGGCGGATACCACCACCACATGGCCATGAACGTCTGGAACTCCGCGGGCGCCGGCCGACGGCAGCCCACCCTCGGGCTCGGCCAGGTCGAGATCGTGCTCCCGGATGCCGAGTCGCTCGGCGCCACGCACGAGCGCCTACGGCATCACGGCCTGCAGACCCGCGACGACGGCCGCACGGTGACCGTGGCCGATCCGTGGGACAACACGATCCTGCTGCGGCCCGCCGCCGCCTGACGGCACGGCGCCCAGGATGACGTCACCCGCGCCGGCTGACCGGTCTCAGTCGGCGGACGAGACCAGGCAGAACGGATGCCCGGCCGGATCGAGGTACACCCGGAACGTCTCCTCGCCCTCTCCCGTGGCGGTCGCTCCGAGCGCGAGCAGCGCCGCCTCGCCGGTGTCGAGGTCGTCGACCCTGATGTCGAGGTGCAGCTGCTGCGGCACCCGCTGGCCCGGCCACTCGGGCGGCGTGTAGTCGGCGACCCGCTGGAAGGCGAGCACGGAATCTGCGCCAGGACGCCCGATCTCCACCCAGTCGATGCCGTCGCCGGCCTCGGCTGCGTCATCCTCGCCTCCGTCGCCGGGCCCCTCGTCGTCGGGCACGATTCGCATGCCGAGCACCTCGGCGTAGAACCCGGCCAGCGCGGCCGGGTCGGGGCAGTCCAGGACGACGACGTCGAGCGATCCGATCATGCGCACACCCTACGACGCTCCCTGCGCCCGTGCCACCACCTCGCGCGCCGCGACAGCACCCTCGGGCGTGAAGGTGTAGACGCGACGCCGGCGCAGTTGCGTGTCGGTGTGCTCCTCCCACTCCGAGGAGATCCACCCCTGTCGCTCGAGCCGCTCGAGGATGGGGTAGACGGTGCCGGAGGGCCGCCCCGACCGCTTCATGATCTCGAGCCCGAACACCGGTCCCGCGCTCTCGAGGAGGATCGACAGCACGTCGACGGTGGGTGCGGTCACCCGCTGCAGCGGTTCCATGCCCCCAATCTAGCCGCGAGAGCGCTCGGCGAGCTCCCGGTAGGTCGCCTCCGACACGGTGTCCGGGCCGCCGAGCACCACGACGCGCGAAGGCTTCAGCCGGTCGAGCTCGAGTGCGACGAGCGAGGGGACACCGTCCTTCTGCACGAGGAGCACCGGGGCGCCGTTGCGGATCGCAGCCGCCGACCCGGACAGCGCATCCGGGAACACCTGCCCCGAGGCCACGTACACCGTGCGGGTGTCGGGCGACCCGAAGTAGGTGGCGGTGATGCTCGCCGAGACGGCATAGCGATCGGCGCCCTCGATGCGGGTGGTCGGCGCCATCGAACGCAACTCGGCCTCCACGCTCTGCGCCACCGTGCTGGTGCCGCCGAGCACGACGATGGTCGCCGGATCGAGGCGATCGAGCTCGGACTTCACCTCGCCGGGGATCGCATCCTTCCTCACCAGCAGCACGGGCCCACCCTTCGCGCCGGCCGCCGCGGAGCCCGACAGCGCGTCGGGGAACACGCCTCCGGAGGCCACGTAGACCACAGGCCGCTTCGGGTCGAACGCGCCGGCCGAGATCGCCGCGGAGACCGCATAGCGATCGGCGCCACCGATGCGCGCGACCACCGGGGAATACGCGGCGAGCGCCGTCTGGACCACTGCGGAGACGGTGTCGGTGCCACCGGTCACCACGATCCGCTTCGGATCGAGGCGCTCGAGCTCGGCCGCCACGGCTCCCGGCACGGAGTCCTTGGTGACGAGCAGCACCGGCCCGCCGCCGTCTCCGGCAGCAGCCGAGGCCGACAGCGCATCGGGGAACACCGCCCCGGAGGCCACGTAAGCCACGTCGACCCCCGTGGGGAACTTCTGCGCCGACACCGCTGCGGAGACCGCGTACCGGTCGGCACCCCCGATGCGCTCGATCACCCCGTCGACCTGCAGTGTCACCGTGGCGCTCGCACCGAGGCACGGCGTGCCGGGCAGCAGTTTGAGGCAGTACGTGAACACGTCCACTCCGACGAACCCGGCATCGGGCTGATACGTGAACGATCCGCCCGCTCCGATGGGCGACAACGCGCCGTGCGCCGGCCCCGTCTGCACCACGGCGAGTGCCGACAGGTCGATCCCCAGGTCGTTCGCCAGCAGCCCCGCTCCGACCGCCGTGGAGAAGAACGTGTCGGCGCTGATCAGGTAGCTGTCGTCCGTGGCGATCGGCTCCGCGGCCTGGGCCGCGCTCGGCACGAGCACTGCTCCTGCCGTGAGGGCGATCGACCCAGCAGCAGCTACCGCACGAGCGAGACGGCCGGGTGGCAGACCATTCGATTTCCTTCGCATGATGCACTCCTTCGTGAATCGGTGATGATTGCTCATCTAATCATGCAGCATCGCCCCGCAGCCCGCCCGGTGCAGACTGGAGGGATGACGCCGCAGCAGGCCCTCGCCGAGATCGCGTTCCGCCTCGAGCGGGAGCTCGCCCCCTCGTTCAAGGTGAAGGCGTTCCGGCGTGCTGCCGGGGTGATCGATGGCCAGGGTGCCCACGAGCTGGAGGCGCGGATCGCCGATGGGCGACTGAAGCGCACGAAGGGCATCGGCGATTCCACCTACCTCGTCATCCGGCAGGCCGCCGACGGCGCGGTGCCCGACTACCTGCAGAAGATCCGCGACCGCGCCGAGCCCGGTTCAGGCCCGGGCGACGATCTGCACGGCCTCGCCGCCGCTCTCCGCGGTGACCTGCACACCCACACCGAGTGGTCCGACGGCACCACTCCGCTCAGCGTGATGCTCGAGGCCGCGCGTTCGCTCGGCCGCGACTACCTCGCCGTCACCGATCATTCACCGGACCTGAAGATCGCCAACGGCCTCACCGCCGAGCGCCTCGCCGAGCAGCTCGACGAGATCGACGCGCTGCGGCGCGGGCAGGCCGAGGAGCCGGGCGCTCCCCACCTGCTCGCCGGCATCGAGGTCGACATCCTCGAAGACGGCTCGCTCGATCAGGAGCCCGCCCTGCTCGACCGCCTCGACGTCGTGGTGGCGAGTGTGCACTCCAAGCTCCGCGCCGACCGAGCGACCATGACGAAGCGCATGCTCTCCGCCATCGAGAACCCGCGCACGAACATCCTGGGCCACTGCACCGGCCGCCTCGTGCAGGGCTCCCGCGGCACCCGCCCGCCCTCGGAGTTCGACGCCGAGGCGGTGTTCGCCGCCTGCGCGGAGCACGGCGTGGCGGTCGAGATCAACTCCCGCCCCGAGCGCCAGGATCCGCCCGACGACCTGCTCGCGCTGGCCCGCGACGCCGGCTGCCTCTTCTCGATCGACTCCGACGCGCACGCCCCCGGCCACCAGGGCTTCCTCCCGCTGGGCGCCGCCCGGGCCGAGGCCGCGGGCATCCCCGCCGAGCGCATCCTCACCACCTGGCCGCTCCCCCGCCTTCAGGAGTGGCTCTCCGACGTCTAACGACAGAAATGCGTGGGACCGACCCCGTATAGGCGGTCGCTCCCACGCATTTCGGTAGTTACACGGGTCGGCTACGCCTGACCGATGCCCACTTCCTCGGGGGCCACGTTCGCGCCGGGGGCCGAGGGCTCGAGAGCTGCGGCGACGCGCTGGGAGAGCGTGACGTCGACGGCGGCCCAGTAGGCGAGCACGCGCTCGCGGAGCTCCGGGATCGTGACCTTCGAGACGTGGCCCGCGATGTTCGCGACGAGCCGGGCTCGCGCCGCGTCGTCGAGCACCTCGCGCACGAGCGTGCCCGCCTGGCCGAAGTCGTCGTCCTCCGGGTGCAGGGTGGCGGCCGAGCGCACGAGGGCGCCGTCCGACTCCCAGCCCGAGTCGTTGCCGTGGGCAGCGGGCGAGGCCGCCGGTCCGCCGTAGGAGTTCGGTGCGTAGACCGGGCGCTGCGGGTCGGCGAAGCCGTGCCGCATGGCGCCGTCCTTCGAGTACGAGTGCACGGGCGAGTGCGGCGCGTTCACCGGCAGCTCGGCGTGGTTGGTGCCCACGCGGTAGCGGTGCGCATCCGCGTAGCTGAAGATGCGCGCGAGCAGCATCTTGTCGGGCGACGCGGCGATGCCGGGCACGAAGTTCGAGGGCGCGAAGGTGGCCTGCTCGATCTCGGCGAAGTAGTTCGCCGGGTTGCGGTTGAGCGTCATGGTGCCCACCTCGTGCAGCGGGTAGTCGCCGTGCGGCCAGACCTTCGTGAGGTCGAACGGGTTGAAGCGGTAGGTCGCCGCATCCGCGTAGGGCATGATCTGCACCGAGAGGGTCCACGACGGGAACTCCTCGCGGTCGATCGCCTCGGAGAGGTCGCGGATGTGGAAGTCGGCGTCCTCACCGGCGATCTGGTCGGCCGCGGCCTGCGAGAGGATCTCGATGCCCTGGTCGGTCTTGAAGTGGTACTTGACCCAGAAGCGCTCACCGGCGGCGTTGATCCACTGGTAGGTGTGCGAGCCGAAGCCGTCCATGTGGCGCCAGGATGCCGGGAGGCCGCGGTCGCCCATCAGCCACGTCACCTGGTGGGCCGACTCGGGCGAGAGGGTCCAGAAGTCCCACTGCATGTTGTGGTCGCGGAGGTGCGAGCCCGGCAGGCGCTTCTGCGAGCGGATGAAGTCGGGGAACTTGATGCCGTCGCGGATGAAGAACACCGGGGTGTTGTTGCCCACGAGGTCGTAGTTGCCCTCGTCGGTGTAGAACTTCAGCGCGAAGCCGCGCGGGTCGCGCCAGGTGTCGGGCGAGCCCTGCTCGCCGGCCACGGTGGAGAAGCGCGCGAGCATCTCGGTGGTGGCACCGGGCTGGAAGAGCGAGGCCCGGGTGTAGGCCGAGACGTCGCCGGTGGTCTCGAACACGCCGAACGCGCCGCCGCCCTTCGCGTGCACCACGCGCTCCGGCACCCGCTCGCGGTTGAACTGGGCGAGCTTCTCGACCAGGTAGTGGTCGTGCAGCACGACCGGGCCGTCGGCGCCGACGCTCTGCGAGTGGTCGTCGCTCGCGACGGGGGCACCCGAGTTGGTGGTGGTGACGGGCACGGTGCTGGCGGGCACAGGGGTGGTGGGGTCGGTCAAGACATCTCCGGTTTCGTATGTTCTGCAGGGAATCCTGCGGCGGACTGCGACTGGCACGCTGGGCACAGGCCCCAGAAGGTCACCTCGGCCGAGCTGACGGCGAAGCCCCCCGTCGACGACGGCGTGAGGCAGGGAGCCGCCCCGTGCACGCAGTCGACGTCCTCCACCGCCCCGCATCCGGTGCACACCACGTGGTGGTGGTTGTCGCCGATGCGGCGCTCGTAGAGGGCGGGGGAGCCGGCGGGCTCGATGCGGCGGAGGAGCCCCGCCGCGGTGAGCGCGTTCAGCACGACGTAGGTGGCCTGCAGCGAGAACCCCGGGAGCGCCGGCGCGACACGGCGATGCACCGTGTCGGCGTCGGAATGGGGCAGCCCTTCGAGGGCCTCGAGCACGGCCAGTCGCTGACCGGTCACCCGCAGACCCGCATCCCGGATGCGCGCCTCGAGTGATTCGGTCATACGACGACCGTAGCCGCTAATTATGAACAATTCATAAATAGAGCGCTTCCCGCGCGTGTCCACCCGGTCATCCGAGCCGCAGGACCTCCACCCCCGCCGCGTTGAGCGCCAGGAGCCCGAGGCGCTCGCGGAGCGACCGCCCCGCTCGGCCCGCCTCGGGGTCGACCGCCATCATGACCTGCCTGAAGATCTCGCCGGAGGCGAAGCCCACCACCCGCCCGGGCACCACCCGCGCACCGCGCCTGAGGAGCACGCCGATCACGATCGTGGTGTCGCCGATGGCCTCGGGCATCGACTGCAGCGTGCGCTCCAGTTCGACGAGGGCCGAGCGCTTGCGAGCTCGGTTCACCACGACCGCGATGTCGACGGCGCCGTCGGGTCGCGCCGCCCCGGTCTGTGCACCCACCGCGTGCACACCCTCCGGGGCGAGGGCGACGAGCGAGAGCAGCAGGTCGTCGGCGTTGCCCGCGAAGAGCACCACGAGCCGCTCCCGCCACCGCGAGTAGCGCGGATCCCGCACGGCTCGCCGCAGCAGCTTCCTCTGACGGGATGTCGGGATGGTCACGGTTCCTGTCCTCACGAACGGCCTGCACCCAGGGTATCCGTCGGGCTTGCACGGTGACGCCGACGCGGAAGAGCCGCCCGGCCCCTGAAGGACGGACGGCTCTTCCGTGGTGCGGGTCGGGCTAGCCGACGCCGCAGGTGGTGAGGTCCTCGACCGCCACCGTGAGCGAGGCCGGACCGCCGAGCAGCGTCACGCGCGTGGCGCCGAGCTCGAGGATCGCATCGAGGGTCTCCGCCGGCACGCAGTCACCACGGGTGGTGAACAGCGGGGCGTCGATCCGCGGACCGAACGCCGAACCGGTGAGGGCGTCGGCGAACTTCTGGCCGGTGGCCAGGAGCACGCGGTCGGCCGACTCGAAGAAGTGCGCGTTGATCGAACGCGACGCTTCGTAGCGGTCGACTCCGCCGAGGCGGACCGTGGTGGCGATCTTGCCGGCGTCGGACGCGATGCCGGGCGAGACCGATGCCGGTCCTCCCGCGATCACGATCTCCGAGACGTCGAGCTCCTCGAGCAGCAGGGTGGTGGCCTCGTCGAGCTGGCCCGCCGTGCCCTTCACCAGGATGACCGGGCCGGCGCCGTCGATGGCGGCTCCCGCCGACAGTGCGTCGGCGAAGGTGCTGCCGGTGGCGAGCACCGCCACGTCTGCTCCGTCGGGGAAGGTGCGCGCCGCGACGTTGCGCGAAGCCTCGTAGCGGTCGGCGCCACCGATGCGGCTGACCTTTCCGAGGGCTGCGAGCTCGATCACCACGCGGTTGCTCACCGAGCTGGTGCCACCGACGATCACGATGTTCGTCGGATCGAGCCGCTCGATCTCTGCTCGCACCGCGGCGGGCACCGTGGCAGCGGTGGTGAGCAGGATCGGCCCGTCGGCCAGCGCCGCGGCGGGAGCCGCGGAGAGGGCGTCGGGGAAGACCTGGCCGGAGCTGAGGTAGACCGTGTCGGCACCCTCGGGGAAGCCCTCCTTGGAGGTGTTCACCGCGACCTCGTAGCGGTCGGCTCCGCCGATGCGGTCGACCTCGATGCCGAGGTCGGTGACCTCGAACTCGACCCAGCCGAGCACCTCGCCGGTCTCGGTGAGCACGGCGATCTTGTGCTCACCCGCCGGCAGGTCGGCAGGCAGGGTCACCGTGACCGTGCCGTCGGCGGCCACGAGCTGCCAGCCGCCGAGCTGACGGGGCTCGGAGTACGCGACCACGGAGACCCACTGGTTGGCGTGCTCGACTCCCACGAACACCGAGAGCGTGGCGCCGGGCTTCGTGACGTCGACACCGATCGAGATGTCACCCTTCACGTCGTCCGGCAGCGACTCCTCCGGCACGGTCACCGGCGGGATCGTAGGCTCCTCGGGCACGGGGGGCAGACCGTTCAGCACCTGCACGGGCACGATCACGCTGGTGCCGCTGGGGGCGGCGGTCAGCACGATCTCGCTCGCGGCGAAGGCGTCGGCCGGCACGGTCAGCGACACCGAGGCGGCGCCGTTCGTGACGGTGATCGGCTCGAACGTCGCGGCCGATCCGGTCCAGGATGCGGTCAGCGTGGTGTTCTGCGGGCTTCCCTGCGAGGTCAGGTCGAGACCCGACACGTCGAAGGTCACCGTGGAACCGAGCTCCACCGGAGCGGCGGGCGTGTTCGTCACCGTCACGGCCTTGCGGTCGAACTCGGGCGTGAGGCCCGGGTTCGCCTCGAGGTACGAGATCCACGCGTCGCGGTCGACGAGACCCGAGTCGCGGGTGTCCGAGCCCTTGGCGAACTCACGGAAGTTGTCGCCTCCCTGCAGCAGGAAGTTGAACGAACCGATCCGGTACGACTGGTCGGCCACGATGGGCTCCCCGTCGATGAAGATCCCCGTGACGCGGTCACCGGCGATGCGCGATGCGTCGAAGGTGTACTGCACGTTGTCCGAGAGGCCGAGCTTCAGGAACGGGCGCGACGGCACGTTGCCCGCCGCATCCGTCTGCCACTGCTGCTCGAGCACCGTCTTGAACTGCGCGCCCGTGAGCGAGGTCGTCCACAGGTTGTTCACGAACGGCAGCACCGCGTTGGCCTCGGCGTAGGTGATGACACCGTCGGTGTTGGCCGGGTTGGTGGTGGTGTCGCCCTTGAACAGCAGCTCGGCACGGATGCCGCCCGGGTTCACGACGCCGATCTCGGCCCCGCCGCGCTCCTCGGAGCTCAGCGAGCTGACCAGGGAGTCGGCGATCAGGTTGCCGAGAGCCGACTCGCTCGCGCGGTCGTCCCGCGTTCCGCCCGTGTACGTCCCGTCGACGAACGAGCCGCCCGCGTAGGCGGTCGTGATGTCGGCGGTCACCGAGCCCTTGGGCTGGTTGCCGATCAGCGCTGCCGCCGCGATGGCCGCATCCGTGATCTGCTTGACCTCCGCCACGCGGGGGTACGTCGACACGAGCTCGGCCTCGGCGACCGTGGTGCGGGCGACGTTCTGAGCCGTGTAGCTCATCACCTCACCCGTGGCCGGGTCGGCCGAGAGCACGACGTTGCCGATGTTCTCGCCGTAGTTGCCGGTCTGGAGCACGGGGCGGGTCTTGCCCTCGACGCCGGGGACCGGGGCGTCCCACGAGTACTGCTTGTGGGTGTGGCCGGTGAAGATGGCCGCGACCTCGGGCGAGGTCTCGTTCACGATCTTCGCGAACGCACCGCCCTCGGCGAGCTCCGCCTCGAGGGTCGAGCCCTCGACGATGCCCGCGCCCGCGCCCTCGTGGTACGACGCGATGATGACATCGGCCTCACCGTTGGACTCGTCGCCGTCGGTCAGCTGAGCGGTGACGCGGTTGACCGCCTCGACCGGGTCGCCGAAGTCGAGGTCGGCGATGCCGCCGGGCGAGACGAGCGTCGGGGTCTCCTGCGTCACCGCACCGATCACGGCGACGGTGAGGTCGCCGACCTGCTGCAGCGAGTACTCGTCGAGCGCCGGGGTCGCGGTGCCCTTGAGGTACACGTTGGCACCCAGGTAGTCCCACTCGGCGTTCCGGGCGTCGTCCGCACCGATCACGCGATCGACGAGGTCGGCGTAGCCCTGGTCGAACTCGTGGTTGCCCACGGCGCTCGCGGTGAGGCCGAGTGCGTTCAGCACGTCGATCGTGGGCTGGTCCTGAGCCACGCTCGACGCGAACAGCGAGGCGCCGATGTTGTCGCCCACCGAGACGAACAGCGAGTTCTCCTCGCCGTGCGCCGCGCGGAGCTGCTCGATCGTGCCGGCGAACTCGACCGTGTTGCCATCGATCCGACCGTGGAAGTCGTTGATGTCGATCAGGTTGATGTCCTGCAGCTCGGGAGCCGCGACCGTCACCGGGATGCGCACCTCGGTGCCGCTCGGCTGAGCCGTGAGGATGACCGCACCGGCGCCGTAGGGCGCGTCGGCGGGAACCGTGAGCGAGACCGAGACGGCGCCGCCCGTGACCTCGAGCTCCTCGAACGTGGCCGCGGAACCCTCCCAGGTCGCGGTGATCGTGGTGTTCGCCGGGCTGCCGAGCGAGGTCAGGTCGAGACCCTCGACACGAGCCGAGAACACGTCGCCGAGCTCCAGGTCGGTGTTCACGAGATCGGTGACCTCGACCGCACCGCGACCGAAGTCAGGGGTCAGACCGGGGTTCGCCTCGAGGTACGCGATCCACGCGTCGCGGTCGACGAGACCGGAGTCGCGGGTGTCCGAGCCCTTGGCGAACTCACGGAAGTTGTCGCCTCCCTGCAGCAGGAAGTTGAACGAGCCGATCCGGTAGGAGGCGGCCGAATCGATCGGCGCGCCGTCGATCCAGATGCTCGTGACGCGGTCGCCCGCGGCGCGGTCGGCGTCGAACGTGTAGGTCACGTTGTCCGAGAGACCGAGCTTCAGGAACGGGCGCGACGGCACGTTGCCGGCCGCATCCGTCTGCCACTGCTGCTCGAGCACCGTCTTGAACTGCGCACCCGTGAGCGACGTGGTCCACAGGTTGTTCACGAACGGCAGCACCGCATTGGCCTCGGCGTAGGTGATGACACCGTCGGTGTTGGCCGGGTTGGTGCGGGTGTCGGCCGCGAAGAGCAGCTCCGCGCGGAGGCCACCGGGGTTGACGACGCCGATCTCGGCACCACCGCGCTCCGGGGAGCTGAGCGACGAGACGAGCGAGTCGGCCACGAGGTTGCCGAGGGCCGACTCCGCGGCGCGGTTGTCGCGCGTGCCGCCGGTGTACTTCCCGTCGACGTAGGAGCCGCCGCTGAACGCCGAGGTGATGTCGGCGGTCACCGAGCCCTTGGGCTGGTTGCCGATCTCGGCCGCGGAGGCGAGCGCCGCATCCGTGATCTGCTTCACCTCGGCGACGGCCGGGTAGGCCGCCACGAGGGTGGCGTCGGAGGCGGTGCTGCGGGCGACGTTCTTGGCCGTGTAGCTCTCGAGGTCACCGGTCTCGCCGTCGACCGTGAGCACGACCTGGCCCACGAACTCGCCGTAGTTGCCGGTCTGGAGCACCGGGCGCGTGGCGTCGGTGCCGGGGATCGGTGCATCCCACGCGTACTGCTTGTGGGTGTGGCCGGTGAAGATGGCCGAGACCTCGGGCGAGGTCTCGTTCACGATCTCGGCGAACTCGCCGCCGGCGGCGAGCTCCTCCTCGAGGGTCGAGCCCTCGACGACGCCGGCGCCCGCGCCCTCGTGGTACGACGCGATGATGACATCGGCCTCACCGTTGGACTCGTCACCGTCGGTCAGCTGAGCGGTCACGCGGTTCACGGCGTCGACGGGGTCGCCGAAGTCGAGGTCGGCGATTCCACCTGGCGAGACCAGTGTGGGCGTCTCCTCGGTGATCGCGCCGATCATGGCCACGCGGAGGCCGTCGACCTCCTGGATCGAGTACTCCTGCAGAGCGGGGGTCTGGGTGCCCTTGAGGTACACGTTCGCGCCCAGGTAGTCCCATTCGGCGTTGCGAGCGCCCTCGGCGCCGATCACGCGGTCGCGGAGGTCGGCGTAGCCCTGGTCGAACTCGTGGTTGCCCACGGCGCTCGCGGTGAGGCCGAGCGCGTTGAGCACATCGATGGTCGGCTGGTCCTGAGCCACGCTCGACGCGAAGAGCGAGGCGCCGATGTTGTCACCGACCGAGACGAAGAGCGAGTTCTCGTTCTCCGCCTTGAGCTGTTCGACCGTTCCGGCGAACTTCACCGTGTTGGCGTCGATGCGGCCGTGGAAGTCGTTGATGTCGATCAGGTTGATGTCGACGGGCTCGGCCGCGGCGGCGCCGAAGTCGTAGCCGACGATGACCGGATCGTGGTCGCTCGAGCGGTAGACGTCGGGCGAGTAGAAGTCGGTCAGGTTGTAGTTGAACCGGCTGTACTCCTTGGCGATCGACTCTCCCGAGTTGATGTTCCAGACGTCGGCACCGGTGATCTTGGCGTCGGCCGAGGCCGAGGCGTAGACGTGGTCGAGCGAACCGCTCTGGCCGCTGAAGGAGTAGGTGTAGCTGCCGGTCTTGGATCCCTGGTCGACGTAGCCGGCCTCCTGGATCGCGACCGACGGGTCCTCCTGCGTGTAGGAGTTGAAGTCTCCGATCAGGAAGACGTCGGTCGTGCCGAGCTCGGTCTGGAGCTCGGCCGCGAACTCGAGGAGCGCAGCGGCCTGGCGGGTGCGGTCGCCGTTGAAGGCGCCCTGGATGCCGTTGGCGTTGTCACCCGTGGCGGGCGGATCGCTGTCGCCCTTCGACTTGAGGTGGTTCACGATGGCGATGAAGGTCTCGTCGTCGCTGCCGCCGGCGGCCTTGAACTCCTGGGCGAGCGGCGCCCGGGCGTTGGAGAACGCGGTGTCGACGAGCACGTGCGAGGCGCCGACGGGCTCCACGGCGGCCTTCTTGTAGATGAAGGCGGTGCGGATGACGTCCTCGCTCGCGGGCAGGGACGCTGCGTCCGGAGAAGGCACGAAGGCCCACTCCTCGGCACCCTCGGCCGTGTTGAGCGCGCCCACGAGCGTGCCGAGGGCCGCGTCGCGGTCGTCGCCGAAGCGGGCCGAGTTCTCGATCTCCTCGAGTGCCACGACATCGGCGCCGAGGCCGGTGATGGCCGCGACGATCTTGGCCTGCTGGCGGGCGAGGTTCTCGGCGTTCGCCGCGCCGCGGGCGTCGCAGCCCCGGTTGACGGTGATCGGGTTGCCCGCGCGGTCGGTGTAGTAGGTGCAGCCGGTGAGCTGGTCACCCGTGGTGGTGAAGTAGTTGAGCACGTTGAAACTCGCGATGGCCACCTGGCCGCCCACGTCCTCCGGCTGCGGCTGGCGCACGTCGGTGAAGGTGGCGGGCAGCGTGCCCTCGGCGGTGAGCTGGGTGGTGGGCTGGAACTTCCAGGCGCTGTTGCGGTAGTCGAAGATC
The DNA here is from genome assembly GCF_024979315.1 of Herbiconiux oxytropis. GTDB lineage: Bacteria > Actinomycetota > Actinomycetes > Actinomycetales > Microbacteriaceae > Herbiconiux > Herbiconiux oxytropis. The sequence goes on along the minus strand of NZ_JANLCK010000002.1, from coordinate 548,378 downwards.
ACGGGAGCCGTGAACGCCACCGAGGAGCCGACGGTGATCGCCGGGTTCTGGGTGAGGAACGGCAGCGCGATGCCCTTGTTGGCGTTGCTCAGGAAGTTGGTCGTGGCGCCGTCGTCGAGCGTCACGGCGCGGGCCGCGTTGTCGGCCACCGCTCTGTCGTACTCGGGGGTGCCGGGGCGCGCGATCTCGGTGGGCGTGATCAGCGGGGAGTCACCCGCGGCCAGTCCGATCTCGGCGTACTGGTTGGTGCTGTAGGTGTTGCTCACCGTGAAGCCGCCCTGGGGGGCGACGAGCATGCCCTCGAGCGACTCACGCTCGGCGGCATCGGCCGGCAGCCCGACCACGGCGGGGGTGGGGGCCTCGACGGTCGACGCGTCGAGCTTCTGCAGCCCGGCGGCGTTCGTGACCGTGATCTGGGTGAGGTCGAAGTACTCGCTCACCGCACCGGTCACCGAGACGTAGTCGCCGACCTGCACGGAGGCGGCCGTCGAAGGCGAGTAGACGAAGATGGCGTCGGAGGCCGTGTGGGTCGCGAGGTCGATCGCGCCGCCGGTGCCGGGTGCCTGGATGTAGTAGCCGTTGAAGCCGCCGGTGCCGTAGGCCGCGGTCACGACGCCGAGCGCCGAGACGGTCTGCCCGACGAGGGGGCTCGCGGGTCCGGATCCCTGGATCTCCGGGATCGCTGTGGTGGTGCCTGGCGCCGGGGTCTCGGTGGGCGTCGGGGTGGGCTCGGGGGTGTCCGTGGGGGTCGGCGTGGGCGTCGGCTCCGGCTCGGTCGTTCCGCCGGAGCTCTGCGGGGTGACCGTGTCGCTCGTCACGAAGTCGGCCGCGTTGTTGTCGCTGTCGGCGAAGCCCGTGCGGTTGAGGGAGTTCGGCACCCCGTTGGCGCCGACGGTCGCGACGACCGCTCCCTCGAAGGTGTTGGAGGTGCCGAACCCGATGAGGTCGACGACGCCCTCGGTGCCGGTTGCGACCGCGCCCACGGGCAGCGTCAGCGCCGTGGTGGTCGAGGCGAGGTAGAGCGTTCCGTTCGTTCCGGAGGGGTTGAGAGCGCCCCCGAGGTCGATGTCGGGCGTCGGCAGGGCCGCACCCACCTCGCCGTTGCCGTTGATCTGAGCCAGGAAGTAGCTGTCGGCAGCGATGCTGCCCGAGAGGGGTGCGACACCGTTCGCGGCCGCGGTTCCGCCGCTCGAGCGGTACTGCAGCGACCAGCCGTCGAGGGAGACGGCGCTGTCACCCGGGTTGTAGAGCTCGACGAACTTCTTGTTGAACGGGGCGTTCGCCGACCCGCCCTTGGAGTAGACCTCGTTGATCACGACACCGGTGCCGTCGACACTGGCGGACGCGGACGACACGACTCCGACCAGCGGGGTCGCGATGAGCGCCCCTCCCAGAATCGACGCGAGAGCCGCTTTCACGGTTCTCGTGGGGGATTTGAACATGACTCTCCTACAGCTGGCGGATCACACGGATCTGGTCATGCTAGGTGCCGGAGGTAACAGAAAAAAGAGTGAACATTTCGCGCAGGTAAACATCTTCTTTGTTGAAGAAATGTCACCCGCTCGGGGGGCGCGCACGCCGAAACCTCCCCGGTCGGATGACGGGGGAGGCTCCGAGCCGGGGAGGCGCTTCGGGCGCCGCTAGGGCGCCGTGATCGGCCCCACCGACGCCGTTGCGAACCGCAGCTCGGTCAGTCCGCCGGGCGCGACGAGCGGGATGAGTTCGAGCTCGAGTGCCGTCACCAGATACTGCGCACTCGACTGCGTGGCGGGATCGGCCGGGATGTACGGACCGTCCCCACCTGGCTGATCCGGCTGCGCGTTGACCTCGATGGAGGCGATGGTGTCGGGCAGGAAGCCCAGCAGCCCCGAGAGGGCCGTGACGATCGGCGCCGTCAACAGCGCCAGGTCCTCGCCGAGGGTCGTCACGAGCGAGATCACGTTGCCGTTCAGCAACGCGACGAGCGGACCCACCAGTTCCGTCACGAGCGGTTCGACGACCACGTCGACGATCTCGTCGAGGTCGATCCCCAGGAGGCTCAGGGCGAACTGCACGGCGGGCAGGATGGGCAGGATCGTCGTCTCGACGGTGAACACCACCGGCGGCGCACCCGGCTCGGGGGCCAGGAGGGCCCCCAGGGTGGACTGCAGGAAGATCGACACGTCCACGAGCGGCACGGCACCGGCGAGGAGCGTGACCGAGGTGTCGAGATCGACCGTCAGCTGCGCTTCGTAGAGCGCTTCCGTCAGGTCGGAGGTGATCCCGGTGGTGAAGTCGTCCAGCAGACCGCCGATGATCGCCACGAGTTCGTTCACCACCTCGTCGTTCAGCACGAGCTCGGTGTTCGGCGCGAGGCTGTTCAGCCCCGTTCCCGGCGTGCCGAGCAGGGCCGCCAGGTCGACGTCGATCGTCCCGCCCCCGAGGTCGATCGTCACGATGCCCTCCGCGTCGGTGAGCGGCGTGGCCAGGCGATCGGCGACGGCACCCTGGAGGTCGACGTCGAGGATGACATCCCCTTCCAGGTCCCCCACACCCAGGCCCGTCAGCAGGTTGCCCACGAGACCGTCGAGGACCTCGTCGGAGATCAGTCCGTCCGGTCCCGCCAGGTCGTCGACCGCCGTCTGGATGACAGGCACCGTCTCGTTCACCTCGGTGACCAGATCGTCGAGCAGGTCGCTCTCGGCCGAGAGGTCGAGGCTCGCGATGCCGTACTCGCGCACCGATCCCGTGACCGGCCCCACTCCCCACAGCTCGTTGGCGAGCACGGCGCACCAGTCGAGCTCGGACGACGCCGCGACAGCGCCCACCTCGAGCTCCACGTCGGCCACGCCGGCGACAGCCGGGATGAAGTTGCTGAGCGCGATGGTGGCGGGTTCCGGCAGCTCGTTGTCGGGGGTGGTGGGGGTGACCCCGACACCGCCCGAGTTCGTCACAAGGCCTGAGGCCCCGGCGCCCGTGCCGTAGCCGGACACCTGCGCGTACTGGTTGAGCGCACCGGCCGACCCGAGCGGCAGCCCCACGGTGAGCCCCGTCAGATCGAGCCCGACAAGGCCGCCGAGCAGATCGATGTCCAGCGGATTCGTGTAGGTGTCGGTCTCCGGCAGCGGTGGCTGCTGGATCGCGCTCGGCGGGTCGACGGTCAGAGCGCCGTCGGCGGCGCGGAACAGCTCCACGCCCTCCACCTCGGCCAGCGGGTCGAGGTCCTGCCCGAGCAGCGATCCCGAGAGGAAGCGGCCGAAGGCGGTGGAGGCGTAGCCGGTGTCGGTGCCGCAGTCGAAGGAGGAGGTGCCGACCGTGCCGTTCACCCACTCCTCGTCGGGCCAGGAGGCGGTGGTGGCCGCGATGGTCGAGGGCACGAGTGCCACCGTGAGCGCTGCCGTGGAGAGCAGTCCGATTGTCGTCGTGAGACGTCGCATCTCAGTTCACCTCGTCGTTCGTGAGTGAGCGGCGGCCACGCATCCGGGAGACCACGAGCGCGAGGCCGAGGAGGCCGGCCGTGAGTGCTCCGAAGGCGGCGAGGCCGGCGAGCTGGCCGTCGAGACCGGTGTTGGCCAGAGGCCCACCCGGCCCGCCGGGTCGGTCGGGGCGGATCGGGTTGATCGGGCGGTCGTCGATCGCCGTGGCGGTGAGGCCGAGGCCCATGTTCCCGGTCAGGCCCATCAGGGTCTCGTCGGCCATCGCCGCGGCGCTGTCCTCGACCGCGAGCGTCACGAGCAGGTGCTCGGGGCTGTCGGCGCGCAGGGGGCGCAGCTCGAAGGTGGGACTCGACGTCGTGTAGTCGTCGGCCGGCGTCGCCACGGTCACGCGGGCGAGTCCGTCGGCGCAGCTGGGTGAGGTGTCCACGTCGGTCCAAGGCACCGAGCAGCGGTCCACCGTCATCGTGATGCCGCGGGGATGTGCGGTCACCCCGCCGTCCTTGCGGAGCTCGAGGCTGAGCGTGGCGCTCGAGGCGTCCTCCAGCCGGGCTGTGACCTGCCAGTACGCGGGGTCGCCGGGGCTGATGTCGAGGAACTCCGCCGGGTAGGGGTCGGCCGAGAGCACGAGGTGCCCCGGCTGCCCGGTCTCCGGGACGTCTATGAAGGCCGCGCGGGCCGCATCGGCGAGGAGCAGCGATCCGGCCGCGAGAGCGGCGACGGAGAGCAGTCCGACCAATCCGGTGACGACCCGGGACGGACGCGCAGTCCGTGCTGGGTGGTGCATGTGATTCCCCTGTCAGTGACGTGGTGCAGCCCGGCCCTGTCGGGACGGCCACAGGGCCCACGCGGCGATGGCCGCGACGATCACCGCGATCGCCCCCATGGCGATCGGGTGCTTGAGCCAGATGATGACCGTTCCGACGCCCGGGAGGGAGGCGACGACGCGCCCCACCTCGTCCACGACGTAGGTGTCGCGGTCGGGGTAGGCGTTGTCGTCGCCCTTGAGCGTCAGTGCCCGGGACTCCGGTGAGCCCTCCACGTCGTCGATCTCGACGACGCGGTGGGTCACCGGGGTCCCGGTGTCCGGGCGGTGGACCGTGACGACGTCGCCGACCTGCAGCTCTGCAGCGGAGACGGACTGCACGATCGCACCGGTGCCGGTGGGCATCGTGGGCGACATCGATCCGGTGATGAAGACGGTCACCGAGAGCGAGAACAGCCACGACACCAGGAGCCAGAGCACCGCGAGCATGCCGATCGTTCCCACGATCGTCACGGCGATGTCACGCGCCGGGATGCGGCGCCGGGTGGATGCCGAGGGGGGCTCGGGAGCCGACGACTGGTCGTCGATCCCTGAACCGTCTGTCAGAACGGTGCTCATGACATCCCCCGCGGTCCTCTGGTGATCCGGTCAGGTGCTTCGAGCGGCGGTCAGTCGACCGACTCGCCGATGAACTGCCAGGCCGGCGCGGCCTCGAGGCCCATCAGCTCCTCGCCGTCGGCGTCGGCCGGCAGCGTCACCTCGAAGCAGTAGTACTGCGTGCTTCCGGCTGCGGCGGCCAGGTCCTGGGCGGCGCTGCCGCCCGTGGTCGTCAGCGGGCCGTCGGCGATGACCGTGGCGCCGAGTCCGAAGGCGTCGATGTCGCAGTCCTCCAGCACGTCGGTGGTCGTGGCCACCCGCACGGCGAGCGCGTCGAGGAGGGTCTGGGCGTCGGCATCCTGGGTGATGTCGGCGAGCACCGCCGGCTGCAGGGTGACGTCGCCGGCGATCGACGTGTCGGAGGTCTGCAGCGCGAACTGCGCGTAGACCGAGTCGCCGGGCGACAGGTCGAGAGCGTCGAGGCCGAAGACGATCTCGCCGCCGGGGTTCTCGTCCTCGTTGACGAAGTCGCCGTCGAACGGGGCCTCCGTGTTCTGCAGCACCTCGAACGTGCTCGTGCCGATGCCGGGGCCGCCGGCGCCGTCGCCGCCGAACACCCATTCCGTGTCGGTCCAGGCGGCGAGCGTCGCCGTCACACCGATCCCGAGAACGGCTCCGGCCGCCCCCAGTGCGAAGATCTTGCGTCGGCGCGAACCCTTCTCGCCGACCTTCATCGAGCCCTTTTCCGTCGAGCCGTGCAGTGCCATCTCGGTTCCCCATTCACTTGTGATCCCGGCCGCTCCATCGCGGTGCCGGCGATCCTGATCTCGGATCTGCAACGGACGCTACGGGCGGCGGAGCGGGCCACACCCCGGAGCCGGTGGTCGTTCGGCAGTTGGTCGGTGATGCTGCGTAGTGCCGGCCGCTTGCGCCCGGTAGCCGCCCCTCTTGCGCTCCCGCCTCCATCGGTAGTCCTCGGTAGGGCGATCTCGGCAATTGAGTAGTCGGATTGCACAGAACCCCCATTTCGGGCGCCCGTGCTCGGTAGTGTGGGTTCACCTCATCGGAGTCGATGCGTCCCTCGGTCGCGAAGGCGGCGATGGGGCCAACAGGAACATCGGGTGTCTGTCTCTGATCGTGGGGGTCAACTGTGGCAGGAACAACGCGTCGCTTCGGCGACGAGGGAAATCAGGGAATAGTCGGAGACGATCGCAACGTCGACGAGGTCGTGGAGCGCCTCGACGCGGGTGGCAGCGTCATCGTGGTCGGAGCTCTAGGATCGGGCAAGAGCCACTTCTCCAGGGCGATCGTCGCGGAGCTGAGGGCACGTGGGGGCGATCCGGTGCTCGTGCGCGCTGCGGCGCCGCTCACCGACACCGCGCTCGGCGCCCTGCACGCGAACGCCGATCCGCGGCTGCCCTCGCTCGAGCGCGACGCGGTGCCGGGCGATGAGCACTTCGTGCTCGTGGTCGACGACGCGCACGCGCTCGACGCGGAGTCGCTGCGGCTCATCGGCCGCGCCGTCTACACCGGCCGGGTGAGCGCCCTGCTCTCGGTGACCGCCGATCCGGCAGGCGCCTCCGATTGCGCCACGCCCGAGGCCATCACCGATCTGTGGCTCGAGGGCGGTGCGGCCAGGTACGACCTGCACCCGCTCGAACCCCGCGCCGCCGATCAGCTCATCACCACCTTCGTGGGAGACGACGTCTTCGACACGGCCACCCGAAGCACGCTCATCGTGAGGGCGGGCGGATCGCGCATGCTCTTGCGCGAGCTCGCCGTCGAGGCGGCCTCCCTGGTGGCTGCCGATCGCGATCCGCTCGACCCGGCCGTCGAGCTCGTGCCGGGCTCCCGGCTCTCGGACGCGTTCGCCTCGACGATCGCGGAGTACACCCCCGAGCTGTGCCTCGCGCTCGCCCTGATCGGGCGACTGCAGGGCATCGCTCTCGCGGATGCCGGGCGCAGCATCCGCCCCGAATGGATCGACACGCTCGTCGCACGCTCGGCTGTGCACGTCGACGACTCCCCCGGCAAGCGCCTGCATGCCAACCCGTTCCTCGCCGGCGAGGCCGAGCGGCGGCTCGAGCCGGGCCGGCTCGACGAGGCGCTCGACGCGATCGCCCGCCGCGCTCTCGCCTCACCGGGGCAGCCGGCCGGGGCTCCGGTCGCTCAGATCATCGCCGCCGCGTGGTACTCCTCGCGCGACACGGTGCCCGCGCCCGCCGAGGTCTCCGACGAGGTGCGCTGCCGCATCCTCTCCAGTGCCGCGCGCAGCGCGAACGCCCGGGGGCGCGCCGACCTCGCGCTGGCCTACGTGCGACTGGGCATGGAGACGGACGGATGCCCGGCGCTGCTGATCGAGGCATCCCGCGCCTACACGCGGCTGCATCGCTTGCCCGAGGCGTTCGCGGTGCTCACGAAGCACGCGGCCGACGAGATCGAGCCCGCGGTGCTGCGCCGGCTCGTGCGGTGGTGGGCGACACTCGTGACCTGGGAGCCCGGAGACCGCTCGTTCGAGGAGATCGAGGACTGGCTCTCTGCGGGAGCCGTCTCGGACCCCTCGGTCGACGCCGAGATCGCCCAGGGTCGCGCCGAGGCCGCCTGTCTCCAGATGGAGTGGGAGAGCGCGGTGGAGCACGCCGCCTCGGTGCTCGGGATCTCCCAGGCGAGCTCACTCACCCGCGTCCGCGCAGCGATCGTGACCGGAACGGCACTCGCCGAGTTGGGACGCTTCGAGGAGAGCGCGAAGGCCTTCGCGAAGGTCGAGTACGCCAACCGCGACGCCGTGACGGGACGCCCGCGCTCCACGATCGCCGAACTCGCCGCGGTCGCGTTCGAGACGATCGGCATGATGCTCGCCGGCAGCATCCGGCCGAGCCTGCTCGCACGGCTGCGGCGAGCAGCCCTCGCTGCCGCCCAGCGCGACGACCGCAGCGCGCTCACGCTGGCCACCATCGTGGCCGGCCAGCTCCACGGCCTGCTCGGGGCGGACATGAAGCGTGCCGAGCTCGAGCTCGCAGCGGCGCTGCGTCGCTTCGACCGGATCGAGTTCGCAGCATGGCGACCGATCGTGGCATCGTTCCGTGCCGTGGCGCTCGCCAAGCAGGGCCGCATCGAGGAGGCCTTGGATGTGTTCCACGGCTCGGAGGCCGCCGCCCTGACGGGCAAGCGCCTGTTCCGGTTCTCGCGTCAGGCGTGCGAGGCCGAGATCCTCGGCGCGGCGGGCGAGATCGAGGCGGCGAGAGCGGCAGCGGCCGCCGCGGTCGCCGAGCGCGGCGTCGACGGCGATCCCGGGCGGCCGTCGATGATCGACGAGGAGCGGATGGTGCGGCTCTCGGGAGCCGAGGGCATCGGCCACGGCGTCGCGGAATCGGGCGCCGACGCTCTGCCGACGTCGGCGACTCCGGCAGCATCCGCACCCGGCCCCGCTCCGGCACGGTGGGGTCTCGAAGGCGGCGCCGCGGCGGCCGCCGCGCGGCTTGCCGGGCTCGGCACCGCGCCGGCGTCACCCGTCTGGCCGCTCCCGGGCGGCCAGGAGCCCGTGGAGCTCACCGAGCGCGAGACCGAGGTGGCGCTGCTCGTGGCGAACCATCTGAGCAACAAGGAGATCGCCCAGCGCCTGTTCCTCTCGGTGCGCACGGTGGAATCGCACGTCTACACGGCGCGCGGCAAGCTCGGCGCCCGCACCCGCCGCGAGCTCGGGCGCATGGTGACCGCCTCCGAGGCCGCTCCGATGATGGCGGCCGCCGGCATGCGGCCGCAGGAGCGTGGTGCCGACCGGGACCGGTAGACTGGGCGGGTCCCCTCCGCCCGACTGCAGGAGCAATCACGTGCCGAAGATCGTCGTCGACGTCATGCCCAAAGCCGAACTCCTCGATCCGCAGGGCAAGGCCGTCGCCGGTGCGCTCGCGCGGCTCGGCAACACCGCCTTCAGCGACGTGCGCGTCGGCAAGCGCTTCGAGCTGACCGTCGAGGGCGCCGTCGACGCCGAGGTGCTCGCCTCGGTGCGCGCGATCGCCGACGACCTGCTCTCGAACGGTGTGATCGAAGACGTCGTCGACATCACGGTGCTCGATGAGTCGGGTGCGCACAGCGGCGCCGGCGCATCCGGGGCCCTCGCGTGAGCACGCGGGTAGGGGTCGTCACGTTCCCCGGTTCGCTCGACGACCGGGACGCCCAGCGCGCCGTGCGGTTCGCCGGGGGCGAGGCCGTCGCGCTCTGGCACGGCGATCACGACCTGCAGGGCGTCGACGCCGTGGTGCTGCCCGGCGGCTTCAGCTACGGCGACTACCTGCGCTGCGGCGCCATCGCCTCGCACTCGCCGATCATGCGCGAGGTCGTCGCGGCCGCCGAGCGCGGTGTGCCCGTGCTCGGCATCTGCAACGGCTTCCAGATGCTCACCGAGGCGCACCTGCTGCCCGGCGGACTGATCCGCAACGACCACGGCTCGTTCGTGTGCCGCGACCAGGTGCTGCGCGTGGAGAACACCTCGACGGCCTGGACCAACGGGTACACCGAGGGCCAGGAGATCACGATCCCGTTGAAGAACGGCGAGGGCGGCTACATCGCCTCGGCCGAGACCCTCGAGCGGCTCGAGGGCGAGGGTCTCGTGGCCTTCCGCTACGTGGGAGTCAACCCCAACGGCTCGCTCGACGACATCGCGGGCGTCACCAACGAGCGCGGCAACGTGGTGGGGCTCATGCCGCACCCGGAGCACGCCGTGGAGGCCGGCTTCGGCCCCGACACCGCCCTCGCCATGCGCTCGGGCGTCGACGGTCTCACGATGTTCGCGTCGGCGCTGCGCTCCCTGCTCGCGGCCTGAACCCGCGCCGTCCCTGCCCGCCGGGCGGATGGTCGGCGTAGGGTCGGCCGCATGAGGCCGATCGAGCTCCTGCGCACCGACATCACGACCGTCGAAGCGGATGCGGTGGTGAACGCCGCGAACAGCTCGCTGCTGGGCGGCGGTGGCGTCGATGGCGCGATCCACCGGCGCGGAGGCCCCGAGATCCTCGCCGCGTGCCGCGAGCTGCGTCGCACCGACTGGCCGGACGGACTCCCCGCGGGCGAGGCCGTCGCGACGACCGCGGGCCGCCTGCCGGCGCGCTGGGTCATCCACACCGTCGGGCCCGTCTTCAGCGAGCGGGAGGACCGATCCGCCGTGCTCGCGTCGTCCTACCGGCGCTCGCTCGAGGTGGCGGGCGCCCTCGGGGCTTCGTCGGTGGTGTTCCCCGCGATCAGCGCCGGCGTCTACGGCTGGCCCGCTGCGGGCGCCGCTCGGATCGCCGTGGACACGGTCGCCGCGAGCCCTTACGAGGGACGCGTGTCGTTCGCGCTCTTCAGCGACGAGATGCTCGACGAGTTCCGCGCGGCGCTCAGGGGAGCAGGTGACCGGACGCGCTGAAGAGGCGGTACCACTCGGGGCGGGTGAGGGGGAGCTCGGAGCCGGCCACGGCATCCGCGATGCGCTGCGGGGTCGTGCTGCCGACGACCACCTGGATGGCGGCCGGATGGCGGGTGATCCACGCCACGGCGATGGCGGTCGGGGTGACGCCGTAGGCGGCGGCCAAGGCGTCGAGTTCGTCGTTGAGCGCTCCGTAGTGCTCGCGGTCGCCGAGGAAGACCCGCCCGGTCGCGGCGCTCTGGAACGGCGACCAGGCCTGCAGGGTGATGTCGTGCAGTCGGCTGTAGTCGAGCAGGCCGTTGTCGCGGTCGACCGACTGAGACTCCTCGGACATGTTCGCGGCCACTCCGGCGGCGATCAGCGGGGCGTGGGCGATGCTCAGCTGAACCTGGTCGACCGCAAGCGGCTGGCGCACGGAGCGCTGCAGCAGCTCGATCTGGCCGGGCGTGTGGTTCGAGACGCCGAAGTGCCGCACCTTGCCCGCGGCCTGCAGTTCGTCGAAGGCCGAGGCGACCTCGTCCGGCTCCACGAGGGCGTCGGGGCGGTGCAGCAGCAGGAGGTCGAGGTGCTCGAGCCGGAGGGCTGCGAGCGACTCGTCGACGCTTCGCAGGATGTGCTCGGCCGAGAAGTCGAAGTAGCCGTCTCGGATGCCCACCTTCGACTGCACGAGCACGCGCTCCCGCTCGGCGGGGGCGAACGAGACGGCCTCGCCGAACCGGGACTCGCAGCCGTGGCGCTCGGACCCGTAGATGTCGGCGTGGTCGAAGACCGTGATGCCGGCGTCGAGCGCGGTGCGCACCAGTGTGCGGATCTCCTCGTTCGACAGCGCTTCGATGCGCATCAGCCCCAGGATGAGGGTGGAGGCGACGAGGTCGGTGCGGGGAAGCGGGGCGGTTCTCATCCCTCGATGTTGTCACGACGCGGCGGTGCCGGGTCGGCCTTGGCGGGATCCTGGGCGACGACCTTGAGGGCTGTGGTGTCGAGCGCGGCCGCTCCGCCGTAGCCGCTCTTCCGGCGATGCAGGTAGGTCACCGCCCAGAGCAGTATGCCGATGGCCAGCAGGATGCCCGCGATGAGGTACTGGTCGACGGGGCGACCGGAGGTCCACGGGAACACGAGGTAGAGGCATGCGATCGCGCCGATGATGGGAAGGGCCGTGGGGGTGCGGAAGTGCTTGTGCTCGACCGGCTTCCTGCGCAGGATCAGCACGCACACGTTGACGACCGCGAACACCGCGAGCAGCAGCAGTGACGTGGTGCCGCCGAGCAGCACGGCGATGGGGTTGGCGGGGTCGATCGAGACGTACGAGGTGAGCGCGAGGGCGATCACCGTGGTGAACAGGATCGCGGCCCACGGCGTGCGGCGCTTCGGCAGCACCCGTGACAGGAACGGCGGCAGCACGCCCTGCTTGCTCATGCCGTAGAGCAGGCGGCTCGCCATCATCATGTTGATGAGCGCCGAGTTGGCGACGGCGAACAGCGAGATGAAGGGGATGAGCGCCGAGATCGGGAAGTCGGGTGCCGCCGTCTGCACCACCGTGACGAGCGGGGTGTCGTTGCCGGCGAGCTCGCCCACCGGCACGATCGCCACCGCCACGATCGAGATCAGCACGTAGACGACGGCGGTGATGCCGAGGCCGGTGAGCATGGTCCGCGGGAAGATCTTCGAGGGGTTCTTCGTCTCCTCGGCCATGTTGACCGAGTCCTCGAACCCCACCATCGCGAAGAAGGCGAGAGACGTGGCCGTCGAGATGGCGAGGAAGACGTTCTTGTCGTCGGGGGTGTCGAAGGCGACCACCCGGGAGAAGTCGGCCTGCCCGCCGAAGATGGCGAAGAAGCTGATGAAGATCACGAGCAGGAGACCCGAGAGCTCCACGAGGGTGAGCACGACGTTGAGCCCCACGCTCTCGGCCACGCCGCGGAGATTCACGGCCGCGATCAGGATCATGAACGACAGCGCGATCAGGAGCGCGAGCCCCGGCCCCTCGCCGAGCCCGAAGCCGATCACGAAGTTGCTCGCGAAGGCACCGGCCGCGGCAGAGGCGGAGGTGATGCCCGACGACATGACCGTGAAGCAGATGAGGAAGGTCACGAAGTGGATGCCGAACGCCTTGTGCGCATAGAGCGCGGCACCGGCCGCCTGCGGGAACTTCGTGACGAGCTCGAGGTAGGAGCAGGCCGTGATGGTGGCCACCACGAAGGCCACGATGAAGGGGAGCCATGCGGCGCCACCCACCTCCGCCGCGACCTGGCCGGTGAGGGCGTAGATGCCGGTGCCGAGGATGTCGCCGATGATGAACAGCAGCAGCAGCTTGGGCCCCATCACCTTCTTGAGCTCGGGGGTCTCGGGGGTGCCTGTCGACTGCGCCGTCGTGGTCATGTGCCCAGCATGCTCCATGAATCGGCCGAGCGGTGGCCCGTTAACCTCGGAGGGGCATAATGTCGCCCATGGCGAAGAAGACCCGAACGGTCCTGAAAGAACTCACCAAGGCCCTCGAGAAGCATGTCGCAGTGCTCGAGGACCCGAAGTCGAACCGTGGCAAGCGCGATCGGGCGACCGCCCGCGTGCGCGCCGCCGTCATCCACTACGACTCGGTGCTGCACTCGCGCACGGGCGCGTCGAGCGCATTCGTGGAGCTGCCGGACCCCGGGCTCGACGCGTCGACCGTGGCGTCGCTGAAGGCCGAGAAGGAGGCGCTGGAGAAGAAGCGCGCCGACAAGAAGGCCTCCAAGTAACCCGATCCGCTACGAGGCCGGGTTCGTCACGTTGACGAGCCAGTGGATGCCGAAGCGGTCGCTCACCTGGCCGAAGAAGTCGCCCCAGGGAGCCTTCTCGAGCGGGAGCTCGATCGTGCCGCCCTCGGCGAGCTTGTCGAAGTAGCCGCGCAGCTCCGCCTCGCTCTCGCCGCTCAGGGAGACCGAGATGTTGTTGCCGGGGTCGTACTCCATGCCGGTCGGCACATCCGAGACCATGAGCACGAGACCGCCCTCGGTGGTGAGCTGGGAGTGCATGATCCACTCCTGCTCCCCCTCCTCGGTGGGCGTCTGGAACTCGGCGAAGGTGTTGCGGATGAGCTCGCCGCCGAAGACCGAGTGGTAGAACTCGCCTGCGGCCCGGGCCTCGCCACGGAAGTTGATGTACGGGTTCAGGGTGGTCATCGCGCTCTCCTCTGGTCGGTGTGGAGCACACGCTAGCAGAACATGTGAACGGTGTACACATACCCGTGTGTGGCTCAGCCCGAGCAGGCTCCGGATGCCACGGGCTCGCTCGAGGAGACGGCCTCGAGCACGGGGGCGGCTTCGTCGAGAGTCATCGCGTAGCCGGTCTCCGCATCGAGGGTGGAGCGGGCGAAGACGATGCCCACGACCTGCCCGCTCACGTCGAACAGGGGTCCACCGGAATTGCCCGGACGGATGTCGGAGCGGAGTGAGTAGATCTCGCGGGTCACCGGATCCGCCTCGTAGATGTCGCTGCCCACCGCGGTGAGCACCTCGCGCACGCGGGACGAGACCGTCTTGTAGGAGCCGTTCTCGGGGAAGCCGGCCACCACCGCGGAGTCTCCCGCGAGGAGCTCGGTGCCGAGCGGGAGGGGGGCGGCGTCGAGGCCGGGCACGGCGAGCACCGCGAGGTCGCGGTCGGGGTCGAACACCACGAGCTCGGCGTCGAGGAGGCGCCCGATGCCGCCGACCTGCACGAAGAGCTCGTCGGAGCCGGAGACGACGTGGGCGTTGGTGACGATGCGGTCGTCGGCCACGACCCAGCCGCTGCCCTCGGCGTCGCTGCCGCAGCGGGGGGCCGAGGAGAGCACCTTGACCACCGAGCCGGCCGCCGCGTTGACGGCGTCCGGGACATCGGGGTCTGGCGGTGGGGCGCCCTGGATGGTCTCGGAGTCGAAGGCGAAGACCTCGGGGAAGCCCGAGTCGTCGAGCGCCTCGCCGATGGTGCCGAGGGCCGTCTGGGAGGGCACGGGCGCGATCGCGTCGAGGGTGGCGACCACCTTCGAGCTCTGCACGAGCTGCGTGACGGGGAGGATGCCGGTGGACTGCAGGAGGCCGGCGAGGAGCCACACCACGACGCCCCAGGTGAGGAGGCCGAGCACGGCACCGCCGAGCGAGTCGATGCCGCGGCCGATCTTCACGACACCGATGACACCGCGGAGGAGTCGCGCCAGGAGGGTGAGGAGGCCGATCGCGATGGAGATGCTCAGGATGAGCACGAGGCCGGCCGCCACGGCGCGCTGCCAGGCCTCGGCCCAGCCGACGGTGGCGAGCCACTCGACGAGCGGAGGGGCGGCGAGGGTCGCGAGGAGGGCGCCCGCCACGATGCCCGCGAGCGAGGCCGCGGTCACGAGGGCGCCGCGGCGCCAGCCCGCCGCGACGGCGAGGAGGGCGATCACGAGCAGCACGATGTCGACGAAGAGTTCCATGTGCCGCTCATGCTAGGCGGCGGCGTCCGGGCCCACCTGAGAGGAGGCCCGGGCCGGCATCGACTTGACAGTAGCTGTGCCTATAGCCGGCCACTTGACACAAGATGTGCCAAGTCGGCGGCTTTGGGCGCAGGTACTGTCAAGTCGGGGGCGGGGGCGGGGACGGGGCGCGACCGCGGGCCCAGAGGAGGACGGGGATGAGGAGGAGGGCGAGCACGCCGCCGGCGAGCGAGAGCACCGAGTAGCTCGTGCCGGCCATCACCGCCGCCGACATGACCCCGGCGCCGGCGCCCGAGAGCGCGATGAGCACGTCGAGGGTGCCCTGCACGCGGGCGCGGTTGGCCGGCACCGTGTTGTCGACCACGAGGGCGGTCCCGGCGATGAGGCCGAAGTTCCAGCCGAGGCCGAGCAGAGCCAGGGCGACGATCAGCAGGAGGAGGTCGTCTCCCGGGGCGAGGGCCGCCGTGATGCCCGCGGCGAGGAGGGTGACCCCCGCCGCGATCGCCATGGGCGTGCGGCCGATGCGGTCGACGAGCGCACCGGTGACGAGGGAGGGGAGGTACATCGCACCGATGTGGACGCCGATCACGAGGCCCACGTCGCCGAGGTCGTGGTGATGGGCGCGCATGTGCACGGGGGTCATGGTCATGATGGCGACCATCGCGATCTGGGTGAGGACCATGACGGCGGCGCCCACGTAGGCACCCGTGCCCGGGCGGGGCGGGGGCGGAGGCGGGGCGCTCGCGCTGGGCGCTGACACCCGCCCGCGCGCAGGCGCGGCAGCAGGCGCAGAAACGGCGGCGGAGGCCGACGCCGCGTCGAGGCGGCGCGCCAGGAGGAGAGGATCGGGGCGGAGGAGCACAAGGAGCACCGCGCCGGCCGCGAGGTACGCCGCCGCCGCGAGCAGGAACGGGCCCGCGAGCGCCGGGATGCCGAGGCCGAGCGCGAGCTCGCCGAGCGGCTCCACGAGGTTGGGGCCGGCGACGGCTCCGACGGTGGTGGAGACCAGGGCGATACTCACCGCGGTGCCTCGGCGGGCCGGCGTGGCGAGATCCGTGCCCGCGTAGCGCGCCTGCAGGTTGGTGGCGGTGCCCGCGCCGTAGACGAACAGGCTCACGAACAGCAGCACCACGCCGCCTGTGACCGCGGCCACCACGATGCCGATCGCGCCGAGCCCGCCCGCCGCGAACCCGATGCCGAGGCCGAGGCGCCGGCCCGAGCGCTGCGTGATGCGGCCGATGACGTACGCCGTGAGCGCCGAGCCGAGCGTGAACAGCGCGGTCGAGACTCCGGCGAGGCTCTCGGAGCCGAGCATCTCCTGGGCCAGCAGGGCGCCGACGGTCACTCCCGCGGCCAGCCCCGCACCGCCGAGCACCTGGCTCAGCACCACCACCGCGAGGGTGCGCCGCTGCACGCGCGCCCGCTCGTCGCGCTGTTCGTGCAGGCTGCCTGTCATCCGACCATTCTGCCGGGTGGGCTCGCGGGCGACGGGCGTAGAGTAGCGCGCGTGAACCTCGACGAGATCCCCCTGACCACGATCGACGGCGCCCCCGCCACCCTGGCCGACTTCGCGCCGGTGAGGCTCATCGTGAACGTGGCGTCGCGCTGCGGGCTCGCTCCGCAGTACGAGACGCTCGAGGAGCTGCAGAAGCGCTACGGCGACCGCGGCTTCACGGTGCTCGGCTTCCCGAGCAACCAGTTCCTGCAGGAGCTCGGCGACACGGAGAAGATCAAGCAGTACTGCTCGATGACGTGGGGAATCACCTTCCCCATGTTCGAGAAGGTCAAGGTGAACGGCCGCGCGGCGCATCCGCTCTACAAGTCGCTCACCGAGACACCGGATGCCGAGGGCAAGGCCGGGCGGGTCACGTGGAACTTCGAGAAGTTCCTCGTGACGCCCTCCGGCGTGCAGCGGTTCCGCCCCTCCACGGTGCCGGACGACCCCGCGATCATCGCCGCGATCGAGGCAGCGCTCCCCGCCTGATCGGGAGACGATCGCGAGCGCTGTGGCAGATCGGTGCCAGAGCGCTGCCAGATCGTGCACCGCGGCATCCGTCGTTCGACACTCTGGCACCGCTCGCGCTCCGCGCCGACCGTAGCCTCGGGGCATGTCGACCGAAACCTCCGAACTCCCCGTCGTGCCCCACTGGATCGAGGGCGCCGAGTCGCCCTCGCACTCTGGCCGCACCGCCCCCGTCTTCGACCCCGCCCTCGGCGTGGAGACCAAGCGCGTGGCCCTCGCCGATCAGGCCGAGATCGCCGCGGCCATCGCGAGCGCGGCAGCGGCCTTCCCCGCCTGGCGCGACCTCTCGCTCACGAAGCGGCAGTCGATCGTGTTCAGATTCCGCGAGCTCCTGGATGCCCGCAAGGGCGAGCTCGCCGAGATCATCACGAGCGAGCACGGCAAGGAGCTCTCCGACGCGCTCGGTGAGATCAACCGCGGCCAGGAGGTCGTGGAGTTCGCGACCGGGCTCGCCCACCACCTCAAGGGCGAGTACTCCGAGCAGGTCTCGACCGGCATCGACGTCTACTCCACCAAGCAGCCCGTCGGAGTCGTCGGCATCATCAGTCCCTTCAACTTCCCGGCCATGGTGCCGATGTGGTTCTTCCCGATCGCCATCGCGGCCGGCAACACCGTGGTCGTGAAGCCGAGCGAGAAGGATCCCTCCGCCGCGCTCTGGCTCGCGAGGCTGTGGAAGGACGCCGGGCTCCCCGACGGAGTCTTCACCGTGCTGAACGGCGACAAGGAGGCCGTCGACGGCCTCCTCACGAGCCCCGACGTTGCGGCGATCTCGTTCGTGGGCTCGACTCCCATCGCACAGTACGTCTACGAGACCGGCACGAAGCACGGCAAGCGCGTGCAGGCGCTCGGCGGGGCGAAGAACCACATGCTCGTGCTCCCGGATGCCGACCTCGACCTCGTGGCCGACTCCGCCATCAACGCCGGATTCGGCTCGGCGGGCGAGCGCTGCATGGCCATCTCGGTGCTCGTGGCGGTGGAGCCCGTGGCCGACGAGCTCGTGGCGAAGATCTCGTCGCGCATGGCGGGTCTCCGGATCGGCGACGGCCGTCGCGGCTGCGACATGGGCCCCCTCGTGACCGAGGCGCACCGCGACAAGGTGGCCTCCTACGTCGACATCGCCCTCGAGGACGGCGCGACCGTGGTGGTCGACGGGCGCGGCATCGAGGTCGACGGCGACCCGAACGGCTTCTGGTTCGGGCCCACCCTCATCGACGACGTGCCCACGACCTCACGCGTCTACACCGAGGAGATCTTCGGACCGGTGCTCTCGATCGTGCGCGTGCAGTCCTATGAGGAGGGCGTGGCGCTCATCAACACCGGTGCGTTCGGCAACGGCACCGCGATCTTCACGAACGACGGCGGAGCGGCGCGCCGGTTCCAGAACGAGATCCAGGTGGGCATGATCGGCATCAACGTGCCGATCCCGGTTCCCGTGGCGACCTTCTCGTTCGGCGGCTGGAAGGCCTCCCTGTTCGGCGACACCAAGGCGCACGGTGCCGAGGGCGTGCGCTTCTACACGCAGCAGAAGGCCATCACGAGCCGCTGGCTCGACCCCTCCCACGGCGGCATCAACCTGGGCTTCCCGCAGAACTAGGGCGTCACGAGCTGGAGGGCCGACCAGAGCTCGGTGCGGGCCGCGAAGGTGTCGAGGTCGAGGCCCAGCAGGGTCTCGGCCGCGCGCACCCGGTTGCGCAGGGTGTGGCGGTGGGTGCCGAGCTCCCGCGCGGCCGGATCCCACGCGCCGTTGTGCTGCAGCCACACCCGCAGCGTCGTGAGCGCCGTGTCGCGCTCGGCCGGCGGCAGGTCGATCAGCGGCTGCAGCATCCGCTTCGCCACCCGGTCGCCGCCCGAGGCCACCAGCAGTCCGTGCATGCCCTGCTCGGCCAGCTGTTCGAAGAGCACCACGGCGCTCTCGCGCGTGACGGATCCGGCCGCATGACGGGCCTCGCCGAGGCCCCGCGTGAGCTCGTGCCAGGGCACGGGGCCCGAGACACCCGCCGCGAGCCCGTGCCGGGCGAGCAGGGCCTCCGAGGCCGCGAGGTCGTCGTGCGGCGTGACGATGAGGATCTCGTCGTCGCGCTCGGCGAAGAACAAGCGGCCGCTGTTCTCGTCGGCCTGCAGCTCGAGCTCGTCGAGGAGCGCCTGGCCGTGCACCTCGCCCACCACGATCGCGAGCCGCACGGGCTCGGGCGGCAGCGGCCCCCAGAGGCTCACGGCGGTGCGGTCGGCCACGTCGACGACCCCGGAGAGCACGAGCTCGAAGAGGCCGGTGCGGAGGCGGCGCCTGGCCGCGTCGAGGCCCCGACGCTGTTCGAGGGCGATGCTCGCAAGCCCGATCACGCTCGCCACGAGGTCGTTGCCGGCCGCGTCGAGGGGCTCCGAGGCGCCCACGGCGAGCACTCCCCGCAACTGACCGCGCTGGCCGAGCGTCTGCAGCGAGATGCCCCCGCCCGCCTCGATGATGCTGAGCCCGGCCCGCGAGCCCCGGCCGAGCGCCGAGGTCACCGCCTCCGCCACGACGCGCGTGAGCTCGGCGGGCACACCGCGGAGGCCGGGGACGCGCAGCACGGTGCCTGCCGAGTCGAACAGCGCCACCCAGCAGTCGAGCCGGCGCGAGAGCTCGAGCAGGATGGCGCCGAGGCCGTCGACGCGGAGCGCGGCCCTGGCGACGGCGCGCTGGGCGTCGAGCGACCACTCGAGCCGCTCGCGCTGCTCCTCGGCGATCGTGTCGGCGATCGAGCGGACGATGCCGATGAAGGGCGTCTGCTCGTCCATCACGAGCAGCGGGAGCCCGGTGGCGGCGCAGGCGTTCACGAGGGCGGGCGGCACGTGGTCGTGCACGACGCCGGTGGCGAAGCCGAGGGCGCGGATGCCGCGGGCCTTCAGGCGGTCGACGTAGGCGCGTTCCGGATCGCGGGCGCCGTCCGGGAGGGCGCGGTCGGCCCCCGGAGCCTGGGTGCTGGGGTGCCCGGCGCTGGAGTGCCCGGTGCCGTGGTGCCCGGTGGCGCTCTGCTCGACCGCGAACTGGGCGCCGTCGGTGAGCAGGAGCTGGCCCTCGTCGAGCCACGGCGTCGGATCGGCGAGGTCGGAGCTGTGCGCCCAGGTGATCGGCGCCTCGAGCCGCCCGTCGCCCTCGGCCCACGGACCGGGTGCCAGCTCGAGCCGGAACCGCGGATCCCGCAGCAGGCTCCGCACGCTCGGGGGCATGACCGCTCCTTCCGCGCCGCAGACACCGGATCTCAGCCTACCGAGGGCACGCACCGCCCGAGGGTTAGGGTGGGGCCAGGCCGGGACCCCGACGGCGACCTGGACGACACCAGGCCCTGACCTCGAAGGAGCGGAGGCGACATGAGCGACGAAGACGACGTGCGGCGGCTCGCGCTCGCTCTGCCCGCCACCGAGGAGCGCACGGCCTACGGCACCCCGGCGTTCTACGTGGGCCGCAGGATGTTCGCGCGCCTGCACGACCAGCCGGGCGTGCTCGTCTGCTGGCGGGCCGACCTCGGCGAGCGGGAGGCGCTGCTGCAGCGCGATCCGTCGGTCTTCTTCACCACCGCCCACTACGACGGGCACCCGAGCGTGCTCGTGCGCCTCGAGCGGATCGCGCCCGCCGAGCTCGCCGAGCTGCTGCAGGAGGCGTGGGAGGCCCGCGCCACGAAGCGCCTGCTCGAGGCGGCCGCGCGGGAGCGCTCCGACTCCCCCGACGCCGCCGGATGAGCGCGCCGCTTCCGTTCGACGCGATCGTCGCGCGCCTGCGGGCCGCGGGGTGCGTGTTCGCCGAGGAGGAGGCGCAGCTGCTCCTCGAGGCCGGAGCCGAGGAGAGCGCGGGCGGCGGGGCCGCGCTCGAGGAGCTCGTGCGACGGAGGGTGGGCGGCGAACCGCTCGAGCACCTGCTCGGCTGGGCGGAGTTCGACGGGCTCCGGATCGCGGTCGGCCCCGGGGTGTTCGTGCCGCGGCGCCGCACCGTCTTCCTGGTGGCCTCTGCCATGCCGTTCGTGCGGCCCGGCGCGGTGGTCGTCGACCTGTGCTGCGGAACGGGGGCCGTGGGGGCGGCGATCCTGGCCCGCTCCGATGCGCCCGTGGAGCTGTGGGCCTCCGACCTCGATCCGGCCGCGGTGGCGTGGGCTCGACAGAACCTCGGCGAGGGTCGCGTGCTCGAGGGCGATCTGTTCGGCCCGCTGCCGGCTCGACTGGCCGGACGCGTCGACGTGCTCGCGGTGAACGCACCGTACGTGCCCACCGACGCCATCCGCACCATGCCGCCCGAAGCACGGCTGCACGAGGCCGTCACAGCGCTCGACGGCGGCGGCGACGGGCTCGACCTGCACCGCCGCATCGCCCGGGAGGCACCGCAGTGGCTCGCTCCCGGCGCCCATCTCCTCATCGAGACGAGCCGCTCGCAGGCCCCGCAGACCGCGGGGCTGCTGGCCGATGCGGGTCTCACCACCCGCATCCGCCGCTCGGCCGCGTTCGACGCCACGGTGGTGGTGGCCGAGCGGCCGGCCACCGCTCGCCCTAGGCTCGGAGCATGACCGACCGCGCACTCGTCGGGCCGGTGCAGCCGCCCGAGCTGCATGTGATGAGCTTCAACATCCGCCGCCGCATGCCGAGCCTCGGCCCCGCGATCGGTCCTCGCAGCGCCGACCGCTGGGGTGTGCGGGCGCCGGCCCTCGCCACGATCCTCGCCACCGAGCGGCCGACGGTGCTCGGAGCCCAGGAGGTGCTGCCCGGTCAGGATCGTGCGCTCAGCGCCGCCCTCGGCCCCGACTACCTGCGCATCGGGCACGGTCGCGACGCCGACGGGCAGGGCGAGGGCTGTCCGCTCTACTACGACGGCACCCGGCTCGAGCTCCGCCGCTGGGCCCAGGAGGCGCTCTCCGACACCCCGGACCTTCCCTGCTCGAGGTCGTGGGGCAACCACACGCCGCGCATCCTCGTGCGCGCGGAGTTCGCCGACCGCGCCACGGGCATCCGCTTCGTCGTGATCAACACCCACTTCGACCACATCTCGCGTCGGTCACGGGTGCGTGCGGCCGAGGTCATCCGGGAGTCGGTGGCGGCGAGCGGGCTGCCCACGGTGGTCACGGGCGACTTCAACAGCGGCGAGGAGACCGCCCCGCTCACCGCGCTCTTCGCGAACGGCGTGCTGCGGGACGCCTGGCGCGCAGCCGGCAGGCGCCTCACGGCCGACTGGGGCACCTTTCCGAACTACCGCGAGCGCCGTCGCGGGCGCAAGCGCATCGACTGGATCGCCGTCTCGGCGGGGGTCGAGGTCGACCGCGCCGCCATCGGCACGCGCCGGCCCGGCGGCGTCTGGGCCTCGGACCACCTGCCCGTGCACGCCGTCGTGCAGCTGTCGGCGCCGGCATGACCGGCACGGAGACCCTCAGCGCCTGGCGCCGGATGGTCGGCCGGTTCCTCAGGCCTCCCCGTGGCCCCGCCGAATTCTCCGCCGACGCCCTCAGGGTGCTCGCCGGCATCGGGGTCGTCGTGGCGGCGGTCTTCTTCGGCCCCACGGATGCCGGCGTGCTGGCCTTCGTGCTGCCGGGGCTCCTCCTCCCCCGGTTGCTCGGGGTGCGAGCGGGGTTCGATCTCGTCTACAGCGCCGTGCTGCTCGTGGCCGGCTGGAGCAACGTGCTCGACCTCTACACGAGCGTGGCGTGGTGGGACGTCGTGGTGCACCTGACCTGCACGGCCGTGATCGCCGTGATGCTCTACCTGCTGCTCGCGGAGCTCGGCATCGTGCCGCACCCCGCCGAGGCCCGGTCCACAGGGGCACGATCGGCACCGGCCACGGCCGTCGTGCTCACGGCGGCGCTCGGCCTCGCGGTGAGCGCGCTCTGGGAGATGGTCGAGTGGTTCGGGCACGCGTTCATCAGCTCGGAGATCTTCGTGGAGTACGACGACACGATCGGCGACATGGCGATCGGCGGGCTCGGCGCGGTCATGGCCGGAGCCGTGCTCCAGCGGGTGCGACTGCTGCGGCGAGCCGAGGATGGCGGCGGATGACCCTTCGCGACCAGCGCAGCCACGGCAGCTCGCGCGGCCAGTGCACGAGCACGGTGCGGAAGCCGCGCCGGAAGCGGGTGGGCAGCGTTCCCGCCTCGGCGAAAGGCCTCGACGAGATCTGCACGGAGAGGCCCCGACCGTAGCGGATGCGCCCGCGCACGCCGAGGTGGAACGCCAGGTCGAGATCGTCGTGCAGCTCGGAATCCTTGCGGTGCACGGTGCCGGAGACCCGTTGCCACTCGCTCCGGCGCATCGCGAAGTTCGAGCCGAACAGCGGCACGTGCCCGAGCGCGGGGGCGAGGCTGAGGTGGTAGGCGCCGAGGTAGAGGGCAGCGCCCACCCTGCGGAGGGCCCGTGGCCCGCCCGAGAAGGAGGCGCCTCCCGTGACGGCCGCGAGGTCGGGCCGGTCCCGGAAGCGGTCGCCGATCCGCTCGATCCAGTCGTCGGCGGGGATGCTGTCGGCATCGAGCCGGGCGATGACCTCCCCCTCGGCCTGGTCGTAGCCGGTCGAGGCGGCGGCCGGGATGCCCGGTCGCTGCTCGCGCACCACGCGGGCCCCTCCGATGCGGGCGACGGCGTCCGAGGCGTCGGAGGAGACGTTGTCGACCACGACGATCTCACTCGGCGCGATCGTCTGGCGGCCGAGGGCGCTCAGACAGCGCTCGAGGTGGGCGGCGTCATCCTTCACCGGGATGACCACGGAGATGTGGGGACGGTCGGTCATGCCGACGACGTGCGCCCGGCGCACCCTAACTGTCGTAGGGCGCGCGTACGATCGCGATGAGCGCGGCGAGCCCCGTGATGACACCGCCCAGGGTGATCAGTCCCAGCAGCGCGTACAGCAGCTCAGCCATGTGCTCTCCTTGTCGTCGCCCTCAGGATACCAGTGGACATCCGTGCTGAATTCGATAGAGTGAAGTTCTATCCAAAGGACCCGGAGACACGATGGCGACCTTCCTGCTCTGCAGCACCCCGGTGCACGGCCATGTCGTGCCCGTGCTCACCATCGGGCGCTCGCTCGTCGAACGCGGCCACCGCGTGCTGCTGCACACGGGCAGCCGATTCGAGCAGGCTGCGGCCGACGCCGGGCTGGAGTTCCGGCCGCTGCGAGGCCGGGCCGACTTCGACGACCGGGATCCGGCCACCACGCTGCCCGACCGCGACCGTCATCGCGGACTCGCGCGGGCCCAGTACGACATCCAGACCCTCTTCGTGAAGACGATCCCGGCTCAGCACGCGAGCGTGCGCGAGCTGCTCGCCGAGGTGCGGCCGGATGCGGTGCTCACCGACTCCGCGTTCGCCGGCGTCACGCCGTGGCTCTTCGACGGGTCGCGCACCTCGCGGCCCCCCATCCTGGGCGTCGGCGTGACCCCGCTCACCCAGCTCGGCCGCGACGTCGCCCCCGGGGGCCTCGGGCTCGCCCCCTCGGCGACCCCGTTCGGGCGGGTGCGCAACCGGGTGCTCAACACGCTCGCGCGCTCGGTGCTCTTCCGCGACACCCAGAAGGTGGCGGAGCGGATGTTCGCCGAGATCGGCGCCGGGCCGATCGACCACTTCGCGATGGACGTCTCGCGGGCCTTCGACCGACTGCTCCAGCTCACCGTGCCCGGCTTCGAGTACCCGCGGAGCGACCTCTCGCCGAACGTGCGGTTCGTCGGCGCACTCCCCCCGGCCCCCGGCAGGGCGGGTGCGTTGCCCGACTGGTGGCACGACCTGTCATCACCCGGGCTCGCCGGGCGCCCGATCGTGCACGTCACGCAGGGCACCGTCGACAACCTCGACCTCGGCCGACTCATCCGCCCCGCCCTCGAGGGCCTCGCCGACGCGCCCGTCACGGTGGTCGTGACTCTCGGCGGCCGCCCACTCGACGAGCTGCTGCGGTTCGGGCCGCTGCCGGCCAACGCGCGGGTCGCCGAGTACCTGCCCTACGACCGGCTCCTCCCCGTGACCGACGTGGTCGTGACCAACGGCGGCTACGGTGGCGTGCAGCAGTCGCTCTCGGCCGGCGTCCCCCTCGTGGTGGCGGGCGACACCGAGGACAAGCCCGAGGTGGCCGCACGCGTGGGGTGGTCGGGCGCGGGCGTGGATCTCCGCACGGGATCGCCGACGCCCGAGCAGGTTCAGAGCGCGGTGATGCGGCTGCTGGCCCACGACTCCTACCGCCGGCGCGCGGAGGAGATCGCGACCGAGATGGCCCGCTACGACACCCTCGCCGCCATCGAGGAGCAGCTCCTCCGCGCGGTCGCCCGACAGGCGTCGGCCCGCTGATCGCGGGTGAAACCTCACCGCTCGGGCGCCCGTAGCCGTAGGGTGTGCGGCATGGCTGCGGAGTTGACGCTGGGCGCGGAAGAAGAGCTCCACCTGATCGATCTCGAGAGCGGGAAGCTCTCGGCGCGGGCGCCGCAGATCCTGTCGAGGCTGCCGGCCGGCAGCTACTCGGCCGAGATCCAGCGCACGACGGTCGAGACGAACACCGACGTGGTCGCGAGCCTCGACGGGCTGAGGCGGGAGCTGCTGCGACTGCGGAAGGGCGTGATCGACGCCGCGTCACCCGACGGCATCGGGATCGCGTGCGTCGGCACCGCCCCGCGCTCGGAGTTCGCCGACTTCGAGCTCACGAGCACCGGCCGCTACGGCCGCATGCAGGAGCAGTACCGGATGCTCGTCGACGAGCAGCTCATCTGCGGCACCCAGATCCACGTCGGCGTCTCGGATCGCGACCTCGCCGTCGACATCGCCCAGCGGGTCTCCCGCGACCTGCCCGTGCTGCTCGCCCTCTCAGCGAGCTCTCCCTACTGGAACGGTGCCGACACGGGATACTCCAGCATCCGTTCGATCATCTGGCAGCGCTGGCCGAGCGCCGGTTCCACGGGCCCGCTCTCGAGCGCGGCCGAGTACGACGAGCTGCTCGGCGACCTCATCGCCACGGGGGTCATCGCCGATTCGAAGATGGCGTACTTCGAGGTGCGCCCCTCGTCGCACGCCCCCACCCTCGAGCTCCGCGTGTGCGATGCCTGCCCCATCGTCGACGACGCCGTGCTCATCGCCGGACTGTTCCGGGCGAGCGTGCGTGCCGCCGAGCTCGACATCGAGGCGGGCCGGCCGCTCGCTCCCGTCGCCGAGCCCATCCACCGCGCCGCCATGTGGCAGGCCGCGCGGAGCGGGCTCACCGGCGACCTGCTCGACGACACCCGGCATCCGCGCCCCACGGCCGCCGCGCACGCGGTGCGCCATCTCATCCGGCGCCTGCGGCCCCAGCTCGAGGAGCTGGGCGACTACGACGAGGTGGTGGAGCTCGCCTCGACGCTCCTCGCGCGCGGCAACTCGTCCGATCGCCAGCGGGCCGCATTCGCCGAACGCGGCGAGCTCGCCGCGGTGGTGAAGCTCGTGGTGGAGGAGACCCAGGGCCCGGCGTCGGGAATCCCGCCCGCCGTGCCGGCCCTCCGCACCTACCCGAGCCGCGCAGGCGACGAGGCCGTGGGGCCGGGATCGCGCCCCCGGCCCGCCTACGAGGAGATCGTGGGCTACTTCGAGAGCCTCCCCGACGGGCTCGTGGCCGAGCGGCTGAGCGCCGCCGAGACCTGGATCGCCGGCCACGAGCTCACCTTCGCCGCCGACGACGGCCCGCGCCCCTTCGCCGTCGACCTCGTGCCCCGCGTGCTCAACAGCCACGAGTGGGCGGCCATCAGCGCGGGGGTGCTGCAGCGCGCCCGTGCGCTCGAGGCGTTCCTCGGCGACGTCTACGGCGAGCAGCGGATCCTGCGCGACGGGGTGATCCCGCGCCGCACCGTCGAGGGGGCGCCCGGCTGGCATGAGGGCGGGCGAGCGCTCCCGGCGGGGACTCTCCGCTCGGCCGTCATCGGCTTCGACCTCGTGCGCAACGAGTTCGGCGGCTGGCGGGTGCTCGAGGACAACCTGCGGAATCCCAGCGGCGCCGCGTACGCGATCGCCATCCGGTCGCTCATGGACGAGGTGGCGCCCGGCGTGCCGCGACCGGAGCGGATGCTCACACCAGGCGGCACCTTCGACCTCCTGCGCAGAGCGCTCTCGGCGGGCGGGTCGGCCGGGTCCGCTCCTGGCCCCGCAGCCCTGCTCTCCTCGGGCCCCGCGAGCGGCGCGTGGTTCGAGCACCGCGCGCTCGCGGCGGGAGCCGGGCTCCAGCTGCTCGCCCTCGACGACGTGGGGATCTCGGACGGGCGGGTGGTCGAGACCGCGACAGGCACACCCCTCGACGCGCTCTACCTGCGCCTCGACGACGAGCTCCCGGATGCCGTGGACTCGCGCGGCGCCCGGATCGGCGAGCAGATCATGCAGGTGGCCGCCGCCGGCCACGTGCGCCTCGCGAACGCGCCGGGCAACGGCGTGGCCGACGACAAGGCGATGTACTGCAACGTGCCCACCCTGATCGGCTACTACCTCGACGAGCGTCAGCTGCTCGAGCAGGTGCCCACCTATCGCACGAGCGACGAGGCGGAGCGGCGGGCCGTGCTCGAGCGGGTGGGCGAGCTCGTGACGAAGCCTGTCGACGGGCACGGCGGCGAGGGCGTGCTGATCGGCCCCGCGGCCGGCGCCGCCGTGGTGGCCGAGCGCCGGGCCGCCATCGCCGCCGACCCCGACGCCTGGGTGGCGCAGGAGGTCGTGCCGCTGTCGTCGCATCCGACGTTCTCGCGGGCCACCCCGTCCGAGGCCGGAGCCGGGATCGACGGGGCCCGCGGGGGCGTGCTCGAACCGCGGCACGTCGACCTGCGCGTGTTCGTCTACGCCTCCCCCGGGTCGCCCGACGGATTCGTGGTGGCCCCGCTCGCGCTCACCCGGGTGGCACCCGCCGGGAGCATGGTCGTCAACTCGTCGCGCGGCGGCGGGGCCAAGGACACCTGGATCGTGGCGCCGGAGGCCGACTCCGCGGCAGATCGCGATCCGGCCGAGGAGGTCTGAGATGTGCGGATTCGCCGGTGAGCTCCGGTTCGACGGGTCGAGCGCCGACCTCGGCGCCGTCGATCGCATGACCGCCTGTCAGCGCCATCGGGGGCCCGACGGCACGGGCCTGTGGTCGAACGGACCCGCCGCCCTCGGGCACCGTCGGCTCTCGATCATCGACCTGAGCGCCGCCGGCGCCCAGCCCATGGTCGACCCGGTGCTCGGCCTCACGATCGCCTTCAACGGCTGCATCTACAACCACCGGGAGCTCCGCGCCGAGCTCGAGGGCAAGGGGCACCGCTTCTTCTCGACCTCCGACACCGAGGTCATCGGCAAGGCGTATGCCGAGTGGGGCATGGACTGCGTGAGCCACCTGCTCGGCATGTTCGCATTCGCGATCGTCGAGCACGCCTCGGGCCGCGCGATGCTCGCCCGCGACCGCCTCGGCATCAAGCCGCTCTACCTCGTCGAGGGCGGCGGCCGCATCCGTTTCGCCTCCACCCTCCCCGCACTGCTGGAGGGTGGAGGCGTCGACACCTCGATCGACCGTGAGGCGCTGCAGCACTACCTGACCTTCCACTCCGTGGTGCCCGCACCCCTCACCATCCTCGCGGGGGTGCGCAAGCTGCCGCCCGCGACCGTGCGCCTGATCGAGCCCGACGGCTCCTCGACCGAGCACGTGTACTGGCGGGCCGACTTCGAGCGCGACCCCTCGCGGGCCGGGTGGAGCGACCGGGACTGGCAGGAGGCGGTGATCGCGAGCCTCCGCACCGCGGTCGAGCGCCGCATGGTCTCCGACGTGCCCGTGGGCGTGCTGCTCTCGGGCGGCATCGACTCCAGCCTCGTGGTGGCACTGCTGGCCGAGGCCGGGCAGAGCGGGTTGCAGACCTTCAGCATCGGCTTCGGCTCGGCCGGAGGTGAGTCGGGCGACGAGTTCGAATACTCGAGCCTCGTGGCCGAGCGCTTCGGCACCGACCACCACCGCATCCCGATCGACAGCTCGAGACTGCTGCCGGGCATCGACGCCACGGTCTCCGCGATGAGCGAGCCGATGGTCAGCCACGACTGCGTGGCCTTCCACCTGCTCTCGGAGGACGTCTCGAAGTCGGTCAAGGTGGTGCAGTCGGGCCAGGGCGCCGACGAGGTGCTCGGCGGCTACGACTGGTACCCGCCGCTCGCCGGGGTCGCTCGGGGCGACGCCGTCGAGGCGTACTCGCAGGTGTTCTTCGACCGGCGCTGGCCCGAGCTCACCCGGCTGCTGAACCCGGCCTGGCTCGAGGGAGCGCCGGTCGACGCTCCGACGGCCTTCATCCGCCGCCGGTTCGCCGAGCCCGGCGCGGAGACGGCCGTGGATGCCGCGCTCCGCAACGACACCACGGTCATGCTCGTCGACGATCCGGTGAAGCGCGTCGACAACATGACGATGGCGTGGGGGCTCGAGGCGCGGGTGCCCTTTCTCGACCACGAGTTCGTGGAGCTCGTGGCCGCGATCCCGCCCGAGCTGAAGCTCAGCGACGGCGGCAAGGGCGTGCTCAAGCGCGCGAGCCGCGGAATCGTGCCCGACGAGGTGATCGACCGCACGAAGGGCTACTTCCCGGTGCCCGCCATCCGCCAGCTCGAGGGGCCCTATCTCGAACGCGTGCGCGCCGCCCTCACCGATCCGGTCGCCCGCGAGCGCGCGCTCTTCGACGAGGCGACCGTCGAGACCCTCCTCGCCGATCCCAACACCACCCGCACGACCCTCGGCTCGAACGCCCTCTGGCAGCTCGCGCTGCTGGAGATGTGGCTGCAGGAGCACGGAGTCCGATGAGCCTCGCCGAGCAGCTCGTGGCCGCCTGGGGCAGCTGGGGGCCGTCGATGACCCCGGATGCCGACCGGGTGGCGTTCATCAGCGACCGCGGCGGCTCGCCCGAGGTCTGGGTGCAGGATGTGCCCGCGCCGGGCGCGACCGACCTGCCCGAGGCCAGGCGGGTGTCGTTCGGCGACGACCCGGTGATCGCGGTGAGCTGGTCGGCCGACAGCGCCTGGCTCGCCTGTGCCGTGGCGACCGACGGCGGCGTGCGCACCCAGGTCTGGGTCGTGCGGCCCGACGGCAGCGACGCCAAGCGCGTCTCGGGCCCACGCGAGCGGCACGCCGAGCTGGGGCCGTGGACGAGGAGCGGGCATCGCGTGGTCGTGACCGTTCCCGCGAGCGAGGCCGGCGAGCCCACGCGCGCGTACCTGGCCGACCCCGCATCCGGAGAGCTCGACCTGCTCGCCGTGGGCGACCTCATCCACGTGCTCGACCTCTCGGCCCACGAGCGCATGCTCGTGATGCGCGATGGCCCGCGCGGGCACGAGTTCTGCGTGGTCGTCGACAGGGAGAGCGACGACGACCACCCCGTGATGCCGCGCCCGGCCACCGGGGCCACCGAGGTGGCCTTCATCCGCCCCTCGCCCCCCGGCGAGTCGGCGCCTGGGATGGTCTACGCGGCCACCGAGGTGGGGCTGCCCAGGCATCAGCTGATCGCCTACCCCGTCGACCCCGCCGACTGGTCGCGGCCGCCCCGCGTGCTCGCCGAGCGGCCGGACGCCGAGCTCGAGGCCCTCGACGCCGACGACGAGGGCCGAATGCTGCTGCTCGTCTGGAACGTGGAGGGGCGCAGCGAGCTCGAGCTCTACGACACGGCGAGCGGGCGGTCCGAGCCCGTGCCCGGTCTCCCCGGTGCCGTGGCCACGAGCCCCGTGCTCAGCCGCGACGGCAGCAGCGTGCTGCTCGCGGTGGAGGGGCCGCAGCGGCCGCGCGAGCTCTGGCGGCTCGACACGGCGGGCTTCGCCTGGACCCGCGTGACGGCCGTGCCGGAGCTGCCCCCCGTGCGGCTCGTCGTGCCCACGCTCGAGCGCTACCGCTCCCGCGATGGCCTCGAGATCACCGGTTGGCTCTATCGAGTGCCCGAGAGCCCAGCCGTCTCCTCCGCCACCGGGCCGTGGCTGCTGCGCTCGCCCGAGCCCCCCGCCACGCCCGGAGCGGCGATGCTGCACCTGCACGGCGGTCCGGAGTCGCAGGAGCGGCCCACCTTCAGCCCGCAGCACCAGGCGCTCGTGGCCTCGGGGGTGGCCGTCTTCGCGCCCAACGTGCGGGGCTCCTCGGGCTTCGGCCGCGAGTTCGTGCACGCCGACGACGTGCACGGCCGGCAGGGTGCGTTCGACGACGTGACCGCTGCCGCCAGGCACCTCGTCGAGATCGGCGTCGCGGCACCCGACCGCATCGCCGTGACCGGCCGGTCGTATGGCGGGTACCTCACGCTCGCGGCCCTCGCCTTCACCCCCGGTGTCTTCGCGGCGGGGGTCGACATCTGCGGCATGTCGCATTTGCTGCACTTCTACGAGGAGACGGAGCCCTGGATCGCGGCGGCCGCGGTGACGAAGTACGGGCATCCGCATGACGACCGGGAGTTCCTCAGGTCGATCTCGCCGCTCGAGCAGGCCGAGCGCATCCGCGTGCCCCTGCTCGTCGTGCACGGCGAGCTCGACAGCAACGTGCCGATCGGCGAGGCGCACCGCATCGTGGCGGCGCTGCGGGAGTTGGATCGGCCCGTGGCGTACCTCGAGCTCGAGGGCGAGGGGCATGAGTACCGCCGCGCGTCGTCGCGGCTCGAGCTCATCCAGACGATGCGGGCGTTCCTCGCCGAGGCGCTCGGGGTGGGCGGGGCGCTCGGGGTGGGCGGGGCGCTCCGGTCGGGCTCCTAGCCCGCGGGAGCGTGCTGGAACGAGAGCGCGTAGATCGTAGGCGCACCGTCGAGCGCGAGCTCGGTCACGAGACCCTCGGTGGGCGTGGTCGCGTCGAAGGCGATCGTGCTGTTCCGGCAGACGACCGGATCCGACGCGGGCTGACCGTCGAGTGTCGACGTCTCGACCGTGATCGTGCCCTCGCCGCGGCAGGCGATCTGCACGAGGTAGGAGCCCGCCTCTGCGCTGTTGTCGGTGCTCCGGTGGTTCTTGGCCGTGTGCTCGCTCATCCAGCCCGAGAAGGCCGAGGCGAAGCCCTCGGAATCGCTGCTCGGCACCGCGGTCGGCGCCCACTCGCGGATCTCCTCGGCGGCGAAGGGAAGCAGCGCCTCGTCGGCCGCAGCAGCCGCTTCGGCCAGAGCGGTCGGATCGGGCGTCGGGGTGCTGGTGGCCGTCGGAGACGCGATCGGCGATGCGCCCGCCTGGGTGCCGGGCGCCTCGGCCTCGGCGGCGCATCCGCTCGCCGTGAGGAGCGCCGCCGCCACGGCGACCGTTCCTCCCGCCCTGGCTGCCCTGCTCATCGCACTGCGCTTCGGGATCATGCACAGGACGGTATCCACTGAAGGTCGATGCCTCCTCCGAGCGGTCAGGCGGTCGTGGTGGTAGCTTTCGCGAACCCGCGCGGCATCCGCAGCGCGAACAACGACGCGGCCGCCATGAGCACGAACGCCGAGCCGAACGCCGCCGGGAACCCGAACGCGTCGACCAGGAGCCCGGCGGCGAGCGGCCCCACGATGGCCCCGGCATCGGCCACCGCCTGGAACACGGCCACCGGCTGGCCCCCGCGCCCGCCCGCGGCGTCGCCCACCGAGGCCGCGGGAGCGGTGCCCATGAACGCCGCGGCCGCGCCGTAGACGGAGAGCAGCACGATCAGGAGCCAGAGCGAGTCGACGAACGGGATGGCGATCATGACCACGGCGCCCACCGCGAACGAGGCCACGATGGCCGGCCGCCGCCCCACGGTGTCGACGAACCTCCCCGCAGGCACGAGCGCGAGGGTCTGCACCACGGCGGCCACGGCGAACGCGATGCCCGTCCACGCGGGCTCGCCGCGGAGGCTCTCGACCACGAGCACGGGGATGAGCGCCGTGCGCACCCCCATCGCCGACCAGCCCTGCGCGAGGTTCGCGAGCAGCGCCGCCTGGTAGCGCCGGTCGCGCAGTACGTCGCGGAACGGACGGGCCGGCTCCGCGCTCTTCACCTCGCTGCGGTCGTGCCGGCGGAGGAGGGCGAGCCCCACGCCGCCCGCCACCACGAGCGTGCCGGCGTAGAAGAAGAACGGCGCGTGCAGCGAGATGCCCGAGAGGAGGCCGCCCACCGCGGGTCCCGCCATGCCGCCGATGAGGAAGCCGCCCTGGTAGAAGCCGACCGCCCGGCCGCGGATCGACGGATCGGAGGAGGCGAGCAGCAGCGTCATGGCGGCCACCGAGAACATCGCCGATCCGATGCCGCCCGCGCCGCGGAGGAGCAGCACCTGCAGATAGCTGTCGGCGAGGCCGACGAGCGCGCTCGAGA
This sequence comes from Herbiconiux oxytropis, assembly GCF_024979315.1. Lineage (GTDB taxonomy): Bacteria > Actinomycetota > Actinomycetes > Actinomycetales > Microbacteriaceae > Herbiconiux > Herbiconiux oxytropis. The sequence goes on along the minus strand of NZ_JANLCK010000002.1, from coordinate 515,543 downwards.
GCGCCACGATGCCGATCCCGATCGCGAGGATGACGCGTTCGCCCGCGAGGTCGACGAGCCGCCCCACGAAGGGGTTGGCCACGAGCCGCATGACGGCGAAGACCGAGACGACCGCTCCCACCTCGAGATAGCCCACGCCGAAGCTCCGCACGTAGACGGGCAGCACGGGGATGACGACGCCGAAGCCGAGCATCACGAAGAACGCCACCACGCCGAGCACCACGACGTCGCGCGGGAGGCCGGCTCCTCGACCCCAGACGAGCTGTCGGAGGGAGGTGCGGCGGGTCACCGGTCAAGCGTAGGCGACGCGGTGCGAGGAGATGTCGCGAGAGGGAAAGTGTGTGATGCGCGTGGCGAGCATCGGGGGTGCTCGGGGTATGCCACGCGCATCACACGAACGACATCGGATTCGATGTCGCGGACCTCACGGAGGGGTGTCTCCGTGGGACCGGTCCGGGTCGAGTGAGACATTACCCGCGCGGATGTCGTTCGTCGACGGGTCGGGATGGGGCCTGTGGATAACTTCTGCGCGCCGGACGCCACCTGGACCGGAATGCGAAACTCTACTGTCGACCAGGGATTCTTCGGCCTCGCGCGGAGTGTTGGAGGCCGATTTCGACCCCCCGGGCGGGGTTTTCCGGGGCTGGTCTTGATCAAGACCTGAGCAAATCCTTGGCTTGTCATCCACTAGCATCCGAGCATGTGCACTCGGATCTTCTGGAATCGTGGCGACGGCGCCAAAGCTGTGAGCAGATGCATGGACTGGGCGGTGAGCGACGAGCCCGAGCTGTGGTTCGTGCCGCGTGGGACAGCGCGCACCGGCGGGCCCGATCCGGAGGCACTGGACTGGACCTCGACCTACTCGAGCGTGGTCGTGAGCATGTGGGGCGTCGGCACGGTCGACGGGATGAACGAGAAGGGTTTCGCGGCGCACGCGCTCTACCTGAACCCCGAGGACGTGTCGTTCCCCGACGCCGACGGGCGGCCCGCCGTGGCGAACGCTCTCTGGGTGCAGTACCTGCTCGACAACTTCGCCACGGTGGCCGAGGCGGTGGCGCGGGTCGATGAGATCCGGATCACGTCGCCGCTGTTCCGCGGTCAGGAGCTCGGGATCCACATCGCCCTCGAAGACGCCGGCGGCGATTCCGCGGTGATCGAGCCGCTCGACGGGCGTCTGGTGGTGCACCACGGCCGGGAGTTCACGGTCATGGCCAACTCGCCCGCCCTCGACCTGCAGCTGCAGAACCTGAAGCGCTACCGCTCCTTCGGCGGCGAGCTGCCTCCGCCCGGCGACATCACCTCGAGCGACCGGTTCGTGCGCGCCTCCTACTTCCTGCATCACCTGCCCCAGCCCGACACCGCCGAGCAGGCCGTGGCGCGGGTGTTCCAGCTCATCTCGAACGTGTCGGTGCCCTTCGGCGCGCCTTACGACGACGGCGGGGTCTACCCCACCTGGTGGCACGCGGGCGCCGACCTCACGAATCGCTACTACTACTTCGGGGCCACGGAGAGCCCGAGCGTGTTCTGGATCGGGATGGACGCGCTCGCCGACGGCACGGAGGTGCTGCGGCTGGATCCGCGGGATCCGTCGCTCGTGGGGGAGTCGTCGGGGCGGATGGAGCGGGCGGCGCTGGCGTACTGAGGGCAGGGGCGCTCGCGGCGGTGCTCGGGACGGCGGTGCTCGGGGCCGTGCTCGGGGCGGCGCTCGGGCGGCCTGGGTGCGCGTTCGGGTGCCGCGCGTAGGCTCGGAGCATGAGCTACGTGCAACCCGGGGAGTTCGACCGCGACACCAACTACATCGAGGACCGCATCACCCGCGATGCCCGCGACGGCTGGCCCGTCGAGGCCGGCCGCTATCGGCTGGTCGCGGCACGCGCCTGCCCCTGGGCGAACCGCACGGTCATCGTGCGCCGGCTGCTCGGGCTCGAGGGCGCCATCTCGCTCGGGCTCCCCGGCCCCACGCACGACGAGCGCAGCTGGACCTTCGACCTCGACCCGGGCGGCGTCGATCCGGTGCTCGGCATCTCCCGCTTGCAGGAGGCGTACTTCGCGCGGTTCCGCGACTATCCGCGCGGCATCACGGTGCCCGCGGTCGTCGACGTGCCGACCGGCCGCGTGGTCACGAACGACTACCCGCAGATCACCCTCGACTTCTCCACCGAGTGGGGGGCCTTCCACCGCGCGGGCGCTCCCGACCTCTACCCGGATGCGCTCCGGGCCGAGATCGACGAGGTCAACGACGGCGTCTTCCGCGACGTGAACAACGGCGTCTACCGCGCCGGGTTCGCCGGATCGCAGGAGGCCTACGAGCGGGCCTACGAGCGGCTGTTCTCCCGGCTCGACTCCCTGTCGACCCGGCTCTCGTCGCAGCGCTATCTCGTGGGCGACACCATCACCGAGGCCGACGTGCGCCTGTTCACGACCCTCGCGCGCTTCGACGCCGTCTACCACGGGCACTTCAAGTGCAACCGCTCGAAGCTCAGCGAGATGCCGGTGCTGTGGGCCTACGCGCGCGATCTCTTCCAGACGCCTGGTTTCGGCGACACGATCGACTTCGGCCAGATCAAGGACCACTACTACAAGGTGCACCGCGACATCAATCCCACCGGGGTGGTGCCTCTGGGGCCCGATCCGCGGGGCTGGCTCACGCCGCACCACCGCGAGGAGCTCGGCGGCCGGCCCTTCGGCGACGGAACCCCGCCTCCGCCGCCGCCCGCGGACGAGCGCGTCCCACCGCTCGCGGCCGCCTGAGCGCGTCGCACGCTCGCCCCGCCGCGCGCCTGCCTCGCCGCGCGCCCGCCTCCCCGCGCGCCTGCCTCCTCCGACTTGACAGTAGTTGCGCCCAAAGTGGCCGACTTGACACAAGATGTGCCAAGTCGGCGCTTATTCGCGCAACGACTGTCAAGTCGGGGCGGCTAGGAAGCCAGGCGGGGGCGGCCGAGCGGCCGGGCGGGGACCGTAGGCTGAACGGATGAGCGAACTGCCCGCGAACCGCCCGTTGCGCCGACTCGGGTTCCTCACGATCGGGGTGTTCGACCCCGCCGATCCGGTCGCCGGCCACGAGGCCACGCTCGAGTCGATCGCCCTCGGCGAGCGCCTCGGCTTCGACAGCGCCTGGCTGCGATCGCGGCACCTGCAGCACGGCATCTCGTCGCCCGTCGCGGTGATGGCGGCGGCGTCGCAGCGCACGTCGCGTATCGAGCTCGGAACCGCGGTGGTGCCGATCGGCCTCGAGAACCCGTTCCGGCTCGCGGAGGACCTCGCCACCGTCGACCTCCTCTCGCACGGCCGCATCAACCCGGGCTTCTCGGCCGGCACGCCGATGAACCTCGATCTCTTCCGCGACGCCATCTACCCCGACACGCACGAGCAGGAGCAGTTCGGCTACGAGCGGCTCCTGCGCTTCCGCGCGTTCGTGCGCGGCGACGCGGTGCTGGAGGAGGCGCCGACCCGCGGCATCGAAGTGTTCGCGAACACGGTGCAGCCGCACTCGGAGGGGCTCTCCTCCCGCCTCTGGTACGGCGCCGGGAGTCTCGCATCGGCGCGTTGGGCGGGCGAGAACGGGTTCCACCTGCTCACCTCGAGCGTGGTGCAGGGCGAGCACGGCGACGACTTCGCCGAGAACCAGTGGCGACAGGTCGAGGAGTACCGCGCGGCGCATCCGCTCGGCGACCGCGCGCGGGTCTCTCAGGGGCTCGTCGTCATCCCGACCGATTCGGCGACCTCCGCGCAGAAGGAACGCTACGCCGCATACGCCGCCTCCCGGGCCGGCCGCGTGGGTGTGCCGCACGGGCCGAGGCGCATGCTGTTCGCCGCCGATCTCGTGGGGCCATCCGCCGACATAGCCGAGATGCTGCTGGCCGATCCGACGTTCCGGGCGGTAGAGGAGGTGGCGTTCGCGCTGCCGTTCTCGTTCGAGCCGGAGGATTACGTGCAGCTGCTGCACGACATCGCGGAGCGGCTGGCCCCGCTGCTCGGGTGGGTGCCGGGGCGCGGGTAGCAGCCGCGCGCGTGCGGCCTGCCCGCGCGTGGCCCGCCCGCGCGTGGCCCGCCCGCGTGGCTGGGCCGCGCATGCCCTGCCGCGGGTGGCCTGCCGCGCCGGCCATCGCCGGCCGCCACCTACCCCCCACCGGCTGTGCCGGGTAACGCCAACTGCGCGAAACCCGCGTTGTTGGAGCAGTTGGCGCTACTCCGTGAGAGAGGTCGAGCAGCTGGCGCTGCCCGTGGGCCGGCCGGCGGGCTACGAGAGGATGTCCTTCGTCGCGAAGCGGCCGTAGGCGAGCGCTCCGAAGACCGCGACGTAGGCCAGCTGCAGCACGGCGTTCGCGCCGAACGACGACCACTCGATCGGCTGCCGCAGCAGGTCGGCGAAGTCGAGCCAGTGGTAGGTGAACAGCCACGGATGCAGCCACTCGAGCTGCGAGAGCTGCCCCACCACCTGCGCCACGATCGACACCACGACCGTGGCAGCCATCGCGCCGACCGGCGCATCCGTGAGCGTCGAGATGAACAGGCCGATGGCGGCGAGCCCGAGGAGCCCGAGCGTGATGTAGAGCGCGATGAGCAGGGAGCGCAGCAGCGACTCGCCGACGCTCACGGTGTCGCCCGAGACGAGGGCGACGGGGCCCACCGGAAAGAGCGCCAGGCCGATCAGGATGCCGGCGACCGAGACGGTGAGGGTGGCCGCGAGACAGAACACCGCGGCGGCGGCGAACTTGACGACGAGCAGACGGATGCGCCCCACCGGCGACACGAGCAGGTAACGGAGGGTGCCGGTGCCGGCCTCCCCCGCGACGGAGTCGCCCGCCACGACTCCCACCGTGAGCGGCAGGAACAGGGGAATGGCGACGACGAGAGCGGTCACGCCCACGAAGAGGCCGTTCTGCGTGATGCGGTCGAGGAAGGCCGGTCCGCCGCCACCGCCCTGCCCGTCGTCGGTGAGGCGGATGGCGACGGCGATCAGCACGGGCACGGCGGCGAGCGCGAGGAGCATGGCCCACGTTCGGCGACGGCGGAAGAGCACCGAGAGCTCGGAGAGGAAGAAGCCCCAGCCGAGAGCCCGTCTGGGGCGCGCAGGAGCGATGGAGTCACTGGACAACGTCGAACCCCTCTCCGGTCAGCTCGACGAACAGGTCTTCGAGCGAGGCGCGCTCGACCGCGAAACCGCGCACGCGCACCCCGTCGGCCACGAGGGCCGCGACGACGGTCTCGGCCGGCACGGTCTCGGGGAGCTCCCCTTCGAGCGCAGTGCTCTCCGCCGCGTCGGCGGCGGGGTCGATGGCGGGGCCGATGGCGGAGTCGTTGGCCGGCCGGACTGCGGGGCGGTCTGCGGGGTGGCTTGCGGGATGGGACTCCCCGAGCGGTGCGGGGGGCACGCCGAGGCGGGAGAGCGTGGCCACCGCGGTCGGCGCATCCGGTGTCGCCACCGTCAGGCGGAGGTGGGTGCGGCCGGCTCCACGCAGGTCGTCGAGAGCGCCCTGCGCCACGAGGCGGCCCGCGCGCATCACTGCCACATGCGAGCACATCTGCTCGATCTCGGAGAGGAGGTGGCTCGAGACGAACACCGTGGTGCCCTCGGCGGCGAGCGAGCGGATGAGGGTGCGAACCTCGCGCGTGCCTTGCGGATCGAGGCCGTTCGTGGGCTCGTCGAGCACGATCAGTTCGCGCGGGGTGAGGAGTGCATTGGCGATGCCGAGGCGCTGCTTCATGCCGAGCGAGTACGCCCGCACCTTCTTGCCCGCTGCGGAGGACAGGCCGACGCGTTCGAGGGCACGCTCGACGCGGGCTTGCCGCGTGGAGGCCGACGCGAAGCCGTCGGCACTGTCGAGCCGGTGCAGGTTGGCGCGACCGGAGAGGAAGGGGTAGAAGCCCGGACCCTCGATCAACGCCCCCACCGCGGGGAGCACCCGGGCGAGGTTCGCCGGCATCTCACGCTCGAGCACGCGCACCTCGCCCGCCGATGCGGAGGCCAACCCGAGGAGCATGCGGATGGTGGTGGTCTTGCCCGACCCGTTCGGTCCGAGGAAGCCGAAGACCGACCCTCGCGGCACCGCGAGGTCGATGCCATCGACCACCGTCGAACGCCCGAAGCGCTTGGTCAGGTCCGTGGTGCGGATGGCGAACGCGGCGGAGTCGCTGGTCGGGGCGGGCTGCGCGGCGGCCGGATCGGCACCCCCGGCCGGATCGGTGCGGGCGGCCTGGGCGGCCGGATCGGTCACTCGGCCGCCGCGGCCTGCTGCAGCAGCTCTGCAGGGACAGCGCCGGCGAGCAGCCTGCCGTCGTCGGTGAGCAGCACGGAGACGAGAGCGGTCTGCAGCACGCTGCCGCCCTCGACGGGAGTGGCGAGCTGCGAGAACAGCGGGTTCGAGGTGATCTCGGTGAGGTCGCCACCGAGGCTCGTCTCCACGATCGAGCCCCATCCCTCGCCCGTGACGGTGGGTTCGCTGCCCTGGTGGCCCGCGGCATCGCTCGCGTCGGCACCCGGGCCGGCGCCACCGTCACCGTCACCGTCGAACCGGTCGGCCAGATCCTTCTCCGTCACCTCGGTTCCGGCAGGCGGAGCGAAGTCGAACAGGTCGGCCGAGGGCGTGTCGAGCGACAGCTCGGAGAACCCCACCTCGAAGGCCGCGGCAGCGGAGCCGCGCGCGAACACCTGCACCTCGAGGGGCATGCCCGTCTCGGCATCGACGGCGATCGTGACCGAGCCGACCAGCGTGTCGTCGGTTCGCGGAGTGAGCACGAGCGAGTATGCGTCGCGGCCCGCGACCGTCTGCTCCGAGCCGAGCGAGACATCCGTCGACGGGTCGACCGACTCCAGGAACCGCGAGGCCATCTCGTCGGGCGTGGGCACCGCGCCGTCCGTGCCGGGCGGGGAGTCACCCGGCGTCGCGCCGTCGCCGCGCGACGGGAGGGTCGCGTGCACGGCGGTCTGCTCATCCGAGTCGTAGAACCACAGGTCGTCGCCGTTCCGCACCGCGTCGCGCTCGGCCAGCGTGTCGAGCACCTGCACACGCAACCGCTCGGGCCCGTCGGCGTAGATGCGGGCGGTGTGGCTGCCCGTGGCCAGTTCGAGGGCGCTGGAGACGGCAGCGCCGGAGTCGTCTGACGACCCGGACCCACTCGACAGCGCGGAGACATCCGGCAGCCCCAGGTCGGAGCTCTGCTCGAGGGTTCCGGAGAACGCCTCGACCTCGGACGCGCCGACGAGCGCCAGCACCTCCTGCGGCGATCTCTCCGGCAGGTCGGCGGAGGCCGTGGCCGCAACCCCGCCCGTGACGGCGACGACGACGACCACTGCGGGCACGGCGACGGCGGGGATCCAACGATGCCAGGTGCGGTTCACGAGCAGCTTCTCTCAAGGGGGTGCGGGCACGGGGGATGCGGGCACGGGGGGGGGTGCGGGCACAGGGGGTGCGGGCGCCGGCCGGGTGGCCTGCGCGATTATGCGACGGTACGCCTGAAGTCCGTGAATAGGCTTCACGGATTATCCCCAGAGCCGCGCGTCGCATCCGTTCTCCACAGGTTCGGGACCCGGCCCGACCCCCGGTGTACGGCCGGTAGAATTGACCCGCATCCCTCCCCCGCTATTCAAGGAGCCCTGGCCGCGTGAGCATTGCCGATACCGTCGAGAACGCCATCGCGACCCCCGAGCGTGAGCAGCCCTACGAGGCGCTCGGCCTGAAGTCCGACGAGTACGCGAAGATCCGCGAGATCCTGGGCCGGCGCCCCACGAGCGGCGAACTGGCCATGTACTCGGTCATGTGGAGTGAGCACTGCTCCTACAAGTCGTCGAAGATCTACCTCCGTCAGTTCGGCGAGAAGGTCAGCCCGGCCATGAAGAAGAACCTCATGGTGGGCATGGGCGAGAACGCCGGTGTCGTCGACGTGGGCGAGGGCTGGGCGGTCACCTTCAAGGTCGAGAGCCACAACCACCCCTCCTACATCGAGCCCTTCCAGGGTGCGGCCACGGGCGTCGGCGGCATCGTGCGCGACATCATCTCGATGGGCGCACGCCCTGTGGCGGTCATGGACCAGCTGCGCTTCGGCGACATCGACGAGCCCGACACGGCGCGCGTGGTGCACGGCGTCACGAGCGGCATCTCGTTCTACGGCAACTGCCTTGGCCTGCCGAACATCGGCGGCGAGACCTACTTCGACAAGGTCTACCAGGGCAACCCGCTCGTCAATGCGCTCTCGGTCGGCGTGCTCCGCCACGAAGACCTGCACCTCGCCAACGCCCGTGGCGTCGGCAACAAGGTCGTGCTCTTCGGCGCCCGCACGGGCGGAGACGGCATCGGCGGCGCGTCGATCCTCGCCTCCGACACGTTCTCGGCCGGCGGCCCCACCAAGCGCCCCGCCGTGCAGGTGGGCGACCCGTTCGCCGAGAAGGTTCTCATCGAGTGCTGCCTCGAGCTGTTCAAGGGCGAGCTCGTCGAGGGCATCCAAGACCTCGGGGCCGCCGGCATCTCGTGCGCCACCTCGGAGCTCGCCTCGAACGGCGACGGCGGCATGTTCATCGAGCTCGAGAAGGTGCTGCTGCGAGACCCCACGCTCACGGCCGAGGAGATCCTCATGTCCGAGAGCCAGGAGCGCATGATGGCGGTCGTGAAGCCGGAGAAGCTCGAGGGCTTCCTCGCGGTCACGGCGAAGTGGGATGTCGAGACGAGCGTGCTCGGCGAGGTCACCGACACCGGCCGCCTGGTCATCAATTGGCACGGCGAAGAGATCGTCAACGTCGAGCCGCGCACCGTGGCCGTCGACGGCCCGGTCTACGAGCGCCCCGTCGCCTACCCCGCGTGGCTCGACGCCCTGCAGGCAGACTCCGCCTCCCGCCTTCCCCGCTCGACCTCGGGTGAAGACCTGCGGTCGGAGTTCCTGCAGCTGGTCTCCTCGCCGAACATGGCGTCGAAGGAGTGGATCACCAACCAGTACGACCGCTACGTGCTCGGCAACACGGCGCTCTCCTTCCCCGACGACGGCGGGATGATCCGGGTCGACGAGGAGTCGGGCCTCGGCTTCGCACTGGCCTCCGACGCCAACGGCCGCTACTGCCAGCTCGACCCCTACCGCGGGGCGCAGCTCGCTCTCGCGGAGGCGTTCCGCAATGTGGCCGTCACAGGCGCCACCCCGGTCGCCGTCTCGGACTGCCTCAATTTCGGCAGCCCCGAGAACCCCGAGGTCATGTGGCAGTTCTCGAAGGCGGTCGAGGGGCTCGCCGACGGATGCCTCGAGCTCGAGATCCCGGTCACCGGCGGCAACGTCTCGTTCTACAACCAGACCGGTTCGCAGCCCATCCACCCCACCCCGGTGGTGGCCGTGCTCGGTGTGATCGACGACGTCGCTCGCCGCGTTCCTTCGGGTTGGCAGGACGAGGGATCGAACCTCTACCTGCTCGGCACCACCCGCCCGGAGCTCGACGGCTCGGCCTGGGCCGGCGTCATCCACGACCACCTCGGCGGCCTGCCTCCTCAGGTGTCGCTGCCCGCCGAGGCGGCGCTCGCCGAGCTGCTGCGTGCCGGAGCCTTCGAGGGTCTCATCGACTCCGCGCACGACCTCAGCGACGGCGGGCTCGCCCAGACCCTCGCCGAGTCGGTGCTGCGGTTCGGCATCGGTGCCCGGGTGTGGCTCGACGAGATCATCGAGCGCGACGGCGTCTCGGCCTCCGACGCCCTCTTCAGCGAGTCGACCGCGCGAGTGCTGGTGTCGGTGCCGAGGGAAGACGACGTGAAGTTCAAGGGACTCTGCGCCGGTCGCTCGATCCCGGTGCTCCGCATCGGGGTCACGGATGCGGAGTCGGGCTCGCTCGAGGTGCAGGGCCTCTTCGAGGTGCCTCTCGCCGAGCTCTCGGGCGCACACACCGCCACGCTCCCGGGTCGCTTCGGGCCCGTCGTCGGGGGCTGACGGCGGGGCGGAGCCGCGGCGGCTGCTGCCATTGCTGGACGAGCCGCCGTGTGCGCCGGATAACGCCAAACCTGGCGCCATCCGGCTCTCAGTCGAGGGCGATGTGCGGCACGTTTGGCGTTGTCCGCGCGGTGACGGTTCGAAAGCGCACCTGTCGCGAGGTGCGGCTCTGTCAGCGACCGGATGCGAGCGAGGGGTGTGGTTTCGAACAGCTGGCGGCGACCAGGCGTGGAACGAGGGGCGTCAGAGGTCTTTGCCGTCGGCGATGCGTTCGTGGTGGTGGATGACCTCGGCCACGATGAAGTTCAAGAACTTCTCGGCGAACCCCGGGTCGAGGTGCGCCTCCTCCGCCAGCGAGCGCAGGCGCTTGATCTGCCGGGCCTCGCGCTCGAGGTCGGCGGGGGGCAGCCCGTGCTCGGCCTTCAGCCGGCCGACGCTCTGGGTGAACTTGAAGCGCTCCGCGAGCATGTGGATGAGCGCAGCGTCGATGTTGTCGATCGACTGTCGGATGCTCTCCAGGCGGGCGAGGACGGCCTCGTCGGTGGCTTCGGTCATAGCTAAACTCTAGCCAGCTTCGGCGCCCGCCGACTTCGTGGGACGCTGCGGGAGCCGCAGCCGGCCCTGGGCGAGCAGGATGCCGAGGAACACGAGGGCGGCACCGACCGGCGCGTTCCAGCTGAGGGTCTCCCCGAGCAGGATGATGCCGAGCGCCACCCCCACCACAGGGGTGAGGTAGGTGACCGTGGAGGTGGCGGTCGGTCCCCAGTCGTCCAGCACGTTCATGTACCAGTAATAGGCCACCCCGGTGCCCGCGATGCCGAGCACGAGCAGGCTGCCGACGACCTGAGGCTCGAGGCTGATCGGTCCCACGGCCACGAACGGCGTGAGCACGAGGAGGATGGCTGCTCCCATGCCCACCTGCAGGAACGCCGCCGTGAGTCCGGTCACCGGATGCCGGTTGGTGATGAACCGGCGGATGTAGCCGAAGGTGAACCCGTAGCAGAGGGCTGAGCCGAGGCAGGCTAGCTGGCCGGCGAGCTCGAGCAGCAGGTCGCCGTGGGCGGCACCCGAGGCACCTGCGGCGCCTTCGTCGCTGCCGAGTGCGGTGAGGAACGTCCACGGTCCGATGATGATGACCACGCCGATGATGCCGGCGACCACGCCCAGCACCCGGTCCCGGCCGAGGCGCTCGACCCGGAAGGCGAGCGTCACCATGAGCGCGGTCGTGATGGGGGTCACGGCGTTGTAGATGCTCGCGAGGCCCGAGGTGACGTACTGCTCGGCCCAGGCGAAGAGGAGGAACGGGATGGCGCATCCGAACGCTCCGATGACGATGAAGTGAAGGTAGACCGCGCGGCCCTTCGGCAGGCGGGTACGCGTGACGACGAGGAGGACGGCGAGGGTGAGGGCGCCGAGGACGAGCCTGGTCCAGGCCACCTGCCCGAACGAGACACCCTCGAGCGCCACCTTCATGAAGAGGAAGCTCGCTCCCCAGATGAGCCCCAGCGCCGAGAACTGGAGGGCGGTGGAGAAGCGGTTGCGGGGCACTCGCAGACCCTACCGCTTCGGCGACCGTGCGCGGTGCCGGCGGCGGCGAGGGCAGGAGGAATGGCAGTCGGCGGAGCGGAGAATGGCAGTCTTCGTGGCCGATGGGGCGGTGGTGCCGGCCCCGGCCGGGTGGCGGCGCTGGCCTTCGGTGGCGCTGGCCTTCGTGGCGCCGGCCTTCGGCGGCGCTGGCCTTCGGCGGGATGGCAGCGCGCGCATTCAGCCTGGCGGTGGGCCGGCGCCGGCTGGAGGGCCGGCGCCGGTTCGGCTACTCGACGACCGAGACCGTGACCTCGATGTTGCCGCGGGTGGCGTTGGAGTACGGGCAGATGGTGTGCGCCTTGTCGGCGACCTGCTTGGCCTCCTCGGGGCTCACGTTCGGCACGTAGACGTCGAGCTCGACCTCGAGTCCGAAGCCGCCCTCGCCGTTGCTCCCGATGCCGACGCTCGCCGAGACGGCGGCGTCGGTGGTGTCGAGCTTCAGCTCGCGCCCGGCGGCGTGCACCGCGCCGAGGAAGCAGGCCGAATAACCCGCTGCGAAGAGCTGCTCCGGGTTGGTCCCTTCGCCGGATCCGCCCATCTCCTTCGGGGGGCGGGTATCGAAGTCGAGACGGTCGTCTTCGCTCCGGACGTGACCGTCGCGGCCTCCACCGGAGGCATGGGCGATTGCAGTGTAGATGGCTTCCATGGTGCTAGTTCATCACTGATCGCGTCCGCGCACCATCTGTGCGGCCGACGTTCCGCAACCTGTCAGCAGGCGTTCAAGCCGTGCGCGAGTTCTGCACAGGCAGCCCGCCGCCCTGCTTCTCCACACGTTGCTCCAGGCCCGCCCGCACGGCCGGCCAGTCGTCGATGATGATCGAGAACACGGCGGAGTCCCTCCAGCTTCCGTCGGCGCGCGGCAGGTCGCGCCGACTGATGCCCTCGAAGGTCGCGCCGAGCCGGGCGATCGCCGCCCGGGAGCGTTCATTGCGCACGTCGGCCTGGATCTTGATGCGACCGAACCCGTGCTCGAACGCGAGAGTCAGAAGGAGGAGCTTTGCTTCAGGGTTCACCACCGTGCCCCAGACACCGGGGTCGTAGGCCGTCCAGCCGATGTGGGCGTATTCGAGGGCCGGATCGATGTCGCCGAGAGTCGTCGTGCCCACGAGCCGGCCGTCGTCCGGGCCACCGACGAGGCGGATGACGTAGGCGTTTCCGCCCTGCCACTGGTAGTAGGTCTCGGCCCAGGCGGCGAAGGCCTCAGGCGTGGGGCGGTAACCCTCAGGGCCGCCGCCGTAGCCGCTCGCGAAGACCTGGGGGTGGCCGATCGCGGCGTGCAGCTCGGGCAGGGCTTCACGCGTGAGGGGTTCGAGGCGAATGTAGCGGCCCTGGATCGGGGCGTGCTCAGGGAGCGTGGCGGCCATGCCCTCAGTCTGGCATCGCGGGCTGCGGTGTCCGTAGCATGGGCGGATGGCGAGGGACGATGAGGGTGCGGCGGAGTCCGGCGCGGATGCGCCCGGCGAGGGCCGGTCCAGCGCGGGCCAGTCAAGCGCAGGCCAGTCCAGCGCAGGCGGGCCCAGCGCAGGCGACCCCGGCGCAGGTCAGTCCAGCGCAGGCGAGCCCGGCGCAGGCGGGCCCAGCGCCGCCTCCGGAGCGAGCACGGATGCTGCAGCGACCGTCACGGCACACGCGGAGGGGCGCGGGCGGTTTTTCGAGGTTCCACGGCTGGCGGGGCGGATCGCGGTGCTCGAGCCGTTGCATCCGTCGCACGCCGAGGAGCTCGCCGAGGAGGTGGCTCCGATCCACGACGTCTGGTTCACGCGGCTGCCGTCTCCGGCGGGCATGGCGGCCGAGATCGACCGCAGACTCGAACGGCACGCCTCAGGACTCGTGGTGCCGTGGGCCATCCGCCGGGTGTCGGACGGGCGTGCCATCGGGATGACCACCTACCTCAACATCCGGCCCGAAGACCGACGCCTCGAGATCGGTTCCACGTGGATCGCCCCGAGCGCCCAGGGCACAGGCCTCAACAAGGAGATCAAGCTGCTTCAGCTCGAGCGCGCCTTCGACCAGCTCGACTGCATCGCCGTCGAGCTGCGCACGCACTGGCACAATCGGCGCTCCCGGGCGGCGATCGCCGCTCTCGGCGCGAAGCAGGACGGCATCCTCCGCCACCACGACCTCTGGCGCGACGGCACGGTGCGCGATGTCGTGGTCTTCTCCATCATCGCCCCCGAGTGGCCCACCGTGCGCCTCGGCCTGACCGAACACCTCAAGCATCTGCCCTGAGCGCTGCGCACCCGTCAGCGAGCGGCGCCGCTGCGGGCGGGGCTGTGCCACGATGGTGACATGGGCAGTGCCGCCATGTTCTTCCACTCCGCCACCGCGTTCCACGACCTCGTCACGAGGATCCCGGACGACCGGTGGGACTCGCCTGCGCTCGGCGACTGGACGGTGCGCTCGCTCGTCGGCCACACCACCCGGGCCATCCTGACGGTGGAGAGCTACCTCCTGCTCGACGACCCCGGCTTCCCGAGCGTGCCGAACGCGGAGAACTACTACGCCCGCGTCTACAGCGACCTCACCGACCCCGCCGCGGTCGCCGCACGCGGCGTCGAGGCGGGCATCTGGCTCGGCGACGACCCGGCCCGATCCATCGCCGACGCGATCACCCGGGCCACCGCACTCGTCGACACCGCGCCCGCGGAACGCATCGTCTCGATCGGCGGACTCGGCATCGAGCTCGGCGAATACCTCCGCACCCGGGTCTTCGAGCTCGTCGTGCACTCCCTCGACATCTCCCGCGCCACAGACCTCCCGCACGGCCAGTCCTCCGAGGCCATCGCTGCAACACTCACGCTCGCCTCCGGAGTCGCCGCCGCCCGCGGAGACGGCGACCTCCTCCTCCTCGCCCTCACGGGCCGCACGACCCTCCCCGCCGGCTACTCCCTGGTCTGAGCATCGCCCAAGCCCCCTCATCCGGGTGCGGACGGACGACGTCCCCCGCGGACTCTTCGTGCGCAGCGGGAACGACGGAGGAAGCAGCCGCGGAGCGGGAACGACGGAGGAATGCCTCGCGTTCCGGACGAGGCTCCGTCGTTACCGACGCCGCGGCTGCCGGCCCCTACGAGAGCAGGTCGTGGCGGGTGACGATGGCGTCGCGGGCGGGGCCCACTCCGATGGCCGAGATGCGGGAGTCGCTCATCTGCTCGAGGGCGAGCACATAGCGCTGGGCGGCCGCCGGCAGGTCGTCGAACTCGCGGACGCCCGTGATGTCTTCGCTCCAGCCCTCGAACTCCTCGTAGATCGGCTTCGCGTGGTGGAAGTCGGTCTGGGAGACGGGCACCTCGTCGACCCGCACGCCGTCGACCTCGTAGGCCACGCACACGGGGATGGTCTTGAGGCCGGTGAGCACGTCGAGCTTGGTGAGCACGAAGTCGGTGACACCGTTGATGCGCGCGGTGTAGCGGGCGATCGGCGCGTCATACCAGCCGGTGCGACGCGGGCGGCCGGTGGTGGTGCCGAACTCGAAGCCCTTCGAGCGCAGGAACTCGCCCGACTCGTCGAAGAGCTCGGTGGGGAACGGACCCGCCCCGACCCTCGTGGTGTAGGCCTTGACGACCGCGATGACCCGGTCGATCCGGTTGGGCGCGACGCCCGAACCCGTGGCCGCACCGCCGGACGTGGCGTTCGACGAGGTGACGAACGGGTAGGTGCCGTGGTCGACGTCGAGCATCGTGGCCTGGCCGCCCTCGAAGAGCACGGTCTTGCCCTCGCTCAGCGCCCGGTTGAGCACGAGCGAGGTGTCGGCCACCATGGGCCGCAGCCGCTCGCGGTAGGAGAGCAGGTCGTCGACCACCTCGTTCGCCTCGATCGAGCGGCGGTTGTAGACCTTCACGAGGATGTGGTTCTTGAGGTCGAGCGCGCCCTCGACCTTCTGGCGCAGGATGCCCTCGTCGAACAGATCCTGGATGCGGATGCCGACGCGGTTGATCTTGTCGGCGTAGGCCGGGCCGATGCCGCGGCCTGTGGTGCCGATCTGGCGCTTGCCGAGGAAGCGCTCCGTCACCTTGTCGAGCGTGCGGTGGTAGTGCGTGATGACGTGGGCGTTGGCCGAGACCAGCAGCTTCGACACGTCGACACCGCGGGAGCCGAGGGCCTCGAGCTCGTGGAAGAGCACCTCGACGTCGACCACCACTCCGTTGGAGATGACGGGAGTGACACCGGGGGTGAGGATGCCGGAGGGCAGCAGGTGCAGGGCGTACTTCTTGTCGCCCACCACCACGGTGTGACCGGCGTTGTTGCCGCCGTTGAACTTCACGACGTAGTCGACACGGCTGCCGAGGAGGTCGGTGGCCTTGCCCTTGCCTTCGTCGCCCCACTGGGCTCCGATCAGGACGATCGCTGGCATGTGGATTCCCTCCGGGTTCCTCTGTCAGTGCCCGACGGACGGTGCCGGATGACAGCTGATTCTATCGTGGGCGTCATCCGGGAGCTGTGCGGTCGACGGGGGTGGGGAATCCGGGAGCGGGGGCGGGTGTTGTGGAGGAGGTGCCCGAACTCCGCGTGACCCTCTACTCCTCGAGCTTCTGCGGCGCCTGCTCGAGCACCCGCGAGACCCTCGCACGGATAGCGCCGCTCCTCGGCGAGCGCGTGGCGTGGAACGAGATCAACGTCGCCGACGACCCCGCCGCGAGCGAGGCCGCGGGCATCACCGCGACCCCCACCGTGGTCATCACGGGCGCCGACGGCATCGAGCGGATGCGAGCCGCCGGCGTTCCCACCGCGGAGCACGTGCTCCGCGCCCTCGCCGCCGCACTCCCCTAGCCGGGGATCACTTCGACGAGCGCGCCGGACTCCATCGCCACCCACACCGCGCCCGAGGGCGCCACCGCGAGACCGTGCGGCTCGCTGTGGCCCGACGGCGCGAGGTCGACGAACGAGAACTCCCCCGTGAGCGTCACGTGGCCGAGCTGGTTCGATCCCCACAGGGTGAACCAGCAACCCGCACCAGCACCCGCACCCGCACCCGCACCCGCGCCGTGGTCGGCCACGATCGCGTGCGGCTTCGATCCCGGCTCGGGCAGCGCGAACTCGGTGATCCGCCCGGCCCGGTCGATCCGCCCCACGGCCCCCGCGAGGATCTCGCAGAACCACGCGGCCCCGTCGTCGGCCACCGTGATGCCCACCGGCCCCGCATCCGGCGTCGGCAGCTGATGCAGCACGGGCGCGGAGTCGCCGCCCCGCACGTACCCGACGACGCCCGCCCGGTTGGCCGTGAACCAGAGCGACTCCCCGGATGCCGCGATCATCGAGACGAGGCCGTCGTCGGTCCCCGCCGCGAACTCGGCGACGCCACCCAGGATGCCGATCCGACCGAGGGTGTCGTTGGCCATCCCGGTGAACCAGGCGCTGCCGTCATCGAGCGACACGACGCCGTAGGGCTCCGACCCCACCGAGGGCACCGCCACCGATCGCAGCTCACCCGCCGGCCCGAGCAGCACCAGCCGGTCGCCCGTCGTGTCGGTGACCCAGACGGAGTCCGACCCCGCAGCCGCCACCTGCGACGGCTGCGACCCCTCCCCGAGCGGGAACCGCGAGACC
This sequence comes from Herbiconiux oxytropis, assembly GCF_024979315.1. Taxonomy (GTDB): domain Bacteria; phylum Actinomycetota; class Actinomycetes; order Actinomycetales; family Microbacteriaceae; genus Herbiconiux; species Herbiconiux oxytropis. Next base: position 498,512 of record NZ_JANLCK010000002.1, on the reverse strand, counting down.
GTCGAGACCGTCGAGCCCCCCGCGACCCCACCCACCCGCAGCACGGCCGAGCCGTGCACGAGCGTCGCCCACACCGCCCCGTCCTCGGTCACAGCGACCCCGTAGGGCCCGCCGCCCGCAACCTCATGCACCACGAGAGAGCTCATGGAGGCCGAGCCTACGCCCCCGCGACCGACCACCCGCGAAGCGACGGTAGACTTGGCAACCCTGCCCTCTCCCCGACATGAGGAGTCCGCGTGATCCTGGTCCTGCTGCTGTTCGCAGGGCTCTCAGCGCTCACTCCGCTGCTCACCAGGGCCCTCGGCACGAAGGTCTTCTACCTCGTCGCGGTGCTCCCGGCCGCCGCCTTCGCCTACACCCTCAGTCAGACCAGCACGGTCCTCGCGGGCGAGCAGGCCACCCAGTCGGTGCCGTGGATCCCGCAGCTGGGCATCGCCTTCTCCTTCCGCGTCGACCTCCTCGCGTGGCTGCTCGCGCTCGTGGTGACGGGCGTCGGCGCGCTCGTGCTCGTCTACTGCGCCCGCTACTTCAGCGACAGCGAGCCTCAGCTCGGCCGCTTCGCCGCGCTGCTGCTCGCCTTCGCCGGCACGATGTACGGCCTCGTCACCGCCGACGACATCTACATCATGTTCATGTTCTGGGAGATCACGAGCGTGCTCTCCTACCTCCTCATCGGCCACTACACGGGCCGCAAGGAGAGCCGAGGAGCCGCCCTGCAGGCGCTCCTCGTGACCACCTTCGGCGGCCTCGCCATGCTCGTCGGCATCATCCTGCTCTCGACCGAGGCGGGCACGAGCTCGATCGAGGCGCTCGTGGCCGAGCCGCCCGCGGCGAGCGGCCTGGTCACCACCGCGATCATGCTCATCCTGGTCGGAGCGCTCTCGAAGTCGGCGCTCGTGCCCTTCCATTTCTGGCTGCCGGCCGCCATGGCCGCCCCCACCCCTGTCAGTGCCTACCTCCACGCCGCCGCGATGGTGAAGGCCGGCATCTACCTCGTGGCGCGCTTCTCCCCCGGCTTCGCCGACACCCCCGGCTGGGTGCCGGTGCTCGTGGCGTTCGGCGTCTGGACCATGCTCGTCGGCGCCTGGCGGTCGCTCCGGCAGTACGACCTCAAGCTCCTGCTCGCCTACGGCACGGTCAGCCAGCTCGGCTTCCTCACCGTGGTGGTGGGCTTCGGATCGCGCGACGCCGCCCTCGCCGGCGCCGCGCTGCTGCTCGCGCACGCCCTCTTCAAAGCCACCCTCTTCCTCGTGGTCGGCATCGTCGACCACGACGAGGGCACCCGCGACCTCCGCGAGATCTCCGGCCTCGGCCGCCGCCGGCCGGTGCTCGCCGCCGTGGCGCTCATCGCCGTGGCGAGCATGGCCGGCATCCCGCCGCTGCTCGGCTTCGTCTCGAAGGAGGCCGTGCTCTCCGCCTTCCTGCACGCGGGCGAGGCCGGCGACGCCTGGGGCTGGGTGGCCCTCGTGGGCGTGAGCCTCGGCTCGATCCTCACCGTCGCCTACAGCGCCCGCTTCTTCTGGGGCGCCTTCTTCACCAAGAAGGGCGAATCCGGGCGCACAGCAGCGGATGCCGCGGCCGCCCAGCGCGCGAAGAAGGCCGCGGATGCGGGCCACGAGCCGCACCCGCCCTCTCGCGGCATCCTGGTCGCCCCCGTCATCCTCACCCTCGCCACCATCGCGGGCGGATTCCTCGCCGCCCCGCTGAGCACGGCCCTCGAGGTGTATGCCGACAGCGTCAGTGCCAAGAGCCTCCGGGCCGGCGGCGTCACGCGCGACTTCGCGTTCGTCGGCGGGAGCGGCGACGAGGGCCACGGCACCTACCACCTGGCCCTCTGGCACGGCTTCGAGCCCGCGCTGGGCATCTCGGTGCTCATCATCGCCGCCGGGCTCGGCCTGTTCGCCGTGCGCAAGCCCTTCGCGAAGCTGCAGCGCAAGGTGCCGCCGCTGGTCGACGCCTCGCGCGGGTACCTGTCGATCATCCGCGGTGTCGACCAGGGCGCGGCCAAGGTCACTCTGTTCGCCCAGAAGGGCGGTCTGCCGCAGTACCTCGGCACGATCCTCGTGGTCTTCGTGCTCTGCCTCGGCCTCACCACCGCCTTCAACCGCACCTGGCCGAGCGAGATCGTGCTGTTCGACTACCCGGTGCAGATCTTCATCGCCGCCGCCATGGGCGTGGCCGCCGTGATGGCCGCGCGGGCCACCCACCGCCTCGCCGCCGTGCTGCTCGTGGGCGCCACGGGCTTCGGCATGGTGGCGCTCTTCGCCTTCCACGGCGCCCCGGACCTCGCACTCACGCAGGCGCTCGTCGAGACCGTCACGATCGTGGTCTTCGTGCTCGTGCTGCGGCGCCTTCCGGTGAAGATCGCGCAGCACAACAAGCCCATGCGGCGCGGACGGCGCGCCCTCATCGGAACGCTCGTGGGCGTCACGATGGGCATCGTGGGACTCGTGGCGCTCGGTGCCAGGCAGGTGGGCGACCTCTCGGAGGAGCTCGCACGCCTGAGCGTGGAGGAGGGCCACGGCCAGAACATCGTGAACGTGATGCTCGTCGACATCCGCGCCTGGGACACCATGAACGAGCTCTCGGTGCTCATCGTCGTGGCCACCGGTGTGGCGAGCCTCATCTTCATCACCGGCCGCAACTTCACCATCCCCCGCCTCCGCGAGTCGCGCGGCCGCCGGCAGGGCGTCAAGCGCGCGCAGCTGGTGGACGACCCGCACACCTCCGACGAGGTGCCCGACGACCGGCAGCACTCGTGGCTGCTCGGCGGCAAGACGCTCTCGCCGGCCAACCGCTCGCTGATCCTCGAGGTGCTCGTGCGCCTGGTCTTCCACCCCGCCATCGTGGTGTCGGTCTTCCTGCTCTTCGCCGGTCACAACGCGCCGGGCGGCGGATTTGCGGCGGGCCTCGTGGCGGGCCTCGCGCTCATCGCGCGCTACCTCGCGGGCGGCCGCTACGAGCTCGGCGAGACTCTGCCGATCGGTCCGGGCGTGCTGCTCGGCGCCGGCATGCTCCTGGCCACGGGCACGGCCGTGGGATCGCTCCTCCTCGGCGCCGAGGTGCTCACCTCGGCCTACTTCTCGACCGAGCTGCCCGTGCTCGGCTACGTCTCCTTCGGCACCTCGACGATCTTCGACGTGGGCGTCTACCTCGTCGTGATTGGGGTCGTGCTCGACATCCTGCGCGCCTTGGGCGGCGAGGTCGACCGCCAGCAGGCTGAAGACGACGTCGACGCGCGCCCCGACGACCACTCGGTCGTGGCCGACGAGGCCGACACCCGCGGTCGCGTGGCCGGCAGCGACACGAGCGGGCGCCAGCGAGCAGGGCAGCAGCCCGCCGCGGGCACCCGGGGAGGTGAGGCCCGATGAGCGCATCCCTCACCCTCGTGGTGCTGATGGCCGTGATGTACGGCACCGGCGTCTACGTGATGCTCGAGAAGAGCCTCACGCGCATCCTGATCGGCTTCCTGCTCGTCGGCAACGCCACCAACCTCCTCATCTTCATGATGTCGGGCCGCTCGGGCGCCGCCCCGATCATCGACGGCGGCACCACGGGTGCCGACATCGTCGACCCGCTGCCGCAGGTGCTCATGCTCACGGCGATCGTGATCAACTTCGGCATCACCGCGTTCATCCTCGCCCTCATCTACCGCTCCTGGTGGCTCTCGAACCTCGGCGACGAAGGCGACGACGTGCTCGCCGACGAGGAGCTCGACGAGGCCATCGAAGCGGATGCCGCGGAGCAGTTCCACGCCAACCTCGACGACGACGACGAGGCGGTGCGCCACGTGCTCGAGGAGGGCGGCGACGCCGACGAATCGGACGAGGACGCACCGCCCGCCGAAGAAGAGCCCAGCGAGAACGAAAGGGATGTGATGCGATGAACGCCCTCGTCCCGCTCCTCGTGATCATCCCCCTCGTGGGCGCCGCGATCACCCTCATCCTCGGCCGCTACCCGCGCCTGCAGATCGCCATCAGCGTCAGCGCGCTCACCGCCGTGACCGCGGCCGCCGCCGTGCTGCTCACCGCCGTCGACGAGACGAGCCGGCCGATCGTGGTGAAGGTCGGCGGCTGGGAGCCGCCGTTCGGAATCGTGCTCGTGGTCGACCGGCTGTCGGCCATCATGGTGGTCGTCTCGGCGCTCATGCTCCTCGGCGTGCTCATCTTCGCCGTGGGCCAGGGCCTCGCCGATCGCGACCGCGACACCCCCGTCTCGATCTTCCACCCCACCTATCTGATCCTGGCCGCAGGACTGTTCGGGGCGTTCATCGCAGGCGACCTCTTCAACATGTACGTGGGCTTCGAGATGCTGCTCGCGGCCAGCTACGTGCTGCTCACCCTCGGCGGAACGGGTTCGCGCATCCGGGCCGGCGTCACCTACGTGGTCGTGAGCCTCGTGTCGTCGCTGCTGTTCCTCGGCGCCATCGCGCTCATCTACGGAGCCACCGGCACGGTCACCATGGCGTTGCTGTCGGAGCGGATGCGCGACCTCCCGCTCGACATCCAGATGATCCTGTGCGCGGCCCTCCTCGTGGGATTCGCGGTGAAGGCCGCGGTGTTCCCGCTGTCGTTCTGGCTGCCGGACAGCTACCCCACGGCCCCTGCGCCCGTCACGGCGGTGTTCGCCGGACTGCTCACGAAGGTCGGCGTCTACGCCGTCATCCGCACCGACAAGCTGCTGTTCTTCGACGTGCCGCTCGCCGTGCCTCTGCTCATCGTGGGCGGGCTCACGATGGTGATCGGCATCCTCGGCGCCATCGCGCAGGCCGATGTGAAGCGACTGCTGTCGTTCACGCTCGTGAGCCACATCGGCTACATGATCTTCGGTGTGGCCATCGGCACCGAGCTCGCCACGGGAGCCACGATCTACTACATCGTGCACCACATCATGGTGCAGACCGCCCTCTTCCTCGTGGTCGGGCTGATCGAGCGGGTGGGTCACTCGACGTCGATCACGCGGCTCGGCGGGCTGCTCAAGAAGGCTCCCTTCGTGGCCATCCTGTTCTTCCTCGGCGCGCTCAACCTCGGCGGCATCCCGCCGTTCTCCGGGTTCCTCGGCAAGCTCGGGCTGTTCGAGGCGGGAGCCGCGAGCCCGAGCCCGCTCGTCTACGTCATGATCGGCGCCGGCACCGTCACGTCGCTCCTCACCCTCTACGCCCTCATGCGGGTGTGGAACATGGCGTTCTGGCGGCCCAAGGAGGACGTGGAGGGCTACGAGTCGCCCCTCATGGAGTCGCTGCAGGAGAGTCCCGAGCAGCAGAACGGCTCCGCCACCGGCGTCGCCACCGCGACCGGCACGACGCTCAGCACGTCGAAGCTCATGGTGGGGGCGACGACCGGACTCGTGACGCTGACGCTCTGCCTCACCGTGTTCGCCGGCCCACTCTTCGACCTCGCGCAGCGGGCTGCGGGCAATGTGGCGACACCGTCGAACTACGTCGACTCGGTCTTCCCGAAGGGAAGCTCAGACGGCACAGCCCCGAAGGGAAGCTCAGACGGCACAGCCCCGGAGGGAAGCTCAGACGGCACAGCCCCGGGGGGTGCCCCGTGAGCCCGCGCCGGCCCCGCGCGGTCCGGGCCCGCATCGCGAGCGGTCTCGTGCCGTTCCTCGGGCTCGTGCTGCTCTGGATGCTGCTCTGGGGCCAGTTCACCTGGCTCGCCCTCGTCACAGGGGTCGTGCTCGCCATGGTCGTGTCGTCGGTGTTCTACCTGCCGGCCGTGCGGTTGAGCGGCCGGTTCAACCCGTGGCGCGGGCTGATCTTCGTCGTGAAGCTGCTCGCCGACATCGTGGTGGCGTCGCTGCAGATCGCGTGGGTGGCCCTCAAGCCCCGCTACACGCCCTCGAACGCCATCATCGCCGTGCCGCTCCGCACACGATCCGACCTCGTCATGACCTTCACGGCCGAGGCCGTCGCCCTCGTACCCGGCTCGATCGTGCTCGACATCGACCGCGAGAACGCCACGCTCTACCTGCACTCGCTCAACGTCACCTCCGTCGACGAGCTGCCGGCCCTCCGCCGGGCGGTGCTCGCCACCGAGCGCCGCCTCATCCTGGCCGCCGGGTCGGTCGACGACCTCGCGCGCCTGAAGAAGTCGGAGGAGGCGATCGCTGCCGGCGCCGAACCCGAGGCGCCGCCGGAGAAGGACATCGACTATCGGGAGCAGACGGGAGGAGGAACCCCATGATCATCGTCATCGCCATCGCCGGGCTCCTCATGGCCGTCGGCGCCGTCGGGGCCATCTGGCGCATCATCAAGGGGCCGTCCGCGCTCGACCGGATCATCGCATCCGACGTGCTCGTGGCCACCGTGATGTGCGCGCTCGGTGCCGAGATGGCCGTCAACGGGCACACCGACACCCTGCCCGTGATGCTCGGGCTCGCCCTGTTCGGCATCGTGGGCTCGGTGAGCGTGGCCCGCTTCATCTCGTCGAGGGATGACACATGAACCTCGACCTGGGATTCGGCGCCGACGGCTTCGGCGTGCGCGACGTCATCACGGCCCTGCTCGTGCTGCTCTCAGCGCTCATGTGCTTCGCGGCGGGCATCGGCCTGCTGCGGTTCCCGGATGTGCTGTCGCGGCTGCACGCCGCCACCAAGCCGCAGATCCTCGGGCTCATCGCGATCGTGGCCGACGTGGCGGTGACCAATCCCTCCGTGGGCACGGTGACGCTCGCGGTGGCGATCGTGTTCTTCCAGGGGCTCACGGCGCCTGCCTCGGCGCACATGGCGGGGAGGGCGGCGTACCGCACGGGGCATTTCCTGAGCGACACGCTGCTCGTCGACGAGTTCGCGCGGGTCGAGAAGCCCGCCGACGGGCCCGACCTCGATACTCCGGGTGCGGCGGATGCGCCGGATGGGGCGGAAGCGGCGGAAGCGGCGGACTCCACCGCCGAGCTCGGCGACGACAGCGACTCACCCGCCGACGACCTCGAGAGACGGTGAGGTCGCGCATCCCCGTCCGTGCTCGGCACTGACAACGGATGCGTGCTGACGCCATACTGGTGACCACCGGAGGGCAGGGGGCGGCGTGGCAGGTGGGAGTGGGGCCGGTGCTGGTGCTGGTGCGGGTGCGGGTGCGGGTGCGGGTGCGCCGACCACGCGGCGACAGCTGATCCTCGCGGTTCCGGCGCTTCTGATCGGCATCCTCTCGGCGCTCGTGCTGTTCGCGCTCGACGAGCTCTCGGGGCTGCTCGAGCACGGCATCTGGTCGGCGCTCCCCGCGGCAGCGGGGCTCGATCCCTCGAGCGGGTGGTACATCTTCACCGTGCTGAGCCTCACGGGGCTCGCCGTCGGGCTCGTGGTGCGATACGTCCCCGGGCACGGCGGACAGGACTCCGCCACGAGCGACCTCATCTCTCCCCCGCAGCCGCTGCGGGCGCTGCCCTCGCTCGCCCTCGTGGCCGTGCTCGGTCTCGCGGGAGGCGTGAGCCTCGGACCCGAGAGCCCCATCATCGCCATCAACTCCGGGCTCTTCGTGGCCATCATGGCGCGGTTCCTGCCGAAGGTGCCGCCGCAGCTGACCGTCATGCTCGCGGCCGCCGGCACCGTGGGCGCGCTGTTCGGCACGCCCGTCGCGGCGGCGCTCATCCTCACCGGGGTCGTGGCCGCGCTCCCCTCCGGTGGTGAGCTGTGGGACAGGCTGTTCCTGCCGCTCGTGGCCGCCGGCGCGGGGTCGCTCACCATGACGCTGCTCGCGCATCCGACGTTCGAACTGGGGCTGCCCGTCTACGACACGGTGGCGCCGATCGACATCCTGAGTGCGGCGGGCATCGCGTCGGTGGCCGCGGTGGTCGGGATCGTGTGCATCCTGCTGTTCCGGGTGCTGCATCCGCTGTTCCACCGCATCGGGAATCCCGTGCTCTACATCACGCTCGGCGGAGTCGTGCTCGGCGCGCTCGGTGCCCTCGGTGGGCCGCTGACGCTCTTCAAGGGGCTCGATCAGATGGCGGAGCTGCTCGAGACGCGGTCGGCGTACGGCGTGGGGCAGGTGCTGGTCATCATCGCGATCAAGCTCGTGGCGCTCGCGGTGGCTTCGGCGGCGGGGTTCCGGGGCGGGCACATCTTCCCGGCGGTCTTCCTCGGAGTGGCGTTCGGCATCCTGGCCAATCTAGTGCTGCCCGGCGTGCCGCTCACGCTGTGCGTGGCCGCCGGGGTGCTCGGACTCGTGCTGGCGCTCAGCCGCGACGGGTGGATCGCGCTGTTCCTCGCCGTGATCGTGACCGGGAGCGTCGTCCTGCTCCCCCTCATGTGCCTCGCGGTCCTCCCGGCCTGGCTCCTCGTCTCGAAGGCGCCCCCCATGATCGTGGCGCCGCCGTCCCTGCCGGCCCCGACGGCCCCGACGACGCCCCCGCTGCCTGCGCCCCCTCCGGCCTCCGAGTCGGGTCCGAAACCGCACCCCTCGACCGCTCCGGCCCCCGAGTCAGGTTCGAAACCGCACCCCTCGACCCCTCCGGCCCCCTGAGCAGCTCGGAGCGCCGCACGTGTGCGCTTCTGAACCCGATCGCCTCCCCCGCCTCCGCTCGAGCCGCCCCCGCCCCCACTTGACACAAGATGTGCCAAGTCGGCGGTTATGAGCGCACCTACTGTCACGTGGATGGACCGTGGAGGGGAAAGACGCACGCCCACCTCACCCACTTGACACAAGATGTGCCAAGTCGCGCGTTTTGAGCGCATCTACTGTCAAGTGGATGCGAGGGGTGCGGAGTACGGGGCGGGCGTCAGCCGGCGGGACTCGGCACCAGCAGGCGGGACTCGGTACCAGCAGGCGGGCTCGGTGCCGGCGCCAGCGGGCGCGGGCCGGCGTCAGCGGGCGCGGGTCGGCGCCAGCGGGCGGTGCCGGCGTCAGCGGGCGCGAGACGGGGCGAAGGCGCGCCAGAGGATCTTGGCGTGGGCGGACTTCGCCCGGGCGACCCCCGCGTCGTCGCCTCGGAGTGCGCTGACCCACTCCGCGATGCGGCTGCCCGTGGCGCCGAGCACCATGGCGAGGTCGGTGACGCGCGGCGGCGGCACCTCCGCCTCGCGGGAGGGCATGCGGCCACGGCGCGCGAGGGTTCCGGCGAGATGATCGAACGTGAGCTCGGCGACACCGATGGCGTGGGCATTGATGATGGAGTGGGCTGCGCCCTCGATCTCCCACGTGCGCACCGCCGCCGCCTTCCGCGCCGCACGAGCGAGGCTCGAGTGGAAGCGCCGCGGCGACGTGCGGTCGTGCTCACCGCGGATGAGGAGCAGGCGGGCCTCGACGAGCCCGATCCGCTCGCTCAACCGGTAGCGCAGCATGTGCGGGAGCACCGTGAGGAAGTAGACGACCCCGCAGAGGATGTACGACGACAGTGCCGTGAGCATGAGGTGCAGGTTCTCGTGCACCGCCGACTGGGCGAAGCGGATGCCCTGCACGGCGACCGCACGCTCGGCCTCGTTGATGACGGGGCTGACGAGCACGCCGTGAGAGAACTCCGGATGCCGCACGAGCACCTCGGTGACGACCTGTGTGCCCATGGAGTGGCCGATCAGCACCGGGTTCTCGAGGCCGTAGTGCTCGAGCACGCGCTCGACCTGGTCGGCGAAGAAAGCCGCGGTGGGCTGCTCCTCGGGACGGCGGAGCCCTGCGAAACCGGGCAGGTCGAGAGCATAGACGTCGCCGTGCTGCGCCAACGTGGGCGCCAGGAACTCGAAGTACGTGGCCGCGACCCCCACCCCCGCGATGAGCACGAAGTCGTGCCCGCGGTGGGCGGCCTCCGCGCGCTCCCCCTCGCGCGTGACCACCTTCGTGACCCGTGTGGAGAGCGCGGTGCCGCCACGACCGGCATCGGTGCGCACGCGTTCGACGGTGAGCTCGATGGGCGGATCCTGGTCAGGCATCACCCCAGCATGCCAGGCCGGGTGCTCCTGGACGAGCGGCGGCGAGACGTGGTGGACGGGCGTAGCGTCGACGTCGGATGTGCAGGACTTGTCGGAGAGAGGGTGCGATGGCAGCGCGCGACGCCGGCTCGGAGAGCCCCACCGACGACGAGCGCTGGCTGGTGGTCGGCGGGCGGCGATGGCGGCGCACCGATCCCGCGTTGCCGGCCGACGTGGTGGAGCAGCTGAAGTCGCACCTCGGCCGCGGCCGCTCGGGCGTGGGGGCCGCGAAACGGCGCGACGAGCCGGATGCGGTCGCCGCCTCCCGCACGCGCGTCGGCCTCGCGAAGCACGGCCTCGGTGAACGCGGCCCCGCCTGGTGGGACGAGCCCGTCGCCGATCGGATCACCCGCGCCCGCGACGCGTTGGCGGCCCTCGCCGAGCTCGACGCGCATCCGGATGCCGAGGACGTCCGTCTCAACGGAGACGAGTCATCCGCCACCGGCTCCGTGCACACCCGAGCTGCGCGCACCGAAGTCGCCACCGCGGCGGCCGAGAGAGCGGAGCGCCGTGACCGGGACTGACAGCGGCGGCGAACAGGGCATGCAGCTCGAGACCGCCATCCTCGACCTGCTGGCGAAGCGGGCGCCGACCTCCACGATCTGTCCTTCCGACGCAGCGCGTGCCGTGGGAGGTGCCGACCCCGATGACTGGAGACCCCTGATGGAGCCCGCTCGTCAGGCGGCTCAGCGGCTGGTGGACCGCGGCGAGGTGGACATCACGCAGGGCGGCGAGCCGGTCGACCTCGCCGGCGCCCGCGGGCCCATCCGGATCCGCCGCCGACGCCCTGCAGATGACGACGCCGACACCGACAACGGCGCGACGGCGTAGCGTCGGAGGATGACCTGGAACGTGCGGCACCTCACGACGACGATCGACGCGGCATCCGAGGCGGTGGTGGCTGTCGCCGGCGATCCCGCTCAGCTGCCGCGGTGGGCGGCGGGGCTGAGCGCGGGCATCCGGCAGGAGGACGACGGGCGGTGGGTGACCGACTCCCCCATGGGCGAGGTCGAGGTGCGGTTCGTCGGGCCGCTCGGAGCCGGGGTGCTCGACCACGACGTCGTCTTGCCGAACGGATCCGTCACCCGCAACCCCGTTCGGGTGCTCCCGAACGACGAGGGCAGCGAGGTGGTCTTCACCCTCTTCCAGCGCACCGGCATGAGCGACGCCGACTTCGCCGCCGACGCCCGCCAGGTGCAGGAGGACCTCGACCGGCTCGCGTCCCTCTTCCGCGGCTGACCGCCGCCACCCCTCGCCGAGGCTGGGAGGAATCGACGGAGAACAGGCGGCCTGGTCGGAGACGACGGATCCCAGGCGCCGATCAGGGCGCGTGATCCGTCGTCTCCCAGAGGGCGCGGCTCGGGTCGTCGGTGGCTCAGCCCGCGAGGTGCAGCACGCCGTCGACGCGGCGCGGGATGCCCGTGTACGCGTCGCGGAGCTCCTCCGGCAGCGCCGCCTCCGGCGCGTTCTGCCACGCGATCGGCCGCAGGAACCGCCGCACCGCCGTGACGCCCACCGAGGTGTGCTGCGAGTTCGTCGAGGGCCACGGCCCGCCGTGCTGCTGCGCCCACGTGACGCGCACGCCCGTGGGGTAGCCGTTGAACACGACGCGTCCGGCGTTCGCCGAGAGGGTCGGCGTGAGGGAGGCGACCACGTCGGCCTCCGCGTCCTCCACGTGCAGCGTCGCCGTGAGCGACTGCGGGATGCGGCCGAACGCCTCACGCACCTCGTCGAGCGAGCTGTAGCGTGCCACCACGATGAGCGGACCGAAGCACTCCTCGGCGATCGACTCGTCGAGCGTCGAGGCCTGGGTCTCGAGCAGGGTCGGTGCCACGCTGAAGCCCTCGGGGGCGTCTGCCGGAGCATCCACTCCGCGCGCGATCTGCGACGCCCCGGCCGCGGTGAGGCGCCCCTCGATGTCGTCGAACGAACCGCGGATGCGCCCGTTCAGCAGCACCTGCGCGGGAGCGACCCTGGTGAGGTCGGCGAGGGCGTCGACGATCGCCTGCCCCGTGGCATCCGCCGGCACGAAGGCGATGCCGGGCTTCGTGCAGAGCTGGCCGGCCGATCCGGTGTAGGAGGTGAAGAGCCCCGAGGCGATCTCGTCGCCTCGGGCGGCCGCCGCCCCGGGCGACACCACGAGCGGGTTGATGCTCGAGAGCTCGCCGAAGAAGGGGATGGGGTCCGGCCGGGTGTCGATGGCCTTCTGCAGGGCCGAGGCCGCGCCGAGCGATCCGGTGAAGCCCGCCGCCTTGATGGCGGGGTGCTTGACGAGCTCGACGCCCGCCTCCTGGCCGTAGACGATGCCGAAGGTTCCTCGGGGAGCGCCCACGGCATCCGCGGCGCGCTGCAGCACCTCGTAGGAGAGCTTCGAGGTGAGCGGATGCGATCCGTGCGCCTTCACGACCACGGGCGAGCCGGCCGCGATGGCCGAGGCGACGTCGCCGCCGAGCACCGAGAAGGCGAACGGGAAGTTGCTCGAGCCGAACACGGCGACGGGGCCGATGGAGACGAGCATGCGGCGGACGTCGGGGCCGGGGCCGAGCGGGGTGTCCCCGGCGTGGTCGATGGCGGCCTCGACGAACGAGCCCTCGCGCACGGCCTCGGCGAACAGCGAGAACTGGAAGGCGCTGCGGCCGGACTCGCCGGTGAGGCGGGCGATGCCGAGGCCGGTCTCGGCGTCGGCGGTGGTGACGAGCTCGTCGCGCGACTCGAGCACGGCGGCGGCCATGGCGTCGAGGAGCTGCGCGCGGAACTCACGGCCGCGGCTCTGCAGCTCGTGCGCCGCGCCCTCGGCCCAGCGGGCGATCGTGTCGACGCCCTCGGGGGTCGTCGGCTTGAGGTCGGTGGCAGCGCTAACACCGGTGCGCGGATCTGTGGTGGTCAGCATGTCGTGTCCTTCGATGTGGGTGACTTGACACACGTTGTGCCAAGTGGGCGGTTATTCACGCATCTTGTGTCAAGTCGGCGGATAGGTGGAGGGGGTGGTGGGAGCGAGTGGTGGGAGGGGAGCCGGGGTGATCGTGGGGGCCGGTCGGGCGGTGGGCGTGGGCAGGTGGTCGGGCGGTGGGTGTGGGCAGGTGGTCGGGGCCGCTCCGTCTACGCGCTCTCGCGCGCCACCACGGAGAAGCCGAGGTCGATGGCCTGGGTGTCGGCCGAGCGGTGGGTCATGCGGGCGAGCAGCAGTTCGCCCGCCACGGTGCCGATCTGCCGGTTGGGCACGGCCACCGTGGTGAGGGTCGGCACGAGGTGGCGGCCGATCTCGAAGTCGCCGAAGCCCGTGATCGCGATGTCCTCGGGCACCCGGAGGCCCCGGCGCGCGCACTCCAGCAGGGCCCCCGCGGCGAAGACGTCGGAGGCGAACATGAGCACGTCGGTCTCCGGATGCGCACGGAGCGTCTCATCCAGCAGCCGCCGGCCGGTCTCGTAGTCGACCGTGGAGGTGCCGGAGTCGACGACCCGCACGGGTTCGCCGGGCAGCAGCGCCGCCACCGACTCCTCGAAGCTCGCCCGGCGGGCGGCGGCACGGAAGTCGCCGCGCTGCAGCGATCCCGCGAACGTGGGGTGGGAGTAGCCGCGCTCGACGGCGAACTCCACGACCGCGCGGATGGCCTCCCGGTTGGAGAAGCCCACCACGCTGTCGACGGGGTCGTCGCTGAGGTCCCAGGCCTCCACCACGGGAACCTTCGACTCGCGGAGCAGGTGGTCGGTGTTCGGCGAGTGGCTCGTACCGACGATGAAGATGCCGTCGGGGCGGCGGCCGAGGAAGGCCCGCACGAGCGCCTCCTCGTGGGCCGGCCGGTAGCCGGTCGAGCCGATGAAGAGCTGGTAGCCCTCGGTGGCGAGCACCTCCTCGAGCCCGTGCAGCGCATCGGCGAAGACCGAGGCCGAGATGGCGGGGATGATGGCTGCCACCGTCATGCTGCGGTTCGACGCGAGGTTCGACGCGGCGAGGTTGGGCACGTAGCCGGTCTCGGAGATGGAGGAGCGCACGCGTTCGAGGGTGAACTCGGAGACGAGTTCGGGGGTGCGGATGGAACGCGAGACGGTCTGCGGCGAGACCCCCGCGTGGCGCGCCACGTCTTCGAGCGTGACCGTGTTGGTCGAACGCCTCGACGGCGCCATCCGCGGCTGGATCACAGCAGGTTCCGGCTCGCCAGGTTCTTCATGAGCGAGCCGATTCCGAATACCCACGGCTCGCACCTCTCGCTCTGTTCGACCTGGTTCACCAGACTACCCAGTTCGGCCGACGAGATCCGCACGATGTCGCCGGTGTGATGGGTGAAGCCGCGGTCGGGCTCGTCACGGTCGACGATGGGGGCGAACATGGTGCCGAGCATGAGCAGGGCGCCGTCGGGGTACTGGTGGTGGGGGCCGACGAGCTGGGCCACGAGGTCGATCGGGTCGCGGCTGATCTGCGACATCTCGGAGCTGCCGTCGAGGTGGAAGCCGTCGGTGCCGTCGATCCGGAGCGTGACCGTCATGGCGCGGACGGTGTCGAGGGTGAAGGGGGTGTCACCGGGGGCCCCGGATGCCTCGGACTCCTCGTCGAAGAGACGGATGAACGGGCCGAGTGCGCAGGAGGCGTTGTTGTCCTTCGCCTTGGGCAGCAGGAGCGCCGAGCGCCCCTCCACGTCGCGGAGGTTCACGTCGTTGCCGAGGGTGGCGCCCACGATGCGGCCGGTCGAGCTCACGAGGAGGGCGACCTCGGGCTCGGGGTTGTTCCAGTGCGAGGTCGAGAGAACGCCGACCTGGGTGGCGGTGCCCATCGCCGAGAGGGTCGGGCCCTTCGTGAAGATCTCGGCGTCGGGACCGATGCCGACCTCGAGGTACTGGCTCCAGAGGCCCTCGCCCACGAGGTACTGCTTGAGGGCGATCGCGGCCTCGGATCCGGGCTTGACCTCGCGCAGGTCGGTGCCGATCTCGGCCAGGATGCTGTCGCGCATCTGCGCCGCCGCATCCGCGTCGCCCTTGACCCGCTCCTCGATGACACGCTCGATCATGGAGACCGCGAAGGTGACGCCGGCGGCCTTGAGGGTCTGCAGGTCGACGGGGGCGAGGAGCCACGGGCGGTCGGGGTCGCGGCCGGGCTCCGACGTGGCGGCGGCGGTGTTCGCGTAGAGCTCGTCGAAGCCACCGAGCCGGGCGGCTCCCACGGCGGCGGCGCGAGCAGCGGCGGCCGGGTGGGCCTCCTCGGCGAGGGCGCTCACGGTGGCGAAGGTCGCGCTGAGGTCGAAGACGCCGTCCTCGCGGATGAGGACGGGGCTCGGGCCCGCGACCGCCGGGTTCCAGACGCGCCCGACGAGGGTGCCGGCGTAGCCGTCGGCGGGGAGTGCGGCGGCGGCGTCGCCGGCCCAGGCGGTGGTGGTGGTCATGTGGGTCTCCTCGTCGATCGCGGGCCCCCACTTGACACAAGATGTGCCAAGTCGGCGGTTATTCGCGCAGGTTCTGTCAAGTCGGTGAAGTGGTGGTGGACGGAGGTGGGGCGGGGGTGGCCGGGGCGGGGGGTCAGCGGCGGTGGAGACCCGCGCAGCCAGTCAGCGGCGGTGGAGACCGCGCAGCCGGTCAGCGGCGGTGGAAGAGGCCCTGGCGCTTCTCGGCGAAGGCGGCTCGGCCCTCCGCGGCGTCCTCCGTGGCGAACGTGACCGTCTGGAGGTCGCGCTCGTAGGCGATCGCCGCATCCTGAGGCAGGTTGTAGGCCGCGCGGAGGTTGGCCTTCGCGGTCTCGGCCGCGATCGGCGGGCGGGAGGCGATCGTGCGGGCGAGCTCCTGCGCCCGGGCGACGAGCGATCCCGGCTCCACCAGCTCGGAGACGAGCCCCCACGCGAGCGCCCGGGAGGCGTCGATCGGGTCGCCCGTCATGAGCATCAGCGCCGCGTTGCTCGCTCCGATCGAGTGGCCGAGGAACGTGCTCATGCCTCCTCCGCCGATCCAGCCGAGCTTGATCTCGGGTGCCGCGAACGACGCCGTGGTCGACGCGAGGCGGATGTCGCAGGTCAGCGCCGTCTCGAGCCCACCGCCGAACGCGTAGCCGTTGACGGCCGCGATGACGGGCTTCCGCAGCAGCCGCAGGGCGTCGCAGTAGTCGCCGCGGTTCCGGAAGTCCCACGGCGTTGCATACGTGTCGAGCTGCCGGATGTCGGAGCCGGCGCAGAAGGCGCGCTCACCCGCACCGGTGAGCACGACCGCACGCACGGCATCCGACTCGTTCGCCCACTCGGAGGCCACCACGAGCGCATCCGACATCTCCTGCGTGACGGAGTTGAGCTTCTGCGGCCGGTTGAAGGTGATGGTGAGCACCTGCGCGTCGAGCTCGAGCAGGATCTCGTCGGTGCCGATGGAGGGAAGGCCGGTCGAGGGAAGGTCGGCGGAGGGAAGGCCGGCGGCTGCAGCGGATGCGGTGGTGGAGTCGGTCATGTCAGACCCTTTCGGTGACGGAGGAGTTCGAGACGTCGAACGCCTTCTGGAGGGCGGAGAGGCCGGACCCGATCGAGATCTCCTCCGCCAGCACGTCGCGGACGAGGGCGGAGGCGAGCGACTGGAACGGGATGTAACCCGAGTAGCGCGGCCGCACCCACGACTCGTCGATCGTGCGGAGCGTCGCCCGGTAGAAGTCGTGGCTCGCGGCGTTGACCTCGTCGTCCTCCCACGCCGCACGCGCCGAGGGCTGGCCGTCGTGCTGGGGGATGAAGCGGCGCTGCGCCTCGCCCGACATCAGCCAGTCGATGTGGTCGATGAGCGCGGGCGTCACCTCGGCGCGGGCGCTCACCGCGAGCCCGGTGCCGCCGATGGTGGAACCGCGACGGCCGCCCGGAGCACCCGTGGGCGCATCCGCGAACCGCACGGTGGGTGAGGAGTAGGTGACGTAGCCGTAGACGAGCGGGATGTAGGCGATGTCTCCGGATGCGCCGGAGCCGCCGGATGCACCGCCCGCCCCGGTGCCCGCCCCCGACAGCCGCTCGAGCAGCGCGATCGGGTTCTGCGCATCCGCCCCTTCGGGCGCCCTCGACGCGATCGAGCGCATGAGCTCGAGCACCTGCGCCCCGGTCTCGGCCGAGATCAGCCGCTCGCCCGGGTGCCGCCCTGGCTCCTCGCCGAGCGCCACGGCGATCGAGGCGAAGCTGAGGAAGGCGTGCGGCCCGGCGAGCGAGAGCGCCACGGGCGCGTCACCCGAGAGCGCGAGCGCCTCGACCTCCGACCACGTGGCGGGCACGTCGGCGGCGGGGAGCAGCGCCGTGCTGTGCACCGCGACCTGCGTGGCGGCGTCCAACGGCACCGCCCACTGGTAGCCGTCGGCCGAGTAGGAGTCGAACGACGGGCCGACGGATTCGCGCGACCAGCGTTCGATGCGCGCGGCGCCGACCACGGCATCCAGCGGCTGCAGCGAGTGCTTCTCGAGAGCCTCGCCGAGGTGCGGGTGGTCGAGCACGATGAGGTCGTAGTTCGCGGCGAGGTCGTCGATGGGGTGAGACTCGAAGTGCTCGAGGGAGTGGGCGCTCCAGGAGATGTCGAGGGATCCGGAGGCGGCCGAGCGCGCGGCCGCCTCGAGCGCATTGCGGCCGCGCGGGTGGTCCCAGGTGATGCCGCGGAAGCCGGTCACACCTGCTCCTCGATCACCGCAGGCTCCGCCGCCACGACCCCCGCCTCGACGAGCGCATCGGCGCGCGAGCCGAACCCGAGCTCCTCGAGGATCTCCCGCGTGTGCTCCCCGGTGAGCGGCGCCCCCCGGTCGATGCGCGCGGGGGTCTCCGACAGCTTGTACGGGAACCCGGGGGTCTTCACGAGCCCCTCGGTGGGGTGCTCGTACTCGATGAAGGTGCCGTTGTGCTTGATCTGCTCGTCGTCGACGAGCGCCTGGTAGTCGTACACGGGCCCAGCCCAGATGCCTGCCTCGGAGAACGCCGCCAGCCAGTGCGCCGACGACTCCGTGGCGAGCCGCGCGGCCGTGCGCGAGAAAATCTCGTCGCGGTGCTTCCAGCTGTCGGTCTCGGTGTCGAGGCCGTCGAAGTAGGGATCGCCGATGACCTCGCCGAGCGCGTGCAGCTCGGGCATGGCGAGCGCGATGTAGCCGTCGGTGGTGGAGAAGGTGCCGTAGGGCGCCCGGATGTAGACGTGCGCGTGCGGCTCTGCACCGCGCTTCTGGGGCACGCCGCCGACGGTGAACACCGAGAGCTCCTGCATCTGCAGCGTCGTGATGGCGTCGAGCATGTTGACCGAGACGAGCTGCCCCTGACCGGTGCGCTCGCGGTGGAACAGCGCGGCGAGCACGCCCTCGAACGCGGTCGAGGC
Source organism: Herbiconiux oxytropis (assembly GCF_024979315.1). GTDB lineage: Bacteria > Actinomycetota > Actinomycetes > Actinomycetales > Microbacteriaceae > Herbiconiux > Herbiconiux oxytropis. The sequence continues at coordinate 480,320 of NZ_JANLCK010000002.1, read as the reverse complement.
GGTGACGGCATCGACCAGGTACTGCCCGGCGGGGGTGGGCGGATGCCCGTGGCTGCCGGCCGAGAGCATGGCGCCGCTCATCGCCTGCAGCAGCAGGTCCTGCCCGGGACGGTTGCGGTAGGGACCGTCCTCCCCGTAGCCGGAGATCGACACGTAGACGAGCGAGGGGTTGAGCGCGCGCAGCGTCTCGTAGTCGACGCCGAGACGGGCCGCGACTCCGGGGCGGTAGTTCTGCAGGAAGACGTCCGAGGTCTTGACGAGCTCGTAGAGGATCTCCTTGCCCTCGGCCGACTTGAGGTCGACGCCGATCGAGCGCTTGTTGCGGTTGAGCGAGAGGAACGAGACGTTGATCCGGTTGCCCGTGGCCCCGCCGGCGGCCGCGTGGCGCTGCCACTCGCCCGTGGTCGGCTCGACCTTGATGACGTCGGCGCCGAGGTCGCCGAGGCGCTGCGCAGCGAAGGGCCCTGCCATGGCGATCGAGCAGTCGAGCACGCGGATGCCGGAGAGCACCTCGGGAGCGTCGGTGGGGCTGGAATCACTCATGATGGGTCCTCGTCGGTCGGGTGCCGCATCCGTCGGTTACAGATGGCAGCGCTAACATTCTAGTGGAGATCGGGGTGAGGTTCGGTGGGGAGCTCGGCACGGTGGGCGGCCTACTCCGGCTGCGATCCGATGGCCCGGATGGCCTCGCGCACGGCGTCGGTCTCGGAGGCGCCCGTGAGCACGCGGATGCGCGTGCGGTACTCGCGGCTCTCGCCGTGCTCGAGGAAGGTCATCGAGCCGTCCTCGCGCGCCGCGCCATCGCCGCCCACATGGTGGGTGGAGGGCTCGAGGCCGATCGCGTACTGGCCGCTTCGGAGGTTCTGCCACTCGAAGAAGTGCGGCATGCCCGAGGCGGCCCAGCTCACCTCCACGCCGAGCGAGCCGTCGGCCGCGATGAGCGCCACCCGGTGGTCGCCGTCGGGGCCCGCCACGAGCTCGTGCTCGAACACCTGCTCCACGAAGCCCTTCTGCGGGGCCGGAAGCGTGCGGTACGAGACGCCCTGGTCGGCCGCCGAGTCGGAGGCCCACAGGTGCGAGGCCACGGGGGCCACGAACTCGGTGCCCTCGTCGACGAAGGGCCAGCCGAAGTTGATGTGATAGAGGAACATGTGCGGCGTGGGCTCGAAGCCGAGGTTGTCGACCACGTCGTGCAGGCGGATCTCGCGGCCGTCGAAGTCGAGCTCGATCGTGCGGGTGAGCCGCAGGTGCTCGCCGAACGACGTGGCCTGGATCACCTCGCCGACGACGCGCAGCACGGGTGAGCCCCCGTCGACCGACGGCACCTCGCGCGCCTCGAGCAGCCGGGCCGGGATCGCGGTCAACCGACCGTGCAGCCCGTGGTTGACGCTCTGCTTGGGCGGGTAGTTGTAGCGCGTCGCATCCACGTCGCCGCCGAAGAGCGTGTGGTCGAGACCGCCCGAGACGAGGAGGCCGTCGAGGGCGCGGAGCCAGGAGAGCCCGCCCTCGTCATTGTGCTCATGGAGGCCTGGGTGCCGGAAGCCGTTGCCCGAGCGCCAGCCGAGCGGCACGCCCTTGAACCGGGCCGAGCCGAGGTCGAAAGCCCGATCGACGAGCACTTCGAGCTCGAGGCCGGCCGCGGTGCGGAGGTCGATGGCGCGAACGCCCCGCTCCACCCCGTTGTCGAGCACCACCTGGCGGATGCCGGCGACGGCCGAGAGATCGCCCGTGCGCTCCGCGAGCTGCTCGTGCGTGAGGTCCTTGCCGAAGATGTTCACTTCATCACCCATCCGCCGTCGACGTTGATGGTCTGGCCCGTGACGAACGACGAGTCGGGCCCGACCAGGAAGGAGACCACGGCGGCCAGCTCGGCATCCGTGCCCCGGCGCTTGAGCGCCTGATGCTCGATCACGTGCGCCGAGTACTCGGCCGCGTCGCCCTGGATCTCCTCCGCCTTGGTGGGGAAGGCGCCCGGCGCCACCGCGTTCACTCGCACGCCGAACTCGCCGAGCTCGCGGGCGAGCGCCCGGGTGAGCGCCACGGCGGCGCCCTTCGTGGAGACGTAGCTGGCGAGGTTCGACCAGCCGCCGTTCCAGGTGATCGATCCGACGTTCACGATCGCCCCGGCCGTCTGACCGGCCCGGCCGCGCGCCACCATGCCCCGCGCCGCCACCTGCGCCGCGTAGAAGTAGCCGCGCTGGTTGACGGTGACCACGTCGTCGTACTCGGAGAGCGGGATCTCGAGGAAAGGGGTCGACGGGTAGATCGCAGCGTTGTTCACGAGCGCCTCGACCGGCCCGAAGTCGGCCTCGGTGGCGGTGATCGCCGACTCGATCGCCGCGGCGTCGCGGAGGTCGACCTCGAGCACCCGCACCGGCACCCCTTCGGCCTCCAGCTGGGCCGCCGTCTCGGCCAGGTCGACGCTCGCCCGGCCGAGCACGCCCACGGCGAAGCCGTCGGCCCCCAGCCTGAGTGCCGTCGCCCGGCCGAGCGCGCCGCCCGCGCCCGTGATGATCGCTACCTTCTCCTGCACGACTCTCCCTCTCGTTCCCGCTCTTTCGATACCGGCTAGATCGTGTACTTCTTGAGAATATCCGTCACGAACTGCTTGGCCCGGGGGATGTCCGACTCATCGAGGTGCTCGATGATCAGCGGCACGTTCGGGTTCTGCTCCGACAGCCGCTGCAGGTAGAGCTCGTAGTCGAGCGAGCCGAGGCCGGCGGCCGGCAGCTCGATCTCGCCCACGCCGCGGAAGGTGTGCGAGGCCAGCGCATCGTCGTCGCCGATGTCGGCGTGCTTCTCGCTCTTGTCGTCACCTGCGCGCTTGACGTCCTTCGCGTGGGCGATGCGCACGCGGTCGCCGAGGGTGTCGAAGACCTCGTTGAGCACGCCCGCCTGGTCGTCGATGTTCGAGGAGTCGAAGTAGTTCGTGGGGTCCATCAGCAGTTCGAGGCCGGGGGTGCGGATGTCGTTGAACACGCGCACGGTCTCACGGACCGACCCGATGACGTTGTTCACGTAGGTCTCGAGCAGGAACGTGGCCCCGTGGTCGTAGGCCTCCTGCGCGAGCTCGGCGAGCACGGTGCGCACCTGGTCGTAGGCGTCCTCCGAGCGGTTGTGCGGGTCGTGGTCCCACTCGCTCTCGGGGTTGAAGGTGCCCGACTCGGAGATGACGTACTTCGAGCCGAAGTTGCGGGCGTTGCGGATGATCTCCTTGAGGTACGCCACGTTCGCCGCGCGGTGCTCGGGGTCGGGGTGCACGATGTTCGTGTAGCCCGAGATGGCGGAGATCGGCAGGTCGTGGTCGCGGAAGGTGTCGGAGACGAGCTTGGCCTTCTCCTTGGTGATCTGGCCGGCGCTCAGGTCGAGGTCCTTGAAGTGCAGGTCGAGCTGCACCGTGTTGAAGCCCTGCGCGCGGATCTTCTCGGCGGTGGTCTTGAGGTCGTAGGGGTAGTAGGCGGTGAAGATGCCCAGCTGGATCATGGCGTCATTGCTCCTTGTTGTCCGGTGATGGTGGAGTGGTGAAAGAGGGGGTGGGTATTAAAGAGGTACGGGATCCGGGTCAGAGGGTGAACTCGTCGAGCCGCACCGGGCGCTTCTCGGCGATCGAGCGGTAGCCGGCCTCGATCAGAGCCATCGTCCTGACGTTGTCGGCGACCGAGAGCTGCGGGTCCGTTCCGGAGGAGACGGCGTGCTGCAGCTGCTCCATCACGCCGATGAAGGCGTGCGGGAACCAGTGCGTCTCCCAGGTCGGTGACACCCACTGCCCGTCGGTCGTGATGGTCGAGGCGTAGCGGATGGTCGACGGGTCGCCGGTGGGCCAGCCGATGGTGCCGTTGGCCACGCCCGCGGTGCCCTCCACGCGCCACTTGATGAAGAAGTCGTCGTCGTAGCCCTCCTCACGGGGGCCACCCCAGACATCCTCGACGCTCAGCGCCAGGAGGTCGCCGGGGAACCGGAGTGTGGAGACGACGATGCCGTCCTCGTGTTCGAACTCGGTGCGCGGGTCGCGGCGCACGACCGTGGAGATCTCGCTCGGGTCGCCGAAGAGGTAGCGCAGCGCGTCGAGATGGTGCACGCTCATGTTCGACAGGGTGAGGCGGTCGTAGCCCTCGAGGAAGCCCTGCCAGTGCGGCACCGCGTGCATGTCGATCTGGGCGAAGACGGGCTCGCCGAGCGCGCCCTCGTCGAGCAGCTGCTTGAGCGAGCGGATCGACTGGTCGTAGCGCATGTTCTGGTTGACCGAGAGCGGCTTGCCCGCCGCAGCCGCCTCGTCGCGGAGCGCGATGGCCTCGTCGAGGCTGAGCGCGAGCGGCTTCTGGGCCAGGATCGCCTTGATATGCGGCTGCTTGAGAGCCTCGCGGATGAGGGCGGGCTGCAGGTCCGGCGGGTACGCGATGTCGAGGATCTCGATCGACGGATCGGCGATGAGCTGTTCGGGGGTGTCGTGCACGGTCGCGATGCCGTAGCGATCGGCCACGGCCTGGGCGTTGGCCTTGGTGCGGGAGGCGATGGCGGCGACCGGGAACCCGCCGAGGCGGTAGGCCTCGAGGTGCTGGTCGGCCATGATGGCGCCGGCGCCGATGCAGCCGATGCGGTGCGCCCGGCTGCGGATCTCCACATCGGGTGTGAGGGTCATTGCGTCTCCTTATCGCGTCGTTGCGACGATTCGATCACACTAGCGAAGTGCGACTGATAGCGCTACTGGCAGCGCTGCCATGCACACGGTATCGTCGCCTGGAGCAGTTCGTCAACATCATGTTTCGAAGGAGAAGCACCATGCGATCACAGCACAGCAGACTCGGCCGGGGAGTTCTCGGCCTCATCGCCGCCGGCAGCCTCGTGGCGGGCCTCGCGGCCTGCAGCTCGGGGGGTTCCGGCACCGGCGGGTCAGCGGGCGAAGGCTCCGGCGACGCCGCCTCGGCCGTCGACTGCAACGTCGGCATCTCGATGCCCACGCGGTCGCTCGAGCGCTGGATCAACGACGGCGAGGGCCTGAAGAAGATCCTCGACGACGCCGGCTGCACCACCGACCTGCAGTACGCCGACAACAAGACCGACCAGCAGATCTCGCAGCTCCAGAACCAGATCGCGGGAGGCGCGAAGATCCTCGTCATCACCGCCATCGACGGCGACACCCTCGGCCCCGTGCTCGAGGAGGCCGAGAAGCAGGACGTGACGGTCATCGCCTACGACCGCCTCATCAACGGCAGCGACGCGATCGACTACCACACGGGCTTCGACAACGAGGCCGTCGGGGCGCTGCAGGCCGGTTACATCGTCGACCAGCTCGGCCTCGAGGACGGCGCGGGCCCGTTCCTGTTCGAGCCCTTCGCCGGCAGCCCCGACGACAACAACGCCCGCTACTTCTTCTCGGGCGCCTGGGACGTGCTGCTGCCCTACGTGGAGAACGGCCAGCTCGAGGTGCCCTCGGGCAAGGCGCCGGCCTCGAACGACGACTGGGCCTCGATCGGCATCCTCGGCTGGGGTTCGGACGACGCGCAGGCCGAGATGGAGAACCGCCTGTCGTCGTTCTACACCGGAGATGAGAAGGTGCAGGTCGTGCTCTCGCCCAACGACAGCCTCGCCCTCGGCATCGAGGCGGCACTGAAGGGCGCAGGCTACGCCGCCGGGCAGGACTGGCCGATCGTCACCGGCCAGGACGCCGACAAGGCGAACGTGCAGGCGATCCTGAAGGGTGAGCAGGCCATGACGGTCTGGAAGGACACCCGGGTGCTGCGCGAGCGCACGGCCGAGATGATCGCCTCGATCGTGGCCGGCGAGGAGCCCGAGACCACCACCGAGTTCGACAACGGAGCCACCACCGTGAAGTCGTACGAGCTCGACCCCGAGGTGGTCGTGAAGGACGACGTGCAGACCAAACTCGTCGACTCCGGCTTCGTCAAGGCCTCGGATGTCGGCCTCTGATGTGACCTGAGAACGGGACGATCACGATCGTCCGCAATTTTGGCAGCGCTACTGGTAGCGCTGCCATTTTTGCGCTACTGTGCCGAACACCCACTCGATTTCAAGGGAGAAATCATGCACAGAGCACAGCGCACATCCCGTTACGCGAAGGGCGCCGCGGTTCTCGCGGCCGCCTCCTCGCTCGCACTCCTCGCCGGCTGCACCAGCGCGCCGGCCGAAGGAGGAGGCACCGCCGACGCCGGAGGAGACGACGGCAAGTTCGTGATCGGCTTCGAGCAGCCCCTCGGCGGCCAGGCCTGGCGCGAGATGGGCCTGGCATCGCTGCAGGCCCTCGCCGCCTCACCCGAGTACGCCGACAAGGTCGAGCTCAAGATCGTCCGCACCAACGACAACGACGCCGCCCAGCAGAACGCGGCCATGCAGAACCTCATCGCCGACGGCGTCGACCTCATCCTCTTCGACCCCGCCTCCTCGAGCGGTGCGGATGCCGCCATCACGCAGGCCACGGCCCAGGGCATCCCGGTCATCGCCAACGGCGGCCCCTACGACAGCGACGACGTCTACGTGGTCTCGACCGACTGGGCGAACGCCGGCACCATCGGCGCCGACTGGCTGCTGGAGAACCTCGGCGACGACAAGAACATCGCCGTGCTCGAGGGCCTCGCGGGCGTGCCGCTGAACGAAGGCACCATGCCCGGCGTGATCGAGACGCTCGAGGGCGGCGGCGCCACCGTCGTGGCTCAGGACACCAACGGCTGGAACGAGGCCACCGCCCAGGAGGCGATGTCCAACATCCTGCGCTCGAACCCCGATGTCGGCGGCGTCTACTCCTTCCTCACCGGAGGCCAGGGCGTGCCCGAGGCGTTCAAGGCCGCCGGCCTCCCGTTCGTGCCCGTCGTCGGCGGCTCCGGCTACAACGGCGAGGCCTGCACGCTCGCCGAGTACGCCCCCGAAGGCCTCACCGGCAACATGGTCTTCGGCCAGCCCGCCATCTATGCGAAGGGCCTCGAGCAGGCCGTCGCGCTGCTCGAGGGCGAGGAGATCGAGAAGGAGCAGTACTTCCCGCCCCTCGAGATCACCGAGGAGAACGCCGCCGAGTACTGCATCGCCGACAAGCCGGCGAACTTCCAGCTCGGCTACGACTTCCCGGGGCTCGACCTGACCCTCGACCAGGTCATGGAGTTCTACTCGGGCTCCTAGGCCGAGGTTCTCTCCCTTCGCGGATGCCGCGGCGCGCGCCCAGCCGTCGCCGCGGCATCCGTGCCCCTTCTCGCCTTCCCTGAAACGGAGTCCTTCGTGACCGACCCCATCCGACCGGCCGAGCCCCTCCTGGTGGCCACCGACCTGGTGAAGAGCTACGGCCCCGTGAAGGCCGTGCAGGGTGTGACCTTCCACTGCAATCCCGGCGAGGTGCTCGCCCTCGTGGGTGAGAACGGCGCCGGCAAGAGCACGGTGGCCAAGATGCTCGCGGGTGCCGTGACGCCCACCTCGGGCAGCATCACCGTGGCCGGTGAGCCGCTCGCCTCCGGCAGCGTCAAGCAGTCCCGCCTCTCCGGCGTCCGCTGCGCGTTCCAGGAGCTCGCCCTCGTGCCCGACTGGACCGTGGCCGAGAACCTCTCGCTCCCCGACGGCGCGCCCCTCCGCGGCTTCTCGCAGAAGAAGTCGGTCGTGAAGGCGAAGGCCCTCCTGGAGTCGTTCCACCTCCCCCACATCGACCCGCGCGCCGCCGTGGGCACCCTCTCGCTCGCCGACCGGCAGCTGGTCGAGATCGTCCGCGCCCTCGCCGGCGCCCCCAAGCTGCTCATCCTCGACGAGGCGTCCTCGGCGCTCACCCCGCCGGGCGTCTCGTGGCTGTTCGCCCGTATCCGCGACCTCACCGCCGCCGGCGGAAGCGTGATCTACGTCTCGCACCGCCTCGGCGAGATCGCCGAGATCGCCGACCGCGGCACCGTGCTCCGCGACGGCCTCGTGGCCGGGGAGTTCGTGCGCGGCGGCTGGACCGACGACGAGCTCATCTCGATGATGGCCGGCCGCGAGGCCGAGCGCTTCTTCCCCTCCCCGCCCGCTCGCACCACGGATGCGGTGGCGCTGTCGGTCACGAACCTGCGTGCCGAGGGCCTGGCCGGCATCGACCTCACCCTCGGCGCGGGCGAGATCCTCGGCATCGGCGGACTGCAGGGCCACGGCCAGGCCGAGCTCCTGCGCGCCCTCTTCGGCGCAGCCCCCGCCGTGGCCGACTCGTGGACCGTCGGCAGCCGCCGGGTCTCCCGCACCAACCCGGTGCGCTCCGTGCGGAACGGCCTCGGCTACGTGCCCGAGGATCGGAAGACGGAGGGTCTCGCGCTCGAGATGAGCGTGGGCGAGAACCTCCTCGCACCCTGGTACCGTGCCTACCAGCTCGGCGGGCGGCCCCGGCTCTCGCGTGAGCGCGGCTGGATCGATGGCGTGCTCGGCGCCCTGTCGGTGCGCACCCGCGGGCCGAACGAGCTCGCCGGATCGCTGTCGGGCGGCAACCAGCAGAAGCTCGTCTTCGGGCGCTGGATGAACCGCTCGCGTTCGGTCATCCTGCTGCACGACCCCACCCGCGGCATCGACGTGCGCGCCAAGCAGGAGCTCTACGGCGCGATCGTCGACCTCGCGAAGCAGGGCGTCGGCATCCTCTGGTTCTCGACCGAGGTCGAAGAGCTCGTGCACGTGTGCCACCGCGTGGTGGTGCTCTACCAGGGCCAGGTCGCCGACGAGCTGATCGACCACCGGCTCACCGCCGACAACATCGTGGGCGCCGCCGTCGGCGCCACCGGCAGCATGGCGGCGCAGAACGCGTCGCCCGGCAGCGCCTCGGTGCAGAACGCGTCGCCCGGCAGCACCTCGGCCCAGAACGCCTCGGTGCAGAAAGCCTCCCTCAAGACCGAAAGGGCCGCCGGATGAGCGCCATCACCCCCACGTCCACCTCGACGGGCCTGCCCGCGCGGGTCTGGAACGGCACCGGTGTGGTGCGGCTCCGGCGCGAGGGCGCGATCGCCCCCATCGGAGCGTTCGTGGTGTTCTTCGTCGTCTACGTCATCATCAACCCCGAGCTGCTCACCCGGTTCCAGCTGCAGACCGCAGCCAACCTCGTGGTGCCGCTCGCGCTCGTGGCCCTCGGCCAGCTCATCATCGTGCTGGTCGGCGGGATCGACATCTCCATCGGCGCCATCATGAGCCTCTGCAACGTGGTGTTCGCCGTACAGCTGGAGACCATGCCGGTGCCCGTCGCCGTGCTGCTCGCCATCGGCACGGGCCTCGCCTGCGGCCTCTTCAACGGCTTCCTCGTGGCCTACGGCGGGCTGCCGGCCATCGCCGTCACCCTCGCGAGCGCCTTCATCTTCGGATCTCTCGCCCGCGAGGTGCTCGACCGGCCGGGCGGCGGCATCACGACCGAGATCTACCTCGCCACGAGCGGCGAGCTGCTGCCCTTCGTGCCGGTGTCGCTCGTCTGGCTCGCCGTCGTGGCGGTGCTCTTGTGGCTGCTCCTCCAGCGCACCGCGCTCGGCCGGCACATCTACGGCGTCGGCTCCAACATGGAGAGCGTGCGCGCCGCCGGGCTCAACGCGCGCCTGACGAAGCTGCTCGCCTTCGGCCTCGCCGGAGTCATCACGTCGCTCGGCGCGATGATGCTGGCCGCCTCCACGGTGACCGGCGACCCTCGATCCGGTGACCCGTACCTGCTCTCGTCCATCGCCGCGGTCGCCCTCGCCGGCGCCGCGTTCACGGGAGGGCGGGGCAGCATCATCGGCACCATCCTCGCCGCCTGCACGCTCGGCCTGATCGGCAACCTGCTGTTCTTCGCCGGCGTGAACTCCTACTGGCAGTACGTCATCTCAGCGCTCATCATCGTCGCCGTCGTCGGCATCCCCGTCGTCTGGCGCAAGGCCGCGTTCTTCGCGAAGGGGGCACGCTCGTGACCACACCCACCCCGTCCACCACCGCCGGAGCGGGGACGGCGGGCACTCCCGTCGCCACGGGTCCGCTCGGCGCCGCCCCCGGTCTCGCCGACGGCGGTCCCGGCCTCCCCGACGGCTCGGCACCCTCGCCCCGCGGCTCGCACGCGTCGTTCCTGTCACGGGTGCCGCGGAGCGTCTGGCCGCTCCTGGCGTTCCTCGTGCTCTTCGCGATCGGCGGCCTGATCCGGCCCAATCTCATCACGATCGACTCCCTCATCGGCACGGCGACCTTCGCGATCATCCTCTCCATCGCCTCGTTCGGGCAGACGATCGCCGTCATCCAGGCCGGCATCGACCTCTCGGTGCCGAACACGATCGGCTTCTCGGCGCTCGCGTTCCTCACGCTCGTGGGGCCCCTCGGTCCGGTCGGCGCCTTCGTGGCCGCCCTCGCCGCCGGTGCCCTGATCGGCTTCTTCAACGGAGCCGTGATCGCCAAGCTCGGGCTCACGCCCATCGTCACCACGATCGCCATGAACGGCTTGCTGTTCGGCGTCATCCTGCTGGCGTTCAACTTCTCCGAGCTCACCGTGACGCCCGACTTCGTGATCGCCATCACCTCGGCCAAGATCTCGGTCCTCGGCATCTCGATGCCCGCCGTGCTGCCGCTCGGGCTCGCGCTCATGGTGGTGCTGCAGCTCGTGCTGTCGTTCACCGGCTGGGGCCGCTCGCTGTTCGTGGTGGGCTCGGCGGCCGAGACCGCGCGGCTCGCGGGCCTGCCGGTCGACCGCATCCGCATCACCGGCTACATGCTGAGCGGAGTGCTCGCGGCCTTCGCAGGAATCGTGATCGTGGGCTACTACCAGCAGGCCTCGGCCACCATGGGCGCGAGCTACCTGCTCGCCTCGGTGGCGGCCGTGGTGGTGGGTGGCGCCTCGATCTTCGGTGGTCGCGGCTCGGTCGTGGGCACCGTCGGCGGTGCGCTCGTGCTCGGGCAGGTGTCGACGCTCGTGACGGTGCTGAACCTCGGCGCCAACATCCAGCAGCTCATCTACGGCGCGATCATCCTGCTCGTGATCTCGCTCTACGGGCGGCGCCGGGCGGGGTAGCTCCCGCAGGTCGTTGCGGCGGCCTGAGCGGTGGACCGCGCGGTGGCGAACGACGGAGCCCCGGCGCGTGGTGGCGCTGAGGCTCCGTCGTTCGCCACCGCGGCCCGATTTCTCCGTCGTCTCACCGGGGCCGCCGCCGTTGTTCGACCGGGGGCCGCCGCCGTCGTCGGACGGGGCCGTCAGCCGGCGTAGGGCAGCACCGGCTGGCCCTGCACCCCGACCTCGGCGCGGAAGACGGAGCCCGCCTGGGGCTCCGCGCCCTCCGGCAGGTTCTCGCGCGAGGTCGTGATGAAGAGGGTGCGGAGGTCGGCACCGCCGAACGTGCACGAGGTGACGTTCGAGACCGGGAGCTCGACCACCTCGCCCCGCCGTCCCGTGGCGTCGTAGTGGTGCACCGCCGATCCGCCGTAGAGGGCCACCCAGATGCCGTCCTCCGAGTCGACCCAGAGGCCGTCGGGAGCGCCGTCCTCCTCGGGGATCGTGACGAAGGGGCGGCGGTTCACGGGCCTCGCGTCGGTCTGCGGGTCCGCCACGTCGAAGACGTCGATCCGGCCCGTCTGCGTGTCGGCGTAGTACATCCGCTCGCCGTCGGCGGTGAAGCCCAGGCCGTTCGAGATCGTGACGCCGTCGAAGAGCGGATGCGCACGGCGGGCCGGGTCCAGACGCATCACGGCGGCGGCGCCCACCTCCTGGTCGTAGGCCATCGAGCCGCAGATGAGGCTGCCGTCGGGGGCGCAACCGCCCTCGTTGAGGCGCACGCCGTCGGGGGTGAGCGTCTCGGAGGTCCACTCCTTCTCGCCCGCCGCCGTCCAGAGCGTGATCTCGCGCTCGGTGGCCACGAGCCAGCCCCCCGCCTGACGGGGGCGCACCATGGCCGCGATCGGGGAGCCTGTGGGGGTGCGGGTCGCGCGGCCGTCGTCGTCGAGATCGACGAGGTCGCCGGTGAACATGTCGACCACGCGGAGGCCTCCCCAGCTCGGATGCCAGACGGCACCCTCTCCGTGGAAGGTGACGGGGTCGGTGAACTGGTCGGCCTTCATGGTCCCATCCTGGTGCACGCTCTTCGCGGCCGCTTCAGGCTGGCTTCAGCGGTGGTTTCGCAGTATGGGGGTGTTCGTCACTCCACGTCCCTTCATTCAAGGAGCAGTCATGCGCAAGAAGACCATCGTCATCGCCGGAGCCGCCGCGGCCGTCCTCGTCGTCGGACTCGGCGGCACCGGCATCGCCTACGCCGTCACCGACGGGTTCGAGCAGTCGGATGCGCTGACCGGGTCGGCCCTCGACCGCGCGAGCTCGGCCGCACTCGACGAGATCGGCGGCGGCAAGGTCACGAGCGCCGAGCGCGACGACTCGTTCTACGAGCTCGACCTCGTGGGGAGCGACGGGGTCGGGTACGACGTCGTGCTGGATGAGGGGTTCGGCGTGGTGTCGGTGGAGCGGGACGGGGCCGAGGACGCCGAGCGCGAGTCGGGTGCGTCGGACCGCGGGTCGGACGACTCGGGCACGGGCTCGGATGACTCGTCCACCGGCACCGGCACGGGCGACGCGCGGGACAGCGACGACCTCGCGGGCGAGGAGCTGCAGAAGGCCTCGGATGCAGCGATCGCCGCCGCGGGCGGAGGAACCGTCACGGATGCCGAGCGGAGCGACGACGCCGACCACGCCTTCGAGGTCGAGGTGCGCCTGGCCGACGGCACCGAGGTCGACGTCGAGCTCGACTCCTCCTACACAGTCACCCGCACCGACCGCTGATTCCACCGGCTTCCCCGGCGGGCGTCACGACGTTCCTGCCGGGCTAGCCTGAAGGCACATCCCGGCAGGAAGGAGACATCGTGCGCGTCCTCGTGGTCGACGACGAGATCAACCTCCTGAACGCCGTCGAGACCGGTCTCGAAGCCGAGGGCTTCGCGGTCGACACGGCCACGAACGGCACCGACGGCCTGTGGCTGGCGCAGGAGAACGATTACGCGGTCATCGTGCTCGACATCATGCTGCCGGGCATGAGCGGCTTCCGGATCTGCGAGGAGCTCCGGCGCTCGGGCAACCTCACGCCCGTCATCATGCTCACCGCGAAAGACGGCGACCTCGACCAGGTCGAGGCGCTCGACACGGGTGCCGATGACTACCTCACCAAGCCGTTCTCGTTCCAGGTGCTGCTCGCCCGGCTGCGCGCCCTCATCCGGCGCGGTGGTGCCGAGCGGCCGCCCCTGCTCACGGTGGGCGACCTCGAGCTCGACCCGGCGGCCCGCCGTGTGCGTCGCGCCGGGCAGCCCATCGAGCTCACCACGCGGGAGTTCAGCGTGCTCGAGTTCCTGGTCTCGCGTGCCGGGCAGGTGGTGTCGAAGCGGGATGTGCTCGGAGGGGTGTGGGACTTCGATTTCGAGGGCGACCCGAACATCGTCGAGGTCTACATCCGGCACCTCCGCAACAAGGTCGACCGTCCGTTCGCGCGCGCCTCGATCGAGACCGTCCGCGGGGCCGGCTACCGGGTGGTGGCCGATGGGTGACGCCGGCCGGGTGGTGCCGTCGCGTGCAGACGCAGCACCACCGTCACCCCCACCGGCAGCACGCCGCCGGGGGCCGCGTTCGCTGCGGGCGCGCATCACGCTCCTCGCCACCGTCGTGGTGGCGCTGGCGGTCGGGCTCGGCGGAGTGGGCTTCGCGTCCGTGCTGTCGAGCACGCTGGCCGACAGCGCCGCGAGTGCTGCTGAGGCCGAGCTCACCCGCTTCGAGGAGGTGCTCGACCGGGCGGGCCCAGGCGGCCTGTCCGATCTAGACGGCTACGCGCAGGTCGTGCGCGACGGCCGGGTGGTCGGTGCCACCGAGGATGTCGAGGGCGCCCTGCCCCTCGCCGAGTCGGAGTTCGACGGCTCCCGCACGGTCGGCGTGCGCGAGGGCGACGACTCCTCCGACGACGACATCGGCGACCGCGTGGTGGTCGTCTCCACCGAGGTCGACGACGGTCTGCTCGTCGCGGGGGTCGATGCCGATGGCCGGTTCGAGGCGGTCGGCACCACCGTCGTGCTGCTCCTCGTGGCGGTGCCGCTGATCGTCGCGCTCGTGGCCATCACGTGCTGGATCGTCGTGGGGCGGGCGCTCCGGCCGGTCGAGCGCATCCGTCGCGAGACCGAGCAGGTCTCGGGCGACGACCTCGCGCGACGCGTCGCCGAGCCCGGCACGCACGACGAGATCGGCCGCCTCGCCACCACCATGAACAGCATGCTCGACCGGCTCGAGCAGTCCCAGCTGCGGCAGCGCCGCTTCGTGGCCGACGCCTCGCACGAGCTGCGGTCGCCCCTGAGCTCGCTGCGGCAGAACGCAGAAGTGGCCCGCGACTACCCGGGCTGTGTCGACCCCGCTCGCTTCGCCACCGCGGTGGCCGACGACTCCGAGCGGATGGCCGAGCTCGTCGACGCCCTGCTCGTGCTCTCGAAAGCCGACGAGCGCAGCCTCCGGCTGAAGCTCCGGCCCGTCGACCTCGACGACCTCGCCCTCGCCGAGGCGGCGCGCCTGCGTGAGTTCCGCCCTCCCTCCGCCGGCGCGGCCTCCGCCGAGCCCGTCGCGCTCACCGTCGACGCCTCCGGCATCGCGGCCGCACGTGTGCGCGGAGACGACCGGATGCTCGCCCGCGTGCTCCGCAACCTCGGAGACAACGCCGCCCGTCACGCGCACAGCCGCGTCACGATCTCGACAGCGGTCGTCGCCGGCCGCTCCACGGTGACCGTCGACGACGACGGATCCGGCATCCCCGAGACCGAGCGCGATCGTGTCTTCGAGCGGTTCGTGCGGCTCGACGAGGCGCGCTCCCGCGACCGGGGCGGGTCGGGCCTCGGACTCGCGATCGTGCGCGAGCTCGTCGCGGCGCACGGCGGCACGATCACCGTCGGAACCTCACCCCGGGGCGGCGCCCGCTTCGTCGTCAGCCTTCCCGCTGAGAATTGATCCGCCGGGCGATCCGCGCGAGACGATCCGCGCGAGGCGAAACAACTTGCACACTGCTGTGCAAGTTAGTACGATCGGCACGTGCCTGAGACGCTGACCCCACCCCGCGCGCCGCGCAAGGACGCCCTCGAGAACCGCGAGGCCATCGTCGCCGCCGCCGCGACCGTGTTCCGCCGCGAGCCCGAGGCGTCGCTCGACGCGGTGGCGGCTGAGGCCGGGCTCTCCCGCCGCTCCATCTACGGTCACTTCGCCTCCCGCGACGAACTCCTGGCCGAGCTCCTCACCCGCGGCGGCTCGCGCATCTCGACGGTCCTCGCCGGCGTGCACCACGACGACCCGCGCATCCACCTCGCCCTCGTCGGCGCGGCGCTCTGGGCTGAGGTGCAGCAGGTGCGCGTGCTCGCTCAGCTGGCCGTGCACGGCCCGCTCGAGCGCACGGTCGCCGAGGCGCTCGAGCCCGTGCGCGCCTCCGTGCGCGATGCGGTCACGCGCGGCGTGGCGGCGGGCTGGTTCCGCGACGACGTCGCCCCCGAGACCCTCGCGCGCCTCATCGAGGAGGCCGCGATCGCGGTGCTCGACGAGGCCGTGCGCGCCGACCTCACCGAGCCCGAGGGCGCCCGCCTCGTCATGACGATCGGCCTCTCGGTGGCCGGCCTCTCCTGGCAGTCCGCCGCAGCGGTAGCCGACGCCCTCCCCGGCCCCACCACCACCGCCACCGATGCCCTCCCCGGCGCCACCGCCACCGCGAGCACCGCCCTCCCCGGCCCCACCACCGCCCTTTCCACCCCAACCCACCCCCGCGCCAAGTGAGTCGCGTCACAGTGCCGTCACAAGCACCGAGATCGCCCGAATTCCGACCACCTGCCGCGACTCAGTCGCCCGCAGCAGCACCCGCAACATCAACAGCACGAGGAGATCGTCCATGAGGATCGAGGCCGTCGGCATCAGCAAGGGCGCGAACGGGATCCCGCTGCCCGAGACATCCGTGCTCTTCGAGACCGGGAGCGTCACCGTCGTCGAGGCCGAGACGGGTGACCAGCCGACCGTCGCGGCCCTCATCCTGAGCGGCCGCATGGTGCCCGACAGCGGCACGGTCACGCTCGACGGGCGTGACGACTCCGCCGCCCTCCGCGAGCGGATCGCGCTCGTCGACGCGCCTGAGGTGAGCGAGCCGGCGGCCGATCTCCCGCTCACCACGGTCGTGCGCGAGGAGCTCCTCTACGCCGGCCGCTCGACCTCCCGGGCCACCGTGGCCGCGTCCATCGCGGAGGCCGGCGGATCCGACTTCGCCACCACCCGCATCGCCGATGTCCCCGCCGCGGTGCGCGTGCGCATCCTCGCCGAGCTCGCGTCGTTCCGCCCGGGAGTGCAGGGCCTCGTCATCACGAGCCCCGACCGCCACGGCGGTGACCCGCGCGACTGGCTCGCCGTCGCCCGCGACCTCGCCGCCCGCGACTTCGCGGTCGCGATCGTCTGCGGCGCCCCCTCCACCGAACTCGTGCGCCCTCTCCTCGAGACCCCCTCCACCTCCCCATCCGCCACCGCCTCCACGCCCGCCCACGCCGCGACCGTCGCCGCCCCCACCGCGGCCACCACTCCCGTCGGCGCGCACGCACCCGCCGCCCACGCGGCGACCCCCACCACCCCCGCGACCCCCACCACGCCCGAAGCGGAGCCCCGCCCGTGAAGATCCTCACCCTCGTCCGCACCGAGCTCAAGCGCCTCACCGCCACGAGCATGGCCCGGCTCGCCCTCGTGGCGCTCATGCTCGTCCCGGTGCTCTACGCGGGTCTCTACCTCTGGGGCAACAACGACCCCTACGGCAACCTCAAGGACATCCCCGTCGCCCTCGTCGTCGAAGACACCGGCAGCACCCTCGACGGCACACCCGTGAACTACGGCGATGACGTGCGCGACGAGCTCCTGAGGGACAACTCCGTCGGCTGGCAGGTCACCTCCGCCGAGAAGGCCGCCACCGGCGTGCGCGACGGCGAGTTCGACTTCATCCTCACCCTCGGCCCCGACTTCTCGAACGCCCTCACCTCTGCGAGCGGCAACACACCAGAGAAGGCCGTGGTGGAGCTCACCACGAACGACACCAACAGCTTCCTCGCCACCA
The DNA here is from genome assembly GCF_024979315.1 of Herbiconiux oxytropis. GTDB lineage: Bacteria > Actinomycetota > Actinomycetes > Actinomycetales > Microbacteriaceae > Herbiconiux > Herbiconiux oxytropis. Next base: position 463,302 of record NZ_JANLCK010000002.1, on the reverse strand, counting down.
CCATCGCCGGCCAGGTCGCCGAGAAGGTGCGCGCGAGCATCACCGAACGCGTCGGCAAGGAGGCCGCCCTCACCCTGCTCGACGGCTTCGCCACCGTGCGCTCGAGCCTCACCGAGGCCGTCGACGGCGCCGGCCGACTCGCCGACGGCGCCTCGACCGCGACCGGTGGCTCGCTCCAGCTCGCCGAGGGCAGCGGATCGGCCAACATCGGCGCACTCCAGCTCAACGACGGCCTGCAGCAGCTGGCCGCGGGGTCGGCGGCGCTGCCCGCGCAGTCCGCCGCCCTCAACGACGGCGCCCAGCAGCTGAACTCGGGGCTGCAGCAGCTCCAGGCCGGCTCCGCCGACCTCCCCGCCCAGACGGCCGCCCTCAACGACGGCGCGCAGCAGGTCGCCGCGGGCAACGAGCAGCTCGCGACCACAGGCAGCCAGGTCGCGACGGCCGTGCAGGATGCCGCGAACCAGGTGCCCGCCGCCCGCGCCGACATCGTCGCCCTGCTCGACGCCTCCCCCCTCACCCCCGAGCAGAAGGCCGCCATCCTCGCCGACCTCGATCAGGTCGGCACCGCCATCACCGACGGCAACCAGCAGGTGCAGGCGGCGAACGGCCAGATCCAGGAGCTGGCCGCCGGCAGCCGAGCGGTCGCGAACGGCACGCAGGAGCTCGCCGACGCCGCCCCCACCCTTGCCGGCGGCATCGCGACGGCCGCGAGCGGAGCCGGCCAGCTGGCATCCGCAACGCAGCAGCTCGCCGACGCCGCCCCCACGCTCGCGAACGGCATCGCGACCGCGGCGAGCGGATCGGCCCAGCTCTCCGGCGGCATCACCCAGCTCGCCGAGGGCTCCCTCACCCTCACCGACGGCGTCGGAGAGCTCGCCACGGGCGCCGGCACCCTCCGAGACGGCCTCTCCGACGGCCTCGGCGACGTGCCCGACCAGACGGCCGACCAGCGCGAGGCCGCCGCCTCGACCATCTCCGATCCGGTCGCCCTCGACACCAGCGCCGTCACCAAAGCGAGCACCTACGGTGCGGGCATGGCGCCGTTCTTCATCAGCCTCGCGGCGTGGATCGGCATCTACGCGCTGTTCCTCATCGTCAAGCCGCTGTCGCGTCGCGCGGTCACGGCGCTGAAGAAGCCGCTCACGGTCACCACGGCGGGCTGGGCGACGCCCGCCGCGCTCGGCGCCATCCAGATGGTGGTGGTGTTCGGCATCATCACCCTCGCTCTCGGCTACCAGGTGGAGCACGGCTGGGGGATGCTCGGCTTCATGGTGCTGACGTCGGCGACGTTCGCGACCATCATCCTGGCGCTCAACATCCTGCTCGGAAGCGTCGGTCAGTTCCTGGGACTCGTGCTCATGGTGCTGCAGCTCGTCACGGCGGGCGGAACGTTCCCGTGGCAGACACTGCCAGGGCCGCTGCAGGTGCTGCACCAGATCCTGCCGATGAGCCACGCGGTCGACGGCATCCGCCAGCTCATGTACGGCGGCAACCTGCAGCTCGCCGGAGCCGACGCCGGCATCCTCGTCTTCTGGCTGCTCGGCGCCCTCGCGGTCTCGTACCTCGGCGCGCGCCGCCTCACCCGGCACCGCACCCTGCGCGACCTCCGACCCTCCCTCATCGGCTGACGGCGGCACTGCGCGTTCAGAACAACAAACGTCGTGGCATCCGACCTCATATACGGCTCGGATGCCACGACGTTTGTCGTTTCGAACGGGAACGGCCCCGCGGGGCGTCAGTTCACGGTCACCGTGTGCTTGTCCCAGCCGGAGGCGCCGTCGGGCACCACGGGAGCGCGCTTCTCGGTCTGGGTGGCGCCGGAGCGGTCGGTGGCGCGCACCGTGAGGGTGTGCTCGCCGGGGGTGGCCTGCCAGGCGAGGGTCCACTGCACCCAGGTGTCGACGCCGGCCGTCTCGGCGAGCTCGGCGGCCTGCCAGGCGCCGTCGTCGACCCGCACCTCCACCTTCTCGATGCCCGTGTGCTGCGCCCACGCCACTCCCGCCACCGCGACCGTGCCGGCGGGCATCGAGCGGCCCATCGCCGGAACGTCGATGCGCGACTGCGTCTTGATGGGGCCGAGCTCCGACCAGCCGCGCGGGGTCCAGTAGCCCTCCGCCTCGTCGAAGCGCGTCACGCGCAGTTCGACCACCCACTTCGTGGCCGACACGTAGCCGTAGAGGCCGGCCACCACCATCCGCACCGGGAAGCCGTGCTCGACCGGGAGCGGCTCGCCGTTCATGCCCACGGCGAGGAGGGCCACGCGACCGTCGTCCTGCAGCGCTTCGAGCGGGGTGCCGGCCGTGAACCCGTCGGAACTCACCGAGAGCACCATGTCGGCCTCGGGCAGGGGCTTCGCTCGGGCCAGCAGCTCCCGGATCGGGTAGCCGAGCCACAGCGCGTTCCCGATGAGGTCGCCGCCCACCTCGTTGGAGACGCAGGCGAGGGTGACGAGGTGCTCCTCGAGCGGGAGAGCGAGCAGCTCGTCGAAGCCGATCTCGACCTCCTGCTCCACGAGGCCCGTGACCCGCAGTCGCCATGCGGCCGAGTCGAGCTGCGGAACCTGCAGGGCGGTGTCGATGCGGTAGAAGCCGTCGTTGCCCGTGATGTAGGGGGTGAGGCCATCGAGCCCGAGCTCGGCACCGGCCGGTGCGGCGGCCGCGGGTGCGGCGGCCGCGGGCAGGCGGACGGCTTCGCGCACGGCGCTCACGGCGTTGGCGGTCGCGTTCATCGACCGCGCGATCAGCCCGCCGAAGACGGCGGCGGCGCCCGCGATGCCCGCGGCCCCGAGGAACCGCCGCCGATCGAGCGCCCCCTGCGGTGTGGTCGCGGCGGGCAGGTCGTCACCGACGCCACCGCTCGAGCGCGGTCCCGCAGCGGACGCCGCATCCGTCTCCCACGCGCGCAACCGCGTCACGAGCAGGTGCAGCACGAGCACGCCGACCACCATGCCCACGACGGTCGGGAGCGCCCACAGCCCGCTCGCACCGGCGCGGGTGGTGACCGCGAGGATGGCGACCGCCGACACCACGACGAGCAGCACGGCGCCGAAGGGCCGTCGCCACCGCTCGAGCAGGCCGGCGGCGACGGCGAGCGCGAGCACCAGCACTCCGAGCAGCACCAGCAACGCGATCTTGTCGGCGGTGCCGAACAGGCTGATCACGAGGTCTTTGACGCCGGGCGGCGCGAGGTCGATCACGAGCGACCCCACCGCGAAGAGCGGGCTCGCCTCCGCTCCCACGAACACCGCCACGATCTCGGCGGCACCCAGCACGGAAGCCGCCGCGACGACCCCCGCCACCGCCGCCCACAGCCTCGCGCGCCCGGCACTCATGCGCTCATCCTACGAACCGCGCCTGGGCGCCCGCCTCGCCCGCGAACGCACCTGCGCGGGCCGCGCTTCCCGCGTTCCGCCGCGCCCGCCGATGCACCTGCGTCAGCCGCGCGTCCCGCCTTCGTAGCCGCCCTCCACCCGGGCCGGGATGCGCTGCGCACCCGAACGCCGGAGTCGCACATCCGCCCTCCGAGGGCGTGGGCTGCAGCTGCGTCCCGACGGTGCCGACGGCCCGCTCTCAGCGGCGCCGAGCCCGCGTCCGGCGCACGAGCGCCGCGATCCCGCGCCATCCCACGAGGAAGACGCCGAGCACGACCGCCGTGACGATGACGAAGCTCAGCTGCACACCCTGTCCGCTCGCGAGACGCAGGAGCATGCCACCCACCACGGCGGCGGCCCACACGACCACGCCGGTCGGAACCACCCGGATCGGGCGCCGCCAGGCACGCGCGATCAGCCACCCGAGCGCCGCTCCGGCGAGGAACGGCCAGGCGGTCGTGAGGAATCCGAGGAACGCCCCGCCCTCGTCGTGACTCCTTCGCCCGATGCCCACGAACACGAGCACCAGCGCGAGGTCGACCACCGCCGCGAGCGCGACCGAGCGGCCGCCCCCGGATCCGGCCTCGGGCCCAGAAACGGGCACGGGCACAGGCACAGAAACAGGCACAGGATCCTTCGACGTCACCGGCCCGAGTCTACGCACGCCCACTCGCGATCCCCCGGACTTCGCCACCCCTCCCGGCACCCGAGGCGCAGACGGGCGCGATCGCGCGCAGGGGTGGCGGAGTCCGCGGCGCACGGACGAGGATGGACGCGTGACCCACACCGACATCACCGTGCTGAACTACACCGTCAACGCCGACGTCTACGCCCGCTACGGCGCCGACTTCGACACGGAGGCCGTCAACGACGAGATCCTCCGCATCCTCAACGCCGAAGCACCCGCCGGCGTCACGATCGAGCGCAACGGCCGCGTCATCGCCGAGGACTCCGCCATCGCCGCCGCCCGAAGCACCGACTGGGCCGCACTCCTGAAGCGCATCGACCTCGACACGATCCTCGCCGAGCACGGCAAGTAGCCTCCGCAGCGCACCCGGAGCGCGAGACCAGCGCTGCCCCGGGTGGGGAGGTGCTGGTGGTCGAGCTCGACTGTGTACCTCGGCCACATCCTGCGTGAAGCAACACTCGCTTGCCCCGCCGCCCCCGCGCCACGAGGCTGAGGGCATGCCCACACGCGACCGCCTCCTCGCCGTGCTCGTCGCCGTGCTGTGGGGTGTCAACTTCGTCGCGATCCACTTCTCGCTCGAGCACTACCCGCCGTTCTTCCTCGTGGGTCTCCGCTTCCTGGTGCTCGCCATCCCCACGGTGCTGTTCGTGAAGTGGCCCGGCGTGAAAGTGCGCTGGCTGCTCGGCTACGGGCTCGGCTTCGGCATCCTGCAGTTCGCGTTCCTCTACGCGGGCATGGCGGCGGGCATGCCGCCCGGGCTCGCGTCGCTCGTGCTGCAGGCGTCGGCGCCGTTCACGGTGGTGCTCGCCGCCGTGTGGCTCCGTGAGAGGCTCACGCTCGTGCAGGGCATCGGCATCCTCGTCGCGGTCGCCGGCCTCGGCATCATCGCGGCCGACCGCGCGCAGGTCTCGGCGCTCCTGCCCGTCATCCTCACCCTGTGCGGCGCCCTCGGCTGGGCGTTCGGCAACATCTGCAGCCGGCAGGCGCAGCCCACGAGCCCGCTGGGCCTCACCCTGTGGATGTCGGTCGTGCCGCCCATCCCCCTCATCGCCCTGTCGCTCGTGATCGAGGGGCCGGACGCCGTCTGGACCTCCCTCGCCACCACCTTCACCCCCGAGGCCCTCCCTGCACTCCTCGGCCTCGTCTACACCGTCGTGATGGGCACGATCGTCGGATCGGGCATCTGGGTGACCCTCATGAAGCGCAACCCCTCGAGCAAGGTCGCGCCCTTCTCGATGCTCGTCCCCGTGGCGGGCTTCACGAGCGCCTGGCTGCTGCTCGGCGAGATCCCCGGCCCGGCCGACCTCCTCGGCGGCGCGGTCGTCGTGGCAGGAGTCCTCCTCGCCACCCTCACCTGGCGCCCCCGCGGGCGCGCGAGCAACCCTCCGCCCTTGCCCTCGTCGCTACCCGCGGCATCGTCGACTTGACAGAAGATGCGCCCAAATCGCGCGACTTGGCACATCTTGTGTCAAGTCGGGCGAGGCGGAACACGTGAGGGGCTAGGGGCGGGCCGCCTTCGGGCCGAACGGCACGTGCTGGAGGATCCAGGCGTGCATGGCCACCGCGGCAGCCGCCGAGGCGTTGATGGAGCGGGTCGAGCCGAACTGGGAGATCTCGACCACCGCATCCGCCACCGCCAGCGCCTCGGGCGAGAGGCCGGGGCCCTCCTGCCCGAAGAGCAGCACGCAGCGCACCGGCAACGCGAAGGTCTCGATGAGCACGCTGCCCGGCACGTTGTCGATCGCGATGATCGGCAGCCCCGCACCGCGGGCGAAGGCCGCGAACGACGCGACATCCGGATGATTCGACACGTGCTGGTAGCGGTCGGTCACCATCGCGCCGCGCTTGTTCCAGCGGCGGCGACCGATGATGTGCACGGTGTCGGCGGCGAACGCGTTCGCACTCCGCACGATCGATCCGATGTTCATGTCGTGCTGCCAGTTCTCGATGGCCACGTGGAACGGATGCCGGTGCTCGTCGAGATCCGCCACGATCGCCTCCATGCTCCAGTAGCGGTACCGGTCGATCACGTTGCGCGTGTCACCGGCGGCGAGCAGCTCGGGGTCGTAGTGCGGATCGTCGGGGAGCTCGCCCACCCAGGGCCCCACACCGCCCGCGCTCAGCTCGACGCTCGGGCTCGGGTTCGGGTTCGGGTTCGGGTTCGGGTTCGACCCCGCATCGGTCGTGTCGCGCCCAGGATCCGTCTCACTCACCCGCCCAGGCTACCGGCGAGCGCCCCCGCGCCAGCCCGCCCCGGTCCGCCGGACCGCCACCGCCCTCACAACCACCGATTCCGCTTGAACACCGTGTAGAGCACCACCGCCATCACGACCATCGCCACGAGCGCCGCCGGGTAGCCGAACACCCAGTGCAGCTCCGGCATGTACTCGAAGTTCATGCCGTAGATCGTGCCGATGAGGCTCGGGGCGAAGAGGATCGCGGCCCAGGCCGAGATCTTCTTGACCTCCTCGCCCTGCTTGAGGCTCGTCTCCGAGAGCTCCCGGGTGTCGTCGGCGAGCTTGAGGCTGGCCTCCGAGATGCGCCGCATCTCGTCGTTCTGCTGCTGAGTGGCGAGTGTGGAGTGCACGGTGAGGGCGTTCTGCAGGGTCGCGCGGAACGCATCCGCCCGCCCCACGATCTGCAGCACGTGGTCGAGCACGTCGCGGAGGCCGCGCTGGATCTCGAGGTCGACGCCGTACTTCTCCGATCCGCGGAGCAGCGCCTCGAGCATGGCCGAGAGCGGATGCACGGCCCGCTGGAACTCCATCACCTCGCCGAGGAGGTCGTAGATGCGCTTGGAGACGTCGGGGTCGCCGCCGAAGAGCTGCTTCTCGATCTCGTCGATGTCGTTCTCGAGGCCCGCCACCACGGGCCCGTACTCGTCGACGACCTGGTCGACGATCGCGTAGAGCACCGCCTCGGGGCCGAGGCAGAGCAGCCCGGGGTTCTGCTCGAGGCGGCGGCGCACGGCGGCGAGGTCCGGCGACTCGGCGTGGCGGATGGTGACGACGAAGCCCGGGCCGATGAACACGTGCACCTCGCCGAACTCGACCCGTTCGTCGGCGTCGAGGTAGCGGGCGGGCCGCAGCACCACGAAGAGCGTCTCGCCGTAGCGCTCGAGCTTGGCGCGCTGGTGGCCCGTGAGGGCGTCCTCGACGGCGAGGTGATGCAGGCCGAACTCGCTCTCCACCGAGCGGATCTCGCCGGCGTCCGGCCGGTAGAGACCGATCCACGCCATCCCGCCCGTCTCGGCCGCGATCTCGTAGGTCTCGTCGAGGTTGGCGGGTTCGTGGGCGCGCACGCCGCCGACGTAGACGGCGTTGTCGATCAGGGTCATGGCTCGAGCGTACGGCGGGTCGGTGAACGGATGCTTCAGGCGCCCGTGACGGTCAGCACGATGAGCACGACGTTGAGCGCCACGATCAGCGCCACCACCACCCACGCGAGGATGCGCACGGGCAGCCGGTCGACGAACTCCCCCATCACGGCGCGGCTGCCGGTGAGCCGGATGAGCGGGATCAGCGCGAACGGGATGCCGATGCTGAGGAACACCTGGCTGAGCACGAGCGCCCAGGTGGGGTCGATCCCGCCGGCGAGCACGGCGAGCGCAGGCACCAGCGTGACCGCACGGCGGGCGAGGATCGGGACCCGCACGGTGAGCAGCCCCTTCATGATGACCGATCCGGCGTAGGCGCCCACGGAGGTCGAGGCGAGTCCCGAGGCGAGCAGTCCGATGGCGAAGATCGTGGCGATGCCGGGGCCGAGGGCCGCGCGGATGGCGTCGTAGGCGCCGGGGATCGTGTCGGTGCCGGCGACTCCTCGGAGGCTCGCGGCGGCCAGCAGCAGCATGGAGATGTTGACGACGCCGGCGATGAGCAGCGCGATCAGCACGTCGGTGCGGGTGACGCGCAGCAGCATCCGGAGCCGGCCCGCTCCCCCTTCCCCGTCTCCCACCTCCCACGAGTGGGGAGACGTGGGAGCGGGCGCGGCGGGAGCGGTCTCCCCCGCCGGGCGCGTGAAGTCGGTGCGCTCGGCGAAGGCGGCGTAGTCGGTGTGGTGACGGTCGCGGGCGAGGGCGGAGTGCAGGTAGATCGCGTGCGGCATGACGGTGGCGCCGAGCATGCTCGCGGCGAGCAGCACGGTGGCCGTGCCGTCGAAGCGCGGCACGAGCCCGTCGGCGGCGGCGCCCCAGTCGACGTCGGAGACGAACAGCCCCGCCAGGAACCCGATCGCTATCACCGCGAGGAACCCCACGATCACGAACTCGAACGTGCGCTGCCGCCGATGCGACTGCACGAGCAGCAGGCCCATCGACACCACGCCCACGATCACCCCTCCCACCACGAGCGGCAGCCCGAACAGCAGGTTGAGCGCGAGCGCACCGCCGATGACCTCGGCGATGTCGGTGGCGGCCGCCACGGCCTCGGCCTGCAGCCAGTAGGCGCGTCTCGTCCACGGCCGGGTGCGGGCGCCCACGTGCTCCGGCAGTGTGCGGCCCGTGACGATGCCGAGCTTCGCCGACTGGTACTGGATGAGCATGGCCATGCCGTTCGCCAGCACGAGCACCCACACGAGCAGGTAGCCGTAGGAGGCGCCCGAGGTGAGGTTGGCGGCCACGTTGCCGGGGTCGACGTAGGCGATGGAGGCCACGAACGCGGGGCCGAGCAGGGCGAGCGGATGCCACCACCGGGGTCTGACCGCCGGCCCGGGCAACGTCGTCGTCACGCTTTTAGGCACGCCTAATAGGTAGCACAGCGCGGGGCATCCGCCTAGGGGATGCGCAGAACCGTACGCTGGGGCCATGACCACCGAGACCCTGCTCACCCCGGAGGGCCTCGAGTTCGTGACCGAGTACCACCTCGCCACGCTCTCGACCCTCACCCCGAGCGGAGCCCCGCACGTCGTGCCCGTGGGCTTCACGTTCGACGCCGAGGGCGACGAGGGTCGCGGGGTCGTGCGCATCATCACGAACGGCCCGAGCCAGAAGGTGCTCAACGTGCGCCGCGACGGCCGCGCCGCGGTGTCGCAGGTGGAGGGAGCGCGCTGGCTCACGCTCAGCGGGACCGCCCGCATCCTCGACGACCCGGCCTCGGTGCAGGAGGGCGTCGATCGCTACGCCGCGCGCTACCGCCAGCCGCGCGAGAACCCGCAGCGCGTCGTCATCCTGCTCGCCGACCTGACCGCGATGGGTTCGGCCGCCTTCCTCACTCGCGCGCGCTGAGAGAGCACGCGACTCACGGCAGGATCGAGTCGACGTACCCGCCGTCGACCCGCAGCGCCCCGCCCGTGGTGGCCGAGGCCAGCGGTGAGGCGAGGTAGGCCACCATGTTCGCGATCTCCTCCGGCTCGATCAGTCGCTGCAGCAGCGACTGCGGGCGGTGAAGTCGCATGAACTCCCGCTGCGCCTCGTCCCACGGCAGATCGCGCGAGACGAGCTCGTAGACGAAGTCCTCCACGCCCCCGGTGTGCGTCGGGCCCGCGATCACCGAGTTGACGGTCACCCCGGTGCCCGCCGCAGCCTTCGCGAACCCGCGGGACGCCGCCAGCAGGGCGGTCTTCGACACCCCGTAGTGGATCATCTCCGCGGGGATCACCACGGCCGAATCGCTCGCGATGTCGATCACCCTCCCCCACCCCTGGTCGATCATGCCGGGCAGATAGCTCCGGATGAGCCGCACGGCGGTGAGCACGTTGGTGTCGAAGTAGCGTCGCCACTCGTCGTCGGCGATGGCGAGCGGTTCGGCCGAGCCGAAGATGCCGAGGTTGTTCACGAGCACGTCGACGGCGGGGAGATCGCCGAGGAGTCTCGCCACACCCTCGTCGGTCGTGACATCGGCGTCGATCCCGCGGATGCCGGCTTCCGGATGCTCCTCGCGGAGCCGCCCCACGGCATCCGCGACCCGGTCGGCCGAGCGGCCGTTGACCACCACCTCCGCGCCCGCGTCGGCCAGACCGCACGCGATGGCGAAGCCGATGCCCGAGGTGGATCCGGTGACGAGGGCGGTCCTGCCGCTGAGGTCGATGCGCATGCCCTCATCCTCCTCCACCTCGCCCGTTCGGGCTCGCCCGGTGAACGAGCCCACCCCGCTGGCCCTGGGGCGTGACGGCCTGCTCGAGCAGGCTGCGCACGCGGTGCGGCATCGCCTCCACGAGCGAGAGCGCCGTGCTCGTGCGCTGCACGCCATCGACCCGCAGCATGCGCGTGGTGAGGCGGTGCAGGTGGGCCGGATCGCGGGCCACGACCTTCGCGAGCAGGTCGGCGTCACCCGTGGTGGCGTGCATCTCCACGATCTCGGGGATGCCGGCAAGCCCCGCCGTGGCCTGCTCCGTGGCGTCCTGACTGATCGCGATCCAGACGAAGGCGACGAGCGGATACCCGAGCGCCGCCGGGTCGACGCGCTTCGAGAACGAGCCGAGAGCGCCACCCGCGGTCATCCGCTTGAGCCGGGCGTGCACGGTGTTGCGGGCCACGCCGAGGCCCGAGGCGAGGGCGAGCACCGTGGCGTCGGGGTCGTCGTCGAGGGCGAGCAGGATGCGGGCGTCGAGGTCGTCGAGGCTGATCATGTCGGTCATTCTGTCAGTTCCAGCGCCTGTCATGAGCATTCTGCGCAGCAGACATCCCATCGATTGCATTCGTGCACAACTGCTCCGCACACTGTGATCATGACCGCCACCTCGCCCTCCGTGCTGCCGCCCGCTCGAGGAGTCGTGCGGGCCGTGCCGCCGTACGTGGCGGGGCGGCGGGCCTCGACGGCCGCCACCGCAGCACTCGCCTCGAACGAGAGCCACTACCCGCCGCTGCCCTCGGTGCTCGAGGAGGTGGCCCGTGCGGCGGCCGAGCTCCACCGCTACCCCGACAACGGCGCGCTCGAGTTGCGGGAGCACCTCGCCGCCGCCCTCGGCGTCTCGACCGGCCAGGTCGTGGTGGGAGCAGGAAGCACGGGCGTGCTGCAGCAGACCATCACGGCGCACTGCGACGCGGGCGACGAGGTGGTGTTCGCCTGGCGCTCGTTCGAGCTCTATCCGCTGCTCGTGCAGCTGGCCGGGGCCGTTCCCGTTCCCGTGCCGCTGGATCCGCTCGACCGCCACGACCTCACAGCCATGGCCGCCGCCGTGACCGAGCGCACGCGCGTCGTGCTCGTCTGCAACCCCAACAACCCCACGGGCACGGCCCTCTCGTGCGCCGAGCTCGAATCGTTCCTCGCCGCGGTGCCGCCGCACGTGCTCGTGGTGCTCGACGAGGCCTACCTCGAGTACTCCTCAGCCGGGCCGACAGAGGCGATCGAGCTGCTTCACCGGCACCCGAACGTCTGCATCGTGCGCACCTTCTCGAAGGCCCACGGTCTCGCCGGGCTGCGAGTGGGCTACGCGGTGGCGGCCGAGCCGGTGGCGGATGCGCTCCGGCGGGCGGGCATGCCGTTCACGGTGAGCGCGCTCGCCCAGCGGGCCGCGATCGCCTCCCTCGCCGCCGGCGACGAGCTGCGGGAGCGCGTGGCGCTCGTCCGCTCCGAGCGGGCGCGCCTGCTCACCGCCCTCCGCGAGCTCGGCTTCGCCGCCCCGGACAGCGAGACCAACTTCGTCTGGCTGCGGCTGGGCGACGCCGACCGTGAGCGCGCGCTCGAACTCCTCGCGGCCGATGACATCCTCGCCCGCGGCTTCGCGGGAGACGGCCTCCGCATCACCCTCGCCGACCCCGCCACCAACGACCGCGTGCTCGCCTCCCTCACGCGCTTCGCCTCCGAGCCCGCGCCGGCGGGTGCACGGTGAGCAGCACCACCCGCACGACCAGCGGCATCGTCCGCGATCCGCTCGCCCACTCGCCCGTCGAAGACGTGCTCGGCGTGCTCACCGGAACCTTCGTGTCGTCGCTCGGGCTCTTCCTGCTGAAGTCGACGGGCGCCGTGACCGGGGGCACCGCGGGCCTCTCGCTGCTGCTGAGCTACGTCGTGCCGATCCCGTTCGGGGTGCTCTTCCTCGTGGTGAACCTGCCGTTCTTCGGGCTCGCCGTGTGGAAGAAGGGCTGGACCTTCACCCTCCGCACCGCCCTCAGCGTCTCCCTCGTCTCGGGCTTCTCGCTGCTCGTGCCGGTCGCCGTCGACCTCGACCGCATCGACCCCGTCTTCGCGGTGATCGCCGGCAACCTGCTCGCGGGGGTCGCGCTGCTCATCCTCTTCCGGCACCGCTCGAGCCTCGGTGGGGTGAACATCCTCGCGCTCATCCTGCAGGAGCGCCTCGGCTGGCGGGCCGGCTACGTGCAGATGGCGATCGACGTCACGATCGTGGCGTGCGCGTTCGCTGTCGCCCCCGTGCCCACCGTGCTGCTCTCGGCGGCCGGAGCGGTGCTGCTGAACCTCGTGCTCGCCCTCAACCACCGCCCGGGCCGCTACCACGGCGTCTGACGGCCGTCTCCGGTGGAGAACGCCAAACGTGCTGGCATCCGAGCCGTATATCGACCCGGATGCCGGCAGGTTTGCCGTTATGAACGCGAACCCGACTCCACGAGGGCTTCCGCCGGGCGTGAGTCCCCTGACGGGTGGGTCTCGACGCCGGAGCTCCGCTCGAACCCGGGGCCGGCCCAGTTCCACCGCCCCAGCAGCGTCATGAGCGCCGGCAGCAGCAGCCCCCGCACGATCGTGACGTCGAGCAGGATCGCGATCGCCATGCCGATCCCGACCTCCTTCATGCCCACGAGACTGCTCGCCGAGAACCCCAGGAACACGACCCCGATGGCCACCGCCGCCGTGGTCACCACGGGCCCGGTCGCCGTGATGCCGCGGAGCACGGCCCGGTCGTTCGCCACCCGCGGGTCGATCGTGCGGTCGCGCGCCCGCCACTCCTCCGCGATGCGCGCGAGCAGGAACACCTCGTAGTCCATCGACAACCCGAACGCGAGCAGCGCGATCATGAGCGGCGTCGTCACGTCCAGCGCCCCCCACGGCGCGAAACCGAGGAGCCCGGCACCCCAGCCCCACTGGAACACCGCCACGAGCGCCCCCACCGTGGCCGCCACCGTGAGCGCGTTGAGCACCACGGCCTTCAGCGGGATGACGACGGATCGGGTGAGCGCGAACAGCAGCCCGAAGGTCGCCACGAGCACCACACCGAGCGCGAGCGGCAGCCGCTCGAGCAGGTGCTCCTGGGTGTCGACGACCTCGGCGGCGGGCCCCCCGACCTGCACCTCGAGGTCGGCGTAGGCGGGTGAGGCGGCAAGCGAGCGGATGTCGCGCACGAGCTGCTGCGCCTCGGCTCCGGTGGTGTCGCCGGGGGCTGCGAACTCGGCCACCGTCACGTCCTGGGGCAGGTCGAGCACCTGGTCGGCGTCGATCACGAGCTCGTGCGCGGCGATCTCGTCGAGGAGGCCGACGACCCGCGGATCGGTCACGGAAGCGCTGATGAGCACGCTCGCCGCGGTCTCGCTGAGGTCGGCGAAGCCTGCGTCGACGAACTCGCTCGTGCGGCGCTCCTCGGCCTCGACGGGCAGCGCCCGGATGTCGGAGCTCCCGACGGTGAGCGTGGCGAGCGGCGCCACGAGCAGCAGGAGCACCGCACCGGCCCCCACCGCGACCGCCACGGGACGCCGCTGCGCGAGCATCGCCAGCCGCCCGAGGGCCCCGACCCGCACCGCGGAGCCGGCCGATCCGGACCGAACCGCGCCCGCACCCGCGGAACCCGGCACCGCCGCATCCGCCGGGATCGACCGCAGCGGCCACCGCCGCCGCCCCGGCGCCGGCACGTGCCGCGAGAACGCCGCGAGCAGCGCGGGCACGAGCGTGAGCCCCGCCAGCGTGGCGAGCAGCACCGAGGCCGCCCCGCCCACGGCCATGCCCGAGAGCAGCGGGTCGCCGAGCAGCATGAGCCCCACGAGCGCGATGAACACGGCGAGGCCGGAGACGAGCACCGCGCGCCCGGACGACGCGACCGTCGCCCCCACCCAGTCGGCGAGGGCGGCCTCCGGATTCCGGTGCCGCTCCTCGCGGAACCGCGCGATCACCAGCAGGCTGTAGTCGACAGCGAGGCCGAGGCTCAGGATGGTCACGATGTTGACCGCGAACTCGTTGACCGGCATCAGCAGGATGAGTCCGGAGAGCGCGAGCAGCGCGACCGCGATCACGGCGAGCGCCGCGACCACCGGGAACGCGGCCACCCGCACGCCGCCGAGCACCACCACGAGCAGCACGAAGAGCACGACGATCGCGATGCCTTCGCCGATCGCGGCGTCGGTGACGGCGCGATCCACGAACGCCTGCTCTGCGAGGAACTTGCCACCCACGAGCACATCGGCGGGCTCGATCGTGCGGAGCAGCTCCGAGACCTCGGTCGCCGCCGCGAGCGTCGAGGCCTCGTCGAGCGACTGCTCGAGCTCGACGGTCACGAGCGAGCTCCGGCCGTCGTCGCCCACGATGCCGCCCGAGGTGTAAGCGTCCTTGACCTCGACGACACCGGGAACCTCGCGGAGCTGCTGCATCACGGCCCCCGCGTTCGCGATGAGCTCGGGCGAGTAGAAGTCGGCGCCGGTGAGCACCGCCGTGACGATCTCGCCCTCGGGGTCGAGGGCGTCGAGCCGCTCGTCGGCGAGCATCGACTCACTCCCGGTGGGCGAGTCCTGCACGGGGCTGGTGTGATCGAAGACCCCGCCCCCCAGCACGAGGCCGGCGAGGATGAGCGCTCCCCACGCGGCGAGCACGATCACGCGGCGGCGAGCCACCCAGCGTCCGAGGGATTCGAGCATGAGCGGTGGTCCTTCCGTGACCGAGCGGGGGGATTGAAAGAGGAAGGGGTGATCCCCCGGGGGCCGGCGTGCGGCCCGCCCCCGGGGGATCGGTGGGATCAGAGCGGCGTCAACCGCAGCTCTTCGCGGCCCAGGTCACCTCCGCCGCGCCCGTGCGCCCGTCGGCCGTGGCCGTGACGGTCGCCGTGCCGGCGGGGATGCTCTTCAGCCGCGTGGTGAAGGTGTGGAACAGGGCTGCACCCGGCTTCACGGCCTTCTGCGTCTTCTCGCCGTAGCTCGTCGAGATGGTGAGGTCGACGGGGACGGTGTCGCCGTTGGTGGCCCGAACCGCCACCAGCGCCTTGCCGGCCACGCAGCGCACCTCGGCGGTCGCGGTCACCGCGAGCGCCGCATCCAGCTCCTTGATGCGGATGTCGCGATACGAGACCGCCTCACCCGCCCCGTGGTTCTGGATGCCCACGAAGCCCTGCGAGATGTCGCGGGCCGGATCGGTGCTCGTGAACTCGTTCACGACCGTGCCGTTCAGCACGACCTTGATCGTCTGCCCCTGCACCACGATCTCATACGAGTTCCAGGCGCCCACGGGCTTCAGCGAAGCGGCCACCGCCTCGGGGTTCGCACCCTGGAAGGTGTAGATCGATCCCGTGGTGCGATCCGGCGCATCCGTGGCGTCGATCTGGATCTCGTAGCCCTGGTTGACGGCCACGAACGGGTCGTTCCCCGGGTCGGGGAAGCCCACGAAGACGCCGCCGTTGTGGTCGGCCACGAGCTTCCAGTCGAGCTTGAGGCTGTAGGCCTCGAACTCGGCCGCCGTGTACCAGAGGAGGCCCAGGCCACCAGAACCGCGCAGGCTGCAGTCATCGGTGATGCGGCCGAACGAGCCGGGGCCCGAGAGCCGCCACTTGTCGAAGCTCGCCAGCGTGCCGTCGAAGAGGCCCGTGTAGCCCTCCTCCACCTCGCCAGGGGCGCAGATGTCGGTGCTCGCACCCACCGAGAGGGCGTCGAGGTTCACGTTGCCGGAGTCGCCCGCATCCTGCCGGATCGAGATCCGGTTGGTGCCGGCCGCGAGGTCGAGGTTCCTGGTCGCCGTGGTCCACGTCTTCCAGTTGCCGGTCTTCGTGAGCGACCACGGGGCCACCTCCACGTCGTTGACGTAGACCGAGACCGTCTTGGTGCCGTCGAACGGGTTGGGGCCGTTGGCGTAGCGGAGGTTCACCGGGTAGGAGCCTGCTTCGGCGACATTCGTGGTGAAGGTCACCGCCGCGCCGGTGCTCTGCATGCCCGCCGCGAAGCCGGTGCCGGAGTAGCCGTTGTGCTCGGTGTCGGGCTTGGTGCCGCCCGTGAGCGACGCAGCCTCGGCCTCGTACCAGCCGCGATCGGCCGGGGCCACGTAGCCGGGGACCGAGTTGGCGGTGTACCAGGCCTCGGTGTTCCACAGCTCGGCTCCGGATTCGGAGGCGAACGGCCGCGGCGAGCGCAGGTGCACGACGTGGCCGGGCTTGATGCCGGGGAGGGTGATCGAGACCGTCTTGCGGTCCTCCGACACCGTCGCATCCGTCACCACGAGGATCTCCTCGTCGACCTTGGGCCCGCCGTAGCTCGGCGTGGCCACGTAGCGCCACTGCTCGGCGCGGTAGGCCGAGGCGATGTCGGCCACGGTCTCCTCCGAGATGGGCTGGGTGTAGGTGATGTCGAACCCGGTCTCGGTGATCTTCACGGTGTTCATGTCGAACGTGTTGGCACCCGTCGGGGTGAGCTTCTGCAGCCCGAACTTGAGCTTGTTCGTCTCGCCCCAGTTGCCGCCCTCGCCGATGCCGCCCACGTAGAAGGCGCCGTCAGGGCCCTCGATGATGCGGTTGACGCCGGCTTCGAGACCGGCGGAGTGGCGGAAGATGGCGCCCTGGTACTCACCGGCGACCTCCTCGAGGGCCACGCGCTGGATGCCGCCGTAGGTCACGTCACCGATCAGCATCTGGCCGGCGAAGGGACCGTCGTCGAGGATGAGCGGTGCGCTCGGGGAGTTGCCGATCTCGTTCTGGGGGATCCAGACCGCGGGCGGCGAGACGGGGTTCGCGTCGAAGGGGCCTGCCGGAGTCGTGAAGTGGTTGAAGAACTTGCCCTCCTCCACGTGCACGAGCTTCGAGGCCGGCAGCCAGCCGCCCTGGTTGTCGGTGGCGAAGAGCTCGCCCTCGGCGCTCAGCGCGACGCCGTTCGGCGTGCGCAGACCGCCCGCGATGTAGCTGACCTCACCCGTGGTGCGGCTGATGCTGATGGCCGTGCCGCGGTTCTGGGCGGGCTGCGGGGTGGTGGTCGCTCCGCCGTTGTCGATGGCGACCGAGAGGTTCACATAGAAGTTCTCGTCGTCGTGCTCGAGGCCGAAGGCGAACTCGTGGAAGTTG
The DNA here is from genome assembly GCF_024979315.1 of Herbiconiux oxytropis. Lineage (GTDB taxonomy): Bacteria > Actinomycetota > Actinomycetes > Actinomycetales > Microbacteriaceae > Herbiconiux > Herbiconiux oxytropis. Next base: position 446,116 of record NZ_JANLCK010000002.1, on the reverse strand, counting down.
CCGCCGTCGGGCCACTCCGCGACCTTCGAGTGCAGGTCGAAGAAGCCGTCGCCGTCGGGGTCGGTGAGCTTCGTGAGCTGGTGCCGCTCGGAGACGAAGATCTCGTCGCCGATGACCGCGACGCCCATGGGGTTCAGGAGGTCGGTGGCGATCTTCGTGGGGACGACCTGGGCGGCGCTCGTCGCGCCGGTCGCGCCGGCGACGAGGTAGACCTCGCCGGGCTGGGCATCCGGAACCCAGCCGGCCGAGCTGACCGATCCCGAGGTGATGAGCACGAGCTCGTCGTCGTCGGTGAAGTCGAGGCCCGTGACCTTGGGCTCGAAGCCCGCGGGGCGGAGGTCGGTGAGCGTGTAGTCGGGGTTGACCGAGTCGAGCCGCAGGCCGTCGCCGGCGGTGTCGGCCGCGCCCTCGCAGTACTTGGTGCCGGGGGCCGTGACGCGCACGACGTTCGCGTCGGTGCTGAGCACCGCCGTGGGCACGATCTCGAAGGTCGTGGCGCCGGGCTTCTTCCACTCGAGCTTGAGCTCCTGGCCGTAGCCGCCCTCGAAGTAGTCCAGGCGCAGGGCGTGCGTGCCCGCGGTGAGCGTGACCGCGCCCTCTTTGGAGGTGTTGCCGTGCAGGCCGCCGTGGTCGACCACGAGCGCGTCGTCGATCGAGAGCTTGGAGCCGTCGTCGCTCGTGAGGCGGAAGGTGTGGGCGCCGGCCGTGGCCACTGTGAGGTTGGCCGTGACCTCGGCGAGGAAGTCGTCGCTCAGGCCGAAGTCGGCCTCGCTGACCCAGTTGATCGTGGGCATGAGCTTGTCGACGTTGGGGGTGCTGCCCGACTTGATGGTGCAGAAGTCGGCGAGGCCCGGGGGCATCTGGAACGCGCGGAGTGTCACTCCGGGCTCCTGCTCCGGGATCGCGGCGAGCGCGGCGGGCGCGAAGCCGGTCACGGCCAGCAGGCCTGCGAGGGTTCCGGCGATGATCGCGGCGGATCCGGTTCGTGATCTGAGCCGAGTACTCGGCGGTCTGACAGGTGTGGGCACCATTGCTCCTTTGCGTGAGACGTCACAGACCGAGCAGAGGCAACCACGCATCCGTCCGGCGCCTGAAGTGTACGCAGCTTTTGCGCGCCGGGTCTACAACTTTAAATTGTCCCTCGACAAATGTCCTCCGGAACACGTAGAGTCGCCCCGACCGACGGCGGTTGTGCCGGCGGGCTGATCTTCCGCTGAGCGGACCGACCCTGGAGTATCACCGTGAACAGACGTGCCATCGGATACCGCGTGAGCATCGCGGCCGCAGGAGCCCTGACGCTCTCCGTCATCGGATCGAGCGGACTCGCCGCCGCCCTCGACGACCCCTACGGCGACAGCGACGTCGCCGTGTCGGTCGAGATCCCGGAGCTCGAGGGGCCCGGCGTGCTCGCCATGACCGTGGCCGGCTCCTCCGCCGCCCTCACCGAGTCGGGCTCGACCGCCACCTCGCGCCAATTCACCGGCACTCTGCCGACCGTCACCGTGACAGACACCCGCGACCCCGCCGACATCCCCGAGGGCGCGTTCTGGTACGTGCTCGGCTCGATCACCGACTTCACCGGTGACGCCGGGCAGCCCGACATCGTCTCGGCCGAGAGCTTCGGCTGGGCCCCCGCACTCGTGGCGGGCGACCCCGGCAGCGTCTCGGCGGGTGACGAGGTCGACCCGGGCGAGGGTTTCGTCGACTCCGAGATCCTCTCGGTGGCCTACGACTCGGCCGAGATCGCACCCGAGGGCAGCTGGTCGGCGAACGCCGGGCTCGAGCTGCTCACCGGAGCCACCGTCGCGCCCGGCCAGTACTCGGCCACGCTCACGCTGTCCCTGTTCGAGTAGCCGGCACGTGAGAGCGAAGGCTCTGACCGCGGCCGCCGCTCTCGCGGCCGCGGCGCTGATGGCGGTGGCGGGGCCGGCGGTGGCTGCCTCTGCCGCGCCGACACCGTCACCCGACGACGTGACCTGGTCGGTGGCGCCCGCCACCGCCGACGGCCCCGACGGCCGCTCCTGGGTGGAGCAGGAGCTCGCTCCGGGCGCGACCTTCACGGAGCACCTGGCGCTGCGCAACCTCGGTGCCACCGAGACCACGTTCGCCCTCGATGCCGCCGACGGCTACTTCACCGAGACCGGTCGCTTCAACATGCTGCAGGCCGGTCAGACCTCCGTGGCCGCCGGCACCTGGATCACGGTCGAGGAGTCGGTGACCGTGGCGCCCGGCGCGACAGCGGTCGTGCCCTTCACGGTCACGGTGCCCGAGAACGCGACCCCCGGCGATCACGCCGCGGGCATCGCCGCCTCGGTCTCGAGCACGGGCACCACGAGCGACGGCGCGCAGATCGGGGTGAACAGCCGGGTCGGCTTCCGCGTGATGACGCAGGTCACGGGCGCACTCGCCCCCGCCCTCGAGGTCACGGATGCGACGGTCGGTTACGCACCTTCGTGGAACCTCTTCACCCCCGGATCGCTCGCGGTCGGCTACACGGCCGAGAACACCGGCAACACGCAGCTCGCGTTCGGGGAGCGCGTCGACGGCGCGGTGACCGACCGTGGCGATCTGTTCCCCGGCGAGTCCCGATCCGTCATCGTCGCCCCCACCTCGGCCTGGCCGATCGGCCTGATCACGGTCGACGTGGTGGTGGAGTCGTCGGTGCCGAGCGACCCCGGGCTCGCGGTGGCGCCGGTGACGCAGACGGTCACGGTCTGGGCGGTGCCGTGGCTGCACCTGGCGGTGCTCGCCGGGATCGCGCTCGTGATCGTGCTGCTCGTGATCGGCAGGCGGCGCCGCAAGGCCGCGGTGGAGCGGCTCATCGCCGAGGCCCGCGCCGAGGGCCGCCGCGAGTCGGCGGTCGCCCGATGAGCGCGACGCTGCGGGCTCGGTGGAGCGCCTCGGCACGAGCCATCGCACTGACGGGTGCCTTGCTGGGGGCTGCTGCAGTCGGGACGATCACGCTCGGCACCGTCACAGCCGGGCCTGCCCTCGCCCTGACGCGGGTGGGCACCGTCGCACCTGATCCCGGGCCCGCGCCGGGGATCGTGGTGGGGGTCGAGATCACCCCGCGGCCCACCGTCCCGCCCACTCCCGATCCGTCTCCCCCCCCGGGCCCGGGCCCGGCTCCGACGTCCGGGCCCGGGCCGGGCCCCGACGGCGACCTCGCCGACACGGGTGTGGATCTCGCTCCCGGGCTCGTCCTCGCCCTCGCGCTCGGCGCATCCGGCATGGTGGTCGCTGCGGCCTCGATGTCGCGTGCAGGGTCGCGCGCCACGGCGGACCGCGGCTCGCGCTGAGCCGCCGAGGGTCGTCGACGCCGGCCGCGCGGACCGGCGGCCGGCGAGAGACGGCGAGACGCCGTGGCGGAGTGGCGGCTCAGCTGCCGGAGAGGTCGGCCGCGACGCCCAGCACGAGTGCCACGGCGACGACCACGAGGAGCGCGGCCACCACGATCCGCGCGGCGATCGGCCGGCCCGCCCGCGCGTGCGACGGCACGCGCACCACGAGGGCGGCGACACCCGCGAGCAGCAGCAGCACCGCGACGGCGGCGAGCACGATCGTGACGCCGGCGCCGATCTCGGGGGTGTGCAGGTAGCCGAGCACGAGGGCGCCGAGGTAGACGATGGCGGCGGTCACGACGCCCGCGAGCACGCGCGTGCCGATGTCGCGCCAGAACTTCTCCTCGCTCATCCACTCGGCCGGCCAGCGCCAGGGGGAGGAGGGCTTCACATCGCTGTCGTCGGACACCCCTGCACCTTAGCCGCCGCGCGCTTTGGCCGCCTAGGGTGGGAGCATCATGTCGATGACACACGGCCAGGACACCGCGGCGGAGAACTACCTCAAGACGATCTACGCCCACACCGAGTGGCAGCCCGCCCCCATCACGCCATCGGTGCTGGCTGCGCGGCTCGGGGTGGCGCCCTCGTCGGTGACCGAGATGGTGAAGAAGCTCGCGGCGGCAGGGCTCATCACGCACGTGCCCTACGGCCCGCTCACCCTCACCCCGGTGGGGCGGATGCGCGCGAGCGGCGTGGTGCGCCGGCACCGGCTGATCGAGACCTGGCTCGTGCGCGAGATGGGCTACGCCTGGCACGAGGTGCACGATGAGGCCGAGGTGCTCGAGCACGCGCTCAGCGACCGTCTGCTCGACGCCATCGACGAGCGGCTCGGGCGGCCGGCGCAGGATCCGCACGGCGACCCCATCCCCACCGCCGACGGGCACGTGCCCTCGTTCGACGCCGTGCTGCTGGCCGAGGCCTCGATCGGGCACGAGGGCCGGGTGCTGCGGATCAACGACCGCGACCCGTCGCTGCTGCAGTCGCTCGCCGAGCAGGGCGTCGGGCCCGGCACCGCCGTGCGCGTCGTGACCTTCGCCGAGGCGGGCTACCCCGATCCGGCGGTCACGGAGCCCGACGGAGCTCCCCTCGTGGAGCCCGTCGTGCTCATGCTCACGGAGGTCGCGGGTGCGGCCCCGGTGGAGGTGCACGCCCCCGATGCCCTCTGGCTCTCCGCCTGACCCCGCCGCCTCCCCGCCTCACTGACTTGACACAAGATGTGCCAAGTCGGCGGTTTTAGGCGCGATTTGTGTCAAGTCGGCGGCGTGGTGGGAACTCAGGCGAGGCGGGCTGGGGGCGCGGGCTCGGATCGTGAGCGGGAGCGGGCTCAGGGCGCGAGGGCGCGGAGGTCCGCGAGGGCCGCGACGAGGGCAGCGGATGCCGCGCTCAGGTCGGCCGCGGTCGTGTCGGCGGTGAAGGTGAAGCGCACGGCCGTCTGGGCCACCTCCGGCGCGAGGCCGAGGGCGAGAAGCACGGGCGAGGGGTCGTCGCTGCCGGCGGCGCAGGCCGATCCGCTCGACACGATCACCCCGCGCTCCTCGAGCTGCAGCAGGATGCTCTCGCCGCTCGTCCCCGGGAAGCAGAACGACGCGACCGACGGCAGCCGCACATCCACCGCGCGTGCACCGGCCCCCGCGCTGGCACCACGTGCGCCGGCAGCACCTGCACCGGCACCACCTGCACCACCGGCACCGGCACCACCGGCGCCGCCAGCACCGGCACCACCGGCCGCCGTGATCGACGGTCCCGTCAGCACAGCGCCTGGCACCCGGTGCAGCACCTCGCGGATGAACCCGTCGCGCAGGGCGCTCGTGCGCGCCGCGCGCGCCGCCGCCTGCTCGGGGCGGCCGAGCAGGCGCACCGCCGCCGCGAGTCCCACCGCGAACGCCACGTTCTCGGTGCCGGAGCGCACTCCCCGCTCCTGACCGCCGCCGTGCACGAGCGGCTCGATCCGTCGTCGCACGGCGAGCGCGCCGATGCCCTTGGGGGCGCCGAGCTTGTGGCCCGAGATGCTGAGGGCGTCCACGCCGAGCACACCCAGCCGGGTGTCGAGCCAGCCGGCCGACTGCACGGCATCCGTGTGGAAAGGCACCCCGTGGGCGGCGGCGCGGGCCGCGAGCTCCGCCATCGGCTGGATGCTGCCCACCTCGTTGTTCGCGTGCATCACGGTGGCGAGCGCGGTGTCGGGGCGGAGGGCCGCCGCGAACTCGTCCGGGTCGACGAGCCCCTCGCCATCGACTCCCACCACCGTCACCTCGAAGCCGTGCACCCGCTCGAGGAACGCGACCGACTCCACCACCGCCGGATGCTCGATCGCGCTCCGCACGAGGTGCCGTCCCCGCTGCCCGCTGCGCCCGGCATCAGGGGCGATCGCGGCGAGCGCGAGCCCCTTCACCGCGAGGTTGTCGGCCTCGGTGCCGCCCGAGGTGAAGACGACCTCGCCCGGCCGGCAGCCCAGCCACTCCGCCACCGTGCGCCGGGCCTCGGCGAGCGCGCGGGCGGCCGAGGCGCCGAGGCCGTGCGTGCTCGAGGGGTTGCCGAACTCGCCCGTGAGGTGCGGCCACATCGCCTCGAGCACCTCGCGGCGCACGGGCGAGGTGGCGGCGGCGTCGAGGTGGATCACGAGCGGATGCCGGCCGGCGGGTCGACGAACGTGACGTCGAGGCCCAGATCGAGTGAGCGCACGCTGTGGGTGAGGGCGCCCACCGAGATGAGGTCGACGCCCGTCGCCGCGATCCCGGCCACCGTCTCGAGGTTCACGCCACCGCTGGCCTCCACGAGGGCCCGACCGCCCACGACCTCGACCCCCGTGCGCAGGTCGGCGAGCGAGAAGTTGTCGAGCATGATCGTGTCGACGCCCGCCGCGAGCACGGGCTCGATCTGGTCGAGGCGGTCGACCTCCACCTCGAGGTGCGTCGTGTGCGAGAGGCGTTCGCGCACCGAGCGCAGGGCCGCCGTGACGTCGCCGCCGTGCCTGGCGGCGAGCACGGCGAGGTGGTTGTCCTTCGCGAGCACCGCATCCGAGAGCGAGAAGCGGTGGTTGTGCCCGCCGCCCGCCCGCACGGCCGCCCGCTCGAGTGCACGCAGGCCCGGCGTGGTCTTGCGGGTGTCGACGATGCGCGCGCGGGTGCCGGCCACCGCCTCGACGTAGCGGGCGGTGAGGGTGGCGACCCCGCTCATCCGCTGCGCGAGGTTGAGGCCCACGCGCTCGGCGCGCAGCACTCCCCTGGCGGGGCCCTGCACGGTGGCGAGCACGGCGCCGGCCTCGAACGGCGTGCCATCGGGCACGAGCACCTCGGTGCGGATGCGCGGGTCGACGAGCCGCATCGCCGCCGCGAACACGGCCCCACCGCTGAAGACGCCGGGCTCGCGGGCGTCGAGGGCGGCGTGCACCACGGCGTCGTCGGGGATGAGGAGCTCGGAGGTGATGTCGCCCCACGGCGCGTCCTCGGCGAGCGCGCGCCCGACGACCTCCTCGATGATCTGTTCGGTCAGCATCAGACGAGCACCTTCTCTGCGGGGGTGGTGGAACGGGCGGCGATGCCCGAGGCGTGGCGGCGACCGGAGGTGGGGCCGGCATCGGCGCGGAAGTGGGCGCCCACCGATTCCCGACGCGCGAGCGCCGCGGCCACGGTCGCTCGTGCGAGCAGCAGCAGATTCGCGGTCTCGAGCTCGTGCACGGATGCGGCGGGCAGGTCGGCGATCCCGGATGCGCCACGCGCGTCGATGGACATGTCCCACTCCGCGAGCGCGGCGGCCGCGCTCTGCAGACCCTCCGCATCGCGCAGCACACCGACGTGGCGCCACATCAGCGCCTGGATCTCTTCGCGTTGCGGCCTCCGACGCGGCGACAGGGACGGCGACGCCGCACGATCTACCGCCGCCCGATCGACCGACACCGGCACCGGCACCGACGCGCCGGGACCGACATCCGACGCCACCACCCGCGCCAGAGCGCGGGCCGCGCGGTGCCCGAAGACGAGGCCCTCGAGCAGCGAGTTCGACGCCAGCCGGTTCGCCCCGTGCACCCCCGTGCGCGCGACCTCGCCCACGGCCCAGAGGCCCGCGAGGCTCGTGCGCCCGTCGAGGTCGGTGACCACGCCGCCCATCCCGTAGTGCGCCGCCGGAGCCACGGGCACCGGCTCACGCGCCCAGTCGAACCCGGCGGCGCGGCACGCGGCCGAGATGGTCGGGAAGCGCCGCTCGAGCTCCTCGGATCCGAGGCCGCGGGCGTCGAGCACCACGGGGGCGCCTGTGCGCTCCATCTCGAGCGCGATCGCCCGGGCCACCACATCCCGCGGCGCGAGCTCGGCGAGCGGATGCGCCGCCGGCATGAAGCGCTCCCCAGCCGCATTCCGCAGCACGGCCCCATCGCCCCGCACCGCCTCCGACACGAGGAAGCACCCCGGCACGGCGAGCGCCGTCGGGTGGAACTGCACGAACTCCAGATCGGCCACCGCGGCCCCGGCCCGCAGCGCCGCCGCTATGCCGTCGCCCGTCGCCACCGCGGGATTCGTGGTGAACGGGTACAGCTGCCCCGCGCCCCCGCTCGCGAGCACCACCTCGTCGGCCTCGAGCACCTCGCGCCGCCCCTCCCGCAGCACCACCGCCCCTCCCACGCGAGGTCCCGCCCCGACCTCCCCCGAGTCGCGCCGACGTGCACTCCCGTCACCCGTCTCCGCCGCTGTGCCGACACTTCGCCACGACTCACCGCCGGATGCGGCGGGCTCGGGGGCGGGGACGAGCAGGAGGTCGGCGAGGAAGGCGTGCTCGAGCACCCGGATGCCCGCGGCACGGGTGGCGCGCACGAGGGCGTTCTGCACGCTCAGGCCGGTCGCGTCGCCGCCGGCGTGCACGATGCGGTGGAACGAGTGCGCCCCCTCCCTGCCCGCGTCGAGCCCCGCCAGGTCACCCGCAGCCACCCCGTCGCCCGGCACCTCGTCACGCCCGCCGTCCACGCGATCGAACTCCACGCCCCATGCCAGGAGATCGCGGAGGCGCTCCGGTCCCTCCTCGCACAGCACGCGCACGGCCGCCGGATCGCACAGCCCCGCACCTGCCACGAGCGTGTCGGCGATGTGCGACTCCACGCTGTCGCCCGGCAGCACCGCGCTCGCGATGCCGCCTTGCGCGTGGCGGGTGCACCCGTCGTCGATGCTCCCCTTCGTCACGATGGTGATCGAGGCATCCGGCCGCAGCCGCTGCAGCGTCAACGCCGTCGTCAACCCGGCGATCCCACTGCCGACGATGACGACGCCGAGCGCGCACCCGGCATCCCGCGGCGCAGGGCCGCCCGTGACCGCATTCCCGCGCCCACCCGCACCCACCCCGGCCGCCGCGCTCCCGCTCATGGCCGGGCCGAGAGCATCCGCTCGAGCGCCACGCGCGCCGGAGCCGCCACCGCCTCGTCGACCACGATGCGGTTCTGCACCACGGAGGGTCCGCCGTCGACCCCCACGAGCGACTCGAGCACCCACGCGAGGTAGCCCGGGTGGATGCGGTACATCGTGGAGCACGGGCAGATCACGTCGTCGAGGCAGAAGATGGTGTGCTGCGGGTACTCGTTGGCGAGGCGCTGCACGAGGTTGATCTCGGTGCCGATCGCGAACGTCGAGCCCGCGGGCGCCGCCGCGATGGCCTTGACGATGAAGTCGGTCGAGCCCGCCGCATCCGCGGCGTCGACCACGGGCATGGGGCACTCGGGGTGCACGATCACCTGCACGCCGGGGTGCGAGGCCCGCGCCTTCTCGATCTGCGCCACCGTGAACCGCTTGTGCACCGAGCAGAACCCGTGCCACAGGATGACCTGCGCGTCGAGCAGCGACTCCTCCGAGTTGCCGCCGAGCGCCTTGCGCGGGTTCCACATCGGCATCCGCTCGAGCGGCACCCCCATGGCCTTCGCGGTGTTGCGCCCGAGGTGCTGGTCGGGGAAGAACAGCACCCGCTGCCCCCGCTCGAACGCCCACTCGAGCACCGTCGCCGCGTTCGACGACGTGCAGACGATCCCGCCGTTCTGCCCGCAGAAGCCCTTGAGCGCCGCCGACGAGTTCATGTAGGTGACGGGGATGACCGGCACGCGACCGGATGCGTCGGGCTCGGTCCCGTAGATCGCCGAGAGCTCGGCCCAGGCCTCCTCCACCGAATCGATGTCCGCCATGTCGGCCATCGAGCATCCGGCCGCGAGGTTCGGCAGGATGACCGCCTGCTGCGGCCGCGCGAGGATGTCGGCCGTCTCGGCCATGAAGTGCACCCCGCAGAACACGATCGCCTCGGCCTCGGGCACCGTGAGTGCTGCGTTGGCGAGCTGGAACGAGTCGCCCACGAAGTCGGCGTACTGCACCACCTCGTCGCGCTGATAGAAGTGCCCGAGCACCACCACACGGTCGCCGAGGGTGGCCTTTGCGGCACGGATGCGCGCATCGAGCTCGGCCTTCGACGCCGTCTTGTACTCCTCAGGGAGCTCGCCCTGCCGCGGAGCGTCGGCGGGGATGGGGTCGGCCATCGAGGCGCCAGGACCGTAAGAGGGCGGCTTCAGGTCGAACTGCCAGGGGCCCTCGGCGAGCTCGGGGGTGCAGGTCGAGCCCGTGGCGCCGGGCGCCCCGGCGGTGATGAGCTGGATCTCGCTGTCGACGGAGAGTGCTGTCGGGGTCATGCTGTCGGCTTCCTCGAGGGGCTGGCGGGTTCGGCTGGATCGGTGCGCCCGAGCGGCCCACGATCCACCGGCTCGGCGGAGTTGTTGTAGCGGTAGAGCTTGGGCGGGCGGTAGCTCGTGCCGGTGACGCGCTTGCCGGTGGGCACGATGGCGTTCGTCGACTCGATCTGGCGGCGGAAGTTGGCCGGGTCGAGCGTGCGCCCCAGCACCGATTCGTGCACCTCGCGCAACTCGGCGAGCGTGAAGGTGTCGCCGAGGAAGGCGTGCGCGATGCGGCTGTACTCCACCTTGTTGCGGAGCCGCCAGAGCGCGTACTCGATGATGACGTCGTGGTCGAACGCGAGGTCGGGCAGGTCGTCGACCGAGAACCAGCGCACGTTCTCCGTGCTCGTGTTGCGGTCGGAGTGCACGACCTCGTCGGAGTTCACGAGCGCCCAGTAGACCACCGACACCACGCGGTCGTTCGCGCCGTCCGGCGAGCGGTCGAGGGTGCCGAAGGCGTAGAGCTGCTCGAGGTAGTTGGGGGCGAGGGCGGTGGTGGCGCCGAGGGTGCGCGCCGCCGCGGCCTCGAGATCCTCGTCGATGCCGAGGGGGCCTCCCGGCAGCGCCCACTGGCCCTCGTAGGGCGGGCGGATGCGACGCACGAGGGGCAGCCACAGAGCGGGAAGCGGCGCGCCCGATTCCGGATCGGCTCCGGCGCTCGTGGGCCGCAGAGCGAAGATCACCGTCGACACGGCCAGTGTGATCTGCATGGAAACCCCCTAAAGGTGAAACCGACTATAACCCTTAGAGTCTCGAAGACACAAACCGGCTCGCCCTTGTTCGATCTGAGTATTCTTCGCTTAATCGACCAGGAGTTGATAGATTCTCGCGGAACACGATCACCCACCCTTCGAAAGGACAGACCCATGACCACCTCCCCCACCCTCACGACACCCGCCCCCGGCGTCGACTACCCCGGCAAGACCCTGGGCGTGATCGGCCTCGTCGCCTCGATCCTCTTCATGTTCGTCGGCCTCGTCATCAGCCTCGTGGCGCTCAACCAGTCCAAGAAGGCCGGCTACCGCAACACGCCCGCGAAGATCGGTGTCATCGTCGGGATCGTCCTGACAGTGCTCTGGGTGCTCGTCTACGTGGGCACGGCGGTGGTGGCGATCAGCTACAGCTGACCCTCCCGGCTCTCGTCGCGGCCGCGCCTGTACGCTGGACGCAGCAGGGGAAGGAGCTCGACATGACCCGCCGCGACGAGATCGAATGCTGGCTGACCGACATGGACGGCGTGCTCGTGCACGAGAACCATCCCATCGAGGGCGCCGCCGAACTGCTGCAGCAGTGGCGCGACGAGGGCAAGCCCTACCTGGTGCTCACGAACAACTCGATCTTCACGCCGCGCGACCTCAGCGCGCGCCTCCGCGCAAGCGGCCTCGAGGTGCCCGAGGAGTTCATCTGGACCAGTGCGCTCGCCACTGCCGCGTTCCTCAAAGATCAGATGCCCGGCGGCAGCGCCTTCGTGATCGGTGAGGCCGGCATCACGACGGCGCTCCACGAGGCCGGCTTCATCATGACCGAGACGGCCCCTGACTACGTGGTCATCGGCGAGACCCGCAACTACTCCTTCGAGGCCATCACGAAGGCCGTGCGGCTCATCGGCGCGGGCTCCCGCTTCATCGTCACGAATCCGGATGCCACGGGGCCGAGCGCCGAGGGTCCACTCCCGGCCACGGGCGCCATCGCCGCCATGATCACGAAGGCCACGGGCAAGGAGCCCTACGTGGTCGGCAAGCCGAACCCCATGATGTTCCGCTCGGCCATGAACCGGATCGGCGCCCACTCCGAGAACACGGGCATGATCGGAGACCGGATGGACACGGATGTCGTGGCGGGCATCGAGGCGGGTCTCCACACGATCCTCGTGATGACGGGGATCAGCGACGAGGCCGAGATCGCGAAGTACCCGTTCCGCCCCGACGAGATCATCGACTCGGTCGCCGACCTCCTCTCGTCGGCCCCGATCGAGTCCGAGCTGTAGCCATCCCCGGCTCGCGCTAGCCGGCCCCGATATTCGCCAGCACGGTCTCCACGACGGGCAGCAGCGCGGCATCCGGAGCCACCACGCGCACCCACGCGCCGTCGATGAGCACCACGAGCTCCGTGATGCCCGGCGTCTCGGTGGCGGCCAGATAGGCCTCGCCGGGGTAGTCGGGGGCCGGTTCGTAGACCTGCTCCGCGACATCCGCCCAGCCCTCGAAGTACCCGGCACCGCCGGGGAGCACCGCCACCGAAGCGGTGACGTCGGTGCCGCCGGTGGGCGGATCGGGAGACCAGCTGCAGTAGTACGAGTTCACCTGCGCGCGACTGCCGAAGCGGGAGCTCGCGTACTCGCCCTCGTCGCTTTTGAACGGGCGCACCCCCTCGACGCCGAGGGCGACCGCGAGCGTGGCCGGGTCGATGAGGGTGTCGCAGCTCGTGGCCCCGGCGAGGGCACCCTCGGCCGGCTGCCACAGCGGACCGGGTTCACCGAACCCCGCGACGGCGTCGCGCACGGTGATGAACTGCTCGCGCACGGCGTCGCGATCCAGCTGCGGACCGACGGCGCTGAGCGCCACGGCGTAGCCCCCGACGAGGGCGATGTACCCGCAGCGCGTGGGCTGGAGGCCCGATTCCGCACAGGCCGAGTAGACATCGGGCCCGATCGACGGCTCCGGCGTGGCGATGTAGACGCCCTCGCGCTGTGCCTCCTGCTCGAAGCCCTCTGCGGTGATTCCGGGCAGGATCTGCAGCGTGGCCTGGGCGGCGGCGACCGCGTCGCCCGACTGCTCCGAGTCGGCCCACGCGCACTCGAGCATGCCGACGCGGAGGTCGGTGTAGAACACCGGACTGGCTGACTGCCGCACGGGCTGCACCGGCAGCGCGGCTCCGGCGAGGGCCTCGGCGGTCTCCTGCGGCAGCAGCTCGTCGCACGAGGCCGGCACCCGCGACACGGGAGCGTCGGGCACGGCCGGCTCGGTCGCCGAAGGCGAGGGCGAGGGCGTGGCCACGGGCTCCGAAGCGTCCGGTGAAGCGGATGCGCTGGGCGACGCCGCCACCGCTCCACCCCCGAACAGCGCCCCTCCCGACAGCGCCACGAACGCGACCCCGGCCACCACGAGCCCCACGACCACGATCCCCACCACGACGACAACGACCCGCCGCCGCCCCCGCGCCCTCGTACCGTCTCCCGAATTCTCCGTCATCCCGCACTCCCCCGATCACGCACCAGCTTCACCGATGCCGCCGTGCTGAACCCTACCCCCACAGGCAGAACCGACGGATCACCGCCCCCACACCCCGCCGACATCCGTAGTCTCCCGCCACCCCCCGAAATCTCCGTCGACCCGCCCCCGAAGAACCGCGGGTGGTGCGGGTCGGGTATTCCGGTCGAGGCGCTGGCTCGGGTCTGGCGGGCGTCCGCGAAGCGGATGCGGGATCGCGCCTCGACCGGAATGCCCGACCCGCACCACCCGCACCCCGAGCAACCGGAACCGAACCCGAACCCGAACCCGAACCCGCAGCTCACAGCAGCGCAGCGAACCCCTGCACAGAATCGACCCCGTACTGCACAGCCCCCACCGGAACCGACCCCGTCACAGCCCGAACAGCCGCGACCTCTGCCGGCGAGAAGGCCCCGCAGAGCTCCACGGTCTGCACCCCGGACGCCACGAGCGACGCCGCCACGTCGACGGCCGCCGCGGCATCCGGGACCACGACGAACCGCGACGTCAGCCCGTCGAACTCCACGACGGCCCGCTCACCGTCGGCCGCTTCGCGCCCGTTGCCGAGTGCGATGAAGGCCCAGTCGACGATGGCCATCAGGCGATGCGCACGAGCTTCTTGTTGACGAACTCCTCCATGGCGGGCCGGCCCATCTCGCGGCCGGTGCCGGAGCGCTTCACGCCGCCGAAGGGCAGCTCCGCGGCATCGCCCAGCACGAGGTTGATCCACACCATCCCTGCGTCGATCGCATCCGCGACCCGCAGGGCCTGCTCCTGGTCGGTCGTGTAGACGTAGGAGCCGAGCCCGAACGGGGTGTCGTTGGCGAGCTTCACGGCCTCCTCCTCGGAGGAGACGCGGTAGAGCGCGGCGACGGGGCCGAAGAACTCCTCGTGGTACGCGTCCATGGCGGGCGTGACATCCGTGAGCACGGTGGCCCCGAAGAAGTTGCCCGAGCGCGAGCCCTGCGCGAGCACGGTCGCACCCTGCTCCACGGCGCGGTCGACCTGCTCGCCGAGCCGCGAGGCGGCGGCCTCGGACGAGAGCGGTCCGAGCACGGTGCCCTCGGCCATGGGGTCGGCGGGCTCGGCCGCCGTGAACGCCGCGGTGAAGGCCTCGGCGAACTCGTCGAACAGCCCGTCGATCACGATGAAGCGCTTGGCCGCGTTGCACGACTGGCCGTTGTTGTCGAGGCGGGCGTTGACCGCGTCCTGGGCGGCTGCGGCCACGTCGTCGCTCGAGAGCAGGATGAACGGGTCGGATCCGCCGAGCTCGAGCACGACCTTCTTGAGGTGCTTGCCCGCGAGCTCGGCGACGGCGGCGCCGGCCCGCTCGGAGCCGGTGACCGAGACGCCCTGCACGCGCGGGTCGGCGATGATGTCGGCCGACTGCTCGTTGGTGGCGTAGACGTTGACGTAGACGCCGGCGGGAGCGCCGACCGAGGCGGCGGCCTCGGCGAAGATGGCCTCGATGGCGGCCGACGACTCGGGGCACTGCGGGGCGTGCTTCAGGATGATGGTGTTGCCCACCACGATGTTGGGGCCGGCGAACCGCGCCACCTGGTAGTAGGGGAAGTTCCACGGCATGATGCCGAGCAGCACGCCGATGGAGGCCCGGCGGATGAACGCCGATCCGGTGCCGTCGGAGAGCTCGATCGGCTCGTCGGCGAGGAAGGCCTCGCCGTTGGTCGCGTAGTACTCGTAGATGGCCACGGCGAAGTCGACCTCGCCCTGCGCCTGGTCGAGCGGCTTGCCCATCTCGCGCACGATGATCTCGGCGAGCTCGTCGCGCTTCGCGGCGTGCAGCTCGGCGACCTTGGCGATGAGGGCGGTGCGGGCGGCGACGCCGGCCTTGCGCGACCAGGTCTCGTGCGCCTCGTGCGCGGCGGTGATGGCCTCCTGCACCCCCTCGTCGGAGAGGGTCGGGTACTCGCGGACAGTCTCGCCCGTGGCGGGATTGACGACGGCGTACTGGCTCATGCTGCATCTCCTTCGGTGGTGGCGGTGGCGGTCGTGGCGGTCTGGTTCACGCCTGCCTCTTCCAGGATCTCATCTGCGAGCCTCCAGCCCACCCTGATGGCCCCGTCGACGTGCTGGTAGCCCTCGGCGGCGAGGTCGCTCGTGCCGAAGCGCACAGGGCCGACCGGCTCGAGCTGCAGGGCTCCGTAGCGGGTGAGCCCGCCGAGGTCGAAGCTCGCGGCGTAGGCGCCCTGGGTCCACTCCTCGGCGGCCCAGTCGCTCTCGTAGTACACCGAAGGGTTCAGCGCCTCCGGCCCGTAGTACGCGGCGAGCGACTCCAAGATGCGCGCCTTGCGCTCGTCGGCCGTCAGCCGGAACAGCGCATCCGCCTTCTCGTCGGAGACGAAGCCGACGAGCGTGCCGCGGGTCTCACCGTGGTTGGAGTTGTCATAGGCCTCGTGCACGATCTGGTAGGGGCTGAAGGCCGTGCCGGAGAGGCCGGCGGCGCGCCAGAACGGGGTCTCGTAGGTGGCGTGCACCTTGATCACGAGGCCGAGCGACTGGTGCTGCGCCATCTGCTGCCGGAGCCGCGGGAGAGCCGGCACGTAGTCGATGCGGTTGTAGAGGTTGGGCGGCACGGCCACGACCGCGTGCCGCGCCGAGACCGAGACGTCGCCGGCGACGGCCGTGACGCCGTCAGCACCCCAGGCCAGCGAGGTGACGGGGTGGCTCAGGATGACGTCGTCGCCGAGGCCCTCGGCGAGGCGCAGCGGCACCTGCTGCAGCCCGCCCACGACGCGCTTGTCGAGGATGAAGTCGGCGTCGACGAGGTGGCTGAAGCTGCCGGCGCTCGCGGCCATGAGCAGCGCCTGGAGCAGGGAGAAGGAGTGGGCGGGCTTCGTGATCATGGCGTCGGCGATGAACAGCGCGATGTTGTCGACGGCCTCGGTGTCGTCGCTCTGCTGCTCGAGCCAGGCTCGGAACGACACGTGGTCGAACTCCGTGGCACGCGGATGCTCCCAGGGAGCTGCGGGATCGGTCTGCTCGACGAGCTCGTCGAGCACGGCGATGAGCCGCTCGATCTCGGCCTCGGTCTCGGGCGAGGCGGGGAAGATGTCACCCGTGAAGCGCTTGGCCTCGCCGTCGGTGCCGATGTAGACGCTCTCGCCCTCGCGGAAGCGCGAGTAGGTCTCGAGCCCGAGCTCGTCGAGGGTCTGGATGAGCGCGGTCTGGTCGGGCGAGACCCACTGTCCGCCGATCTCGAACAGCTGGCCCTCGATGTGGTCGGTCCAGAGGCGGCCGCCGATGCGGTCGCGGGCCTCGAGCACGACGACCGAACGGCCGGCGGCCTTCAGGCGGGTGGCGGCGGTGAGGCCGGCGGCCCCGGCTCCGATGACGACGACGTCTCTTTCGATGTGGTTCACTGCGGCTCTTTTCGTGGCAAAACGACCCATCTGACGATGGATACGGTTCCATAGTGCCACGAACACTGCTGATTTCGATAGACAAGTTGAGCATCCGGGCGGATGCTCAGTCGGCGCCGAGCAGAGGGGCTCCACAGAGAAACCCGTGCCCGCACCGCGTTCATCGAGGCCGCGCGCGCCCTGCCCGCGCCCACACCGGCGCCCTCCCCCGCGCCCACCTCCGCGGCCGCGCCGGCCGGGGAGCTCGCGGCCACCGGCGCGACGCCCGCCGCTGCTCCGTGGGCCCTCGTGCTGCTCGCCCTCGGCGCCCTGGCAACGGCTGCGGCGGCGGCCGGCGCGCTCGACGAGCGCTCCGACGCACCTGGTGCGAGATCCGGGGCGCCCGGATGCGCGTGATCGCGCGGATCGCAGCACCCGCGTGCTCGGCGCGCCTGCGAAATGCGCAAGCACGAAACACGGCGGCGACGGGATTCGAGGCACCTCGTCCGCTGCGGGCGCAGGCGGTGCCGCAGGATGGTCGACGTGAACACACCGAGAACGTCGAGGGCCGCCGGCTACCTCATGCTGCTGCCGGCCGTGGCGGTGATCGCGCTGCTCGTGATCGTGCCGATGGTCGTGATCGCGCGCGACAGCTTCGCCGTGAGCGACCCGCTCGGCGGCAACCTCGGCGGCTTCACCCTCGACAACTACGCGAAGCTCCTCGACCCCGTCTACGCCAAGACCCTCGGCTACAGCCTCGGCATGGCCGCCCTCAACGCCGTGGTCTGCACCGTGGTGGGCTACATCGTGGCCCACTACATCGCCACCCGGCCGGCGAAGACGCAGCCGGTGCTCCTCGTGCTCGTGATCATCCCGTTCCTCACCGACTTCCTCGTGCGCACCTTCGCCTGGATCACGCTCCTCGGCTCCGGCGGCCCGTTCATCTCGCTGCTGCGCCTCGTGGGCGTCGACGCCCCGTCGCTCGTGCCGTCGCAGCTCGCGGTCACGCTCTCGCTCCTCTACGCCTTCCTGCCCGTGGCCGTCTTCCCCATCTACGCCTCGATGCGCTCGATCGATCCCTCGCTCAAGGAGGCCGCGGCCGACCTCGGCGCCGGCTGGTGGCAGACCCACGCGCGCATCTTCGTGCCGCTCTCTGCCTCGGGCCTCGCCTCGTCGGTCATGCTCACCTTCGTGCCCACGCTCGGCGTGTTCGTCATCCCGGTGCTGCTCGGCGGCGGCAAGGATCCGCTCGTCGGCAACCTGATCGTCACGCTCTTCACCGAGTTCCGCAACGAGCCGCTCGGAGCCGCGCTCTCGATGGTCGTGCTCGTGCTCATGCTGCTCTCGGTGGCGGCGGCCGGCCTCATCCTGAGAGCCCGCTCGAACAGGAAGGCCGGTGCCGTCTGATGGAACGCCTCAACTCCTGGATCGCCCGCCTCGTCTTCGTCTTCCTCTACCTGCCGATCGCAGCCCTCATCGTCTACTCCTTCAACAGCTCCGAGGTGAGCTACCGCTTCGACGGCTTCACCTTCCGCTGGTACGCGGAGCTGTTCCGCGACCAGATGCTGCTCGAGTCGCTCCGCACGAGCGCTCTCGTCGGGGTGATCGCCGCGGTGCTGGCCACCGTGATCGGCTTCCTCAGCGCCTTCGCCCTCGTGCGGTTCCGGGTGAAGGGGCGGGCGTTCTTCGTGGGCGCCATCCTGATCCCGCTGATCGTGCCCGAGATCGTGCTGGGCGTGTCGCTGCTCACCGTCTTCTCGAGCGCCGGGCTCCCCACGGGGATCGTGACGCTCGTGCTCGGTCACGTGGTGATCACGCTGCCGCTGGCCACGCTCGTGCTGATGGGGGCGATGTCCTCGCTCGACCCGAGCCTCTCCGAGGCCGCCACCGACCTCGGCGCCTCGCCGTGGGTGACCTTCCGGCGCGTGCTGTTCCCGCTGCTGCGCCCGAGCATCCTCGCCGCCTTCCTCCTGAGCTTCACGACCTCGTTCTCCAACATCGTCATCTCCACCTTCACCGCAGGCGTCGGCACCACCACGCTGCCGCTCCGGATCTACTCCACGCTGCGCACCGGGCTCACCCCCGAGCTCAACGCGCTCGGCACCCTGCTCGTGGTCGCCACCCTCGGCGTCATCCTGCTGGTCGGAGTCGCCCAGATGCGGCGCATCCTCGCCGGCCCCCGTCCGTAACATCCCCACACCCCGCTCCACCCGACCCGCACCCTCCTCCCGAACGAAAGAGTCCTCATGAACAAGAAGTTCCTGGCCTTCGGAGCCGTCGCGCTCGCCTCGGCCACCGTGCTCTCCGCCTGCTCCGCCGGCGGCGACGCCTCCTCCACGGGGGGCGCCGGAAGCGGCAGCCTCAGCATCTACGCCTGGGCCGGCGAGATCCCCGACTCGGTGATCGAGGGCTTCGAGGCCGAGACCGGCATCGACGTGACGGTCGACACCTTCGACAGCAACGAGACGATGATCTCCAAGCTCGCCGCCGGCAACTCGGGCTACGACGTGGTCGAGCCCAGCCAGTACGCCGTGCAGCTCATGGTGGAGCGCGATCTGATCGCCGAGATCGACAAGTCGAAGCTCGAGGGCTTCGACAACCTCGCCGAGAAGTTCGTCGACCCGTCGTTCGACCCGGGCAACACCCACAGCATCCCGTGGGCCTGGGGCACCACCGGCATCCTCTACAACGAGGCCTGCACGGGCGCCGAGGTCACGGGCTGGAGCGACATGTGGAACCCGGACTACGCGGGCAAGGTCTACATGCTCGACAACATGCTCTCGGCCTACATCGCCGGCCTCCAGGTGAACGGCCTCAGCGCCACCAGCACCGACGAGGCCGAGATCGCCACGGCGACCGACTCCCTGCTCGAGCAGAAGCCCCTGCTCGGCGGCTACAACAGCACCAACTACGCCGACCTCGTGGGCACGGGCGACGCCTGCATCGCGGAGGCCTACTCGGGCACCACGTCGGCGAAGGCCGTCGAGGCCAACCCCGACGTGCACTACATCATCCCCGAGGAGGGCGGCACGCTCTGGACCGACAGCTTCTCGATCGTCGAGGGCACGGCCAACGAGGATGCGGCGTACCAGTGGCTGAACTACACCCTCCGCCCCGAGGTGGCCGCGCTCGTGACCGACGACGCCTCGCTCGCCTCCACGAACGCCGCAGCCCTCGAGCTCGTCGCCGACCAGTCGCAGGTGGAGAACCCCGCCATCTACGCCCCGGCCGACTCCCTCACGAACTCGGAGTTCATCGTCGATCCGGGAGACGCCCTGGCGTACTTCCAGGACGGCTGGACCCGCGTGCGCGCCTCCTAGCGGGCCGACGACGAGCAGTCAGACACGAACTCCCCTACCTCTGGAACGAGAACCATGAACGAGACCACCGAACCGCCGGCCGTGAAGCTCACCGGGCTCACGAAGTCGTTCGGCGCCAACCGGGTCGTCCAGCCCCTGGACCTCGAGATCCGCCAGGGCGAGTTCTTCAGCATCCTGGGCCCCTCAGGCTGCGGCAAGACCACGCTGATGCGCATGATCACCGGCTTCGAGACGCCGACCGGCGGTTCGGTGGAGCTCGACGGCAAGAACGTCGACGCCGTCTCCACCAAGTCGCGCGACCTCAACATGCTGTTCCAGAGCTATGCCCTCTTCCCGCATCTCTCGGTCTACGAGAACGTGGCGTTCGAGCTGCGGGTGCGCCGCACCGCCAAGCGCGAGATCGACACCCGGGTGCGGGAGGCCCTCGAGCTCGTGCGGCTCGGCGCCTTCGCCGAGCGCAAGCCCGCCGAGCTCTCGGGCGGCCAGCGCCAGCGCGTGGCGCTCGCCCGCGCCGTGGTGGGCCGCCCCGCCGTGGTGCTGCTCGACGAGCCGCTCGGCGCGCTCGACCAGAAGCTCCGCAAGGAGATGCAGTTCGAGCTCAAGCGCATGCAGCGCGAGGTGGGCATCACCTTCATCTACGTGACCCACGACCAGGAGGAGGCGCTCACCATGAGCGACCGGATCGCCGTGATGAGCGAGGGGCGCGTGCTGCAGGTGGCGAGCCCCACCGAGATCTACGACGAGCCCGCCTCGCGGTTCGTGGCGACCTTCATCGGCAGCTGCAACATCCTCGACGGGGTCGTGGATGCGCAGGGCACGGGCGTCGTGGTGCCGGGCGTCGGCGCGGTGCCGGCTCTCGTGCCGGCCGGTGCAGTGCCCGGCAGCGGGGTGGCCTTGGCCATCCGGCCCGAGCGAATGAGCATGCGCGCCGTGGGAGCCTCCGCGACCGTCGACGGCGTGCGGGCCACGCTCGTCGAGCGCGCCTTCCTCGGCGACGAGTGGACCTTCCATGTGCGGCTCGAGACCGGAGCCGTGATGACCGTGAGCGTGCCGAGCGGCGAGACCGCCGCCGAGCTCGGCAGCATCGCCGACGGCGCCGCCGTGGTGCTCTCCTGGAGCGCCGCCGCCGCCCGCGTGCTGCCCGCCGAGGCATCCGCCACCGCACCCGCATCCGCACCCGCCACCTCCGCTCTGAAGGGAGCCGCCGCGTGAACCCCTCCCTCCTGGCCGCCGTGGCGCAGCTCGCGCCCACCGTCGACGGCGCCCGCAACCGCGAGCAGATCGCCGCCCTCACCGCCGACGCCGCCCGCTCGGGCGCGCGACTCGTGGTGTTCCCGGAGGAGTCGATGCTCCTCGCCGGCGAGGTCGAGGGCCGTCTCGGCGAGGTCGTCGACGCCGAGTGGCCGCTCTTCCTGGCGCAGCTCTCGCTGCTGGCCGTGGAGCACGAGCTCTGGATCATCGCCGGCGGTTACGAGCCCTCCGGCTCCGACCGCCCGTACAACACGCTCGTGGTGGTGAACTCGCGCGGCGAGGTCGTCGAGTCGTACCGCAAGCTGCACCTCTACGACGCCTTCGCCTACCGCGAGTCCGACTACGTCACGGGAGGCACCGAGCTGCCCCCGGTGGTGCTCATCGAGGGCGTGGCCGTGGGACTCGTCAACTGCTACGACATCCGCTTCCCCGAGCTCAGCCGCGACCTCGTGGCGCGCGGCGCCGACGTGCTGTCGGTGTCGGCCGCGTGGGTGGCCGGCGCGCGCAAGGAGGCCCACTGGGAGACCCTGGTGAAGGCCCGCGCCATCGAGAACACCTGCTGGGTTCTCGCGTCGTCGTCGACCTCGCCCGAGTGCATCGGCAACAGCCTCGTGATCGATCCGCTCGGCGTCGAGCGCGCCGGGCTCGGACCCGTCGCCTCGGGTGTCGCGCTCGTCGAGATCTCGCTCGACCGCACAGCGGAGGTGCGTGAGACCCTGCCCGCCCTCGCCAACCGCCGGCTCACCACCTCCGTGGCCGTCAGCACGCCCACCGCGGCCGTGCCCGCCCTCTAGCCCCCACTCATCCGCAGCACCAGGAGCAGCTCCATGCCCTTCACCACCGGCCCCGCGCCCGCGCCCCTCGACCCCTCCCTCGCCGAGAAGCTCGGCCGCGTCTCGTTCCCCACCCTCGGCCACTACCTCGAGGAGGGTTTCGCCGACTTCGGCATCCGCCGGCTCGTGGGCACCACCCGCGTGGTGGGCCGCGCCATCACCGTGCGCATCACGGGCCAGGACTCGACCGTGCTGCACCACGCGGCCGGCCACTGCGCGCCCGGCGACGTGTTCGTGATCGACACGGGAGGGGACACCCGGCACGCCCCCGTGGGCGAGGTGCTCGCGGCGACCCTGTCGTTCCGGGGTGCGGCGGGCGTGATCGTCGACGGGGTGGTGACCGATCTCGACGAGGTCGAGCACTTCGGCCTCCCCGTCTACGCGCGCGGCTCGAGCGTGCTCACCACCAAGCTGCTGTCGCTGGATGCCGGGGGCGTCAACGTGCCCGTGAGCTGCGGCGGGGTCGCCGTGAACCCGGGCGACGTCGTGCTGGCCGATCGCAACGGCGTGTTCTTCGCGCCGGTCTCCGTGGTGCAGGGCATCATCGACACCGCGCTCGCCGACGACGCCGAGGAGCCCGAGCTCGTGGAGGAACTGCGCCGCGGCGCGCGGCTCGGCGATCTCACCGGTGCGAGCGCGGCCGTGGCCGGGTTCGGCGGTGCCGCATGCTGATCAAAGCCGCCGTCAACGGAGGCCGGGGGCGCGACGAGCACCCCGCCATCCCTTTCACCGATGCCGAGATCGCAGCCGCGGCCGTGGCCGCGGTGGAGGCGGGCGCCACCGTGGTGCACGCCCACGTGCGCACGGCCGACGGCGGCCAGAGCATCGCGCCCGAGGCCGTGGCCGCCATGGTGCGCGCGGTCAAGGCGGCCGATCCGTCGATCGTGGTGGGCACCACCACCGGCCTCTGGACCTGCTCAGGCCACGAGGAGCGGATGGCGCACCTCGCGGCCTGGCCGGCTGACGCGCTTCCCGACTTCGCGTCGGTCGCCTTCTCCGAGGAGGGGGCCGCCGAGGCCGCCTCGCTCGTGGTGGCCAGGGGCATGGTGCTCGAGAGCGCCGTCTGGCACCTGCGTGAGGTGCCGGCCCTGCTGGCCTCCCCCACCCTGCACCAGAACGTGCGCATCCTGATCGAGCCCGAGGACGAGTCGGCCGAGGAGGCCGTGGCGCACTGCCGCACGATCGCCGCGGCCCTCCGCGAAGCGGGCGTCACGGCCCCGCTGCTCTATCACGGCTACGACCAGACGGCCTGGCCGGTGGTGCGCGCCGCGATCGCCGACGGCGCCGAGGTGCGCGTGGGCTTCGAGGACATGCTCGCGCTCGACGACGGATCCGTGGCCCCGGACAACGGGGCGATGGTGCGGCTCGCCCGCGAGCTCGGGGCGTAGCCCGGTTCACGGCTGCATGCGCGGATCCTCCGTGGGGTCGAAGTACATCGCGGGGCAGCCGTCGTCGACGGCCTCCGGCCTGAGCTCGAAGTGCCAGGGCTCGTTGTCGTAGATGCGGCAGAGGCCGTAGGCGGCGCCGTGCTCGTCGAGCCAGGCGGCGGCGTCGTAGCCGCCGATGTCGACGGCTTCGCCCGAGACGTGTGCCGAGGTCTCGGCCGTGGCCACCCAGCGGGCCGCCTCCTCGGCCGAGCCGTAGAGCTCCACCGCCTCGGCGAGCAGGTGCTCCTGGTACTCCGGGGTCCGCCAGCCGCTCGTGACCTGGAACGCGATGCCCGCGCCCGCGGAGTCGTCCGCCGCCCGGCGCAGCGCCGTGAGCAGGCCGCCGTCGAGGCGGGTGACCGCGGGCACGTCGTCGTGGAGGGTGATGCCGTCCGGCAGCTCGCCGTAGCCCTCGAGCGCGGGATCGCCGCCCGCAGCCGGCGCCGACTGCAGAGGCATCCCGGCGAACGACGTGGCCACCGAGGTGAAGCCCACGACGGCGAGCGCCGCCGCAGCCACGACGGCAGCGGCGACAACGAGCACCCCACGGAGCCGGACGGGAGCAGGGACAGGGGCTGGGACGGGGGCGGGGGCGGAGCGGAGCGGTTCTCGGTTCATGCCTCCACCCCACGCGACCGGGCGTTGCGGGAGCGTTCGCGCTTTCCGATACGCCCGCGATAGGCGCCGGCTCGTAGCATCGGAGCATGCGAGTGCTGATCCTGGAGGACGAGCTGTTCCTGGCCGAGGCCGTGCGCGACGGGCTCCGGCTCGAGGCGATCGCCGCCGACATCGCGGGCGACGGCGACACGGCGCTCGAGCTGCTCGCACACACCGCCTACGACGTCGCGGTGCTCGATCGCGACGTGCCGGGGGCCTCGGGAGACGAGGTCGCGGCCCGCATCGTCGCCTCGGGGAGCGGCCTGCCGATCCTCATGCTCACCGCCGCCGACCGGCTCGACGACAAGGCGTCGGGCTTCGAGGCCGGTGCCGACGACTACCTCACGAAGCCGTTCGAGCTGCGCGAGCTCGTGCTGAGGCTGCGTGCGCTCGACCGGCGCCGGGAGCGCGGCCGCAGCCGCCCACCGGTGCGCGAGCTCGCGGGGCTCCGTGTGGACCCGTTCCGCCGCGAGGTGTACCGCGACGGCCGCTACGTGGCGCTCACGCGCAAGCAGTTCGCGGTGCTCGAGGTGCTCGTGGAGGCCGAGGGTGGGGTGATCAGCGCCGAGGAGCTGCTCGAGCGCGCCTGGGACGAGAACGCGGATCCGTTCACCAACGCCGTGCGCATCACCGTGTCGGCCCTGCGCAAACGGCTGGGCGAGCCGTGGCTGATCGCGACGGTGGCCGGGGTGGGCTACCGGATCGACGCGGGCCCGGCGGCCCTCGATGGCTAGGTCGCGCGGGCTGAGCGCCCGGTGGCAGCTCACCCTGAGCTATGCCGGTTTCCTGCTCGCGGCCGGGGTGCTGCTGCTCGGCGCCGTGTGGCTGTTCCTGCTGCGCTACGTGCCCGACGGCCCCATCACGACGTTCGGTCCCTTCGTGCCCAACCGCAGCGACCTCCTCAGAGCCTTCGCACCCGCGGCCCTGGTGGTGCTCGTCGCGCTGCTGGCGCTCGGGCTCCTCGGCGGGTGGCTCCTCGCCGGTCGCATGCTCGCCCCGCTCGCACGAGCTGCGCACCCCCCTCGCCATCACGCAGACCCTGCTGGAGGTCGCGCGCGCCGATCCCGGCCGCGAGCCGGACGAGCTGCTCGACCGGCTTCAGGTGGTCAACGCGCGGGCCATCGACCTCACCGAGGCGCTGCTCGCGCTCAGTCGCGCCGATCAGCGCGCGTTCACCCGGGAGGCCGTCGACCTGTCGCTCATCGCGGAGGAGGCCGCCGAGACCCTGCATCCGGTCGCCGCGGTGCAGTCGGTGGCGGTGTCGGTGCGGGGGGACGCGGCCGTGGCTCTCGGCTCGCCCACGCTGCTGCAGCAGCTCGCGACCAATCTCGTGCAGAACGCCGTGCTGCACAACTCCGGGCCAGGCGGCTGGGTGCGCGTGGTCACCAGCGCGACGCCCGGCAGCGCCGGCCTGCCCGGCGCCGCCGTGCTGTCGGTGGAGAACACGGGCGAGGAGCTCGCGCCCTCGCTGATCGCCACGCTCACCGAGCCGTTCCAGCGCGGCACCGCGCGCATCCGTTCGCCCCACGGCGCGGGGGTGGGCCTCGGTCTCGCGCTCGTGCAGCGCATCGCCGACGCGCACGGCGGCACGCTCGAGCTCGCGGCGCGGGAGGGCGGCGGCCTCCGCGCCACCGTCACCCTCCCGGTCGCGACTGCTGCGGAGCGGTGAGCTCCGCCATCTCCGACTCGGTGAGCGGCACCCAGGGCGAGCCGTCGGTGTCGGCCGAGGAGGCCGCGGGGCTGTCGCCCTGCGTCCACCACTTGGCCTCGTACGGCGTGCCCTCGAAGAGCACGCGGTCGCCCTTCTCGTAGATGGCGGCGCCCGTCCAGGTCGGGAACGTGCCCTCGGGGAGCGACGGCAGCGCGAACGGCTTCTCCCCCGGGAGCACGGGGCCCACGAGCGTCCACGGCGTCTCGAAGTCGTTGAGCACCGGGTCGTCGGGGGTGTCGCCGCGGGTCCACCACTTGGCCGCGTAGACGTTGCCGTGCAGCACCACCTTGGCACCCGCGAGGTACGAGGTCGACTCGGACCAGATCGGGTACGGGCTCGTGGCGGGGTCGTCCACGACGGGCGTCGTGGGCTCGGGGGTGGTGACCGTGTCGGCCGCCGCATCCGGGCTGCCGCCGAAGCCCTGTGCGAGCACCCCGGCGAAGCTCGCGTCGCCCTGATCGACACCGCTGCACGCGTTCGACACCACACGCGTGTCCACGTAGTTCGGGCCGCACGTCGCGTCGCGGTTGAGCGACCACATCGACAGCCGGCCGAGCTGCTTGTCCTGGGCGAAGGTGCTGAGGGTCTGCGCATCGGCGAGCGAGAACACCTCGGCGGGCACGTCGTTCTGGCCGATCATGGGGGTCGCCCCGATCTTCGACCACAGCGTCGCATCCGTCAGCTCGATGCCCGCCGCGGAGTAGAGGGCGCCGAGCTGGCGGTGCAGCCCGTTGAGGGAGTCGATCGAGCTGCGGCCGAGAGAGGCTCCGTCGAGGTCCACGCCGTAGTCCATCGTCATGGCGTTCACGCCCGCGAGGTCCACCCCCGCGTCGAGCATCTGCGCCACCGCATCGGTGCCGTCCTCGAGCAGGCCGCTCGGGCCGATCGGGAGGGTCAGCCACACGGCGAGGTCATGGCCGGCCGCGCGCCGCTCGGTCTGCAGGGCGGCCACCGCCTCGGCGCGCCGCTGGCCGGCGGCGGCGTCGGTGAGGTTGCCGCCCTCGATGTCGAGGTCGATCGTCGAGAGGTCGTAGCGGTCGACGACGGCCTCGTAGGCGTCCTTCAGCGCCTCGGGATCCGTGCACGCCGTGGCGAGTTCGGAGTTGTTCGCCCCGCCGAACGACACCATGACGTCTCCGCCCTGCTGGCGAAGGCGCGCGATCCGGCGATCGAGGTCGAGCGACTGCGCGGCTCCGTCGAGGGAGTAGGCCGTGCCCCAGCTGGGCGTGCACGAACCGCTCGCCGGATCCGCGGCGGCCCCGGTGGGAGCGTCGGCGCTGCTCGATCCGTCCTGCTCGCCCGGGCTCCCGCTCAGGGGGCCGGATGCCGCCACGACGAACGACAGCACGACGTCGCGCTGCGCATCCGTCGGCGGCGTCTCGAACGGGAACGACGGTGTGACGGTCGCATCGACGTAGGAGGCGAACCACGGCGCGAGGCCGTCGGCCCGGGCCTGATCGACCACGAAGACGCGGAAACCGAACAGTCCCGCGGCGACCACGCCGAGCACCACGACGACTCCGAGGGCCACGCGCAGCGGCGAGAGCCGCTTGCCCGCGTGCGGACCGGCCGGCACCGGGGCGGGGGACGAGGACGGGTTCAGGGTGCTCATGCTGCTCGCCGTCCGTTCGAGGCCGTCTCCCGCGACGGTGCGCGCCGGGTGGCGGGGCGGCCACCGCGTGAGCGCCGGGCGCTCCGACGGTGCAGCTCCTCACCGGCGGCGGCGTGCCCGTTGTAGAGCGCCTCCTGCCAGTCGAAGTCGTCGACGGCGGTTCCGGCACCGGTGGCCGCGACCCGCTCGTCGGCACGCTCGGCCGGGGTGCGGCGGTCGACCCACATCCAGTCGGTGAGGCCGAGCCAGGTGTCGGCGAGCGACGCGCGGATGCCGATGTTGCCGACGATCGCCCACATCGCCGTGATCGCGTTGAAGCCCGCGAAGGCCGCGTTGCCCCAGTTCTGGTCGACGACGTTCCGCCACACCGTGAGCACGGAGAAGGCGACGATGCCGAAGGGCGCCACCACGTAGAGCAGCTGCGCTGCGGTGCGGTCGCGCACCTTGGGGGTGCGGGCGAACGGGATCTTCTTGCCCGTGAGCGACTGCTCGATCGACTTGAGCACGCCCGCGAGGTTGACGGGGAGCAGGATGAGGTTGAAGCCGTAGATGCGCAGGATGTCGAGCCCCTTGTAGCCGCAGGCCCGCAGGTCGCTCGCCTGGGCGAGGAAGTACGGCAGCGCCGCCACGAGCACGAGCGGGCTGAGGAGCTTGCTGTCGTAGGGGTAGGCCAGCAGGAACACGAGTCCGAAGCTCGCCCACGCGATCGAGGCCATGTAGTTGATGCGCAGCATCGCCTCGGTGAGCCGCACGGGCCGCCCGGCGCGCTTGCGGGCACGCATCTGCGTGAAGAGCTTCGGCAGGATGAGCAGGCCGCCGTTCGCCCAGCGTCGCCGCTGCACGATGAGTGAGCCGAAGTCAGGCGGCGTGGCGCTGTAGCTCAGCCGCTCGGGGTAGTTCACGAGGGTCCAGCCGTGCTGGCCGAGGTCGACGCTCGACTCGGTGTCCTCGATCACCGTGCGGTCCTGCACGTAGCGCCGGATCTCGAATCCGCCCACCGTCTCGATCTCGAGGATGTCGTCGAGCGCCTCCATGCGGATGACGGCGTTCGCCCCCACCCAGAAGGTCGCGTCGTACTCGCTGAGCCCCTGGTGCAGGATGTGCTGGATGTCGGTGGTCGCGCCCGCGAGCCGCTCGATGCGGGTCGGCGAACCGCGGAACGACGAGTACGGCGTCTGCGTGACGGCCACGCGCGCGTTGTCGGGCTGCTCGAGGAAGTGCACGAGCCGCAGGCAGTAGTCGCGCAGGAGGAGCGAGTCGGCGTCGAGCGTGAGCAGGTACTCGGCGTTCGGCACCACGAGGTCGGTGCGCTGCGTGCCCGAGACCGGGCGGAGGATGACGCCCGCGGGCGTGTGCTCCTCGCGGTAGCGGCCGCCCATCAGGCCGATGTAGGAGTTGAGGTTCATGGCCTTGTTGGCCTCGTGCGAGAGCGAGGCGTACTGCTTGCGCTCGAAGGTCGCCGTGTCGGCCGTGAAGATCCAGACGAGGCGGCGGTGCAGTTCGAGCATGCGCTCCGCCGCGATCACGGAACGGGAATCGGGCTCGGCGCCGTCCAGAGCCGCGTCGAGCGCGGCGGCGGTGAGCGCGAGGTCGTCGGCGAGACCGCCGAGCACCTGCTCGATGAAGAACGTGTCGACGTGGTCCTCGTGGTCCTCCGCCTCGGCCATGCCGCGCAGCCAGCCCACCGCGTGCCGGTACTCGCGAGCGAGTCGTTGCACCGCATCCGCGCTCGGGACGCCGCTCGCCAGCAGCTCGTGCTCGAAGCTCAGCAGCGCATCCGAGAACCGCGCGGCCGGCACGCTGAGCGCCTCGGCGATGCCCGGGGCGATGGCGCGGGTGGCCTCGAGTCGGGCGGCGGTCGCCGGGTCCTTCGGCTGAGGCGGGTCGTCGAGCAGCAGCACCACCCGGAGGGCGGGGTACTCCTGCAGCGCGGCCGACCACAGGGTCTTCCGCACCACCGCGGGCTCCTCGGCGTAGGAGGGCACGAGCACGGTCATGCCGCCGTGCGCGTGGTCGCCGAAGTGGCGGTCGAGCTCGGCGCGGGGCACCCGCACGTGGTCGCGGAAGCGGCGGAGCGCTCCCTGGCGCGCCACGAGGTACATCAGCGCCGAGAAGGTGAGGAAGGTCACCACGACGAGGTACGAGATGGCCTCGAGGGAGAGCCGGAAGTTGTCGGTCCCGTATTCCAGGAACTGGCGGAGGATCGTGGTGACGAGGTAGACCAGCCAGGCGCTGATGGTCACGACGATCGCGATGCGGCCCCAGAGGATCTTCGCGTCGGAGGGGCGGGTGTGCACGGTGGGCAGGGGTGTTCGATTGCGTTCGGATCCCCACTGGCGCGGGCGCGCGCTCGGGGCGTGGGTCGACTTCGACATGGTTCCTCGGGTTCTGAGCACGCCGAAGGGCCCCCTGTCGAACCGTGGGTGCGGTTCGGGATCGGTCGCGGGTGCGGCCGGATGGGGGCGGTTCGGATGGTGCGGGTCGGGTCATCGAGCCCGTACGGGGTGGGTGGGGTCGCACGGGCTCGACGTCCTGCACGGTAGCAACCGCACCCGGGAACACGGCTGGAGATGGGCTTTCCTGCGCCAATCTTGAGCAAACCCTTGCAGGCCGGGATCCCCCCTCAGGCCAGACGTAAGCCGAGGCCTCGCTCGAGGGCGGAACGCGGAACGGCCCCCACCTGGTGGCGGGGGCCGTTCGGAATCGAGCTGGAAATGCGCGACTTAGTGGCGCACCTTCTTCATCGAACCCGATGAGATCTGCACGGTCATATCGACTCCTTCCGACGTTGAGCCACCATCACACACCCGATCGTCCAGGATGTCAACATGGCCTCGAGCGAGAGCACGCGGTAGCCCTCGGCCTCGAGTCGGCCTGCGCTTGCTGCTCGCGTGCCTCGCGCTCGCCTGTGTCCGGGTCGCGCTCAGCGGGCGTCCGCGCCGTCCTGAGCATGGTGGGCGGCACGTCCCTCGGCCACGAACGCGAGTCTGCGCAGGGTCTCGATGTTGCGGATGTGCAGGGGCAGATCGAGCACCGGCTCGGGGATCAGGGAACCCGGCCCCTTGACGGCCTCTTCGAGGATGCGCACGAGGCAACCCTCGCCCGACGGCTTCGCCTCCACCGTGACCCTGGCCTCGCCGATGGGCCAGCCGGCGGGCTGGATCACCATCCGCCGGGGCGGATCCCACTCGAGCACGGTCGTCTCGTCGTCGATGAGCATCGGCCAGACACCGAAGGAGTGGTGCAGCTTGCTGCCCTCGCGCGGCCACTCCTCGTCGACATCGCGCATGCGGGAGGCGCCGACCACCCAGACGGGGAAGAGCCACCCGTCGGCGAGCACCTCGAAGAGCTGCTCGGGGGTGCAGGCCATGCGGCGGACGTTCTGGGACATGAGGCTCCGATCAGGGCTCGGGGAAAGGGGATCAGGGTGTGAGCGAGGGCGGCTCGAGGCCGAACTCGTTCGCGAGGGCGCGGCGGGCGGCGTACCAGCCGGCGAGTCCGTGCACACCCGGCCCCGGCGGGGTGGCCGACGAGCACAGGTAGACCCCGCGGGCGGGTGTGGTCCAGGGGTTGAGCGAGAGCGTCGGCCGGCGGGCGAGCTGCAGGAGGCTCGCCGTGCCGGAGGCGATGTCGCCGCCGACGTAGTTGGGGTTGTGGTTCTCCATGTCGGCCGCCGTGCGGCTGCTCGAGGCGAGGACGAGGTCGCGGAATCCCGGCGCGAACCGCTCGAGCTGCCGCGTGATGGCCTCGGTCTGATCGAGGGTGGAGTCGTGGGGCACGTGCGTGTAGGCCCAGAGCACGTGTCGACCCTCCGGTGCGCGTCCCGGATCGAACGGGGTCGGCTGCGCGACGAGCACGTACGGGTCGGCGGAGTGCCGGCCCGCCGCCACGTCGGCCTCGGCCGCCGCGATGGCGGCGCGGGTGCCGCCCACGTGCAGGGTCCCGGCGCGGGCGAGCTCCGGGTTCGTCCAGGGCACCGGCCCGCTCAGCGCGAAGTCGACCTTCGCCACGGCGTTGCCGTAGCGGTAGCGGCGGAGCGCCGCGAGGTAGCGAGCGGGCAGCCGGTCGCCGGCCAGCTCGATGAGCGCCTTGGGGCTCACGTCGAGCAGTGTGGCCTTCGCCGGAGGGAGGTCGGCGAGTCGCCGCACCGGCGCATCCGTCACGATCTCGCCGCCGTGGGCGCGCAGGTCGTCGGCGAGCGCGTCGACGATGGCCTGACTGCCTCCGATCGGGATCGGCCAGCCGCGGCCGTGCGCGTAGGCGCCGAGCGAGAGCGCGGCTCCGGCCGTGGAGGGGCTCGGCATGGGGCGGATGGAGTGCGCCGCCACGCCGGTGAGCATGGCGGGGGCCGTCTGCTCCCGGAAGCGCGCGTTCCAGAGCGGCGAGCCCTGCTCGAGGCTCCGCAGCCCGAAGCGGGCGGTCGTGAGCGGATGCGCCGGGATGCGCAGGAGCGACGACCCGGCGAACTGCGCCACCTGGTCGGCGTGCTCGGCGAGCGGCCGCATGAGGCGGTTCCAGGCGGGACCGTCCGGGCCGAGCCCGGCCGCGGTGCGCTCGAGGTCGCGATAGGCGATGCCTGCACGGCCGCCGTCGAGCGGATGCGCGTAGGAGATCTCAGGCACCACCAGGTCGATGCGGCGATCGAGACCGAACCGGCGGAAGAAGCCGGAGGCGAGGGCCATCGGATGCACCGCCGAGCAGACGTCGTGGTGGAAGCCGGGAAGCGTGAGCTCGGCGGTGCGCGCCCCTCCGCCGATCGTCGTCTCGCGCTCGAAGACGCGCACGGCGAGGCCGGCGCGCGCCATCGTCACCGCGGCGGCGAGCCCGTTGGGGCCTGCGCCGACGACGTGCACGTCTGCTCGCTCCACGGTCAGCCCATCCGCTTGCGCACGGCGAGGGTCGCAGCCCCGGCCGCCACCGTGGCGGCGGCACCTCCCAGGGCGAGTGCGAACTTACGGTTGAGCACGTACCAGACCGCGATCGACGAGCTCTTGGACTGGTCGCTGAAGATGCCGCGCGCACCCTGGTCGCCCGGAACGGGCTCGTAGAGGTTGGTGGGCAGCATCGGCTCGTCCTTGTCGGGGGCCTGCTGCCCGTCGTAGCCCGTGCGGGCGAGGTACCAGTCGAGGAAACCCGCCACGAAGCGGTTGCCGAGCACGGTCTGCGCGGTGGGGAAGCCCACCCAGGTGCGGCGGCGGGGGTGCTCGGCGACGTGCGCGACCACGCGGGCGGCCACCTCGGGCTCGAAGATCGTCGACATCGGGCGGGGGTGGTCCGGCAGCGCCGACTTCACCCAGTTGAACTGCACCGTGTTCATGGCGGGCATGTCGACGGTCGAGATGCGCACGGGGCTCTTGGCGTGGATCAGCTCGGTGGTCACCGACTCGGTGAAGCCCTGCACGGCGTGCTTCGACCCGCAGTAGGCGGCCTGCAGCGGGATGCCGCGGTGCGCGAGGGCCGACCCGATCTGGATGACGTGGCCGCGGCCGCGCGGCACCATGCGGCTGAGGGCGGCCCGGGTGCCGTTGACGAAGCCGAAGTAGTCGACCATCGTGGCGCGCTCGAAGTCGGCCGGGTCGGTGTCGAGGAACTCCGCGAACGAACCGGCCATCGCGTCGTTGACCCACAGGTCGATGGGCCCGAGCTCGGTCTCGATGCGCGTGGCCGCGTGCTCCACGGCCTCGCGGTCGGCCACGTCGACCGAGATCGCGAGGCCGCGCTGCCGGTAGGCCTCCACCTCGCCCACAGCGCCGTCGAGTCCGTCCTCGCCGCGCGCGAGCACGGCCACGTCCCAGCCCCGCCCGGCGAGCGCGCGCACGATCGCTCGGCCGAGCCCCGCCGTCCCTCCGGTGACCACCGCTACGCCTCGGCTCATGCCGCACTCCTCTTCTCACGCGCCGGATCCGGTCGGTCCCGACGCCCTCGCCACCGTACGCCGCCGCCCTCCCGCCCGCGCCCCCCTTGGCAAGCCGGGCCCGTCGTGGTGACTGGCACAATGGGGGCATGGCTGCAGACGACCTCGATCGTCGCCTCGTCGAGCTGCTCGGTGAGGACGGCCGGCGCGCCTACACCGACATCGCCGCCGTGGTGGGGGTCTCAGAGGCCACCGTGCGGGCGCGCATCCAGAGGCTCACCGTCAACGGCACGCTCCGGATCGTGGCGCTCTGCAACCCGCTCACGCTCGGCCACCAGTCGGTGCGGCTGCTGCTGACCGTGCGGGGGCTCAGCCCGCGGAACGTTGCGAAG
This sequence comes from Herbiconiux oxytropis, assembly GCF_024979315.1. Taxonomy (GTDB): domain Bacteria; phylum Actinomycetota; class Actinomycetes; order Actinomycetales; family Microbacteriaceae; genus Herbiconiux; species Herbiconiux oxytropis. The sequence continues at coordinate 412,459 of NZ_JANLCK010000002.1, read as the reverse complement.
TCGCTCACGTCGATCCCGATGATCGGGCACGTGGCGCTCACCGCCGGCGCCCACGACATCTACCTCGAGGCGACGCCGCGCGATCTGGGGCAGCTCGCCGACCTGCTCGACGACATCCGGCGCACCCCCGGCGTCGTCACGATCGACCAGTTCGTGCTCACGCGGCTCTACAAGGACTACTCGTGGAACGGGCTGCGAGATCAGTCGGGGCAGCGCGCGATGGGAGGGTCGGGGTCTGGTTCGATCGAGTAGACGGAGATCTGAGCGGCTCAGGGGCGGGTGATGCCGGCCGAGGGGTGCGGGCGGGTGGGGCGCCCGGTGGGCTCGCGGAAGCCCGACCACACGTACTCGTCCTTGATGATCTCGAGCACGGTCGCCGTCTCGAGCGCGTCGATGCCCGTGATCGAGCGCACGCGGTCGCCGAGGAACGCGGTGAGCTCGTCGGGGCCGTCGCAGCGCACGTCGACGGTGAGGTCGAACGAGCCGATGCACGCCCCCACGTACTGCACCTCGGGCATGGCGGCGAGCGCCCGCGCGACCGACTCCACGGTGGCCCCGCGCACGCGGATGGAGAGGTGCACGCCGGTGTAGCCGAGCTTGGGCGTGTTCGGCATGCCGACCACCTGCACCACGCCGAGGGCGAGCAAGCGGTTGTAGCGCTGGCGCACGCTGCCCTCGGAGAGCCCCACGTAACGGGCGATCTGGCCGAAGGAGCGCCGGCCGTCGATGCGCAGCTGATCGATGATCTTGCGATCGATCACGTCGACGGCCTCGAGCTCCACTCCCCTATTAGAGCACGCGGCCCTCAGAGCACCCGGGCCGCGGGGCAGGCGGCGGGCGTGACGGAACGGGTGCGGGTGGCGGCGCGCGTGGGGGTGACAGTGGATGCGCGCGGGATGGAGGCACGCGGGGCGCGGGGTGCGTCGGCGCGGGTGGGCACGCGGCCGTAGCCGTCGCGGGCCATCTGCACGATGGTCGCGACCACGGCCGCGACGGCGAGAAAGGCGAGGATCACGAGTGCGGTTGTCATGGCAGTAACGCTACGCATCCATGCGAACTGCCACGAGTGGCAGGAGTGCCGCACTTCGCACATTTCCTGCCATGACCGATTCAGTGACCCCCGCAAGGGGGGCATCTTGCTCCGAATCCGGCGAGTATCGCCCCTCGATCCCCGGCGTTCCCGAGAAAGCGTCGGCTAGTATCGACCGGCGTAGCGGCCCCCGACCCTCACCCACTCACCCCCGTGACGCCTCAGACGCCAGAAGGACACGACTTGAACGACACCGAGCGACGCCCACGACCGCGCCCGTCCGGCCCCATCCGGCACGGTCGGCAGCACACGTCGTCGCCGGTCGCCGCCGTGGTGAAGTGGCTCGCCGTCGCAGCGGCGGTGGCGCTCGTGAGCGTGGGCGCGGTCACGGCCTACGCGGTCACGAGTGTGGCGCAGCAGTTCAGCGCGAATGCCGTCGACATCTCCAACGGCGAAGATGCGCCCGCCCCGCCGCCCCTGCTCGGGGCCTTCGAGGGCGGCTTCAACATGCTCATCATCGGCACCGACAACGACCCCAACCAGGGTGAGGACTTCGGCGAGCGCGATGCGACCCTCAACGACGTCAACATCCTCCTGCACGTCTCGGCCGACCACTCCAACGCCGTGGTCGTGAGCTTCCCGCGCGACCTCGTGATGGCGCACCCCGAGTGCACCGACCCCGCGACGGGCGAGGTCTTCGACGCCATGAGCGCCCAGCCCCTCAACGACGCGTTCGCCCGTGGCGGGCTCGCGTGCGTGGCCACGACCATCACCGACCTCACGGGCGTGCCCATCCAGTACGCCGCGGCGACCTCGTTCAACGGCGTCATCGAGATGACCAACGCCGTGGGCGGCGTGCCCGTCTGCCTCGTCGAGCCCATCGTCGACACGGATTCGGGCCTCGACCTGCCCGCGGGCACCTCGACCATCGAGGGCCAGATGGCCCTGTCGTTCCTGCGCAACCGCCACGGCGTCGGCGACGGAAGCGACCTCGCGCGCATCGCCTCGCAGCAGCAGTACCTCGCGTCGCTCATCCGCACCATGAAGAGCTCGAACACGCTCACGGATGTCACGAAGCTGTACGGCCTCGCCCAGGCCGCGTCGCAGAACATCCTGCCCTCGCAGTCGCTCGCGAGCGTCGACGCCATGGTGTCGCTCGCCCTCACGCTGAAGGACATCGACCTCTCGAAGATCGTGTTCGCGCAGTACCCGGTCGGCTCCTCCTCCGACTACCCGGGCAAGGTCGTGCCGCTGCAGTCGACGGCCGACGAGCTCTTCGCCAAGGTCCTGAACGACGAGCCCTTCACCCTCGGCGCCGACTCCACCGGCACGGGGTCGACCATCGTGGAGGATCCGGCGAACCCCACCGCGGAGGCGCCCGTCGAGGAGGCCCCTGTCGAGGAGGCCCCGGTCGAGCCCGCCGATCCCGGCGCCGAGGCTCCCGTCGACCCCGAGGCTCCCGTCGACCCGTCGACCGAGGTTCCGACCACCGAGGTGCCTACGGCGCCCGAGGTCATCGAGGGCGTCAAGGGCCAGACCGCCGACCAGCAGACCTGCGCCAATCCCTTCTCGGGCTGACGCAGCTCGCGCTGCCTCGCTCACGGCCGCTCCTGAGACCCTGGTCTCACGGGCGGCCGTCGTGCGTGCGCCGCCGTCGTCCCCGGGTACCACGGGCACGCCGCAGAGATCAGCCGCCGGTCCGATCCCCCCGACGGATGCGTTCCGTAGCGTCGAAGCATGACGAACCAGACCATCACCCCCGACGCCACCACCACCCCCGCCGACACCGTTGACACCCTCGCGACCCCTGTCGACACCGCAGACACCGACGCGGATGCCCCCACCGCAGACTCCGCAGACGCGGCCGCCCCGTTCGTTGCCACGGCGGCCCAGCCGACCCTGCCGCTCGGCGACAAGGCGGCCTTCGTAACGGCCTCGGCCCCGGCCCCCTCGTACTCGACGCCGGCCGCGGCTCCTACTCCGGCTTACGCCCCCACCCCGGCGTACGCCTCCACCCCGGCGTACGCCTCCACCCCGACCCCGGTCGGCGGCTACTCCTCCGCGCCTGCCGCGTCGAGCGGTGGCGTCGTAGCAGGTGGACCCGGTGCCGGCGCGGGCGCGGGGACGAGCGCCACGCTCCCGCAGTATTACCCGGAGGCACCGCGCACGAACACCCTCGGCATCGTCACCCTCGTGCTCGGCATCCTGGGCTTCGGCCTCGTGCCGGTCATCACGGGCCACATCGCCCTCGGCCAGATCAGGAAGAACCGCGAGGACGGCTACGGCATCACCCTCGCGGGCCTCATCCTCGGCTACGTCACCCTGGCCGGCTGGATCCTGGTGGCCGCGTTCTGGATCGCAGCCGCAGGCATCGCCCTCTTCGGCGCCTTCGCGGCCTCCGCCGCGTGACCCCACCGGCGCCAGCCGGGGCCACCACCCGACCCCCCGGCCGACAGTCCGCGCCCTGACGGTGGTGTCTGCGGGCAGGCAGCGCCGGAGTCCGGCGGGCGAGCAGCTGAGGTGTGTCGGGGTCAGGCGCTGCGGACAGGAGGCGGGGTCAGACTCCCCCGACGCCCCCGCCGCCGCCGCCGCCGCCCGACGAACCGCCTCCGCCCGAGAAACCGCTCGAGCTCGAGGAGGAGGTGCCCGAGAAGGCCGACACCGTGCTCGAGCTCAGGGCGCTGATGCTCGAGGCGAAGAGGTAGCTGTTGAAGCCCGTGCTGCCGCCGTACCAGTCGGGCTCGGTGCCGAGGTTCTCGTAGTAGGTGCCGAGCACCTTCGCCCACTCCGTCTCGAGCCCCAGCAGCACCGCGTAGGGCAGGAGTTTCTCGTAGAGCCTCACCACCTGCCCCCGGTCCGGAGCGTCGATGCCGGTGCGCAGGGCGCCCTCGGGGCTCTGCAGCACCCGGAAGCGCTCCTCCTCCGCCCACTCGATGTACATCTTGATGCCCTCGACGTAGTCGCGGAGCTCTGCACCCTTCGCCGTGAGCGGCGAGCGGAACGCGGTCGCGAGCACGACCACGATCACCGCGATCGCCACCACCATGGCGACGACGGGCAGCGGCCCGCCGAGGGCCGCCTCCAGTGACATCGCTCCGGTGATGAAGCTCACGATCGCCAGCACGAAGGCGGCGATCAGCAGCAGCGACCCGCGCCAGGCCGTCCCGGACCGGAAGTACCCCTCGCTCAGCACACGCTTGCGGGTGGACGCCCGGAGCGCCTGGATCTGCTTGGCGAGCTCCGTATCCTTCGCCTTGAGTTCCCGCCACGCTCCGGATGCGAGCTCCGGGCCGAACAGGCCGCGGGCGAGCTCGAGCTCGGCCGCGTTCAGCCCCTCCGCTGTCAGGAGTCGCAGCCAGTAGACGGCCTTGGAGCCCGGAGCACTCTCGGCGCCCGGAGCCAGCGCGTCGTCCTGTTCCAGGATCTGGATGTTCCGCCGCACCGCGAAGTCGACGAACGACGCGGCAGCCGCCCGCGTGGGGCGCTTCATGACCGCCGACGCCAGCATCAAGTCGACACCCGGCGGTGTGGTGAACTCGGGCACGACGACCGGTCGGCCCCTCGCATCCCGCAGCACCGTGACCCGGTAGACGATCGAGAGCGCCGCCACGAGCAGCGCGAGCAGCGTCGCGATCAGCTGCACCCAGCTCGACGCCGCCGAGAGGTAGGCCGTGTCGCGCAGGGTGAAGGTGTGCGGCTGGAAAGCGATGCCGATCGTGACGTTCTCGCCCGGCCCCAGGTCTTCGTTTCGGGTGGTGAAGACGGCGGTCTCCGTCGGATCCGTCGGCTCACCGCCGCTCGTCGTGTCGGGCTCCGCGTCGTCGCTCGTGCCCACCCCGGCCCGCAGGATCTCGCACGTCTCGGTCGAACCCTCCGGGCCCACGAAGCAGCCCGTCTCGCCCGTGAGCGCCGAGACCAGCTCGGGTGCGACGATCGTGGTGGTGGTGTGCACCGCGATCGGCTGTGCCGAGATCGTGCCGTTCGTGTCTCGATAGAACTCGTCGTCGTCGGTGTCGGCGAAGTAGCCCGTGACATCCCGCTGGGTGTACGTGAGCACGTAGCTCTGCTCGCCGTGCACGTAGTCGGCGGCGGCGATCGTGACGATGAGGTTCTCGTCGTCCGTCTCCGTCTCGAACGGGCGCGGCGCGCCGTTCTCGTCGGTGACGCTCACGAGCTCCAAGTCGGTCGGGTGCCCCTGGTAGCGCAGCGGCAGGGCTCGCCGGATGCCCTTGTTCTGATCGATCTCGGGGAACACCGCCACGTACTCCTCGACCGTGGTGAGCGTGGAGTGCCCCTCCTCGTCGATGCCGAGCTCGTAGCGCCCGTCGAACGAGGCGAACGTGAAGTCGTCGACATCGGCCCGGGCGGCCGGCGTGCCGCCGAGCAGCACGAGGGCCAGCAGCGCCACCACGAACGCGGCGACGAGCGCGCAGGCGGATGCGGCACCGGATCGGCCGGATCGGGCGGGGCGGGCGGGGACGAGTGCGTTCGGCATGGTCGTTTCACTCTAGCGCGGGCGTCTGACATCGCTGAGGATCGCTCACGCGGGTGGCGCGACCAGGGATGCCCCGAGCGGTTCCCCCGAGGCGCGGCTGAAGAAGCAGTAGTAGGAGCGGTCGCCCGCGGTCCACTCCGCCTCGGTCACCGGGTAGGCGGCCTGCCACTGCACGTCCGGGAGCGCTTCTGCAGCCGCGTAGTCGAGCACGGCCGGCGCGGTGCAGAGCAGGTTGAGCCGGCCTGTGAGCTCCGCCTCGCCCGGGAACAGCGCCGTGGCCGAGGCCGGATCGGCGGGGTCGGTGAACAGGCCACGGGTCACGAGCTGGGCGGTGTGCTCGCCCGCGCAGTCGACCACCGTGAACTGCTCGCTCCAGGGCGAGGTGAAGCCGGAGATGCACTCCCCGCCGGCCAAGGCGTCCCAGTCCTGCACACCGGGAGCTGCGGGCCCGGTCGGGAGGGCAGCGGCGGCGGGGTCGGGGGACGGCGTGGGCGCAGGGGTGGGCGAGGGAGTGGGCGCAGGGGTGGCGGTCGCGGAGCTCGGCGCGCCGACGCCGGCCGGGCCGGGGTCCGACCCGCGCGCATCCGCAGCGCCGCCGACGGCGGTCCCCACGAAGAAGAGCACCACGGCGAGGCCCACCGCGAGCAGCGCGCCGCCCACGAGCACGACCCGCAGGAACACGGCGTCCCGTGCCCTGTCCCGCCCGCCGGCGGGTGCGGCGGCGGGTGCCCCGGCTTCACCTGGAACGGGCTCGCCACCGCTCGTGCCGGTCATGCCTACTCCAGCCCCAGGTCTGCCAGCCCGATCGCGTAGTGGTAGGGGTAGCCGGCCTCCTCGATGCGCTCCCCGGCGCCCGTGGCACGGTCGACGACCACGGCGACCCCCGCGATGATCGCCCCGGCCTTCTCGAGCGCAGCGATGGCGGCGAGCGGTGAACCGCCCGTGGTGGAGGTGTCCTCGAGCACGATCACGCGCTTGCCGGCCACGTCGGGGCCCTCGACCTGGCGGCCACGACCGTGGTCCTTCGGCTCCTTGCGCACCACGAAGGCGTCGTAGGAGAGCCCGCGCGCGGCGCCCTGGTGCAGCACGGCGGAGGCGATCGGGTCGGCGCCCATGGTGAGCCCGCCGACCGCGTCGACGTCCCGGATGCCCTCGATGAGGTCGAGCATGACCTGCCCGATCAGCGGGGCCACGCGGTGGTCGAGCGAGACCTTCCGCAGGTCGACGTAGTAGCTCGCCTTCTTGCCGCTCGTGAGCGTGAAGTCGCCGTGGAACACGGCATCCGTCTTGATGTACTCGATGAGTTGGCTGCGCGCGTCGGTCACGGACCCAGTTTAGCCGGGGCCCCCGGCGCCACTTCGGCGGCGGATTCGCAGGCTCGCGCCACGCCCGTCGAATAGTGTTCGGGCCATGACGAGGGTACGGGGGACGAGAAGAGCACGGATGCGCCTGGCCGTGCTCGCAGCCGGAGCCGCAGCACTCCTGCTGGCCGGCTGCGCAGGCCAGGGCGCCGGAGCCCCGAGCGCTGCGGGAAGCGGCGACAGCGGTGGAGCCGGAATCGACATCGCACCGATCTCGACCTTCCAGCCGGACGACCCCCTGCTCACCGGCGCCCCCACGGGCGAGGCCTCGAACGCGCTCGGCCTCGTGGGCGAGTGGCAGCTGGCCGACGCCGAAGGCGACGCAGCGGGAACGTTCGTCTGGACCTCCGCCGACATGCACGGCCAGAGCATCACCGTGTTCCGCGACTGCGGCGTGCTCCAGGCGTCGTGGGCCGGCTCGGACGACCTCCTCGTCACGGGGTCGATCGGCGGGTCTCAGGACTGCTTCTCGCAGCCCGACGGGTCGTTCCGCGCGCCCGACGTGCCGTGGCTCACCGAGGCTCGCGGGTTCCGGGTCGTCGGCGACGGCTGGGAGCTGCTCGACAGCACCGGCGCACCCGTCGCCCGGCTCGACCCCGCCGACGGCGCTCCGCCGGCGGAGATCCTGCAGCAGGTCGGAGGCGGAGCACCCGTCGCGGGCGACGAGGCCAGGGCCGCGCTCGCACGCCGGGCCCCGCTGGCGGAGGGCCTGACGGCCGCCTCGCTCGACGAACTCGTGGGCACCTGGTCGCCGGTGGGTCTCGCCCCGAGCGGCCTCCCGGACGTTCCGCCGACGACGATCGACGAGACCCCGCCGATGGTCGAGGACCTGCCGGAGGGCTCGCCCCTGAGGTCGGCGATCACCTTCCGCGACGACGGCAGCTACACGGTCGACGACTGCCGCCACCAGCCCCTCGACGACGGGACGATGCCCGAAGGCGATGGTCTCGCCTTCGCGGGCGACGGCAGCGACTTCCTCGCGCCCGGCTACGCCATCAACCTCCTGCTCTGCTGGCCCAGCTGGCCGCTCACCGAGATCCGCACCCGCACCATCGCCCTCGACAACGGCTACCTGCGTCTCTTCGATGTGTCGGGTGACGAGCTAGGACGCCTCGAACGGGTGGGCTAGGCGCCCGTTCAGCCGCCGGTGAGGCCCAGGAAGTCGCGCAGGGAGCGGGGCGGGTGGCCCGTGAGGTGCTCGACGTCGGCGGTGATGCGCGAGAGCTCGCCCGCGGCGATGGCCGTGTAGGTGCTCACCCAGGCATCGAGCTGCCACGGCGGGGCGTCGTAGCCGGCGCGGGAGGCGTAGGCCTCCGCCAGCGTCTCGTCGAGGTAGGTGACAGGGGCTTCACCCTGGCCCGCGCGCTTCCGCGCCTCCGTCACGATCGCCGCGACCTCGTCGAGGCCGAGCGCCTCGGGGCCCGTCAGCTCGTAGGTGGCGTCCGCGTGCGCATCCGCCGACCTCATCCTGTCGAGCAGCACGCGCACCGCGCTCTCGGCCACGTCGTCGCGCGTGACGGAGGCCACTCGGCCCGTTCCCGCCGGTCCGCGGATGACGCCGTCGGAGCCCGCGAGCATCGGCAGGAAGTCGGTGTAGAGGTTGTCGCGCAGAAAGGTGTGGCCGAGGCCCGCCTCACGGATGAGGTTCTCGGTGACGACGTGGTCGCGCGCGAGCGTGAACGTCGCATCCGGGGCCGCCCCGAAGAACGAGGTGTAGACGACGTGCTCGACTCCCGCGGCTCGGGCCGCGTCAATGAAGGAACGGTGCTCGGCGAGCCGATCGGCGTTCTCCGCCGCCGAGACCATGAAGACGATGCGGGTGCCGGCGAGAGCGCGCTCGAGGGCGGCACCGTCGGAGTATTCTGCGACGGCGACCTCGGCACCCGCGATCTCGGGCGCTCGCGCCGGGTCGCGCACGAGGAGTCGCTGGGGCACGCCCGCATCCTGCAGCAGCCGGGCGACGCGGCCGCCGAGACCGCCGGTGGAACCGGTGACGACGATGGGAGACGTGGCCGGGATGCCGGCGGGCGGGATGCTCATTCCCCCATCATGCTCTCTCGCCGGGGGTCGGGGCGGCGGGCGTCGAGGAGCGACTGCAGCTCCTCCTCCGCGGCGTCCAGCCGCCAGCGCGCTCCCGGGCGGCGCCACCACGGGGCCGCCTCGAGCTCGGTGCGGGCCTCGCGCAGGCGCACCTCGGCGGCGATCACCAGGGCGTCGTGCTCGCGGGCCGCGCGCTCCTCGGCGGTGGGCTCGTAGAGCGCCTCGCCCCTGTCCTCGGCGGCGATCGAGATCCAGGATGCCGCCACCAGGGTCACGACGCTCGTCAACCGGAACCAGAGCAGCAGGGCGATGAAGACCACGAAGGTCGACAGCAGCGGATTACGGGTGGCGCCGCCGAGCAGCTGCGAGCCGAGCACCTGGAGCACGAGGAGGGCTGCGCCGCCGAGGCCGGCGCCGAGGGCCATGCGCGTGAGGGTGAGGCGCGCCCCCGCCACGAAACGGAACAGCACCATGAGGGCGGCGGTGTCGATGGCGTAGACGAGCGCGAGGCCCGCCACCCGCACGAAGGTCGTCGACCAGTCGCGGAACTCGTCGGGGAAGAGGGAGAGGATCCAGTCGAGCGCGGCCGTGCTCGCCACGCTCAGCACGGCGGCCGCGAACAGCGTGAGGCCGAGGGCGAGGGAGACGAGCAGGTCGCGGGCCTTCAGGAGCAGGTAGGCGCGGCGATCGCGGGGCATGCCGAAGATGGCGCGCACGGCGATGCGGGAGTAGGTGATCCAGCCGATGGCGGTCCAGACGAGCACGGCGATCGCGGCCACGCCCGTGATGGTGAGCACGGAGGCGCTCGAGCGGGCGATCTGCCGGAGGTCGGCCTCGCGGATGATCTTGTCGTCACCGATCAGGCCCGGCACGTAGGTGTTGATGAGGGCGATCAGGGCGTCGAGGGTCTCCGGGGAGCCGATCAGCCAGATCCCGGCGACCGCGAAGACGATGTAGACGGCCGCGAAGACCGCGAACAGCGCCTGATAGCTCATGCCGGCCGAGAGCAGGAAGCCGTTGGCCGAGAGGAAGCGGCGCCAGACCCGGGCGGGGAAGAGGGCGAGCGTCTTGTTCGTGACGTCGGTGACCCGCGCGATCGGCTGCTCGAGCAGCTCGAAGCGCTCCCCCAAGCGCTGTTCGAGGCGGGTGCGAAGGGTGCCGTCGGGGGCGGGCGAGCCGTCGGGGGCGGCGTCAGCGCCCCCGGTGGCGTCGGCCGTCGCACCTTCTTCGACGGCTCGGCGCAGCTCCTCGTCGTCCGCACGCCCCATGCCACCAGCGTAGTCAGGCGGACAACGCCACCCCTCGCGGACACCGGGCCGCCAGGGCTCTCGGTGGGCCGGAGCCTTGGCGATGTCCGCCGTGTCTGCCGCGGCCGGTAGCGTGGAGGCATGCGTGTTGCCACCTGGAATGTGAACTCCATCCGCGCCCGAGTCGGCCGCGTCGTCGACTGGCTGGTGCGGTCGGACATCGACGTGCTCGGCATGCAGGAGATCAAGTGCAAGGAGTCGCAGTTCCCCTTCGAGGCCTTCCACGAGGCCGGCTACGAGGTGGTGCTGCACGGGCTGAACCAGTGGAACGGGGTCGCGTTCGCGAGCCGGCTCCCGATGCACGACGTGTCGAACACCTTCTCGGGCATGCCCGGCTTCGGCAAGGCGCAGGACGACGGCTCCCTCCCGCTCGAGGCGCGCGCCCTCGGCGTCACCGTCGACGACGTGCGCCTGTGGAGCCTCTACGTGCCGAACGGCCGCGACCTCGACAACCCGCACTACCTCTACAAGCTCGCCTGGCTGAAGGAGCTCGCGGCCGAGACGCGCACCTGGCTCGCCGCGCATCCGTCGCAGCCGCTCGCGCTGATGGGCGACTGGAACATCGCCCCCTTCGACACGGATGTCTGGGACCGCTCGGTCTTCGAGGGCTCGACCCACGTCTCCGAGCCCGAGCGGGCCGCCTTCCGTGCCTTCGAGGAGCTGGGGCTCGCGGATGTCGTGCGCCCCCTCGTGCCCACCGGCTACACCTACTGGGACTACAAGCAGCTCCGCTTCCCGCGGAACGAGGGAATGCGCATCGACTTCATCATGGGCTCGCCCGCTTTCCAGGAGCTCGTCACGGCCGCCCGCATCGACCGCGACGAGCGGAAGGGCGACGCCCCCTCCGACCACGTACCCGTCGTCGTCGACCTCGACCTCTCGACGGAGGAGGACGACGACGACCGCCCGATGATCTTCGGCTGAGCCGCTCGTCGGCTGAGCACGGCCCCTGCGCTACGGCGCGAGGTACCCGCGCAACGACTCGTACACGGCGGCCGACACCGTCGCCTCCCCGCCGAGCACGACGATCCGCGTCGGCTTGAGCCGGCTGAGCTGAGTCTGCACCGCCGGCGGGATGCGATCGGCGGCCACCAGCAGCACGGGGGCCTTTGCGCGGATGGCTGCGGCCGATCCGGACAGCGCGTCGGGGAAGACCTGACCCGATGCCACGAACACCGTGCCTCCGGCGACGGGGAACGACGCTCCGGCCACCGCCGCCGACTGCTCGTAGCGGTCGGCACCGGCCAGTCGAGTGGCCGGCATGGAGGGCGGGATCTGCTTCAGCACGGCTTCGGACACCGTCGAGGTTCCTCCGAGGACCACGACCGACTTCGGCTTCAGCCTCGCCAGCTCGGCGGAGACGGCACCGGGGATGGTGTCCCGCGTGACGAGCAGCACCGGCCCCTTGGCGAGCCCGGCGGCGGCGGAGCCCGAGAGCGCGTCGGGGAAGACAGCACCTGATGCGATGTACGCCACCTGGGCCCCCTTGGTGAACACGGTCCCTGAGACCCTGGCCGACACCTCGTACCGATCGGCGCCGTCGATCCGCGTCACGCGGGAGGGGTCGGCACCGACGAAGGACTCGAGCGCCTTCTGCACGGCGGGGGCCACCGTGGCGGTGCCGCCCAGCAGCACGATCCTGGCCGGATCGAGACGATCCAGTTCGGCCGCGACCAGCGGCGGGATGGCGTCCTTCCGCGTGAGGAGCACGGGCCCTCGGTCGGCCCCGGCCGCGGCCGATCCGGAGAGGGCATCGGCGAACACCGCGCCGGAGGCCACGTAGGCCACGGGGACCCCGGGCGCGAATCGTCCGGCGGAGACCGTTGCCGAGACCTCGTAGCGGTCGGCACCCCCGACCCGTTCGATCGCGGATCCGCCGACGGGACCTCCGTCGGCGGCGATCCCGCGGAGGTACACGAGCGTCCGGCCGAGCGGATCGGCAGGCGTGATGCGCGGAGCGAGGCTCGTGAACCCGACGAACCGGCCGTCAGCCGACATGCTGGGCCCTCCGGAGAAGTCGCTCCCCACGACGGGAGTGGTGCCGGCCTCGACGCTCACAACGGAGTTCACGCCGCGCACGAGGTCGCGCACGAACACCTGGCTCACGCCGTTCGGATTCGCGACGTCGGAGAGGTCGGTCGCCACGGAGGCGAAGACGATCCGTCGCGCGTCTGCCGAGAGCTTCGGCGAACTGCTGTTGCTGTTGGCGGGGCCCGTCCCGGCGAACGTCATGCTCACCACGCGGCTCGCGCGTCCCTTCTCCGGCTCGCGCACGAAGATCTGCGCGGTCGTCGTGGTCGTCCCCGCGGGACCGACAGCGATGTTCGTGGCCTTCGAGGCGAAGGCGACCGTGCGGCCGTCGGCCGAGAGGGAGGGATCCACCGAGTCGCGGTCGCCTGCGATCCCGGCCCCCGCGGCCGCACTCACCAAGGTCGTGGTCCCCGTCCGACGGTCTCTCGTGAAGACCTGGGTCACGCCGGCGGCTGGTGTGTCGGTGGTGAGATTCTGTGCCGCCGACGCGAAGGCCACGACGGAGCCGTCGTAGGAGCTCGCAGGGGTGGTGGCATCGACATCGGCCGCAGCAGAAGCAGGCGAGACCGAGGGGTCCTGCACACTCACCAGTTCGATGGCGGGGGTTCCTGCCGCTGAGATGTCTGCCCGGTACACCTGGTTTCCCGAGACCGCCGAGGGCACGAGATCGGAGGCCGCGGACTGGAACGCCACGGATCGACCGTCACCTGCCATGCTCGGCAGCAACGACAGCGCGTCCCCTCCCGCAGTCCTGGTGGTGTTCACGGTCACGAGGCGAGCGACCCCGCCGGGCGCCAGGTCGCGCACGAAGACCTGCAGGATGCTAGAAGAATGCGCGGGGTCGAGGTTCGTGGCATTGGAGACGAAGGCGACGAACCGGCCATCGGCTGAGATCGAGGGCTGCGTCGCCGCGCCGGTGGCCACCGAGCCGTCCCGCCCGGCACTCACGAGCACGATGGCACCCGTGCTCATGTCCTTGCGGAAGACCTGAGCGGTCCCTCCCGGCGCACCCGCGAACGCCGATTCCGACGTGAACGCCACGTAGCGCCCATCAGCCGACACCGCGGCCCCGTTGGCGGCGCCCGCCCCCGGGATCCCCGCTGCATCCGAGCTCACGATCGCCGTCACACCGACTCCCGGCACCGCGGCCGACGCGCTCCCGGCCCCGAGCAGCGCCCCGGCCAGCATGGCCACGACGGCTGCGGAAGCCCCCAGAACCGTCCTCCGGTTCGCCCGCGACCGCAGTGCGGCCCTGTCCTGGATCGTCATGTCATCTGCCTCTCGGATAACCAGTGATGAGAATGTCTCAGTGAATACTGAACGTGAGATTAAGTCAAGGCCCACCGCGTCGTCGGAGCCCGAAGGATGCGTGTATAGATGAACCATGTCGACCTCGAGCACCGGCGCCGCCGCCAACCTCACGCCGGGTGATCCGCCTCCCGCGGGCAAGGTCCAGGGCCGCCTCGCGCACTGGCTCACCGACGGCGCCGAGCAGGCAGGCAAGCATCCGGGGCCGGGAGCCACGAAGCCCGAGAAGACCCACTCCTGGTGGCGGGTCATGTGCCTCACGGGCGTCGACTACTTCTCGACCCTCGGGTACCAGCCCGCCATCGCGGCCCTCGCCGCGGGCCTCCTGAGCCCGATCGCCACGATCGTGCTCGTGCTCGTGACCCTCTGCGGCGCCCTCCCGGTCTACCGCCGCGTGGCCCGCGAGAGCCACCGCGGCGAGGGCTCGATCGCCATGCTCGAGAAGCTGCTGCCCTGGTGGGGCGGCAAGCTCGTGGTGCTCGTGCTGCTGGGCTTCGCGGCCACCGACTTCATGATCACCATCACTCTGAGCGCGGCGGATGCGAGTGCGCACGCCATCGAGAACCCGTTCGCACCGCAGTGGTTCGAGGGCCAGCAGGTGCCGATCACGCTCATCCTCATCGTGGGCCTCGCCGTCGTGTTCCTCCGCGGCTTCAAAGAGGCGATCAACGTGGCGGTCGTGGTGGTCGCGGTCTTCCTCGTGCTCAACGCGGTCGTGGTCGCCGTGGCCATCGGCCACGTCTTCGAGAACACGCACGTGATCGACGACTGGTGGGGCGCGCTCACGACGCAGCACGGCAATCCGCTCGTCATGGTCGGCATCGCACTCATCGCCTTCCCCAAGCTCGCGCTCGGCCTCTCGGGCTTCGAGACCGGCGTGGCCGTGATGCCGCAGATCAAAGGGGCTCCCGGCGACACGCCGGCCAACCCGGTCGCACGCATCCGGGGCGCCAAGCGACTGCTGACCACGGCGGCCGTGATCATGTCGACCTTCCTCATCACCTCGAGCCTCACCACCACGCTGCTCATCCCGCAGGAGGCGTTCGAGGCGGGCGGCCCCGCGAACGGCCGCGCGCTCGCCTACCTCGCCCACGAGTACCTCGGCGAGGGCTTCGGCACGGTCTACGACATCTCGACCATCGCCATCCTCTGGTTCGCCGGCGCGAGCGCCCTCGCCGGCCTCCTCAACCTCGTGCCGCGCTACCTCCCGCGCTACGGCATGGCACCGCACTGGGCCGGGCTCGTGCGACCGCTCGTGATCGTGTTCCTCGTGATCGCCATCATCATCACGCTCGTCTTCGACGCGAACGTCGACGCGCAGGCCGGCGCCTACGCCACGGGCGTGCTCGTGCTCATCACCTCCGCCTCCGTGGCGGTCACCCTCTCGGCGCGGCGCAAGAAGCAGCGGGCGGCCACGATCGGCTTCACGATCGTCACCGTGGTGTTCCTCTACACGACCGTCGCGAACATCATCGAGCGGCCGGACGGTGTGCGGATCGCGGCTCTGTTCATCATCGGCATCATCGCCGTCTCGATCATCTCGCGCGTGCAGCGCTCCTTCCAGCTGCGGGCGACCTCGATCACCCTCGATGCGGCGGCCCTCGACTGGGTGCTCACCGACGCCGACGAGTACGACACGATCCGCATCATCGCGCACGAGCCGGATGCCACGGACTCGCCCGACGAGTACCGCCAGAAGATCAAGGAGGAGCGGCGCGACAGCGGCATCCCGCAGCGCTCCCCCGTCATCTTCCTCGAGGTGCACCTGGCCGACTCGTCGAACTTCGAGGAGGACCTGCTCGTCACGGGCGAGGCGATCGACGGCTTCCGCGTGCTCAAGGTCTCGAGTGCGAACGTGCCGAACACCATCGCCACAGTGCTGCTGGAGATCCGCGACCTCACGGGCGTGGTTCCGGATGTCTACTTCGAGTGGACAGAGGGCAGCCCCATCTCGAACATGTTCCGCTACCTCATCACGGGCGCGGGCGAGGTGGCCCCCGTCACGCGCGAGGTGCTGCGCCGTGCCGAGCGCGACCGGAGGCACCGCCCCGAGGTGCACGTCAGCTGAGTGGTGGGAATTCCCGGGCGATCGTGGTGTTGTTGGATGCATGTCCACGAAGACTCTGACCATCGAGAACCACGACGACACCGTCGCTGACGGCATCGTCCTGATCGACTTCTGGGCCGACTGGTGCGGCCCCTGCAAGCAGTTCGCCCCCGTGTTCGAGAAGGCCTCCGACGAGCACGGCGACATCGTGTTCGCGAAGGTCGACACCGAAGACCAGCGCCAGCTCGCCGCCTCCTACGGCATCACGTCGATCCCCACGCTCGTCGGCTACCGCGACGGCATCCCGATCTTCTCCCAGCCGGGTGCACTGCCCGGCCAGGTGCTCGAAGACGTGATCAAGCAGGTGCGCTCGCTCGACATGGAGACCGTGAAGAAGGAGTACGCCGAGGCGGTGGCCGCTCAGCAGCAGCAGGCCACCACCCCGTCGCCGGACGCGGTCTAGCCGATCGGATCAGGCCGCGGCCGCGTCCTCGTCGAGCTTCGCCAGCTCAGCGGCGAACTCGTCGAGGAACGCGGTGAGCTGGGTCACGATCTCCGCGTCGTCGTTCGGGTGCGTCTCGGCGAAGCGCACGAGCGAGTGAGGGATGGAGAGCGTGCGCTGCTCGAGGACGTTGGCGCCGGCGATGCCGAACGCCTTGCGCGTCTCGTCCTGGGCCCAGATGCCGCCGTACTGGCCGAACGCGGTGCCGATCACAGCGACGGGCTTGGCCACGATGGCCGCTTCGCCGAAGGGGCGCGACGACCAGTCGATCGCGTTCTTGAGGTTGGCAGGAACGGTGCCGTTGTGCTCCGGCGTGACCACGAGCAGAGCATCCGCTGCACCGAGCGCTTCGCGGAACTCCACCACGGAGGCCGGCAGCCGGCCCTCCACGTCGAGGTCCTCGTTGTAGAGCGGGAGCGCTCCGTGGCCCTCGTAGAGCGAGAGCGTCAAGCCCTCCGGCGCGTGGGCGAGGGCGGTCTCGGCGAGCTGGCGGTTGATCGAGGCGGCACGAAGGCTGCCCACGAGCACGAGCACGTTCTTGTCGGTCATCGTTCTCCAAGGGATCGGGCCGATCCGAGGATCGGCGAGATGGTCACCACAGAATAACCGGACTGCGGTCCGCTTATTCCCACCGTGCTACATTTCACGCATGACCTGGGTGGGCGCGTCGTCGGAACCGCTCCTCCCCGCCGTGGGTCCCCCGCCCACCGAGCGATCGGATGCCGCCCGCAACCGCGCCCGCGTGCTCGAGGTCGCCCGTGGCCTCGTGGCCGCCGAGGGCGTGGCGGGCATCACGATGGATCGCGTGGCCACCGAGAGCGGGGTCGGCAAGGGCACGGTCTTCCGCCGCTTCGGCTCGCGAGCCGGCCTCCTGCGGGCGCTTCTCGACGACACGGAGCGCGAGTTCCAGGGCCGCTTCCTCTCCGGTCCCCCTCCGCTCGGGCCGGGCGCGCCGCCGCTCGAGCGGCTCGTGGCCTTCGGCCGCGAGCGCATCGCCGTGCTCTCCACCCAGAGCGAGCTCCTGCGCGCCTCGGCGGTCCCGGACGAGAACCACTACGCCGTGCCTGCCCGCCGCGTGGCCGCCCTGCACGTGGCGACGCTGCTCCGCCAGGCCGAGGTGCCCGGCGACGTGCCGGTGCTCGCGTTCGAGCTGCTCGCCGTGCTCGAGGCGATCCTCACGGCCCCTCCGGGCGCGAGACCCCCGATCGACCGGCTCGCCGACGGCTGGGAGCAGCTCGTGCGCTCGCTAGACCGACCCGTCTGAGCGGGCAGGCCCACCCGACGTATCCGGCGCATCCGGTGCACTCGCCGCATCTGGCGTACCCGGAGCATCCGGCTCATCCGGTGCACCCGCCCTCGCCTCGTGGTGCGACCGCCGAACCGCCCCGGGAACCACGACCCAGAGCACCACGATCACCACGAGCAGCGCCGCCCCCGCCACGATCCCGCCCGCGCGCCCCAGCACGAAGTCGAAGATCAGCATCGCGGTGCCGGCGAGGGTGAGCGCGACCCCGATCATGGTGAGCCTCAGGATGCGGTCGGTCACGAGCACTACGCGCTCCTTGGCCTGCTGCCGGAAGAGGGTGCGGTGCAGGCTCACCGGCGCGAGGCCGAACACCGTGGTGAGGATCGACGCCACCACGAGGCACAGGTACACGGTGCGCTGGTAGTCGTCGAGATCCTCGAACCGCGACTGGAAGGCCGCGGCCAGCAGGAAGCCCGTGAGGATCTGGGTTCCGGTCTGGATGACGCGCAGCTCCTGCAGCATCTCGTTCCAGTTGCGGTCGAGCCGCTCGTTGCGGGTCTCGTCGCGACCGTCACCTGGAGCGACGTCGGCATCGTGCGGAAGCCTGGACTGATTCATGTTCCATGGGTACCACGAAGGGCCGGGGAAGAGGATCCCCGGCCCGTCAGGTGAGCGAGGTCAGGCGCGCGAGCGGCGGCCGGAGCGCCAGATCAGCGCGCCCGCTCCGAGCAGCAGCGCGCCGAGCACTCCTGCGAGGGCCGGGGCCGCGGCTGCGGCGTCGACGCCCGTGCTGGCCAGCGATCCGCCCGGCGCACCCGGCACCGCGGCCGAGGTGACCGTGAGCTCTGCCGAGGCGGTGCTGCCGGTTGTGGCGCCGCGCAGCTCGATCCGGTGCGTGCCGACCGGGGTGCCGGCCGGGATCGTGACGGTCATGCGCACGGTGCCGTTGATGGCCGTCTTCGTGCCGAGCCGCTGCGGCGTGCTGTGCAGCACCGCCGACACCTCCTCGGTGGCGCCGAACCCGGTGCCGGTGATCGAGACGCTGCCGCCCGCGACCACGGACGAGGCCGAGAGGGTCACGGCCGCCGCGCCCGGGGAGGGTGCCGGCGACGCGGTCGGGGTCGGGGTCGGAGTCGGCTCAGGCGACGCCGTCGGAGTCGCGGTGGGGGTCGCGGTCGGCTCAGGCGTCGGCGTGGCGGTGGGGGTCGGCGTGGGGGTCGGCGTAGGCGTCGGCTCTACGGCCTCTCGGCCGAGCGAGAAGCGGTCGAGTTCCACGGGCGGCAGGTCCGGCGTCCGCACGTCGTAGATGTAGCTGATGACCTCGTTCGATCCCGTGTCGAGCAGGGTGAACACGGCGTGGTCGTTGCTCTGCACGAACGGCGTCTTCACGCCCTCTGCGTTCACCGGCGCGGCCCCCGTGGGCATGATCGGCTCGAGCCCGCCGGGGTTCCCCTGCGCGAGGTAGTTCGAGGCGTCCCACGGCAGGGGCGGCACCCCGCGCGAGTTGCCGCTGAGCTCGTGGAACACCCGGTAGGTGTTGCCCGTGTTCGAGGTCTCGAGGTAGTTGACGCCGTTCTCCGACTGGAAGCGGTTCCAGATGTGGTTGTGCGCCTGCTGCACGAGGTCGACACCGGCCTCCTCGAGCATCGGCCCGAGGTCGTTCAGCAGGTGGTTCTCCGCGGCGGGGTAGTCGTAGCGGATGCCGGCGAGCGATCCGTCGGCGTTCGTCTCCTCGGTGCGCACCGGGTCGGTGAAGTGCGGCATCACGTTGCCGCCCATCGTCTGCGCGCCCTCGTGCATCATCACCACGCGGAACCGCGCATCCTGGAACTCGTCGCTCGCGAGCTCGCCCTCGAGCCACTCGAGCTGGGCGCTGCCGTCGTCGATGGGCTCGAAGATGAACTCGCCGTGACCCTGCGAGAGCGGCGTGCCGAGCACGGCGGGCGTCTCCTGGTAGCGCGAGATGCCGGTGCGCGCCGCGGGGTCGGCCTGGGCGGTCTCGCCGCGCCAGATGCGGGTGGAGTAGAGCGAGATGAGGCGCACGTCGCCGACGGTCACGGCGTAGTAGCGCTCACCGCCGGAGGCCGACTCGGGGAGCGTGAACATCTCCTCGTAGGTGGTGGAGCTGAACGAGTTGTCCTCGATCCAGGCCGCCTTCACCGCGGGGTCGCCCGAGGGGTTGACCGTGGCGGCCACCTTCTCGTATTCGGCCTCGGCCACCGCGGTGGGCACGGGTGCGTTGAACGAGCCCGAGATGCTCGTGGCTCCGGCGACGCGGCCCTGCACCTCGTGGTTGCCGATCGCCGGGTAGATCGGGGCATTCTGCAGGATCTCGGCACCGCGGTAGGCCTCGCCGTGTGTGGAGGCCCGCGAGGCGTTGCCCTGCAGCACCGGGAAGAAGGCGCCGCCGCGGGAGTCGTCGAACCACTCCGAGGCCCGGTCGGGCTGGTTCACGAGGTCGCCGGCGAGGAACACGGCGTCGATGTCGCCGAACGTCTCCGAAGCCATCTCGAGGTTCGCGGCGGTGTTGCTCATGGCCTGGTGGTCGCTCGTGATGAGGATCCGCTGGTCGTCGCCGGCCTTCGGCGCGGGTGAGAGCGAGAAGGTCCCGGATGCGGCGAGCTCCGTCGCATCCGTGCCGGGTGCTCCGTCGAACGAGACCACGCGGTAGGGGACCCGCTCGCCGTGGGTGAGGCCCGAGACGACGGCCTCGTGCCGCCACACCTCGCGCTCGGCCACGCCGGCGGCCGGCTTCTCGTCGGCGGGGATGTTCGACGCCGTGTCCTCCACGAGGCGCGAGAACCGCTCGCTGCCCGCCTCGAACACCGCGATGCCGGCGAGCTCGCCCGCGGCGGCCTCGTCGAGTTGCTCCTCGGCCAGCGCTCCCACGGTCTCGCCCACGAGCACGACGCTCGAGGCGCCGGCGAACTCGGTGGCCCACACCACGTTCACGCTCGACTCACCGGGGGCCTGGAGGAACGGGTCGCTCAGCAGCTCGAGTGTGCCGATCGGGTCGGTGCTGGCGGCGGAGGGGGAGCCACCGGTCTCGTCGCCCGCGGCGAGCGCCTGGGTGGGGTCGACGAGCGCGGCGGTGACCAGCAGGGCGCCCGCGGTGAGGGTGGAGGCGACCGCGGCGGTTCTGCGGCGGGAGGAATCGGTGCGTCGTGGCATCGCTGACTTTCGTGTCGGACGGCGTGGTGAGCGCGACTGCGCCCATCCACCCTCGCCGCCCGCCGTGGGCGACACGCAGAGGGAGAGTGGCCTGCCGGTGAAGTCCGGATGAAGCCCGGCTCAGTCGCGCGCGACGGGCAGCAGCTCCACCTCGGTGAGCACTCCGTCGTCGGCGACCGCGGTCATGAGCGTGCAGACCGGCTGCCGGCGGCGATCCGTCGGCGACCCGGGGTTGAGCAGCCGCAGCCCCGCCGGCGACGTCGTGTCCCACGGGATGTGACTGTGCCCGAACACGAGCACGTCGGCGCCGCCGCCGCTTCCACTGCCACTTCCGCTTCCACTGCGAGGGAACGCGGCGTCCATCCGCGTCTCGCGGCCGGCGGCCGACCCCGTCTCGTGCACCGTCGCGATCCGCACGCCCTCGAGCTCGACCCGCGCCACCTCGGGCAGGCGGGCCCTCAGCTCGGCACCGTCGTTGTTGCCGTGCACACCGACGAGCCGGGCGGCGCGGTCCTCGAGCAGGTCGAGGGTGCCGACATCGACCCAGTCGCCGGCGTGCAGCACGACGTCGGCGCGGTCCACCTGCCGCCACACCGCATCCGGCAGCCGGCGGGCGCGCTTGGGCACGTGCGTGTCGGCGAGCAGCAGCAGTCGGGTGGGCATGCCCACCATCGTGGCACGGGGTCGCTCGGCCTAGGCTCGGTGGCGACGGATGCGAGAGTCGCGACGGATACGAGAGTCGCGACGGATGCCAGGTGGCGACGGACGCGGGATCCACGACGGATGCGAAGGGAGAGCGGATGGCGGAGGAGCCGACCACGGCCCAGTTGCGCGATGCCGCCCAGTCGCTCGAGCGCATCGCCCAGGAGCTCTACGCCGTGCGGCCCGCCGAGTTCGTGGCCGAACGGAAGCGGCACGCCACGACGGCCTCCGACGAGGGCGACCGCGAGCTCGCCGCCCGGGTGCGCAAGCTCGCGAAGCCCTCCGTGGCGGCCTGGGCCGTCGACCAGCTCGTGCGGCACCGCTCCGACGAGCTCGACGATCTGCTCGCCCTCGGCGCGCGCCTGCGCGACTCCTCCTCGCTCGACCGCGAGGCCGTGCGCGACCTCGGCAAGGAACGGCAGCGGATGCTCGCGGCGCTCGCCCGCTCGGCGCGCGACCTCGGCGAGGAGCTCGGCACCCCCGTCTCGGAGTCGGCCGCCCTCGAGGTGCAGGCCACCCTGCAGGCCGCGCTCACCGATCCGGGGGCCGAGGCGGCGCTCTGCACCGGACTCCTCGTGCGCACACTCGCGACGGCGGGCTTCGACCCCGTCGACCTCGCCGGTGCGCTGCCGGCCGGTCTCGAGGCGGCGGCCCCTGCCGCGGCGGTGCCCGGCTCCGGCTCTCGTTCCGGCCCCGGTTCCGGCTCTCGTTCCGGCCCCGGTTCCGGCTCTCGTTCCGGCTCCGGCTCCGGCCCCGGCTCCGGCTCCGGCGAGCCCGCCACCGACGATGCACGCCGATCCGCCCCGCCCGTCATGGAGACCGTCACCCCCTCCCGCGCCACCCTGCGCGCCGAGAAGCGTGCCGCGGCGAAGCGCGAGGCCGAGGAGGCCAGGCAGGATACGGAGGACGCGGCGGCCGAGCTCGCGGGCCTCGAGCTGCGCATCCAGGAGATCCGCGACCGACGCGACCGGCTGTCGTTCGAGCAGCGCGAGCTCCGCGCACGCATCGAGCAGCTGCAGGAGGAGCTCGACGAGGCCGCCGGCGAGGCCGCAGCCCTGCGCAAGCAGCGCCCCGCCGCCCAGCGCACCGCCGACGCCGCGGCCCGCGCCGCCACCCGCGCCGCCCAGGCCCTGCAGCGCCTCAGCTGAACGCACGGCCAGAACGGGAACGAGGCCACGCACGAGCGGTCGGGCACTCCTCTGCTGGCCCCTGGGGGAGACGACGGAGATCAGGGTGCTCGGTGGGAATCGACGGACGCACCGCTCAGTCTGGCGCTGAACTCCGTCGTCTCCAGCGCCCTACGCCAGCAGCGCCGCGACGAGCACGAGCACCGGAACCGACCCGATCGTCGTCACGAGCACGGTGTCGCGCGCCAGGATGACGCCGCGCTGGTAGCGCGCCGCGAAGTTGTAGATGTTCTGCGCCGTCGGGAGCGCGGCGAGCGCCACGACCCCGAACAGCTCCACACCCGAGAGCCCGAACACGAAGCGCCCGAACAGGAACGCGACGACCGGCATCACCACGAGCTTGATGGCGGAGGAGACGATGATCTCGGTGCGCCCCTGCCCCGGCTGCAGCGGCTTCTGCCCCACGAGCGACATGCCGAACGCGAGCAGCACGAGCGGGATCGCGGCCCCGCCGATGAGCTCGAGAGGCGCGAGCACGGGCTCCGGCGGCAGGTACTCGAACAGGGCGCAGACGAGGCCGGCGAGCGAGGCGATGATCATCGGGTTGCGGAGCGGCTGGGTGAGGATGGAGCGGGCCGAGGCGGATCCGCGGGTGGCGATGTCGAGCACCGTGAGGGTGATCGGCGCGAGCACGATGAGCTGCAGGAGGAGCACGGGCGCGACGAGGCCGGGGTTGCCGAGCACGTAGGTCGCCACGGGAAGACCGATGTTGTTGGCGTTCACGTAGGCGGAGGCCGCCGTGCCCACGGTGGTCTCGGCGACGGGCCGGCGGAACCACAGTCGCGACGCCAGCAGGTAGAGGCCCGCGCTGATGACCACCGAGATGAGCGTCACGAGGATGGGCCCCGAGAAGATCGCGGCGGGGTGCGAGCGCGCGAGCACGGTGAACAGAAGCGCGGGGGTCGCCACGAAGAAGGCGACGCGGTTGAGCACGAGGCGCGCATCCGGTGGCAGGATGCCGATCCGCTGCACGACGTAGCCCACCAGGATGACGAAGCCGATGATGGCGAAGCCGGTCAGCACTCCGAGCACGCTCACCTCGTCAGCGCCTCATTCATCGCGCGCTCCAGGAACGGGCCCAGGGTGAACGCGAAGGTGCGCGTGAGGTGGTCGATGTCGCGGTAGACGTTGGCGCCGCCCACGACGGCCTGGCACTCCTCGGCCGTGCAATAGGTGTCGCTGAAGTCGAGCAGCGTGATGTCCCGGCCCTCGGTCGCGGCACCCTCGGCGGCCATCGCGATGGGGTCGAACTCGGCGAGGCCCTCGTCGCGCGGCATGGTGCACGCCGAGGCGTCCTCGGTGCGCAGGCACTTGTTGGGGTCGTCCTCCCACGCGGGGTTGTCCACGAGAGTCACGATCGGGGTGCCCGCCTCGAACACCGGCGTCCAGGCCTCGGCATAGCCGATCGCGGCCATCCGCTCGTCCTCGTCGGTGCCAGGCACGTTGCGGTCGGTCAGCGCGGCGGTGAAGACGGCGTCGAAGGGCTCGTGCGCCTCGAGCTGGGCGGTGAGGTCGCTGCGCCAGTCGTCGCACGAGATCGCGAAGGCGTCTCGGCCCGCGAGCGGCGCCGTCGACCACGGGCAGCCGCCCTTGAGGTAGGTCGTGAGGTGCCAGCCGTTGCGCTCGGCCATCTCCACGAAGGGATCCATGAGCGCGTAGGCATGGCTGTCGCCGACGAGGGCGACCTGGGGGGCATCCGGATCGTCGCTGCCGAACGTGCAGTCGCGCACGCTCGCGTCGTTGAGGGTGCTGAGGCACTCGGGGTGCAGCGGCCGGTCGGCATTGCCGAAACCGGGGCTCGGAATGATCTCGTCCGCGAGCTCCGGGTTCTCGCAGAGCGGCACGATCGGCTCGAGGCCGTCGGTGGGGCCGCTCGCGGCGCCGAAGCACTCCGGGGGGTTCTCCAGGGTCTGGGCGAGCTGGGTGGCCTCGGCGTCGTACTTCGGCTGCTGCACGGCCCAGGCGCCGCCCACGAAGAGGCTCGACACGGCCATGGCGGCGACCACGCCGATGAGGGTCGCGCGGGGCTTCCTGGTGGTGAAGAACCGCCACTGCCGGGTCGGATCCTCGATGAAGCGCTTGGTCAGCCACGCGATGACGAAGCAGAAGGCGAACAGCGCGAGCCGGTGCGCGGTGGTGAGACCCCACCCCGGGATGTAGGGGGCGATCACGATCAGCGGCCAATGCCACAGGTAGAGGGAATAGGAGATGTCGCCGATGAAGCTCACCGGGCGGATGCTCAGCACGCGACCCGCATCCCACGGCTTCGCGCGGTGGTGGCTCACGATCACCGCGGCGGTGGCGAGCACCGGGATCGCGGCCATGTAGCCCGGGAACGGCGTGGACTTGTCGAAGAGGTAGCCGCAGGCGAGGATCACCACGACGCCGCCGTAGCCGAGCACGTTCGACAGCCACGCCCTCGTGGGGCGGAGCCGCGGCAGCAGGGCGAGTGCGCCGCCGACGGCGAACTCCCACACCCGTGTGTAGGTCACGAAGTAGGCGGCGGCCGGATCGGTGGCGGTCACGAACACGGAGAGGGCGAAGCTCGCGAGGCCCACGACGGCGAGCACGCCGATGAGGCCCACCCACGTGCGCTTCTTCATGACCTTCACGGCGAAGACCGAGGCGCCGAGCAGCAGCACGGGCCAGAAGAGGTAGAACTGCTCCTCGAGCGAGAGCGACCAGTAGTGCTGCACGAGGCTCGCCTCGTTGGCCGCGGCGAGGTAGTCCACAGAGTTGGCCGCGAGGATCCAGTTCTCCACATAAAAGGTCGAGGCGAGGATCTCGCGCACGTTCTCGGTCAGACTCGACAGCGGCATCACGAACAGGGTCGCGAGGCTCGCGAAGACGAGCACGGTGATCGCGGCGGGAAGGAGGCGACGGGCGCGCTTGGCGTAGAAGCTCGGCAGCGCGATGCGATCGGTGCGCTCGAGCTGGCGCGCGAGCTGCTGGGTGATGAGGAAGCCCGAGATCACGAAGAAGACGTCCACGCCGATGTAGCCGCCGCTCAGGCGACCGGGCCAGAAGTGGTAGACCACCACGAGGAGCACGGCGATGGCGCGGAGGCCCTGGATGTGCGGAAGGAAGTGGTCGGGCTTGCCCGCGAGGCCTGAGGCGGCGGTCGGGGCATCGGGCGTGCCCGTCTTCGTTCTCATCGCGTCCATGCTACCCGGGGCGCACTCGCGAGCCTGAGAGGCGGCGTCCGGCGATTATCCGCGCTGTTCCGGGGGTTTCACGCAAAGAAATGGAGGCCAGGTCAAAGAAGAGCGGATGCGTTGCGCCTAGGCTCGAGGAGACGATCGATCGGAGGTTCCACCATGTCCACACGCCCCGAGCGCACCGCTCTGCCCATCATCGGAGAACCCGAGGTCGTCGAAGACGCCGCCTGGCTGGAGCTCAAGTCCGCGGTCGGCTCCCTCCAGGTGCTTCAGGTGAAAGACGGGTCGGTGCCCGACCCCGTCGACCATCCGCTCGCCCGCACGCTCGTGCAGCGCATCCGCTCGTCGGTTGCGGCGCTGGCTCCCCGCTTCCCGCACGATGCCGACTACCTCGAGGCGCTCGACGGCGACTTCGCGGCCTGGGCCGACGGGGGCTTCGGCATCCCCGACTTCGTGGCCGCGCTCGAGGCCTTCGCACCGGCGGCCGACCGGGTCGACGGCGTGCAGCACCTCGTGGTGTTCCCCATGTACACGCAGAACGGCAGCACCGACCGGCACGTCGAGGCGGTGCTGTTCGAGGTGGTCTGGCCGTCGTTCGTGGCAGAGCTCGAGGCCGGCGACTACTCGAACGCGCTGTTCCTGCCCATCCGGTTCCTCGACTTCACGGCCGGCTACGACACCAACTCGGCCGTGCTCTTCCCCGAGTCGGTGGCCACCTCGCGGGTCATCCCGTTCACCTGGGGCGGCATCTTCGCCGACCGGGAGGCGGCCAGGTTCCGCCGGGTGGTGCGGCACGCGGCCGAGGTGACGCGGCTCGAGCTGCCGGCCGACGCCCAGGAGCTGCTCGCCGACCAGGAGCTCGCCGAGCGCACGTTCGTGATGTGGGATCTCATCCACGACCGCACGCACATGCGCGGCGACCTGCCGTTCGATCCGTTCATGATCAAGCAGCGCATGCCGTTCTTCCTCTACTCGCTCGAGGAGCTGCGCTGCGACCTCACGGCGTTCCGCGAGGCCGTGAAGGTCGAGCGCGCCGAGACCGCGAAGGGCGACGAGGGCTCGCCGGAGCTGCGTAAGCACGCGGCGCTCGTGCAGTACGCGGTGCTGTTCGACCGCATCTTCCGCTTCGCCATCACGGGCTCGCGCGTGCGCAACTACGACGGCCTCGGCGGCCAGCTGCTCTTCGCCTGGCTGCACCAGCGCGGCGTGCTGCACTGGACCGACACGCGACTCACGATCGACTGGCCCGAGGTCGCCCCCGCTGTCACGGCGCTCGGCGACGCGATCGACGAGCTCTACTGGCGCTCGATCGACCGCCCCAAGATCGCGCACTGGCTCGCGGCCTACGAGCTCATCACCACCACCGTCACACCGCATCCGGCATCGGTCTGGGCGCAGGGCAGGGAAGCGCTCCCGCTCGACGGGCCGCCGCGGGGTCTCACCGACGCCGTGCTCGACGACGAGTTCCCCCTCTCGATGTTCTACGAGGCCCTCGAGAAGAAGATGCGTGACGTCATCGACTCGACCGCGGGGATCACGGGCGCCGATGACTGAGGATCGGGTCGTCTCCGAGCCCGCCGCCGGCTCGGGTGGCAGCGTGCGGGGCCGAGTGGTCGTGGTGGCCGGTGCGACGAGCGAGTCGGGCGTCGCCACGTGCGCCGCGCTCGTCGCCGCCGGGGCCGTCGTGCTGGCGGTGGGCTCGTCCGACGAGCGGCTCGCCGCCCTCGCCGAGCGCGTGCCCGGCATCTCGACCGCCGTGTGCGACCTCGCCGATCCGGAGGCCGTCACCGCCCTGGCGCGCGCGACGGGTGCGGTCGACGGGCTCGTCCACCTCGTGGGCGGCTGGGTCGGCGGCACGGGCATCACTGGGCAGACCGATGAGGGCTGGACGGCCGTGGAGCGCTCGTTCCGCACGCTCCGCAACACCGTGCGCGCCTTCTATCCGGCGCTCGCGGACTCGGCGTCCGGCCGAGTGGTGTTCGTCTCGTCGGTCTCCGTCGACGCGCCCACGGCATCCGGAGCCGACTACACGGCGGCCAAGGCCGCCTCCGAGTCGTGGATGCGCTCCCTCGCCGACGCCTTCACCACCGACCAGGCCGGCGCCGCCGATGGAGCCGACCGTGCCGGCGAACGCGAACGCGAACGCGAACGCGACCCCGAACGCCCCGGCCTGCGGGCGGCCGCGGTGGTTTTCGCGGTCAAGGCCCTCGTCGACGAGCGGATGCGCGCGGCGAACCCGGAGCGCCGCTTCCCTGGCTTCACCGACGTCGCCACCCTGGCCGACGCGGTCGTCGCCCTCTGGGACTCCCCGGCCGCCGGCCTCAACGGCACCCGCCGCACGCTCGCCTGAGCCCGCTCATCCGCGCGACGGATGGCGGGGGTGGAGAACGTCGCTAGCGTGGAGGGATGACCTCCGCCACCACCGATGACTGGGTGAGACCGCGCCCCGGTGCTGCCGGCTACCGCCGGGACGCCATCGTCGCGGGCGTGCTCGCGGTGGCCGCGTGGCTCAGCTGGTTCCTCTACGTCGGCGCCATCCCGCAGTCGCACGCACCCTGGTGGGGCGCGGCCATCTGGGCGGTGGTGATCGCCGGCTCGCTCGCGTTCCGGCGTCGCTTCCCCGTGCTCGTCGCCCTCGTCGTGACCGCCACGTTCGTGATCGGCCAGAACCTCGCCGTCTGGGAGCAGCTGTTCGCCAACATCTGCCTTTTCATCGCCTTCTACTCGGTGGGCGCGTGGAGCGCCAACCGCCTGCTCGCTCGAGTGGTGCGCATCCTCATCGCCATCGGCATGGTGCTCTGGCTGGTCGGCCTCGTCGTGATGCAGGTGAGCAACCCCGAGGCCATCCCGGGCTCGGATCGGGAGGGCTGGTTGTCGCAGTACATCGCGGTGGCCGCCATCCAGCTCGTCACGAACCTGCTCTATTTCGGGGCGGCCTACGTGTTCGGCAATGCCTCCTTCGCCTCGGCCCGACAGCGCGACGCGCTCGAGCAGCGCACGCGGGAGCTCGAGCGGGAGCGGGAGGTGAGCAGCCGCCAGGCCGTCGAGCTCGAACGGGTGCGCATCGCGCGGGAGCTCCACGACGTGGTGGCACACCACGTCTCGGTCATGGGGCTGCAGGCCGGGGCCGCTCGCCGGGTGCTCGCCAAGAGCGACGCCGACCCCAGGGCGATCGAGTCGCTCACCGTCATCGAGACGAACGCGCGCGAGGCCGTCGACGAGCTGCACCGGATGCTCGGAGCGCTCCGCCAGTCCGGAGACCCGGAAGCGAGCCGCTCGGCCTCCACCCGCGGCATCGCCCAGCTCGACGAGCTCGTGGAAGAGGTGCGGGCTGCGGGACTCCCCGTCACGTTCTCCACGGTCGGCGAGGTGGTGCCGGTTCCGCCCGTGATCGGTCTCAGCGTGTACCGGATCGCGCAGGAGTCGCTCACGAATGTGCGCAAGCACGGTGGCAGCCGGGCCGAGGCCGACGTGCGGCTGCGCTACCTCGACGACAGGATCGAGATCGACGTGAGCGACACGGGCGCAGGAGCCGGATCGGGATCCGGCTCGGGCCTCGGTCAGATCGGCATGCGCGAGCGCGTCGTGGCCGTCGGCGGCACCATCGACATCGGTCCGAAGCCCCGCGGAGGCTACCGCGTGCGCGCCACCCTGCCCCTCACCCCGAAGCGCGCCGCCGGCACGCCCACCGCCTCGGTCGCATCCGGCACGCCCACCGCCCCGGTCGCATCCGGTGCACCCACACCGACCGACTCCACCGAGGGGGCCCACCGATGACCGACGAGACGCCGGGGCGCATCCGGGTCGTGCTGGCCGACGATCAGGATCTCGTGCGCGTCGGGCTCCGCATCATCCTCGAGTCGGAAGACGGCATCGACGTCGTGGGCGAGGCCCGCACGGGGCGCGAAGCCGTCGAGCTCGTGGGAGCGCTGCAGCCCGACGTCGTGTGCATGGACGTGCAGATGCCCGACCTCGACGGCCTCGCCGCCACCCGCGAGCTGATCGCGGCCGGCACCCGCGCCGGCATCCTCATCCTCACGACCTTCAACCGCGACGACTACCTCTTCGAAGCCCTCGAGGCCGGCGCGAGCGGCTTCGTGCTGAAGAACTCGTCGCCGGAGGACCTCGTGGCCGCGGTGCAGGTGATCGCGCGGGGCGATGCGCTGCTGTCCCCGGATGTCACCCGTCGCGTGATCGAGAGCTTCACGTCTCGTCCGCCGGCCCAGTTCACCGAGGCGACGCCGGCGGCCACGGCTTCCGGGGCGGCCACGGCTGCGGCTCCCCCTGCGGCGGCGGCGCTCGCCGACCTCACCGAGCGGGAGCGCGAGGTGCTCGAACTGCTCGCCGCCGGGCGCTCCAACAGCGAGATCGCGGGCGAGCTCTACCTGGGCGAGGCGACGGTCAAGACGCACGTCTCCAAGATCCTGCAGAAGCTCGGCCTCCGCGATCGCATCCAGGCGGTCGTCTTCGCCTACGAGAACGGCATCGCCGTGCCCGGCCGCAGCTGACCGCCGGAGCCGCTACTTCTTCTTGACGCCCGAGACCGCGTCGGCCGAGTGGTCCTTCACATCCGACTTCGCCTTCTTGTCGGCGCGCTTCTCCTTGAGAGAGCGGGCCGCGGGCTTCGCAACTGCCTTGCGTGCGGATTTCTCAGCCATGGTTCTTCCTCCATCGCAAGCCACGATGGCTCGGTATCCGAAGGGTATGCCCTGCGCCCTCGCTCCACGACCACCTGGGCACATTGTCAGCGAGCGCACCCGCCCCACGCTCCACCGCACGGCGGAGCCTCCCCCTCCTCGCGGCTGATGCCCTCCTCTCGCGCCCGCCCTAGCGTGAAGGCATCGCAACGAAAGGTCGACCATGCTCGAAATAGACGACATCTCCCGCAGCTTCGGCTCGCGCCGGGTGCTCGACGGGGTGAGCTTCACCGTCGGCGCCGGCCGCATGACGGGTTTCGTCGGCGGCAACGGTGCCGGAAAGACCACGACGATGCGCATCATCCTCGGCGTGCTCTCGAGCGATTCCGGCACCGTCACCCTCGACGGCACGCGCCTCACCCCCGCCGACCGCGCCCTCTTCGGCTACATGCCGGAGGAGCGCGGCCTCTACCCCAAGATGAAGATCGCCGAGCAGATCGTCTACCTCGGCCGCCTGCACGGCATGACGCCGCAGGCCGCGAAACGCAGCACCGACGACCTGCTCGAGCGCCTCGGTCTCGGCGAGCGCGCCAACGAGACCGTCGAGAGTCTCTCGCTCGGCAATCAGCAGCGCGCCCAGATCGCCGCCGCGCTCGTGCACGATCCCGAAGTGCTCGTGCTCGACGAGCCCTTCTCGGGCCTCGACCCGATGGCGGTCGAGACCGTGCAGGCCGTGCTCACCGAGCACGCCGCCGGGGGCGCCCCCGTGCTGTTCTCCTCGCATCAGCTCGACATCGTCGAGCGCCTCTGCGACGACCTGGTCGTGATCGCCGGCGGCACCATCCGCGCCTCCGGCTCCCGGGAGAGCCTCCGGGCCGAGCACTCCGAGCCCCGCTACGAGATCGAGCTCGCGAGCGACGCCGGCTGGGTGCGTGAGCTCTCGGGCGTGCGGGTCGTCGAGCTCGACGGCAACTACGCCCAGTTCGAGGTCGACCGCGGTGACGAGGGCCTCGCCGCGGCGCAGGCCGTGCTCAGCCGCGCTCTCGCGGCCGGCCCCGTGGCCCGCTTCACCCCCCTCCATCCCACCCTCGCCCAGATCTTCAAGGAGGTCGTGAAATGAGCGCCACCACCCCGCCCCGCCTCGGTCGACCGGCCCGCCCGCCCCGCCCCGCCCTGCCGGGCCTGGTGAAGGGCACCTGGCTCGTCGCCGAGCGCGAGCTCGCGATGCGGCTCCGCAGCAAGTCGTTCCTCATCTCGACCGCCATCCTGCTGCTCGCGATCCTCGCCTCGATCATCGTCGGCGGCATCCTCAGCTCCACCAGCTCGGCCCCGAAGGTCGCCGCGGTGGCCGGCACGGCATCGGTCGTCGACGGCGTGCAGGGTCTCGAGGTCACCGAGGCGGCCTCCACCGACGAGGCGGAGGCGCTCGTGCGAGACGGCACCGTCGACGCCGCGGTGCTCCCCGCCGAGACCGAGCTGGGCTACGAGCTCGTCGCCCTCGACGAGGCCCCCGGCACCATCGTCTCGCTGCTCAGCGTGGCCCCGCCGGTGCAGCTGCTCGAGCCGGGCGACAGCGACGACGGCTTCCTCAGCTACATCATCGGCATCGCCTTCGGCGTCGTGTTCTTCATGTCGGCCGTGACCTTCGGCTCCACCATCGCGCAGAGCGTCGTGGAGGAGAAGCAGACCCGGGTGGTCGAGATCCTCCTCTCCACCATCTCGGCGCGCGAGCTCATGGCGGGCAAGGTGGTGGGCAACAGCATCCTGGCCTTCGGGCAGATCGCCCTGATCGCGGCGATGAGCGTGCTGGGCCTCTCGATCACCGGCCAGTCGGCGCTGCTCGGCCTCCTGGGTCCGGCCATCGCCTGGTTCATCGTGTTCTTCGTCTTCGGCTTCGTGCTCATCGCCGCGCTCTACGCGGCCACCGCGGCCCTCGTCTCGCGGCAGGAGGAGGTGGCCTCGGTCACCTCGCCCGTCACGACGCTCGTGATGATCCCGTACTTCCTCGTGATCTTCTTCAACTCCAACGAGACGATCATGGCGATCATGTCGTACGTGCCGTTCTCGGCGCCCATCGGCATGCCGCTCCGGCTCTTCCTCGGCGACGCCGCCTGGTGGGAGCCGCTGGTCTCCCTCGCGGTTCTCGTGGCCACGACCCTCCTGATCATCGGCATCGGATCGCGCATCTACTCCAACTCCCTGCTGCGCACGGGCGCCAGGGTCAAGCTGCGCGACGCCCTGAAGGGCTGAGGTCGCCGAGAGGCTGAGAGACTGGAGGGGTGACCACGACACCCCTTCACGACCCCACCTCCCGCGGCTTCGCCTCGGACAACTACGCCGGCGTGCACCCCGAGGTGCTCGAGGCCCTCGCCCGGGCCAACGGCGGCCACCAGATCGCCTACGGCGAGGACGTCTACACGGCGCGCCTGCAGGAGGTGCTGCGCGACCACTTCGGCGCGCAGGCCGAGGCGTTCCCGGTGTTCAACGGCACGGGAGCGAACGTGGTGGGCCTGCAGTCGATGCTGCCGCGCTGGGGTGCCGTCGTCTGTGCGAGCACCGCTCACATCCACACCGATGAGAACGCGGCGCCCGAGCGGGTGGCCGGCCTCAAGCTCCTCACCGTGCCCACGCCCGACGGCAAGCTCACGCCCGACCTCATCGACGTGGAGGCGTGGGGCTGGGGCGACGAGCACCGCGCCCAGCCGCTCGCCGTCTCGATCACCCAGACCACCGAGCTCGGCACCGCCTACTCGGTCGACGAGATCACAGCCATCGCGGAGCACGCGCACTCGCTCGGCATGAAGCTCCACCTCGACGGATCGCGCATCTCCAACGCCGCCGCCTCGCTCGGCGCACCCCTCCGGGCCTTCACCACGGATGCCGGGGTCGACGTGGTCTCGCTCGGCGGCACCAAGAACGGTCTGCTCTACGGCGAGGCCGTGGTGGTGCTGAACCCCGAGACCGTCGCCGGCATCCCGTTCCTGCGCAAGCTCGACATGCAGCTGGCCTCGAAGATGCGGTTCGTCTCGGCGCAGCTGATCGCGCTCTACGAGGGCGACCTGTGGCTGGAATCCGCGTCGCACGCGAACGCGATGGCGGCCCGGCTGCGGAGCGCGGTCGAGGGGCTGCCGGGGGTCACGCTCACGCAGGCGACCCAGTCGAACGCGGTCTTCGCGATCGTCCCCGCCGGAGTCGCCGACCGGCTCCGCGAGTCGTTCCGGTTCTACGACTGGAACCCCGCCACCGGCGAGGTGCGCTGGATGTGCGCCTTCGACACCACCCCCGACGACATCGACGCCTTCGCGGCGGCCCTCCGCCGCGAGCTCGAGGCCGTCGCTCCCGCGTAACTACGGGAATCTGCAGGACCGACGCCGTATAGGGGGTCGGTCCTCCGCAGATCTGCAGTTACACGTCACCTGGCGTGCACCCGGGCGGCTCGGAGTTACCGCTGAGGGTGAAGTCCTCGCAGGTGAGGAACCTCGAGTGGTTCGCGCCGAGCAGGAACGACGCCACGGCGATGAAGCCCACCGCGCCGAGCACGACGAGCCGCTCCCGCCGCCCACACGCCGATGAGCAGCACTCTCCCGTGATGCGGTGCCGGACGGCGGCCGGATGCCTGTCTGCCGACTGCGCATCGGCCGGTTCCTGCAGGGGCTCGGTGTCGGACACGAGAGAATCGAAGCATGAGCGACCACGATGAGACCGCAGCCCACGCGGACCACGCCGACGGGGGCCATGCCCACCACGGCTACATCTCCAACAAGGATGCCTATCTCAAGCGGCTCAAGCGCATCGAGGGTCAGGCGCGGGGGTTGCAGAACATGGTCGACGAGGAGAAGTACTGCATCGACATCCTCACCCAGATCTCAGCGGTCACGAGCGCGCTGGAGTCGGTCGCGCTCGGCCTCCTCGAGGAGCACCTCGCGCACTGCGTGGTGGAGGCCGTTGCCGAGGGCGGCGACGTCGCCGACGCGAAGCTCAAGGAGGCCTCTGCCGCCATCGCCCGGCTCGTGCGCTCCTGAGCGGGAGCCCCCTTTCAGCGCCGCTTCAGTTCTGCCCCAGTAGGTTGGGTGCCATGAGCCTGGCCCATGCCGACCCATCCGTTCTCCTCCTCAGCACAGCTCCCGACTCCCCCGGTGGGGAGGGCGGCGGGAGCGGATCCGGCGACTCGAGCCTCGGCGCCGTCGGCGACTGGGTCGTCGGACTCATGGAGACCCTCGGTGCTCCCGGTGCCGGCATCGCGGTGGCGGTCGAGAACCTCTTCCCTCCCATCCCGAGCGAGGTCATCCTGCCGCTCGCGGGCTTCGCGGCCAGCCGCGGCGACCTGAACCTCGTGGCGGCGATCGTCTTCACCACACTCGGCTCCCTCGTCGGAGCCCTCGCGCTCTACGGCATCGGCGCATGGCTCGGCATCGACCGCATCAAGCGGATCGCGAAGAAGCTCCCCCTCGTCGATGTGTCCGACGTCGACAAGACCGAGGAGTGGTTCAGGAAGCACGGTTCGAAGGCGGTGTTCTTCGGCCGCATGCTGCCGATCTTCCGCAGCCTGATCTCGATCCCGGCGGGCATCGAACGGATGCCGGTGTGGAAGTTCGCGCTGCTCACCACGGCCGGCAGCCTGATCTGGAACACCCTCTTCATCCTCGCGGGCTTCTGGCTCGGTGAGCAGTGGCACATCGTCGAGCAGTACGCCGACATCCTGAAGTACGTCGTGATCGCGGCCGTGGTGGCAGCGGTCGGCTGGTTCGTGATCAGCCGGGTGCGCAAGCACCGCTCGGGCCAGACGGACGGTATCGTCTGATCGACGACGATCGGGGGGATGCATGACGAGCGGTCACGCGGGCATCCCCGGTCGTGAACGGATCCTGGGCCTCGACCTGGCGCGGTTCGTGGCGATCGCCGGGATGATGGCCACGCACACCTGGCTGTGGGCCGATTCGGTCGCGGGGGTGCACGTCGCGTCGTCGGAGCAGTTCCAGGGGCGGGCGTCGGCCCTGTTCGCGGTGCTCGCGGGGGTGGGTGCGGTGCTCGCCACGCGTGCCCCGATCCGCGAGCGGCGTCCCGGTGCCGCACGCCTGATGCTCGTGGGCCGCGGTGTCGCGCTCGTGGCGATCGGGCTCACGCTCACACTGCTCGACATCCCGATCTTCGTCATCCTCGCCTATTACGGCGTGCTGTTCTGGTTCCTCGCGCTCGCGGTGACGTGGCCCCGCTGGGTGCTCGTGTCCGTCGGCGCCGTGGTGGCCGTGGCGGCTCCGGTGGCCGTCTACCTCCTCGGCGAGGCGTTCCAGCTCACCGAGCGCGAGGCCTCGAACCCCAACTGGCTCTCGCTCGCCGATCCGCTCCTGGTGCTCAGGGGGCTGCTGGTCACGGGCACGTATCCGGTGCTGATCTGGATCGCGTACGGGCTCGTCGGCATGGCCATCGGCCGCACCCTGCTCGCGGCACGTGGTTCCACCGCATCCGCCGCCTCGACCGGCGGGGCCACCGCTCTGCGTGTGGTCGCGGCGAAGCTCGCGGCGGTGGGTGCTGTGGTCTGGCTGGGCGGGATCGCCCTCGCCGCGCTCGCACACGGGCCGCTGGGCGCCGTGCGCGGGCTCGCCACCGAGCTCGGCGTCTCGGAGAAGGAGGCGCTCGGCCTCCTCACCGATCCGGGCGCGGGCCGGCCCGTGCTCGGATCGCCCTGGATGCTCGCGGCCTCCGCCGCCCACACCGGAACGACTTTCGATCTCATCCTCACCATCGGATCCTCCACCACCGTCATCGGCCTCCTCGTGCTCCTCGGCACGGTGCTCGGCCCACTTGCGCGGCGCATCCTCTCGCCCGTGCTCGGCGCGGGGGCCGCCCCCCTCACCGTCTACTCGGCGCACGTGCTGCTCGTCGGCACGGTCACGCTCGTGATGCTCGGCAAGCCCTACGGTGAGCTCACCTGGCAGGAGTACGTGGTGCTCGACACCCCCTGGTTCCTCTCGAGCTGGGGCTTCTGGCTCGCGAACATCCTGATGGCGCTGCTGATCGGTTCGTTCCTGACCTTCCTCGGCCGGCGCGGGCCGCTCGAGACCCTCGTCACGTGGGCTGGCCGCCTCGCCGCCCGACTCGCGCACCGGCCTGCACGAGCGGATGCGCGGGGCTCGGCCGCGCTCTCGGAATAAACGATCCCCCTCTGCGTTGGATGAATCCGGACCGCGGTCCGATTTCCACTCTGCCCGACGGCGTGCAGGACATCACCCGTCTTCTGGAGGCCATCATGAGCATCGTCGACATCCCGTCCCGCACCGCCGAGACCAGCACCCCCATCCACTCCACCCTCGCCGAGCGCTGGAGCCCGCGCTCCTTCGAGGCCGCCGAGACCCTCGATGAGCAGCGCCTCACGGCGGCGCTCGAGGCGGCACGGTGGGCACCGTCGGCGAACAACTCGCAGCCGGCCCGCTTCATCGTGGCGCGCCGCGGCACGCCGGAGTTCACGACCGTGGTGGAGAACCTGATGAGCTTCAACCAGGCGTGGGCGGATCGCGCCGGTGCGCTCGTGGTGGCGGTCGCCGAGACCGTGGGCGACCACGGCGCGCCCCGTCGCTGGGCCGAGTACGACCTCGGACAGGCGATGGCCTACTTCACCGTCCAGGCCCACCACGACGGCCTGCACGTGCATCAGATGGGCGGCATCGACCCCGCCGGCCTGGCCTCGGCCTTCGGCCTCCCCGCCCACCTGGTCCCCGTCACGGTGGCGGCGGTCGGCACCCTCGCCTCCCCGGACGCCCTCCCCGACGACACCCTCCGCGCCCGCGAGTCCGCACCCCGCACCCGTCTCCCCCTCGACACCCTGCTCCTCCCCACCCCCTGACCTCGCCTGAGACCCTTCGTGGGCGGGGCACTATCCGCATGCAGTCAGATCGAGTACGGCGGGCGTGAGCGTGTTCTCCCCACCGAGGAGAAACGTCTCCCGGACGCCGGTCGCGAGTCGTTCGAGCACCTCGGGAGGCATGCACTCCCGGCGCGAGAGATAAAGAGGCGCGTTCAACCGGCCGGCGATCGCACCACCGCTGAGGGCATCAGCGAAGGTCGTGCCGCTGGCGATGAAGGCCTGGTTGGATGATGGGAAGGCCTCTCTGTTGAGAGCTAGCGACACCGCGTACCGATCGGGCCCGTCGAATCGCACCACCTTCGCGAATTCGGCGATCTGGGCCTCGATACCCGTGCTCACCGAGGCGGGCCCGCCGGCGATCTTGATCGTGGCGCCGGCCGTCGCGAACCTCCAGACGAGTGTCATCTCGGCCTGGGAGAGCTTTGCCGAGCTCCCTTTCACCAGGAGGACCCCGGTCTTGGCTCCGGCCGCGGCCGGAGTACTCGAGAGGGCGTCGGGAAACGTGCTGCCGTTCGCGATGTAGAGAGCCGCGGGATCGGTCGGCGCGTCCACGCCGGTGAGCAGAGCTCGCGAGACCTCATAGCGGTCCGCGCCCTCGATCCGATCGATGAAGGTCGATGACGGCAGCTCCCGGCGGATGACGGCGACCACCTCGTCGGAGATCGATGCGCGGCCACCCACGATCACGACCCTCTTGGGATCGGCGCGGATGAGCTCGCGGAGAACGCTGTCGCTCAGACTCGATTTCGTCGACAACAGCACAGGGGCTCGCAGTCTGCTCGCCATCGGCCCCACGCTCAGCGCATCGGCGAACTTCTCACCGCTCGCCAGGAAGACGGTGTCGGCGTTCGGATCGTCGAACCGCCTGGCGACGTTCGCGGAGACCTCGTAGCGGTCGGCACCTCCGACTCGGGAGGTCTGGACCGCTGCGAGCGTGTCGAAGCGGATCACCTTCCCGCGCTTCCTATCGGCCATCCACAGCACTCTCGACTCGCTGAACGCGAGTGCTGACACCTGCGCTGAGGGCGGAAGAGAGTAAGTCAGTCGCGAGCCCGGACTCGTACCGTAGAGCGTCGTCGTCGACCCACTCACCGCCCAGGTTCGATCCCCGATCCTCGCGAAACCCCGGAGGTCTTCACCCCCGGCGTCGAAATGGGTGAACGTCGGGTAATCAAAGCGCACCACCCCTGTCGTCGTCTGCACCGTTCCGTGAGCACGACCACCCTCCATCGATTCGAGGTCGATCTTCCGAATGTCCTTGATGTCCCATCTGCTCGGCACGGCGCCCGCCCGATCGATCATCCACACCGCCCCGGCTCCCTCGTCGACCACCCACACCTGCTCCCCAAGGCCGTCGAGCTCCCCCAGCTGCACGGCGCCCGGGATCACCCACTCCTCGACGGCGCCGGTGGATTCCGAGAGGCGGCCGAGCTTCCCCGTGCCGGAGGCCGTGAAGTACGCCTGTCCGCCGGCATCCCAGACGTGAGCAGGCAACGAGTTCGCCGTGGGCAACGGGTACTCACGCACGACACCCGCGGCGCTGATGTGAGCGATCATGTTGGAGGCGATCACCGCCGCCCACACACCGCCCTCGTCGTCGACCGCCACGCTCGACGGCGCACCGGAGAGCGCGTAGGTGGCGATCACCGCTCCTGTGCGGTCGAGTCTCTCCACGGAGCGGTCACCGAAGACAGACACCCAGACCGTGCCGTCCCGCGTCGCGACGATGTCGCTCGGAAGCCCGTTCGGGTTGCCCAGATCGACCTCCGTGAGCCACCGCCCAGGGTCGGTCGGCGCCTCCTCCCGAGTCGATTCGGAGGCACTCGACGGGACGGCGACGCCCGCAGCGGCCACGATGCCGAGGATGCCTATCAGCACGCGCGTAGTCAGCGTTCGGCGCGCCCGGGTTTCCGTCCCCACGTCAGCCGCAGGTGGTGAACTCGAGCACGGCGTTCGTGAGTGTCCGTTCACCGCCGAGAAGCGTCACGTGGTCGACCTCAGACGCGGTCAGAAGGTCGAGCACTCGTTCCGGCACGCAGTTCGGCTTGGTCAGGTAGACGGGATAGTCCTCAGAGCCGGCCACTGCCCCTCCTGCGAGCGCGTCGGGGAAGCTCGTCCCGCTCGCGAAATAGGCGCGGTTGGCCCGGGGGAAGGCGTCTTCGTTGATCGCTTGCGATACTTCGTAGCGGTCGGCGCCGCCGAATCGCTTGACCGGCCCGAGCGACGCCAGCTGCGCTTCGATGCCGGCACTGACGGATGCCGCCCCACCGGCGATCTTGACTGTTGCACCGGCGGCTGCATACTCCTCGATGACCGCTAGGTCGTCGCCTGAGAGAGCGGCTGCGCCGCCGCTGACCAGCAGGATGCCCGCGTCGAAATGTGCCGCTGCGGGGGTGGCCGAGAGAGCGTCGGCAGAACTCTTGCCGCTGGCCACATAGAGCGTCTTGCCCGGTGCGGGAGCGAGGTCACTCGCGAGCAGCGCGCGCGACACGGCATAGCGGTCACTGCCGCCTATACGCTCCACCTTCGCGCGCGTCTCGCGCCGGATCGCCCCCAGTACCGCGTCGGAGACGGATGCCGGGCCG
Organism: Herbiconiux oxytropis; assembly: GCF_024979315.1. GTDB lineage: Bacteria > Actinomycetota > Actinomycetes > Actinomycetales > Microbacteriaceae > Herbiconiux > Herbiconiux oxytropis. The sequence continues at coordinate 372,790 of NZ_JANLCK010000002.1, read as the reverse complement.
CCGACGACCACGACCCTCGTGGGGTCGAGCCGCGTGAGCTCCCGGCGAGTGACGTCAGGCAACGTCCCCTGCGCGGTGAGGAGGATCGGTGCATTCTGATGCGCGGCGAGGGGGCCGGCGCTCAGTGCGTCGGCGAAGGAGCTGCCGCTCGCCACGAAGACCGTCTGGCCCCCGTACCGGTCTCCCCGACGCGACATGTTGACGGCCATCTCGAAACGATCAACGCCACCCACTCGATCGGCACCGGGTACGACGCGCATGTCGAGCCGGATCACCCGACCGGTCCGCGCCGCGACGCTCCAGACGTACCGGTTCTCCGTGAGCGCGACTCCTGTCAACCCGCTGTCGGCCGTGGCCACGGTGAAATCGACAGGAGCACTGCCTGGTCCGTCCACGCCGATCGTATTGGTGCCGCGATCGACGTACCACAGCCGTTCGCTCTGCAGGGCGAATCCGCTGAGGTCCATGCGGCTCTCGGCGCGGGGGTAGTACTTCATGCTCTTGCCTGCACCTTCGCTGACGAAGGTGAACGCCTCGTCTTTCTCCGTCAGCACCCCCGTGACCACTCCGGCCGTCGAGGACTGCAGTTCGACGCCAGTGGGCGAGGTCAGGAAAGTCGTGTACTCCACGCGGGATCCGTCGCGGCCGAGGATGAATGTCCTATGGGCCTGCTCGTCGGTCACCCAGACCTGGTCGTCCAGGCCGTCGATGGCCCAGGGCTTCACGGCACCGGCGATCGCGAACTCCTCGATCGCCCCCGTCGACTCCGTGAGGCGCCCCAGCTTCTGGGTTGCCGCGGCGGTGTAGTACACCTCGTCGCCGCCATCGAAGATGCGTGCGGGGAACGACCCGGGGGTCGGGAGGTCGTACTCCTTCACCACCCCCGCCGCCGACACATGGGCAATCCTGTTGAAAAGGGATTCGGTGGCCCAGACTCCTCCCTCGTTGTCGCTGGCGAGACTCATGGGGGTTCCGGAGAGGCCCACCGTGGCGAGGATCGCGCCGTCGCGCGACATCCGCTGCACCGTGCGGTCGACGTACACCGACACCCACACCGAGCCGTCGGCCCCGGCCGCGATGTCGTTGGGCGCACCGTTCGGGTTGGAGAGCGGGAACTCGACCAGGCGGGCTCCCGGGTCGCGCGGCGGGGCCGGCGGGTCGGCCGGAGCAGCTCCCGCCGAGACGCCAGCGAGCCCGGAGCCGAGCACGACAGCCGTCAGCAGCACTCCGAGCGCGCCAGACACGCGGCGACCTGCGCGGCGGGTGGGGCGGGCGCTGGCGCGAGCGCTGGGGCGGGCGGGATCGGCGGGGTTCGGCATCGGACATCCTTTCGCCGCTCTCACGTGCGAGCGCAGCCCTTCCAGGATGAGCGCGAAAAGGAGCCGGGAGCCCTGAGTAGTTCCTACTCCGTCGCCTCCGGCCCTTCCCCTCGGCATCCACGTCGACGCGCACCGTGCGGACCACGTGTTCCGCAGAGCAGGTCACCGTCAGCGGCACTCGATGAGATCTTCGACGTTCCCGCTCAACGTCTTCACCCCGCCCACGAGCGTCACCTCTTCGATACCAAGGGATCCGAACAGCTCGTGGGAGCCGCTGGGAAGACAGTCGGCGCGCGACAGATACACCGGGCCACCGATGCGTTCGGCAAGTGGAGCGCTCGCCAGAGCATCGGCGAAGGCGGTGCCGCTCGCGATCAGGGCAGCTCTTGCCCGCGGGAACGCGTCACGGATGACGGCTTCGGACACTTCGTACCGGTCGGCGCCACCGAGCCTGAGGACGGGGGCGATCTCCTTCAGTTGCGCCTCTACAGTGAAACTCATCGATGCCGGCCCACCGATGACCTTGATGGTCCCTCCGGTCGCGTACTTCGTGATGACCGCTCGCTCCGCCGGGCCAAGCGCGCTATCCGACGCCCCGTTGACGAGGAGGACGACCGACGACGAGGCCGTCGCGGCGGGCGCAGCGGAGAGGGCATCGGGGAACTTCCGGCCGTCGGCGATGTACAGCACGCCCGAGGCAGGAGGTGCGTACACGCTGTCGAGAAGATTCCGGGAGACCTCGTAACGGTCCGCTCCGCCGATCCTCGAGATCTGCGCGCCTGGAGCGAACGAGGCGATCTTCTCGAGTGCGCCAGCCGACACGGACTCTGCACCCCCGACGATCACGACGTAACTCGGCGTGAGCTCGGTCAGACTCCCCTGCGTCGCCAGCGGAACGTCGTCCTTCTTCGTCAAGAGCAGCGGGATCCCCATCCGCCCTGCCAGGGCGCCCACGGTCAGAGCGTCTGCGAACTTCTGCCCGCTCGCCACGAAGACCGTCTCCGCAGAACCCCACCTCGTCGCGATGGCTGCCGCCACCTCGTAGCGGTCGGCCCCACCTATCCTCGACACCGCAGCGACGGTGAACGAATCGATCCGTTCGATACGACCCTTCTCGCGCGCGACCCAGACATACCGATCCCCCGTCGCGACGATCTCCTGCGGGACCCCGACACCGGATGGAGAGCTGATCTGGGAACTCTCGATGCCTCTCGCCCCCACCCCTGTCTGACCGAACCACCAGTCCCTTCCATTGACCGACGTGACGCCGTTGAGACCCAACGGACCGATCCAGCCCGGTTGCTGCGTCCATTTCCCGTTCTTGACAAGAAAAGCGTCGATCCGGAAGTAGTGCACGAAGACGACCCGTGTCTGGCCTGCCTCCGCCTCTGACAGTTCGAAGTCGCGCACACCTTGGCCCGGTTTCACATCGCGTTTCACGCCATCGAGGCCGAAGATGACGAAGAACTCGGACTCGCGGTCGTACACCCAGACTTCGTCTCCGATCCCATCGATGTCCCAGATGCCCTCGGCGCTCTCATAGACGAACTCGTCGATGACCCCGGTCGCCTTGGTCAGCCGGCCCAACTTTCCGGAGGCGCTCTCCGTGAAGAAGACATAGTCGCCTGAGTCGTAGACCTCGGCGGGCAAGGAGTTCGCCGTTGGGATGACCTGCTCCGACACCACGCCTTCCGCGGAGACGTGCCCGATCGTGTTCGCGGCGAACTCCGCCACCCAGACTCCTCCCGCGTGATCGCTCGTCATGTGCGACGGGCCGCCCGTCAGCTGGACCGTCGCGATCACCGACCCGTCGCGCGCAAGGTGGTGCACCTGCTTGTCTGCGAAGACCCCCACCCAGACCGTTCCGTCGGCACCCGCGGCGAGCGCGACGGGGAGTCCGTCCGGGTTCGGGAGCGGGAACGACGCCACTGCCCCGGGAGGCGGCATCGAGCTGACTTCCTCCGGCGCCGCGGAGGCGCTCCAACCGGGAGCGAACGCGGGGACGAGCGCCACGGTGAGGGCCATGACCGCGAGCCGGAGCACGCTGAGCGTACGACTGCGTCGCTCTGATCGAGGGGAATCGACACGGTGAACGGATGACATGCGGGACCTCGCAGAGTACGAGTACGGGACCGATCTGATGCGATCGGTCCCCATCTTGTCCCCCATGTGACCGCGCCCTCACTGAGCAGTTCCTACTCAGAGCGAGCGCCATCGCCCGCCCGGGCCGAGCCGCCGCTCGGCCCGCCGACAGCATCGGCCCCTAGTCCGCCGCCACCGTGAGCGCGTCGCCGCCACGAGCCACATCGACCCGCACCGTGTCGCCGTCGCGCACGTCGCCGGCCAGCAGCGCCATCGCGAGCCGGTCGTCGATCTGCTTCTGCATGAGCCGTCGCAGCGGCCGGGCCCCGTAGATGGGGTCGTAGCCGCGCTCGGCGAGCCAGGTGCGCGCATCCGGAGTCACCGCGAGCGAGAGCCGCCGTGAGGCGAGACGGTGCGACAGCCGGTCGACGTAGAGCGAGACGATCTGCGCCAGGTCCTCTTCGGTCAGCGCCTGGAACACCACGATGTCGTCGAGCCGGTTCACGAACTCGGGCTTGAAGGCCTGTCGCACCGCCGCCTGCACGAGCGTCTCCCGATCGGCCGGGGTCAGGGAAGGGTCGACCAGGAACTGCGACCCCAGGTTCGACGTCAGGATCAGCAGCGTGTTGCGGAAGTCGACCGTGCGCCCCTGGCCGTCGGTGAGCCGTCCGTCGTCGAGCACCTGCAGCAGTACGTCGAACACCTCGGGGTGCGCCTTCTCGACCTCGTCGAGCAGCACGACCGAGTAGGGCCGCCGCCGCACGGCCTCGGTGAGCTGCCCCCCCGACTCGTAGCCGACGTATCCGGGAGGGGCACCGAGCAGCCGCGCCACGGAGTGCTTCTCGCCGTACTCGGACATGTCGATGCGGATGAGCGCCTTCTCGTCGTCGAAGAGGAACTCGGCGAGCGCCTTGGCCAGCTCGGTCTTGCCCACACCCGTGGGCCCCAGGAAGAGGAACGAACCGGTGGGGCGACCCTCTTCCGAGATGCCCGCGCGGGAGCGGCGCACCGCATCCGACACCGCCTGCACGGCCGCCTTCTGGCCGATCAGCCGGCGCCCGAGCTCGCCCTCGAGGTGCAGGAGCTTCTCTGTCTCGCCCTGAGTGAGACGATCCACGGGGATGCCGGTCCAGGCCGCGATCACGGCCGCGATGTCATCCGAGCCCACCTGGTCGTTGACCATGCGCTCGACGCCCTCGGCCGCCACCTCGGCCGCCTCGGCCTCGGCGAGCGAGCGCTCGAGCAGCGGGATCTCGCCGTAGAGCAGGCGCGACGCCTTCTCCAGCTGGCCCTCGCGCTGGGCGCGCTCGGCGCGCATGCGCGCATTGTCGAGCTTCTCCTTGAGCTCGCCCACCCGGTTGAGGGCGGCGCGCTCGCGGTCCCACCGCTCCTGCAGCTCGGCGAGCGTCGCCTGGCGAGACGCCAGCGTCTCGCGGAGGGCGGCGAGCCGCTCCTTCGACGCGTCGTCCTTCTCCTTCTTCAGCGCGAGCTCCTCGAGCTTCAGCCGGTCGACCCCGCGGCGCAGCTCGTCGATCTCGACGGGCGCCGAGTCGATCTCCATGCGCAGGCGCGACGCCGCCTCGTCGATCAGGTCGATCGCCTTGTCAGGCAGCTGCCGACCCGGGATGTAGCGGTTCGACAGGGATGCTGCAGCGACGAGCGCCGAGTCGGCGATCGAGACCTTGTGGTGCGCCTCGTAGCGCTCCTTGAGGCCGCGGAGGATGGCGATCGTGTCCTCCACCGACGGTTCGCCCACGAACACCTGCTGGAATCGGCGCTCCATGGCCGCATCCTTCTCGATGAACTCGCGGTACTCGTCGAGCGTGGTCGCGCCGATGAGCCGGAGCTCTCCGCGCGCGAGCATGGGCTTCAGCATGTTCGAGGCCGCGACCGATCCCTCGCCGCCGCCCGCGCCCATGAGGGTGTGCAGCTCGTCGATGAACGTGATGATCTGGCCGTCGGCGTCGTTGATCTCCTTGAGCACGGCCTTCAGGCGCTCCTCGAACTCGCCGCGGTACTTCGCTCCCGCCACGAGGGCGGCCAGGTCGAGCGAGACGAGCTGCTTGCCCTTCAGCGAGTCGGCCACGTCTCCTGCCACGATGCGCTGGGCCAGGCCCTCCACCACAGCGGTCTTGCCCACGCCCGGCTCGCCGATGAGCACGGGGTTGTTCTTGGTGCGGCGGGTCAGCACCTGGCTGATCCGGCGGATCTCGGCGTCACGGCCGATGACCGGGTCGAGCTTGCCGCTCGCCGCGATCTCCGTCAGGTTGACGCCGTACTGCTCGAGGGCGCTCTTCGCCTCGTCGCCGCTCGGGGTTCCCTGGTTGGTCGCCATTCTCTGTGTGTTCCTCTTCCTGGTCTCGCCGGATGCCGCTCGGAGAGAGCGGATCTCAAAGTTGAGTTGATCTGACTCAAGTTTAGCAGAGCGGCGAACGTGCCACCAGTGTTGGGCGGGCGTTAAGACTCGGGTGGTACCTCTGGAAGCGTGGCACCGTTCCCTCCCCGCATCCGCCTGCTCGTCGGCATCGCGGGCGCGATCGCCATCACTCTCGGCTCCTACGGGGTCGGCTGGATCGCCCCGCTCTCCGTGCTGCATGACATCGCCGCGCTGGCGGCCCTCCGCGGGGCGCGCAGCACCGTGATCGCGAGCGGCGTGCTCGTGGCGGGCGGCGCCGTGCTGCTGCTCGCCGCGTGGCTGTCGCTCGGCTTCGAGCTGATGCGGCGCGGCCGCCGCGTCGGCACCGACAGTCTCCGCAGCAGCAGCCCGGCAGAGAGCACCGGCACCGCCCCGGTCGTCGTCTCCGCCGCCGCCTGGACCCTCCCCCTGCTCTTCTCCCTCCCCCTCTTCAGCCGCGACATGTTCGCCTACCTCGCCCAGGGCCGCCTCGTCGCCGCGGGCCTCAACCCCTACGAGAACGGCGTCTCGAGCATCCCGGGCTGGTTCGGCATCGGGGTCGATCCGCTGTGGGCCGACACGCCAACACCCTACGGCCCGGTCTTCGTCTGGCTCGAGCGGATCGTGGCCGTCACCACCGGTGGCCTGCCGAGCGAGGTCGGGGTCTTCGCCTTCCGGCTCATCGCGGTGGCGGGGCTCGCGCTCCTGGCCTACTTCGCGTGGCGGATCGCGAACCGCCGAGGGCGCGACGCGGCGGTCGTGCTGTGGCTGGTCACCGCGAGCCCGCTCGTGCTGATGAACTTCGTGGTGGCGGGTCACAACGACTCCCTCATGCTCGGCCTCATCGCGGGTGGCGTCTTCTACGCGCTCGACCGCCGGCCGGTGCTCGGCGCCGTGCTCGTCGCCCTCGCCATCGGTGTGAAGCCGATCGCCGTGATCGCGCTGCCGATCGTCGGCATCATCTGGGCGATGGATGCGACGCGGGCAGCCCGCGCGACGCGCGCGTCCGGCTCCGGCACCGGCACCAGCACCAGCACCGGCACGGCTCGCATCGGCTCCACCCGCCCCACCCTGCCCGCATGGGGCCCGCTCCTCGGCCGCTGGGCCGCCGTCGCCGGCATCGCGCTCGGCGGCATCGCGGTGCTCGGCTTCGCCCTGGGAGTCGGTGTGGGCTGGATCGCCGCGCTCTCGACCCCCGCCACCATCTCGTCCTGGTACGCGCCCGCGAACATCCTCGGCGTCACCCTCGGCGGTTTCGCCAACGCCGTGGGCGTCGACGGCGAGATCGTGCAGACGGTCGTGAAGATCGCGCTCCTCGCGGCCGGATGCGCCGTGGCCGCCGCCGCGCTGATCGCTCGTCGCGGGATCGACCCGCTCTGGCTCCTGTTCATCTGCTTCGCCGCGATCACCCTCGCCTCACCCGTCATCCACCCGTGGTACGCGCTGTGGCTGCTCGCGTTCCTCGCGCTCGCGGGTCTCGACGGCATCCGCCGCATCCGTCTCGCCGTCTACAGCACGGCGTTCTTCATGCTCATCGGTCTCGCCGAGCCGCTCGACCTCGTGCAGCGCATGGACGGCGGGCGACTCATCCCGAGCGCCGTCATCGCGACCTCGCTCGTGGGCGTCGCGGGCGTGCTCCTCCTGGCCGAGGCGTTCTACGCCCGAAGCCGATCCGGGAGAGCCCTCGTGCTGTCACGGGCAGCACGATCCGCTCGGTCGGCATCCGCCCAGGCGTCACCGGCCGCGGGGTTCAGCGCTTCGTCGACACCATGAGCGTGAACTTGGCGTTGCGGTCGACCTGACGGGTCGGCCCGATCGCCCGCTGCAGTGCGGCGCGGTAAGCGAGGTGGGAGTTGAACACGGTCCACAGCTCGCCCCCGGGCACGAGCACCCGGCCGGCCGCCTCGAAGAGCTTGAGGGCGATGCCGGCGTGCACCGTCGACCCCACGTGGAACGGCGGATTGAGGAGCACGGCATCGGCGCTCGCGTCGCCGAACGTGCTCAGAGCGTCGTCGCGCACGACCTCCACGGGGCCACCCGGGCGCGCAGCTCCGGCCCCGAAACCGGAGACACCGGATGCGCCGAGCCCGTTGGCCTCCATGGTCGCGACGGCCGAGGCCACCGCCGACGCGGACTGGTCGGAGGCCAGCACTCGAAGCGCGGGTCGCCGCAGGGCCATCGAGGCTGCGAGCACGCCCGTGCCGCAGCCGAGGTCGACCACGGTGCCCGCCCGAGGCGCCACGGCGTCGAGGTGGTCGAGCAGCAGACGGGTGCCGATGTCGATCCGGGTGCCCGCGAAGGCGCCGCCGACGGCCGCCACCCAGAGCCCGGCGTCGTCGTGCCGCTCGCGTCGCACGGCGGCCGGTGCCACATCGTCGCGTCGTCCCGTGGCCACGAGCACGCGCGACTTCTGGCGGGCGAGCGAGGCCGTGACCGAGGTGAACGAGGCCTCGAGCACCTCGTTCATGGCCGTCGTCATGTGCTTGACCCGCCCCCCGGCGTAGACCACGACCTCGGGATGCGCGTGCGCGGCCACCGCACGCGCGATGTCGTCGAGCTCGGCGAGGCTCCGCGGCAGCTGGAGCAGCACCACGGTGGCGCCCTCGAGCAGCTCCCGCCCGAGCGGGAGGCTTCGGTAGCGACCGCTGAGGTCGACGCCGGCGGCTCGGCGCGCGTTGGCGGCGAGCGCGAGCTCTCCGGCGAGCGGATCCTGGTGCACCCGGATCCCGTGCAGGTCGAGCACGGCCGCGGCGCCCAGGGTGAGGGCGCCGTAGTGGTCGCCGATCACGACGACCCGGCCGGGCTCGTCGGCCGTGGCCTCGAGGTCGTCGGCCGCGCTGTCGAGGATCAGCCGGTCGCTCGCATCCGAGGCGAACAGGTTGTCGGCTTCGACATCGGGATACCGGCGCAGGGCCTCGAAGGAGAAGTCGGTCACACCTCAACCGTACGCGCTGCCACCGCGGGTCAGAGCAGGGGGGCGGGAAGCCTCGGGCGAAGAGCACGGGACGCGCTCAGGGACACGATCATCCCGATCAGGACGGTCGCGACCGAGGTCGCCGTGACGGCGCCGATCACGATGGGCTCGATGCGGTCGCCCGTCCATAGGACGACCACCGTGAAGATCGAGAGCAGAAAGGCCAGGACCCCGGCGACGAGCGCGATGAGGCCTCCGAGAACGGCGGTGCCTCCGAGGGTCCACCAGGAGAGGTCCGCGGGCCTGGCCACGCGGCAGCCGCGGAGCACCGCGTAGCCGCCGCCCCACGCGGCCACGGCCGCGAGGGGCATCGCGGCGACCACGGCGACCAGGCCGAGCAGGGAGTAGAGCTCGGGCCCGATGAAGAACCAGCCCACCACCGCCCAGGCGGAGGAGAGCAGTGCGCCCTGCGCGGCGCCGGCGAGCAGGGCGGCCCGGGCGTCGCTCACCGGGCGGTCGTAGGGAAAGCGAGCAATACTCATCCACACACTTTCGCGTGAGAACGAGCGCCCGTCAACGTCAGCGGTCGGTGAGCGGCTTCCAGATGACGAGCTCGGTGCGGCGCTGGGTGCGGGTGCCGTGTTTGAGCGAGATGACCTCGCCCTCCACGCCCGCGGCGAAGACGCGCCGGCCCGGGCGGTTGAGCAGCTCGTCGGCGAGTGCGCCTTCGAGTTCGCGCACGCGGGCCGAGAGGGAGGCCACCTCGTTCTCCAGCTGGAGGATGCGCGCGATGCCCTCGAGGGAGACCCCCTCGGAGGACAGTCGCGCGACCTCCCGCAGCTGCACGACGTCGCGCATCGAGTAGCGGCGCGACTTGCCGGCCGTGCGGGTGGGCCGCACGAGGCCGAGCTTGTCGTACTGCCGGAGGGTCTGCGGGTGCATCCCCGCCAGCTCCGCCGCCACCGCGATGGCGAACAGCGGAGAGTTCTCGTCGACCTCGTTCACGATCATCCTCCGCTCTCTGACTTGACAGTAGTGGCGTCTCCCACCCCCGACGTGGCGTGCTAGTCGCGCGCCTTGGCGAGCAGCTCGGTGCGCGGGTTCTCGGCCGGCTCCACGGCGTGGAACGCCTCGAGCGCCTCGCGCTGCGCCGCCGACAGGTGGGCGGGAACCGCCACCTGCACCACGGCGAGCAGATCGCCCTTGCCCTTGGCCGTCTCGACCCCGCGGCCTTTGACCCGCAGCACGCGCCCCGACGGGGTGCCCGGTGCGACCTTGAGCTTCACGGGACTGCCGCCGAGCGTCGGCACCTCGATGGTGGCACCGAGGGTGGCCTCCACGAAGGTCACCGGCACGTTCACGCGGAGGTTCAACCCGTCGCGCTCGAACACCGGATGCTTCCGCACCGACACCGTGAGCACGATGTCGCCCGGCTCACCGCCGTCGGGCGAGGGCTCGCCCTTGCCGCGCAGCTTGATCTTCTGCTGGTCGGCCACGCCCGCCGGGATCTTCACCGTGATCGGCTTGCCATCCGCCGTCTGCAGCTTGATGGTGTCGCCCTTGACCGCGGTGATGAAGTCGATGGTCGTGCGAGCCGTGACATCCCGCCCCGGGGTCGGTCCGTACGCGCCGAAGCCCGCACGCCCGCCACGGGCACCGCCGAACATGCCGCCGAGGATGTCGTCGAAGCCGCCGGGCGCCTGCTGGTAGCTGTAGCCCTGCGAGCGGCCGCCTCCGCCTCCGCCTCCGCCGAACATGCCGCCGAAGACGTCCTCGAAGCCGCCGGACTGGCCTCCCCCACCCGCCGTGAAGCGGGCACCGGAGCCCATCGCGCGGATCTGGTCGTACTCCTTGCGCTGCTCGGCGTCGGAGAGCACCGAGTAGGCCTCGCTGATCTCCTTGAACTTCGCCTCCGCCTTGGCATCACCCTGATTGGAATCGGGGTGGTACTGCCGGGCGAGCTTGCGGTACGCCTTCTTCAGCTCGGCGTCCGAGATGTCTTTCGACACCCCGAGAACCTTGTAGAAGTCCTTGTCGAACCAGTCCTGGCTAGCCATTGGGCACCGCCACCACGACCTTCGCGGCGCGCAGCAGCGACGAGCCGAGGTAGTACCCCGACTCCACCACATCGGCGATCACGGGCGCGGTGACGTCGTCGGAAGGCTGCTGGAAGATCGCCTCGTGGATCTGAGGGTCGAACTCCTCGCCGGGCGCCGCGAAGGGCTTGAGCCCCACGCGCTCGACACCGGAACGCAGCTTCGCGGCGATGGCCGTGAACGGGCCGCCCTCCTCGAGGTCGCCGTGCTTGGCCGCCCGGTCGAGGTCGTCGAGCACCGGGAGCAGCACCTTCACGACCTCGCCCACGGCACGCTCCTTGTCGACCTCGCGGTTCGCCTCGGTGCGCTTGCGGTAGTTGGCGTACTCGGCCGTGACCCGCTGCAGGTCGGCCAGCCGCTCGGCGGCCAGTTCGTCGGCCGAGCTCTGTCCCGAGAGGAACGAGAGGTCGGCGTCGGTCAGCGAGGTCTCCACGTCTGGTCCTTCAGCCTCGATGAACCCCGAATCGGGCGTCTCTTCTGAAGAGGCGCCCGATTCGTCATCAGGCTGACGACCGGTGTCCTTGTCGTCAGTCATGGGTTACTTGTCCTTCGGCTCGTCGTCGTCTTCCACGACCTCGGCGTCGACCACGTCGTCCTCGTCCTTCGACGACGACTCGGTGGGCTCACCCTCGCCCGCGGGGGCGGAGGCGTCGGCCTGGGCGGAGGAGTAGATGGCCTGGCCGAGCTTCTGCTGGCTCTCGTTGAGCTTGTCGAACGCGGTCTTCACGGCCACGTCGTCCTCGCCCGCGAGAGCGGTCTTGAGGGCGTCGACGTCGGCCTGGACCTCGGTCTTGACATCCTCGGGCAGCTTGTCGGCGTTGTCCTTGATGAGCTTGTCGGTCGAGTACGCGAGCGTCTCGGCCTGGTTGCGCACCTCGGCGGCCTCGCGGCGCGCCTTGTCCTCGGCGGCGTGCTCCTCGGCCTCGCGCACCATGCGGTCGATGTCCTCCTTGGCCAGCGACGAGCCGCCGGTGATGGTCATCGACTGCTCCTTGCCGGTGCCCTTGTCCTTGGCGGACACGTGCACGATGCCGTTGGCGTCGATGTCGAAGGTGACCTCGACCTGCGGGATGCCTCGCGGCGCCGGGGCGATGCCGGTGAGCTCGAAGGTTCCGAGGTTCTTGTTGTCGCGGGTGAACTCGCGCTCGCCCTGGAAGACCTGGATGGCGACCGACGGCTGGTTGTCGTCGGCGGTCGTGAAGGTCTCGCTCCGCTTGGTGGGGATGGCCGTGTTGCGCTCGATCAGCTTGGTCATGATCCCGCCCTTGGTCTCGATGCCGAGGGAGAGGGGGGTGACGTCGATGAGCAGCACGTCCTTGCGCTCACCGCGCAGCACACCGGCCTGCAGGGCGGCGCCCACGGCGACGACCTCGTCCGGGTTCACGCCCTTGTTGGGCTCCTTGCCGCCGGTGAGCTTCTTGACGAGCTCGACGACAGCGGGCATGCGGGTCGATCCACCCACGAGCACCACATGAGCGATGTCGTCGACCTTCACGCCGGCCTCGGCGATCACGTCTTTGAAGGGCTTCTCGGTGCGGGCGAGCAGGTCACTCGTGAGCTCCTCGAACTTGGCGCGCGAGAGGGTCACGTCGAGGTTGGCGGGGCCGTTCTCGGTGAGCGAGAGGTAGGGCAGCGTGATGCTGGCCGACATGCCGGAGGAGAGCTCCTTCTTGGCCTGCTCCGCCGCCTCCTTGAGGCGCTGCTTGGCGATCTTGTCGTTGGAGACGTCGACACCCGTGGTGTCCTTGAACTGCTTGATCAGGTAGTCCACGATCCGCTGGTCCCAGTCGTCGCCGCCGAGGCGGTTGTCGCCCGAGGTGGAGCGCACCTGGATGGTGGAGAAGTCGTCGTCCTTGCCCACTTCGAGCAGCGACACGTCGAATGTTCCGCCACCGAGGTCGAAGACGAGGATGAGCTCGTCCTCCTTGCCCTTGTCGAGGCCGTAGGCGAGAGCCGCCGCGGTGGGCTCGTTGATGATGCGGAGCACGTTCAGTCCCGCGATCTCACCGGCCTCCTTGGTGGCCTGGCGCTCGGAGTCGTTGAAGTAGGCGGGGACCGTGATGACGGCATCCGTCACCGTGTCGCCGAGGTACGACTCCGCGTCGCGCTTGAGCTTGGCGAGGATGCGGGCCGAGATCTCCTGCGGCGTGTACTTCTTGTCGTCGACGCCGGCCTTCCAGTCGGTGCCCACGTGGCGCTTCACGCTCGAGATGGTGCGGTCGACGTTGGTGACGGCCTGGCGCTTGGCGGTCTCGCCGACGAGCACCTCGCCGTCCTTGGTGAATGCGACCACCGACGGGGTGGTGCGGAAGCCCTCCGCGTTCGCGATGACGGTGGGTTCTCCACCCTCGAGCACGGCCACCACCGAGTTGGTGGTTCCGAGGTCGATGCCTACTGCACGAGCCATAGTGGCTGTCTCCTTCTGTTGCGTTGCCTGAGCCTGTTGAAGCCTGAGTCTGTGTAAAGTCCGTCCAAGACCTGAGCCTTGTGACCTCAAGTTTTCCACGACTGCGGTTCGGCGTCAAGTTCTCACAGCAAAACTTGAGTCTCGGAGACTCAAGTTAGCTCAAGCGGCGGGTCCGGCGATCAGCGTCACGGCGGCGGATGCGGCCGCTCCCGCGGCCGTCGTCCATTCCAGCGTCACCGTCTCGCCGGGCTCCCGCGTTCCCAGGTTCGCGGTGAGCTCGGTGGCGCTCGAGACCGGCACACCGTCGACGGCCGTGATGACGTCTCCGGCGGCGAGGCCGGCCGCCTCTGCCGGGGTGCCTTCGTAGACTCCGGCCACGACGGCACCGGCTGCTCCACTGCTCGCGCCGATCCCGACCCCGAGGAACCCCGGGTAGCCGATCTCGATGAACTCGGTGTCGGCACCCGCGCCGATCTGCGCCACGATGTCGAGCGCGTCCTCGATCGGGATGGCGAAGCCCGTGATGTCGGCGGTGCCGGACGACGCGGCCGTGTCGATGCCCACGACCTCGCCGGCCGTGTTCACCAAGGGGCCGCCCGAGTCGCCCGAGACGATGTCGGCGTCGACCTGGATGAGACCGGTGAGGCTCTCGCCCGGGGCGCCGGTCTCGCTCTGTGTGGTGATGGACTGCTCGAGCGCGGTCACGGTGCCGGTGGCGGCCACGAGGTCGCCCGTGCCCTCGGCGTTGCCGACCGCGGTGACGGTGTCGCCCACGCCCACGCCCGCTGTGCCGTCGTCGTCCCCGGTCGCGAGCGCGGCCGTCTCGAGCCCGCTCGCGCCGTCGAGCTGCAGCACGGCTATGTCGTGCGTGGCGTCGGTGCCCACCACGGTGGCGCTGTAGACGGCGCCGGTGAGCTCATCCGTCACCTCGATGCCCGTCGAGCCCTCGATCACGTGGTTGTTGGTGAGGATGAGGCCGTCGCTCGTGAGCACGATCCCGCTGCCCGCCGACTGCGCGCCCTCGTAGGCGAGATCGGAGACGATGGTCACGACCCCGGTGGTCTGCTCGGCGCTCGCGGCCACGGCGTCGATCGTGGCGGTTCCGGATGCCGTGGACCCCTGCGCGTGCGGATCGTACGAGTGGTAGGCGTATGGATCCAGCGGCACCTGCGAGTGCGGGCGGAGGGACACGGCGCCAGAGGCGGAGGCAGCAGCGGGGGAGGCAGCAGGCGCGGAGGAGGAGGCGGTCGCCTCCGACTGCCCCACGGCGTAGGCGGCGGCTCCCACGACGAGCGCGCTCGCGACGGTGAAGGCGGACAGGCACGCGACGACGCCGGTGCGGCGGCGGAAGGTCTTCGAGGTCATGAGCCCATCCCACCCGCCTCGTCCGTGCGCACGCTTCGACCGGACTATGGACTCCCTAGGACCCCGATTGTTCACCGCCCGGCATTACTGTGACTCCATGACCGACGGCACGCCCACCCCCTCCACCTCCGCCCCCGCCGGCGCCGCGGAGGGCCCGGCCCCCAAGCGGAGTCACGTGCTGGCCTGGGGGCTGTGGGACTGGGGGTCGGCCTCCTTCAACGCCGTCATCACCACGTTCGTCTTCACGGTCTATCTCACGAGCGACGCGTTCGGCGGCGAGACCGCGGTGTCGGCCCAGCTCGGAATCGCCATGACCATCGCGGGCGTGCTCGTGGCCCTGCTCGCCCCCGTCACGGGCCAGCGCTCCGACCGGCGCGGCCGGCGCAAGCTCTGGCTCGGCGTCAACACCTACATCGTCGTGCTGCTCTCGGCGCTGATGTTCTTCGTGGCGCCGGACCCCTCCTACCTCTGGCTCGGCCTCCTGCTGCTCGCCGTCGGCACCGTGTTCTTCGAGTTCGCCGGCGTCAACTACAACGCCATGATCCGCCAGGTGTCGACCCGCGCGACCATCGGCAAGGTCTCGGGCTTCGGCTGGGGCATGGGCTACGTCGGCGGCATCGTGCTGCTGCTGTTCGTCTACTTCGGGTTCATCGAGCCGATCGGCGGCAGCGCCCTGTTCGGCGTGCCCGACACCGACGGCTATCCGATCCGCGTCACCGTGCTCGTCTCCGCCATCTGGTTCGGGCTGTTCGCATTGCCCGTGCTGCTCTCCGTGCCCGAGTACAGCTCGCCGAAGGCCGTGGGCACGCTCGAGAACCCGGCGCCGGCCGCCGGGCGGGTGAGCTTCGCCGAGTCGTACCGCATCCTGTTCCGCGACATCCGCACGCTCTACCGCGAGAGCCGCCAGACCGTCTACTTCCTGCTCGCGAGCGCCGTCTTCCGCGACGGCCTCACGGGCGTGTTCACCTTCGGCGGGGTCCTCGCGGCCGGATCGTTCGGCTTCTCCTCGGGCGAGGTCATCATCTTCGCCATCGCCGCCAATATCGTGGCGGGGGCCTCGACCATCGTGGTGGGCCTTCTCGACGACCGGTTCGGCGCCAAGCCCGTGATCGTCACGGCCCTCGTGGGGCTCGTCATCTGCGGATCGGCCGTGTTCTTCCTGCACGACGGCGGGCAGACCGTCTTCTGGATCTTCGGCCTCGCGCTCTGTGCGTTCGTCGGCCCCGCGCAGTCGGCGAGCCGCTCGTTCCTCGCCCGGCGCATCCCCGAGGGGCGCGACGGCGAGATCTTCGGCCTCTACGCCACCACCGGCAAGGCGGCCACGTTCCTCTCGCCCGCCATGTTCACGATCTTCATCGGCATCGGCGCCGCGATCGCCGGCCCCGGGGTGAACGTGCAGTACTGGGGCATCCTCGGCATCGTGCTCGTGCTGCTCGTGGGGCTGCTGCTGCTCATCCCGGTGCGCTCGAAGGTGGATGCGGGTCGCTGACGACCGAGGAGCGCCACCGCCGACCACACGGGTCGAGCGGCGGCGCTCCCTTCAGCCGGTCGTCAGGCGGCCCTGCGGTGCCTGGTGACGAGGGCCACCACCCCGCCGGCGATCGCCAGCACGATCAACGCGCCGCCGAGCCCGACCCAGACGAGGGCTCCGGAGTCGCCGCTCTCGGCGATGGTTCCGGATGCGTCGGGCGAGGCCGTGGCGGTCTCATCCGGCTCCGCAGACGCGGGCGGCGTGGGTGCCGACGTGGGATCCTCGCCGGCGCCAGGCGTGGCCGTGGGCGTCGGCTCAGCCACGGGCCCCGCGTAGGTGAACCCGTACTCCCCCGACACCGGATGCCCGTCGGAGGAGACGGTCTGCCACAGCACCGTGTACTCGCCCTGGGCCGTCGGCGCCACCGACACCGTGAGGGTGCTGTCGACGATCGAGACCGGATCGGTCACGATGTTCGCCCCCGCCGCATCCCGCACCTCGATGGCGATCGCCGAGGCGAAGTCGGTCAGTGGCGGCTCGTTGAACCCGAGCACCACCTGCGTGAGCGGCTCGGTGACGGTCGTGTCGGCGGCGGGGGCCGTCGACACGAGGTAGTCGTGGGCCGAGGCGCTGCCCGCTCCGACGACTCCCCCGAGGAGCAAGCCTGCGACCACGACCGTCGCGGCGGTCACGCCGGCCAGTGCTCGTCGCAGCGCGGTCATGCGTTCACCTCCGTGCGCGACTGCTCGTCGGCGGGACGGCGCAGCAGCGCGACGACCGCCACCACGAGCGCGATCGCACCGAGTCCGAACCCGCCGATCCCGAGCCCGAGCGAGAGGGGGTCCGGCCCCTCGGAGGCGGCGGCCGCCGTCGCCGTGACGTCGCCCCCGCCGCCAGCCGTGTCGGCCGCCGCGTCAGCGCCTCCGCCGTGCGCGCCGTGTCCGGCTGCCTCATCCGCACTCCGATCGATCACGAGCACGGGCGCCGGGTGCTCCGGCTCCTCACCCGACTCGAGCGGGGCATCCGCCCAGTCGACCACCGAGCCATCGGTGTAGCCCTGGTGCGCCGGCAGCACCACGTCGTCGGTGTCGGGCACGGGCCCGACCGAGATCGGGAACTCCTGGAACTGCCCGTCCACGATCCCCACCCCGTCGTCGGCGGTCCACACCACCGAGAGCGGTGCTGTGGTGAGCGTCGCGTCGCCGACCGTGATGGGCTCGGGCAGGGGCCCCTCGATCACCTCGGCGCTCCAGCCGGGCACGGGCTGGTAGCTCACGCTCGTGAAGGGGGTGTCGGTGGGCAGGTCGACCTCGATGCGGTTCGTGCTCGCGGTCTCCGATTCGTTGGGCACCTTGAAGGTGAGGGTGGCGTAGCCGCCGGCCACGGCGGTCGCCGGGTCGACATGCACGTGCGCGCTCGCGGCGAGGGGCGCCGCCAGCACGACGGCGGCGGTGAGAAGAGCGGATGCGGCGCCGACGGTTCCGAGGCGCGCGCGGGATTGCTTGGTCATGATGGGTCCTTCGAGATCTGGTCACCGCACGACGGTCGCCGTGCGGGAATCGAGCGGGAGCGCGCGGCGCACCCCTCGAGGACCAGGGCGGAGGATCCGGCCGGTCAGGCGGGGTGGGCGAGAAGCGCGCGCGGTGAGCGCGGCGGGCCGCGGTGGCGAAGGCTCCCCGCCACCACCAGCAGGTCTCGGAGGAGGTCCGGGGCCTCGGCCACCATGGGCCGCACGTGTCCGGCCGGGCGGGCGGGGCTCTGCGCGAGCCCGGCGATGCGAGCGCGACCGATCACGGCGGCGAAGGCGCGAGCGAGGGCGCGGCCAGGACGGAGGAGGCCGATGCCGGGCGTGCCCGGCGTCGTGCGGCCGAGCTCGCGCAACCGCGCGATCGTCTGCTCGCCGCGGCGCAGGGCGACGATCGTGACGATGGCGGCCACGGCGTGTGAGGCCCACATCACGAACGCCGGATGCCCGTGGCCGGCCGCACCCGACGCATCCGCCACCGACGCGCCCAGCTGAGCGGCGAGGGCGCCGTAGCCGTCGAGGCCTGCATGCCCCGCGTGAGCCGCGTGGAGGCCGCCGGGTGCCGATGCCGACGCGGCCGCTCCCCCGCCCACCTCGAACAGCAGGTGGAAGACGAACTGGCTGCTCAGGATCGACACCGCGAGAGTGAGCATCCGGAGCCGTCGACCCGCGAGCGCGACGCAGACGAGCACCGCGAAGGCGGCGGCGAGGGCGAAGCCCGGCGCTCCCGGCGCACCTCCCCCGGCGACGACGTGGGAGAAGGCCGCAGCGAAGACGGCGACGGTCGCGGCGACGAGTCCGCGGGCGACCCGCGTGATCCTGTCGCTCATTCGCCCTGCCATCCGTCGTTCCCCGAACCCAGTCTATCCGCGGGAATCCGGGGAAGATCGCCGGGAAGAATCTCTTGAAATCGAAGGAGTAAGGCTGACAAGATGTTAGATGAACTAGGTACTAGTGGGTCGAGACGTCCCTTGTCAACCCCCCGAACCCCCATTAGGGGGGACGTCGGTTGCGAGGCTAACCTGCCGATACGACCTGATGGTCGAACGGTTTCACACCAGTGCAGCATTCGATGCAGATACGGAGATGACATGTCACGCACAGCAGTCACGACAGCCCCTGAGATCGACGACGCCGAGCCCCAGGCGCGTCTGACCGACATCCGCGGCGCCTCCGAGGACCCGGTGAAGGACTACCTCCGCCAGATCGGCCGCACCCCCCTGCTCACCGCCGAAGACGAGGTCGACCTCGGCCGGCGCATCGAGGTGGGCGTGCTCGCCGACGAGAAGCTGTCGGAGACCCCCCTCATGGATGCCACGCTCAAGCGCGAGCTGCAGTGGCTCGCCCGCGATGGACAGGCTGCCAAGCGCCAGCTCATCCAGGCCAACCTCCGTCTCGTCGTCTCCATCGCCAAGCGCTACCTCGAGCGCGGGCTGCCCTTCCTCGACCTGATCCAGGAGGGCAACATCGGCCTCGTGCGTGCGGTCGAGAAGTTCGACTACCAGGCCGGCTTCAAGTTCTCCACCTACGGCTCGTGGTGGATCAAGCAGTCGATCAACCGCGCCCTCGCCGACAGCGGGCGCATCATCCGCATCCCCGTGCACACGTCGGAGAAGATCTCGGCGATCACGCGCATGCAGCGCCGGCTCATGATCGAGCTCGGCCGCGAGGCCACGATCGACGAGGTGGCCTCCGCCGTCGACCTGCCGCCGCAGAAGGTGCAGGAGCTCATCCGCCACGGTCGCGACACGGTGTCGATCCACACGCCCGTCGGAGACGACGACGCCGAGCTCGGCGACCTGATCGAGGACACCACGCAGGCCCAGCCCTTCGATGCCGCTGCGGCGTCGCTGCAGCACCATGACCTGTCGGTGGCGCTCGCCACCCTGCCTCCGCGCGAGGCGCGCGTCGTGTGCATGCGGTTCGGCCTCGATGGTGAAGACCCCATGTCGTTCGACCAGATCGGCGACGTGCTCGGGGTCTCGCGTGAGCGGGCCCGACAGATCCAGCGTCGTGCGCTCGGCATGCTCCGCGACGAGTCGCTGCACGACTACCTGATCGCGTAGTCGCACGAGTATTAAGAGGAGTCGCCCTTCGGGGTGGCTCCTCTTTTTCGTGCCCGCTTCATGCCGATGGTGGCCCACCTCCAGTGCGTCAGGCGAGTGGGTTCTCACTACTGAGCAAACTACTGAGGGACTACTGAAGCTCCGCGGAACGTGGAGGCGCGGGCCTTGACGCGACAGGTGTCGAGGAGTGGTGTGGACGTAACTATCCGAAGAAGGAGGTGACGCCCCGTGGACGCAATGACGAACGACGACCAGATCGAACCCGCTCGCACGCGCTCGGGCCGTTTCCTGCGCATCGGCCTGGGAGCCGTCGGCGTCGCCGCCGGGCTCCTGGTGGCGGGCGCCGTCTTCGGTGGTTCGCCGGCCTCTGCCGCCGAGGGCGATCCGCTGCTCGGCGGCGTGCTCGAGGGCGTCGGGTCGACGGTGTCGTCGGTGGATCCCGCGCTCGGGTCGGTCACGGACGTCGTCGACCGGGTCGTGTCGGGCGTCACGGAGAACGTCGTGACGCCGGTCGTCGAGCCCGTCGTCGAAGCGCTCCCTGAGCCGGTCGAGGCTCCCGTGGCCGAGGTCGTGGAGGTCGTCCCCGAGGTCACCCAGGCCGTCTCCGACGTGGTGGATTCTGCGCCCGTCGAGTCGGTGGTGACGCCGGTCGCCGAGGCCGTCGACGGAGTCGTCGCGGCCCTGCCGGTCGTTCCCGAAGTCGTCGGGTCGGCGCCGGTCGGCACCGTCACCGCACCGGTCGCCGGCACCGTGGACGGCGCCCTCGAGGGTGTCTCCGGAGCTGTTCTCCCGGCGGTCGACGGGGTCGTCGCCCCGGTCGTGGATGCTCCCGCCGACGGCGGCCAGATCCCCGGATTCCCGAGCATCCCGGTCGTTCCCGGAGACCCCGGCACCCCCGGCACCGATGGCTCCGGCCTCGGCATCGACGCCGATCTCCCCGGTTTCTCCGCCCTTCCTACGGGCCTCGCCGGCGGCTCGGTCGTCGCGTCTCCGGCGATCAGCGGATCGGCCCTGGCCGCGTCCCTCGCGCTTTTCTCCACCTCCGCGCCGGCCCCCGCCGGCACGTCCATCGATGCTCCCACGGCAGCGCCAGCTGCGACTGCACCGGGTGCCTCCGGAACACCTTCGGCCCCCGGTGGCGGCAGTTCCCCGTTCTCACCGGGCGGGCTCGGCGGCGACGTCGCGCCTCTGCCGTCGTCGTCCTCGGGAGCCGGCAGCGCCGGTGCGGCGGGCGCGGGCACCCCCGTGGGCGCCGAGTTCTCCGCTGCGGGCCTCGGGCCCGCGGTGAGCGTCATCCTCTCCGGTATCGCGGCCGACGACGACCTCCCGTCGTCGCCGGTGCACGACACCGACACCTCTCCTGACTGAGTAGGTTCCGACCCTGCCCCGACCGCCCTCCGGTCGTGGTGGCAGGGAGACGGACCCTCGCGCCCCCGCGATCTCCGCGGGCCTTCGGCGCACACCTACTCACCAGTTTGGAGAACATCCTCATGAACAAGTACGTCTCGAGAGGGCTGCTCACAGTCCTCATCACCGGTGGCCTCTGCGCCGTCGGGGCGGGAGTCGCGAACGCAGCCGGCACGGACGGCTCCGACGGCGCGGCCTCCGGAAACCAGGCCCTGATCCAGATCGACCTCCCGATCGACATCGGCGGCAACGGCATCTCCGTCATCGGAGACAGCACCTCCGACGGCAGCTCGGTCGCACCCGTTGCACCTGCCCCCGAGCCGGCCGCCCCCGTGGTGGAGGCGCCGGTCGAGGAGGCGCCCGCACCGGAGCCTGCCCCGGCTGAGCCCGTGTACGAGCCCGGTCCGGTCATCGTGCCCAACCCGTCGGCCCCGGCCCCGGAGCCGGCACCGGCAGAGCCCGAGGCACCGGCTCCGACCACCGACGGCAGCGACTCGCTGCTCGGTGGCAACCAGGGCGTGGTCGATGTCGACATCCCGATCACGATCGGCGGCAACGGCATCAGCGTGATCGGCGACTCCGAGTCCACCGGATCCGACAACACCGCAGGCACCGGAACGGGCACCGGCAGCACCGGCGGCTCGACCACCGGTGAGGACAGCGTCGCCGGGGGCAACCAGCTCCCCATCGACATCGACGCCCCCATCACGATCGGCGGCAACGGTGTCTCGGTGATCGGCGACTCGAGCTCGTCCGGTTCGGAGAACGGCACCACGACCGGATCGGGTGCTCCCGCCACCGGCAGCACGTCCGGTGAGGACGGCGTCGCCGGGGGCAACCAGCTCCCGATCGACGTGAGTGCCCCGGTCACGATCGGCGGCAACGCCATCAGCGTGATCGGCGACTCCGAGTCCGACGGCTCCGACATCACCACCGACGCCGGCACCCCCGGCACCGGCACCGCGGGCACCGGATCCACGGGTGGCACCACCACCGGCGAGGACGGCGTCGCGGGCGGCAACCAGGTCAACCCCGTCGTCACCCTCCCGGTCACCATCGGCGGCAACGGCATCTCCGTCATCGGAGACTCCAGCACCGACGGATCCGACATCACCACCGACGCCGGCAACGGCGGCGGCACCGGCACCGGTGACGGCGCCACCACCGACGGCAGCGACAGCGTCGCCGGCGGCAACCAGGTCACCCCGATCATCACCCTCCCGGTGATCATCGGCGGCAACGGCGTCTCCGGCATCGGAGACTCCAGCACCGACGGATCCGACATCACCACCGACGCCGGCAACGGCACCGGCACCGGTGACGGCGCCACCACCGACGGCAGCGACAGCGTCGCCGGCGGCAACCAGGTCACCCCGATCATCACCCTCCCGGTGATCATCGGCGGCAACGGCGTCTCCGGCATCGGCGACTCCGAGACCGGCGGATCGACCATCGTCACCGCCCCCGGTGGCACCGGCGGCGACCCGACCACCGACGGCGAAGGGAGCATCGGGGGCGGGAACCAGATCATCCCCGTCGTCGACCTCCCCGTTATCGTGGGCGGCAACGGCGTCTGCGTGATCGGTGACTGCACCACCACCGACAGCACCATCGACCCGACCGACCCGGTGGACCCGACGGACCCGACCGACCCGACCGACCCGGTCGACCCGACGGACCCGACGGACCCCACGGACCCGACGGACCCCACGGACCCGACCGATCCGGTCGACCCCACGGACCCGACCGACCCCACGGACCCGACGACTCCGACCAACCCGGTCGACCCGACGGACCCGACGGTTCCCTCGACCCCCGTCACCCCGGTGACCCCGGTTGACACCACCCCCGGCACCAGCACCCCCTCCGGCGGCAGCACCACCCCCGTCGCCGGCGGAAGCACCGGATCCGACAGCGGAACCCTCGCCCTCACGGGAGGCAACCCCCTCCCCCTGATCGGCGGACTCCTCCTGCTCATCCTCGCCGGGATCAGCACCCTCCTCCTCGCTCGACGTCAGGCCACCGGCATCCGCTGACCGACACCGAGCAGGAACTTGAGAAGGACTGCGGGGCGCACCCACCTGGTGCGCCCCGCATCACCCTGCCCTCTCGCCCCACCGCCGCCCCGGGGAGCAATCCGGCCGGGACGACGGCGAACTGTCCCTTGATCGCGCGCACCATCCGTCGTTCCCGCCGAGATGGCCGAAACTCCGTCGTCAGCGCGAAGCGGCAGTCGGCACCGGCACAGGCACCGGCGGAGGCACCGGCACCGGCACGAGCTCCGCCACGAGCGCGTGCCCCCGCGCCGAGAAGTGCACCCCATCGGCATCCACGTCGGCACGCAGCAGCGAGCGAGCCCCCGGATCCCGCAGCACCGCGTCGGCATCGAGCACCCCGTCCACCCCGGGAGGCACGAGCGAGAGCCACTCGTTCCAGGCCAGCCGCGTCTGCTCCTCGGCCCCGGTGAGACCTCGCGGCGGCTCGGTCAGCGCGAAGACGGCAGCATCCGGCCACCGCGCCACGACCCCCGCCACGACCTCCGACCAGTCCCGCTCGATCTCGGCGAGTGGATGCCCCCTGGCGATGTCGTTCGACGCGGTCCAGATGGTCACGATGTCGGGCGAGACGTCGGAGAACGCCTCCCACTTCGCCGCCGACGGCGCGAACGCGGAGGCCTCCGCCCCCGGTGCCGCGAGCGACACCGCCACTCCCCCGTGCGACAGCGCCCACTGCTGCGGCCACGCGGTCGACTCGCCGCGCGTGGGGAACGCCTCCGTCGCGAACGACCCCGGCGCGTTGAGCGAATGGCCGACGCTCACGAGCACAGGCGGCGGATCGGCGTCGGATCCCCCGAACCCGTACTCGATCCACACATCGAAGTAGCTGAGGTACTGCGGGGCCCCGCGCACGCCCGGCCCTCCGGCGAGCGCCGCCGCCCCCTCCCCCACATCGGTCCACGACAACCCCTGCGAGGTGGCGAGCCGTGCCCCGGCCGGGGCGGTGAAGCCGATCGCCAGCAGTGAGTCCACCGAAGCATCCAGGGCCATGCGCGACGGCTCGATCCATTCGCTCACGAACCCGCCGCGCGCGAGGTTCACCGTTCCGACGATCCCCACCGGGGTCCCCTCGAAGGCACCCGTCTGGCCGGTCGCGGTGCTCGGATCGAGCGCGTGCGCCCCCACGTGCATCCCGGTCAGCGTCACAGGCGAGTCGTACTCCCGCTCGTCGTCGAACGACCAGTTGCGCACGTGCACCCGGAACGCCTGCGCCGGCACGCTCAACGAGAACGGCAGCCGCATCGAGGCGTCCAGCGGCGCATCCGGGCTCGGCACCGCGCTGTCGATCGTGTGCCCGAAGCTGTAGATCCCGGTGCTCCCGGTCGCCCAGGCCTCACGGGTGAGGGCGTTCCCGTCACCGGATGCGCCGGAGTCGGCGACGACACCGGCCCGGCCGAGCGGCGCACCGCTCCCCGCCGAGAGCGCCCACACCGACACCCCCGCCGCCGCGAGCGCGACCACGGCGCACGCCGCCGCGGCGGCGACCAGAACGCGGGGTCGCTTCATCCCCCGATTCTAGGCAGCCGCACTCTCGCGACGATCGTCGCACGAACCGTTCGCCGGCTCCATGATCGGCGCCGCGAGCATCCGGAGCAGCGCGCCAGCACTACCCCAGCGACCACGTCCAGATCAGCAGCATCGTCACGCCGAACCCGGCCACGAAGTTCAGCCACAGGAACCGCTTCCACCCCGCGTTCGCCCGCTCGGCATCCTCGTCGCGCACCGACACGTACGGCAGGATGCTCACGGCGTACGGCAGGGCCAGCACCGCCGCGAGAGACCCAGGCCACGGAGCGAACAGCAGCAGCACGCCCGCCAGGAGGTACGCCACGAGCGCGAACCGCACGGTCGCGCGCCCCCCGATGACGGTCGCGATCGACCCGATCCCGCCTTCGCGGTCGGCCACGATGTCCTGCACCGCTCCGAACGCGTGGCTCGCGATCCCCCAGAGGAAGAAGGCCCCGAGCACCGCCCAGAGTCCCGGCGTGAAGACGGCCCCCGCGAGCACGAGTCCGTAGACGGCGGGGCTCACGAAGTGCGTGCTCGAGGTGAGCGAGTCGACGAAGGGGCGCTCCTTGAAGCGCAGCCCCGGCGCGCTGTAGGCGATGACCGCGAACACCGAGACGGCGAGCACGAGCCACGACAGCGGCGATCCGACCGCCACCAGGAACACGAGGAACGGCACGTTCGTGATCACGACCGCCCACAGCGTGATGCGGTGGAACGAGCGGTCGAGCACGGCGCCCTCGACCCCGCCCTTGCGCGGGTTGCGGAGGTCGGACTCGTAGTCGAAGACGTCGTTGATGCCGTACATCGCGAGGTTGTAGGGCACGAGGAAGTAGAGGGTGCCGAGCACGAACACGAGGTCGACCTCGCGCGTGGTCATGAGATAGCCCGCCGCGAACGGGAACGCCGTGTTCACCCACGAGAGCGGACGCGACGACAGCAGCAGCGTGCGGATCACCGGCCCGACTCCTTCGGCGAACCTGCCGACGCAGGGGACGCAGGCGACGCCGACCCGGCCCCGTCCCGCCCCCCGAGCAGCACCCAGAGCGAGGGCAGCAGCAGCACCGCCGCGATCGCGTACGCGAAGTCCTCGAGCGGCGCGATCCCCACGAACGCCCCCGAGATGAGCGACGGCTCGTACCCCACGAGCCCCACCCCGATCATGACGTTGTCGAACACCGCGGTCATCACGAGCAGCACCGCCATCGTGACCCCCACGGCCGCGAGCAGGCGTCGACGAGCGGATGCGTCGCCCGCCCTCACGACGAGGCTCACGACCGCCGCCACCACGACCACGACCACCACGGCGAGGAACACCGCGTTCAGCCCCCAGTAGCTCACACCGCCTCCCGCCGTGCGATGAGGAGCGACGCCCCGCGGAACACGTTCATGGTGAGGTAGCACAGCAGGGTCAGGAAGAGGATCTCCTCCACCGGCAGCTCCGGCGCGACCTGCAGCCCGGTCATGAACGACGTCTCGCCCCTGAAGAAGATCCCGAGCCCGATGCCGAACAGGTCCCAGACCAGGAAGAACAGCACCCCTACGGCGAGCACGATCGCGGCCCGCACCGGCCGGTGCCAGAAGAAGAGCCCGAACCTGCGGTCGAGCACCACCATGCCCGTGATCGAGATCGCGAGGGCCACCAGGTAGAGGATGCCCATGCGATCAGCCGCCGGCCGGCGCGAGGGGCTCCGGCAGCGCGGTGGTGCTCGTATCGCCGCGCAGGCGCTTGATCACGAGCTCTGCGCTGATGAGGCACATCGGCAGGCCGATGCCCGGCGTGGTGGAGCCGCCGGCGTAGTAGAGGCCGTCGACCTTCGTGCTGCGGTTGCGCGAGCGGAACATCGCGCTCTGCCGCAGGGTGTGCGCGGGCCCGAGGGCCGTGCCCTCCCACGAATTGAGGTCGGCCACGAAGTCGGCGGGCCCCACGGTGCGCCGCACCACCACGCGCGAGGCGAGATCCGCGATGCCGGCCCACGAGGCGATCTGCTCGATCACGGTGTCGGCGAGCTCCTCGAGGCGCGCGTCTCCCCCGCCGTCGAATCCGCCGGCGCCGATCGAGGGGTCGGCGGGCAGCGGCACGAGCACGAAGAGGTTCTCGTGGCCCTCCGGCGCGACGTCGTGGTCGGTCGCGCTCGGCTTGCAGACGTAGAGCGACGCGGGTGCAGGCACCGAGGTGCCCCGAGTGGCCGCAGGGCCCGATCCGCGCCCGAAGATCTTCTCGAAGTTCTCCCGCCAGTCCTTGGTGAAGAAGAGCGTGTGGTGCTCGAGCTCGGGCAGGTCGCCTTCGACGCCGAGCATGATGAGCAGGGCGCTCGGGCCCGGGGTGCGCTTCGCCCAGTAGCTCTCGGGGTAGGTCTGCAGTTCGGGCAGGAGCATGGTCGTCTCGGTGTGCCAGAGGTCGGCGGTCGACACCACGACGGAGCCGTCGACGGAGTGCGCCCGCCCGTCGCCGTCGGTGTAGTGCACGCCACCGGCGCGCGGCTTCTGGCCCGCGGGGATCTCGGCGACCGGCTCGGGCTCGGTGGCGGTCGACATCTCGCCCGCGAGCACCCGAGCGAGCTCGTCGCGGTCGATCACGTTGGTGTCGAACTCCGTGGTCTCGTAGTCGTAGACGTCGACCGGTGCGGGGACCATCACCGAGGCGCCCTCCACCGCAGTGACGATGCGCGTGACGGTGGCGCCCGTGATGATCTCGACGCCTTCGGCGCGCGCGATCCGCTCGATGGCCGCGATCACCGAGGCGAAGCCGCCGCGGGGGTAGAGCACGCCCTCGGTGAGGTCGAGGTGGCTCATGAGGTGATACATGCTCGGAGCGGAATACGGTGAGGTGCCGAGGAAGACGGCGGGGTAGCCGAGCACCTGGACGAGCCGCGGATCGCGGACCGTACGCCCCGCGAAGCGTGCGAGCGGTTCGGTGAGGAGACGGGCGAGCCGCGGCAGCCGCTTGAGCACGGGGCCGGTGGCGAGAGGGGTGATCTTCTCGAACGTGGAGTACAGGAAGTACTCCTTGGCGAGCTCGTAGGTTTCGGCGGCCGAGTCGAGGTAGCCCGCCATGCGCACTCCCGACCCTGGCTCGATCGACTCGAAGAGGTCGAGGTTGTCGTCGCGGTTCGAGGCGAGGTCGATGGGCGCGAACTCGCCCTCGGAGTACACGCGGTAGCCGGGGTCGAGCTTCACGAGGTCGAGCTCCTCGGCGGCACTCGTGCCGAAGAGCTTGAAGAAGTGGTCGAACACCTCGGGCATGAGATACCAGGAGGGGCCCGTGTCGAAGCGGAAGCCGTCCTTCTCCCAGGTGCCCGCGCGACCGCCGACCGCCTCGTTCTTCTCCAGGAGCGTCACCGTGTGGCCCTCGCGCGCCAGCAGCGCGGCGGTCGCGAGCCCGCTGATGCCGCCACCGATCACGACCGCCCTGCCCGGGGCTCCGTGTTCGCCTCCGAGCTCGGCTCCGGCGAGGTCGTCGTGGTCGTTCGTGTGCTCTGCGGTCACTCGGTCGTGTCTCCTTCATGCGCATCCGGTCGCCGCCGGGGGAGCCGGCCGAGGGCCGCCCCTGCAGCTATTCTCGCCTTGACGGGGTTCGGAACCCGGATGCGGGTCTCGGCGAGTACGGCGGCGGGCGTGGCGCGCAGCCGGTCGGTCAGCTCCTCGAACAGTCCCTGCGCGAGCGCGACGGCACGGCGGCTCGAGGGCGGGAGGCCCGGCAGGCACGTGCGCGCGATGCGGAGGTCCTCGTCGATGTCGGCCACGATCCTGGCCTTCTCGGCCTCGGTGAAGGTGTTCACGTCGATGCCGGGGAAGTAGCTCCGGCCGAGCGTGCCGAAGTCGGCCGCGAGATCGCGGAGGAAGTTGATCTTCTGGAAGGCCGCACCGAGGTGCCGCGCGCCGTCGACGAGGGCGGCGCGCTGAGCCGTGCTCCGCTTGCGGGCTGCGGGATCGGCCAGGAACGCCTGCAGGCACATCAGCCCCACCACCTCGGCCGATCCGTAGACGTAGTCGTCGAACGACTCCTGCGTGTGCGTGGTGGCCGAGAGGTCGGCGCGCATCGAGCGGAAGAACGGCTCGACGAGGTCGGTGCCGATCCCCACTCGGCGGGCCGTGAGGCAGAAGGCGTGCACCACGAGGTTGGTGCTGTAGCCGCAGTCGAGCGCGGCCGCCGTCTCCTGCTCCAGAGCGTCGAGGCAGGCGGCGATCCGCTCGGGCTCGAGGTCGGCCGAGGCGGCGACCCCGTCGACGACCTCGTCGGCCAGGCGCACGAGGCCGTAGATGTTCTCCACGTCCTGGCGCACGGGGTGGGCGAGCAGCCGGGAGGCGAGCCCGAACGAGGTCGAGTAGCGGCGGATGACGATCGAGGAGGTCTCCATGGCCACCCGGTCGTAGAGCGACGGATCACCGGTGAAGCGGCGCGCTGCGCTCATCGCACCCGGCCCAGCACCGCGGCCACGATGGGGCGGAACTCCTCACGCACGGTCCCGGGCAGGTCGTCTCCCACGAGTGCCTCCCAGGCGCGGTTGGCGAAGTCGCGGGCGAGGGCCTCGGCGAAGCGGCGCGAGCCGATCTCCTCGAGCACGGTGCGGATGCGGTCGCCCTCCTCCGCGGTGAGGTCGGGGCGGCCGAAGAGGTCGGAGACCTCGGCCCACTGCGGATGCCCCACGGCGTGGGCGAGCAGCACGGTGCGCTTGCCCTCGCGCAAGTCGCCGAGGGTCGTCTTGCCCGTGGCACCCTCGTCGCCGAACACCCCGAGGAGGTCGTCGACGATCTGGTAGGCGATGCCGATGTCGCGGCCGAACGTCGACAGCGCGGCGATGGCCTCGGGCGACCCGCCCGCCAGCACGGCCCCGGCGGCGAGCGGACCCTCGAACGAGTAGCCGGCGGTCTTCAGCGCCTCCATCTCGATGATCTCGTCGACGGTCGGCGGCTCGGCCCGGATGGAGAAGTCGACGTCGTAGAGCTCGCCCGCGGCGGAGACGAACATCGCCTCGTCGAGGATGTCGTGCAGGCGCGTGCGGAGGAGGCCGTCGACCCCCGACCTGTCGATCAGGCGGTAGGAGTTGAACAGCGCGAGGTCGCCCGCGATGATCGCGACCGACATGCCACGGTGCTCGGCGGTGGGCAGCGGGATCCCGGCGGTCGTGGCGATGTCGCGGTAGCTGCCGGAGACGTTGGGCCCGCCGCGCCGCACGAAGTCACGGTCGATCACGTCGTCGTGCACGATGAGCGCGGTGTGCAGGAGCTCGAAGGCGGCGCCCACGTGGGCCGCGGCGTCGAGGTCGGTTCCGCCGAGGGACTCGTAGGCGGCCATGACCATGCGCGGCCGGAAGCGCTTGCCTCCCGAGGCGTTGCGCTCGAGGGTCTGCCAGAGGGCGGCGTAGGGGGCGCCCAGGGCTTTCGCACGGTAGTGGGAATCGCTGAAGAATGCCGCCAGAACCCGCTCGACGTGCTGTTGTCGGCGGTCCGACACCGCGACCAGATCGTGCGTGTCCACCTTCCCCAGGTTACATGGTTGCCAAGTAATAAAGGACAATAGTGAAATGAGTGCCGTGATCGAACAGGTGATCCTCCTCTCCGACGACGGAGCTCCCATCGGCACGGCCGACAAGGTCTCGGTGCACACCGACGACACCCCCCTGCACCTCGCCTTCTCCTGCCACGTCTTCGACGACGAGGGGCGGATCCTGGTCACGCGGCGAGCGCTGTCCAAGCTCACCTGGCCGGGGGTCTGGACGAACTCGTTCTGCGGGCATCCCGCACCGGGTGAGGATCCGCGCGAGGCCGTGCTGCGCCGGGCGCGCACCGAGCTCGGTCTCGAGATCGCGGAGCTCGAGCTCACCCTCCCCGACTTCCGCTACCTCGCCATCGACGCCTCGGGCATCGTGGAGAACGAGATCTGCCCCGTCTACATCGCCCGAGCCGCCGGGCCCATCGAGGCGAACCCGTCCGAGGTGGCCGAGTGGCGCTGGGCCGACGCGGCCGAGCTGCAGCACTCCGTCGCGCTCACGCCCTGGGCCTTCAGCCCGTGGCTCGCACTGCAGCTCCCCCAGCTCACCCTCTGACCTGCTGGCCTGCTGACCCGTTGGCCTGCTGACCGGCTGACCCTCTTGGCCCCACGATGGGCGCTGCCGGGCGGGCGGTCGGCTCTGCCATGCTGAGGGCATGGACGCCCACGACATCCGCAACTCCTACCTCGCCTTCCTCGAGAAGAACGGGCACACCGTCATCGACCGCGCCCCCCTCGTGCCCCGCGGCGACACCAGCACGCTCTTCAACGGCAGCGGGATGCAGTCCCTGCTCCCCTACCTGCTCGGCGCCGAGCATCCGGCCGGGCAGCGCCTGACCGACAGCCAGCCCTGCGTGCGCGCCCAGGACATCGACGACGTGGGCGACAACCGCCACACCACCTTCTTCGAGATGCTCGGCAACTGGTCGCTCGGCGACTACTTCAAGGAGGAGCAGATCCGCCAGTTCTTCACCTTCCTGGTGGACATCGTGGGCCTGGATCCCGAGCACATCTACGTGACCTGTTTCATCGGCGACCCGGCCAACGGCATCCCGCGCGACGACGAGGCCGCCGGCATCTGGGCGACCGTCTTCGGCGAGCGCGGCGTCTCGAACGGCATCGCCGAGATCGGCTCGCAGGAGGACGGGGATCGGCGCGGCGTGCTCCCCGGCGAGCGCGTCTTCTTCTACGACGGCGGCGAGAACTGGTGGTCGCGCGGCGGATCGCTCGAGGCGACGCCCATCGGCGACCCGTGCGGTCCCGACAGCGAGGTGTTCTACGACTTCGGGGCGGCGCACCAGGATCCCGCCTACGGCAAGGCGCACCCGGCGAGCGACGGCGGCCAGTTCATGGAGATCGGCAACCAGGTCTTCATGCAGTACCGGCGCCTGCCCGACGGGAGCTTCGAGGAGCTCGCCAAGCGGAACGTCGACTTCGGCGGCGGGCTCGAGCGCATCGCGGCTGCCTCGATCGGCTCCGACGACGTCTTCCGCATCTCGCTGCTCTGGCCCATCATCGCCAAGCTCGAGGAGCTCACGGGCCGCTCCTACGACGACGAGACCGCCTCGATGCGGATCATCGCCGACCACCTGCGCGGCGCCACCTTTCTCGCGGTCGACGGCGTGCGGCCCTCCAACAAGGAGCAGGGCTACGTGATGCGCCGGCTGCTGCGCAGGGCCATCCGCCTCGCCCTCTCGCTCGGGCTCACCGAGAACTTCTTCTCCGAGATCGTGCCCGTGATCGCCGACCTCTACGCGGCCGACTACCCCGAGGTGGCGGCGTCGCGTGACGAGGTCGTGGCGGTGCTGGTGAAGGAGGAGAACTCGTTCCGGCGCACGCTCGAGGGAGGTCTCGTGGCCCTCGCCGAGTACCAGGGCGGCACGCTCACGGGCACGGATGTGTTCCGGCTCTCGGACACCCACGGGTTCCCGAAGGAGCTCTCGGTGGAGGAGGCCAGGCGCCTGGGCATCGAGGTCGCCGCCGACTGGGAGGCCGCCTTCGCCGAGGCGCTCGAGGAGCAGCGCGCCCGTTCCCGTGGGGCGACGCGGCTCGGTGCCGCGGGCCTCCCCCACGCCTGAGGTCTGCCGAGCCGTCACCTTTCACGCCAAATCCTGCTGAGAGGGGTGGAAAGTGACGGCTCGGCAGAGGTGAGGTCTGCCGCTAGCCGCCGAGGCTGCCGTCGTCGGTGGCCGAGACGTCGGTGCGGTGGAAGTTGAGGTGCGAGCGCGAGGCCGTCGGCCCCCGCTGACCCTGGTAGCGCGAGAGGTACTCGCTCGAGCCGTACGGCCTCTCGGTGGGGCTCGAGAGCTGGAAGAAGCAGAGCTGGCCGATCTTCATGCCCGGCCAGAGCTTGATCGGCAGCGTCGCGACGTTCGAGAGCTCGAGCGTCACGTGGCCCGAGAAGCCGGGGTCGATGAAGCCGGCGGTCGAGTGGGTGAGGAGCCCCAGCCGGCCGAGCGAGCTCTTGCCCTCGAGCCGGGCGGCGATGTCGTCGGGCAGCCCCACGCGCTCGTAGGTGGCGCCGAGCACGAACTCACCGGGGTGCAGGATGAAGGGCTCGTCGGGCTTCGCCTCGATCAGCCGGGTCAGCTCGGGCTGATCCTCGGCGGGATCGATGAAGGGGTACTTGTGGTTGTCGAACAGCCGGAAGTAGCGGTCGAGCCGCACGTCGACCGACGAGGGCTGCACCATCGCCTCCTCGAACGGCTCGAGGCTGACGCGGTTCTCACGGATCTGGGTGCGGATGTCGCGGTCGGAGAGGAGCACGCAGTCAGTGTAGCGGCGCGTCCACGCGCTATGATGGCTCTCGTCCGCGCTCAGGCCGGGCGTCGCGGATGTAGTTCAATGGTAGAACTTCAGCTTCCCAAGCTGATAGCGCGGGTTCGATTCCCGTCATCCGCTCCACGAGACCACTCTGCGCCAGCGATCCGTTCGCCATCCGCCCGCCGCAGGGAGCAGGATGTGTTCATGACTCCTCAGAAGAAGCGCTCCGTCGCCCGCACGCTCGGCCGGGTGGGCCTCGGGCTCGCCCTCGTGTTCGCGGGGGTCAGCCATCTCACGTTCGCGCGTGACGACTTCAAGGCACAGGTGCCCGGCTTCGCGAAGGAGCTGGCCCCCCAGGGCGAGGACCAGGTCGTGCTCGCGTCGGGCGTCGCCGAGATCGCGCTCGGCCTCTCCTTCCTCGTGCTGCCGAAGCAGAAGGAGGCCGTGGGGAACGTCGCGGCCGTGTTCTTCAGCGCCATCTTCCCCGGCAACGTCTCCCAGTGGGTGAACCGTCGGAGCGCGTTCGGGCTCGACACCGACGGCAAGCGGTTCGCGCGGCTGTTCTTCCAGCCTGGGCTCGTTGCCCTGGCCCTCTGGTCGACCCGCACACCGCGATGACCCACCGCGTCATCCTCGACGTCGACACCGGGGTCGACGATGCGATGGCGATCCTCATGGCGGTCGCGCATCCCGAGATCGAGGTGCTCGGCATCACATGCGTCGAGGGGAATACATCCGTCGACAACGTCGTGTCGAACACCCTGGCAGTGCTCGACACCGCTGGCGCCCCCGACATCCCGGTGGCAGCTGGGGCGAGGAGGCCGCTGATCGAGCCGTCGCGGCCGTCGCACGTGCATGGCTCGGACGGCATGGGCGATCTCGGCCTCCCTCGCTCCGCCAGGATCGCCGACTCCCGGCACGCGGTCGACCTCCTGCACGACCTGCTGACTCAGAGCGAAGTCCCCGTGACGATCATCGCCCTCGCTCCGCAGACGAACCTGGCGCTGCTGCTCCGACAGCACCCCGAGGTCGCCGGCCGCCTCGAGCGGATCCTCTTCATGGGCGGCTCCGCCTCAGGCGGCAACGCCACGGCCGTCGCCGAGTTCAACGTCTGGCACGACCCCGAGGCCGCCGCGATCGCCCTCGATGCGGGCGTGCCCGCCTTCATGTACGGCCTCGACGTCTTCAACCAGGTCACCATCGACGAAGCGGATGCGGATGCGCTCCGCGACGGCCTCACCGCATCCGGCCGGCTCGCGGGAGCGCTGCTGCACTTCCAGATGGCCGACGACCCCGTGAGCGCCTCCTATGGCGGACACATCGGCGACGCCGGAGCGGTGTGCGCGCTCGTCGACCCCGCGGCCCTGCGCGTGGAGCGCCTCCCCGTGCGCGTCGAGCT
This sequence comes from Herbiconiux oxytropis, assembly GCF_024979315.1. Lineage (GTDB taxonomy): Bacteria > Actinomycetota > Actinomycetes > Actinomycetales > Microbacteriaceae > Herbiconiux > Herbiconiux oxytropis. The sequence goes on along the minus strand of NZ_JANLCK010000002.1, from coordinate 338,524 downwards.
CGCCGGGCACAGCCGCGGCCAGACGGTGGTCGACCGCCGGCAGCGGGCGGGTGAGGACACCGTCCACGGGGGTTCACCGGCGGGTGGTGCGGCCGCGCACCCGGTCGACGTCGCCCTCGACGTCGACGTGCCCCGCTTCGCCCGGCTCTTCCTCGACACGATCGCCCGGCTGCCGTGACCCCCGGCCGCCCCGCGCACCTCCTCCGGCCCCTGCAGGCCCTCGACCCGGAGGAGCTGCGTGCCGAGGCGGAGGGCGACCGGGCACCGGGAGCCAAGGAGATCGGGCCGGGCCTCTGGGTGCTGCCGCAGCCCACCGGGTTGGAGCATCCGCCCCGCTTCACCCTGAGCTACCTCCTCGAGGACGAGCGGGGCGGGCTGCACCTCATCGACCCCGGTGTCGACGACACCGGCAACCGCGCCCGGCTGAGCGCGCTGCTCACGAGCATCGGGCACTCCGAGTCCGATCTCGCCGGCACGATCGTGACGCACCTCCACGTCGACCACATCGCCCTGGCCGAGCGGCTGCAGCGCGAGCACGGCGTGCCCCTCGCCCTGCACCGGGCAGACCAGGAGGCGGCACGACGGCTGGCCGAGGCGGAGCCGTCGCGGGCGGCCACGACGAGAGCACGGCTGGGGGAGTGGGGCGTGCCCGAGGAGCAGCGTGCGGCACTCGAAGCGGCGGCGGCCGGCATGGCCGACTCCGGCGTGCAGCGCACCCGCCCGGTGAACGCCGACCTGCTGCTCGACGACGACCAGCTGCTCGAGATCCCCGGCCGGGCGATCCGCGTGCTGCCGACCCCTGGCCACACCCCCGGGCACATCGCCCTCGTCGACACGACCGAGCGCCTGCTCTTCACCGGCGACCACCTGCTGCCGTCGATGTTCCCGGGCATCGGGCTGGGCGGCCCCACCCCGGATGCGATCGGCGACTACCTGCGCTCGCTCGAGGCGCTCGAGCCGTTCGCGAGGGTCGAGACCGACGATGACCCCGGCTACCACGTGCTGCCCGGCCACGGGTACCGCTTCACGGGCCTCGCCGATCGTGAGGACACCACCCGGCGTCACCACCTGCGCCGCTCGCAGGAGGTCGCCGCGGTGCTCGCGCGGGCCCCGGATGCGTCGATCTGGCAGATCGCCGAGCGCATCCACTGGACGGCGGGCTTCGAGAACCTGGCGGGGTTCCACCTGCTCTCGGCACTCGCCCAGACCGCGATGCACCGCACCCACCTGGTCATCGAGAGGGCGGAGGGGCGCTGATGCCCGAGTTCGTCGACATCCCCTCGCCCGGCTGGCCGTTGGAGTTCGGCCAGGCCGGCCGACCCGTCGTGGTGATCGTGCACGACGCCTACGGTCGGCTGCCGTACCTCGAGGCCTACGCGAGAGCTCTCGCCGACCAGGGCTTCTTCGTGCAGGTGCCCGACCTCTTCGACGGGCTCGCGACGATCGATCCCGAGGGCGCCGCCGAGCTCGTGGCCGGCCTCGACGAGGGCTTCGCCGTGGCCGCGCTCGAGACGGCCCTCGACCTCGGCCGGGCGACCGCCCCGACGGGCCCGGATGCGCCGCGCGCCGGCGTGATCGGGCTCGGGATCGGCGGTCACCTGGCGCTCCGCCTTGCCCAGCAGGGCGCCGTGGATGCGGTGGTGGTCTACTACGCCTCGCTCACCGAGGAGGAGGCCGGCCTCATCCCGTGCCCCGTGCTCGTGCACCGGCCCGACGACCCGCGCTGGCCGCAGGGGCACGACGCCGACGAGTTCCTCAGCCGCCTCAAGGAGCACGGCACCCCCGTGACCCAGCATCGCTACTCCGGCACCACCGAGGGTTTCGCCAACGCGACCGTGCAGGCGCTGCTCGATCGGAACGCCGCCGCACTGTCGTTCGCGCGCTCGACCTATTTCCTGCAGGCTCAGCTCCTGGACTAGCGTGTGGTGCCGTGACCACTTTCTCGCCTGACATCGTCGACGCCATCCTCCGCCACATGAACGGCGACCACACCGACGACAACCTGCTCATCGCCCGCGCCTTCGTCGACCCCGCCGCCGAATCCGCCACCATGACGGGTCTCGACGGCGACAGGGGAGTGTGGGACGTGACGATCGGCGGCGCCGTGCGGAGCGCATCCGTCGCCTGGCCCGCGGGCCCCATCACCGAGCGCGGGGAGGTGCGCCGCGAGATCGTGGCGCTCTACGACGGCGCCTGCGCGGCTCTCGGAATCGAGCCCCGGCCGCATTCGTGACGAAACTCGTAGGTGTTCCGGGGCGTTCCTCCGCTAAAGTTAGGGCACACTAACTTCGTCTCGAGCGTCTTGGATTGATCGTATGGCTGCTGTAATCCCCTTCTCGCAGGCTCTTCGTGAGCGCACCTGGACCGGTCACAGCGACTCCGAGGGCGCGGGCTTCATGACCGACCTGATGAGCGGCAAGGGCACGCGCGACGACTACATCGCTCTCGTGGCCCAGCACTTCTTCATCTACGAGGCCCTCGAGGCCGCGGCCGACCGCATGAAGAACGATCCCGTGGCCGCCGCGTTCATCTCGCCCAAGCTCACGCGCCTCCCCGCCATCGTGGAGGACCTGCGCTTCCTGATCGGCGACGGCTGGCGCGACCAGATCACCCCGCTGCCCACCACCGCCCGCTACGTGCAGCGCATCAACGAGGTCGCGGCCACCTGGAACGGCGGCTTCATCGCCCACCACTACACGCGCTATCTCGGCGACCTCTCGGGCGGCCAGATCATCCGCACCCTCATGCAGCGCCAGTTCGGCTTCGAGACCAACGGCGTGGGCTTCTACCTCTTCGGTGACATCGCCAAGCCGAAGGAGTTCAAGGAGACCTACCGCACCCAGCTCGACGCGGTCGACTGGGACGACGCGGAGCGCGACCGGGTCATCGACGAGGTGCTCGTGGCCTACCGCTTCAACACCGAGCTCTTCCTTGACCTGGCCGACGCGAAGGCCGCTCAGGTCGCCTGAGCCGACCCGGCGAAAGCGCCTAGGCCGGCTGCGGGGCCACCGCGATCACGGTGCTCCGTGACCTCGCCCGCATGACCGCGATGAGCGAGAGCACGAGCCCGATCGCCGCGAACACGAGCAGCACGAGCGCTTCCCGGCCCGCGCTCGCAGCCGCACCGCCACCGATGAGCGCCTGCATGCCCGCGATGGCATGCGACAGCGGCAGCAGCTCCGCGAGCCCGGTGTAGAGCGGAGAGCTCAGCCCGTTGGGCACGATCACGGCGGCCGCCGCGACCTGCACCACCACGAGCGCGAGCGAGATCAGGCGCCCGGCCTGCCCGAAGAGCGCCACGAGCCCCTGGTGCAGCATCACGAAGCTGAGCGACATCACGAACGAGAACAGGATGCCTCCGGCGAGGTGGGCGGGCTGGGCCCCCACCGCGAAGAGCACCACGGCCACGACCGCCGCCTGCACGAGCGCGAGCAGCGCTGCGGGCACGAGCGAGCCGATCACCACCCGGAAGGTCGACGCGGTCGACGCGAGGTCGCGGCGCCCGAACGGCGCGAGCAGGAGGTAGATCGCGAAGGCGCCGATCCACAGCGCGAGTGGCACGGCGACGGCGCCGATGGCGGCCGCGGGCGAGGGCGGCGCCTTCAGGTCGCTCTGCTCGGTCACGATCGGCTGGGCGACCACGGTCGAGATCGTGGTCTGCTGATCGGTGGTGTAGCTCGGGATCTTCGCGGCGGCCTCGCCGAGCCCGGTCGCCAGCTCGCCCACCTTGCCCGCGAGGTCTGTGGAGCCGCCGGCGATGCCCGTCGCCGCGGTCGACAGGTCGCCGAGGCCCTTGGCGAGCCCCGCGGTCCCGAGAGCCAGCTCATCCGTGCCGTCGGCGACCTTGGTGAGAGTGGTCGTCAGCAGCGGCAGGTCCTCCGCGAAGGCGGCGCTACCGGTGGTCACCTGGGCGGAGAACGCCTCGAGCGCCGTGACACCGAGGGCGTCGACGCCGAGCCCGAGGGTCACGCCGAACGAGGCGACGCGGATGCCCGCAGCCGTCTCCTGCACGCCGGCCAGACGCGTCTGGATCTCGTCGGTGGTGAGGTCGGGCACGGCGGCGCTGAGCGCGGCGATCTCGGCCTCGAGATCCTTCTGCCGTTGGTCGATCGCGTAGCTCTCCAGGGTCTCGGTGGCGAGACGGCTCTTCACGATGTCGATGCCCCCGGTGACACCGGCCGATCCGGTGGCGATGTAGCCCGCGTAGACCGGCAGGTCCTCGGTGCCGACCGCGATCTCACGCATGCCACCAGCGAGGCCCTGCACGGCCGTGTTCAGGTCGGCACCGCCCTTCGCCGCCCCGGCCACACCCGTCGCGAGGTCGCCGGTGTAACCGGCAAGGGTGTTCGCGCCCGCGGCGAGCTGGGCGGCGCCGCCCGCCGCCGTGCCGAGCTGCGTGCTGAGCTCGGTGAAGGCGCCCAGGGTGCCCGTCACGTACTGCTCGGTCGCCTTCGCCGAGAGCGTCGCCTGCAGGTCGGTCGAGAGCGCGGTGGCGAGCAGGCCGGTCACGTAGCTGTTCGCCCCGTTGGTCTGCACGCCGAGCTGGGCCTGCACGGGATCGCTGGTGGCGGTCGAGACGTAGGCCGCCGAGAAGTCGGCGGGCACGGTGACGACGGCGGCGAACTGGCCGGAGGCCAGGCCGGCCGACGCGGTGTCGGCGTCGGTGACCGTCCAGCTGAAGCCCTGGCCCGACGTGCCCGCGGTGAGCTCGCTCACGAGGCCCTTGCCCGCGGCCACGGGCGTGCCCGCCTGGTTCGGGTTCGATGGGTCGGCGGGCACGATCGCCCCGTCGTCGAGGTAGACGATGGCGTCGAGGTTCACGACCGCGGCCGGGAGCAGGGGAGTGGCGGCAGGCGCCGGCGTGTCGGCCGCGGTCGTGGCGGTGGGAGTCGGCGCGGGGACGGCGCCGGCGGCCGCATTCGCGGAGGGGTCGGAGTGCAGCGCGGTCACGGCGACGCCGGCGATGAGCAGAGGCGTCAGCACGGCGAGCACGACGGCCACGCGCCGCGCGAGCGGTGAGAGGGCACCGCTGTCGCCACGGCGCACGAGGGAGCGGAGGCTCGTCATGCGGTCACCTCTTCTCGGGGATTCTGGTCGGTGGGGGAGTCCGGCGCGTCCGGGTCGGAGGCACCCGACGGGGAGGACGGCGGTGGCGACGCCGATGGCACCGACGGTGGGGTGGGCGGCTCCGGCTTCACGGCGGCGAGCGCGATCACGCGCACCGGCCTGCTGCCCGCCTCGAGGCGCGCTCCGTGGTGCGCCACCACGAGGGTGGTCTCGAGCGGGAGCGCCTGGTCGATCACGGCGAGCGCGTGCTGCAGGTGGGCGGTGGGGATGCCCGTGGCATCGATGGCGATCAGCCGCACCCGCGCCGCGCGCCCCGGACCGACAGAGGCGGATCCCGCTCCGGCGGCAGCCGTGGCGACGGCGACCTGGCGGATCCACTCCGCGGCGAGCTCGCGCCCCCACAGCTCGCGGAGCTCCTCGCCGACCTCGTGCTCGAGGCGCTCCACCACGCTCAGGGCGCCCGTGGGCAGTCGCCGGAGCGGCACGCGCTCCGGCAGCAGGTCGCCCTCGACGGGCCGCGCCACCAGCACGCTGTGCCGGCGGAGAGCTGCTGCGTGCACCGGCAGCGGCTGGTCGAGCACCCGCAGGTGGCCCTCCAGCAGGCGCTGGCGCCCGGTCACGGCCGCGGCGACGGCTTCCGGATGCGTGCCGGCGGCCCCGGTGACCACCACGAGCGATCCGGTCTCGGCGCGCACCGAGAACGGTGCCACGAGGGCACCCTCGGCGGCAGCCTCCACCACGGCGTGCTCCGCGGCCACGGCGAACGGCCGGGAGTCGCGTCCATCGGAATCTGCGTCGTCCGACGCCTCCGCCTCGCCCACGAGCGGCCGCCAGGCCACGGCGTCGAGCATCTCGCGCACGCCCTCGCCCTCGAGGTCGACGTTCGGCAGCACCCTCTCGAGCCGCTTCGGGATGGCCCAGCCCACGCGGCCGAGCAGCATCATGAGCGCGGGGATGAAGGTCATGCGCACAAGGAACGCGTCGATGAACACGCCGGCCGCGAGTCCCAGGGCGATCGGCTGCAGGATGGCGTTGCCGCCCGGCACGAACGACGCGAAGACCGCGAACATGATGCAGGCCGCCGCGGTCACGACGCGCGCCGCCCCGATGAAGCCGTGCGTGACCGAGTAGTGCGCATCCCCGGTCTTCACGAACTCCTCGCGCATGCGCGAGACGAGGAACACCTGGTAGTCCATCGCGAGGCCGAACAGCACGGCCATCAGGAGGATCGGGAAGAAGCTGATCACGGGGCCCACCTTCGCCACACCGAAGACATCGGCGAGCCAGCCCCACTCGAACACCGCGGTGACGATGCCGAACGAGGCGGCCACCGAGAGCAGGTAGCCGATGGTGGCCGAGATCGGCACGGCGAGCGAGCGGAACACGATCGTGAGCAGGATGATGCAGAGCCCCACCACGACCACCGCGAACGGCAGCAGGGCGTCGGCGAGCTGCGCCGAGACGTCGATGCCGAGCGCGGTCTGCCCTGTCACCATGTAGGTGAAGCCGTTGGCCTCCTCGAACGCGGGTGCGGCATCCCGGATGGTGTGCACGAGCTGCTCGGTCTGCACGCTGTCGGGCGCGCTCGAGGGGATGATGGAGACGATGGCCATGTCGAGCGTGGGGTTGGGGATGGCCTTGCTCACGCTCGCCACGTCGGCGAGGCCGGCGAACTGGCTCTCGAGGGCGTCGAGGGCGGGGGAGAGGTCGGTGATGGTCGAGATGTCGGCGGTGATGAGCAGGGGCCCGTTGAAGCCGGCTCCGAAGCCGTCGGTGAGCTGCTCGTAGCCCTCGCGCGACATCGAGCCCTCGGGGTTGTAGCTCGCGTCCGGGAGCGTGAGCCGGAGCGACGTGGCGGGCAGGGCCACGATCACGAGGCCGACCACGACCACCACGACCGTGATGACGGGCTTCGCGGTGGCGAGCGCCACCCAGCGGGCACCGAGGGTGCGCTTGGTCGAAGAGGGATCGCTCGAGGCGAGCTCGCGCCTGGCCGCACGGGAGGTGGGCTTCGGGATGAGCCGTCGGCCGAAGAGGCCGAGGACGGCGGGCAGCAGGGTGAGTGCCACGAGCACGGCGATGACGACCGAGATGGCGGCGCCCACGCCCATGACCGTGAGGAACGGGATCTGCACCACCGAGAGCCCGAGCAGCGCGATGATGACGGTGAGGCCCGCGAAGACGACGGCGCTGCCGGCGGTGGCGACGGCCGTGGCCGCCGACTCCTTCGGATCCATGCCGTGGATGAGCTGCGTGCGGTGCCTGGCCACGATGAACAGGGCGTAGTCGATGCCGACGGCGAGCCCGAGCATGGTGGCCAGCAGGGGGGCGGTCGACGAGATCGAGACGAAGCCGGAGACGATCGTGATGGAGGTCGAGGTCACGGCCACCCCGATGATGGAGGTCACGAGCGGCATGCCGGCGGCCAGCAGGGAGCCGAAGGTGATGAGGAGCACGATGAAGGCCACGATGAGGCCGACGGCCTCGGTGTAGTCGACGGCCGCCTCCGGGGCGTCGGTGACGCCCGAGAAGTAGACCTCGAGGCCGTCCGTGGCGGCCGCGTCGCCCGCCGCGACCACGGCCTCGTTCTCCGCCTCCGTCAGCTCGGTGGAGGCCACGTCGTACTGCACCGTGGCGTAGGCCATCGTGCGGTCGCCGTTGATCTGGGCCGTCGCGTTCGCGGAGAAGGGGCCCGTGACGCTCGTGACGTGGTCGAGCGGCGTGAGCGCCGTGACCGCGGCGGCGATCTGGTCCTCGAAGTCGTCGACGGTGCTGCCGGCGGGCGGCACGAAGATGACCTTCGCCGAGCCGCCCGACGCCGCGGCGAACCGCTGGTCGAGCATGTCGATGGCCGTCTGCGACTCGGTTCCCGGGATGGCGAACGACGACGACATGGTGCCGCCGAGCGCCCCCGCTCCGGTGATCGCGAGGCCGAGCACGACGACCCACCCCACGATCACGGCGATGCTCCGTCGTGCGGCGAATCGGCCGATGCGGTACAGCAGTGTAGCCATCTCTGTCCCCTCCTCTCGAAGGGTACCGGTCGCCGGAGGCGGCTCGAGGCCCAGGTCACGCCCCCGTTCAGGGGGTCGGAGGGCCCGCCCGCCTCGCCATGAACGACCGCACGGCCGGGTCGACGATGATGTCGGAGGGGCGGAGCGGGCGCGTGAGGTAGAGGCCCTCGAGCGAGGTGAGCCGGGAGAGTGCCACGTAGGTCTGCCCGGGGCTGAACACCCGGCTGCCGAGGTCGACGACCGCCTCGTCGTAGGTCTGCCCTTGCGATTTGTGGATGGTGACGGCCCAGGCCAGGCGCAGCGGGAACTGCGTGAACTCGCCGATCACCTCCTTGGTGAGCTTCTTCGACTCGGCGGAGTAGGAGTAGCGGTGCTTCTCCCAGGCCACCGGATCGACCTCGTGCACCTCGCCGTCGACCTCCACCCACACCGTCGACGAGATCTTCGTGACCGTGCCGACGGTGCCGTTCACCCAGCGCTGCTCGGCGTCGTTGCGCAGGAACATCACCTGGGCGCCGACCTTCAGCTCGAGCTTCTCGTCGGCCGGATAGGCCCGGCCGCCGAAGTCGCCCGAGATCCCGGCCTTCGCCGACAGCACGCGGCCGGGCAGGCGGCCGAGGGCCGTCTGATTGATGCGGTTGACCGAGTCGTTGCGCGTGGCGAGCGTGATGGCGCTCGGGGGTGCGGGGGAGCGGGCGCCCGTGCTGTTCAGCACGTCGGCGATCTCCTTGGTGACCATGCCGAAGCGCACCGCGTTGAGCATGAACTTGAACTCGTCGTCGTGCTGGCGGTGGATCTCGGTGAGCTCGACGATCTCGAGCTCCGTCTGCTCCCACACCTTGGCGTCGAAGAACCACATCGAGCGGTAGTGGTCGGTGAAGTAGGCCCGCTCGTCGCTGTCGCCCGGAACGGGCGCCAGCTGATACGGATCGCCGAACAGCACCACCTGCACGCCCCCGAAGGCCTCGAGCGGGCGCTGCCTGGCCTGGCGCAGCGATCTGTCCACTGCGTCCATGAGGTCGGCGTTGACCATCGACACCTCGTCGATCACGAGCGTGTCGATGGTGTTGAGGAGCTTCTTGACCTCGCGGTTCTGCTCGATGTCGTGGTCGGCCACGACCCCGATGGGCAGCTTGAAGAGGGAGTGGATGGTCTGCCCGCCCACGTTGAGGGCCGCGACCCCCGTGGGCGCCGAGATGACGAGCTGCTTCTCGGTGTTCCAGGAGAGGTGGTTGAGCAGGGTCGACTTGCCCGTGCCGGCGCGACCGGTGACGAAGACGTGGCTGCGCGTGCCCTCGATCAGGTCGAACACCCGCTGCTGCTCGGCCGAGAGGGTGGGACGTGCCATCAGGCCAATCTACCGCGCCGCCGGGCGCGATCCCGGCCGCCGCCTAAACTGTGCACATGGATCCGGCCGTTGTGGACAAGCGCACAGCGCTGCACCGCTCGATCGTGATCTACACCGGTCTGCTGCTGCTCACGCTGGCCGCGGTGTTCGCGTCGGTCGGCATCCTCAACCGCGAGCTCTACAGCGCCTCCTCGTTCGTGCGCATGTACCTCGAGGCCCTCGCCGAGCACGACGTCGAGGCCGCCCTCGCCACCCCGGGGGTCGATCTCGGCACCGACGACGAGCCGGGAACGGGCTCGGCCTCGCTCGTGGTCCCGGATGCGCTCAGCCGGATGGAGGCGATCACCGAGGTCAGCGACACCGAGATCGTGCCCGGCCGGCACCGCATCGTCTACTCCTACACGCTCGCCGCCGGAGGAGCCGACGGCAGCCCCGCGGTCACGGTGCCCGGCCAGACCGAGTTCGACGTGGTGCAGACCGGCATGAGCTGGTTGTTCTTCCCCGAGTGGGAGTTCTCCCGCTCTCCCACCGCCCACGCCGGCATCACGGTCTCGCACGCCGCCGACATCCTGGCCGGCACCTCCCGGGTGGCCGTGGGAGCGCCGGGCGACTTCCGGGCGAGCGGTGAGTACGAAGTGCTCGTGCCGAGCCTCACGATGCTCTCGCACCGCTCCACCTACCTCGGCGCCCTGCCCACACGCCTCACCGCCACCAAGCCCTCCGCGAGTGTGAGCGCGATCGTCGATGTGCAGCCCACCACCGCGTTCGTGAGCACGGTGCAGGCGACCGTCGACGAGTTCCTCGACTCCTGTGCCGACGAGCCGCTGCTCTACCCGCCCGGCTGCCCCTTCGGTCTCGATGTCGACGACCGCATCGTGTCCGAGCCCTCGTGGTCGATCGAGGCCTACCCCGTGCTCACGATCCTCGCCGGCCAGGAGAGCTGGGTGGTGCCGAACGCGACCGGCGCCGCCCGCGTGAAGGTCGACATCCGCTCGCTCTTCGACGGCACGGTCTCCACGCGGGACGAGCTCGTGGCCTTCGACACGACCTTCTCGCTCTCGATCGACGCCGAGGGCGCGATCGTGTTCGGCCCCCGCGGCTAGCGCGCCTGCCGCGGCGGTCCGCTCAGGTCAGCGGATGCACGCCACGAGCCGGTGCACGAAGGCGAGCTTCTTCGCCACCGGCGCCACGATGCCGAAGGGGTAGAGGTCGCGCAGCCCCATCGAGCGGTTGACGCGGTTGAACATCAGCGAGAGCCAGCGCCAGTCGGCGAGCACCTCGTCGAACCCCGCGTTCCGGTACGACACCCGCGGCTCGACGTCACCGTGGTCGAAGCCGCCGATGCGCTCGGCGCGCAGCACCACACCGGCGTGAGCGGCCGTCGACAGCGTGCCCGTGATGTGCAGGTAGTGCGCGAAGGTCTCGGCGAAGTCCTCCCAGGGGTGCATCGTGGCGTAGTCAGAGATGTACTTCTCGATCCAGCCCTCGGGCGCACCGTCCCGGTAGTGCCGCTCGAGCGCGTCGGGGTAGCTCGCGCGATCGTCGCCGAAGAGCGCACGGCACTCGTCCCAGCCCTCGCCCGTGCCCGGGGCCGCGCCCGGCTCGTCGAGCAGGATGGGCTGGAAGTAGTGCCCGATCTCGTGCCGGAAGTGCCCGAGCATCGTGCGGTACGGCTCGCCGAGACGCACCCGCAGCGCCTCGCGGTGGGCGTCGAGCGACTCGGCGAGGTCGATCGTGATCACGCCGTTCGCGTGCCCGATGATCACGGGCTCCCCGCCCACGCTCGACACGAGGTCGAACGCGAGCCCGCCTGGCTTGTCGTAGTAGGGCTCGATCGGCAGGCCGAGGTCGATCAGCTGCACGAGCAGCCTCCGCTTGTCGACCGCCGCGGTCGCGAGCTTGCCGAGCGCCACCTCGTCGTCGTCCGGCGGCCGACGACGGGTGAGCCGGCAGCTGAGGCACTGCCCGCTCGGCTCGTCGGTCTCCGCGAGCCAGTTGCAGCGCCGGCTGCGGTTCACGCAAGCGCGCCACGCCGGATCCTGTTCGACGGGCCGGAATGAGCCCGACGGCGGGTGGAAGCCCAGCTCGGTGGAGCAGCCGGGGCACTCGAGCGACTCGAAGAACACGACGGAGCCGCAGACCGGGCAGTGCGGGTCGACGCCGGCATCGGCGGAGTCGCTCACGACCGGCCTTCTCGCCGCGCGAGCTCCTCGAGCATGGCGTTGTACTCGCCGAGCTCGGCCTCGTTCGTGCGGTCGGCCTTCCGGTCGAGCCGCTTGGTCTCCTTCTTGTCGCTGCGCGACCACTGCACGGCCACGATGAGCGCGAGCGCGAAGGTGGGGATCTCACCGATCGACCACGCGATGCCCCCGCCGGCCCGCTGGTCGTCGATCGCGCTCGGCCCCCAGTCGCGGCCGGTGGCGCCGTACCAGTCCGAGAGCAGGAGCCCGTCGCCCTCCATCAGCGCGAGCCCGAAGAAGGCGTGGAACGCCATGGTGGCGAGCAGGAGCAGCAGCCGGAACGGGTAGGGCAGCTTGTAGGGCACCGGATCGATGCCGATGAGGGCCTGCACGAACAGGTAGCCCACGATCAGGAAGTGCACGATCATCCACTCGTGCCCGATGTGGTTCTCCATCGCCCAGCGGAACAGCGGCGTGTAGTAGAACGCCACGAGGCTCGCGGCGAAGAGCACGCCCGCCACGATGGGGTTCGCCACCACGGTCGCGAACTTCGAGTGCACCCCGATCAGGATCCACTCCCGGAAGCCCCGCGTGCCGTCGTCGCGCTTCTTGATGGCGCGGAGGGCGAGGGTCACCGGCCCCGCCGAGACGAGCAGCACCGGGATGGCCATGCTGAGGGTCATGTGCCCGAACATGTGCATGCTGAACAGGTACTTCTCGTAGACGTTCAGCCCGCCGTTGGTCACGTAGAACAGCATCAGGAGCCCGGCGACCCAGAGCACCGAGCGGTACCACGGCCAGCGGTCGCCGCGCCGGTGCAGGCGGATGACGCCGGCCAGGTAGAACACGATCCCGAAGGCGCAGACGAGGATCCAGATGAGGTCGAAGTTCCACTGCGCGAGGAAGGTCGACGCCGTGAGCTCGGGCGGCAGCGGCTCGCCCGTGAGGATCTGCGCGGCCGTCTGCTCGGGCGGCACGGTCTCGGGGATGGGCGTGGCCGTGCGGGCAAGGGCGGCCCCGAAGCCCGTGGCGATGCCCATGAAGCCGAGCTCGGCCACCACGAGCCACCAGAAGTGGTGGCGACGACCGGTGCCGGCGAGCTTGCGGATGACGAAGCGGCGGTGCACCGCGCCGATCAGGCCGAGCGCCACGAGCGCGCCGACCTTGACGAGCACGATCAGGCCGTAGGGGGTGAGCAGGCGGTCCAGCGAGCCGATCCGGAGCTCGGCGCTCACGTAGCCCGAGGCCGCCACCACGATGAAGCAGACGAGCGCCACCGACGAGTAGCGGCTCACGACCGTCACGAGGCGGGGCGTGTCGAGCCCGCGGCTGAGCAGGGCGATCACGAGCAGGCCGCCGAGCCAGGCGGCGGCGAAGACGAGGTGCAGGCCGAGGGCTGCGACGGCCGCGTCGTGCCCGTCGGTGCCGGCGGCGTGCCCCTGCTGCGCCATCGGCACGAGCGCGACCACGGCGAGGACCCCGACGAACAGCAGGGCGGTGAGATTGCGCACGGCGAAGCACAGCACGGTCACGACCGCACCGATGAGGGTCGTGGCGAGCCAGGCCTGGCCGAGCTCGATCTGGGTGAGGAACTGCCCGAGCCCCTGACTGAACGAGTCGTCGAAGCTCAGGGCCCTGGCGGTCACGCTGAGGTAGCTGAAGAAGCCCGTGAGCGCGGAGGCGATCGTGAAGAGAGCAGCGGATGCTGCGGCGACGTCGAGCGAGCGGGTGAACGACGGGCTCGCGGGCGGGATCGCGAAGAGCGCGAGACCGATGGCGCCGATCATGCCCGCGGCCGAGAGGTTGACGAGCAGCTTGGCGATCGGGAGCCCGTAGCGCACGACTTCGCCCGGATCCTCGAGCAGCTGGGGTGCGGCGCCGCCGCCAATGGCGAGGCCGGTCAGCAGTGCCACGAAGGCGACCACGACGAGCGTGGCCGGCCCGGCGATGCGTACGACTCTCAGCACCTCACTACTGTACGCGGCGCATCCTGAGCACTCGCACGGTGGGCAGGGCCCGGGAACGACGAAGGCGCCGACCGGAGTCGACGCCTTCGTGTGTGTGCAGCCCGAATTACTTGGCGGCGGCCTTCAGCTTGGAGCCGGCCGAGATCTTGACCGAGTGACCGGCCGGGATCTCGATGGTGGCGCCGGTCTGCGGGTTGCGACCGGTGCGAGCGGCACGCGAGGTGCGCTCGACGGCGAGCCAGCCCGGGATGGTGACCTTGGTGCCGGAGGCGACCGAGTCGGCCAGCGTGGAGAAGAGAGCGTCGAGGACCTCGTTGACGGAAGCCTGCGTCTGGCCGGAAGCGGCGGCGACGGCTGCGACGAGCTCGGTCTTGTTGAGTGACTTGTCAGCCATTTGAAGTGTCCTCCTCGGACCTTTTCGCTGCAGGTGCAGCTGTTTACGTGGAACGGACCCGGCCTCGCGGGCCAGTTCGGTTGGTCTGTTCGACCGGGGGTAATTTACCAGCTGGACTTCGTGATGCCCGGCAATTCGCCCCGGTGAGCCATGTCGCGGAACCGGACACGGCTGATTCCGAACTTGGTGAGGACACCGCGGGGGCGGCCGTCGACGGCGTCGCGGCTGCGCACGCGGATCGGCGAGGCGTTGCGGGGGAGCTTCTGCAGACCGAGGCGAGCGGCTTCGCGCTCCTCGTCGGTCGACGTGGGGCTCACGAGAGCCTTCTTCAGCTCGAGGCGCTTGGCCGCGTAGCGGTCCACGATCACCTTGCGCTGCTCGTTGCGGGCGATCTTGCTCTTCTTGGCCATGTGGTTACCGCTCCTCTCGGAAGTCGACGTGCTTGCGGATGACCGGGTCGTACTTCTTCAGCACGAGACGGTCGGGGTTGTTGCGACGGTTCTTCTTGGTCACGTAGGTGTAACCGGTGCCCGCCGTCGAGCGGAGCTTGATGATGGGACGGACGTCCTGCTGCTTTGCCATTAGAGCTTGATCCCCCGAGCCTGGATGTCCTTGACCACGGACTCGATGCCGCGGGCGTCGATGACCTTGATGCCCTTGGCGCTCAGCGTCAGGGTCACGTTACGGCGGAGCGACGGCACGTAGTACGTCTTCTTCTGCACGTTCGGGTCGAAGCGCCGCTTGGTGCGACGGTGCGAGTGCGAGATGTTGTGACCGAAGCCGGGAACGGCTCCAGTCACCTGGCACACTGCTGCCATTGTTTCCTCCGTTGATTACCGTGAAGCGAGTGCCTCACCCAAGATGACTTGTCGACAGGTCCTGCCGCGCTCTTTCGAGCATCGTGCACGACCCGCAATGGGCGGAGGATTCCACCCAACCTGTGAAGCTTACACCATCACGCGGGAACGGGCGGAACGCAGGCGGAGCAGAAGCCGAAGATGTCGACGACGTGCTCGGGCCGGCTGAAGCCGTGCTGCTGAGCGGTGCGACGGGCCCACTCCTCCACCTCGTCGGCCTCGATCTCGACCGTGAGACCGCAGCTTCGGCAGATCAGGTGGTGGTGGTGCTCGAGCGAGCAGGCGCGGTAGAGCGACTCGCCCTCGGGCGACTGCAGCGAGTCGGCCTCACCCTCCTGGGCCAGGTCGGCGAGCGCGCGGTAGACGGTGGCGAGCCCGATGTGCGAGCCCGAGTTCTTGAGCGAGGAATGCAGACCCTGCGCGCTCACGAAGCCCATCTGGGTGCCGAGCGCCGATCGCACGGCCTCCCGCTGCCAGGTGTTGCGCTTCACGACCGCACCGCCTCTTCCGTTCCCGCCGACGACCTTCCGGCCGGCCGCTTCCACCGTAGCCGCTGAAGCCGGGAGATCCCCAGGGCGAGCACGAAGAACAGAGCGGCTGTGAGCGAAATCGAGGCTCCGGCCGCCACCCCGAGACTCCGGGATGCCACGACGCCGATCACGCCGGAGAGGGCGCCGATCACGGGGGCGAGCACGAAGATCTGCGTGGTGGTGCGCGCGAGCAGCCGGGCTGCTGCGGCGGGCGCGGCCACGAGCGCGAGCGCGAGGATGGCGCCGACCGCCGGCATGGCCGTGACGACCGTGATCACCACGAGGGCGAGCGTGATCGCCTCGACCACCCACTCCCGGTAGCCCGCGGCCCGGAAGCCGGCCGGGTCGAGAGTGGAGAAGAGGATCTCCTTGCCGGTGAGCAGCAGCGTCACGGTCGCGACCACGAGCACCGTGGCGGTGGCCGCGAGATCCCCGTCGGTGGCGTTGAGGATCGAGCCGATGAGGTAGCTGTCGACGTGGATGGGCAGTTCGGGGAAGAAGGCCTGCAGGAACACCCCGAGGGCGAACCCGGCGGTGAGCACGACTCCGGATGCGACCTGCGAGCCCTGCCTGTGCACCCGGCCGAGCAGGGTCATCGCCACGATCAGGACGACGCTCGAGGCGAAGGCGCCGAGCATGACGTTGGCGCCGAGCGCGGCCGCGAGCACGGCTCCCGGGAAGGTCGCGTGCGTGAGCGCCTGGGTGAAGAAGGCGCGGCGGCGGAGCACCACGACGGTGCCGACGAGGCCGCAGACCACGCCCAGGAGGATCGCGATCACGAGGGCCCGCTCGTAGTAGCCCATCAGCGCACCCGTCCGGCCCTGGGGTGGTCGTGGTCCAGGCGCCCGGTTGCGCCACCGGCCCGGACCCGCCGGAGCGCATCCGCCACCACCCGCACGACGAGCACCACGAGGTAGCCCGCCACCACCACGAGCACGACCGTGGCCCCGCTCGGCGCCGGGATGCCGGCCCCCACCGAGAGCGCGAACGCCACCGAGAGCCCGAGCCAGCCCGCGAGAGCGGCGAACCCGCCTGCGACCGCGAAGATCAGCCCGATCCGCCCGGCCACGAGCCGCCCCACCGCGCCCGGCACGATGAGCACCGCGAGCACGAGCAGGTTGCCCACGGCGTTCGAGGCCGCCACCACCACGAGCGCGATGGCGACGTTCAGCACGAGGTCGAGGCCGAGCACCCGGTAGCCCGCCGCCGCGGCCCCCGTCGCGTCGAACGCGCGGTACACCTGGCCCTTGAGGGTGACGAGCACGAGCACGAGGGCGATCGCTGTGACGATGACGGTCTGCACGAGATCGGCATCGGTCACCGTGAGCAGGCGGCCGAAGAGCAGCTGGTCGAGCTGCCCCACGTAGTCGCTCTGGGTGGAGACGACGATGATGCCGATCGAGAACATGCCGGTGAGCACGATGGCGGTGGGCGCATCCGACGACCCGGCCCGGCGGCTCACGAGCGTGAGCACGACGGCGGCGATCACCGCGGCCACGACGGCTCCGACGTAGAGGCCCTCCCGCCCCGAGACGACGTAACCGATCACGAGGCCGGGGAACACCGCGTGCACGAGCCCGTCGCTCACGAACTCGAGCGCGCGCAGGTTCACGAGCACGCCGATGATGCCGGCGACCACCGAGAGTGCGAGCAGCACGCCGAGCGCCTTCGCCATGAAGGGCAGGGCGAAGGGATCGATGAGGAAGGCGGCGGGGTCCACCGTCAGGGGGTCCGCGGCGGTGCGGGCGGGAGCTCGCCCACGGCCATCCGCCCGTGCTCGAGCAGCAGCACGCGATCGCAGACCTGCTGGGCGAGGTCGAAGTCGTGCGTGGAGACGAGCACGGCCACGCCCTCGGCCTTGAGGGCCGCGAGGGTGCTCACGAGTGACGCGCGGTTCTCCTGGTCGAGGCCGTTGAACGGCTCGTCGAGCAGCAGCAGCGACGGGTCCGACACGATCGAGCGGGCGAGGATGCCGCGCTGCTGCTGGCCGCCCGAGAGGTCTCCGAAGCGCCGCTTCGCGCGGTCGGTGAGGCCCACCGCGGCGAGGGCAGCGGCCACCGCGGCCCGATCCGCCGCACCCGGCAGCCGGAACCAGCCGATGGAGCGGTAGCGGCCCATCATGACGACCTGCTCGAGGGTCACCGGGAACTGCGGATCGAGATCGTCGTGCTGGGGCATGTAGCCGATGCGGGAGGCGTAGCGCTGCCTCGAGGTCTGCCCGCCCACCTCGATCGTGCCCGCCACGAGCGGCACCTGGCCGAGCACTCCCTTCAGGAGCGTGGACTTGCCGGCACCGTTCGGCCCGATCAGCGCGACCGCCTCGCCGGGAGCGAGCTCGAGGGTGACGCCTTCGAGGGCGGTCTCTGCACCGTACGCGAAAGCCGCCCCCGTCACCCGGAGTGCGGGGGAGGGAGCGGCGGAGTCGCGAGCGGTCACCCGGTCAGTCTTCCAGGTCTCGAGGCACCGCGCTGGGGGTCACTCCCCACGACTCGAGGATGACGGTCGCGTTGTGGATCTGCGAGGCCAGGTAGGTGGCTCCGTCGCTGCCCTCGGGGCCGAGCGAGTCGCCGTAGAGCGCCTCCTCGCCCGAGTACACCGTGACGCCCGCCTCGGCGGCGATGGTGTCGGCGGCCTTCGGCGAGATCGATGCCTCGGAGAAGACGGCCTTGACCCCGGTGACCTTGATGGCGGCCACGAGCTCGTCGATCTCGGCCGCGCTCGGCTCGGCGTTGTCGTCGAAGCTCGGGATGACGGAGCCGACGTAGGTGATGCCGTAGGCGTCGACGAAGTAGGTGAAGGCGTCGTGGTTCGACACCAGCAGGCGATCGGCCTCGGGCACGGTGTCGACGTTGGTGTGGATCCACTCGTCGAGCTCGGCGAGCTTCGCTTCGTAAGCCGTGGCATTGGCCTCGAAGTCGTCGGCGGCAGCGGAGTCGGCCTCGGCGAGACCGGTCTCGATCGTGGCGACCATCTGCTCGGCGCGGTGCGGGTCGGTCCAGATGTGCGGGTTGCCGCCCTCGTGAGCGTGCTCGTCCTCCGCGTGCGCCTCGTCTGCGTGCGCTTCGTCGGTATGGGTCTCGTCGTCGGCGTGCTCGTGGCCGTCGCCGGCCTCGTCGCTGGAGAGCTCGATGCCGGTCGAGGCGTCGATCGTGGTGCCCGAGAAGCCCGAGGCCGAGATCGCGTCGTCGAGCCACTCCTCGAGGCCCGCGCCGTTGATCACGAGCACGTCGGCCGAGCCGAGCGCCGCGAGATCGGCCGCGGAGGGGTCGTAGCTGTGCGCGCTCTGGTTGGGCTGGATGAGCTGGGTCACGGTCGCGGCGTCGCCCGCCACCTGCCTAGTGAAGTCGGCGACCTGCGTGGTCGTCGCGACGACCTGCAGCTGCTCTCCTGCGGCTGCGGTCGCACCCGTCGCCCCTCCACCCGAGGCGCACCCGGCCAGAGCGAGCGCGGTGGAGGACAGGAGCACGGGGAGGACCAGCGTCTTCTTCTTCACTCGCCCAGTGTATTGATAATGATTTTCAATACCAAATCCGAGTCACCGTGCCGTTGTTCGTGCCCACTACGCTGTGGCCGTGCATCCGGACTTCGCCGCGTATCACCGAGCTCGTCGCCGCGCCGTGCTGCCCGGACGGATCGCGCTCGTGCTCGTGGCGGTCCTCCTCGTCGGAGCGGCCGGCTGGGGGATCGTCACCCGCCCCGTGCCGGTCTCGGCGGCCGCGGCGAGCGTCTCGGGCGACTCGATCGGAGTGCTCGCAGGCGCCCCGGCCGGCGGCGCTCCGGCCGGAACGGTGCCGGAGCCCCCCGCTGCAGACCTCCCGGTCGCGCCGGCCGCCGAGCCCGGGCCGGCACCGGCACCGGCACCGGGCGAGCCCCGCGCCCCGCTGAGCGTGGCGATCGGGGTCACCGCGCGCGGCCACCAGGCCGAGCTCGACCTCTGCCAGTGGGTGCGCATGGACATCGGGGCCGTGGCGCCGATCGTCGGGGCGCACAATTACTGCCGCGGCGACGTCGTGCTCGATCTGCTGCCCGGCGACCTCGTGGCTCTCACCGGCACAGAGCTCGACGGCGACTACCAGGTCACCGGCAGCCGTGACGCGCAGGCGGGCGACGACCCGGCGGCAGCCACCGCGGGTCTCGAGGCCGACCTGCTGCTGCAGACCTGCTACTGGGGCGACACGGGCCTCCGCCTCGTGGCCCTCCGCCGGGTCGACCTCTCGCTGCCGCCGACCCCGGCGCCCTGAGCCTCTGTCGAGGCGCACCGCATCTGGAGAGCAGCAGCGCGTCAGTCGAGCAGCAGCGCCGGCTCCTCGATGATCGACGCCACGTCGGCCACGAAACGACTGGCCACGTCGCCGTCGACCACGCGGTGATCGAAGCTTGCACCGATCGTCGTGACGAAGCGGGCGCGCACCTCACCGTCGACCACCCAGGGCTTCTGCTTGATCGTGCCGAGCGCGACGATGCCCACCTCGCCCGGATTCAGGATCGGGGTTCCCGTGTCCATCCCGAAGACGCCGATGTTGGTGACCGTGATCGTGCCGTCGGACATGTCGGTGGGGGAGGTGCGACCCTCGCGAGCCGTGATGGTGAGCTGCTCCAGAGCGCCGGCGAGCTCGCGCAGCGACATGTCCTGGGCATCCTTGATGTTCGGCACGATGAGACCGCGCGGGGTGGCCGCGGCGATGCCGAGGTTCACGTAGTTGCGCACGATGATCTCTTTGTCGGTCCAGGCCGAGTTGACCATGGGGTTCCGGCGAACGGCCCAGATGATGGCCTTGGCCATGATCAGGAGCGGGGAGACCTTCACACCGACGAAGTCGGGTGAGGTCTTCAGCCGCTTCACGTACTCCATGGTGCGGGTGGCATCCACGTCGACGAAGAGCGAGACGTGCGGCGCCGTGAACTTCGACGCCACCATCGCCTTGGCGATCTGCTTGCGCATGCCCTTGACCGGGATCCGCTCCTCGCGCACGGGCGCCCACTGCGGCGTCTCGATGTTGTGGAACACCTTCGCCTGGTCGGCGTGCCGGATGACGTCCTCCCGCGTGATGTCGCCGATGAGCCCCGTGGGGGTCACCTCGTCGAGCGCGACGCCGAGGTCTTTGGCGAGCTTGCGGATGGGCGGCTTGGCGATCACCGGGATGCCCGGGATGGGCTGGTGGATGCGGGCCGGGCGCTGGGACGGCGACTTCGCATCCGGCGCCTCGCCGATGGCCGGGATGGCCGTGCGGCGGGAGCGGCCCGTGCGGCGGCTCGAGACGTGGCCCTTGATGCCGTAGCCCACGAGCACGGCGCCGGGCTTCTCGGCCGGAGCCTCGGGGGCCGCAGGCGTCTCCGCGGCGGCGGTGGCCTGCGCCGTCGCTGCGAGCGTGGTCGTGGCCTTGAGATCGGGATCCGGCGCGTCGGTCTCGGGCGGAGCAGGCGGCGGCGCCTCCTCGCCCTCGGTCGCGGAGACCGTGATGATGGCGGTGCCCACGTCGACCGTCATGCCCTCCTCCACCAGCAGGCCCTCGACGGTGCCCGCGAACGGAGACGGAAGCTCGACGAGCGACTTGGCGGTCTCGATCTCGACGATCACCTGATTGATCGCGATGGTGTCGCCCGGGGCGACCTTCCACGAGACGATCTCGGCCTCGGTGAGTCCCTCGCCGACATCCGGGAGGTGGAACTGTGAGCTCATGCTGATCTCCAGGCGCTCTAGTAGGCCATGGCCCGGTCGACGGCTTCCAGGACGCGGTCGGCGTCGGGCAGGAAGAGCGTCTCGAGCTTCGCGGGCGGGAACGGGGTGTCGAAGCCGGAGACGCGGAGCACCGGCGCCTCCAGGCTGTAGAAGGCGCGCTCTGCGACCGTCGCGGCGATCTCGGATCCGACGCTCACGAAGCCTGAGGCCTCCTGGGCGACGACGATCCGGCCGGTCTTGGTGACCGAGTCGAGGATGGGGCCGTAGTCGACCGGGCTGAGCGATCGCAGGTCGACGACCTCCACGCTCACGCCCTCGCCCTGGGCGACCTCGGCGGCCTGCAGCAGCACGCTCACCATGGCGCCGTGGCCCACGAGGGTCACGTCGGTGCCGGTGCGCACGATGCGGCTCGCGTGAAGCGGCGCGGCGGAGGCGGTGAAGTCGACCGGGCCCTTGGGCCAGTAGCGGCTCTTCGGCTCGAAGAACATCACGGGGTCGTTGGAGGCGATCGCCTCCTGGATCATCCAGTACGCGTCGTTCGGGGTCGACGGGCTCACGAGCCGGAGGCCGGGGGTGTGCGCGAAGTAGGCCTCGGGGCTCTCCTGGTGGTGCTCGACCGCACCGATGTGCCCGCCGTAGGGCACCCGGATGACGACGGGCATGGAGAACGCGCCGCCGCCGCGGTTGGTGAGCTTGGCCAGCTGCGAGGTGATCTGGTCGAAGCCCGGGTAGATGAAGCCGTCGAACTGGATCTCGCAGACCGGGCGGTAGCCGCGGAGAGCCAGGCCGATCGCCGTGCCGATGATGCCGGACTCGGCGAGCGGGGTGTCGACCACGCGCTCCTTGCCGAACTCGGCCTGCAGACCCTCGGTCACGCGGAACACGCCGCCGAGCGGGCCGATGTCCTCGCCCATCAGCAGCACCTTGGGGTCGTCGGCGAGCGCCTGCCGGAGCCCGGCGTTCAGCGCCTTGGCCATCGGCAGCTCGTCGAGGGTCGTCTCGGTGCTCATGCCTGCTCCTTCGTGACGGACGAGGCCTCGGGCGAGGTGTCGAACGAGGCCTCGTAGCGCTCGAGCCACTGCTTCTGCTCGGTCACCACGGGGTGCGGCTCGCTGTAGACGTTGTCGAAGATCAGCGCCTTGTCCGGCGGAGTCAGCGCGAGGGTCCGGTGGCGGATGTCGGCGGCGAAGTCCTCGGCCTCGGCGGCGACCTCGGCGAAGAAGGCGTCGCCCTCGCCGAGCGAGCGCAGGTACTTCTCGAGCCGGATGATCGGATCGCGCGACACCCAGAGATCGTGCTGGGCCTGGTCGGCGTACTTCGTCGGGTCGTCCGAGGAGGTGTGGGCGCCGACGCGGTAGGTGAGCGCCTCGATGAACTGCGGGCCGTGGCCGGCGCGGGCCTCGTCGAGGTGCTTGGCGGTCACGGCGTAGCTCGCGAGCACGTCGTTGCCGTCGATCTGCACGCTCGGCACGCCGAAGCCGCGCGAGCGCAGGTAGAGCGGGGTGCGCGACTGCACGGTCACGGGCACCGAGATGGCCCAGTGGTTGTTCTGCAGGAAGAAGACGTTGGGGGTCTGGCTCGAGGCCGAGAACACGAACGCCTCGCTCACGTCGCCCTGCGAGGTGGCGCCGTCGCCGAAGTAGGCGAGCACGGCGGAGTCGACCTCCGGATCGCCCGTTCCGACGAGCCCGTCGCGCTGGAGCCCCATGGCGTAACCCGTGGCGTGCAGCGAGTGCGAACCGATCACGAGGCAGTAGCCGTGGAAGTTGCCGTTCGAGGGGTCGGTGGGATCCCAGCCGCCGTGCGTGTTGCCGCGCAGCAGCTCCACGATCGCGAGCACGTCGATGCCCCGCACGAGGCCGACGGCGTGCTCGCGGTAGGAGGGGAAGATGTGGTCCTGCGGCCGGGCGGCGTAGGCGGAGCCCACCTGGGCGCCCTCCTGACCGTGGCTCGGCACCCAGAGCGCCATCTGGCCCTGGCGCTGGAGGTTCGTGCCCTCCTGGTCGAAGCGGCGCACCACGGCCATGTCGCGGTAGAAGCGGCGCAACTCCGTCTCGCCGATGCGCTCCAGGTAGGAGGCGTACTCCTCCGCGCCGGGGGTGGGCTCGAACGCGCCCCCCGCGGTGAGGAAGCGGACGGTGGGGGAATCGGTCATCCGAAGGCCCTCGCAATCTCGTCTGAAGCGGCCAGCACATTCTCGACCGACTCGGCTTCGCCGATCGTCAGCCTGATGCCGTCCGGCAGGTAGGCGCGCGCCACGATACCGTGACGGCGGAAGATCTCGAGCGCCTCGGCGCTGCGTTCCCCCGTGGGGAACCACACGAAATTGCCGTGCGGGCGCGGGATGCTCGACCAGCCCTGCTCGAGCAGAGCCTCGTAGACGGCGTCGCGGCGGGCGGCGATGTCGGCCACCCGCGCGCGCAGCTCGTCGGCGCGGTCGAGCGAGGCGAGGCCCGCCATCTGGGCGTGGTCGGTGAGGCTGAGGGGCACGCTCGTGGTGCGGGCGGCCGCGAGGATCTCGGCGGGGCCGATCCCGTAGCCGAGCCGGAGACCGGCGAGCCCGTAGGCCTTGGAGAAGGTGCGGAGGACGACGAGGTTGGGGTAGCGGCCCACGAGGGTGCGGCCGTTCACGGCGGCGGGGTCGGTGACGAACTCGGCATAGGCCTCGTCGAGGACGACGAGCACGTCGGCGGGCACCTTCGCCATGAAGCCCTCGAACTCGGCTGCGGTGACGGCCGTCGAGGTGGGGTTGTTGGGGCTGCAGACGAGCACGAGCCGAGTGCGGTCGGTCACGGCGGCGGCCATGGCGTCGAGGTCGTGCCGGTGGTCGGCCGTGTTGGGCACGGCGACCTTCGTGGCTCCCGGGAGCACCGTCATCCAGGGGTAGACCTCGAACGAGCGCCAGGAGTAGACGACCTCGTCGCCGTGGCCGGCGGCCGCGAGGGTGAACTGCATCAGCAGGGCCACGGATCCGGCGGCCACGATCACCTCGTCGGGTTCCACGCCCCATTCGGCGGCCAGGCGCGCCGTGATCTCGGGCGCTGCGGCGTCGGGGTAGCGGTGAAGCCGACGGCTCGCGGCGTCGACGGCCTCGAGCACGCCGGGCAGTGGATCGAACGGATTCTCGTTCGAGGAGAGCTTGAAGCCCTCGGGAGCGGCCAGTCCCTGCCGATAGGCGGGCAGCGCCAGGATCTCGGGGCGCAGCTTGACGGGGCCGGTGGTCATTGCTTCATCCTAGTTCGGCCCGTCAAAGCGCCTTCGGAATATGTCCCGCCCGTCCGTCCGGGTTCTCCCGCTGCTCCCACTCCTCCGCGAGCATCGCGAACACGAGCGTGTCGGTCCATTCCCCTTTGAAGAACTCGTCGCGCACGAAGTGGGCCTCCTGCCGGAGCCCCAACCGTCGCAGCAGGCGGGCGGATGCGTCGTTCCGGGCATCCAGGCGCGCCACGATCCGGTGCAGGCCGAACTCCTCGAACCCCAGTCGCAGCACCGCTCGGGCGGCCTCGGTGGCGTAGCCGCGGCCGGCCACGTCGGCGGTCATCGCGTAGCCGAGCTCGCCCCGCGCATCCGTGGTGCTGTCGAGCTTCAGCAGCACCTCGCCGATCACGCGGCCGGCCTGCTCCTCCGAGGCGCCGAGCTCGATGGCGAGCACGAGCCACTGGCCCTCGGCGGTCACCTGGCCCTGACGGGTGCGCGAGTCGAGCGCCGCCGCCGTCTGCACCCGGTCGCGCACGGGCCACGGGATGTAGCGGACCACCTCGGGGTCGGAGTGGTAGACGAGCAGGTCGTCGAGATCGGCGCTCCGATGCGGCCGCAGCTCGAGCCTGGGGGTGCGGATCGGCAGGTCGGGACTCCACGGCAGGTTCACCATCCAGCGACTCTATGCGCCCGGTGCCCGGTCTGGGATAGTGGGGGCATGCGCAGATTCCTCGTCTCCCTGGTGGCCAACGCGATCGCCCTGTGGCTCACGACGCTGATCGTCGCCGGCGTCAAGATCGACCCGTTCGGCGAGGGCGGCACGGGCGAGATCATCCTCACCTACCTCATCGTCGCCTTGGTGTTCGGCCTCGTGAACGGCATCATCGGCTCGATCATCCGCGTGGTGGCGTTCCCGCTCTACATCCTCACCCTCGGCATCATCTCACTCTTCGTGAACGCCCTCCTGCTCTGGCTCGTCTCCGTGGTGACCGGCTGGTTCGGCTTCGGCCTCATCCTCGAGGGCTTCTGGTGGACCGTGCTGGGGGCCCTCGTGCTGGCCATCCTCTCGGCCATCATCGGGGCCATCCTGCGGCCGCTGGCAGGAGACAGCCGCCGCCGCTGAGTGCCACAATGGGCAGATGCCCCGTGACCTGGACGAGCCCCTCGACGAGGCCTTCCGCATCAGCATGGTCTGCACGGGCAACATCTGCCGCTCGCCCATGGCCGAGATCGTGCTGCGCGATCTCGTGGAGAAGGCCGGGCTCTCCTCGCGCGTGATCGTGACGAGCGCAGGCACCGGTGAGTGGCACGTGGGCGAGCACGCCGATCCCCGCACCGTGGCGGCCCTCGAGGCCCGGGGCTACGACGGCCGGAGCCATCGGGCCCGTCAGTTCGACGCCGAGTGGTTCGACACGCTCGACCTCGTGATCGCGCTCGACCGCAGCCACGAGCGGGTGCTGCGCTCGTGGGCGCGCACCGAGGAGGACCGCCAGAAGGTGCGCCTCCTGCTCGGCTTCGACCCCGAGTTCGCGGGCCGGTCGGACGTCCGCGATCCCTACTACTCCGACGCCGCGATGTTCGACGCCGTGCTCGCCGAGATCGAGCATGCCTGCACCGCCCTGTTCCGCCAGCTCGAGCCGGCCTTCCGCCGCTCACCCGCCCGCTGACCCGCCGACACGCCGACCCGTACCGCCCTCGACCGGAAGCCCCCATGCCCCCTCTGCCTCCCCAGCCCATCAGCCCGCTCGACGGCCGCTACCGCCCCGCCGTGACCGCGCTCGGCGACCACCTCTCGGAGGCGGGTCTCAACCGCGCCCGCGTGCACGTGGAGATCGACTGGCTGCTGCACCTCACCGACCACTCGTTCTTCGGCTCCGCACCCCTCGACCCCGAGCTCGCCCGGCGCCTCCGCGCGGTGGTGCAGGAGTTCGGCCAGGCTGACATCGATCGCATCGCCGAGCTGGAAGCCACCACGCGGCACGACGTCAAGGCCGTGGAGTACTACGTGCGCGAGAAGCTCGCCGCACTGGGACTGAACGCCGTGGCGGAGCTCACCCACTTCGGCTGCACGAGCGAGGACATCAACAACCTCTCCTACGCCCTCACCATCCGCTCGGCGGTTCAGGACGTCTGGCTCCCCGCCTTCACCGCGGTGATCGAGGAGCTCCGCCGCCAGGCGGCGGAGTACCGCGACGAGCCGATGCTCTCACACACCCACGGCCAGCCCGCCACGCCCACCACCATGGGCAAGGAGCTCGCGGTCACGGTGCACCGCCTCGAAAGGGTGAAGGCGCAGATCGAGGGCACCGAGTACCTCGGCAAGTTCTCGGGCGCCACGGGAACCTTCGCCGCCGACCTCGTGGCCGATCCGGAGACCGACTGGCAGGCCGTCTCGCGTGGGTTCGTGACCTCGCTCGGACTCACCTGGAACCCGCTCACCACCCAGATCGAGTCGCACGACTGGCAGGCAGAGCTCTACAATCGCATCAGCCACGCCAACCGCATCCTGCACAACCTCTGCACGGATGTCTGGACCTACATCTCCATCGGTTACTTCACCCAGATCCCCGTCGCGGGAGCCACCGGGTCGTCGACGATGCCGCACAAGGTCAACCCGATCCGGTTCGAGAACGCGGAGGCGAACCTCGAGCTCTCGAGCGCGCTGCTGGACTCCCTGGCCTCGACCCTCGTGACCTCGCGCCTGCAGCGCGACCTCACCGACTCCAGCGCCCAGCGCAACATCGGTGTGGCGCTCGGCCACTCGGTGCTCGCGCTCGACAACATCAAGGGCGGCCTCGGCCAGATCTCGCTCAACCGGCCGGCCCTCGCGGCCGATCTCGACGCCAACTGGGAGGTGCTCGGCGAGGCCATCCAGACCGTCCTGCGCGCCGAGGTCACGGCGGGCCGTTCGTCGATCGCCGACCCCTACGCCCTGCTCAAGGAGCTCACCCGGGGCCGCCGGATCGGCCAGGCCGAGCTCGTGGAGTTCGTCGAGGGCCTCGACATCGGCGCCGAGGCGAAGGCCCGGCTCGTGGCGCTCACCCCTGCGGCCTACACGGGTCTCGCGTCAGAGCTCGTCGACCACATCCTGCCCACCACCGACTGAGGGGGAGCGAGGGGGTCAGTGGCCCTTCGGGTGGTCGCTGTCCTCGTCGTCGATCTCGTGCTGCTCCAGCTCGTTGGGCTTGATCGAGAGCGAGAACATCGCCATCACGACGAGCACCACGATGAACGCGACGCCGAAGAAGATCGCGGCGAGGATCAGGTCGCGGGTGGTCAGCAGCACCGTCAGCCCCACGAAGAGCGACAGGATGGCGGACAGGACGAGCAGTTCGGCCGGCTTCAGCCGGTCGCGCCTCGAAGGTTGGTTCACGGTGTCTTTTCGATTCGGGTGGGGGACGCCTGGGCCTGGACGCCCCAGCGCAGGGAGAGACCGGCGATCACCAGCAGCAGGCCGACGATCGCGGCGTAGGCCCCGAGCATCCCCACCGCGAACACGGGATCGGTCGGGAAGAAGATGAGCACGAGTGCGAACACCACGGTGAGCGCCCCGGTGATGGCCCAGTCGCGCGCCGCCGGGTTCGTGGAGTTGCGGAGGCCGGCGTAGAGCTCGAGGAACCCGCAGATCGCCGAGTTCATGGTGGCGCAGAACAGCAGGAAGCCGAGGCCGCCGCCGTTCACCGCCAGCGCCAGGGCGCCGAACACGATGCCGGAGATGCCCTGGATGAGGAAGTTCACCCGCAACGACCGCTCGGCGAGCGTGCGCCAGGAGAGCACGGCGGTGAGAACGCCCGAGATCAGCGCGAAGACGCCGTAAGCGTAGAGACCGACCTGGGCGGAGTGGTTCGACGAGAACGTGATCACGAGCGCAGTCACGATGAACGGGATCGCCCGTGCCACCGGAACGCCCCAGTAGGGCGACCGCGGGAGGGTGCGGGGGGAGTCGGTCACTCCTGATTCCTCGATTCTGCTGGCACGCGTGCCACCAGTTTACCGAGCCGCGGCTGAGTGCCTCGCGTGTGCGGGGCCGCCGCCATCCGTCGCCCCACCCGTCTCACCGTCGCGCGAGGCATCCTGCACGGCGTTCCGCGCCGGCCGGGACGGCCACCAGAACCAGTCGCCGGTGAGGAAGACGAGGGCCGGCACGAGCACGGTGCGCACCACGAGGGTGTCGAGCAGCACGCCGATGCAGACGATCACGCCGATCTGCGTGAGGGCCACCACGGGGAGCACGCCGAGCACCGCGAACACGGCCGCGAGCAGGATGCCCGCACTCGTGATCACGCCGCCGGTGGAGCTGAGTGCCCGCACCATGCCGGCGCGCGTGCCGTGCTCGACCGTCTCTTCGCGCGCTCTCGTGGTGAGGAAGATGTTGTAGTCGACGCCGAGCGCCACGAGGAACAGGAACGCGAACAGGATGACGTTGGAGTCGAATGCCGGGAACCCCGACAGGTTCTGGAAGATCACGTTCGAGGCCCCGAGGCTCGCGAAGAAGGTGGCGAGCACGCTGGCGATGAGCAGCACGGGCGCCACGAGGCTCCGCAGGAGGAGTGCGAGGATGACGAACACGATCGCGAGGATGAGCGGGATGATGAGCGCCTGGTCGTTCGCCGCGGCCGTGTTGGTGTCGAGGGCCGTGGCATCCGCCCCGCCCACGAGGGTCTCGCCGACCTCCCCGCCCGCGGCGGCGTAGTCGGCGCGCAGCTGCTCCACGGTCGCGAACGCGGCGTCGCTCTCGGGCTCGGCCGCGAGGGTGGCATCGAGGCGGGTGAGACCGTTCGCGCTCTCGCCCGGGCGCACCGACTCCACGCCGTCGACCGACTCGGCGACGGTCGTGGCCTCGGCGACCACCGCATCCGGGGTCAGGATGACGGTCTGACCCGTGAGGCCGGCCGAGAACGAGTCGTCGACGATGCGCTGGGCCACGACCGACTCGGGGTCGCCGATCAGCTGGTCGGTCTGCGAGAGCCCCACCTGGTAGCCCGTGAGGCCTACGGCGAGCACACCGATGCCGAGGGTGGCGACGATCGCGACCACGGCGGGGCGGCGGCGCACGCCCTCGCCGAGCCGGGTCCAGAAGCCCGGCTTGGCGGCGGCATGGTGGTGCCCCTCGGCTCCGTGCACGCGCGGCACGAACGGCCAGAACAGTCCGCGGCCGCACACCACGAGGGCGGCCGGCAGCACGAGCAGGGCGAAGAGGATGGCGATGGCCACGCCGATCGCGCAGGCCACTCCGAGCGCGCGGTTGCCGGCGAGCTCGGCGAACAGCAGGGTGAGGAGGCTGAGGGCCACTGTTCCACCGCTGGCCGCGATGGCGGGGCCAGCGCTCGTGACGGCGGTGAGCATGGCGCGGTTGCGGCTCTCCTGGCGCGTGAGCTCCTCGCGGTAGCGGGCCACGAGCAGCAGGGCGTAGTTGGTGCCCGCACCGAAGACCAGCACGCTCAGGATTCCCCCGATCGACGCGTCGATCGTGATGCCGAGAGGGTCGGCGAGGCTCGTCACCACGACGCGTGCGAGCCCGTCGGCGATGCCGACGACCGCGAGCGGCACGATCCAGAGCACGGGGCTGCGGTAGGTCACGATGAGGAGCACCGCGACGACGATCACCGTCACGAGCAGCAGCCGGAAGTCGGCTCCCGCGAAGGCGTTGGTGATGTCGGCCTGGAATCCGATGGGCCCCGTGAGGAGGGCCTCGAGGCCGTCCGGAAGCCCCGCGTTCGCGTCGTCACGGAGGGTGGTCGCCGCCTGCTCGATGCCGCCCTCGGAGTCGGGGCCGTACTCGGCGCCATCGAGGGGCACGGCGAGGAGGGCGGCCGTGCCGTCGTCGCTGACCTGCGGCACCACCGCCTGGGGGGCGAGGCTCAGCTCGGCGAGTCTCGCCGCGCTGGCGGTGATGGCCGCCGTGTCGGCCTCGGTGAGGGCGTCGCCACCCCGGCTGTAGACGAAGATGGCCGCGGTCGTGTCGGCATCCGGGAACTCCTCGAGCAGGGCGCTGACCTGCTTGGCATCGCTCGAGTCGGGCAGGCCGCTCGGCGGGTAGGCGTCGCTCTCGCCCTGGGGGAGGAGGGCGAACAGCAGTGCGATGGCCACGGCGGCGGCGCCGAGCGCGATCCAGGCGGTGCCGCGACCGCTCACGAAACGGGCGATGGCGCGCATGACTCTCCTAGTGGCTCGGAATATAGCTAAGCAACTTAGCTACGTATGGGTTTAGCATGTCAGTCATGGTGGATGACCGCAACTCGCGCCCCGCCGCACCCGCCACGCCCGCCACCCCTGCAACCCCCGCGGAGGACGCGCCGTGGTCGCGCGACGAGCTGCGCAACCAGCAGCCGATCGAGCCGAACCCCATCAACGACTCGCTGCGCGAGATCAACACGCTCTCGCGGGCCTTCGAGCGGCGCCTCGGCAGCGTGCTCACCGTGAATCCCACCGATCTGGCGGCCATGGAGCACCTGATCCAGGAGGGGCCGCTCACCCCGAGCGATCTCGCAGCACGCCTGGGCGTGACCACGGCGGCCTCGACCCTCGTGGTCGACCGACTCGTCGCGCTCGGCCACGTCGAGCGGCATCGGCACGCGTCGGACCGCCGGAAGATCGTGGTCGTCCCGTCCCGCTCGTCGGTCGAGCGAGCCATCGACGAGCTCATGCCCGTGATCGCCGGGGTCGCCGGCCTCGTCGACGACCTGGCCCCCGCCGAGCGCGAGCTCATCGCCGGCTTCCTCGGGCGCGTGATCGCGCTCTACCGCTCGGCGGTCGCGGCCCCCCTCGACCTCCCCTGACCTCGGCCGAGACGACGGAGATCGCGGGGGTGGGTGGCGAACGACGGAGCCTCCGCGACTGTTCGCCACGAAGCTCCGTCGTCTCCGCCAGCGGCCGGCTAGGCCGGGGGCATGTCCGCGAAGCGGGAGAAGTGGCCGTGGAAGCCGACCGTGATGGTGGCGGTGGGGCCGTTGCGGTGCTTGGCCACGATGAAGTCGGCCTCGCCCGCGCGCGGGTTGTCCTTCTCGTAGGCGCCCTCGCGGTGCAGCAGGATCACCATGTCGGCGTCCTGCTCGAGCGATCCGGACTCACGAAGATCGCTGATGGCGGGCTTCTTGTCGGAGCGCTGCTCGGGGCCACGGTTCAGCTGCGAGAGGGCGATCACGGGCACCTGGAGCTCCTTGGCCATGAGCTTGAGCGCCCGGGAGAACTCCGAGACCTCCTGCTGGCGGCTCTCGACCTTCTTGCCCGACGTCATGAGCTGCAGGTAGTCGATGACCACGAGCTTGAGGCCGACCTTCTGCTTCAGCCGCCGGCACTTCGAGCGGATCTCGACGAGCGTCATGTTGGGACTGTCGTCGATGTAGAACGGCGCGTCGTTGATGCGACCCCGGGTGGAGGCGAGGGTGGTCCAGTCGCGACCTTCGATGCGGCCCTTGCGCATGCTCTGCAGGGGCACGGATGCCTCGGCCGAGAGCAGACGCATCGCGATCTCCGAGCGCCCCATCTCGAGCGAGAAGAAGATCGAGGGCATGTCGTTCTTGATCGACGCCGCGCGGCAGAAGTCGAGCGCGAGCGTCGACTTTCCGAGGGCAGGTCGCGCGGCGACGATGATCATCTGGCCGGGGTGGAAGCCGTTGGTGAGGTTGTCGAGATCGGCGAAGCCCGTGGGCACGCCCGTGAGGGAGCCGTCCTTGCCCGCCGCGGCCTCGATCTCGTCGATCGCGGCCGTGACCGCGATGTTGAGCGGCACGTAGTCCTCGACCTCGACCCCGCCGTTGACGGAGTAGATCTCGGCCTGCGCGTTGTTGACGAGGTCGGTGACCTCACCCTCGCTCGCGTAGCCCATCTGCACGATGCGGGTGCCCGCCTCGACGAGGCGCCGGAGCACCGCCTTCTCGGAGACGATCTGGGCGTAGTAGCCGGCGTTCGCTGCCGTGGGCACGAGCGACGTCAGCGTGTGCAGGTACTCCGCTCCGCCCGCCCGTGACAGCTCACCGGACTTGGTGAGCTCGTCGGTCACGGCGATCACGTCGGTCGGCTCGCCGTGCGAGTACAGGTTGAGGATCGCCTCGAAGATCACCTCGTGCTTCGGGATGTAGAAGTCGACCGAGCGCATGACCTCGACCACGTCGGCCACGGCGTCTTTGCTCAGGAGCATGCCGCCGAGGGCGCTCTGCTCGGCGAGCAGGTCGTGCGGGGGAGTGCGCTCACCGGCGCGGGGCTGACGCTCGCCGCCACGACCACCCTGGTCGCTCGGCCCCCACTCGCCGCCGCGGTCGCTCGGTCCGTCGCCCGCTAGTCCCAGGTGGGCAATCGACACGTCTACTCCTCGTCTGCCGCGCCGTGCGCACGGCCCAACTTCTGCTGCGACCCCATCCGACCACCCGCCACCGACACCACACAAACACACGTGTGGATAACTCTGTGGAGGAACTGCGCGAAACGCCGGGCGGCTTGTGCGAAAGGTGTGCAGTATCCTGTGGAGAACTTCACCAGTTCCTGCCTAATAGCACGCATGACCAGGGTTTTCACATTTCTACACCCTGTGAGTGAAGACTTCCTTCGACCGGCACTTGAAGCTTCGGGAGGCGGTGGAAACCTGTGTATAGAACTGGGGAGAATCCGGGCAGCGAAAAGGGGTGCCCCGCGCCCGAAAGCGCGGAACACCCCTTGACAGGCGGTGCTACTTGGCGGCGACCACCAGGAGCGAGATCGTCGCCGAGAGGTCATCGCGCAGTCGCACGGTGGCCTCGTGGTTGCCGACGACCTTGATGGCCACCGGGATCTCGATCTTGCGCTTGTCGAGCGATCCGATGCCGGCCGCCGACACCGCGTCAGCGATGTCCGAGGTCTTCACCGAGCCGAACAGACGACCGCCCTGGCCCGCCTTGACGGTCAGCTTGACCGTGGCGTTCTCGAGGGTCTGCTTGAGGTGCTGGGCCTCTTCGACCGTGGCGAGCTCGCGAGCGGTGCGGGCGGCCTTGATCGACTCGACCTGCTTCTCGCCACCGCGGCTCCACGCCACGGCGAAGCCCTTGGGGATGAGGTAGTTGCGGGCGAAGCCGTTCTTGACCTCGACGACATCGCCGGGGGTTCCGAGACCGGTCACCTCGTGGGTGAGAATGAGTTTCGACATGGTGCTGCTCCTTAACGGCCCGAGCCGGCGTAGGGCAGAAGTGCCATTTCGCGGGCGTTCTTGACGGCACGGGCGATGAGGCGCTGCTCCTGGACGGAGACTCCCGTGATACGGCGAGCGCGGATCTTTCCACGCTCCGAGATGAACTTGCGGAGGGTCGCGACGTCCTTGTAGTCGATCACGCCGACTCGGATGGACTTCGCGGGGGCGGCGTTCTTCGCGCCCTTGGCGCCGCGGAGCGGCTTGCGGCGGTCGCCGCTTGACTTTCCAGCCATGGTTGGATTCCTGTTCTAGAAGAAGAGAAGTTTAGAAGGGGGTGTCGTCGGAGTAGCTGCCCGGAGTGTTCCAGACGTCGCCACCACCGTTCGCACCGGCCGAAGAGGGAGCGGATGCGGCCCACGGCTCGTCGACAGCAGGCTGCCCACCGCGGTTTCCGCCGCCACCGCCGCCGAACGATCCGCCGCCGCCACCGGCGCCACCACTGGTGGCACGGGTGACCTGCGCGGTCGCGTAGCGGAGCGAGGGACCGATCTCGTCGACCTCGAGCTCGATCGAGGTGCGCTTCTCGCCCTCTTTCGTCTCGTAGGAGCGCTGACGCAGGCGGCCGGTCGCAACGACCCGCATGCCCTTGGTCAGCGAACCGGCGACGTGCTCCGCGAATTCGCGCCACACCGACGCCCGGAGGAACAGCGCTTCGCCGTCCTTCCAGTCGTTCGACGCGCGGTCGAAGGTGCGGGGCGTCGACGCGATCGTGAAGTTCGCGACCGCGAGCCCGTTCTGCGTGTAGCGCAGCTCAGGATCGGCGGTGAGGTTGCCCACCACGGTGATGACGGTTTCGCCGGCCATGACGGACTACTCGCTCGCCTCGGTCTTGGGCGCCTCTGCCTTGGGGGCCGCGGCAGCCGGCTTCGACTCGGCGGGCTCGGCCTTCGCGGCGGGCTTCGACGCAGCGGCCTTGACGGCAGCGGCGGGAGCAGCCGTGCTGGCGGCACCGGCGGGAGCAGCAGCGGCCTTCGGGTTGGCTGCCTTGCGGGCGGCCTTCTCGTCGGCGAGCTTCTGAGCGGCGGCGACCTGGGCGATGGCCTCCTCGGCACGCAGCACCTTGGTGCGCATGACGGCCTCCGACAGCTTCAGCTGACGGTCGAGCTCCTTGGTGGCGTCGGCGTTCGAGGTGAGCTTCACCACGGCGTAGATGCCTTCGGTCTTCTTGTTGATCTCGTAAGCCAGGCGACGGCGACCCCAGATGTCGACGTTGTCCACGGTGCCACCATCGTTGCGGATGACGTTGAGGAACTTGTCGAGACTCGGGGCCACGGTGCGCTCATCGATCTCGGGATCGAGGATGACCATGAGTTCGTACTGATGCGTCACAAACCCACCTCCTTCGGACTAGAACGGCCACAGACTCTCTGTGACAGGAGGGTTATGCATCGGTCCGGCACACGCGTGAAGAGCTCCACTGGGCGCAGGACAACCTGGTTAGCCTAGCAGACATGAGCTTTCGTGTCGCCCTGATCTCGCTGCACACGTCTCCGCTCGCCGGGCCGGGGTCGGGCGACGCCGGCGGCATGAACGTGTACCTCGTGGGACTCGCCGAGGCATTGGCCCAGGCGGGCACCGAGGTCGAGCTCATCACGCGGGATGCGGGGGAGGGGGCGACGGACGCCCGGACGCCGGGTGGGGTGCTCGTGCGGTTCCTGCGGGCGGGCCCTCGCGCCCCCGTGCCCAAGGGGGAGTTGCCGGCACAGACGCCGGAGTTCGCGCGCTCTCTCGCGCAGCTTCCGCGCTTCGACGTCGTGCACTCCCACTACTGGCTCTCGGGGCTCGCCGGGCTCGAGGCCGCCCGCGCCTGGCGCGCTCCGCACATCCTGAGCCTGCACACGGTGGCGGCTCTGAAGAACGAGCGGCTGGCACCCGGAGACCGGCCGGAGCCGGCCGAGCGGCTGAGCGGCGAGCGGATGCTCGTGCGGGCCTCCGCGCGCACGGTCACGGCCACCGACGCCGAGCGCCTGGCCGTGCTCGACGCTGCCGGGCCGGACCTCGACGACGGGCGGGTCGTGGTGGTGGCCCCGGGTGTCGACCCGTCGCTGTTCCATCCACGCGAGCCTGCCGCACCCGATCCCTATCTCCTCGTGCTCGCGCGCATCCAGCCCCTCAAGGGGATCGAGCTCGCGATCGAGGCGGTGTCGGCCCTCCCCTGCCACCGCAGGCCCCGGCTCATCGTGGCGGGAGGCACGAGCCCGGGGCATGACGACTACGCCGCCGCTCTCCGGGCGCTCGCCGAGCGGAGTGCCGCCCGGGTCGAGTTCCTCCCCGCCCAGTCGCGGTCCGCCACGGCCGGACTGCTCGCCGGGGCCGCCCTGCTGCTCGTCCCGTCCCGCTCCGAGACCTTCGGCCTCGTGGCCCTCGAGGCGGCGGCGAGCGGCACCCCCGTGGTGGCGGCAGCGAGCGGCGGTCTCGTCGAAGCCGTGGCCGACCGGTTGAGCGGAGTGCTCATGAGCGATCGCGATCCGGTGCGGTGGGCAGCGGCGATCGATCGGCTGCTGGCCGATCCCGCGCGCCTCGCGGCGCTCGGCGCCTCGGCGGCCGAGCACGCCTCACGCCACACCTGGGCGAGCACCGCCGCACAGCTGCGACGGGTCTACCGCCACGCGGTCGGGGAGTCGCTCCCCGAGTAGGGTTCGGGGAATGACCGACCTGGCCGCCTTCGGCGACGCTCCCTTCTTCCTGCACGCGCATCCGGATGACGAGTCGATCTCCACGGGAGGCACCATCGCTGCCCTGATCGAGGCCGGAGCCGAGGTCACGGTCATCACGGGCACGCGCGGGGAGCGGGGCGAGGTCGTCGCCGGCGAGCTCGAGCACCTCGAGGGCACCGACGAGCTCGCGCCGCACCGCATGGGCGAGCTCGCCGCAGCCCTCGACGCACTGGGTGGGCCGACCCACGCGTTCCTCGGCAGCGCACCGGCGCGCATCCCGCAGGCCGCCCGCCGTCTCTATGCCGATTCGGGAATGCGCTGGGGAGCCGATGGCTTCGCCGAGCCGGCGACGGATGCTCCGGTCACCGCCCTCAGCCTCGCCCCGCTCGCCGACGTGGTGGGCGACCTGCTCGCGGCGATGCTCGACGATGCGCGCCGCCCCGCCTTCAGCTCGATCGTGAGCTACGACGCCCGCGGCGGCTACGGGCACCCCGACCACGTGCGCATGCACGACGCCGGCCTCGAGATCGCACGTCTGACCGGCCGCCCTTTCCTCGCGATCGTCGAGCCGCGCATCCACGACGCCCCCCTGCCCGCCGGCGAGGAGCTCTCGGTCGACCTCCCGCCGGCGGCGCTGGCGGCCAAGACCGCGGCGATGGCAGCCCACCGCAGCCAGCTCACGGTCGACCCGGATGCCGGGACCTTCACCCTGAGCGGCGGCCAGACGCATCCGGTGGCGGAGGTCGAGCATTTCCGCAGGGTGCACCCGGATAGGATCGTTCAGTTCTGTATACAAGAAGGAAGCTGCACCGAATGAGCATCAAGGTCGCCATCGCCGGGGTCGGCAACTGCGCGAACTCCCTGATCCAGGGCGTCACCTACTACGCCGACGTTGCGGAGGACGAGGCCATCCCCGGTCTCATGCACGCCCGCTTCGGACCGTTCCACGTGGGTGACATCGAGTTCGTGGCCGCTTTCGACGTCGACGCCGCGAAGGTCGGAGCCGACCTCGCCGACGCCATCTGGGCGAGTGAGAACAACACCCTGAAGTTCGCCGACGTCGCGCCGACAGGCGTCACCGTCAAGCGGGGCCCCACCCTCGACGGCCTCGGCGAGTACTACGTCGACATGATCGAGGAGTCGGCGGCCGAGCCCGTCGACGTCGCGGCTGCGCTCCGCGAGAGCGGCGCCGAGGTGCTCGTGTGCTACCTGCCCGTGGGGTCGGAGCAGGCCGCCAAGCACTACGCCCAGGCCGCGCTGGATGCCGGGGTCGCGTTCGTGAACGCCATCCCCGTCTTCATCGCGAGCGACCCGGAATGGGCCGCGAGGTTCGAGGCGGCGGGCCTGCCGATCGTCGGCGACGACATCAAGAGCCAGGTCGGCGCCACCATCACGCACCGCGTGCTCGCCCGCCTGCTCGAGAGCCGCGGCATCAAGCTCGACCACACGTACCAGCTCAACGTGGGCGGCAACATGGACTTCAAGAACATGCTCGAGCGCCGCCGCCTGGACTCGAAGAAGATCTCGAAGACCCAGGCCGTGACCTCCAACATCGACATCGACCTGCCCGCGGGCGACGTGCACATCGGCCCGAGCGACCACGTGCCGTGGCTGAACGACCGCAAGTTCGCGTTCGTGCGGCTCGAGGGCCACGGCTTCGGCGGAGCTCCGATGAGCCTCGAGTACAAGCTGGAGGTGTGGGATTCGCCGAACTCCGCCGGTGTCATCATCGACGCCGTGCGCGCGGCGAAGCTCGCCCTGGACGCCGGACTCGGTGGCCCGGTCGAATCGGCGAGCGCCTACTTCATGAAGTCGCCTGCGGTGCAGCTGCCCGACGACGTGGCGCGGGCCGACCTCGAGGCCTTCATCGCCGAGAACACCCCCGCGACCTGATGGGTCCGGCGGCTAGGAGCGGGCCGCCCACCAGGCGAGCAGGCGCTCCGTGGCCTCCTCAGGGGGCAGCGGCCCCTCGTCGAGCCGCAGCTCGAGCAGGAACGCGCGCGCCTGGCCCACCTCGCGGCCGGGCGCGATGCCGAGGATCCGCATGATCTGCTCACCGTCGAGGTCGGGCCGCACCGAGTCGATCTCCTCCTGCGCCGCGAGCGTCGCGATCCGATCCTCGAGGTCGTCGTAGGCGAAGGCGAGCTGGTCGGCCTTCCGCCGGTTGCGCGTGGTCACGTCGGCCCTGGTGAGGATGTGCAGGCGCTCGAGCTGGTCGCCGGCGTCTCGCACGTAGCGCCGCACGGCCGAATCGGTCCACGCCCCGTCGGTGTAGCCGAAGAAGCGCAGGTGCAGCTCGATCAGCCGCGAGACGGCGGCGATCGTGTCGTTGTCGAAGCGCAGCGCCCGCAGCCGCTTGCGGGCGAGCTTCGCCCCCACCACGTCGTGGTGGTGGAACGACACCTGACCGCCTGGCTCGTTGCGCTTGGTGGCGGGCTTGCCGATGTCGTGCAGCAGTGCGGCGAGGCGCAGCACGAGGTCGGGCGAGGGGGAGGTGTCGCGCGAGCGCTCGAGGTCGATCGCCTGCTCGAGCACCGTGAGGCTGTGCTGGTAGACGTCCTTGTGGTGGTGGTGCTCGTCGCTCTCGAGCTGCAGCGCCGGGATCTCGGGGATGATCAGCTCGGCCAGCCCGCTCTCGACGAGCAGTTCGACTCCGCGGCGCGGCGCATCCGTCTTGAGCAGCTTGGAGAGCTCGTCGTTGATGCGCTCGACCGAGATGATGGAGATCGACTCGCGCATCTCGGAGATGGCGACCGCCGCATCGACCGCCACGGTGAAGCCGAGCTGGGCGGTGAACCGGATGGCGCGGAGCATGCGCAGCGGATCGTCGCCGAACGACACCTCGGGGGTGCCCGGAGTGCGCAGCACTCCCGCGATGAGGTCGTCCATGCCGCCGGAGGGGTCGACGAGCTTGAGCTCGGGCACCCGCAGCGCCATGGCGTTGACGGTGAAGTCGCGCCGCAGCAGGTCGCCCTCGAGGGTGTCGCCGAACTCCACGGCGGGCTTCCGCGTGGTGTGGTCGTAGCTGTCGGATCGGTAGGTGGTGATCTCCACGGTCTCGCCGTCGATGCGCGCGGCGATGGTCCCGAAGGCGCGGCCCACGTCCCACTGCGCCTGGGAGATCGGCGTGACGATGGCGAGGATCTCGTCCGGGGTGGCGTCGGTCGTGAAGTCGAGGTCGGTGATGGCCCGGCCGAGGAACGCATCGCGCACCGGGCCGCCGACGAGAGCGAGCTCGTGACCGGCGGCGGCGAAGGCCTCCGCGAGCAGACGGACGGGGCCGCCGGCGGCGAGCTCCGCCAGGAAATCGAGGGACTGCTGAACCGGCTGCACCGGCCCATTTTAGCGGGGCCGCCCGTGCCCCTCCGCGGCCGGCGCGGGCGCGGCCCTGCGGCCGGTCCGGGTGCGGCCCTGCGGCTGGCCCGGGTGGCTCGCACTTCTTCCAGGCCCGTTCTCCTACAATCGGCAGTACGGACGGAACCGGCTTCGAGCCCCGCCCGCCATCGACTATGTACTCACCTGCGCGACGACTTGCTCGAGTTGCGCCCGCGATCGCAGCCACCGCGCTCATCGCCGGTGCTCTGCTGGCGACCCCGATGACCGCCCGGGCGACGGAGACCCCCGCCCCGGTCGCGACCGACGCCCCCGCAGCACCGGCCGCAGGAGACGCCGGCGTCTTGCTCGCCCTCGCGCCGGCCTCGAACGGCGTCGTGGCGGCCGGCGCAGACCTGGTGCTGACGGTGGAGGTCACCAACGCCGGCAGCGCAACCCTCCTCGAGGGCTCCCTCGAG
Organism: Herbiconiux oxytropis; assembly: GCF_024979315.1. Classification (GTDB taxonomy): domain Bacteria; phylum Actinomycetota; class Actinomycetes; order Actinomycetales; family Microbacteriaceae; genus Herbiconiux; species Herbiconiux oxytropis. The sequence continues at coordinate 298,681 of NZ_JANLCK010000002.1, read as the reverse complement.
ATCGGGGTCGCCGACGAGTCCGTCTCGAGCGGCACCGAGCTCACGGCATGGCTCGCTCCCGACGCACCGGATGCGGCGGCCGGCAGCGCCGACGACGTCACCTCCACGATCGCCACCGGCACCACTCCCGCCCTCGCCCCCGGCACCTCCCACACGGTGCAGCTCACCGTGCCCGCGGCCGCCATCGACTCCGGAGCGGGCGTGCAGGGCATCGACGCACAGCTGACGGTGGCCGGCACGGTCGCCGCGGCCGCCCGCTCCACGATCGTGATCGACGACGGCTCCCTCGCGGCGGGGGGAGTCGCCGACGTGACGGTCATCGCCCCCATCACCTCGGTGGCCTCCACGACGGGCCTCATCCAGCCGGCCGCCCTCGAGGCGTTCACGAACGACTCCGGTCTCCTCACCCGCGAACTGGATGCCGTGGTCGGTCGCCCGGTCACCATCGCGATCGACCCGCGCATCATCGTCTCGATCCGCGCGCTCGGCAGCACGGCCCCGGCCTCGGCGGTCGACTGGCTCGAACGGCTCGCGGCGGCCCCCAATCCGATCATCCCGCTGACGTTCGGCGACTCCGACCTGAGTGGCGAGCACCAGGCCGGAGCGGCCGCCGTGCTCGCACCCACCTCGTTCTCCTACGCCCTCGACGCCGCCGACTTCGCCGAGGCCGACGACGTCATGGAGCCCGAGCCCGCCGCCGACGGCGCCGAGGGCACGGAGGCCGGCACGACCAGCACCCCGACGCCGTCCGCCACGCCGACCGACGACGCGCAGCCCACCGAGCCCGTGGTGCCCACGCTCGAGCAGCTGATGGCGTGGGACTACACCTCCACGGCGATCGCTTGGCCCCGCGCCGGGAGCGTCGTCGGCTCCGACCTGCCCTGGTTCGCCGCGTCGGGCCTCACCACCACCATCCTCGACTCCGAGCAGCTCGCGGTCGCCGACGATGCGGCGGGTGATGACGCGCTCCCCGCCGTCGTCTCGGCAGGCGATCAGACGGTCCTCGTCTCCGACCACGCGGTCTCGTCTGCTCTGCAGGGCGCACTCGCGGCCTCGAACGACACCGCGAGGGCCGAGGCCCTCGCCGAGCTGAGCTCCGCGCTCGCCCTCAGCGCGACGGATGCCGGTGCCGGCGCGGGCGACGTCCCCGTTGCATCCACTCGCCCCGTGCTCGCCGTGCTCGACCGCACGAACCTCGACCACACACAACTGGGCCAGGCGCTCGACGCGCTGCAGTCACTGCCCTGGGCCACCACCGCGCCCCTGCAGGGCCTCCTCGACACAGCCCCCACCACCGCGGCCACCGTGGTCGACGCCCCGCAGCCGCCGGAGCGCGTGGCGAGCATCGCGCGCCTGCTCGGCAGCTCCCAGGCCGTCGACGCCTTCTCCTCCGTGCTCGCCGAGCCCGCACTGCTGAGCGGATCCGACCGCGCCGACCTGCTCGCCCTGTTGTCGAACTCGTGGACGACGAACACCGGCGGCTGGAACGTCGCGGTCGACTCGAGCGTCGAGGCGTCCGCCACCACTCTCGCCTCGGTGCAGGTGGTCGAGGGTTCCAACATCAACCTGCTCTCGAACCAGGCCGACCTGCCGATCACCCTCAGCAACGAGCTGCCCTACCCCGTGACCGTCGTCGTGCAGGTCACGCCCTCCAACGGCCGGCTCGTGGTCGACGAGAACCGCACCGAGGTCACCATCGAGGCGTCGTCGAGGCGCGGCACGCAGGTGCCCGTGACGGCCGTGGCGAACGGATCGGTGACCCTCACCATCCAGCTGCTGAGCCCCAGTGGCGTGCTCATCTCGGCTCCGTCGCCCGTGCGGGTGAACGTCAGCGCCGAGTGGGAGACGCTCGGCACGGTCTCGGTGGCGGCCCTCGCGGTCGTGGTGTTCGGCATCGGGCTCGTGCGCGTCATCCTGCGGCGTCGCAAGGCGGGGCGCACGGCCGGCGACGACATCCCCGCACCCACTGCCGAGACGACGCCGCGTGGCTGACGGCATCGGCCGCGCCAGCGCCCTGCTCGCCTCGGGCACGACGGTGTCGCGCATCCTCGGCTTCGTCAAGGCCATCGTGCTCGTGCAGACGATCGGCGCCTTCAGCCTCGGCGGCAACGCCTTCGCGATCGCCAACCAGCTGCCGAACACCATCTTCGTCATCGTCGCGGGCGGCATGCTCAACGCCGTGCTCGTGCCCCAGATCGTGCGGGCCTCCTCGCACGCCGACGGTGGCAGCGGCTACATCAACAAGCTCGTCACCGTGGCGCTCACGGTGCTCGCGGCGGCCGCCGTCGTCGCGACGCTGCTGGCACCCGTGCTCGTGCAGGTGGTGGCCGGGCTCGCCGGCGAGACGCCAGACTCCGTGCTCGAGCTCGCCGCATCCTTCGCCTACTGGACCCTGCCGCTGATCTTCTTCTACGGCCTCTACTCGGTGCTCGGCGAGGTGCTCAACGCCCGCCGCTCGTTCGGGCCCTTCACCTGGGCGCCGGTGCTCAACAACATCGTCGCCATCCTGGGGCTCATCGGCTTCAACCTGCTCTTCGCCCCCACGGCGGCGGATGTCGACACCCTCGTCTACTGGACCCCGGACAAGGTCATCTGGCTGGCCGGCACCGCCACCCTGGGCGTCGCCGCGCAAGCGCTCATCCTGTTCGCCTTCTGGCGCAGGATCGGCCTCCGCTACCGCCCCGACTTCCGCTGGCGGGGTGTGGGCCTCGGCCGCACCGGACGCATCGCCGGGTGGACCTTCGGCATGCTCATCGCGACCCAGATCGCGGGGCTCGTCGAGACCAACGTGGTCGCCACGGCGGCGGGCGGCGGCGACGCCTCGACGGCCGTGCTCACGAACAGCTGGCTCATCTTCATGCTGCCGCACTCGATCGTGGCGGTCTCCATCGCCACCGCTTACTTCACGCGCATGAGCGAGTACGCGAGCACCGACGACCTCGCGGGCGTACGCACCAACCTGTCGTCGTCGCTGCGCATCATCACGGCGTTCATGATGCTCGCGATGATCGGCCTGATCGTCTGCGCCTACCCGATCTCGAGCTTCTTCACGAAGACCTTCGGCGAGAGCGTCTCGATGGGCCAGGTGCTCATCGGGTTCCTGATCGGACTCCCGGCCTTCAGCGTGCTGTTCCTCGTGCAGCGCGCGTTCTACGCGCTGAGCGACACCCGCACGCCGTTCTTCATCACCCTGTTCCAGGTGATCGTGTTCTCGATCGCCGCCCTCGGAGTGCTGTTCCTCGTGCCCAAGGAGTTCGTGGGCGTGGCCGTGGCCATCGCGCTGTCGGCCGCGGGCATCGTGCAGACGCTGGTCGCCGCCATCCTGATCCGTCGCCGACTCGGGGGAGTGGGCGGGCGCACCGTGCTGCTCAGCCTCCTGCGCTTCACCGTCGCCGCCGTCCCGTCGTTCGCGGTGGGCATCCTGCTCGGCGCCGTGCTCGGCATCGCCTCGCCCGAGGGCTTCGGAAGCGCCTCGGTCTTCGGCTCCATCGTGTCGATGGTGATCATCGGCGCCGCCATGACGGCGGTGTACCTCGGGTCGCTCCTCCTCCTGCGATCGCCAGAGCTGAAGGATGCGCTGCGGCCCGTCCTCGGGCGCCTGCGACGCTCCTGAGCGCCGGAATACTGCGCCGTTAGGATGGGTTGTACCGGCAGTGAGCGCACTCCCGGTGTGCCCGCGATCATCCTCCAGGAGTAACGACATGCGCGAGATCATCATCATCGGCTCAGGGCCCGCGGGCTTCACGGCGGCCATCTACGCCGCTCGTGCCGGGCTGTCACCCCTCCTCCTCGCATCGAGCGTCCAGGCCGGCGGCGAGCTCATGAACACCACCGAGGTCGAGAACTTCCCCGGCTTCCCCGACGGCATCCAGGGCCCGGAGCTCATGATGAAGCTGCAGGAGCAGGCCGAGAAGTTCGGCACCGAGGTCATCCTCGACGACGTGACCTCGGTCGACTTCACGGGCGAGGTCAAGAAGGTCGAGACCGGCTACAGCGGCACGTTCGAGGCGCGCTCGGTGATCTTCGCGACCGGATCCGCCTACCGCAAGCTCGGCCTCCCCGACGAGGAGCGGCTCTCCGGCCGCGGCGTCTCGTGGTGCGCCACGTGCGACGGCTTCTTCTTCAAGACCAAGACCATCGCGGTCGTGGGTGGCGGCGACTCCGCCATGGAGGAGGCTACCTTCCTCACCCGCTTCGCCGACAAGGTCTACGTGGTGCATCGCAAGGACACCCTGCGGGCCTCGAAGATCATGCAGGAGCGGGCGTTCGCGAACGAGAAGATCGAGTTCGTCTGGAACTCCGAGGTCGTTGGCATCTCGGGCGAGAACGCGGTCGAGGGCCTGACGCTGAAGAGCACGACCGACGGCAGCACCTCTGAGCTGCCCGTGCAGGGCCTGTTCGTGGCGATCGGCAACGACCCCCGCGTGCACCTCGTGCACGGCCAGCTCGACCTCACGGTCGACGGCACCATCGCGGTCGCCGGCCGCTCCTCGAAGACCAACCTCGAGGGCGTCTTCGCGGCGGGCGACGTGGTCGACCCGCAGTACCGTCAGGCCGTCACCGCGGCGGCCTCCGGAACCGTGGCTGCCCTCGACGCCGAGCACTTCCTGGCCGCGCTCGACCAGGTGGAGGACGGCGAGACGGCTCGTGTCATCGCCGACGTGGTCGACGAGCTCGTCGCCGCCGACTGACCCGATCACCCTCGAAACCGAGAATTCCAGAACTCACACACGTACGATCCCCACGAAAGAAGGAACGATGTCCAACGCCAAGGCAGTCTCCGACGCCAGCTTCGATGCCGACGTCCTGAAGTCCGAGAAGACCATCCTCGTCGACTTCTGGGCCGAATGGTGCGGCCCGTGTCGCGCCGTCGCCCCGATCCTCGACCAGATCGCCGACGAGCACGGCGACAAGATCGAGATCGTGAAGCTCAACGTCGACGACAACCCCCAGACCGCCATGAAGTACCAGATCACCTCGATCCCGGCGCTCAAGGTCTACCAGGGTGGCGAGGTCGTCAAGACGATCATCGGTGCGAAGCCGAAGGCGGCCCTCGAGGCCGATCTCGCGGCCTTCATCTGAGGCCCGCCCCACCAGTTCCACCGAAGTGGCCCGTCGCCTTTGGCACGGGCCACTTTCGCATGTCCTACGATGGAATTTCGGTCTACGTCGGGATGTATGTCAGTGAGCAGCCAGAACCCCCCACAGCAGTCGGGTAACAACCTCGATCCGTGGTACTCCAACTATGCCGCGCGCACCGCGGGCCTCGCCGCCTCGGAGGTGCGCGCCCTGTTCGCCGTGGCCTCGCGACCGGAGGTGGTCTCTCTCGCCGGTGGCATGCCGGCGGTCTCGGCCCTGCCTCAGGAGCTCGTGATCGAGTCCATGAACCGCGTCATGCGCGATCAGGGTTCGGTGGCGCTGCAGTACGGCTCTGGCCAAGGGGTCCCGAAGCTCCGGGAGCAGATCCTCGAGGTGATGGCCATGGAGGGCATCAAGGCGAGTGCCGACGACGTCGTGGTCACCACGGGTTCTCAGCACGCGCTCGAGCTCGTGTCGAAGCTCTTCCTCGATCCGGGTGACGTGGTGCTGGCCGAGGGCCCGAGCTACGTCACGGCCGTCGTGATCTTCCGGTCCTTCCAGGCCGAGACCCATCACGTGGCGATGGATGCGCACGGCATGATCCCGGAGTCGCTCCGCGAGAACATCGCACGGCTCAAGGCAGAGGGTCGCCGCATCAAGTTCCTCTACACGATCCCGTCGTTCCAGAACCCCGCCGGGGTCACGCTGTCGTGGGAGCGCCGACTGGAGATCCTGCAGATCGCACGCGACAACGAGATCCTCGTGCTCGAGGACAACCCCTACGGCCTCCTGCACTTCGACGCACCGCCGCCGCCCGCGCTCCGCTCGATCGAGCAGGAGGGCGTGATCTACCTCGGCACCTTCTCCAAGACCCTGGCGCCGGGCTTCCGGGTGGGCTGGGCGCTCGCGCCGCACGCCATTCGCGAGAAGCTCATCCTCGCCAACGAAGCAGCCGTGCTCTCGCCCTCGTCGTTCAGTCAGCTGGTGGTGTCCGAGTATCTCGACAGCATCGACTGGCGTGCTCAGGTGGACCGCTTCCGCGGTGTCTACCGCGAGCGAAAAGAGGCCATGATCAGCGCTTTGAGTGAGTACCTGCCGAATCTGTCGTGGACGGATCCGGATGGCGGCTTCTACGTCTGGCTCACGCTGCCGCCGAATCTCGATTCGAAGCAGATGCTTCCGCGCGCGGTCAAGGAGCTGGTGGCCTACACCCCCGGCACCGCGTTCTACGCCGACGGGGGAGGGCGCAACAACATCCGCCTGTCGTTCTGCTACCCCACGCCCGAGGCGATCCGGGTCGGCATCCGTCGCCTGCAGAACGTCATCAACGGGGAGCTCGACCTGCTCGAGACCTTCTCCGCCACCGGGCCGCTCCAGACGGTGCGCGACCGCAGCTTCTCAGCTCCGCCGCCGAACCTCGACTAGCCCTCGACCTTCCCTGAGAACGAGAGACCATCATGAGCGATTTCCTTCCCGCCGCTTCCTCCTCGGCCGACGCCTCGACGGCGACGTCCGGACCCTCGCGAAATGTCGTCGTCCTGGCGGGCGGCATCTCGCACGAACGCGATGTCTCCCTCCGCTCGGGTCGTCGTGTGGCCGACGCGCTGATCGAGCGCGGCCACTCCGTCGTGCTGCGCGATCCGGATGCCTCGCTGCTGCCGTACCTCGCCGAGAACCGCCCCGACGTCATCTGGCCCGCGCTGCACGGCGCGAGCGGAGAAGACGGCGCCCTGCGCGCGCTCCTCGACATGCTCGCCATCCCCTATGTGGGTGCTGAGGCCAAGGCGGCGCGGCTGGCCTGGCAGAAGCCGAGCTCGAAGATCATCGTCGAGCGCGCGGGCCTCGCGACGCCACGCTGGGTGACTCTGCCTCGCGACACCTTCCGCGAGCTCGGAGCCACGCAGGTGCTCTCGCTGGTGCTCGACTCCTTCGGCCCCGAAGTCGTGGTCAAGCCCGCGATGGGTGGATCCGCCCTGGGCGTCGGCGTTCTCGATTCGGCGGATGATCTCCCGCGTGCGGTGGTGGATGCCTACACCTACGGCGAGGTCGCGCTCATCGAGCAGCGCGTGCGCGGCGTCGAGGTCTCCATCGGAGTGCTCGATCTGGGGGAGGGGCCGTTCGCCCTTCCGGCCGTGGAGATCGAGCCGCGATCGGGTGTCTACAGCTTCGAGGCGCGCTACAACGCCGGCGAGACCCGCTTCTACGCTCCGGCACGCCTCGACGAGGCGACGGCCGCGGCAGCTCGCGAGGCGGCACTCACGATCCACCGCACGCTGGGCCTCCGGCACATCTCCCGCATCGACCTCATCATCGACGCGGCCGGTACGCCGTGGTTCCTTGAGGCGAACGTTCTTCCGGGTCTGACCGAGACGTCGACCGTGCCGCAGGCGATCCTCGCGGCGGGCCATTCGCTCGGTTCCGTCTACGAGCAGCTCGGCGAGGTGGCGATCGCGGCAGCGACCGTCTGAGCCCGGACCGACAGAGAGATCCGCCCCTCACCTCGCAGGTGGGGGGCGGATCTCTTTGTCTTGTCTCGATGTTTCACGTGAAACGTTCAAACCGACACGGCAGGCGGTGGTTTCACGTGAAACATCGGTCAGACGAAGTGTGGTCCCTTTCGAGGTGAATTGCTCCCGTAGCCATCCTCACCGAGCTCCGTGAGGATTCGGTTGAGATCCTCGATCGTCGCGAAGTCGATCACGATCTGACCCTTCGAGCGCCCCAGGCTCACTCGCACGCGCGTGTTGAGCCGGTCGCCCAGGCGCTCCCCGATCTCGTCCAGGTGTCCGCGTTTCGTTCCCGCGGTCGTCTTCGCGCGTCCCTGCTTGGGTGCCTCAGAGGCCAGAGCCTCAGCCGCCCGCACTGACAGGTCTTCGTTCACGATCTTGTCGGCCAGCTTCGTCATCGCGTCGACGTCACCCACAGCGAGCACTGCGCGTGCGTGGCCGGCGCTCAGCACACCAGCGGCCACGCGCGACTGCACGGCCGGCGGAAGGCGGAGAAGCCGCAGAGTGTTGGTGATCTGGGGACGGGAACGTCCGATCCGCTCGGCCAACTGCTCCTGGGTGATCCCGAAGTCGTCCAGCAGCTGCTGATAGGCCGAGGCCTCTTCGAGTGGGTTGAGCTGCGAGCGGTGAAGGTTCTCGAGCAGCGCGTCGCGCAGCATGTCTTCGTCGGCGGTGTGTTTGATGACCGCCGGGATGGTGTCGAGCCCGGCCTCCTTGGTGGCGCGCAGTCGCCGCTCGCCCATGACGAGTTCGTAGCGCTGGGGCGCATCCGCTGCCTCGTCGGGTTCGCGGGGGAGCTCACGTACGATGATGGGCTGGAGCACCCCGATCTCGCGCACCGAGTGCACCAGTTCGGCGAGATCCGCGGGGTCGAACACGCTACGGGGCTGCTTGGCGTTCGGCACGATGCTGTTCGGATCGAGCTGGGCCAGGCGGGCGCCGGGAACGGCCAGCAGCTGCGTGGCGTCGTCGCCGGCCGGCACGCGGGTGTCGCCCACGCCCGCGCGAGTTCCGTCGGCGCGTGGAGCGTCGAAGAAGACGTCGACAGGGCGCGAGCCTTCGACCCGGGGAGTGTCGGTCGGGATGAGGGCGCCGATGCCCCGGCCGAGTCCTGCTCTCTTCTTAGTGGCCACGCTGTGGTGCTCCTCTGTCTGCTATCTCTGCGGCTGCCTCGAGGTACGAGACGGATCCCGTGGAACCGGGATCGAAGCTGATGACAGTCTGCCCGTAGCTCGGTGCTTCCGAGATTCTGACAGACCGGGGGATGACCGCGCGCAACGTCTGCTCGGGAAAATGCTCCCGCACGTCCTCCGCCACCTGAAAGGCGAGCCGCGTTCGCCCGTCGTACATGGTGAGCAGGATCGTCGACACGGCGAGCTCGGGATTGAGGTGCCGCTCGATCAGGCTGATGTTGTTGAGCAGCTGACTCAATCCTTCGAGCGCGTAGTACTCGCACTGAATGGGGATGAGCACTTCGCGCGCCGCCACGAAGGCATTGATGGTGAGGAGCCCCAACGACGGAGGGCAGTCGATGAAGACGTAATGAAACGGCGTGCCCGCCTCATCCATCGTGGCGAAGAAGCGTTCGAGACTGCCCCGAAGCCGCTGTTCGCGCGCCACCATAGGCACGAGTTCGATCTCGGCTCCGGCGAGGTGGATGGTCGCGGGCAGACAGAACAGATTCGGCGACTCGGGGCTCTGCTGCACGATGTCGGCCATCGGCTCGTCCCGGATGAGCGCGTCGTACACGCTCGCCACCTCCCCGCGGTGATCGATACCGAGAGCCGTTGATGCGTTCCCCTGCGGATCCAGATCGATCACGAGCACTCGCGCACCCTCGCGGGCGAGCGCCGCGGCCAGATTCACGGTCGTCGTGGTCTTGCCCACGCCACCCTTCTGGTTGGCGACCGTGAGCACGCGCGGCGAGGAGGGGAGAGGGAAGACCCGGCCCACCAGTCGGCGCTTGCGCTGCGAGAGATCCGCGAGTTCCCGTGCCAGCGGCGTCGACGCATCGAAGGCGGTTGAGTCACTGGTCATTCATGAATCCTGTCGGTATGTTTCACGTGAAACATGGAGGGCTGCAGCCCGAAACGAACGACTTCGATCGTACCGAACAACGCTGACAGTCGCGGACCGCGGGGGAGTGGTGACGGGCGAGCCGCACCAGCCACCGACGCAGACGACGGAAGAGCGTCGCACAATCGACGCGGAGCTCCGTCGACTCCCACCCATGCCCCCAGACTCCGTAGACCGCGCCGAGCCGCCCTCGGGCTTCCTGTGAGATCGGTCCAGCCAGCCCGCCCGCAAGCGGAGCGCAAGACACGATCTACGCGCCAGGCACCCGAGCCGTGATCACGCGAGTGACGTCGACCCCGAGGTCCTCGCCGAGCTCCACCACTGCGACGTCCTGCAGCCTGTACTTGCGGATCGCCTTCTCCGCCGCCGCGATCTCGCCCGCAGCCCCGGCGCCCTTCATGAGCACCATCTCGCCACCAGGCCGCAGCAAGGGAGCACACATGGGGATGAGCTTGCTGAACGCGCTCACCGCGCGCGCCGTCACCTGATCGAGCCGCGGCTCCGGATGGAACTCCTCCGCCCGCGCGCGCACCACGGTGACGTTCGACAGCCCCAGAAGGGTCACCTGCTCGTCGAGCCATGCCACGCGGCGCTCCATCGGCTCCACGAGTATGAAGGAGACGTCAGGTCGAGCGATGGCCAGCACGATTCCCGGGAGCCCGGCACCGCTGCCGATGTCACCGACGAGCCCTGGTCGTAGCAGGGGAGCAATCACCGCACAGTTCACGACATGGCGACTCCAGATGCGGGGGAGTTCGAGCGGCCCGATCAGACCGAGCTCTTCCCCGCGCCGCGCCAGGTCGTCCGTGAAAGCACGGGCCAGTGGCAGCCGGTCACCGAAGACCGTCGCCGCTACTGCCGGCTCGGCCTCCGCCGCCTCAGATTGTTTCACGTGAAACTACCCGCGCGACAGCACAGTATGCCGGTCGCGGCCTTCACCCTCGGACTCCGACGTGAGCCCTCGCTCAGCCGCGATGTCGTGCACCAGCTTGCGCTCGTACGACGACATGGGCTCGAGCGCTGCAGCAGTCGCCCCGCCGTCGAGCGTGGCGACAGCTTCGTCGACGAGCTTCTCGAGCTCGCGCTGACGACGCTCGCGGCTTCCGCCGACGTCGAGGATCAGCCGGGAGAACTCACCCGTGCTGGTCTGCACCGCCAGTCGCGTGAGCTCCTGCAGCGCTGCCACGGTGTCGGGCTGCGACAGCACCCGGAGGTTGCTCTCGCCCGAGGCATTCACCGAGATGTAGGCGCGGCCGTCGGTGACCTCGATGTCGATGTCGCCGTCGAGGTCGCAGATGTCGAGGAGCTCCTCGATGTAGTCGGCTGCGACGTCGCCCTCGTCCTCCCCGGCATCGGCCGTCGAAGCGTCCTCTGCCTCGGAGAGCTCGAAAGTGCCGGTGTCATCCCCGGAGGCATCCGCGGCGACCACCATGTCGCCCTCAGCGATGCCGTTCAGCGCCGCACTCTCGTCCGTCGTCACGTCGTTGCTCACTTCTTTCCCCCTTGCTTCTTCGCCCGGTTCTTGTTCACAGGCTGCTGGCGCTGAGTCGGCTTCGGCGGCTCAGGGATCTCCTCGATCGCCGGAGCGCCCTTCTTCGGTTCGAGCTTGCCCTTCTTCGCCAGGCGGGCCTCGCGGGCCTTGGCGGCCTCACTGCCGGGCGTGGGCATGTTGCGGATGACGATGAACTGCTGACCCATGGTCCAGAAGTTCGAGGTGAGCCAGTAGAACATGACGCCGAGCGGGAACGCCACACCGGAGAACACGAACACGAGGGGGAGCAGGTACAGCAGGATGCGCTGCTGCTTGTACATCGGGCTCTCTTTGGCCTCGGGAGACTGGTTCTTCGACATGATCTGCAGCTGCGTGTAGAACTGCGAAGCCGTCATGAGCACGACCATGAGCCCGGCGATGAGCATGACCTGCCAGGGCCCGCCCGCATTCCATGCACCGATGAAGGTGTCGTGCAGGGGCGCGACACCGAAGAGCGTGGCATCGCCGAACTGCTTGCCGAGGGTCGCGTCGAGCGGGCCCACACCGGCCAGACCCCGCTGAGCGTTGTTGAGCACGGAGAACAGGCTGAAGAAGATGGGCATCTGCAAGAGCAGGGGCAAGCACGACGCCAACGGGTTCGTGCCCGTCTTGCGGTAGAGCTCCATGGTCTCCCGAGACATCGCCTCGCGCGAGAACTGATCCTTCTTGCCCTTGTACTTGTCCTGGATCTTCTTGAGTTGGGGCGCGACCTCGAGCATCTTGCGCTGACTCTTGATCTGGCGCACGAAGATCGGGATCAGTGCGGCACGCACCACGATGACGAGCCCCACGATGGAGAGCACCCAGGTCAGTCCGGCAGCCGGGTCGAGCCCGATGGCCGTGAACAGCCAGTGCCACGCCACGAGGATCAGTTCCACGACCCATTTGATGGGCCAGAGGATCGTATCGATGAAGGGGATTTCCATGTGTGGGGCTAGCCCTTTCCGTGGCTGCTTGCAGGTACGACGAAACCGAACGGCGTGAGCCGGTACTTCTGGCGGCGCACGGCCGGCACGTCGTCGACGCCGCCCTTCGCCCAGGGGTGGCAGCGCACGATCCGGTAGATGCCGAGCCCGCTCCCCACCACGAGACCCCGCTGCTGGATGGCCTGCAGGGTATAAGAGGAACAGGACGGGTAGTAGCGGCAGACATCGCCGTACAGAGGAGAGATCACCGCGCGATAGCCACGCAGCAGCACGATGGCCACGTTGCGCGGCAGGAGGAGGATCATCGCGACCCACGCAGGGAGCACCGGAGCAGTCGCGGCGGTCACCGTCGACATCATGCGAGTACGGATCCTTTGGTGAGTGAGCGCGAGAGTTCTTCGAAGAGTACGCCGTAAGGCTGGGACGCAGCTTGGGGTAGCACTCGCACGACGACGTCGACCCCGGGAGTGACGGCCGGCAGCAGCGCGAACGATGCGGCCTTCAGTCTCCGGCGCACCCGGTTGCGCACCACGGCCACACCCACGGCTTTCGACACGATGAACCCGAAACGCGCATCCGACGAGGAGTCGGATGCGCGAATGTAGGTGACGGTGCAGGTGCCCACGAACTTCGCACCCCGACGCACCGTGCCGCGGTAGTCGCGGCCGTGCGTGATGCGATTGCGCTTGGCCAGCACCGCTCGGCGGGAGGCTCTAGGCGGAGAGCTCGGTGCGGCCCTTGCGGCGACGAGCCGCCAGGATCGAGCGGCCCGCGCGAGTGCGCATGCGCAGACGGAAACCGTGCACCTTGGCGCGACGACGGTTGTTCGGCTGGAACGTTCTCTTGCTCATAATCTTCTCCGGTGTCCGACGGACGAACCGGCTGCCGGAAGCAGCGGAGGGCCGTCGTCAAGTAGGGGGCGTGGCAGATCGCCACAAGTCAACTGATTAAAACTACGGCCTGAATCGCTCGGGGTCAAACCCATCAGCACAGAGGATCAATTATCCACAGTCTGTGGAGAATGCCTGTGTACGACACGCACGCCGTCAATACAGCGAACTTGCCCTGTGGCATGGCAGTGGCTAGCTTAGTTGCCTACAGTTACTAACAGCCGGCGGGGGCGCAGACGCGGCACGAGTCGAACCGATCAGTTCGACGGCATTCAGGGTTCGACAGGAGTTCCATTGGCAGAGGATGCCGGTTCGACGGAAGACAACTGGCGAACGGTTCTCCAGGTTCTCGCCACAGACGAGCGGATCACTCCGCAGCTGAGAGGTTTTCTCGGTCTCGTGGTGCCCAAGGGCATCCTCGGCGGCTCTTTCTACCTGGAGGTGCCCAACGACTTCACGCGCGACATGCTCGAGCAGCGCGTGCGACCCGCTCTCCTGGCAGCGCTCGCCACCCTCGGCCCCCGGCTGGACGTGACGAACTTCTCCGTGGTCGTGAACCCGGATGTCGACGCCTACGAGTCGGCGCCCCTGGCGGTCACCGGCGAGCAGCCGACGGTGCCGGGTGAGGCCGGCTACGTCGAGTCCTCTTTCCCGGAGTCGATGTACCCCGAGACGAAGTACTCCGAGACCGTGGCCCCTCCCATGCAGGAGACGGTCGGCCCGCTCCGCAACAACGACACCCGCCTCAACCCCAAGTACAGCTTCGACAACTTCGTGATCGGCGGCTCCAACCGCTTCGCCCACGCCGCTGCGGTGGCGGTGGCCGAGGCGCCGGCCAAGGCCTACAACCCCCTCTTCATCTACGGCGACTCCGGCCTCGGCAAGACCCATCTCCTGCACGCCATCGGCCACTACGCCATCTCCCTCTATCCCGGGGTGCGCGTGCGCTACGTGAGCTCGGAGGAGTTCACGAACGACTTCATCAACTCGATCGCCAACAACCGCGGTGCCGCGTTCCACAGCCGCTACCGCGACATCGACCTGCTGCTGATCGACGACATCCAGTTCCTGCAGGGCAAGGCCGAGACGCAGGAGGCCTTCTTCCACACCTTCAACACCCTGCACGACCACAACAAGCAGGTGGTCATCACGAGCGACCTGCCGCCGAAGCACCTCACCGGATTCGAAGACCGGATGCGCACGCGCTTCGAGTGGGGCCTCATCACGGATGTGCAGACCCCCGACCTCGAGACCCGCATCGCGATCCTCCGCAAGAAGGCGCAGAGCGAACGGCTCCGGGTGCCCGACGACATCCTCGAGTTCATGGCCACGAAGGTCTCGAGCAACGTGCGCGAGCTCGAGGGCACGCTCATCCGCGTCACCGCGTTCGCGAGCCTCAACCGCACGCCGGTCGACATGTCCCTCGTGCAGACGGTGCTGAAGGATCTCATCACCCTCGACGACGACAACATCATCGCTCCGGTCGACATCATCAACCACACCGCCGAGTACTTCAAGCTGTCGGTCGACGACCTCTACGGCTCGAGCCGCTCGCAGGCGATCGCGACGGCGCGACAGATCGCCATGTATCTCTGCCGGGAGATGACGAGCCTGTCGCTGCCGAAGATCGGACAGCTGTTCGGCGGCCGCGACCACACCACAGTCATGTACGCCAACAACAAGATCGGCAAGCTCATGACCGAGAAGCGCTCGATCTACAACCAGGTCACCGAGATCTCCAACCGGATCAAGCACAACCAGCGCTACAAGAGCGCCTGAGAGCCTTCCTGAGTGCTTTCCGACAGGCTTTTCCACAGATTGTGAAAAGCATGTGGAAAACGGGCCGATTAATGGTGACAAGACGGCCCGGCTTGTGGAACGGTTCACACGACGTTCAGACGGGGGAGGTCGTCGTGAACATGCCATTCACACGCTGCCAACAACTCACAGTCGTGTAGTTCTCCGACTCGGTGCGGTTTAAACAGACTTATCCACATATCCACAGCGGTTAAGACCGTTAAAGACTTAATTCTTTAATGAGGGCATCCGACAACCTCGACGGAAATGACAGGCCGGATCGAGCGGGCTGCACCCGATAACATGAACCGACCCATGGTCTCTAATGCCGACAGAGGTGACTTCGTGAAGTTCCAAGTAAACCGAGACGTCTTCAGCGAAGCAGTGTCGTTCGCCGTGAAGCTCCTGCCTCAGCGCACCACGCTGCCGATCCTCAGTGGAGTGCTGATCCAGGCGACCGACGACGGTCTCACCCTGTCGTCGTTCGACTACGAGGTCTCGGCTCAGACGCAGATCGCAGCTGACGTGGAGGAGCAGGGCGTCATCCTCGTCTCCGGCCGGCTGCTCTCGGACATCGCGAACCGGTTGCCCAACGCTCCCGTGCGCTTCAGCACCGAAGAGGGCCGGATCGTGGTGAGCTGCGGCTCCGCGCGCTTCACCCTGCTGAGCATGCCGGTCGAGGAGTACCCGACCCTCCCGCAGGTGGGCGCCGAGTCCGGCCTCCTCCCGGCCGACCAGTTCGCCGCGGCCGTCTCGCAGGTCGCCGTCGCCGCATCGCGCGACGACGTGACCCCCGTGATCACAGGCGTGCAGCTCGAGGTGACCGAGAACAGCATCTCGCTCGTGGCGACCGACCGCTATCGCGTGGCGGTGCGCAACATCGACTGGGATTCCAACGACTCCGGCACCACGAGCGCCACGGCCCTCGTGCCCGCCCGCACGCTCCAGGAGGTCGGCAAGACCTTCGGCAACGCCGGTACCATCTCGGTGGCCATCACCAACACCGACGACCGCGAGTTGATCGCCTTCAAGAGCGACAAGAAGACCGTGACGACGCTGCTCATCAAGGGCAACTTCCCGCCCGTGAAGCGACTGTTCCCCGAGAGCGTCGACAACTACGCCGTCATCAACACCGCCGACCTCATCGAGGCCACGAAGCGCGTCAGCCTCGTGCTCGAACGGGAGGCGGCACTGCGCTTCACGTTCACGATCGACGGCGTGACCCTCGAGGCCATCGGCTCGGAGCAGGCGCAGGCCTCCGAGTCGATCGACGCCCTGCTCACGGGGCAGGACACCGTGGTGTCGCTCAAGCCGCAGTTCCTCCTCGACGGCCTGAGCGCCGTGCACTCCGAGTTCGTGCGGATCTCCTTCACCAAGACCGACAACCCCAACAAACCCGGTCCCGTGCTCATCACGAGCCAGTCCTCGAAGGACCAGCCGGGATCGGACGATTACAAGTACCTGCTGCAGCCCAACCTGCTGCTGCGCTGATCACCACGTCACGCTGACACCTAATCCACAAGGAGACGTCATGAACATCGGACTCATCGGCCTGGGCAAGATGGGCAACAACATGCGCGCCCGGCTGAAGAACGCCGGGATCGACGTGGTCGGCTACGACACCAACCCCGCCGTGAGCGACGTGCCCGACCTCAAGGCCCTCGCCGCAGCGCTCCCCGCCCCCCGCATCGTCTGGGTCATGGTGCCGGCCGGCGCCATCACCGATGGCGTCGTCCACGATCTCGCCGAGGTGCTCGACGAGGGCGACCTCATCATCGACGGCGGCAACTCCAAGTTCACCGAGGACTTCAAGCACTCCGAGTTCCTCGCCCCGAAGGGCATCCAGTTCATGGATGCCGGCGTCTCCGGCGGAGTCTGGGGCCTCGAGAACGGTTACGGGCTCATGGTGGGCGGCACCGCCGAGAACGTCGAGCGCGCCATGCCCGTCTTCGACGCCCTGCGCCCCGAGGGCCCGCGCGCCGAGGGCTTCGTGCACGTGGGCGAGGTGGGCGCCGGACACTACGCGAAGATGGTGCACAACGGCATCGAGTACGGGATCATGCAGTCCTACGCCGAGGGTTACGAGCTCCTGGATGCCAAGAAGGACATCATCAAAGACGTCACGGGCACCTTCAAGGCCTGGCAGCGCGGCACCGTCGTGCGCTCGTGGCTGCTCGAGCTGCTCGTGCGGGCCCTTGAGGCCGATCCCGAGTTCCACGACATCCAGGGCTATGTCGAAGACTCCGGCGAGGGCCGCTGGACCCTCGAGGAGGCCATTGAGAACGCCGTGCCGATGCCCGCCATCAGCGCCTCGATCTTCGCCCGCTTCGTCTCGCGCCAGGAGGATTCCCCCTCCATGAAAGCCGTCGCGGCGCTCCGCAACCAGTTCGGCGGCCACGCGGTCAAAGAACTGGACTGACCTCCTCTCCGCTTGATCGTCCGACACCTCAGCCTCACCGACTTCCGCAACTACGCGGCGGCCGAGGTCGCTCTCGAACCCGGTGCGAACCTCTTCGTGGGGCGCAACGGCCAGGGCAAGACGAACCTCGTCGAGTCGCTCGGCTACCTCGCCACGCTTGGATCGCACCGGGTCTCGACCGACCAGGCGCTGATCCGGGCGGGCCAGGATGCGGCGATCGTGCGGGCGCGGCTCGAGCACGAGGGCCGGGAGCTCCTCGTGGAGCTGCAACTCAACCGCTCCTCGGCCAACCGGGCGCAGGTCAACCGGGCGGCGATCAAGCCGCGGGAGCTCCCGCGCTACGTCTCCACCGTGCTCTTCGCGCCGGAGGATCTCGCGCTCGTCCGCGGTGAGCCCTCCACCCGCCGCCGCTTCCTCGACGCCCTGCTCGGCGCCAGGTCGCCTCGGCTGTTCGGGGTCTTCGCCGACTACGACCGGGTGCTCAAGCAGCGGAACGCGCTGTTGAAGTCGGCTCGCGCGCAGGGGCTCCGGAGTGAGAAGCTCTCGACCCTCGAGCTCTGGAACGAACGGCTCGTCGAGCTGGGCTCCGAGATCATCACCGAGCGGCTCGCCATCGTGGCCTCTCTCGAGCCTTTCGTGCGCGAGGCCTATCAGGGCGTGGCCGGCTCCGATCAGGAACCCGCTCTCGATGCGGTGCTGAGCATCCTGGCCGCGCATCCGGAAGCAGACGACGACGCGGATGCCCCGGGTGAGTCGACGAGGAACGGCGACTCCCGCCCGATGCTCGGCCGCGCCGAGATCGCCGACGCGTTCCGCACCGCCCTCGAGCGCGTCGCCCGCGCCGAGCGCGACCGCGCCATCACCCTCGTCGGCCCTCACCGCGACGACCTTCTGCTCACACTCAACGGCTTGCCGGCGAAGGGCTACGCGAGCCACGGTGAGTCGTGGTCGTTCGCCCTCGCCCTCAAGCTCGCCTCCGCCGAACTGCTGCGGGCCGACTCCTCCACGGGCGACCCGGTCGTGATCCTCGACGACGTGTTCGCCGAGCTCGATCAGCGCCGTCGCGGCCGGCTCGCAGATGCCGTCAAGGACTACCAGCAGGTGCTCATCACCGCCGCGGTGCTGGAGGACGTGCCTGAAGCACTCACCGCCCACACCGTGCGCATCGAGGCCGGCACGATCGTGGAGAGCAGCACGATCGCCGAGGACCTCGCATGACCGAGTCGCAGGACGTCTATCTCCGCCTCAAGGCCGCGTTCGGCGACCCGACCTCCCGCGCGGCACGCTGGCGGCAGAAGAAGTCGCGGGCCCGCGGGGACGACGAGTCGAGCGTGCCCTACGGCGTCGGCCGTGACCCGAAGGGCCTCGGCGACGTCATGTCGAACCTCTCGTCAGAGCTCGGCTGGACCTCGTCGCTCGCGAAGTCCGATCTGCTCCTGGCCTGGGCCGAGATCGCGGGCCCCGAGACCGCCGAGCACTCGACCCCGATCGGCATCACGGATGCCGTGCTCACGGTGCAGTGCGATTCGACCGCCTGGGCCACGCAGCTGCGGCACATGCGCGTGCTCATCATGACGACCATCGCCCAGCGGTTCCCGGAGGCCGGCATCGAATCGATCCGCTTCGAAGCCCCCCACGCCCCTTCCTGGAAACGGGGCTCCAGATCGATTCCAGGGCGGGGCCCTCGCGATACCTACGGTTGACAGGGCAAATGTGGTCACGGCACCGAGATAAACCCCACAGCGGGGCATATGAGCGCGGAATCGACCCCCGGGTTTGATAGAATTAAGGGTCGCCTGCCCGGCCGGTGGGCGCGACACTGAGGAGCACATTTCCATATGTCTGAATCGGACAAGGTCCACCCTGACAACGAGTACGGCGCGGACCAGATCCAGGTTCTTGAAGGCCTCGAAGCGGTGCGCAAGCGCCCGGGCATGTACATCGGATCGACGGGCCCCCGAGGGCTGCACCACCTTGTGTACGAGATCGTCGACAATTCGGTCGACGAAGCTCTCGCCGGCTACGCGACGCACATCGAGGTCGTCATGCGCAAAGACGGGGGGATCACCGTCACCGACGACGGTCGAGGCATCCCCGTCGACATCCACCCGGTCGAGAAGAAGTCGACCGTCGAGGTCGTGCTGACGATCCTGCACGCGGGTGGCAAGTTCGGCGGAGGAGGCTATGCGGTCTCGGGAGGCCTGCACGGCGTGGGCTCCTCCGTGGTCAACGCGCTGTCGAGCGAGCTCGACGTGGAGGTGCGCCGCCAGGGCAGCGTCTACCGCCAGAGCTACAGGATCGGTGTGCCCCAGGCGCCGCTCGAGAAGGGCGAGTCGACGACCGAGACGGGCACGCGGATCACCTTCTGGCCGAGCAAGGAGATCTTCGAGACCGTCGAGTTCGACTACGAGACCCTCCGCGCGCGTTTCCAGCAGATGGCCTTCCTCAACAAGGGCCTCGCCATCAAGCTCACCGACGAGCGCGGTCGCGACGCCGGGCTCGGTGAGGAGGAGTCGGTGGGGGAGACCACGGTCACCTACCTCTACGAGAACGGCCTCAAGGACTACGTGGAGTACCTCAACCGCTCGAAGAAGGCCGAGCTCGTCAACGAGGAGATCATCTCGTTCGAGCAGGAGGACACCGAGCGGAAGATCGCTCTCGAGGTCGCGATGCAGTGGACGACCGCCTACAACGAGAGCGTGCACACCTACGCGAACACCATCAACACGCACGAGGGAGGCACGCACGAGGAGGGCTTCCGTGCGGCGCTCACGACCCTCGTGAACAAGTACGCGCGCGAGAAGAACATCATCAAGGAGAAGGACGAGAACCTCTCCGGCGACGACGTGCGCGAGGGTCTCACCGCCGTCATCTCGATCAAGCTCGCCGAGCCGCAGTTCGAGGGCCAGACGAAGACCAAGCTCGGCAACACCGAAGCGAAGGCGTTCGTGCAGCGCGTGGTGGGCACCGAGCTCACCGACTGGTTCGATCGCAACCCCGTGCAGGCGCGCGACATCATCCGGAAGGCCATCCAGGCCTCGCAGGCCCGCCTCGCCGCCCGGAAGGCGCGCGAGCAGACCCGCCGCAAGGGCCTGCTCGAGGGCGGCGGCATGCCAGGCAAGCTCAAGGACTGCTCGAGCCGCGACCCCGCCCGCAGCGAGATCTTCATCGTGGAGGGCGACTCGGCCGGCGGCTCCGCCATCCAGGGCCGGAACCCCGAGACGCAGGCGATCCTGCCGCTCCGGGGCAAGATCCTCAACGTGGAGAAGGCACGCCTCGACCGCGCGCTCGGCAACGCCGAGGTGCAGGCCATGATCACGGCCTTCGGCGCCGGCATCGGCGAGGACTTCAACCCCGAGAAGGCCAGGTACCACAAGATCGTGCTGATGGCCGATGCCGACGTCGACGGCCAGCACATCACGACGCTCCTGCTGACACTGGTGTTCCGCTACATGCGGCCGCTCATCGAGCTCGGCTACGTCTACCTCGCCATGCCGCCGCTCTACCGGCTCAAGTGGTCGAACTCGCCGCACGAGTACGTCTACTCCGATGCCGAGCGCGACGCGCTGCTCGTCGACGGCCAGGCCGCCGGCAAGCGCATCCCGAAGGAGAACGGGATCCAGCGCTACAAGGGCCTCGGCGAGATGGACTACCGCGAGCTGTGGGACACCACGATGGACCCGGACACGAGGACCCTGCGCCAGATCACCCTGGACGATGCCGCCGCCGCCGACGAGATCTTCTCCACCCTCATGGGTGAGGACGTCGAATCGCGCCGCAACTTCATCCAGAAGAACGCCAAAGACGTTCGCTTCCTCGACATCTGATCACCGACAGAGACTGACATTCAGACATGACAGACGACACCACTCCGGAGTTCGCGGACGCAACGCCCGGTGACCTCGGGCAGGCCCCCGACTCCTCCGGTGCCATGGTCGACCGCATCGAACAGGTCGACCTGCAGCTCGAGATGCAGCGCTCCTACCTCGACTACGCCATGAGCGTGATCGTGGGCCGCGCCCTGCCCGACGTGCGCGACGGCCTCAAGCCCGTGCACCGCCGTGTGATCTACGCGATGTACGACGGCGGCTACCGGCCCGACCGCGCCTTCTCGAAGTCGGCGCGCGTCGTCGGCGAGGTGATGGGGCAGTTCCACCCGCACGGCGACTCGTCGATCTACGACGCCCTCGTGCGCCTCATCCAGCCCTGGAGCCTGCGCTACCCGCTCGCCCTCGGCCAGGGCAACTTCGGCTCGGCCGGCAACGACGGAGCGGCCGCCCCGCGGTACACCGAGACCAAGATGGCTCCACTCGCGCTCGAGATGGTGCGCGACATCCAGGAAGAGACCGTCGACTTCCAGGACAACTACGACGGCCGCACCCTCGAGCCCGTCGTGCTGCCCGCCCGGTTCCCGAACCTCCTGGTGAACGGATCGGTCGGCATCGCGGTGGGCATGGCCACCAACATCCCGCCGCACAACCTGCGCGAGGTCGCCGCCGGTGCCATCTGGTACCTCCAGAACCCCGAGGCCGACCGCGAGGAGCTCCTCGAGGCGCTGATGGAGCGGATCAAGGGACCCGACTTCCCGACGGGAGCCCAGGTTCTCGGCACCAAGGGCATCCAGGACGCCTACCGCACCGGCCGTGGATCCATCACGATGCGCGCCGTCGTGAGCGTGGAGGAGCTGCAGGGCCGCACCTGCCTCGTGGTCACCGAGCTGCCGTACCAGGTGAACCCCGACAACCTCGCCATCAAGATCGCCGACCTCGTGAAAGACGGCAAGCTCGCCGGCATCGCCGACATCCGTGACGAGACCTCGGGCCGCACCGGTCAGCGCCTCGTGATCGTGCTGAAGCGCGACGCGGTGGCCAAGGTCGTGCTCAACAACCTCTACAAGCACACCCAGCTGCAGGACAACTTCGGCGCCAACATGCTCGCGATCGTCGACGGCATCCCGCGCACCCTCCCGCTCGACGGCTTCATCACCGAGTGGGTGGCGCACCAGATCGACGTCATCGTGCGCCGCACCCGGTTCCGCCTGCGCGAGGCCGAGGCCCGCATGCACATCCTGCGCGGCTACCTCGCGGCCCTCGACGCCCTCGACGAGGTGATCGCCCTCATCCGCCGCTCGCCCACCGTGGAGGAGGCTCGCGACGGACTGATGGAGCTGCTGTCGATCGACGAGCTGCAGTCCCGCGCCATCCTCGAGCTCCAGCTGCGCCGCCTGGCCGCGCTCGAGCGGCAGAAGATCCAGCAGGAGGCCGAGGACCTCCAGCTGAAGATCGACGAGTACAACGCGATCCTCGGGTCTCCCGCCCGCCAGCGCGAGATCATCATCGAGGAGCTCAGCGAGATCGCCGACAAGTTCGGCGACGACCGGCGCACCGAGATCATGTTCGGCTTCGACGGCGACATGAACATGGAAGACCTCATCCCCGAGGAGGAGATGGTGGTCACCGTCACCCGCGGCGGCTACGTCAAGCGCACGCGGAGCGACAACTACCGCTCGCAGCACCGCGGCGGCAAGGGCGTCAAGGGCGCACAGCTGCGGGCAGACGACGTGGTGGAGCACTTCTTCGTGACCACCACGCACCACTGGCTGCTGTTCTTCACCGACCGGGGGCGGGTCTACCGCGCCAAGGCCTATGAGCTGCAGGAGGCCGGCCGCGACGCGAAGGGCCAGCACGTGGCCAACCTGCTGGCGCTCGCTCCGGATGAGCAGATCACGCAGATCCTCGACATCCGCGACTACAAGGTGGCCAAGTACCTCGTGCTCGCCACCCGCGAGGGGCTCCTGAAGAAGACCGCCCTGACGGAGTACGACACCAACCGCTCGGGTGGCATCATCGCCATCAACCTGCGCGACGACGACGCGCTCGTCTCCGCCCTCCTCGTGGAGGAGGACAGCGACCTGCTGCTCGTGTCGAAGAAGGGCATGTCGATCCGCTTCACGGCCACCGACGAGGCGCTGCGGCCGATGGGCCGGGCCACCTCCGGTGTGATCGGCATGAAGTTCCGCGGCGACGACGCGCTGCAGGGCGCCTCCGTCGTCTCGGACGAGGGCTTCGTGTTCATCGTGACCGAGGGCGGCTACGCCAAGCGCACCTCGGTCGAGGAGTACCGCGTGCAGGGCCGTGGCGGCCTCGGCATCAAGGTCGCGAAGCTCCAGGATGCGCGGGGCGATCTGATCGGCTCGCTCATCGTCGGCGAGGACGACGAGGTCCTTGTGGTTCTTGCCAGTGGCAAGGTGGTACGCTCTGCCGTGGCCGAAGTACCGGCCAAGGGACGCGACACGATGGGCGTGGTCTTCGCTCGCTTCGCGGACGACGATCGCATCATCGCGGTGGCGAAGAACACCGAACGCAACCTGGAATCGGAGCTCGAAGCCATCGAGGCTGAGACCTCCGCCGCTCCTGGAGAGGACGTAACGACGGATGAGTAATCTTGGCGACAAATTCGCGAAGAAGACCGCACGGGTCGCCACCACCAAGCAGGTCCGCCTCAAGCTGGTCTACATCGACTTCTGGTCGGTGCTGAAGATCTCCTTCCTTCTCGCGATCATCCTCGGCATCGTGACCGTGGTCGCCAGCTTCCTCGTCTGGTCGGTGCTCAACCAGACCGGCGTGTTCGACTCCGTCAACACGCTGCTGCAGGACATCGCCGGTGCGAACAACTTCGACCTGTTCGACTTCGCGTCGCTTCCGCAGGTCATGGGCTTCTCGGTGGTGGTGGGCGTTCTGAACGTCATCGTCATCACCGCCCTGGGTGCGATCGGGGCGGCGCTGTACAACCTCGCCGTGCGCATCACGGGCGGCATCATGCTCGGCTTCACCAACAAGTAGGGCCGATTGGCAGAACAGGGCCTCCGTAAGGTAGTCTCGTCTCTGGTCAAAAAACGGGGTTATAGCTCAGGCGGTTAGAGCGCTTCGCTGATAACGAAGAGGTCCAAGGTTCAAGTCCTTGTAACCCCACGAGAGATCCACAAGAAATCTCCCAAGGGCTCCGGCCCCATGGGGGGCCTTAGCTCAGTTGGTAGAGCGCCTGCTTTGCAAGCAGGATGTCGGGAGTTCGATTCTCCCAGGCTCCACGTGTTCATGGTCGTGGATGCGTACACGCATCCACGACGTCATGAATGGCTGGGATCAGAGAGAAGGCCCCGCACCTGATAGGTGCGGGGCCTTCTCCGTGAGCGGCGAGATCAGCTCTCGGGATTGGTCTCGGGCTCGGGGTCTTCGTCGGCGATCCACAGCTCGTCGTCGGCGCGCAGGGTCTGCCACAGGGCGTACCCGACTCCCACGGCGGTGACCACACCGAGGCTCACCACGAAGACGAGGCCCACGGTGGAGCCCGCCGAACGCGGGGTCTGCTTCTGCAGAGCCTTGGCGGCCTTGCCGGCCTTCTTGCCCGCCTGCTTCAGCAGCTCGGGGTTGTTCTTGGACTGCAGCACGGCAGCAGCGGAGCCGATGGTGCCGGCGAGGGCCGGCAGCACGTCGGAGGCGAACTGGCGCTTCACGGTCTCGCCGGCCACCTTCACCTCGGCGACCTTGCGGCTCACCGTCGGGGCCACGGCACCCACGGCGGACTTGACGCGGGGCTTGACCTCCTCGTCGGTGAGGAAGCTCGCCTGCTTGGCGGCCTCACGCAGGATCGCGTTTGCACGGTCGAGGACATCATGCTGATCGACCCACAGGTCTTCAGCGTTTCCCTTCAGACGCTTCAGCGCTTTGCGACGCTTACGGGTAAGACTCATGGGAAACCTCCATCGGCGAGAGCACGGACGATCTCATCTTGGCACGCATAGCGGCGGTGCAGTAGGCCACGGCACTGACCATCCACTCCACATACGCTGGAGCTTCACTGGAAGCGCATGCACGGTGTGACAGAATCGACCCATGCCCGTACACACCCACGTCGCCACTCTCACCACCAACCACGGCCCGATCGTGGTGAACCTCTACGGTCACCACGCTCCGAAGACCGTCAAGAACTTCGTCGGCCTCGCCACGGGTGAGCTCGAGTGGACCGACCCGAAGAACGGCCAGTCGACGTCGGCTCCCCTCTACGACGGCAGTGTGTTCCACCGCATCATCCCCGGCTTCATGATCCAGGGCGGCGACCCGCTCGGCAACGGCACCGGCGGCCCTGGCTTCAAGTTCGACGACGAGATCAACCCCGAGCTCGACTTCACCGAGCCCTACATCCTCGCCATGGCGAATGCCGGCGTGCAGGGCGGCAAGGGCACCAACGGCTCGCAGTTCTTCATCACCGTGGGCCCCACCACGTGGCTCCAGGGCAAGCACACCATCTTCGGCGCCGTGGCCGACGACGCCTCCAAGCGCATCGTCGACAAGCTCGCCGGTCTCGCTACCGACGCCTACGACCGTCCGCTGGATGAGGTCGTCCTCGAGAGCGTCACCATCGAGGCGGTCTGACCCCCTCCGCCTGACCTCTCGCCGAGCAGCCGATGACCACCGCTCCGGATTCCCGGGACAACTTCTGCTACCGCCATCCGGAGCGCCAGAGCTACATCCTGTGCCAGCGCTGCGGCCGGACGGTGTGCCCGGAGTGCTCGGTGCAGGCCGCCGTGGGCGTGCACTGCGTCGAGTGCGCGGCCCGCGACCGGCGTGAGGCCCCGAAGGTCAACCGCGGGCGACCGGCGTTCCTCCGCAACCTGACGGGGTCGGAGGCGCCCGTCGTCACCTACGCCATCATCGCGCTCTGCCTCGTGGTCTTCGCCCTGCAGTCGCTTCCCGTCATCGGGGGCACCGTGACATCGGCGCTCCAGTTCGCGCCGCTCTACGTCATGCCGATCCCCGGCGTGCCGTTCGAGCCCTGGCGCATGATCACCGCGGCGTTCGTGCACGGCGGGATCTTCCACGTGCTGCTGAACATGTACACGCTGTTCATCTTCGGCAGTGCGCTCGAGCGAGGGCTCGGGCGCTGGCGCTACATCGCGCTCTACCTCATCTCCGGATTCGGCGGATCCGTGGCCGTGCTGCTGCTGGATGCCCCGAACCAGGCCGTGGTGGGGGCATCCGGGGCCATCTTCGGCCTCATGGGCGCGTTCTTCGTGATCAACCGTCACCTCGGCGGCAGCAGCGTGCAGCTTCTGATCCTCGTGGCCATCAACCTGGCGTACGGGTTCATCGTGCCGGGGATCTCGTGGCAGGCACACGTCGGCGGACTCATCGCCGGCGCGCTGGTGGCGCTCGTCTACGTGCGCACTCGCCGCGTCCGGCAGAAGAGGTTGCAGATCGTGCTGGTGGGGGCCGTGGCGACGGGGCTCGTGGCCATCACGACGGCCGGTGCCGTGCTCATCCCCGCTGCGCTCTGAGGGCCCGCCGGCTAGTTCTCCACAGGCTTGTCCACAACTGTGGACTTATCCACAGATGTTTCCACATTGGGGATAATTACAGCCGTGTAATTAGCGCCAGCGGGTCGTCATGATGAAGCCGATGAAGGCGATGCCGAACCCGATCAGGATGTTCCAGCTCTGCAGGTCCGGGATGGGGAACTGGCCCTGGCTGACGTAGAAGACGATGATCCAGAGCAGGCCGACGAGCATGAACCCGAACATGACGGGCTTGAACCAGACCGGGTTCGGGTTGTTCGACGACGAGTCGTCGCGGTTCGAGCGCTGAACCTCTCGTGTGCGGCGGGCGACGTCCGTCGAAGTATCTTTGTCTCGAGCCATGCCGACGATTCTAACGGGCTTTGCCGACGGGTTCTCCACCGGTTGTCCACAGGTTCTCCACAGGCCGTAACTCGGGGCGGCTCCCCAGCCAGGGCATTCTAGGATTGACCCATGACCGAGCAGCAGGACGATGACCCCTTCGCGGCCTTGAGGGCCGACGACGGCGATGCCGCTGAGCCGGTTCCGTCGCGGAAGGCTGCCCGTCGCGCCCAGGCCGAAGCGGAGCCTGCCGGTGACGCCGACCTGCGCCGGCCCCGTCGCAAGAAGCGCAGCATCGGGTCGCGCGTGGTCGGCGTGTTCGGCGAATTGCTCATCACGGCGGGTGTGCTCGTGCTGCTGTTCCTCGGCTGGCAGTTCTCGCTCAACGGCATCATGCTCAACAACCAGCAGGCTTCGGATGCGAACGACCTCGCCGCGGGCTGGGCCACGAGTGCGCCGTCGGCCACGCCGGTGCCGTCTGTGACTCCGACCGACCCGGCCGCTTTGGCACCGTCCTGGCCGTACGGCGAGCCGCCCGTGATGGGTGCCGTCGAGAACACCGAGAGCTTCGCCGTGATGTACGTGCCGCGCTTCGGTGCCGACTTCAAGAAGACCATCGCCGAGGGTGTCGACCCGCGCGCCGTGCTCAACAACGGCGGCGCCGGGCACTACTCGAACTCGCAGATGCCCGGCGAGGTGGGCAACTTCGCGATCGCCGCCCACCGCGACGGCTGGGGCAGCCCGTTCCTCAAGATCAATGAGCTGCAGCTCGGCGACAAGGTCTACATCGAGACGCAGGACGGCTGGTACACCTACACCTACCGGAGCTCGGAGTACGTCACGCCCTTCGGTGTCGGCGTGATCGACCCCGTGCCTCAGGTTCCGGATGCGACGCCGGTCGACCGCCTGATCACGCTCACGAGCTGCAACCCCCTCTACATCGCCTCCGAGCGCATCATCGCCTACGGAGTGCTGACAGACTGGACACCGCGATCGGTCGGCGCGCCCGCCGAGATCGCCGCGATCGTGGGAGCCTGACCGATGTACGCAGCCTTGTGGCGCATCCTGCCCGGACCGATCTGGGTGCGCATCCTGATCGTCGTCGTGCTCCTGGCGGCGGTGCTGTTCGCACTCGCCACCTGGGTCTTCCCCTGGATCGACGACCTCACCACGCCGGCGCAGGACGTGACGGTCGAGCAATGACGAGGGTTCTCGTCGTCGACAACTACGACAGCTTCGTCTACACGCTGAACGGCTACCTCCAGCAGCTCGGTGCCGAGACCGAGGTGGTGCGGAACGACTCCTTCGATGCGGCCGACGCGGCGTCGACGATCAGCGGCTACGACGCCGTGCTCGTCTCTCCCGGCCCGGGCAAGCCCTCGGAGGCGGGGGTCTCGATCCCGGTCGTGCTCGCAGCGCTCGAGTCGGGCACCCCGCTGCTCGGCGTGTGCCTCGGCCACCAGGCGATCGCAGAGGCCCTCGGGGCCACCGTCACCCACGCCGACGAGCTCATGCACGGCAAGACCTCGGTCATCCGCCACGACGGCAGTGCGTTCTACGACGGTGTGGCCGACGGCTTCACCGCTACCCGCTACCACTCGCTCGCCGTGGTCGACGGCACGGTGCCCGACTCTCTCGTGGTGACCTCGCGCACCGAGGGCGGCGTCATCATGGGCCTCCGGCACGTGAGCGCCCCCGTCTTCGGCGTGCAGTTCCACCCCGAGTCGGTGCTGACCGAAGGCGGCTACGCGATGCTCGGCAACTGGCTCGCCGTGGCCGGTCTCGACGACGCCCCCGCGAGGGCGGCGCACCTCAACCCCCTGCTGCGCGCGGTCTGACCAGGCGTGGCCGCCCGCTCACCGGCGGAAGCGGCCTCGGCCCCTCGTCAGGCGGCGGGACCGGTGCAGTAGCGGATGACGATCTCCGAGCCCTGCATGGCATCGCCCTCGGCGATCGACTGCGACGAGACCGGGCTCGCGGGCTGCGCGGGGCAGCCCGGATCCTGCTCGACCCGCACCTGCAGCTTCGCCTGCGCGGTGAGCGTCTCGGCGGCGATGTCGATGGGCTGACCCGCGACATCCGGAACCGACACCATGCCGCTGGAGACGACCAGGTCGATCGTGTCGCCATTGAAGGCGGGCGTCGCACTCGCAGGATCGGTGCGGAGCACGATGCCGGCCGAGACGTCGGGGGAGTTCTCCACGATCGTCTGCCCCACCACGAAGCCCGCGCCCGTGAGGGCGGCCGAGGCCTGCTCCACGTTCTGGCCGGTGAGATCGGGCACCGCCACGCTCTGCCGCCCGAGGGAGACGCGCACCTCGATCACCGTCTCGGGGCTCACGATGGTGCCGGCGGGCGGGTCGGTGTCGATCACCTGGCCCTCGGGGATGGTGTCGTGGTACTCGTCGAAGCGGGCCGTCACGAGATCGAGCTGCTGCAGCGTCGCATCTGCGGCATCGAAGCTCTGGCCCGTCATCGTCGGCACCTCGCGCGACATGGAGGGCAGCTCGTCTGAGGGCTGGAGCGTGAGCACCCAGAACACGATGGCGACCAGGATGACGGCGACCGAGGCGATGCCCGCCCAGATCCACACCACGGGCGGGCGGGACTGCGTGCGCACGGAGTACTCGTCGTCTCCTGCGAGCTGCGTGAGGGCCGACTCGCTGCCCTGGGCGAGGCTCGGAGGAGCGCCGAACAGCGACGACTGGAAGTCGTCGGCCGGCAGGCGCTTCGAGGGGATCTTGCCGGCGCCGGCGACCTCGAGGTCGGTGCGGAACTCCACAGCGCTCTGGAACCGGGCGAACCTGTCCTTCGCGAGGGCGTGCAGCACCACCTGGTCGATGGCGGGCGAGACGAGCGGATTGATGCTCGAGGGCGCGACCGGCATCTCACTGACGTGCTGGTAGGCGACCGCCACGGGGGTCTCGCCCTTGAAGGGCGGCTCTCCCGTGAGCATCTCGAACAGCACGACGCCCGTGGAGTAGAGGTCGGTGCGGGCGTCGACGGATTCGCCGCGCGCCTGCTCGGGCGAGAAGTACTGGGCGGTGCCGAGGATCGCGGTGGTCTGCGCGACCGTGGCCGAGGAGTCGGAGATGGCCCTGGCGATGCCGAAGTCCATCACCTTCACCTGGCCGCCGTGGGTGACCATGACGTTGCCCGGCTTGATGTCGCGGTGCACCACGCCCGCCCGGTGCGAGTACTCGAGGGCGGTCAGGATGCCCTCGGTGATGCGGATCGCCTCGGCCGAGTCGACGGGACCCTCGCGGATCAGGTCTTTCAGCAGCTTGCCCTCGACGAACTCCATGACGATGAAAGGCACGACGCCCTCGAAGCCGCCCGCTTCGGCCACCCGCTCCTCGCCCGCGTCGAAGACGCGCACGATCGTGGGGTGGGCCATGCGCGAGGCCGCCTGCGCCTCCTGGCGGAAACGGGTGCGGAAGATCGGGTCTCCCGCGAGCGACGACTTGAGCAGCTTGATCGCGACCTGGCGGCCGAGCCGCTCGTCACGGCCCGAGTAGACATTGGACATGCCGCCTCGGCCGATGAGCTCGCCGAGGCGATACCTTCCGGCGAGGAGTCGGTTGTCGTCAGTCACCCGGTCAGTCCTGCTCGGCGGGAGTCACGGTGGGGTTCGGGACCGGAGCCTCCGACGTGACCAGGGTGAGCGAAGGCGAGAAGCCCGAGACCGCACCCGAGCACGAGACGCTGTAGCGGATCTCGATGCTCGCACCGGGCTCGCTCGGCGCCACGAGGGTGGCCGAGGGGCTCGTGCCGGGCTCGATGGTCACCGTGGCGTTCGTGGCCTCGAGCGTGTAGGTGTCGAGGGTGGTGCCGGAGGGGCAGCTGTACGAGGTCCAGTTGACCACGAAGGTTCCACCGGGCTCGACCTCGCCGTCGGCCACGCCCGTGCCGCCCGTGGGGGCCGCGGTGGGCGCATCCGGAACGATGACGTCGCCGTAGACCGTGAGCGAGATGGTCGAGCCTGGCGGCACATTGCCCACCGGGGTCGCCTGATAGACGAAGTCGACCTGGTCGGCGGATGGGGCCGCGTTGCCGACGACGCGCGCTGCGCTGAGCCCCTTCTCCGAGAGGATGGCGGCCGCCTCGTCGAACGACTTGCCGCGGAGCTCGGCCTCGGAGATCGGCACGGCCGACGAGGTGGGCGGGACCGAGGGAGTGACCGACGGAGTCGGTGTCGAGGAGGTCTGTGTGGGGGGCGTCGAGGTGGCGGGTGCGCTGCCGCCGGTGTTCTGCAGCACGAGGGCCACGATCGTGCCCACGAGCACGAGGCCCAGGATGATGATGAGCACGATGAGCGGCCAGGTCCAGGCGCTGCGCTTCTTGGGCTCCTCCTCGGCCTCGTCGACCTGCGTGGCAGGCGAGCCGGTGGGGATGATCGGAGCCGCGGCTGCGGCGGCGGGGGTGGAGAGCAGCTGAGTGGCCTCGGTGGTGGAGCCCGGGGCCGGCATGAGCTGGGTGGCCGTGGTGGGCGGCAGCGGTTCGTTGCCGAGCACGGCCGGAACGGCGGCGGCCGCCGAGGCGATGTCTCCGCGGCGCAGAGCCATGGCGGCGCGCGCGAGGCTGCCGGTCGACGACGGGCGGTCCTCCGGCTTCTTGGCGATGCAGGAGAGCACGAGGTTGCGCACGGGCTCCGCCACCGTGACCGGGAGGTCGGGCGGGGTCTCGTTGATCTGCGCCATCGCGATGGCGACCTGCGACTCACCCGTGAACGGGCGCTTGCCCGCGAGACACTCGTAGGCCACGATGCCGAGCGAGTAGATGTCGGTGGTGGGGGAGGCGGGGTGGCCGCTCGCCTGCTCGGGCGAGAGGTACTGCACCGTGCCCATCACCTGACCGGTGGCCGTGAGCGGCACCTGGTCGGCGATCCGCGCGATCCCGAAGTCGGTGATCTTGACGCGGCCGTCGGGCGTGATGAGCAGGTTGCCCGGCTTGATGTCGCGGTGCACGAGGCCCGCGGCGTGGGCCGCCTGCAGGGCGAGCGCGGTCTGCGCGACGATGTCGAGCACGCGGTCGGTCGAGAGCACGTGCTCGCGCTCGAGGATGGTGGAGAGCGCCTCGCCGGGCACGAGCTCCATCACGAGGTAGGCGCTGCCCTCCTCCTCGCCGTAGTCGAAGACGTTCGCGATGCCCTCGTGGTTGACGAGTGCGGCGTGCCGGGCCTCGGCGCGGAAGCGCTCGAGAAAGCCCGGGTCGCCCAGGTACTCGTCCTTCAGGATCTTGATGGCGACGGTGCGCCCGATCACGAGGTCCGTGGCCTGCCAGACCTCGCCCATGCCGCCGATCGCGATGCGATTGGACAGCTCGTACCGGCCCCCGAAGGTCACCCCTGCTGTGGGTCTCATCTGTTCAAGCCCGCCTCTAGTACTCGTTGTGCGATCGGTGCGGCCACTTCGTTCCCCGTCCCGTCCTGGCCCAGTCCGCCGCCGTCCTCCACGACCACTGCGACCGCGACCCGAGGGTTCTCCGCGGGAGCGAAACCGGTGAACCACAGGGTGTAGGGATCGCCCTCCCCGTTCTCCGCGGTGCCGGTCTTACCGGCCACACTGACCCCGTCTATTCTTGCATTAGTCCCCGCGCCGCTCTCGACGGCATCGACCATCAGCGCGGAAAGTGTCGAAGCTGTTACCGAACTCAGCGGGGTGCCGAGCTCCTTCGCCTCGAAGCTCTCCAGCACGCTCAGATCCGGTGCCCGGATCTCGTCGACGAGCGTGGGGGTCATGAGCGTGCCGCCGTTGGCGACGGCCGCCGAGAGCATCGCGATCTGGAGGGGCGTGGCGACGTCGCTGCCCTGGCCGAAGGCCGAGAGGGCGACCTGCGCGTCGTCGAGACCGCGCGGGTACAGGCTCGCCGAGACGTCCATGGGCACCGAGAGCTCGGCGCCGAAACCGAAGGCGTTCGCCATGTCGCCGAGCGCGCCTTCGCCGATCTCCATGCCGAGCTCGGCCATCGGGATGTTGCAGGAGAGCACGAAGGCCGTGGCGATCGTGGTGGTGTCGCCGCCCCCGCAGGTGCCGCCGCCGGCGTTGCTCACGGTGTTGCTCGAGCCCGGGAGGGGGAGCCGCGCGAGGTTCGGCTCGGTGTGGTCGATGCCGAGGCCTGCCGTCTGCACGGCGGCAGCCGTGGTGACGATCTTGAAGGTCGACCCGGGCGGGTAAAGCGCGTTGATCGACTTGTTGATGAGCGGATCGCCGTCGGCGGCCAGCAGCGAGTCGTAGGTGTCGATGACCTGCTGGGTGTCGTGCACCGCGAGGGAGTTGGGGTCGTAGTCGGGCTTGGAGACCATGGCGAGGATCTTGCCGGTCGCGGGCTCGATCGCCACCACGGCACCGCGCTGGTCGCCGAGGGCGTCGTAGGCGGTCTGCTGCAGTACGGGGTCGATCGTGAGCTCGACGGAGGCGCCCTGGGGGTTCTGCCCCGTGACGAGGCGGTTGAGGTAGTCGAGGAACTGCGAGTCGGAGGTGCCCGAGAGGTAGTCGCCCAGTGACTGCTCGATCTGGCTCGAGCCCTGGCCGAGCGTGTAGTAGCCCGTGACCGCGCTGTAGAGCGGGCCGGCCGGGTAGGTGCGCTGGTACTTGAACTCGTCGGTCGTCGGCACCGAGAGCGCGATCGGCTGGCCGTCGACGAGGATGGGGCCGCGCTCGGTGTCGTAGCTGGCGTAGATGGAGCGGGCGTTGCGGGCGTCGCCGTCGAGGTTGCCGGCTTGGAAGTACTGGATGATCGTGGTCGAGACGAACAGCGTCAGGAACATCAGGAACACGACGACGCTCACGCGCTTGAGTTCTCGGGTCACCGGTCTAGATCACCAGCCTCGGCTGATTGCGCACTGTGTCCGAGAGCCGGAGCAGCAGCGCGACGATGATCCAGTTCGCCACGAGCGACGAACCGCCCGCCGCCATGAACGGCGTCGTGAGGCCCGTGAGCGGGATCACGCGGGTGACGCCGCCGATCACGATGAAGCACTGCAGGGCCACTGTGAACGACAGGCCGACACCGAGGAGCCGGCCGAAGTCGTCCTGCCCGGCGAAGCTGATCCGGAAGCCGCGCGCGATGAACAGCAGGTACAGCGCCAGGACGGCGAACATACCGGCGAGGCCCAGCTCCTCGCCGAGCGAGGCGATGATGTAGTCGCTCTGCGCGAGGGGGGTGATGTCGGGTCGGCCCTGGCCGAGGCCGGTGCCGATCATGCCACCGCTGGCGAGTCCGAAGAGCCCCTGCACGAGCTGGTAGCTGCCGCCGACGGCCTCGTAGTTCGCCGGGTTGAAGGCGTCGAACCAGTTGGTGAAGCGGTCGTTGACGTAGGTGAGCACCTGGCCGGCGAGCACGCCTCCGGCCAGGAACAGGCCAACACCGAGCACGACCCAGCTCGCACGGCCCGTGGCCACGTAGATCATGACGACGAAGAGGCCGAAGTAGAGAAGCGCCGTGCCGAGGTCGCGCTGGAAGATGATGACCGACATCGACAGGGCCCAGAGCACGAGGATGGGCCCGAGGTCGCGAGCGCGCGGGAAGCGCATGCCGAGGAACTTCGTGCCCACCATCGACAGGCTGTCCCGGCGCGACACCAGGTAGCCCGCGAAGAACACCGCGAGAGCGATCTTGGCCACCTCGCCCGGCTGGAACGAGAACGAGCCGACGTGGATCCAGACCCGGGCGCCGTTGATCTCCTGGCCGATGCCCGGGAGCATCGGCAGGAGCAGCAGCACGGCCGCCACGAGCATCGCGATGTAGGTGTAGCGCTGCAGCACGCGGTGGTTGCGGATGACGAGGATGACGGCGATCGAGATGGCCACGGCCACGGCGGTCCACACCACCTGCCGCACCGCCGTGCTCTCCCAGCCGGTGAGCTCCTCGGCGATGTCGATGCGGTAGATCATCGCGATCCCGATGCCGTTCAGCAGGGCCGCGATGGGCAGGATGAACGGATCGGCGTTCGTGGCCACGAAGCGGAGCGCGATGTGCATGCCGAAGACGAGGATCGACAGGCCCGCACCCAGGTAGACGACTGTGCTGTCGGCGTAGCCGAGGGCCCCGAACTGCACGAGGACGACGGCGAAGGCGTTGACCGAGCAGACCAGGATGATGAGGAACAGCTCGAGGTTGCGCAGCTTCTGCGGCACGCGGATGCGCCGGACGCCCTTGGTGGGGGTCTCGACGGCGACGGGAGCGGAGACGCCGGTCACGGGGTCGGCTCCGGTGCGGGGGCGGGCGCCTGTGTGGGAGTGGGAGTGGGCGTGCTAGGCCGGTCGACGTTCTGGTCGACCCCGGTCGCCGCGGCGTCGCTCAGCCGCTTGACGATCTCGAGCGCGGCGGTCACCGAGTCGGCGCTGATCGTGGTCTCGACCTGACGCCTCGTGTACGGCGGAAGGGCATCCGTCTCGACGTCGGTCTGCTGGAAGACGTGCGAGAGCTGCACAGGACCGATGCCCTGCTGCACGCCCTGGTAGATGGCGACGTAGCCGTTGGCCTCGCCCACGTAGAAGCGGGTCTGGGTCCACTGGTAGCCCGCATAGAGCACGCCGGCGATGATGCCGAGCACGATCAGGGCACCCACGAGCCAGGTGGCCTTCCGGCGGCGGCCGCGGCGGCGGTCCTCCTCGATCAGCTCGTCGAGGTAGTCGTCGGACTCGGGCTCGAAGTGGCTCGGCTCGGAGCTCGCGGGGCTCCGCGGATGCAGGCGGAGGCCGGGGATGCGGGAGGTGCGACGACCGACCGTCTGCTCGAAGGCGATGGGCTGGGCTGCCGAGCCGACCGTGACCGGTGCGGCCTCGGGGGTCTCGAACGACTGGTGCACGTCGACGACCACGACCGTGACGTTGTCGGGGGCGCCGTGATCCAGGCTCACCTTGAGGAGTCCGTCCGCGGCATCCTGCGGCGTGATGCTGCTCTTGAGGATCTCCTCGATCTCGTCGTGCTCCACGACGCCCGAGAGGCCGTCGGAGCAGAGCATCCAGCGATCGCCCGGCCGGGTGTCCATCACCTGCAGGTCGACCTCGGGGGCCGCGTCGACGTCCCCGAGCACGCGCATGAGCACCGAGCGGCGGGGGTGCGTCTTGGCCTCCTCGGCCGTGATGCGGCCGGAGTCGACGAGGCGCTGTACGAAGGTGTGGTCGACGGTGATCTGGGTGAGCACGTCCTCCCGGAGGCGGTAGACGCGGGAGTCGCCGATGTGCGCGAGGGCGACACTGTGGCCCACCCGCACGAGGGCGCTCAGGGTCGTGCCCATGCCGGTGAGCTCCGGGTGGTCGTAGACCGTCTCGGTGAGCACGGCGTTGGCCGCGACGATGGCCTCCTGCAGCGCGAACTCCGCATCGACCGCCGAACTGTACTCGCCGTCGATCTCGATCAGGCGCTTGAGGGCGAGCGCGCTCGCGACATCGCCTCCCGCGTGACCCCCCATGCCGTCGGCCACCGCGAAGAGCGTCTGCCCCGCGAAACCCGAGTCCTGGTTGTTGGAGCGGATCTTGCCCACATGGGACACGGCGGCGCTCACGGTCACGATCGCCATAGGCTCACCGTCGGAGTTCGAAGCTCGTGGCGCCGATTCGGATCGGCGTGTTCAGCGGGATGTGCACCGGGGCGGTGACGCGATTGCCGTCGAGGAAGGTTCCGTTCGTGGAGTCGAGGTCCTGGATGACCCACTCGTCGCCCCAGATCATGAGCCGGGCGTGGTGGGTGGAGGTGTAGTCGTCTCGGATCACGACGCTGGAGTCGGACGAGCGGCCGATGGTCAGCGGCTCGGAGCCGAGACTGATCTCGCTGCCCGACTTGGGGCCGGAGGTGATGACGAGGCGGCTCGCGTTCGAGGTCGTGGCCCGTGGGGGCCCGCTCAGCTCGGTGCCGGGGGCGGGGACGAAGGTGGGCACCTTCGGGGCCGGGGGAGGGGGAGCCGCGGGGGACTGCGGCTGCGCGGTCTGCTGAGCCGAGCCGCCCTGTGCAGCACCGTTGTGGGACGGCTGCCCGCCGGCGGGCGCCTCCCGCAGCTTCCGCACGCGCTGACCGAACAGGTCGGAGCGCATGGCGTAGACCACGATGAAGATGAACACCCAGAGCAGCGCCAGGAAGGCGAGCTGGAGGATGAGGAGTGTGAGTTCGCTCATGATCGCCCGCCTACCTCCAGAATCCGCCGGGATCGGACTGCGGCGGGCGGGAGGAGGCGGGAGCGGCCGAGCCGCCCGGCCGGCCGGCGCGGCTGCCGGACTGCGGCACGATGCGGAAGACGATGCTCGTGCGGCCGATCTGGATGACGGAGTCGGGCTCGAGTGCCGCCCGGGAGAACGACTGGCCGTTCAGCTGGGAGCCGTTCGTCGAACCGAGGTCGCGTGCCTCGGCGCGCGTGCCGTCCCACAGGATCTCGACGTGCTTGCGGCTCGTGCCCGTGTCGTCGACCGTGATGTCGGCATCGCTGCCTCGGCCGATGACGGTGCGTGAGCGGGTGAGCGGATGACGCGTGCCCGCGATGTCGACCACCGGCATCCAGCTCACGTTCTGCTGCACGTTGGCCGATTCGATCTGCATGACGCCCGTGGTGAGCGAGGGGCTCTCGACGAGGTCGATCGAGATGCCGCCCGCGAACTGGAACCCCTGCTGCGCCGCGTGCTGCTGCACGATCTGCGTCAGGTCGTCGATGAGCGTGGGGCCGATGGTGGTCATGCGCTGATGGTCTGCCGGGGCCAGGAGCACGCGGAAGCTGTTGGGCACGAGGATGCGATCGCGCGACACGACGGCCGCCTTGGTGTCGAGCTCGCGCTTCAGCGCCGCGGAGATCTCGACCGGCTGGAGCCCCGAGCGGAAGGTCTTCGCGAAGGCGCCGTTGACGGCGCGCTCGAGACCCTTCTCGAAGTTGTCCAGGATTCCCACGTCGTTCGGTTCCCTTTCTGGGGCTCTCTGCTCGGGCCGTCTGCTCGCGCTTCTCGGCACAGGATTTCGCGCAGCCGGGAGTCGTCAAGGCGTGAACGCTAGGACGATGTTACTTGCCCTGGGTGACAATTCCCCTCGTTCCCGCGGCGAGGGGGTTCTCGGGGCCGTCGTGGTTCGCACCACGCCGCATCCGCATGCTAATCTCTCCTAGTTCGCGCGAGTGGCGGAATTGGCAGACGCGCTGGCTTCAGGTGCCAGTGCCCGCAAGGGCGTGGGGGTTCAAGTCCCCCCTCGCGCACGGACAAGGCCCGATCATCTGGAATTCTCCGGGTGGCCGGGCCTTCTTGCTGTGTGCTCGCGCCCGATGACGAGGGTGAAGGTGAAGGAGCGGGCGGCCGACGGAGGTGGCGGTGGCGACGTCACGGGGGGCTGGGCCGCGGGTTCGGCTGCGGACTGGGCTGAGGCGGTCGGCGCGTCGAAGACGGCTTCGAGCAGACGTATGCGACGGAGCCTGGACTCGAGCTCGGCTCGTTGGAGGCCGTGGATGACGAGTCGCGCTGCGGCCCTCGGACCGATCCGGAATCGCGACGCGCGGCCGGGCGCGAGCAGTGCCGAGACCGGAATCGCCGAGGGTGAGGCGAAGATGGCTCCCAGCAGAAGGGCTTGAGCGATCGGCATGCCGGCGCGCACGAGGACGACGACGAGCCAGACGGTGAACCCCACGGCCGGCGCGAGGAGCAGAACCGAGCCGACGACCGCGAGGGGGCGCGCGGGCGCCGACCACCGCGATGTGCTCGCGCGACTCGCCCGTGCCAGAGCGACCGCAGCGATCGCGAAGGCGACGAGGAGCGCTCCCGTGAGCGCGATCTCGAGCGCCGCCGCTGGCGCCCCGGTGCTCAGGGCACGGAGCCGTGCCGGTTCCGCCTGCGGCTCGCTCGCGCCGACCAGGGCGACGAAGGAGGCGATCAGGATCGCCTCGATCACCGCGATCCAGGCGATGCCGAGGGCCACTCCCGCCGCCGTGGCCGCTCGCGGGTGCCGACGCAGGGCTCTGCGGTCGCGAGCAGGCAGCCCGGCGTACGCGGTTACGGCGCGGCGCTGCGCGGGGATCAGCTGAGGGCGAGTGTCGAAGCGCAGCACCACGGTCGCGGCATCGACCGCGAAGAAGACGACGCCGGCCATGCCGAGGGAGGTCAGCAGCTGCACGGCCGGCTCCGCTGTGAGTGCGAGCAGTGCGAGCAACCAGGCATTGAGTGTGAAGGCACCGGCCAGGAGTGCCGCCCACCGGAAGCGGGCCACCCGGCGCAGCCTGTCATCGAGCCGGGCCGTGGACACGGGATGGTGGCCTGGTGGGGACCCGCCGGTTCCGTCTGACAGGCTCGTCCAGGAGACCTGCAGGGCGATCACGAATGCCCCGGCGACGGCCAGGAAGCCCCAGACGGTGGCGGCGGTCGTGCTCTCCAGCAGATCGGTCACCACCGTGGCGGGGCTCTCGCCTCGGACTGCTCCGAGGACGATCGCGCCGGCGAAGCCGAGTTCGGCGACGAAGGCGGCGAGCAGCACCGTGAGACCGGCGGTGGCCGGGAAGGGGTGGACGGCGGGGACACGCGGACGGGCGTTCATGCCGACAGTGAAGCGTGACCCACCGACAGTGTCGCGTCGTCGGAGGGGACTCTTCCGTGTCGAAAGGTGCGAGTTAGTTGACCGAGGTTCACAATTGGGGTGTGACCAGAGAGAACGAGACAGCACGCATCCACCCGCTCATGTCGGCCGAGACGAACGTGCAGCGGATCATGTGGACGGGGACGGCGTGGTTCGCCGTGGCCGCGGGCTCGGCGGCGATCGTGCTGGGGATGCTGCTGTCGTCGGGATGGCGGCCGGCGCAGCTGCCGGACGACCTGCAGGTGCTCTGGTGGGTGGGATCGGTGCTCGTGGCGCTCAGCGTGGGACTGATCGGGTGGTCGGGGTGCCCCATCCTCGAGGTGGACGTGCCGACCGCGAGCCGGAACAAGAGCCGCACGATGCAGCTGGGCACGATGTTCTTCATCATCGGCGGGGCCGTGGCGCTGTTCGCCGTGCTGCTGGGGCCTGCCGCCTGAGAGGGCCCGTGCGTCAGTCAGGTGCCGCTGAGGTTCTGATGAGATCGGTGACCGCGGCGGTGATCTGGGAGCGCACCACGGCATCCGTGGTGGTGGCGGTGCCGTCGCCCGGCTGCAGGCCGTAGTCGCCGAACTGCGCATGCGCGGCACCGGGGAGCTGCACGAAGACCGTGTCGCTCGGGAGCGCATCGCGGGAGGCGTCGATCTTCGCCGGCGTGCTGAGACCGTCGTTCTCGCCCGAGAGGGAGAGGACCGGCTTTCCGAGCCCGGATTCGTCGCCCGCGCAGTAGGAGGCGAAGAGCACGAGGCCCGAGACCGCAGGGTCGCCCGCGTACTGGCAGGCCTTCACGCCACCGAGTGAGTGGCCGCCCACGAACCACTGCTCGACGGTGGGGGCGAGGGAGGTGAAGGCCTCCAAGGGGCGGAACTCGGCGATCGCGAAGTTGAGCACGGGGCGCACGATCACGACCGTGGTGCCGGCGGCGGCGATGCCGCTGAGCTTGTCGGCGTAGGCGAGGGGGTCGACCTTGGCGCCGGCCAGGAAGACGAGACCGGTGCCGTCGGGGTCGGCAGGGGTGAGGACGACGTGGTCGTAGGTCCACTGGGTGGTGACCACGGGGTCGGCGGCGAGTGCCTCGACGGGGCCGCGTTCGGCGGCGAACGTGATGTGGGCGTAGACGAGGAAGGCGCCCGGGGCGGGGGGGAGGGGGGGGGGGAGGGCGGCCGGGGGGGGGGGGGGGGGGGGGGGGGGGGGGGGGCCGCGCTTCGGCCCGCCGGGGGGCAGGGCGGGCGGGCCGGGCTGGCGGGGGTGGCCGGGCTGGCGAGGCGGGCCGGGCTGGCGGCGCTGGCCGGGCTGGCGGGGGCGCTGGCCGGTGGGACTGCCGGTGGGACTGACGGCGGGGGGCTGCTCGGGTGGGGTCACGGGCGCAGGCCGCTCGCGTCGTAGCGGGCGAGGGCGTCGGCGTCGGTGGCTCGGGTGGCGGCGCGGCGCGCCGCGTCGAGGGCGGCCACCGGATCGGCCTCGAGGCGGGCGTGCTCGAGCTCGCGGCGTGCGTCGGCGAGGCGGGTGCGGGCATCCGTGCCCACGCGGCTGCGACGGCCCTCGATGAAGTCGCTCGCCTGGATGATGCGGCTCTCGGCCAGGGCGAGGGCGCCGCGCAGCGCTTCCCGGGCGGAGTCGAGGCGCTGCTGGGCGGTGCGGGCGATGGCCAGGGTGTCGTCGAGGCTGGTGGAGGCGGCGGTGAGGGCGTCGAGGTCGGCCACGGGATGGCGGAGGGCGGGTGCGGATGCGGCGGGTGTGGATGCGGCGGGTGTGGATGCAGCGGGTTCTGACGCGGCGCTCGTGGCGGACGCGCTGCCGAGGGCGGGTGCCGAGGCGCCGGGAGTGGCGCCTCCGGCCGTGTCGCGGGCGCGGGCGGTCTCGGTGGCGGAGGAGAGGCGGGCCGCCGCCTCGATGATGCGGGCGGCGGCACCCTGATCGTCGACGGTGTCGCGGAGGCGCGTGGCCTCGGCGAGGAGAGCGCTGGTGCGGTCGAGGGCCTCTTGGCGGGCTGCGGTGGCGGCGAGGAGGTCGGCGCGCAGCCGTTCGAGCGATTCGAGGAGTGTGCGGCCTCTGCGCATCCGTGCCGCCGCGATGTCGAGGCGCTTGGCCACGGAGGCCAGCGGGTCGGTGCGGAGAGTGGCGTCGACGTCGGCCGCGAGGGCCTCGGCCTCGTCGAAGCTCTCGGTCGCCGCCTCGATGTTGCCGGCGACGGCGGTGAGCGCTGCGGGGTCGTAGGCGGCCGCGAGCTCCTCGTGCACGGCGGCCGACCGCGTGAGCTCCGCGCGAGCGGCGGCGAGGTCGTCGTGGAGGCGCGCCACGGCGGCGGGGGCGGAGGTCTCTCGCCGTCGGCGCTCGCCGAAGGAGCGGGACTGGGCGGTCACGAGGGCGAGGGCGGAGTCGCTCAGCGAGAGGATGCGCTTGGTCCACTCGCGCTGCCGCTCCTCGGTGTCGGGGATGTGGTCGTCGAGCTGCTGCTGCAGGGCGAAGGCCTCGGCGGCCCGGCGCTCGGCGGTGTCGAGGGCGTCGGCGAACCCGTGCGTGCTCGCCTCGCCGAACTCGGCTTGGGCGAAGAGCAGCTCGTCGCGGCCGGCGCGGAGCGCGTCGTCCATCTGCACGAGCTGGATGCCGGCCTGACGGCGGAGGTCGGCGATGTCGACCTTCACGGGGGCGCCGCCGCCGATCTCGGGGAGCCCGGAGCCGTTCGGCCCGATCCGCACAGCGGCACCGCCGCCGGACCGCCCGCGCGCGGCGGCACGGTTGCGGCTCCGCCGGGTCAGGACCGTGGACACGGCGGCGAGCCCGAGCACGACGATGCCCAGCACGATCAGGCTCGGAAGGAGGGAGGTCTCACCCATCCCCGCATTCTACGAACCCCGGATGCCGCCGGGCTGGGCGTGCCGTGGCCTGTGGGATGCCACCCGGTTGCACACACCGCGGTCGGCGAATGAGTAGGGATTGCTCATAACGCCGGTCGGCTGCTGTCGGAGAAGGTGGGGCGCATGTCGCATCACCGTCGTCTTCGTCGATCGCTTCTCGCCTCCGTCCTGCTTGCGGGGCTCCTCGGGGTCGGTCTGGGAGCGGCGGTGGGAGCCGGGCCTGTCCCGGCCGCCGTCGCGGCGCCGGGCGATCAGGTGTCGGTGTCGATGCCCGGGCTCCCGCCCGACTTCGGCTATGTCAAGCAGGGCCAGACCGTGCAGCGCACGATCGAGATCCTCAACGACGGGACCGACAGCATCACCATCGACCCCGCGCCGCTCTCGGCGCTCGCTGCTCCCTTCACCCTCGTGGGCACGACGCTCGCGGCGGGTGATGTGATCGCACCCAACTCGCGGCGCAGCCTCACCGTGCGCTACACAGCACCGGCAGCCGGCACGGTGTCGTCGCAGCCGATCACGCTCACGATCGCCGACAACGACGTCGTCGGGGTCGGCGGGAGCGTCACGCTGGTCTTCGCGGCGCACGCGCTCGCCACCGATCGCGCCCACTTCGACGTCACGACGCCCGACGGCGCGGCGTCGCTCTCGTTCGGCAGCGTGGAGGTGGGGTCGAGCACGACCCGGCGGCTGACGCTCGCGGTGAAGGGGGTCGATCCGCTCGTCTTCGTCAACGGCGCGGTCTCGATCCTGGACACGTCGGGCAACCCGGCACCGGGAGTCCGCATCGCAGGCTCGTCGTTCGGAACAGCAGGCGTGAGATATCTGCCGGGCCAGACGGCGACTCTCGACCTGCAGTTCTCCCCGACTGCTGCGGGCACCTTCTCCGGGGTCGTGCGCATCACGGGGCAGGTCTCCAACGGCAACCCCGAGGCCCCGAGCCTCACCGTCGTGACGCCGTTCACCGCAGCCGCCACGGCGGTCGTCGTGCCGACCCCGACGCCCACACCCACGTCGACGCCCTCGCCTACCGCCACGCCGCAGCCGTCGCCGTCGCCGTCGCCGCAGCCCACGTCGGGCACCGCCGGTGGCCCGTCGGTGGCAGGCGGGTCGCCGGCCGGGGGCGCGGGCCGCTCCACGGCTGACGGCGCACGCCGCTCGGGGCTTGCGAACACGGGTGCGGAGGGTGCGCGCCTCGCCGGGTTCGGCATCCTGACGCTGCTGGCCGGCGCGGTCGCGCTGACTGTCGTGCGCCGCCGCGCCTGACGGGCTCCGGCTCCCGCTGCGGTTCCGGCTGCGACTGCGACTGCGCCTCTCGCTCCCACTTCCACGCCGTCTCCGAACGGTCGTTCGCGTTCAGAAGCGCACACGTAACGGCATCCGACGCTCTCTGCGGCTCGGCTGCCGTTGCGTGTGCGGTTTCGAACCGAAACGGTGGAGGCGGGGACGTCTGGAGGTGCGAGTGCGTGCCGGCGGCGGGCGGGCGGGCGGTGCATCGTGCCGCCGCGGCACCGGCCGGCTGCGCCCGCCCGGGCTACACGAGCGCTGTGCGGAGCTGGTCGACGGAGTGGACGACGCCGATCGCGCCGACCGACTCTGCGGGGGAGCCGTAGCCCCACTCGACCATGATGACCGGCACCCCGTGCTCGGCGGCCCCGTGCACGTCGTGCTCGCGATCGCCGACCATCACGAGGTTCGAGAGGTCGACGTCCTGCTCGCGCAGGCGTCGCAGGGCCTCGCCGACCACGTCGGCCTTCGCGCTGCGGGTCTCGTCCTCCGAGGCGCCGCAGATTACGGTGAAGCACTCCGTGAGCTCGAGGTGCGCGAGCACGCGGTTCGCCTGAACCTCCGACTTCGAGGTGGCCAGGGCGAGCGGGATGCCGGCGGCGTGCAAGGCGCGCACGAGCCCGAGCATGCCGGGGTAGACGGCCGCGTCGTCCTGCGGTCCGTCCGAGGCGGCGAGCCCACGGTAGACCTGCAGCGCCTCCTCGGCCTCGGCGGTGGTCATGGAGGCGACGTCGCGGAAGCCGTCGAGGATCGGCGGACCCACGAACGCCACGAGCTCCGCCGGCATCGGGACAGGCCGGCCCATCGCCTCGAGCGTGCGCGAGAGGCGCCCGATGATGCCGGGGGCGGAGTCGGTGATGGTGCCGTCGAGATCGAAGAGGATGCACGACCACGGCTTGGTGGGGTTCTGACGAGTCACCCGAGACATCCTAGGGTCGGCCCCCGAACTGCCCGAATCACGGACACCGTGGGGAGCACGGTCGCCGAGGATCTACAGTGGCCCGAGGATGGTTGCGAAGGCTCTGCAGCGGACAGGTGCGCTGCTCACGGTGCTGCTCATGGTGGCGGCGGCCGTCGTGGTCGCCACCGGGGCCCTTCCGTGGCCGGACGCCACCGCGCTCGCCGCCCGGGTGGCGCCCGTTCTGGCCTTCGTCGTGGCCATCACGGTGGTGGCCGAGCTCGCGAGCGCCGCCGGCGTCTTCACCGCCCTCGCCG
The DNA here is from genome assembly GCF_024979315.1 of Herbiconiux oxytropis. Lineage (GTDB taxonomy): Bacteria > Actinomycetota > Actinomycetes > Actinomycetales > Microbacteriaceae > Herbiconiux > Herbiconiux oxytropis. The sequence goes on along the minus strand of NZ_JANLCK010000002.1, from coordinate 253,889 downwards.
AGCGGATGGCCGCGTGGGGCCGGGGTCGGGTCGCCGTGCTGTGGCTCCTCGTCATCGCCCTGGCGGTCGTGAGCACCGCCTTCCTCTCGCTCGACACCACCGCGGTGCTCGTGACACCCGTCGTGGTCGTGCTCGCGCTGCACATCGGTGTCTCCCCGATCCCGTTCGCCCTGGCGACCGTCTGGCTCGCCAACACCGCCTCCCTCTTCCTCCCGGTCTCGAACCTCACCAACCTGCTCGCCGCGCGCAGCTTCGACGGCGGCACCGCCGCCTTCGTAGCCGCCGCCTGGGCACCCGCGCTCGTGGGGGTCGTCGCCAGCGCGGGCATCCTGACCCTGGTCTACCGCCGATCGCTGCGCGGCCGCTTCGAGCTGCCCGAGCGCACGCCGGTGACCGATCGCCCGCTGCTCGTCTACTCCGCGGTGGTGGTGCTCCTGCTGCTGCCGCTGCTCGTCTCCGGCCTCGAGGTCGCGATCGTGGCGGGCGCGGCCGCCGTGCTGCTGCTCGGCGCCTTCCTCGTGCGCGACCGCTCGGCGCTCACCGCATCGCTCGTGCCCTGGCAGGCGCTCGGCATCGCGGCGAGCCTCTTCGTGCTCGTGGAGGCGGCCCAGGTGAACGGGCTCGAAGACCTGCTGACGGCGGTGAGCGGATCGGGCGACGACCCGCTCAGCCTCCTGCACCTGGCCGCCATCGGAGCGCTCGGCGCCAACACCATCAACAACCTCCCCGCCTACCTCGTGCTCGAACCCCAGGCGGCGGGAGACACGACGCGGCTCGTGGCGCTGCTGATCGGCGTGAACCTCGGCCCGCTCGTCACCCCATGGGCCTCGCTCGCCACCCTGCTCTGGCACCAGCGGCTCACCACGCTCGGGGTGCGCATCTCGTGGCCGCGCTTCATGGGGCTCGGCCTCGTGGGGGTCGCGGTGGTCGTTCCGGCGGCGGTCGCCGCCCTCGCGCTCCTCGGCTGAGCGCGGGGCCGCCTCAGGCCACGACGAAGTCGCGCTTGATCACCTGGCCGAGCGAGCCGACGTCGAACTGCACCGCCACGAAATCCGCGGTCTGCACGAGCGCCAGCGCATCCGGAGCCGGAAGGATCATGGCCTGAGCGCCCGCCCGGGCCTCGGCCGGCACCGCGAGCCGCAGCTCGGCGATCGAGGTGAACAGCGGAAGCACCAGCTCGCCGCTCGTGGAGAGCAGGGTGCGCACCTGGGGGTCTGCCGCATCCGTGGTGCCCGTGATGTCGACCACGAGGCCACCCGAGCGCATCGCCTTCAGCAGCGCGTCGAGCGTGGTGCGGTTCGGCAGAGCGCCGAAGGTCTCGAGGGCCTTCCGCAGAGGGCGGTTGGCGTAGGACTTGGGGAAGGCGGGGGTGCGGGAGGCCACGACACCAGCCTAAGAGAGGGTCAGAACAGTCGCGAGTCGGCGTCGTCGAGGCCGCGCATGGCGTCGTAGTCGAGCACGAGGCAGCGGATGCCGCGATCCTCTGCGAGGGTGCGGGCCTGCGGCTTGATCTCCTGTGCCGCGAACACACCGCGCACGGGAGAGAGATGGGGATCGCGGTTCATCAGCTCGAGGTAGCGGGTGAGCTGCTCGACGCCGTCGATGTCACCCCGCCGCTTGATCTCGACCGCCACCGCGGCCCCGACCTGATCGCGAGCGAGGATGTCGACCGGCCCGATGGCCGTCATGTACTCGCGTCGCACGAGGGTGTGGCCATCGCCGAGCAGGTCGATCTGCTCGGCGAGGAGCTTCTGCAGGTGCGCCTCCACCCCGTCCTTGACGAGCCCGGGGTCGATGCCGAGCTCGTGCGAGGAGTCGTGCAGCACCTCGTGGATCGACACGATCAGCACGTCGTCGGTCTTCTTCTGGGTGACCTTCCAGAGCTCCGTGATGCCGGCTTCGAGCTGGTCGGCGTCGGGCTCCTGCGTGGTGATGGAGCACGGCGGGCTCATCCAGTTCAGCGGCTTGTAGCTTCCGCCGTCGCTGTGCACGAGGATGCTGCCGTCGCTCTTCAGCATCAGCAGCCGCTTCGCGAGCGGGAGGTGGGCGCTGAGCCGGCCGGCGTAGTCGACGGAACAGGTGGCAATGACGAGACGCACCTGTAGAGCGTAACGCCCGGGGGGTCAGGCGTCGGCCGGGCCTGAGCCGGAGGTGGTGCCCGGCGTGCCCGTGCTGGTCGTGCTCGTGCCTGCGCCCGTCGTGCTCCGGATGCGGCCGCGCTCACGGGCGGCCGGCGAGGCGAGCCCTGCGATCACCACGAGCACCAGCACGAGCACGAGCGCGTTCAGGATGCCGAGCTCGTGACCGAGCAGGCCGATCACCGGCGGGCCCACGAGGAACGCGACGTAGCCGATGATCGCGACGGCGCTCACGCGCGCCGCAGAGAGCTTCGGATCGTCGGTGTCAGCCGCCGCCGACATGCCCACGGGGAAGCCGAGCGAGCATCCGATGGCCCAGAAGGCGACGCCGACGTAGGCGATCCACGGTTCGGGGGCGAAGATGAACGCCGCGAGGCCCAGCACGCCGACGGCGGCGCTCACCCGCAGCACGGGCACGCGGCCGAAGCGGTCGAGCACGGGGCCGCCCAGCACGCGGCCCGCGGTCATCGACACGGTGAACAGGCCGAAGATCACGGCGGCGGTGGTGTTGGACTGGCCGTAGCCGTCGACGACGGCGATGGTGAGCCAGTCGTTCGCGGAGCCCTCGGCGAAGGCCATGCCGAGCATGATGAGGCCGATCAGGAGGAGGCGGCCGTCGCGCCACACCGAGAGGCTGTCGGCGAGGCGGCGGAGGAACGGTGTGCGGACGGCGCCCGCTGCTGCTCCGGTGGTCGCCTCGACCTCGGTTTCGGCGCCACGGGGCACGAAGCGGATGGCGAGCACCGCGCACACCGCGATCACGACGGCGATGCCGGCCAGGTGCACGGCGACGGAGACACCGAGACCGGAGGCCAGGGCGCCGACCCCCGCGCCGGTGACGGTGCCGAAACTGAAGAAGGCGTGCATGAGGGGGAGGATCGTCTTGCCGATGGCGCGCTCGGCGGCGGCGCCCTCGACGTTCATCATGACGTCGACCGATCCGTTGCCGAAGCCGGCCAGGGCGAGGCCCACGGCTACCACGGGTGCGGAGACGAGCAGATCGGCACCGACGCCGATGACCGCGATGCCGACGGCGACCACCGTGAGGGCCACCAGCATGCCGGCCTTGGCGCCGATGCGATGCACGATGGGCGGCGCGGCGATGAGGCCGATGACGCTGCCCGCCGACATGGCGAAGATGAGGATGCCGAGCTCGGCGGTATCGAGGCCGAGCTCGTCGCGCACGGCGGGGAGGCGTGCCACCCAGCTCGCGAGCGAGAGGCCGCTGAGCGCGAAGATCACGAACAGGGCGTTGCGCCAGGCGAGCAGCTGGCGGCGGGTCAAGGTGCTCTTGTGGGGGGCGGGCGGAAGGGCGCTGTCCGTCATGGTTCTCCGTATCGAATCGATTCGATCGAATCGATTCGACTACAGTAGCAAGCGTGTCCGCCTCCGATCAAGCACGAGCCACCCTGCTCGATGTCGCGCGGCTCGCCGGCGTCAGCCGCTCGACCGCGTCGCTCGCGTTCAGCGGAGCTGGGCCCGTCTCGGAAGCCACGCGCGCGAAGGTGATGGCGGCATCCGCCGAACTGGGCTACTCGGGGCCCGATCCGCGGGCGCGGTCGCTCCGGCAGGGGCGGTCGGGTGTCGTGGGGATCGTGTTCGACGAGACGCTGCTGAGCGCGTTCCGCGATCCGGTGAACGTGGCGACCCTCGACGGCATCGCGAGCGGCCTCGGCGACGGCAGCAACGGACTCCTCCTGCTCACCGAGACGGGCGCCGTCGAGTCGAGCATCGCGTCGGCCGCGATCGACGCCGCCGTGCTGATGGGGTGCTCGCCCGTGTTCGACCGCGTGGTGGTGGAGCTCGAGCGGCGCGGGGTGCCGGTGGTGTCGATCGAGGGTGGCGCTGGCGCCGCGTCCGCGTCTGGTGCCGACCCAGTGCCTGCCGACCCGGTGCCCGCCGACCCGGTGCCCGCCGCCCCGGCGGGGCCTGCGCGGGTCGACGTGGCGCTCGACAACGTCGAGGCATCCGAGACCCTCGCGCGGCACCTGCACGAACTGGGGCACCGGCGGGTGGGGGTGCTGAGCCTCGCCACCGACCCCTCGCGCGAGACCGGTCTGATCACGCCCGAGCGCGAGGCCTCGCTCACCACCACCGTGACGGCGGATCGGCTGGCCGGGGTGCGGCGCGTGTTCCCGGATGCGGTGGCCGTGTCGTCCGGGTGGAACTCGGTCGACGAGGCGGTGCGCGCCGCGCGGATCCTGCTCGGGGTGGAGGTCGAGGTCCGCCCGACGGCGGTGCTCGCGCAGAGCGACCTGCTGGCGGTGGGGGTGCTGCAGGTGGCCGCCGAGCTCGGGCTGCGCGTGCCCGAGGACCTCAGCCTCACGGGCTTCGACGGCGTGCCCATCGAGGGGCTCGCCGGCCACGACCTCACCACCATGGTGCAGCCCGCCGCCGAGAAGGGCCGGGAGGCGGGCCGCGCAGTGCGTGCCCTGCTGGCGGGGGAGGAGGTGGGTTCGGTGGTGTTCCGCTGCACCTTCCACCGGGGTGCGACGACGGCACCGCCGCGCGCCTGACTCACCTGGCTCGGGCGCGGCGGAGCGCCTGGGAGAATCGAGGCATGCAGCTCACCGTGCTCGGAACCGCCACGCCGTACCCGCGCCCGGACGAGCCCTGCTCCGGCTACCTCCTGCGGGGCGGCACGGACGGGTCGGCAGCCGGCTCGCGCACCACTCTCTGGATCGACGCGGGAACCGGCACCCTCGCCGAACTGCAGCGTCACATCACCCTCTCCGAACTCGACGCCATCTGGATCTCGCACCGTCACGCCGATCACTCCGCGGATCTCCTCGTGGCCTACTACGCCCTGCGCTTCGCCGATCCGGTGCTCCGCCCGGTCGCACCGATCCCTCTCATCGGCCCCGAGAGCCTGCTCGAGCGGCTCGCCGCCTTCCTCGGCCCGAACGCGGTCGACGAGCTGCCGAGGGTGTTCGACTTCCGCCCGATGAGCGGTTTCGGAGACGCTCGCTTCGGTGATCTCGAGCTCTCCTGGGGCCCGGTGCAGCACGGCGTGCCTGCCTTCGGCCTCACGGTCGACGAGCGCCAGACGACCGGCGGCACCCGCCGTTTCGCCTACTCGGGTGACTCGGCCCCGTGCCTCTCCCTCGAGGAGATCGGCGAGGGTGCCGACCTCCTCCTCGTGGAGTGCGGCTATGAAGCCGACCCGTCGACGCGATCGGATGCGTCGCGCACCCCTCCCGCCCACCACACCCCCGAAGACGCCGGCCGCACCGCCACCGCGGCCCGTGCTTCCCATCTCGTGCTCACCCACCTCGCCGATGGCCTCACCGCCGCAGATGCCACCTCCCGAGCGGCCGCCCACTTCACGGGGCCCGTCGACATCGCTGTCCGAGGGGCGCTTCTGGACGTGTGAACCGCGCCGTCAGGCGGCGGGGGCGCCCGTCACGATCCAGCGGGAGCCGCGGGCGCGGAGGCCGAGGGTGAGCGCGCGGGCGCCGATGTAGCCGAGGCCGAATGCGAGCCAGAGCCAGACCAGCGCGGCGACCCCGCCGATGGCATCCGGCGGCCCTGCGCTGCTGAGCGCGTCGGCGGTGCCCACCGCATCCGCACCCCCGCCCCGCGTGAAGACCACCGCCACCGCCGCCAGCAGCGGCGCGTACATCGCGAGGTTCACAAGCCCCGTCAGGGCGAGGTACCGGGCGTCGCCCGCGCCGATGAGCACGCCGTCGAGCACGAAGACGTAGCCGGCGAGCGGCACGCCCACTGCCATCGCGAGAAGCACCGCCGTGACCGCCTGCTGCACCGACGCCGACGACGAGAACACCGGCCCCGCGAACGGCGCGAGCACCGCCACGAGAGCACCGAGCACCACGCCCGACAGCAGTCCCCAGCGCACGAGCCGCCGGGTCACGGCGTGCACGCGGTCGACGTCGGCGGCGCCGAGCCCGTGCCCCACCATCGCCTGGCCCGCGATCGCGAGGGCATCGAGCACGAAGGCGAGGGTCGTGAAGATCGTCATGGCGATCTGGAACGCCGCGAGCGAGGTCACCCCGAAGCCCGCCGCCACGGCGATCGACGCGAGCAGCGCTGCCCGCAGGCTCGCGGTGCGGAGGAGGAGCCAGCCTCCCGCCATCGCCGCCCCGCCGACCCCGTCGAGCCCTGGGCGGAGCGACACCGCCACCCGCCGGGCCGCCCGCACCGCGATCACCACGTAGACCGCGGCCATCCCCCACTGGGCGAGCACCGTGCCGATCGCGGATCCGGCGATCCCCCAGCCGAAGCCGTAGATGAACAGCGCGTTCAGCATCGCGTTGACCGCGAACCCGCCGACCGCCACGACGAGCGGCGTGCGCGTGTCCTGCAGCCCCCGCAGCAGCCCGGTCGCCGCGATCACGACGAGCATGCCGGGCAGCCCGATGAGGGAGATCGTGAGGTAGGTGGTCGCGGCCTCGGAGACGGCCGCCGTGGAGCCGAACAGCCGCACCACCGACCCCGCGAGCGGCCACCCCAGGAACGCGAGCACGACGCCCGCGCCGAGCGCGAGCCACATGCCGTCGATCCCCGCCTTGATGGCCCCCGGAGCATCCCCTGCCCCGAGCCGCCTGGCGACCGCCGGCGTCGTGGCGTAGGCGAGGAAGATGAGCAGCCCCACCACCGTCTGCAGCACCGCACCCGCCACCCCGAGGGCGGCGAGCGGCGTCTCACCGAGGTGACCCACGAGAGCGGTGTCCGTGAGCAGGAACAACGGCTCCGCCACGAGTGCGCCGAGCGCCGGCACCGCCAAGCGCAGGATGTCGCGGTCGATCGTCAGCACCCGTTCAGCCTAGGACGCTGGTCGCGTGCCGCCTCGGGCTGATAGCGTGCCGACCAGCAGCGCGAAGACGGCTACGGGTCGCTCCGGCACGCTGGCCCGAGGCGAGGATGTCCCATGACCGAATTCCGCTACGGCCCCGTCGAGCTGATCCTGGTGGGCTTCGAGGGCGAGCGCCCCGGCCCCGAGATCGTCGACGCCTTCCGCGATGTGATCGACGCCGGCGCCGTGCGGCTGCTCGACCTGCTCTTCGTGACGCGCTCGCCGGAGGGCGAGCTGACCGTGCTCGAGCTCGACGAGGCGGGCGACTCGATCGGTCTCGATGCCGTGGCTCTCGAGGCGACGGGACTGGCCTCGATCGAGGATGTCGAGGAGCTCGCGAGCGAGATCCCCGCCGGCTCCTCCGCCGCCCTGCTCGTGGTGGAGCTCACCTGGGCGAAGGCGCTCGCCTCGAAGCTCGCGGCCGGGCGCGGCTCGGTGCTCAGCACCGAGCGCATCCCGGCCCCCGTCGTCAACGAGGTCCTCGCCGCCATCACGGCCTGACCGGCACCACCCCCGCACCACCACTCGAACAGGAGAACCAGATGCCCATGTTCCGACGGATGGGCCGTCCCGGCCTCCTCGGCCTCGCCGCCCGCACCGCCGTGGTGGCGGGAACAGCCTCCATGGTGACGGGCGGGATGCGGAACCGCCAGCAGGCCCGCGCCGAGAGCGCCGAGCAGCAGCAGGCGTACGCCGCCCAGCAGCAGCAGGCGCAGATCGACGCGGCCGCCGCTGCCGCCGTCGCCGCCCAGCAGCCGGCCGCCGGAGTGGCGCCCGCGGTGCCGCCACCCGCATCCGCTTCACCCGCTGCCCCTGGCGCCGCCGCCGGGGGCGTCGACATCATCGCCGAGCTCCAGAAGCTGGCGGCCCTCAAAGATGCCGGCGTGCTCACCGACGCCGAGTTCACCGCCGCCAAGGGCAAGCTCCTCGCCTGACCCTCCGCCGACCCGTCACTTTCCACACCGACGAGGCACGGGATGTGTGCGCAGTGACGTCTCGGCAGGGGCTGGGGTGGGGTGCGTAGAGTTGGTGCGTGACTGACTCCGGAATCGACCTCGCCGAACTCGACCCGACCATCCGCCCCCAGGACGACCTGTTCCGCCACGTCAACGGGAAGTGGATCGCGCGCACCGAGATCCCCGACGACAAGGCGCGCTACGGCTCGTTCTACCAGCTCGCCGAAGAGGCCGAGAAGGCGGTGCGCGACATCGTGGTGGAGGCGCAGTCGGCCGCCGAGGGCACGGAGCAGCGGAAGTTCGGCGACCTCTTCACGAGCTTCATGGACGAGGAGCGCATCGACGCCCTCGGCGCCGCCCCGCTCGAGCCGCAGCTCGCTCTCATCGACGCGATCGACGACATCCCTTCGCTGGCCCGCACGCTCGGCCGGCTCGAGCGCCAGGGCGTGCCCGGCCTTCTCCGCCTCTTCGTCGACAACGACCCCGGCAACCCGGAGCGCTACCTCGTGTTCGTGGAGCAGGGCGGCATCTCGCTGCCGGACGAGAGCTACTTCCGCGACGAGAAGTTCGCGTCGGTGCGGGAGGCCTACGTCGGCCACATCCAGCGGATGCTCGAGCTCGCCGGCCTCGACGACGCGCCCGTGCGCGCCCAGCGCGTGTTCGACCTCGAGACCCTGATCGCCTCCTCGCACTGGGACAACGTGCGCACGCGTGACGCCCAGGCCACCTACAACCTCGTCTCCTGGAGCGAGTTCCTCGATCAGGCGGGTGCTGCCGCCACGGTGTCCGAGGCCTCGGCCGACGGCTCATCGCGCGTCTCCCTCTTCGACCTCTGGCGCGACGCGCTCGACGCGCCGGCCGGCGTGTTCGACGAACTCGTGGTGCGCGAGCCGAGCTTCATCACGGGTCTCGCGGCCGCCCTCACCGAGGCGCCGCTGGAGAGCTGGAAGGACTGGCTGAGCTGGCAGGTCGTGCACGGCTGGGCCCCCTACCTGCCGGGCGCCTTCGTGGAGGAGAACTTCGACTTCTACGCCCGCACCCTCACCGGCACCCCGAGCATGCGTGACCGCTGGAAGCGCGGTGTCTCGCTCGTGGAAGGGTCGATGGGCGAGGCGGTCGGCCGCATCTATGTGGAGAAGTTCTTCCCTCCCACCGCCAAGGCGGCGATGGACGTGCTCGTGGCCAACCTCATCGAGGCCTACCGCGAGAGCATCTCGACGCTGTCGTGGATGAGCCCGGCCACGCGTGAACGCGCCCTCGAGAAGCTCGGCAAGTTCACGCCCAAGATCGGCTTCCCCGCGACATGGCGCGACTACTCGGCGCTCGAGATCGACCCCACCGACCTCATCGGGAACGTGCGGGCCACGAGCGAGTTCGAGTTCCAGCGCGAGCTCGGCAAGATCGGCAGGCCGCTGGATCGCGACGAGTGGTTCATGACCCCGCAGACCATCAACGCCTACTACAACCCCGGCTTCAACGAGATCGTGTTCCCGGCGGCCATCCTGCAGCACCCGTTCTTCGACGAGGCGCGGGATGCCGCGGCCAACTACGGCGCCATCGGCGCGGTGATCGGCCACGAGATCGGGCACGGCTTCGACGACCAGGGCTCGCGCTTCGACGGCGACGGGCGGCTCACCGACTGGTGGACGGCCGACGACCGTGAGGCGTTCGAGAAGCTCACGTCGTCGCTCATCGAGCAGTACGACGCGCTCGCACCCGCCCAGGTGCCCGACCACCACGTCAACGGCGCCCTCACGATCGGCGAGAACATCGGCGACCTCGGGGGTCTCGGCATCGCCTGGAAGGCGTACCTGCTGTCGCTGCGCGACGCATCCGGTGCACCCGTCGAACCGCCCGTGATCGACGGACTCACGGGAGCCCAGCGGTTCTTCCTGAGCTGGGCGCAGGCGTGGCAGCAGAAGTCGCGCGACGCCGAGGTCATCCGCCTGCTCTCGATCGACCCGCACTCGCCCAACGAGTTCCGCTGCAACCAGATCGTGCGCAACATCGACGAGTTCTACGAGGCGTTCGAGGTGGGTTCTTCGGACGGACTCTGGTTGAATCCAGCTGAGCGTGTGACCATCTGGTAGGAGCGGGCTCCGGTTCGCGCCCCGCTGCGACCCTCTCGGTCGCGCCGACATCTCGAGGAGGCCTGCTGGCATGCCGGATCCGATGCGCCGCCGTGGCCGTGAAGGCCAGCGCGACGAGGCGGCCGCCGCCGACTCGCTGCAGCGCGGTCGGCGGGGCGATCCGGCGGGCAGCGGTGGCATCATCTTCCGGCAGGGTTTCGCGGCCCTGACCGAGCTCGCGCTCTCGGGCGTGCAGGTCACCGCGTGCGCCCTCGACCTCGCGACCGGGCGCGTGCTGTTCTCCGTCGACGACCACCTCTCGGTGCCGACCGCGTCGATCGGGAAGGTGCTGCTGCTGATCGAGGTGGCGGCGCGGATCTCGGCTCGGGACGGTTCCGGCTCGTCCGAGGGGTCCGACGACTCTCGCGCTCCGCGGGGCGGTGCGCGGCCGGGGCCGGGAGCGGAGGGTCTGAGCATCCTGAACCGCACGGCCCACGACACCGTCGCGGATTCGGGGCTGTGGCAGCACCTCCAGGTTCCGGCGCTCCCCGTGGTCGACCTGGCGGCGCTCATCGGCTCCACGAGCGACAACCTCGCCACGAACGTGCTGCTGCGCCGGATCGGTCTCGACGCGGTGCGTGCGCGCGCCGAGTCGCTCGGGCTCCGGCGCACGCTGCTGCTCGACATCGTGCGCGACGAGCGGGGGCCGGATGACGCGCCGCAGCTCTCGGTCGGGTCGGCTCGCGAGCTGGCGACGCTGTTCCGGCGGCTCGAGCTCGGCGAGATCGTCGACGAGACGGCGTCGCGGCTCGTGACCGGCTGGCTGCGGCTCGGAGTCGACCAGTCGCTCGTGGCGAGTGCGTTCGGATTCGATCCGCTCGCCCACACCGGGATCGACCACGGCCTCACGCTGTTCAACAAGACGGGGTCGGATGCGGGCATCCGCTCGGAGGCGGGCGTGCTCACGGGGCCGAGCGGTGGCATCTCCTATGCGGTCACGATGCGCTTCAACGACGAGCACCTGCGCAACCGCCTCGCCGTGATCGAGTCGATGCGCACGCTCGGCACCGACTTCCTGGAGCACGTGCACTGAGGTGGCGCTGCCTTGGTCCGTGCGCGTAGCCGCTGGGGCCTGCCCCGTCGTCGCCCTGTCGTCGTCATCCGCCGACTTGACACTCGATGTGCCGAAAGTCGCCGACTTGACACAAGATGTGCCAAGTCGGCGCTCTCAGACGCGACTTCTGTCAAGTCGGGGTGGGAGGCGGGGCGCGTCGTCGGGACGGGCCGTGAGGCGGCGCAGGATGCGCATGGTCTCGCCCACGGCCGGGATGCGGTCGGCACCTGGGCGCGTGACCGCCACGATCATCCGGTGGTCACCCGACGTGGTGGGGGCCGCGGCCACGCCCGGCGGCAGGGGCGACGCCGTGATGGTGAGCGCGGGCAGGAGTGCGACACCGAGGCCCTCCGCCACCATGCGCATCACGGCCACGAAGTTGTCGGTCTCGAAGGCGATCGTGGGCGCGAAGCCGCTGCGGGCACACGAGTCGAGCAGATGGGCGCGGCAGCGCGGGCAGCCGGCGATCCACGTCTCGTCGCGGAGGGCCGCGAGATCGACCGCGGTGGGCGAGGCCGGCTGGGGCGCGGCGGATGGCGTGGGGTGCTCCGGCCCGGACGGGCGCGGCAGGGCCGCGTGCCCGTGGGGCACGAGCAGGAGCAGTTCGTCGCGGGCGAGCTCGTGCACCACGAGGCCCTCGGACCCCGCGGCGAAGGGGTCGTCGCGGTCGGCGGGATGGCGGAACGCGATCGCGATGTCGATCGCCCCGTCGCGCACGGCGGCGATGGCCTCGGGCGGCTCCGCCTCGAGGTAGGTGAAGCGCACGCCCTCGTGCTCCTCGCCCATCGAGCGGATGAGCTGCGGCACGATCGTCGACGACGCCGACGGAAAGGCTGAAAGCCGCACCTGTCCCGAGCGCAGGCCCGCCAGGTCGGCGAGTTCTCCCGAGGCCGATTCGAGGGCGGCGAGCACGGTGGCGGCGTGTCTCGCGATGACGAGCCCGGCATCCGTCAACCGGATGCCGCGCCCCGCCCGCGTGACCAGGGGCATCCCGATCCGGGCCTCGACCCGCTTGATCTGCTGACTGAGCGCCGGCTGACTGAAGCCGAGCACACCGGCCGCGCGCGTGATCGAGCCGTACTCGGCCACGGCGGCCAGGAGCCGCAGGGTCTGCGAGTCGAGGTCGAAGGCGCTGGGGAGCGGGGTGAGGGTCATGAGGCGAGCGTAGCCGGATCCATCACGTCGGCTTATGGAGAGCATGGCTGACTGGGCGTTGTCCAATGAGTCACGCGGCGAGACCATGGGGGCATGAACACGATCGACCAGCTGCGGGAGCACTTCGACGTGCGGCCGGGCTACCTCGCCGCCTGCATGATCGGGGTGCCTCCGCGGGAGACGGTGGCGGCGCTCGCCGCCGACCTGGCCGACTGGTCGCACGGGCATCCGGAACCGGCTCGCTACGGCGCGGCGGTCGAGCGATCGAGGTCGGCGTACGCCGGGATGGTCGGGGTGCCGGCCGACGACGTCGCGGTGGGATCGCAGGTGTCTGTGCAGGCCTCGCTCGTCGCGGCATCGCTGCCCCCGGGCTCGGAGGTGCTCGTGGTCGACGGCGACTTCAGCTCGATGGTCTTCCCGTTCCTGGTGCAGGAGCAGCTCGGACGCATGAGCGTGCGGTGCGTGCCGCTGGAAGGGCTCGCGGATGCGATCGGGCCGGCGACGACTCTCGTGTCGTTCTCGCTCGTGCAGTCGGCCACCGGGGCGCTCGCCGATGTCGAGGCCGTGCTGGCGGCGGCGGAGCTGCACGGAGCGTCGACCTTCTGCGACACCACGCAGGCCTGCGGCTGGATGCCGGTCGACGCCTCGCGCTTCGACGCGACGGTGTGCCACGCCTACAAGTGGCTGTGCGCTCCGCGGGGCACGTCGTTCCTCACGCTGAAGGCCGCGTTCGCCGAGCGGCTCGTGCCGGCGCAGGCCGGCTGGTATGCGGGCGACGACGTGTGGGGCTCGTGCTACGGCCCCGGGATGCGGCTGGCCGCGGGGGCGCGCCGGTTCGACGTCTCGCCGGCCTGGCAGGCGTGGCTCGGCACGGCGTCGTCGCTCGAGCTGTTCGCGCGGGCCGACCTCGCCGCCGTGGGGGAGCACTGCACCGGGCTGGCCGACGAGCTCTGCGCCCGTCTCGGGGTCTCGTCGAGCGGATCGGCGATCGTGACCTGGCCGGATGCCGACGGCAGTGCCATCGCGGCGCTCACGGCGGCGGGCATCGCGGCGTCGGCGCGGGCGGGTCGGGCGCGGGTGGCGTTCCACCTCTGGAACGACGCCTCCGATGTCGAGGGCGTGTGCGAGGCCCTGGACCGCTGATCGCGCGGCGCCCCTCGCGCTCGGGGCTGCTGATCGCATCCGCTTGACAGAAGTTGCACCTCTGGCTCCCGACTTGACACAAGATGTGCCAAGTCGGCGGTTATTCGCGCAGGTAGTGGCAAGTCGTGGTGCCGGCGGTGCCGGCGCGGGCCGAGGGGGCGGGAGGCGCCTCAGTCGATGAGGCCCGCCTCCACGAGCCGGCGGAGCGTCTCCGCGCCGGCCGGCGGGCAGCGGTGGGAGTCGGCCGAGGTGACCCAGTGCAGGGCGTCGATCTCGCTCGAGGCGCGCGGCGCATCCGGTGTCGTGGCCGCGAAGACCTGCATCTCGACCTGGCGTCCCTGCGGCTCGCCGTGGGCCTGGGTCGAGACCGTGAACAGCGGCGTCACCTCGGCGGGGTCGAGCTCGACCCCGATCTCCTCGCGGGCCTCCCGCACGGCCGCCTCGATCGCGGTTTCGCCCGGATCGATCTTGCCGCCGGGCATGTAGTGCACGTCGCGGGCCCGGGCAGTCACCATGAGCAGCCGGCGGTCCCGGATGAGCGCGACGGCCGCGACCCGGATCGGGGGCAGCTGATTGTCATCGGTCACGCGTCACCTGCTCGTCCACTTGACAGAAGCTGCGCTCATTCTCGTCGACTTGGCACATCTTGTGTCAAGTGAGTGAGGAGGGGGTCAGGCGCCCGCGCGGCGGTAGTCGTCGAGGTCGATGGGGCCGGCGTCGGACGACTCTGCGAGCGACGACTCGAGCGCGGTCTGGAGAGCCGAGCGCTGGGCGGCCTCGGAGCCCAGCCCGAAGAGGGTCTCGACCGCCGCGAACACCTCGTCGGCCCGGCCGTCGCGCGCGAGCTCGCGCGCCCGCACCGAGGGCGAGTGCAGGATGACACCCACGAGGTGCCGGAGCGCCCGCTCGGTCTGTGCGGCGGCCTCCGCCCCGCTCAGGGTGGCGGTGGGCGAGCCGCCGAACGCACCGGCACGCCCGCGGGAGCGCTCGATCTCGGCGTCGAGGAGGTCGAACAGATGCGCGCGCAGCGAGACGACCGCGGGGGTGACCGCAGCTTCGGCCTTGCCCGCGCGGTACTCGGCGGCAGCCTGGTCGACGAGCGCCCGCGCATCCGACTCGGCGTTCAGCTCGTCGAGGGGGGCGTGCAGGCTGATGGTCTCGAGGTCGAGCAGCTCGGTGCCGTGGAGGCCCGAGACGGAGGGGTCGACGTTGCGGGGCAGCCCGAGGTCGATCACGAGACGGCGCTCGAGCGCACCCGGGAGGGCCGCTGCAGCAGCGAGGTGCCCGGCGTCGAGCACCACGGTCTCGGCGGTCGAGCAGGTGATGACGACGTCGGCGGTCGCCACGGCCTCGAGGTAGCCCTCGGCCGCCACGGGCTCGAGCTCCTGCTTGGCGGCGAAGGCCACGGCGCGGCCGGAGGGGGAGTAGACGCGGATGTCGGTGACACCCCGATCGCGCAGGTTCGAGAGCGTGACCCGCGCGTACTGACCCGTGCCCACGAGCAGCACGCGCGTGCGGGCCCACTCGGTGACGCGGCTCTCAGCCAGATCGAGGGCGAGGCGGGCGAGCGAACGACCGGCACCGCCGAGCCCGGTCTTCGTCTTGACGCCTCGCGAGGTGTGGGCGGCGCGCTGGAAGAGTCGCTCGAGGTCGGAGGAGGTGGTGCCCTCGATGCGCGCGGTGCTGAGGGCACGCTTGACCTGCCCGGCGATCTCGTCTTCACCCACCACGACGGATTCGAGACCCGACGACACCGAGAAGAGGTGGTCGGCCACGGTGTCGCCGCAGAGCACGGTGAGGCTGTCGCGCAGTTCGCCCACGTCGGTGCCCGCCGCTCCGCCGAACTCCTCGGCCGCCTGCTCGACGGCCAGGGAGACCCCGGCGGTGAGCGGCTCGTCGATGTCGAGGTAGGCCTCGAAGCGGTTGCAGGTGGCGAGCACGACAGCTCCCTGCACGAAGTCGCTCTCGGCGACCAGCCGCTTGGCCACGTCTGCGGTGCCCACCGAGAGCTTCTCGAGGAGGTCGAAGCTCGCGTTCCGGTGGTTCGCGGTCAGGCAGATGAGCACTGAGCAATTGTACGCCCGTTGCGGATGTGCCCGTGCTGAACGCGGAGCATCCGTCGGGTGGGGCGCGGGGTCACGGTGTCGGGGGCGCCGCGGTCAGTCCCACAGCACCGTCGGGTTCTCGGCCGCCATGTCGACCGAAGGACTGCCGAGCGACGGTCCGAACAGCAGGCTGCAGACACCGGTCTGCCCGTTCTGCGTGCACGGCGCCTCGACGTCGATCGAGCCGATGTAGTCGCCCTGCGCGAGCGTCGGATTGTCGTAGCTGAGCGTCGCCTCGAGCGAGTCCAGCGTGGCGATCGTGTCGGCGGGCAGCGTGCGCTTGATGGTGCCGTCGGTGAGCTGCGTGCCGTCGTCGAGCGTGGGCTGCAGGTCGAGTCCGCAGCCGGCGACGAGCGCCGTGGAGGCGACGCAGGCGTCGACCGCAGCGCGCACGAGGCTGCGGAACTGGGCGAGCCCCGCCTCCGAGAGCTCGGCGGTGGTGTCGGAGAAGTCGGCCGAGGAGTACGGATCAGTGACCACGATGGTGGAGGTGCCGGCGATCGTGAAGTTCGGCAGGTCGGTGGCGAGCTCGTATGTGCCCGGGAAGACCTGCAGGTCGTCGCCCTCGGCCGGTTGGCCGTTGACCGTGACGTCGAGCCCGTCGAACTGGCCGAGCGGGAGGTAGGCGAGGCCGCTGTTGATCTCCCAGACGCCGTCGTCGTCGTAGTCGAGCAGCGAGAACTCGGTGTCGACGGAGGAGCCGCCGAGATCGTACGACGTGGTCACGATGGCGGAGCCGCTGTCGACGACCTCGTTGAGGACCGTGACGTCGGTGATGGCTCCCAGCTCGGCGGAGGCGGCCAGCACCTCGTCGGTGAGGAGCGTGTCGTCCTGCGGCTCGTCGGAGAGGAGACCGAGGGCGGTCTCGGCATCTCCCTCGGAGAGGGCGGTGAGGTAGTCGGTGACGACCACGGAGGGGGAGTCGCCCGCGTCGCTGCCCGAACCTCCTGCGCCGGGGTCGCCTCCGCGGGAGCCGGCGAACTGGTTGACCAGGACGACGGCGATCACGATGACGATCACGAGCACCAGCGCGACGGCGCCGAGGATGATGCCCACGAGGGCGCCGGTGCCGAGGCGCTTGCGCGGGGGCTGGGGGCCTTGCGGGCCCTGGGGTCCCTGGGGGCCTTGGCCGGGAGTCTGAGGGTAACCGGGGTGGGGCTGCTGCTGCGCGTAGGGCTGCTGGGGCTGGTTCGTCTGGGGGTAGCCGGGGTGGCGCTGCTGGCCGTAAGGCGGCTGGGGCTGCTGGGGCTGACTCGCCTGGGGGTAGCCGGGGTGGGGCTGCTGCTGGGCGTAGGGCTGCTGGGGTGTCTGCGGCGGCTGGTACTGGGGTGGCTGATACTGCGGCGGCTGGTACTGGGGCGGCTGCTGACCCGGGTAGGCCGGATACGTCGGTGCCGCATCCGGAGTGCCCTGCGTCGGTGCCGCATCCGGAGTGCCCTCGGTCGGACGCTGCTCAGGTGCGCCCTGGGCGTCGTCTCGCTGGTCGTCGGCCTTGTCGTCGCTCATGGAGCCTCCCCGTCTGCGTCCTGTCTACCACCCGAGGGCACCGGTGGCCCAGCCTCCGCGCATCCGGGTTCCGTAGGATGTGGCGGTGACTCTGCCCGCGAACCACCCCCTCGAAGACGGCCGAACGAGCGCATCCGCTCTGGTCACCACCTACCGTGGAACCCGCGGCGACCGCACGCCGGTGTGGTTCATGCGGCAGGCCGGCCGGTCGCTGCCGGAGTACCGCGAGCTGCGGGTGGGCACGCGGATGCTCGACGCCTGCCTCGACCCGGCGATGGCGAGCGAGATCACGCTGCAGCCGGTTCGCCGGCACGGGGTCGACGCGGGCATCTTCTTCAGCGACATCGTCATCCCGCTGAAGCTCGCGGGAGTCGACGTGGAGATCGAGCCAGGGCGCGGCCCCGTGCTCGCGAAGCCCGTGCGCACGCTCGCCGATGTCTCGGATCTCCAGGATCCGGCCGGTGCCGACTTCTCGGCCATCGCGCAGGGCGTCGCCCTGACCGTCGCGGCGCTCGGCAGCACGCCGCTGATCGGCTTCGCCGGGGCACCGTTCACGCTCGCGGCCTACCTCGTGGAAGGCGGCCCGTCGAAGGACCACATCCGCGCCCGCACCCTCATGCACTCCGATCCCGAGGCGTGGGACGGACTGCTCACCTGGGCCGCCGACGTCACGGGCGCCTTCCTGCGCGCGCAGGTGCTCGCCGGCACGAGCGCGGCGCAGCTGTTCGACTCGTGGGTTGGGTCGTTGTCGAAGGCCGACTACGTGGCGCGCGTGGCGCCGTACTCCGCGCGGGCGCTCGCCGCCATCCGGGATCTCGACGTGCCCGTTGTGCACTTCGGCGTGGGCAGCGGTGAGGTGCTGGCCGAGATGCGGGACGTGGGGGCCGGAGGCGATCCGGGTGCTCCTCGAGTGGATGCGGTGGGGGTCGACTGGCGCATCCCGCTCGACGAGGCCGCGCGCCGGCTCGGGGGTTCGGTGACGGTGCAGGGCAACGTCGATCCGGCGCTGTTGGCTGCTCCCTGGCCGGTTCTCGAGGCGCACGTGCTCGACGTGCTGCGGCGCGGGCGGAGTGCCAGGGCGCACGTGCTGAACCTCGGGCACGGGGTTCCGCCCGAGACGGATCCGGCGGTGCTGACCCGGATCGTCGAGCTCGTTCATGCGCAGGGCGGCGCGGCGGGCGGGGAGGACTCGGCCGGGGAGAGCCGGTCGTGAGCGATCCGGAGTCCGGGCGGCTCGGCGGGGAGCCGGACGGGGCCCGTTCGGGCGGGGTCGGGTCGGATGCGGCCGGGGCGGTGCCGGTCCGGTCGGGCGGGGCCGGGTCGGATGCGGCCGGGCCGGTGCCGGTCGGGTGGGGCGGGGTCGGGTCGGATGGGGCCGGGCCGGTGCCGGTCGGGTCAGGCGGTGCTGCGTCGGATGGGGCCGGGTCGGTTGTGGCTGATGACGTCGACGCTGCGACTGCCGGCGCTGGCACCGATTGCGACGTCGTCGTGGTGGGCGGCGGTGTCGCCGGGCTCGTGATGGCACGACAGCTGGCACGACTGGGGCTGGCGGTGACCGTCGTGGAGCAGCGCGAGGCGCTCGGCGGCTTCGTGGCCTCGCACGAGGTGGGCGGTGTGCGACTCGACGCGGGGGCCGAGAGCTTCGCCACGCGGAAGGGCACCGTGGCGGGCCTGGCGAAGGAGCTCGGACTCGGCGACGACATCCTGACGCCGAGGCCGGCCGGAGCCTGGGTGGCCTGGGACGGCGGAGCTGCTCCGCTGCCCGCCGCCGGGGTGCTCGGCATTCCCGGGGTGCCGCTCGCCGACGACGTGCGCCGCATCATCGGCTGGGGCGGATCGCTCCGCGCCTACCTCGACCGCCTCATGCCCCTTCTTCGCGTGCGGCCCGAGCACGATCTCGGCGACATCGTGCGTCGTCGCATGGGCGCGAAGGTGCTCGACCGGCTCGTGACACCCGTGGTCGCCGGCGTGCACAGCGCCGACCCCTCGATGGTCGACGTGCGCACGGTGGCGCCTGGCCTCACGCAGGCGATGACGACTCAGGGATCGCTCTCGGGTGCCGTGATGGCGCTGCGCGAGCAGGCCCCGGCGGGGTCGCAGGTGCAGGGCATCGTGGGCGGGGTGTTCCGGATCGTCGAGGCGCTCGAGGCGGATGCGCGGTTCTACGGGGTGCGGATTCTGACGTCGGCGCGGGTAGCCGGCGTGACGCGCCTGGGTTCGCCGCAGGAGGAGGCGGCGGCCGCGGGGGCTGCGCCTGCTTCTGCGCGGACTTCGCCAGCTCTCGGCGCGACCGAGGCGTATGCGGTGGAGGTCGTGCACAGGGTTGGCGATCTTCGTGCGGGCGCGGATGCGGGTGCGGGCGCTGCGGGCGCGACTCCAGCCGGAGCGGCTGCGGGCGCGGCGGCCGAGTCGGTTGCTGGCGGGGACGGCGCTGAGACGATCCGGGCGCGGGCCGTCGTGGTGGCGACCGACTTCCGGCCGGGGCTCGCGCTCCTGGCGGGGCTCGGCGTGGGGACGGCAGCGGCCGGCGCCACCGCGGCCCTGCCGGGGGAGGCGGAGTGGCCGGAGCCGGCATCCGTGACCCTGGCCACCCTCGTGGTCGACGACGCGAGGCTGGACGCCCGCCCGCGGGGCAGTGGGGTGCTCGTGGCGGAGGGCACGCCCGGTGTCACGGCCAAGGCGCTCACCCACTCGAGCGCCAAGTGGGAGTGGCTCGGTGCGAGCCTTCCAGCCGGCCGGCACGTGCTGCGGCTGTCGTACGGGCGGCGTCCGACGCCGGCCGGCACGAAGGCGGCGGGCACGACGTCGGCGGGCGCGAAGGCGGCGGCCGAGGCGGCGCGGCCCGCGGCTGCTGCACCCCGGGTCGACCGGGCGACCGCGCTTCGCGACGCGAGCGCGCTGCTCGGAGTGCCCTTGCGGGAAACCGACGTGGTCGACTTCGCCGTCACGGCGTGGAACGACTCGCTCGCCTTCGCGACGGTCGGCCACAAGGCGCGGGTGCGCCAGACGCTCGCGGCGGTCGCCGAGGTGCCGGGGCTCGACGTGGTGGGAGCGTGGGTGTCCGGCACGGGGCTCGCGGCCACCGTCGAGCACGCCCGGGTCACGGCCTCCGGTCTCGCGGCAGAGCTCCGCGGTGATCGCAGACTCGACCGCGAGGACTGACGGGCCCGGCAGACCTGGCCCGACTCACCTGACCCGACGGACTGACTGACCGTCGACCGAGAACCTCTCCGCCGCCGTCATGCGGCTCCAGAGCGAGAGGGCTACGCTGGTGGAGACCTTGAAGTCATCGATCGGAGATCACATGCGCGGAAAGATCGTGTTCGTCGTCGGCCTCGCCACAGGGTATGTCCTGGGCACCCGCGCCGGTCGTGAGAGGTACGAGCAGATCAAGGCCGGTGCCGAGAAGGTATGGAGCACTCCCACCGTGCAGGCCGGTGTGGAGAAGGTGCAGGAGTTCGCCGGCGCACGTGTCGACGTGGCGAAGTCGAAGCTCTCTCGCCAGGCTCGCAACGCCCTCGCCTCGCTCATCGGCCGTGAGCCGCTGAACGACCCGAAGCAGTCGACCAGCCGACCGGCGTCGAAGGCCCCTGCAACGCGCAAGCCCGCCACCCGCCCGAGCTCGGCCGCCGGCACGGCAGCCAAGCCGGCCGCTGCGAAGTCGGCCGCCGCGAAGCCGGCCGCGGCGAAGACGACCGCGGCGAAGACGACCTCCACCAAGCCCACCGCCGCGACGTCCGGCGCCGCGGCGTCCGACTCGTCCGATTCGGGCGAGTAGCCCGAGAACTGGAGTACACCCCGTGACCGAAGAACGCGACAAGCGCGCTCGCCGCTCGCTCGTCTCCCTGTTCGCCGAGCTCCCCACTCTCGTCATCCAGCTCCTCAAGGACGAGATCGAGAACCTCAAGCGCGAACTCACCGCCCGGCTGGCGAAGCTCGGCATCGGTATCGGCCTGTTCGTGGCCGCCGCCCTCTTCGCTTTCTTCGCTCTCGCGACGCTCATCGCTGCAGCGGTACTCGGAATAGCCACCGCGCTCCCCGCCTGGCTCGCAGCCCTGATCGTGGCCGGCGGACTCCTCGTGCTCACTGCCATCCTCGCGCTGATCGGCGTCTCGTCACTCAAGAAGGGGCTGCCGCCGGTGCCCGAGGAGGCCATCTCGAGCATCAAGAAGGACATCAACACGGTGAAGGGATTGGGCCAGCCATGAGCGCAGCAGCGGACAAGTCGAAGGCCGCCGTCTCGCCGGCGGATCGCAGCAGCAGCGAGCTGCAGGCCGACATCGAGAAGACCCGCACCGACCTCCGGGCCACTCTCGACGCGATCGAGTTCCGTCTCAACGTGCCCAAGCAGGCCAGGCACGCCGCCCACCGCATGAAGAGCAGAATCACGCGCTTCCAGGCCGCCAACCCGGTGGCCTTCGCCGCAGTCGCAGCCGGGGCGGCCGCTCTCGTCGTGACCGCCGGGGTGCTCGGCTACCGTTCGGCAGCTCGCCGCTAGCTGCTCCGCGTGGGCTTCGCGGTCCCTCCGGACTGCGGGATCAGCACCGCACCGAAGAGAGCAGCACCGAAGAGAGCAGCACCGACGAGAGCACCACCGACCAGAGCAGCACCGCAGAGCAGCATCGCTGCCGCACCACCCCCCAGCACCACCGCACCACATCGCACCGAAATGAAGAGGAACATGACTGACGACCCGACAGTCGCACCCACCGAGACCCACATCGCCCGCGACATCGAGGGATCCGACCCCGTTCCGGTGGTGGGGTACACGCTCTGGGCCGTCTTCCGCCGCAACCCCGAGCAGCCGCTCGCGATCGACGGGCACGACGTGGCCGGAGCGCTCGAGGAGGTCGACGGCGTCATCGCCATGATCGAGGACGAAGACGTCATGGTGCGCGGCATCTACGACGTCTCGGGCCTGCGGTCGGACGCCGACATCATGGTGTGGCTCCACGGCAGCGTGCCCGAGACCTTGCAGTGGGCGCTCCGCCAGTTGCGCCGCACGAGCCTGTTCGTGACCCTCCTCCCCACCTGGAACGCGATGGGCGTGCACCGGGACGCCGAGTTCTCCGCCAACCACCTCCCCGCGTTCATGCGCGGCAAGGAGCCGGCGGCGTGGCTGACGGTCTACCCGTTCGTGCGCTCCTACGAGTGGTACATCCTCCCCGAGGACGAGCGCCGGCGGATGCTCGCCGAACACGGCCGGCAGGGTGCCCAGTACCGCTCCGTTCTCACCAACACCGTGGCGTCCTTCGCGCTCGGCGACTACGAGTGGATCCTGGCTCTCGAGGACGACGACCTGTTGAACCTGGTCGATCTCATGCGCCACCTGCGGGCGACGGATGCGCGCCTCCACGTGCGCGAGGAGGTCCCCTTCTACACGGGGCGGCGGATCGAGGTCGCCGAGATCGTGGAGGTGCTGCAGTGAGCGCCCTGAACCTGGGCGCCGGTGACCCCGGCACAGGCTCGACCGTCGATTCATTCGGCACACCCGCCCCTGTCGTGCTCGCCGCGAGCCCGGCCGCTCTGCACGGTCCGGAGCACGTCACGGTGCCCGTGGCCTACGACGCCATCCTCCTCGCCTCGTTCGGCGGGCCGGAGGGTCAGGACGACGTGATCCCGTTCCTCCGCAATGTGACCCGGGGTCGCGGCATCCCGGACGAGCGGCTCGAAGAGGTGGCCCACCACTACCGCGCCTTCGACGGCATCAGCCCGATCAACGCCCAGAACCGCGCCCTCAAGGCCGCTCTCGAGGCCGAGATCGCCGAGCGCGGCCTCGATCTGCCGGTGCTCTGGGGCAACCGCAACTGGGATCCCTACCTCCGCGATGCCCTCCTGGAGGCCGACGAGCGCGGCTACCGCTCGCTCATCGCGGTCGCGACGAGCGCCTACAGCTCGTACTCCAGCTGCCGGCAGTATCGCGAGGACTTCGCGATCGCGCTGGACGAGACCGGCCTCGGTGGGCAGATCACGATCGACAAGGTGCGGCAGTTCTTCGACCATCCCGGGTTCGTGCGCCCCTTCATCGACGGTGTGCGCGATGCGCTGGCCGACATCGAGGCACGCT
The DNA here is from genome assembly GCF_024979315.1 of Herbiconiux oxytropis. GTDB lineage: Bacteria > Actinomycetota > Actinomycetes > Actinomycetales > Microbacteriaceae > Herbiconiux > Herbiconiux oxytropis. The sequence goes on along the minus strand of NZ_JANLCK010000002.1, from coordinate 230,823 downwards.
TCGAGGGGATCGATCTCGCGAGCGAGGTCGAGGTGCTCTTCACAACCCACTCCATTCCCTCGGCCGACGCCGAACGCTCGGGGCCCGCAGCTCGCGGCTTCGGTGCCGGAGGGGCCTACGCCGCTCAGCACGAGGCCGTGGCCGAGGTGGTCATGATGGCTGCGGCGGGCGGTGGCACGGGCGGAACCGGGGCAGGCGCCTCCGGACCCGCCGTGTCGTGGCAGCTCGTGTACCAGTCGCGCTCCGGACCGCCGAGCCAGCCGTGGCTCGAACCCGACATCAACGACGCGATCGCCGAGCTTCCGGCGCGGGGCATCCGCGCCGTGGTGATCGTGCCGCTCGGCTTCGTGAGCGACCACATGGAGGTGCTCTGGGATCTCGACAACGAGGCGCTCACGAGCTGCGAGGAGCACGGCCTCTACGGGGTGCGCACGCCCACGCCAGGGATCGACCCGGCGTACGTGAAGGGTCTCGTCGACCTCGTGCTCGAGCGCGTTCACGGCACCGCCGTGGCTGCGCGGCCGGCCGTGACGAGGCTCGGACCGTGGTACGACGTGTGCCGCCCCGGCTGCTGCGAGAACGTTCGGCTCGGCTTCAAACCCGCTGTCTCAGGAATAGCGCCGTGAGTTCCCGGCCGCTGCGGGTCGCCACCCGGGGCAGTGCTCTCGCTCGGGCGCAGACCGGTCATGTGGTGGCCGCCCTGCATGAGGCGACCGGTGTCGAGATCGACGTCGTCATCATCACGTCGGAGGGCGACAGGTCGAAGGAGTCGCTTGCGAGCCTCGGCGGGACCGGGGTGTTCGCGAGCGCACTCCGCGAGGCCCTCACGGCCGGCGAGTGCGACATGATCGTGCACTCCCTCAAGGATCTGCCGACCGCTCCGTACCGGGGACTCACGATCGGCGCGGTGCCCGAGCGCGAGGATCCGCGCGACGCCCTGTGCAGCCGCGACGGTCTCATGCTCGACGAATTGCCCGAGGGGGCCCGTGTGGGCACCGGTTCACCGCGACGAATGGCCCAGCTGCTCGCCCTGCGACCCGACCTCGAGATCGTCGACATCCGCGGCAACGTCGACACCAGACTCGCTCGCGTGCGCGACGGGGATCTCGACGCCGTCGTACTCGCGTCGGCAGGGCTTGCCAGGCTCGGTAGGCTGGACGCAGCATCCGAACTGTTCGCGCTCGACATCTGGCCGACCGCACCGGGGCAGGGTGCACTCGCGATCGAAATCCGAGAGGGCGACAGCATTCCCGAACTGTTGAGCATCGAGCACTCCGCCACGCGCACGGCTGTTCTGGCCGAGCGCTCGGTTCTCGCCGCCCTCGAGGCGGGCTGTGCCGCTCCCATCGGGGCCACCGCCGCTGTGACCGGCGACCTCCTCGAGCTCTCGGCCACCGTGTACCAGCCCGATGGAGCCGCCGAGCTCGGCTGCGAACGGAGCGCCGAACTGCTCGGCGACGACCACCTCGTGGCCGATCTCCTCGGCCAGGCAGTGGCCACCCAGCTCCTCGAGGACGGAGCGGCGGAGATCGCGCCCCTCAGCGGGCGCGGCCCGGAGGAGTCGGCGTGACGGCCTGGTCGAAGCGGCCCCTCGGAGGCTGGCGCATCCTCGTTCCGCGCGGCGGGCCGTGGGGTCACGGCGTGGCTGCGGACCTGCGCGCCGTCGGAGCCAAACCCATCGTCGCGCCCATGATCAACTTCGCGCCCACGGAAGACGCGGAGACCCTCGATCGGGCTCTCGAGGCGCTCGCGGCGGGTCGATTCGACTGGCTCACGATGACGAGTGCCACGACCGTCGACGTGCTCACCGCTCATCAGGCGGTCGTGCCTGGCTCGACCCACATCGCCGCCGTGGGAGAGACCACTGCCGCCGCGCTCACGGCCGCCGGCTACAAGGTGGATCTGGTGCCTCCGGAGGACAACTCGGCCAAGGGGCTGCTGCGTGAGCTCAAGCGCTTCGAGCAGTTCGGCCCCGAGCTTCGCGTGCTGACCCTCCGCAGCGACATCGCGAAGCCCGTGCTCACCGAGGGGCTCATCAAGCGGGGCCACACCGTCGAGTCCGTGGTGGCCTACCGCACGATCGGCGTCGAGGTCGATCCGCAGATCCGCACCGACATCGCCGAGGGCTCCATCGACGCCGTGTTCGTGACCTCCGGATCGGTCGCCGAGCAGGTGCAGAAGCAGCTCGGCCCCATTCCGGAGTCGACGCTCGTGGCGGCGATCGGGCCGCGCACGGCCGAGGACGCGCGGGCCTACGGCCTGCGGGTCGACGTGATCGCCAAGGGACGCTCCGCCGAATCGCTCATCAACGCGGTGATCGAGGTGGCGAATGCCCGACGTGCGGCCGACCCGGATGCCGAGACGGACGACTTCGGGCACTGACCCGTTCACGCTGACCTTCTCACGAGGACCACACCGGCCTGAACTGCACGCTGATGCGCGGGCCCACCGCCTGTTTCGTCTTCAGCACGGCGTGCTCGTGCGTGCGCTGGCAGCTGCCGCCCATCACCACGAGGTCTCCGTGACCGACCGGGAACCTGAGGGTCTCCCGAGGGCCGTCGCCGGCCTCCTTGGGCCGCACCGAGAGGGTCCGCTCCGCGCCCACGGAGACGATCGCGACCATCGTGTCGCCGTCTATCGCCCTGCCCACCCGGTCGCCGTGCCAGGCGACACTGTCGTCTCCGGTGCGGTAGAAGCACAGCCCGGCGGTCTCGAACACCTGACCGGCGGGCCGCCCGTAGTGGTCGTTGAGCGCATCCTGGGCCCGGGTGAGCACGAGATCGGGGTAGTGAGCCCCCCGACCGAAGTGAGCCACCAGGCGCGGCACGTCGACGACCCGGTCGAACATCTCGCGGCGGTCGGCCTTCCACGGCACGTCGAGAGCGAGGCGCTCGAAGAGCGAGTCTGAGTTGGAGAGCCACCCCGGCCGCACATCGACCCAGGCGCCCTGCCCGAGCTCGGTGCGCTGCACGGTGGAGCCGAGCGGGCCGAGCCCGGGGTCGGCGTCGAGGTCGTCGAAGAGGGAGGACTGATACACGAGATCCATGTCGGCCACCTTACCGACATTCGAAACTATGTTCGATGGTTGTGGAGAAGTCGGATCGTTCTCCACAGCTTCTGCGCGGTCGGCTCGCTCGCACCGGGTCGACATAGGCTGGGAGCATGGATCAAGGAGTCTTCCCCGCTGTGCGACCTCGTCGCCTCCGCAGCACACCGGCCATGCGCCGGCTCGTCGCGGAGACGCGCATCGACCCCGCGCAGCTCGTGCTGCCGCTCTTCGTGCGCGACGACATCGTGGAGCCCACGCCCTTGCAGTCGATGCCCGGGGTGGTGCAGCACACCTTCGACAGCCTCAAAGGCGCCGTCGCGGAGGCCGCTGAGGTCGGTCTCGGCGGGGTGATGCTCTTCGGCGTGCCCGCCGACTCCGCGAAGGATGCCTCGGGCAGCGCCGCGACCGATCCCGACGGCGTGCTCAACGCGGCCACCCGCCTCGTCGCATCCGAAGTGGGTGAGGCCCTCGTGGTGCAGACCGACCTGTGCCTGGACGAGTTCACCGACCACGGCCACTGCGGGGTGCTCGCGGCCGACGGCTCCGTCGACAACGACGCCACCCTCGTGCGCTACCGAGACATGGCGGTCGAGCAGGCGCGCGCCGGGTCTGCGCTGCTCGGGCTCTCCGGGATGATGGACGGCCAGGTCGCGGCGGTGCGTGCGGCCCTCGACGCCGACGGTTTCGAGCACGTCGCCATCCTCGCCTACGCGGCGAAGTACGCGTCTGCGTTCTACGGACCGTTCCGTGAGGCGGTGGGATCGACCCTCCGCGGCGACCGCAAGACCTACCAGCTCGACCCGGCCAACGGGCGCGAGGGTCTCCGCGAAGCGCTCCTCGATGTGGCGGAGGGCGCCGACGTCGTGATGGTGAAACCCGCGTTGAGCTACCTCGATCTCGTGGCCGAGGTCTCGGCGGCCGTCTCCGTGCCCACCTGGGCCTATCAGGTGTCGGGGGAGTACGCCATGATCGAGGCGGCCGCCGCGAACGGCTGGATCGACCGGGAGCGCGCGATCCTGGAATCCCTCACGAGCATCCGCCGCGCCGGCGCCGAGGCCGTGCTCACCTACTGGGCGGTCGAGGTCGCCCGCACACTGAAGGGCCTGTGAAGATGTCCGCCACCACCAACGCCGCCGAGTTCGAGCGCGCCCAGCGCTCCATCCCCGGTGGAGTCAACTCGCCGGTGCGCGCCTTCCGCTCGGTCGGCGGCGTGCCGCGCTTCCTCGTCTCGGCGCGCGGACCCTACGTCACCGACTCCGAAGGGGTGGAGTACGTCGATCTCGTGAGCTCCTGGGGGCCAGCGATCCTCGGCCACGCGCATCCGCAGGTCGTGGAGGCCGTGCAGAAGGCGGCGGCGCACGGTCTCAGCTTCGGTGCCACCACGCCGGCTGAGACCGATCTCGCCGAGGTCGTGCGTGAGCGCGTACAAGCGGGCGGGGTGCACCCGGTCGAGAAGCTCCGGCTGGTCTCCACCGGCACCGAGGCCACGATGACGGCCATCCGGCTCGCTCGGGGCTTCACGGGCCGCGACGTGCTGATCAAGTTCGCAGGGCACTACCACGGCCACTCCGACTCCCTGCTGGCCGAGGCGGGCTCGGGGCTCGCCACGCTGGCTCTCCCCGCCTCCGCCGGAGTGCCCGCGGCGACGGCTGCGCTCACGATCGTGGTGCCCTACAACGACCTCGCCGCCGTGCGCGAGGTCTTCCGGCTGCGCGGTGACGAGATCGCGGCGATCATCGTCGAGGCGGCGCCCGCCAACATGGGGATCGTGCCGCCGGCCGAGGGCTTCAACGCCGCGCTGGCCGACATCGCTCATGCGCACGGTTCGCTGCTCATCGTCGACGAGGTGCTCACGGGCTTCCGGGTGGGTGCTGCCGGCTGGTGGGGCCTCGAGAACGCCGGCCGGCCGGTGGCCGAGGTGCATCAGGATGCGCCGGACGCACACCACGTGCCCGCCTACGTGCCCGACCTCATCACCTTCGGCAAGGTCATCGGTGGGGGTATGCCGCTCGCGGCGCTCGGCGGTCGGGCCGACGTGATGGACCACCTCGCACCCCTCGGGCCCGTCTACCAGGCGGGCACACTCTCCGGCAACCCGGTCGCGGTGGCTGCGGGTCTCACCACGCTGCGACTCGCGGATGCCGGAGTGTACGACGCCCTCGACGCCGCGGCCCGCACGGTCTCCGCCGCCGTCTCGGAGGCTCTCGCCGAAGCAGGGGTCGCCCACAGCGTCCAGCGGGCGGGCAACCTCTTCAGCTTCACGTTCGGCAGCGAGACGGCGCCCCGCGACTACGTCGACGTGCAGGCGCAGCAGGGTTATCGATACGGGCCGTTCTTCCACGCCATGCTCGACGCGGGAGTCTCGCTGCCGCCATCGGTGTACGAGGCGTGGTTCGTGTCGGCGGCCCACGACGAGGCGGCGATCGACCGCATCATCGCCGCGCTTCCCGCGGCGGCGCGGGCGGCAGCCGGGGCCCGTCGACCGGCGTGATCAGCCGAGCGCCGGGCCTGAATTCCTGAATCGTTATATGCCCTCGCGGCCAATCCTGCCGTTCTTCAGGCAAGCCACGGCAGGATAGGAGCATGGCCGTTCTCTTCGTCCACACCGATCGCCTCGAGATCCGCCTGACGCGGGCCGAGAAGATGCTCTCCTTCCGCCGCACGGACATCGTGGTGCCGCTCGAGAGCATCCGCTCCGCCGCGCTGACGGACGATCCGTGGGTGTGGGTGAGGGGCATCCGTGCTCCGGGCATGGCCGTCCCTCTCACGCTCGCGGTGGGCACGTGGAAGTTCCACGACGGCAAGGACTTCCTGCTCGTCAAGGGCACCCGCACCTCGGTCGTGATCGACCTCGAGGATCAGGAGTTCTCGCGCATCATCGTCACGACCTCGCACTCCGTGCAGCTGCTGCGCGCGCTGCGGCTGCCGCCGCTCGAGGGCACCGAGATCATCGACTGACGGCACGTCGCGGAGTTGCTGCCGCGGCGGCGGCCACCGCGGCAGTCCGCTGCCCGCCGTCAGAGCGCCGGGTCGACCACGGTGCGCCCCCGAACCCCGCCTTCGAGGATGCGCTCGGCCACCTCGAGCACCGAGCCGAACCCGATCGTCTCCGTGAGCGAATCCAGCGCGGCCGTGTCGAGCTCGTCGGCCAGCGCCGCCCACGCTCGCTCGCGCAGCGCACGCGGAGCCTCGACCGAGTTCGCCCCGGTCAGGGTCACCGATCGCAGGATGAAAGGCATGACCGACGTCGGCAGATCGGGCCCCTGGGCGAGTCCGCAGGCCACGACCGTGCCGCCGTAGCGGGTCTGCGCCACGATGTTGGCGAGGGTGTGAGAGCCGACCGAGTCGACGGCTCCCGCCCAGACCTGGCTCTGCAGGGGCTTCCCGGCCGAGGAGAGCTCAGAGCGGTCGACCACCCGTGAGGCCCCGAGTCCGCGCAGGTAGTCGCCCTGCTCCGAGACCCGGCCGCTCGAGGCGACCACCTCGAATCCGCGGCCTGCGAGCAGCGAGATCGCGAGGGAGCCGACGCCGCCGGCGGCCCCGGTGACGATCACCTCACCGGATTCCGGCGTGACCCCCGCATCCGAGAGCGCGAGGACGGCGAGCATGGCCGTGAAACCGGCGGTGCCGACCGCAGCAGCGCGCTGGGGTGACAGCGACTCGGGAAGCGGGATGAGCGCATCCGGTCGCACGCGGGCCCTCGTGGAGAGACCACCGTGGCGCGACTCGCCGATGCCGTCGCCGTTCAGGAGCACGAGCTGACCCTCGGAGAAGCGGTCGGAGCCGCTGGCGGAGACCCGTCCGACCAGGTCGATCCCGGGGATCAGCGGCCAGTCCCTCACGACGCCAGGGCGGCCGAGAAGAGCGAGCCCGTCTTTGTAGTTGATGCTCGAGAACAGCACGTCGAGGTCGACCGCCTGGTCGCCGCCCGTGCCTTCGAAGAACTCCTCGTCGTCGATCTCGAGGAGCCGTGCCGGCGCGCCCTTCTCGGTGGTCACGAAAGCCTGGGTCACGAGTCCTCCTCCAGTGGAGTGCCGCGGACCGGCACCCGATCCACGCTACTCCGGCACTCGTGGGAACGTCAGGAGACGTCGCGCCGCCAGCTCGTGAGGAACCCGATGAGCGTGGCGATCGCCGCGTACGCGACGAGGACGAGGCCGCCCTGCCACCAGTCGAGGCCGGCGGAGGCGCCGGACATCGCCGTGTAGATGCTGGCCCCGACGAGAGAGTCGCTCGCCGCTCCCGGGAGGAACTGCGCCACCTGTGCCGACCAATCGGTGAAGCTCGCCGCGAGCCGCAGGAGCGGCTCGACGAACTGCGTGAACGCGAGCACGATCACGATAGCGGCGACCTGGCTGGGCACGAGCACGCCGAGTCCGACTCCGATGGCCGACCACAGCGCCATCGCCAGGACGGAACGGCCGATGAAGGCCCAGGTCTCGGGATCACCGAGCAGCGGGTCGATCCCGAAGGCGGCCAGGAGCGACGCGCCGAGCCCGATGGAGGCGATCAGCGCGACGACTCCGAAGAGGGCGCCGACGATGAGCAGCGTCGTCGCCTTGCCGCCGAGGACGACTCCCCGGCGCGGGTTGGCCAGGAAGGTCGGCGTGAGCGACTGGAACCGGAACTCGCTCGTGACGGCTAGGGCCCCGAAGAGCACGGGGAAGACGTAGCCCACCGACGTGGCGAAGCTGTAGACGAGCAGGGGAAGCTGGGCATCGGGGATGACGGGCCCGTTCGCGCCGCCGCCGAGTCCGCCGAGGATGCCGGCCATGCCGCCCGCGCAGAGCCCGACGTAGGCGGCCATGATGACGAGGAGCACCCACCACAGCCGAGTGGTGCGCACCTTGGTGAACTCGGAGCGCACGGCCCCCAGATATCCGGCGCTCACAGCGCTCCCTCCTCGCCGACGAGGGTGAGGAAGCTCTCCTCGAGTCCCGTCCGCTTCTGCGACAACCCGGTGAGCGGGATGCCGGCCTCGAAGGCCAGCCGTCCGATCGTGGCGGCGTCGGCGTTCTCGACGAGCACCCCCGAGCGGAGGTTCGACACCTGGTAGCCGGCTTCGGTGAGCACGGTGGCGAGCCGGTCACGATCCTCGGCGTTGACCTGCACCTGCTTGGTGTCGGACGTGTCGAGGCTCGACAGCTCTCCCCGATGCACGAGGGTGCCGTGGGAGATGATGATGACGTCGTCGACGGTCTGCTGCACTTCGCTCAGCAGGTGCGAGCTGATCAGCACCGTGCGGCCCTCAGCGGCCATCGCCCGCAGCAGCAGGCGGATCCACTTGATGCCCTCGGGATCGAGGCCGTTGATCGGCTCGTCGAGCACGAGCACGCCGGGGTCGCCCAGCAGGGCGAAGGCGAGACCGAGGCGCTGGCGCATGCCGAGCGAGTAGCCACCGACCCGACGGTCTCCGTAGCCGGACAGGCCCACCTTCTCGAGCGCGGCATCCGGTGCTGTCTTCGGCAGCCCCGCCGACTGCGCGTAGACGGCCAGGTGGTTGCGGGCGCTCCGACCGGGGTGGAAGCTCGCGGCCTCGAGCGATGCACCGACGGTCTGGAGCGGGGAGTCGAGCTTGGCGTAGGCGGTGCCCCCGAAGGTAGCGGTGCCGGAGGTCGGGCGCACGAGTCCGAGCAGCATGCGCAACGACGTGGTCTTGCCGGCGCCGTTGGGCCCGAGGAACCCCGTGACCTGGCCGGGCTCGACCGTGAAGGTGAGGTTCGAGACCGCACTCACCTGGCCGAACGTCTTCGTCAAACCGGAGAATTCGATTGGTACGCCAGTGGGCATCGATGTGGTCCTGTCGGTGTCCGGGGCGGGCTCGCAGTTCGCGACCGCCCTTCAACCCTAGGGGTGGCGGCTCGGGGTTGTCACAGCATTCCCACAATCCTGAGAGAATCCCTCTGACGGAAGGATGCGCGTGACCGAGGAGCTCGAAGACGCCGGTCTCGTCGAGCACATCCGGCGTCGCACCCTCCGCGGCTCGGTGGGCCTCGTGGTCGACAGCCTGTTCTTTCTGTTCGGAACGCTCTCGATCGGCTGGCTCGCCTTCCTCGTGGCGACGGAGTCGTTCGCCAAGGGCTGGGGCCAGCTGTGGTTCCTGCTCGTGTTCTGGGTCGTGGTGGCCTACCTGCTGCTGCCGCGCGTGCACAGCATCCTCACCCTCTTCTACGTGCCCGACTACTTCATCGGCCGCGCGAAGACCAGAGAAGGTCTGCTCGGCGACCCGGTGAACGTGGCGCTGAGAGGCACCGAGCAGCAGGTGCACGCCGCGATGCTCGCCGCGGGCTGGCACCAGGCCGACGACATGGGACTCACCTCGGCCCTCCGCACGGTGCGCGGAACGCTGCTGCGCCGTAGCTACCCCGGCGCTCCCGTCTCGCGCCTCTACCTCTTCGGCACCGTGCAGGACTTCACCTACCAGCAGGAGGTCTCGGGGAACCCCTCGAAGCGGCATCACGTGCGTTTCTGGCGCTGCCCTCCCGGCTGGCTGCTGCCCGGCGGCCACCAGGCCGATTGGCTGGCGGCCGGCACCTACGACCGCAGCATCGGCATCTCGTTCTTCACGCTGCAGGTGACGCACCGCATCGACAAGGAGACCGACAAGGAGCGCGACCACATCGTGGCCTCGCTCGCGGAGGGCAACCCCGTGGCCTCCGTGGAGCTCATCCGCAACTTCTCGACCGGCTACCACCACGTCAACGGCGGCGGAGACGCGATCGTGACCGATGGCGACCTTCCCGTGGTCGATCTGCGGGACGTGGCCGCCCCCGATCCGGACGCCCCTGGTGGCCTCGAGGCCGCGCTTCCCGAGGCTGAGCGTCCGATCCCGCCGACGCCCTCGGCCGTGTTCTCCGAGCAGCCGATCAAGAGCGTGCGGCGGCCGGCTTCGCTCTACCTGGGCGTGCTCCTGATGGCCCTTCGTGTGCTGGCGGCCCTCGCCGCAGCGGTGGTGGTGGCCTTCTCGATCGGCGACGGCGAACTCGACTTCCGCGGCGTCACCGGCGCGCTCACCCCGGACGACACACTCTTCCTCACCTCCCTCGTGGCGGCGCTGTTCGTGACCATCGCACTGCTCATCGCCGCGCTGTACTCGGTGCTCGCCTTCCTCATCTACCACGGGCACAACTGGGCGCGGTTCGCCGCCATGGGCCTGAGCTCCGCCGCCATCCTCATCACCGCCCTCGACTTCGTGAACGGCGGGCCGCAGATCACCCTCGAGACGAACCTCGTGGGCCTGTCGTTCGACGTGCTCGTGCTGCTCGCCCTCTCGGGCACGGATGCGCGCCGGTTCTCGCACCGCCGGGCACTCGAGCGGCGGGCGGCGCGCGCGGAGCGGAAAGCAGCGCGCACCGCCGGGGCCAGGAGCGCCGCGGCCTGAATCACCGGCCGGCTCAGCTGGTGGTGGGCGTGTCATCGGGGAGTCCGGCTCCCGCATAGAGGGAGAGCGCCGATTCCTGGAGCGCCGCGAGGGCGACCCGCTGCGGCCACGGACCGTAGGAGATGCGAGCGATGCCGAGCTGCTCGTAGCGCGCCGCTGAGGGGCCGCCCGGAATTCCCATCACGCTGACCCTCAGGTGTCCGATCCCCTCGACGAGGCGCAGCGCCGTGGCCTCGTCGACCGCGCCCGGCACGAACACGCAGGCCGCGCCCGCGTCGAGATAGGCGCGCCCGCGCTCGATCGCATCCTGCACCGCCTCGTCCCACCCCGGCCCGGCGGCGTCGCCGGTGAGCAGCGCATCGGTGCGCGCGTTGAGCACGAAGCGCACCCCCTCCTGCTCGGCAGCCTTGACCACCTCGGCCACGTTCTCGACCGACTCGATGTGGGGGCGCATCCGGTCTTCGATGTTCGCCCCCACGACACCCACCCCGATGGCACGCCGCACGATCTCACCCGGGTCGCCGTAGCCGCTCTCGAGGTCGGCGGTCACGGGCAGGGAGGTGGCGAGCGCGATGCGGCCCACCGCGTCGATCATGAGCTCGGGCGGGATGCGCTCGCCGTCTTCGTAGCCGAAGGCCGCTGCGATGGCGTGGCTCGCCGTCGCGAGCGCCTTGGTCTCGGGCAGCTCGGCGATCACGAGTGCACTGGCGACATCCCACACGTTCACGAGCGTGAGGATCTCGGGGGCGTGGTGCAGGCTCAGCAGGGCGTCGGCGCGGTCGTGGATGAGCTCGTGGCTCGGATGCGCGAGCCGTGGGTCGTAGGAATCGGTGGCGTGCGGGGAGTCGGTGGCGCTGCGGTCGGTCTCGCTCATGGCCAGAGCCTACGGCGAGGGGTCAGGAGTGCGCGGGACAGAACTCCGAACTGTTGAAGGCGATCCCGTCGGTGGCGGATGTGCAGGAATCGCAGAGCACGAGCTGCGTGCGGCATGAGGGGTCGGCGCAGTTCTGCAGGCGGGAGGTGGCGGCGCCGCAGGAGACGCACTCGCCGATCACCGCGGCATCTGGCGAGAACTCGATCGAGCCGCGGCGGTCGAAGACGTAGAGGGACCCCTCCCAGAGGCCCTTGTCGCCGAAGGCCTCGCCGTAGCGCACGATGCCGCCCTCGAGCTGATAGACCTCCGAGAAGCCCCGGGCGACCATGAGAGAGGAGAGCACCTCGCACCGGATGCCGCCCGTGCAGTAGGTGACCACGGGCTGCGACTTGAGATGGTCGTAGCGGCCGCTGTCGAGCTCGGCCACGAAGTCGCGCGTGGCGGCGACATCGGGCACGACCGCGCCCTTGAAGCGGCCGATCGAGGCCTCGAAGGCGTTGCGGCCGTCGAAGAACACGACCTCCTCACCGGCGGCGGCACGCTCGTCGACGAGGGAATGCAGCGCCGAGGGGTCGAGCTTGGTCCCGCCCCCCACGACGCCCCTCTTATCGACCTCCAGCTCATCCGGAGCACCGAAGCTCACGATCTCGTCGCGCACCTTGACGCTCAGGCGCGGGAAGTCGGTGCTCGCCCGGCAGACGGTGTGCTTCGAGGCCGGCCCGGGCGTCAGCCCCGAGCCCTCGCTCCACTTCACGTCGAGATCGCGGAACGGCGCGAACTCGCGGGTCTTCCGCACGTAGCGCTTCACCGCGTCGAGCTCACCGCCGAGCGTGCCGTTGATGCCCTGCGGCGATATCAGCAGCCGACCGCGGAGGCCGAGCGACTCGGCCAGGTCGCGCTGCCAGAGCCGCACCGCCTCGGGGTCCTGGATCGGCGCGAAGACGTAGTAGAGGATGATCTTCGGAACGGCCACCCGGCGATTGTAGTTGTAGATCTCGCACAGCGATCGCCGTCGCATCGGGTGCCGACCCTACGATCGTGCCGTGCACTTCTTCTTCCGGACCCTGCTCCAGACCCTCCTCGGCCGCTTCCGCTCCCCGCTGGGGGCGTGGGACGTCGCGTCGACCCCGTTCCGCGTGCTGCCGACCGATCTCGACCTGCTGCGGCACATGAACAACGGGGTCTACCTCTCGGTGCTCGACCTCGCGCGCGTCGACCTCATGCAGCGGAGCGGGCTGTACACGACGTTCACCGAGCGGGGCTGGTACCCCGTGGTGGTGGCTGAGACGATCAGCTTCCGGCGCTCGCTCGAGCTGTGGCAGAGGTTCACTGTCGAGACGCGGCTGCTCGGCTTCGACGAGAAGGCCTGCTACGTGGAGCAGCGCTTCGTGGTCGACGGGCAGATCTCTGCACGTGCGTATGTGCGGGCGCGCTTCCTCAAGCGCTCCGGCGGAGTGGTGACGGTGGACGAGATGCGGTCGCTCGCCGGGGATGCGCCGGACGACGGGCGGATGCCGGAGTGGGTGCGGGAGTGGGGCGCCTCGTCGGAGCTGCCGCCGAGGAAGACGGCCACACCGAGCGAGTGGAGCTGACGGGACGCCCGTCGGACGACGGCTGCCGTCGACGTCAGCCGTCGAGGTCGTCTTCGAGCACGGCCATCGCGGCACTGTGACCGCCGAGACCCGAGACGGCACCGCCGCGCCGTGAGCCGGAGCCGCACACGAGGATGCGCGGATGCCTCGTGGCCACCCCCCAGCGTTCGGCCGGTGTGGTCAGCGGGGCGTCGTCGTCGACGAACGGCCAGCTGAGCGGGCCGTGGAAGATGTGGCCGCCCGGCAGCCCCAGGGCGGCCTCGAGGTCTGCGGTGGTCTTGGTCTCGATGCACGGCCGGTCGTGCGCATCCGTGAGGAGGAGACTCTCGATCGGTTCGGCCAGCACGCTGTCGAGCGAGTCGAGCACGGCCCGCTCGAGGTCGGCGGCGCTCGCGCCGAGCCGGTGCGGGGCATGCAGGCCGAAGACGGTGAGGGTGTGTGCGCCCTGCTCGCGGAGCTCCGGCGAGAGGATGCTGGGGTCGGTGAGCGAGTGGCAGTAGATCTCGGCGGGCAGCGGCTGCGGCGTGCGGCCGGCGCTCGCCGCCCCGTGCGCATGCTCGAGCTGGGAGGCGAGCTCGTTGATGTGGAACGTGCCTCCGAAGGCCGCCTCGGGTGCGATCTCGGGATCGCGGAGGCGCGGGAGACGCGAGAGGAGGAGGTTGACCTTCACCTGGGCGCCCTCCGGGGCGCCTGGCAGGTCGCCTGGCTGCTCTCCGAGCAGGCGATCGAGCACCGCGGGAGCGACGTTCGCGAGGATGCGACGGGCCCTCAGGGTCTGGATGCCCCTCTCGCCGTCGACGGCCCGGTACCGCACCTCGCCCTCCGCGGTGACCGAGACGACCTCGGTGCCCGTGCGGAGCATCGCTCCCGCCGTGCGCGCCGCTCGGGCGAGCTCGCCGGTGACGGCACCCATGCCGCCCACCGGTACGTCCCAGTCGCCGGTGCCGCCGCCGATCACGTGGTAGAGGAAGCAGATGTTCTGGGCGAGACCCGGATCGTCGAGTGAGGCGAAGGTGCCGATCAGGGCGTCGGTGGCCACGACCCCCCGCACGATGTCGCTGTCGAAGCGCTCCCGGATGACCTCCCCGAGCGGCCGCTGGATGTACGCCTGCCAGAGGCTCTCGTCGCCGAGCATCCGCTTCGCCTCCGATCGGGTGATCAGCGGATCGGTGAGCCCTGGCCAGAAGGCGGCGGCGAGCCTCGCGAGATCCCGGGAGAACGAGTCGAACGCCGCCGCATCGCTCTGGGCACCGACGGCCGTGAACGAGGCGCGCGTGGCCTCCGGGTCGTCGTTGTCGATCAGGAGGCCGCGATCGGTGCCCGGAAGAGGGGTGTACGAGGAGTAGCGGCGCCGGAGGAGCTCGACGTCGAGGCCGAGCTCGTCGATGATCCTCCCCGGGAGGAGGCTGACGAGGTAGGAGTAGCGCGAGAGCTTCGCCTCCATGCCCTCGAAGGCATACGACGACACGGCTGCGCCGCCGAGCTCGTCTAGCCGTTCGAGCACGCACACCGACCGTCCGGCCTGCGCGAGGTAGGCCGCGGCGACGAGGCCGTTGTGTCCTCCACCGATGACGACGACGTCGAAGTCCTCCACAGACTGCATGCCTTGAGCCTAACCGCGCGACCCACGATCTATTGTCGAAGCATGACCGACCCCCACCTGTCTCCAGCGGCCGCCGACCTCGGTGAGCGGGCTGTGGAGCTCGCCCGGCACTGGCTCGACGCGAGCCGCGATGCACCGGTCGACCCCGCGGCCGCGCGGCTCGCGGGAGTGCTGAAGGATCCGGACGGCCTGGCGTTCACGGTCGGCTTCGTCGACGGCGTGGCACGGCCGGAAGACCAGGGGGTGGCGGCCAAGAACCTGGCTCAGCTCGCCAAGCGCGTGCCGGGCTTCCTCCCGCGGCACCTGCGAGCCGCCATCTCCGCCGGCGGCGTCGTGGGGGAGGCGCTTCCCGGAGTCGTCGTGCCGATCGCCCGACGAGTGCTGCGCGATATGGTCGGCCACCTCGTGATCGACGCTCGGCCTGCCAAGTTCTCGGCCGCCATGGAGAAGCTCCGCTCCGAGGGCACGCGGCTGAACATCAACCTCCTCGGCGAAGCGGTCCTGGGCGACCGTGAGGCGGCGCGACGCCTCGAGGGCACCAAGCGACTGCTGCAGAGGGACGATGTCGACTACGTCTCGGTCAAGGTGTCGTCGATCGCCAGCGGGCTCACGATGTGGGGATTCGACCAGAGCGTCGAGCGCGTCGCGCAGCTGCTCCTGCCGCTCTACCGGCTCGCCGCCCGCAAGGGTCCCCTCGGCGATCTGGGCGCCGACGCGCACGACCCGGAGACCGGCGCTCAGGGCGGGGAGGCCCCGCCCGCGGGCACCCCGCCGCGCCGCAAGTTCGTGAACCTCGACATGGAGGAGTACCGCGACCTCGACCTCACGATCGCCGTCTTCCAGCGGGTGCTCGACGAGCCCGAGCTGCTCGACTTCGAGGCCGGGATCGTGCTGCAGGCCTACCTGCCCGATGCCCTCGGTGCTCTGCAGCGCCTGCACACCTGGGCCGCGGATCGACGTGCCAGGGGAGGAGCTCCCATCAAGGTGCGCGTCGTCAAGGGAGCCAACCTCGCGCTCGAGCGCGTCGATGCCGCCCTGCACGACTGGCCGCTCGCCACCTACGGCACCAAACAGGAGACCGACACCAACTACAAGCGTGTGCTCGAGTGGGCGCTGCGGCCCGAGCACACCGACGCGGTGCGCGTCGGTGTGGCCGGTCACAACCTGTTCGACCTGGCCTGGGCGTGGCTCCTCGCCACCGATCGAGGGGTCACCGACGCGGTCGACGTCGAGATGCTGCTCGGCATGGCGTCGGCGCAGGCGGATGCGGTGCGCGAGACGGTGGGTTCGCTGCTGCTCTACACGCCCGTGGTGGAGCCGGCCGAGTTCGACGCCGCCATCGGCTACCTCGTGCGCCGACTCGAGGAGAACGCGAGCGAGGCCAACTTCATGTCGTCGCTGTTCGACCTCGCCACCGACCCGCAGGCCTTCGAGCGGGAGCGCGATCGGTTCCTCGGGTCGTTGCGGGCGCTGGAGCAGCCCGGCGCGGGGCGCCCCGTTCCCGCGCCCCATCGCACGCAGGACCGATCCCGCGCCGAGCTCGAACCCGCGGGTGGCGGCTTCTCCAACGCGCCGGACACGGATCCGTCGCTCCCGGCCAACCGGCAGTGGGCCGAGCGCATCCTGGCACGCGTGCCCGACTCCATCCTCGGCGCGCAGACCATCGCCGACGTCGAGGTGACCGACGGAGCCGCTCTCGACGAGCTCATCGACACGGCCGTCGCGGCGGGTGAGGCCTGGGGCGCGAGGAGCGCACGGGATCGCGCGGGGTACGTGCGTCGCGCCGGCTACGCCCTGGAGGCCAACCGGGATCGGCTGATCGAGGTCATGGCGAGTGAGACCGGCAAGACGATCGATCAGGGCGACCCCGAGGTGAGCGAGGCAGTGGACTTCGCTCGCTACTACGCACACTGCGCCCTCGAGCTCGACGATGTCGACGGAGCGCTCTTCGTGCCCTCCAAGCTCACCGTGGTGGTGCCGCCGTGGAACTTCCCGGTCGCGATCCCTGCGGGCGGGGTGCTCGCAGCACTAGCGGCGGGCAGTGCGGTCATCATCAAGCCCGCGCCGCAGGCGAAGCGATCCGCGGCCGTGATGGTGGAGGCCCTCTGGGAATCCGGGATCCCGCGCGACCTGCTCACCCTGCTCGACGTCGAGGAGGGTGATCTGGGCCAGGCCCTGATCGCCGATCCGCGGGTCGACCGGGTGATCCTCACGGGCGCCTACGAGACGGCCGCGCTCTTCCGCTCCTGGCGTCCGCAGCTGCCGCTGCTCGCCGAGACGAGCGGCAAGAACGCGATCGTGGTCACGCCCAGCGCCGATCTCGATCTCGCCGTCTCCGACATCGTCAAGAGCGCGTTCGGCCATGCCGGGCAGAAGTGCTCGGCGGCGAGTCTCGTCATCCTCGTGGGTTCGGTGGCGCACTCGAAGCGCTTCACACGTCAGCTCGTCGACGCGGTGCGCTCACTTCGGGTGGGGTTGCCCGACGATCCGGCGGTGCAGATGGGCCCGCTGATCGAGCCGGCCTCGGGCAAGCTGCTCGAGGCGCTCACCACCCTCGGTTCCGGAGAGCGCTGGCTCGTGGAGCCCCGGCCGCTCGACGAGACCGGACGGCTGTGGGCGCCAGGGCTGAAGGAAGGCGTGCTCCCGGGCTCGGCCTTCCACCTGACGGAGTACTTCGGGCCGGTGCTCGGCATCCTGCACGCCACGACGCTCGAGCAGGCCGTCGAGCTGCAGAACGCCGTGGCGTTCGGTCTGACGGCCGGCATCCACTCGCTCGATCCGTCAGAGATCGAGCAGTGGCTCGCGACCGTCGAGGCCGGCAACGTCTCTGTGAATCGCGGCATCACGGGAGCGATCGTGCGTCGGCAGCCGTTCGGAGGCTGGAAACGGTCGTCGGTCGGCGCGGGTGCGAAGGCCGGCGGGCCGAACTACCTGGTGCATCTCGGCTCCTGGCGCAATGAGCCCGGTGAGCAGAGCGACGGCCTCAGCCTCGCGGGCCTCGATCCCCGGGTGGCCAAGCTGCTCGACTCGGCGACCGGCGGGCTCGAGTGGAGCGATTTCGACGTGGCACGGCGAGGCGCCAAGAGCGACCAGCTCGCCTGGGAGACCCACTTCGCGGCCCAGGACGTCTCGGACCTCGGAGTCGAGCGGAACGTGCTGCGGTACGTGCCGGCTCACGTGGTGATCAGGCTCTCGGAGGGGCGGCGGCTGCACGAGCTCCTGCGCGTGCTCGCTGCGGCCACCCTCGCGAGAGCCACCGTGGTGGTGAGCTCGGCGGTCAAGCTGCCGCGGCCGCTCCGTGCCCTGCTCAAGGAGCGGCGCATCCGGGTGGTCATCGAGAAGGATGAGGCGTGGCTCGGTCGGGCGCCGGAGTACCTGGGGAGCGGGTCGTCTGCGAGCCGACCGGCGGAGGCCGACCACGCCACGGGCGGGGGCGCTGCGGCCGCGGGCGCCGTGCCGCGCATCCGTCTCATCGGTGGCGACGCGTCGGCGCTCGCCGAGGCTCTCGGCGGTTCGCCGGACATCGCCGTCTTCGGGGGCGAGGTCACTCTGGCGGGTCGCATCGAGCTCCTGCCCTTCCTCCGGGAGCAGTCGATCAGCGCCACCGCGCACCGCTTCGGCAACCCCAGCGCCCTGCTCGACGACGTCCTCCCGGCCGTCGACGACACGGCCCCCGAGCATCCGGAGCTCGTCCGGGTGGACTGACGGGGCGGGCTCCGTCAGGGGCGGTCGGTGCGGAGGGCCGCGGCCACGAGGGCCAGCGCATCGGTCGCGGGGATGCCGAGGGAAGTTGTGCGGTCGGCGTAGGCGCGGGCGGCGAGCTGCGCCTCACGCTCGGCGGGGGATCCCGTGGCCGAGACGAACGAGCCGAGACGGCCGCGGGTCTCGATCAGGCCGTCCGTCTCGAGTTCGCGGTAGGCGCGGGCGACGGTGTTGGCGGCCAGCCCGAGCTCGCCGGCCAGCGCCCGCACGGTCGGCAGCCGGGCGCCCGCAGCGAGCTCGCCCGATGCGACTGCGTCCCGGATGCCCGTGCGCAGCTGCTCGAACGGCGGCACGTTCGACCCCGGGTCGACGTGCAGACCGAGTCCCGACGAGCCGCTCATCGGCGGATGAGGTTCGACAGCACGATCGCGCTGCGCGTGTGGTCGACGTTAGGAGCGATCCGCACGCGCTCGAGCGCATCCTCGAGGCTCGGGATGTCGCGCGAGCGGATGTGCACAATGGCATCGGCGCTGCCCGTCACGGTTCCGGCATCGACCACCTCGGGCACTCCCGAGAGGATGCGCTTGAGCTCCGCGGGGGCGACCGTGCCGCGGCAGAACAGCTCCACGTAGGCCTCGGTGACGGTGCCGTCGAGGGCCGGGTTCAGCTGGATCGTGAAGCCCGTGATGATGTTGTCGGCGACCAGCCGGTCGATCCGCCGCTTCACCGCGGAGGCCGAGAGGCCCACGACCTGCCCGATGTCGCCGTAGCCGCTCCGGGAGTTGATCTTGAGGAGGTCGATGATCCGGTGGTCCAATGCGTCCATCCGGAGATGCTACGGCAGAATCTTGCGCGACAGCGCGAACTCTGCACAGAACCCGGTCTCGAGCGCCACGAAACGGCGGAATCTCCGTGCCACACTGAAGCTGGCGTGCCCCGTGCGGGGCCCGAGGACAGCGCGCTGGTCCGCCGTCGACCCTCCCAGGAGACCGTATGCCGACGCCCACACTGCACGACGCACCGAGCCCCGCCCCCGCCGACACCCCTCGCACCGCGACCCCTCGCCACTACCTCATGTGCCGCCCCGACCACTTCACGGTCGCCTACCGCATCAACCCGTGGATGGATCCGGCGGTCCCCACCGACACCGGTCTCGCCGTGCGGCAATGGCAGACCCTCCACGACACCTACCTCGAGCTCGGCCACGAGGTCGAGCTCATCGACCAGCTCCCGGCGCTCCCCGACATGGTCTACACCGCCAACGGCGGCTTCGTGATCGGCGGCATCGCCTACGGCGCCCGCTTCACGCACGAGCAGCGCGCGGCGGAGGGTCCGGCCTTCATGGAGTGGTTCGGCGAGAGGGGCTACCGCGTGATCGATCCCGCGAACACCAACGAGGGCGAGGGCGACTTCCTGCTGGTGGGCGAGCGGATCCTCGCCGGCACCGGTTTTCGGAGCGACACCGGCAGCCACGCCGAGGTGGCCGCGCTGTTCGGCCGCGAGGTCGTGAGCCTCACGCTCGTGAACCCCAGCTACTACCACCTCGACACGGCCATCTCGGTGCTCGATCCACTCACCGACGACGCCGGTGCGAACATCGCCTACCTCCCGAGCGCCTTCGACGAGCCGAGCCGCGCAACCCTCGAGCGGCTCTATCCGCAGGCGATCGTCGTCAGCGAGGAAGACGCCTCCGTGCTCGGCCTCAACTCGATCTCCGACGGGCTCAACGTGGTCATCGCCACCCGCGCCACCGGCTTCGAGCGCCAGTTGCGCGAGCGCGGCTACAATCCCATCGGCGTCGACCTCTCCGAACTGCTGCTCGGCGGGGGCGGCGTGAAGTGCTGCACCCTGGAGCTCAGGCGATGACCACGGCCACGAGCGCCATCCAGCAGGTCGACGACCACGCCGCGCACAACTACCACCCCCTCCCGGTCGTGGTCGCCACGGGCGAGGGCGCCTGGGTCACCGACGTCGACGGCCGTCGCTACCTCGACTGCCTGGCTGCCTACTCCGCCGTGAACTTCGGTCACGGCCACCCGCTGCTCGTCGCCGCCGCGAAGGAGCAGCTCGACCGCATCACGCTCACGAGCCGCGCCTTCCACTCCGACCGTCTCGGCCCATTCGTGGAGGAGCTCGCGGCCCTCGCCGGCAAGGAGATGGTGCTGCCCATGAACACCGGAGCCGAGGCCGTGGAGTCGGGCATCAAGCTCGCTCGTGCCTGGGGCTACCGGGTGAAGGGAGTGCCCGAGGGCACCGCGACCATCATCGTGGCCGACGGCAACTTCCACGGCCGCACCACCACCATCGTGAGCTTCTCGGACGACCCGACCGCTCGCGACGACTTCGGACCCTTCACGCCGGGCTTCGTGCGCGTGCCCTTCGGCGACTCCGTGGCGCTCGAGGCCGCGCTCGCCGAGCACCCGAGCACCGTGGCCGTGCTGCTCGAGCCCATCCAGGGAGAGGCCGGCATCATCGTGCCGCCCACCGACTACCTCCCACGCGTGCGGGAGCTCTGCACCCGGCAGAGCGTGCTGTTCATCGCCGACGAGATCCAGTCCGGCCTCGGCCGCACCGGAGCCACCTTCGCGTGCGACCTCGCGGGTGTGGTCCCGGATGTCTACCTGCTCGGCAAGGCGCTCGGCGGCGGTATCGTCCCCGTCTCGGCGGTCGTGGCCGACCGCGACGTGCTCGGCGTGCTGCGGCCGGGGGAGCACGGCTCGACCTTCGGCGGCAACCCGCTCGCGGCATCCGTGGGTCTCGCGGTGGTGCGGATGCTCGCCACCGGCGAGTACCAGGAGCGCGCGGCCCGCCTCGGCGAGCACCTGCAGTCGCGACTGCGCGAGCTCCTCGGCCGCGGCGTGGTCGCGGTGCGGGGGGCAGGTCTCTGGGCGGGCATCGACATCGATCCGGAACTCGCGGATGGACGCCGCGTCTGCGAGCTGCTGATGGAGCGCGGCGTGCTCGCGAAGGACACCCACGGCTCCACGATCCGTCTCGCACCGCCGATCGTGGTCGAGGCCCATGAGCTCGACCACGCCGTCGATCAGCTCGCGATCGTGCTCGAGGGGCTCCGCGTGCGCTGAGTCGCTGCCCCGCGCATGCACACGCGAGAGTGCACAAGCGTGCATTCGCGCGGCGGGTGCTCGGGCGGGCGGCGTTATATTGGTACCGGAGGACGGTGACTGATGGCGATAGCGACGGAAGCAGGATCGCGCGTCGACAACGCGTACGAGTGGCTGCTGGCCGAGATCACCGGGTTCCGGCTTCGCTCGGGCTCACCGCTGTCGGAGAACCGGATCGCGACGCAGCTCGGCATCAGCCGCACGCCCGTGCGCGAGGCTCTGCAGCGGCTCGAGAAGGAGGGGCTGGTCAAGCGCACCGACAATGCGCGCTTCACCGTCTCGCAGCTCACCGCCAAAGAGGTCAACGATGCGTGCGACCTGCTCGAAGTTCTCGACTCGTACATCTGCCGGAAGGCGGCGTCGAAGCTGACCGATGCGGATGTGGCGGCGCTGCGGAAGCTCGTGGAGGACATGGCGACGGCTGCGGCCGCGGAGGACCGCGCGGCGTGGTCGAACGCCGACATCCACTTCCACAGGCTGTGCAACTCCATCGCGGGAAACGCGCTCGTGGCCGAGACGGTGAAGGAGACGCGCCGGCGCATCCAGCGGTTCTGGCTGCGCGCCGCCTCGCTGCAGCACCGCCTGCAGGAGTGCTCGCGAGAGCACCACGTGCTCTCGGAGGCCATGATCGCCAAGGACTACGAGGCCATCGAGCCCGCGGTCAAGGAGCACATCGGCCACATGCGCCAGCGCATGCTCGACATGATCGCGGCCGCCGCCATCCTCCTCGGCGACGAGTAGCGGCGGCGGCGTCCCCTTCGTCCGCAGGCCACCGACTGCCGCGGCGACATCGCTCCGGGAACTCCTGGCCCGAGCGCAGGCGGTTTCGGACCAGGAGTCGACGGGCGTTCAGGCGTCGGAGCCGGGTGGTCAGTTCGTGTGGGGCCGACGACGGGTCCAGAGCACGAGCAGTGTCAGGCCGAGGAGCGATACCGTCAGCGCAGTGCCCACGAGGGGAGCGGCATCGAAGCCCGTGCGGGCGAGCGAGCCGCTTGAGCTCCCGGCGCCTGTCGAACCGCCGGAGCCGGAGCCGCTGCCGCCGCTGCCGTCGCCGGAGCCGCTGCCGCTGCCGCCGGAGCCGCTGCCGTCGCTGCCGTCGCTGCTGCCGCTGCCGTCGCCGGAGCCGCCTCCGCTGCCGCCGCCTGACCCGTCGCCGCCGCCGTCCGGCCCTCCGGGGGTGGAGTTCGTGGGGGCCGGCGTCGTCGGTCCCGGCTCACCGGGTCCGGAGTTCGTCGGGCCCGGGCTCGTCGGTGACGGGCTCGACGTGGTGGGTGACGGGCTCGTCGTAGGGGGGCCCGTGGTCGTCGGCGGCCCCGTGGTCGGGATCGTCTCGTCGGCGCACGGCCCGCCGGTGAAGACGTTGTCGAGCAACGTCACCGAGCCGGTCCGGGCGAGGGCGCGGCCGTCGACGGTGGCGCCCGAGTTGAGGGTGATCGACTCCATGGCGAGGATCGTGCCGACGAAGGAGGTCCTCTCCCCGATCGTGGCCGAGCTGCCGATCTGCCAGAACACGTTGCAGCTCGTCGCGCCGTTGACCAGGACGACGCTGCTCGACGAGGCTGTCGTGAGCGCGGAGGTGATCTGGAAGATGAATACGGCATCCGGGTCGCCATGGGCGTCGAGGGTGAGGGCGCCCGTGAGTCCGGCCGAGCTCTCGGCGAAGTAGACACCCGGGTCGAGCTCCTGGTTGCCGAGGTCGGTGGTGATCGTGGCATCGGCCGCCTGGGATCCGATGGCGTCGTAGGCGGTGACCACCGCGGCCTTCGCATCACGGGCGTGCTTGTCGTCGACATGGGTGTCACCCAACCGGATGCCGGGCGGGAAGCCCGAGATCGCCGAGCCGGGGCTCACGCCGAGGTCGCCCCAGAGCACGGTGTTGAGATTCGGGATGGTCCCGTGGTCGTTGGTGACCGACGCGCCTCCCAGCACGGCGTACGAATCGGCGACGCCGAGCCCCACCGATGTGCCGATGGCGGTGGCCGACTGCGAGACGAGCAGGAGCGAGCCCGCGCCGAGCACCAGGGCGGCAGCACCGCCGATGACCCCTGTTCGGCGGCGGCGAACCGCTGCGGTCGGGCGATGAATCGTACGGACGTGATCGGTCGTCTGGCTTCGCATGAAGCCCCCCAGGTCCCCGTCTGACGGGGGCTCCACTCGCAAAGCGCGATTGCGCTCAACCTAGGCCCGCACGCGCCGGACGTTCCGTATTGGTGCCTGACTGGCAGGTTCGGCTCTACGAATCCTCCAGCAGCGGGTCGATCAGCGCCTCGATCTGCCGGCGGGCGGCCTCCGGATCGCCGGCGACGATGGCCTCCACGAGGCGGCGGTGGTGTTCGGCGTGGGGGTCGATGTCTCCCTCCACGTCGGCGCGCTGAACCTCCTCGAACACCGCGGTGAGGCCCTCGTAGAGCTCGAGATAGAGCGCGTTGTGGGTGGCCTCCACGATGGCGCGGTGCAGGGCGAGGTCGGCGCGGATGCGACGGTCGAGGTCGGGTGTGGAGACCGCGTCCGCGTCTCCGGCACCGGCGCCGGCGGCATCCGGCGCCTCCCACGAGGCGGCGCGTTCCGCGAGGAGGCGCTGGAGGCGGGTGATGTCGGCAGCGGTGCGGCGAACGGCCGCAAGCGCGGCGGCCGAACTATCGAGCGCGCTGCGGAGTTCGAGACCGTCGCGACGCAGTCCGTGGGAGATGCTGCGCGAGAGTGTCTGGGCGAGCTGGGACCGGGCGATCACGAAGGTGCCGCGGCCCTGCTCCCGCCGCACGAGGCCCGACTGCACGAGCGACTGCACCGCCTCGCGCACGGCGTTGCGGCCTGCGCCGGTCCACTGGACGAGTGCGCTCTCGACCGGGATCCGCTCGCCCACCGCCCACCGGCCCGAGCGGATCTCCTCGTGGAAGAGCTCCGTCACGTGGTCCGTCACACCCGGCCGACGCCGGACACGCGACCCGCCGGCACCGGCACCGGGACCGGCCACGGCCCCAGCATCCGCACTAGACTCGTCGAGATTCATCCCATCATCCTATCTTTGGACCACTTCATGACCTCCGCCGTCCACCCGCCGCGTCGCGCCACCGGCGTCGCGCTCGTGCTCCTCGCCATCATCGCCACCGCGATCAACCTCCGCACGGCCGTCACGGGGTTCAGCCCGCTTCTCGAGCTCATCGGCGACGAGCTCGGCTTCGGCGCGGCTCTGTTCGGGGTCTTCGGCACGATCGTGACGGCGTCGTTCGCCGTGTTCGGGCTGCTCACGCCGATCGTCGCCCGCCGCGTCGGCCTCGAGACCATGATCGCCGTCGCGACGCTGCTGACCACCCTCGGCATCCTGCTGCGTGCGTTCTCCCCGAACGCGGCGATGCTCGTGTTCTCGACGATCGTGGCGTTCGCGGGCATCGGAGCCTCGAACGTGCTGATCGTGCCGATCGTCAAGAAGTACTTCCCCGACCGGCTCAAGTCGGTCAGCTCCCTCTACCTCTCGCTGCTGCAGCTCGGGCAGTTCGTCGCGCCGCTCATCGCGGTGCCGGTGGCGGTGGCCGCGGGGTGGCGGTTCGCGCTCGGCATGTGGGCCGTGCTCACGGCGGTGGCGTGCGTGCTGTGGCTCGTCGTGGTGCTGCGGGGCCGGGGGCCCGCAGCGGCGGCGAAGAGCGCTGCGAGTGCTCCCTCGAGCGGCCGCATCGCGGGCGCCTGGCGCACCCCGCTCGTGTGGAGCCTCGTGCTCATGTTCGGCATGACGGCCCTCAACACCTACGCCGTCATCACCTGGCTGCCCACGATCTTCGTCGACGCCGGGGCCGATCCGGCGCTCGGAGGCTCGCTGCTCGCCCTGTTCTCCATCTTCGGGCTGGGTGCGGCGTTCGTGGTGCCCCCGCTCACCATCCGGCTGCGCAATCCGTTCCCCATCGTCGCCGTCTGCGCCGCCTTGCTGGCAGTGGGGTACACGGGACTCCTCGTGGCGCCGCTCGAGGGCGCCGTGGTGTGGGTGGTGGCGCTCGGGCTCGGTGTGAGCACCTTCCCGATGACCCTCACACTCGTGAACGCCCGCACCCGCACGCCGGCCGGCTCGTCGATGCTGTCGGGCGCGACGCAGGGCATCGGGTACGCCGTGGCCTGCGTCGGGCCGTTCTGCATCGGCCTGCTCTACAGCGCCTCCGGCGGTTGGGAGAGCTCCTACGCGCTGCTCTACACGAGCATCGGCGTGCTCGTGGTGAGCGGCTTCGTCGCCTGCCGCCCGCGCCCGCTCGAGGAGCTCGCCGAGCGGGCCGCCCGCCCCGCTGCTCCTGCTGCCGCTACTGGGGCTCGGTGACGAAGTCGATGAGGTGCTCGACGCGGCCGAGCAGCACCGGTTCGAGGTCGGTGTAGGTGTTCACGCGCGAGAGGATGCGCTTCCAGGCGCGCGCGATGTCGGCCTGATCGGCGTGCGGCCAGCCGAACGCCTCGCAGATCCCGTGCTTCCACTCGATGCTCCGCGGCACGGTGGGCCAGGCGCGGATGCCGAGGGCCTTCGGCGTGACGCCCTGCCAGATGTCGACGAACGGATGCCCCACGACCAGCACGTGCGCCCCGAACGGTCCGCGCGCCACGGCCTCGGCGATGCGGCTCTCCTTGGAGCCCTTGACGAGGTGGTCGACGAGCACGCCGATGCGGCGCTCGCGGCTGGGCGCGAACTCGCGCACGATCGCCTCGAGGTCGTCGACGCCCTCGAGGTACTCCACCACGACGCCCTCGGCGCGCAGGTCGTCGCCCCACACCTTCTCCACGAGCTCGGCGTCGTGTCGGCCCTCGACGTAGATGCGGCTGGGGCGGGCGACCCTCGCGCGCTCCTGGGCAGCGGCGATGCTGCCGGATGCAGTGCGCTTCGGGCCCGAGGGTGCGGCCTTCGGGTGCACGAGCTGCACCGGCCGGCCCTCGAGCAGGAAGCCGGGGCCGAGCGGGAACACGCGGCGCGTGCCGTGCCTGTCCTCGAGCTCGACCGTGCGGCCCTCCACCCGGGTCACGCTGCCGCAGAAGTCGCTCGCGACCTCCTCCACGACGAGGTCGAACTCGGCCTCCACCGTCGGCAGCTCGACGGGCTTGCCGCGCCGCTTGAAGTCGGCGAGCACGTCGCCGCCGTACCGGTCGTAGTCATCGCGCACCGCACCACCCTACGTCGCCCCGCGCCCGACCCCGCGGAGGCACCGCCGGGGTCAGCCGCGCGACCGGAATCCTCCGTTGCCGCCGGCGCTCACTAGACTGGGCGGGTTTCAGCTGGGCGGGCGCAGGGAGGCAGGCATGGCCGCGAGGATCGTCGCGATCGGGGAAGCCCTCGTCGACGTGGTGCAGCCCGCAGCCGGGCGCAAAGAGCCCGCCGAGCACCCCGGCGGATCGCCGCTCAACATCGCCTACGGGCTCGCCCGGCTGGGTCGCGACGTGACCCTCGTGACCGCCCTCGGCGACGACGACCGCGGACGCGCGGTGGCCGACCACGTGCGCTCGTCCGGCGCGGCGATCGACCCCGTCTCGTTCCGCCCCGAGCCCACGTCCTCGGCCACCGCGCACCTCCGCGCCGACGGATCCGCCGACTACGTCTTCGACATCCGCTGGTCACTGCCCGGCCCGGCCGAGCTCCGGATGCCGCCCGCCGAACTCGTGCACGTCGGTTCGCTCGGGGCGTTCGTCGACCCGGGCGGAGCATCCGTCGTGGAGCACCTGGGTGCGCTCACGCGTCACCAGCCCGCCCCGATCGTGGCATTCGACCCCAACATGCGGCCCTCGATCGTGAC
Organism: Herbiconiux oxytropis; assembly: GCF_024979315.1. Taxonomy (GTDB): domain Bacteria; phylum Actinomycetota; class Actinomycetes; order Actinomycetales; family Microbacteriaceae; genus Herbiconiux; species Herbiconiux oxytropis. The sequence goes on along the minus strand of NZ_JANLCK010000002.1, from coordinate 203,744 downwards.
CGATCACGCCGCCGCCTTCGCCCGCTTCGAGGCGATCGCGAGGCTCAGCACGGTGGTCAAGCTGAGCGACGAGGATGCCGACTGGCTCTACCCGGGGGCCGGGGTCGACGGCGCGATCGAGCGCATCCTGGCCCTCGGCCCGGCGCTCGTGGCGGTCACCCGCGGCGGTGACGGCGCCGTGCTCGCCACGGCGGCCGAGCGGGTGCAGGTGCCCGGCCTCGCGGTCGGCGTGGTCGACACGATCGGCGCGGGCGACTCGTTCATGAGCGCGCTCCTCGACGGCATCGCGGGCCTGCTCGATGTGGGCACGACTCCGGATGCGCTCCGCGACGCCTCGGCGCTCGACCGCGACACCCTCGAACGCCTCGGTGCCTTCGCGGTACGCTGCGCGGCCATCACGGTCTCCCGCGCGGGCGCCAACCCGCCGACCCTGGCCGAGACCCAGGCCCAGTCCCAGGCCGGGACCCAGGCGTAGCCGAGGTCGCGGGGCGGAGACGACGGAGCCGTCGCTCCCGGGCGGGCTGAACATCCGTCGTTCCCGCCTCTCGGGCCGGAACTCCGTCGTTTCAGAAGCCTCAGGCAGTGGGGAGGGCCGCCGCCGCCACCCGCTCGAACTCCGCGGCCGACTGCTCGGTGACCGGGTCGACCATCATCGCCAGCAGCACGGGCACGTCGGCCGTGATGTGGCTCACGCCGTTGAGCGCGAGCGTGGCCGCCGCGTTCGGCGACCGCACGCTCGCCACGAGCACCCGGGTGCGGGTCGCCGACAGCACCTGCGTCATGTTCGCCACCTTCGACAGCCCGTCCTCGCCCGAGTCGACGAGCCGCCCGAAGTAGGGAGCGATGTAGTCGACCCCGAGCGACGCTGCGAACGTGGCCTGCGCGAGGCTGTACACCGCCGTCAGCAGCACCCGCACATCCTGCTGCAGGAGCTCGTGCGCCACCCGGAAGCCGTCCTGCGTGGCCGGAACCTTCACCACGATCCGGTGCCCGAAGGCGGCGATCCGCTGCGCGTCGGCGAGCAGTGCGGCCCGGGTCGCGCCCGTGGCCTGGAGGAAGATCTCGTCGGCCCCCGCTGCGCTGAACTCGTCGTAGAGCCGCGGCAGGTCGGCGGCGCCGAGCCCATCGCGCGCGAGGATCGACGGATTCGTGGTGACCCCGCGCACGAGCCCGTCCCGGAGGAGCGGCAGCACGGCGTCGACGGCCGCGCTGTCGGCATAGAGCTTCACGGCCGGCCTCAGACGGTGCTCGAGGCGAGCTCGTGGAACTGCTCCACCGAGCCCGCGGTGAGCTCGTCGGTGAAGAACAGGTCCCACACGGGTGGCCCGAAGGTGAAGTTGCGAACACCGGCGGAGGCCAGCTCGAGGATCTGCTCCGGGGTGCGCAGGCTCCCGGCGAGCAGCTGGAGCGCGGACCCGGTGGCGTCGATGGCACTCTGCATCGAGACGATCTCGCCGATGCCGTCGCGGCCGGCCGCGATCATCCGCCCCACGAAGGGAGCGAGGAAGGCAGCGCCGGAGGCCATGACCGGCAGCACCTGTGTGGCCGCGAAGACGGCGGTCACAAGCACCTCCCCGCCCCCCGAGAGCTGCCTGGCAGCTTCGATGCCCTCGCGGGACGCGGTGACCTTGACGACGACGTTCTCGCCGAGCGCCCGGAACGAGGCACCGCGGTCGGCGATCTCGGCGGCCGAGCGCCCCCACGACTGCACGAACACGCGCTTCGCACCGGCCTCGGTGGCCCAGCCCACGATCGACGGGATGTCACGACTGCCGAGCCCCGCCTTGTCGAGGATGGCGGGGTTCGTGGTGACACCGGCCGCCAGGCCCGTGGCCAGCAGCCGCTCGACCTCGGCGCGGTCGGCGCTGTCGATGTAGAAGGCGGGCATCAGATGCCCCGCGCGGACTCGTCGAGGGTGCCCTCGGCGCCGGGGCCGTCCTGCACCTCGTGGCCGGGGAGCGGCACGATGCGGGTGTGCACGGCGTCGACGATGTCGGCGGGGGTCACGAAGAAGTCCCACTCGAGTTCTGCGGGAGGCGCGATCCAGTTGCGGGCGCCGAGCACCACGACGGGGGCGTCGAGGTCGTCGAAGGCCTCGGTCGTGACGGTCGCGGCCACGGTGTTGAGCCAGCTGCCGCGGAGGTTGGCGTCGGAGACGCAGACGAGGCGACCGGTCTTGGCGACCGATTCCAGGAGCAGGTCGTACTCGAACGGCACGAGGGAGCGAGCGTCGATGACCTCGGTCTCGATCCCGTACTGCGACGACAGCGCTGCGGCGGCCTCGAGCGAGCGCGAGAGCACCGCCCCCACCGACAGGATCGTGAGATCCGAGCCCTCCCGCACCACGTGGGGCACGCCTATGGGCGTCTGGTAGTACTCGGCCGGCACACCCTCGGGGTAGACGGTCTCGACCGTGTCGTAGAGCCGCTGGCTCTCGAAGAACACGACGGGGTCGTTGCCGGCGAGGGCCGAGGCCAGCAGGCCCTTCGCGTCGTGAGCGGTGGCCGGGAAGACCACCTTGAGGCCGGGCACACCCGCCACCATCGAACTCCAGTCCTGCGAGTGCTGGGCGCCGTACTTGGCGCCCACCGAGACGCGCAGCACCATCGGCACGGTCGCGAGGCCGCCCGACATGGGCTGCCACTTCGCCATCTGGTTGAAGATCTCGTCGCCGGCCCGCCCGATGAAGTCGGCGTACATGAGCTCGACCATCGCGCGGCCGCCGGAGAGGGCGTAACCGACGCCGGCGCCCACGATCGCGGCCTCCGAGATGGGGGAGTTGAACAGGCGGTGGCGGGGCAGCAGCTCGGTGAGTCCGCGGTAGACGCCGAACGATCCGCCCCAGTCGCGGTTCTCCTCGCCCCACATCGCGAGCCGGTCGTCTGCGGCGGCGTGGTGCACGATCGTCTCGAACAGCGCGTCGCGGAACGTGATGGCCTTGGCACCCGAGAAGGGCTTGCTGCCGGGGCCGTCGGAGAGTCCGGACCGCGACTTGCGGGCGAGGGACTGCAGGTGCGGGAGTTCGGACACCGGCACGGAGGTCTCGCCGGCAGGGGCGTCGGCGAGGTCGATCGAGGTGTTGTTGAAGGTGAGCTCCGCCATCACGGCGGGGTCGCGGCGAAGCGACAGCCGCGGCGACACCGAGGCGTCGATGGCGACCTCGAGCGAGGCGGCGATGCGCTCCTCGGCCCAGGTCTTGAGCTCGGCCTGACGGCCGGCGGCCACCACGCCACCGTCCGTCAGGCGAGCGAAATAGGTGTCGATCGGATCGTGCGAGGCCCAGAGGTCGAGCTCGTCCTTCGTCCGGTACGACGACGCGTCAGAGGGGGAGTGCCCCGACTGGCGGTAGGTCTGGCAGTCGATCAGCACGGGGCCGTCGCCCGCCTCGAGGTGCTGGCGGGCCACCGTCATGGCTTCGATCACGGCGAGCGGGTTGTTGCCGTCGATCGTCTGCGCGTGCATGTTCTGGGCGTTGATCCCCGCGCCGATGCGGGCCAGGCGGTCGTAGGCCATGGTCTCGCCGATGGTCTGGCCGCCCATGCCGTAGAAGTTGTTCACGATGAAGAAGACCACGGGGAGTCCGCCGCGGTGCTTCTCGTCCATGAGAGTGTGCAGCTGCGCCATGCCGGCGAAGTTGAACGACTCCCAGACGGGGCCCGTTCCCGTGGCGGCGTCGCCGATCGAGGCCACCACGATGCCGGGCTTCGCCTGCAGGCGGTTGTAGAGCGCCGCGCCGGTGGCGAGCGGACCCGATCCGCCCACGATGGCGTTGTTCGGGTAGATGCCGAGCGGCGGGAAGAAGGCGTGCATGCTGCCGCCGAGCCCTCGGTTGAAGCCCGTGCGGCGGCCGAAGGTCTCGGCGGTCATGCCGTAGAGCAGGTAGTCGATGGCCTGCTGCTCGGGGTCGTCGGAGGCGAGGCGATCCTGCACCACGTTCCAGATGGCACCCTCCGACCAGGTGCGGAAGGCCTCGTCGAGCTCGGGCCGCGGGGTCGAGTGGATGGCCGAGAGGCCCTTCGCGATGACCTCGCCGTGGCTGCGGTGGCTGCCGAACACCTTGTCGACGGCGCCGAGCGTGAAGGCCTGGCCGACGGCCGCGGCCTCCTGGCCGATCGAGAGGTGGGCGGGCCCGGCGTGCACGTAGTCGATGCCCTTGTACGAGCCGTCCCGCTTGATGGCCTGCAGCATGAGCTCGAACTCGCGCACGAGGATCATGTCGCGGCCGATGCGCAGGAGGGCCTCGTCGCCGTGCAGCGCACGCTCGGCGGCGAGGTCTGGTGCGTAGGTGTTGACCTGGATCGAGTCGAAGGTCAGCTCCGACCGGCTGCGTGTGGTGGCCGGGTCGATGAGGAGCTCTTTAGCCATGGTTCGTCGTGTCCTTCAGGTAGAAGACTTCAGGGTGAGAAGAGGGGTGGCCGTCAGAGGGCCGAGAGGATGTCGACCGTCTCGATCGCCTGCGCGATGGCCGCGAGCACGGTGGCGGCCGCGGCGCCGTCGAGGGCGCGGTGGTCGAACGTGAGCGAGAGCGGCAGCAGGCTCGGCGCCTCGGGGTGCGTCTGGTGCGCCGCCCCCACACCGAGGATGCAGCTCTGCGGTGTGTTGAGCACCGGCGTGAACCAGTGCACGCCGAGCGAGCCGAGGTTCGAGACCGTGAAGGTGCCGCCCTCCATCTCGGGGGTGGTGAGCTTTCCAGCGCGGGCCTTCTCGATGGCGCCCTTCGCGGCCGCGGCGACCTGCGCGATGCTGAGCGAATCCGCGTTCGGGATGACGGGCACGAGCAGCGCCTGTCCTGTGTCGACCGCGAAGCCGAGGTGCACCGAGCGGTACTGGCGGATGCCCTCCCAGTCGAACACCGAGTTGGCTTCCGGATGCCTCGCCACGGCCTTCGCGGTGGCGAACAGCACGAGGTCGTTGACGCCGATCTTCGGCAGCCCCTGCGATTCGGTGACACCGCGGAGGCGCTTCACGAAGGCGAGCAGCGCGGTGGCGTCGGCATAGCGGGTGAGCGTGACCTGGGCGGTGCCGGCGAGCGAGGCGTGCATCCGCTGGGCCGTGACCTTGCGGGCGCCGCGCACGGGCACGAGATCGAACTCCGCGTCGGGAGCGGCAGGCTTCTCGATCGTCGGAGGAGTCACTGCCTTCTTCGCCGCGAGCACGTCGACGATGATGATCCGTCCGCCGGGGCCCGATCCGGTGACGGTCGATAGATCCACACCGTTCCTTTGCGCCAGGATCCGCGCTCTCGGAGATGCCTTCTGGCGGTCGTCACGCGTGGAGGTCGACGGCTCGACCACGATGGACACGGCCGGCGACGGCTCGGCCGGTGCGGTGGCGCCGGGATCGTCGGCGTCGGAGGCGGGACCGGCTTCGGCGACGACCTCGCCGGCCGCACCGAGCACGGCGAGCACCTCGTGCTCGGGCACCTCGTCGCCGGAGTCGAACAGGATGCTGAGCACCTCGCCGCCCTCGGGCGCTTCGACCTCGATGGTCGCCTTGGCGGTCTCGAGGGTCACGAGCACGTCGCCCGCGCTGACCTGCGAACCCACCGAGACGTTCCAGTCGACGATGACAGCGTCTTCGCCCGCGTTGCCGGTGGTGGGGACACGAACGTCGATCGACATCGCTCTCCGTTCCATAGTCTGCTCAAAAGTGAAGTGTGCGCTCCTATGAGCACACGCTCACAGTACACTGGCATCCGGATCGCGTCAAAGGTCGATCCGGAGAACTCGGGAGGAAGCGTTGCTCGGTCAGGACCGCCCCGCCGTCTCGCTCGAGGCTGCCATCGTGGCGCGCCGCTACTACATCGACGACAAGCAGAAGAACGAGATCGCCGACGAGCTCGGCATCTCACGCTTCAAGGTCGCGCGCCTGCTCGACGAGGCCAAGGCGAGCGGCATCGTGCGTATCTCGGTCGACATGCCGGCCGACATCGACCTCCCACTCGGCGAGGAGCTCTCGCGCGCCTTCGGCATCCAGCGCGCCATCGTCGTGCGCGCCATCGAGGCGGCCCCGGATGCGACGGGCGCCCTGATCGGCGACGCCGCGGCCCAGTACCTCGCCGGGATCGTCGGCGCCGACGACGTGCTCGGCATCTCGTGGGGCTCGAGCCTCACGGCGTTCGTCGATGCCGTCACGACCCTCGCCCCGGCCGAGGTGGTGCAGATGGTCGGCGGTGTGCGCGCCGCGCAGATGGACGTCTCGGGCGTGGAGCTCGTGCGCCGCCTCACCCGCAAGACCGGCGGCCGGGCCTTCCCGCTGCACGCCCCGCTGCTCGTGCGCACGGCGACGATGGCCGAGGAGCTCCGCGCAGATCCGAGCCTCGCGGATGCCACGGGGCGCTTCAGCCGGCTCTCGATCGCCCTCGTGGGCATCGGCTCCTGGAACCCGCCCAAGTCGTCCCTCCACGGGGAGTTCACCGACGCCGAACGCGCCGACCTCGAGTCCCGCGGTGCCGCCGCCGATGTCTGCACGATCGTCTTCGACGCCGACGGCAGTGAGCTGCATTCGCCCGCCCTCGAACGGGCCGTGGGCATCTCGGCGGCGGAGCTGCGGGGCGTGCCCGAGGTCGTCGCGGTCGCGGGGGGCGACGAGAAGGTGGCGGCCATCCGTGCGGCCCTCCGCAGCGGCGTCGTGCGCACCCTCGTCACCGACTCCCGCACCGCGGAGGCCCTGCTCCCCCGCTGATCTGGGCGGGTCGGCAGGGCCTCGCGGTGTTGCGGACTACTCGCAGGTCTCCTTGTAGAAGTACTTCGAGATCTCGGGGTCGCTGGCGTTCTCGGTGGTGGCGATCACGTTCTCGAGCTCGGTGTTGCGCACGATATCGCTGTCGTTGCCCGTGGCGGCGTCGTAGGCGTACTGCACGGCCAGTCGGCCCTCGGTCTGGAAGTCCTGCACCACGAGGATCTCGATCGATCCGTCCTCGAGCAGCTTCACCGTCGCCGGCTCGGCGTCGTAGCCCGCCACGTGGATGTCGGCCTTCTTGCCCGCCTGGGCGATCGCGTTGGCGGCGCCCGTGGCGGAGTTGCCGTTCACGCCGAAGACTCCGGCGAGATCGGGGTTGGCCAGGATGAGCGCCTGCACCTGGCTGGCCGCGGTCGAGATGTTCGACTTGGAGTACTGGATCTCGAGCAGCTTCACATCGGGGAACTCCGCGGCCATCCGGTCGGTGAAGCCCTTGACCCGCGCCTCGTCGGTCGTGGCGCCGGGAGCGCCGCTGATGATGGCCACGCTGCCGGTGCCGCCGATCGACTCGCCGAGCGCGTCCGCCGCCGCGGCGCCACCCTGCTCATTGCTCGAGGTGATCTCCGCGGTGAGCTCCGAGGGATCGGCGAGCGTCGTGTCGGTGGCGATCACCGGGATCCCGGCGTTGACGTACTGCTTCACCACGGGGGCGAGCGCCGTGCCGTCGGTGGGGGTGAGGATGAGCGCGGAGGGATCCTTCGCGAGCAGGGCCTGCACCACGGGAATCTGCTGCGACGGATCCCAGGTGGTCGCCCCCTGGTACTCGATCCCCACGCCGAGCTCCTCGGCCTGCTTCTGCGCACCGCAGTACATCGTGAGGTACGCGGGGTGCGTGGTCAGTCCGGGCACGAGGTAGAAGGTCAGGTCGCCGGAGGCCGCCTGGTCGACGTTCTCCGCGGCGGCGTTCTCGGCCGCCTGCTCCGGCGTCTCGACGCAGGCCGAGAGGCCGGCGAGCAGCGCGACGGAGGCGCCGATCGCGAGTGCGGAACGGACTCGACGGCCCGAACGCGGAAGGGTGCTGTGCATGGGTGCATCTCCTGTCTGGAGCCGCCATTGGCTCCGGTGGTGGGTGTGGTGGGTTCCCCGCCGCGGGCGCGGTGGGGGAGTGGTGGTTCAGGCGCGGGAGAACGTGATCCGCAGCTGGTCGCCGAAGACGGCGAGCACGATGATGACCCCGACGGCGACGGTCTGCCAGAAGGAGGCGACCCCGGCGAGGATGAGCCCGGTCTGCAGCGTGGCCGTGATCGCGGCACCGATGACGGCGCCGAGGATGGACCCGCGGCCGCCCGTGAGACTCGCTCCGCCGATGACGGCGGCGGCGATGGACGCGAGCTCGGCGTCGGCACCGGCCAGGGGCGAGGCGTCGACGAAGCGGGACATCAGGAGCACTCCGGCGATGCCGGCCATGACCCCGGAGAGCACGTAGACCTTGATCAGCTGGCGGTCGACGCCGATGCCCGCCCGGCGTGCGGCGGCCGCGTTCGAGCCGATCGCGTAGGTGCGCATGCCGAAGCGGGTGCGGGAGAGCACGAGACCGGCCACGACCGCGGCGACGATCGTGACCAGCACGGGGATCGTCAGCCATCCGCCGAAGACGGTGGCGTTGCCCACGGTGTTGAGTTGAGCCGGGAGCTCGACGATCTCCGATCCGCCACTGATGAGGTTCGTCCCTCCGGTCGCGACCCCCAGCATGCCGAGGGTCGCGATGAAAGGGGTGATCTTCATCTTCGTGATCACGAGGCCGTTCACGAGCCCCATCACGGCGGCGCTGCCCACGCCGATGGCGAAGCCGACCACCACGATGAGCGTCTCGTCCATCCCGGTGCCGAGCATCGATCTCATCGAGACCGCCGAGATCATCGCGGAGCAGCCGAGCACGGCGCCCACCGACAGATCGATGCCGCCCGTGATGATGACGAAGGCCTGGCCGATGGCGAGGAGGACGATCTGGGTGGAGTACTGCGACGTGGCGATCCAGCTGGCCTTCGAGAAGAACGCCGGCGCGATCAGGCCGAGCACCACGACGAGCAGCAGCAGGATCAGGACACGGGCGACATCGCCGTCGCCCCGCCCGAGGAGGCCGGTGAACCGGCTGAGGCCGGATCGCTGTTCTGAGCCGGTCATGTCGGTGGAGGTCGTGAACGAAGTGGCGGACATCGGGTTCTTCCCCTGGGTCGTGGAACGGTCGGTGGTGTCAACGGGCATGGGTCTGCTCCTCGAGTGCGGCGCCGGTGATCCAGCGGATCATCTCCTCGACCCCGTGCACCTTGGGGTCGAGGTCGGCGACGATGCGGCCGCGATGCAGCACGAGCACGCGGTGGCAGAGCTCTCGCACCTGCGGAAGGTTGTGGCTGATCAGGAGCACCGGCAGTCCTGTGGCCGAGACGTTCTGGATGAGCTCCCCCACCCGATGCTGCTGCTCCACGCCGAGGGCCGCGGTCGGCTCGTCCATGAGCACGAGCTTCGAACCCCAGGAGACCGCCCTCGCCACGGCGATGGCCTGGCGCTGCCCGCCCGAGAGCGCGCTCGCCCGGCCGAGCGTCGAACCGATCCGGATGCGGGTGTGCTTCAGCTGCGCCTCGGCCTCGTCGATCATGGCCTTGCGGTCGAGCCAGCCGAGCCGCCCCAGGAGACCCTTCTTGAGCTTCTCGCGCCCGAGGAACAGGTTGGCCCAGACGGCCAGGTCCGGAGCCAGGGCGAGATCCTGGTAGACCGTCTCGATGCCGAGGGCTCGAGCATCGAGCGGGCTGTGCATGTTCGCCGGGCGGCCCTCGAACTCGAGGGTGCCCTCGCTCGGTGCGTGCGTGCCGGAGAGCACCCCGATGAGGGTCGACTTGCCGGCGCCGTTGTCGCCGACGAGGCCGACGACCTCGCCGGGATAGATGTCGAGATCCACGCCGCGCAGCGCCTGGACGTGCCCGTAGTGCTTGGTGATCCCGCGCGCGGAGAGGACCGGCTCTCGTGTGGTCATGACTGTGGTTCCTTTCGGTTCGCGAGGGCGAGCTCGACGGAGGCCAGCTCGGATCGGAGTTCGGAGTAGACCGCCACGGCTGCGGGGTCGGGGTGGATGGTCTCGCCCACGTGCGTGCCGAAGTCGGTCTCGAGCGGTCTGCCGACGGCGAGAGCGCCGGTCGACGCCGCGCCCATGGCGGAATGCTCGAGATCGGAGCTCACGACGACCGGGAGCCCGGTGACGTCGCTGAGCGTCTGGCGCCAGACGGGGAAGCGCGCTCCTCCACCGGAGACGACGATCTCCCGGATCGGCTCGCCGGCCTGCGCCATGCTCCGCACGGAAGCGTCGAGACCCACGCAGACCCCCTCCACCATGGCGCGGGCGATGTGCGCCTTGCCGTGCTCGAAGCCGAGACCCACGAGCGATCCGCGGCGCGAGGCGTCGACTCGCGGTGTGCGCGTTCCCGCGAGGGCGGCCGAGAACATGAGGCCTTCGGATCCGGCGGGCACGTCGTCGGCGTCGGCCATCAGCGCCGAGAGGGCTGCGGGGGAGCGCTGCTCGCCGAAGACGCGGTCGGCGAGCCAGTCGATGCCGAGACCGGCCGAGAGCACCACTCCCATGGCGAGCCATGTCCCCTCGACCGCGTGCGGCATCACGTGCAGGCCGAACCGGCTGTCGAGCGGTCGGGCGGTGCGCTTGAACACGGTGCCCCCTGAGCTGATGGCGATCGCCACTCGGGAGGGGTCTTCGAGTCCGAGCACCATCGTCCCCATCGACTGGTCGCTGCCTCCCGCAGCCACGGGTGTGCCGGCCGCGAGCCCGGTCTCCCTGGCGGCCTCGGAGGAGACGGCTCCGCTCACCGAGAGGCTCGGCACCACGGAGGGGAAGAGGTCCGGGTCGAGTTCGAGCTCGGACATGATGGCGGTGGCCGGCGTGTGATGGCGGATGTCGTAGAGCAGCGACCCGCCGGCATCCGTCGGCTCGGTCGAGAGCTCTCCCGTGAGGCGGTAGCGGATGAAGTCCTTGGGCAGCAGCACCGTCGAAGCCCGCCCGTAGGCCTCGGGCTCCTCGTCTCGCACCCAGCTCAGGCTGACTCCGGCGAAGCCCGTGGCGATGGGGAACCCCGTGGTGGTCGTGACGGTGTCGTTCCCTACGCGGTCGGCCCAGATGCGCTCCTGCGCCCGGGAGCGCGAGTCGGACCAGATGATGGCGTTGCGTGTGGGGAGCCCGGCGTCGTCGACCAGCACCAGGCCGTGCATCTGGCCCGCGAGCCCGACCGAGAGCACCCGGAACGGACCCCGGCTGAGCACGTCGGAGATCACGCCGCAGACCGCTCGCCACCACGACTCGGGATCCTGTTCAGCCCAGTCGGAGGCGGGACGATGCACGTCGTAGCGGCTCTGGGCCTGCGCGAGCACGAGCCCCTGCCCATCGAGCAGCACGGCTTTGGCACTCGACGTGCCCAAGTCGACACCGAGATAGACATCGCGCATCGGTCGAAACCTCCATTGGTCCGGGAGCGTCCGCATCGCGGTGTCGCTCGGTGCTGGCCACACTAGAGGACACGTAAGCCCTTGCGCAAGCGCTTACTTCGCGAACATGCAAGCGCTTACGCCGAGCGGGTATAGCGTGGACCCCACCCTTGATGCCGAGAGTTGCGAGGTTCGCTGTGCCGACGATGGACGACGTTGCCCGCCGTGCCGGCGTCTCGGGAGCCACCGTCTCCCACGTCCTCAACGAGACCCGCCGGGTGAGCGATTCCACCCGGAAGAAGGTCGAGGCCGCGATCCGGGAGACCGGCTACCGGCACAACACCCTCGCCAGGGCTCTGGCCGCCGGACGCACGCACACCATCGGTATGTGCGTGCCGATCCTCACCAACCCCTACATCGCGAACCTCGTCAACGCGATGGAGACCGCCGCGAGCGAAGCCGGTTACACGCTCATGATCGGTGACTCACGCGATGACGCCGAGATCGAGGTGCGAACCGTCAACACCTTCCTCGAACGCCGGGTCGACGGGATCATCGTGGCCCCGGGCGTCGACTCGCAGCGGTTGACGATGCCGCTGCTCGAAGCGAGCGGGATCCCGCTCGTGCTGATCGATCGGCACGTGCGGGAGGTGGACGCCGACCAGGTCTTCGCCGAGGGCATCGACTCGACGAAGCGCCTCACCTCGCACATGCTCGAGCATGGACACCGCGAGATCGCGGTGCTCGCCGGAACCCCTGGCATCCGCTCCACCGATGAGCGCCTCGAGGGCTTCCGCGCGGCCTTCGCCGCACGGGGGCTCGAGGTCGATCCGGAACTCGTCGTCGTGGGCAACTCGAACGCGGAGTCGTCGGAGCGTGCGCTGCTCGAGCTGCTCGGGCGTCGTCGCCCGGAGGCCGTGGTGGCCCTCAACAACGCCATGACCATCGGCGCCATGCGGGCCTTCCGTGGGCTCGGGCTGCGCGTGCCGCAGGACATCGCCCTGGCCTCGTTCGACGACTTCGAATGGGCCGACCTCTTCGAGCCCCGGATCACCGCACTGGCGCAGGATGTCGCGGGCATGGGCCGTCAGGCGCTCGAGCTGCTGGTCGCCCGCATCGCGGATCCCGAGCGCCCCACCCGCCTCGTGTCCCTCGCCCCCGCGCTGCACGTGCGCGACTCCTGCGGCGTCGACCGGCATTCCGCCGCCGACTCGATAGGGTCGGACGCGTGAGCGCCCGGATCGACTCCAGCATCCTCGACGCCTGGCTTCTCCCACGCCTCGTCCTGACAGTCAGCTGCCGCGCACGCTGATCCCACGTGCCTCGAGCGCGAGCCCGTGGTCGTCGAGCGCGACGCTGCGGATCGTCGAGTCGTCATAGGTGTTCCAGTAGTAGCGGCCGGTTCGGGACGAGAAGAGCCCCGTGTAGATCGTCTTCTCGAACTCTCCGGAGCTCATCGCGGCTGAGCCCTCGACCATGGCCACCTGCTGCAGGGTGTGGAACGCACGGTTGACGTTCTCCATCTCGTCGGACTTCCCGGGATAGTGCGCATTCACGTAGGCCGCACGCACGAACCTCGACGGGGAGTAGTAGTCGCCGGGGATCCCCCGCATCTGCGACCCCGAGCCGAACGGGGTGAGGTGCGCCCGCCCGACCACACGGTTGTCGGGGAAGTCGGGCGACGCATTGAGGTAGTTGCGCAGGTTGTCGTGATGCCAGCCGAAGCCCGGCTGGTTCGCCAGCACGTCGACGTCGTCATCGAAGACGTGCAGACCGTCCTCCGTGTGCTCGACGACGATGGAGCGCTCGGCATCACCGATGATCCAGTGCAGCAGAGAGCTCGGGTACTTCTCGTCGATGGGCCGGTCGACGATGACGACGTGGGCGAGTGCAGCTTCGACCTCGTCGACACTGCTGAACTGCGACGCGGCCCAGAGCGGGAACTCGAAGGCGGCGACGTTCGTCGCGCCCTCCACCGGGCCGGGTGCGTAGTGGGCGTAGCCCGGGAAGTTGAGACCCGCCACGGCGAGACCGGCGTCGTTGCCGCAGTCGAAGTACAGCGGAGTGCCCTGCTCCACGATGCCCATCCCGATGACGGCGTGCGGCGTGGCCGCCACGGCGCCGAACGGCGACGTGGCGGTGGTTCCGCTCGGCGTGACGACCACCTGCTCGCCGTATCCCGACTCCCAGTCGAGATTGCGCGCCAGATAGAGATGACCGTTCCCGTCGGAGAACCTGATCGCTGTGCACATGTCTACGCCTTCCTCGTGGGGCCTCGGTGACGGCCCTCCGCCACTCTCGCCTGCCCGACCGGTGGGCGTAAGGGCCCAAAGCCTCTGGTCGGCCGCCGGCGGTCCGACCTAATCTCGTCGCACGTTGGACGAGAGATCGGAAAGAGGACCTGATGAGCACACGCCCCGCAGACGGCGCACTCACCCCGCAGTTCACCCGTCCGGGGGAGGCGACGATCACCTCCAGGCACGTCATGCCGCGGCAGGAGTCCCTGCCCGAGACGGCGCGGCAGATCGTCGAGGACGAGACCATGCTGGACGGCAACTCACGGCTGAATCTCGCCACCTTCGTCGGGACCTGGATGGACGACGCCGCCAAGCAGGTGTATCAGTCCTCGTTCGACAAGAACATGATCGATAAGGACGAGTACCCTCAGACCGCCGCCATCGAGGACCGCTGCTGGCACATGCTCGCGAACCTCTGGAACGCGCCCGACGCGGAAGAGACCATCGGGACCTCGACCATCGGCTCCTCCGAGGCGTGCATGCTCGGCGGGCTCGCCCTGAAGCGGCGCTGGCAGAAGGGCCGCCGCATCGCCGGTGCGGACGCGTCCCGGCCCAACCTCGTGATGTCGTCTGCGGTTCAGGTCTGCTGGGAGAAGTTCTGCAACTACTTCGATGTCGAACCGCGGTTCGTGCCCATCACCATAGAGCACCGCGTGCTCGACGGGCATCATCTTCCCGAGCTCGTCGACGAGAACACCATCGGGGTCGTCGCCATCATGGGAGTCACCTACACCGGCATGTACGAGGCCGTGGCCGAGATCGCTCGAGCGTTGGACGAGATCCAGGCCTCTTCGGGACTCGACATCCCCATCCACGTCGATGGGGCCTCCGGCGCGATGATCGCTCCGTTCCTGCAACCGGATCTGCTCTGGGACTTCCGGGTCGAACGAGTGCACTCGATCAGCACCTCGGGCCACAAGTACGGGCTCGTGTATCCGGGCCTGGGCTGGGTGGTGTGGCGTCGCCGGGAGTGGCTGCCGGAGGACCTGATCTTCGACGTGAGCTATCTCGGAGGGACGATGCCGACTTTCGCGTTGAACTTCTCCCGCCCGGGTGCCCAGGTGCTGCTGCAGTACTACATGTTCCTCCGCCTGGGATTCGAGGGCTACCGGGCGGTGCATCAGTCGGCGCAGGACGTCGCCAGGTTCCTCTCCGCCGGCATCGCGAAGCTCGATGCGTTCGAGTTGTGGAACGACGGCAGCGACATCCCCGTGTTCGCCTGGTATCTCCGCCACGGGCACACGTCGAACTGGAACCTCTACCACCTTCAGGACAGGCTGCGGCAGAGAGGCTGGCTCGTTCCGGCCTATCCGATGCCCGAGGCTCTGACGGGGCTCACCGTGCAGCGCATCGTGGTGCGCAACGGACTGAGCATGGATCTGGCGGCGGAACTGCTCGCCGACATCGAGACCGAGACCGCCTACCTCGACGCCCTGACGTCGCCGATGCCCACCGAGGGCCAGCGGCCGGGCTTCCACCACTAGGCCATCGACGTGTCGGCACAGAGCAAGGTCTCGACCTACCTCGGGGTGGGGCAGCTCGCGCTCCTCACCCTCGTGGTGGTCGCGAGTCTCCGTTCGCTCCCCGCTATGGCCATCTACGGGCTCGGCAGTGTGACCCTCTACATCATCCCGGCGGTGCTGTTCCTCATCCCGACGGCGCTGGTGGCCGCCGAACTGGCCACGGGATGGAAGGGCGGCGTGTACGTCTGGGTGCGGGAGGCCTTCGGCAACCGCTGGGGATTCCTCGCGGTCTGGCTCCAGTGGATCCAGAACGTCGTCTGGTACCCGACCCAGATCGCCTTCATCGCGGCCGCCCTCGCGTTCACGTTCCTGGACCCGTCGTTGTCCGGTTCGGGGCTCTTCACCGCGATCGTGATCCTGGTGCTGTACTGGGGATCCACCCTGGTCACGCTGCGCGGGGGCAACCTGTTCGCCAAGCTGGGATCGTGGGGCGGCATCCTGGGCACGCTGCTGCCCGCCGTGCTCCTGATCGTCTTCGGCTTCATCTGGCTGGGGAGCGGACGGGAGAGCAATGTGTCTCTGGAGCCTTCGGCGATCATCCCGCCCTTCACCGGCATCGCGTCGATCGTGCTCATCGTCTCCAACGTGCTCGCGTATGCCGGCATGGAGGTCAACGCCGTCCACGTCAACCAGCTGAAGGATCCAGGCCGGGGCTATCCCCGTTCGGTGTTCCTGGCGGCGGTGCTCATCCTCCTGGTGTTCATCCTGCCCACCCTCGCCATCTCGATCGCGGTGCCCGAGAAGCAGCTCGGGCTCACCAACGGCATCATGCTGGCCTTCCAGGCCTACTTCGACCAGTGGGGGCTGGGCTGGGCGACGGCCGTGGTGTCCGCACTCATCGCCGCAGGCGCTCTGGCGTCGGTGGTGACGTGGATCGCGGGCCCCTCGAAAGGCCTCCTCGCGGCTGCGGAGACCGGGTTGCTCCCTCCGGTGCTGCAGAAGCGCAACAAGGCGGGCGTGCAGTCCGGGATCCTCATGCTGCAAGGCACGCTCGTCACGCTGCTGGCCGCCATCTTCGTGATCGTGCCGAACGTGAGCGCAGCCTTCGTGGCGCTCGTCGACATGGCTGCGGCGCTCTACCTGATCATGTACATGCTGATGTTCGCTGCGGCGATCGTGCTGCGGCGCAAGCGGCCAGACGTCAAGCGCACCTATCGGGTGCCGGCGCTGAGCATCGTGGCGGGCGTCGGCTTCGTCGCTTGCCTCGCGGCGTTCGTGCTCGCGTTCGTGCCGCCGCAGGGCTTCACGGCCTTCGATCCATCGGCGTACCCGTGGATCGTGGCTCTCGTCATCGCGGTGCTGGGAAGCCCCGCTCTGATCTTCTACGCATTCCGCAGACCGGGATGGGACCGCACACAAGGAAAGGACACATCATGACTGAACGAAACCTGGTGCTCGTCGTCGGAGCCTACGACGATCCGGCGGCCGCGGAACGCGACTTCGCAGCCGTCAGGGCGCTCGACGACACGTCGGTGGTCGCCGCCGTCGTGCTCTCCCGGAGCGAGGACGGGCGGGTGCGCGTGGAAGAGCACGGCGGGAGACTCATCGCTGTCGGCACGGCGCTCGGTGCCGTGGCCGGCCTGGCCGTCGGACTCTTCGCTCCTCCGCTGCTCCTGCTCGGCGTCGTCGGCGCCGGTGCAGGGGCGGGTGTGTCGGCGCTCGTGAAGCGTCACGAGGAGAACACGATCGGAGTCGACGCCGAGGAGTGGTTGCCGGCCGGCTCGTCGGCCATCGTCGTCGTGCTCGACGACGTCTATCTGGACCGCGTCGATGCCGCTATCGAGCACGCCACGAAGAAGCTCGACAAGGCGATCGATCACGGTGATTATCGCGCCGTGGCCAAGGCGGTGGACGAGGGCGACAAGAAGATCCTCGATGCGCTGATGCGGTGACAGGCCGACCACCACCGCGCACGCCGACGGACCCTGCTCATCAGCGGGGTCCGTCGGCGGCGTCGAGCGCTCTGATCACGGCCGCGACGTCGAGAGGCTGGGTCGGAGTTGATTCGACCTCGTCGCGGTCGCGCTCTCCGTCGTGCGGTCCTGACTCGTTCATCGTTCTCCTTCGGCCATCTCGGTCATCGGTTCCCCGTGCGTCGTACGACGTCGGACCAGCGTCTCCGGAGTCGCGGCGAGTGGGTAGGGGCGTAGGTCACTCCGCATCGATCACGAGTGGTCCGGGACCTAGTTCCCTACCCGCGAGACATCGTCGCCCCCACTCTGGACGAGTGGGATCGATCACTCCGACCGGTCTCGAATGTCTACGAAGGGAACCGTCGTGATCCACCTGTGGGACCTCATCTGGTCGTTGTTCTGGGTCTTCGCTTTCGCTGCCTACCTGCTGGCTCTCATCGCGGTCGTGGCCGACCTCTTCCAGGATCATGACCTCAACGGGTGGTGGAAAGCTCTCTGGATCGTCGCACTGGTGTTCGTGCCCTTCCTCACCGCGTTGGTCTACCTGGTCGTGCGCGGGCCCGCGATGCAGGAACGGGCGGCTCGAGCCGCGTCCCAGCTCCGGCAGACGTTCGACGGGGAGGAGGACCACCCACGGACACCGGTGGACGAGATCGAGAAGGCCAAGGCGTTGCTGGACGACGGTGCGATCACGGTCGACGAGTTCGCCTTGCTCAAGGGCCGCGCCCTCGCATCCGCCTAGGGCGACGTGATCGGGCACTCGACTTCGTGAGGGGGGACCAAGGCCTCTGTCGGCCCGCCGCGGACGCTTCTACCGTGAACACACCATCACCGATCACCCAAAGAAGGAGATACCCCATGGCACGAAATCTGGTCAGGTTCGATCCGCTCGCAGAGCTGACGGCCCTGCAGCAGCAGTTCCTCTCCGACGGCGTCTTCGGCGTCACCAGGCGGGCTGCGCTTCCCACCACAGACATCTACACCGAGGGCGACCGCCAGCTGACGGTCGAGGCCCATCTACCCCACTTCTCCGAAGAGGATGTGAGCGTCGACGTCGATCAGGGCGCTCTGGTCATCCAGGCCGAGAGACATGAGAAGGAGGAGAAGGGCAAGCACCAGAAGAAGTACGTCGTCCGGGAGAGCGCCACGAGCTTCTACCGCCGCATCGCCCTGCCGGAGCAGGCCGATGAGGAGGGGGTGACCGCGAGCTTCGACGACGGCGTGCTGAAGGTCGTCGTGCCCTTCAAGGAGCTGCCCGCTCCCCGGAAGATCGAGCTCGCCAGCACCAAGGAGCAGAAGAAGCTGAGCTCGGAGTAACGCCGACCCGAGGGAGCACTCCGCGGGGGAGAACCGGGGATCCCCGGCGCGGCCCGGGTCGCCGACCTGGTCCACGACCTCCGCCTCGCAGGGCAGGTCACGACGGCCCGTCGCGTGCCGGTGCGATGATGCGAATAGGGTCGAACCCGTGAGCGCACGAATCCACCCCAGCATCCTCGCCGCCGACTTCGCCCGACTGGGCGCTGAGCTCGAGCGCATCCGCACCGCCGATCTGATCCACTTCGACGTGATGGACTACCACTTCGTGCCGAACCTCTCGTTCGGCATGCCGATCTTCGAGACCATCACCGCGAGCTCGCCGCTGCCGCTCGATGTGCACCTCATGATCAGCGATCCGGGGCGCTGGGCTCCCGGCTACGCCGAGGCCGGTGCCGCGAGTGTCACCTTCCACGCCGAGGCGACCGACGACCCCGCCGCCGTGGCCCGTGACATCCGCGCCGCCGGCGCCCGGCCGGCTCTCGCCCTCAAGCCGGGCACGGCCATCGAGCCCTACCTCGAGATCCTCGGCGAGTTCGACATGGTGCTCGTGATGACCGTGGAGCCCGGCTTCGGCGGCCAGGCGTTCATGCCAGAGACCATGCCCAAGCTCCGGGCCCTGCGCGAGCGGGTCGACGCCGAAGGACTGGAGCTCCGCCTGCAGGTCGACGGCGGCATCGACGCGACGACGATCGCGACCGCGGCCGAGCACGGGGCCGACACGTTCGTGGCGGGCTCGAGCGTGTTCGGCGCCGAGAACGCCGCCGCCCAGATCGAGCTCCTCCGCGAGACCGCGGACGCCCACACCCACGCGCACTAGCTGTACTGCCGGCGACGCGCGCGGCTACATCGTGCGGAGCAGCTCCGCGAGCGAGTTGTCGGTCACGAGGGTGGTGCCGAGCCCCGCGTTGATGACGGCGTGCACGGCCTCGGCCTTCGACTCGCCGCCCGCGATGAGCACGAGCTCCGGAATGCCCCGCAGCACGTCGATGCCCGTGGCCATGGCCCGGTCCTGGAGGTCCGGCAGCACCGTGCCGTCGTGCTTGATGAGCGTGGCGAGCACCTCGGCCGCCACGCCCTTGCCCACGAGCGCCTCGCGCTCCTCCACCGGCAGGCTCGCCATCATCTGCGAGTCCGGCGGATCCCAGCTGCCGACCGCCACCGCCGCGACCGTGATCGAGTCGAAGAGCTTCATGGCGGCCGCGACGCCCGGCTGACCCGCGAGGCTCCTCGCGGTCAGCGCATCCTGCACCACGAGGGGAACGAAGAGCGGATACGCCTGCCCACCGCCCACCTCGCTGATCTTGCGCACGAGCTCGAGCGAGTTCTCGGCCACCGAGCCCACCATGCCGCCCATCTGCACCACGAGGCAGCGGGCGATCTCGGTGAGCTCGAGCGACATGGCACTGAGCGTGCGGCCCCAGCCGATGCCGAGCACGTCGGTCTCGGAGACGAGGTCGCTCAGCACCGCGGCGGCGCCCCGGCCCACGGCCTGCCGGATGCCGGCGGGCGTGCGCTCCTCGTCGGGCACGTCGATCACCACCACGCGCCGGAGGCCGAAGCGCTTGCGCACGATCTCGGAGAGCTCGGAGTTGAACGAGTCCGGCGTCGCGATCTCGAACCTCACGATGCCCTCGCGCACGCTCTGCTCGAGCAGCCGCGCCACCTTGAAGCGGGAGAGCCCCATCTCGTCGGCGATCTCGGACTTCGTGCTGCCGTCGATGTAGAAACGGCGCGCGACGGTCGCGGCGAGGATCGCGGCGCCAGGACTCAACGGGGGAGACACAGCCCTCATGATATGCGCGAATCACCGTCTGTAACCCGCTCATTTGAGCGGCCTGTTTGACAGACGTGCAAACGCGTGCTCATACTGATGCCAGGTACACCGCCGTGCGAGAAGGACATCCGGACATGAACGACACCCCAGAATCCGCCGTCATCGAGGCAGGCCGTCAGCAGGTCCGGCTCGAGGCCGAGGCCCTTCTCGACGTGCTCGACCAGATCGACGAGCGCTTCGTGCGCGTCGCCTCCCTGCTGCAGGCGATGACCGGCAAGGTCGTCATGACGGGCTCCGGCACGAGCGGCTTCATCGCCCGCCGATCGGCCCACCTCTTCTCGGTCTCCGGCACGCCCGCGTTCTTCCTCAACCCGGGTGACGGCCTGCACGGCTCCATGGGCGCCGTCGAGGCCGACGATGTCATGATCGCGCTCTCGAAGGGCGGCTCGTCCTCCGAGCTCAACGACCTCGCGGCCCGCGTGCAGAGTGTCGGCACCACCGTGGTAGCCATCACGGCCAACGGCCGGTCACCGCTCGGGCAGCTCGCCGACATCACGGTCGAGCTCCGCAACTTCCCGTCGGCCGACCCCGGCAACCTGCTCGCGATGGGCTCGACGCTCGCGCACAGCACGTGGCTCGATGCGCTCGCCGTGGTGCTCATGCGAGCGCGTGCGGTGAGCTGGGAGCGCGTGCACTTCACCCACCCGGGTGGGGCCGTGGGCCTTCTGGCGAACCTGCCCGAGCAGCTCGAGGGCCTCACCATCCCCGCCCACGTCGACGAACGGGGCTGACCGTGCCCGTCGTCGCCGGGGTCGACTCCTCGACCCAGTCCACCACCGTCGTGCTGCGCGACGCCGACACCGGAGCCACCCTGGGCTCGGGCAGGGCGCCGCACACGCCGACGTTCCCGCCCGTGAGCGAGCAGGATCCCGCCGAGTGGTGGGCCGCCACGGTGCTCGCCTTCGGTCGCGCCCGCGAGAACGCCGGAATCGCTGCGGACGACATCGTGGCCGTGAGCGTCGCCGCCCAGTGCCACGGCCTCGTGCCGCTGGATGCCGAGGGCCGCGTCATCCGCCCCGCCAAGCTCTGGAACGACACCACGGCGTCGGCCGAGATCGCCGCCCTCACCGAGCGCATCGGCGGCGATGCCTGGACCGACCGCATCGGAACCCTGCCGCCGCCCTCCTTCACGATCGGCAAGCTCGCCTGGCTGAAGGCCCGCGAGCCCGAGCATTTCACCCGGTTGGCCGGTGTGCTGCTGCCGCACGACTACCTCACCTGGCGCCTCACCGGGGGCACCCCGGGTGCCAGCCTCCGGAGCGAACGCACCGTGACCGACCGCTCCGACGCGAGCGGCACCGGGTACTACAGCGCGCCCGAGGGCCGCTACCTCACCGAGGTGCTCGAGCTCGTCGATGCCCAGAAGGCCTGGGCCGACATGCTGCCCGAGGTGCTCGGCCCCTCCGAGCAGGCCGGCACCGTGCCCGCCGCCACAGCGGCCGAGCTCGGCGTGCGGGCGGATGCGGTGGTCGGTGCGGGCGCGGGCGACCAGCACGCGAGCGCGGTCGGCCTCGGCATCGCCCCGGGTGAGCTCGCCTACGTGCTCGGCACCTCCGGCGTCGTGTTCACCACGAGCGAGTTCCCCGTGTTCGACCACTCCGGCATCGTCAACGCGGTCGCGGATGCCACGGGGGCCTACCTCCCCCTCATCTGCACCCTCAACGCCGCGAAGGTCACCGACACGGTCGCTCGCCTGCTCGGCGCCGACCACGGCGAGCTCGAGCGTCTCGCCCTCGCCGCGCCGCGCGAGGCCGACCGGCCGCTCCTCGTGGCCTACCTCGACGGTGAGCGCACCCCCAACCGCCCGCACTCCCGCGGCCTCCTCGCCGGCCTCAGCAGCGAGACGAGTCGCGAGGATCTCGCGCTCGCCGCCTTCGAGGGCGTCGTGCTCGGCATGGAGCGCGGCCAGCGCCGCATGCAGGAGACCGGGCTCGCCCTCGGCGGCCGCCTCCTCGTGACCGGGGGCGGATCCGGTTCGGCCGCCTACCGCCAGGTGATCGCGGATGTCACGGGCCGGCCCGTCGAGATCACCGACGCCGTCGACGCGGTGGCCGGGGGAGCGGCGGCCCAGGCGGCCGCGGTGCTCCGCGGCGCCGACATCCGCACGCTGCGCGACGAGTGGGCTCCGGCCTCCCGTGTGGTCGCCGAGCCCGGCGGCCATGACTACACCCGCATCCGCGACACCTACACGAGGGCCGCCGACTGGGCCGGCCTCGACGGAGCGTTCCATGACTGACACCACCACCGCCCGCAAGCCACCGACCAGCAAGAACAGCGAGGTTCACGTGAAGAAGCGCAGACTGCCCGACGAGACGGGCATCTTCATCGTCCTGGTGGCGGTGCTGCTCGTGTTCAGCATCCTGTCGCCGAACTTCCGCACCATCGACAACGGCTTCACGCTGCTGGTCAACGGCACGGTCATCGGCTTCCTCGCCCTCGGCCAGACCTTCGTGCTGCTCACGGGAGGCATCGACCTCTCCACGGGCGCCAACATCGCCATGTCGGGCGTGCTCGTGGCGCTCGTGATGCAGGCGGGCGTGCCATGGCCGGCCGCCATGCTCATCGCGCTCATCGCCGCGACCTCGCTCGGCGTGCTGAACGGGCTGCTCATCCACTACGTGCGGATCCCCCCGTTCATCGCGACCTTCTCCACCCAGGGCGTGGCGCTCGCGATCCCGCTCATCATCACGGGAGCGAACTCCATCCAGGTGCGCGACATCGGCTTCTCCTGGATCGGCCAAGGCCGGATCGCCGGCGTGCCGCTGCCCGTGCTCCTGCTGCTCGTGGCCGCGGTCATCGCCGGGCTGTGGCTCCGGATGACCCGCCAGGGCGTGCACGTCTACGCTCTCGGTGGCAACAAGAACGCCGCGCGCCTCGCGGGAGTCAACATCGCGAGGACCACCATCCTCGTCTACGCCATCTCCGGCTTCTGCGGCGGCATGGGCGGCATGATCGTGACCAGCCGGCTCATGGTCGGCTTCCCCGCCACCGGAACCGGCAACGAGCTGTTCTACTCCATCGCCGCGGCGGTGGTCGGCGGCATCTCACTGTTCGGCGGCGTGGGCACGGTGCTCGGCGCCATGATCGGCGCGGTGCTCATCGCTGCGGTCTCCAACGGCATGAACGTGCTGAGCGTGCAGAGCTACTGGCAGTCGCTCGTGATCGGCGTCATCATCCTCGTCGGCGTCTCGTTCGACACCCTGCGCCGCTCGCGTGCCGGCCGGCCGGTGTTCGCCAAGAGACCCGCGGTAGACACTCCCTCGCTTCCCCCGTCCACCACACCCAGCAAGTCCTGAAGTCACACCAACGAGAGGAACAACCATGAACACGAGAAAGGTCCTCGGCACTGTTGCCGTAGGCGTTTTCGCTCTCTCCCTCGCCGCGTGCAGCAATGCCGCCACCGGCGACGGAGCCGGCAGCTCCACCGACGCGGCAGGCAGCCTGCCCGCATCCTGTTCGGACGAGAACCCCACCATCGGTGTGGCCCTGCCGAACACCATCAACCCGTACTACATCGCCATGCAGGAGGGTTTCGAGGACACCGCCGAGGAGCTCGGCTACGAGGTCGACGTGGCCATCGCCAACGACAGCGAGAGCGACCAGCTCGCGCAGATCGACGCGTTCGTGCAGAAGGGTGTCTGCGCCATCGCGCTCAACGCCGTGAATTCCGACACGGGCGTCTCGAGCGTGCGGGCGGCCAACGCCGCGAACATCCCGGTGTTCTCGGTCAACGTGACCATCGACCCCGAGGGCCTGGAGAACCAGGGCGCCACGATCGTGCAGTACGTCGGCGCCGACCAGACCGAGGGCGGCAAGCAGCTCGGTGAGCAGGCCATCGCGGATCTCGGCACCGAGACCCCGCTCGTCGTCGGCATCCTGGGCGAGCCGTCGCAGATCCCCACCATCCAGCGCGACGAGGGCTTCACCGAGGCCATCATGGCCAACCCGAACACCACGGTGCTCGAGACCCTCGACACCAACGTCGACCCCGCCGTGTCTCTGCAGGTGACCGGTGAGCTGCTGCAGGGCAACCCGGATGTCAACGTCATCTTCGGCGACACCGGCCCCGCCGTGGTCGGTGCGCTGCAGGCCATCAAGGAGGCAGGCAAGCAGGACCAGATCAAGGTCTACGGCTTCTGCGCCGCCGACACCCCGCTCGAGGGCGAGTACGTGGCGTGCGCCGCGCAGGAGCCCTACGAGTACGCGCGGATCGTGCTCGAGAACGTGCAGACCTACCTCGGTGGCGAAGACGTTCCGGCCGAGGTGCTGCAGCCGCTGAAGCTGTACACGTCCGGCCAGGAGGTCGGCGCCAAGGAATTCGGATAAGCCTCCGGACTCCGGACGGCCGGGTCTTCGCAGGCCCGGCCGTCCACCCCCCTTCTTCTCCACATAATCAGCAGGGAGCACGCCATGACCGGTGAAGGACTGCTCGTCGACGGCATCTCGAAGAGCTACGGCCCCACGAACGCCCTCACCGACGTGAGCCTGGCCATCCGGCCCGGTCGCGTCACGGCCCTGATCGGCCACAACGGCGCGGGCAAGTCGACCCTGCTGCGCTCGCTCTCGGGGGCCGAGGTGCCGGACTCCGGCTCGATCCGGATCGACGGAGAGGCCCAGTCGTTCACCGGACCCCGCGACGCCTCGACCGCGGGCATCGCCTGCGTCTACCAGGAGCTCTCGCTCGTCGACCAGCTCACGGTCGCGCAGAACATCTTCCTCGGCCAGGAGCAGGTCTCGGGCGGTGTGCTCAGCCGCCGCCAGATGAACCGCCGCGCCGACGAGCTCTGCGCCGAGTACGGCATCACCGCGCGCGCCACCGACCTCATCTCGTCGCTGCCGGTCGCGCAGCGGCAGATGGTGGAGGTGGCCCGTGCCATCAACCAGAAGGCCAAGTACATCCTGCTCGATGAGCCCACGACCGCGCTCGAGGAGCAGCAGGTCGAGCACCTGCTCGGCATCGTGCGCCGGCTCGTCGACGAGCAGGGCATCGGCGTGCTGCTGGTCGACCACAAGCTCGACGAGGTCTTCGCCGTGGCCGACCACGTCATCGGTCTCTCCGGCGGGCGGATCGTGCTCGACGGCTCGGTCGAGGACGTCGATCGGGCCGCCGTGATCGAGGCCATCGTGGGCGACCACGGATCCGGGCCCGTCGACACCGCCGCGGTCGCCGCGATCGTGGGCGACGGCCTGGGCGAGACCTCCCTCGAATCGGTCGAGACCGTCTCCGAGGCGGCGCGCGCCCGCGAGTTCGGAGCGCCCGTGCTCGAGGCCACCGGTCTCTCGGGCAACAACCTCCACGGTGTCGACCTCACGGTGCACGCCGGCGAGATCCTCGGCATCTACGGTCTCGTCGGATCCGGCCGCACCCGGTTCCTCCGCACCGTCTACGGAGCCTTCCCGCTCGCCGAGGGGTCGCTGAAGCTGCTCGGCAAGCCGTTCCGGCCCAAGAGCCCGGCGCAGGCCATCAAGGCGGGCGTTGCGTTCCTCAGCGAGGAGCGCAAGTTCGACGGCTTCGTGCCGCAGATGTCCTCGATCGAGAACGTCGTGCTGCCGGTGCTCGGCAAGTACATCCGCGGCGGCGTGCTGCGCTGGCGCGCGCTCAAGGGATCGGCCGACGACGTGCTGTCGCAGGTCTCCATCCGCGGCCAGGTCTCGGCGCCCATCACGTCGCTCTCGGGCGGCAACCAGCAGAAGGCGCTGTTCGCCCGGGCCACCCTGCAGGCGCCCCTGCTGCTCCTGCTCGACGAGCCCACGAAGGGCGTCGACATCGGGGCCAAGCGCGAGATCTACGGCATCATCCGCACGCTCGCGGCCGAGAAGAACGTGGCGGTGATCGTGGTCTCCTCCGAGGAGGAGGAGCTCACGGAGCTCGCCGACTCCATCGCGGTCTTCCGCGGCGGCTCCTGCGACGGGGTCGTGTACCCGCGCTCGTCGGTCACGGCGGCCCAGCTCCGGGAGCTCGCCTGGGCCGACGCGTCGCCGGCGTCGGCCGGCCCGTCCGCACCCTGAACTCCCTCCCACTTGACAGAATTCGCGCCTAAGAGCGCCGACTTGACACAAGATGCGCCAAGTCGGCGCTCTTAGGCGCATCTAGTGTCAAGTCGGAGGTGCCGCGGGGCATCGTGAGGGATCGTGGGGCTGCTTGGGCGCCGTGGGGCCGCAGGGGCCGCGGCATGTCCGACCTGCTACCGCGGGTCGACAGCGGTTCCCGTGTGCGAGGCGATCCCCGTCTGCACGGGCTCAGGGCAGTCCACCTTCTCGATCGACACCTCCGTGCTGCCGGGGGTGGCGGTCAGTGTCGCGCAGGCGTGGGCATAGGCATCCGAACTGCCCCCGAATCCCTGGAGCTGTGCGTACCCGTATGCGATGACGTGGATGGCGAGCGCATCAGGCTCCGTCCGGTACAGCATGGGTTGACCGCTCCGCAACGGATATCTGTCCAGTTCTGCGACGGTCAGACCTTCGATCGACAGCGTGGGTGCCAGTCCGAAATCGAGTGCAATGCGCAGGGTCTCCCGGGTGCTGTAGTGGGAAGCGAAGGTCCCGTAGGATTCTGCAGCCCGCCGGAAGGCATCGCGCACTTCATCGGCAGCCAGCGGTTGGGGTCCCGATCCGAGGCAGCCGCTCAACCCGACCGTGATCATGGCGGCGCCGAGCAGCATGGTGACGGCGCGACCGGCGCGCCGCCGGGGGTCAGGTGGGGTTGACAACGTCGCCCCAGTAGCCCGCGAGGGCGGATTGGACCGGTTCAGGGCAGTCCTCCTTGTGTACGGATACCTCCGTGCTCCCAGGGGTGGCTGTCAGCACTGCGCAGGAGTGCGCGTAGGCGCTCGAGCTTCCCCCGAAGCCCTGCAGCTGCTCGTAAGCGACGGTGAGTACGTGGATCGACAGCGCCCTCGGATCGGTCTTGTACAGCATGGGTTGTCCTTCCCGCACCGTATGTCGCTGCAATTCCGCGAAGCTCAGCGCCTCGATTGAGGGTGTGGGCGCCAACCCGAAATCGAGCGCGATGCGCAGGGTCTCCCGGGTGCTGTAGTGGGAGGCGAAAGTTCCGTAGGATTCCGCGGCACGACGAAACCCATCACGCACCTCTGCCGCGGCCAGGGGCTGAGGGCCTGACCCGAGACAGCCAGTCAGTCCAAGCAGCACCACCAGTGAGATCATCAGCGTCGTCGACCCGCGTCGTCGGGTCGCCTGATCCACGCGGGCCCTCAGCACAGTGTGGGGAGCGTGACGGCTTCGGAGACGCTGTTCGGTCCGCCGAGGATGGTCACGCCGGTCGCGCCGAGGCTACGGACCCGGTCCAGCACGCCCTGCGGGAGGCACCCCGACCGCACGAGGAAGAGCGGGCCCGCCTTCCGGGAAGCCAGCACCGCGCCGACGAGGGCGTCCGGGAAGCCAGACCCGGTCGCCACGAAGACGGTCTTCGCCGTCGAGTACACGTCGGTGCTCGCCGCGAGCGACGCGGCATATCGGTCGGCACCGGCCACGCGGGTCGTCGGCACGACAGCACCCAACGATGACACCAGTCCCGGCGTGACCGAGCTCACCCCGCCGACGACCGTGACCGCCTTCGTTCCGAGCGACACGAGCGCGGCCTTCGACTCGGCGTCGGCGGCCGAGGCCTGGCCGTTCACCAGGAGCACCGGGTTCCGTCGCGCCGCCGCGGCGGCACCCGCGGAGACGGCGTCCGGGAAGTCGTTGCCCGTCGCGACGTACACGCGGGACGCGCTCGACCCGAAGGCCTCGGTCGCGATCCTGCGTGACACCTCGAAGCGGTCGACGCCGCTGATGCGTGACGTCGGGGCGAGGTTCGAGAGCTCGGTCCGCACCAGGTCCGAGACACTGCTCACACCGCCGACCAGCACGATCCGCGCGGGATGCAGCCTCTGGATCTCGGCCTTGACGGCGGGAGGGAGGGCCGTCGACGACGTGAGGAGGAGCGGGCCGCCCTGCTTCGCGGCCGCAGGCCCCGCGCTGAGCGCATCCGCGAACTTCACCCCGCTCGCGACCCAGACCACCGGGGCACCCCCGCCGCTGTCGGGGAAGGCGGCGAGCGACATCGCCGCACTGGCGGAGTAGCGGTCCGGCCCGGCGATCCGGCTGAACACGTAGTTGTGGTCGCCCAGCTTCTCCATCATCGTCCGCGCGTAGAGGTCGGTGCCGATGAGGTTCGGGTGGAAGGACTGCTGCGACACGGGCTTCCCTCCCGAGCTGAAGAGCGGCTGATCACCGGGGGTAAACTGGAAGACCAGGCCGGTGTTGCTCGAGACGCCAGCCGGTGTGCAGAGGTTCGTGCCCGAGAAGTTCGGGCGCGGGTCAGCGTAGATCACCGGATGGGCGGCGGAGTTCGCCGCATTCCGGGCTGCCAGGAGCGCGTTGCTCAGATCGATCGTGACCTGCTGCAACCACGGCACGTCTGCTGACTTCACGAGCGCGCACAGGGAGCCGCTCTCGAACAGAGCCGGATAGCCCATGAGAAGGATGCGCGCGTTGGGGGCCCTCTGCTGGATCTGCTTCAGCACCGTCGTGACGGAGGCCGGAATCTCTGTGCTGGTGCGGTGAGCCGTCGCGGCCTCGAGCTTCATCGTGTCATCGGGGAGCTTGAGCGATTTGCACAACTCGAGGAGCAAGACTGCCTCGATGCACGTCTTGATGATGTCGGCGAAGCCCGCATCGTTCCCGCCGATCGACAGAGTCACGAGCGTCGTGTTCTCGTCGAGGTATCCCTGATCGAGCTGGGTGAGTTCATGATACTGACCTTCATTCACCTGCCCACCTGCGTTCCTCGGTCCACCGACCGGAAGCATGTTCTCGGTCTGCGCAGACGAGCAGGCCGTCATGTGATGGTCGAGAGTCGGGTCCCAGGTATCGGCACGAACTCCGATGGAAGTGGGGGAAGCGCCGACCGAGGCCTTCCTCGACCACGCGTGACGCGATCGATGGCACGCGTTCCGCAACTGCGGGTCGCTGCCGTGCGTGTCGGAGTCGCGGAAGTAGTCGGCGCCGTCGAAGGAGGACGCGCCTTCGCCCGAGGAGAAGGAATCCCCCATGGAGACGACGATGTCGGCCGGCTTCGCATCGAGCGGTTGGAATGCCACGGCATCCCACGCCACGTCATCGAGGCCCAAGCCGTCGGCTGTGACATTCGAGAGGGACACCTTCGGCTGGCCCGAGAACGGGAACACGCCGAGGGACACCCATGCGTTCCTGCCGTGCCGCTGCAGCAACGCGCGCTTCTTGATGGTCCCGTCACCGAGATCGATCGAGTACATGGCCTGCTGCGTCCAGGCTCCGTGATCAGGCAGATGCACCATCACCCGGGCCCATTGGGTGAGGTTCCGCCCGAGCGTCCAGGTGCCGGTGACGTTCAAGGAGCCGTCGTGGTACGTGTCGGGATCGCTGTCAGGACTCCGCGTGTGCGCGAAGTAGAAGTGGCTGTTGAACCCCGCCCCCAGCTGGTGCAGATCCATCTTCGAGGGATACAGCCCCTCGTCGTCGTTCCCGAAAGTGAACGCGAATGTGCCGTTCGAGGCGACCGTCGCGGGGCACGGCCCCGGCCGCCTGCTCGCCGTGCCGTTCGGCAGCTCGTCGATGACGAGGCTGCCGGCCGGAAGGCCCGCTGTGCCGCAGTTGGGTGGGAAGCTCGTCGCGTCCGGCTCCTCCCGGTAGCCAGGGTCGAAACGGATGACCTCGAGCCCGCAGCTCGAGTCGCAGTCGCCCTTCCACGTCGCGTTCGTGTGGTACCAGCACTCGAGGTCGTAGGCCCCGGCAGCACTCCTGTGCAGGCACGGCCCGGGCTTCTCATCCGGATCGGCCGGTGGCTGGTGGGCGCCGGGGGAGCAGGTGTTGGAGGCATTGCAGAAGGTGAAGATCGGCGGTTTCACCGTGAACCGGTTGAGCGTTCCGTCTCGCCCGTCGGTCGCCAGCCACTGGGCCGGCCGGAAGGCGCTGACGATCGTGTCGTCGTCTTCGAAGAGGTCGGTCGAGTGGGCGGCGAACCCCAGGACCTTCTCCGGATACGGCCAGTGCTGGGGGTGCGCGGCGTCACTCGGACTGCCGTCGAGGAAAGGACCACGACTCGGGTCATAGGCGGGGTTCGCCGGGTTGTTCATCCATCCGACGCCCCACGGAGATCCGTCCCGCTTGTTCGGATGCACGCCCGTGTTGTAGGCCCAGACCGCGAAGAACCAGTTCTCCAGGTACTGCGATCCTCCGTCGTTGATCGTCAGCCCCGCACCTCGCGTCTCGTTCCACTTGTCGCCGAGCATCTGCACCGCCTTCGCCACGTTGGCGGCGTAGTCGAGGGCGATCGCGCGCTGCTCCCGGGCGGGCAGAGCCTTCTCGCCCGGCCGCTCCCGGCCCGCCAGTCGCATCCCGTCGGTGATCTGCCCCACGCCGTAACCGCAGTCCGCCGACGGGAAGCTCAGATCCCAGAACGAGTCCTCGGGAGCGCTGCGATCGTTGCCGTAGTAGTTGCCGATGAGAGGAGTGCCCGTGACGCCGGGGGTCGTGTACACGGACGCCTGCCAGAGATTCGACTCCTGGGCCAGCACGCCGAGCACGATCTGCGCCGGTATCGTGCCGCCGCTGCTCAACGTGCGTCGGGGGAAGAGCCCTTGAGGCGAGTACGCAGGCATGGCGAGGTTCCGCCAGTTGTCGGGTCGCGACGTGGTCAGCCTGCCGGCGACCGCCTGGTCGACGGCCCACTCCACCTGACGGGGCTTCGGCTGCAGCGCCTGGCTCTGGGGATCGTTGCGGGGCACCGCGCAGGCGCGTTCTGACTCGACGGGATCTGTGGGCGAGCCGGTTCCCCAGGGACTGTCGGGGCCCGTGAGCCTTCCGTCGAGGTGAGCGGGGGCGGGGCCGTCTGCCGCCCCCTCGCCCGGATCGAGCGTGAAGCCGACGGCCGCATCCGTGTCGGTGGTGACGGCCTCGAGGTGGATCGCCTGATTCGGATCGGGCAGGGCACCCGATGCCGGTGCCGCGCCTAGCACGGCGGGCGCCAGGAGGAGCTGCCCCTCGGACGACGCTGCGGACCGCGCGACGGCGGAGGTGAACGCGATGTCGTCCGGGAGGCTCTCGGCCTCCTGGGTGGGCGCTCCCGTGACGAAGACCTGGCCGTTCGCGGCCTGAGCGAGGGTGACCTCGAGGGCGTCGCCCTGCGCGAGGATCTCGGGCGGACTCGAGGCGTCAAGAGTGCCGAGGTGCAGCACGGTCGCGGATTCCTCGTCGCGGGTCAGGAAGGCGAGGCCTCCGGCCGGCGTGGCCCTCAGGTCGTACGGCACGCCGACGACCTCCGCGAGCTCGGTCACCGAGCCGTCCTCGCCGACAGCCACCACGGCATCGGAGGCCGCTGCGACGATCCCGCGCGGGGCGACGGTCGCTGAGGTGAACTGGCCCTCCACCTCGCTCTCGGCGACGACGTCCCGCGACCCGGCATCGACCACGCGGATGCGGGTGCGGCCGGCCTCGCTCGAGTAGGACGTGAGGGCGACTTTCGACTCCAGCCCGCACCCGGGATTGAAGTAGGCGAGCGTGTAACCGGCGCCGAGATCTGTCATGGATCCGTCGCGCAGCCCCACGAGAGCGGCGAACGCACCACGTCCGAACGTGCCCTCGTCGTTCGTGTACGAGCGTGGCGCGTAGACCACGGCCAGGGTCTCGCCGTCGCTCGCGAGGCACGCGTTGCCGATCCACCGGTCCGTCTCGATCCCGACCACCTTCAGCGACGCCACCGTCGTCCAGGCGTAGCCTGTCGACTCCGCCGCCGCCATCACGTGCAGCCCCGTCGTGTCGCCCGACACGCTCCAGGCCAGGTCGGTGCTCGC
Organism: Herbiconiux oxytropis; assembly: GCF_024979315.1. Lineage (GTDB taxonomy): Bacteria > Actinomycetota > Actinomycetes > Actinomycetales > Microbacteriaceae > Herbiconiux > Herbiconiux oxytropis. The sequence continues at coordinate 171,863 of NZ_JANLCK010000002.1, read as the reverse complement.
CGCCCAGTCGCCCCCGAGCAGCGTCGGCCGATCGTCGACCGGCACCTCGGATGGCGCGGGGGTGACCTCGGGGGGAACCGAGACGGGAGGGGTCTCGCCGATCGGCCGGTCGACGGCGAAGGCCGGTGGCGACGCCATGATCGACACCCCCAGGGTGATCGACAGCGCCAGAACGGCAACGGCACGGAACCTCATCGAACCCCTCCAACGGGTCAGCGGCCCCCCAGGCGACTTCGCGGCAACCCTATACGAGAAATCCTCACGCTATCCACAACTTCTTCTCGAGCGCTGGTGCATGCGACTCGACTGGGTCATGATCTCTCCAACGAAAGGAAAGTGATGAATAATCGACAAAACCGGAATCGGATCATCGTGGCGTCCACCCTTGCCGCGCTGACCGCGGCAGCTCTGCTGGGCGTCGTGCTGATGGTGAATCCGGGGGGCACGGGGCAGCGCGACAGAACGGCTTCGGCAGAGCCGGCGGGTCCTGCGGATGCGGTGGATGCTGCGGAGCTGGAATCGGTGGAGCCCCCGGACACCTCGGAACTCGCAGAGGAGTACCTCACCCCGGAGGAGGCGCCCGGTGCCTGGTCGTCCGATACCTCCGCGTTCCCCGAACCGCTTCCGCGCGGCCGATCGTGGCCAGAGGTTCCGCCGTCGGTCCTCACCACGGAGGGCGAGGTGAGTGAAGACGGGCTCTCGCAGGTGATGGCGGCCTACCACTGGATGTGTGCATGGGAGGACGAAGCGGTCACTGCGGCGGCGGGGAAGGACCCAGCACGCGCGGCAGAAGCCGTGGCACAGCTCGAGAAGTTCACGGGGCTCCCGGGGATCGTCGACAACCTGCAGAACTCCGATTCGTGGGTGGAACACGTGCTGGTGCCGGCACGAGAGGGAGAGTTCGTCGAGATGGAGGACGAGTTCGAGGGCCCCACCTGCGACGGCTATCGGGAGACGGAGGCCTCTCGGTGAGGGCCGGCAGGCCAATCGGGGCCGCCGCCGCCATCGGCGTGGTCGCCGCGGTGGTGCTGGGAGCGGTCCTGCCCGCCGCTGCGCTCCAGCTGGATCGGATCGAGGGCAGGCTCCCGGACGCGGGGGTGCTCGTCAAGTTCGACACCCCGCACTACAAGCCGAACCCGGGGTCCATCATGGCCGACCTCCCCTACGTGACCACCCCCACCTGTGGTGCCCCGGTGATGCTGGGCCTCCGCGGCGCGACGCGACAGTTCACCTTGAGCAGCGGGTGGATCAGGCCGGGAAATCTGACCTTCGTGCACGTGGACTCGCACGAGCCGTACATCCGTGGAGACATCACCTTCTGGGTGAACGGTCGCCAACTCGGCACTTGCAGTGCGATCCCCGTGGCAGATCGCGGGTTCCGGGGAGGCCTCTGGTTCTAGGGCGGGCTCCCGGGAGAAACGCTCACGAGACGAAGTCGCCCTGCGGGTCGCACCGAAGTCGCGGTCGCGCCGCGCTTGGCGGGGGCGCGGGTTCGTGCGACGGTGAGGGGATGGGGAAGAACGAGGGTTCGAAGGGCGTCGTCCGGATCGGGCGGCACGCGGGGGTCGGCAGCATCGCGCTCGTGGTGGGGGCATCGGCGGCGCTCGGGCTGCTGTTCGCGGGACCGGTGGCGGAGGTGCTCGACGGCCTCGACGTCGAACTCGGAGGTGCGGAGTGGGTGGTCGGCTTCCTCGGGGCGGGGGTCGTGTTCGCCGGCATCATCCTGCTCTGCCTCACGCTCGCCTACGGCACCGTGCACTGGAACCCGCAGAAGGGAACGGCCAGGCTCGGGCGGCGCGAGGTGCCCGTCAGCTCCATCACGGTGGCGTGGCGCTCCGTCTCGTCGTCCGATCTGAACGGCGCCGCCTACCTGGTGTACCGGTTCGTCTCCACGGAGGGGGCCTCCGTGCGCGTGCTCGTGGCGGGCCGGCCCGTACGCGGGCTCGACGCCGAAGGCCTTGGTGCGCTCACCCGGTTCGTGGCCGAGCTGCCGCTGGAGGCTCCCGCAGACACCGCCGTCGATGCCGCGGGTCTCACCGAGCAGCAGCGGGCCGCCGCGGTCTCTCTCACGAGCGGTGGCGGGAAGTCCCGGGTGGGTCGCGACACCCTCCTCGCCGAACTCGCCGAGCTCATGGGCGCTGCGCCTGGTGCGTCGACCGATCCCGCCTACCCGGCCGTGACCGATCCCGCCTACCCCGCCGGCCCGGATCCCATCGCACCGCAGAATCCCGCCCCCGGGACGATCTCCCGTGCGCGTGCCGCCGAGCTCGAGCGCGAGTGGCAGGCCGACGACGAGAGCGCCGTCGCCCTCCTGCTCGCCGAGCCCGCCCCGGCCCGCACCGTGCGACGCATCTTCTTCTGGCTCATCGCGGCCGCACTCGCCGTCGCTGCGTTCGCCATCGTGGCCGCCGTCATCGGCGAGACCATCGGGGGCGGATTCCTGCCGAGCGACACCAACGAGATCGTGGGACTCCTCGTGCTCGGAGCCGGCGGCGTCGCCCTCCTCTTCTACCTGGTCTGGTGTGCCGCAGCCGACACCGATGTCCGCAACCGCCGGCGCCTCGCGCTCCGCTGGAGGGACGAGGCGGATCCGGGTACGCGCACCCGCGGGCTTCCCCTCCTCCTTCTCGCGGCGTGGGGTGAGCACCCCCGCCGCCTCTCCACGGCCGCCTCCTTCCTCAGCCTCTTCGTCGGGCTGCTCGCCGCCCTCGCGGCCATCGTGCTCTTCACCGACGACGAGTTCCCCCTTCTCGCGCCGGTGCTCGCCCTCCTCGGTGGTGTGGCCCTGCTCGCCCTCGGCATCGTGGGCTTTGTCCGCGTCCAGCGCCGCCGCCGCACCGACGCCGAGGAGCTCGTGCTGCTCGGCGGCTGGCGCGTGGTCCCGCCCGAGGTGCGCGACTGAGCAGTCGCCCGTCCGCCGCGCCCTTGAGCCTCAGCTCGAGCCCCGCCCCGCCCCGCTCCGCCCGCGGGGCGGCTACGGCGCCGGGCGGGCCCGGAGCTCGACCTCGGGATAAGCGGGAGCGAGTGACTCCGCGAGGCTGACGGCGGCGGGGTCGGGCACCGTGATGTCGAGCAGCTGGAGCGGCGGGAGGTCGCCGACGGGTTCGACGGGCCAGGCGTGGGCCGAGAGGATCGGGACCTGCTGCTCCGAGAGGTGCTCGAGCAGGGCGACGGAGTCGTCGATGGGCGCCAACGGCTCAGCCGTCACCGCCAGGAGGTCGTCGGGCGTGGTGGCGGTGAAGGTGAGGTTGGACTGCACGCCCCCGGCCTCATCGGCGGCGGCCAGCATCCGCTTCACGGCGGCGAGGAGCTCGGCCGGGTCGGAGGTCGGCAGCTCCACGCAGAAGAAGCCGCCGCACCCGCCCTCGCCACGAGCGCTGAGAACGGGGTAGCGGGGGTCGTCGCGGAGCGCCAGGAAGACGTCGAGGGTGACGCGGCCGCCGAGGTTCGAGTAGCTCTCGCCCTCACCGACCGTGGCGCCGATGAGCGGATGCTCCCACCCGGCTTCACGGGCGCGTCGCTCGGCCGCCGTGGTGACGGCGATCAGCTCGGCGTCACCGATGTCGGGCTCGAGCACCATGTCGATCGTGATCGCCTTGTTCCACGGATCGTCGGACACCCATGACGACGCGCTCAGCACGTGCTCCTGCTCCTCGACCCACTCGGCCACCCGCGCACCCACGTCGGCACCCGGCCCCGCGCATCCGCCGAGCAGCCCCGCGAGCCCGACGACCGCGAGGGCTGCGAGGCCCGCACCCGCCCGCAACGGCCGAGCGGAACGGCGAGGCGAAGGCGTCATCCCCTCACTCTACCGAGAAGATGACGATTCGTCATCGCTGCGCGTCGGCCACCGCCACAGCAGCCGCCGAGACCGCGCGCGGCACGAGCCGCTCGAGTTGCGTCACGTGCGAGGGGTTCAGCTCCTCGAGCGCGTTCACCCCGAGCAGCCGCATGGTGCGGGCGATCTGCTCGCCGAGGATCGCGATCATGCGGTCGACGCCCTCACGCCCGCCGGCCATGAGCCCGTAGAGGTACGCGCGCCCCACGAGGGTGAAGCGCGCCCCGAGGGCCACGGATGCCACGATGTCGGCGCCCGACATGATGCCTGTGTCGAGGTGGATCTCCATGTCCTTCCCGAACTCGCGCGAGACATCCGGGAGCAGGTGGAACGGGATGGGCGCACGGTCGAGCTGGCGCCCGCCGTGGTTCGAGAGCGTGATGCCGTCGACGCCCATGTCGGCCAGTCGCGCGGCGTCGCCGAGGCTCTGCACGCCCTTGACCACGACCTTGCCCGGCCACTGGTCCCGGATCCAGGCGAGATCGTCGAAGGTCACGGTCGGGTCGAACATCGAATCGAGCAGCTCGCCCACGGTGCCCGACCAGCGGTCGAGCGAGGCGAACGCGAGCGGTTCGGTGGTGAGGAAGTTGATCCACCACTCCGGCCGCGGGATGGCGTTGACCACCGTGCCGGCCGTGAGCTGCGGTGGGATCGAGAACCCGTTGCGCTTGTCGCGCAGGCGCGCCCCCGCCACCGGCACGTCGACCGTCACGAGCAGCGTGTCGAACCCGGAGGCGGCCGCGCGCTCGACGAGCGCCATCGAACGCGGGCGGTCCTTCCACATGTAGAGCTGGAACCAGTTGCGGCCGGTGGGGTTGGCCTTCTTCACGTCCTCGATGGCGGTCGTGCCCATCGTCGAGAGGGAGAACGGGATGCCTGCGGCTCCGGCCGCACCCGCTCCCGCGACCTCGCCCTCGGTCTGCATCATGCGCGTGAAGCCCGTCGGTGCGATGCCGAACGGCAGCGACACGGGGGCCCCGAGCACGTCCCACCCGGTCGAGACGCGCGAGACGTCACGGAGCACCGACGGGTTGAACTGGATGTCCTCGAACGCCTGGCGCGCCCGGGTGAGGCTGATCTCGCCCTCGGCGGCGCCCTCGGTGTAGTCGAAGGCGGCCTTGGGGGTGCGCCGCTTCGCGATGGTGCGGAGGTCCGCGATCGTGAGGGCGGCGGCCAGGCGCCGCTTCTTGGCGTTGAGCTCGGGCGCCTTGAACTGCATGAGCGGGGCGAGGTCTTTGATCTTGGGGATCCTGCGCTGGACCATGGGGACTCCTAGAGCGTCGTGAGGGGCTGGGGGCGGGCCGCGACGAGCGTCTCGGCGTGATAGGTCTCGATGTGCGAGCGGATGCGCGCTTCTGCGGTCGCGGGGTCACCGTCGCGGATGGCGGCGAGCACGGCGCGGTGCTCGGCCCGCAGCCGCCGTGCGGTGGCCGGCCAGTCGCCGAGGCGGGTGGCGCCGTGCCGCACGTAGGTCTCGACGGAGTCTCGGAGGCCCGCCATCATGGTGGCGAGCACGTCGTTGCCTGACGCGGCTGCGAGGGCGCGGTGGAACGCCTGGTCGAGGGCGAGGAAGCCGTCGCGCTCGTCTGCTCCATCGCCGACGGCGTCCCCGTCGGCGACCGTGTCCCCTTCGGCCACGGCGTCCATGGCATCGAGCAGCTCGTCGGCGGCGCCGAGCTCGGGCTGCCGGCCGGCGCGCACGGCGGTGGCGAGCTCGGCGGCCACGGCGCACTCGAGCACCACGCGGGTCTTCACGACATCGGGCACCGCGAAGCCCTGCGCGGCGACCTGCAGGCGGATGAGCGCGGCCAGCCCGCCCGTGGGCCGTGCGACGATGACGGCGCCGGACTGCGGCCCCGATCCGGTGCTCGTGCTGATGAGCCCGAGCACCTCGAGCACCCTGAGGCCCTCGCGCACGCTCGACCGGCCGACGCCGAGCTCGGCGGCGAGGGCGCGCTCGGGGGGAAGGTGGTCGCCGGGGCCGAGCCTGCCCTCCACGAGGTCGCTCTCGACGCGCGCGAGCACGCGCTCCCAGGAGCGCTCCGCGCCAGGGGTGCCCGCGCCTTCTGCGACCGCCATCCCGCCTCCTGTGGTCAGACCATGTGGTCAGACCACACTACCCTGTCGAGTGCGCGAAGGCCAGCACCGGGCATCCGCCACTCGTGGGATGCCGGAAGCGGCGCGGATGCGGCAGAGTGAGAGCATGACCGACTACAGCGACGCCGCCGGCGCGAGCATCCGTCTGAGCAACGCCGATCGCGACGAGGCCGTCGCGCGGCTCGCCCGCGCCCACGGGGACGGGCGGCTGACCGCGGACGAGTACACCGAGCGCTCCGACACCGCGAAGACCGCCACGACCCGTGGTGAGCTCGCGCCGCTGTTCGCCGACCTGCCCGACACCACCAAGGAGAGCGTGATCGGCTCGGCGGCCGGCTCCGCTCCCGACCCCGACTTCGGGCCGCCACCGGCCGCGGCCTACCCGTCGAAGCCGGGCGACGAGTCCCGCGACAGCTACAACCGCACCCGGCCGCTCGGCGGCACGGCGGGCGTCGTCGCCGTGAGCGTCACGCCGCTCATCGCCCTCGCGGCGTTCCTCCTCTGCGGGTTCCTCGCGCCCGACGGCTTCGCCTGGTCGTGGCTGTTCTGGCTCGCCGTGCCCATCGTGGGCATCATCGTCTACGGCCCCGCCGGCCGCTCCGGCAACCGCGACTGACGCCGGGGGTCACTGCACGCGGGACTCGGGCTCGTCGGCGTCGTCCGAGGGGATGTGCACGTCGCTGACCGTCACGTTGACCTCGGTGACCTCCATGCCGACCACGGTCGAGATCGCGCGGATGACGCCGGCGCGCGCGACCTTCTCGATCACGCCGTCGGCGACGACGTTCCGGCCGCGGCTGTCGGCGGAGGGGGCAGCGGCCAGCGTGTCGGCGGAGCCGGTGCTGGAGGGCTTGGTGGTGATATCGGACATCGTCGTGACTCCTGTTCGGTTCGGTCGTCAGGGTGGTGGGTCCGCCCCGGTGCGGTGGTGACGCGCACATCAGGAAGACGCGGGGTCCTGCGCACCCGGCATGCGCTCCCAGGATCTTGCCAGGTGTAGGTCGGCCAGCTCGGGCGATGGTCGCCGGTGGCCGACCGTAGTAGGAATGTGCTCAACGCCCGATCGAGGGCGGCACCGGCGGCCGACGTGCTCCTGGGGCACCGAGCGGGAGGAGCCGGCATCGACCTGCATGGGCCCCTCCGCGACGCCTCCGACACCATCCTCGCGTCACGGGCGATCGACGGCGACCTCGTCGCCTTCGAGGTGATCGCCCACCGGCACGGGCCCCTGATGCGCGTGCTGGCGGCGAATCTGCTGGGTTCCGAGCTCGAATCGGACGATGTCGTGCAGGAGGCCTTCATCTCGGCCTGGCGGCACCTCGGCGAGCTCAATGATCCCGCGCGCATCCGGAGCTGGCTGATGCGGATCGTCAGCAACCGCGCGCTCGACCGCATCCGGGCCCGCCGGCATCACGACGACATCGACGCGGCGGATCGTGCCTCCACAGGACCCTCGACGGAGGCGCTCGTGGAGCATCGGATGCAGCTGGATGCGGTGTGGATCGCCCTCGGGCGCCTGCCGGCCGACCAGAGACGGTGTTGGCTGTTGAGGGAGACGGCCGGCTACTCCTACGCGGAGATAGGCGAGACCCTCGACATCCCCGTCTCGACCGTGCGAGGGCTCCTGGCCCGGGCGCGGGCGACCCTACTCCTCGAGATGGAGGCCTGGCGGTGACGAACTCCGACTTCGACGACCTCGACGGCCACACCCTCGAGGAGCTCTCCGACTACCTCGAGAGCGGGCGCACCCCTCGTGATCCGGGCATCGAGAACTCTGCCGCCTGCCGCCTGGCGCTCGAGGGCCTCGCCCGGCTCCGCGCGCTCTCCCTGGACGCCCTTCAGAGGGAGGCCGATCGCGACCCGACACGCGACGACGGCTGGATCGCCGGCCTCCTCGACATCATCAAGGACGAGATCCGCCCGGGGCGCGACATCCCGATCAGCGATCCGGATGCGATGACGAGCCTCTCGGTCACGGAGGCGGCCGTGCGGGGGCTCGTGCGCGCCGCGGCCGACGCGTTGCCGAGCGTGATCATCGGCCGCACGGAGATCGAGGGCGACGTGTCGACCCCGGGGGCGCCCGTTCGGGTGCGGATCACCGCAGCGGCCGAGTACGGCCACGCACTGCCTCCCCTCGTCGAGGAGCTGCGGCGCGTGGTGGCGGAGGCCCTCGCCGAGCACACCGAGCTGGTGATCGACCAGATCGATGTCACGATCGACGACGTCTACCGGAGGGCCGAGCGGTGACCGACGACGAGCTCTCCCGGCTGCTGACCGAGACGGCCGCCGCCGCACCCGGGGTGAGTTCGGTGCTGCCCACGGCCCCGCTGCGGGAGGCCGCCGCCCAGGTCGTGTCGTCTGCGCTCGACCTGCCCCGCTCCGACGCGGACGCGTTCGTGCAGGTCGATCGCACGGGCGCGGGAGTGCTCGTGACCGTCCACGTCTCGACGGCCGTCGGCGTGCCGACACCCACCACGCTACGAGCGGTGGCGCGAGCGATCCGCGGCAGGGTGGGGGAGCTCCACCCGGAGGCCATTGCGGTCTCGGTGCGGGTGAGAGCCCTGCACATCGACCCGCGCCCCGGCGCCTGACCGAGCGCTTTCTCCCGCCCCACTTGACAGTAGTTGCGCCTAAAACAGCCGACTTGGCACATCTTGTGTCAAGTCGCGCGTTTTGGGCGCAACTACTGTCAAGTCGAGACGACGCGGGCAGGCGTCAGGCCCGGCTCAGTCGTCGACGCCCGCGCGGATGAGGATGGGCAGGTGGTCGCTCTCGCCCTGGGGGAGCGTGTCGATCGAGTCGATGCGCGTGTGCGCCGAGGTCACGAAGTCGAAGTGGCCCTTGAAGTACTTGTAGCGCGCATAGGTGGGCTTGTCGCTGAACGAGAGCAGGTAGCCCGCCTCCTCCATGCGCTCCGACAGGTTCGCGCGGAACCACGGGTAGTTGTAGTCGCCCACCATGATCGTCGGGAGCGAGGGCCCCATGATCCGCAGCGCGTCGTGCGCCGCGGCGATCTGCTTGCGCCGGAGCGAGTTCGAGGCCGTGAGGGGAGCCGCGTGGAACGAGCCCACGAGGATCTCCTTGTCGATGAGCTTGTCGTGCAGCTTCGCCGCGAGCAGCCGCTCGTGCGCCGGCGCCATCACGCGGTCGTGCATCGACTTGCGGAGCGCGAACACGCGCGTGCCCGTGAGCTCGAACCGGTCGTCGCGGTAGTAGACGGCGAGCCCGAGCCGGTTGGTCTTGGTGGAGTCGGCCAGCACGAGGTGGTCGATGCGGTCGGGCATGTCCTGGGTGTCGCACTCCTGAAGGCACATCACGTCGAGGTCGTAGATCCTCGCGAGATCCAGCAGCTCCCCGCTGGCGTGGTGCTTGCGCAGGTTGTAACTGAGGATGTTCAACTCGCGTCCCATGCTCGCCATTCTGGCATGGCCGGACCCCGCCGAAGCTGGGGTCACGCGGTGAGCGCCGGCGCCGTACCGGCGGGGTCGGCGAGGAGCTCCTCGAAGGCGAACTCCGCGGCCCCCACGATGAGCAGCCGGGAGCGCAGCTGTGCCCGCTCGAGGGTGAGGCCCGCGGCGAGTTCGCCGAACGAGGCGTCGCGCACACCCTGCTGGATGCGCTCGGGATGAGCGGCCATGAGCGAACCGAGGAACCCGCCGAGCAGCACCCGCTCGGGGTTGAACACGCTGATGAAGTTGGCCAGCCCCAGGCACAGCACATCGATCTGCCGCCGGATCTCCGTCTCGAGGGCCGGGTCGGTGCTCGTGGTGAGCACCTGGTCGAGCTCGTCGGCGTCGATGGTCTCGCGGCCGATCACGGCGAGGATGCGGTTCAGCTGCACCTCGGTCTCGAGGCAGCCCGAGCGGCCGCAGTGGCAGAGCAGGCCGCCGGGGTTCACGAGCGTGTGGCCGAGCTCGGCGCCGTAGCCGCTCGCGCCGCGGAGCGGGACCCCGCCCACGAGCACGCCGCCGCCGATGCCGCTGGGGCTGCCGTTGACGTAGACGAGGTCGGAGACACCTCGGCCCGCGCCGTAGATGCTCTCGGCGATCACGCCGACGTTGGCGTCGTTGGCCGCCACGGCGGGGTAGCCGAGGGCTTCGCTGAGGAGCTCGGCGAGCGGCTCGTCGTGCCAGTCGAGATGGGGGGCGAGCGCGACGACTCCGGTGTCGACCCGCACGAGACCCGGAACGGCGATGCCGATGCCCGCGATGCGGAAGGTGGACTCGAGCTCGCCGCGCATCCCGTCGACGACCGCCTTGACGATGTTGACGGTCTCGCGCACGCTCGGCAGACCGTCGGTCTCGTAGCGGATGCGCTTGTGCACGACGCCGCCGAGCCCCACGAGGCCGATGATGATGGCATCCGTGTCGGGGTTCACGGCGAGGGCGGCGATCCGGTCGTTGGGATGCACGTACGGGCTCGGCCGGCCCACGGTGCCGTGCTCCGTGCGGGCCGTCTCGTACGCCAGGTCGAGGTCGACGAGCTCGCCCACGAGGGCGGCGATGGTCGAGCGGTTGAGTCCCAGCTTGCGGGTGAGGTCGGCGCGGGTCTGGGCGCCGCCGTGGTGGAGCGTGGTCAGGATGGTCGAGAGGTTGTGCCGGCGGGTCTGGTCGTTGCTGTTGCCGACGCCGGCCACGAGGGGGCGGGAGGGAGCCGGGCGTGAGGAGCCGACGGTGGACACGACGCCTCCTTGGCAGTTCGGGGTGGAGAAAAGGGACGTGCGGAGTCGGGGGCGATCGTCTGGCGACCGCCCCCGAGCCTGGCCTCAGCGGCCGGAGCGCCTCTTGTTGATGATGTCGAACGCGACGGCGAGCAGCAGCACGAGGCCCTTGATGGCCTGCTGCCAGGCGGCGTCGACCGAGAGGATCGACAGTCCCATGTTGAGCACGCCCATGACGAGACCACCGATGACGGCGCCGACCACGGTTCCGACACCACCCTGCACGGCCGCGCCACCGATGAACACGGCGGCGATCGCGTCGAGTTCGTAGTTCTGACCGGCCGAGGCCACGGCCGAACCGGCACGGGCGGTGGCGACGACACCGGCGAGGCCGGCGAGCACGCCCATGTTCACGAAGATCGCGAAGTTGATCCACTTCGTCTTCACACCGCTCATCTGCGCGGCGAACAGGTTGCCGCCCATCGCGTAGACGTGACGGCCGAAGACCGAGCGGTTGAGGATGAACGTGTAGAGCAGGATCAGCACGGCGAGGATGATGAGGATGATCGGGGTGCCCGAGTATCCGCTCAGCTGCCAGGCCAGCGCCATGATGGCGACCACGAGGATGACGCTCTTGACGATCGTGGAGACGGCGGGCTCGCGCGGGAGATCGAGCTTGCGGAGCGTCGCACGGGTGCGGATCTGCTGGATGACGAAGCCGGCCGAGGCCAGGAGGCCCAGCACGAGCGTGAGCACGTCGCGTCCGTCGAGGGCCTCGCCGAGGAAGGGCGGGATCCAGCCGGCGCCGATGGCCGTGAACTCGTCCGGCAGACCCGAGATGGTGCCGCCGGTGAGCAGCACGAGGGTGAGGCCACGGAAGATCAGCATGCCCGCGAGGGTCACGATGAACGCCGGTATGCCCACGAACGCCACCCAGAAGCCCTGCCAGGCTCCGATCACGGCTCCCACGACGAGGGCGATGATGACGGCGGCCCACCAGGGCAGGCCCCAGCTGTTCATCGACAGCGCGGCCACCGCTCCCACGAGCGCCACGACCGATCCCACCGACAGGTCGATGTGGCCGGCGATGATGACGATCACCATGCCGATCGCGAGGATCAGAACGTAGGAGTTCTGCTGGATCAGGTTGTTGATGTTGCCGGGCATGAGGAGGCGCCCGTTGGTGAGGATCTGGAAGAGCACGATGATGATCGCGAGTGCGGCGAGGATGCCGTACTGCCGCAGATCGATCCGCAGCTTCCTCGCGGATTTGACCGGAGCCTTGCCCGTGGGCTCGCTCGGTGCTTCGGTGGCCGTGTTGCTCATCGGGGTCAGTCCCTTCCCGCGGTCATGTAGTGCATGAGTGTTTCCTGCGTCGCCTCTGCTTTGGCGACCTCGCCGGTGATCCGGCCTTCGGAGATGGTGTAGATGCGGTCGGAGAGACCGATCAGCTCGGGCAGCTCGGAGGAGATCACGATGACCGCCTTGCCCTGCGCCGCGAGCTCGTTGATGATGCCGTAGATCTCGTACTTCGCGCCCACGTCGATGCCTCGCGTGGGCTCATCGAGGATGAGCACGTCGGGGCCGGTGAACATCCACTTCGAGAGCACGACCTTCTGCTGGTTGCCGCCCGAGAGCTTGCCCACGATGGCCGAGACCGACGGGGTCTTGATGTTCATCGAGGCCCGGTACTCCTCGGCGACCTTGGTCTCCTTGTTGCGGTCGACCACCCCGCCCTTGGCGAGCTTGTCGAGGCCGGCGGCCGAGATGTTCTCGGCGATGTCGGCGATGAGGTTGAGTCCGTACTTCTTGCGGTCCTCTGTGGCGTAGGCGAGCCCGTTCTGGATGGCCTCGCTCACCGTGCGGGTCTGGATCTCCTTGCCGGCTTTGAAGACCCTGCCGGAGATGTTGATGCCGTAGGAGCGGCCGAAGATGCTCATGGCGAGCTCGGTGCGCCCGGCGCCCATGAGCCCGGCGAAGCCGACGATCTCGCCGGCCCTGACCGTGAACGAGGCGTCGTCGACGACCTTCCGCTCGGTGTCGACCGGGTGGTAGGCGTTCCAGTTCTCGACCCGGAAGTACTCCTCACCGATGTCGGGGGTGCGCGGGGGGAACTGGTTGTCGAGCGGGCGGCCGACCATCGAGCGGATGATGCGCGACTCCGAGGCGTCGTCCTCCTTCATGCTGAAGGACTCGATCGTCTTGCCGTCGCGGATGATCGTGACGGTGTCGGCGATCTTGCGGATCTCCTTCAGCTTGTGGCTGATGATGATGCAGGTGATGCCCTGCTCGCGCAGGTGGTTGATGAGCGTGAGGAGGTGCTCGGAGTCGTCGTCGTTGAGCGCCGCGGTGGGCTCGTCGAGGATGAGCAGCTTCACGCGCTTGGAGAGCGCCTTCGCGATCTCGACCAGCTGCTGCTTGCCGACGCCGAGCTCGAGCACGGGGGTCGCGGGGTTCTCGTTGAGCCCCACCCGGGCGAGCAGCGTGGCGGCTTCGCGGTTGGTCTTGTTCCAGTCGATGATGCCGCGCTTGGCGTTCTCGTTGCCGAGGAAGATGTTCTCGGCGATCGAGAGGTACGGGCTGAGAGCGAGCTCCTGGTGGATGATGACGATGCCGTCGTGCTCGCTGTCGTTGATCGACTTGTACGCGGTGGGGTGTCCCTCGAACTCGATCGAGCCGCCGAACGAGCCGTGCGGGTACACGCCGGAGAGCACCTTCATGAGGGTGGACTTGCCGGCGCCGTTCTCCCCGCAGATGGCGTGGACCTCACCGCGCTCCACGACGATCGAGACGCCGTCGAGCGCCTTCACACCGTTGAAGTCCTTGGTGATGTCCCGCATCCACAGAATCGCGTTGCTCATGGGTCGCGTCGCTGCCTTCCAGTAGGGGTGGGGGTGGAGAGGGGTGGAACAGGGTGATCGGCGGCGGCCTCTGGGAGGAGGCCGCCGCCGACCGGTTCAGTGCTGGTTAGAGACCGACGTCCGAAGCCTTGATGAAGCCGGAGTCGATGAGCAGGGTCTGCACGTCGTCCTTGACGACCACCACGGGGTCGAGCAGGTACGAGGGGACGACCTTCTCGCCGTTGTCGTAGGTCTCCTCGTCGTTGACCTCGACCTCTTCGCCGGCGGCGATCGACTGGATCATCTGGAAGACGCGGTCACCCAGCTCGCGGGTGTCCTTCCAGACGGTCATCGACTGCTCGTCGTTGAGGATGGCCTGCACGTTGGCCTTGTCGGCGTCCTGACCGGTGATGACGGGGTAGCCCTCACCGGGGGTGTAGCCGGCCGACTTCAGCGAGGCCTCGATGCCGAGGGCCAGGCTGTCGTTCGGGGAGAGGACCACGTCGACCTTCTCGCCACCGGAGTAGAACGAGGAGAGACGGTTGTCCATCTCGGCCTGGGCGTCATCCGAGCCCCAGCCGAGGATACCGATCGACTTCCAGCCGTCGGTGCCGGACGGGTCCTTGCCCGAGGGGATGACGAGCTTGCCCGACTCCACGTAGGGCTCGAGCACGTCCCACGCGCCCTGGAAGAAGAACCCGGCGTTGTTGTCGTCGGGGCTTCCTGCGAAGGGCTCGAAGTTGAACGGGCCGGCAGCGTTCTCGAGGTCGAGAGCGTCGACGATGAACTCGCCCTGGAGCTGGCCCACCTTGTAGTTGTCGAAGGTCGCGTAGTAGTCGACGTCGGGGGTGCCGTTGATCAGGCGGTCATAGGCGATGACCGTGATGTCCTGCTTCTTGGCGTCGGCGAGCACCGGGCCGAGGGTCTCACCGTCGATGGCGGCGACCACGAGGATCTTGGCGCCTCCGGCGACCTGGTTCTGGATCTGCGAGATCTGCTGCTCGGTCTTGTTGTCTGCGTACTGCAGGTCGACGGTGCAGCCGGCGTCGGTGAGCTGCTTCTGCAGGCCCTCACCGTCGTTGATCCAGCGCTCGAGCGAACGCGTGGGCATCGAGATGCCGACGTTGCAGTCGCCCGAGGCGGCGTCGCCCGATCCGGAGCCCGAGTCGCTCGAGCCGCCGGAGGAGCAGGCGGCGAGGGTGGCGGCGAGGCCGCCGGCGACGGCGAGAGCCATCAGTTTCTTCGTCATTGACATGGTGGTGTCAGTCCCTTTCATCCTTGGAAGGGGATCACAGCTGTGCGCTATTACTCCCTTGTAACGCGTCAACTCCTCCTGGTGCGGCTTTGTTGACTCCCGAAACATATACCAGCGTCCATGCGAACGCAAAGTTTTCTGGCACCCGTTTTTCATCGTGGCCGAATCGTGATCTTTGACATCCGGGCGCGGATATGAATATGTTGTGGGAGATAACTATTTCGTTGCGCTCGGACCACGAGCCGCTCACCAAAGACGTTGAACTGGAGTGACCTGATGTCGCTGACCCCTACCCGCGAAGACAAGTTCTCATTCGGACTGTGGACCATCGGCTACAACGGCGCCGACCCCTTCGGCGGCCCCACCCGCGCATCGCTCGACGTGGTGCACGCCGTCGAGAAGCTCTCCGAGCTCGGCGCCTATGGCCTCACCTTCCACGACGACGACCTCTTCGCCTTCGGCTCGACCGACGCCGAGCGCCAGACGCAGATCGATCGCCTGAAGGGCGCCCTCGCCGACACCGGCCTGATCGTGCCGATGGTCACCACCAACCTCTTCTCGGCCCCCGTGTTCAAAGACGGCGGCTTCACCTCGAACGACCGTGCCGTGCGCCGCTTCGCGCTCCGCAAGGTGCTGCGCAACATCGACCTCGCCGCCGAGCTCGGCGCCAAGACGTTCGTGATGTGGGGCGGCCGCGAGGGCGCCGAGTACGACGCGGCGAAGGACATCCGCGCCGCCCTCGAGCGCTACCGCGAGGCCGTCAACCTGCTCGGCGACTACGTCACCGACAAGGGCTACGACATCCGCTTCGCCATCGAGCCCAAGCCCAACGAGCCCCGCGGCGACATCCTGCTGCCGACGCTCGGGCACGCCCTCGCCTTCATCGAGACCCTCGAGCGGCCCGAGCTCGTGGGCGTCAACCCCGAGGTCGGCCACGAGCAGATGGCGGGCCTGAACTTCGCCGCCGGAATCGCCCAGGCGCTCTACCAGGGCAAGCTCTACCACATCGACCTCAACGGCCAGCGCGGCATCAAGTACGACCAGGACCTCGTGTTCGGTCACGGCGATCTGCAGAACGCCTTCGCGCTCGTCGACCTGCTCGAGAACGGCGGCCCGAACGGCGGCCCCTCCTACGACGGACCGCGCCACTTCGACTACAAGCCGTCGCGCACCGAGGACGAGACGGGCGTCTGGACCTCGGCGGCCGCCAACATGCGCACCTACCTCCTGCTCAAGGAGCGCGCAGCGGCCTTCCGCGCCGACCCCGAGGTGCAGGAGGCGCTCGCCGCCTCGCGCGTGCCCGAGCTCTCGGAGCCCACCCTCTCGGCCGGCGAGTCGTACGACGACCTCCTCGCCGACCGTGCCTCCTACGAGGACTTCGACTCCGACGCGTACTTCAACGGCAAGGGCTTCGGCTTCGTGCGGCTGCAGCAGCTGGCGCTGGAGCACCTGACTGGGGCTAGGTAACTTCTACCGCGGTGCGACTTCTACCGCGCCGCCGCCTCTGCGGCGCGGGCGACATGTGAGGCCGGCGTCGTTCCGCGTCGCTGCGCGGCGCGGACCGGCGTCGGTCTCACTCTGGGTCAATGAGTACGGCCCGTCACCTTTGGGTTGCGGAGGATGTGGAGAAGGGCCCGTCACCTTTGGGTGGCGGGCCCTTCGTCGTTTCACTACGGGGTGTAGGGGGTGGCGGTGTACTTGGTGAAGGCGGGGGCCTCTAGGGAGGCGGCCGCTATGAGGGTGGTCCAGGCTGCTACGTGGGGCTGGGTGGTGTGGAGGTCGTAGGAGGGGACGTCGTCCCAGGCCTCGTTGAGCACGATGCGGTTCGGCTCGGAGATGTCCCAGCTGAGGCGGTAGTCGATGTTGCCGGCCTCCTTGCGGCACTCCGCCGCGAAGTCGGCGGCGGCCGCGCTGATGGCGGCCACCTCATCGGGGGAGACGGCGACGCCGCCGGTGATCACGATCATGGATGGTCCTTTCGTGGGTGGACGAGGTCAGATCGAGGCGCGAAGGGCCGGGAAGACGGCTTCGCCCAGGATCTTGACGGAGGTCATGGAGTCCGGCCCCATCGGGGGTCCGAAGCTGATGTGGTCGACGCCCGCGTCGATCAGCGCCGCGCACTGGTCGATGACCTCGGTGGGGCCGCCGACGATCCCGAGCTCGAGCATCGAGGCGCTCACCGACCGGATCGCGTCGTCCTCGCGCCCCTCGAGCATGAGCGCCTGGGTGTGGGCGAACTCCTCAGGGTCGAGGCCGTTGCTCGCGAGCGCCTCCACCGACAGCGATCCGCTGTAGAGGGCGATGTGCTTGGCGAGGAGCCATCTGGCCTCGTCGCGGTCCTCGGAGATCGAGCACCAGATGCAGGCCGCCACGTCGATGTCGTCGATGCTCCGGCCGGCCTTCCCGGCGCCCGCCGTGATCTGCTCGATCACGCCGTAGACGTGCCGCGGCGGCAGGCACAGCGGCAGCGCGCCGTCGCCGAGCCGCCCCGTCATCTCGAGCATCCGCGGGCCCATCGCGCCCACGTAGATCGGGGCGGGCCGCGCGAAGCGGAGGACCGCCTGCTCGGTCCAGCCGTCGGCCACGCCGGGGAGCCCCAGCGGGCTCTCGCCGTTCATGAGGGCCCGGATGGCGATGACGGCCTCGCGCGTGCGCACCACAGGGCCTGGCGGGGTCAGCCCCGCCCAGGAGTAGAAGACGTCGGAGCCCGCACCGAGCCCGAGCAGGAAGCGGTCGCCCGAGAGATCCTGCAGCCCCGACGCCAGCATGGCGATCTGGGCGGGGTGGAGCGACACGGGATCGATCACCGCTGAGCCGAACCGGATCCGCTCCGTGCTCATCGCGATCGCCGCGAGCGAGACGAGACCGGGTTCGCCGAAGAGGTCGTTCCCGATCCACACCTGGTCGAAACCGGCTTCCTCGACGAACGTCGCCTTGGCCGCGAGCGGGCGCACGCCCTCGTGCGAGGAGATGCGGGCGCTGAAGGTCAGGCCGTCTCGGCTGAGGCTCATTCTGGGATCTCCGGATCGTGGATGCGCTCGAGTCGCAGGTACAGCGCCTCGGGCGGGTCGGGGCAGGCGATGAGGGGGCGGGAGTCGAGCCACGCGTCGCCCTCGGGCCGATCGAGCCGGCCGCTGAGCAGCGGGATCGCGTTCGCGATGGCGAAGTAGCAGAACGGCCGGCCGGTGGGCAGCGACAGCTGTCCGTCGATCACGTCGAAGTGGTCGCCGGCGACGAGTCCGCAGGCGGAGTAGTTCATCGACTCGACGGTGCAGCGCACGTGCATCTCACGCCTCCCCGTCGTGCAGGTAGGAGATCTCGGAGACCGGGATGCGATCGAGCCGCATGACGATGTTCTCGGTCGGATCGGGCGAACAGATGTAGGGCTTCCGCGAGAGCCAGTCGTTCTCCTCGCCGAAGTCGCCGAGGCGGAGGGCCAGCACCGGGAAGACCGCGTTCATGGCGTAGATGTCGAAGGTCGCCCCGGGCGGCAGCACGAGGGTCGACCCGATCACGTCGAAGTAGTCGCCGACCTTCGTGGTGCTCGTCGGCGAGTCGACGCGGTCCACGATCACGCGCACGGCGTACTCCGTCATCCGAGCACCGGTTCTGCAGCAACCGCAGCCTCAACCGCAGCCGCAGCGTCGTCGAGGTCGTCGAGCAGCAGCCCGGGCCCGTCGGCGTCGACGACGGCCTGGGCGAGGAACCCGTGCATCATCGCCCGGCCGCCGACGTGCGCCACGGCGCCGTAGGAGTCCCGGACGACCCGCTGCATCGGGTGGTCGTCGAACAGGAAGCGGGCGGAGACCAGGTCGGTGGCGGTCTGCACGACGCGGCGCATGACCTGGGTGGCGGTGGTCTGGGTCGAGATCATGCGCCAGAGCTGCGGCCCGGTGAGGGGGCGACCGGCCTCGAACAGGATCTCGTCGGTGCGGCGGGCGACCGCCGTGACCCCCGCGTAGAGGTGGTCGACGTCGGCGAGGATTCCGCCGAGCGCCTGTGTGGTCGCCGAGTCGAGGGCGACCGCGGGGCGAGGTCCGCGCTTGCCCCGCACCGCCTCGACCGCGAGATCGACGGCGTGCTGCGCGATGCCCACGGCCACGCCCGCCAGTCCGAAGAAGGCGATGTGCACGCTCTTGTTGAGCGGATCCTTCGCACCGTCGTCGGGCGCCTCGCGATCGAAGGTGTGCGCGTCCGGCACGAAGACCGGGACCGGCACGGAGTAGGAGGTGCTCCCGGATCCGCGCACCCCGAGCGTCTGCCAGTTGTGGGCGAACACGATCGACTCGGGCGGGAGCCAGGCCCCGAGCACGAGCTGCTTGCCGCTCGCGCCGATCACCGGCTCACCGTTCTCGAACGCGAAGCAGCCGCCGAGCACGTGGTCGGCCGACTGGCTGCCGCTGCCCCAGTCCCACGATCCGCTCACCATCCAGCCGCCGTCGACGCGGTCGGCCCGCCCCCGCGGGTGGAACGATCCGCTCGTGGGGCGGTCGGCATCCGGATACAGCTCGGCATAGGCGTCGACACCCAACCGGCCCGCGTACATGCCGGTGGCGTTCAGCACGCCGACGTTCCAGCCGGCCGAGGCGTCGACCCGGGAGATGCGGGAGACCACGCCGAGCTGCTGCTCGAGGCTCATCTCGAGACCGCCCCGAGAGGCGGGGAACGCCATCCGGAAGAGGCCCGCGTCGCGGAGCACGCGCGCGACGTCGTCGGGCAGCTGGCGGGCTCGGTCGATCTCGTCGGCCTTGCCGGCGAGGTAGGGGCCCACCGCCCGGGAGTTGGCGATGACGGCGTCGGCCGTGGTGGGGGCGAGGAGATCGAGCTCGAGGGTGGAGGTCATGGCGCTGGTCCTTGATCGGTAGTTCGAGTGAGTGGGGAAGTCAGGCGATCGGTTCGCCGCCGGTGACCCAGAGGGTCTGCCCGGTGAGGTGTCCGGATGCTTCGCCCACGAGCAGAGCCGCTACGGTAGCGACCTCGTGGGTGTCGGGCCAGTCGGGGAGTGCCAGGCGACCGCGCAGCACGTCGGCGAGCTGCTCGAAGCTCTCGTCGAGCACGCTGTCGTCGTCGCGGTCCAGGATGCGGCCGGGCGCGATGATGTTGGCCGTGATGCCGTGACCGCCCTCTTCGAGCGCCAGGTAGCGCGTGAGGGTCGTCGCGGCGGCCTTCGCGGCGCCGAAGAGTCCGAAGCCCTTCGAGGGGCGGGCCATCAGCGCGCCCGAGACGTACACGATCCGCCCGAAGCCGGCCGCGCGCATGCCGGGGACCGCCCGCTGCACGAGGGCGAGATGGCCTCGCACCCCGTCCAGCTGCCGTTCGAGCAGCCCCGGAGATGCTTCGGCCACCCCGGGGTGGCTGTCGTCAGGCGGATGCGCGCAGTTGACCAGGATGTCGACGGGCCCGAGCGCGGCCTCCACCTCGGCGAAGGCGCGATCCACCTCCCCGGGGTCGGTGCAGTCGGCGGCCACCGCGATCGTGGGGCCGCCGAGCGCGGCCGCCACGGCTTCAGCGCGCGCGGGGGAGGACCGGTAGTGCACCGCGACCGACGCGCCCAGGGAGGACAGCCGTTCGGCGACGGCCCTGCCGAGGGCTCCGCTTCCGCCCGCGACGAACGCGACCCTCCCGGCGAGCTCGCCCGTGGCCGCCCTCACCGGAGCACCGCGGAGAGGAACGCCTTCGTGCGCTCGTGCTGGGGATCGCCGAGCACCTGGGCGGGCGGGCCCTGCTCCACGATCCGCCCGGCATCCATGAACACGACCCGATCGCCGACCTCGCGCGCGAACCCCATCTCGTGGGTGACCACGAGCATCGTGACGCCGCCGGTGAGGGCGAGATCCTTCATGACGGCCAGCACCTCACCGACCAGTTCGGGGTCGAGCGCGCTCGTGGGCTCATCGAACAGCATGACCTTCGGGCGCATCGCGAGGGCGCGGGCGATCGCCACGCGCTGCTGCTGACCGCCGGAGAGCTGCGAGGGGTATGCGCCCTCGCGGCCGGCGAGGCCGACGCGCTCGAGCAGCGACCTCGCGTATTCCCTGGCCTCGGCCTTGTTCTCGTTCTTCACCGTGATCGGCGCGAAGCTCACGTTCTCGAGCACCGTCATGTGCGGGAAGAGGTTGAAGTGCTGGAACACCATGCCGACCTCCACGCGCTTGCGGCACGCATCCGCCTCACGGAGCTCGTGCAGCCGGCCGTTTCGCAGGCGGTAGCCGACGAGCTCGCCGTCGACCCAGACGCTGCCGGCACCGATCTCCTCGAGGTGGTTGACGCAGCGCAGCAGGGTGCTCTTGCCCGAGCCGGAGGGGCCGACGAGGCAGACGGTCTCGCCCTCCTCGACGGCGAGGTCGATGTCGTGCAGCACCTGGTTGTTGCCGTACCACTTGTCGACGTGCTGGATGTGCACCATCGGCCGCGCGGGATCCTGGATCTGGTCGTTCATTTCTCCGCCGTCCGTCGCTCGAGGAAGTACTGCCCGATCGAGAACACGATGATCACGAGCAGGTACCAGATGGTGGCCACGATCAGGAGCTCGATCGTGCGGTAGTTGGTGCCGGCGATGCCCTGCGCCACCGTCAGCAGGTCTCCGCCGGCGATGACGGA
Organism: Herbiconiux oxytropis; assembly: GCF_024979315.1. Lineage (GTDB taxonomy): Bacteria > Actinomycetota > Actinomycetes > Actinomycetales > Microbacteriaceae > Herbiconiux > Herbiconiux oxytropis. The sequence goes on along the minus strand of NZ_JANLCK010000002.1, from coordinate 150,573 downwards.
GACGATGGCCGACGCCTTGAGCATGCCGATGAACTCGTTGCCCATCGGCGGCAGGATGACGCGGAGCGCCTGGGGCAGCACGATGAAGCGCAGTGTGCGGGAGCTCGTGAGTCCCAGGGCCTTCGCCGCCTCGCGCTGGCCGCGCCCGATGGCGAGCAGTCCCGAGCGCACGATCTCCGCCATGTAGGCCGCCCCCGCGAGCGAGAGCCCGGCGACCGACGCGACGAACGGCGTGATCACCTCGGAGATCGGCACGTCGATGAGCACGACCTGGGTGCCCGGGATGCCGATGGTGATCGACTTGAGGAAGAGCCCGAGGTTGCCGAGCAGGATGAGCAGCACGATCAGCGGGATGCCGCGGAAGACGAAGACGTAGAACGCCGCGACCGAGCTGATGATACGGCTCGGCGAGATCCGCATGACGGCGATCACGACCGCCAGCACGACCGCGATCACCATCGAGACGATCGTGATGACGAGCGTCGACCCGAGCCCCCGCAGGATGCTGGGGCTGAAGAGGAACTCGGCCACCACCGACCACTCGAAGTTCGGATTGGTCGCGATGCTGTAGACGGTGCCGATCACCGCCAGCACCACGATGACCGCGAAGATCATGCGGCCGTAGTGGCGCACGGGCACCACCATCAGATTCCTGCCCACTTCAGACAACTCGTCGTCTCCTCGTCGATCGACCCGGAAGGGACGGGCGGGAGGCCGGAGCCACCCCGCCCGTCGGTGCTACTCGGTCTCGCCGACCGGAGTGCCGCTCAGCGGGTTGATGACGACCTCGTCGGCCGTGAGGGCGGAAGACTCGAGGCCGTAGCCCGCGAGGATCTCCTCGTAGGTGCCGTTCTCGATGATCACCTTCAGTGCGTCGGCGAGGGCCGTCGACAGCTCGGGGTTCGACTTCGCTACGGCGATGCCCAGGAGTCCGGGGTCGGCGACCTCGGACTCGGCGACCGGGATCTCGACGGCGGCGAACGCGTCGGGCAGGGCCTCGACTGCGGCGAGCTGGTTGGCGGTGCCGTCGACCCAGCCGTCGATCGTGCCGGCCTGCACGGCGCTGACGGCGTTCTGCGCGTTCGGGTACTCCGCCACCGAGATGGCGGGTTCGCCTTCGGCCACACAGGCGTCGCTCGCAGCGGTGATCATGGCCGAGACGGTGGAGCCGACCCCGCCGCCGAGGGTGAGACCGCAGCCGCTCGCGAGGGAGTCGAGGTCCTCCGGGTTCCCGGCCGGAACGAGGATCGAGTACGTGCCGCGGTAGAAGGGGATCAGGTCGACGACGCCGACCTCGCGCTCGGCCGTGACGCTGACCTGCCCGAGGAGCGCGTCGACGTTGCCGCTCTGCACGCCGGGAAGCTGCGCCGGCCACTGCAGGTTCTGCCACTCGGGGGTGACGCCGAGCACGTCACCGAGGGCCGCGGCGAGCTCGGGGGCGAGGCCGATGGGCACGGTGGAGTCATCGACCGAGACGTTCACCATGGGCGGGTTCTCCCAGAGGGCGCCGAACGAGACCGCCTTGGACTCCTGGTTGGCGGCGGGCAGCTCGTCGAAGAGGGCCTGGTCGAACGAGGCCGCGGCCTCGGTGGCGGCGGGCGTGCCGGCATCGCTGCCGGTGCTGCACGCGGCAAGGCCCGCGAGGGTGGCCACCGCGACCGCCGCGACTGCGAACTTCGTGACGGTCGGGGGCAAGAGGTGCGGAGTGCTCAATGGATGTCCTTGGAGTCGAGGGATGAAGACATTGCTGACGGTGCACTGTGCCGGGGAGAACGTTCCCCGCATCCCTTTCTAGCCCCCGAATATGTCGCCAGTTCGCTCCTCGTATTACGGTCATGTTTCTTTTTGCTGACTTGCGTCAAGATTACGTCAGATCGTTGTCGGTCCATCCCACGTCGATGCCCTCGGCGGCCGCCGCCGCCGCGATCCGGTCCCGATCGAGCCCGCCGGAGAGGGGGAAGAGGGCTGCACAGTACTCGTGGCCGTAGCGCTGGAAGAAGTCCACGACGTCGTCGGTGCGGAGGGCCGACTCGCCGGGCCTGGACTGCAGTCGGTTGAGGCGGCGATCCGGAACGAGCCCTTTCGCCGTCACGATCCTCACGGCCTCCTCCTCGACGATCTCCGGGATCGGCGAGCCGAGCATCACCTGCATCCGGGGGCTCTCCGGCCGGTAGGACTCCTCGAGGAAGGCGCGGACGGAGTCGCGGTCGGGCAGCAGGGTCATGTCGTCTCCTCCAGGACGCCCACCACGGAGCGGACGTAGTCCCAGCCCGCGTCGGCGTAGGTGGTCGAGATGGCGGAGAACAGTGCCGTGGTCTCCTCGCCCGGCCAGTCGGCCGGCAGGAGGTCGGAGGGCAGGCCCGGATCGATGTAGGGGATGATCCGCCAGGTGTCGACACCGCGGATGTACCGCGCGAAGGCCACGGCATCGGTCGGGGCGGTGCCGTCGGCGAGGAGCGCCGAGAGCTCGGCGGCGACCTCGCGGTGCAGCGTCTGGAGCGCGGAGAGATCCCACCACTCGGCGATCGCATCCGACAGCTCGCCTGCGACCCGCGGGCGCTCGGTGCGCAGAAGGGTCGCATGGCGGCGGATGTCGAGGTCGTTCAGGATGTCCTCGACCTCGTCGGCGAGGAAGTCGGGGCAGATCCAGAGCGCGGGCGAGATCATCCCCCCGCCGATCCAGTACAGCCGGCGCCTCAGCTGGTGCCGCACGTGCCGGAGCTCCTCGGGCAGTGAGAACGAGATGACGCACCACGGGTCGTCCGGCTGCATGTGCCTGGCCGAGAAGATCCGCCGGTCGCCCTTGCCGAGCATCGCCTCCGCCTCGGGGGCGAGGGAGTAGCCGCTCACCTTGTCGCGGGAGTGCGGCACGAGCAGCCCCTTCTTCTTCAGCCGCACGACCGCGGTGCGGGTGAGGGGTGCCGAGACGTCGAGCTGCTCCATGACCTCGATCAGGTCGGCGATCGAGATCCAGCCGCCCGCTCGCCGGAGGTAGAGCCCGATCACGGTGCGGATGAGTGACGTGGTGCTCCCGGGGCGGGAGTCCATGTCATCCAGGATGTGGCTCACCGCCCGGGGCCGGCTTCCGCTGCGGATTCCGTGTCGGCGAGGATGTCGCGGATCGCCTCGACCGCCACGAGAACCTCGCCGAAGGAGGTGCTGAGCGGCGAGAGCCCGAGCCGGAGGCCGTCGGGGTTGCGGAAGTCCGGGATGATCCCGCGCTTCCACAGCTCGGCGGTCACGGCCTTGAAGCGTGGGTGCCGGATGGTGACGTGGCTGCCGCGCTCGCCGCTGTCGCGGGGGCTCGCGACCTGCACGCCGAACGGCGTCAGCAGGTCGTCGACGATCCGGATCGTGTACTCGGTGAGCGCGATCGACTTCTGGCGGATGGCGGGCATCCCCGCCTCCTCGATGAGCTCGAGCATGCCCTGCATCGGGAGCATGCCCAGAATGGGGGGAGTGCCGCTGATGAAGCGGCGCATGCCCTTCGCCGGCACGTAGCCCTCGGCCATGGCGAAGATGTCGCTCGCCCCCATCCAGCCCTGGATGGGCTGGTCGAGCTCGTTCTGCAGGGCGCTCGCCACGTAGGCGAAGGCGGGCGAGCCCGGGCCGCCGTTGAGGTACTTGTAGGTGCAGCCCACGGCGATGTCGACGTTCCAGGCATCGAGCTCGATCGGCGCCGACCCCGCGGAGTGGCAGAGATCCCAGAGCACGAGCGCGCCCGCGTCGTGCACGCGCGCCGTGATGGCGGCCACGTCGGCCAGGTGGCCGGAGCGGTACGAGACGTGGCTGAGCACGACGAGCGCGACCCGGTCGCCGAACGCCTCGCCCGAGGCCGCCGTGAGGGCCTCGTCGATCAGGTCGATGGTGATCCCGGCCGCCTTGTCGACCGGGATCCACTGCAGCTCGAGGCCGCACTCCCGCGCGATGCCCTCGGCGATGAAACGGTCGGTGGGGAAGTTGTCGTCGTCCATGAGGATGCGCGTGCGACCCGGCCGCGCGGCCACCGCGGCGCGCATCATCTTGTAGAGCAGCACGGTGGTGGAGTCGGCGACCACGGTCTGGCCGGGAGCCGCACCGAGGGTCGAGGCGGCGATCCGGTCGCCGAGGCCGAGCGGCAGGTCGAGCCAGCGCTCGTCCCACGAGCGGATCAGGCGGGTGCCCCACTCTCCCGCCACGACGTCGGCGAAGTCGGCACCGGTCTGCCGGAGCGGGCGCCCGAGCGAGTTGCCGTCGAGGTAGGCGACCACGCCGTCTGCCGGGAGGAAGCGGTCCCGGAAACGGGCCAGTGGATCCGTGCCGTCGAGTTCCTCCGCCGAGGGCCCCGTGGCGCGGCCTGCGCCTTCGGCCGTGGCCGTGGCGGCGGATGCGGGTGTCGCGGTGGTCATGAGGTCATCTCCTGGATCTCTGTGGCCGGAACGGCCTGAGCGGTGGCGAGCCATGCGGCGAGGCCGCCGAGCTCGCGGGGGCGTGGGGTCGGGATGATCGAGATCAGGCCGCCCGGGCGTGCACCGGGGCGAGTGCCGGATCGCGGGCGGGCCAGCGACCCCACGAGGGCGTCGGCACCGAGGCCCGCGTCGACGAGGGCCAAGAGCTCGCGCTCATTGATGCCGGTGGGCAGCGGTCCGTTGCCGAGATCGGTGCCGTAGAGCACCTCGCCGCCGGCACGGTGGAAGCGCGCCAGGTTGTCGCGTGCGACCTCGAAGTCGTCGGTGCGCTCACCCCAGCCGTGGATGTCGAGGGTCGAGACCCAGCGCATCCGCGTCGCCATGGCATCGACGAGGGCGTCGGGGAGGCGTTCGCTCCACGGGGTGTGCGCCAGCAGGTCGACCCCGGCGTCGGCGGCCCGGGCGGCCGAGCCCCGCCCCTCGACGTGGGCGACGACCGGCAGGCCGAGCTCGTGAGCGGAGGCCACCACGGCCCTCGAGATGTCGCCGTCGAGCACGGCCTCGTCGTCGTGCAGGGCGAGCTTGATCACGTGGGCGCCGAAGCCGTGCATCTCGCCGACCGCCGCGATCGCATCCTCGACCGAGGCCAGCTCGCGCACGGCGGCGGGGTCGGCCCAGCTGCGGGTGCTGGGGTAACCGCCCGTGGCCGTCAGGAACGCGCCGGCGTACTCGACCTCGAGCGCGGGGTCGCCGCTCGCGTTCTCGCCCGCCGACCGGGCTGCGCGCGCCGACAGCGCCGTCGGATCCCCGCCGAGATCGAGCACTCGGGCGATCCCGCCCGGAACGAGCGCATCCGCATCGATCAGGCCGAGGTGCACGTGCGAGTCGGTGAACCCGGGCAGGATCGCGGCATCGAGGGTCCCGTCCACGCCGCCGGGAGGTGCCGTCTCGACGATCGAGGCGACGCCTCCGGCGACCTGCACGAGCGAGGGACCGCGCCAGCCGTCGGCCCACGCATCCGCCACCGCGAAGCAACCGTCTCCCACCGCGCTCAGACCCCGATCTCGGTGCGCACGGCGAACAGCTCGGGGAAGAAGGTGAGGTTGAGGGCGCGCTGCAGGAACTCGGCACCGCTGGAGCCGCCCGTGCCGGTCTTCATGCCGATCGTGCGCTGCACCGTGCGGAGGTGCCGGAACCGCCAGAACTGGAAGTTGTCCTCGAGGTCGACGAGCTCCTCGCAGGCCTCGTAGACCCGCCAGTTGTCGGTGGCCGAGGTGTAGATGGTCGTGAAGACCGGCACGAGCTCGGGGGTGAAGACGTGCGCCTTCGTGACGTCGCGCTCGAGCAGGCTCGCCGGCACGTCGAAGCCCTGGCGCGCGAGGTAGCGGAGGAACTCGTCGTAGAGGCTCGGCGCCTCGAGGAGCTCCCGCAGCTCGGCCTGGGCGGTCGGGTCGGCCTCGAAGACCGAGAGCATCTTCTCGTTCTTGTTGCCGAGGATGAACTCGATCGCTCGGTACTGGTGCGACTGGAAGCCGGAGGAGTTCGCCAGGAAGCCGCGGAACTCGGAGTACTCGGTCGGCGTGAGGGTGGCGAGCACCGACCACTGCTGGGTGAGGGTCTCCTGGATGTGCTTGATCCGGGCGATCCGCTTCAGGGCCGTGCCGATGTCGTCGTCGCGGAGGCAGATCTGCGCGCTCCGCAGCTCGTGCAGCATGAGCTTCAGCCAGAGCTCGCTCGTCTGGTGCTGGATGATGAACAGCAGCTCGTCGTGGTGCTCCGGAACGCTCACCGGCCGCTGGAGGTCCAGCAGCTCGTCGAGCGCGAGGTAGGAGCCGTACGACATCCGTGTGCTGAAGTCAGTGACGATACCGGCCTCGAGCGGCCTCGTGTTGTCATCGGTGCTCATGATTCAGGATCATAGCGCGCGTCAGGACTGTGACATAGACCTCGGGATGATCAGGGGGTCGACTCGGCCACCTGCTCAAGCGGCGGCCTCGGGCGGTCGCGCTGGCTGGCGATGGCGGTGGCGGCCGCGATGCAGACCACCGCGATCGCGACGACCTCCACCACCGTGAGGTGCTCGCCGAGGATGAGGACGCCGAAGATCGCGGCCACCACCGGGCCCGAGGCCGTGATGATGGCGTAGAGGCGCGGGGTGATGCGGCGGAGCACGAAGGTGTCGAGGCTGTACGGGATGGCCGAGGAGAGCACGCCGACGCCCACGAGGATGCCGAGCACGCGCCAGTCGATCGCCCCGACGTCGAGGGTCCAGAACGCGATCGGCAGCAGCAGCGCGAGGCTCACCACTGTGGCGACCGTGAGCCCCTCGAGCCCGGGCAGCCGCAGCGCGACCCGCCGGGTGAGCAGGATGTAGGCAGCCCACGCGCCCGCCGCGGTGAGCGCGAGCACGACGCCCCAGACGTTCATGGTGCCGTCGAAGCCCGTGAGGGTGAAGACCCCGGCCGCCGCCACGAGCGCGCAGACCACGTCGAGCGCCCGCCGCGAGGCGACGAGGGCCACCGCGAGCGGGCCCAGGAACTCGATCGTGGCGGCGATGCCGAGCCCGAGGAGGTGCACGGCCTCGTAGAAGGAGAGGTTCATGACCGCCATCGCGACGCCGAGGAGGAGCGCCGGCCAGAGCCGGCGAAGCGTGAGGTGGGCGCGCTTCGGGCGGTAGATCGGCAGCACCACGGCGGCCATGACGAGCTGGCGCGCGGCGACCACCACGAACGCGCCCACGACCGGGATGACGAGGCCCGCGAGCGCCGACCCGAGATTGACGCTCACGCTCGTGCCGAGCTGGGTGACGGATCCGGCGACCGTGCGGCCCCGGGAGGAGGGGGCGGGGCCGTCTGGGGTGCTCACCACCCGAGTCTGCCGTGTTCCGGCGGGCCGCGCCTCGTGGGCCGGCCGCCGCTCGGGGCTCAGGCCGCGATGACCCAGCGCCCGTCGTCGAGGGTGTCGGGCTTGGCCGGTGCGGCATGCAGGGTGTGGAACCCACGGGTGGAGGTGATCGACGCCGCTGCGGCGGCGTGTTCGAGCTTCTCGGCGAAGGCGGTCCAGTACGACAGCCCCTGGGGGAACCCGAAGTGCTCCCGCAGCGAGGTCACGAGCACCTCGGATCCCTCGCCCGCCGGCCGCACCTCGATCACCACGTCGTCGGCCGAGACGTAGTTGAGGCCCCACACCCCGGGCCGGAGCTCCTTGGCCCGGCGCTTGGGCAGGTTCGTGATGAGCTTCTGCGCCGTGGCCGGGTCGGTGCCGAGCACCACGGAGCGGCCGAACTCGGCGAGCATCTCGGGCACCGCCGTGACCCTGCGCTCGGCCGACGTGGAGCGGAGCTTGCGCCTCGCCCAGACCCGGAACGAGGCCAGGCCGATCACGACGACGAGGAATCCGATGACGATGAGTCCGAGCAGGTTGCTGTCCATGTCGCTACTGTGCCGAGCCCCGGGGTGGGGCGGCAATGGGGAGAACTCCCCGTCAGCGCCCGGGCGAGCGCTCGAGGGTGATGTTGCCGGCGCTGGATTCGAACGAGTACACCCGGTCCGCGCCCGGCGTGCTCGCGAGCTCCTGGTGGACGCCGCCCGCGGAGGTGTCGGTGCGGATCTCGTACTCGCCGTCCGGCAGCGCCACCCGCACGTTCCCGGCCGAGCTCCCCATCCGGATCGAGGAGGGCAGCGTCACGAACTCGAGTCGCACGTTGCCGGCCGAGCTCTCCGAGAGCACCTCGCCCGCCACGTCGAGCCCCGTGCCCGTGATGTTCCCGGCCGAGGTCTCCGAGCGCAGCGACGCGGCCGAGCCCTCGAGCTCGATGTTCCCCGCCGAGCTGTCGATCGCTATCGCGGCGAAATCGCCGTCGACGAGCACCTCGCCGGCCGACGAGCCGATGTCGAGCGCCACGGGCTCGAGCGACTCGGGCAGCACGACGTCGAGCGAGGCCGAGTCGGTGCCCGAGAGCAGCCCGAAGATCCACCAGCCGCGGCTCTTCACCGTCACGTGCAGGGTGTCGCCGCGCTGTTCATGATCGAAACGGAGCGGGGCGCCGGCCGAGTCGAAGTCGAGCTGCACCTCGTCGACGTCGCCGTAGCGCACCGAGACGTTCGCCGCGCTCGTGTCGATGTCGACGGCCGCGAAGTCGCCGTCGGCCGTGTACACCCCGGTCTCGTCGTCGCCGGTCGAGGCCTGGGCGAACTGCACGCCACCGAGCACGAGGAAACCGGCCACGAGAGCCGACCCGGTGATGAGGAGGCCGTTGCGGAGCGCGGTGCCGCCCGGGGCCTCCGGGGCTGTGGGGGAGGAGGGGGTGGTGGTCTTGTCGGTCATGGGATGTCGCTTCCGTAGCAGGGGATCGGGGAGGAGTGGACGAGGGGTCAGGTGCGCGCGCCGAGGTACTTGAGCACGGCGAGCACACGCCGGTTGCCGCTCTCGGCGGAGGGCAGCCCGAGCTTGGCGAAGATCGAGGAGATGAGCTTCTCGACCGCACCCTCGGTCACGTGCATCCGCGCGGCGATCGCGTTGTTGGAGCGACCTTCGGCCATCAGCTGCAGCGCCTCGCGCTCGCGGGCGGTGAGGGCGTCGAGCTCGCGCGAGCGCTGGGAGCGGATGACGATCTGCGCCACCACCTCCGGGTCGAGCGCCGTGCCGCCTGTGCCGACCGTCTCGACCGCCACGAGGAACTCCTCGATGTCGGCCACGCGATCCTTCAGCAGGTAGCCGAGGCCGGCCGAGTCGCCGGCGATGAGCTCGGCGGCGTAGCGTTCCTCGACGTACTGCGAGAGCACGAGCACGGGCAGCGGATCGGCGCTCGAGCGCAGCAGCACGGCGGCGCGGATGCCCTCGTCGGTGAAGGTCGGCGGCATGCGCACGTCGACGATCGCGAGGTCGGGCCGATCGGCGTCGACGGCCCTCAGCAGGTCTTCGGCCGAAGCCACCGAGGCGGCGATCTCGTGGCCCGCGTCGGCGAGCAGTCGTTCGAGTCCGGCGCGCAGCAGCACCGAGTCCTCTGCGATCAGAATGCGCACGGTGCCTCCACGGTGAGGATGGTGGGGCCCCCGGTGGGGCTCTCCACGGTGAGGGTGCCGCCCGCGGCGCGCACCCGGTCGCTCATGCCGCTGAGGCCGACGCCTCCGCCGCGACCGGTCGCCGCGCCGCCCACGCCGTTGTCGAAGACGACCGCGCGCACCCCTGCCTCGGTCTGCGTGACGCTCACCGAGCATCCGGATGCCCGGGAGTGCTTGCTCACGTTGGTGAGCGCCTCCGAGACGGCGAAGTAGAGCATGGCCTCCGTCTCCTTCGACGGGCGCGTGGGCAGGTCGACGCGCACGGTCGTGGGCACGGTGCAGTGCTCGGCCACGGCCGAGAGCGCCGCGTCGAGACCGCGGTCGGCGAGCACGGCGGGGTGGATGCCGCGGGCGAGGTGGCGGAGATCGGTGATCGACTCCTTGGTCTCGCGGTGCGCCTCGTCGAGCAGGGCGCGGGCGCCCTCGGGGTCGGAGTCGAGCTTGGCGCGGGCCATGCCGAGGGTCATGGCCACCGAGACGAGCCGGGGCTGCACTCCGTCGTGCAGGTCGCGCTCGATGCGCTGGCGCTCGGTGGCGGCGGCGTCGACCGCGCCCTGCCTGGCGCCCTGCAGCACGTCGACCCGCTCCTCGAGGGCGGCCGTGCGGCTCGCACCGAGAAGCACCCTGCTGAGCTCGCGGTCGAGCAGACCCGCGCCGTAGGTGTACGCGACGAGCACGGCGAGGGCGAGCACACCGGTGACGACGGAGAGGAAGCCGGGCGGGATGACGTCGGCGGCACCGCGCTGCGCTCCCACCAGGAGTTCGACGGCGGTCTGCAGCAGCACCCAGAAGACGCTGCCGAGCACCAGGCTGAGCAGGTTGTGCAGCAGCCCCTTCCAGAGTGCGGGGGAGAAGGTGTCGAGAAAGACCTGGCCGAGCCAGCCTGCGAAGCCCGTGTTCGCGCTGCGGCGGCCCGCAGGGGGCGGTGTGATGATGACGCCGTGCAGGGCCTCGGCCCGGCGCCGCTCCACGAAGCGGATGCCCTCGGCGAGCCGCACGACGACCCACAGCAGGAGGATGCCGACCCCGAACACCGGGATGAGCCCGATGCCCGTCGGAATGAGCGAGACGAGCACCGTGAACCAGACGACACCGAGGATGCCGTCGATCGCGAGGTCGGCCGCTCGGGACCAGAGGAAGAGGAGTCTGCGTTGCACGGTTCAACCGTAGGGCGACGCTCTCAGGCGGGTCGATGGTGCCTCCCGGCCTCTTCGCACGGGGGATAACCCCCGGCTCTCCACAGCCGCTGGGCCGGAAACACCCCCGCAACACCCGAGCAGTAGGCTCGCGTCCATGGTTGACCTGTTCGACGGCTACGGCGCCACCCTCCTGCCGAGATCCCGGCGCGGGGGCGCCTCCCCGTGGGACGAGATGTTCCCCGAGCCCAAGTCGCTCGACCCCGTCGAGGCGCGCGCGGCCTACAAAGACATCTACCGGGCGCTCGCCAAGATGACCCAGGAGGAGCTGCGCGGCCGCACCGACGCGCTCGCCTCGAGCTACCTCGCCCAGGGCGTCACGTTCGACTTCGCGGGCGAGGAGCGGCCGTTCCCGCTCGACGCAGTTCCGCGCGTGATCGCGCAGAGCGAGTGGGTCGACGTCGAGGGCGGCATCAAGCAGCGCGTGCGGGCGCTCGAGGCCTTCCTCTCCGACATCTACGGCTCCCAGGCCGCCGTGCGCGACGGAGTCATCCCGGCCGGGCTGATCAGCTCGTCGAACCACTTCCACCGCGAGGCCGCGGGCATCGTCTCGCCCAACAATGTGCGCATCCAGGTCTCGGGCATCGACCTCATCCGCGACGAGCACGGCGCCTGGCGGGTGCTGGAGGACAACGTGCGCGTGCCCTCCGGCGTCTCCTACGTCATCTCCAACCGGCGGGTCATGGCGCAGACCCTGCCGGAGCTCTTCGTCTCGATGCGGGTGCGGCCGGTCGGCGACTACCCCAACAAGCTGCTTCAGGCCCTCCGCGCCTCCGCGCCCACGGGGGTCGACGACCCGACCGTGGTGGTGCTCACCCCCGGCGTCTACAACTCGGCCTACTTCGAGCACACGCTGCTCGCGCGCCTCATGGGCGTCGAGCTCGTCGAGGGGCGCGACCTGTTCTGCTCGGGCGGGCGGGTGTGGATGCGCACGACGGCCGGCCCCACCCGCGTCGACGTGATCTACCGCCGGGTCGACGACGAGTTCATCGACCCGCTGCAGTTCCGCGCCGACTCGATGCTCGGCTCGCCAGGGCTCCTCATGGCGGCCAGGCTCGGCAACGTCACCATCGCCAACGCGGTCGGCAACGGCGTGGCCGACGACAAGCTCGTCTACACCTACATGCCCGACCTCATCGAGTACTACCTCGGCGAGAAGCCCATGATCCCCAACGTCGACACGTGGCGGCTCGAAGACCCGGGAGCGCTCGAGGAGGTGCTCGACCGGCTCGACGAGCTCGTGGTGAAGCCCGTCGACGGCTCGGGCGGCAAGGGGCTCGTGGTGGGGCCCGACGCCTCGCCCAAGGAGCTCGAGACCCTGCGGACCCGGCTCATCGCCGACCCGCGCGGGTGGATCGCGCAGCCCGTCGTGCAGCTCTCGACCATCCCCACGCTCGTCGAGGAGGGCATGCGGCCGCGGCACGCCGACCTCCGGCCGTTCGCCGTCAACGACGGCAACGACGTGTGGGTGCTGCCAGGCGGGCTCACCCGGGTGGCGCTGCCCGAGGGGCAGCTCGTGGTGAACAGCTCGCAGGGCGGCGGATCGAAGGACACCTGGGTGGTGGGCACCGACCCGCTCTCCTCCTCGAGCGACGGCCACAACATCCAGGGGCTCGTGCACGAGCAGGCGGCCATCACGCAGGCGATCACGATCGTGGGGCATCAACCCGATCACTCGCCCGAGGATCGGCCGCGCAACCAGGATCAGGCGCAGCAGCAGCAGCAGCAATCGGCGTCGGTCTCGTCGGTCTCGTCGCAGTCGGGGGAGGTTCTCTGATGGCCATGCTCTCGCGCATCGCGGAGTCGCTGTTCTGGATCGGACGCTACATCGAACGCGCCGACGGCACCGCCCGCATCCTCGACGTGCACCTGCAGCTGCTGCTCGAAGACCCGTGGATCGAGGAGAACCTCGCCTGCCGATCGCTCCTCAGCGTCATGGGCTCCGATGTGCCAGACGACGAGCGCTCGCTCACCCGCGCCGATGTGCTCGCCACCCTCGCGGTCGACCGCACGCACCCCGCCTCCATCGCCTACTCGCTCGGCGCCGCCCGCGAGAACGCCAGGCGGGCCCGCGAGATCGTCTCGACCGAGCTCTGGGAGTGCCTCAACACCACCAGGGCCCGCATGCCGCGCAAGATCGCGGGCGAGAAGACGCACGAGTTCTTCGGCTGGGTGCGTGACCGGTCGGCGCTCGCCGTGGGCATCATGGAGTCGTCGGCGTCGCGCGACGAGGCCTGGCACTTCTTCACGCTCGGCCGCTCGATCGAGCGCGCCGACATGACGGCGCGCCTGCTCGCCACGCGCTCGCTCACCGAGGCGTCCGGTCCGTCCTGGACCACGATCCTCCGCTCCTGCGGCGCCTACGAGGCCTACCTCCGCACCTATCGGGGTGTCCCCTCGGCGCGGAACGCGGCGGAGTTCCTGCTGCTCGACCGCCTCTTCCCCCGCTCCATCCTCTATTCGGTCTCGCGGGCCGAGCAGTGCCTCCGCGATCTCGGGCCGCGCAGCGAGCGGATCGGTGTCTCCGACAACTCGCAGCGCCTGCTCGGCCAGATCCGCTCGCAGCTGGAGTACCGGCCGATCACCGACATCCTGCACGAACTGCCCCGCTACATGGACAGCGTCCAGGATGCGACGAGTGCGGCCTCCGAGGCCGTACGGCAGCGCTACTTCCCCACCAATACCGCACCGAGCTGGATCGGAGAGAGCGTATGAACCGGTTGCGCATCCGGCACGTCACCGGCTACCGCTACGAGGGCGAGGTGCAGGCCTCCTACAACGAGGCGCGCATGCTGCCCGTCTCCTCCGAGGGGCAGTTCGTGCTGCACTCCTCGCTCGACATCGCACCGGTGTCGTCGTCGCACAACTACGTCGACTACTGGGGCACGCGCGTGTCGTCGTTCGAGGTGCTCACGCCGCACAAGGAGCTCTCGCTGACGGCGACCTCGCTCGTGGAGGTGCGGAATCGCACGCACGCGGCGCATCCGGTCGACTGGGAGCTGCTCGCGAACTCGGCGGCCACCTCCACCTCCTCGGTGGAGCAGGCGAAGCAGACGAAGCTCACCGAGCCCTCCGCCGATCTCATCGAGCTCGCGGAGTCGATCGCGTCGAAGCACGTGAGCCCGTGCGAGGCCGCCCTCGAGATCTGCACCGAGATCGGCCGCCAGGTCGAGTACGTGCAGGGAGTCACGGGGGTTCAGTCGAAGGCGCGGGACGCCTGGGTCGACAAGCGTGGGGTCTGCCAGGACATCACCCACATCGCGCTCGGCGCCCTGCGCGCGGTGGGCATCCCGGCCCGCTACGTCTCGGGCTACCTGCACCCCAAGCCCGACGCGGCGATCGGCGAGACCATCGCGGGGGAGTCGCACGCCTGGGTCGAGTGGTTCTGCGGTGACTGGCGCGGCTTCGACCCCACCAACCTCATCGACATCGGCGAACGCCACGTCATCGTCGGCCGGGGCCGCGACTACAACGACGTCGCCCCCCTCCGCGGCGTCTACGCGGGCCCCTTCGGCTCGCAGCTCTTCGTGACCGTGGAGATCACCCGGGAGTCCTGACGGCGGTGTCCCCGCCTACGGGCCTGCCCCTGCTGATTCACCCGTCATCCGACGGTGTAGCGCTTCAGCTGAGCTTCGACAGCCGGTGACACCGTGCTCGTGCCGCCCAGGATCACGATGCGCGCGGGCTTGAGCCGGGTGAGTTCTGTGGCAACGGGGCCGGGGATGGAATCGGGACGCACGAGCAGGACGGGCGAGCCGTGAGCGATCGCGGCCCCCGAGCCGGAGAGCGCATCTGGGTAGACGAGGCCCGAGGCGACGAAGACGGTGTCGGTCTTCGGGGGGAAGACCGGCCGGGACACGGCTGCAGAGACCTCGAATCGGTCTGCGCCGTCGACGCGGATCGTGTTGCTCTGAAGCGCGGTGAGCGAGTCCATCACGGCCTGGCTGATCGAGGCGGTGCCGCCGACCACGACGATCTTCGCGGGGGCGAGCCGGCGCAGCTCGGCCTCCACGCTGCCGGGAATGGAGTCCTTCCGCACGAGCAGCACCGGGCCACCGGTCTTCCCAGCCGCGGCGGACGCGGAGAGGGCGTCGGTGAAGGTGGCTCCGGCGGCGACATACGCCACGGGGCGCGCAGGGCCGAAGGCGTCGAGGGACACAGCGGCCGAGACCTCGTAGCGGTCGACGCCCTTGATACGGGTCACGTTGCGCGAGTACGCCAGGAGAGCTGACTCCACGGACGCATCGATGGTGGCGAAACCGCCGAGCACGACGATGCGCTGTGGATCGAGTCGGTCGAGCTCGGCCGCGACTGCTGCCGGAATCGCATTCTTCTGCACGAGCAGCACGCCGCCGCCGTGCGCGCCGGCGGCCGCCGAGGCGGAGAGGGAGTCGCTGAAGACGGCGCCGGAGGCGACGTACACGACGGGGGTCATGGGGTCGAACTGGCCGCGCGAGATCGATGCCGAGACCTCGTACCGATCGGCCCCGCTGATGCGCTGCACGGCGGAGGTGGAACTGTACAGACGGATGGTGGTTCCGTCGTTGACCATCGTCCGTTGGGTCGGGGAATTCAAGGTGAGCTCCCGGACATTGGGGAGCAGGCCGACTTCCCCCTCGGTGGCGAGAGTGTCGGCGTTGAGGATCACGGGCGGAGCCGATCCGTTCGTCCGCAGGCCGTAGACCACTCCTACCGACTCATCGACATGGAGGACAACCGGGATGCTTCCCAACGCCGCGGACACTCCGGTCTGGGACCAATCCGCCGGGTTGTATCGCTCCACTCTGCCCGCATACGTCGAGACGAGCACTTGACCGCGCCAGAGAGCCAGGGCGATCGGCTTGGAGTCGAGGTCTTTGATCGAGGTCGATCCGTCGGGTTCGATGACGACGATCCGGGACAGAGGCTCCTGCGCCACGTACACCCGGTGGGTCAGGGGATCGACCACCATCATTCCTGTCGACGTGGAGATGCCCGCTTCTGTGGTCGGCCCACCGCTCAAGGGGACACGCACGACTCTGCCCGTGTTCATGTCGTAGACGATGGCGACATCGCCGTCGACAGCGAGCCGGAAGGTGGTCGCCCCGCCGGTGCTCAGCGACCTCACAACGGTGTTGACCGTCGGCGACCGCGGGTCGATGTCGATGATCGCCAGGTAGGGCATGCCGGCTTCGGACACCACGAGTCGATGCCCCGCCTTATCGATGGCGAGTCTCCACGGCTGTGAAATGCCCGTGGTCACGGTCGCGATCAGCACAAGCCGATCGCCTGAGATGTCGTAGACGTCGATTCCACGCGCGCTCCCGTTCACGACGTAGGCGCGATGAGAGGTCTCATCGATCGTCATCTCCCCAAGTCGAGAACTCGAGGTCGTCTCATCGAGCAACTCGAGGCGCACCGAGGAGGTGCCGAGTGCGTGGGCGGGGACGGCGCCGGTGAGGACCGCGGCGGCCACGACGAGAGCGAGGAACACACCGGCCAGCCGGGATCGAACGTGAGAAGTCATCGTAGTGGACATTGCGCGAGAATAACTCATTTTAGGAGCAATGTCCACGCAGGCCGGCCCGGAAAGGGGGGTGGCCCGGCACCCGATCCGGCGGGGCGGGCGTGCAAGGATGACGTATGGCTGAGCACGACCCGCACGAACCGGTGCGCCCCCACGAACCGCACGACAGGCAGGACGCGCACAGGATGGGCGGCGCGCATCCGGCGGCGCATTTCACGGCGGTGTTCGTGGACGAGGTGGGCGTGAGGATCACCTACTACGGGTGGACGGTCACGCGGCCGAAGGCCGTGGTGCAGATCTCCCACGGTGTCGGTGAGCACGGAGCCCGTTACGCGAGCCTCGCGGCCGACCTCAACGAGGCCGGCTACAGCGTCTACGCCGCCGACCAGCGAGGGCACGGTGCCACCGGCCTCGCCCAGCACGGTGGCGACCGGTCGAAGCTCGGGCGGTTGGGTCCGGGTGGACTGCGGGCGACGGTCGACGACATCCGGCAGCTGGGGGTGCGCATCGCGCGCGAGCACCCGGGTGTGCCGCTCGTGCTGCTCGGGCACAGCTGGGGCTCGCTCATGGTGCAGAAGCTCGTGAACTCGCCGGCGCTCACGCACTACGCGGGCATCGTGCTGAGCGGAACGGCCTACCGCATGCCCGGTTCGATGGACGGCGGCGACCTCACCCGCAAGCACCGGCCCGTCGCCGTGCCTGGGCAGAGCCCCATCGCGGGCAACGGCTTCGAGTGGCTGAGCCGCGACGTCGCGGCCCAGGAACGGGCGGCCGGCGACGAGCTCATGTTCCCCGCCGAGGTGCTGAAGCTCTTCGGCCTGCCCGATGCACTGCGGCTCTTCGGCCGGCCGGCGAAGCGCCTCGACGCCGACGTGCCGCTGCTCATCCTCGTCGGCTCCGACGACACGCTCGGCGGCCGCCGCAGCGCCGAGAAGCTGCGCGATGCCTACCGCACGCGCTCGAAGCTCACGGATGTGACCCTCACCGTCTACGACGACGCCCGCCACGAGATCTTCAACGAGACGAACCGCCTCGAGGTGGTGGCGGACCTCGTCGCTTGGCTCGACTCGCGCGTCGCCGTGGCGCCTGCGTCCGCTGACTCGCCCACCGCTCCCGGGGCTCCCGGGGCTCCCGCCTGATGTTCGACGCGCTCCTCGACACCCGCATCATCGACGGGCCCGTGCCGTGGACGGTGTGGATCCTCGCCGCCGTCGCGTTCGTGTACCTGCTCGCGCGGCCGCCGCGCATCCGCTGGGTGCTCACGGCGCTGATCGGGCTGCTCGCGGGTGCCCTCGTGGCCTTCGCCACCATCTGGGTGGTCGAGGCGCTGAACGTGTTCGGGGTGCCGCTCACGGTGCAGACCGACGCGTGGGTGGTCGCGACCTTCGCCGCGATCGGGCTCGCGGTCGTCAACCTGTGGCGGTCGCGGTGGTGGCGGAAGGTCATCGCCGTCGTCGGCATCCTGCTCTTCGCCGCCGCCGGCACGCTCGGGGTCAACGCGTACTTCGGGCTCAACGCCACGGTCGCGTCGCTCTTCGGGATCACGGTCGAGCATCCGATCGACATCAACAAGCCCACGCCCGGCCCCAGCGGAGACCCCGATGCCAGCCCTGCCAAGCCTCTCTACGAGACCTGGCAGCCACCCGCCGACATGCCCGCCGCCGGCAAGCAGGGAACCCAGGTCATCCCGGCGACCTCCTCGGGCTTCAGCTCGCGGCCCGCCGGCATCTACCTGCCGCCCGCGGCGCAGGTGGAGAATGCGCCCGACCTGCCGCTCATGATCCTGATGATGGGGCAGCCCGGCAACCCGGATCCGCAGTACGTCGCGCAGGTGCTCGACGAGTACGCCGCGAAGAACAGCGGTCTCGCCCCGATCGTGATCGTCGCCGACCAGCTCGGAGCCGAGGACATCGATCCGGTGTGCGCCGACACCGACAAGCTGGGCAACGCGGAGAGCTTCATCACGGTCGATGTCGTCAACTGGGCGAAGGCGAACCTGCGCATCCTGCAGGATCCCGCCCACTGGACGATCGCCGGCTACTCCAACGGCGGCGGATGCGCGTTCAAGTACGGCGCGAAGTACCCGGAGCTCTTCGGCAACGTCCTCGACATCTCGGGCGAGCTCTACCCGGGCTCGGAGCAGCCGGACGAGGTCATCGCGAACCTCTTCGGCGGAGATGCGGCAGCCTTCGAGGCGCAGAAGCCGGTCGCCATCCTCGAGTCGAAGACGCACCCCTACCCCGACACCACCGCGATCTTCACGGTCGGCGGCAACGACCCCACCTTCGAGCCGGAGGCCGAGGCGGCCTCAGAGGCGGCGGCGTCAGCGGGCTGGGCCACCACCTACTACGTCATCCCGGGCGCCGGCCACGTGGCTGACGCCCTCCAGGGTGGTTTCGAGAAGGGCTTCGAGATCCTGTACCCCCGCCTGGGCCTCTCGGCCCCCGCCGGCTGACGCCCGCTCAGTCCATGCCGACGACGCTCTCCGTGTCGTCGTAGTCCGAGACGATGGTGGGCATCGAGGCCGTGATGACCGAGCCGTCGGCGCGGACCGTGCCCTCGATGTCGGAGGTGGTGGGGGCGCCCTCGATCGTGGGGCGGTCGTCCGCGAGGGCAACGGTCAACGGCGCATCCGGACCCACGAGGATGCGCTCGCCGCGCACCCAGAGCTCGAGCGGTTCCGCGCCCTCGGCCGCGGGCGGGATCGGCGTCTGCGGGGAGGTCGACGGAGACGACAGCACCGTGAA
This sequence comes from Herbiconiux oxytropis, assembly GCF_024979315.1. Classification (GTDB taxonomy): domain Bacteria; phylum Actinomycetota; class Actinomycetes; order Actinomycetales; family Microbacteriaceae; genus Herbiconiux; species Herbiconiux oxytropis. The sequence goes on along the minus strand of NZ_JANLCK010000002.1, from coordinate 131,673 downwards.
CGTCATCCTGTCCTGCCGCAGGTCGACCTCCAGCAGTCGCCCGCGGATGGTCACATGGAACACGAGCGAGGGCCACTCCTCCGGCAGCCGCGGATCGAACGTGAAGCGCCCCAGGTAGTCGCGCATACCTCCGAAACCGAAGGCGAGCGCACTCCACACGCCACCGGTCGAGGCCACGTGGATGCCGTCGGCGGTGTTGTTGTGCAGGTCGCCGAGGTCGACGTAGAGGGCGGCCAGGAAGTAGCCGAGCGCGAGCTCGCGGTAGCCGACCTCCGCCGCGATGATCGACTGGGTCGACGCCGAGAGGGTCGAGTCGCCCGTGGTGAGCGCGTCGTAGTACTCGAAGTCGGCGCGCTTCTCGGCGGTGGTGAACTCGTCGCCCTGGAGGAGCAGGGCGAGCACGACGTCGGCCTGCTTGATCACCTGGAAGCGGTAGATCACGAGCGGATGGAAGTGCAGCAGCAGCGGGCGCTTCGACGGCGGGGTGTTGTCGAGGTCCCAGAGCTCCTTCTCGAGGAACTGGGCGTCCTGCGGGTGGATGCCGAGGTCGGCGTCGAAGAGGATGTGCATGGCCTCGGCGGCCTGCGCCCACTCCTCCACCTCGTCGAGCTCGAGGTCGAGCCGGTTGACCATCGCGGTGAAGGCCGCGGGGTCGTCGGCCTGCATCGCGCGGGTCTGACGCACGGCGGCGCGCAGGTTGGCGCGGGCCATGACGTTCGTGAAGAGGTTGTCGTTGACCACGGTGGTGTACTCGTCCGGCCCGGTCACGCCGTGGATGTGGAACGACGACGTCTCCGGATCCGTCGAGCCACCACGACCCCGCCAGAACCCGAGATCCGCCCACATCCGCGCCGTCTCCACGAGGATGTCGATCGCGCCGCGGGCGAGGAAGTCGACGTCGCCCGTGGCCGCCACGTACTGCGAGAGCGCATGGGAGATGTCGGCGTCGATGTGGTACTGGGCCGTGCCCGCCGCGTAGTACGCCGACGACTCCAGACCGTTGATCGTGCGCCACGGGAACAGCGCGCCGCGCTGGTTCAGCTCCACCGCGCGCTCACGGGCGGCGGGCAGCATGCCCTGACGGAACCGCAGGGCGTTCCTCGCCACCTGCGGCGACGTGTAGGTGAGGAAGGGGAGCACGTAGATCTCGGTGTCCCAGAAGTAGTGCCCGCCGTAGCCCGAGCCCGAGACGCCCTTCGCGGCGATGCCCCCGCCGTCGGTGCGGGCGGTCGACTGCGCGAGCTGGAAGAGGTCCCAGCGCACCGCCTGCTGCACATCCGGATGCCCCTCGATCTGCACGTCGGAGCGGCGCCAGAAGTCGTCGAGCCACGCCGTCTGCCGCGCGAAGACCTCCTCGATCGGCTCCTCGCGGATGCGGTCGAGCGTGCGGTTGCACCGGTCGGCGAGCTCGGTCGTGGGCACCGTCGACGACGTGTGATAGGCGATCGTCTTGACCAGGCGGGTGCGCTGGCCGGCCTTGGCCCGGATCCGGTAGACCTGCTTGGCGATGTCGTCGTCGATCTGCGACGTCTCGTCCCACTCGTTGCTGGTCTCGATGTGGTGCTCGGCGCCGACCGCGAGGGTCATGCCCGAGTTGGCGGTGCGGTAACCCAGGATGTAGCGGCCCTCGCGCACCGTCTTCACCCGCGGGAGCAGCACGCGGTCGGCGAAGCCCGAGGCCTTCCGCGGGTCGGGGATGGAGCCGTTCGAGCCCGTGCCCGGAGCCGGCGTGTACTCGTCGACCCGGTCCTGGCGGTTGAGGATCTGGCTCGAGATGAGCAGCGACGCATCCGAATCGAGCATCGTGACCTCGTAGTCGATCACGGCGAGGTGGCGGTCGGTGAACGAGACCAGGCGGCACGAACGGATGAGCACGCGCTTGCCCGAGGGCGTGCGCCACTCCACGACCCGCTCGAGCACGCCGGTGCGGAAGTCGAGGCGCCGGGAGTACTCGATCACATCGGCATCGGCCACCACGAAGGGCTCGTCGTCGACGTAGAGGCGGATGACGCGGGCGTCGGGCGCGTTGACGATCGTCTGGCCCACCCGGGCGAAGCCGTAGGCCTCCTCGGCGTGGCGGATCTGCCAGGTGTCGTGGAAGCCGTTGATGAAGGTGCCCTCGGCGTAGGCCTTGTGCCCCTCCTCGAAGTTGCCGCGCATCCCGAGGTAGCCGTTGCCGACGGAGAACAGGGTCTCGGTGCGACCCTGGGTGGCGGTGTGGAACTCGGCCTCGGTGAGCGCCCATTCGTCGACGGGGAACTGCGAACGGTCGAGCGGATCGGAGGTGATGGGGTTCATCGCGGGCTTTCTCGGGAGGGCAGCGAGAGGGTCGGTGACCGCGGCGCGGTCGATCGATGGTAGCGGAGCGGGAGGCTAGCGGAGTGCGGGGAGCAGTTCGGCCAGATCGTCGACCACGATGTCGGCACCGGAATCGAGCAGCAGCTGGGGGCCCACTCCCCGGTCGACGCCCACCACGAGTCCGAAACCGCCGTCGCGCCCGGCCTGCACACCCGAATGCGCATCCTCGAGCACGACGCACTCCTCGGCGCTGAAGCCGAGCAGCTCCGCGGCACGCAGGTACGTGTCGGGTGCGGGCTTGCCCGCGATGCCTTCGTGGGCGGCCACCACGCCGTCGACGACGACCCCGAAGCGGTCCCGGATGCCGGCCGCCCGGAGCACCGGATCTGCGTTCCGCGAGCTCGACACCACGGCGACCCCGTAGCCGGCGTCGAGCGCCGCTATGAGGAAGTCGAGCGAGCCCGGGTAGGGCGCCATGCCGTTCTCGGCGAGCTCGGCGGCGAAGGCGTCGTTCTTGCGGTTGCCGAGTGCCCAGACGGTGTCCTCGCCCGCGGCGTCGTCCGGAGTGCCCTCGGGCAGCGTCAGTCCGCGCGAGGCCAGCAGCGAGCGCACGCCGTCGACGCGGGGCTTGCCATCGATGTGGAGGTAGTAGTCGTCGTCGGTGTAGGGGGCTGCCCCGTGTGCCTCGAGGAACGGGGTGAACAGGCGTGACCAGGCCCGCATGTGCACGTCGACCGTGGGGGTGAGCACGCCGTCGAGGTCGAACAGCAGGGCGCGGGCGGTCGCGAGGCGGCGGGCGTCGCGGGTCATCGTGTCGGTCATGCTTCCACGTTAAGGGGTGGGCGTGAACGGCGTGTTATCGCCGCGTTTCGCGTGGTGACCGGCTGCGGGCGATCCGCCCCGCTCATCCGCCGGCTCATCCGATGCCGATGGCGCCGATGACGACACCCACGACGAGCATCGCGAGGGCGACGACGACCGCGCGCCAGAGCACCTTCTTGTGGTGGTCGCCGAGGTTGACGCCCGCGAGCGAGACCAGCAGCAGGATGGCGGGCACGAGCGGGCTCTGCATGTGCACGACCTGGCCGGTGATGGAGGCTCGCGCCATGTCGACGGGGTCGATGCCGAAGGCGGAGGCGCTCTCGGCGAGCACCGGGAGGATACCGAAGTAGAAGGCGTCGTTGGAGAGGAAGAAGGTCATCGGGATGCTGAGGAGGCCGGTGATGACCGCCGAGAACGCCCCGAGCTCGGCCGGGATCGAACCCGCCACCCAGGCCGCCATCGCGTCGACCATGCCGGTGCCCTCGAGCACGCCGATCAGCACGCCGGCCGCGATCACCATCGACACCACGCCGACGATCGAGGGCGCGTGCGCCACGATCCGCTCGGCCTGCTCGGAGACGCGGGGGAAGTTGACGATGATGGCGATGGCGCTCCCGGCCATGAAGACGTAGGCGAGCGGCAGCACGTCGGCCACGAGCAGCACCATGACGACGACCGTGAGCACGAGGTTGAACCAGAACAGCTTCGGGCGGAGCGTCGGGCGCTGCGGGTCGAGCATGGTGTCGGCCATCGCGGTGTCGGCGGGGTTCACGATCGCCTTGAGCGAGACGGTCGAGATGCGGCGCACCTGCGTGCCGGCGGCGGCTCGGCTGCCGGCGCCGCGGGGGTCTTTGCCCGAACCGGTGCCGGTGCCGCGGGTGCCGCGGGTGCCTCGGGAGCCGCGCGCGCCGCCGGTGGCGGCATCCGCCTCGCCGGGGAGGTCGATGGTGCCGAGGCGCTTGCGCTCCATCAGGCCGAGGTGCCAGGCGAAGACGAAGATGATGGCGAGGCCCACGAGCATCGAGGGGATCATCGGCACGAACACGTCGGTGGGCGAGAGGTCGAGGGCGGCGGCCGCGCGGGCTGTGGGGCCGCCCCAGGGGAGGATGTTCATGGTGCCGTTGGCGAGGCCCGCGATGCAGGTGAGCACCACCGGGCTGAGCCCGAGCCGGAGGTAGATCGGCAGCAGGGCGCTCGTGACCACGATGAAGGTGGTCGAGCCGTCGCCGTCGAGTGAGATCACCGCGGCGAGGAGCGCCGTGCCCACGACGACCTTCACGGGGTCGTGACCGACGACCCTCAGGATGATGCGCACGAGCGGATCGAACAGGCCCACGTCGATCATCAGGCCGAAGTAGATGATGGCGAACATCAGCAGGGCGGCCGTGGGGGCCAGGCCGCCGATCGCCTCCATCGCCATGTCGCCGATGCCGAGGCCGGCTCCCGCGAACAGGCCGAAGATGGTGGGGACGATGATGAGCGCGAGGACCGGGGTCATCCGCTTGGTCATGATCAGCACCATGAAGGTGGCGACCATTCCGAATCCGAGTAGGACGAGCACGAGAGACTCCTTCGTCTGTTCCGTCTGCGCCGGCTGTGCGCGGCTGGTCCCGTTACCCTAGGGACGGGTCGAGCGGGGGCGCGCGCTAGTGCGCATTGGGCGCGAATCGAGCATTGAGTTCGTTCTGCGCATTCTGCTCAGCAGGCGCCGGATGCGCCGGGCTAGCATGCGGGGATGGCGACGAGGCGGAGTGCGCGGGTGCACGGCGCGCGGGTGCCCGGCACGCGGTTCACCACGCAGGTGAACCGGTCGATCGTGCTCGCGATGATCGCGGTCTCGCTCATCACGACGGCGCTGTTCGCGGTGACGGCGTTCAACCGGCTCGTGCAGCAGACCCAGGAGTCGGCGCTGCGGGTGGCTCAGAGCGTGGCGTCGACGCCGGATGTGCGGGCCGCGGCCGAGGAGGAGTCGCGGCGGTCGGTGGCGTCGACGGATGCGGAGCTCGTGGCGGGCGACCTCGACGACTACGCGCGCTCGGTCGAGGCGCGCACGGGGGCGCTGTTCGTGGTGATCACCGATGACACGGGGCGGCGCCTCGCGCATCCGAACCCCGCGGAGATCGGCGATCCGGTGTCGACGAGTCCCGATGCCGCACTCCGCGGCGAGGAGGTCGTGAGCTGGGAGCGCGGGACCCTCGGCGACTCCGCCCGGGCGAAGGTGCCGATCTACGGGATCGTCTCGCCGGAGACGATCGTGGGGGAGGTCTCGGTGGGGCTGCCGCCCGCCGAGGTGTGGTCGACCGTGCTGTCGGACGCGGTGCCCGTGGCGCTCACGACCGCCCTCGCGCTCGGCGTGGGAGCACTGCTCGCCGCTTTCATCGCGCGACGGCTGCGCACGAAGACGCTGGGGCTCGAGCCGGAGGAGCTGCTCGCGCTCGTGCACGACCAGCAGGCCGTGCTGCAGGGCGTCGACGACGGGGTGCTCGGGCTCTCGACCTCGGATGTGGTGACCGTCTGCAACGACCGCGCCGCCCTGCTGCTCGGCCTCCGCTCGCCGGTCGGCCTCCCGCTCGCCGAGGCGGTGCCGCACCCGGAGGTGCTGGCGCGCGTCGGCGGGGCCCGCGAGGGCGAGGTGGCGGGCGGGCCGCGGGAGAGCGGGCCGGGGGAGGGCGGGCCGCTCGTCGTGGGGGCGCGGATGCTGTTCGTCGACGTGCACGAGGTGCGGCGCGAGGGGCGGTTGCTCGGGAAGGTCGTGATCGTGCGCGACGTGACCGACGTCGAGGACCTCACGCGACGCCTCACCGCCGTGGGCACCCTCGCGAGCGCGCTGCGAGAGCAGCGGCACGAGTTCGCCAACCGCATCCACGTGGTGACCGGCCTCGTGCGCGGCGGAGACACCGAGGAGGCGCTCGAATACCTCGCCGAGGTGGGTGACCACGGGCCGGTGCGGTTTCCGCTCGAGGGGGCCGGGCGCATCCGGGAGCCGTACCTGCAGGCGTTCCTCGGGGCGAAGGCGATCGAGGCGGAGCGACGCGGCGTGCTGCTGCGGGTGGGGCCGGATGCCGACGTGGTCGGGTCGTTGCGGCATCCGGAGGACGTGACGACCGTGCTCGGCAACCTCGTCGACAACGGCATCGCGGCGGCGGCCGCCTCAGCGCGCACGCCGCGCTGGGTGGAGGTGGAGGCGCTCCGGCACGGCGACGAGCTGCACCTCTCGGTGATGGACTCGGGTGACGGCGCCGCGCGCGATCCGCTCGCCGGTCCCACCGACGCGGGGACAGACGAGCCCGCCGCCGAGGCCGGGGCGTCGGCCGAGCAGGGGCCGGGCTCAGCCGGAGCGGCGCACGGGCACGGGATCGGGCTCCGGCTGTCGGCGGAGGTCGCGCGGCGGAACGGCGGGGAGCTGTGGCTCGCGATGGCGGGTGGGGGAGACGTGCGCACGACGTCGGGCATGCCGCACGGTGCGGTGTTCTGCGCGCGGCTCGAGGAGCAGTTCGAGAGGGAGGACGGGTCGTGAGCGAGGCGAGGTTCAGGGTGGTGGTCGTCGATGACGACTTCCGGGTGGCGCGGCTGCACACCCGCATCGTGGAGGGTGTCGACGGATTCGTCGTGACCGGCACCGCGGGCACGGTGGCCGAGGCGCGCGAGCTCGTGGAGTCGGTGCAGCCCGACCTCGTGCTCGCCGACATCTACCTGCCCGACGGATCGGGCCTCGACCTCGTGCGCGCGATCGACGTCGACGCCATCGTGCTCTCGGCCGCGGTGACGGCCTCGGCCGTGCGGCGGGCGTTCCAGCGCGGCGCGTTCGCCTACCTCGTGAAGCCGTTCGCCGACGAGGAGCTCGCGGAGCAGCTCCGCGCGTACATCCGCTACCGCAACCTGCTCGACGCGCAGCCCGAACTCGACCAGTCCACCGTCGATCGCGCCCGCCGCGTGCTGCACGGTGCGGGTGCTGCGGGCGGCGCTGCGGGAGCCCGCCGTTCGCCCACCGAGACGGCCGTGCTCGAGGCGCTCGCCGCATCCGGGACCGCCCTGTCGGCGCCGGCGATCGCCGAGCGGATCGGGATCTCGCGGGCGACGGCCCAGCGCTACCTCTCGTCGCTCGCGCACGAGGGCCAGCTCGCCATCGAACTCCAGTACGGCGCCACGGGCCGCCCCGAGCACCGCTACCGCACGGCCGGCCCGAGGTAGCCGGCGCGGCGGGCGGCGGAAGTAGGGTGGGAGGGAGCCGAGGAGGGCGTTCATGCACGGTGAGTACAAGGTTCCGGGCGGCAAGCTCGTGGTGGTCGATCTCGAGGAGAGCGACGAGCGGATCAGCGGGTTCCGGCTGGCGGGTGACTTCTTCCTCGAGCCCGACGACGCACTGCCGCTCATCGATGCGGCCGTGGAGGGCCTGCCGGTCGACAGTGACGCCGCCACCATCACCGCGGCCGTCAAGGCGGCCCTCCCCGAGGGCGCCGTGCTGCTCGGCTTCTCGGCCGAGGCCGTGGCCGTGGCGGTGCGTCGTGCCGTGGCGAAGGCCACGAGCTTCGACGCCTACGAGTGGCAGCTCATCCACACCGGGGCAGAGAGCCCGCAGATGCAGCTCGCCCTCGACGAGGTGCTCGCCATCGAGGTGGGCGAGGGCCGCCGGGGGCCCACCCTGCGCATCTGGGAGTGGAACGAGCCCGCCGTGGTGATCGGCAGCTTCCAGTCGGTGAAGAACGAGGTCGACAAGGACAACGCCGAGAAGTACGGCTTCGAGATCGTGCGCCGCATCTCGGGCGGCGGGGCGATGTTCATGGATGCCAATTCCGTCGTCACCTACTCCATCTACGCCCCCGCGGCGCTCGTGCAGGGCATGTCGTTCGCCGACTCCTACGCGTTCCTCGACGAGTGGGTCATCACGGCCCTGAAGTCGCTCGGCATCGAGGCGTTCTACCAGCCGCTCAACGACATCTCGTCGGCGAAGGGCAAGATCGGCGGTGCCGCCCAGAAGCGCCTCGGCAACGGCGCCGTGCTGCACCACGCCACGCTCAGCTACGACATGGACGGCGAGAAGATGGTGCAGGTGCTGCGCATCGGCCGCGAGAAGATGAGCGACAAAGGAACGAAGTCGGCCGCCAAGCGCGTCGATCCGCTCCGCAGCCAGACGGGACTTCCGCGCACCGAGATCATCGACCGCCTCATCTCGACCTTCACGGGCCTCTACGGCGCGGCCCCCTCCGAGATCACGCCCGAGGAGCGCGCGGCCGCCGAGGAGCTGGTGCGCACGAAGTTCGCCACGCCGGAGTGGATCGGCCGCGTGCCGTGAGCGCCGCCGGTGAGGCCCGCGAGGCCGCCCTCGCCCCCTTCACGGTGGCCTCCCTCGAGGCCGTGGAGCCCTTCGACGTCTCGTCGTTCACCAATGACGATGCCTTCGAGCTCGGAGTGATCGCCTCGATGCTCATCCGCGAGCGCGGGCTCGACCTCGCGGTGGAGATCGTGCTCGGCGACGACACCGTCTTCCGCGCCAAGTTCGGCGACACCGACACGGGCAACGACCCGTGGCTCGCGGGCAAGGCCGCCCTCGTGCGCCACTTCTCGCAGCCCTCGCTCCTCGTGCGCCGCCGCTTCGAGGAGGCAGGAACCCCCTTCGAGACCCTGACCGACCCCGCCCTCGACCACACCACCATGAAGGCCCACGGCGGCTCGATCCCCCTCTTCGTGCAGGGCGCCCTGGCCGGCACCATCACCACCTCAGGTGAACCGGACACCGTGGATCACGAGACCTCCGCCGACGCCCTCGCCGCCTACCGCACAGCGCACACAGGGGGCCAGGTCAGGCGCTCAGCTCGCGTTTCAGCTCGCCCCACACCGACGGATCCACCGCATAGGGAGCATTGAACGACAGCCGCTGGATCACCCCGGCGTATCGAGCCCGCAGCCCCTCCGCGACCTCCGCCGGTGATCCGATCGTCGCGATGGCCTCGAGCATCTCGTCGGGCACGAGATCGGCCATGGCCTCCCACTCCCCGCGCAGCGACCCCGCGTGCAGCGGCTCGTAGAGCTCACCCCACCCGTTCGTCTCGAGCACGCCCCGGTACGACGGCGTCGATCCGTAGAACGCGATCTGCTTGCGCACGGCGCGCACCGCGGAGTCGACCTCGGCCTGGCCGTCGCCGATCGCGATGAAGGCGGGCAGGCTGAGCTCCACCGCATCCGTGCGCCCGCTCGTCGCACGCCCCTTGGCGAGGGCGGGCAGGGTGACCTCGTCGAGGTAGCGGCGCGTGGTGAGCGGATGCACGAGGAGCCCTTCGGCGACCTCGCCCACCACCTCGGTCATGAGCTCGCCGACGCCCGCGACCACGATCGGCGGGGCTCCGTGCGGGTTCGCGCCCGGGCTGAACATCGGCGGGAGCAGGGTGTGCGAGTAGAACTCGCCCTCGAACTTCAGCCGCTCGCCCGTCTCGAAGGCGTGCTGGATGGCGCGCACCGCCTGCACGTACTCGCGCATGCGACGGGCCGGATGCGACCAGGGCATGTCGAAGCGGCGCTCGATGTGCGCCTTCACCTGCGACCCGAGTCCGAGCACGAACCGGCCGCCGGAGATGAGCTGGATGTCGTTGGCGAGCATCGCGGTGTTCATCGGATTGCGGGCGAAGGCCACGGCGATCGCGCTCGTGAGGCGCACGCGCGAGGTGGCGCGGGCCGAGAGGGCGAGGCTCACGAAGGGGTCGTGCTTGAGCTCGATGGCGAGCACGCCGTCGTAGCCGTCGGCTTCGGCACGGACCGCCTCGGCCTCGGCCTCGAGGGGGTTCGCCGCGACGTCGCCACCGGCGTCCAGGAGGAACGGGGCAGGAAGGGCGGGGGTGGTGGGGGCGAGCGCTTCGTCGGGCATGGCTCCATCCCACCACACCGCGGCCGAGCATGCGGGAGGCTCAGCCCCGGTCGACGAGCTCCTGGTAGTCGGGGTGCGTGTCGATGAAATGGGCCACGAAGCTGCAGCGGGGAACCACGGCGAGCGATCCGCTCACCCGCACGTCGTCGAGCGCGTGCCGCACGAGCTCGCCGGCCACGCCCGCCTTGCGCTTCTTGGGGTCGACCTCGGTGCGCACGAAGACGATGCGCTCGCCCTCGATGCGATAGTCGGCGAAGCCCGCCACCTGGTCGTCGAGACTGATGGTGTAGCGGTTCTGGCTGTGCTCATGGCGGATCTCGGTGCTCATTCTGCCCCGAGGATAACCCCGCCCGATGGGAACTGCCAGAATTGCACCGTGCCCGTCGCCGATCCGTTCCCTGTCCATCCGGGAGGCTCGGGTACTGCAGACCCCCGCCGGCAGTTCGGCGCCGACGCCCGCGGCGAGGGCCTCGTGTTCCACGCCGACAACCTCGAGGTGACCCCGGGTCTTGCGGACGGCTCGTTCACGGTGATCTACCTCGATCCGCCCTTCAACACCGGCCGCACGCAGGCCAGACGCTCCACGACCTCCACCCGCACTGCTCCGGATGCGGACCCGGACGAGAGACGGCCGGGCCGGGTCACCGGCTTCCAGGGCCGCCAGTACGACCGCATCAAGGGTGATCTGCTGAGCTACGACGACCGGTTCGACGACTACTGGGAGTTCCTCGAGCCGCGCATCGTGGAGGCGTGGCGGCTGCTCGCCGACGACGGCACCCTCTACCTGCACCTCGACTACCGCGAGGCGCACTACGCCAAGGTGCTGCTCGACGCCCTGTTCGGCCGCGAGAGCTTTCTCAACGAGATCATCTGGGCCTACGACTACGGTGCCAAGTCGAAGAACCGCTGGCCCACGAAGCACGACACGATCCTCGTCTACGTCAAGGATCCGCGCGGCTACTACTTCGACTCGACGACCGTCGACCGCGAGCCCTACATGGCACCCGGCCTCGTGACTCCCGAGAAGGCGGCGGCCGGCAAGCTGCCGACGGACGTCTGGTGGCACACGATCGTGTCGCCCACCGGTCGCGAGAAGACCGGCTACCCCACGCAGAAGCCCGAGGGCATCCTGCGCCGCATCGTGCAGGCGTCCTCCCGCGAGGGCGATTGGGTGCTCGACTTCTTCGCCGGCAGCGGCACCACCGGCGCCGTGGCAGCGGCCCTCGGCCGCAACTTCGTGCTCGTCGACCGGAGCGCCGACGCCCTCGACGTCATCCGCCGTCGGCTGCCGGGAGCCCGCTTCGTCTAGCGGACACGCTGTCTCTACGGCCCGAGCACGACGTCGGAGGTCGGCACCGCGCAGCAGGTGAGGATGCGCCCGTCGGGCGGCGTGATCACCGGGTCGACGAGGTACGCGATCGTGCCGGAGCGGAGCGCTCCCTCGCAGGTGCCGCACGCGCCGGAGCGGCACGCCGACGGCCAGCCGCGCCCGGCGGCCTCGGCGACGTCGAGCAGCGCTCCGGCGGCCGGGCGCCACTCGATCGGAGCGCCGCCGTCGCCCGGATCGACCGTGAACGGACCGGGGCGGGGTGGCACGCGCGGAGCCTCGTCGGTGAGTCGGGGGGTGTAGAAGACGTCGAAGTGGATGCGCTCGCGCGCGATCCCGGCACCCTCGAGCGCGCGACGTGAGGCGTCGAGCAGTCCGGGTGGCCCGCACAGGTGGGCGGTCACCTCGGCGACCGCGCGACCGGCCCCCCTGCTCGGCTCGGCGCCGTCGTGACCCCTCCCGCCGCCGGCCGCGGCACGGCAGGCGGCTGCCGCGAGATCGTCGTGGCTCGGCCGGCCGGTGCGCACCCGTACTCGACCTCCGGCGCGGGTGGTGGCGAGGGCGCTCGAGTCCGGATCACCGCCGGTGAGATGCAGCGTCAGGCTCGCGTTCGGCAGTGCATCGACGAGGTCGAGGATCTCGTCGAGGTGGGCGACCCCCTGCTGGCTTCGATCGACGTGCAGCAGTTCGACCGGGGCTCGCGAGCCCGCCGCCACGAGCGCCCGCAGGATGGCCACGGCGGGGGTGACACCGATGCCCGCGGTCACCAGCACGAGCGGATGCTCGGCTGTGGAGGTGGCGGCCGTGGAGGTGGCGCTGGTCGTGGCGGTGGACCCCGTGCCTGCGACGTCATGCACAAGACCGAACGGCCCGCTCACGAGCAGCTCGGTGCCGGCCCCGAAACGTTCGTGCAGCACCGAGGAGATGCCGCCGATCCGTTTGACCGTGATGCGCACCGAGGCGCCCTCGACGGCCGAGATCGTGTAGTTGCGCCAGTTCGGGGAGGGCTCGTCGGGCAGATGCACCCGCACGTGCTGCCCGGGGCCGGCGCCGGCGAGGAGACCCGCGGCGTCGTCGAGCCAGAGGCTCTCGATGCCGTCGGTCACGTGCTCCCGGCGGGAGACGGTGGCGAGGCGGGGCCACTCCGCGATCGCCTCGATCGGGGCATCGGGGGCGACGCCCGCGCGCGCTCCCGGCGGCAGCACGCTCACGGCATCGCCGACCGCGATCCGCCCGGCCGCGACCGGGCGCAGGTACACGCCGCAGAACATGTGCCCGAAGCGTGCGGCCAGCTGCGCGGGCACATTGAGGTCGACGGCGCCGGAGAGGGGGTCGACCGCGGTGGCGCGGCACCGATCGGTGGGCTGGAAGACCTCGAACCGCGCGTCGCCGATCGAGATCGTGCGACCCACGAGGCCGAACTCCGACCACGCCGGGAGCCCGGAGACGAGCAGGTTGCCGCGGAACCGGCGGTCGTCGACCTCTCGCCCCGTGTGCTCCTGCAGGGCGGCGACCGTCTCGAGGTTGATGAGCGAGATGAGCGCGTTCTCCCAGTCCCAGAGCCGGGCACCCGGAGCCACGACGGCGGCGTCCCCCGTCCTGCCGTGCGGGAACCACTCGCGCACGGCCGCGTCGAGCGGAGCGAGATCCGGGTCGGGGAACCGGATGCTCGCGCTCGTTCCCTGTGGATCGGTCACGATCAGCCGCACCACAGCTCCGGGGTCGTCGATGCTGCCCGCCTCTGCGCCCCCTTCGCGCTCGAGCGCGGTGCCGAACCGCACGAGGGACGGGTTCTTGGCGACGTGGTGGAAGGCTCCGCGCCGACGCCAGCCACCTCCCTCGACGTGCTCCGAGTCACCGGTCTCGATCGCCAGCACCCGGTCGAAGCCGAGCCCCTCCCCGGGTGCGACGGCCGCCGAGGCCGTGCTCGTTCCCGGCAGGCCCTTCACGGGATAGCGGGTGATGCGCGCCAGCGTCACGGTGGTGTCGCCCTGCTCCCGTGCTGTCATCGTGCCTCCTCCGTCATCCTCCCAGACCACGGGCGCGGAGGCATCCGGTGCATAATTAGGTAATGCTTACCTATCAAGCCCGCACCGACGCCGAGCGCTCCGCGCGGCCTTCGTACCGGCCGTTCCGGTCGCGGGTGGTGCGCATCGAGCAGGTGAGCCCGAGCTTCCGCCGGGTCACCTTCACAGGCCCGGAGTTCGACCGCTTCGGCACGGCCGGGCTCGATCAGCGCATCAAGATCGTGGTGCCCTTCGCCGACAAGACCTACGGCGGCGACTTCTGGTTCGACGACGAGAGCCTCGACGCCGGCACCTGGTACCAGTCCTGGCGCGAGCTGCCCGAGGCGCTCCGCAACCCTTTCCGCACCTACACCGTGCGCGCCATCCGCCCCGCCACCGCCGACGCACCCGAGGAGCTCGACGTCGACTTCGTGGTGCACGCGAGCGCCACCGGAGCGCCCGAGGGCCCCGCCGCCGGCTGGCTCGAGAGCGCCACCGTGGGCGACGAGATCGTCATCGTGGGGCCCGACGACCTCAGCATCGACTACCGGCTCGGCCTCGACTGGCACCCGGGCGAGGCCGTCGACTACCTGCTCGCGGGCGACGAGACCGCGGCACCCGCCATCTGCAGCATCCTCGAGTCCCTCCCCGCCGGCACCCGCGCCCAGGCCTTCATCGAGGTGCCGCACGCGGGCGACCACTGGGCGCTCGAGACCGCCGCCGACGTCGACCTCGTGTGGCTCGCGCGCGACGAGCACCCGGCGGGCGCGACCCCGCTCCTGGATGCCGTGCGCGACTGGGTGGGCACCCACCGCGACCGGATCGCCCCCGCTCTCGCCGACTCCGCGCAGGAGCTCGCCGACATCGACGTCGACGTCGAGATGCTCTGGGACTCGCCCGAGGACGCGGCCGGCCGCTTCTACGCCTGGCTCGCGGGCGAATCCGCGTGCATCAAGCAGCTCCGCCGCCTGCTCGTGAGCGAGACGGGCGTCGACAGGCACCGCGTGGCGTTCATGGGCTACTGGCGGCTCGGCAAGGCCGAGGGCCAGTGAGAGCCGCCCGCCGGTGACCGCGACCCCGCGGAACGCCGGGAAGCCGGGCGCGGCTGAGCTCCTCTCGGCACACCACTCCCCGGCGAGGCGCCGTCTCATCCGCGTGCTCGGGCTCGGCGGCCTCCTCGTCGGCGTGCTCGTGGCGGTCGGCCTCAGCCTCTTCCTCGGCTCGCGCTCGATCGATGTCTCGACCGTGCTCGAGGCGCTCTCGGGGGGCCGGAGTGGCGATGCGGTGGAGCAGATGGTGGTGCTCGACCTCCGGGTGCCGCGCACGATCGTCGGCGTCGTCGCCGGCGCCGCTCTCGGCCTCGCCGGCACGCTCATGCAGGGCCTCACCCGCAACCCGCTGGCCGATCCCGGCCTCCTCGGCGTGAACTCGGGGGCCTCCCTGGCCGTCGTGATCTCGATCGCCGTCTTCGGCGTGGCGAGCCCCGCGGGCTACATCTGGTTCGCGTTCCTCGGCGCCACGGTGGCCGCCGTGCTCGTCTACGCCGTCGCTTCCGGCCGCACCGGGCCCACACCGCTCAGCCTCACCCTCGCGGGGGCCGCGGTCACCGCGGTGCTCACCGCCCTCACCACGCTCGTGCTGCTGCGTGACCTCGACACCCTCGCGCAGTACCGCTTCTGGTCGGTGGGCTCGCTCGTGGCCCGCGACGCCGGCACGGTCGTGACCCTCGCGCCCTTCCTCCTCGTGGGCGCCGTGCTCGCGCTCGTGCTCGGCCGCAGCCTGAACGGGCTCGCCCTCGGCGACGACGTCGCGAGGGGGCTCGGCCAGCGGGTGGGTCTCACTCGCGTGGTCGCGGGCATCGCCGTCATCCTGCTCTGCGGGTCGGCGACCTCGCTCGCGGGCCCGCTCGTGTTCGTGGGGCTCGTCGTGCCGCACGTGGCCCGGCGGCTCGTGGGGGCCGACTTCCGCTGGATCGCGGCGTACTCGCTGCCCCTCGGCGCCATCCTGCTCGTGCTGGCCGACACCCTGGGCCGCCTCATCGCCCAGCCCGCCGAGCTGGAGGCGGGCATCGTGGTGGCCGTCATCGGCGCGCCCGTGCTCATCGCGCTCGTGCGACGCGATCGGGGCGTGATCCGGTGACCGGCGCAACGCCCGGACCCATGCCCGGCTCGGGTTCCGGCCCCACGCCCGGCTCCGCATCCGGCCCCACGCCCGGCCCCAGACCCGGCCCCGAAACCGTCGTGCCCGACCCGCTCGCCGACCGGCGGATGCTCGCGGCCGTCCGCCGAATCGGCCTCGGCCGCCGCCTGATCGTCATGGGCGTGCTCGTCGTCCTGCTCGTCGTGCTGGCCTGCCTCGCCCTCGTGCTCGGCGACCGCGTGCTCGCGCCCGGCGACGTCGTGGCCTCGCTCCTCGGCCTCGGCTCCGGTGGTGACAACTTCGTGGTGCAGGGCCTCCGGCTCCCCCGCCTCACCCTCGGGCTCCTGGTGGGCGCGGCGTTCGGCCTCGCCGGCGCCGTCTTCCAGAGCCTTCTCGGCAACCCGCTCGCGAGCCCCGACATCATCGGCATCTCGCAGGGTGCGAGCGCCGCGGCGGTCGGCGCCATCCTCGTGCTCGGCTGGGGCGGTATCGGCGTCTCGTTCGCCGCCTTCGCCGGAGCCGTCGTGGTGGCAGGGCTCATCACGCTCCTCGCCACGCGCAACGGCGTCGCCGGCTCCCGGTTCGTGCTCATCGGCATCGCGCTCGCCTTCCTCGCCCAGGCGCTCATCGGCTACCTCCTGACGCGCGCCGACGTGCGCGACGCCCAGTCGGCACTCGTCTGGCTCGTCGGCAGCATCGGCACGGTGAAGGGCGAGGAGCTGGCCGTCACGGCCACGGCCGGGCTCGTGCTCGTGATCGGTCTCATCCTCCTGGCTCCACGGCTCCGGATGCTCCAGCTCGGCGACGAGACGGCCGCCGGTCTCGGCGTGCGCGTCACCCCCACCCGCCTGCTGCTCACCCTCGTGGCGGTGGGGTTCGCCGCCGTCGCCACCGCGGCCGCCGGCCCCGTGGCCTTCGTGGCCTTCGTGGCGGCGCCCATCGCCAGGCGACTCCTCGGCGGGGCGGGCACCGCCTCCGCCCTCGTGGCGAGTGCGCTCGTGGGGGCCGTGGTCGTGACCGGAGCCGACGTCATCGCCCAGCACGCCTTCCCGGGGCTGCAGGTGCCGGTCGGCATCGTCACCGGCATCGTCGGCGCACCGATCCTGCTCGGACTCCTCGCCCGCGGCAACCGAACGAGAGGAACCGCATGAGCTCGCACGAGCTGCGCGCCGAGGCGCTGTCCCTGGGCTACGACGGCCGCCGGGTGGTCGACGCCCTCGACGTGGCGATCCCGGACGGCGGGGTCACCGTGATCGTCGGCCCCAACGCGTGCGGCAAGTCGACGCTCCTGCGCGCGCTCGCCCGGCTGCTGAAGCCCGAGGAGGGTGCGGTGCTGCTCGACGGCACCGACGTGCACCGCTACCCGAGCAAGAGACTCGCCACGCTCGTGGGCCTCCTGCCGCAGCAGCCCGTGGCGCCCGAGAGCATCACCGTTGCCGACCTCGTGGGCCGCGGCCGCTTTCCGCGCCAGGGCCTGTTCCGGCAGTGGACCGCGGCCGACGACCACGCGGTCGCCACCGCCCTCCGCTCCACCGACACCCTCGGCATCGCCGAGCGCCGCGTGGAGGAGCTCTCGGGAGGTCAGCGGCAGCGGGTCTGGATCGCGATGGCTCTCGCACAGGAGACCGACATCCTGCTGCTGGACGAACCCACGACCTTCCTCGACGTGACCCACCAGGTGGAGGTGCTCGACCTCCTGCACGAGCTCAATCTCGAGCGCGGCACGACCGTGGTGATGGTGCTGCACGACCTCAACCTCGCCGCGCGCTACGCCGACCACCTCGTGGTGATGTCGGGCGGGCGGATCGTGGCCGAGGGGGCCCCGAGAAACGTCATCTCGGCCGAGATCGTGCGGAGCGCCTTCGGGCTCGAGGCCCTCGTGATCGACGATCCCGTGAGCGGATCGCCGATGGTCGTGCCCCGGGGACGGTTCCGAAGCACGCCTGCGTGACCTACGATGGTTAGGTAAGGCAACCCTTACAAGCACCTTGAGCACCCACAGCACCCACAGCGCCCTGAACTCCCTGGAGGAACCCGTGCCCCGTCTCCGTCCCCGCCTCGCGACACTCGCCGCGTCGACGCTCGCCGCAGCCCTCGTGCTGACCGGCTGCGCCGCCGGTTCGAGCGAGACGCCCTCGACCGCCGATGCGGGCGCCGGCTCCGGCGAGTCCGTCACGATCGAGCACGCCTTCGGCGAGACCGTCGTGCCGGCCGACCCGCAGAACGTCGTGACGCTCGGCTGGGGCTCGACCGACGCGGCCATCGCGCTCGGCACCATCCCCGTCGCGATCCCGTTCGACTCCTACGCGGGCGACGAGAACGGCGTGCTGCCCTGGGTCGCCGAGGCCGTCGAGGCCGCGGGCGCCGACCTGCCCACCGTGCTCCCCGAGTCGCCCGACGAGCCGCCCTACGAGGCCATCGCCGAGGCCGATCCCGACGTCATCCTCGCC
This sequence comes from Herbiconiux oxytropis, assembly GCF_024979315.1. Classification (GTDB taxonomy): domain Bacteria; phylum Actinomycetota; class Actinomycetes; order Actinomycetales; family Microbacteriaceae; genus Herbiconiux; species Herbiconiux oxytropis. The sequence continues at coordinate 113,772 of NZ_JANLCK010000002.1, read as the reverse complement.
GTCTACTCGGGTATCACCGAGGAGCAGTACGAGACCCTCAGCCAGATCGCCCCCACCGTGGCCTACCCGGGTGAGGCCTGGAGCACCCCGTGGCGCGACGTCGTGACCACGGTCGGCGAGGCGCTCGGCAAGTCGACCGAGGCCGAGGAGGTGCTCGCGGGCATCGACGACCAGCTCGCCGAGCAGGCCGCGGCGCACCCCGAGTTCGAGGGCAAGACCATCGCCGCCGTCTGGGACATCGCAGGCACCTTCTACGTCTACAAGAAGGAGGATCCGCGGGTGGAGTTCATGCTCGACCTCGGCTTCGAGAGCGCACCCTCGGTCGACGAGCTCGCCAACGGCGACTCGACGTTCTTCTCCACCCTGAGCTACGAGCAGCTCGACCAGCTCGAGGCCGACGTGGTGCTGAGCTACTCCGACACGCAGGCCGAGGCCGACGCGTTCCTCACCGCCCCGCAGACCTCGGTCATCCCCGCCGTGAAGGCCGGCACCGTGGCCCAGCTCGTGGGCACCGAGTACATCGCCGCGGTCTCCCCGCCCACCGCCCTGTCGCTGCCCTGGGGTCTCGACCAGCTCGTGGAGGCCCTCGCCGCCGGCGCGGAGTAGCGTCAGGCGGTTCCGCGCCGCACCAGCTCCGTGGGGATGATGGTGCGATGCGGGGCCTCCTCGCCGGAGATCAGCCGCACGAGCAGCTCGGTCATCGAGACGCCGAGCTCCGTGGCCGGCTGGCGCACCGTGGTGAGCGGCGGATCGAGCGTGGCCGCGAAGGCGTCGTCGTCGAACCCGACCACCGCGATGTCCGTGGGGCTCGCGAGTCCGCGCATCCGCAGCGCCTGGATGGCGCCCGCCGCCATCTGATCGTTCGCCACGAAGAGTGCATCGAAGCCCGCGCCGGTGGAGCCGGTACCGGATGCCGGGTGCTGATCGAGCAACCGGATCGCGGCCTCGGCCCCCGACTGCTGGGTGAACGCGCCGTGCTCGGCGAGCGAGACGTCGCCCCCCACGGCCTCGATCGCGTCGCGCCAGCCGGCGAGCCGGTCGATGCCGGCGGGCATGTCCTGCGGCCCCGCGATCGTGGCCACCCGGCGCCGGCCGGAGCCGAGGAGGTACTCGGTCGCGCTCCGGGCGGCGTGCCGGTTGTCGACGTCGACGTAGTGCCGCGACTCGAGCTCCGGGTTGAGCGGGCGGCCACCGAAGACGATCGGCAGCGCGTCGCCGAGACCGAGGTAGGAGTGGTCGCCGGAGTGGTGCGAGACCACGAGGGCCCCGTCGACGTTGCCGCCGAGGAGGTAGCGCCTGGTCTTCTCGGGCCGGGTCTCGGAGGCCACGAGCAGGTTGAGCGTGAAGTCGGTCTCGGCGAGGGCCCTCGCCACCCCGCGCACGACGGGCGCGAAGAACGGATCGGCGAACACCGTGGAGGTCGACTCCGGCACGATCAGCGCGATCACGTCGGTGCGCCGGCTCGCGAGCGAGCGCGCCACCCGGTTGGGCACGTAGTTCAGTCGCGCCACGGCGGCGTGCACGGCCGCCACGGCCTCGGGCGCCACGGAGGCGTGCCCGTTGACGACCCGCGACACCGTCGCGCGCGAGACGCCGGCCTCGGCGGCCACCATCTCGAGCGTGGGGTTGCCGCTCGGGATCACGGCCGGTCGGCCGATTCCGCCGCCACCGCGCCGGCTCCCGCTCCGATGGCTCCCGCCCCTCCGGCGATCACTTCCGCGTACGCGAGCGCGCTGTCCTTGGGCGTCCGCACAAGGGTGTCGTAGTCGACCCGCACGATGCCGAAGCGCTTGCCGTAGCCCCAGGCCCACTCGTAGTTGTCGAGCAGCGACCAGACGAAGTAGCCGCGCACGTCGGCGCCGTCGGCGATCGCATCCGACACCGCCTGGATGTGATCGAGGATGTACTGCGTGCGCTGGGTGTCGTGCACAGCCTCGATGTCGCCGCCCGCCGTGCCGTCGTGCTCCGTCGACACGGTGTCGTCGTAGGCGGCTCCGTTCTCGGTCACGTAGAGGGGCGGCAGGTTCGGGTACTCCCGGCCGAGCCGCACCAGCAGCGTGCGGAGTCCGGCCGGATTGACCTCCCAGCCCATGCCCGTGAGGGGGAGGCCGCGCAGCGGGAACGTGATGTGCTCGGAGCCCACGAAGGGCGAGCGCACGGCGCGCCCGCCGGCCACCGCGTGAGGGTCGACCGGCACCACCGAGGGGTCGGCGGGGGCGGGGATGGGGTGACCGCTCACCATGTCGTCGTGGTAGTGGTTCACCCCCAGGAAGTCGAGGCGCTGCGCGATGATCTCGAGGTCGCCCGGCCGCACGAGGGCCGTGTCGTCGACCTCGTCGAGACCGAACTCCGCCAGGTCGTGGCGGATGTCGGCCGGGTACTCCCCGCGCAGCAGCGGGTCGAGGAAGATGCGGTTGTTGAGCGCGTCGAGCCGCCTGGCGGCGTCGGCGTCGGCCGGGTCGGAGGGGTTCGCGGGGATGGCGTTGGTGAGGTTGAGCGTGATGCCGATCTCCTCCGCACCGAGGTCGCGGAGGCGCTGCACGGCGAGGCCGTGCGCGAGGTGCTGGTGGTGCACCGCGGCCACGGCGGCTGCGGGCTCCTGCCGGCCCGGTGCATGCACGCCCGAGGCATAGCCGAGCAGCGAGGAGCAGAACGGCTCGTTGAACGTGGTCCAGTGCGAGACCCTGTCGCCGAGCACGCCGTGCACGATCTCGGCGTACTCCGCGAAGCGGTAGGCGGTGTCGCGGTTCGCCCAGCCACCCTTCTCCTCGAGCGCCTGCGGGAGGTCCCAGTGATAGAGCGTGAGCCAGGGCAGGATGCCGGCGCCGAGCAGCTCGTCGACCAGCCGGGAGTAGAAGTCGAGCCCGGCGGGGTTCACGGCGTCGTCACCGGGGCGGATGCGTGCCCAGCTCGTCGAGAAGCGGTACGACTGCAGGCCGAGCTGCTTCATGAGCGCCACGTCGGCCGGCATGCGGTGGTAGTGGTCGACTGCTACATCCGGGGTGTCGCCGTTCAGCACGGCGCCGGGCAGTCGGGAGAAGGTGTCCCAGATGGAGGCCTGCTTGCCGTCGTCGAAGGCCGCGCCCTCGATCTGGGCGGCGGCCGTGGCGGAGCCCCAGAGAAAACCGGGAGGGAACGAGGTCGTCATGGGTGCACTGCTCCTTTGCGTGGCGGTAGCAGCTCGTGAGAGCGCTCTCCAAGCGTACCGCGCCCGGATTTCGTAACAGAACTTCGCAAAGGGCGTTCGGCGGGGCCGGGCGTGCGAACCTGATGCATCGCCGATCGACGGGAGGAGCCCGGGATGACCCGCACGACACCAGCAGGACAGCCGCACGGCTTCGCCACCCGGCAGGTGCACGCCGGGCGCGGCAGCGACGGCCCCGGCGGGGTCAACGCCAGGGCGACCCCCATCTATCTCAGCGCCGGCTTCGTGTTCGACGACTTCGACCAGGCCCGCGACCGATTCGGCGGCGCCGACGACGGCTTCACCTACACCCGGATCGGCAACCCCACGAACTCCTCGGTCGAGCGCCGCATCGCCGCTCTCGAGAGCGGTCGCGAGGCGATCCTCGTCGGCAGCGGACAGGCCGCCGTCTCGGTGGCCGTGCTCGCGCTCCTGAAGGCGGGCGACCACCTCGTGTCGGCCAACAGCATCTACGAGGGCTCGCGCGGCCTCTTCGTGGAGAACCTCGGCCGGCTCGGCATCGAGACCTCGTTCGTGGCCGAGCACAACGATCCGCTCGCCTGGGAGCTCGCCATCCGCCCCTCCACCCGGGCGCTGTTCGTGGAGTCGATCCCGAACCCCAAGAACGACCTCGTCGACCTCGCGCTCGTGGCCGGGGTCGCGCACCGCCACGGCATCCCGCTCATCGTCGACAACACCTTCGCCACGCCCTACCTGCTGCGGCCGCTCGAGCACGGGGCCGACGTGGTGGTGCACTCGGCGAGCAAGTTCCTGGCCGGGCACGGCTCGGTGCTCGGCGGCGCGATCGTCTCGGGCGACGGGTTCGACTGGGCCGGACAGACCCCGCAGGCCGCCCACGCATCCGGGGCCCCGCTCTTCCCGCACCTCACCGAGCCCGCCCACGCGCTCGGCGGCGCGAGCTACGTCGAGCGCTTCGGGCCCGACGCCTTCGCCGTCTACGCCCGCGACGTCGTGGCCTCGCGGCTCGGCCCCACGCCCTCCCCGCTCAACGCCTTCCTCATCGAGCAGGGCATCGAGACGCTCTCGCTGCGCGTCGACCGCCAGTCGGCCACGGCGCTCGCGATCGCGCGCTGGCTCGACGAGCAGCCGGGCGTCGAGTCGGTCGACCACGCGGGCCTCGCCTCGAACCCCCACCACGCGCTCGCCGAGCGCTACCTGCCGGTGGGGCAGGGCTCGGTGTTCTCGTTCACGCTCGCGGGCGGTGCGGATGCCGCGCGCCGGTTCATCGACTCGGTCGCCCTCTTCACGCGCATGACCCACCTCGGCGACGTGCGGTCGCTCATCATCCACCCCGCCTCCACCACCCACGCCTACCGGAGTGCGGAGCAGCTCGCCGAGGCCGGGATCTGGCCGGGGCTCATCCGGCTGTCGATCGGTGTGGAGGACGCGGGTGACCTCCTCGCCGATCTCGAGCAGGCGCTCGAGGCGTCGGGCGCCGCCGCACCCGCGACCGCTGCACCCGCGGGCGCGCCCGCCGCTGCGCCCGCCGTGGCCGACCCGGCCGTGGTCTGACGTGGCGCATCCGCAGCACTTCGGCTGGTTCCTCTCCCGCGGCTTCGGCCCGCACGGCTGGGGTCACCCGTACTACGAGTGGAACCACCCGTGGCACCGCCCCGAGCTCTACCAGCAGTCGATCCGCACGCTCGAGCAGGCGGGCTTCGACCTCGTGATCATCGAGGACGCCCTCTCGCTCGGCAACGCCGAGACGCTCGACCTGCGCATCCGGAGCGCCTACGGCGGCCCGAAGCACGATCCGCTCCTGCTCGCGCCCTACCTCTTCGACGTCACCGAGCACATCGGCATCGCGCCCACCGTGAACCCGCTGGCCTACTCGCCCTACCAGGCGGCGCGGCAGTTCGCGACGCTGCAGCACCTCAGCGACCACCGCTTCGGCATCAACGTCGTGACCGACGTCGGATCCTCCCGCCACTTCGGCGTGCCTCCGCTCGATCACGACGGTGCCTACGACCGGGCCGAGGAGTGGCTCGGGGCCGTGCAGCGGCTGTGGCACAGCTGGGGCCCGGATGCCCTGGTGCAGGATGCGACGACCGGTCACTTCGCCGACGGCTCGAAGCTCGACGCGTTCCAGCACCGCGGCGAGCACTTCAGCTTCGACGGCCCTCTCAACGCCCTGCCCTTCACTCTGCCGAAACGTCACTTCTCACGTGAAAACGCCGCTCTTGGTGCCGAAAGTGACGTCTCGGCAGAGAGTGTGTCGGGCGACCCGATCGTGGTGTCGCCAGGGGGGTCGCCGCGGGGGCTCGGGTTCGCGGGGGCGAACTCGCAGGTGCAGCTCGCGCTCGCCTCGCTCGACGTCGAGTCGATCCGCGCCTACCGCGCGAAGGTGCACGCGGCCGCGTTCGCGCACGGCCGGAGCCCCGCCGACATCGACGTGCTGTTCGTCTTCAAGCCGATCGTGGTGTCGAGCCCGGAGGAGGCGCAGCGCCTCGTCGACGCCTCGGCGCACCCCGACGACGCGACCCTGCTGCAGATCGCGGCCGGCCAGTCGAGCGACCTCGAGACCGACCTCACGGGGCTCGATCTCGACCGGCCCGTCGATCCGGCGATCTTCGGCGACCACGTCTCGCGCGGCACGATCAAGGGCCTGCTCGGCGGCCTCGACTCGTTCGCCGACGCCACGCTGCGGGAGCTGCTCACGGCGAAGGCGCGCCTCGGCCGCATCGCCGACCGCTCGGGCTACGTGGGAACCGCCGACGAGATCGCCGACTTCATCGAGGAGCTCGGGGCGGAGGCCGACAACGACGGCTTCATCTTCTCGGGCGACCTGCATCCGGTCACGATCCACCGCATGCTCGACGAGCTCGTGCCCATCCTCCGCCGCCGCGGCATCCTCCGCACCACCTTCGGCGCAGGCGGCCTCCGAGCCAACCTCAAGGACTTCTAGGTTCTGCCGAGCCGTCACTTTCCACACTTCCCACGTGCGGGTTGCGTGGAAAGTGACGGTTCGGCAGACCTCGCTAGTGTTCGGCGGGGCGCTGGGCGGGGGTGGAGTTGGTGTCGGGGAGCACCATGGCGCCCATCTCCTCTGCGGCGAGCGACGCCTGCACCGCGGGGGACACGGCGGGGGAGGCCGTGGGCTCGGCGGCGGCCGCGTCGTCGGCGGCCTCCTCGAGGGCCGACTTCGCGCGGAGCGGGGTGGCCTTGAGGAACCAGCTCAGCACGAAGGCCACCGCGACCACCGCGAGGCAGACCCAGAACACGGTCTGGGTGGCGTTCGCCCACGCGTCGACGAACGGCAGCGTGAGCCGCGAGTCGGCGCCCACGAGGAACGAGGTGTCGCCGCTCAGCGCGTCGCCGATCGATGACGGGTCGCTCTTCGCGTCGGTGAGGATCTGCAGGATGGCTGCGTTGGCCGGATTCGCCAGCACGGCGGGGTCGGCGGCCGCTGCCTCCGTGCCGGCAACGATCTGGGGATTCACGAATGCGGCCGGCAGCGTGGTCTCCAGGCGCGAGAACAGCACCGAGAACACCACGGCCGTGCCGAGTGTGCCGCCGATCGAACGGAAGAACGTCGACGCCGAGGTGGCCACACCGATGTCGCGAGGGCCCACCGAGTTCTGCGACGCGATCGTGAGGGTCTGCATGAGCTGGCCGAGTCCGAGGCCGATCACGAGCATGCCGATCAGCACGTACCAGACCGGCTTGTCGGCCGAGACGAAGGTGAGGTAGAAGAAGGCGGCCACGAGAAGGCCTGTGCCGAGGATGGGGAACATCCGGTAGCGGCCCGTGCGCGAGATGAGCTGGCCCGAGACGATCGAGGCGATCATGAGGCCGAGCACCATCGGGATCATCATGAGCCCCGCCTCGGTGGGGGTCGCTCCGGTGGCGATCTGCAGGTAGTTCGGCAGCGTCATCATGGCGCCGAACATGCCGAAGCCCACGAGCACGCCGAGGATGGTGGCCATCGAGAACGTGGGGGACTTGAACAGCTTGAGCGGGATGATCGCGTCGTCGCCCATGCGCCGCTCCACCACGAGGAAGAGGATGAGACCGATCGGGGCGAGCACGTAGCAGGCGATGGCGCCGGGCGATCCCCAGCCCCACTCGCGCCCCTGCTCGGCCACGAGCAGCACGGGCACGACGGTGAGGATGACCGCGGCCACGCCCCACCAGTCGATCCGCACGGCGCGGCGGGTGTGCGGGATGTGCAGGAAGAGCAGCACGATCACCATGGCGATGGCGCCGATCGGCAGGTTGAGCAGGAAGATCCAGCGCCAGCCCGTGATGCCGAGGATCTCGGGGGCTCCCGAGAGCAGACCGCCGAGCAGCGGGCCGATGACGCTCGAGATGCCGAAGGTGGCGAGGAAGTAGCCCTGGTACTTGGCGCGCTCCCGCGGGGCCAGGATGTCGCCCATCACCGTGAGGGCGAGCGACATGAGTCCGCCGGCGCCGAGCCCCTGGATGGCGCGGAAGATCGCGAGCTCGTACATGTTCGTGGCGATGCCGGCCAGCAGGGATCCGACGAGGAAGATCGCGATGGCGATGATGTAGAGCGGGCGCCGGCCGAAGATGTCCGAGAGCTTGCCGTACAGCGGGGTCGAGATGGTCGACAGGATGAGGTAGCCCGTGGTCACCCAGGCCTGCAGGCTGATGCCGTCGAGGTCGTCGCCGATCGTGCGCATCGAGGTGCCGACGATCGTCTGGTCGAGCGAGGCGAGGAACATGCCGGCCATGAGCCCGAAGATGATGAAGAGGATCTGTCGGTGCGTCATCCGGCCACCGGCCTCCTTGAGCGCTGCGGCCCGGGCGTCGGCGGCACGTGCCGACTTCGAGGGTGCTTTCGCGCCGGTTCCTGCGCCCTTCGTGCCCCTTCCCTTCTCGTTGCGGGAGGACGGTTCGGAACGAGACATGGGCATCCTCAGGGCAGCACAGCGGAGTGGGAGAACCGCGCCAAACTTGCGCAGACTGCAAAGTTACACCCGCTGAACCGCCCCCGCCACTCAGCCGCCGAAGAGCTTGCCGAAGAGGCCCTTGCGGGCTCGCTCCCAGCCGGCCGACTCCAGGGCCGCGATGAGCGGCTCCTTCACCTCGTCGGTCGTGAACGAGTAGCCGTAGGTGTTGCCCTCGTGCGTGCCCTGGCGGTCGGTCGTGCTGGCGGCGGAGCCGACGCCGAACTGGAACGAGGCGCTCTTCTGCCTGCCCTTGAAGCCCGAGCTGCCGAAGGAGGCGCTGAAGCCCCCGCCGCCGTCGCTCTGCACGGTCGATCGGCTCTCGGAGCGGGTCTCGTCGAAGGTCCACGTCGACGACTCGGGGTCGAGAGTGACCCTCAGCTCGTAGTCGCCCGAGATGGTGCCGGCCGCGGTGATGGCGGCCCACTTGACGTCGGCGTACTTCCAGGCGGCGCGGATGCCGTAGGGCGCGGGCTCGTAGACGAACGGCAGCTCGTCGCTGTTGAGCGCGAGCACACGCGCCTGAGCCTCGGCGAAGGAGAGGGCTGCCATCAGGACGTCGTCACCGCGCTGTCCTGGATGGCGCGGATCTCGTCCCAGATCTCGGTGGCCTGCCTGCCCGAGGTGGTGGCCGTGACCTGCACGAGGTCGGCCACGGGTCCGTTCTCGACCACGGTGATGCGGACGGCCTGCATGAGGGTTCCCGCGCGCGGGTCCGGGTAGCTGAACTCGATGCGGAAGCCCTCGCGGCCGAGGACCTCGTGCGCGTCGCGCCCGAGCTCCTGCACGCCCTCGATGGACTCGACGCGGCCGACGACGGCGTCGATCGCCGTCTGAAGGGAGTAGCCCCGGGCGAAGCGGGAGATCGCCACCACGACGTTGGGACGGAACTCGCCCTGCTCGACCTTCTTGCCGGCGGCGAGCACGGCGCCGGCCACGGCGAGCGGGCTCCAGTCGTCGGGCACGGTCAGGCCGATGGAGGGCAGGGCGGGGGCGGAGTCGCCGGGGAAGCTGATGGAGTTCGACATGGTTCGAGCCTTTCAGAGATCGAGGAGAAGTGGATCAGAACGGGATCAGAATCCGAGCCAGCCGCCGACGGTGTCGATGGTGTCGGAGGGGCTGATCGAGAGGTCGAGGCTCACACCGCCGCCGAGGCCGAATGCGGCACCGACGTCGAGCGAGACACCCACGTTGTCCCAGGTGACCTCGGCCTCGACGTTCGCGTGGCCGCCGATGCCGTACATCACCTCGGCGCCACCGCCCACGGAGACGGCGCCGCCGCCCACGTTGAGCTCGCCCTCGACTCCGGCACGGCCGCCCACGAAGCCTTCGACGCCGGCGTTGGCGCCGATGCCGTTGGGGCCGGCGGTGACGCCCACGTCGGCGCTCCCCTCGGCGCCGACCATGACCTCGGCGCTTCCGCTGCCGCCGTACATGCCGTCGGCGCCCGAGAACGATCCGCCGGCGTCGGCACGACCGCCGATGAAGGCGTCGGCCGAGGCGTCGGCGTACGCACCGTCATCGAGGTTGAAGCCCGCTCCTGCATCGGCGTTCGAGTCGAGGCCGACGAAGGCGTCGGCCGACCCCTCCCCACCGAAGTTCTCGTCGCCGAAGCTGCCGTTGGCACCCGCTCCGGCGCCCCACTGCCAGCCGGCCTCGGCCCGCGCATCCGGCATGCCGTTCTCGTCGTAGGTCACGCCCGCGTCGGCGTAGCCCTTGTCCTCGAAGCCGTGGGCGTAACTGCCGGAGTCGTCGTCGGATCCTCCGTTGCCGCCACCGCCACCGCCTCCTCCGCCGCCGCCTGACGAACCACCGCCGGTGGATCCGCCGCCGGAGCCGCCGGAGCCGCCCGAACCGGAGCCGCCGGCCCCACCGCCTCCGCCGAATGTTCCGCCGTCGGTCGAGGTCGTGCTCTGGTCCTCGGCGTTCTTCACGAGGCTGTCGCTGCCGGCGGTGAGGGCCGCGACCGCGGCCTTCAGCTGCGCGGTATGCGTGCCGTTCCAGTCCGAACGGAAGGTGGAGGCATCCGGACCCTGCCACGCCTGCGCCTGATTGACGCTCGAAGTGAGACTCGATGTCACCGTGTTCAGATTCTCAGCGGCGTTGTCGAACTTCTTCGCCAGTTGTCGGAGCTGCTCGACGTCTGCCCCGTAGAAACCACCAGCCATGACACCCTCTCAAGCGTGCGGATCGGATAGATGAAAGAAAAAGGGGGCGGGAGCCCCGGAGGACTCCCGCCTGTTCCAACTAGGCGTTGGAGGTGGCCTCCTGGTCGGAAGCGTTCTTCGAAGCCTTCTGCGAGGCGTCCTCGAGGGCGGTGATGACCTGCTTCAGAGCGGCGGTGTGGGTGGAGTTCCACTCGTTGCGGAAGTTCTCCGCATCCGGACCCGTCCACTGCACGCTCTGGAGGGCGCTGGTGAGAGTCGTCAGGATCTGCTGGACCTGCTGCGACTGGGTGTTGAGCTGCTTGCTGAGCGAGCGAACCTGCTCGACGTCGAGACCCCAAACGGCCATGATTCTCTCCTTTTCGTTCCGCGGTACCGGGCTGTCCGGTTCCGCTACTTCCTGTGAGTCGTTCTCACAAGGAAGACACTACGGACAGGTGTCGAAGCACGCGATGGGGAGAAGTCCCCATGACCCTCGATGACACCTGGAGTCAGTCGTCGCGGGTCGCCACCTGCAGCTTCGTGACGCGACCGCCCTGCACGAAGAATCCCCGGCCAGGCGGCAGATCCGAGCGCTTGAAGCGGCCGAGCGATGTGCCGAGCAGGGAGTCCCCGTCGAGCTCTCCCGGCACGAGGAGAAGGCCCCGTTTGGAGTTCTTGAACGAGCCTCCGAGGGTCCATGCCGACGACCAGGTCGACGATTCGCTCTCGCCCACCACGAACACGTCGTCGCGGAGCGCGCGCTTGATCAGCCTGTCGACGTCGGCCTCGGCGGGGGAGCCGTTGAGCTCGCCGATGTTCTCGACGAAGATCGCGAACTGCCCGGGCTTCAGCGTCTCGGCATCGAGCTGGGCCGTGACGTCGTCGGCGAAGGCGGTGATCTGCGCCGGGTCGTGCAGCGAGATGCTCCAGATCGGCAGCGGGGTGAGGTTCGTCTTGCGGGGCGAGACGTGAACGAGCCGGATGCGCGGATCGGCGCGCCTGAGGGCCGTCGCCATGGTCGCGATGGCCGTGGAGCGCCCGCTGCCGGCGGTTCCGGCGAGCAGCATGGCGCCTCGGGCCCTGATGGCGAAGGGGCCGAGCGAGTCGTCGCGCACACCGATGACGGGCTGCAGGTCGGCCGGCTCGGTCGACGACCCGGATCCGGGCAGCGTCGCCGGCAGCGAGCTGAGCGGCACCGACTCGGCGAGGTGCTCGATCGGCAGCGCCGGCGCCACGCCCTGGCGCCGCATGGCCTCCGCGAGCTTGGCGATCTCCCGGGCCTGCACGGCCACGTTGGAGTCGGCGCCGAGCACGGCCATCTGCACCTCGTTGCCTTCCATCACACCGCGGCCGGGGGGCGAGACGGCCGAGAGGGTGTCCTTCGGGGCGTTCACGAGCGCGTAGTCGTCCTCGCTCGCGAGGCGCAGGATGAGCCGCCGCTGGATCGTGGAACCGAGCGATGCGGGCACGGAGTTCGGCCGGTCTCCCGTGACCACGATGTGCACACCGACCTGCCGGCCGTCGGTGGCGATCTGCGAGAAGGTCGTGAACCAGGCGGAGTGCCCGCCGAACTCGTACTGCTCGCGGAACGCACCGATGCCGTCGACGAGCACGAGGATGCGCGGCTCCGCCGGGGCGTCGGCGATGCGCCGGTACTCGCCGATCGAACCGGCCCGCACGGCGGAGTAGCGGATGGAGCGGTCGTCGACGAGGTCGCGGAGCATCCGGAGCAGCCGGATGACGCGCTCCTCGTCGTCGCCCGAGATGATGGCGCCCACGTGAGGCAGCTCCTGCAGCATGCTGAGGCCGCTCGAACCGAAGTCGAGGCCGTAGACGTGCACGGGGCCGCCCCGGGGAGTCACGGCCGCCGAGACGGCGATCGTGCGGAGCGTGGCGCTCTTGCCCGCGCCACCGGTGCCGTAGATGGCCATGTTGCCGTCGCGGTCGGGCTCGTAGAACACCGTGGGCTGGGACTGCGACGCCGGGTCGTCGATCACGCCGAGCAGCAGCTGCTCGTCGGTGCGAGGGTTCGGCAGCAGCGAGAAGTCGTAGACGGCCGCGAGCTCGTCGAGCCACGGCTTCCGGGGATCGGGGATGTCGGCGAGCTTCGCGGCGTTCCGGATGCTCGTGACGAGCCGGGCGATGTCGGTGGGCCCGGGATCGGCCTGGAGGGGCGCCTCGATCTCGGGCACCTCCCAGGTGGCGCCCGAGCCGAAGTCCATCTCGATCATGTCGATGCGGGCGCGCGGCACCTCGTTGGTGGTCCAGCCTCCGGCGTAGCCGGTCTGGAACGAGGCGAGCCGGCCTGGGCCGGTCTTCGCGGCGCCGCGGCCCGGGATCGACTGGTCGAAGTACGCGGCCATCGGGTCGCCGAGGATGTCGCTGGAGTCGTCGGCGTCGGCCATCCGGAGCGCGATCCTGAGGTTGGTGTTGGCGCGCAGGTTGTCCTTGATGACACCGGCGGGCCGCTGGGTGGCGAGGATGAGGTGGAGGCCGAGCGAGCGGCCGCGCTGGGCGACGTCGACGACGCCGTCGACAAACTCCGGCACCTCCTGCACGAGAGCCGCGAACTCGTCGACCACGATGAGCAGGCTCGGCGGGGTCTCGGGGTCGCCGGTCTTCTCGAGCGAGACGAGGTCCTTCGCCTTCTTGCGGTTGAGCAGGTGCTCCCGGTAGCGGAGCTCGGCCCGGAGGCTCGTGAGCGCACGGCGCACGAGGTGCGGCGAGAGGTCGGTCACGAGACCGACCGTGTGCGGCAGACCCACGCAGTCGGCGAAGGCCGCGCCGCCCTTGTAGTCGACGAAGAGGAAGGTGGCCCGGTCGGGGCTGTGCGCCGCCGCCATGCCGAGCACCCAGGACTGCAGGAACTCGCTCTTGCCGGCGCCCGTGGTGCCGCCCACGAGGGCGTGCGGGCCCTGGTTGCGGATGTCGAGATAGAACGGCTCGGTGCCGGAGTGGCCCACGAGCGCCCGCAGCGACCCCTCCTTCTTGCGCCGCACGAGCGGTGCGCCGGAGCGGTCGGCGATGGAGTTGCTCTCGCGCCAGCGGTCGATCACGGCCTCGGGCACCTCGGCGAGCTCGGTGCCGACGAGCGAGAGGTAGGAGACCGAGCGCGGCAGGTCGGAGTCGTCGTCGATGGGGGCGCCGACGTCGACGACCGGGGCGAGCTGACGGGCGAGCCGGTGCGCGGTCGCGGCGTCGACGGTCTCGCACTCGAGTGGGAAGGTGTGCTCGCCGAGCCGCACCTGACCGGCGGTACCGGAGGCGCCGGCGGCCCCTGACGACGCGGGCTCCGGATCGACGCTCACGAAGCTCCGGCACGCCGCCGGCAGGTCGCCGATCGAGGGGGCCGACCAGAGCACGTGCACGTTCGCATCCGCCCCCCGCTCGACCAGGCGGGTGAGCCGCCCGCGGTCCAGCGGCGTGTCGTCCTCGATCACCACGAGCACCGACGGGGTGATGGGGTGTGCGAGCTCCTGCTTGTCCTTGTCGGTGTCGATCGGGCCGCGGGGGCTCGGCGCGCCCGCGGTGCGGGAGTCGATGAGCGCCTCGAGGCGCGAGAGCAGCGCGGCACCCGAACCCGGGTTGTCGGCGAGGTGGTCGCCGCCGAGCGGGCTGTGCGGGCTCGTGGTGTGCGGCAGCCACTCGAGCCACTCCCAGGTGGCGCGCGAGGTGGGGGAGGCGAGCGCGCAGATGACGAGCTCGGAGGGGGAGTGCAGGCCCGCGAGCTGGGTGACGATGCCGCGGGCGACGCCGTGCCGGCCGTCTCCACCGCCGGCCACGCCGAGGGCGCCGGCCTTGCGGAACTCGACCACGATCGGCACGCCGTCGATGCGCGAGAAGCGATCGGCGATCTCCTCCACCTGCGCCCAGTACTCCGGCAGCGCCTCGTTGGCGTTCGGCATCGAGATCTTGTCGCGGCTCGGGCCCGTGCCGATGCCGAGGCGCGCGGTGAGGAAGGCGGTGTGCTCGGGGCGGTGCGTCCAGAGCAGCTGGCCGAGCCGGTCGACGGCGTCGACGGTCGCGCTCACGGCGGGTGCCTCGGTGAGGCGCACGGCCCGCTGGATGCGCTGCTTCTCGTGCATCGACTTCACGAAGGCGTCGATCTGCTCGTTGAAGAGCTTGATCGCGTCGCGGAGCTGACGCCTGGTCTGGAGCTTGTGGTCGGCCCAGGTGCCGATCATGATGATCGGGCTGAGCGCGATGAAGATCAGGCTGAGAGCGGATCCGGTGGCCAGGAACAGGATCGGGCCCATGAGCAGCGGTGCCGCGAGCGCCACGAGCGGGAAGCGGATGGGTTGGGGCTGCTTGGGCGGTGACGGGGTCGGGAACTCGTCGCCGGGATAGCGCGCGACGACCCGCGGCGACCGGTTGAACTCGATCACGGGGGTCGAGGGTGCAGCTCCGCCGAGGCGCTGCAGCGGCACGACGCAGATGGCCGTGTCGCCGAGCATCACGACGTCGGCGGAGGAGAGAGTGGTGCGCGCCACCTGCTCGCCGCCCATCACGAGGCCGTTGGCCGACTTCATGTCGATGATCTCGACGTGCTCGCCGATGTTGATGCGCGCGTGGCGCTTGGAGATGAGCCCGTCGGAGAGCCGCACGTCGATGCCGCGCTCGCGGCCGATGTAGCTCGACCCGAACGGCAGTGCGAACTCCGCCCCGGCATCCGGCCCGCTCAGCACGCGCAGCGTCGCTGCCGCCGGGCCGCTCGGGCCCGCCGAGGTGTAGCCCTCGCTGTGCTGGGCGAGCTCGAGCACCGAGCCCGACCTCACCCCGGACTCGAGCAGGTTCGAGGAGGGGTCGAGCACCCGGGCGGCCCCGGAGGCGCCGGAGACCTGCAGGGTGAGGTTCGACGGCGCGGCGGCCAGGGGATCGGTCCGCTCCGTGCCCGATCGCTGCGGATCGGCGCGCTGCGGATCGGCACGGTAGATGGCCTCGGCGATGTCCGAGACGCTCGCGGTGGCGTCGGCGGTGATCTGGAGGTTGTCGCTCGAGCCGCCCGGGCGTCTCAGTGTGGCCTTGATGCGCATCCGGTGCTGCTACCTGTCGTCGTTGTCGTCGCTGGGCTGGTCGAGGAGGGGCAGGTCGGCCTTCGTGACGAGGCGGGAGAGCACCGCGTACTCCACCAGGCGAGCGCGTCGGTTCGTGGCGAGTGCGCCGACCCCGCCCCGCAGGCCCTCCACGCCCGTGCGGCTGAGCTTGTCGCACACGTTGTCGAGCTTGCGGTTGAAGCGGCTGAGCGCCCAGCCGAGCCGCTCGGCGGCGAGCTGGGAGGAGGGGATCTCGCTCGTGCCTGTGCCCTCGCGCTTCAGCATGGGCTCGGCGAGGGCGAGGATGAGCAGCTTCTGCGAGGCGGTGAAGGTGACGGCCCCGACCGTGGTGGCGCCGCTGCCCGAGGGCACGGGGGAGGAGTCGAAGAAGGTCGGGGCGGTGGTGTGCACCGTGAACTCGTAACTCGTGGGGCCGGCGGTGAAGACCACGGTGGTGAGGCCGAAGACGATGGGCATGCGGGCGCCCGGGGCGAGCCAGGCCTGCATGGTGCGGCTCGCATCCGAGACCGTGGCGCTGAGGCGGGAGCCCACGTTGGAGAGCCACCACATGCCGTCGACGTTGGAGATCTGCAGGAACCGGCGGTGCAGGTACTGGTTGTCGTCGATGTCGAGGTCGGCCTCGCGACCGATCTCGAACGGCTTCTCGTGACTGAGCGGGAACCACTCGCCGCAGAACTCCACGCTCGCGTCGGAACGGGTGGTGGGGGCACCGGGGGGAGGGGTGGTCGTCTCGTCGATCATGGTCTACTCCGCACAGGCCGTCGTGGGCTGGGAACCGTCGCCGTCGACTTGCACGATGGTGACGTCGACGCAGACCTGCCCCGCGCC
Organism: Herbiconiux oxytropis; assembly: GCF_024979315.1. Taxonomy (GTDB): domain Bacteria; phylum Actinomycetota; class Actinomycetes; order Actinomycetales; family Microbacteriaceae; genus Herbiconiux; species Herbiconiux oxytropis. The sequence continues at coordinate 97,628 of NZ_JANLCK010000002.1, read as the reverse complement.
GATCTCCTCGGCCGGCACGAAGGCGGTGGTCTCGTCGGTCTTGAACATCGGGGACTCCTTGCCGGGCGTGACCACCTGCCAGGCGTAGACGTCGCCCGCCTCGGGGTGCGGGTTCGTCCAGGTGAAGGTGGCGCCCTCCGGGGAGAGGGTCCCCACGAGCTCGGTGGGGCTCTCGACGGTCGTCTCGCCGATGTCGATCTGGTCGACGGGCTCGTCGGACTCCTCGATGGCCTGCTGGGCGGGGCTCCCGCCTTGGTTGAGGGCGAAGACGAGGCCGCCGATGCCCACGAGCAGCACGAGCGCGGCCGCACCGAGGATGTAGGGCAGCGCGCGCCGCTTCGAGGGCGCCTCCTCCGTGGCCTGGGGGCCGGTGGCCGGGCGGTGCATCGTGGTCTCGAGGGCGGGCTCGTCGATCACGAAGCCGCGGGAGTCGACCCGGGGAGGCGCGGCCGGGGAGCCGCCCCGGAGCATCGTGTGCTCGACGGGCTCGTGAGCGGCGGCGGCGGGCGGGGTCGTGGGCCTCGACGCGGGCGGCCTCGACGTGGGCGGCCTCGACGTCGTGGGCCGAACCGGTCCCGTGGGGTCGATCGAGACCATGCCGCGGATGCGGGTGTGCCCCTCGTCCTCCTCCTCGACCTCGTCGGTGTCGACCTGCTCGTCGAGCACGTCGGTGGGGGTCACCGACATGCTGAGCTCGAGCTGCACCTTCTGCAGGGCCCTGGCGAACTCGAGGGCGCTGCCGTAGCGCGCGCTCTCGCGCTTGGCCATCGCGGTGGCGAGCACCTCCTCGAGGCTCGGCGGCACATCGGGCCGGCCCGTGCGGGTGAGCGGCGAGCCCTGGATGCGCGCGATCAGGTCGAGCCCCGAGTTCGAGCCGCCGGGCACCTCGAACGGAGAGCGACCGGCGAGGATCGTGTAGACCGTCGCGCCGAGCGAGTAGATGTCGGCTGCCACTCCGCTGGCCGGCGCCGAGCCGAAGACCTCGGGCGGCGACCAGGGGATCGACATGCCCACCGACTCCTGCTCGCCGCCGCCCACGAGCGCCACCGAGATGCCGAAGTCGGTGAGGGCGGGGCGGTTGTACTCGGTCACGAGGATGTTGGCGGGCTTGATGTCGCGGTGCAGGATGCCGGCCCGGTGCGAGGTCTCCACCGCACCCGCCACCTGGATGCCGATGCGCAGCGCCTCGGCCACGCTGATCTTCTCGCGCCGGTAGCGGGCGCCGAGGTTGGGCTTGGGGCAGTACTCCATGGCGAGGTACGGCCGGCCGTCGGAGGAGATGTCGGCCTGGTAGATCGTGACGATGGAGGGGTGCGTCGACAGCTGCGCCATCAGGTTCGCCTCGGCGTCGAAGCTCTCGCGGGCGCCCTCGGTGAGCGCCTCGGAGAGCAGCACCTTGATGGCCACGCGACGCTTGGGCATGCGCTGCTCATAGAGGAAGACGTCGGCGAAGCCGCCCGAGCCGAGCAGCTGCAGGTAGGCGAAGCCGGGGATCTCGGGAGGCGCGGAGGGGGGCCTGCGCGCGTTCACGGGATCTCCTCGAAGGTCACGGTCACGCCGTCGCCGATGTCGACGATGTCGCGGGAGAGCACGAGCACGGGCTCGTGGGGGCCGAGGCGGAGCGGCGGGGTCCCCTCGCGGTGCAGCACCGAGCCGTTGGTGGTGTCGAGGTCGACCACGAGCACGTGCCGGCCCTCGAGGCGGATCTCGAGGTGGTTGCGCGAGATGTCCTGCTCCGGGCTCGGCACGGTCACGAGCACGGGCACGCGGTCGACCTGCACGCGGTTGGCGCGGGGCCGGCGGCCGATGATGACGGGCTTGTCGAGCGGATGCGTCTCACCGGTCGAGAGCACGATGCGGCCGAGCGCCGAGTCGGGCAGCGCGTCGGGGGCATCTCCACCGGCAGCGCCGAGCCGGCGCATGGCCTCGAGCTCGGAGACGGTGACGGTGAGGCCGTCGTGGTCGTCGTCGGCCTGGGCGGCCGGAGCGACGGGGGCGGGGGGCGCAACGGGGGAAGCGACCGGGGGTATCGTGCTGCCGGCGAAGCTCGCACTGCCGGAGGCGGCCCCCAGGCCACCGAAGCCCGGCACGCTGTCGATGAGGCCGGACGACTGCACGGGGGGCGATGGTGCGACCGGCGCTGCGGTCGGCGCTGCGATCTGCGCAGGCGGTTCTGCCGCAACGGAGGACGGCGCGGGGGGTTCCGCGGCGACGGAGGGCGCTCCGACCTCCTCGGCCTCGTCGTCCTCCTCGAGCTCGCGCACGGCCGCATCCTCGACCGACTTCACCACGGTGGCTCCCCAGAGGTGATCGTAGGCGTCGTCGGGCAGCTCGTCACGGGTGTGCTCGAGCTCATCGACCTCGTCGAGGTCGTCCACCTCGCTTGCCGCCGGCGCGTCCACCGCCGCGGCATCGTCGGCCACCGCATCGTGGTCGGCCACCACGGCATCGTCGGCCACTGCCGCGTCGGGGTCGGCCTCGTCGCCCTCGGCCACCTCGACCGGGGGCCCGGGGTCGGCCGCCTCGGGGGCGGCCTCCTCGATCATGCCGTCACCGGTCATGAGCGTCGCCTCGGGCACCTCCGTCGCGACGATGGCGGGCGCGGGCGCGGGCGCGGGTGCGGGTGCGGGTCCGGCGACGGGCGCAGCCTCCTGCACGGCCGGTGCGGCCACCACCACCCCGGCGCCGGCCACGTCGAGCTCCACCGACGACACGAGCACCACGCCATTGGCGACGCCGAAGCGCTGCCCGGACGCGCTCTCCGGCGTGCGCAGCGTCAGGTGCCTGGCCTCCGCGACCACGCGCTCGCTCCAGGTCGTCACATCGGCACCGGACACGGTCAGCGAGACGGCGGTCCCGGCATCCGAGCCCTCCACGACGTCGATCGTGAGATCACCGCGCACCGCGAGCCGCACCGTGGAGCTCGACACCGCTGAGCCGGACACCGTGGCCACGGCGAAGGGCGGGAGCGAGCTCAGGCTCGTGCCGAAGGTGCCGGTGAGCGCCTCGAGCACGGCTCCGAGACCCTCTCCGGCCTGCAGCGCGGCCCAGACCCTCTCGAGCAGGCCGGCGTCGGTGCCCGCGGGCAGCACGGCCACACCCTGCGGCACGACCACGGCGCACCAGGGGCCGGGGGTGTAGTGGAGGCTGGTCATCTCAGTTCCTTCCGCCGACCTCGACCGGCCCGCGGGGGATGGTGTCCTCGCCGTTCCGCCCGTCGTCGTGCTCGTCGTCGCGGCTCTGGGGTGCACTGCGCACGGCCGACACCGAGTCCCAGGCGTCGACCACCACGGCCGTGAGGTTGTCGCGACCGCCGCGGGTGAGGCCCTCGTGCACGAGCCGGGTGGCGGCATCCTGCGGGGTGCCCTCGTCGAGCAGCACGCGCGCGATGAGCTCGTCGTCGAGCTCGCCCGAGATGCCGTCGGAGCAGATCAGCATGCGGTCGCCGGACTCCACGGGCACGAGCCAGTAGTCGGCCTCGAACTCGCCGCCCGCGCCGAGAGCGCGCGTGATGACGTTGCGGCCCGGGTGGGTGGCGGCATCCGCCCGGTCGAGCTCGCCCTCGTCGAGCAGCTCCTGCACCACCGAGTGGTCGACGCTGATCTGCTCGAGCTCGCCCGAGGCGAGACGGTAGGTGCGCGAGTCGCCGAGGTTGAAGACGAGCCAGTAGGCCGTGCCGTCGCTCTCGGCCACGGCCACGCCCGATACGGTCGTGCCCGCGCGGCGCCGGCCGGAGGAGGCGAGCGCCGTGATGGTGGTGTGGGCGCGCTTGAAGGCGGTGCGGATGTCGGTGGGGGCGAGCGAGTCGGGCCCGGTGAGCGCGGCGAAGGCCTCGACCGCGAGCGAGCTAGCGACCTCGCCGGCCTCGTGCCCTCCCATGCCGTCGGCCACGAGGAAGACGGGCGAGACGGCGAGCAGGGAGTCCTCGTTCGCCCGGCGCCGGAGCCCCGTGTGCGTCGAACTGCCCACCTCGAGCTGCAGCGCCGCGAGCGGCACCCCGCTTCCGTACGCTCCGCGCTGCTGCCCTGCTCGTTCCTCGTCGCTCATGCTCCACTCTCCACCGAGAAGAGCCTCGTGCCCACCCGCACGCGGTCGCCCGGCACCACGGTGAGGCGCTCGCCGGGGTCGAGCGGGTACTCCACGCCGTCGGCGCGCACGATCGCCGATCCGTTGGTGGAGCCGCGGTCGCTCACCCAGACCGCACCGGAATCCACGCCGAACTCGAGGTGCGTCTTCGACACCGAGAGCGTGTCGCCCGAGAGCGCGATGAGCACGTCGCTCGGGTCGCCACCGGGCGCCACGGGGTCGCGCCCCAGGGCGCCGTGGCGGATGATCGGCACGATCTCGCCGGTGTCGAGCCGGAAGACCGTCACGCCCGTGGCGAGAGGGGGTCGTGCCGAGTCGGAGAGGCGCGTGCTCTCGAAGTCGTCGGCCGCGGCCTCGGCGGGCGTGATCACGGGGGCCGCGGGGGCGAAGCCCGGCACGGAGGCGATCGGCGCCGACGGCGCGGGAGGCGCGGCCGGCGGGGCGTAGTCGACGGGCGCCATCGCCGGTGCGGCCGGTGCAGCAGGGGCGGACGGGGCAGGAGGTGCAGCAGGTGCACCGTACAGCGCCGGATCCTGCTGCTCGTAGGTCCCCTGGTCGAGCAGCAGCTGACCGGGCAGGGCCTTCAGCGGGTTCGGACCCGCCTTGATGTCGATCACCCAGGTGCGGCCGACCTTGTCCTGCCAGCCCCGCATGCGCTTCTCGCCGTCCCAGAGCGGCGACAGCAGCACGACGTACTGGCCCACTCCGAAGACGAGGGCGCCCGCGGCCACCACGAGGTTCCGCAGCAGCACCCAGCCGAGCCCCGGCCGGCCGAGCCTCGTGACGTTCACGATCCGGAGGCCCATCACGAGCTTGCCGAGCGAGAAGCCGAGGAACGACTCCAGGAAGAGCTTGGCGAGCGGGTAGAGCATCAGGGGCAGGAACAGCAGCACCGCACTGAGGCCGGACACCGAGACCACGGTGCCGTCGGTCACGACCTCGATGACACCGACCGCGAGCAGCGGCAGCACGATCACGAGCCACAGCACGCTCGTGACGAGGCCGTCGAGCAGGAACGCCACCACGCGCCGGCCGAAACCGCTCGGGATGATGTCGCCGTAGCGGATGGGCGGAGCCGCGGGTTCGGGCCGCCAGCCGTCCATCGGCCGCCCGGAGGAGTCGACGAGCGGCACCTGCCCTGCCACCTGGCCGAGCGCCACCGACTGGCTGCGCACCGCCGCGGGCGTGCCGCAGACCAGGCAGAACTGGGCGCTGCGGGGCACGGGCGAACCGCACTGCACGCAGGGGTACGACGTCGCGTCCGTCATCATCGGCCTCCTCGGGTGGTGGTGCGGGGCGTGCTGCGGGCTGTGCTGGTGCTTCGGCGCCGGAAGAACGAGCGCACCGACCATGCGGCCAGGAACCTCTTCCAGGCCGACCGCGACCTGCGCATGGTGTCGACGATGGAGTCGACCTCGGTCCAGTACTGGTCGACCTCCTGCTCGGTCGGCTCGCCCGGGCCGAAGACGCTGCCGTCGGCCCTGGTCGCCACGGCCAGCACGGGGGCCTCCGGATACGCGGTCGCGAGCGCGGCGGCGTCGTCGCGGCGGGTCGCCCCGTGCGGCACGGGGGTGCCGAGGTCGCCCGCGCGGTCGACGATCTCGTCCCAGCCACCGCTCACGCGGTCGGCGGGCCGTGCGGCGAGCCGGCGCTTCTTGCGGCGCCGGAGCTTCAGCAGCACGATCACGAGGAGCGGGGTGAAGACGACGATCAGGAGCGCCAGCAGGCTTCCCGCCGCCAGGAACACGGGCAGGAAGTCGAAGCCCTCCTCCTCGACCTCCTCCTGGTCGGTGTCCTCGGTGCGGATGTCCGGCGGCAGCTCCGCGGGCTCCTGCGGCGGGGGCGGCGGCTGCAGCACCTGGGCCTTGGGGTCGGACTTGGGCTTCGGGGCCTCCTCGAGCGGCACCTGGTCCTCGGGCGGCGTGGGGTCGAATCGCACCCAGCCGGCGCCCTCGAACGGCACCTCGACCCAGGCGTGGAGCTGGTCGCCCGTGATCTCGTAGGTCGACTCGGGGCCCGTGTAATCGTCGGGGTAGAAGCCCATCACCACGCGAGCAGGCATGCCCATCGAGCGCACCATGAGGGCCATCGCCACCGCGTACTGCTCGTCGTCGCCGATCATCTGCTCGGCGTCGAGGAGCGACGCGATCCGCTCGGCGCCGTGGCCGGCCCGGGAGACGGCCTCGCCCTCGAGACCGTGGCTGAAGAAGCCGTTCTGGCTGAGGTTCGAGGCGATGTTGCGCACCTGCTCGATGGGCGTCTCGGCGTCGCCGAGGTACTCCGAGGCGAGCGAACCCACGATGTCGGGCACGCCCGTGGCGCGCGGCATCGTGATGTCGTCGATCCCGCGGCTGGCGAGCTGCTCGTCGTTGAAGGTCTCGGGCAGCACCGTGTCGATCGCGTACTCGTCGCCCGCCGTCACGCCCTCGGTGTTGAGCGCCACTCCGGTGGCCGCGTTGTAGTGCAGCGTGCCGCCGAGCTCCTCGGCGCGGTCGCCCGTGAACCGGAAGGCGTCGAGGTAGCCGGTGTCGGGGAGCCACACGCCGTCGAGCCCGGTCATCGTGAACTCGAGCGAGGCGGGGTCGCCCTCGACGTCGTTGGTGATCTCGCTGCTCACGCGCGTGAACGTGCCGGAACCGGTCGTCCCGTCGCCGCCGACGTTGTAGACGATGCCGTCGTAGTCGTCGAGGGTGGCGAGGCGGATGCGCGCGTCGTTCGGCAGCCCCTGCACCGTGAAGAGCGACTCCTCCTTGAAGTCGCGCACGTAGCTGCGGAAGCCCACGAGCGGGCTCGCGTAGTCGTGGAGGTCCAGCGGCGGCACGATCTGGTCGCGGATGACCTCGCGGGCGGCGGCAGGCACGAGGATGCCGCCGGTCACGAAGCCGAGCCCGAGCGCGGTCACGACGAGGCCGGCGCCGAGCGCGAGACGGGTGGTGCGGAGCTTCTTGGCGGTCTCGGGGTCGATGCGGGTCGAGCCGTCGAGACCCGCAGCTCCGGCGCCAGTGCCGGCGCCGGAGGTGCCGATGGTCGCCGCCGAGCGTCGCTCGTGCCGGCGCCAGGCCGCCCAGGTGAGCGCGAGCCCGGCGAACACGAGCCCCTGCAGGGCCGGGAACGCGGCTTCCCGCGTGCCGAAGGCGATCGCGGTCACGAAGAGCACGGCGGCGGGCAGGAGCGCCCAGGTGGCGTTCTTCAGCCGCAGCGCGAAGCTCGTGGCGAGCACGGCCATCAGGAGCGAGGTCAGGAAGGGCACCACGAGCGTGCCGTCGAACTCGCCCACGGGGGTGACGAGGGTCAGCACGTCCTTCCAGGAGAAGACGATGCCGAGCACGATCGTGCGGATCGTCTCGAAGGTCGGCACGACCCCGAGGATCGTGGTGCCGGGGGCCGCGAGCGGTCCGCCGAAGAGCAGGTAGACCACGATGGTGACGGCGGCCACGATGACGATGTTCAACGACAGCCGCCATCCGGCGAACCCGATCAGGATGCCGAGCACGATGCCGCCGATGCCCGCCACGAGGTAGCCGGCCCCGCCGAACGCGGGCCCGAAGCCGAGCACCGAGACGAACAGCAGCAGCGCGATCACGCCGGCGTCGATCGCCATCGCCCACGGCGCCCTGGCGTTCCTCGGCAACGGCGGCAGGAGGGGGGTGGACGCGCGAGGGGTGGACGCGCGCGTGGAAGCAGGGGGTGCGGCGGCGCGGCGCGGCCTCATCGGTTCGCTCATCAGCTGTTGGCCCTCCGGAGTGCGAGCGGGAAGTCGGAGAGATCGCCCACCGTGAGCAGGCTCGTCTCGCCGATCTCGCGCAGCGACAGCTGGGCGCCGGGGCGGCACGACACCGCGAGCACGCGCACGCCGAGCGGCACGTGCACCGTGGCGGCCTGCAGCTGCGAGGGCGTCACGGTGCTGCCGAACACGAAGAACGCCACCGAGGCATCCGGCACCGAGCTGCCGAGGGTCTTCGCGAGCTGCGCGATGGCCTCTCGACGCTCGGTCTGAGCGACACCGGAGAGCTCGTCGAGCAGGCGACGGCCGGTCTCGGACTGCAGCTCCGAGCGCTGGGTGAGCACGGTGAGGTCGAACTCCTCGCGGAGGGCCTGCACGCCGAGGGAGCCGCAGATCGAGACGGCGAGCTCGAACTCGGCCGAGTAGTCGGGGTCGTCGCCCGGGGTCTCGGCGTAGTCGGAGCGGTTGGTCGAGAGGCCGATCGCGAGGTGCGAGCGGCGGGTCTCCTCGAACTGGCGCACCATGAGCTTGCCGGTGCGGGCCGAGGTCTTCCAGTGGATGTAGCGGCGGTCGTCGCCCGGCACGTACTCGCGGAGGGCATGGAACGAGACGTCGTTGTCCGAGAGCACGCGGCTCTCGATGCCCTCGAGGTCGCGGAGGAAGCCCGACGACGAGCCGCCGAGGGCCACGGTCCTCGGGTGCACGAAGAGGTCGCGCGGCTCCGTCCAGCGGATCTCCCGCCGCATCAGGCCGAGCGGATCGCCCCGCACCGAGCGCACCGGGCCGACCTGGATGACGGAGCGGCGGTGGGTGGGGATGCCGAAGAGGTCGTCGTGCTCGGCCTGAGGAGCGAGGCGGGGCAGGTGGAACGCGGCGAACGAGGAGCCCACGGGCAGCTCGATCCGGGCCGGGAGGAGCGATCGCGCGGAGGTGTTGGTCACCGCGATGCGGCCGACGGCCCGTTCGCCCACGACGACGCGGCTGAGGGCGAGGTCGAGCCGCACGGCGTAGGCGGAGCGGCCGATCGCGAAGCCCACGGCGATGAGGAGGGCGGCGAGCAGCACGAACGCCACGATGAGGAGCTCGCGCCAGCCGAACACCGCGCCGGCCACGAGGGCGAGCACGGTCGCTGTGAGCACGGCCCAGCCGAAGCCGGAGACGGTCGAGAGGGTGGGCCCGACCACCTTCCAGATCGCGCGCAGCACGGGCATGACCCTGCTGCCGATGTGCAGGGTGAACCAGGGCCACGCCCGCTCGCGTGCCCACACCATCGGCCGCGACCGGCCGATCGCGCCCCGTGCCCGCCTCTCACTCATGCAGCGGGTTGCCTCGACTGCGGTGCGGCCACGTCGGCGAGCACGCGCGCGAGCACGCCCTCGGCGGAGGCGCCGGAGAACTCGGCCTCCGCGTCGAGCACGAAGCGGTGGGTCCACACGGGCCCCGCGAGCTCCTTGATGTCGTCCGGCAGCACGAAGTGCCGGCCCTGGGCGGCGGCCCACACCTTCGAGGCGCGGATGAGCGCCATGGCGCCGCGCACCGAGACGCCGAGGCGCGACTCGGGGGCGATGCGGGTCTCCTCGGCCAGCTGCGCGGTGTAGCGCAGGATGGCGGGGTCGACGTGCACCGTGGCGGCGAGGTCGGCCATGTCGGCGACGGCCGACGTGGTGATGACGGCCGAGAGGGTCGACGAGGGGTTGCGGTTGGCGGAGCCGGCGAGGATCTTCTCGGCCGACGCGAGATCCGGGTAGCCGATCGTGGTCTTGATCAGGAAGCGGTCGAGCTGCGCCTCGGGGAGGCGGTAGGTGCCGGCCTGCTCGATGGGGTTCTGGGTGGCGATCACGAGGAACGGGCGGCCCACCTCGTGCGTCACGCCGTCGACCGACACGCGCGACTCCTCCATCACCTCGAGCAGCGCCGACTGGGTCTTCGGGCTCGCCCGGTTGATCTCGTCGGCGAGCACGATCGAGGCGAAGATCGGCCCCTTGTGGAAGTCGAACTTGTGGGTGTCCTGGTCGTAGATCGTCACGCCCGTGACATCCGAGGGCAGCAGGTCGGGGGTGAACTGGATGCGCTGGTGGGTGCCCTGCACGGTCGCCGCAATGGCCTTGGCGAGGCTGGTCTTGCCCGTTCCCGGAGCGTCCTCGAGCAGCACGTGGCCTTCGGAGATCATCGCCATCAGGGTGAGGCGGATGACGTGCTCCTTGCCGAGCACGGCCAGGCCGACGTTCTGCACGAGGCGGTCGAAGGTGCCGGCGAACCAGGTCGCCTGCTCGGGGGTCATGGTCATCGAGGGTCCTTTTCGTGAGAGGTCATCGTCGGGCTTGAGCTTGCACGCCGCCGCAGGTGATGCGGGAGGCCTGGCTCTCGAGCGTGTAGGCGGTGCCGGGGGTGTCCTCGGACCACCACTGGGTGTTCTTGCTCGAGTTGCGCGGGAGCGTCTCGGGCCAGCTGCTGCCGGACCAATTGCAGGTGACGTCGCCGCCTCCCGGCCAGTCCTCGAGCGTGATGCGGAGGTTGTAGCAGTTCTTCACGTTGCCGGAGCCCTCGTCGTCGGCGCCGCACGGGGTGCCCCGCGAGATGAACGCCTTGGGAGTGGGTGGGTTGCCGCTCTCGGCTTCCGTGCTCTTCGTCGACGTCTGACCGGCCGCGTCCGAGACGTTGACCTGAATGGTGTGGCGCTCGTTGTAGCCGTCACCGACCGTGGTCGACCCCGAGGCGTCGCGCGACACCAGGTTGCCGTCGACGAACACCTCGAACGACTGGGCGCGACCGTTGCCGGGTGGCGGCGACCAGCTGAGGGTGACGGATCTCGCGTTGCCTGTCGCGTTGACGCCGGGTTCCTTGAGCGGGCCGTACGGGTTGGCCGGGTTGGAGGTGCTGCTGGGGCCGGGCTGGACACCCTCCACCGACGAGACGGCCCACACGTCGAAGGTGTAGTCGGTGCCGTTGCCGAGGCCACCGATCTGGCCGCCTCCCGCGGCGATCGCGCCGGTCGCCCCCGTCTGGTTGACCCGATACTGATAGGCCATCTCCTCGGAGCGGCTTCCGTTGGTGGCACCAGGTGCGAACGTGAGATTCACGGTGCCGTCGGCGCCTGTGGGTGCGGCCGAGACTCCCGTAGGCGCCGAGGGCGGGATGGCCCCACGTCGTCCGGCCGACTCGGGGCTGAACGCGCCGTCGCCCGCTTTGTTGCGAGCGGAGACCCGGAACGTGTAGTCGACCTGGTTCACCTCGACCGCGACGTTCGCCGAGGTGCCGCCCACCTGCTGCGAGTTCACGAGGTCCCCGCCACGGAGCGTCTCGAGCGTGTAGAGCGAGATCGCATCGCCGTTGGCGGCGGGCGCTCCCCACGAGACGCTGATCTGCGCCTGGTCGCCCACGGGCGTGGCGGGCGTGGTGGTGGGTGCGCCGGGGGCGTCCGGAGCACGCGCCGGCACCTCGGTGGCCGACCAGGCGCTGAACTCGCTCGGCTCAGGGGCCCGGTTCACGGCCTGCACCCGCACCTGGTAGGCGGTGCCGTTGGCGAGGCCCTCCCAGGTGAGCGCGTTGCCCGTGACGTTGTAGCGGGAGGCGGCGCCGCGCTCGGGCGCGGGGGAGATCTCGAGGTTGAACGCCTGCACGGGCGATCCGGGCGTGGGCGGTGTGACCCACGAGACCGCGAGACTCTCGTCGCCGAACACGAGGGTCGGCGGTTGCGGCTGATCGGGCCGCGCGTCCGGCCGTGCGGGGCCGGATGAGGGCGACGGGTCGGAGGTGCCGACCGAGTTGGTGGCGGTCACGGTGAAGTAGTACTCCACGTCGTTCGTGAGGCCGGTCAGGGTGCAGGTCGTCGACGAGCACTGCTGGGAGAACCCGTTCTGGCTGGTCACCGTGTAGCCCGTGATCTCGGCACCGTTGTTCACGGGCGGCGTCCACGACAGCACGACGGTCCGGTCCTGGATGCTCGTGACGGTCGGGGTGGCCGGGGTGCCCGGGCGGCCCTGGACCGTGAGCCGGATGCGTCCGTCCGCGGTCCTCGAGGCGTCGCCCGTCGCATCCTGCACGGTGTAGCGCACCACCATGGTGCCCACGAAGTCGGCCGCAGGGGTGACGGCGACATCGGATCCGCCGGCCGACGCGGTGCCGGAGCCCGTCTCCACGACGGTCTCCGTGATCGTCAGCGGGGTCTCGGGGAACGGGTTGTAGTCGTTCGCGAGCACGGGCACCGAGACGGTTGCGCCCTGGTTGGCCTGGGGCACGACGTCGTCGGTCGCCGACGGGGGGTTGCGGGTGGTCGACAGCACGTTGACGATGACGGTGCCGCGGACGGCCGGGTTGACCCCGTCGGACACCTCGATCTGGATGGCCGAGGGGGAGCGCTCCGCGTTCGCGGCGGCGCTCACCACGAGCGTCGAGCCGTCCAGACGGGCCGACACGTCGTCGGCCTCCTTCTCGGCGATCTGGAAGGTCAGGCCCTCGAGCTCGCCCTCGTCCGGGTCCTGCGAGTTGGCGCGGAGGTCCACGGTGCCCTCGCCGTCGCCTGCCGCGACGTCGACGGAGGCGCCCACGAAGGTCGGCGGCGTGTTGTAGTCGGAGACGACCTCGATGGGGATGACGAGGTTCGACTTCTTGCCCTCCGGGTCGTCGGGCCCGGTGCCGTCGGTGACCTCGAAGCTCAGGGCGTCGGGGCCGTCGTAGCGGGCCTTCGGCGTGTACTGCATCGAGTTCTCGTCGACCAGGAGGTCGTCGCCGTTCGACATCGAGGCGCGCACCTTGGCGGCCTCGGTGATGCGGGCCGTCTTGCCCTCGGCCACGAGCACGTAATCCTCGAGCTCGATCTCGGCGGTCTCGCCGTCGTTCACGAGGATGGGCTCGATCCCGGGCCGGAGCACGGGCCCCATCTCGTCGATGCCGGGCACGTACACGAAGGCCGAGGCGGTGAGGCCGTCCTGGTCGGTGACGGTGTAGGTGATGATCTGCGAGATCGGCAGGAGCTCGATCCGCACGAGGCCGTCGCCCACGGCCGAGGCCGTGAGGTTCGACTCCGTGGCGGGCACCGAGACGGTGAGCTCGTCGATGATGCCGTCGGGGTCGTCATCGTTGACCCGCACATCGATGTCGACGTAGGGGCGGTCCAGCGCATCCGAGGTGGGCACGGTGTCGTCGCGGGCGATGGGGCTCGCGAGCGGGGCGTCCGGGCTCACGGAGAGCAGGAGGCCGCCCACGCCGGTCGCTCCCCAGCGGTCGACGATCGTGTAGAGGATCGTGTAGTCGCCCGGCTGGGTCGGCGCGGTCACCATGACGCGGCCGCCCTCGACGGAGGCGTCGATGCCCTCGGGCACCTCGAGGCCGTTCTCACGGATGGCGATGGGGTCGCCGTCCGGATCGGTGTCGTTGGCCATCACATCGACCGCGAGCGTTCGCCCCGGTCGCGCGGCGGCCTCGTCCTTGACCGCATACGGCGGCTGGTTGGACTCGCTGGCCGGGATGATGCCCACGAGCACGGTCGCCGTGGCGGTCGCGCCGAGCTTGTCGCGCACCTTGTAGGTGAAGGTGTCGGTGCCGATCGACGACGGGTAGGCCTCGTAGACGAGCCATGACTCGCCCACCTCGGCGATGCGGCCCTTGGCGGGAGCGGAGTCCTGGCCGATCAGCCGCACGGAGTCGCCGTCCGGGTCGATGCCGTCCAGGGGCACGGGGATGCGCACGCTCGTGCCCTGGAGGGCCCGGATGGTCACGTCCTGGGGCCTGGGCGGTGAGTTGGTGCCCGCATCCGGGGCGACGATGCGGATGGTGACGTAGCCCGCATCCTTCTGGCCCTGGGTGTCGACGACCTCGTAGGTGGCGTAGACGGTCTTGGCCTCGGCGCCGGCCTTGAAGCGCACGACGTCCTCGGCCACGAAGATCTCGCCGTCGACCGGGTCGATCAGCGGCTCGATCAGCGTGGGCGAGAGCGAGATGGTGTCGCCGTTGGGGTGGTAGTCGTTGGCGAGCACAGGGATGGTGGCGACGTCGCCCGCTCGGACGGTCACGGTGTCGTCGACGGCCACGGGCGGAAGCAGCTGCTCGGGCGCCGGGATGGGCGTGATGAAGACCTCGCCGCGGGACGCCGCCGCCCCGTTGCTCACGGTGTAGACGACCGTGAGGGGCCCGGTCAGCCCGCGGTCGGTGATGCGCAGGATCTCGTGCTCGAGCACCTCCACGGTGACGGGGGCGTCGGCCGGCAGCTGCACCGACTGCACGGCGAGGATGCCGCCATTGGGGTCGGTGTCGTTCGCGAGCACGTTGACGAGGGTCGAGCGCCCGGTCGGGACCTGGGCGGTGTCGCGCACGGGGATGGGCGGGGCGTCGCTGTCGTCGGGAGCCACCACGTCGACCCGCACGAGGCCCTCGGCCGTCTTGGGGCCGTCGGAGACGAGGTACTGCACGTAGTACTGTCCGACGTTCGCGGCGGTGAAGTCGAACACGCCCGTGAGGTAGTCGGCCTCGATCACGACGCCGGGGGTCTCGTTGACTTTCGCCAGGCGGAGCGGGGCCCCCGACGGGCTGAGGTCGTTCTCCAGAGGCGCGATCGTCACGCGCTCGCCGGCGGTGGCCACGACGAGGTCGATCGTCGCCACGGGCGAGAGAGATCCCACGTCGCGCACGAGGAAGCGGATGCCGACCTCGGTCTCGCTGCGGCCGTCGGAGACGATGACCGTCGCGTTCTTCGGCCCGGTCTCGGTGCCGATGCTCGTGAAGGTGATCTCGCCGTCCGGCCGGTACTGGATCTGGTCCTCGGTGCCGGTGGAGGCGCCGACCACGTAGAGGTCGTCACCGTCGGGATCGATGACGTCGGGCAGGATGTTGTGGCGCACGGTGGCGCCCACCTCGGTGAGCACCTCGGAATCGCGCCTCTGCCTCGGGGCGTTGTTCTCGCCCTCCTCGCGCACCGTGAGGGCCACGGTGGCGGTGTCGGTTCCGCCCCGGCCGTCGTCGATCTTGTAGCTGAACCGGCTGGTGCCCGAGGCGTCGTCATCGACGACCACCTGCAGGGCGGCTCCGTTGAGGATGCGCTGCACCGTGCCCGTGGAGGGCTGGCCGCCCTCGAGAGCGGCGGTGAGCACGTCGCCGTCGGGGTCGATGTCGTTGTCGACCACCGGGATGATGACGGTGCGGCCGGCGCGCACGCCGAACTCGTCGTCGACGGCCTCGGGCGGGGTGTTCTCCTCGGAACGGTCGGGCAGGATGACCTGCAGCTCCTCCTCGGTGGAGTCCTCCTCCTCCTCGGAGTCGCTCTCCTCGGGCGGCGGCGCGATGTCGTCCCAGTTGTCGACCTTCTTCATGTCCTGGTTCACCAGGAACACGACGCCCGTCGACACGTCGTTGAGCACGATGACGTCGCGGTTCACCCGGAAGCGGAGCTCGGCGTTCGCGGCGAGCCCGTCGATCTTCTGCTCGACGTCGTTGGCCTCGCCTGAGCAGTCCCGAATGTAGTCGGCGGATCCCGCCCAGGCCGCGTAGGCGCATCCGTTCAGGAAGGCCGGCGCAGCGGGTTCGCCCGGCTCACCCGAGGTCTGCAGCACAGTGGCGTCGCCGCCCGCGAGCGGTTGACGGATGAGGGCGGTCGCGGTGGCGATGAGCACGTCGTCCGAGGCGGGGCCCGCCTCCTGCACGAGCCCGCCCTCGGCCTCGGGGATGACGGCGGTGCCGCCGCCCGGGAGGTAGACGGTGCCCGAGGCGGAGTCGAACAGCACGGCGTCGTCGCCCACCGTGGTGAGGGAGATCGGCGTCCCCTTCTCGATCGCGGGCAGGGCGGTGCTCATCGGCTCCTCGGGGAGCGCGCCGTTCTCGTCGAGGGCGAAGGTGAGGATGGCGTTGTCGGTCGAGGAGAGCGCGTGGATGTTGCCGTCGACGTCGGCGACGGCGGCCGAGCCCTGGCCGAGGGAGGCCATCGGCTTGTCGGGGTCGATCACGAACGAACCGGCCCGGTCGGCGGGACTGGCGTAGAGCGAGCCCGTCTCGCGGTCGAGCAGGGAGACGGTGGGGCCGCCGAGCGAGACGGTCGATTCCGGCGGGAGGTTGACGGGGGTCTCGAGCGCCACCGTCATGGGGTTCACCGGGGTGAGGGTGGCGCCGGAGGAGTCGAGCAGGAAGACGGTGTCGCCGTTCTGCAGCACGTCGAACTCGGTCGATCCGGTGCGGAGCCCGCCGTCGATCACCTGGGCGGGGTGGTTGAGGTGCCCGAGCAGGAGGCCCGTCGGCTTGGTCACCCAGACCCCGCCGTCGTTGAGCTCGACGTCGGCCGTCTCGACGCCTTCGTAGACGAAGGCCATCGTGGCGATCCCGACCGACAGCGCCACGATGGTCGCCACCGATGCACTGGTCGCCTTGTGGCGGCGAATGGCCTGGAACAGCCTCACGGGTCCTCGAATCGTCGGTTCAAGCAGCTTGCGAGGGTAAGACTGTGCGGGATCGCGGGGCTGGGTGACCCGTGCGACCGGCGGCTCAGAACTTCGGGTGGACTGTGCCCCGCACGAGGGTAATTCAAGCACGGTTCCCAAACGCCGCCAAAACAGCGACGAGGGGGTCTCCTGGGGGCTGCTTCCCTGCGCTCAGCGTGTACTATCACTTCACACACGATGTGAACCAATACATGACAAGCGAGGATTCGATGAAGAGGATCGCAGTGGTCGGAACCGGTGCCAACGGTGCCGGGATCGGTGCCGACATGGCGCGGGCCGGATTGGACGTGACGTTCATCGAGCAGTGGCCGGCCCACGTCGAGGCCATCCGGGAGCGGGGCATCGAGGTGCGCATGCCCGACCGCACCGAGGTCACGCAGGTGCCCGCCCATCACCTCTCCGACGTCGCGACGCTCCGGGATCGGTTCGACATCGTCTTCGTGGGCGTCAAGGCCTACGACACCAGGTGGGCCTGCGAGCTCATCAGACCCCTGTTGAAGCCGGACAGTCTCGTGGTCGGGCTCCAGAACGGCATGACGATCGACGACATGGCCGACGTGGTGGGGGCCGACCGCACGATCGGCGCCGTGATCGAGCTCGCCTCCAACATGTGGGAACCGGGTGTCACCAACCGGCAGAACCCGCCCGAGGAGTCCTGGTTCGCGGTCGGCGGCATCTCGCCGGGCACGCGCGGCCGCGAGGAGGAGGTCGCCGAGGTGCTGCGGCACGCGGGGACCGTGGAGGTCTCCGACGACATCCGCTCGTCGAAGTGGATGAAGCTCGTGGTGAACGCCGCCGAGCTCGTGCCCTCCGCCATCCTGGGGCTCGAGCTCAACACGGCCGCCGAGGTGCCCGGCATGTACGACTTCATGCTGAGCTGCGGCAAGGAGGCCGTGCGGGCCGCGAGTGCGAGCGGGAGCCGGATCCGGCCGATCTTCGGCATGGGCGACGAGAACGTGGGCGACCCGGATGCCTTCGCCGAGCACCTCTTCGAGATCGTGCTCACGCAGTACTCGCTGCCGGACACCAAGACCACCTCGCTGCAGGACTGGCTGAAGGGCCGCCGCAGCGAGGTCGCCGAGATCAACGGCCTCGTCGTGGCCGAGCTCGAGGCGGCGGGGGAGCCCGCGCCGTTCAACCGGCTCGTGGTCGAGCTGGCGGCTCGCGTGGAGGCGGGAGAGCTCGCCGTCGGCCCCGAGAACGTCGGGTTGCTGCTCGCTCCGTTGTAAATAGTTACTGCACCTATAAGTAAAGTGCGAGTTGACATGAACACTCGCACTTCACATACTGAATCGACCCGGCTTGCTCAATGAGGAGAACCATGGCTGCACCCGACCGCATCGTGATCCGAGGTGCCGCCGTCGCCTCGGTGGATCCGGTGATCGGCGATCTCGAGCGGGCCGACATCCTCGTGGAGCACGGAGCCATCGCCGCCGTGGCACCCGTCTCGGCCGAGACGGGCGTCAGTTCTCTCACGGTCGACGAGGGTTCGGCGGTCGTGCTCGACGCCTCGGAGATGATCGCCATCCCCGGCCTCGTCGACACCCACCGGCACACCTGGCAGGCCCAGCTGCGTGGCATCCTCGCCGACGGGACCATCCCCGACTACCTGCGCGGGATGCGGCTGCAGATGGCCATCCGCTACCGGCCCGAGGACATGTACGTCGGCAACTACGCCGGCGCGCTCGACGCCCTCAACTGCGGTGTGACCTCGCTCGTGGACTACTGCCACAACATCCTCGACCCCGAGTGCGCGCACGGCGCCGTGACGGGGCTGCTCGACGCGGGGATCCGCGGGCTCTACGGCCACGGGATGACCCCGGTCACCTCGAACACCTGGTCCGAGAGCGCGGGCGGGCGCGAGGGCGTCGTCGATCCCGCCGCCTTCGGCCCCCGCGCCGCCCTCGCCCGCGAGATCCGCGAGCAGTACTTCCGCGACGAGTCGCAGCCGCTGCGCTTCGGGATCGCTCCCCAGGAGCTGCCGATCGCCCCGGTGGCCGCCGTCGCGGCCGAGTTCGCCCTCGCCCGCGAGCTCGGTGCGCGCATGACGATGCACGCCAACCAGCTCGCCGTGCGGCAGCTGTTCCGTGACGTCGAGGTGCTCCACGAGCACGGTCTGCTCGGTCCGGATCTGCTGCTCGTGCACTGCAGTTTCAACACCCCCGAGGAGTGGGAGCTGCTGCGGGGCACCGGGACGACCGTCTCGGTGTGCGCCGAGACCGAGATGCAGATGGGCATGGGATTCCCCGCCATCCGTGAAGCCACCCTGCACACTCCGGGGCCGAGTCTCGGCATCGACTGCGTGAGCGGCGACAGCGGCGACCTGCTCTCGCACGCCCGGCTCGTGCTGCAGGCCACGCGCTGGCGCGACGACAGCGCGGGTTACGAACGGCTCGTGGCGCCGCAGGAGATGCGCTGGACGACGAAGGACGCGCTCTCCTGGATCACCATGAACGGCGCGGTAGCCGCGGGCATCGAGGATCAGGTGGGCTCGCTCACCCCCGGCAAGCGCGCCGACATCGTGCTGCTGGACATGGGCGGCATCAGCCAGGCCGGCTGGAACCGTCGCGACCCCACCGGGGCGGTCATCTCGCAGACCAACTCCGGCAACGTCGACACCGTGCTGGTCGACGGCCGGATCGTCAAGCGCCACGGACGCCTCGTGCACGTCGACGTCGAGTCGGCGCTCGCGAGGACCCGTGCCTCGCACGACCACCTCTACGAGGAGATGGACCGCCACGGCGGCTTCATCCCGCAGCCGCCCGTCGACATCCCGCTCTACCGGGAACGGGCCTGACGGCCCATCCCTCCACCCCACCCGACCAGCACAGACAAGGAGCACCGGACATGACCGACTCGAGAGACATCCTGATCACCGGAGGCACCGTCCTCACCGGCATCGCCACCGACCCCGCCCTCGCCGACACCGACGTCCTCATCCGCGACGGCCGGATCGCCGAGATCGGCCGCGGCCTCGAGGCGCCCGGCGGCGCCGAGGTCATCGACGCCGCGGGATCCGTCGTGATGCCCGGATTCGTCGACACCCACCGCCACACCTGGCAGGCGATCGTGCGCAACATCGCCTCCGACTGGTCGCTCGACGAGTACATGGCGGGCCTGCACGTGGGGCTCAGCAAGCACTTCCGCCCCGAGGACACCTACACGAGCAACTACCTCGGCAGCCTCGAGGCGCTCGACTCCGGCATCACGACCCTCGTGGACTGGTCGCACAACCTGCGCACGGCCGATCACGCCGACGCGGCCGTCAAGGCGCTCGAGGACACCGGGATGCGGGCCGTCTTCGCCCACGGCGGCGGCGCGGCCCAGTGGGGCGGCATCATGCCCTCCCCGGTCGAGCATCCGCGCGATGACGCGACGCGGCTCCGCACCGAGCACTTCGCCTCCAACGACGGCCTCGTCACCATGGCGCTCGCCCTCCGCGGCCCGCAGTTCACCACGCGCGAGGTCAACCGCGCCGACTTCGCCCTGGCTGCAGACCTCGACCTGCGCGTGACGGTGCACGTGGGCGACGGCCACTTCGGCAAGATGCGCCCGATCCTCATGCTGCAGGAGGACGGCCTGCTCTCGGACACCATCACCTACGTGCACTGCACGACGCTCAGCGACGAGGAGCTGCGGATCATCGCCGCCACCGGCGGCTCGGCCTCGGTCGCCCCCGACGTGGAGGCTCAGATGGGCCACGGCTACCCCGCGACCGGCCGCCTGCTCGCCGCGGGCGTCCGGCCCTCCTTCTCGATCGACGTCTGCTCCTCCAACGGCGGCGACATGTTCGGCACCATGCGCACCGCCATCGGCCTGCAGCGCGCCGCCGACAACGAGGCTCTCGTGGCGGCCGGCACCGTGATCGAGCGGATCGGCCTGCACTGCGCCGACGTCATCCAGTTCGCCACCCTCGACGGCGCGAACGCGGCGGGCCTCGGCGGGGTCACCGGATCGCTCGAGGTGGGCAAGGCGGGCGACGTCATCGTGGTCAGCGGCAACTCGCTCGCGATGTCGCCGCTCAACAACCCGTTCGGCGGCATCGTCTACAACGCCCACCCCGGTCTCGTGACCGACGTGATCGTCGACGGCGTCGTGCGGAAGCGCGCGGGCGCGCTCGTGGGCGTCGACGTCAAGAAGCTCCGCGACGAGGCCTCGAACAGCCGCGACTACATCCTGTCGCAGATGCCCGAGGCATCGGTCGACGGGGCCTGGCACCCCGGAGTCGTGCACGCATGACCCTCGATGCCGGGCGCCGGGCCGCCTCCTCCCCCACGGAGCGGCCCGGCATCAAGCCCATCACGCCCTGGGCGAGGGTCGCCTCGTGGCCGGCGGCGCGCGCGCTCATCGCCGTCGTCGTGCTCTTCGCGATCAGCCCCCTGATCGCGCCGGGGAGCGTCTCGGCCACGGCGATGTCGTCGATGCTGCCGTTCGCGGCGCTCACCGCGGTCGTGGCCGTCGGCCAGACCCTCGTGATCATGCAGGGCGGCCTCGACCTCTCGGTCGCGGGCGCCATCACGCTCGGCGCCCTGATCGTGGCCAAGTTCGGCGGAGACGACCAGCTGGGCCTCGGTCTCGCCATCCTCGTCGCCCTCGTGGTGCCCGCGGTCTTCGGACTCATCAGCGGTCTCGTGATCGCGCTGTTCGGACTGCCGCCGCTCGTGGTGACGATCGCGAGCAACGCGCTCATGATCGGCACCGTGCAGGCGGTCTCGGGCGGCTACGGCGGCCAGGTGGTCGACTCGCTCTCCGAGTTCTCGCTCTCGCGCTGGCTCGGCATCCCGGTGCTCGTGATCATCGCCACGATCGTGGTGCTCGTGGTGCACGTGCTCCTCAAGGCGCTGCGGGTCGGCCGCCGGTTCGAGCTCGTCGGCGCCAACCCGCGTGCGGCCCGCACCATCGGCCTCTCCACCAACGGCTACGTCGTGGGCGCGTACACGCTCTCGGCGCTGCTCGCCGCGACCTGCGGTGTGCTGCTCGCCGGCCTCCTGCGTTCGCCCACCCTCACCGCGGGCGACGCCTACCTGCTGCCCTCGATCGCCGCGGTCGTGCTCGGCGGAACCCTGCTCACGGGTGGCAAGGGCAGTGTCATCGGCACCGCCCTCGGCGCCCTCTTCCTGGGCCAGCTCGGTCAGCTGGTGCAGACCTTCACCCAGACCACGGCGGCCCAGAACATCATCCAGGCCGTCATCATCGCCGTCGGCATCGTCGTGCAGATCAAGCTCGGTGGCAACACCGCGCGGCTGCGCATGATGTTCGGCGCGAGACCATCCCGAAAGAACACAGCACTCGACGAGGAGTCACACTCATGAATTCCACCTCACCCCGCCGCGCCGCCGTCGCGATCGGCAGCGCGCTCACCGTCACCGCCCTGGCGGTGATGCTCGGAGGCTGCTCCTCCACCAACTCCAGCGGCACCGCCTCGACGGCCTCGAGCGCCGACATTGCGGTGGGCTCGGTCGGCACGATGGACCAGTTCGCCGACATCGCCGACATCTGCCCCGAGGAGGGCGAGATCACGGTCGGCGTGGTCGACGGCTTCGGCACCAACTCGTGGTCGAAGACCGTGCTGGCCGAGATCGAGGCCGAAGCGGCCAACTGCCCGGCCATCACCGGCGTCGAGTTCGCCGCGGGCCGCGGTGACCTCCAGACCACCACCGCCGCGATCACGAGCATGGCGGCCAAGGGCACCGACATCGTCCTCGTCATCCCGGATGCGGGCCCCGGCGAGGCGCACCTCTCCGCGCTCCGCAGCGCCGTGCAGTCCGGCTCAACGGTCGTGGCGTTCGCCTCCGACCCCGAGGGCCAGGCCGGTTCCGACTTCCTCGACTACACCGACTGGTCGCCTCAGTTCAGCGGCAAGACGTGGGGCCAGTGGGTCGTCGACCAGCTCGGCGACGAGGGCGGCAACGTCGTGTTCCTCGGCGGCCCGGCCGGCAGCGCCGTCTCGAGCCAGGAGCTCGAGGGGGTCAAGGAGGTCTTCGCCGACAACCCGCAGATCACCCTGCTGAACGAGGAGCCCGTCACCACCAACTGGGACCCGGCCCAGGCGCAGCAGGCCATGAGCGGACTGCTCTCGCAGTACCCGGAGATCGACGCGGTCATCTCCGACTACGGAGCGTCGACCGACGGCGTCATCCGCGCCTACCAGGCCGCCGGCATCTCGCTTCCCCCCGTCGCCACGACCGACCAGAACAGCCTCAGCTGCGGCTTCGACGAGCTCAAGGCGTCGAACCCCTCGTACGAGCTCGCCACGGTCTCGTCGCGCACCTGGGTGGGCCGCGTCGCCCTCCGCAAGGCCATCGCCTCGCTCTCCGGCACCTCCGACACCGAGCCCTCGATCTTCGAGCTCTCGCTCGCCGAGGACTCCTCCGGCGTCACCGACGGTGCGAAGACCCCGGCCGAGGTCTGCGCCGAGGGCGCTCCCGCCGACGGCTCGCCGTCGTCGCTGCTCACCCCCGAAGAAGTAGAGAAGACGTTCGCGAACTGATGGACCAGACAGCCAGCCGGCCCGTGCCGCTCCTCACTCTCACGGGAATCGGAAAGCAGTACCCCGGAGTCCGCGCGCTCGACGACGTCGACGTGACGGTGCTCCCCGGTGAAGTGCACGCGATCCTCGGCGAGAACGGAGCGGGCAAGTCGACGCTGGTGGGCATCGCCGCCGGGTCGGTCGTCCCGAACACCGGGACGATCGACCTCGGCGGGGTGACCCAGGCGCGGATGTTCCCGCGCGACGCCCGCGAGCGCGGTCTCGCGATCGTCTACCAGATCCCCGCCCTCGCCCCCTCGCTCACGGTCGTCGACGCCATGCTCCTGCTGCTGCCGGAGAAGGTGCGCCCGAAGCGCCGCGAGGCCACGGCCTGGACGGCGGAGCTGTTCGCCCGCCTGGGCCTCGAGATCGATGTGCGTCAGCGCGTCTCCGCGATCTCGCAGCGCGAGGCGCACCTCGTGGAGATCGCCGCGGCGCTCGCCTCCGAGCCCACGGTGCTCGTGCTCGACGAGCCCACCGAGGCGCTCGGCGCCGACGAGACCGCGTGGCTGTTCAGCCAGGTGCACGAGCTCCTCGCCCGGGGTGCCGGGGTGGTGTACATCACCCATCGCATCCCCGAGGTGCTCGAGATCGGCGACCGCATGACGGTGCTCCGAGACGGCAAGGTGGTCGGCCGCGGTGACGTGGCCGGCTACACCGCCGACGAGATCGTCGAGCTCATCGTCGGCCGGTCGCTCGAGACGACCTTCCCTCCGAAGGCGATCGCCAGGGGATCCGACGCCTCTCCCGCACCGGTGCTCGGCACCGCGGGCCTCACCGGCCGGGCGTTCCGGGACATCGACTTCGTCGCCCGCAGCGGCGAGATCGTGGGGCTCGCGGGAGTCGAGGGCAACGGCCAGCGCGAGTTCATGAAGGCGCTCGCCGGATCCGTGCGCGGTGCCGGCTCGGTGCGCCTCGACGGCCAGGAGCTGCGCGGGCTCACCGCCAAGCGTGCGAGCGCCGCCGGCATCGTCTACCTGCCGGGCGACCGGCTCGGCGAGGCGATGTTCGGGCAGCTCAGCGTGCGCGAGAACGTGATCGCACCGAACCTCGCCCAGGCGATGCCCGCGGGCTTCGTGTCGCCCGGCACCGAGAACCGTCTCGTGCACGAGGCCATCGGCGGTCTCGCCGTCAAGACGCCCACGATCGAGACTCCCATCACGTCGCTCTCGGGCGGCAGCCAGCAGAAGGTGCTGCTCGCCCGCGCCCGTCTCGGGAGCCCCCGGGTGCTGCTCGTCGAAGACCCCACCCAGGGTGTGGATGCCGGTGCGCGCGTCGAGATCTACTCGTTCCTGCGGGCCATGGCCGACGACGGGGTGGCCGTCGTCATCCTCTCCACCGACGCGGTCGAGCTCGAAGGGCTCTGCGACCGGGTCGTGGTGTTCTCCCGCGGTCGCGTGCAGGCGGAGCTCGAGGGCCCCCGGCTCACCGAACGCGAGATCACGGGCGCCGCGGTGCTCGCCACCGAGACCTCCATCAACGACGACGCGGATGCGGCGGAGCTGACCTCCAAGAAGGGGCTGCCGCTCTACCAGCGCGGTGAGGTGCAGACCGTCTCGCTCATCGTCATCACGATCGTGCTCGCCCTCATCACGGCGGGAGTCGCGCCGTCCTTCCTCAGCCCGCTGAGTCTCGGACAGCTGCTGGCCACGGCCTCCATCCTCATCCTCGTCGGCCTCGCCCAGCTCGCGGTCGTCATCACCGGTGGCATCGATCTCTCGATCGGGTCGGTGGTGGCGCTCTCGGCCGTCATCGTCTCGTTCTTCGGCGGAGGAGGCCCCGGGCTCCTCGTCGTGGGGGTCGTCGTGGCGATCGCGGCCGGGGCGGTGGTGGGAGTCGTCAACGGCATCCTCATCACCCGGCTCGGCATGCCGCCCGTCATCGCGACCCTCGTCTCCTCGATCGCGGTGCTCGGCGGCGCGCAGCTGCTGCGCCCGCAACCCGGCGGGCAGGCCAGCGCCGACCTCATGACCGCCCTCGGCACCGCGATCGCCGGCATCCCGCTCGTGCTCGTGGTGGCCGTGGTCATCGCCGTGCTGCTGTGGCTGGGCCTCGGCAACACGAGCCTCGGCCGCGGTTTCCGCGCGGCGGGCTCGGATGCGGTCAAGGCCAACCGCATGGGCGTCGACGTCGACCGGATGCGCCTGACGGCCACCGTGGCATCCGGTGTGCTCGCGGCGATCGCCGGCATCGTGCTCTACACGAAGACCGGGATCGGGGATGCGGGGGCGGCGCAGGCCTTCACTCTCACCTCGGTCACCGCCATCGTCATTGCGGGCGTCAGCATCTTCGGCGGCTCGGGATCCGCGCTCGCCGTGGGTGCCGCGGCGCTCCTCCTGCAGACCATCACGAGCGCGCTGCCGTTCCTGAACGTGAACCTCTCGTGGCAGTACTGGCTGCAGGGCCTGTTCGTGCTCGTCGCCGCCGTGCTGCCCATGGCGGTGCGGCTGCGGCGCCGGCGGAGGATTCCGGAGTAACACGGTGGAGGGCACCGTCTACCCTGGACGTGAGGACCGAGGAGCGAACCCACCATGCCGACGAGCCCAGACCGTGACCCGGATCAGCCCGAGGACGGCCGCCGGGGTGCGGTCGGCGAGCGGATCCGGGAGGCGAGGCAGGCCGAGGGCATGTCGCTCCGGGAGCTCGGCAGCCGCGTGGGGGTGTCGGCGAGCTTCCTCTCGCAGGTGGAGCTCGGCCGGGCGATGCCCTCGATGGGAACGCTGTGGACGATCGTGTCCGAGCTCGACCTCTCGTTCGACGCCCTGCTCGGCACGGTCACCCCGGGGGCGCCGACTCCGGCTCCGGCCGACCGGGTGCGCGAGGCCGACCGCATCAGGACCGTGGGCATCCCGGGCCTGCAGCGCGCGGGCACGGCTCCGGACATCCGCATCGGCGGTGTGCGCTGGGAGCGGCTGACCACCGTCGACGACCCGCTCGTGGAGTTCGTGCGCGTGACCTATTCGCCCGGCAGCGAGTCGAGCCCGGCCGACAACATGATGCGGCACACCGGCTGGGAGTACATGCACGTGCTGAGCGGGCAGATGGACATGCAGATCGGCTTCGACCGCGACACCGTGCAGGCCGGCGACAGCCTCACCTTCGATGCGTCGATCCCGCACCGCATCAGCAACCCCTACCCCGCCGACTGCGTGTCGATCTGGGCCGTGGTCGGCCGCCACGGCTACGCGCACCCGCACGACATCACCAAGCGCCTCTCGGAGCTCGGAGGCGGCCCCACCACCGGCATCCCCTTCGGTTCCTCCAGCACGCACTTCTCCGACTGATCACGTCCGGCCACGGCCAGATGTGACAAAGTCTCATATACACCTCTATGATGATGGTGCACACGGCCTTCCTCCCTACGCTGCTGCCGCGTGCTCCATCGTGGGCTGACCGGCGCTCCCGATCGACTGACGAGGGCGTGGGGCGTGAGACTGGCAGCACTGGACGGCCTGAGGGGCGTCGCGGCGGTGGCCGTCGTGATCGGGCACGCCCGCCTGATCCTCCTCGATCACCCGGTGCTCGCCCTGCCGGGTGTCGGAGCCGTGGCGAGCGAATTCGGAGTGCTGGCCGGCCGGGCGGTCTGGCTCTTCTTCGTGCTCTCCGGTGTGGTGCTGTGCCGCCTGGCCACCCGGGCCCCCCGCTTCGACTACGGGCCGTATCTGCTCTCGCGGGTCGCGCGCCTCTACATCCCGGTCACCGCCGCCGTGCTCTTCGCGCTCGGGACCATCATCGTGGTGCCCAGGGGGCCGGGCGGCCTCGGAACGTGGATCGACTCGCATCCGCATGAGATCACTCCTGCGGCCGTACTCGCCGACCTCACGCTCGTCGCTGGCACGAGCGGCAGCCTGTCGCCGCTGTGGAGCCTGCAGTGGGAGGTGCTCTTCTCCCTGCTCCTCGCTCTCTACGTCTCTTCGCTCCGCAGGCTGCGGCCGGTGGTCGGGATCGTCGTCTGCGTCGTGCTCTCGGCAGCGGGTGCCGCACTCGAATCCGGGGCCCTGTTCTATCTCCCCATGTTCGGGATCGGCGTGAGCCTGTGGTTCGCGTGGGGGGCGATCGCCCAGCGGTTGACCCACCCTCTGCACGCATCGGGCCGCGCACGATCCCTCCTGGCTGCCATCGTGCTCGCGCTCGTGCTGGTCCTGGCCGCGGGGCTGGCGTCTTCGACGGTCTACCTCGCGCAGTCAGGTTGGAACCCCGCCCTGCTCCGTGCCGCTGACGCCGCCGGGTCGCTCACCGGAGTCGTCCTCGTGATCGTCGTGGTGGGTTTCGATCGCACCGCCCGATCTGTTCTCTCGAGCAGGGTCTTCCGCTGGCTCGGTGTGATCTCCTTCAGCCTCTACCTGGTGCACGAACCGATCCTGATCGGGGCCACCCGGCTTGGGGGGCGATCTGCTGTCATCGTGATCGTCGCGGTCGTGCTGAGCTTCGTGTTCGCAGCCCTCTTCTCCCGGATCGTGGAGCGGCCCGCCCACCGTCTCTCTCAGCGGCTGCGATCGTCTGGGGTGTGACGAGCAGCGTTCGCCGCTAGGCTGGCGCGGTGTCGAAGGGGAGCGCGCCGCGGGCGGGCGCAGGGGGATCCGCAGCGGGATCGCGAGCGCAGCTGCGGGCTGCCCGGCGGCGGGTGAACAGCCGGAACGCCCTCGTGGCCGCCGGAGCGACACTGCTGGTCGCGGCCGTCGTGGCCACAGGCTCACTCTTCGCGGCGGGGGTGTGGGGCTTCGGCGCCGCGCCGGGAGCCGCGCCCGCCACGAGCGGGCTGTCCACCGCATCCTCGACCCCGTCTGCTAGCGTTCCGGCCATCCCTTCGCCAGAGTTCACCCCCGTGCCCACCCCTTCGCCCACCGAGCCGCCGCCCGCCCCCGTGCCGCCGGCGTTCGACCGCGCGGCGCTCTCGATCGACGACCCCACGAGCCCGTGGTTCGTGGTCAACAAGCTGCGGCCGATCCCCGACGGCGCGAGCTACTCGCCGCCCGACCTCGTCGACCTGCCGGCAGGCATGCCGAACCCCAACGGCTATCAGATGCGCGCCGACGCCACGGCGGCGCTCGACGCGATGTTCCAGGCCGGCCTCGCGGAGACGGGCGTGCAGATGGTGGCCCAGAGCGGCTACCGCGACTACAGCGTGCAGGTGCGCGCCTACGACTACTACGTGAACGCGCTCGGGGCCGACGGGGCCGACCTCACGAGCGCACGCCCCGGCTACAGCGAGCACCAGACCGGCATGGCCATGGACATCCTCGACACGGTCTCCGGATGCTCCACCGACGGCCGCTGCTTCGCCGACACCACAGCGGGCCAGTGGCTCGCCGGCAACGCCTACCGCTTCGGCTGGGTGCTGCGCTATCCCGACGGCAAGACCGATGTCACGGGCTACGAGTTCGAGCCGTGGCACTACCGCTGGGTGGGGGTGCCGCTGGCCACCGAGATGCACGCCACGGGCGTCGCGACGCTCGAGGAGTTCTTCGGTCTGCCGGCGGCCCCCACCTACTAGCGGGCCCGCCAGCCGGCCCGCTGGCAGACGCTACGCGCTGATGCGCGGGTAGTCGGTGTAGCCCTCGGCGCCCGAGGCGTAGATCGTGGCCTGGTCGGGCGTGTTCTCCGGGTGCTCGTGCTGCCAGCGCTCGGCGAGGTCGGGGTTCGCGATCACCGGGCGGCCCACCGCGACCGCGTCGCCGAGGCCCTCGGTCACGATCGAGTGCGCCTCGTCGCGGGTGGTGACGACCGAGAAGCCGGTGTTGAGCACCACGACGCCGCCGAAGCGCGAGCGCAGCCGCTGCACGAGCTCGGAGGCCGGGTCGGCGTGCAGGATGCTGAGGAACGACAGCCCGAGCGGCGCGATGCCGTCGACGAGCGCGCTGTAGGTGGCGAGCACGTCGTCGGCGTCGGTCTCCACCACGTCCTGGATGTTGTGGGCGGGCGAGATCCGGATGCCCACGCGGCCGGCACCGATCTCGGCGGCGACGGCCTCGACCACCGAGATCACGAACGAGGCGCGCGCCTCGGGGGATCCGCCGAAGGCGTCGGTGCGCACGTTCGACACGGGCGAGAGGAACTCGTGCAGCAGGTAGCCGTTGGCCGAATGCAGCTCGACGCCGTCGAAGCCGGCGTCGACGGCGCGGCGGGACGCTGCGACGAACTCGGCCCGCACCACGTCGAGCTCTCCGGTGGTGAGCGCGTGCGGCAGGCCGTAGGCCACCTTGGTGTCGTCGGCCAGGCGGGTCTCGCCGTCGATCGCGATCGCGGAGGGCGCCACGATGCGCGGGGTGCCGGTGATGCCGGTGTGCGTCACGCGCCCGCCGTTCATCACCTGCATCACGATCCGGCCGCCGGCCGCGTGCACGGCGTCGGCCACCGCACGCCAGCCCTCGGCCTGCTCGGCCGTCTCGATGCCGGGCTGGCCCGGGTAGGCCTTCGACTCGGCGCTCGGGAACACGCCCTCGCTCACGATCAGCCCCATGCTCGCCCGCTGCGCGTAGTGCTCGGCGATGAGAGCGCCGGGCACGCCGTGCTCGTCGGCGCGGAGCCTGGTCATGGGCGCCATCACGAGCCGGTTGGGCAGTTCGATG
Source organism: Herbiconiux oxytropis (assembly GCF_024979315.1). Lineage (GTDB taxonomy): Bacteria > Actinomycetota > Actinomycetes > Actinomycetales > Microbacteriaceae > Herbiconiux > Herbiconiux oxytropis. The sequence continues at coordinate 68,297 of NZ_JANLCK010000002.1, read as the reverse complement.
TCGCCGGCGGTGAGCGGGGAGAAGAGGGTCATGCGGTACCTGTCTGAAGCGGGGCGGGTGGATCGGAGGTGCTCGCGGCACCCCCGACCCCAACAGTCCGCGGCCGCCGGCCATTCCCCATCTCGGCGGGCCGACGCCCTACGGGCCTGCACTACGGCCTGGCCGGGCGGGGGCGGGGAGGAAGTGTTCCCACGGTGTTCCTTTCGAGCAGCCGGCGCCTCGGCGCGGTCCGGATGCGGAAACCGTACCCGCGTGCTGCGTCGGGGCCGCCTGAGTACTTCCCACTCAACCTGCGGGCGTCAGCACCACGGGCTGGCGTGGTAGGTGAGGACCGTGCCCGGCACCCCGCCGCTCCAGAAGTTCAGTCGCTGCACGGGCCCCTTCGTCGCGTCGGCGAGGTACGTGAACTGGAAGTCGGTGCCCGCCGATACTCCGAGTGAGCGGAGATCGGGGACCACCTCGCTGGCCGAGGTGACCGGATAGCGGCGCGCGTCGATCCGGAGTCGGTAGTCGACGGTCTGCTGCCCGGGTGGCAGCACCACCTCGGGCGCGGTCAGCCGCAGCGGCTTGTCAAGGCACACCGTCCCGACGACGGGCTGCCAGACCCCGGCGCCGTCGGGCTGCTCGGCGACCTGCGGCGCGTGGGAGAACGGATCGACCACCGTCACGGGAAACGGCTCGATGCCGCCCGTCGCGTGCGCGGGCGAGCCGGCCGCGATCGACATCAGCAGCCCTCCGAGGGTGCCGAGCACGAACGCTCCCTGCGCGAGCGCTCTCACGGGATCCAGTAGTTGTTCGAGACGAGCAGCATGGCCTGCAGGCGGATCGAGTCGGCGAAGTAGCCGCCGCTCGGCGCGCCCGTCAGCTCAGCCCAGGCCGCGTCGAGCCAGACCTGATCGGCCGCGTTCACCATCGCCGCAGCGGCCATCGGGCCCGTGAAAGCGGAATCGGACCACGACTCCAGCTCGCGACCGTTCAAGCGGTAGCCGGCCCGGATGGCGGACGGATCGCTGCTGGTGGCGGTTCTCACCCACCGCGTGATGCGCGACACCGCCGCACCGGCGTCGGCATCCCTCGACGCGAGGGCGCTCGCGGCGAGCCGCCACGGATCGCGGCAGGCATTCCAGGCGAACATGCCGTCGCGGTCGGTCTCGTGGAAACCGGCGGGCGCGGGGCGGGCGGTCGTGTCGGTGCGCACGATGAAGTCGGGCAGCAGGCCGGTCGCCGGCGCATAGCGTGCCTGCATCGAGCCGATGAGGGCGTTCGTCTTCGCCCTGACGTTCGACCAGAACGGGTCGCCCGTCGCGTTCTGGAACGCCAGGAAGTGGTCGGTCATCAGGTCGGAGCTGCGCACAGCGAACCAGCGGGCGGAATCCGCCGGATCGATCCAGTCCCCGAGCTTCGGGAGGAAGGTCGTGGGGTTGATCTCGCTCTGCTTGATGCCCGCGATGACCTCGAGCGCCTCTGCCCGGTAGTCGACACCGCTCGCCGAGCCCCACTGCGTGTCGGCGAGCAGGAGCGCGAAGGCGATGTCGAGATCGCCGTCGGTCGCCGAACCGGAGTCTCCCGGGATGCTCGCGCATCCGGCATCCTGGTGCCAGGACATGAGGCGGGGGTCGCCGTCGCTCGGGTGATCGGCGACGTAGGCGAGGAGGCCGTCGAAGATCGATCGGGCGTCAGGATCCTCACCGGCCATCAGAGCGGTGATGACCATCCCGTAGCCCTGACCCTCGGAGACGACGAGCGAATCGGTCGAGCTCGAGGCGTCGACGTAGTATCGGCCGGCGCCGCACCCCGACCTCAGGTAGTCGGCCTTCCACTCGCGGTACATGGCGGCGGTGAGATCATCGGCGGCGCTCGCGCCACCTGGCGCGTGGGCGGATCCCACGTAAGCCACGGGGTGCGACCCGAACGGACGAGAGGGCCCTGCGGCATACGCCGGGACGGGCCCTGCGAGGGCGACGAGACCGAGGATCGTGAGTGCAGCTGCGGTGGCCGAGTGAGAGCGGTGCATGGCCCAAAACGGTACGTCCGTGCGGGCGGCGGGTGGTATGAGCAATAGTTGCTTGCTCGGCTCGACTGTCCCCCTCATAGGGGACACAAATGTTCATGTGGTCGTATGAATCAATGCCCCTACGCACCTCTCCTCGCCTCACCCTGTTCGCCGGAACGATCACCGTCGCCGCGCTCGCCCTGACGGGCTGCGCCTCGAGCGCCTCGGGCTCGGCTGCAGATGCGGGCGGCTCCGGCTCGGTCTCCGAGGCCGCCGCCGCACCCACCGTCGAGGTGGCGGCGCTCGAGCCCGCCGTCGGCGCGCTCGCCGGCGGCACCACCGTCACCGTGGCGGGAACCGGCTTCGACGGCGCCACCGCCGTGGCCTCGGTCGCGTTCGGCACCGAGCCCGCCCAGGCCGTGGACGTGCGGTCGGACGGCGAGCTCACCGTCGTCGCCCCGGCATCCTTCGACTTCGCGGAGGGCGCGGTGCCGGTGACCGTCACGCTCGAGGACGGCACCGTCTCCGAGGCCTCGGCCGACTACACCTACGAGGTGCAGACCCCGGTCGACTCGCAGATGGCCTACGCCTTCACGCACTGGCAGGACTACAACCTCGCCGAGTGGGGCGTGTTCGAAGACAACGACTGCGGCAACTTCGTGAACCAGGCGATGCTCCAGCGCGGCTGGGAGCAGAGCCCCGAGTGGTACAGCGACTACGCCACGACGGGCGACTACAGCTTCAGCTGGATCCGCGGCAACCCCATGGACGAGTACTACGCCTCCCGCCCCGACACCACCCGGTACGAGTTCACCGACCGCTCGCAGCTGAAGATCGGCGACGTCGTGATGCTCGACTGGGACCCCCAGAACGACAACGGGGTCGACCACACCCAGATCATCTCGAAGGTGACGCAGAACGCCGACGGCACCATCTCCATCGCGATGGTCGGCCACACCCTCGACTCGACCTACCGGGACCTCGACAACGCGGTCACCGTCGAGAAGCCCGGCGGCACCGCCCACTTCTACGGCATCGCGTAGGCGGCCGGCGAGGTCAGCTCCAGAAGCCCTCGTGAGCGAGGGCCGCCTCGTCCTCGAGATGAGGCCCGGAGACGGTGATGCGGCGCTGACCGCGCGCGAAGACCTCACGGCAGGGGAGTGAGAAGGTGGGGTTCTCGGGATGGTCTCCCGTGAGCCCCAGCAGGCGGTGCTCCGAGAGGGCGTAGACGACGCGATCCACTCCCGTCCAGTAGACGGCTCCCGAGCACATCGCGCACGGTTCGGCGCTCGTGAAGAGTGTGCTGCCCGTCATCCCATCGGCGCCCACGGCCCGGAACGCCGCGGCCACGGCGCGCATCTCGGCATGCTGGGTCGGATCGCCCTCCGGCGGCAGCGAGTTGTTGCCGAACGACGCGATCACCCGCCCGCCTGCGTCGACGACGACCGCGCCGAACGGGTGGCGGCCCTCGGCCCTGGAGGCCTCGGCGGCGCGGAGGCTGGCGCGGAGGAAGTCGGTGTCGGTCGGGCTGAGGGCGTCGTTCATGGATCTCCACATGTGCACAAGAGCGGTCGTTTGTCGTAACACGGTGTCACGAAATCCAGTATCCAAGGCGAAGTGTTACGTGCCGGTTACGTTCCTCGAACAAATTGCGCTCAACTTGTCAACAAGTCGGAGGGCGCGATTAGCCTGCTGTCCGTCCCCCTCCGCCGCAGCCCACCTGCGACTCGAGGCCCCGTCCGGAAGGTCAGCATGCCCCCCGTCTCCACCGCAACAGACTCCCGCCCCGCTCCCGCCCTCGTGCCGGCGCGGATCGACGAGCAGGAGATCCGGCTGCTGCCGAAGGCGGAGGTGCACGTTCACCTGGAGGGCACCTTCGCCCTCGTCGACCTGCTGCGCCTCGCGAAGGAGAACGGCGTCGCGCTGCCCGGCCCCGCGGCCACCATCTTCGACATCGGCACCCACGACGAGTTCACGAAGCCGGAGGTGACCACCGGCGGCACCGCGGGAGGCGTGGGTGGAGCCGGCCTCAGCGGCTTCCTGCGCTTCCTCGACTGGCAGTGCGGCCTCGTGCGCACCCCGGAGCAGGCGGCCAGGATCGCGTACGCCTTCGCCGCCCGGCAGACCGCGTCGGGCATCCGCTACTCCGACGTGATCGTGAACCCCACGCACTGGAACGCCTGGCACGGCCGCGAGATCGAGCTCATGCAGGCGCTCGCCGCCGGTCTCGACGAGGCGGAGCAGGACGGCCTGTGCGTGACGAACATGGCCTACTCGCTGCTGCGCACCCAGTCGGCGCTCGAGGCCGAGCAGATCGTCGACACGCTCGTCGGCCGCCGACCGCCGCGCGTGGTCGCCCTGAGTGTGGACGGCGACGAGAAGGCGAGTGGACCCACGGGCGCGAAGTTCCGCACCGCTTTCCGCGCGGCCGAGGCAGCGGGCCTGCACCGCACGGTGCACGCGGGGGAGTCGAGCGGCCCGGAGGGCATCAGGGAGGCCCTCGACCATCTGCACGCGGAGCGGATCGACCACGGCGTGCGGGCGATCGAGGACGACGCGCTCATCCGCCGTCTCATCGACGAGTCCATCCCGCTCGGCGTCTGCCCGCGGTCGAACGTCACGCTCGGGCTCTACCCCGACTGGGAGTCGCATCCGCTGCCGCGGCTGGTCGCGGCCGGGGTGCGGGTCACCCTCAACACCGACGACCCGGCGCCGCTGGCCTGCACGCTCGACGAGGACTGGGCGGTCGCCTCGGCCGTCTACGGGTTCGGCAGACCGGAGCTCGCCCGATTCGCGGCGGAGTCGATCCACGCCTCCTTCGCCGACGCCGATCTGAAGCGCGACCTCCTCGCTGAGCTCGCGGGGCTGACGGAGCCGGAGCCGGAGCCCCAGAGCGAGAGCACGGCATGACCGTCGCCGCTCGTGCCGGGCTGGCGGGCGTGGTGCTCCTGGCCGCAGTCCTGGTCGCCGCGGGTGCCCTCCTGCCGGAAGCGGAGCACCCCGTGTCGGCGAGGTCCGAGGTGTCCGTCTCCAGCGTGACCGACGGCACCGTCGTGGAGCTCGCGCCGATCGTGGCGGGCTGGCCGGACGGCTACACCGTCACCGGCACGAAGTCCGAGGCGCTCTACGTCGAGCACATCACCTCGGTGCGGTCCGGATCCTCGTTCAGCCTGACGATCGATGTGAAGTCGCAGGGGGAGAGCGCCTTGGGCGTGCAGACCGGCCGGGTCGAGGTGCTGCCGGGCGGCGGCATCCGCTGGACCGACGGCTGCTCCAAGACGGCGCACGACTGCCTCGACGATCCCGGGCTGCGCGGCTTCCTCACCCAGGCCGCCCTCCTCGGCGCCGCGGAGAAGGGCGAGCTCCCCGCCACGGCGGTCGCCCGCACGCTCCACGGCCACCCGGTGGTGTGCGTCTCCGACGTCGCACTGCACCCCGCGTCCCCGCCCGTGATCGAGGGTCTCGACCCCTGCTTCTCCGTGAGCACGGGCGCGGTGCTCGGCCACTACTCCCTGCAGAGCGGCGCGTTCGTCGGCCCCACCCTCGCCGAGGGCTTCACCGACACCCCCACCTGACACCCCAGTCGTTCCACCCGCACCACCGCACCACACCGCACTCACCTCCCGAAAGGAACACCATGCCCAGAAGAAACACCGCCCTCGTCGCCGGGGCCCTCCTCGCCTCCTCCGCCGTGCTCGCCCTGAGCGCGTGCGCCTCCGGATCCTCCGGGTCCTCCGGGTCGACGGATGCCGCGGGTGCGTCGGACGACGTGCTGAAGGTCGGCGCGCTCACCCCTGGCAACACCAACGACGGCGCCTTCAACCAGGCCCTCGCCGACGCTCTGCAGAAGCTCGAGGACGAGGGGCTCATCGACTACGAGCTCCGCGACCAGATGGCCGACCCGGGCGAGAGCGAGCCCGTGATCGCCGACTTCGCGAGCCAGGGCTACGACCTCATCATCGGCCACGGCATCGAGCTCGGCGACGCGGTCTTCTCGGTGGCCGAGCAGTTCCCCGACGTGCACTTCACCGCCTCGGGGGGACCTGACATCCTCGAGCGCTCCACCGACAACGTGGAGACCTGGACCTACGACACCCCGCAGGTGGGCTACCTCGCCGGTTACATCGCCGGGCTCACGGGGGCCACGCCGATCGGCCGCGTCGAGAGCCTCGAGCTCGACTTCGTCAAGGCCACCGACGCCTTCTTCCAGCAGGGCGTCACAGCGGCGAACCCGGCCGCCGAGCTGCTGCCGGTGGTCTACGCGGGCAGCTTCGACGACGCGCAGGCGGCCGCGGCGGCCACCACGGGCCTCATCGGCCAGGGGGCGCAGCTCGTCTACACGACGGGTGACGGCATCGCGACGGGCGTCGGTTCGGCCGCGGCCGATGCCGGTGTGCTGAGCGTGGGCGTCTCGTCGGCGGCGGGCGAAGCGGCGCTGGCGAACAACGTCTCGACCGTCGACCTCGACATGTACCCGATCGTGAAGGCCTGGGTCGAGGAGGTCGCGGCCGGCGAGTTCGGCGGCAAGGGCGTGACGTCGACCCTGCAGAACGGCGGCATCGTCTACCAGCCCATCAACGACGTCGACGGCACCGTTCCGGCGGATGTCGCGACCAAGGTCGACGAGGTCATCGCCGGGATCACCGACGGCACGGTCACCATCGGCTGATGACCGCCTCCCAGGAGCAGGGTGATCGCGTTCTCGAAGCGCGGTCCCTCTCGAAGAGCTTCGGACCGGTGCGCGCGCTGCACGACGTCTCGCTGGTCGTGCGGCCAGGTGCCGTGCACGCCCTCGTGGGGGAGAACGGCGCAGGCAAGTCGACGCTCGCCAAGCTCCTCGCGGGCATCGAGCGGCCCACCGCCGGCTCGATGACCCTCGCCGGCCGCCCGTTCGCTCCGCGCGACCGGGCGGCGGCGAAGCGCGCGGGCATCAACATGGTGCCGCAGCAGCTGAGCCTCGTGGGGGAGCTCAGCCTCGTGGAGAACTACCTGCTCGTGGGCCCGCGCCGCCTCGCCGACCGGCGGTCGGCCAGGGCGCTGCTCACCGAGACGCTCGAGCGCGCGGGGGTGGCCGTGGAGCTCGACACCCCCACCTCGGCTCTCACCCAGGCGCACCGCCAGCTCGGCGAGATCGTCGTCGCGCTCGCCGAGGGGGCGCACACGCTCATCCTCGACGAGCCGACGGCGAGCCTCGGCCCGCTCGAGGTGGGCGGGCTCTTCGCCCACCTCCGCTCGCTCTGCGCCCTCGGCACCGCGATCGTGCTGATCACCCACCGCCTCGACGAGGTGAGGCAGGTGGCCGACGACCTCACGGTGCTCTCGCACGGCGAGAACGTGCACCACGGATCCGCCGCGGGGCTCGAGCCCTCGCAGATCGCGCGCCTCATGGTGGGGGAGCTCGCCGCGGCGCCCGCCCGCGCCGATCGCACGATCGGCGAGGTCGTGCTCGCGGCCGAGGGCCTCGTGGCCGCCTCCACCCGCGACTCCCCGCTCGACGGTGTCGACATCACGGTGCGCTCCGGTGAGATCGTGGGCATCGCCGGGGTGGCCGGCAGCGGCCAGAACCTGCTGCTCGACGTGCTGGGCGGCTTCGTGCAGCCCTCCGCCGGGACCGTCGCCCTCGCGGGCACGGCGGCCGGTGCCTCGGCATCGGCCTCCGTCTTCCAGCGCGCCGGCCTCGCCTGGATCCCCGAGGAGCGGAGCGAGGCCGTCGTGCCGACGATGACGCTGGCGGAGAACCTGACGGTGTACTCGACCGCGATCGGATCCTCCTCCCGGGTCGGGCGGCCGACCGCCTCGAAGGTCGGGGCCAGGCTCCAGGCCTTCGACGTGCGGCCGCCCCGCCCCGACCTCCTGGCCTCGGGGCTGTCGGGAGGCAACCAGCAGAAGCTCCTCGCCGCGCGCGAACTCGGCTCGGCCGAGACGCCGCGCGCCGTGCTCGCCTACGGACCCGCGCAGGGTCTCGACCTCCGCGCCGCCCAGGCCATCCGCGAGCGGCTCGCCGCGCTCGCCGCCGAGGGGGCCGCCGTGGTCGTCGCGTCGCACGACCTCGACGAGGTGCTCGGCGTGGCCGACCGCGTGCTCGTGATGTTCGCCGGGCGCGTCGTGGCCGATCTCCTGATCGCCCAGGCGACGACCGAACGCATCGGCCGGGCCATGGCGGGCCTGACCGGCACTCCTCCCACGGCCGATCCCGAACCGGAAGTCCAGGTATGACCGACAAGACCGCACTCTTCCCCACCGCCGCCGAGCTCGGCCGGCTGCGCGCCGTCGCGGCAGGAACGGCCCGGCCCGATCTGATCGTGCGCGGCGGGCTCGTGCAGTCGCCGGGCACCGAGGAGTGGCTCGAACGCGACATCCTCGTCTCGGGCCGGCACATCGCGGCCCTGACCCCGTGGGGCCACGTGCCCGCCGCGAGCCCCGGAGAACAGGGCGAGCCCGGTGCGCCCGATGAGCTCGACGCATCCGGATGCCACGTCGTGCCGACCTTCATCGATGCGCACCTGCACATCGAGTACACCAACCTCACCCCGGGCGAGCTCGGCCGCTTGAGCGTGGCTCGCGGCACCGGCACGGTGCTCACCGACCCCAACGGCGCCGCGAACGTGTGGGGCGCGCGCGGCATGGACCAGCTGCTGACGACCGGCACCCCCCTGCACATCTTCCAGCAGGTCTCGCCGAAGACACCGGGGTCGCCGGAGCTCGAGCGCGGGGGAGCTGTCATCGCCGAGGAGGTCGTGCGGGGCCGGCTGTGGGACGACGTGACGACCAACCTCGGCGAAGGCAACCCCTTCGACTACGGCGAGGAATCGACAGGCCGCTTCCGGGAGGCGCTCGTGGCCGGCCGTCGCATCACGGGCCACACCGCGGCCCAGACGGACGAGTCGCTGTGGGGCTACCTCGCGGCCGGTGTGGGCGACGACCACAACTCCGCCACGATCGACGAGGTGCTCGAGCGCGTGCGGCTCGGCGCCATGATCACGGTCATGGGTGCCTCGCTCACCGACAACACGGTGCCGATCTTCACCGACCTCGAGAAGGTGGCCCCAGCCCTCCGCAGCCTCTGCTTCTGCGCCGACGACAAGCACGCCCTCGACCTGCACACCGAGGGGCACATCGACCACCACGTGCGGCAGGCCATCCGCTTCGGGGTCGATCCGCAGCTGGCCTATCGCATGGCCACCACGCAGCCGGCCGCGTACTACCGGCTCGACCAGGTGCTCGGCCTCCTCGCCCCCTCGCGCCTGGCCGACCTCCAGCTCATCCCCGATCTCGCCGAGGTGCGACCCTCGGTCGTCGTGGTGGAGGGGAGGGTCGTCGCCCGCGACGGCAGGGCGCTCTTCGAAAACACCGACGAGCTCCCCGAGTGGATGACGGACACCGTGCATCTGCCTGCCGAGCTCGACCCGTCTATGTTCGAGGTCCGTGCCGCAACGGGGTCCGGGGTCGAGGAGTCCGGCACCGGACGAGCACGCGTGCGGGCCATGGAGATGTACAAGGGCTACTTCAAGCACGCCTTCGAGACCGAGCTCGACGTGGTCGGCGGTCTCGTGCAGCCCGACCTCGAGCACGACGTGCTGAAGATCGCCGTGGTCGACCGCCACCACGGCGACGCGCTCACGGGCATCGGCTTCGTGAAGGGCTTCGGACTCCGCCGTGGTGCGATCGCCATCACGATGAACTGCCCGAACATGAACATCGCCGTGGTCGGAGCCGACGACGCCTCGATGCTGCACGCGGTCGAGGAGCTCCGCGCGATGCAGGGCGGCTTCGTGACGGTGGCCGACGGCGAGGTCGTCGGCCGGGTGCCGCTGCCCGTGGGCGGCATGATGAGCGCGGCGCCGTTCGAGGAGACGGCCGAGGCGCTCCGGCTAGGGCACGAGGCCACCCACGCGCTCGGCTGCACCATCCCCTCGCCCTACATCATCCTGTCGTTCGTCGGCCTGTACGTCGTGCCCGACCTGGGGCTCACCGAGCGTGGCCTCATCGACGCGCTCACCCAGTCGTTCGTCGACGTGCTGGTGCCGGTGGGCGGGCACCTCGACCGCTGCGGTCATGAGGGGCACGCCTCGTGACCGCGTTCGATCGCCGGCGCTGGGTGCTCACGGCCTCGGTCGTCGTCGCGGTGATCGTGGTGGCGGCCGCGCTCATCGTCTTCGCCGGCGCCGATCCGCTCGTGGGGATCCAGGGCCTCGTCGAGGGCGTCTCGAGCTCTCCGTACCGCATCGGAGAGGTGCTCGTGGGCGCGGTGCCCGTGGGCATCGTGGCACTCACCCTCATCCCGGCCCTCCGCGCCGGCGTGTTCTCGGTGGGCGCCGAAGGGCAGATCGTCGTGGGCGCCATCGCGGCCACGGCCGCCGTCTTCGCGGTCGAGTCGGTCACAGGCGGTGCCGCACCCGGCATCCTGTACTGGCTCGTCGGGCTGCTCGCGGGCTCCGCGGGCGGCGGGGCCATGGCGCTCCTCCCGGCCTTCCTGGCGGTGCGCTGGCGGGTCAACGAGATCCTCAGCACCCTGCTGCTCAACTATCTCGCCGCGGGCCTGCTCGGCTGGACCCTCCGCACCTGGCTCGCGAGCCCGGACGAGACCGCCACCCCGCAGAGCGCCAAGCTCCCCGAGGCCGCGGCTCTCCCCTCCCTCCTGCCCGGCACCCGCGCGCACTGGGGCATCCTGCTGGTGATCGTGATCGCCGTCGCGTTCTTCCTCTGGCGCCGCTCGGCCGCGAGCACGCGCCTCACGGTCTTCGCGAGCCGGCCCAAGCTCGCCCTCCGGCTCGGGGCCACCCGCTCGCGCACGATCTACTCCACCATGCTCGTCTCCGGGGTCGGTGCGGGCATCGTCGGCTGGATCCAGGTGGCCGGGGTGAACGAGCGACTGCTCAACTCGGTCACGGGGGGCGTGGGCTTCTCGGGCCTCGCGGTCGCCCTGCTCGGAGGGCTCGCGCCGATCGGCATCGTGCTCGCCGCTCTCTTCTTCTCCGCCCTCACGGCCGGCGCCGTGGGCATGCAGTCGGCCACCGGCACCGTGCCCTCCTCGATCGCCGAGGTCATCAAGGGCGTGCTGCTGATCGGCGTGGCCTGCATCGCCGCCTATCAGCGCACAGCCGTTGCGGCGCTCGCCCCGGCAGCGGCTCCCATCGACGCCGAGCACGACACCGAGCCCGCGCACGAGGGAGGCCGCTCGTGAGCGTCGAACTCTGGGTCGCCATCCTCGCCGGCACGCTCGCCCTCGCCGCCCCGCTCGTGTTCGCGGGCATCGGCGAGGGGTTCGTCGAGCGCGCGGGCCGCATCAACCTCGGCATCGAGGGGATGATGATCATGGGCGCCTTCACGGGAGTGTGGGCAGGCAGCCTCGGCGGCCCGCTCGTGGGGCTCGTCGCGGGTGCCGGCGTCGGTCTCGTGATGGCCGTCGGCATGAACCTCGTCATCCACCGCCTGCACGCCAACGAGATCGTGGTGGGTCTCGCCGTGACGATGCTCGGACTGGGGCTCAGCACCTACCTCTTCCAGCTCTGGATCCCGAGCGGCGAGACCAACGTGACCGTGCAGACGGTGCCGAGGGCCGACCTCGGGCCGCTCACCGACATCCCGGTGATCGGACCCGTGCTGTTCGGCCAGAGCCCGCTCGTCTACGCCGCCGCCGTGCTCCTCGTCGCCGCATGGGCGGTGACGCGCTTCACCCGGTTCGGCCTCGCGGTGCAGGCCGTCGGCAGCGACCCGGATGCCGCGGCCCTCCGCGGCGTGCGCGTGCAGCGCACGGGAGCATCGGCGCTGCTCATCGGCGGCGCTCTGGCGGGGCTCGGCGGAGCGGCCATCACGGTCGGCACGATCGGATCGTTCACCCCCGACATCACGGCCGGCCGCGGCTACATCGTGCTCGCTGTGGTGATCATGGGCCGCAGCCGCCCGGTCGGCATCGCGCTCGGCGCGCTCCTGTTCGCGTTCCTGCAGAGCTTCGCGCTGCTGTCGCAGTCGACGGCGCTCACGCTGCCGAGCGAGGTCTACCAGTCAGCGCCCTACCTCGTGACGCTCGTCGTGCTCGTGATCACGTCGCGCAGGCAGCTGCGGAGGCTGTACCGTTCCACGACGGGAAGGGCCGCCACATGACCAACGAGAGTCAGCGGGTGCTCGCGGGCGTTCTGCGCTTCGTGCGCGATGCCGCCGCATCCGGATCGAGCCTGCCGGGCGAGGTCGAGCTCGCCGAGCGGCTCGGCAGCACCCGCAAGCAGGTGCGCGACGTGCTCGCTTCGCTCGAGCAGCAGGGCATGGTGCTGCGCCGTCAGGGCGCCGCCACCGAGGTCGACCCGGTGGCCACGCGGATGAGCGTGCGCTTCGAGGACCAGCTCGAGTACAGCGTGCTGCTGCGTCAGCTCGGCTACGCGAGCACCGTCGAGGTGCTCGAGACCTCGGACCTGCCGATGCCGAAGGAGATCGCGCGACTGCTCATGACCGAGGCCGGACTGCCCGCCGCGCGCATCGTGAAGCGCTGGCGGGCCGACGGCGCCGTGGCGATGCTCTCGTTCGGCACCGTGCCGTTGCGCTTCCCCCGCGGCGACGTCGACCTCGGCGACTCCATCTACAGCGCCATCACCCAGGTCTGGAACGAGTCGATCGCCTGGGAGGTGGCCACGCCCTCGGCCGAGGTGCTGACCGCCCACGACGCCGAGCTCTTCGAGCAGCCCGAGGGCACGCCGGTGCTCACCCTCGACATCGTGGGGATCGGACTGAGCGGCCGTCGGCTCTTCCACGCCCGGGAGCTGCACGACCCCAAGACGGTGTCGTACTCGATGATGCGCACCATCCGTCCGCCGCAGGTGTTCTCCACCGCGCGCTACCAGTTCTGAGAGGAGCACCATGCTCACCCGCCCCACCCCCTTCGCCGCGTTCCGGCCGCCGTCGGAGGAGCGCTGGATCGAGACCGCGACGGCGCTCGCCGACTCCTTCCGCGCGACCGTCGCCGCCGACGACGCCTCCGGTGAGCTCCCGATCGGGAATCTCCGCGCGATCTCGGAGAGCGGTCTCGACGTCGCCTTCCTCCCCGTCGAGCACGGAGGGGAGGCCCTGTCGTACTCCGCTCTCGTCGACGTGGTGCGCGTGTTCGCGGCCGCGCATCCGGCCGTCGCCGCCGTGTGGCTCATGCACATCGGGGCGGCCCATGCGCTCGTCACGATGTCGGCGCCGGCCGAGGCCGAGCACTTCGCCGAGGCGCTCCGTGCGGGCGCTCGATTCTCGAACGCTCTGTCGGAGCCCGCGGGCGGCAACCACTTCCTCTCGTCGCAGCAGGACGTCGACGGGGTGCAGGGCGGCTGGTCGCTCACGGGCTCCAAGCTCTTCGTGTCGGGGGTCGAGGCGGCCGATCACCTCTTGCTCAACGTGCGGATCGACGGACAGCCCGCGTTCTTCGGCATCGACCGTGACGACACCATGTCGCTCCCGCCGATCGAGCAGACCATCGGCATGCGGGCCACCCGCAGTCGCACGATCGTCTTCGACGGCACCCTCCTGCCGGCGGAACGCCGCTGCGGCCCGCCGCCGGTCGGCTACGCGAGCCTCATCACGATCGGCTTCTCCGCGCTCTCGATCGGCATCGCGGAGTCGGCGATCGATGCGCTCGTGGCCTCGGCGACGCGGCAGAAGCACCCGGCCGCTCTGCGCCTCGCCGACGCCCCGTGGGTGAAGTCGGAGACCGCGATGGTCTGGGCGGAGCTCTCGGCCGCGAGGCTCGTGGCTGAGCAGACCGGATGGCTCGCCGACCGGCGCGATCCGGTGGCGATGGCCCTGGCCACAGAGGGCAAGATGCTCACCAACGAGGTCGCCAAGAAGGCCGCGGCGACCGCCCTCAAGGTGGGCGGCGGCGGGGCCTACCTCGCCAGGTCGCCCATCCAGCGCATCTTCCGCGATGCGCAGGCGGGCGCCCTCATGGCCTACTCCGTGCCGTTCAGCCAGGAGCTCGTGGGCGAGTGGGTGCTCGCCGAGCCGAGCACCCCCGCCACCGGCGACCCGGCCACCGGAGGCCCGGCCACCGGAGGCTAGGCCCCGAGCGCCGCGTCGACGATCTTCTTGGCCTCGGCCTGCACCTCGGCGAGGTGCTCGGGGCCCACGAAGCTCTCGGCGTAGATCTTGTAGACGTCCTCCGTGCCGGAGGGCCGGGCGGCGAACCAGGCGCGTTCGGTCACGACCTTCACGCCGCCGACGGCCGCATCGTTCCCCGGAGCGTGCGAGAGCTTCGCGATGATCGGATCCCCGGCGAGCGTCTCGGCCGCGATGGCCGACCCGTCGAGCTTCGCGAGCACCGCCTTCTGCGCCTTCGAGGCGGGGGCGTCGATCCGCTCGTAGACCGGCGAACCGAACTCCTCGGTGAGCTCGGCATAGAGCTGCGAGGGCGTCTTGCCGGTCACGGCCAGGATCTCCGAGGCGAGGAGTGCCAGCAGGATGCCGTCCTTGTCGGTCGTCCACACGGTGCCGTCGAAGCGCAGGAACGACGCGCCGGCCGACTCCTCGCCGCCGAAGCCGACGGAGCCGTCGACGAGCCCGGGCACGAACCACTTGAAGCCCACCGGCACCTCCCAGAGGGTGCGACCGATGGCGGAGGCGACGCGGTCGATCATCGACGACGACACGAGGGTCTTGCCGATCGCCGCCTCCGGCGACCAGCCCTCGCGGCGCGAGTACAGGTACTGGATCGCGACGGCCAGGTAGTGGTTCGGGTTCATGATGCCGGCGTCCGGGGTGACCACGCCGTGCCGGTCGGCATCCGCGTCGTTGCCGGTGGAGATGTCGAAGTCGTGCCGGCGCTCCACGAGCGACGCCATGGCGTAGGGGCTCGAGCAGTCCATCCGGATCTTGCCGTCCCAGTCGAGCGTCATGAACGCCCAGCGCGGGTCGACGCTCTCGTTGACGACCTCCATGTTGAGCCCGTACCGGTCGCGGATGAGCTCCCAGTACTCCACGCTCGCCCCGCCCAGCGGGTCGGCACCGATGTGGATGCCGGACTTCTGGATGGCGTCGAGGTCGATGACGTTCACGAGGTCGGCCACGTAGTGCTCGCGGAAGTCGTAGCGGTCGCTCGGCACGCCCTCGCCGCGGCCCACGCGCTTCACGTCGGCGAGGCCGCCCGCGATGAGCTCGTTGGCGCGGTTCGCGATCCAGCCCGTCGCATCCGAGTCGGCCGGCCCGCCGTGGGGCGGGTTGTACTTGAAGCCGCCGTCGGCGGGCGGGTTGTGAGAGGGGGTCACGACGATGCCGTCGGCCTGGTCGGGGTGCCCGGCGCGGTTGTAGGCGAGGATGGCGTGCGAGACCGCGGGCGTGGGCGTCCAGCTGTCGCGCGCATCCGACCACACGGTCACGCCGTTGGCGTTCAGCACCTCGAGCGCGGTGTCCTCGGCGGGCTTGGAGAGCCCGTGGGTGTCGCGGCCGATGAAGAGCGGGCCGGTGATGCCCTGCGCGGCCCGGTACTCCACGATGGCCTGCGTGACGGCGGCGATGTGGTCCTCGTTGAACGCGGTGTTGAAGGAGGAGCCGCGGTGGCCGCTCGTGCCGAAGATCACCTTCTGCTCGGGATCCTCGACATCGGGGTGCAGGTCGTAATAGGCCGCCACCAGGGCGTCGACGTCGATCAGGTCTTCGGGAAGGGCGACTGTGCCTGCGCGCTCATGCATGCCCCAAGTCTGGCACCTTCTGCCCGCCATCGATCGGCACCGGATGGCGGCGTGCGACTCGATAGGCTCGGACCATGTCGGAGACCTACAGCTACCTGGGCCCCTCGGGCACGTTCACCGAGGCGGCGCTCGCCCAGGTGCCGGAGGCGGCGGGCAAGCCCTGGCGCTCGGTCAACAACGTGGGCGAGGCGCTCGACGACGTGGTGTCCGGCCGGAGCGTCGCCGCCATGATCGCCATCGAGAACTCCATCGAGGGCGGCGTCTCGGCCACTCAGGACGCCCTCGCGAGCATCCCGAACCTGCGCATCGTGGGGGAGTACCTCGTGCACGTGCAGTTCGTGCTCGTGGCGCGGCCAGGCACGAGGCTCGAGGATGTGCGGGTGGTCAACGCGCATCCGGTCGCCTATGCGCAGACCCGCACCTGGCTCGACACGCACCTGCCCACCCACGGGCACATCCCGGCCACCTCGAACGTGGCGGCGGCGCTCAACCTCTTCGAGAACGACCTCGCGGATGCGGCGGTGGCGCCCCCGCAGATCGTGCAGCACCACGACTTCGAGGTGCTCGCCTCGGGCATCGCCGACAACGCGCACGCCGTGACGCGCTTCGTGCTCGTCTCCCGGGGCGGCGCGATGCCCGGGCCCACGGGCGCCGACAAGACGAGCATCATCGCCGAGCTGCCGGAGGACCGCTCCGGTGCGCTGCTGGAGCTGCTCGAGCAGTTCTCCACCCGGGGCGTCAACCTCTCGCTGCTGCAGTCGCGGCCTATCGGCGACGCGCTCGGGCGGTACCGCTTCGTGATCGACGCCGACGGCCACATCACCGACGAGCGGGTGGCGGATGCGCTGCTCGGCGTGCGGCGGTTCAGCCCGAAGATCGTCTTCCTCGGCTCGTATCCGCGCGCCGACAAGGCCCAGGTGCAGTATGTGCCGCGCTACGACAACGAGGTCTTCATCGAGGCGCGCGACTGGCTCCGCGGCCTCATCACGGGCGAGCCAGAGGCCTGACCGCGGGTCAGCGCGGGCGGTGGGCGAGGTGGGCGATCGCGTTCGCCGGGATGGAGACCCAGTCGGGGCGGTTGCGCACCTCGTAGCTGACCTCGTAGAGGGCCTTGTCGAGCTCGAACGCGTCGAGCAGCACGCGCTGGGCGCGGAGGTCGATGCCCGAGCGTGAGGAGTAACCGTCGATGAACGCCTCGCGCGCCTCGTGCGCCCACGCGCGCACGGCGTCGGCGCCTTGCGCGGCCGCCAGCGTGCCGGCCACGTAGTCGAACGAGCGCAGCATGCCCGCCACGTCGCGAAGAGGCGCATCCGGTTCGCTGCGCTCGGCGAGGGGCCGGAGCGGCTCGCCCTCGAAGTCGAGCAGCACCCAGCCACGGCCGGGGACACCGAGCACCTGGCCGAGGTGGTAGTCGCCGTGGATGCGCTGGAAGGTGGGCCACTCGGCCTCCGCGGCTGCGGCGAACACACGCTCGATGGCGTCCCGCTCCGACTCGAGCGCCGGGTACTCGGCCACCGCCTGGGCGGCGCGCGAGCGCATGCTGGCGAGGATGGTGCCGATCTCGGCCTGGCCGGCGGGCTGCACCGGGAACAGGCGTGCGAGCTCGGAGTGCACCTGGGCCGTGGCCTCGCCGAGGGCGGTGGCGAGCGGCTGGAACGACTCGCCCGTCTCGGCGCAGCGGAGCGCGACGCGCCAGGCGTCTTCGACCTCGGGGATGAACTCCTGGGCGAACGCGAGGTGCCCGGCGGCTCGGCCACCGATGCCCGTGGGGCTGGTCGTGTCGCTGACGCGCGGATCGTTCCAGGCGCCCGTGACGAAGCCGATCGAGCGCGGCACGAGCCGTGAGCCGGCGTCGCTGAGCGCCGACTGCACCACGACATCCGGATTCGGACCGTCGCTCAGCGTGCGGAAGACCTTGCAGATCACGGGCGGGGCGGGCTTGCCGTTGGGGTGCACGAGGTCGAAGACGATCGAGGTGTTCGACTGCTCACCGCGCAGCACGTGCGAGTCGGTCACCCGCACGTCGGAGTTGGTGAGGGCGTGATGGCCTTCGACCTCGGTGTCGTCGAAGGCGTCGCCCGGCTCCGTCTCGTCGTCGAGCATGAGGCTGAGCAGGGCCCGCGTGAAGGCGGGGTCGTGCGGGGCGTCGTAGACCCAGACATGGGATCCGTCGTGCTCGACGTGCTCGATGAGCGCGCGGTCGCCGCCGAGCAGGCTCGACCCGCGGAACGACAGCGGCACCTGGTAGAGCACGGGCTCGGCCGCCGACTCGTCGAGGATGAGGTGCGTCTCGAGGCTCACCTGGTGGCGGTGGTCGACGAGCGACCACATGCCGATCCGGGTGAGGACGGGGGTCTCGGCGGAGGAGGCGAACCAGCGCTGCTGCCGGATCCACTCCGCCAGCGCCGGGCGGACCTCCCGGGTCGGGGGGAAGCTCACCATGGCTGGGCTCATGTCTCGGACCCTACGCCGTGGGCGCACGATGTGCCAGCGTTTCGCGCCTGGGCATGTGCCCGGAGTAACCGCCCCGCTACTCCGACTCGCGCTCCTCGCGGGCGGCGGCCTTGCCGGCCTTGACGTCCTTCACGCGGCGGTTCTCCTCGCGCACGGCGGCCTGGGTGGCGCGCTCGGTCACGAGCCACTCCGGCGGCGACTGCAGCAGTGCCGTGATCTCGTCGGTCGTGAGCGCCTCGGTCACACCACCACGGGCGAGGCCCGAGATGGAGACGCCGAGCTTGCGGGCCACCACGTCGCGCGGATGCGGCCCCTGCAGGCGCAGCTCGACGAGCCACTCCGGCGGCGACTGCAGCAGCTCGTTGAGCGCGCCGCGGGTGACGGGCTGCTCCTGGAACTCGGCGGGAGCTGCGGGCAGGTAGATTCCGAGCTTCTTCGCGGCCGTCGCCGGCTTCATGGTCTGCGGTGTCTTCTCGGGGCTCATTCCCCCAGAGTAGCCGGGCGGCGCGGGTATCCTTGGGCGCATGCCCCTTCGCGTCGCGTTCGCCCCCGGGGTCACGCCCTCGAAGTGGTTCGGCGTGTGGAACGAGCGGATGCCGGAGACCCCGCTCGGCATCCTCCCCCTCGAGTCCTACCCCACCGCCACCGCCGATGCGCTGGCGCTGCTCGAGACGGATGCGGCCGACGTGGCGCTCGTGCGGCTCCCGGTGCCGGCCGACGGCTACCGCGCCATCCCGCTCTACACCGAGCTGCCGGTCGTGGTGCTGCCGAAGGAGCACGAGCTCGGCCTGCTCGAGCAGGTCACGGCCGCCGACATCGCCGAGATCGCGGAGCAGGAGGTGGCGGCGGGGCGGCCGCCGCTGCAGCGGCTCGAGATCGCGGCGGGCCCCACGGGCGGTGCGGATGCCACGGAGCTCGTGGCCGCGGGCGTCGGCTACCTCGTGGTGCCGAAGTCGGTGGCACGGCTGCACTCGCGACGCGACGTGGTGGCGCGCGACTTCGCGGGGTCGCAGGGGTCGGGAGACGAGGTGCGGGTCGCCCTCGTCTGGCGCGCCGACGTGCAGAGCCCCGAGGTGCTCGAGGCGGAGCCCGAGCGCTGGCGCCTGATCGACGAGTTCGTCGGTGTCGTGCGCGGCCGCACGGCCAACAGCACGCGAGGTGCGGAGACGGTCGAGGCCATCGAGGCGGCCAAGAAGCTCAAGCCCACGGCGGTCGCCAAGGCCAAGGCGGCCGAGGCTCGTGCGGCCAAGGCGAAGTCGTCGGGCACTCGCGGCAAGAAGAAGCCCGCCGCCCCGGGCCGCACCCGTCCCCGCCGCGCGCGCTGAGCATCCGCCCGCCCTACCCCGGCCCGTGACTTGACACTAGTTGCGCGAACAAGGCGTGACTTGGCACATCTTGTGTCAAGTCACGCCGGATGAGCGCACCTACTGTCAAGTCGCTCGCGGCACGCGCACGAGCAGGGCGCCCGGGTCGACGCGGCAGTGCACGGCGCGAGCGGTGCCCCACGCGTCGCCGTCGAGCTGGATCTCCTCCGTCACGTCGAGGGTCAGCTCGAAGTCGCGCCCGGTGGAGTACGACACCGAGCGCACGTCGTTGTTGAGGTCGATCAGCCTGCGCCCGGCCGCCGACCGCCGCAGCACCCCGTTCTCGAACGCGAGCTTGTTCCACACCTTCAGCCACCCGAGCGGACCCTCCGGCCGCAGCGCCACGATGTCGAGCACCCCGTCGTCGGGCCGGGCATCCGGGATCAGCAGCAGCCCGCCGGGCAGGAGCCCGCAGTTGCCCACGATCACGGTGTGCGCGCTCGTCGACCTCCACGGCCCGCCGTCGAGCCGGAACCTGAGCTTCACGGGCTTCAGCACGGGCAGCGCCCGCCCGATGCCGTCGACGTAGGCGAGCCAGCCCACCCTCTTCTTGAGCTTGACGTTCGTCTTCGCGATCATCTGCGCATCCAGCCCGAGCCCCGCCATCACGAGGAACGCGTGCTCCTCCACGCTCCCGTCGCCCCGCTTGGCCGTGACCAGCCCGAGGTCGATCGCGCGATCCGAACCCGTGAACGCGACCGTGACCGCGAGCTCGACGTCCGAGAGGTTGACCGCGAGGTTGCGGGCGAGGAGGTTGCCCGTGCCCACGGGCAGCAGCCCGAGCGGCACCCCCGTGCCGCGCAGACCCTCGGCCACCGCGCGCACCGTGCCGTCTCCGCCCGCGGCCATCACGACCGAGGCTCCCTGCGTGAGCGCCTCGCGCGTCACCAGCTGCCCCGAGTCGTCGACGGTCGATTCGAACCACATCGTCTCGCCCCAGCCGGCCGCCTTCTCGGCGGCGGCCACGAGCCCGCGGAGCTTCGTCGCGTCGACCTTGACGGGGTTCACCACGATGGCGGCGCGGAGCGACCCCCGTGCCCCCGTGCCCCCGCCGTCCGTCGTCACGCGTTCACCGTAGCGGCTCAGCCCGGCAAACCCCGCGAAGCTAGGATGGATGCCGTGATCGATCCAGTGCTCCTGCGGGACAAGCCCGATGTCGTCCGCGAATCGCAAGCCGCCCGCGGGGCGTCCGTCGACCTCGTCGACGCGGCCCTCGCCGCCGACACCGAGCGCCGCGCCGCCATCCTCGAGTTCGAGAACCTCCGCGCCGAGCAGAACGCCTTCGGCAAGCAGGTCGCCGCCGCCTCCAAGGAGGAGAAGAAGGCGCTCGTGGCCCAGGCGCAGGAGCTCGCGGCCCGGGTCAAGGCCGCCAGCCAGCGGGCGACGGATGCGGAGGGCCTGTTCACCGAGACCGCCCGCAAGATCCAGAACATCGTCGTCGACGGTGTGCCGGCGGGTGGCGAGGAGAACTTCGTGACCCTCCGCGAGGTCGGCACCAAGCCGAGCTTCGACTTCACGCCCCGCGACCACGTCGAGCTCGGCGAGTCGCTGAAGATGTTCGACCTCGCGCGCGGTGCGAAGGTCTCGGGCGCCCGCTTCTACTTCCTCACCGGCATGGGCGCGCGGCTCGAGCTCGCGCTCATGAACCTCGCGCTGGACCGCGCGCTCGCCGCGGGCTTCACTCCGCTGATCACCCCCACCCTCGTGCGACCCGAGACGATGGACGGCACGGGCTTCCTCGGCGAACACGCCGACGAGGTCTACTACCTCCCGGCCGACGACCTCTTCCTCACCGGCACGAGCGAGGTGGCGCTCGCCGGATTCCACATGGGCGAGATCCTCGATGTGCCCGACGGCGGCCTCCGCTACGCCGGATGGTCGACCTGCTACCGGCGGGAGGCCGGCTCGCACGGCAAGGACACCCGCGGCATCCTGCGCGTGCACCAGTTCAACAAGCTCGAGATGTTCAGCTACGTGCTGCCCGAGAACGCCGAGACCGAGCACGAGGCGCTGCTGTCGTACCAGGAGGGAATGCTCACCGACCTCGGCCTGTCGTACCGCGTGATCGACGTGGCGGCCGGCGACCTCGGATCGAGTGCCGCGCGCAAGTTCGACACCGAGGCCTGGGTGCCCTCGCAGGAGACCTACCGCGAGCTCACCTCGACCTCGAACTGCACCACCTACCAGGCGCGCCGGCTCGACACCCGCTACCGCACCGAGTCGGGCAAGACCGCTCCCGTGGCGACCCTCAACGGAACGCTCGCCACGACGCGATGGATCGTGGCGCTGCTCGAGACGCACCAGCAGGAGGACGGCACGGTCGTCATCCCCGAGGTGCTGCGCCCCTACCTCGGCGGCCTGTCGCTGATCGAGGCGCCGTGAGCGCTGTCGGCGGCGCTGCGGCACCGTGGCTCGTGGCGCTCGACATCGACGGCACGGTGCTGCACGAGGACGGCACGCTGAGCGGCATCGTCGGCGCCGAGGTGCGCCGGGTCGCCGCCGAGGGCAACGAGGTGATGCTCGCCACCGGCCGCTCGGTCGCGCACACCCTCCCCGTGCTGCAGCAGCTCGACATCGTGCCCGAGTACGTGGTCTGCGCGAACGGCGCGATCACGATGATCCGGGATGCCACGGCCCCGCTCGGCTACCGTCAGCACCACGTCGAGACCTTCGATCCGTCGGGTGTGCTCTCGCGCATCCGGACCCACCTGGCCGAGGCGGTCTACGCGGTCGAGGATGCGGACGGCCGCTTCCTCTACACGGAGTCGTTCCCCGACACGGTGCTCGGGGCGTCGAGCGAGCAGGTGCCGTTCGAGCAGCTGCTCGAGACGGAGGCGACGCGCGTGGTCGTGGTCTCGCCCGACCACGACATGGAGGACTTCCTCGCGATCGTGGAGCGGATGGGACTGCACCGCGTCTCGTACTCGATCGGCTGGACCGCGTGGCTCGATATCGCGCCGGACGGCGTCAACAAGGCCACGGGGCTCGAGCGCGTGCGCGAGGCGCTCGGCATCCCGCGCTCCCGCGTGATGGTGGTGGGCGACGGCCGCAACGACGTCGACATGTTCCGCTGGGCGGGCGCCGAGGGCGGCCGGGCCGTGGCCATGGCGCAGGCCCCGGAGGACGTGATCGCCGAAGCCACCGAGGTCACCGCCTCGGTGCACGACGACGGCGTGGCGGCGGTGCTCGCCACCCTCTGACCGGCCGGCCGCGCGACCGGCCGCCCCGCGCCGACGTGGTGCCGCTAAACTCGACACGATCGCCCCGGCGATCGGGAGGGCTGTCCGAGCGGCCGATGGAGCCAGTCTTGAAAACTGGTGGGGTGTAATAGCCCTCAAGAGTTCGAATCTCTTGCCCTCCGCACAAAAAGACCCGGTTAGCCCAATGTTTTGATTTCGGGCTACCGGGTCTTTCCTATGAATACTCTGCGTCTGGTGCCATTGAATTTGCTATAGAGCTTCTGGATCCGAGTGCTGATATCGCCAAAGCTGCGGCAGATGTTCGATGCCCGCCCCTGTCCATCAGTTGCTTTCCATGAAGATTCGAGAGCGTGCCGGGTGTGATGGTGTCCATTGGGTCTTACGAATTGCCATGGCTCGCAATCTGTATGGCTCTCGATCATTGACACGAGGCGTTCCACGAGGCTTGCCGGGATCGTAGGGTGCCGGGTCACGTGAGTCTTGGTTTTTGTAATCTGGATGCCTCCACGCACGTCGATTCCATGACGCTCAATGGTGAGCCTCCGTGTCTTACGGTCTAGGTCAGCCTTCTTTAGGGCTACAAGTTCACCCGGTAGCAGATGGGCGTAGTAAGCCGTGTCAAGTGCAAGCTTCAGGTGCTCCTGGTGGGCATCACGAATCTTCTCGAACGACTCCACAGACATGTACGGGCGCGTGGGGGATTGAGGAGTTGCGGCACCGCGAATTTGGCAGGGATTCTCAGCAATAAGTTCGTCTTCCTCAGCCTGGCGGAAGATGCCGTGGAGGATTGTGTACGTCTGCCGATGTTCTGTGTCAGAAGCTACCCGCGTAGCTCCACCCTTCAGCAGGTCGGTATCGAACCACTTCTTAATCCGGGGTGCCGTGATCTTGGAAAGCAGCGGGTCGCCTAGGTGCGGCTCTACAAAACTCTTGAACTTGTTCCGGTACAGCGAGAGGGTACCGAAGGCGTAACCTCCATGCTCGAAATAGTCTGCCGCGTACACGGATAGCGGGACTGCGCCCGATTTAGGGCCTGCGTAGGACCCTGAAGCCATCGAGGTCTGGACTTTGGCTATCGCGGCAGTTGCTTCTTTCCTCTTGGCGAACGTACCCAAGAGGCAATCTTGCCGTCAGGCTTGGTATATCGAGCTCGGTATCTGCCGCTCGATAGCACGCGCACGTTGCCCCAGTCGGCTCGCCCAGCTTTACCCGCCATGTCATCCCCGCCTCGCCAGTTTTTCTATGGCAAGGAGTTTGACCTAGTTGAAGGTTGGGGAGATTCCGGCACCCATGATGACGCTCACGACACCCAGCGCGGTCCCGACTAGGAACAAGGTGATAGCTACGATCAAGCCCGCCAAAGCGCGATTGTTCTTGAATCCGGCATCGTGGGATTGCGAGAGCGCAATGGCGCAGAGCACTACGGCTACGGGTGTGAAGAAGAATGCAAGAATCATCCCCACAGTGCCGAGCTTCTTGCCCGGAAAAGTCTGACCCGGCTCTGCGTAGACCGGTTTCCTGGTGACTGTCGTCATGATTACCCCCGCGCTCACAATATCGACGTGTCAGAGGGACCCGCTACTGTCTTGGCATGCGTCGATGGGTCCTTATACGCTCGGTGCACTCTGGCACGCACTCGATCCTGGAAGAGGTCGATGGTGACCTTCGAGTCACACCCTTCGTTGTGCGGGAATCGGCATCGGTAGGATTATTCTTCTTGAATCGCGAGACGGACTCAGATATTGATCTTGACCTGAGCCTGCTCGGCAACGCGGAGAGTCCTGAGGGAGCCATACGGCGCCTCTCACGGTGGCTCTAGTCACGGAACTGACAATGACGATTTTCGACGCCATCATCGGCATAGTTATGATCATTACTGGAATTCTTGCGATCATCTTCCGGGTGCCGTGGTCCCGCGCGCAAGCGAAGATTCGAGGGAGCCACTGGGACGGAACTCCGAGAGAAAAGAGTGGTGCCCAGTACGAGACACCGGGCAAGTTCGTAGGACTAGGCTGCGGGTTCATCGTCATTGGTTTGCTCTTCCTGCAAGCGGTATTTATATAAACCCCCATGGCTGAAGTCGAAGTTCGGAAGCTGCGTCTGGTAAAGCGCGGGGACCAAACAGAGCGCTGGGAAGTGCGCGTAGGGGGTGCTGTCGTCGGCACCATCACGATGCTGCGAATAGGTCACACATCACGGCCTTTTTATGATGCAGAGGCGACTGCGCCGGATGGGCAGATCGTCCCAGATCGGTGGCGGGATCTAGCCTGCCGGGTCGACCATCCTCATCAACTTTAAAACTGGTGAGGTGTCAAAGCCTTCGTGGGTTCGAATCCCACGCCCTCCCCCCAGGACGTGTAAAAAATTCCGCCAGAATTTTACACGTGGCACGGATGTGGCAATACTCTTTACACGTGACCTGGCAGCCAGATGTCCCGTACGACGTTCCTCCGGTTCCCCCTGCACTCGACGTCGAGTCCAGAACGGTGCTGAAGGCGGCTGTCGAGGCGCGCGCGGCCCTGGCGGGGTTGGAGCAGGCGTCGCTACGCATCCCGAACCCGAGCGTGCTGATCAACGCGATCCCCCTGCTCGAGGCCCAGGCGAGCTCCGAGATCGAGAACATCGTCACGACGACCGACGAGCTGTTCCGGGTCGCGCGCGACGAGTCGACCTCGGCGACGCCCGAGACGAAGGAGACGCTGCGCTACCGCCAGGCGCTGTTCCTGGGGTTCGAGCGGGTGAGGCGACGACCCCTCACGGCGGTGACGGCCGCCGAGATCTGTTCGGAGATCAAGGGCCGCGAGATGGAGGTGCGGAGCCAGCCCGGCACGTTCGTCGGCAACCCGGTCACGAACGAAGCGGTGTACACGCCTCCGGTGGGGGCCGATGTCATCCATCGCCTGCTGGCGCAATGGGAGCAGTTCATCCACGCCGATCACGGGCTCGATCCGCTCGTCGTGATGGCGATCGCCCATTACCAGTTCGAGGCGATCCACCCGTTCGAAGACGGCAACGGTCGCACCGGACGAATCCTGAACGTGCTGCTCCTCGTGGAAGCGGGGCTGCTCAGCCAGCCCATCCTCTACCTGTCGCGCTTCATCATCGAGAACAAGTCGGCCTACTACGAGCTGCTGCTGGCGGTCACGGCCGAGGGGGATTGGGAGTCCTGGATTCTCTTCGTCCTCGAGGGACTGCGCCGCACCGCTTTGTCGACGGTGCGCAAGATCGATGCCATCTCCGTGCTGGAGCACCGGGTCAGGGAGACCATCCGATCGGTGACGACGGCGGGCTCGAATTCCGATCTGCTGACCGTGCTCTTCGAGCAGCCCTACTGCCGGATCGCCACGGTCGTCGGCGCATGCGGTGTCTCGCGACCCACCGCGACCGCCTGGCTCAACGCACTCGTCGCGGCCGGGGTGCTGATCGACAGCCGCGTCGGTCGTGATCGGCTGTTCGTCAACGCGGCGTTCCTCGAGGTGCTCACCCGCGACGAGGGCGTGGGGCCCGCCCGCACGGGCGAGCCCAAGCTCTTCTGACGCGGATCAGGTGAGAAGCCCGTCCAGGCGGGCGTAGCCCTCCACGACGCCGTGCTCCATGCCGTTGGCGATCATGCCGTCACGGCCCTCGACAGAGGGGAAAGTGCTCCAGGCGGTGGTGCGCGTGCGATCGCCCGGCAGGGGCTCGAAGCGCAGCGACTCGAGCGAGACGTGATGAGGCAGGCCCTCCCATTCGAAGGTCTGGATGACGAGCTCGCCCGGCTCGACCGTGTGGAAGACGCCGTGGAATGCGTAGACGTTGCCCTCCTGGTCGGTGTTCAAGTAGCGCCAGCTCCCGCCCGGCACGAAGTCGTAGGTCTCGATCTCCATGCCGTAGCCGTCGGGGCCCAGCCACTTCGCTGCGAGCGACGGATCGGCCCAGGCGTTGTAGACGGCGGCGACCGGGGCGTCGAACTCCCGCACGATCTCGATGAAGGGCAGGCCTTCGGGGGCGGTGATGGTGGTGGGGTTGGTCATGATGACTCCTGGTCGTGGTCAGGCCCGGCGGCGAGTTCAGGATCGGGCCCGGCGGCGAGCAGCGCATCCAGTGTCCGGAATCGCTGCTCATGGATGAGGCGGTAGCGGTCGATCCACGCGGTGAGCGGTTCGAGGGCCGCCGGCGCGAGGTGCACGGGGCGCCGCTGGCCGTCGCGCGTGCGGGTCACGAGACCCGCCTCCTCGAGCACGCGGATGTGTCGGGAGACCGCCTGGAGGGTGATGGCGAACGGCTCGGCGAGCTCGTTCACGGTGGCCGAGCCCCGGCTGAGGCGCGCGACGATGCGGCGCCTCACGGGGTCGGCAAGGGCGAGGAAGGCGCGATCGAGCAGGGTGTCGTCGGCGTCTGCACGAACATCGCCCACCATCCCGCCTCCTTTATTCAATCATTTGGTTGAATATACGGCGGATGCTCGTGGGCGTCAAGAGATCGGTCTTGGGCAGCGCGGACAGCGCGGCCTGTTCGACCCCGAGGGTGAGGTAGACCGTGTGGAGCGCCGACACCACGCCCCCCGCGGCGCCGGAGAAATCGCCCAGCTCCGCGCTCGTGAGCGTGGGTGCGATGCGGATGGTCTGCTCGAGCCGCTCCTGGTAGCGGCCGAGATCGCCGACCAGCGACTTCGCGATGCCGCCGCCGAGCACGATCGTCTCCGGCTCGCTCGAGACGGCGATGGCGGTGAGCACGGTGACGAGCGCGCGGTCGAAGTCGGCCCGCAGCTGGGTGGTCGGGCTGTCGGCCGAGCCGCCTCCCTCGCCACCGCTCGCCTCGAACAACCGCGCCGGCGACTCCAGCGGCACCCCCGCCGCCGCGGCCCGCGCCATCAGCCCCGGCCCCGTCGTGAAGCTCTCCAGCCGCTCCCCGAGCGCCCCCACAGGGATCTGCCCGAACTCACCCACGAGACCGTGGCGACCGCGCAGGATCGCCCCGTCGATCGCGATCCCCACCCCGAGACCGGCTCCGAGGCTGAGCATCGCGGCGTAGGGGGTGTGCCGGGCGGCGCCGAAGCGCAGCTCGCCGAGGAGGGCCAGGTTGGCGTCGTTGTCGGCGAGCAGCGGGACTCCGAGTGCGAGCTCGCAGACCGCGAGGAACGCGGGATCCTCCACCTGCTTGAGGTTCGGCGCGTTCGACACCGAGCGCTCCACCTGGTCGACCGCTCCGGGAAGCCCGAGACTCACGGCGGCGACGGCGCTCCACCTGGCCCCCACCGCCGACTTCGCCTGCTGTGCGAGCCACAGGGCCAGCTCCGCCGCCCCGAGCTCCGAGGGCGTCGGGAGCTCGACCGCCACCACGGGGTTCGCGAGCAGGTCGCCGCCGATGATCCGGGTGCTCGACGCTCCGAGATCCACCCCGACCACGAGCGATCTCTCCGCCACGAGATCGAGCAGGATGGCTCGCCGCCCCCGCTTCTCCACGACGACCTCGGAGACCTCGCACACGATGCCGTCGGCGATGAGCTGATCGATCGCCCGCGTGACGGTGGCCGCCGAGATGCCCGTCGACTCCGCGATCTGCTTGCGGGTGGCGGGCCGCAGGCTCATCAGCTCGGTGAGCACGGCCGACCGGTTCAGCTCCCGGATGTCCTGGACCATGCTGCCCCCTCGATGCTCGCGTCGTCAGTATTTCAGTTCACGGTGAGATCTATCTCCAGGCGCCGTCATGACCGTCGAAACACAACCGTAACAACCGCGGCTTGACTTTGATTGCGTAATGAAATCAAAATGAATGCACGAGGTCGATGACGACGGCGCCCAGCTTCCACGGGCACTCCAGTCGGACCGCACGCTCACGTGGATAGGACACCCCAATGAAACGCACCACCTCGCACGGCGCCCGGCTGATGGTCATCGGCGCCGCAGCCGCTCTCGTTCTCTCCGGCTGCTCGGCCGGCACCGACTCCGGCGACGGCTCCGGATCCGGCGCCGACGGCGCTCCCTCGACGCCGGCCGCCGAGCCCAGCCTCGAGTTCGTCGGCCCCGGCGGGGAGACCCCCGGTGCCCTCTCCGAGCTGTCGCTCACCGACGAGGAGACCACCACGGTGAAGGACGGCAAGTACACCGCCGCCTTCGTCTGGCACACCTCCTCGGAGTTCGTCTCCGCGGTCGAGGACGGCGCGACGGCAGAGTTCGACGAGCTCGGCATCGAGGTCGTCGCGAGCACCCAGGCGAGCTTCGACTCCGCCACCCAGGCGAACAACCTGCAGACCGTGCTGGCCCTGAACCCCGACATCATCGTCACGACGGCCGTCGACGCCGTCTCGGCCGCCGCCACCTTCCAGCCCGCGGTCGACGCCGGCGTGAAGCTCGTGATCATGACGACCCCGCCGGCCGACTACACGGCGGGCGACCAGTACGTCTCGATCGTCACCGAGGATCTCGCCGCAGCGGGCAAGACCAACGCCGAGCTCCTCGGCGACGCGCTCGGCGGCAGCGGCAAGATCGCCTACATGTTCCATGACGCCGACTTCTGGTTCACCAACCAGCGCGACGAGTCCTTCAAGGCGTGGATGGCGTTCCTCTACCCCGACATCGAGATCGTGGCCGAGGAGGGCTTCGCCGACGAGGCCAAGACCCAGGAGATCGCCGCGGCCCTCATCGCCCGCAACCCCGACATCACCGGCATCTACGTGCCGTGGGCGACGGCCGCCCAGGGTGTGCTCTCCGCCCTCCGCGACGCGGGCCGCAGCGACGTCAAGGTCGTCACGAACGACCTCGACGCCACCCTCGCCGCCGACATGGTGGCCGACGGCCCCGTGATCGGCATGGTCGGCAACGGTGCGATCGGCATCGGCAAGGGTCTCGCGATCGCCGCGGCCTACGGCGTGCTCGACAAGGAGGCGCCCGAGCTCGTGGCCTCAGAGCCCATCGCGGTGACCAAGGCCAACCTCGATGAGGGCTGGATGCTCGACTACGGCACCGAAGCGCCCGCCAGCGTCACCGAGTAGTCCGGTATGACGAGCACCACCCAGCACAGCGGCCGTCGCGAAGGCGCCGGCCGCGGCGCGCCACCCGTGCGCGACCACGTGATCGGCGTCGATCTCGGCGGCACGAAGATCCGGGCCGGCATCGCGACGGCGACGGGCGATCTGCTCGCCGAGAAGCGGATCGAGACCAGTGCAGACGGTTCCGAGGCGGTCGAGCAGATCCACGCGCTCGCGGTCGAGCTCTGCGAGACCGCCGGCATCACCCTCGACCGCGTGCTCGCCACCGGCGTGGGCGGCGCGGGCGTTCCGGATGCCGAGGGCACGTCGTTCGACCTGGCGCCCAACCTCACGGCGCTCGGCGGCGTCCCGTTCAGCACGCGCCTCGCAACCCTGCTCGGCCACCCCGTCGTGATCGAGAACGACGTCAACGTGTCGGCCGTGGGCGAGCTGGTCGCGGGGCTCGGGCGGGGGCTCACGGACTTCGTGTTCATCTCGGTCGGCACCGGCATCGGCATGGGGGTCATCGCCAACGGCGTGCTCCTGCGCGGTGCGAGGGGTGCCGCGGGCGAGATCGGCTTCCTCCCTCTCGGAGCCGATCCGCTCGACCCCGCCAGCCACGTGCGCGGTGCGCTCGAGGAGGTGACCGCCGGAGATGCCGTCTCGGGGCGGTTCCTCCTCGCGCCCAACCCCAGCCCCCGCTCCAACGCAGGGGCCGGGATCTCCGCCGAGGAGGTCTTCGCCCTCGCCGCGTCAGGCGACGCCCAGGCCGTCGACGCGGTCGACGAGGAGGCCAGGTGGCTCGCCGCCGGCATCGCAGCCGTCACCGCCGTGCTCGACCCCGAACTCGTCATCCTCGGCGGCGGCATCGGCGCGAGGCCCGACCTCGTCCCTCGCGTCACCTCCTGGCTCGCCCGCTACGGCCAGCCGCACGTCCCCGTCCGCATCAGTCAGCTCGGCCCCCTCGCTCCCGTGATCGGGGCGGCCGAGATCGCTCGCCACGCCGCCGCGGCCGCGGCAGAGAGAGGTCTTTCCCGATGAGCACTCCCACCCAGACCGACCCGGGCCTCGTCGCCCGCCTCGGCACGGTGAAATGGAGCAACTACGTCGTCTACATCGGCTTCGTGCTGGTGTTCGTGTTCTTCGCGGTCACCCAGACGCAGTACTTCCTGAACGCCACCAACCTCACGAACATCGTCATCCAGGCCGCGCCGATCACGATCATGGCCATCGGCATGGTCTTCGTGCTGAGCACGGGCGAGATCGATCTCTCCATCGGCTCCACGGTGGCCCTCTCCGGGCTCACCGCCGGAGTCGTGCTGCAGGCGACCGACCAGTGGTGGCTCGCCGCCCTCTGCGGTCTCGCCATCGGCGCCGCGGTCGGCCTCGTCAACGGCATCTTCATCACCTGGGTGCGCCTGCCCTCGTTCCTCGTGACCCTCGCGACGATGGGGCTCGTGGCCGGACTCGCCCGCCAGCTCACCGATCTGCAGTCGGTGCCCGTGACCGACAAGGCCTTCGTCTGGATCTTCGGCGGCGGCAACCTCCTCGGCCTCCCGATCATGGTGTGGTGGACGGCGGCAGCGGTGCTCGTCGGCTGGCATCTCCTCCGCCAGCGCCGGTACGGTGCGCACGTGCTCGCCGTGGGCAACAGCGCCGCCGCCTCCCGGGTGAGCGGCATCAAGGTCAACCGGGTGCGGCTCATGGTGTTCGTGGGGAGCGCGATGACCGCGGCGCTGGCTGGGCTGCTCTACGCCGGGCGTCTGCAGGGTGCGAGGTACACGCTCGGCGAGACCGACCTCATGACCGTGATCGCTGCGTCGATCGTGGGCGGCACGAGCCTGTTCGGCGGCAAGGGCACCGTGATCGGAGCCCTCATCGGCAGCCTGCTCATGAGCATGATCAACAACGGCCTCATCCTGTCGGGCCTCAACGTCTCGCAGCAGATGATCGTGCGTGGTGCCATCATCCTCATCGCGGTGTCGTTCTCGCTCCGCGGCAAGAAGAACAGCTAGAAAGGGCGGCCCCGATGTTCCTCGACCTCCTCCGCCGGCGCAATCCCGCCTTCCTCGACGCGATCGCCGAGCTCCACCGCGAGGGCGCGCTCCCCGCCAACACCTATGCGATCGACCTCGACGCCGTGGGCCGCAACGCCACAGCCTTCGCTCGGGAGACGGGCAGGCTCGGCCTCACACCGTTCGCGATGACCAAGCAGCTCGGCCGCAATCCCGACGTGTCCCGGGTGCTCGCCGCATCCGGCATCACCCACGCCGTGGGCGTCGACCTGCAGTGCGCCCTCGCCGCCGCCTCGGGCGGCTTGCGGATCGGGCACCTCGGGCATCTCGTGCAGATCCCGCGCCACGAGGCCGACACGGCGGCTGCCCTCGAGCCCCTCTACTGGACGGTCTTCAACGAGACCAAAGCCAGGGAGGCGGGGGCGGCGGCGCTCCGCCGGGGCCGGGTGCAGGATGTCCTCCTCCGCGTGGTGCAGGAGGGCGACCGCTTCTACACGGGGCACGAGGGCGGCTTCCCGCTCGAGGGCATCGCGGCGGCGGCCGACCTCGTCGACACCATCCCCGGGGTGCGGTTCGCCGGCATCACGACCTTCCCCGCCACCCTCTTCGACGCCGAGCGCGGCACCGCGGCGGCCACACCCAACCGCTCGACCCTCACCGCTGCGGTCGAGCTGCTCGAGGCCGCCGGCCGCACCGGCATCGAGGTCAACGCCCCCGGCACGACCTCCATCTCGGTGCTGGAGGCGCTCGCCGAGGCCGGGGCCACCCAGGTGGAGCCGGGGCACGGGCTGACCGGAACCACTCCCGCGCACGCGGTCTCGGATCTGGAGGAGGAGCCGGCCATCGCGTACGTCACCGAGGTCTCGCACCTCTGGAACGATCGCGCCTACGTCTTCGGCGGCGGCCTCTACGTCGATCCGGTGCTGGGCGGGGTGGCCACCTCGGCCATCGTCGTGGCCACCGGCGACGGCGGACCCGCCGGGCGCACGACCGGCCGGATGACGGGATCCGTTGCCGACCTCGACGCCCTGCCGGTCGAGATGCCGGCGCCCGAGGCCATCGACTACTACGCGACGATCCCGCTGAACGGCCGCACCGACATCCGGGTCGGCGACACCGTGATCTTCGGATTCCGCCCGCAGGTGTTCGTGACCCGGGCGTCGACCGCCGCGGTGTCGGGCATCGGCACGGGCGAGCACCGGGTCGAGGGGGTGTGGGCCGCCGACGGCTCCGCTCCGCTCACCCTCCCCGCATCCTGATCGACCCCTGAGATTGGAACCCACCATGCCGAGCGAAACCGCTCTCCCCGGCCAGAAGGCGTCCGGGGCGCCCACCGAGACCCCCTTGCGTCTGGTCGGCATCCACAAGAACTTCGGCGGCGTCGTCGCCATCAAGACGTTCGACCTCGACGTGCAGGCGGGCGAGATCGTGGCCCTCGTCGGCGACAACGGCGCCGGCAAGTCGACCCTGATCAAGATCATCTCGGGCCTCTACCAGCCGAGCGACGGCGAGATCTGGCTCGACGGCCGCCCCGCGAACTTCCGGGACGCCTCGGATGCGCGGGCGAAGGGTGTGGAGGTCGTCTACCAGGACCTCGCACTCGTGGTCGATCAGCCCGTCTACATGAACATGTTCCTCGGCCGCGAGCTCACGACCGGCCCGTTCAAGATCCTCGACCGCAAGCGGATGGCGACCGAGACCCAGAAGCTCGTCGACTCGCTCGACGTGCGGATCCCCTCGGCCAAAGCCACGCTGAGCGACCTCTCGGGCGGTCAGCGCCAGGGCGTCGCGATCTGCCGGGCCACCCACTGGGCCTCGAGCCTCGTGCTGCTCGACGAGCCGACGGCCGCCCTCGGCGTGGCCGAGACGGCGAAGGTCGAGGAGCTCATCCTGAAGCTCAAGGCCAGGGGTGCGGCCATCCTGATCGTGAGCCACAACATGGATCAGGTGTTCCGCATCGCCGACCGCGTCTCGGTGCTGCGCCGCGGCACCCAGGTGGGCACGCGCGTGCTCGCCGACACCACCCACAACGAACTCGTCGCCATGATCACAGGACTCACCTCATGACCGAACTCTCGCCCGCCATCGCCGTCCCTCCTGCCGAGTCCGTCGCACCCGGCGCCCACCTGCGCGCCGAGATCGCGGAGCAGCCCGCGCGCTGGCGCGATCTCATCCCCTTCCAGCGAGAGGTCCTCGATGCCGCGGCCGAGCTCATCCGGAGCATCGAACCCGAGCTGATCGTGTTCGCGGCGAGGGGGTCGAGCGACCACGCCGCCCAGTACGGCCAGTACCTCGCGCACAATCTGCTGCGGACGCCCGCGATGCTCGCGACGCCCGCCACCGCGAGCGCGTTCGGCGTGACGCTGAAGTACCCGCGGTCGGTGATGCTCGCCGTCTCCCAGTCAGGCGAGTCGCCCGATCTGCTCGAGACCGTGCGGTCGGCGCAGGGAGCCGGAGTGGCCGTGATCGCGTTCACGAACGACGCTTCGAGCACGCTCGCGCGCCTCGGCGAGGTGCACGTGCCGCTCTCGGCGGGACCCGAGCTCTCGGTCGCCGCGACGAAAACCTACACGGCCGAGCTCCTCGCTCTGCACCTCGTGCTCTCGCGTGCCGCAGGATCCGACTGGAGCTCGCTCGAAGCCGCGGTCGAGGCCGTGGCGGCGGCCGGTGAGGGCACCATCCGCGCTGCGGCCGACGCGTCGCCCGCCCTCGCCGCCGACCTCCGCGACCAGCAGCGCATCCTCGTGGTGGGTCGCGGCTACTCGATGGCGACAGCCAAGGAGGGCGCGCTCAAGCTCATGGAGACCAACGCCATCGCGGCGTCGGGCTGGAGCGTGGCGGATGCGACGCACGGCCCGCTCGGTCAGGTCGTCGCCGGCACTCCCGTCATCGTGCTCGCGGCGAGCCCCGGAGGGCACGCCTCGGTGGCGACCTTCGCCGGGGCCGCCGCCGACCTCGGCGCCGAGCTCATGGTGGTGGGTGCCCAGGAGCTCGACGCCTCGACACCCGTGCGCTGGAGGATCGCGCTGCCGGGCCTCGACACGTCCGGGGTGCCGGATGAGCTCATCCCGCTGATCGAGATCCTCCCGCTGCAGCAGCTCGCCCTCGAGCTCGCCCTCGAGCGCGGGCTGAACCCGGATCAGCCTGCGGGCCTCAACAAGGTCACGAGGACGCACTAGGTTGACGGGCATGCCGAATCAGCAGGCCGCATCCGCCCCGCCCGTCGCATCCGCCCCTCAGGTGCAGACCGTGCTCGGCCCGGTGCCCGCCGACTCGCTCGGCCGCGTGATGATGCACGAGCACCTGCTGTCGCTCGTGCCCGGCCCCTGGCAGAGCGGTGGGGCGGCCGACGACCGGGTCGACCTCGCGGTGCGCGCGCTGTCGTCGCTTGCCGCTGTGGGCGTGGGCACGGTGGTCGACATCAGCCCCTACGGCGTCGTGGGGCGCGACGACGACGGCGAGAACGCCGTGCTGCTCCGCGCGATCGCCGAGCTCACGGGGCTCAACATCGTTTCGGGCACCGCCGTCTACCTCGAGGCGTACTCGCCCCGCTGGGCGCTCGAGGCCTCCCTCGACGAGCTCACGGCGCGGTTCGTGGCGGATGCGACGACGGGGATCGGCGAGACGGGCGTGGTGGCGGGGGTGCTGGGAGAGCAGGCGACGAGCCTCGGCGTGATCACCCCGCACGAGGAGAAGTGCCTGCGGGCGAGTGCTCGGGCCTCGAACGAGACCGGCCTCGGCATCATGACGCACACGACCCACGGCACGATGGCGCACGAGCAGATCGACATCCTCCGCTCCGAGGGCGCCGACCTCGGCGGCGTGGTGATCGGGCACATGGACACGCAGCTGAGTGTCGACTTCGTGCGGTCGGTGAACGACCGCGGCGTCAACGTGGCGATCGACACCATCGGCAAGGAGACGTGGGAGTTCTTCGTGGGCCCGCCGGAGCAGGATCCGCCGGACGGAGAGTTCGTGAAGAACGCCTTCCACCGCGCCGACGCCCACCGGGCAGACCTGGTGGCGGCCCTCGTGGCCGACGGCCGCACCGACTCCGTGTTCCTCGCCTCCGACCTCACGGGGGCCGAGGTCTGGATGAACCCGGGCACCCACGGCCGGCAGGGCTACAACTACCTCATCGACTCCTTCCTCCCGCTGCTGCACGCGCGCGGCGTGACTCCCGAGCAGTGCGACACGATGCTCGTGGCGAACCCCGCTCGGCTCCTCGGGGGCTGTCTCCGTGGTTCTCAGCTTCATCGGAGATGATGAGAGGTCCCGACTCCTCCCGACCCTGAGATCCGCATCCACCCATGACCCACCCGATCGCCCGTCACGGTCGGCAGAAGACCCCGAAGCCGATCGCCCTGATCGCACGCTTCGTCGGGGTCGCCGCTGCCGTGGTCGCCGTCAGCGGCGCCGCCTTCGCCGGCTACGCCACCTGGAGCGTCTCCAGCGAGGTGCAGACCGTCGCGCTCGCCGGCGAGACCGAGGGCGTCGTGCCGCAGATCGATGCGATCGACGGCGGGGTCAACCTCCTGCTGGTCGGCAGCGACTCGAGGGCCGGCCAGGGCGACGCCTACGGTGACACCGAGGGCAACCTCAATGACGTCACGATGCTCATGCACATCGCCGAGGACCACTCGAGCGCCACGGTCGTGAGCTTCCCCCGCGACCTCGTGGTGCCCATCCCCTCCTGCCCCGACCCCGCGGGCGGCTCCTTCGACGCCATGAGCGCCCAGCCCATCAACGTCACCCTCAGCTACGGCGGCCTCCCCTGCACGGTGCTCACGGTCGAGGCGCTCACGGGGCTGAGCATCCCGTTCGCCGCCGAGATCCAGTTCAACGGGGTCATCGAGATGTCGAACGCCGTGGGCGGCGTGCCCGTGTGCGTGGTCGATCCGATCGACGACGAGTACACGGGGGTCTACCTCGAGACCGGCACCCACACGCTGCAGGGTGCGGATGCGCTCGGCTTCCTGCGCACGAGGCACGGTGTCGGCGACGGCAGCGACCTCGGCCGCATCTCGTCGCAGCAGGTCTTCCTCTCCTCTCTGGTGCGCACCGTGAAGTCGGGGGAGACCCTCTCGGACTTCGGGCGGCTCTACGGCCTCGCGCGCGCGGCCTCGGGCAACATGGTGCTCTCGCAGAGCCTCGCCTCGCCCGACACCCTCGTGTCGATCGCGCTCGCGCTGAAGGACATCGACCTGGAGAAGGTGACCTTCGTGGCCTACCCGGGCAGCACCGACGGCGACGGCGACTACGCAGGCAAGGTGCAGCCGCTCTACGACGACGCCGACGTGCTGTTCGCGGCGATCGCGGCCGATCAGCCCGTGGTCACGGCCGACCCGGCGAACACGGGGGTGGGGGCGATGGTCGACCCGAACGCGCCCGCGGCTACGGCAGAGTCCGAGCCGGCCGCCGCCGATGTGGCCGCCTCGGCTGCGGAGGCCGCCACTGACCCCAGTTCTGGGGCGGCGGATGCCACACCCGACACGAGCGGGAATGCGGCGGCGGCGGCCACGGCCCTGCCACAATCGATCACAGGTCAGACAGCAGCGGAGTACACCTGCTCGAAGGGGAACGACTATTAGCCGCAAGACGTCCGGGCCGGAGCGCACGGCCCCGAAGCCGATCGCGCGACACGGGCGCCTGTCGTCCCCGCATCCGCTGCGCGCCATCGGCACGGTCGCGCTCACCTGTCTCGCGGTCGTGCTCGTGAGCGGCGCCTCGATCGCGGCCTACGCGGCGTGGGACGTGACGGCCTCCATCAGCACCGTCTCGCTCGCCTCGGATCTCGAGTCGGGGGAGGAGGGTGCAGCACCCCCGCCCTCGATCGACGCGATCGACGGCGGCGTGAACCTCCTGCTCGTGGGCAGCGACTCCCGCACGAACCAGGGCGACGCCTACGGGGAGGACGAAGGCGGTGAGCTCAACGACGTCACGATGCTCCTGCACATCGCCGAGGACCACTCCAACGCCACCGTCGTGAGCTTTCCGCGCGACCTCGTGGTCGACCTCCCGGAGTGCCCGGAGGGCGGGGGCTACACCGCACCCATCAACACGGCGCTCTCGCAGGGCGGGCTCGCCTGCGTGGCGCTCACGGTCGAGTCGCTCACGGGCCTCAGCGTGCCGTTCGCGGCCGAGATCCAGTTCAACGGCGTGATCGAGATGTCGAACGCGGTGGGTGGCGTGCCCGTCTGCGTCACCGACGTGATCGACGACCCGTACACGGGCGTGTACCTCGAGCCGGGCACCCACCCCCTGGCCGGGGCGGATGCGCTCGGTTTCCTGCGCACGAGGCACGGTGTCGGCGACGGCAGCGACCTCGGCCGCATCTCGTCGCAGCAGGTGTTCCTCTCCTCGCTCGTGCGCACCGTCAAGAGCGACTCGACGCTCACCGACTTCGGCAAGCTCTACGGGCTCGCGAAGGCCGCGGCGAGCAACATGATCCTCTCCGACCGGCTGGCCTCGCCCGACACGATGGTGTCGATCGCGCTCGCCTTGAAGGACATGGATCTGTCGAAGGTCACGTTCGTGGCGTTCCCGTCGTACTCGGCCGACTGGGTGCCCGAGGGCAAGGTGGCGCCGGACACCGAGGCGGCCGAGATCCTGTTCGCCGCGATCCGGGCCGATCAGCC
Organism: Herbiconiux oxytropis; assembly: GCF_024979315.1. Taxonomy (GTDB): domain Bacteria; phylum Actinomycetota; class Actinomycetes; order Actinomycetales; family Microbacteriaceae; genus Herbiconiux; species Herbiconiux oxytropis. The sequence goes on along the minus strand of NZ_JANLCK010000002.1, from coordinate 30,029 downwards.
CGTGGCGGTGGAGGCTCCGGGTGGGATCGCGTCGGTCGTCGACCCGAATGCTCCGGCCGAGGCGGCGCCGGCTGATCCTGCGCCCGCGGAGCCTGCGCCTGTCGATCCAGCGCCTGTCGATCCCGAGGCGCCGGTGGATCCGGAGGCACCGGTCGACCCTGAGGCGCCCGTCGAGCCCGAGCCCGGCTCGGTCAACGCCGACGGCTCGACCGTGCTGCCCTCGAACGTCAAGGGACAGACGGCTGCCGACTACACCTGTTCGGTGGGCAACGAGTAGCGTCGTCGGCATGGTCGATCCTGCTGCCGCCGCGCCCGACCTCCTCTGGGGTGGCCCGGAGGGGGCGCCGGTGCTCGTTCTCGCACACGGGGCGGGAGCGGCGATGGACTCCGACTGGATGAACCGGATGTGCGCGCTGCTGGCCGAGCGAGGCATCCGCACGGCGCGGTTCGAGTTCGCCTACATGGCGGCCAGACGGCTGGGGTCGCGGAAGCCTCCTCCCCGGGCCGAGACGCTCGCGGGTGAGTACCGGGCGGCGGTCGACGCGGTGCGTGCCGCCTCCGGGGCCTCGGCGGTGGCGATCGGCGGCAAGTCGATGGGCGGCCGGGTGGCGAGCCTCGTGGCCGACGACCTGCACGCCTCCGGAAGCGTCGCCGCACTGGCGTGCCTCGGCTATCCTTTCCATCCGCCCGGGTCTCCGGAGAAGCTCCGCACCGCCCACCTCGAGCGCCTCGACACCCCCACGCTCATCGTGCAGGGCTCACGCGATCCGTTCGGCGCCCGCGAGGAGGTGCCCGGCTACCCGCTCGATCCGCGCATCCGGGTGCACTGGCTCGACGACGGCGAGCACGAGTTCAAGCCGCGCGTGAAGATCTCGGGCCACACCCATGCCGAGCACCTGCAGGCGGCTGCCGACGAGGTCGCGGCCTTCCTGCACGAGACCATGCGCTCGCATGTCGTATGATGGCGGAGGCGAAAGCCAAGGAGACGTCGCATAGTTCGGCCTAGTGCACCACCCTGCTAAGGTGGAGTACCCGTCAAGGGTACCGTGGGTTCAAATCCCACCGTCTCCGCACGTCCCACCCCGTGATCCGCTTCTGCACCGGGCTGGGTTCGACGTGATGTGGGCTTCCACGTGATGTGGGCTTCGACGTGATGTGGTGGCCACCCAGCCTCGGTCGATGGTACCTAACCGTTCGCCGTCGCAGGCTGGGTGGCCGGTCTCGTAGACCCGCTACACGCGGGAGTTCCTGGTTCCGTTCACAGTCCCTCGAGGACACTCACGTAATTCGCCACCGCCAAGCCGCCCATGTTGTGCACGGCGGCCATCCGAGCGCTCGGGAGCTGCATCGCACCGGCGGTGCCGGTGAGCTGCATGGCGGCGAGCACGTGCTGCGAGACCCCGGTGGCACCCACCGGATGGCCCTTCGACTTGAGGCCGCCCGAGAGGTTGACCGGGAGCAGGCCGTCGCGGTGCACCCAGCCCTCGTCGAGTGCCCTCGAGCCCTGCCCCGCGGGGGTGAGGCCCATCACCTCGTACATGATCAGCTCAGCTATGGTGAAGCAGTCGTGCAGCTCCACCAGGTCGAGGTCGTCGAGCGTGATGCCGGCCATGGCGAGGGCCCGGTGCCAGGCGGCGGCGCTTCCGGCGAAGGCGGTGGGGTCGCGCTTGGCGGCGGGCAGGAAGTCGTTCGCCTGTGCGAACGCGCGGAGTCGCACCGGCGGTGTCAGCGCGCCGCCCACCGGCCGGGTCGAGAGCACGACGGCAGCGGCCCCGTCCGAGATGGGCGAGCAGTCGGTGCGCTTGAGCGGATAAGCCACCATCGGGTTCTGCGCCGATTCCGTCTGGCAGAACTCGACGCTCAGCTCCTTGTGCAGCTGGGCATACGGATTCGCCGTGCCGTTGTGGTGGTTCTTCGACGCGATCTGCCCGAGCGCGCCGACGACATCGCCGTACCGGTCAGCGTAGGCCAGCGCCGTGCCCGCGAAGAGGCCGGCGAAGCCGGTGGCCGACTCGTGGCCCGCCAGCTCGTAGTCGGCGCCGAGCAGGGCCGAGCCGACTACGGATGCGGGCGCGTGGGTCATCTTCTCGGCGCCGATCACGAGCACGGTCGTCGCAGTGCCCGCCAGAAGCGACTTGACCCCCTGATGCACGGCGGCGGATCCGGAGGCACACGCGTTCTCCACCCGGGTGGCGGGCACGTTCGCGAGATCGTCGGACACCTGGAGCGCCAGCGACGAGGCGAACCCCAGCGGCAGCAGGCCCGAGTTGAACTGCCCGAGGTAGATCTCATCGATGTCGGATGCCTCGAGGCCCGCGCCGGCGATCGCCTCGCGGGCCACACCCACGATCAACGACTCCAGGGTCTCCTCGGGGAGCTTGCCGAACGGCGAGTGCCCCCATCCCGTGAGCAGCACGTCCGTGCCGAAGCGGCTCATGACGGTCATGCGCGGAACCCCGATCCCGGTTCGAACGGTGCGGCGGTGAGTTCGCGCAGCTGTTCCACCGACACACCGGGGGCGACCCGGCGCAGCACGAGGCCGGTCGCGGTGACGTCGAAGTCGGCCAGGTTGGTGACGATGCGCTGCACCACCCCCACCCCGGTGAGGGGAAGGGTGCAGTGCTCGACGATCTTCGGCTCACCCGCCTTCGTGGTGTGTTCGGTCAGCACCACGATCCTCCGGGTGCCGGCGGCGAGGTCCATCGCCCCGCCCATGCCCTTGACGAGGGCGCCGGGGATCGCCCAGTTCGCCAGGTCGCCGGTGGAGGAGACCTGCATGGCCCCGAGGAACGCGATGTCGATGTGCCCGCCCCGGATCATGGCGAACGATTCCGGCGAGCCGAAGATGCTCGCGCCAGGTAATGCGGTCACCGTCTGCTTGCCCGCATTGATCAGGTCGGCATCCTCGTCGCCCTCGTAGGGGAAAGGCCCCATGCCGAGCAGCCCGTTCTCGCTCTGCAGGGTCACCGTGACCCCCTCGGGCAGGGTGTTCGCGATGAGGGTAGGGATGCCGATCCCGAGGTTCACGTAGTCGCCGTCCCGCAGCTCCTCGGCTGCGATCGTGGCCATCTCGGTTCTGGTCCACACGGTCAGGCCTCCTGCATCACGCGTCCGGCAGCGTCAGCCTCGAGAGGCCGCTGACGCACCGTTCGCTGCTCGATGTGCTTCACCCGGTCGGGCGCCAGCACGATCCGCTGCACGTATACCCCGGGGGTGACCACGTGATCCGGGTCTATCTCGCCCACCTCGACGATGCGCTCGACCTCGGCGATCGTGACGCGCCCAGCCGTCGCGACGACCGGGTTGAAGTTGCGGGCGGTGTAGCGGTAGACCAGGTTGCCCGCGCCGTCGGCGAGATGCGCCCGCACCAGGGAGAGGTCGGCGACGATGGCCCGTTCCCGGATGAACGACTGGCCATCGAAGATCTCGACCGGCTTGCCCGCGGCCACTTCGGTGCCCACTCCCGTCTTCGTGTAGAACGCCGGGATGCCCGCCCCACCGGCGCGCAGCCGTTCGGCCAGCGTGCCCTGCGGCACGAACTCCACCTCCACCTCGCCGGCCAGGAAGCGGCGGGCGAAGAGCTTGTTCTCTCCGATGTAGGAGGCCACCACCTTCGCGACCTGGTCGTTCTCGAGCAGCAGCCCTAGGCCCGAGCCGTCGATCCCCATGTTGTTCGACACGATCGTCAGGTTGCGCACGGCGGAGTCCCTGACGGCCTCGATCAGCCCGACCGGCACCCCGCTCACCCCGAATCCGCCGACCGCGATGGTCATCCCATCGGACACGACGCCGGCCACCAGCTCGCGCACCGACTCGGGCGAGCCCGATCCGATCCTCGACCTCGTGCCGCTCATCGTGCCCTCGCGAAGGTGGCGTCGAGCTCGACGGCGCGCGACGGTCCCTCGCCCTTTCGTCCCACCTGGTTGCGCAGGATGCCGATGCCCTCCGCCTCGAGCTCGACCACGCTGCCCTCGTTGATCCAGCGGCCGATCTCGACGCCGCAGCCCCTCGCGATGGTGCCGCTGCCCAGCAGGTCTCCGGGCCGGAGCGTCTGCTCCTGGCTGGTCCACTCCACGATCTCCTCGAACGAGAACTGCATCGTGCCCACCGTTCCCGCCGACCACACCTCGCCGTCCACTCGCGCCTCCAGAGCGGCGGTGCGCCAGTCGAACTCGTCTGGCGTGGCGATGCAGGGCCCGATCGAGCTGCCGAAGTCCTTGCAGATGCCCGGCCCGATGCCGATGCTCATCTCCCGCGCCTGGATGTCTCGGGCGCTCCAGTCGTTGTAGAGCGTGTAGCCGACGATGTGCTCGCTCGCGTCATTGGCCGCGATCCTCCGTCCCGGTGCTCCGATCACGGCGCAGATCTCCAGTTCGTAGTCGAGCTTGTCAGTGAAGGCGGGCCACGGGATGGTGTCGTCCGGCCCGTAGATCTCGTCGACGTTCCCCTTGTAGTGCGCCGGGATGCGATACCACTCGTCGGGCACCTCCTGGATGACTCCAGCGGCCACAGAGCCGCGCATGTGCTCCTCGATCGCGAGGAAGTCCCGCAGGCTGTTCGGGCGCGGCAGCGGTGCGACGAGCTGCACCTCGGTGGCGGGGTGCGTGACCGGGCCCTCCCGCCCGGCGGTCATCGCGGCATCGCAGACATCTTGCACCTCGTCGAGGGCGCGCTCCCCGCCGCCGATGATCCGGATCAATTCGGATGGCCCGCCGGGCTCCCGGCCGCCGCGCGCCGGGAGCCCGGCGGCGGCCAGGGCGAGGTCGATGTCGACGACACGGTCGCCGTGCAGAATGCCGGCCCGCAGCACGACGGCCTGCAGCTCCGCTCCGTCGAGCATCCGCCTCGCGAAGGTGACCAGTCTCACCGCGGCACTCCGGCTGCCTCAGCGGGAACGGGGAGGGGCTCGAGGGCCGCGCGGAGCCGCGCGATCAGCGCCTCCACACCCTCCGGCTCATCGACCGCACCGAAGAGGTAGCGATCCGGGCGCACGATCGCGGCGGCAGCACCGAGTTCGTTCAGCCACTCTCCCACCGGCCCAGGAACCGCCTCGACCGTCGCCACGTCGAGCGCCGCCAGCAGCTCGAGGGCGGCCGGGCTCGTGCGAGCCGTGGCCTCGGGCGTGGCGATGAGGGAGAACCTGTAGCCCACGAGGTCGTCGAGCAGTTCGCCCTCTCCCGTGCGCGGCTGGGCGCTGAGCGTTCCGGCCCGTCCCTCCTCGATGTCGCGCACACCCGGGCCGAGTGGAGGCCGGAGCACGGGAGCTTCGAACACCTCGGGCTCCTCCTCCGGCGCATCGAGGATCTCGATCCGGTTCGCCATCTCGGCGGCGATGGTGGTGAAGGTCACGACGTGCGGACGGCGCTCGCTCTGATAGGTGTCGAGCAGGGCGGGCGCCGACTCTCCCCGCACCACCCGGCCGAGCTTCCAGCCCAGGTTGGTGGCGTCCCGGATTCCGGAGCACATCCCCTGACCGAGATGCGGGGGCATGGTGTGCGCGGCATCCCCGGCGAGGAGCACGCGGCCCACCCGCCACTGGTCGGCGGTGAGCGACCGCCACTCGTAGACGTCGCTCCGGAGCAGGCGGTACTCGTGCGGCTGAAGCCACGGGGCGATCATCTCGTAGGCCTTCTCCGCCCGCTCGAACTCCTTCGAGTCGTCGTCGGGGCGCAGCATGAGCTCGAACCGGAGGCGCGGCGCCGCGGTGGGCAGCGCGGTGAGCGGATTCGGGGCGACGGCGTGGATCCAGGAGTCCCGGCCCGGCAACCCCTTTCCCTCTCCGAGCTCAACCAGCGGCATGATGTCGGTGATCAGCGACCGGTGGGTGGCGTGGTGATCGGTCTGCGTGGCTCCGATGAACTTCCGGACGCGGGAATTGGCGCCGTCGGCGCCCACCACGTAGGACGCGGTGATGTTCGACACCTGGTCGGTCGCGATCTCGCGCACGCTCAGCACCACCTCGTCACCGGAGTCCTCCAGCGCGGTGAGGTCCCAGCCGAACCAGGTGCTCGCCCCCGCGTAGTTCTCGGCGTGGCCCCGCAGCACGGCCTCGAAGTCGGGCTGGTGGAACATGTAGTCCGACTGCCAGCCCTGCTCGGTGATGCCCCGGTTCATGTCCATCGCCACCACCGTGCGCCACTTCGCGTCGTAGTGCCGGTAGGTGCCCACGAGGGAGAATGTCTCCTCGAGCTCGTGCAGGCCGAGGGTCTGGAAGGCACGCATCGTCTCGTCGTCGAGATGCGTGGCGCGCGGGAACGGAATCGGCAGCCGCCCCCGGTCGACCAGGGCCACGGTGAGCCCCTCGAGTTCGAGGAGGCGGGCCAGGGCCAGTCCCGTCGTGCCACAACCGATGACGGCCACGTCCACTCTGACGTCGGCGCGTTCGCTCATGTCGATCACCTTTCGTTCGTTACTGCGGGTTGTCTGTTGTCGGATTGACTGTTGTCGGATGGTGCAGAGCGCTCACCCGCGCACGGGTGCGCTGGCGGTGAGCGGCATCGGTGACGGAGAGCTCCGGATCCCGGCTGGTGGCGCTGGTGAGGATGAGATCGTCGCCCGCACCCAGGCAGCACGCGATCGCGAAGCCGTCGACGTCGATGCGGTCGACGAGAGCGCCGTCCGCGACGCGGATGAAGGCATTGCCGCTGGTGGTGGCCACCCAGACCGATCCGTCGGCCGCCACGCAGGCGCCGTCGGGTCGGAAGTCATCTCCCAGCTCGGCCCGCAGGTCGAACCAGAGGCGCCGGTCGGTGAGCTCGCCGTTCGGCCCGAGGGTGAAGGCGGTGAGCCGGTGGGCGTAGGTCTCTGCCACGACGAGGGTGCGCCCCTCGTCCACGACGACGAGCCCGTTCGGGAACACCAGGTCGTCGGCCGCCACCGACACGATCGGTGTGGCGCCGTCAGGAGCGATGCGGAGCAGCCGGCCCGGCCGATCCGGCCCGCGCACCTCGTCGACGAGCACGGTGCCGTCCGGCAGCACGATCAGGTCGCCGAGCGTGCCCGTGACCCAGCCGCTCAGCTCGGCGTGCAGCGACCACCGCTCCCCGTCGAAGCTGTCGAGGCGCGCCCCGGTCATCCGTGCCCCGACGAGCTCGCCCGAGGGCAGGATGCCGGTGCCGTTGATCGGGCTGTCGAGGGTGTGGATGACGGTGTCGTCACCGGTGAGAAGGAACAGCCGCGAACCCTGCGTGTCGGAGACCCAGAGCCGGCCGTCGTCCCAACAGGGTGACTCCGCCCAGACGAGGTCGTCTGCCAGCAGACGGAGGCCCGCTGTGGTCGCGGCCATCTCAGGCCCTCCTCACACCGGGTGGGAGCCCGAGCTCGGAGAAGCCCTCCGGGGTGAGGTGCGGACCCCAGAGGCTCACCCACTTGTGCCCGTCGAACGACCACTCGCCCGGCACGTGCCGGGCATCGTCGTAGATGCGCTCCATGTCGCAGTAGAACTCCTGCACCAGGCCGCTCGGCTCCTGCAGGTAGGTGGCGATGTTCCGTCCCATGCCGTGCCGCAGCGGGCCCCACAGAACCGACCCGCCGCGGGCGTCGACGAGGTCGGCGATGGCGCCGATCTCGAGGATGGTCGGATACTCCCAGGCCACGTGGTGGATGCGCCCGGCGCCCGGGAAGACACCGATCCCGTGGTGGTCGACGTTGCACCGCAGGAACACCCCGCCCTCCATGCCGTCGACGCGGTCGGACACCCGGAAGTCGAACAGCTCGGTGAGCATGCGCTCCATCCGGCGGGGGTCGGGCACGAAGAAGTTGAAGTGCCCCAGTCGGGTCGGCCTCAGTGCCCCGGTCGGCGCCGGGGCCGGTACCTGCGTCATCCGGCTGTAGAGCTGGAAGACGAAGCCGAACTCGTCGACGAAGGCGAAGCCATCCTCGATGCCGACACCGAGCGGCACATCGCTCACGATCTGGAGACCGGCCGCCTCCACCCGTCGGCGGGCTTCGGCGAGTCCCTCCTCATCGGATGCGACGAGGCCGACGTGATCGAGCGCATCCTCATCCGCCCGGATGTAGTGGATGCTGTGATGCGCCGTTCCGAGGGTGAACCAGACCTGGCCCTCCTCGCGCCGGCTGGCGTGCAGGCCGAGCATGACCGTGGCGAACTCCTCCGCAGCGGCGAGGTCGCGCACCCGGATCGACACGTGGCCGATCTCGCTGATGACGGGTGCGAGCATCAGGCGACCACCGCCTCGCGGGCGGCGACGCAGCGGGTGGTCTGCGTTCCGAGGCCCTCGATGGAGCAGGTCACGCTGCTGCCCGGGGTGAGGTACGCCGGCGGGTCGGCGACGTGCCCGACGCCTGCGGGCGTGCCGGTGGCGATCAGATCGCCGGGCACGAGCGTGATGATGGTGCTGATGTAGGAGATGATCTGCGGCACGGTGAAGACGAGGTCGTCGGTGGCGGAGGACTGCTTCACCTCCCCGTCGACAGAGAGCTCCATCCGCAGCGAACGTGCGTGGTCGATCTCGTCGGGCGTCACGAGGAACGGGCCCACCGGGGTGGAGTGCTCGAAGGTCTTGCCGGCGAGGAACTGCGACGTGCGCAGCTGCCAGTCGCGCATCGAGACGTCGTTGACGATGGTGTAACCGGCGACGTGGTCGAGGGCGTCGGCTTCGCTGACGTGGCGGGCCGGCTTGCCGATGACGACGCCCAGCTCGATCTCCCAGTCGACCTTGTCCGACGCCGAGGGGATCTCGAGGTCGTCGTTCGCACCGATCAGGCTGCGTGCGAACTTGGCGAACAGGGTCGGGTGCTGCGGGATGTCGAGGTGGGCCTCCGCGGCGTGCGAGGCGTAGTTGAGCCCGACGCAGAACACCTTCTCGGGTGCCGGAGTGAGGGGCGCGAAGTCGGCTTCGGCGAGCGGGATGCGGGCGCCGTCGCCTGCCGAGGCCGCTCGCTCGGCCCAGTCCTCACCCGATGCGATCAGCGCTCCGACATCGGTGAAGGGCAGGAGCGCGAGCTCGTCACCGTCCACGCGCGCCGCGCGCAGTCCTTCAGTCGTTCGTATGGTTGCCAGTTTCATGGTCTTCTCCTTCTCAGATCCATCGAAGTCAGTGCTCGGTCAGATCGGCGTCGAGCGGCAGCAGCTCGCTCAGCAGCATCTGCGTGGTGAAGGCGATGTGCTCCCGCAGGAGCCGCACACCGCGGTCGAGGTCGCGATCGAGCGCCGCGTCGGCGAGCGCCTTGTGCTCGGCCACCGGGTCGCGATCGTTCTCGGCCAGGAGCGGTGCGGCCCACCGGCGGTACAGCTCGGTCTCGGCCCGCAGGCCCCGGGCGATCTCGATCAGTCGGTGGTTGCCGCATCCGGCGAGCAGGGCGGCGTGAAAGGCCTCGTGGGCGAGGTACCAGTCGTCGCCTCGGCCCTTCGCTGCGATGTCCCGATCGCGAAGGTTCAGCAGGTGGTGCGCGGCCACGACCTCGGACTCCCAGCCGTCGCCGCCCTCCTGGATGGCGTGACCGAACGCGAGCCCCTCGATGTCGACCCGCGCGGTGGTCAGCTCCGTGAGTTCACCGGCGGAGAGCGAGGCCACCGCATACCCGAGGTGGGGCTGAAGGGTCACCAGTCGTTCGGCGGTCAGCTTCGTCAGGGCCTCCCGCACCGGACCGACGCTCGTTCCGTAGGCCTCGGAGAGCTCCGGGAACTTCAACCGCTTTCCAGGTTCGAGCCGGCCGAGGAAGATCTCGGAGCGGAGCAGTTCGTAGAGCTCATCCGCTCGGGTTCCTGTGGTCGTGCTTCTCTGCACGCTGCGCTTCATCACAGGGGAAAGCTAGCTGACATCTGAAACCAGTGCAAACATTTTAAACAAAATAGTAATTCTGATTCTGCTTGACTTCGACAGGGATGGTCTGACACGCTCCCTGCAAGGTACGACGACGTAGCGACAGGCAGGACGATTGTGAAGATCAGTGTGGATCGAACCCGGTGCGAGGGGTACGGCTTCTGCGAGGAGAAGGCCCCGACGCTCCTCCGACTCGACAGCGACGACGAACTGGAGATCCTCTCCGAGGAGGTCGGCGACGACCAGCAGGACCGCGCTCGCCTCGCCGTCCGGAGCTGCCCGGTGGCCGCACTGAGGCTCGAGGAGTGACCGTGCTCCCACCGGACGGAACCGTGGTGGTGGTCGGTGCCTCCATTGCGGGCATCACCGCAGTGGAGGAGCTGACGGCGCGCGGCCACACCGGCCCGATCGTGCTGGTCGAGGCTGAGGTGTCGGCGCCCTACGCGAAGCCTCCGCTGTCGAAGGCCGTTCTCTCCGGGGCCGCCGAGCCGGAATCCGCTTCGATCCCTCTTGCCGAGAGCGCCCGCATCCGGCGCGTGCGAGGTGATGCCGCGGTGCGTCTCGACGTCGCGGGGAGCACGGTCGGACTGGCCAGCGGCGAGCCGCTCCCCTTCGACGGCCTGGTGATCGCCACAGGCGCGAGAGCCCGGACAGTGGCTGACCTGGGCGGTAACACCTCCGGGCTCGAGGAGCGGGTGCTCCGCACTCTGGATGATGCCCGCCGTCTGCGCGATGAGCTGCGCACGGCCTCCGCGATCGTGATCGTCGGGGCCGGAGTGCTCGGCATGGAGCTGGCCTCCGTTGCGGCATCGATGGGGATCGCGGTCACCGTCCTGTCGAACGAGGCGCCGCTGCTGTCCCAGTGCGGGCCGTTCGTGTCGGCCCTGGTGGAGCGGGAGGCGCGCGCCCACGGGGTCGAGCTGGTCACCGACCCCTCGGGGGTGACCCTGGTGGAGCGCGGGGGCCGGCTGGCCGCCCGGCTGGGGTCGACGGTGTACGAGGGCGACCTCGTCGTGTCTGCCGTCGGCGACCGCCCGAACATCGAGTGGCTGGCCGGCTCGGGACTGGTGTGCCTGCCGGGAGTGGTGGTCGACTCCCGTTGCCGGGTCACCGATCGCATCGTCGCCGCGGGTGACGTGGCGGCCTTCGGCAGCCCGCCGCGCCGCAATCCGCACTGGTCGAACGCGCTCGACCAGGCGCGCACCGCCGTCGCCGCCCTGCTGAACGGCGATGAGGCACCCGAGTATCTCGCCCGCCCCTACTTCTGGTCGGACCAGTTCTCACTCGCGCTGAAGATGGGGGGCCACACTCCGTTCCTGGGCGAGCCCGACGTTCTGGCCGGATCCCTCGACGACCTCGACGCGCTGGTGCAGTGGCGGCGTGACGGCGTGCCGTACGGCGCCCTCGCCGTGAACCGGCGCATCGCCATCTCGAAGCTGCACCTCGCTGCGGGAAACCCCACCGCGAACATCATCTAGGAGTCATCATGACAACCATCACCACCCCTTCCGACCTCGACCTGTTCTCGGACGAGAACCTCACCGACCCGTATCCGGCCTATCGCGCCCTCCGTGATGAGGCACCCGCCGTCTGGTTGGACCGCGTCGGCTGCTGGGCCGTCACCCGCTACGACGGGGTGCGGGAGGTTCTCGGCGACTGGGAGCGCTTCAGTGCAGCCCAGGGCGTGGGCATGAACGACGAGGTGAACACCGCGACGCAGGGCACGATCCTCGCCTCCGATCCGCCCCTCCATGACACGCTCCGCGGAGTGCTGGCCGAGAGCCTCAGCCCGCGGGCGATCAAATCCCTCTCGGGGAGCATCAGCGAGCAGGCGCATCGGCTCGTGGACTCCCTCGTGGAGGACGGCGGCTTCGACGCCATCGGGCAGCTGGCCCGCGTGTTCCCGCCCTCCATCGTCGCCGACCTGATCGGGTTCCCTCAGGACGTGCGGCCTCGCCTGCTCCCCTGGGGCGATGGCGTGTTCAACGCGTTGGGTCCGGTGAACGAGCGGATGACCTCCGCCATGCCACTCCTGCAGGAATTGTACGGCTGGGTGTACGGCATCCAGGGCTCGGATCTCACGGAGGGCAGCATGGGCCGAGCCGTCTACGACGCCGCCGACCGGGGCGTGATCGACCACGCCTCGGCGCCGCAGCTTCTCGTGGCCTACACGGCAGCGGCCATGGACACCACGATCAACGCGATCGGTTCGGCGGTGTGGCTGTTCTCCACCCATCCGGAGCAGTGGGACGCCGTGCGCGCCGACCGGTCGCTGATCCCCGCCGCCTTCAACGAGGTGCTGCGGTTCGAGAGCCCCGTGCACGTGTTCACCCGGGTGGCCACGCGCGATCTGGCCATCGATGGAACGCCCATCGGCGAGGGCGATCGCCTGATGGTTCTGTATGCATCGGCGAACCGCGACGAGCGCCACTTCGGCGACAGCGCCGACGAGTTCGACGTCACCCGCGACGCCTCCGACCAGTTGGCCTTCGGCTACGGCCTGCACGGCTGCGCCGGCCAGGGCTTCGCCCGCATGGAGGCACACGCCCTGTTCGAGGCGATGGCCGATCGAATCGAGCGCTTCGAGCCTGCGGGCACGCCGAAGCGGCACCTGAACAACTTCGTGCGGGGGCTCGAGACCCTGCCGGTGACCATCCGAAAGGCATGACGGCTGTGCAGTTCGAGCTGGTCTGGGGCGTCAAGGAGAGCCTGATCCGGTACGTGCTGCAGCTCGGTGACGGGCGGGTCCAGGCGGGCGCGGGAGGGTCGTTCGCCGACGGAGTGTTCCGTCTCCCCTTCCGGGATCAGCAGGTGACGGATGCCGGGCGCACCGTGGCATTCGACGGCACGATCCTGATCGAGGGCCATGGCGGTCTGCTGCGCATCCGTCTCGCGGAACTCCGGGTGGAGTGCGCTCGCGACACCGTCCTGCTCACGGCGGAGACGGTCGACCCCTCTTCAGAGCTGATGGAGCGACGGCCGATCGCCGTTCTGGCGGCCACGCCGCCGCCGAGCCCGAGCGAGCGGGGGGTCTGGAGCCCTGTCGAGGCGCGGTTGACGCAGGCGGGGGCCGAGACGCTCGGGATGCTGCAGTACTACCCGACCCAGCGGGTGGACGACGTGAGCTGGTCGGCGCCGGCGGAGCTGCAGCATCCGCGTCCGGTTCCGCATCCGCTCGGCTCGGCCGCCCCGGGCAGCGCCTAGTCTGGGGCTATGGAACCGAAGACCGTTCTGCTCAACACGCCCCAGCAGGCACGGTCGCGGGACTCGTGGAACCGCGTGCTCGAGGCCGGCGAACGCATCCTGGAGACATCCGGATATAAGGGCTTCACCATCGGTGCAGTGTGCCGCGAGGCGAGTGTCTCGGTGGACGCCATCTACGCCCGGGTCTCCGGCAAGGACGCGCTCTTCCTCGCCGTCTACGAGAACGCCCTGGCCGAGATGGCCGTGGGGCAGGATGCACTCGACGATTCCATGACCCTCGACGCGCTGCCCATCGACGAGCTGGTGCGCCGGGCCGTCACCGTGGTGGCCGACATCTTCTTGGAGCGGGCGGGATTCGTGCGGTCGATCGTGCTGCTCTCGGGCTCTCACGAGGCGGTGCGTCAGCACGGATCGGAGTGGACGAGAGAGCTCGGCCACCGGTTCGCGCGCTTGCTGGAGCGCCGGTCGACCGAGATCCCGCACGCCGACGCCCGCTTCGTCGTGGATGCATGCTTCCGCACCGTGTTCTCGTCGATCGCGATCCACATCGCCTACGGATCAGACTTCGTCTCCGAGCACGGCCAGACCGATGCGCAGTTCGTGCACGAGCTGTGCGAAACCGCGGTGCGGTATCTGCTGTGCGAGTACCGGGCGCCGGAGCCGGCGTCGGATTCGCCCTGACCTGAATCGGCGGAACCTCACCTCTCCTCGCCCCTGGCCGCGCGGCTTCAGCAGCACGGCTGGCAGGTCCGCCGCATCCGGGGCGTGCGCCACGACATGCAGCCCGAAGACCCCGACGGCACCTTCGCTGTGGTCGAGGACGTGCTGTAGTCGGTGACGACATCTCGCCGACGACGAGCCGGGGGTCCAGGATGGGAACGATGACCACCACCACGCGAGACTCCCTCCTCACCGAGGCCGACCTCGAGCGCCGCGCCGGGCTCCGGCGCATGAAGCTGATCGCGACCTCGCTCCTCGTGCTCTCGGCGATCGTGTTCGCGGTCGCCTTCGCTCTCCAGGATCGGTACCCGTGGCTGGCCTTCGTGCGGGCCGCGGCCGAGGGCGCGATGGTGGGCGCCCTCGCGGACTGGTTCGCGGTGACTGCGCTGTTCCGGCATCCGCTCGGCTTGCGCATCCCGCACACGGCGATCATCCCGAACCGCAAAGACGAGATCGGCGAGAGCCTCGGCGAATTCGTGGAGCAGAACTTCCTCTCCGACGAGGTGGTGCGCAGCAAGCTCGCCACCTTCAGCGTGGCCGACCGGCTGGGGGCCTGGCTCTCCGATCCGGTGAACGCGGAGCGCGCGAGCTCCGAGGGCGCCGTGATGGCGCAGGGCCTGCTCCGCTTCCTCGGCGACGACGACGTCGAGACCCTCATCGAGCGGCTCGCCCGCGAGCACCTGTTCGACCGCGAGTGGGCGCCCGCGCTCGGCCGGGTGGGGGCCGAGCTCGTGGCCGCCGACCAGCAGCGCGCCATCGTCGACGCCCTCGTCGATGCGGCGGAGACCTGGCTGACGGCGCATCCGGATGCGCTCGGCGAGGCCGTCTCCGGCCGCCTGCCGCGCTGGGTTCCCGGTTTCGCGCGCGACCTCGCCGACGAGCGCGCCCACCGGGAGCTGATCGGCGTGCTGAACGCGGTGCGCGAGGATCCCGAGCATCCGCTGCGGGTGGCGATCGACGGCTACCTGGTCGACCTCACGGATCGGCTGCAGCACGACCCCGAGATGGGCGAGCGGGTCGAGGAGATGAAGGCCGAGTTCCTCGAGAGTCCACGGCTGCGCTCCTTTGCCGGTCAGCTCTGGGAGGCGGTCAAGACGACCCTCGGGGAGTCGCTGGCCGACCCTGCGAGCCCGCTGCGGTCGTCGGTGACCTCGACGCTGGTCGACCTCGGCGTGCGGCTCTCGGGCGATCGCACGCTCGCGGCCAAGATCGACGCCTGGATCGCCGATGCGGCGGGGTACGCGGTGCAGAAGTACCGGCACGATCTCGCCTCGGTGATCAGCGACACGGTGAAGCGCTGGGACGCCCGCGAGACCACCGAGAAGATCGAGCTGCAGGTGGGCCGCGACCTGCAGTTCATCCGCATCAACGGCACCGTGGTCGGCGCCATCGCCGGCGTCGGCATCTTCGCGATCGCGACGGCCGTGCACGCCCTTCTCGCCTGAGCGCGCTGCTGCAGGCGGCGACTGCCGAACAGGGTCGTCGTGTGGCTGGCGCGGGGATTGGACCGATGGCGCTACCCGGGCGCCGGGATTCGTGACCACTCTTGATTTTTGTTGCAACGTGTATAACTATGTTGTCAACATGCGTACGAGTGTTCGCATGACGAACACTTCGAGGTGGCTGTGATCTCAAAGCTGAGAGCCGATGCGAGCGAGGCGATCGCCGACGTGGGCGACGGCGCGACCGTCATGATCGGCGGCTTCGGCGCCGCCGGCCAGCCTGTGGAGCTCATCGACGCCCTCATCGCCCAGGGCGCCTCGGATCTCACGATCGTGAGCAACAACGCCGGCAACGGCGACACCGGCATCGCGGCCCTCATCACCGCCGGCCGGGTGCGCCGCGTCGTGTGCTCCTTCCCCCGCCAGGCCGATTCGCACGCCTTCGACGCCGCCTACCGCGCCGGCGAGGTGGAGCTCGAACTCGTGCCGCAGGGGAACCTCGCCGAGCGCATCCGTGCCGCCGGAGCCGGGATCGGCGCGTTCTTCACGCCCACCGGCGTCGGCACCACCGTGTCCGAAGGCAAGGAGGCCCGCACCATCGACGGGCGCGACTACATCCTCGAGTACCCGCTGCGGGCCGACGTCGCGCTCATCTCGGCCTATCGGGCCGACCGGTGGGGCAACCTCGTCTACCGCCGCACCGCGCGCAACTTCGGCCCGCTGATGGCCGCGGCGGCGCGCACCACCGTCGTGCAGGTCGACGAGGTCGTGGAACTCGGCGCCCTCGACCCCGAGGCCGTCGTGACTCCGGGCATCTTCGTCGACCGCGTCGTCGAGGTGGGGGAGCGGCCCTGGCTCCGCGCCGGCGAGTTCGTGGGAGCACCCGCATGAGCGGCCTCGACCCCAGCGCCCCGAACCCCAGCGCCCCGAACCGCGGCGCCCTCGACCGTCGCGCCCTTGCGGCCCGGATCGCGCAGGACATCCCCGAGGGCGCGATCGTGAACCTCGGCATCGGAGCACCGACTCTCATCGCCGACGCGCTGCCCGCGGGGCTCGAGGTCATCCTGCACACCGAGAACGGGATGCTCGGCATGGGGCCGGCTCCCGAGCCCGGCCTCGTCGACCCCGACCTCATGAACGCGGGCAAGCAGCCCGTGACCGAGCTGCCGGGCGCCTCGTACTTCCACCACGCCGATTCGTTCGGCATGATGCGCGGCGGACACCTCGACATCTGCGTGCTCGGCGCCTTCCAGGTCTCCGAGCGCGGCGACCTCGCGAACTGGCACACCGGTGCACCCGGGGCGATCCCCGCGGTCGGCGGCGCGATGGACCTCGCGATCGGCGCGAAGAGCGTGTGGGTGATGACGGATCTGCTCACTCGGGACGGTGCGTCCAAGCTCGTGGCAGCGTGCACCTATCCGCTGACCGGCGTCGCGTGCGTCAGCCGGGTCTACACCGACCGCGCGGTGTTCGATGTGATCGCCGACGGGTTCGCCGTGAGCGAGCTCTTCGGCGACACCACCCTCGATGAGCTGCAGGAGCTCACGGGGCTGTGGCTGCGGGATGCGACGGGCAGCGACGAGACCGAGGGGATGCGATCATGACCGCGAGTTTCGTCTACGACGCCGTGCGCACGCCGTTCGGCCGGTTCGGCAAGGCTCTCGCGGGCGTGCGGCCCGACGACCTGCTGGCGACGGTGGTGCGCGGTGTGCTCGACCGGCATCCGGAGCTCGACCCCGCGCTCATCGACGACGTCGTGGCGGGAGCCGCCAACCAGGCCGGTGAGGACAACCGCGACGTGGCGCGCATGGCCGTGCTGCTCGCCGGGCTCCCCACCTCGGTGCCCGGCGTGACCGTCAACCGGCTCTGCGGTTCGAGCGTGCAGGCCGTCATGGATGCCAGCCGTGCCATCGAGTCCGGCGACGCGCGCCTCGTGCTCGCGGGCGGCGTGGAGTCGATGAGCCGGGCGCCGTGGGTGCTGCAGAAGCCCGAGCGCGCCTACCCCGCCGGCAACGAGACCCTGCACTCCACGACCCTCGGCTGGCGGCTCGTCAACAGGCGGATGCCGAAGGAGTGGACGATCTCCCTCGGCGAGTCGAACGAGCTCCTGGCCGAGAAGCACGGCATCACCCGCGAGGAGCAGGACGAGTTCGCTGCGGCGAGCCACGTGGCGGCCGCGGCCGCCTGGGACGCCGGGATGTACGACGGCGAGATCGTCGCCGTGCCCGGAGTCGACCTCACCCGCGACGAGGGCATCCGCCCCGACTCGACCGTGGAGTCGCTCGCCGGGTTGAAGCCGGCGTTCCGGCCCGAGGGCACCATCACCGCCGGCAACGCGTCGCCGCTGAACGACGGCGCCTCGATGGTGATCGTGGGGGCGGAGGCTGCGCCCATCGACGCCGAGCCGCTCGCCCGCATCATCGGGCGCGGGATGGCGGCGGTCGATCCGGACATGTTCGGCATCGGGCCCGTCGAGGCCGCGAACCGAGCGCTCGCGAACGCGGGGAAGACCTGGGCCGACGTCGACGTGGTGGAGCTCAACGAGGCCTTCGCCGCGCAGTCGCTCGCGTGTCTGAAGCTGTGGCCCGAGCTCGATCCCGCGAAGGTCAACATCCACGGCGGTGCGATCGCCATCGGTCACCCGCTCGGCGCATCCGGCGGCCGGATCATCGGCCACGCCGCCCACGAGCTCACGCGGCGCGGCGGCGGGGTCGCCGTGGCCGCCATCTGCATCGGCGTGGGCCAGGGCCTCGCCGTGGTGCTCGAGCGATGAGCGCCGTGGAGGCGGCGGCCGGTGCCGACCGCGCCACTGCCGCTGCGGCTGAGGCGGCGGGTGACGGGAGCGCGCGCGTGCCGGGGGAGCAGTTCGTGCAGTCGCTGGCGCGCGGCCTCGAGGTGATCAAGGCGTTCACCGCCGAGCTGCCCGTGCAGACGCTCAGCGACGTCGCTCGGGGCACCGGACTCACGCGGGCCACCGCCCGCCGGTTCCTCCTCACCCTCGTGGAGCTCGGCTACGTGCGCACCGACGGCAAGCAGTTCTCGCTCACTCCCCGCGTGCTCGAGCTCGGCTTCGGCTACCTCAGCGCGCTCACCCTGCCCGAGGTCGCGCAGCCGCACCTCGAGCAGCTCGCCCACGAGCTCGGCGAGTCGACCTCGGCCTCGGTGCTCGACGGCGGCGACATCGTCTACGTGGCCCGCGTGCCCGTCCGGCGCATCATGGCGGTGGCCATCACCGTCGGCACGCGCTTTCCCGCCTACGCGACCTCCATGGGCCGCGTGCTGCTCGCGAGCCTTCCCGAGCCCGAGCTCGACCGACTGCTCGACGCCGTGCAGCCCGTGGGCCTCACGCCGAGGACGCTCACGGATCGCGAGGTGCTGCGCACCGAGATCGCTGTGGTTCGCGAGCGCGGCTGGGCCGCCGTCGACCAGGAGCTCGAGGTGGGGCTCCGCTCGATCGCCGCGCCGGTGCGCCGGAACGGCCGCGTGGTCGCCGCCATCAACGTCTCGACCACGGTCGGCGCGGCCACGATCGAGCGGATCGAAGCCGACTTCGCGCCCGCCCTCGTGGCGGCGGCCGACGCCATCGGGGCCGACCTCGAGCTCACGCGTCTGGGGAGGCGACGGTGACCGCGCAGGACAGCCGGCCCGGCCTGCCCGGGGAGGGTGGTGCCCCTGCGCCCGGGGCTCTCGACGGCATCCTGGTCGCCGACTTCTCCCGCGTGCTCGCGGGCCCCTACGCCACCCAGCTGCTCGCCGACCTCGGCGCGCACGTGGTGAAGGTCGAGAGTCCGGCCGGCGACGAGACCCGATCCTGGGCCCCGCCCGAGCGCGACGGCGTCTCCACCTACTACCTCGGCGTCAACCGCGGCAAGAGCAGCGTGGTGCTCGACTTCGGCGACGACTCCGATCGCGCCCTCGCCCAAGAGCTCGCGCGGAGGGCCGACGTGGTGATCGAGAACTTCAGGCCGGGCGGCCTCGCCCGCTTCGGCCTCGACTACGACTCCGTGGCCGCCACCAACCCGGGAGTCGTCTACGCCTCCATCAGCGGCTTCGGCACCGAGGGCGGCGCCGCCCTCCCCGGCTACGACCTCATCGTGCAGGCCGCCTCGGGCCTCATGAGTCTCACGGGCGACGCCGACGGCCCCGCCTACCGCAGCGGCGTCTCGGTGTTCGACGTGATGACCGGCATGAACGCGGTCGTCGGCATCCTCGCCGCCCTCCGCCATCGCGACAGCACCGGCGGTCGCGAGCACGGCGACGGGCGGCACGGCGAGGGCCAGCACGGCGAGGGCCAGCATGTCGAGGTCAACCTGCTCTCCACGGCTCTCGCGGCCATGGCGAACCACAGTTCGACCGTGGTGGCGGCCGGCACCGTGCCGTTCCGCATGGGCAACGCGCATCCGAGCCTGTTCCCCTACGAGCCGCTGCCGGCCCAGGATGGCGAGCTCATCGTCGTGGCCGCCAACGATGGCCAGTTCGGCCGGCTCGCCACCGCCCTCGGTCTTCCCGCGCTCGCCGACGACCCTCGTTTCGCCCGCACCGAGGACCGCAACCGCAACCGTGCCGAGCTCCGGCCGCTGCTCGTCGGGGCCCTCGCCGAGCGCACCGTCGCCGACTGGTTCGAGCGGCTCACCGCGGCCGGTGTGCCGTGCGGGCCCATCAACACGATCGACGGCGGGATCGCCCTCGCCGAGCGCCTCGGTCTCGATCCGGTCGTGACCGTGGGCGACGGCGAGCGGGCCGTGCCCGTCATCCGCAACCCCATCGCGTTCTCGCGCACCCCGGCGCGCCACGCGGCTGCGCCACCCGCCCTCGGCGAGCACGACGACGCCGTGCGCGCCTGGCTGACCGAGGAGGTGGCCCCTCATGCCTGAACGCCCCGACCGCGACCAGCCCGACCACGACCGCCCCGACCGGCCCGAGTACCCCACGAGCATCGGCACGAGCGACGCCGACTCCATCTCGCTCCTCGGCCACGACCTGGCCGGCGACCTCATCGGGCAGATCGGCTTCGGCGAGCTCGCCTACCTCCTGGTGGCCCGCCGTCGTCCCACGCCCGGTCAGCTCCGCGTGTTCGAGGCGGTGCTCGTCTCGCTCGCCGACCACGGCTTCACCCCCACCGCGATCGCCGCGCGCCTGACCTACTACAGCGCTCCCGACTCGCTGCAGGGCGCCCTCGCGGCGGGCCTCCTGGGCGGCGGATCCCGCTTCCTCGGCGTGACCGAGGACACGGGGCTCTACCTCCAAGGCGTGCTGTCGACCCTCGGCGACACGAGCGCCTTCACCAGCGCCGACTGGGACGACGCGGCTCGTGCCGCGATCACCGCGACGGCTGCGACCGGCGGCAAGGTGCCAGGGCTCGGTCATCCGGTGCACAAGCAGGGCGACCCCCGCACCCCCGTGATCATCGGGATCGCCGCCGAGGCCGGGGTCAAGGGCCCCTATCTGGAGCTGTTCGAGGCCGTCGGCCGTGTGCACCCCGACGTCCTCGGCCGCACCCTCCCGCTGAACGGAGCCGGCGTCGCCGGCGCCGCCCTCGCCGACGCCGGTCTGCCGGTCGAGCTCCTGCGCGGCTTCGCGCTGCTCGCTCGCACCGCCGGCCTCCTCGGTCACCTCGCCGAGGAGATCGAGCACCCCGTCGCGCCGACGGTCTACCGCGAGGTCGACCGGAACGCGGTCTACAGAGAACCCTCCGCCCCGACGGAGTAAAGCATCGGGCATCCGCAGTAGACGACCAACAAGGAGATAACAATGACGTATGTCGCCGGTTCCCACCACGTGACCCTCTCGGTAGGGCATGCGCAGGAGGATGTCGACTTCCACACGCGGGTCCTCGGCCTGCGTTTCATCAAGAAGACGGTGCTCTACGACGGCGGCACGCCGGTGTACCACCTCTACTACTCGAACGCCAACGGCGATCCGTCCGCCGTGATCACCACCTTCCCGTGGGCGCAGGCCGGCCTCTACGGCATCCGCGGCACCAACCAGGCCCGCGAGGTGCTGCTCTCGGTGCCCACCGGTTCGCTCGAGTTCTGGTCGAAGCGGCTCAAGGAGCACGACGTGGAGAGCACGTTCGAGGACGTGTTCGGCGGCCGTCGGCTCAACCTCCGGCACCCCTCCGGCATCGAGTACGTGCTGATCGAGGTGGAGGGCGACCCCCGCGAGGGCTTCACCGGCAACGGTGTGGGCATCGAGAACGCCATCCACGGCATCTACGGCGTCGGCATCCACGTGTTCGACCAGGACCGCATGGTGGAGTTCGGCCAGGAGGCCTTCTTCGCCGAGGGTTCCGTGGAGGAGGAGGGCGACCGCGCCCGTTACCGCGTGGGCACCGCCGACGTGGGCAACTTCATCGAGCTCACCGGCAACCGCACCGACGAGCAGGGCACCTGGCGCTACGGCTCCGGCGCCTACCACCACTTCGCCTGGAACCTCGACAACCTCGAGAACCAGAACGAGGTGAAGTTCGACATCGAGGGCGCCGGCTACACCGACATCTCGGAGCTCAAGGACCGCACCTACTTCAAGTCGCACTACGTGCGCACCCCGGGTGGCGCGCTGTTCGAGCTCGCCGTGACGCACAACGAGGGCGGCTGGGACTGCGACGAGTCGCCCGAGGAGCTCGGCCGCGCCTTCATGCTGCCGCCGTTCTTCGAGCACGAGCGCGAGTCGATCATGGCCCGCCTCGAGCCGCTGCGCGACGAGGACTGAGCACGACGAGCACTGAGCACGACGAGCACTGAGCACGACGAGCACCGTGCGGGTCGGGTGACGAGGAAGGGATGATCGGATGACAGGGACGACTGTGGAACCGCAGGTCTGGGGCGACGCCGAGGCGAGTGACCCTCAGGCGCTCGCCGTGGTGGGGCTGCACGGCCGCACCCAGGACGTGCCGTTCGTGCGCGGGCTGTCGGAGCGGCTCGGTGTGCAGGGCCTCCGCTGGTTCGCACCGGAGGCCGCGGGCAACTCCTGGTATCCGCATCCCTTCCTCGACCCCTCGCCCGAGAACGCCGAGCACCTCGAGCGGGCGCTCGACGTGGTCGAGGCGAGCGTGGCTGCGGCGCACGCCGCCGGTTTCGACCGGGTGGCGCTGCTCGGCTTCTCGCAGGGGGCCTGCACCCTGTCGCACTTCCTGCTCACGCGGAACGTGCCCATCGTCGGTGCCGTGCTCTTCACGGGCGGCTACGTCGGCGCCGATCCGCTCACCCCCGAGACCGTCGCCGAGCGCGTGGGCACCCTCCGGCGGGGCGTGCCCGTGCTGCTGCGCTCGATCGACCACGACCCGTGGGTGCCCGCCTTCCGGGTCGCCGACACGACCAGGCTGCTCGCGCTCGCCGGAGCGCAGGCCGACGTCCTCGTCGAGCCGGGCGACGAGCACGGCATCACCGAGCGGGCGGCCGCCGACGCCCGTGTGTTCCTGAACCGGCTGCGCGACCACGAGGAGACACCATGAAGTTCGACCACCGCACTCTGCCCCAGCGCGTGCGCTTCGGTTCCGCAGGCGCCGCCGCGGCGCTCGCCGCCGAGGTCGCCGAGAGGGGTGCGCAGGCCGTCATGGTGATCGGGGCACCCTCCGAGGCCGAGCTCGCCCGCAGCATCGCCGCCGGCATCGAGGTGGCGCTGCTCTGGGACGACGTGGCGCCGCACGTGCCCATCGCCCACGCCGAGCGCGCGCGGGCCGCCGCGCGCGACGCCGGGATCGACCTCGTGGTGTCGGTGGGCGGTGGCTCGACCACGGGGCTCGCGAAGGCCATCGCGCTCACCGAGCGGCTGCCGATCGTGGCCGTGCCCACCACCTACGCCGGATCCGAGGCCACGAACGTCTGGGGCCTCACGACCGATTCACGGAAGACCACGGGGGTCGACGACGTCGTGCTCCCGGCTGTCGTGATCTACGACGCCGCGCTCACGCTGAGCCTTCCCGTCGAGCTCTCGGTGGCCTCGGGCCTCAACGCCATCGCGCACTGCATCGACTCGATGTGGGCGCCGAACTCCGATCCGCTCAACCGGGCACTCGCCGAGGAGGGCATCCGCGAGGTCGCCGCGGCGCTCCCGGCCATCGTCGCCGACGTCGGAGACGTGCCGGCCCGTGAGCGCATGCTCTACGGGGCATACGTCTCGGCGGTCGCCTTCGCCTCGGCGGGCTCGGGCCTCCACCACAAGATCTGCCACGTGCTCGGCGGCGCCTACGACCTGCCTCACGCACAGACGCACTCGGCGGTGCTGCCGCAGGTGCTCGCCTTCAACGTGGGGGCCTCGGCCGAGGCCGAGGAGCGGATCGCCCGGGCGCTCGGCGCCTCGAGCGCGGTGAGGGGCCTCGACTCCCTCTACGCCTCGATCCCCGCCACGCGCGCGCTCGCCGACGTGGGCTACCGCGCCGAGAGCATCCCCGAGAGCGCCGGGCTCATCCTTCCACTCGTGCCGCCGAGCAACCCGCGGCCGGTGCACGAACGCGACCTCGAGGGCATCCTGCAGGCTGCTCTGGAGGGGCGCCGGATCGGCTGAGGTGTCGGCAGGCCCCGCACAGGGCGAGCGGTGCCGGGCGAAACAGCCCATGCTGGCAGAGGGCCCGCTTCGGGCCCGCAGCCCGAGGAGCAGAATGCCGGAACGACGACAGCCCCCCACGACGCTCGAACGCAGCGTGACGGTGGGCGAGATGGAGTTCCGGGCATTCAGCACGGCACCACCGCCCACGAGGGGCGACCAGGTGGGCGCCGCGGCGCATCCCGTGCACGTGCTCGTGCACGGCATCGGGGCCTCGCACCGCTATCTCTCCCGGCTGCACGCCGAGCTCGCGCTGCACGGTGAGGTGCACTCCATCGACCTCCCCGGGTTCGGTGGCCTCCCGAAGCCCGGCCATTCGCCCTCCGTGGCCGAGATGGCGAAGGCGCTCGGGGCGGCGCTCGACCTCCTCGGGGTTCCGGCCGGCGTGCTGCTCGGTCACTCCATGGGGGCTCAGTGGGTGGTCGAGCTCGCCGTGCAGCGACCGGATCGCGCCACCGGGGTGGTGATCATCGGCCCCGTCGCCGACGACCGGCATCGGAGCCTCCCGGCGCAGGCCCTCGCCCTCGGCATCGACATCCTCGTGGAACCGCCCGACGTCGACGTCGTGGTGCTCCTCGACTACCTGCGCTGCGGTCCCGCGTGGTTCCTCCGGCAGTCCCGGCCCATGCTGACCTACCCGATCGAGCGCCGGGTGGCCGACCTGGCGGTCCCGCTGCTGGTGATGCGCGGTGGCCTCGATCCGATCGCCGGGATCGCGTGGTGCCGGCGCCTCCGCGACCGCGCCGCCGACGGCAGGCTCGCGGTCGTGCCCGGCCATCACCACGTCGTGCAGCACACCGCTCCGCGCGCGGTCGCCTCCGCGGTGCTGTCGCTCGGTGCGGGAGCCGCCGCGAGGGCGACCGGCACATGACCGAGACCGCGCGCTGGCACCCGCACGGTCTCGCCGACCGGTTGCGGATCGCGGGTTGGTGGGCGCGCGACTACGCCTACGCCGTGCACTGGCAGGTGCGTGCCGTGCTCAGCCGATCCGATCCGGACTCGTTCCACGACGGCGACCGCACCCCCATCGTGGTCGTGCCAGGGGTCTATGAGACCTGGCGCTTCCTGCAGCCGCTCATCGCCGCCCTGCACGACCGCGGACATCCGGTGCACGTGATCGGGCCGCTCCGCTGGAACAACCGCCCCGTTCCGGATGCCGCCGGGCACGTGGCCGACTACCTCGACGAGCACGACCTCTCGGGCGTCGTGCTCGTGGCGCACAGCAAGGGCGGGCTCGTGGGCAAGTACGCGATGTCGCTCGGGTCGTCGGCGGAGCGCATCGAGTCGATGCTCGCGGTCGCGACCCCCTTCGGCGGTTCGGTCTACGCGCGCTTCATGCTCGCGCCGAGCCTGCGCATCTTCCGCCCGGGCGACGCCACTCTCGTGGAGCTGTCGCACCGGCAGTCGGTCAACTCGCGGATCGTCTCGGTCTACGGCCGCTTCGATCCGCACATCCCGGGTGGCAGCGCCCTGCCGGGGGCCAAGAACGTGGAGCTGGCGACGGGGGGTCACTTCCGTGTGCTGGCCGACCCGAGGGTGCTCGCCGAGCTCGCAGTGCTCGCGAGCTGACGGTCGTCGCACTGCAGCACATCCGGGGCCGCGATGCAATATGGGGCCGACCCGTTGCCGGATCGCACGGATCGGGCCAGGCTCCAACCCGCACCCTACAGAAACGGACACACAGCAATGAGCTTCATCGCCTTCCTCATCCTCGGCCTGATCGCCGGCGCCATCGCCAAGCTGATCATCCCCGGCAAGCAGGCCGGAGGGTGGTTCATCACCCTCATCCTCGGCGTCATCGGAGCGCTCCTCGGCGGCTGGCTCGGCGGCCTGCTCTTCAACGCGAACCTCGAGGAGTTCTGGTCGATCCAGACCTGGCTCCTCGCCATCGGCGGCTCGATCATCGTGCTGCTGATCTACGGCCTCATCTTCGGCCGCAAGGGCCGTCGCGCCTGATCCTGCGGGCCCGATAGTGCGGGCCTGATCCTGCACCTGGATGCCCCGTCCGGTCTCGTACCGGGCGGGGCATCCGTCGTCCAGGGCCGCACCCGCACCGGCATCGCCGTCAGCGGTAGCGGCGAGGCACCGTCCAGGGCCGGCCGAACTCGGCGTCGAAGCTCGCGGGCTCGAACGGGCTGTCGCCGCCGGCGGGGTAGCTCGTGAGCTCACCGAAGACGATGCGGTCGGGCAGCAGGTAGAGGTCGACCCGCACGAAGTCGGTGCCCTCCCCGAGCCGCTCGGCGAGGGCGACCATCTCGTCGAGCCGGTCGGGGCGGGGCCGCGGCGGATCGATCCACGGCGGGCCACCGCTGAGCGGGAGGTGCTCCCAGTCGGGCCGGTGGAAGTCCTGCGTGCGCCCCTCGAAGCGGCCGGCATCGACCTGGATGAAGTGGCACCGGCCGTGGAAGACGAAGAACTTGACGTCATCGGGGATGCCGCCGTCCGCACCCTCGAGCATCTCCTCCACGATCACCCTCGGCCGCACACGGCCGTAGGCCCACTCGCGGTTGGGGCCCTGACCGTAGAGCTGGGTCGCCCAGTGCTCGGCGATCCCGACGAGCAGCTCGGGGCGCGCCGCCTCCGGACGCACGTGCCGGTAGACCCAGCTCCACCGCGCGGGCGGCAGCTCGGCGTCGGCGGGTGCCTCCGGACTCACCACGATGGCCGCCCCACTGCCGTGGGTGGGCTTCACGACGTAGCGCTCCGGGAGCTCGAGCCGCAGCAGCGCGGCCGGGTCGTCGATCACCGCGAATGCCCGCGGGAGGTGCTCCGCCCCGATCCGCTCGGCCACGTGATCGCGCACCGCGGCCTTGTCGGCGAAGGTCACGAGCAGAGGCCGGTGGTCACGCAGCATCTTGTAGCGCACCTTCTCGGTGAAGGTCTGCGGGTTCCGGGTGCGCCACAGCCGGAGCGCCCGCACGAGCACGCTGCGCTCCCGCCGGCCCGCACGGCTGCTCACCGCGCGGCCACCAGGTAGCGCACGAGCTCGCGGAGGGCGCCGGCCACGTCGGGGCGCCGGGTGAGGCTCTGCACGATGATGGTGCCGAGCACGGCGTGACCGAGCAGCTCGACGGGGGCGTCGGCGGCGAGCTGGCCGTCGCGGATGCCGGCGGCCAGGCGCTCAGCCAGGTGGCGATCGAC
The DNA here is from genome assembly GCF_024979315.1 of Herbiconiux oxytropis. Taxonomy (GTDB): domain Bacteria; phylum Actinomycetota; class Actinomycetes; order Actinomycetales; family Microbacteriaceae; genus Herbiconiux; species Herbiconiux oxytropis. The sequence goes on along the minus strand of NZ_JANLCK010000002.1, from coordinate 3,193 downwards.
GCCGAGGCTCGCGCTGAGGTGGTCACCCACCTCCGCGTCCTCCGCCGCGGCCGCGACGAGGGAGCGCAGCAGCATGGCGCCGTGCGGAGTCTCGAGGATGGCGAGCACCGAGCCCAGCCACTCCTCGACATCGCGCAGCAGGTCGCCGGAGTACGGCACGTCGAAGTCGATCGGGATGAGTCGGCCGTCGGTGAGGCACTCGGCGATGAGGGCTCCCCGGCTCGGCCACCAACGGTAGATGGTCTGCTTGCCGACCCCCGCCTCCTTGGCGATGCCCTCGATCGTGAGGTGATCGTAGCCCTGGCCCTGGAAGAGCCGAGCGGTGGCGGCGAGGATGGCGTCGCGAGCGGCAGCGCTTCGCACCGGCCCCGCGCGGTGCCCTGATGCCTGCTCGTTCACCCCCTCAGGCTACCCCCAGTCTCTAGACGAGACGTCGCGTATGCTCAAGCAGGTCTGAAGGAGATCCCGTGGCTTCCCTGCTGTACCGTCTTGGTTCGTTCGCCGCCCGCCGGGCCTGGCCCGTGATCGTCGCCTGGGTCGTGATCCTCGGGATCTCCGTGGGGGCGTTCTTCGCCGTCGGCGGCACCCTCAGCAACAGCTTCGACATCCCGGGCACGGCCTCCGGCGCGGTCACCGACGCGCTCGCCGAGAAGCTCCCTGACACCGCGGGCGGGACCGGAACGGTCGTCTACCGCACGATCGACGGCGAGCCCTTCACCGACGAGCAGAAAGAGGCCATCACCGACGCGGCCACGAGCGCGCGCGACCTCGACGGGGTCGCCGCGGTCATCGATCCCTTCGACGCCGAGGCCCAGCAGGCCGCCCAGGCCGCACAGCTCGACGCCGGCCGCGCCCAGGCCGATGCCGGTCGCGCGCAGCTCGACGCCGGGCAGGCGCAGCTCGACGCGGGTCGTGCCCAGCTCGACGCCGCGGTGGCGGAGGCGGCAGCAGCGGGGGCCCCGGCAGAGCAGCAGGCCGCCCTCGCGGCCCAGCTCGCGACCCTCGACGAGCAGCAGGCCACCCTCGACGCCTCGCGCGCCGAGCTCGCGGCGGGCGACGAGCAGCTCGAGCTCGGCACCACCCTCCTCGGCCTCGCCGACGGCATCGGCGTGGTGTCGGACGACGGGACGACCGCCATCGTCAACGTCTCGTTCGTCGACCCCCGGCTGGAGCTCTCCGAGGAGGTCAAGCAGGCCACCATCGCGCACTTCGAGGAGAACCCGGTCGAGGGCACGACGGTCGACTTCGGCACCGACATCGCCCAGGGCGTGCCCGAGATCTTCGGGGTGGGTGAGGTCGTGGGCCTCGTCTTCGCAGCGATCGTGCTCATCGTCATGCTCGGCTCGCTCATCGCGGCGTCGCTGCCGATCGTGACCGCCATCGTGGGGGTGGGAGTCGGTGTCACGGCGTCGCTCGCCTTCTCCGGCGTCGTCGACATGGCATCCGTGACCCCGGTGCTCGGCGTGATGCTGGGGCTCGCGGTGGGCATCGACTACTCGCTCTTCATCGTCAACCGGCACCGCAAGCAGCTCATCGAGGGCGTGCCCGTGCGCGAGTCGATCGGGCTCGCGACCGGCACCTCGGGCACCGCCGTGGTGTTCGCGGGGTCGACCGTGATCGTGGCACTGCTCGCCCTCAATGTCACGGGCGTGCCGTTCCTCGGCCTCATGGGAACGGTCGGCGCGGTGTGCGTGGCGGTGGCCGTGCTCGTGGCGATCACGTTCGCGCCCGCCCTCCTCAGCCTCATCGGCGAGCGGCTGCTGCGCCGGAGGACCCGCGGCATCATCGGCCACAAGCACGCCGGCGAGAAGCCCGTGAAGACCATGTCGACCGTGCGCGCCGTGGTCACCGTGCTCGTGTCGGTTGTGGCGCTGCTCATCGTCGCCATCCCCGCCCTCTCGATGCGGCTCGGGCTGCCGGACGGCTCGAGCGAGCCGAGCGACTCCACGAGCTACCGTGCGTTCCAGATCGTCGACGAGACCTTCGGCGCGGGAGCCAACGGACCGCTGCTCGTGACCGCCACCCTGCCCGCCGCCATCGACGACGACGAGCTGCTGGCCACCCAGGCCGCCGTCGCCTCGGCCATCGCCGAGCAGCCCGACGTGGCGGCCGTCGCCCCGATCGCCGCCTCAGACGACGGCACGCTGCTCGCATTCCAGGTGCTGCCCGAGGAGGGGCCCAACAGCGTCACGACCGAGAAGCTCGTGCAGGACCTCCGCGCCATGGAGCCCGTGAACGGCGACATCGTGCTCGGAGTCGCGGGCCAGGCGGCCATCAACATCGACATCTCCGAGGCGCTCGCCGACGTGCTGCCGATCTACCTCGTGGTGGTGGTGGGGCTCTCGCTCATCATCATGGTGGTGGTGTTCCGCTCTCTCCTCGTGCCGCTCATCGCCACCGGTGGCTTCGTGCTCTCGCTGTTCGCGACCTACGGACTCATCGTGTCGGTGTTCCAGTTCGGTTGGGGGGCGTCGATCATCGGACTGCACAGCACCGGGCCCATCCTGAGCTTCCTGCCGGTCATCCTCGTCGGCATCCTGTTCGGGCTCGCGATGGACTACCAGCTGTTCCTCGCCTCCGGCATGCGCGAGGCGTACGTGCACGGATCACCCGCCCGGCTCGCCGTGGCGCAGGGCTTCCGGGCCGGACGCTCGGTCGTGATCGCGGCGGCGCTCATCATGGTGTCGGTGTTCGGCGGCTTCATCTTCTCCGAGTCGACCATCATCCGCTCGATCGGCTTCGGCCTCGCGTTCGGCGTGCTGCTGGATGCGTTCGTGGTGCGGATGCTGCTCATGCCGGCCCTCATGCACCTGCTCGGCCGATCCGCCTGGTGGCTGCCGCGGTGGCTCGACCGGGTGCTGCCGAACGTCGATATGGAGGGCGCGGCGCTCGAGCGCGAGCACCCCGGCGTGCAGACCGGTGGGGTGCGGCTGACGTCGTAGACCAAACCGATTCCCTCCCGGTGCCGAAGCATCAGTGTCTGCAATCACGGACACGACTCACAGGGAAGAAGGCATCATCATGCGACACATCACGAAGGCCACGATCGGGCTCGCTGCCGCCGGCCTCCTCACGTTCTCGCTCGCCGCCTGCTCGGCCTCGAGCACGACTGACACGTCGAGCCCGGCTGCGTCGTCGTCGTCGGCGAACGAGACTCCCGAGCCGCTGGCCTCGATCCCCGCACTGACCGGTG
>NZ_JANLCK010000019.1 GCF_024979315.1 Herbiconiux oxytropis | reverse complement strand
CGCCGCCGGGCTCCTGAACGAGACCTTCGGCACCGACGCCGTGAAGCGCGGCCTCCTCGTGGGCGTTGCGAAGATCACCGTCAACACCAAGTAAGCCCGCTTGTCCTGAAACGGCCCGTCGCATCCACTGCGGCGGGCCTTTTCGGCGTTGACGGGGCTTGGTCGGGTTGGGTTGTTCGTGGGGTCCGTGGGGTGTGCATGATCCGTTCGAGTCATAGTCCCCTCGCCCGCTTCGCGGTCTCCCGCCAGGCCCGATGCCTATGACTCGAACGGATCATGCACACCCCACGGCCCGCTTACGTTCGGGGGCTGGCGCGAATGGGCGCATCTACTGTCAAGTCGCGCGCGCTCCGGTCGGTCGGTGGGCGCTCCGCGCCTCGACCGGGTCGCCGTCAGCGGGGGGTCGGGATAGCGCCGAGCACGACTCGGGCGGTCTCCTCGACGACTGCGTCGTTGTAGGAGGCGGCGGGGTCGTCGGTTGTGGTGAGGATGGCGAGGATGAGCTGCTCGCCGTCGGGCCTGGTCACCACCGCTATGTCGTTGCGGATGCCGCCGGCACCTCCGGACTTGTCTGCGACCTGCCAGCCCGTGGGGGCGCCGGCACGGATGAGGCGGTCGCCGGTCGCGTTGCCCCTCATCCAGGTGAGCATCGTGTCGGCGATGGACTCGTCTGCGAGCAGCGACTGCAGTGCGGTGGTGAAGGCCGCCGGGGTGGTGGTGTTGTTGTCGTCTCCGGGGGTGACCGTGTTGAGGTCGGGTTCGTAGGAGGTGACGACGGTGGTGTCGTCGCCGAGGGTGCGGAGGAACTGCTGCAGAGCCTCCGGCCCGCCCAGAGCCTTCAGGACCAGGTTCATCGCGGTGTTGTCGCTCCCGCGGACGGCGGCTTCGGCGAGCTGCTCGAGGGTCAGGCCCGTCGCGAGGTGCTCGGTCGTGACGGGGGAGTAGCCGGCCTCGTCGATGTCGGCCTCGGTGAAGGTGACGACGGCCGCTCGATCCTCGGGCGTCGTCGTCTTCAGCAGCATCGCTGCGGCGAACACCTTGATGGTGGAGGCGTAGCCGAAGCGGTCGTTCTGCCGGTACTCGACCGCGCTGCCGTCGGCCGTGCGGGCGCTCACTCCGATGGTCACGCCGTAGCGGTCCTCGATCATGGCGAGCTGCCCCGAGACGTCGATGCTCGGGGCGGGTTTCGAGGGCGGCGCGGTGCTCGGGGCAGGAGCCGACGGTGTCGCGGCAGTCGGCTCGCTGGAAGGCGGCGTGCTGGTGGTGCACGCCGACAGGGGGAGCGCGACGGTGAGGACGGCGGCGGCGATCAGGCGCGTGCGAGTTCTGGGCATCGATCCAGTGTCTCGCCCACGACTGGGAGGTCGGCTGCCGTGTCCGCGAGGTGGCGCGCGCCGCGTTGGCAGGAGACGCGCGCCACGACTGGGGGCCCGCCTCAGGGGGTGGGGGCGGGGGACGGCGTCGGGCGGGCGCCACGACGGTTCGGCTCCTCCACCGGAGCCGCGTCGACGAAGTTCCGCGCCCGCACGACGCCGGTCTCATCGACGAAGTGGAGGGCGAGACGGGCCGCTGCGGCGGGCGGCTCGATCGTGAGCGTCACCGGACCGCCCAGAACGAACGGCTCGACGGCTGGAACGGCCACCGACACGAGCACCGGCACCGCAGCCGACGCCGGAGGCACGAGCGACGCGGGCAGCGGCGACCCCGCCGGGACCCACTGCGCCTGCAGCTGCCCGGCCACCGCCTCCGGACCGTGGTGCGACACGTGCACCGTCAGCTCGAACGGCGACAGGGGCACCTCGATGTCGGCTCCGGCTGCGCGCGGCACGAGGTCGATCACGAGAACGGTGTCGGCGTTGATGTCGGCCGGGCGGAGCCCGCCCCAGTCCTTGCGGCGACGCTCGGCGTCGAGCAGTCCCGCGTTCTCGTGCTCGACGTCGGCGAGCTCGGTGTACACGTAGCCCGAGTAGCGCTCGTGCCGGCGCAGCTCCTGGGTCTGCCAACGGAGGTGCCAGGCGCGCTCGAGGCTCGTGTAGCCCTCGCCGTACTCGCTGTTGAGCAGCGGCACGCCGGTGCGCGGGAAGTCGGCCGATCCGTAGAGGCTCTTGTCGACCACGAAGTCCGGCCCGAGCTTGACCGGGAAGGCCTCCTGCGCGCCCGAGGCGAGCTCGCGCACGCTCGACGCCCAGGTGGCCGGGTCGGGCTCGTAGTAGTGCCAGTCGACCAGGTCGCTCTTCACGTGGGCCCAGCCGGAGTTCTCGACCAGCGGCCTGGTGTGGTCGATCGCGGCCATCGTGTCGTAGGCGTGGGCGGCCGCGTCGGCGCGGCGACGGCTGCCCGGGATGTCCCAGTCCAGACCCCACTCCTCGTTGTAGAGCCCCCAGACCACGATCGACGGATGATTGCCGTCGCGCCGGACCATCGGCTCCAGCTGGTCCTCGAACAGCTCAGCGGCCTCGGGGCTGAAGCGGCTCGGGGCGGCGGGCTCGGCCCAGACGAGCATCCCGAGCTCGTCGGCGCGGTGCAGCCAGCGCGGCTCCTCGAGCTTCAGGTGCTTGCGCACCATCGTGTAGCCGAGCTCGCGTGCCAGATCGAGGTCGGCGAGCAGCGCCTCATCGCTCGGCGCGGTCAGGCCGGTGCCCGGCCAGTAGCCCTGGTCGAGCACGCCGCGGAGGTAGAGCCGGGAGCCGTTCAGCCTCAGCTGACCGTCGTGCCACTCCATCGACCGCAGTCCGGTGGTCGCGACGACCCGGTCGGCCTCCGCACCCTCGCCCACGGTCACTTCCACGCGGTAGAGATGCGGATGCTCCGGCGACCAGAGGCGGGGAGCCTCGAGGTCGAGTCGTCCCGACGCCACGCCGTCCTCTCCGCTCGTCAGCCGGAGCGACTCCTCGCCGCCGATGACCCGCACGTGCACCGGCACTCCGGCCGAGCGGTCGCCGGCCACGTCGACCGAGACGTCGATGCCGGTCAGCGAGTCACCCCGCAGCGTCACCGAGCGCGCGTAGCTGCGACCGCGGGCCTCCATCCACACGCTCTGCCAGATGCCCGAGGTGGGGGTGAACGAGACCCCGTCGTAGTCGTCGCGCGGGATCGACCGCTGCTTGCCGTGCACGATCGAGCGCTTGTCGGCCGGTGACTCCACGGCCACCTCGAGCAGCGCATTCTGACCCGGGTGCACGTGCCCGGTCACGTCGAACTCGAACGAGGTGTACCCGCCCACGTGGGTGCCCACCTCGGTGCCGTCGATCGACACGGTCGCTCGGTGGTGCACGGCGCCGAAGGAGAGCACGGTGCGAAGGCCCTTCCAGTCGGCGGGCACCGACAGCACGCGGCGGTAGGTGGCGGCTTCGAGCCAGGTGCGCTCGATGCCCGAGGCGGGCGTCTCCCAGGCGAACGGCACCGTGATGCGGGCCGTGCCGTCGATGCTCGAGAAGTCCCACTCGCCGTTCAGGCTGAGCCAGCGCTCGGAGCGGTCGAGGTCAGGCCTCGGGTACTCCGCTTTCGGCACGGGGACGACCGTGGTGCCGACCGGGGGAGTGGTGATGATGTCTGTCGCGATGGTCATTCTGGTTCAGCCCTTCACGCTTCCAGCGAGGATTCCGTTGATGAAATGGCGCTGCAGTGCGATGAAGAGCACGAGCAGCGGGATGAGTGCGACCGAGCTCGCGGCGAGCAGCTCGCCGGTCACGGTGGCGTAGTCGGCACCGATGCGGTTGCCGGTGATGTTCTGGGAGAGGGTCGACAGCACGACCTGCAGGGTCGCCATGCGCTCCGACGAGGCGATCACCACCGGCCAGACGAAGTCGTTGTAGATGTTCATGACGGTGAGCACGGCGAGGCCCGCGAGTCCCGGCCGGATGACGGGCAGCACGATGCGCCAGAAGATGCCGAACTCGCTGCAGCCGTCGACGCGCGCCGCGTCGAGCAGCTCGTCGGGCACGGCGCTGATCACCTGGCGCATCCAGAAGATCGCGAAGGCATCGATCGCTCCCGGCAGGATGAGGGCCTGGTAGGTGTTCACCCAGCCGAGCTCCTTCATCTCGAGCAGCAGCGGGATGATCAGCACGATCGTGGGCAGCATCAGGCTGATCAGCACGGCGCCGAAGATGAGGTTCTTGCCGATGAACGAGTACTTCGCGAACGCGAAGGCCGCGAGCGGGGCGAAGAACAGCGTGATGGCGCCCTTGAACACGAGCACGACGCCGGTGTTCACGAAGCCGGAGGCGATCGGCACGTCCTCGAACATCGCCGCGTAGTTGTCGAGGGTGAACGTCGACGGGTCGAACAGCAGCGGCGAGCGGATGATGTCGTTCGCCGGTTTGAAGGCCGACAGCAGCGCCCAGACCACCGGCGCGAGGAACGCGACGGTGAGCAGCACCAGGAAGAGCTGCGAGCCGATGGCGGGTCGTGCCCGACGCCGGCCGACGGCGTGGGTGGGGAGGGTCATCCGTTCAGTCCTTCGCTCGCAGCAGCCGCACGAACACGAGCGACAGCGCCATCACGATGATCACGAGCAGGAAGGAGTTGGCGGCTCCCGTGCCGAGGTCGGCGCGCGTGATGTGGTTGTAGAGGTAGTAGCCGGCCGTGGTGGTGGAGTTGTACGGGCCGCCCTGGGTCACCACGAAGGGCTCGGCGAACATCTGGAACACCGCGAGCGTCTGCAGCACGACGGCGAACATGAGGGTGCGCCGCAGCAGCGGGACGGTGATGCTCCACAGTGTGCGCACCCGGCTCGACCCGTCGAGCGAGGCGGCCTCGTAGACCGACGAGTCGATCGACTGCAGCCCCGACAGCAGGATGATGATGATGAACCCCGTCGTCTTCCAGAGGAAGAGGAGTGCCAGGGTGGGCTTCGCCCACTCGCTCGTGGTGAGCCAGCCGACATCCGGCAGCCCCACCAGCCCGAGCAGGCCGTTCACCGCACCGTAGTTCGTGTCGAACACCACCACCCAGATCTGGGCGACCGCCACGAGCGGGGTGACGAAGGGCACGATGAAGGCGACCCGGTAGAAGCCGCGGAGGCGCAGCTTCGCGTTGTCGAGCAGCACCGCGGCGATCAGGGCGATCACGAGCTGCGCCGGGATGATCAGGATCCAGAGCACGCCCGAGTTGGCGAGCGAGTTCCAGAAGCCGGGGCTGGTGAGCAGGTAGACGTAGTTGTCCCAGCCCACCCACTCCGCCGCGCCCGAGCCCCGCCAGTCGGTGAAGCTCAGGCGGGCGGTGAAGATGAGCGGATAGACGCTGAACGCGATGAACACCGCGACGAACGGGAGCACGAACAGATAGGGAGCCAGTCTGCGCCGGGCTCGCGCGGCGGTCATCGCGGTCATGATCGCGCCTGCTCCTACTGCCGGTCGATCAGGTTAGTCTGGATCTCGGTGCTCGACTGCTCGAGCACCTCGGCGGGCGTGAGCTCGCCGTCGAGCATGCGCTGCATGTTCGTGCCGAGGTAGTCGACGGCTCCGGCCCACCAGGAGGGGGTCGGGACGCTCGCCGGGATCTCGGCGCCGGCCTCCGTGGCCACGGCCCACAGGTCCTGGTCGCCGAGAGCGGGCACCGGCTCGAACAGCGGTGTGCTCGGGTCGGCGGCGGGCAGGTAGCTCGGGATGGAGGTGTTGAGCCCGGACGGGTAGACCGAGCTCGGGCCCCAGACCGCGCTGTAGCCGGCCTCGTCGAACATCAGGAAGCTGTAGAACAGGGCGGCCAGCTCGGAGTTCTCGCCGTCCTTCGGGATGGCGAACGACGAGCCGCCCATCGCGCCGCTGCGCGCTCCGCCGGACTCCCAGGCGGGCAGCGGCATGGCGCGCCAGTCGCCCTGCGTCTCGGTGAGCAGCTGCTGCGGGGCGAAGTCGAACCAGATGGCCCAGGGGTAGAACACCTCGTTGCCGTTCTCGAGCTCGGCGATGTCGGTCGGGCCGAGGTATTCGGCGCGGGTGCCGAGGCCCTCCTTCTGCACGGTGTCGAGGTAGGTGAGGATCTGCTCGTACTCGGGGCTGTCGAGTCGCAGTGTGCCGTCGGCGTCGGCGAGGCTCGTGCCGAGCTGGCTCGCGTACATCTCGAGCTGCAGCTGGCCGAGGAACGGCGACTGCTCGAGGTGGATCGGCGCCGCGCTCGGCACGGCCTCCTTGTAGGCGCGCGCAGCATCGAGCAACTCGTCGTAGGTGGTGATGGCGGTGGCGTCGATGCCCGCGGCCTCGAGTGCGGCCGCGTTGTAGTAGAGCAGACCCGGGTTGGAGTCGAACGGCACCCCGTAGATGCCCCCGTTCACCGAGTTGACATCGAGCTTCTGCGGCGCGATCTCGCCCGAGTAGGGGGCGAGCACGTCGGAGAGGTCCCACAGGTAGTCGCTCAACCCGGCGATCTTGGCGTCGTCGAGGAAGACGCCGTCGGGCACGTCGGTGCCGGTGATGAGCGTGTTCTGCAGCTTGGCGTCGATGTCCACGGCCTCGTGGTTGACGGTGACGTCGGGATACTTCTCGTTGAAGTCGGCGATGGCCTCGTCGAACACCTCGAACAGGTCGCCCGACCTGTCCCAGATGGTGATCTCGCCCGAGGGCGACTCCTCGGCCGGGAGCTGCAGGAGGTCGGCGCCGGCGTCGGTGGATGGTGCGGTGCCGATGTCGGGGCCGCAGGCGGTGAGCCCGAGGGCGACAGCGGCGGCGAGGCCGAGCGCGGCGGCCCGGGTCGCCGTTCGGGGCAGGTGCTTGTGCAAGGGACACTCCTTTGTGACGGTGCGTTTGCCAACGTAGGCAAAACAGTAGCACCGCGTTTGCGCACGATGCAAACGCTATGCTGGGGGCATCCTGGGACCGAGTTCGAAGGAGGCGGCAGGATGCCGGCAACACTGCGCGACGTCGCCGAGCGGGCGAACGTGTCCATCCGCACCGTCTCGAACGTCGTGAGCGGCTACGAGCACGTGAGCGAGCGGATGCGCACCCGTGTGCAGAAGGCCATCGACGAGTTGGACTACCGACCCAACCTCGTGGCGCGGACGCTGCGCACCGGGCGGACCGGTGTGCTCGCCCTCGTGGTGCCCGAGATCGATGTGCCCTACTTCAGCCAGCTCGCTCGCGACGTCATCAACTCGGCGGGGGAGCTCGGCTACCGGGTGATGATCGATCAGACCGGTCACGACCACCAGCGCGAGCGCGAGCTGCTGACCGGGGGGGACCGCACGATGCTGTTCGACGGCATTCTGTTCAGCCCTCTCGTCACGAAGGCGGAGCTGCGCGAGATGAACGGCGAGAGCGGCATGCCGCTGGTGCTGCTCGGCGAGCACGACTTCGACGGGCGGTTCGACCACGTCGCCATCGACAACGTGCAGGCCGCCTACGATGCCGTGCGGCACCTCGTGCTGTCGGGGCGCACGCGCATCGGCGCGCTGGGCACCCAGCCCGCCGAGGACTACGCCACCCCGCAGCAGCGCTCGGCGGGCTATCGGCAGGCGCTCGCCGACTCCGGTCTCGACTTCGAGCCCGCGCTCACCCGGCCCGCCGCGCACTACAGTCGCGCCGAGGGCTACACGGCTGCCCGCGAGCTGCTGGCGGCGAACGAGGCGCCGGATGCCATCTTCTGCTACTCCGACCTGCTCGCGATGGGCGCGATGCGGGCCGTCTTCGACGCGGGCCTGCGGGTGCCCGACGACATCGCCATCGTGGGGATCGACGACATCGAGGAGGGCCGGTTCTCGCGGCCCTCGCTCAGTACGGTGTCGCTCGACACCCCGTTCATCGCGGCGCAGGCGGTCTCGCGCATCGTCGAGCGCATCGACGACCCGGACCGCGAGGCCGTCGAGGTGGTGGCGCCGCATCGGCTGATCGTGCGGGAGAGCAGCGCGCCGGGTCGACCGCGGACCTGACATCGCGCGGCGCTCCGGCAGAGCCGGCCGGGTTGGGTCAGTCGACTCCGAGTGCCCTCAGGCCGGCGGTCACTCCGGCCGCGGCGACGACCACCACGACGAGCGGGGCGCGAACCGCGGCCAGGCCGGTCGCCGCGGCCACGCCGGTGAGGCGGGCCCAGCCGGCGAACTCCTGGCCTTCGTAGAACGTCGCGGTGGCGGCGACGCCGGCGAGGAGCGTGATCACCGCGGCATCGCTCCCGGGGCGGAGGCGGACGGCGTGATGCGATCCGCCGAAGCCGACCCCACCGAGTCTGAGCAGATATGTTCCGGCCGCGAGCACGACCACGGCGAGAACGAGGTTCGGGTCAGGCACGACGTCCCCGATCCCGCACGAGGGCGAGCAGGCCCGCCAGGCCGAGGACGGGAGCGACGCCGGCGGCGACGAACGGCGTGGCGGCAAGTGCGATCGTCGCGCCGGCCACCGCGGGGCCCGACGTGCGACGGCTGAGGGTTCCCACGAGGATCGCGACGAAAATGGCGGGGAAAGCGGCATCCAGGCCGAGGATGCCGGGGTCGGGCACGATGTACCCCACCGCGACGCCGATGGCCGCTCCGAGCGGCCACGCGATCGCGATGGCGACGCCGACGGCCTGGAAGGCGCGGAGGCGACGGGCCGGGGGGCGGGCCAGCGCGAAGGCGACGCTCTCGTCGTTGACGAGGTGGGCCGCGAGGAGCCGGAGGGGACGCTGACCCGGCAGGAATTCGGATGCGGAGAAGCCGTAGACGAGGTTCCGGAGATTGACGAGGAGTGCGGCGCCGACGGCGAGCCAGGGCAGGCCGCCGGCGGCGATGATCCCGACGAACAGCAGCTCCGAGGAGGCGCCGAGCACGAGAACGGCGGTGAGGATGACGAGCCACGGCGGAAATCCGGCCGATTCCGCCGTCGCGCCGTAGGCCACTCCGACCACGAGGACCGCTGCGGAGATCGCGATCGCCGCCGGCACGAGTGGTCGGCCTGTTCGATGAACTGAACGCATGACCAGTATCATGAACGCAGGCCGGCCGTCTGTCAAACCGATCGTCCGTTCGGTACGATGAACGAATGATGGTCGATCTCGGCGCTCGGATCGGAGCGGCGCTTCGCAGGGAGCGCACGGCGGCCGGCCTTTCCGTGTCCGAACTGGCCCGCCTCTCGGGCGTCTCCAAGGCGACGATCTCGCAGCTCGAGTCGGGCGGAGGCAACCCGAACGTGGAGACGCTGTGGGGCCTCGGGGACGCGCTCGCAGTTCCGTTCGCCCGGCTCGTGGACGAGTCGCCCGAATCCGTCACGCTGATCCGTGCAGCCGACGCCCCGCGCATCCGGTCGGCCACGAGCAGCTATGGAGCTGCACTCCTCTCGGCCAGTCCGCCCCACGCACGTCGCGACGTCTACCTCGTGCAGGCCGATCCCGGCACTCCGAAGATCTCCGGCCCCCATGCCCGTGGAACCGTGGAGCACGTCATCCTGGCGTCGGGTGCCGCACTCGTCGGACCGGCTTCAGCTCCGCTCGCCCTCTTGCCCGGCGACTACCTCTCGTACCCGGGCGATGCCCCCCATCTCTTCGAGTCTCAGGTCGAAGGAACCACAGCGGTGCTCATCTCCGAGATCAGATAGCACGGGAGGCCGCCGCCGACACCGACGACGATCGCGGAGTTCTCGAGTTCGTGCCGAGGAGCCGGGGGGCGCCGTGGCCGAGCCCCAGCTGGAGTTCTTCGGCGTGGACGAGATTCGGGTGAGCATGGATCCCCGAGGTCAGCGGCGGCGGATCACGTTGAAGGCGATCTCGCTGCTGCGGTGGAAGTCGAGCGCGTACAGCACGCGCTGGCCGTCGCGGGTGATGCAGGTCTCCTCCACGAGGAGCCACGGGTCGTACTTCTTCAGGTCGTGCTTGCGGGCGTAGTCTGCCGGCAGGTCGGCCGCGCTGATCCGCGCGATCGACGAGTCGATGCTGTGCCCGTGGCCCTCGAGGGCGCTCGTCACCGAGACGCCCCAGTCACGGTAGGCGATCGGGCCCGGCAGGGCGTCGCGCCGGATGATGTTGATGCTGAACACCATCGGCTGGTCGTTGCCGAGCCGCAGCCGCACCAGCCGGATGACCGGGTCGCCCGGTTCGAGGCCCAGCTCGTGGGCGACGTGCTCGTCGGCCGTGTCCTCCGTGACGCTGAGCACCGCATTGGTCACCGTGAAGCCGAGCCCCTCGAGCATCTCGGTGATGCTCTCGTAGATCGTCACCGGCCGCTCGATGCTCATCGAGCCGAGGGCGGAGAGGAAGCGGCCCCGGCCCTGGATGGCGTTCACGAGCCCGTCCTGCTCGAGCAGCTTGAGCGCCTCGCGCACCGTCGACCGCGACGCCGAGAACCGTTCGGCGAGCTCGGGCTCGGTCGGCAGCTGGTCGCCCGGTCGCATGCCCTCGGCGGCGATCAGCTCGAGGATGTCCTCCTTCAGCCCGTGCGCCAGGGGCGCCTTCTTGGTGGACGGTGACTTCCCAGCTTTCACGGCTGTCCTCCTCTGCGCTCCGAAGCGCGCTCGGCCTCAGTGTATTCAAGGCCACCTGGTAGTCGTCGGATGATCCGCGGATTCGTCTAGCGCTCCTTCACCCCGCACCAGTCGATCGCGACTCGGGCCATCATGCGTGCGGCGAGGGCGATGTTCGCCACGGCCACCCGCTCGTCGGCCGCGTGCGCGACCCGCACATCGCCCGGCCCGCACACGAGCGCCGGGATGCCGTAGGCCTCGTAGAAATTGGCATCCGACTGCGCCGCTGCGGTCACCGGCGCGTCGAGCGGCGGCACCGCGGGTTCGACCTCGGCGAGACTGCCGCGTGACGCCATGACCGAGCGGGCGAACTCCGACGAGGGGTCGGTGTAGGCGGGCGGCCACGTGTCGGTCCAGGTGAACTCCACCGGGTTCTCCCGCAGCCACGGATCCATCGCCGCCGCGTGGCCGATGTGCTCCTCCACCTCGGCCGCGATCTGTTCGGAGGTGTCGCCCGGCGGGAAGGAGAGCAGGTAGTCGATGCGGGCGCGATCCGGGAAGTACGGTGCCGCCTCGACGCCGATGTCGGCCCTCATCACCCCGGGGTGGATGATGAACGCCCCGGCGGGGAAGCTCGGATGCGTCTTCGTGAACGCCCACTGCTCCTCGAGCTGGCGCATGGCCGAGTAGACCTGCACGATCTTGTCGATCGCGTTCACCCCGATCTCGTCGCCGGGCCCTCCCGCGCGGATCGCGAGATTGCGCGACGCCCAGTGCGTGGAGCGGCCGCGGACGGCCACGGAGAACAGGTAGTTGCCCGCGGCGGCGTTGGCCACCCGCAGCAGATCCGGTGCCGTGGAGGTCGGCTCCGGGATGATCGCCCCGTCGACGACGTAGCCGGCTTCGAGGATCGCCGTGGTGCCGATCTCGTGACTCATCGTCTCCTCGCCGACCACCGAGTGGATGTGCAGCGCTCCTGCCAGACGCACGCCCGAACGCTCCAGCGCCCGGGCCGCCAGCCACATGGCGGCGTGACCGGCCTTCATGTCGGTGGCGCCCAGTCCGTAGAGCCAGCCGTCCTCGATCACGGCGGTCCACGGATCGTCGAACCGGCCCGCCTGAGGAGCCACCGTGTCGATGTGCCCGTTGAGAGCGAGAGAGCGGCCGCCGCCCGTGCCGGGCAGCACGGCGACGAGGTTCGGCCGGCCCTCCGCCGCCTCGACCCAGTCGATCGTGAAGCCCAGCGGCCGGAACGCCTCGGCCAGCACCTCGTTGGCGCGCTTCTCGCCGCCCGCATAGAGCGAGCCGTCGACCCCGGGCTGCAGCGGATTCACGCTTCGCACGGCTACGAGGTCGACCAGGAGCGCCGTCGCCTCGTCGGCGAACTCCTCGATCGCCGCGTCGATCCGCGCAAGCAGCTCGTCCCGGTCTCCGGAGACCCCGGCCGCGGCTGTCTTGGCGGCTTCTGACTCAGCAGGCTCCGGATGCGGCCAGCCGGCCTGATGCGTCACCGTCACGGCCGCGAACCGGGCGCCGTTCTCGAGCGCGGCCGGAACGTCTCCGCCGGTCACCCGTGCGGCGATGAATCCGGCGATGAAGCTGTCGCCGGCACCCGTGGTGTCGACCACCTCAGCGGGCGCGGCCTCCTGGCTCCAGTGCGACGATCCGTCGCTCGCGAACGCGCCGTCGGCACCCCGAGTCACCACCGCGAGCGGCACGCCTGCGGCCAGGGTCTCGGCTGCGATCGCCTCGGCGTCGGCGCCCTCCCCGGCCGAGAGGAAGGCGACGTCGAGATCGGCGAGGCCCGCCGCCACGGCGCAGTCCTGGCTGATCACGCCGTGCGCTCCCGCAGCGAGCTCGGCCCGCAGCGTGCCGGCGCCGGGCAGCATCCCGATGTGCACCCACGCCGCCCCGGCGAGCGTCTGCACGGTGTCGGCCGAGGGGTGGTAGTCGGCCGTCACGCCGAAGTCCTCCCGCTCGAACACCCGGTCGCCGTCCTCGGTCACCCGGATGATCGTGACGGCCGTCTCGCCCGGCAGCACCTCGAGTCCGTCGAGAGCGATGCCGTTCTGCACGAGGCCGCGCTCGATGATGCGCGCGTCCGCATCCGCCGCGACCGCGCCGAAGTAGCGCACCGGCACTCCGGCGCGGGCGAGCTGCACGGCCACGTTGAAGGCGTTGCCGCCGGAGTACTCCACGGCCTCGTCGCCGAGGTAGCGATCGACGGTGTTGTCGCCGACGACGGCGACCCAGAGGGACTGCAGGGGTTCAAGGGTGCTCATGCGGTCTGGGCTCCTGTCATGATGGCGACGGCCTCGGTCATCGAGTGCGACTGCGGCGTGATCGTGGCCGCGCGCTTGCCGAGCCGCTGGATGTGGATGCGGTCGGCCACCTCGAACACCTGCGGCATGTTGTGGCTGATGATGATCACCGGGATGCCGCGCTCGCGCAGGGCCTTCACGAGCTCCAGCACCTGGTTCGACTCGCGCACGCCGAGGGCGGCGGTGGGCTCGTCGAGCACCACCACCTTCGAGCCGAAGGCCGCGGCGCGGGCCACGGCGACCGCCTGGCGCTGACCGCCCGAGAGGTTCTCCACCGGCACCGTGACATCCTGCAGCGTCGAGATGCCGAGCTCGGCGAGCTCCCGGCCCGCCTTCGCCCGCATGCCCTTGGTGTCGAGCATCCGGAACACCGAGCCCAGGATGCCGCGCTTGCGCTCCTCGCGGCCGAGGAAGAGGTTCGAGGCCACGTCGAGCGCGGGCGACACGGCGAGGGTCTGGTAGACGGTCTCGATGCCGGCCGCTCTGGCATCCTGCGGCCGCTTGAAGCTGACGGGCCGGCCGTCGAGCAGCAGCTCGCCGGTGTCGGGGACCTCGGCGCCGGTGAGGCACTTGACGAGGGTCGACTTGCCGGCGCCGTTGTCGCCGATGATGGCGAGCACCTCGCCGGGGTAGAGCTTCAGGCCGACCCCGTCGAGCCCCACGACGCGGCCGTAGGTCTTGACCAGGCGGCGCGCCTCGAGGATCGGGGCGCGGGTGTCGACGTCGTGGGCGGATGCGGATGCGGACGCGGATCGGGATGCGGGTGCGGTCATGAGCGGGCCTTCCTGATCCACTGGTCGAGAGCGACGGCGACGATGATGAGCACGCCCACCGCGAGCGTCTGGTAGAGCACGTCGAGCCCCGCGAGAGCGAGCCCGTTGCGGAAGACGCCGACGATGAGCGCCCCGAGCAGAGTGCCCCACACGGCGCCCCGCCCGCCGAAGAGGCTCGTGCCGCCGATCACCACGGCCGTGATGGAGTCGAGGTTGAGGTCGACCCCGGAGTTCGGGCTGGCCGCGTTGGTCCGGCCGATCTGGATCCAGGCGGCGACGGCGATGATGGCGCCGGCCGCGAGGTACACCGACACGAGCACGCGGTTGACGCTGATGCCCGCCAGCCGCGCGGCCTCCTTGTCGTCGCCGACGGCGTAGACGTGGCGGCCCCACGCGGTGCGGTTGAGCGCGTAGGCCATGATCAGGTAGAGGAGCACCATGATCAGCACGCCCGCGGTGAGGCTGATGCCTCCGATGCTGAAGGTGACCCCCGTGAAGGTCAGCAGCGGCGGGATCTCGGAGCCGCGCACGGTGGTGCCGCCCGTGTAGAGCAGCGTCACCGCGGTGAAGATGCTCAGCGTGCCGAGAGTCACGATGAACGGCGGCAGCTTCAGGCGCGTGACGAGCAGGCCGTTCAGGCCGCCGGCTGCGAGGCCGACCACGAGCCCGAGCAGCAGGCAGAGCACGGGTGGCACTCCGGTGCTCGCGGCGGTCTGGGCCATCACCATGGCCGAGAGGATCATGATCGCACCCACCGACAGGTCGATGCCGGCGGTGAGGATGACGAGCGTCTGGGCGATGGCCAGCGTGCCCACCACGGCCACCTGCTGCGAGATCAACGAGAGGTTCTCCGGGCGCAGGAACCGGTCGTTCAGCAGGCCGAAGACGATCACCGCCACGAGCAGCACGAGGGCGGGGCTGATGGCGGGGTGCCGGTGCAGGATGCCCCGGATGCGGGTGAGGGGCGTCGTTCGGTCGAGGAACTCCTCAGCCAGGTCGAGAGAACCCGTCTTCGGTGCGGTGTCGGTCACAGTGCTACTCCTGGTCGAGAGGGAAGGTGGGGGCGGCTCGACCGGCCGAGCCGCCCCTGGTGCGTTCCGCGCGGGGCGGGCCGCATCGTGCTCAGAAGCAGACCTCCTGGCCTTCGGCGACGTCGATGCTCGGCACATCGGGCATCGGCTCGTTCGTGATCAGCTGCACGCCGGTGTTGAAGAAGTCCTCCCCGTCTTCGGGAGCGGGAGCGGTGCCGGTGGTGACGAGGTCGTAGATCGCCTGCACGCCGAGCTCGGCCATCTTCAGAGGGTACTGCTGCGCTGTCGCCTGCAGGATCCCGTCCTCGACGTACTGGGCTCCGTCGCACGAGCCGTCGATCGACACCGTGATGAGGCCTTCGGTCTTGCCCGCGGCCTCCATCGCCTGGTAGCCGCCGTAGGAGGCCGGCTCGTTGATGCCGTAGATCACGTTGATGTCGGGGTTCTCGCTGAGCAGGGTCTCGGTGGCGGTGCGGCCGCCCTCCTCGGTGCCCTGGGTGGCGAGGTTGCCGACGATCGTGTACTCGCCGCCCTTCCCGCCGGTGTAGGTGCCGGTGGGAGCCTCGTCGCCGTTCACGGCGGGATCGCCGAGGTCGATGCCCAGGCCGTCGAGGAAGCCCTGGTCGCGGTCGTAGTCGACGGTGAGCACCTTGTCGTCGAAGAGGTCCAGGAGCGCGATCACGGCGTCGCCGCCGTCGAGCTTCTCGGCCGTCCACTGGCCCACCAGCTGACCGGCGAGGAAGTTGTCGGTGGCGAAGGTGATGTCGACCGAGTCGACCGGATCCGGGACGGTGTCGAGGGCGATCACGTAGAGGCCGGCCTCGCGTGCCTTCTGGATGGCGTCGAACACGGTGGGGCCGTTGGGTGTGATCAGGATGCCCTGGTCGCCGCGGGAGATGGCGTTCTCGATCGCCTGGATCTGGGTGTCCTCGTCGCCATCGACCTTGCCGGCGGCCACGGTGAGGTCGACGCCGAGCTCGTCGGCTGCGGCGGTGGCGCCGTCGGCCATCTCCTGGAAGTACGAGGTGCCCTGGGTCTTGATGATGAGCGTCACCGCGACGTCGTCTCCGGAGGCCGACGTCGAGGGGGCGTCGTCGCCGCTCGACGAGCAGCCGGCGAGGGCGAAGAGCGCGAGTCCGGCCGTGGCGGCGGTGGCCAGGCGCAGGCGCTTGGCCGCTGGGGTGCTGAGTGTCGTGATCATGTGGGTGTCCTAACCCGGCGGCGGGAGCCGCGCGATGGGATTCGATCGGTGGATGGTGACGTGCAGGTGGTGCTTTCGGTTCGGTGCGGGTGCCGCGCGGTGGAGCTGGCCGGGCGGGGGCGGAGGTCGCGGCACCTCCGCCCCCGGAGGGGTTCAGTAGTCGAGGCGGCGGTAGTACCGGCGGGTGGTGAGCGGGTGGTCGCGCACGACTTCGAGGTGGGCGCTGTAGCGCTCGAGCACCGTGGCGAGCACGATGTGCGAGATCAGTGCGCGCACCCGGGGGCTGATGCCTGGCAGGTCGAAGGAGGCGGAGTCGATCACCGTGAGCTCCTCGGTGATCGAGGGCACGAAGGCCTCGACGCGGTCGGCGAGCGCACGCGTGGCATCCTCGCCCTTCAGCAGCACCACGCTCACGCCCTGCTCCACGAGCTCCAGGGTTCCATGGAAGAAGTCGGAGGCGTGCACGGGTCGGGTGCGCACCCACTGCATCTCCTCGAGGATGCAGGTGGCGAAGTACCAGGCCTCGGTCCAGGCCTCGCCCGCCCCCGTGAAGATGTGGTAGCCGACGTCCTTCGTGGCGACCGCCAGGGCCTCGGCCCGCTCCTCGAACGACCGCTTCGCCTCGATCAGCAGGGTGGGCAGCAGTGCCAGCTCGGCGATCACGGTGTCGTAGTCGGGCAGCTCGCCTCGGCGACGCACGATCGAGAGCGCGAACTCGAGCGACTGCAGGTAGAACGATTCCGAGGAGGTGTCGTCGGCGGCAAAGTTGGTGAAGTTGTGGTCGGCGGCCTTGGCCACGGGGCTGTCGGCGTAGCCGGTGAGCGTGATGGTGACGGCACCCTTTCCGCGGGCGTACTCGA
The DNA here is from genome assembly GCF_024979315.1 of Herbiconiux oxytropis. Lineage (GTDB taxonomy): Bacteria > Actinomycetota > Actinomycetes > Actinomycetales > Microbacteriaceae > Herbiconiux > Herbiconiux oxytropis. The sequence goes on along the minus strand of NZ_JANLCK010000019.1, from coordinate 26,237 downwards.
CCACCTGCACGGCCTCCTTCGTGGTGCCCGAGAGCGAGGGCACGACCACGATGGAGCCTTCGCCGAGGTTCGTCGAACCCACGGCCATGAGCTCGGCGGCGTTATCGAGGTGGGCCGGGAAGTCGGAGTGGCGGGAGATGAGCTGGACGGCGGGCTGCATGAGCACACCGGCGCCGCCGGCGCCGAGGAAGAAGACGTTCTTCGCGCCCTGATCGAGCAGCGTGCCGACGAGGTCGTCGAGCGGGCCCGACAGCGCCACCGCGCCGGACTGGATTCTGGTGAAGCGGGCTTCGTCGAAATTGAGCATTAGGAGCCTTCTGATTGCAGTTGTCTGATGACTGGTGTTGTCATCGGACATAACAATGATGTCTCCGGATGATGTCTGTCAAGAGGTGGGCGCGGGTTTTACGTGCGCGACACATTCGACGGAGTTGCTCGTGGGGTCCGTGGGGTGTGCATGATCCGTTCGAGTCATAGTCCCCTCGCCCGCTTCGCGGTCTCCCGCCAGGCCCGATGCCGATGACTCGAACGGATCATGCACACCCCACGGCCTGCTTACGTTCTGGGGCTGACGCGCTCTCGGGAGGTCGTCCACTTGACAGAAGTTGTGCGCGGATGGGCGCAGTTACTGTCAAGTCGCGGGTGGCCTGAGCGGCAGCTTCCGCCAGGTGGCCATGCGGCGCTCCGGTCGGGCGGTGCGGGGGAGCGCGACTGGGTCAGGCGGGGCAGCGTTCCGAGGGCATGGTCTTCACACTCACGTTCTCGATGGGCAGGACGTCCTCGTGAGCGATCTGGATCCTGCTCACCTCGTCGTCGATCAGCGCGAAGATGATCCAACCGCCCGTACCATCCGTTATCCCGTAGTAGGGGTAGTCGTCACTCTGGTAGGTCCCGGTCAGCTCGATATCCGGATACGCCGTGAGTAGTTCATCCTTGGTCGAACCGATGCCGATGCCCTCGGCGGTAGTCGGGGTGGTCGCCCGATCATCCGCACTCCTTGATCCGCCGTTTCCGAAGGTGATGGCCGCGGTGACGGGTTGATCGGGTCCGCTCACGAAGCGGAGTGCGAATCCACTCGGCGCGCGGAGGTCGAGGTATCCCGCCACGCACAGCGGGTCTGTGATGTCCTCGAAGACCGGAAGCAGCTGCCGCTGGTCCTCCAGTGGGGAGCCGAGCTGAACAGGACCGACTCCGTCGAAGCCCACGATCCAGGTGCTCGGGTCGGTGTTGTCCACCTGAGGCGCCGGCGCTGCCGACGGTGTCGGAGTGCTGGTCGGTGTCGGAGATGGGGTCGGCGTCGGTGGTGGAGGAGACGAAGACGCGGTCGGTGCAGAGGTGTTCGCGATGGGCGGAGTCGGAACGGAGTTCGGCAGGCCCGTGACGATGATCGCTGCGGCCATCGCTGCGACACCCGTGAGCAGCGCGATGCTCCCCAGGATCGTCGCCCATTGACGCGGAGACCGCGACCTCCGGGTGCTCGTACGGGCATGCTGCACGATCGTCCGGCGCATCGAGGTGGACAGCTGCGGGTCCAGATCCTGTCCGGTCATCGAGCACCTCCAGTGTGTGCGGTTTCGCTGTCGAGTGTGGCCAGTACGTCACGTGCTAGACGCTGTTTCGCTCGGGAGAGTCGGGACTTCACTGTTCCCAATGGGACGGAGAGTACCGTTGCGGCGTCGGCCGTCGAGAGCTGCTGGACGAGGCAGAGCGTGATGATGTCCTGGTCCCGCTTCGACAAGCGTGCGAAGGCGTCGCGCACGCGCACCGTCATCACGTGGGTGTCGAGTCGATCAGCGACCTCGTCGGCGGGGTCCGCGCCGTGCTCGGGCTCCCGCATCTGTTCGAGAAGTGTCCCGTACCGGCGACGAGAGCGGTCGAGATTCCGGGCGAGGTAGTTGGCCGTGACGAGGAGCCAACCGATGACGGAGCCATCGACCACGCGGACGGATTCGCGTCGTCTCCATGCTTCGAGGAAGGTTGCGGCGGTGACGTCTTCGGCGTCATGGATCGTGGGTGACATCCGTTGCGCCTGATGGAAGACGCGGTTGCGGTGCAGGTCGAAGATGACGCCGAAGGACTCGGGATCTCCTGCTCGGGCGGAGTCCCATCTGGCGGCTTCGTCGTCAGTGGTAGTGGTGGTCACGTTAAGAGAATGTCGCGACTCGTCGATCGGTTCCATTCCGGGGGATCGCGATGTCCGTGAGGTGGTGAGAGGGCCCGTCAAGCGTTCAGTGGCCTGGTGGATCGCGAGGTCATAGCCACCACCCCCGTGAGCGTGCGGTATCAGCTGACCGCGCGAGGTGTGGACCTGCTTCGATCGCTGCGGCCGATGGCCGTTTACGCGCAGCGATGGGAGCCCCCCACCGAGTCGTGAGGGGCTGCAGCTTCGCGAGCGGATCCTGCACACCCGGCGGCCGTTCTGTCAGGTCGCTGACGCGGGCCCGGGAACTCCTCCACCTGACAGTAGTTGCGCCCAAAACCGCCGACTTGGCACATCTTGTGTCAAGTCACGCCGGATGAGCGCAGCTACTGTCAAGTCGCTGGGGTCATCGCTCAGTCCGTCGAGCGACGGAAGACGACCTCGGACGCCACGACCGCACGGGTCGCCAGCAACGTCGAGCGATCGGGATGGGCCGCGGCGGCGATCGCGAGGTCGGCGAGCTGCTGCACGGGCTGACGCACCGACGTGAGCTCCAGCACCTGGGCCATGAGTGTGTCGTCGAATCCCGAGACGGCGATCCGCCGCCCGGCCAGGCGGGCCCGCACGTGCTCCAGCACCCCGACCGCGATGAGGTCGTTTGCGCACACCACCCCGTCGGTCTCGGGCCAGCGAGAGAGCAACGTCTCGGCGGCAGCTCGTCCCGATTGCGGCGACGTGCCCCCCGTGACGGAACGGAGCGGCCCCCCGGCGAACCGCTCCGACATCGCCTGAGCGAACGCGACCTCGCGCTCCCGCGACGTCGCGATGCGAGGGTCCTGCCCGATGAATGCCAGGTGCCGGCGCCCGGTCGCGATCATCCTTTCCACGAGTGCCTTCACCGGGGCCTCCTGGTCGACGCGCACGAACGGGATCCCCTCGTCGATCACGCGGTCGATCTGCAGCACCGGCACGGTCGTCGCAGCTGAGATGAGCCCTTCACGACTCGCCTCGAGGTCGACCGGGGAGACGAGCAGGGCGTCGACACGCCGGTCGAGGAGGGTGTTCATCGCCGCGGTCTCGACCTCGGGGTCGTTGCCGGTGTCGGCGATGAGGATGCTGAGCCCGCGGGATCGTGCCGCATGCTCGAGGGCCTGCACGAGCGCGGGGAAGAACGGATTGGTGAGATCGGGCACGACGAGACCGAAGGTCCCGGTTCGCTGGGTGCGGAGCGACCGGCCGACGGTGTCGGCGCGGTAGCCGAGCTCCGACGCGGAGTCCTGCGCCCGTCTGACGAGTTCGGGCAGCACCGCGCGGGAGCCCGTGAGGGCGCGGGAGACCGTGGAGATCGACAGTCCGGCGTGTGCCGCGACCTCCCGGATCGTGACGCGGTGCGGGGCCTGATCCATGGCACCTCCTTGCGCTCAGTATGCCCTGCGCGTAGGTTCGGACGCGAAGCCGGAAAACGTTTGCCGAGCCTATCAGTCGTCCCGGGGTCCATCCCGAAGAACAGGAGCACCATCATGTCCGCAGAGACCCGCAGCTTGTCCGGCACCGTCGTGGCCATCACGGGGGCGAGCTCCGGGATCGGCCGCGAGGTCGCCCGCCAGCTCGTGGCCGAAGGTGCTCGAGTGGCTCTGACTGCACGTCGTCAAGAGCGCCTCGTCGAGCTCGAGGCCGAGCTCGGCCGCGATTCCGTGGTGTGGGTGGCCGGCGACATCTCCGACCCCGCCACGAGCAACGCCCTCGTGCAGGCGGCCACGGAGACGTTCGGCTCGCTCGACTCGCTGGTCGCGTCTGCGGGCATCGGCGCCTACGGCGGAGTGCTCGACGGCAGCGACGACGACATGCGGCAGATGATCGACACCAACTTCACGGGCACGGTGTGGAGCGTGCGCGCCGCCGTCTCCGCCATGCTCGAGACCGGGGGCGACATCGTGATCGTGAGCTCGGTCGCGGGCCTTCGCGGCGGCGCCGACGAGGCCGTCTACGCAGGCACGAAGGGCGCCCAGGTGATCTTCGCCGGCGCGATCGATCGTGAGCTGCGCGACTCCGGCATCCGGGTCACGACCGTGTGCCCCGCGGCTGTGAGCACCGAGTTCGCCATCGGGCGCGGTCGCACCGAGGGCGATGCGTGGCTCGACGACGTGCTGATGCCGGCCGACGTCGCGCTGTCGATCGTGCAGGCGCTGCAGCAGCCGCGCCGCGTGCGCACCTCGCAGATCGCGATGTGGAGTGCGGCCCAGGGCAGCTGACCGGTCGTCGACGTCGCCCCTTGCGCTGGCCGGCGTGGAAGCAGCGCGTCTAGGCTCGCAGAGTGAGCGCGCAGCAGAACCCGGAGCCCGGTGTGTACGAGCACTTCAAGGGGAGCCGCTACGAGGTGGTGGGGGTCGCCCGCGACAGCGAGACCGAGGAGCCCGTGGTCGTGTATCGACCGCTGTACGGGGAGCGGGGGCTGTGGGTGCGGCCGCTCGCGATGTTCGTGGAGCACGTGGAACGGGACGGCTACAGCGGGCCGCGGTTCGTGCGCGTCAGCGGGTGAGGGCCACGACGACCAGGTAGGCGGTGGCGCTCGCGAGGAGCGTTCCGGCCGTGAGCTGGAGGTAGGGGTTGGCCGCCAGGCGGCGCCAGCCCGGTTCGAGCTCGGGGCGGAAGAAGCGGCCACGGCCGTTGCGGGGTGCTTCGGCTGGAGCACTCGGCTGCGCGGAGCGGTAACGCGGGTGGGTGTGTGCATGAGGGTCGGATGCCGGCGGTGGGGCGGGCTCGGACGCCTGCGGCCGAGCCGGCTCGGGCTGGCGAATCGGCAGGCGTTCGGGCGGGGGAAGTCGAGTCGCCTGGGGGGCGGCCGGGCGCTGCGGCGCCGTCGGCCGGACCTGCGCAGGCGGCCCCGCGCGCGGTCGACGGGCCGTGAGGTCGATGTCCCAGAGGAAATCGTCGAACTGCTCGTCAGCGGTGGATGCAGCCGTCGGGCCGGCAGCGGACGCGGCAGTGGCGGTGGGGGTGGCCGGGGCGTTCGAGTCGTCTGTGTGTCCGCGTCCCATGAATGCCCTGCCGTCGCCGTCTGGTGATGTCTTCCGAGCCTAGGCAGGGGCATCCGCTCGGCCCATGGGGAGAACTCCCCATGTGTCGTCAGAACCGCGCGATCAGAGTTCCGTGGCGTAGGCGGTCAGAGAACGACGATAGCGAGGGAGGTGCGCGGCCAGCGCCGTGAGCGTGAGGGCCGCGGCCTCGCGCTCGCGGCCGGCGTGCACGAGGGCCAGGGCGAGGAATCCGGTGACCGCGTCGTCGAGTTCGTCGGAGGCGGCCGCGCGTTCGGCGCTGAGGAGCTCGATGCTCTCGTCGACGTGACCGAGGGCACGTAGCGAGCTCGCGAGCTGGATCGTGGCCTGACGACGCTGCGATGCGTCGAGGGCGGTGGCGCGCTCGCCGGAACCGGCGACTTCGGCGGTGCGCGAGAGAGCCTCGCGATAGAGGGGAACGGCTCGGTCGGTGCCGCCCGTCGAGTCGTAGGCACCCGCGAGCTCGAACGCACCGACCGCCGAGCCCGCCGGGAGCTCGGCCACGAGCTGTCGCATGGCCTCCACGAACGCCTCGGGCTCGAATTCGTCGAAGCGCTCCCACAGTGCGTCGGCGCGGGCCTGCCAGTCGTCGTCCATGCCTCCATCCTGCCTCAGCGGATGCTGGACAAGCCCGTGCGCCCGGCGTGGCACCGCCCGATGTCGGTGGTGCCGCGCACAATGGGCGCATGAACATCTTTGACACGTGTGAACGATGCGACGGGTCGGGCGCCGACCCTCGCCAGTCCTTCTTCGACGACGTCGTCGACCTCTGCGGCGACTGCTCCGGAGACGGCGTGCTTCCCTCCGACCGCCGACACGACGCCCAGCGCGACCAGCGCCACGACGAGCTCGCCGGCAGCCGCGCTGCCTAGACCTCCTTTCATGCGAACGCACGATTCGAACGTGCTGTCCACATGAAACGAACTGGTAACGAAATCCGACGGGGGATGCGCTGCATCCGCTCTCGGAGGACGATTCTGGGAGGAAGGTGTACCGATGGGCCGACAGAACTATCGCCGGGCGAGCCCCGCGCCTGTTCCCGTGGGCCTCACGGAGCCCGGCTCCGATCCGTATGCCGCCTACCTCGACTGGATCGCCCGCGGCCGCCCGTCCATGGCCGGCGGTGACGCCGTGCGCCCCGAGGCGTCGACGGTGCTTCTGACGGAACACGTGCAGATGCAGGTGCACGAGCTCGCCGGAGGCTCTGAGTTCGGCGGCCCCATCGCCGCATCGAAGCCGAGCGCTTGGCAAAGACTCGTCGGCGCCTTCCGCCGCTCCTGAACGGGCGGGCACACGCCCGCACGGCTTAAGCCACGAGATCCGCCGCCCTGCCCGAAGGCCGGTGCGACGGATCCCGTCGAAGAACTCTGTGTGCCGGCGCTAGACCGCCTGCGCCAGGGAGAACCGCACCGAGCCGCCCTCGTCGACCTGCGCGTCGAGCACCTTGTCGGCGAGGTTGGTGACGACGACTGCGGCGTTTTCGGTGAGGGTGAGCATGAGCTCTCCTTTCCGGGTAGCGATCAGAAGTCATCCACCCTCGCCGCTGCGGCCAGAGGTCACAACCCCGGGTGCGGGAGCTTTGCGACAACTCCCAGAGAATCGTCGCCGATCACGCGCCACACCGTGCGGGTGAGCGCCGGATGCTCGAGCGCGATCTGGCGGAGCACCCGGTAGTTGCGCGCGGCGTTGGGCCGCTGGCCGCCGTTCTCGTTGATGGTGTCGGCCCGCAGCAGGTAGACGACGAGCTCGTCGACGGTCGGCAGCTCCTCCATGAACTCCCACGGATCCTCGCCCGCGAGCAGCCGCTCGTGCACGATCGTGTCGAGCTCGTCGGCCGCTTCGGCGCGCAGCACCTCGAGGCTCGCGCGCCCGCGGGGAAGATGCTCGTGGTTCACGCAACGAGCCTAAACGCGAGGGCCCCGGGGTGCGACTCGAGCGTTGCTCAGCCGAGCATCGGCCGTCGGTTCACGGCAGCTCGAGCACTGCTCAGCGGAACGCGGGCATCCCCGTGACGGCGTCGCCGATCACGAGCAGGTGCACCTCGTCGGTGCCCTCGTAGGTGCGCACGCTCTCGAGGTTCGCGGCGTGCCGCATGGGCGAGAACTCGGTGGTGATGCCGTTGCCGCCGAGGATCGTGCGCGCCGTCTGGGCGATGCGGATGGCCTCGCGGCAGTTGTTGAGCTTGCCGAGCGAGATCTGGTGGGGCTTCAGCGACCCCTGCTCCTTGAGTCGTCCGAGACGGAGCGCGAGCAGCTGCCCCTTGGTGAGCTCGAGCGCCATCTCGGCGAGCTTCTGCTGCGTGAGCTGGAAGCTCGCGAGCGACCGCGAGAACACCGTGCGGTCGCGGGCATAGTCGAGGGCCGTGAGGTAGGAGTCGCGGGCGGCGCCGAGCACTCCCCACGAGATGCCGTAGCGGGCCTCGTTGAGGCACTCGAACGGGCCGCGGAGCCCGCGGGCACCGGGCAGCAGCGCGTCGGCCGGCACCCGCACCTCGTCGAGCTCGATGTCGCACTGGATCGACGCCCGCATCGAGAGCTTCGCCGGAATGGCGGTGGCCGTGAAACCCGGGGTGGAGGTCGGCACGATGAAACCGCGGATGCCCTCGTCGGTCGCCGCCCAGATGATCGCGACGTCGGCGATCGAGGCGAGCCCGATCCACCGCTTCGAGCCCGAGATCACCCAGTCGTCGCCGTCACGGCGCGCGAACGTGCTCATCGAGCCCGGATCGGAGCCCGCGGCCGGCTCGGTCAGCCCGAAGCATCCGATGGTCTCGCCCGTGGCCATGCCGGGGAGCCACCGCTGCTTCTGCTCCTCGCTGCCGTGCTTGTTGATCGCGCTCATGGCGAGCGAGCCCTGCACGCTCATGAAGGTGCGGAGCCCTGAGTCGCCCGCCTCCATCTCGAGCGCCGCGAGACCGTACTCCACCGCACCTCGCCCTGCGCATCCGTAGCCCGTGATGTGCATGCCGAGAAGGCCCAGCCGGCCCATCTCGGGCACGAGCTCGCGCGGGAAGACCGCCTCGTCGAACCAGCGGGAGATGTTCGGGCGCACCTCGGCATCGACGAAGGCGCGCACGCTGTCGCGGGTGGCGATCTCCTCCGGCGTGAGCAGGGCGTCGAGCTCGAGCAGGTCGGCCACGTCGAGGCCGGCGGCGCCGCGTGAGGGAGCGGGGGTGCTGCTGGGGGTGGTGCTCATGGGGTGGTCTCCGTTTCGAGCGCGGATGCGGGGTGGGGCAGGTGCAGGCGGCCGTCGATGCGCAGGGGGATGCTCCAGGGATTCTCACGGCTGACGAACGCCGGGATCAATCCTGCTCTCGCATTCTGCACCGTGACGGGCCGGAGGAAGCGGTCGAGCGCGCCGGCGCCGACACTCGTGGCCTCGGGGCGCGAGGTGGCGGGCCAGGGGCCGCCGTGCTGCTGGGCCCAGGTGCCGATGACTCCCGTCGGCCAGGCGTCGACCGCGACGCGGCCGACCCGGGGGATGAGGCTGCGGACGGCGGAGGCGGCGCCGGGATCGTCGCGCTCCGGATCGCCCGACGTGAACACCGAGGCCGCGAGCGAGGGCTGCAGGCGGGCGAGCGCCTCGAGGGCCTCGTCGACCGACTCGTACTCGGCGACCACGGCGACCGGGCCGAAGCACTCCTCGAGGAGCGGCGAGCCCTCGGTGAGATCGCTGATCCGCGCAGTCACGAGCGCCGGCGCGACGGTGAACCCGGACGGCGGCTCGGCGACAGGGACGTCTGCGCCGACGGTCGCCTGCAGCCTCGCGGCGGTCTCGCTGAACCGCGCGGCGATCGCCTCGGTGAGCAGCGGCGCCGGAGCGACTCCGTCGAGTACCGATCGGATGGCGGCCGCGTACCCCTGGCCGGCGGGCGCGAGCAGCAGGCCGGGCTTCGTGCAGAACTGACCGGCACCGAGGGTGTAGGAGCCCACGAATCCGGCCGCGATCTCGTCGCGTCGGCCCTCGGCCGCCGGGCTCACGAACACCGGATTGACGGTGCCCATCTCGGCGAACACGGGCACCCCGCGTCGCGCGGCCCGTTCCACGAGGGCCATGCCGCCGGCCTGGCTGCCGGTGAAGCAGACGACTGCGATGCGGGGGTCGTCGACGATCTGCAGTCCGGCGTCGAAGCCCACGACGAGTGCGTGGGCACCTTCCGGAGCTCCGGCCGCCGATAACGCCGTGCCGACGACCTCGGCGATGGCTGCACTCAGTCTGGGGTGCGCCGGATGCGCCTTCACGACCACGGGGCATCCGGCCGCCAGCGCCGAGGCGACGTCGTGCCCGAAGACACCGAAGCCGAAGGGGAAGTTGCTCGCCCCGAACACCGCGACCGGCCCGAGCGGCACGTTCCAGCGCGCGAGCGAGCCGGCCGGGGCCTCGTCGAGGCACACGTCGAGGTAGGAGCCCTCGAGGGCGACGCCGGCGTAGAAGCGGGCCTGGGCAGCCGCGCGCTCGAGCTCGCCGGTGAGGCGGGGGAGCCCCAGCCGGGTCTCCTCCTCGGCGATCGCCACGAGCTCGTCGGTGTGCTCGAGCACAGCGGCCGAGGCGGCCTCGATCCAGACCGAGCGCTCGGCGGGGGAGGAGGAGGCGAGCGCGGGGGCGGCCAGCGCGGCCGCTTCGAGCAGAGCGTCGACCCGGGCGGCCGGCGTGTGCGCCACCGATCCGCGGATCTCCCCCGTGGCCGGATCGTAGCTCGCCTCGGCGGCGGGCGACGCGGCGGCCGACTCGTCCTGGCGGACAGCGAGGCTCACGCGTGCGCCCCCAGGAACCGCTGCTGCGCCTCGGCGATGGCGGCGGTGAGCACCGCGAGGCCGTCGTCGAGCAGCGCATCCTCGATCACGAGGGGAGGAAGCAGTCGCACCACGTTGCCGTGGGTGCCGCAGACGAGCACGAGCACGCCCTGGGCGAGGCAGTCGGCCGCCACGGCCTGAGCGAGCTGGGGCAGCGGCTCGAGGGTCCACGGCTGGGCGAACTCCACGGCCATCATCGCGCCCCGTCCGCGCACCTCCGCCACCACCGACGCCGGCCCGGTGTGCGGTTCGAGCGCCGCCCTCACCGTCTGCTCGATGGCGAGGGCACGGCCAAGCAGGTCGCTCGCCTCGAAGGCCTGGAAGACCCCGAGGGCCGCGGCGCACGCGAGCGGGTTGCCGGCATAGGTGCCGCCGAGCCCGCCCACCGCGGGCGCATCCATGATCTCGGCCCGGCCGGTGACCGCGCTCAGCGGGAGCCCACCGGCCAGCGCCTTGGCGCTGATGACGAGGTCGGGCACGACGCCCTCGTGCTCGATCGCGAACATCCGTCCGGTGCGGCCCATACCCGCCTGGATCTCGTCGGCGACGAAGACGATGCCGTGCCGCGTGGCGAGCTCGCGGAGTCCGGCGAGGAACCGGGGTGCCGGTACGAGGAATCCGCCCTCGCCCTGGATGGGCTCGATCACGAGGGCGGCGAAGGTGTCGGGCCCGTGCTCGGCGAGCAGCCGTTCGACCTCCGCGAGCGCCTCCTCGGCCACCCGCTCCGGATCGCCGGGCCAGCGCAGGGCGACGGCGTTGGGCGCGCGCACGACGTGCTCGGGGAAGGGTCCGAAGCCGTTCTTGTAGGGCGCCGGCTTGGCGGTCATCGCCATCGTGAGGAGCGACCGGCCGTGGTACGCCTCGTCGAACACGAGCACGTTGGGGCGCCCGGTGGCCGCTCGCGCGATCTTCACGGCGTTCTCCACCGCCTCGGCGCCGGTCGAGAACAGCGCGGTGCGCTTGTCGAAGTCGCCGGGGGTGTTCTCGTTGAGCCAGCGGCACACCTTCACGAAGCCGTCGTACTCGGTGACCATGAAGCACGTGTGGGTGAAGCGCTCGAGCTGGGCGGCGACCTCGTGCTGCACGAGCGGGTTGGCCGCGCCCACGCTCGTCACGGCGATGCCCGAGGCGAGATCGAGGATGCGGTTGCCATCGACGTCCTCGATCACGGCTCCGTCTGCGCGCTCCACGAACACCGGCAGCGCGATGCCGAAACCGCTCGAGACGTGCCGGCGACGCTCGGCGTGCAGGCGCTGCGACACGGGGCCGGGGAGCTCGGTGCGAAGCAGTCGGGTCTGCGGCAGGCGCGGTGCGGTGAGGGTCTCGGATGCGGAGGACATGCCGAAACCATAAGCGCGAGCAGCCGGCAACGCGGCTGTGCAATTCGCCTGAAATGCCGTGGTCGGTGGATGATTCATCCATGACGACCGTCGACCGCTCCGAGACCGGCCCGCGGGGGATCACCCTCGAGGAGCTCATGCACCTGTTCTCCACAGAGCTGCGCCTCGCAGAGCCCGGTCGGATCGGCCGGCCCCTCGTGCGCGGCGTGCACGTCTCCGAGCTCGACGACCCGACCCCGTATCTCGAGGGCGGCGAGCTGCTGCTCACCACGGGCATCCCGCTCGCAGGTGCCGCCGACCCGCGACCCTACGTCGACCGGCTGGTCGGCCGGGGCGTCGTGGCCCTCGGTCTGGGGCTCGGCGCGGGCACCGACGCCGTCGACCCGGGCCTCGCCGAGGCCTGCAGGGCGGCCGGACTGCCTCTGTTCGTGGTGCCGCCGGGCGTGCCGTTCCAGCGCATCTCACGTGGCTACTGGGAGGTGGTGAGCCGGCTCGAGCTCGCCGACCTGTCGTCGCGGCTGCGGGTGCAGACGGCGCTCGCGCAGGCGGCGGCCGACGACGACCCCGGTCTGCTGCTCGACCGGCTCGCGCGAGGGGTGGGCGGGTGGGCGGCGTACGTCTCGTTCGATGGCGAGGTCGCCCTGGTGCGCCCGGCCGCGGCGACCGCGGAGCTCGCCGGGATCGTGGCTGGCCTCGGCCGGCTGCGGTCGCTCGGCCCGCACACGGGCGCGACCTTCCCGCAGGACGGCGACGTGGTGATCGGGCACGCGGTGATGGACGGCCGCCGCTCGGCGGGGTTCCTCGCGGTGGGGGCGGCCGACGACGAGCCGCGGCCCGATCGGCACGTGCTGCTCACCGCTGCCGCTCTGCTCGGGGTGTGCGAGGGAGCGCGCGAGCGGCGTCGGGACGCGGACGACCGGGTGGGCGCGGTCGTCACAGGTCTCGTACTGGCCGGCCGCACCGACGCGGCGCGGGCGGTCACGCGCCAGGAGGGGCTCGGCGCCCCGGCCGACGAGGTGCGGCTCTGCGTGGTGCGGGCGCCTGCTGCCGCCCTCGCCTCCCGCTCGGCGCTCGCCGCGACGATGGCGGGCCTCGAGGGCGAGGGGGTGCAGCAGCTGGCGGCGGTGCTCGCCCGCACTCCGTGGTGGCTGCGCCTTCGCGGCACGGCGGTGGCGCTCGTGCCGGCGGACCTGCCGCGCGGCGGCATCGATGCCCCCGCGCCGACCCGCGCCGACGTCAACCACGCACGCGACCTCGTCGCCTCCGCCGTGCTCGGGTCGCCCCAGGCGCTCGAGCAGGTGCCGCACGCGCTCGAGCGGATGCTGCGACTCGCCGGGTCGGTTGCGCCCGGTCGGCTGGCGTGGGAGGACGACCCGTCGGGCACCTCCCGTGCTGCGCGCTGGCGGGAGCAGCTCGTGGACGACCCCGCGGGCGAGGCGCTGCCCACCGTGGTGAGCTACCTCCGCCACCGCGGCCACTGGGAGCGCGCGGCCCGCGAGCTCGGCGTGCACCGCAACTCGGTGCGCAACCGCATCGCCGCGGTCTCCGAGCGCCTCGACCTCGACCTCGACGACGCCGACGTGGCGGCCGAGCTCTGGCTCGCCCTCCGCGCGGCAGGGCTGGCAGGCGGGCCGGCCGCGCCTTAACCCCCGAGCACCCAACGCGAGCCGCCTGGCGCCGCCGTTTCCCGTTCAGAAGCGCAAAGCTGCCGGCATCCGAGCCGCATATCGACCCGGATACCAGCAGGTTTGCCGTTCTGAACGCGACCCCGACTCGACGAGCGTTCCAGCCGCGCCGCGCCGACCTCGGCCCCCGCCTACAGGCCCTCGAGCCACTCCCGCAGCGCGCGGTCGTGCTGCCCCAGCGCCGGCGGCGCGCTCCGCGGTGCCTCAAACGGCGGCTCCCACTGCAGCGGGCTCCGCACCTGCCGCCCGGTCTCGGCACCCTGCGCGTCGACGACGCCCACCGTCGGCGAGAGCCCCAGCCGTTCCGCCAGCTCGAGCCCCTCGGCGATCGTGCGCACCCGCCCGGCGGGCACCTTCGCGGCGGTGAGCACGCCCTCCCACTCGGCCGAGGTGCGCCCGGCGAGCGCCCGCTCGAGCTCGGGCACGAGCTCCGCGCGGTGGCGCACGCGCTCAGGGTTGCTCGCGAACCGAGGGTCGGTCGCAAGATCGGGAACCCCCAGGCACGCGGTCAGCCGCGCGAACTGTCCGTCGTTGCCGCAGGCCACCGCGAGGAGCCCGTCCGAGCACCGCAGCGCCTCGTAGGGGCTGATCGACGGGTGCACGTTGCCGAGCCGGCGCGGTTCCGCGCTCGCTCCGAGCACCGCCTGCGCCTGGTTGGCGAGCGCTCCCTGCAGGCTCGAGAGGAGGTTGACCTCGATCCGGGCTCCGCGGCCCGACCGGTCGCGGGCGTAGAGGGCGGCGAGGATGCCGGCCACCGCATCCTTCGCCGTGAGCACGTCGACCACGGCGACCCCGACCTTCTGCGGGTCGCCACCATCCTCCCCCGTGATGTGCATGAGCCCGCCCATGGCCTGCACCATGAAGTCGTAGCCGAGCATCCCCGATCCGGCCGCCGAGCCGAAGCCCGAGATCGAGACGTAGACGACACGCGGATTCGCCGCCGAGACCTCTTCGTACCCCAGGCCGAAGGCGGCCATGCCGCCCGGCCGGAAGTTCTCGATCACCACGTCGGCGCGTGCCACGAGCGTGCGGGCGAGCTCGAGGTCGGCCGCGTCGGCGAGGTCGAGGGTCATCGACTCCTTGTTGCGGTTGACGCCCTCGAAGTAGGTCGATCCGGTGGCGGAGAAGGGCGGGCCCCAGGATCGCGTGTCGTCGCCCGAGGGGCTCTCGACCTTGATCACGCGGGCGCCGAGGTCGCCGAGGGTCATCGTGGCGAGCGGACCGGCGAGCACGCGGGAGAAGTCGGCGACGAGCACGCCGGCGAGCGGAGGAGGGGTGGTGCCGAGCTGGTCCATGGGGAGGTCTCCTGGGTTCGGGGTGGGGCTACTGGGAAATTTACCTCGTCGAAACACGAGGCGTTGTGCATCCGGCCACTTCATGAGAACGTTGTCGCACCACAACGTAGGAACGTTCTCACATGAACCGCCCACGGAATGTCCGCACCGTCGCACACACTCGAGGAACTGCTCTCATGTCGTCATCCCTGGCCCTCCGGCCCATCGAATCCGATCTCGTCGCCGTGCTGCGCGGCGCCACCTCCCAGCGCGGTCTCACCCAGGAGATCGCTGCCGAGGCCGTCCGCCGCGGCATCACCCGCGTGGTCTTCACGGGCGTCGGGGGCTCCTGGGCCTCCGGAGTTCCGGCCAACGTGCTGCTCGGGTCGCTCCCCACCCCGTTCTCCTCCGAGAACATCAACGCCACCGAGCTCACCTCCCTCTACCTGCCCTCGATCGACGAGAAGACGCTCGTGGTCGCGGCCTCCCACTCCGGCGGCACCCCCGAGACCGTCGCGGCCGCCGAGGCCGCCGCCGCCCGGGGCGCCTTCGTGGTCTCGCTCGCCCGTGATGCCGACAACGCGCTCGGCCGCGCCGCCGCCTTCCACCTCGTCTACGGCAGCGACCGCACCATCACGAGCGCCAAGTACGTGCTGCTCACCGAGCTCTCCTATTCCCTGCTAGAAGCCTTCGGCGCCGGGGCCGACATCGCGGGCGCCCGCGCTGCGCTCGATGCCATCCCCGAGGCCACCCTCGCCGCCCTCGAGGCCTACGACTCCAAGCTCTCGTCGATCGCCGCGGCCTACAGCCCGAGCGACAACCTCTACGTGCTCGGCGCCGGCCCCATGGTGGGCCTCGCCTACATGCTCTCGGTCTGCTACCTGGTCGAGATGCAGTGGAAGAAGTCGACCTACTTCACCGCCGCCGACTTCTTCCACGGCCCGTTCGAGATGGCGCAGAACGACCAGCCCTTCATCCTCATCGCCGGCGCCGACGGCACGCGCGGCCACGTCGACCGCGTGCGCGCCTTCCTCGACCGCTACAACGACACCTACGAGGTCATCGACGTCGACGAGCTCCAGCTCGAGGGCATCGCACCCGAGCAGCGCGGGGCCGTCGGCCACATCCCCATGGCCTCCGTGGTGATGCGGCTCGCCGATCACTTCGAGGCGGCGTCCGGGCACGACCTCGACACCCGCCTGTACATGCACAAGGTCGAGTACTAGGCCGTCATGCGGGTCGGAACCGTCGGTGACAACGTGGTGGACCGCTACCACGGCACCGGGATGATGTACCCCGGCGGGGGTGCGGCCAACATGGCCGTGCACGCGCGCCGCTTCGGCTGCGAGGCGCTCTACCTCGGCGTGATCGGCTCCGACGGCGCCGGAGCGCTCGTGGCGGGTTCCCTCACCGAGGAGGGCGTCTCGCTCGAGCTGTGCCGACGGCCCGACGAGGCCAACGCCATCACGGATGTCTCGATCAGCCCCACGGGCAATCGCGTGTTCACGTCGTTCACCACGAGCACGACCCGCATCGTGCTCGACGAGACCGACCGCGCGCGGCTCGCCGGGAGCGACTGGCTCTACACGAACTACTCCAGCGGCACCGAGGGCCTCGTGCCCGAGCTCGCCGGCCTCGCACCCCTCGTCTTCGACTTCTCGTACAAGGACGAGGAGTACTCGTCAACCCTGCTGCCGCACATCGAGGCGGCGGCCTTCAGCCGGGATACGCTCTCGGACGAGGAGGCCGTCGCCCTCATCCGCAGGGTGCAGGATGCCGGTCCCTCGATCGTGGTCGTCACCCGCGGCGCCCGCGGAGCCATCGTCGCCCGGGGCGGTGACGTGCACGTCGAGCCCGCCGACCGGATCACTCCCGTCGACACCCTGGGCGCCGGAGACGCGTTCCTCGCCCGGTTCGTCTGCGGACTCGGGCACGACGAGAGCCTCGCCGCAGCCGCCAGGGCGGCGACCGGGTGGGCGAGCGCCGTCTGCCTGCACCACGGGGCGTTCGGCCACGCCGCGCCCATCGCCCATGACCGGGAGGAAACCAACGATGTCTGAATCCGAGTCCGCAGCCGCAGCCGCAGCCGCATCATCCGGCAGCCGGAACGGCGCCGCCGTGCCCGCCCTCAAGGTGACCGGCGTCACGAAGAGCTACCGGCACGTGCAGGCCCTCCGTGGTGTCGACCTGGAGGTGCGGCCCGCTGAGGTGCACGCCCTCCTCGGCGACAACGGGGCCGGCAAGTCCACGCTCATGAAGATCCTCGCCGGGGCCGTCTCCCACGACCACGGCACGATCGAGGTGAACGGCGTCGAGCAGAACTTCGCCAAGCCGGCCGACGCGCAGGCCGCGGGAATCGAGACCGTCTACCAGGATCTCGCACTCGCTCCGAGCCTCAGCCCGGGCGAGAACCTCTTCCTCGGTCGCGAGATCATGCGCAAGGGCCTGCTCGGCAAGCTCGGCTTCGTCGACAGGAAGGCCATGAGCGAGGCGGCGGTGCAGCAGCTGCAGCAGCTCGGTGCGCGCACCCCCACGAGCCATGTGGAGGTCGAGGCGCTCTCGGGCGGCCAGCGCCAGGCGGTCGCCGTGGCGAGAGCCTCGCTCTGGGGCACCGCGCTCATCATGCTCGACGAGCCCACCGCCGCCCTCGGCGTGGCGCAGACGACCTCGGTGCTCGATCTCATCCGGCGGCTCCGCGACGAGCGCGGTCTCTCGGTGCTGCTCGTCTCGCACAACCTCCCCGACGTCTTCGCGGTCGCCGACCGGGCCACGGTGCTGCGGCTCGGCGAGAACGTGCTGACGACCGACATCGCCGACGTCACCTCCACCGACCTCATCTCGGCCATGACCGGCGGCCGCTCGCTCGGCGACACCGCCGAAGCATCAGCCAGCGCGCACGCCGATGCCCCGACCACCCCGAAGGACCAGTCATGACCACGACCGCCGACGAGAAGCGCCTCAACCCGCTCGTCAAGATCGCCCAGTCGCGCCGCCTGCAGAGCCTCACCATCCTCGGCCTGTTCGTGCTCATCTTCGCGGTCTTCGCCGTGCTCTCGCCCTCATCGTTCCTCTCCCAGACGAACCTCGAGGGGATCGGCCTCTCCGCCTCCCAGGTGCTCATCCTGGGCGCCGGCGTGACCTTCCTCCTCATCGCCGGCGGCCTCGACCTGTCGGTCGGCGCCATCATCGTGTTCTCGGCCGTCGTGGCCGCGAAGATCATGGCGGGAGCCACCGCGGCCCTCGAGGGCGCCGACCGGCTGGGCTGGCCGCTCTGGGGTCCGGTCGTCGGGGGAGCCCTCGCGGGCATCGCGGTGGGCACCCTCTGGGGCGTCTTCAACGGCACCGTCATCGTGAAGACCGGCATCCCGCCCTTCATCGCGACACTCGCGAGCATGACCGTCATCCTGGGGCTCGCCCAGGTGTGGACCAACGGTCTCAACGTCAGCGGCGCCCCCTCTGAGCTGCAGACCGTGTTCGGGCTCGGCCGCATGTTCGGCGTCGTGCCCTGGCCCATCGTCATCGCCGCCGTCGTGGTGATCGTGCTCTGGATCGTGCTCGCGAACACCCGGTTCGGGCTGCGGCTGTACGCCATCGGCGCGAACCCCGAGTCGGCGCGGCGCGCGGGCATCAACGTGGGCCGCTACACCGTGGCGGTCTACGCCCTGGTCGGGGCGCTCGCCGGTCTCGTGGCCGTGATCGACGTGGCGAGGTTCACGACCGCCACGGTCAACGGCTACTCCGCCATCGCCCTCAACGTCATCACGGCGGTCGTCATCGGCGGCACGAGCCTCTGGGGCGGGCGGGGCGGCATGGGCGGCACGATCATCGGATCGCTCATCCCCGCCACCCTCACGAGCGGCTTCGTCATCCTCGGCCTCCAGCCGTTCTGGCAGAACGTGGCCGTCGGCATCGTGCTGCTGCTCGCGGTGGCCGTCGACCAGTACCGGCGCCGCAAGCTCAGCGCCCAGTGATCCATCGACCCAGTGATCCATCGACCCAGTAGCCCACCAGCACCACCCACTCAACAGCAAGGAAAGGTAGCGCCATGAAGAAAACTGCATTCGCGGTCACCGGTCTCGCCGTCACCGCACTGGCCCTCGCCGGCTGCAGCTCGAGCTCGACGACGTCGTCGACCGACGCAGCCGGCGACCAGCCGCTGAAGATCGTCATGCTCCTGAACGACCAGTTCGACCCCTACTACCTCACGCTCGTGACGGGCGCGGAGGAGAAGGCCGAAGAGCTCGGCATCGACTTCTCGTGGCAGGCCCCCACCACGCTCGACGTGGCGTCGCAGACCCAGCTGCTGCAGTCGGTCGCAGCCACTCAGCCCGACGGCATCATCATGTCGGCCCTCGACGCGGATGCGATGGTCGCACCGATGAAGGCCATCATGGACTCCGGCATCCCGATCATCACGGTCGACTCCGACGTCAACGACGAGAGCGCGCGCCTCGGCACCGTCAAGTCCGACGGCAAGGTCGCGGGCGAGCAGGCCGCCGAGTACGTCGAGGAGCTCCTCGGCGGCGAGGGCACCGTGGGGTACGTGGGCTACACCCCCGGCATCCAGAGCGTCGACGTGCGGCTCGAGGGCTGGACCGAGACGCTCGCCGGGTTCTCCGGCATCGAGAACGCGGGCGACGAGTACGCCGGCGCCGACGTGGCCGAGAACGTCGAGAAGACCTCGGCGCTGCTCTCCCGCGAGACCGAGCTCGACGCCATCTTCGCCTCCTGGACGAACGCCGCCATCGGTGCCGCCCAGGGCGTGCAGCAGGCCGGCCGCGACGTGGCCGTGATCGGCGTCGACGCCGCCCCTGACGAGGTCGACCTGCTCGAGCGCGGTCTCATCAACGCCCTCGTGGTGCAGAAGCCCTACGACATGGGTGGCATCGCGGTCGAGGAGCTCGCCGGCTACATCCTGGACGGCGAGGAGCCCGAGAGCGAGACGCTCCTGGACGCCGTGATCGCCACGAAGGACAACATGGACGACCCCGAGGTCAGCAAGTACTTCTACACCACGCCCGACGAGAAGTGAGACGCGCAGCGATGACAGCACGACTGGGGATCGACGTCGGAGGAACCTTCACCGACGTGGTCGTCTTCGAAGAGTCCGGCCGGACCGTCGTGGAGAAGGTGCCGAGCACCCCTCACGACGCCTCCATCGGCATCCTGAACGGCATCGAGCAGATCAAGCGCACCCGAGGTGTGGACGTGTCGGCGCTCAGCGTCTTCGCCCACGGCTCGACGGTGGCCACGAACGCGCTGCTGGAGTCCAAGCTCCCGCGCACGGCCCTCGTGGTGACCAAGGGCTTCCGCGACATGCTCGAGATCGGCACGCAGATGCGTCCAGACCTCTTCAACCTCGCCGCGCCCAAGGTGAAGCCGTACGTGCCGCGCGAGCTCGTGTTCGAGGCCGCCGAGCGCGTCGACCGGCTGGGTGGGGTCGTCACCCCGCTCTCGGACGAGTCGATCGCCTCGGTGGTCGAGAGCGTCAAGGCATCCGGAGTGGAGGCGGTGGGCATCGCCCTGCTCTTCAGCTTCCGCAACGCCGAGCACGAGCAGCGCATCGCCGATGCGCTCCGCGAGGCGATCCCGGGCCTGTCGGTCGCCATCTCGAGTGCCGTGGCGCCCGAGATCAAGGAGTACCAGCGGGCCAGCACGACCGTCGTCTCGGCGGCCCTTCAGCCCCTCGTGGCCCGCTACATGGCGGGTATCCTCGACGGGCTGCACGATGTCGGGGTCACCGCCCCGATGTTCGTGATGCAGTCCAACGGCGGCACCATGACGGCAGAGGAGGCCTCGGTCAACGCTCACCGCATGGTGCTCTCGGGACCGGCGGCCGGTGTCCTCGCCGCCACCCGGGTGGCCGAGCAGCCCGAGTACGCCGACCTCATCACGTTCGACATGGGCGGCACCTCCACCGACATCGCGCTCATCGCCGAGGGCCGCGCGGCCCTCGAGCGCGAGACCGAGTTCGAGGGCCGGCCCCTGCTCGTGCCGCAGTTCGCCATCCACACCATCGGATCCGGCGGCGGCTCGCTCGCCAGGGTCGACGAGTCCGGCGCGCTGCGGGTGGGCCCGGAGAGCGCGGGCGCGGTGCCCGGCCCCGCCTGCTACGGGCGCGGTGGCACGCGGCCGACCACGACGGATGCGCAGCTCGTGCTCGGCCGGATCGACCCGAAGCGCTTCCTCGGCGGCGAGATGGATCTCGACATCGACGCGGCGCGCGAGGCCATCCGCGTGCACGTGGCCGAGCCGCTCGGCATGGAGCTCGCCGAAGCGGCCGCCGGCATCCTCGAGGTCGCCGACGCCGTCATGGCGCGCGGTGCCCGCGTGGTGAGCGTCAACCGCGGGCACGACCCGCGCGACTTCCACCTGCTGCCGTTCGGTGGCGCAGGTCCCATGCACGCCCTCAGCGTCGGCGCCATCGTCGATGTGGCCGGCGTCATCGTGCCGTTGAACCCCGGCACCTTCTCGGCGGTCGGGCTCTCGGGCTCCGACGTGAAGTACGACTTCTTCACCCTCGTCGACGTGGGCATGGAGAGCACTTCGGCCGCCGAGGTCGAGGCCATCTGCGCCGGGCTCATCGTGCAGGCCGAGGAGCGCCTCGCCTCCGCGGGCGTGCAGAGCACGACGCACCTGCGGGTGGCGCGGTTCCGCTACGCCTGGCAGGACAACGACGTGGAGGTCGTGATCGGCGACGCCCCGATCGACGACGCGGCGCTCGAGGATGCGGTGGCCCGCTTCCACGAGCGGCACCTGTTCGAGTTCGGCCACAGCGACGCCTCCGAGAAGGTCGAGCTCTACTCGATCGGGATCGAGGCCGTCGGCACCCTGCAGCGGCCCGAGACCGGGACGGCCGGCGCCGCGCCGGCCGCATCCGCCTCGCCCGACTCCAGCCGGCCGGTCTACTTCCGCGAGACCGGGTGGAACGACACCCCCGTCTATGAGCGCGAGAACCTCGCGCCCGGCGCCGTCTTCCAGGGCCCCGCGATCGTCGAGGAGCGGGAGGCGACCACGGTGGTCACGCCGAACGTCTCCGGCGTCGTCGACCCGGGTGGCAACCTCGTCCTCACCTACAACAAGGAGGTCTCCGCGTGAGCACCCTCGCCACGGCAGCCCCGGTCTCGACCCCGCCGGAACGCCGCACCGATCCCATCACCACCGAGGTCGTGCGCAATGCCCTCGAGACCATCGCCGAGGAGATGGGCAATGCGCTCCGCCGCACGGCCCTGAGCGTCGTGGTCAAGGACATGCGCGACTACTCCTGCGCCGTCTTCGACGCCGAGGGGCGCATGGTCGCCGCGGCCCTCGACATCCCGACGCTGCTGGCGTCGATGGCGCCGGCACTGCAGGCGTGCATCGAGAAGTGGGGCGACGACATCCACCCGGGCGACGTCCTCCTCAACAACCACCCCTACATGGGCGCGTGCCAGACAAACGACATGAACATGTTCGTGCCGGTCTTCGACGCCGAGGAGACGCTCATCGGGTTCACCGGCGTCATCGCACACCACGCCGACTGGGGCGGCCGGATCGCGGGCACCGCGGCCGCGCAGTCCGAGTCGGCCTACGAGGAGGGCGTGCTGCTGCCCGCTCTCAAGTACGAGGTGCGAGGGGTGCGCGAGCAGAACCTGCACGACATCATCACGGCCAACGTGCGGCACCCCTCGCAGAACCTCGGTGACCTGCGGGCGCAGATCGCCGCCGGCCGCTCGGGGGCGAGGCGGTTCGCGGAGCTCGCGGCGAAGTACGGCTCGCCCGTGCTCGCCGACGCCATCGCCGACCTGTTCGACAGCACGGCCTATCGCACGTCGCGAGAGATCGGCAAGCTCGCCGACGGCCGCTACGAGGCCGAAGGCTGGCTCGACAACGACGGCATCCGGCTGGATGAGCCCGTGCTCATGCGGGTGGCCGTGATCGTCGAGGGCGAGGCGATCACGTTCGACTTCACCGGCAGTGCGCCGCAGATGGCGGGCGGCATGAACATCCCGAACTCCACCCTGCGTTCGGTGGTGCACTACTCGGTGAAGTGCCTCATGCCGCCGGACGTCTCGTTCAACGAGGGCTCGCTCGCGCCCGTGTCGATCATCGCGCCCGAGGGCACCGCCGTGAACCCGGTGTTCCCTGCGGCGGTCGGCGACCGGCACCTCGCTTCGCAGCGCCTCGCCTCGATCGTCACGAAGGCTCTGGCCTTCGCGGCTCCGGATCGGGCGAGCGCCGAGTGGTTCGTGGGCTGGCCCGTGCTCGTCTGCGAGTCGCGCTCGCCGAAGTCGGGCGACGGCGCCGTGCTGCTCGCGAACGTCGCGGGCGGTGCCGGCGGCAACCGCTTCCGCGACGGATCGAACGCGATGGACGTGCACATGGGCAACTGCGCCCTCATCCCCGCGGAGATCATCGAGACCAGCTACGAGCTGCGGGTCGAGCGCTACGAGCTCATCACCGACTCGGGTGGAGCGGGAGCGCAGCGCGGGGGCCTCGGCATCCGGGCCGACTACCGGAACGTCTCGGAGAAGCCGCTGCACTTCCTGTCGGAGGCGGAGCAGACGAACCCGTCGTTCCCGCCCACGGGCCTGCACGGTGGGGACTCGGGCGCGGTCGCCTCGCTGCACCTCATCGATGGCGACGGCGTGGAGCACGCCCTGCGGTCGAAGGGCAAGGGTGTGGCGCAGTCCGGCGAGGTCGTGAGCCTGCGGGCCGGTGGCGGCGGCGGGTTCGGGCCGGTGGAGGATCGGCCGGTCGAGGCGGTGGAGGCCGACCTGCGGGCGGGGTTCATCTCGCCGGCGGCGGCGGTGGCGGAGTACGGGTTCGATGCGGGACGGGCGGCGGAGGTCGCCGGTGGGGTGGGTGCTGCCGCCGTGGTGTCGGAGGCCACTCGGTGACCTCGGTGCTCGGTGCGCTGTGGCACGTCGGGATCGTCGTGGACGATCTCGACGCCACGGCACGCGACCTCGGGGCGACGCTCGGGCACTCCTTCACCTCGGTGCAGGAGCAGGAGGTGACGGTCGTGCTCGGTGACCGCCCGGGTGCTCCGGGTTCCTCGGCGGCTCCGGATGCCCGTGCACTCGAGACCGCTCGGGTGCGGTGGGCGGCGACCTCGGGGGAGTCGCCCGACTGGGAGCTCATCCAGGCGGGGTCGGGCCTCTGGTCGACCGAGCTCTCACGCGGCCAGGCGCTGCACCACCTCGCCTACTGGAGCGACGACCTCGAGGGCGACATCGCGCGCCTCCGTGCCGAGGGCTACGAGCTCGAGGCCAGCGGCGACGACGTGGAGGGTCGCGTCCGCTTCGCGTATCTGATCGCGCCGGGTGGCATCCGTCTGGAGTTGGGTGCCCGGCACACGCAGCACGCCTGGGACGAGTGGGTGTCGGGGCGCGACTACGGGCTCGGGATCGCGTGAGCGGCGCGGGTGCAGATGCGGGCGGTCCCAGGGTCGCCGATCCCGTCTTGCTCGGTCCGGTCGGGCACATCGCGTTCGTGACCGATGACTTCGAGGGCACGCTCGCGGTGTTCGCGGCGGCCGGGGTGCGGTGGAGCAGTGTCACCCGGCCTGTCGCCCGGCTGGAGGCGGCCGACGGTCGGGTGGGTGAGCATCCGGTGTCGTATGCGGCGGCGGTCGGTGGGGAGCCGCGGATCAAGGTGATCTCGGCCGCATCCGGGAGCGTCTTCGTGCCGGTCGTGGCGGGGCCGGGTGTTCTGGCGGTGCACCATCTCAGCTATTGGGTGGCCGATGTCGAGGTCGCCACTGCAGCGCTCGTGGGTGCCGGCTGGGTGGTGGAGGCGACAGGTCTCGATGCCGACGATTCGGTGCGCTACCGCTACCTCGTGCATCCGCTCGCCGGCCGCATCGAGCTGGGGCTCGAGGCGAACCGTGCCGAGTTCGACGCGTGGGCGGATTCGCCGGCCTGACTCCCCGGCCGGGCTCCCCGGCCTGACTCCCCGGCCGGTCAGACCTGCTGCACCGCGCGGATCGACTCGCGTTCGATGAAGCGGGTGTCGAGGAGGATCTCCTCGCCCGGGGTGTCGCGGGTGCCGTCGAGGCGGTCGAGGAGCACTTCGGCGGCGCGGCTGCCGAGGGCGTAGACGGGCTGTTCGATCACCGACACGGCGGGCTGCACGAGGGTCGTCCAGTCGAGGTTGTCGAAGGCGATGAACGAGAGGTCGTCCGGAACCCGCAGCCCGTGGTCGCGGATCGCTCCGTAGGCGCCCACGGAGGTGGTGTTGTCGACGGTGACCACGGCGGTCATCCCGGTCTGTGCGCGCTGGTCGAGCAGCCGGGTGGTGGCGCTGCGGGCGGAGTCGACGGAGGTGGCGCCGGTGCGGGCGACGAGGGCGGGGTCGATCGGGATGTCGTGCTCACGGTGTGCGCGGAGGTAGCCGAGCAGTCGGCGGGAGCTCGGGTTGAGTTCGCGGCGCTCGGAGTGGTCGAGGTCGCCGAGCAGTGACTGCCAGTCGGCCTCGCGTTCGATCCGCAGCTCGGTGACGATGCCGATGTGGCGGTGGCCGGCGTCGAGCAGCCGGCCCACGGCATCCGTCATGGCGCTCACGTCGTCGACGGTCACGGAGTCGGCGTCGAGGGCGGCGCTCGAGCGGTCGAGCAGCACGAGGGCGCGTTCGGGGGTCTGCAGGGCGGCGAGGTGGCCGACCTGGCGCACGTCGGCGGGGGAGACGATCACGCCGTCGACGTGGCGGTCGCGGAGCAGTGCGACGGCGTCGCGTTCTGAGGCGACGTCCTCGTCGGTGTTGACGATCAGGATGTCGTAGCCGCGGCCCTTGGCCACGTCGCTGATGCCGCGGAGAGCCTCGGCGAAGAAGGGGCTGCTGAGGTCGGCGCAGACCACGCCGATGGTCTTGGTCTTGCCCGTGATCATGCTGCGGGCGAGCGGGTTGGCTCGGTAGCCGAGCTCGTCGGCGGCGGCGCGCACCTTCTCGCGCGTGGTCTCGGCGATCCGGCCGTAGTTGCCGAGGGCGCGGGCGGTGGTCGACGTGGAGAAGCCTGCCAGTCTGGCCACGTCGTGCAACGTGGGCTGCTTCCTCACGTCACTCACGAGATAACGTTACCGCAGGGTCGTGTCGGGTGGTCTGCTGCGGCGGGGCCCGGTGTCGGTGGCTGCTGGTTGAATAAACCTCATGAAGACGACGTTCGGATCTACTCCCGGGGCCACCCGGTTGGATGCGCTCGCGCGGGCGATCTCGGATGAGGTGGCGGGGTTCGTGCGGGATGACCGGGAGATTGCGAAGCTGCAGGCCCGTCAGGCGCGCCGGTTGGCGCGGGCGGTGGGGTTGGCGGAGTCTCGGGCGGAACTGCTGCAGGGTGGTCTGACGCCGAAGGCGCGGGAGTGGGCGAGGCGGTCGTTGCGGGCCGAAATCGCGTGTGCGTCTCGGCGTTCGGAGGGGGCGGTGTCGCGTCTGATCGCGGATGCGGAGACGCTGGTGGAGGATCTGCCTTCGACGCTCACTGCGCTCGAGGCGGGTGAGGTGTCCTACGCCCATGCCCGTTCGGTGGTGGTGCACGCCGGCTCTCTGCCGGTGGAGACGCGTGGTGCGTTCGAGCACGCCGTTCTGCCGCAGGCGCGGGAGAAGAACCCGGCCCGCTTCGACGACGCGGCCCGTCGGTTGCGTGAGGTGCATCACCCTGAGTCGATCACCCGCCGTGCGGTGCTGGCGCGTGAGGAGCGTGCGGTGTGGGTGGATGCTGAGCGTGATGGCATGGCGACCCTCCATCATCATCTGTCGGCGGTGGATGCGTTGGCGATTCATGACGTGATCGATCAGGCGGCCCGCGCGGCACGCAGCGACACGGAGTCGCGCACGCAGGCGCAGCTGCGTTCGGACATTCTCGCCGACCGCATCCTGGGCCGTGCTGATGGTGTGGCCGGTTTCGTCCCGAGTGTGATCGTGACGGTGCCGGCGGTGGTGCTGGCCGGGTGCGAATCAGCACCCACGACCCCA
>NZ_JANLCK010000018.1 GCF_024979315.1 Herbiconiux oxytropis | reverse complement strand
GCCGGTCGTCGGCCCCATCATCGGTGGTGTCCTCGCGGGCCTCGCCGCCATCCCGCTCCTGCCCATCCTCACCTAGCACCACGAGGGCCGGTCCACGACGATGTGGACCGGCCCTCTTCCTGTCCCGGCCACTTGTGAACAAAGGAGTTTGTCATGTCGGACTACATCATCGCGATCGACCAGGGCACGACCAGCACCAGGGCGATCGTCTTCGATCACTCCGGCTCGATCGTCTCCACGGGTCAGCTCGAGCACAAGCAGATCTTCCCCAAGGCCGGCTGGGTCGAGCACGATCCCAAGGAGATCTGGGACAACACCCGCGAGGTCATCGGCCAGGCTCTCTCGAAGGCCAACATCACGCGGCACAACGTGAAGGCCGTCGGCATCACCAATCAGCGCGAGACCGCGGTGGTCTGGGACAAGAACACCGGCGAAGCCGTCTACAACGCCATCGTCTGGCAGGACACCCGCACGCAGGAGATCGTCGACCGCTTCTCGGCCGACGGCGGTGCCGAGCGGTTCAAGGACATCGTGGGTCTGCCCCTGTCCACCTATTTCTCCGGAACGAAGATCGTCTGGATCCTCGAGAACGTCGAGGGTGCCCGCGAGAAGGCCGAGGCCGGCGACCTGCTCTTCGGCACGACCGACAGCTGGGTCACCTGGAACCTCACCGGAGGCGTCGACGGCGGCGTGCACATCACCGACGTCACGAATGCCTCGCGCACCCTCTTCATGGATCTCGAGACGCTCCAGTGGCGCGACGACATCCTCGAGGTCTTCGGTGTGCCGAAGTCGATGCTGCCCGAGATCAAGTCCTCCTCCGAGGTCTACGGCACCGTGCACACGTCGTCTCTTCTGCGCGAGGTCCCCGTCGCGGGGATCCTCGGCGACCAGCAGGCGGCGACTTTCGGCCAGGCCGCCTTCGACGCGGGTGAGGCCAAGAACACCTACGGCACCGGCAACTTCCTCATCTTCAACACGGGCACCGAGATCGTGAAGTCCCAGAACGGCCTCCTCACGACGCTCGGCTACAAGCTCGGCGACGACGCGCCGCGCTACGCGCTCGAGGGTTCGATCGCGGTCACCGGATCGCTCGTGCAGTGGCTGCGCGACAACCTCGGCATCATCTCCTCCGCACCCGAGATCGAGGAGCTCGCCAAGACCGTCGACGACAACGGCGGCGCCTACTTCGTGCCGGCCTTCTCCGGTCTCTTCGCTCCCTACTGGCGATCGGATGCGCGTGGTGCGCTCGTGGGCCTCACCCGCTACGTGAACAAGGGCCACATCGCCCGTGCGGCGCTCGAGGCGACGGCCTTCCAGACCAAGGAGGTGCTCGACGCGGTCAACGCCGACTCCGGGGTGCCGCTGACCGAGCTCAAGGTCGACGGAGGCATGATCGCCAACAACCTGCTCATGCAGTTCCAGGCCGACATCCTCGACGTCCCCGTCGTGCGCCCCGTCGTGGCCGAGACGACCGCCCTCGGTGCGGCCTACGCGGCGGGTCTCGCCGTGGGCTACTGGGCCGACCTCGACGAGCTCCGCGCCAACTGGCAGGAGGACTCCCGCTGGGAGCCCGCCCTCGACTCCGCCGAACGCGACCGCCTCTACCGCAACTGGAAGAAGGCCGTCACGAAGACCCTCGACTGGGTCGACGAAGATGTGAAGTGATCAGCGGTTGCTAGCCGCGATCCAGTCCTCGAGCTTCCGCGCCGCCGCACCCGAGTCGATGGCCTCCGCCGCGATCGTCATCTTCTCGCGGAGGCGGTCGACGATCGTGCGGTCGACCTCGGTGGGGTCGGATGCGAGCTCGAAGGCCACGAGGCCGGCCGCGGCGTTCAGCAGCACCATGTCACGCACGGGGCCCTGCTCCCCCGACACGACCCGGCGCACGACGTCGGCGTTGTAGGCCGCGTCGCCGCCCTTCAGCTGCTCGATGTCGGCACGGGCGATGCCGAGGTCTCGGGGATCGAGGTCGTGCTCCTTGACGGAGCCGCGGGAGACCTCCCAGATGTGGCTGTGGCCGGTCGTCGTGAGCTCGTCGAGTCCGTCGTCGCCGCGGAACACCAAGGCGGTCGCCCCTCGGGTCTGGAACACGCCCACGATCAGGGGCACCCGGTCGAGGTGCGCGACGCCCACGGCCGACGCCTCGGCGCGGGCCGGGTTGCAGAGCGGGCCGAGGAAGTTGAACACCGTCGGCACACCGAGCTCACCGCGCACGGCGGCCGCATTCTTGAAGCCCGGGTGGAACTTCGCGGCGAAGGCGAACGAGATCCCGGTCTCCAGCAGCACCTCCGCCACGCGCTCGGGCTCGATGTCGATGTCGATGCCGAGCGAGCGCATCACGTCGGAGGATCCCGACAGCGAGCTCGCCGCCTTGTTGCCGTGCTTGAGCACCGGCACCCCGCTCGCGGCGGCCACGATCGAGGCCATGGTCGACACGTTCACGGTGCCGAACCGGTCGCCTCCCGTGCCCACGATGTCGAGCACGAACGGGTCGACCCGGATGGGCAGCGCGTGGTCGAGGATGGCATCACGGAACCCGACGATCTCATCGACCGTCTCCCCCTTGGCCCGGAGCGCGACGAGGAATCCCGCCAGCTGGGCTTCCGTCACCTCGCCCAGCATGACCTTGTTCATCGCCCAGCTCGCCTCGGAGATCGAGAGATCGGATCCGGTCAGCAGGTGCGCGATCATGTCGGGCCAGGAATGTGTTTCAGCCATACGAACGATCCTATGGGTCGCTCCTCACGCGGGACACGCCGGTACCGCCACGCAAGGGCGCCGCTGTGCAAAACCAAGCTGGGAAATCGGACATAATGGTCTTGTGACGAGCAGCTCATTGACCCAATCTCAGAGTGCCCCCATGGTCCAGCGCCCCAACATCGTGGCGGTGGGAACCATCGTGTGGCTCGGCAGCGAGGTCATGTTCTTCGCGGGCCTCTTCGCCATCTACTTCACCCTCCGCAGCACCAACCCGGGCGCGTGGGCCGAGCAGGCGTCGATCCTCAACGTGCCGTTCGCGCTGGTGAACACGATCATCCTCGTCATCTCCTCCTTCTGGTGCCAGTTCGCCGTCTTCGCCGCCGAGCGCGGCCAGGCGAAGCGAACGAGCTGGAAGCCGAAGGACTGGGGTGTCACCGAGTGGCTCTTCCTCACGTACGCCTTCGGCGCCATCTTCGTCAGCGGCCAGGTGCTCGAGTACGCGACGCTCGTCTCCGAGGGCATCACGTTCGACGGCGACGCGTACGGCTCGGCCTTCTACCTCACGACCGGATTCCACGCGCTCCACGTGACCGGCGGTCTCATCGCGATGCTGCTCATGCTCGGGCGGGTGTTCGCGGTCAAGAACTTCGGTCACAAAGAGGCGACCTCGATCATCGTGGTGTCGTACTACTGGCACTTCGTCGACGTGGTCTGGATCGGACTGTTCCTCGTGATCTACGTGCTCAAGTAGCGCAGCCCGCACCGATCCACCCGAAGCCCCGAAACAGAGAGTAGAGAGAATGGCCCGCAGGAGCAGGAAAGCCAGCAGACGCCATCCCCTGGCAACTGTCGTGCTGATTGCGATCGGCCTGGTCGTCACCGGCGGAGGATACGCGGCGTTCAGCAGCACCACCACCGCGACCGCCGACACCGAGATCACGAGCCAGGCGGTCATCGACGAGGGCGAGAAGCTCTTCGCCGCGAACTGCGCCACCTGCCACGGCATGAGCCTCGAGGGCACCGATGACGGCCCCGCGCTGATCGGCGTCGGGGCAGCCTCCGTCAACTTCCAGGTGGGCACCGGCCGCATGCCGATGGCCATGCAGGGCCCGCAGGCCATGCAGAAGCCGACCCAGTTCACGGACGAGCAGACCCTCGCCCTCGCGGCCTACGTCGCCTCCATCTCCCCCGGCCCCGCGATCCCTGACGAGAGCCTGCTGCAGGCCGACGGCGACGCGGCCAACGGCGGCGAGCTGTTCCGCATCAACTGCGCCATGTGCCACAACGTCGCCGGTGCCGGTGGAGCGCTCACCGAGGGCAAGTACGCCCCCGAGCTCACTGGAGTGCTCGCCACCCACATCTACGAGGCCATGCTCACCGGTCCGCAGAACATGCCGGTCTTCAACGACGACAACCTCACGCCCGAAGACAAGCGCGACATCATCACCTACCTGAAGTACATCGAGAACAACCCGTCCCCCGGCGGCTACGAGCTCGGTGCCCTCGGGCCGGTCGCCGAAGGTCTGTTCGCCTGGATCTTCGGACTCGGGGCGATCATCGGCCTCATGGTCTGGCTGACCGCGAAGTCGAACTAGCCGCGCACGTGAACACAGGCACAGCACACAACAGCAAGCTCGAAAGGGAAAACAATGGCACATGACGAGGTGAGCGGGCACGATTCTGCCGCTTCAGATTCGTCGGCCGTCGAGACGAGTCGAGCCGCTTCGACCGGCACCGCGGTCATTGCTTCCGATGTGGTGAACCCGGGCGAGCCGCCCCACCGCAAGCGCGTCACGGATCTCGACCCCAAGAAGGCCAAGCACGCCCAGCGCACGGTCTACACGCTGTTCTACCTGTCGATCGCCGGCAGCATCTTCGCCCTCGCGGCCTACATGGCCTTCCCGATCGAAGACGGCGACATCGCGGCGATCCGCCTGAACAACCTGTTCATCGGTGTCGGCTCCGCGCTCGCCCTCTTCGGCATCGGCCTCGGTGCCGTGCACTGGGGCAAGGCGCTGATGGCCGACAAGGAGGGCATCGACGAGCGCCACCCGATCCGCGGCACGCAGGCCACCCGCGACCGCGCGGTCGAGATCTTCCACGAGGCCGACCAGGAGTCGGGCTTCGGTCGTCGCACGCTCATCCGCAACAGCCTCATCGGCGCCCTCGTGGCGTTCCCGCTGCCGGGCCTCGTGCTCTTCCGCGGCTGGGCTCCTCAGGACGAGGATCCCGTGGAGCTGCTCAGCCACACCATGTGGAAGAAGGGCTCACGCCTCACGCTCGACCCGTCGGGCATCCCGGTCAAGGCTTCGGATGTCACGATCGGCTCGGTCTTCCACATCATCCCCGAGGGCCTCAACGAGCGCCACGACCTGCTCGAGCAGAAGGCCAAGGCCGCTGTGCTGCTCATGCGCCTGAACCCCGACGACCTGACGATCAGCCCCGGTCGCGAGGACTGGTCGTACGACGGCATCGTCGCCTACTCCAAGATCTGCACGCACGTCGGCTGCCCCGTGGCGCTGTACGAGCAGCAGACCCACCACCTGCTCTGCCCCTGCCACCAGTCGACCTTCGACGTGACGAAGGAGTGCGAGGTCATCTTCGGACCGGCCAAGCGCCCTCTGCCCCAGCTGCCCATCGAGGTGGACTCCGAGGGCTACCTCGTGGCCCGGAGCGATTTCAACGAGCCTGTCGGCCCTAGCTTCTGGGAGCGTTCATGACCAGCACGATCGACAGGACCGGATCGGGAGACAGCACGCCTGCGGGCGCCGCGGCCGCCACCGACAACGGGCCCGCGAAGCCGAAGAGCGGTGGCTTCACCGCCGCGGCGTCGAACTACCTCGAGGACCGCACGAGCATCTCGGGCGTCGTCAAGGAGTTCGGCCGCAAGATCTTCCCCGACCACTGGTCGTTCATGCTCGGCGAGGTGGCGCTCTACAGCTTCGTCGTCATCATCCTGTCCGGGACGTTCCTGACGTTCTTCTTCCAGGCATCGATGGTCGAGACGCACTACGACGGCGCCTTCGTGCCGATGAAGGGCGTCGAGATGTCGGCGGCCATGGAGTCGGCGCTGCACATCTCGTTCGATGTGCGCGGCGGACTCCTGGTGCGCCAGATCCACCACTGGGCGGCACTGCTGTTCATCGCGGCCATCGGCCTGCACATGCTCCGCGTGTTCTTCACGGGTGCGTTCCGCAAGCCGCGTGAGCTCAACTGGGTCATCGGCTTCCTGCTGTTCGTCCTGGCCATGGCTGAGGGCTTCACGGGCTACTCGCTCCCCGACGACCTGCTCTCGGGCAACGGCCTCCGGATCATCGACGGCCTGATCAAGGGCATCCCGGTGATCGGCACGTGGACCTCGTTCCTGCTGTTCGGCGGAGAGTTCCCTGGCACGGCGATCGTGGGGCGCCTCTACACGCTGCACATCCTGCTGCTGCCGGCGATCCTCGTGGCGTTCCTGGCCCTCCACCTCGTGTTCGTGATCGTGCACAAGCACACGCAGTACGCCGGTGCCGGCCGCACGAACAACAACGTCGTGGGCTACCCGATCCTCCCCGTGTACGCGGCGAAGGCCGGTGGCTTCTTCTTCCTGGTGTTCGGCGTCATCGCCCTCATGGCCTCGTTCTTCACGATCAACCCGATCTGGAACTACGGCCCGTACGACCCCTCACCGGTGTCGGCGGGTACCCAGCCCGACTGGTACATCGGCTTCGCCGACGGCGCCCTGCGATTGATCCCGCCGGGATGGGAGTTCGTCTGGCTCGACCACACCTGGTCGATCAACATCATCGTGCCTGTGATCGCGCTCGTGGGCCTGCTCGCCGCCGTGGCCGCCTACCCCTTCATCGAGGGCTGGGTCACGGGAGACAAGCGCGAGCACCACATCCTCGATCGCCCGCGCAACGCCCCCACCCGCACGGCCATCGGTGCGGCCGGCGTCACCTTCTACGCGGGCCTCTGGGCGGCGGCTTCGTCCGACCTCATGGCGACGCACTTCCAGCTGTCGATCGAGGGCGTCATCCACACCATCCAGGCGTGGGTCGTGCTCGGACCGTTCCTGGCGTTCTTCGTCACGAAGCGCGTGTGCATCGCGCTCATGAAGAAGGACCGCGAGATCGTGCTGCACGGCTTCGAGTCCGGCCGGATCGTGCGACTCCCCGGTGGCGAGTACATCGAGGTGCACGAACAGGTCGACGACTACGAGCGTTGGCGCCTGGTCGACTACGAGGTCTACGAGCCGATCATGCTCCGCCCCAACGCCAAGGGTCAGATCACGCCCGGCATGCGCTTCCGTTCCCGCGTCTCGCGCTGGTTCTTCGAAGACCGCATCGCTCCCGCCCAGCAGCAGGAGCTCGAGTCCGGCCACGGCCACCACGGCACCCACGGCGACGGCACCGACCACTCCCTCGAGGAAGGCCCCGGCCTCACCAAGCCGTAGCCCCACTCCCCCGAAGGGCCCCTCGCACTCCGCGCGAGGGGCCCTTCGGCGTAACTGAGCATGAACTGCTCATAACACCCGCCGCCCCCTCGGCCACAGGCTGTCTGTTGGACCCTTCCACCAACAGAAAGCCCGAACCATGAACTCTCGACCTACCCCCGGACGGCGTCGTTTGACGTCGATGATCGCTGGTCCCGCGTTGACCGGTGTCGTCCTCACCGTTGCGCTGACCGCGCCACAGGCCGCTTCAGCTCTTCCGGGAGCGAACCCGGGCCTGGTGACGTGTCCGCCTCAGATCTCGAAGGTCGGGGTGCCGGTGCAGTTCGACGTTCTCGACGGCGAGTCGGGATCCGGCTACGACGGCACGATCGCGGCGGGTTCACTCCCCGACGGACTGTCGCTCACAAAGGCAGCCAACCAGACACCGAAGATCACCGGCACACCCACGAAGGTGGGCAGCTACCCCTTCACGATGCAGTTCAGGAACAACGTGGGCGGCTTCGGTGAGAAGTCCTGCGTGGCGGACATCGTTCCGACCACCTCGATCGTCGAGCGGATCGACGGCGACACCCGCTACGAGGCGGCTGCAAACATCGCCCTTCAGGTCGCGCCGGGCACAGCAGCAGTTGTCTACATCGCCAGCGGCGAGAACTACTCCGACGCCTTGAGCGCCTCGGCGATCGCCGCACAGCGCGGGGCACCACTGGTTCTCGCACGGTCGACCACGCTTCCGAACTACGTCTACAACGTCGTCAACCACTTCGATCCCGCTCACATCGTGGTGGTCGGAGGCGAGAGCACGCTCAAGCCCGAGCTCATTGAGCAGCTTCAAGACATGCGGAACAACGCAACTGTGACCCGAATCGGCGGCGCAGATCGCTTCGCCGTCTCCCGCAATCTCATCAGCAATCCGATGTTCGGGGCAATGGCCTCCACGAACATCTACGTGGCCAGCGGGCTAAAGTTCCCCGATGCCCTGAGTGCAAGCCCAGCGGCCGCAAAGGTCAAGACGCCAGTACTGCTCGTCAACGGGGAGGCCACGGCCCTGTCCGCAGAGGAGAAGGCCCTCCTGACGTCGCGCGGGGTCACCGCCAGCACCGTGTTCGGGGGTGAGGACACACTTTCGGCCGGGCTTGCAACCGACCTGAAGACGACTACCGGTGCCGTCACGCGAATCGATGGTGATGACCGGTTTGCCGTCTCCGCCAACATCACTGCTGCACACTTCACAGGTCCGATCGACACGGTGTACTTCGCCACGGGAGCGAACTACCCCGACGCCCTCGCTGGCGGCGTCCTGGCGGGCGTCAAGACCGCTCCCGTCCTGCTCACCCGCAAGAGCTGTGTGACGAGCGATGTCGCCGCACAGGTACGAGCGCTCAAACCGAAGCACATCGTGCTCCTGGGCGGCCCCGCGACCCTCGACGCCAACCTCGAGAACCTCCCCGCCTGTTCGTGACCTGCCCAGCAGGCAGCTGACTGCTGCGGGCAGAAAGCCGCCCGCTCCTTCAGAGGGAGCGGGCGCTTTTCTGCGTGGCGGTAAGGGCCTAGCGGGCGAAGTAGCTGCGATAGTACTCGAACGCCCAGCCGACGATGGCGACGAGGATGAGGGGTGTCGAAGCCCATCTCGGGGTCGCCGCTGTCGATGTTGGAGTCGAGGCGGTCTTCGGCCAGCTCGCCGCCCTGCGACTTGTGCACGCGGTCGAGGTAGAACGCGAGGAACGCCTACAGGAAGGACCGCGAAATCGTGCTGCACGGCTCCGAGTCCGGCCCCATCGTTCGACTCCCCGGTGGCGAGTACATCGAGGTGCACGAGCAGTTCGACGACTAACGCAGGGTGTCGGGGGCCGGAGGGTGGGAGCGGGGCGTCGGACCGGTCGCTTCTGGCGGAGACGAGGGAGCCCCGATGGGCGGACGCGGCCTCGTGGATGAATCGGCGGTGATCGCGCGGCGCATCACTCGGATGGAACGCATTGCCTCGATCGTTCGGGCCTCGCGACCAGCGTCGGCGAGTCGTACGACCCAATCGCAGTTTCGGCTGCCACGCCCGGTGCACCTTCTTGCAGCGAATCACCCTAGACGGGCGGCGCACTCACCGTCGGCTCTTCATAGAAGCGGGCAAAGACGAAGGCCCGCCCCTCAGTGAGGGGCGGGCCTTCGATGCAGCGGAAGATCAGCGGGCGAAGTAGCCGCGGTAGTACTCGAAGACCCAGCCGACGATGGCGACGAGGGTGAGGGCTCCGGCGATGAAGCAGATCCAGAAGCCCACAGCGAGACCCAGCATGAGAAGCGCTCCGCCACCCGCGAGGATGATAGGCCACCAGCTCCAGGGGCTGTAGAAGCCCATCTCGGGGTCGCCGTCATCGATGTTGGAGTCGAGGCGGTCTTCGGGCAGCTCGCCCCCCTGCGACTTGTGCACGCGGCCGAGATAGAAGGCGAGGAACGCCGACAGGATGGCCGCGAGGCCGATGCCGAGCGTGCCCACCCACTCGATCTGGCCGTCGAAGTAGAGCAACGACCAGATCGTGTACGCCGCCGTGGCCAGGAGCATGAAGACGAACAGGATCCAGAAGAGATTGGTGTTGGCTCTCATGGGTTACTTGACCTTGCCTTGCGAGACGTCGTAGGTGGGAGCATCCGGAGCATCCTTCGCCGGACCCACACCGACCGGGATGCCGGCCTCGGGGTGGTTCAGGTCGAACGCCGGCGACTCCGAGCGGATGCGAGGGATCGAGGTGAAGTTGTGCCGCGGCGGCGGGCACGAGGTGGCCCACTCGAGCGACCGGCCGTAGCCCCACGGGTCGTTGACCGTGACCTTGGGTGCCTTGCGGGCCGTGACGTACACGTTCAGGAAGAACGGGATCATCGAGGCCGCCAGCACGAACGCACCGATCGTGGAGAGCTGGTTCATCCACTCGTAGCCCTCTTCGGGCTGGTAGGTGGCGTAACGACGTGGCATGCCGATGACGCCCAGCCAGTGCTGGATGAGGAACGTGGTGTGGAAGCCGATGAACAGCAGCCAGAAGTGCCAGTAGCCGAGACGCTCGTTGAGCATCTTGCCGGTCCACTTGGGCCACCAGAAGTAGAAGCCCGAGAACATCGCGAACACGACCGTGCCGAACACCACGTAGTGGAAGTGCGCCACCACGAAGTACGTGTCCGAGACGTGGAAGTCGAGCGGCGGCGACGCGAGGATGACGCCGGTCAGACCACCGAAGGTGAAGGTGATGAGGAAGCCGATGGCCCAGATCATGGGCGTCTCGAACGTGACGGAGCCTCGCCACATCGTGCCGATCCAGTTGAAGATCTTCACACCCGTGGGCACGGCGATCAACATCGTCATCAAGGCGAAGAAGGGCAGCAGCACCGAACCGGTGACGTACATGTGGTGCGCCCACACCGTGACCGACAGGGCCGCGATCGAGATCGTGGCGTAGATCAGCGTCTTGTAGCCGAAGATCGGCTTGCGGCTGAAGACAGGGAACACCTCGGAGACGATGCCGAAGAACGGCAGCGCGATGATGTAGACCTCCGGGTGCCCGAAGAACCAGAACAGGTGCTGCCAGAGGAGCACACCGCCGTTGGCCGCGTCGTAGATGTGGGCGCCGAAGACACGGTCCGAACCGAGTGCGAAGAGCGCGGCGGCCAGCACCGGGAAGGCCATCAGCACGAGGATCGACGTGACCAGGATGTTCCAGGTGAAGATCGGCATCCGGAACATGGTCATGCCCGGGGCACGCAGCGTGATGATCGTGGTGATGAAGTTCACCGCACCGAGGATGGTGCCGAAGCCCGAGAGGCCCAGGCCGAAGACCCAGAGGTTTCCGCCGTCTCCCGGTGTGAACGTGGTCGACGACAACGGTGCGTAGGCGAACCAGCCGAAGGAGGCCGCACCCTGCGGGGTGAGGAAGCCGGAGACCGCGATCAGCGAGCCGAAGAGGAACAGCCAGAACGCGAAGGCGTTCAGTCGCGGGAACGCGACGTCCGGCGCACCGATCTGCAGCGGCATGAGCGCGTTGGCGAAGCCGGCGAACAGCGGCGTCGCGAACATCAGCAGCATGATCGTGCCGTGCATCGTGAAGAGCTGGTTGTACTGGTCCTTGGTCTGCAGCAGCTCCAGGCCCGGCTCGAACAGCTGAGCGCGGATGACGAGGGCCATGACGCCGCCGAGGCAGAAGAAGATGAACGAGGCGATCAGGTACATGTACCCGATGGTCTTGTGGTCGGTGGAGGTGATCCACTTGACCAGGATGTTGCCCTTCCGCCCCACGGTCTTCGAGGGAGTGGGAAGGGGAGCCGGAGTGCCGGCCGACGTCACGTCGACGGTTGCAGTCATGTCGCGTTCCTACTCTTCTTCTTCGTGGTGCTCGGGCGTGCCGATGCCCGGGAGGTTCTGGTTGCGGTCGTACTCGTGGCCGAGCTGACCCTCCTGGCCGGAGTCGCGGAGCGACTGGATGTAGTCGTCGTACTCCTGCTGGGAGACGACCTTCACGTTGAACAGCATCATCGAGTGGTACTCGCCGCAGAGCTCGGCGCACTTGCCGGTGAAGGTTCCCTCGCGCTCGGGCGTGACGTACATGTAGTTCGTCTTGCCGGGCAGCATGTCCTTCTTGTAGAGGAAGTCGATGACCCAGAACGAGTGGATGACGTCGCGCGACTCGAGCTGCACCTCGACGGTCTTGCCGACGGGGAGGTAGAGGGTGGGGATCTCGGACTCGACCAGGTTGCCGTTGGCGTCGTCCGGGTCGTCCTGACCCTGCACCCCGGCGTAGTAGACGTCTTCGTCGACGTAGTTGAAGTCCCATGCCCACTGCTTGCCGAAGACCTGGATGGTGACCTCGGGGTCGTCGTAGGCCGCCTCGATCGCGTCCTGGTCGCGCGCCGTGAAGGCGAAGAAGCCCAGCACCAGGATGAGCGGGACGATCGTGTAGAAGATCTCGATCGGCATGTTGTAGCGCAGCTGAGCCGGAAGGCCGGTCTGCCCCTTGCGGCGGCGGTACACGACGATCGCCCAGATGGTGAGCGCCCAGGTGATGACACCCACGACGAGAAGCACGATCCACGAGGTGACCCAGAGGCCGATGACGCGATCGACGTTGTTCGTGGTGCCGGGCTCGGTGGGAAGCCAGCCCTGGAGCTGGTCCTGCGTGCACCCGGCGAGGACAACTGACAGTACGGCTGCGATCGGTATCGCAGCCCATCGGAGACGTCGGTTAGAGCGCACCACAGACCTTTCGGGAAGCTACACCACAGTGTATTTGACCTTCTCCTAGCCTACTGGGTCGATTTACCCGCCGTTGCCACAGCCACACCGGATCGGCGTCTGGTAGGGCACGCAAAAGGGCCGCCCCGATGTGGGACGGCCCTGATGAGAAGTGCTTTCTAGTGGAACGAATCCCCGCACGCGCAGCTTCCGCCGGCATTCGGGTTGTCGATCGTGAAGCCCTGCTTCTGGATCGTGTCCTCGAAGTCGATGGTGGCGCCCTCGAGGTAGGGAACGCTCATCTTGTCGACGATGACCTCGACGCCGTCGTAGTCGACGACGTTGTCGCCGTCGAGCATGCGCTCGTCGAAGTAGAGCTGGTAGATCAGGCCGGAGCAGCCGCCGGGCTGCACGGCCACGCGCAGGCGCAGGTCGTCGCGACCCTCCTGCTCGAGGAGGTTCTTGACCTTCGTGCCCGCGGCGGGGGTGATGCCGACCTTGTGCGCGGGGGCTTCGACGGTCTGTCCCTCAGCGGGCACAGTCAGTGTCGAGTCGCTCATGTTCACTCCATTCGCTCGGAAGTATGTCGGAAGTCTAACTCCGGCAACCTGGGGCAGAGGTCAGTTATTCCCTGCCCGGTCGTTCATGCGGAGAAGCATGAGCGCCTCGGTGCCGATGGCGCGGTGGAAGACGCCGAGGTGCAGCGACTCGTTCGGGCTGTGCGCCCGCGTGTGGGGGTCTTCGACGCCCGTCACGAGGATCTGCGCCTCGGGGAACACGCGCACGAGGTCGGCGATGAACGGGATCGATCCGCCGATGCCGGCCTCGACGGGCTCGGCACCCCAGGCGTCCCGCATCGCGTCCTTCGCCGCCGTGACCGCCCAGCCGGAGGTGTCGACGAGGAACGGGCTGCCGGTGTCGACGTCGTCGAGTTCGACCTTCGCGCCGAAGGGGGCGTGCGAGCGGATGTGCGCCTCGAGCGCTTCGAAGGCCTCCTGCGGATCCTGACCGGGGGCGATGCGCGCGCTGACGCGGAGCGAGACGCTCGGGACGAGGGTGTTGGAGGCATTGGCCACCGACGGGGCGTCGATGCCCGTGATCGTGATGGCGGGCTGTGCCCAGAGCCGCGAGAGCACGGACCCGGTGCCGATGGGCGAGACTCCCTCGAGGAGGCCGGCCTCGTTCCGGAGCGTCTCGTCGGTGTACTCCGGCGTCTGCATCTCGCGGGAGGTGAGGCCCGCGACGGCCACGGAGCCGTTCTCGTCGTGCAACGAGGCGGCGAGCCGGAAGGCGGCGAGCATCGCGTCGGGCACCGCTCCCCCGAACATGCCCGAGTGCGAGGCGTGCGCGAGGGTCGAGACCGTGAGCCGGAAGGTGACGTTGCCGCGCAAGCTGATGGTGAGCGAAGGGGTCTCGGCGTCCCAGTTGTCGGAGTCGGCCACGACGATGACGTCGGCGGCGAGCTTCTCGCGGTGCACCTCGAGGAAGTTCGCGAACGAGCGCGAGCCGAACTCCTCTTCGCCCTCGATGAAGAGCACGAGACCGAGGTCGAAGTCGTCTCCCGCGACCGACCGGAGCGCCCGCACGGACGCCAGGTGCGAGACCACTCCCGCCTTGTCGTCGGCCGCGCCCCGGCCGTAGAGCCGGTCGCCGCGGACGGTCGGCTCGAACGGCGGCGACTCCCAGTCGGCGTCGTCTCCCTGCGGCTGCACGTCGTGGTGGGCGTAGAGGAGCACGGTCGGACGGCCGTTCCGAGCGGCGCGCGTGGCCAGCACGGCAGGCTGCCCCTTCTCCCCCGTGCCGGTCTCGGCCCGCAGGATCTCGACCGACTCGAAGACACCGGTCTCGCGGGCGAGGCCCGCCACCGCCTCGGCACTCGCCGCCACCTGGGCGGGATCGAAGGCGCTCCAGGACACCGACGGGATGCGCACGAGACCGCTGAGCTCGGCGATGCTCGCCGGCAGCGCCAGCCGCACCTCCTCGGCGAGGCGCTGCTCGCGATCGTCTACCTGGGAGAACGGGGAGCCACTCGGGTCTGTCATGCAGGTAATCTTAAGAGACGAACGAACGAGGACACCGTGGCCAAGAAGACGAGCACCGAGCAGCCCCCCATCGACGCGCCTGTGGAGGAGTCGACGATCGGCAAGGGTCGCGCGACCCCGACCCGCAAGGAGCGGGAGGCCGCGAACGCCAGGCCGCTCGTGCCGAACGACCGCAAAGAGGCGAGTCGCGACTACAAACGCCGCCAGCAGGAGGCGCGCGACAAGGCGCGCATCGGCATGGCCAACGGCGACGATCGCTACCTCCCCGCTCGTGACAAGGGAGCGCAGCGCCGCTATGTGCGCGATTACGTGGACGCGCGTTTCAACATCGGCGAGTTCCTCATCCCGATCATGTTCGTCGTCATCCTGCTCACCCTCGTGCCCCTGCCCGAGGTGCAGTCGGGCGTGATGCTCGGGCTGTACGCTTTCGTGCTGATCGTGGTCGGCGACTGCGTGCTGCTGGGCTTCCGCCTGCTGAAGAAGCTCCGCGAGAAGTTCGGCGCCGACAACATCGAGCGCGGCACGCGCTGGTACGCCACCATGCGCGCCCTGCAGTTCCGTCGACTGCGCCTGCCGAAGCCCCAGGTCAAGCGCGGCCAGTTCCCGAGCTGATCGGGAGGCTCGGCGATCCTGAACCGGGTGCCGACGCGATTGCGGGCCGATCCTCGGGTTCGGGGGTAGCGTACTCACCGAATGGATCGGAAAGCGACGAGGGGCCACGATCGGCTGATGACGGACGACACCACCGTGACCGATTCCGCGAGGCGCGTGCTGGCGGCGATCGCCGACCTCCGCGTGGCCGAACTGAAGATGCTGCGGCGTGAGACGGAGCGGTCGGGCCTGAAGGAGAACGACCTCGCGGCGATGCGCCTGCTGCGCGAGGCCGGCCTCGCCGAGCGACCGATCGGCCCCAAGGACCTCGCTGCCGGCCTCGGCATCACGAGCGCCTCGGTCACCGTGCTCCTCGACCGCCTGGAGAAGCGCGGCCTGGCCACCCGGAGCGCCCGTTCCGAGGATCGGCGGAGCCTCCGCATCGACGCCACCGAGGCCGGGCTCGAGGTGATGGCCTCGCACGACCAGCCCGAGCGGATCCGAGCACTCGCGGAGTCGCTCGATCCGCACGACGCGCACGTGGTCGAGCGCGTCTTCCGCGATCTGGCGGCAGCGGCCGACACCGTCGCGCCCGCCCTCGACGAGGGCTCGGGCGAGCGCTACCGCCGGGCCTGACGCCCCGCCCGCAGCGCCACCAGGCCGCGGTTGATCTGGCGCGCCCACAGCGGGCCGCGGTAGAGGAACGCCGTGTAGCCCTGCACGAGGGTCGCGCCCGCGTCGATGCGCTCCTGCACATCGACCGCCGTGTCGACGCCGCCCACCGAGATGACGCAGAGCTCCGCCGGCACGACGGAGCGGATGAGCACCAGCACCTCGAGGGCACGGGCGGCGAGCGGCGCACCCGAGAGCCCACCGGCTCCGGCGGCCTCCACGACCTCGCGTGAGGTGACGAGGCGCTCGCGCGAGAGTGTCGTGTTGGTCGCGATGATGCCGTCGAGGCCGAGGTCGACGACGAGGGCGGAGACCTTGCGCACCTCCTCGTCGGAGAGGTCGGGCGCGATCTTGACCAGCAGCGGCGTCGGTCCGCATTCGGCCTTGACCGCCTCCAGGAGCGGCGCGAGCCGGTCGATCTCCTGCAGGCCGCGGAGGCCCGGGGTGTTCGGCGACGACACGTTCACCACGAGGTAGTCGGCCATGGGTGCGAGTGCGCGCGTGCTCTGCAGGTAGTCGCTGATCGCATCCTCGACCTCGACCACACGGCTCTTGCCGATGTTGACGCCGATCACGGGTCGCGGATGGCGGAGCGAGCGCGTGCGGGCGAGCCGCAGCGACGCTCCGGACGCTCCTGCGTTGTTGAAACCCATGCGGTTGATGACGGCGCGGTCGGGCACGAGTCGGAACAGCCGCGGGCGCGGGTTGCCCGGCTGCGCTCGCGCCGTGATCGTGCCGACCTCGACGTGGCCGAAGCCGAGGGCGCCGAACCCGCGGATGCCCTTGGCATCCTTGTCGAAGCCCGCGGCCAGCCCGAACGGGGTCGGGAACCGCAGACCGAGCGCCTCGACCGACAGGTCGCCGCCCTGCGCACCCGTGAAGCGGCTCACGAGTCGCTCGAGCCGGAGCGCCGGAATGGCCTCGATGACCGAGAAGGCGAGATGGTGGGCCCGCTCCGGATCCATCTTCGACAGCACGTGCCGGAAGAGGAGTCCGTAGACGCCGCTCACTCGTAGGAACCGGTGGTGTCGCGTGCCTGGGCGGCCGCAGGGCTCTCGTCGTCGTGCGCCTGCTCGTGCTCGACGCGCAGCAGCGTGATGGCGCTCTCGAAGTCGTCGAGCGAGTCGAAGGCCTGGTAGACGCTCGCGAACCGCAGGTAGGCCACCTCGTCGAGCTCGCGGAGGGGCTGCAGGATGGCGAGGCCGATGTCGTTGGCGTCGATCTGCGCCGCGCCGGAGAGTCGCACGGTCTCCTCCACCCGCTGGGCGAGCACCGCGAGGTCGCTGTCGGTGACGGGGCGGCCCTGGCAGGCCTTGCGCACACCGCTCACGATCTTCTCCCGGCTGAACGGCTCGACCACGCCGGAGCGCTTGATCACGCTGAGGCTCGCGGTCTCGGTGGTGCTGAAACGCCGACCGCAGTCAGGGCACTGGCGCCGGCGTCGGATGGCGAGACCGTCGTCGGTCGTGCGGGAGTCGACGACGCGGGAATCGGGGTAGCGGCAGTAGGGACAGTACATGGCACCTCCATGGTAGTGGAGCGCCGAGGCCCTCGGGCGGGAGCGGGGCCCAGGGCGGTCAGCGGGCGAAGCGCGCCGTGACGGCGTCGCCGTGGGCCGGGAGGTTCTCGGCGCTGGAGAGCGCCACGATCCGCGAAGCGACGGCGTCGAGGGCGGATCGGTCGTAGCGCACGATCTGCTGCGGGCGGAGGAACGTGTACGCTCCGAGGCCCGAGGAGAAGCGGGACTGGCCACCGGTGGGGAGCACGTGGTTCGAGCCCGCCAGGTAGTCGCCGAGACTCACGGGCGAATAGGCGCCCACGAAGATCGCGCCGGCGTTGTGGATGAGGCCGAGCGTCGCATCCGGATCGGCCGTCTGCAGCTCGAGGTGCTCGGGGCCGTAGACGTTGCTCACCGCGGCCGCGAGCTCGATGCTGTCGACGAGCACGATGGCCGACTGCGGGCCGTCGAGGGCGATCGCGACGCG
The DNA here is from genome assembly GCF_024979315.1 of Herbiconiux oxytropis. Taxonomy (GTDB): domain Bacteria; phylum Actinomycetota; class Actinomycetes; order Actinomycetales; family Microbacteriaceae; genus Herbiconiux; species Herbiconiux oxytropis. The sequence continues at coordinate 28,722 of NZ_JANLCK010000018.1, read as the reverse complement.
CTCGGCGTGCGTCGTGGTGGCCGCGGCGCGCCCGAGGGCCGCCACGACGTTCTGGGCGAGAGCGGCGGAGTCCGTGACGAGGACCGCGGCCGCGAGCTCGTCGTGCTCGGCCTGGCTCACCAGGTCGGCGGCCACGAACTCGGGGTCGGCGCTCTCATCGGCGATGACGAGGATCTCGGTGGGGCCGGCCTCGGAGTCGATGCCGACGACACCGCGCACGAGTCGCTTGGCGGCGGCCACGAAGACGTTGCCGGGGCCCGTGATGACCTGCACGGCCTCGAGGCCGATCTCGTCGACCCCGTAGGCGAGCGCGCCGACGGCTCCCGCTCCCCCGATGGCGTAGACCTCGGTGACGCCGAGGAGACCGGCCGCGCCTAGGATGGTGGGGTGGATGGAGCCGCCGAACTCCTTCTGCGGCGGCGACGCGATCGCGATCGATCCGACACCGGCGAGCTGGGCGGGCACCACGTTCATGACCACGCTCGAGGGGTACACCGCCTTGCCGCCCGGCACGTAGAGGCCCACGCGCTCGACCGGGTGCCAGCGCTGCTCCACCACCGCGCCGTCGGCGAGCGTGGTGGTGCGGGCATCCGGGATCTGGGCGGCGGTGGCCTGCCGCACGCGCACGATGGCCTCGTCGAGCGCCGCGCGCACGGCGGGGTCGAGCCCCACGACGGCCGCATCGATCTCGCTCTGCGGAACGCGCACGTGCTCGGGCACGACCCCGTCGAAGCGCTCGGCCTGATCGCGGAGGGCGACGAGCCCGTCGGCACGGACGGCCTCGAGGAGGGCTGCGGCGGCCTCGGCAGCGACCGACACATCGGTGTCGGGGCGCGGCACGAGGGTGGTGAGCTGAGCTCGGGTGGGCGTCTGGCCGCGGAGGTCGATGGTCTGGATCATGGCGTAACCAGCCTACCCAGTCCGCCGCTGACCTCCTGGTGACGGCATCCAGTTCCGTCCAGGACGAAAGGCGACACCGTGCCCGCGCCCCACCTTCATCACCGCCCCGCCGTGGCATCGCGAGAACGCCGCGGGGGCAACAGGAGGGGGTGGACCCCGCCAGTGTGGGGCTGCACGGCATCAGTCAGGGCGGCTCGACGAGGGGCAGACCGAGAAGTTCGACAGGGAGATGGCTCTCGCTCAAGCCCTCCCCGGATGGCTCCATGAAGACAATCACCACAGACCCCACACCGCCACCGCCGGCAAGACCACCCATCAGCCGGTTGATCAACCTGCCTGGGCAGTACAGCTAGGCGAGGCAGTTCGGGCCGAGCAGCGACTTGAGCTCGCCGAAGAGGTCGGCTGTCACATTGACCCCGAACGGCACCTCGAAGATCCGCACGTTGTCGTTCTTGACGAGGCGCAACCGCACCTCGGTGTCGCCGGAGTGCCGGATGAGCACGTCGTTGAGCGCCTGCACCGTGTCGGTCGTGGCCTTGAACTCGGCGAGCGAGATCTGCAGCGGACCCGACGCGCCCGCGGCCTGACCGAGGTCGGGCTGGAAGAGGCTGAACGCGTGCAGGTTCATGCCGTCGTCTCGGAGCGAGACGCGGCCCCGCACCACCACGATGGCGTCGTTCGTGAGCGCCGGGCCGAACTCCTGATAGGTCTTGCCCATGAACATCGCGGTGATCTCTCCCGCGAAGTCCTCGACCGTGATCATGCCGTACTGGTTGCCCGAGTTCTTGGCCACCCGGTGCTGCACGCTCGTGATGAGGCCCGCGACCGTCACCTGGTCGCCGTCCTGCGTGTGCTCGCTCTCCAGCAGGTCGAGGATCGACGTCGACGCCACCTTCGCGAGCGGGATCTCGAGACCCGCGAGCGGATGGTCCGACACGTACAGCCCGAGCATGTCGCGCTCGAAGGCGAGCTTGTCGCGCTTGGCCCACTCGGGGCGCACGGGGATGTCGTGCACCTCCTCGGGCGCATCCCAGAGCGAGTCGAAGTCGAACCCGACCTGGCCGTTGGCCTCGTTGCGCTTCTGCGACACCGCGTTCTCGATCAGTCCCTCGTGCACCTCGATGAGCGCGCGCCTGGTCGACCCGAGCGAATCGAACGCCCCCGCCTTGATGAGGGACTCGATCGTGCGCTTGTTGGCGGCACCGAGCGGGATCTTCTTCAGGAAGTCGCCGAACGAGGTGAAGGCGCCCTTCTCCTCGCGAGCGGCCTTGATGAGCTCGACCACGTTCATGCCGACGTTCCGCACGGCGCCGAGGCCGAAGCGGATGTCGGTGCCGACGGCCGTGAAGAACCCGATCGACTCGTTGACGTCCGGCGGCAGCACCTTGATGCCCATCCGGCGGCACTCGCTCAGGTACATCGCCATCTTGTCCTTGGAGTCGCCCACGCTCGTCAGCAACGCGGCCATGTACTCGGCCGGATAGTGCGCCTTGAGGTAGGCGGTCCAGTAGGAGATGACGCCGTAGGCCGCCGAGTGCGCCTTGTTGAAGGCGTAGTCGGAGAACGGCAGCAGGATGTCCCAGAGCGTCTTGACCGCTGCCTCGGAGTAGCCGTTGTCGTGCATGCCCTTCGAGAAGCCCTCGTACTGCTTGTCGAGCTCTGACTTCTTCTTCTTGCCCATCGCGCGGCGCAGCAGGTCGGCCTGCGCGAGCGTGAAGCCCGCGAGCTTCTGCGCGATCGACATCACCTGCTCCTGGTACACGATGAGGCCGTAGGTGCCGCCGAGCACCTCGAGCAGCGGCTCGGCGAGCTCGGGGTGGATCGGGGTGATCGGCTGGATGCCGTTCTTCCGCAGCGCGTAGTTGGTGTGCGAGTCGGCACCCATCGGGCCCGGGCGGTAGAGGGCCAGGACAGCCGAGATGTCCTCGAAGTTGTCGGGCTTCATGAGCCTGAGGAGCCCGCGCATGGGCCCGCCGTCGAGCTGGAACACGCCGAGCGTGTCGCCACGGGCGAGCAGGTCGTAGGAGGGCTTGTCGTCGAGCTCGAGATCCTCGAGCACCAGGTCCTCACCCCGGTTCGCGCGGATGTTGTCGAGCGCGTCGTCGATGATCGTGAGGTTCCTGAGCCCCAGGAAGTCCATCTTGATCAGTCCGAGCGACTCCGCGGCGGGGTAGTCGAACTGCGTGACGATCTGGCCGTCCTGCTCGCGCTTCATGATCGGGATGATGTCGATCAGCGGGTCGCTCGACATGATCACGCCGGCCGCGTGCACGCCCCACTGCCGCTTGAGGTTCTCGATGCCGAGCGCGGTGTCGAACACCGTGCGCGCCTCGGGGTCGCTCTCGATGACCGTGCGGATGTCGACGGCCTCCTTGAACCGTGGGTGCGCCTTGTCGAAGATGCCCGAGAGCGGGATGTCCTTGCCCATGATGGGCGGCGGCATCGCCTTCGTGAGCTTCTCGCCCATGCTGAAGGGGAACCCGAGCACCCGGCCGGAGTCCTTCAGCGCCTGCTTGGCCTTGATGGTGCCGTAGGTCACGATCTGCGCCACGCGCTCGTCGCCGTACTTCTCGGTGACGTACTTGATGACCTCGCCGCGGCGACGGTCGTCGAAATCGACGTCGAAGTCGGGCATGGAGACGCGGTCCGGGTTGAGGAAGCGCTCGAAGATGAGGCCGTGCACGAGCGGATCGAGGTCGGTGATCTTCATGGCGTACGCGGCCATGGACCCCGCACCGGAGCCACGGCCCGGGCCCACTCGGATGCCGTTGCGCTTCGACCAGTTGATGAAGTCGGCCACCACGAGGAAGTAGCCGGGGAAGCCCATCTGCTGGATGACCCCGACCTCGTAGTCGGCGCGCTCGCGCACCTCCTGCGTGACCCCGTTCGGGTAGCGCTCCTTGAGCCCCGCCTCGACCTCCTTCTCGAACCAGGTGGCCTCGGTCTCGCCGTCCGGCACCGGATAGCGCGGCATGTAGTTGGCGTTCGTGTCGAAGGCCACCTCGCAGCGCTCGGCGATCAGCAGGGTGTTGTCGCACGCCTCCGGGTAGTCGCGGAAGAGCTGGCGCATCTCGGCGGCGCTCTTGAGGTAGAACTCGTCGGCGTCGAACTTGAACCGGTTCGGATCGGAGAGGGTCGAGCCCGACTGCACGCAGAGCAGGGCTGCGTGGCTCGTGGCGTCGTGCGCGTGCGTGTAGTGCAGGTCGTTGGTGGCCACGAGCGGCAGCTGCAGCTCGTCGGCGAGCTTGAGCAGGTCGGTCATGATGCGGCGCTCGATGTCGAGCCCGTGGTCCATGATCTCGCAGAAGTAGTTCTCGCGGCCGAAGATGTCGCGGAAGTCGGCGGCGGCCTTGACGGCCTCCTTGTACTGCCCCAGCCGCAGCCGGGTCTGCACCTCGCCCGACGGGCATCCGGTGGTGGCGATGAGGCCCTTGCCGTACTGGCTGAGCAGCTCGCGATCCATGCGGGGCTTGAAGTAGTAGCCCTCGATGCTCGCCTTGGAGCTCAGCCGGAACAGGTTGTGCATGCCCTCGGTGCTCTCCGAGAGCAGGGTCATGTGCGTGTAGGCGCCCGCGCCCGAGACGTCGTCCTGCCCGCCGTTGCCCCAGCGCACCCGCGTCTTGTCGCTGCGGTGGGTGCCGGGGGTGAGGTAGGCCTCGGTGCCGATGATGGGCTTGATGCCCGCTTCGGTGGCCGTCTTCCAGAAGTCGAAGGCACCGAAGACGTTGCCGTGGTCGGTGACCGCCACGGCGGGCATGCCCTGCTCCTTGGCCGCTTCGATGAGGGGTTTGACCCTCGCCGCGCCGTCCAGCATCGAGTATTCGCTGTGGACGTGCAGGTGCACGAAGGAGTCGTTCGAGGGCACTGATTCTCCGGCTGTCTCGGCTTGGGTACCAAGTCTAAACGCCGGGCGAGGGCACGTGCGGGCGTGTCGCGGGCACCCGGCTCAGAGGTCGATCGTGAGCTCGGGGGTGAGCGACCGGGAGACGCACGGATACACGGTGGAGGAGGCCTCGTCGGAGGTCAGCGAGTCGCGGTGCTCGGCGTGTCCGGCCACGACGGTGACCGCGCACGCACCGCAGACACCGCGCAGGCAGGAGCCCGGGAGCTCGACCCCGGCGATCTCGAGGGCCTTCAGCATGGTGAGCTCTGCGGGCACCTCGACGGTCTTCTCCGAGCGGGCGCAGACGACCGAGAACGGCTCGTTCGGCCGCACGATCCCCGCCTTCGGCTCGAACCGCTCGAGGTGGAGGCTGCCGGGCGGCCACTCGCGCATGGCCTCCTCGACGGCGTCGGTGAAGCGAGCGGGGCCGCAGACATAGACTGCGAGGCCCGGCTGGAGCGTCGGATGGGCGAGGAGCGCGGGCAGGTCGAGCCTCGGCGCGTGATCGCGCGAGTGCAGGGTGATGTGGTCGCCGAGCTCCTCCAGTTCGCTCCGGAAGGGCAGGCGCTCAGCGCCCCGCACGGCATAGCGCAGCGACCACTCGGCGCCCCGCCGCTCGAGCTCGCGGGCCATCGGCAGGAGCGGTGTGATGCCGATGCCGGCGGCGAGCAGCAGGTAGCGCTCGGCGGGCAGCAGCGGGAACAGGTTGCGGGGCTCGCCGACGTAGACCGTGCGGCCCTCGCGCAGATGGCCGTGGATGTAGAGCGACGCGCCCCGGGAGGGCTCCTCGCGGAGCACCGCGATCCGGTAGCGGAAGCGGTCGCCCGGGTCGCCGCAGAGCGAGTACTGACGCTGCTGCCGGGTGATCAGCTGCACGTCGACGTGCGCTCCCGGCTCCCACGGCGGCAGCGGTTCGCCCCCGGGGTGCTCGAGCTCCAGGCTCAGGATGTCGCTTGACTCCGGGCGGATGCGCGTCACGACGAGCGGCCGCAGCCCCTTGCGGCTCGGCACCTCAGTAGAGCGTCTTGTAGGCGCCGACCATGCCCTCGTCGATCAGCTGCGCGACCTCGGGCGGCAGGCCGGAGGCCTCCGCCCACATGGTGCCCGAGGTCGGGAGCTCGGCCGCGAGATCCTGCATCTCGGGGTCCCAGAGCCCGGAGCGCACGAGCGCCCGCCCGCAGTGCAGGTAGACCTCCTCGATGCGGATGACCGTGGCCACGGACGGCGTCACGTGATCCTGCTCGAGAACGGCGAGGAGCTCCGGGTCGTCGGTGATGTAGGCGCTGCCGTTGATGCGGAGCGTCTCGATCATGCCGGGCACGAAGCAGACGAGGCCGACGTGGCCGTTCTCGAGCACGTTGAGGAACGAGTCGGCGAGCTTGTTGCCGAGCCGGTCGGGCAGGGCGATCGTGCGCTCGTCGAGCACGCGCACGAAGCCCGGATAGTCGCCGCGGGGCGAGCAGTCGAGGTTGCCCGCGGCGTCGGAGGTGGCGAGGCAGAGGAACGGCGAGTGGGCCAGGAACGCGAGGCTGCTGCGGTCGAGATGGTCGAGGATCTTCTCGCTCGTGCCCGGATGCGGGTGGCCGAGCCGCGCGCGCAGGGCCGCCTCGTCGAGTCGCCGGAACTCGGTCTTCACGATCTCGTCCTCACGGGTTCCGAGTGTAGCCGCCCCCGGCGATCCGGCCGGGGGCGGCCCGCGCGGCTAGCTCGTGAGCGTCTTCTGCGCGTCGGCCTCGGCAGACAGGCTCTGCACCGCGATCTTGCGCGGCTTCGCGCGCTCACTGATCGGGATGACCACGCTCAGCACGCCGTTGTCGTAGCTCGCCGAGATGCCGGCGGTGTCGACGCCCTCGCCGATGCTGAACTGGCGCAGGTAGCTGCCGGACGGGCGTTCCTGGGTGAGCCACTTCGCTCCGGCGGCCTCACCGGCGGTGCGCTGGGCACGGATGGTGAGCAGCTGACCGTCGACGTCGATGTCGACCGATCCCGGGTCGACGCCAGGCAGATCGGCGTTCAGCACGTAGCGGTCGGCGTCGCGGTACAGGTCGACGGGCATCACCCGGGGCCCGGGGCGGGACTGCAGCAGCCCGGAGGCGAGTCGGTCGAGCTCGCTGAAGGGGTCAAAGGTCATAGCCATTACGATCAATCTCCTCTCGAGTTGTGGACTTGAGTCACTTCGACTCAACTACGGATATTCTGCCTCCGGTGCGCACCGGATGCCAACTCCCGCGAGCTTGAGATCCGCTGAAAATCCCCAGACGGTCCCGTACTTCTTCCCGATCGGCTGCACCGGGGCCGGGCAAGCTGAAGGTCGAGGGCGAGCGCACCACCCGCGAGCGCACGAAGCGCACGCAGGAAGCGGCGGTCAGCGGCGCCCGAACAGCCCTCGGCGGCGGCGGTGGAACGGCTTCACGGAGCGGAGCAGATGGTCCGCCCCCGGTGCGACGTACATCACATCGATCGGTGCGCTCTGCGAATACACCACGAGCGTCTGAGCGAGATCGCCGCCGAGCGACTCTCGAAGGCCAGGGGCGCCCACGAGCACGAGCAGGTAGCTCTCGTCGACCGAGCCCGCCCCCTCGGGCGTGACCTTCCAGCCGAGCACCGCCTCATCGACCTCGGGGTGGCGCTCCAGGAACGCCACGAGCGCCTCCTTCATGCCGGGCGGCACCCGCGCGGGCTCCCCCACGAGCACCTGCGTCTCGGCCTGGACCATGCGCGGTGTGAGCGTGGCCGCGCCGTCGAGCAACTGGCCGATCTCACCGGGCAGGAAGTTCTTGCCGTGGGCCGAGTGCGGGTTGAGCACGAGGGTGGCCCCGCGCGTCATCTGCCACAGCACGCGGCACGGCAGCGCCAGGAAGCGGCGCTCGAAACTCGGCACCACCTCGAGGGTCTCCGTCAGTCGCGCCTCCGAGGTGTAGAAGGGCTGCACCGACCGGCCGTCGGCGCCGAGCAGGTCGGCGAGTCTCGCCGTGCCATCTCCGGATGCCGTACCCGGCACGATCACGGTGCTCGCGAGCAGCGCCTCCAGAAACGCCGGCGCGGCGATGGGGTCGACCGCGGCGGCAGCGAGCAGCGCCTCGATCTCGGCCGACCCGCGATCAGTCATCGGCGAGCGGCCCGAGCGGCGCCGCCTGCGCTCCGGGGTCGCCGGCGGGCGGCTTCAAGCCCACCGCGGGCAGGACCACTCCGTCGATGATCGCGATCAGGTAGTCGCGGTCGACGGGGCGCTGGGTCACGAGCAGACGGTAGGCGGTCATCGACGGGGCGACCATGGAGATCGTCGCCACGTCGCAGTCGGCCGCGATCTCACCGCGGTCGATGGCGCGCTGGAACAGCCGCCGATTGACCTCGGCGCGAGGCTCGACGATGGCCGAGCTGATGGCCTCGGCGAGCTCCGGCGACCGTGAGATCACCGACATGAGCCCGCCCATCACCCGGAGCTTGCGGTCGGCGTCCTCGACCGCGCGCGGCTTGATCATGGCCACGAGGTCACCCCGCAGGGTTCCGGTATCGGGCAGGTGATCGGCGTCGAGACCCTTCGACTTCATGCAGGCCACGGCGTCGACCACGAGCTCGCCCTTCGAGGGCCAGCGGCGGTAGAGCGTGGCCTTGCCGGCCTTCGCGCGGCCCGCCACCATCTCCATCGTCATGCCGTCGTAGCCCACCTCGGCGAGCACCTCGATGGCGGCGTCGAGGATGTCGGCGTCCCGCGAGTGGTCACGGCGGCGCCCGAGACGGGCGGGGGCGGCATCCGGGGCCGGAACGGCAGCATCCGGAGCGGTCGTGGTGGTCTCGAGCGGCATCGTCGCTGCTCCTCCTCAGGTGTGGGTCGTCGGGCCGGGGGTGTGCACCGATCCTGTCACGAGATGTTTACTGAACCCATGGTATCCGAAACTGGCAAGTTCCGTATATAGTCCTTCCATGCCCGAATCCCCCGCTCCCTCGTCGCGTCGCTGGCTCACCCTCACCACCGTCGCGCTCGCCCAGCTCATGGTCGTGCTCGACGCGACCGTCGTGAACATCGCCCTCCCCTCCGCCCAGGCCGACCTCGGCTTCTCCGACGGCGACCGGCAGTGGATCGTCACCGCCTACTCCCTCGCCTTCGGCAGCCTTCTGCTGCTCGGCGGGCGGCTCTCCGATCTGATGGGCCGCAAACGCGCCTTCATCATCGGACTCATCGGCTTCGCCCTGGCCAGCGCCCTCGGCGGCGCGGCCGACTCGTTCGGTCTGCTCGTGGCCGCCCGCGCGCTGCAGGGCGTCTTCGGCGCACTGCTCGCCCCCACCGCCCTCGCCGTGCTCACGACCACCTTCACCATCCCCAAGGAGCGGGCTCGCGCCTTCGGCATCTTCGGAGCGATCGCCGGCGCGGGCGGGGCGGTCGGCCTCCTCCTCGGCGGCCTCCTCACCGAGAGCTTCAGCTGGCGCTGGAACCTCTACATCAACGTCGTGATCGCCGTCATCGCGATCGTCGGCGCCATCGTCTTCGTCTCGACGCCGAAGCGCGAGGGCGCTCGCCCGAAGCTCGATCTGCCGGGCACGGTGCTCGTCTCCGCAGCGCTGTTCGGCCTGGTCTACGGATTCTCGAACGCCGAGAACAACGGCTGGGACTCCCCGCTCACCTGGGGCATGCTCGCCGGCAGCGTGGTGCTGCTCGTGGCGTTCGTGCTGTGGCAGCGTCGCGCGGCGCATCCGCTGCTCCCCCTCGCGATCGTGCTCGACCGCAACCGGGGTGCGGCCTACACCTCGGTGCTCATCGCCGGCGCGGGGATGTTCGGCATCTTCCTGTTCGTCACCTACTACCTGCAGACCACGCTCGGTTACTCCCCGATCCAGACGGGGCTCGCCTTCCTGCCGATGATCATCCTGCTCGTCACGGCCGCCCAGCTGGGCACGAACATCTTCGTGCCGCGATTCGGGCCGAAGGTGGTCGTGCCGATCGGCATGACGCTCGCGGCGCTCGGGATGGCGTACCTGACGCACCTCGACGTCGGCGCCACCTACGTGAGCGACGTGATGCCGCCGCTCATGATCCTCGGCTTCGCGATGGGCACGATCATGCCCGCGTCGATCCAGACCGCCACTCTGGGCGTCGACCGCCGGTTCGCGGGAGTCGCCTCGGCGACGGTGAACACGAGCCAGCAGGTGGGCGGATCGATCGGCACCGCGCTGCTGAACACCCTCGCCGCCACCGCGGCGGCCGACTACCTGGTGTCGCACCTGCCGGCGGATGCGTCGGCGAATGCCTCGACGGCCGCTGCCGTGGCCGCCGAGGCCGCGGTGCACAGCTACGCCACGGCCTACTGGTGGGGGGCCGCGTTCTTCGCGGTGGGTGCTGTCATCGCCGCCCTGCTCTTCCGGCGCAGGGGCGACGGCGTCACAGTCGGCGTCGCGCTTCCGGACGCACGCGAGGCGGACAGCGCGATGCAGGATGCGCCGGTGCTCGGCCACTGAGCGACTGCGCGAGGGCGCGGGTAGGGTGAGACACGATCCGCCCGCCCCACCCCGAGGAGTAGCCGTGCCCACGAACGTCACCGGTGTCATCGCCCGCGCGAAAGGGGCGCCCGTCGAGCTCACGACGATCATCATCCCCGACCCCGGGCCCGGCGAGGCGGTCGTCGACATCGAGACCTGCGGAGTCTGCCACACCGACTACCACTACCGGGAAGGCGGGATCAGCGACGACTTCCCGTTCCTGCTCGGGCACGAGGCCGCAGGCCGGGTGAGCGCCGTGGGCGAGGGCGTGACCAACGTGGAGGTCGGCGACTTCGTGGTGCTCAACTGGCGAGCGGTCTGCGGGGAATGCCGGGCGTGCCTGCGCGCCGAGCCGTGGTACTGCTTCAACACGTTCAACGCCACCCAGAAGATGACCCTCGAGGATGGCACCGAGCTCAGCCCCGCGCTCGGCATCGGCGCCTTCGCCGAGAAGACCCTCGTGCACGCCAAGCAGTGCACGAAGGTCGACCCGGCCGCCGATGCCGCCGCCGTCGGCCTCCTCGGCTGCGGCATCATGGCCGGTCTCGGGGCGGCGATGAACACGGGCGGTGTGGGCCGCGGCGACTCCGTCGCCGTGATCGGCTGCGGCGGCGTCGGCACCGCCGCGGTCGTCGGCTCGGCTCTCGCGGGCGCCACCACGGTGATCGCGATCGACCGCGATCCGAAGAAGCTCGACGCCGCACGCCGGCTCGGAGCCACGCACGCGATCGACTCGAGCAGCCTCGACGAGCACGGCGTCGTGGCGGCCGTGCAGGAGCTCACCGGAGGCTTCGGCGCCGACGTCGTGATCGACGCGGTGGGCCGCCCCGAGACCTGGCGGCAGGCGTTCTATGCCCGCGACCTCGCCGGAACCGTCGTGCTCGTGGGGGTGCCGACGCCCGACATGCAGCTCTCCATCCCCCTCCTCGACGTCTTCGGCCGGGGTGGCTCGCTGAAGTCGAGCTGGTACGGCGACTGCCTGCCCGAGCGCGACTTCCCGATGCTCACCGACCTGTTCCTGCAGGGCCGGCTTCCGCTCGACGAGTTCGTGACCGAGCGGATCGGCATCCGGGACATCGAGAAGGCCTTCGGCAGCATGGCGAGCGGCGACGTGCTGCGCTCGGTGGTGGTGCTCTGCGCCCGCATCGACCACGTCGTCACGAGCGGCACCTTCAGCCTCGACGGCGGCACCTGGGACGTCGACAACAACGTCTGGATCGTCGGCGACGACTCCGAGTGCGTCGTGATCGACGCCGCCCACGACGCCGCCGCGATCCTCGCGGCCATCGGAGACCGCTCCGTCCGGGCGATTCTCCTCACCCACGCACACGACGACCACATCGATGCGGCGGCGGAGCTGCAGGCGGCCACAGGCGCGCCCGTGCTGCTGAACCAGGGCGACCGGATGCTCTGGGACGCGGTCTACCCGTCCGCTCCCCCGACCGGCACCCTCTCCGACGGCCAGATCGTGGAGGTCGCCGGGATCGCGCTCGAGGTGCTGCACACCCCGGGCCACTCCCCCGGTGCCGTGTGCCTCTCCGCCCCCGGCCTGCAGACGGTCTTCTCGGGGGACACCCTCTTCCAGGGCGGGCCGGGGGCCACCGGTCGCTCGTTCAGCGACTTCCCTACGATCATCGAGTCCATCTCCGCGAAGCTGCTCACCCTCCCGGCCGAGACGGTCGTGCGCACGGGCCACGGCGACACCACCACGATCGGAGCGGAGGCGCCGCACCTCGAGGAGTGGATCGCCCGGGGGCACTGATGCCCGTCGTCGAGTCGCGCTGCGTCGTGCCGGTGAGCGCCGAGGTGGCGTTCGCCGTGTCGCAGACGACGGGCTCGGTGCGCCTGCGCTGGGACCCGTTCATCCGACGACAGAACCTCATGGACGGAGCGACCACGCCCGCCAAGGGCGTGCGGACCTTCACGGTGCAGCGCTTCGGGTTGCGGATGGTGAGCGAGTACGTCTCGTACAATCCGCCTTCGAACGTCGGGATGAAGATGACGAAGGGGTCGTGGTTCTTCGAGCGGCTCGGCGGCGGGTGGAGGTTCACGCCCGTCGAGGGCGATCCCGGGAGCACCTTGGCTGTCTGGCGCTACAACTTCTCCTGCAAGCCGCGGTGGCTGGCCCCCTTGGCCGAGCGGATCGGCGCCGTGATCCTGCAGCGCGACATCGACCGGCGCATCCGGGGTTTCGCTCGCGGGTGCGAGGATCCGGTGGTGCTGGCGCACGTCGGCGGCGCGGCGGCGTAGGCCTCGGGGTCAGAAGCTCCCGCCGGCTCCGAAGCCGCTGCGGTCCACGTGGCGGATGGCCTCGGCGGTTCGACCGTGCTCGGGCCGATTGGGGGCGTCGCGGGGGTCGAGGTGCGAGCTGTAGTCGCCGCTCCGGCGGTGGCGCACCGCGAGGGCTACGCCGATCCCGACGATGATGGCGGCGACCACCAGCAGGATGATCCAGATCGGTTCCATGTCCGTCGTCCTCCCACGATCGATGTTCCGTGCTTCCACTCTTCCGTCGATCGGTGCGCCCTGTGCCGATGCACACCGGATGCCCAGACGGGTGGCGTCACCTCACGGGCACACGTAGAGGGACTCGACTGCTCGCGCCACGCTGCTGGTGCCACCCACGACGACGACCTTCGACGCCCCGAGAGCGACGATGTCGGTGACCACGTCCAGCGGCACGCACTGGCCGTTAACTAGGTACAGCGGTGCGTGCTGCAAACCCGCACGGGCCCCCACCGCCAGCCCGTCGGAGAAGTTCTTGCCGGTCGCGAGGAACACCGTATCGGCCTGGGTGAAGGAGCCACGGTTGAGCGCGATCGCGGCGGAGTACCGATCGGGGCCGGACAGCCTGGTCACGGCGATGCCGGCGCCGAGCGAGGCGGCCACACCGGCCGACACCGATGCCTCGCCGCCCACGATCGTGACGGCTGTCGCACCGAGATCCGACAGCGCGTCGCGGGTGCCCGGATCGGCCGATGTCGCAAGCCCTCTCGTGAGGAGCACGGGTGCTCCTGTCGATCCGGCGGCCGCGCCCGCGGACAGCGCATCCGGATACGTCGTGCCGGTCACGACGAAGGCGTTCGACGAGCCCGCCGGGAAGGCATGAGCCACCACGGCCCGCGACACGGCGTACCGGTCCGGCCCGCCCAGACGTGTGGCCGGTGCCAGAGTGCGGAGTTCACGCAGCACGGCGTCGCTCACGCTCACGGCACCGCCGACGACCACAATCGATGCCGGATGCAGTCGCGAGATCTCCGCCTTCACCGGCGCGGGAAGGCGATCCGAGGGGGTGAGCAGCAGGGCTCCGCCCTCTGCCGCCGCCGCCGGGCCGGCGGAGAGGGCGTCTGCGAAGGTCTTGCCGGCCGCCACGTAGACGACGGGTGCGCCCGTGGCCGCATCCGGGAACTGGGCTCTCGAGTTCGCGACGGCGACGGCGTAGCGGTCCTGGCCGTCCACCCGGGAGGCGGCGACGCCGGGGAGGGTCACCGTCGGTGAGATCCGGCCGGTGGAGGCGCGGAGCACCCCGGGCGCCGACACCATCTGATACGTCGTGATGGTGTGGCCGACGTCGGCGAGGGTGATCGGGTAGTCGAGCGCGCCCTCCCGCGTGGCTGGTCGCCCCGAGCTCTCCCAGAGGATTCGGGTGTTCGTGGGCGACGGCGTCCACGTGGCGGGAGTGTAGGTCAGCGTCGACCCCGGAACGGGGACGCCGGAGAGTGCGGCGGGGGTGAGCTCCTTCATGCCGGTGACCGTCGTCGAGACGCAGCCGAGCCCGGCCGGGAGGTTGCCGGGATAGTTGTAGTACGGCTGCGCCCACACGCACACCTTGTACGAGCCCGGACGATCGATCGGGAAAGTCTGCTCGAATCCGCGCACGCCGGCGAGGCCCGGGCGCGAGGCCTGGATGTCGGGTCGCGCGAGACTCGATGATCCCGGGATCACCTTCGAGTAGTTGTAGCTCGGATCGGCGTCGGTGTGGTCGAGGTTGAACGACAACCAGTTGTCCTGCGGCACCCAGGTGTCGGCGACCCAACCACGGACGCGGATGGCTGTGGAGTCGGGCGAGAGCTCGGCCGTGAGGGATTCCGCGGCACCCGAGAGCATCTCGGCGTCGACCTGCACCGATCTGCATCCGACGACCTCGGCGCGCCACCTGGCGCAGAAGCGGTAGGTTCCCGCCTGGCCGGGGTAGCCGAGCGTCGCCTGGAAGCCGTGGTTCGGGCCGGCTTCCGGGTAGGCGGCGGCAACATCCGGGCGCGACAGCCCCGCCCGGTTGTCGTGGGACCCGTACCAGGTCGCCGAACCGTCGGGCCGCAGCACCTGCCATGACCCGCTGTCCGGCATCAGGGCCGCCCCGGGGTTCTGGGTGTCGTACATCCAACCGGTCGCCACGATCCCTTGACCGGGCACGACCACGAGCGAGTCGAGCGAACCGCGCGCGAAGCTCGTGACCGCGATCGGATCGAACGGCACCGTGTCTGCCCGCGCGGGCGCGGCGCCCACGAGCACGAGCCCGCTGGTCATGAGCAGAGCCGCGAAGGCGGCGATGGTACGGCGCACGGGAATTCCCCCTCGCCCCTCCACTCCGGCGGTGGAGACGGCCCGGGGCTCGTCCAGTATGCCTCACCCGTCGAACAGCGGCGCCGACTGCTTCGGCGGTGCCGCCGCACCGGAGCCGACTAGCGCCAGCCGAGGGCCGGGGCCACCTCCGTGAGGATGGACTCGATGACGTGGGCGTTGTAGTCGACGCCGAGCTGGTTGGGGACGTTCAGGTTGCATCGGCCTCGTGACACACCACACACCATACGCTCGGGGCTGGTCTCCGTGCTCAGAAGTCCGGGATTAGCAGTGCCTCGACGTCAGCGGCGGCCGTCGGCGTAGGTGCATTCCGAGACCGGAGTCGGGATTCAATCGCGGTGGAATCCAGCCTCGAGTTCTCTGTGATGGTCGACGACTGCGTCATCGCCCGGGGTCAGGACGACGGTCGCGATGGTCGCCCCCGTCAGTGGGAAGGGTGAGCTGTAGTCGCCGGAGACGGGTTGGCCGCGGTCGCGGCCGATGTTGACGCCCTCACCGTTCAGGGAGAAGTAGGCGGGCTGGATGCGGATGTCGGCCCGGGCGGCTTCGGTTCCGTCGACAGTGAGGATGACCGGCCCGGACGGCGAAGGCCCCTCGTGTCCGGTCTTGAGGAAATCGACGGTGAGGATATGGCCACCGACCAGAAGGGGCCCGCTTCCCTCAATACGCTGTTCCCGTTCGCCGAGCCAGTTGTAGACGTAGACGGGCACCCCGTCGCGGAGGTAGAGCGCGTGGCCCCCGAAGCGGCCGCCGGCGGAGAAGATGACGCCGTCCGCCCCGGCATCCTGCACGGTGATGGACGCTTCGATGCGGAACGACGTGTTGATCATCTGGAACGACCGCTCGGGCACTTCCGAGCCGCCCGGGTACAGGGTGAGGCTCGCACCGAAATCGAACAGCTCAGGGGCGTCGGCGGCAGCCGTGGCGGCGATCTCGGCGACGCTGCGGTCTTCGAGCGGGTAGCCGTGGTAGATCTCGGCCTGGTCCTCCCAGAGTCGTTTCAGCTCGGCGAGCTTCTCAGGCTCGGTACTGCTCAGGTCGTGCAGCTGATTGCGGTCGGAGTCGAGGTGGTAGAGGGTCCACCGGTCCTGGTCGAAGTGGCTCCAGCCGCTGGGGGTCGCGGCGTGAATGGTGCTGGCCTGCCACCCCTCTGCCCACATCGCCCTGGTGCCGAACATCGAGTAGAACTGGGTCTTCTTCGGCTGCTCGGCCACCGCATCCTTGACCACGGCGGCGTGGCTGACGCCCTCGAGCGGGGTCTGCGGCACATGCCGGACGGTGTCGGGCGGGGTGATGTCGAGCAGGTCGTAGAGGGTGGGGGCGAGATCGGTGACGTGGATGTACCCGTCACGGGTGCCGCCGGGCTCGATGCCGCCAGCCGGCCACGAGATGATCAGCGGGTCGGCGGTGCCGCCCTCCCAGGAGGCGTGCGTCTTGTACATCTTGAAGGGGGTGTTGAACGCTGTGGCCCACCCGTTGGAGTAGTGCGGGTGCGTGGTCTCGAGACCCAGCTCGTCGACGAGCAGGGCGTTCTTCTCGGGGTTCTCGGGCACGCCGTTGTACCAGCGGTTCTCGTTCACCGATCCCGAGGGCCCGCCTTCGGCCGACGCCCCGTTGTCCGAGAGGGTGACGATGATGGTGTTGTCCGCCTGCCCGGTGGCCTCGAGGTGATCGAGGATGCGGCCGACCTGGTCGTCGGTGTAGCTGGCGAATCCGGCGTACACCTCGGCCTGCCGCACGAAGAGAGTGCGCTCGGCATCGGTGAGTGCCTCCCACGGCTTGACGATCTCGGAGGCCGGCCACGGCTTGCCGTCGGCGCTCGTCTCATCCGCCATCGGGTTGAGTGGCGGCAGCACCGTGTCGGCCGGCACCAGGCCCAGCTCGATCTGCCGCGCCAGAGTCGTCTCCCGGTACAGCTCGTACCCGTCGTCGAAGACACCCTTGTACCGATCCGACCAGTCTTTGAACACGTGGTGCGGGGCGTGGCAGGCGCCCGGAGCGAAGTAGAGGAACCAGGGCTTGCCCGGGGCCGTGCTGGCCGAGTCGATCAGGAATTCGACGGCTTTGTCGGTGAGGTCTTTCGACAGGTGGTATCCCTCGGCCGGGGTGGCCGGGGGTTCGATCTGGTGGTTGTCGTACCAGAGGTCGGGGTACCACTGGTCGGTGAGGCCGCCGAGGAACCCGTAGAACCGGTCGAAGCCCCGCCCGAGCGGCCAGGTGCGCTTCGAGGCACCCATCGACATCTCGGTAGCGGGCGACAGGTGCCACTTGCCGACGGCCAGCGTGTTGTATCCGGCCTCGCGCAGCACCTCGGAGATGAACCCGTTCTCGGCCGGGATCAGGCAGGAGGAGTTCGGGAATCCCGACGCCATCTCGCCGATGACACTCATTCCGTTCGAGGTCGCGTTGCGGCCGGTGAGCAGGCTCGCGCGGGTCGGCGAGCAGAGCGCCGTCGTGTGGAACTGCGAGAACTGGATGCCTCGCGCCGCCAAGCGGTCCATGTTCGGCATCCGGATGCGGCCACCGAACCGTTCCCACGAGCCGAAACCCATGTCGTCCCAGATGATGAACAGCACGTTCGGCGCGCCCGGCTTCGCCTGCGGTTCGACGTACGGCGCCCAATCGGGAACTGAATCCCGGATGTCGTGCGCGATCTTCCCCTGGAACTCCGCCATCTGCTTGCCCCTCATCTCGACGACAAAACTCACACTAACGATGATCAGGCATCCGCGACAGCGTCGGAGGCACAGCGGAAACCGATGTGCGTCATCGCCGTGTCCTCCGCCTGCGGGGAGCGCGCCGCCGGCCGGTACCGCAGGCAGTACTCCGGCGCGCAAAGATGCGATCCGCCTTTCAAGACTCGACGCGGCATGCGCGACCCCGGCTCAGCACTGGCTGCCGCTAGGAGGCTCGGTCGTCCGCCGTCGGCAACCGCACGTTCGCCGACATCGGGGGGCAGGTGGCGGGGCGCGTAGTAGTCGGTCGTCCACTCCCACACGTTGCCGGTCACGTCGAAGAGCCCGAACCCGTTCGGCGGGAACGTGCCCACTGGCGAGGTGCCGACGAAGCCGGCAGCGCCATCGTTGCGGTACGGGAAGCGGCCCTGCCACTGATTCACCATCAGGCGCCCGCCGGGCTGTTCGTCGTCGCCCCACGCGAATCGGGCGCCTTCCAGGCCCCCTCGGGCGGCGTACTCGAACTCCGCCTCGGTCGGCAGGCGCCGGCCCGCCCACTCGGCATACGCGGCCGCATCGAGAAAGCTGACCTGAACCACCGGATGCTCAGGCCGGTCCCGCTCCGCATCGACCCCGGCTTCAGGGCCGAGCGGGTGCCGCCATGAGGCACCGGGTACCCACCGCCACCACTGGCGCCAGTCGCGCAGATCGACCGGCCCAGACGTGGGCGTGAACACCATCGCCCCAGGAACGAGGTCGGCCGGATCGGCACCGGGAAAATCCTCCGGATCCAGCGTGCGCTCTGCAACAGTGACGTAGCCGGTGTCACGCACGAACGCCGCGAATTGCCGGTTCGTGACCGGATGGTCCTCGATCTGGAACGCCTCCACGCGCCGGACGTGCACCGGCCCTTCATCGGGATAGTGCCCCGCCGAGCCCATCCGGAACTCGCCTGCAGGGATGGGCACAAGCCGAGTCGGTTCTGAGGTCACGGTCCGAGTCTACGGACGCGGAACGATGGGGTCGTGGCGGTGTTGTGCTCGAGCCAGGCGCGTAGCTCGCGGAGGGGTCCGGTCATGCGTCGGGTGGCGAGCAGGAACCCGACGACCGGGCCCGCGATGATCGTGATCGGACTGACCGCGACGCCGATGGCGAGCGGAAGCACCGCTCCGATGACTGAACCGACGATGATCTCCTATCGGTCGGCCAGCGCTTCGAGCGCAGCGCGGTTGCTGGGATAGACGGTCTCGTCGGTGAGAACGCCCAGGACGCGCATTCTGTCGACCAGACCAGGGCGAGCACGGCTGAACGCCAACCCGACCCCCTCGTCGTGAAGCCAACGCAGGAGCGACTCGAGGGTCTCAGCGGCCGTGACGTCAACGTCCGTGACCGCCTCCAGATCGAGCACGAGGTGCCTCACCGAACCGGCCGGCACGGCGCCGATCGCCCGCTTGACGGTGTCGGAGAAGACCGCGCTGTTGGCGAAGAACAGCGGCGCGGCCAGCCGGATGACGAGCACACCGGGCGCGGTCGTTGTGCCGATGGCCGCCGTTGACAGCAGGGCCGACCCCGGGTCATCGTCGGCGAGCACGTCGATGGGCGGGTTCGCCGCCCGCTTCGCCAGATTGATCAATGCGAGCACGAACGAGATCAGGATGCCGGGGATGGCCCCGATGAACAGTGTCGCGAGAAAACACGCGGCACCGATCGCGAATTCGAACCGGTCGCGCTTCCACAGCATCCTGAACTCCCGGATGCCGAGCAGCGGCAGGATGGCCACCGCCACCACGGCGCCGATGGCGGGCGAGGGGATGTGCTCGAGCAGCGCGGTACCGAACACCAGCAGCAGGAGAGTGCCGACAGCGGCGACGAGGGTGGGCAGCTGGGTGCGGGAGCCCGCCTGATCCATGGCGGCGGTGCGAGAGGTGGAGGAGCCGACGGCGAAGCTGCCCGACGCGCCAGACGCGATGTTGGCCGCCCCGAAGGCGAGCAGGTCGCGATTCGGCGAGGTGGTGTAGCCGTTCTTCTCGGCGTAGCTGCGGGCGACGAGCAGCCCCTCCGCCATCGTGACCAGGGTCAAAGCGATTGCCGACGGCACGAGTGCAAGCCAGGTCGCGAGGTCGAGCACCGGCCAGGTGAGGGACGGCGGACCGGCCTCGACCTGGCCCAGCACCGACACTCCGGCCACCTCCAGGCCGGTTGTGACCACCACCACGGTGGCCAGGACAAGCACGACGAGCGCCCACGGCACCGCGCGGGCAAGCCGCCGCCCGGCAAGCAGCACGCCGACGGCCAGCACCGAGATGAGCACCGACCAGCCGTTGACTCCACCCAGCCCTCCGATCAGATCTGCGACCTTTCCGACGAACTCGCCGCCGGAGTCGATCTTCACGCCGAGCATCTTCGCGACCTGCGACACCATGATGTCGAGCGCGAGCCCGCCCACGAACCCCACCAGAATCGGTTTCGAGAGGAACGCGGCGAGGAATCCGAGCTTGAAAACTGCCGCAGCGACGAACAGAAGACCCGAGATGACCGCCTGCGCGAGCGCCATCGACGCGTAGCCGGTGCTGCCGGCGACCGCGAGCCCGCCGACCGACGACGCCACCAGCGCCGCGGCCGCGGCATCCGGTGACGCCACGACCTGCCTCGACGACACGACGAGGGTGTAGATGATCGCCGGCACCACCAACGCGTACAGCCCCGCAGTCGGCGCAAGACCGGCGATCTGGGCATAGCCGATGTTCAGCGGAACCGCGATCGCCAACAGGGTCACCCCTGCGAGCACCTCCCCGGCAGCATTCCTCCGGGTCACGCCGGAGAGTGGGCGAATCACGCGCAGACGACCAGGACTACGAAACGCGCACGACGTCTTCGAGCTGGAACGTCTTCTCCAGAAGCCCGGCACTGACGCCGTAGAAGCGGAACATGAGCTCAAAGGTCGTCGAATCGCCGGTGTCGATCCAGTTCGCCTCGAGCCCCGCCGGCGGTGTGGGGCCGAAGTACACGTCGATCGACCCGTCGTCGTTGAAGGTCAGCCCAGGGGCGATCGAGGCCACGGAGTACTTCGTGTTGCCGCGGATGAAGGTGTGGTCGTCGCCGTCGTACATGGCTACCGACCAGTACTGCGACACCGGCACCCCGGCCGGCACACGCATCCGGTAGTTCAGATCGGAGCGGAGCAGCTCCCCGTCGGAGTCACGCAGGTTCACCAGGTAGAACTGGCCGCTGCCGATGCGCTTCAACCCGATGAACGCCATGTGATAGATCACACCCCGACAGGTGTAGGGGTACACCTGGTCATCGGCAAAGTTGCTTCCCTGGGCGGCAGCGAAGTCGGCTGTGGCGGGGAAGAACCACTGCCGACCCTCATAGAACACCGGCTCATGCTGGTAGTCATCCCGCAACCAGTCGTGCGCGTCATCGAGCGCCGACTCCAGGAGCGCCACACGATCCGCATCAGGCTCGAACGCCTCGCCGCGCACGATCCCGATGGAGGCGAGGATGTCGGCGAACGGGCGGTCGCGCGGCAGCCACGATTCGACCTGCACGACCCGATCCAGGGCCTCCCAGAACCGCATGTCGTACGGGATTCGGGTGTCGACCTCGACTCCCTGCAGGTCTCGCCGCGGAGTCTCGGGCGGGTCTGCGGCCTCGGCCAAAGGGTAGATGCGGATGCCCTCACAGAACTCCAACGCCCGGTCGACCGCCTCCTGCGTGGCCTCGGGCAACACCGTGCGCAGCAGCGCGTAGACGCGGCGCACGTCAGACTGCAGCACGATGAACCCGTCGGGCACGTCACCGTCGTAGCCGGGCGGGAGGATGAGGTACCGGCCACCCTCGCCCTTGTCGGCGCCGTACCGGCCCACGTCCTCGAGGGGCACCTGCCAGATGGTGCAGACATTGCCGTTCAGCTGAAAATCACCCTGCCCCGGCGGGATCTCAAGCACCAGCGGGCCATCGGCGCCCGGATCCATGAACGCCATGTAGTACAGCAAGTCGGGGTTCGGGGTGAGGGTCTGGTTGCGCCAGTCGAGAAGGCCCGACCAGTACAGGAACTCGTTGCCACCGTCCGGCGACATCATCGACCGCATGATCTCGAAGTTCACCGCCGGCATGGCCCACACCGCCGCCTCCACTGCGCGTCGCCGCAGCCCCGCCGTGACAATCTGCTCGTGCGTGTCCGTCATGTGCCCCACCCCTGTCGCCTGAACCTAGGGCCGACTGTATCGCCGGTGACGAGGCCGCACCAGTCAGGTCCCGCGCGGCTATCTCGACGGGGGCGAATAGACAGAGGGACCGTCATTACAGGGCGACACCACTTCTGGAAGTCGGCCTCCACAAGAGTGGCAGCGAAAAAACCAGTCGGATCGCGACAAGCCCTCTGCGAGCTGACGATTTGCGCGGATAGACCATGGCCAGTTACCGCTTCGTCCTACAGTGTGGTGTCTCAGGACCCGTGGTTGCATCTCCGTAATGCGGGTGGCGTTCGCGTTACCTTGAAGCACGGCAACGATCGGCCGGTGACGCAGAGACGGTCAACGCCGGAGTTCGGAGGGCCGCACGCAATCGCGTTTTGGGCGCCGCATCACCGCCTGGTGCTGCCTTAACGCCATCCCAATGCAGGCGCCACATACCGCAGGATGTTGTCGAGAACCGATGTGTTATAAGCAACGCCCAGCTGGTTGGGGACCGTGAGGAGGAGGGTGTCGGCCTCGGCGATCGCCTCGTCCTCAGCCAGCTGCTTCACCAGGCGCTCGGGCTCGGCGGCGTAGCTGCGGCCGAAGATGGCGCGCATGCTCGCGTCGATGTTGCCGATCTGATCGCGGCTCTCGCCCTCGCCGCCGAAGTAAGCCCGGTCGAGGTCGTTCGTGATGGCGAAGATGCTGCGGCTCACCGAGACCCGCGGCGTGTGCGCGTGGCCGGCCTCCGCCCAGGCGTCGCGGAACTCGCGGATCTGCGCCGCCTGCTGCACGTGGAACGGCTCGCCCGTCTCATCGGCCTTGAGCGTCGAGGACTGCAGGTTCATGCCGAGCCCGGCGGCCCAGCGTGCGGTCGCGTTCGAGGCCGCACCCCACCAGATCCGCTCGCGCAGCCCCTCGGAGTGCGGCTCGATGCGGAGGAGTCCGGGCGGGTTCGGGAACATCGGCCGCGGGTTGGGCTCGGCGAAGCCCTCGCCCTTCAGCACCTCGAGCAGCACCTTGGTGTGCTCGCGCGCCAGATCGGCGTCGTCCTGCCCCTCGGCCGGGCGGTAGCCGAAGTAGCGCCAGCCCTCGATGACCTGCTCGGGTGAGCCACGGCTGATGCCGAGCTGCAGCCTGCCGCCCGAGATGAGATCGGCGGCGCCCGCGTCCTCCGCCATGTAGAGCGGGTTCTCGTAGCGCATGTCGATCACGCCCGTGCCGATCTCGATCGTCTTCGTGCGGGCTCCGACCGCCGCGAGCAGCGGGAACGGCGAGCCGAGCTGGCGGGCGAAGTGGTGCACGCGGAAGTAGGCGCCGTCGGCCCCCAGCTCCTCGGCCGCCACGGCGAGGTCGATCGACTGCAGGAGGTTCTCTCCGGCACTGCGGGTCTTCGACTGCGGCGACGGCGTCCAGTGCCCGAAGGAGAGGAAGCCGATGCTCTTGCGATTCGTAGCGGTCACGGCCTCTGCAACGCCCGCCGCCCGATCCGCATTCCCGCTCGCGGAACCGGTATCGTGCCGGTATGGCTGCGCCCACTCCCCTGCCGAAGACCGGAGCTCCCGCGCGGGCGGCCCTGGCCGCGGTCGGCATCCGGAGCCTCGACGACCTCGAGGGAGTCGACCTCGACGGCCTCCTCGGGCTGCACGGCGTCGGCCCGAAAGCGGTCCGCGTGCTGCGCGCCGCCCTGGCCGAGCGTGCGGCGGACGCCTGATCGGCAGCCGGGTCGACGGTCGGGTCAGGCCGTGAGGACCGCCGCCACGAGGAGGACGGCGACCGCGGCGAAGGTCAGGAGGGTGATGGAGTAGCCGCGGCTCCAGGAGCGGCGCGGGAAGGCCAGCGGCAGCACCACGGCCGTGAGGAAGCCCGCCACGACCGCCGCCGCCGCTCCGAAGAGGAGGCCGTACCCGTGCGGATCCTGCGACCCGAGGCCGAAACGGCTGCTGAAGGCCACCCAGGCGGTGAGGAGGAACACGAGACCGGTGCCCGCCGCGACGACTCCGGCGAGGACCCGCACCACGAGGATGCCCGCTCCCGCCCCCTGCGACTCGCCCGGTGTGCTCATGCGGCCACTCTAGGCCCCACCCACCGGCAGAGCGGGTGACGGCTGCGTATGCTCGGCGGCATCGACGGAGTTCGGCCGACTTGGTCGGCGTCGACGGAGTTCCAGGCTGCCTATCCGGCAGACCTCCGTCGATTCACCACCTCGGGTCGCGGATGAGGCCGGGGCCCGGGTCAAGGGGTGATGCCGGCGTTACGCTGGGGGCGTGAAGCGCATCGATGCAGGGGGCCTCGTGGTCGGGGTGGTCATGGCGGCACTCGTTCTGGGCGGAGGGGCGTTCGGAGGGGCGGCGGCGGTCGCCGCTCCCGGGCCCTCGCCCGACGACTCCCCCGCCGGCAAGACCTATGTCGCGCTCGGCGACTCGTACTCGGCCGGGTTCGGGATCACGCCCTACGGCGACGAACCGGCTCCCGGGTGCTTCCAGGCCGACCAGAACTACCCGCACCTCGTGGCCGAGTCGCTCGGCCTCGTGCTGGAGGACCGCACCTGCAGCGGCGCCGTGACGGCGAACATCCGCGACACCCCTCAGCCGACCATCACGGGCGCCGGCACCGCCCCTGTGCAGTCGGACGCCCTCAGCGCCGACACCGACATCGTGACGGTCACCATCGGCGGCAACGACCTCGGGTTCGCCGACGTCGCACAGACCTGCGTGGCCGAGAGCGCCCAGGGGCCGCTGCTGATCGACGTGCTCGGCGCCGACCTGGCCAACTGCAAGCAGTTCTACGCCCCCGTCGTCGACGGCATCGAACTCGACCGGCTGAAGTACCTGCTCGACAACACCGTGACGCCCGCGCTCGATGAGACCTTCGCGCTCATCCGGGAGAAGGCGCCGAACGCGGAGGTGTTCGTGATCGGCTACCCCGCCATCACCCCGGATGCCGCGAACCAGCCTGAGGGCGGGTGCTACTCGTCGCCGCTCGGCACGGGACCGAACCCGTTCGAACCGCCGTTCCCCGAGAACGCGTTCCCGTTCACCGAGGTCGACACCCTCTACCTGCACGGCACCGAGGCGCGACTCGACGCCGCGATCGGAGCGTCGGCCGAGGCCCACGGCGCCCACTACATCTCGACCCTCCCCCTCACCCAGACGCACTCGGCGTGCGCCCCGGACGGCGAGGCATTCATCAACGGGATCACCCTCACCAGCACCGGCGGCACCCCCACGCCGGACCCCGGTCTGTTCGTGGCGCTCGGCGCCCTGCACCCGAACGAGGCGGGCGTGGGATTCCTCGCCGAGCAGGTGTCGTCGGCCGTCACGGAGGCGTTGGCGGGAGACGGTGGTGGCGACGGTGATCCTGAGCCGACGGCAACGGCCACCGCGTCGGCGACGCCCGTCCCCGCTCCGGATGCCGCGGCACCCGGAGCGCCGTCGGGGCGCGACTCAGGGCTCGCCGCCACGGGTTCGGAAGCGGCCATCGCCGGTGCCGCTGCGGCCGCGCTGCTCGTGGCGGGGCTGGTGGCCGTCGTCATCCGTCGGCGCCGGCACGCGCAGCACCACTAGGCGTCAGGCCGGGCCTCGGCCAGGCCGCTAGCGCGAACCCTGTCTCGGCCGGTTCCTCCACCCGGTGAGCTGGTCGAACCGCTTGAGCGTGAACGGGGCGTCCTTGTCGATCGGCGTCACGCGCGAGTCGAGCGTGCCCCCGACGACGGCTGCAGCGGACCGGGCCGCCGCGCTCACGCGCTTGGCGACGAGGCCGACGGTTCCGCCCTCGCCGCGGAAGCCCCAGACCGTGCCCGTGAGGAGTCTCGACCCGCTCCCGTCGGCCTCGACGACCGCCGGGACCGCGCAGCGGGCGAAGCGGCGGCGCGCGCCGAGCAGGGCTGCGAGCGGGATGACCTCGATCAGCAGCCCGGTCCAGTTCGAGGCCGAGTCGTCGCCGATCTCGCCGAACCGGAGCATCCGGTGCCCATCGGCGTAGGTGCCGGGATCGATCGTGAAGCCCTCGGCCTCGAGCGCGGTGAGGAACGCCGTGAGGGTCGTCGCCGGATCCTGCGGCGAGCGGAGCTCGTGGAAGCGGACCATCGAACCGAGCGAGAACGCGTGATCGGACATGCGTCAATCCTGGCAGTCGTGACAGATGTCACACGAAGCGGTGACTGTGCTCCCTCGTGGCCGCGGCGACGCTCCGGTGGAATAGGGACATGATCGAGGAACTGGACGAGTGGCGGTCACGACGCGCGGCGAAGCGGGTGAAGCCCGGAGACGGGCGGCCGCTCAAGCCGTTCCGCTGGTGGCAGCTGCTCTCGCGATCGGTGCTGTCGGTCGAGGTGGCGGTGGGCGACGGGACGACCTCGGTGTTCACGGTCGAGGTGAACCACCTCGGAGACAAGGAGTCGGGCGAGGTGATGGCCGGGCTCTACCGGGACGGGCGGCACATCGCCGAGTCGCGGACGCCCGCCGCCTTCTCCGTGCCGGGCGGCACCATCGAGGTGGCGACGTCGGGTTTCGGGCTGAAGCGCTGCCACCTCGTGGCGCTCGATGGCACCGAGCGGCAGCTGACACCCGATCCGCGCTCGGCCGAGGGGCGCCGGGCTCGGCTCGCCCGCGACCACCCGGCCGCGAGCCGCGGGATCGGGGCGGCCGCGGTGGCGGTGCTCGTGGCGAGTGTGGCGCTGCTCGTGCCGCAGCTTCTCGCGCTGCTCACCCGCATCCCGCCGGTGGCCGAGAACCTCGGGGTGTTCGTCTCACCCGTGCAGCTGCCGGTCTGGGCGAACACCGCCCTCACGATCGCCGCGGCGACCGCGAGCACCGAGCGCGCTCTGCGGCTCCGCTATCACTGGCTGCTCGACGGCGCGGGCAACTGAGCCCGCGCCGCCTGGTCAGCTGCCGCCAGGGCCGCCGGCCCCTCCGCCGGCCATGCCGGTGGCGGCCTGCTGCGTCACGCTGTTCGCGTAGTCGTCGGTGGGATCGCGGTAGATGGTGTGCACGTGGCCCCAGCCCGAGGTGCTGACGCCCTCGACGTCGGCGCCCGCCGATCCGTTCTGGGCCTGGAAGGCGACATAGACATCAGGGCCCGAGATCGAGAAGGAGATCCCGTCGCCGGCGCTCATGTCGTAGGTGGTCTCGCCCGACCAGGCGACCACCGTGGTGTCCAGGGTCGCCTCGATCTCGGCGAGCTCGGCGGCGGTGGTCTGCTCGTCGGCCATCCCCGCCCAGTTCGCGATGAGGTCGAGCAGAAGCTGGCTCTGCCCATCGGTCAGGTCGGCCCCGGTGAGGCCCGCCCCGGTCGCGAAGTCGCACGTGTCGCCGGGAGCGCACATGCTCACGTCTCCCGACGTCAGAGTCGCCTGCTGCTCGGCCGTGAGGCTGTCGAAGAACGCGAACGCTTCGGTGTAGATGCCGTCGAAGGGCTGAACCTCCGTGCCGTCGGCCGCCGTGTAGACGGCGGGCTGCACCCCCAGGTGGGTGGGGGCGAAGGTGATGGCGCCGGCGCCCGACTCCCCGGAGCCGTCGAGGGTCGCGTTGATGCCGAGGTGGTGGCCGCCGAACTGCACCTCGTAGGCGCTCGAGTCGGTGGGGTCGCCGAAGAAGGCGATGGAGTACTGGCCGAGCGACTCCTCGGTGCTGCTGGAGTTATCGAGCAGGTACTCGTCGCCGCCCATGATGCCCAGCACCGTGGCGTAGGCGTCGTCGCTCAGGAGCGACTCCAGCACGGCGAGGGCCGCCGTCTGCTGCTCCTCGGAGAGGTCGGTGAGGTTGAGCCCGGCGCGCTCGACGAAGGTCACCGGAAAGTTCGACCACGACGTGGTCTTCGTCTCGTCGTCGTAGTCGTAGAGCACGGCTTCGCGCTGCTCGTCGGTCAGCGTGGCGAGGAAGGCCTCGGCCGCGGCGGTCGTGGCCGAGATGGTCTCGGCGGTGGTCGTGGCATCCGTGGTCGAGATCGTGGCGGCGTCGGTGAGGCCCGTGGAGCTCGAGCTGGAGCCATCGGCGGCCGAGCTCGTCGAGTCGGCGTCGGACCCGGCGTCGGATCCGGCGACGGAGGCGCAGCCGCTGAGAGCGAGACCGCCGATGAGCAGTGTCGAGGTGAGCCAGAGCGCCGTGCGGCGGCGGGGTGGGCGGATGCCGGTGGGTTCGTGGGTGTCGTTCATGGAGACGACGGTACGAACCCTGTCTTTCGGTCGGCTATGGCGCTCCTATGCCCTGGCCATGAGACGCGGGAGCCTTGTTCTGCGGCGGATCGGTGGGCAGGAGGAGGATGCGGCGCTGGTACCTGGTGAGGAGCAGGATGACCAGGCCGAGCACCGCGATGAGGACACCGCCGATGATCACGATCACTCCGATGGCGGCCCACAGTGAATCCGCTGCCACGACGAGGAGGATGATCCCCGCGAGCAGTGCGAGCACGCCGAGGCCCACCAGGATCCAGCTCATGATGAGGAGCACCCGGTAGGCGCGTGCGCCCTGGAACGAGGGACGCACCCCGTAGATCGTGCCGGTGTACTGGGACCAGCGTGTGCCCGTCCACCACCGGGTGAAACGCGGCGCGACGGGGAACCATCCCGCGCCGGGGCCCTCCTCCTCGCCGGGCAGCGGGCGCACGGCGTCGATGACGACCGCGTCGCCGGTGGGAGCCGGGATGCGCCGCACGGCCTGCGACTGCGCGGCGATCGCGAACCACAAGGCGGCGAGAGCCAGAGTGGCGATGCCGTTCGGGGACACGATGGACCCCAGAGCTCCGAGCAGGAACTGCAGAGCCGCCAGCCCGAGGAAGATGCCTCCGAAGGCCCAGGCGGCGCCGGGCTGCTCGGTGGTGGCCCAGTCGGATCCCGGGACGCCGTTCTTGACGCGGAGTCCGGTCCAGCGCCTGCCGTCCCACCAGCGCAGCACGTCGCCCGGCGCGGGGTACCAGCCGAGCGGCGGGCCCTGCGGCGCGTGCGGGGTTTGCGGCGCGTACGGCGCCTGCGGTGCCCGCATCAGGGGCGCCGCCACCGCGGCGGCCGGCGCGCTCGCCGCCGCCACCG
>NZ_JANLCK010000017.1 GCF_024979315.1 Herbiconiux oxytropis | reverse complement strand
GACGGTGGCGGTGCCACCGACGATCACGATCTTCGAAGCACCGAGCCGCTTGATCTCGGCCGCCACCCCTGCAGGCAGGTCGGCGGTCGTGGTCAGCAGGATCGGTGCACCCGCGACCGTCGCAGCAGGAGCCGCGGACAGCGCATCCGGGAACACAGCACCCGACGCGACATACACAGTCGACGACCCGTCAGGGAAGCCCGCCTTGGAGGTGTTGACCGCGACCTCGTACCGGTCAGCACCCGCGATCCGGTCGACCGCGGTCGGCTCCGGCTCGGTGCCGGCGATCGTGAACGGTGCCGATGCCGGCGAGGCCGCCGAGGTGCCCACGGCGTTGGTCGCCGTGACCGTCGCCGTGTACTCGCCCGGAGTCAGGCCCTCGACGGCCGCGCTCATCGACGCGCCGAGCCCCTCGGTGACCTCGATGGTCCGCACCGCGGCATCGAGGGCGTCGTGGATCGTGACCGTGTAGGAGGTGATCGCCGAACCGCCGTCGTCGGGAGCGCTCCACGCCACCGTCGCCGTCGGCCCGTCGACGGTGGCCGTCGGAGCAGCCGGAACGGCCGGAGCCGTGGCTTCTGCACCGCCCGTCACCGTGACGGTGGCGACGGCCTGCTGCGGCGAGCCGGCGACCGTGCCCTGCACCGTGAAGGTGCCGGGAGCGGCGTAGGCGGCGGGGTCGATGGCTGCCCACTCGACGGCGATGCCGCTCTGGCGCGATCCGTCATTGTACTGCACGGTCACCGTGCCCGGAAGGCTCGGCGCGCGGCCGGCCGGGGTGGAGACGGTCACGGGGTCGACCGTGTTGATCTGACCGGGAGGAGTGGCCCGCACCCAGACGGTGGCGAGCGCCGGGAGGGAGGCGCCGGTGGCAACACCGGTGACGGTGAAGCTGCCCTCGGCGGCCACCTGGGCCGGGTCGATGGCCGGCCAGGCCACGGCGAGCTCGGCACGGGAGCCGTCGGCGTAGACGCCGGTGACGGTCTCCGGCAGAGTCGGCACGCTTCCTACGGCGGTGCGCACGGCCACCGGATCGACCGAGACCGGGGCCTCGACGAATGCGGCGAACTCGCTCACGCCCACGGCGGCGAACGTGCTGCCGTTGGTCGACGCCTCGAACGTGGCGCGGAGCTTCGTGGTGGTGACCTGGTCGAAGGTCACGACGTTGGGCGAGTCGCCCTCGCGGCCGTAGCCGGAGGGGTTGCCGACCTCGACCCAGGCCGAGCCGTCCCAGGCCTCGAGCTTCCAGCTCTTCGGGATGGCCACGCCGTCGCCGATGTCGTCACCGTTCTGGTCGCGCCAGAACGACAGCTCCACCTTGTCGAGGCGCTGGGGCTCCGCCCAGTCGTACTGCAGCCACTGACGGGCAGGGCGATTGCCCGACCAGGTCGCCCAGGTGGTGTTCGATGCGCCGCCGGAGAACACCGAGACGCCGTCGTTGACCGAGGCGATGCTGTTCCAGCCGGCGGTGTAGGAGGCGCTGGGCGTGGCACCGGGGGCCACGTTCACGCCGCCCTCCGGGAGCCCGCCCTGCACGGTCAGTTCCTTCGACGAGTCGAGCTCGCCGTCCGAGGCGGCGAGCCGCAGCACGTACTCCCCCTCCACCGTGAACTGCGCGGTGGTCGACGCGGCCGAGGCGTCGGCGAACACGGCGGTGCCGCCCTCGGGGGCGCTCACGACGCTCCAGGTGGAGCTGAGCGAGTCGCCGGGCAGCCCGTCGTCCTTCACCACTCCGGCCAGATTCACCTGGCCGGGCACCGCACCGGTCTGATCGACGTAGGCGTCGACGAAGGGGGCGCTGTTGCCGGCGGCCGGGGCGGCGATGCCGGTGGCGAAGGCCTCGACCTCCTTGATGCCCGTCTTGAGTCCGGGAGCGTGCGAGACCGTGACGCGCAGCTGCGAGGTCGTGATCTCGGGGAACTGGATGCGGTTGTAGTTGGCCTGCGGGTAGAGCGGGCTGCGCGCCTGGTCGGGCACGCGCTTCCACTCGTCGCCGTCGAGGTACTCCACCTGGTAGTCCTGCGGCTCGGTGTAGCCGGCGACCGTCGCCGTGCTCGAGCTCTGGTAGAAGTACACCCGCACGTCGTCGATCGCCTGGGCCGAGCCGAGATCGACCGTGAGCGAGTCCTTCGCGTTCGGTGAGCCCGCCGTGCCCCAGAAGGGCTCGTTGATGGTGGTGCCGTTCACGGCGGCCGAGGCCGGCCGTCCGTCGGCCTCGAAGGTCGCGGTCGCCGTGGCGCCCTCGGCGATGTTCGCCGACGACGCGCTCGCGGAATCGATGTTGCGGCCGGCCTTCGCGAAGACGTCGGTCACGCGGTCGGCCGAGTCGAACTGCACCTCGTTGGCCTGCTTGACCGTCGCGGCGGCGGAGCTCAGCACCTCGGCGCCGTCGTCGGAGGTCACGGTGCCGGTGGCCGGGTCGTAGACCACGTGGGCCAGCGAGTCGACGGTGAAGGCGAGCGTGCCGTCGAGGAAGACGGAGTAGCCCTCGGGCACCGATTCGCCGTAGTGGCGCTCACCGCCCGGCTTGTCCCAGGTGATGGTGAGGTCGTGGTCGCGGAACCGGATGTTGTTGGCCGTGAAGTGATCCCAGCCGATGTCGATCGGGTCGAGCTCGATCATCGCGTCGTCCCTGGACCTCAGGCCCATGGTGTCCTCGATCATCGTGAAGTTCGTGGCTCCGAGGATGGTGTGGTGGATCCACGACCGGTAGCCGATCTTCGCGGGGTCGGCCGAGCCGTCGGCCCAGAACTCGTTCTGGTCGGGCAGGCGGTTGTCGCCGCCGTTCTGGTAGTGCGCCCACGCGTTCCAGTAGAGGAGCTTCTTGTAGGACTCGGCGGTGATGGCATCCGTGTCGTATTCGCGGAGCGCCGCGGAGTACAGGCGGAACAGCACGGTCGAGTTGATCACCGAGAAGTTGTTGCTGCCCGGTGAGCCCTCCGCCGCCGCCTCGGCCTTGTCGGCCTGGTTCGCCGTGAAGAACGGGAAGATCGGATACTGGTCGTCGTCGCCGAACAGTCGAAGCGCATCGACGTAGTCGTCGGTGTAGTCGGCGTCGCCCGGCTTCGGCACGAGCCCGACCGAGAACGGGTAGTAGTTGTTGGTCTCCTTCCACTTCACCAGCTCGCCGTCGCTCGTGAAGCGGTGCTTGAAGAGGTTGTCCTCGTCGTCCCAGAGCAGATCGAGCACCTTCGCCTTGATGTCTGCCGCGAAGGCCCGCATCTCGTCGGCCTTCGCGGTCTCGCCCGCGGCGTCGAAGGCCGAGGCGCCCGCGAGGGCGTTGGCGTAGAGGTAGGCGTTCTCTGCGCGGTCCATCGAGGCACCCGGGCGCACGTCGAACGAGACGGCGTCAGCGTCGTTGCCCGTCATCGCGCCCCAGTTGTAGTCGATCAGGCCGCTGTCGTCGGTGTCGTAGGCGTCGATGAGACCCTCGACGTCGTTCGCGGCGTAGGTGCCGAGGCTCTCGGCGATGGGGGTCGGCCCGCCGTGCAGCTGGTAGGAGCGCCAGGCCGCATCCGAGATGTACTGCGTGTAGCTGTTGCTCCAGTTGGCGGGGTCGCCCGGGTTGTCGACGTACTTGTAGCTCTTGGCCGCCTCGCCCGCCGACACCCAGGTGCCGTAGGAGTAGGCGGGGTCGCGGAAGTACTTGAGGTCGTCGATGAACATGCCCGAGGTGAGCACGATCGCGTTGTTGTAGCCGAGCACGCCCTCCACCGCGGTGGGGAACTGGAACGTGTTGCCGGGGGCGTCGGCGTCGAGGAAGTTGAAGCGCATCAGCCACCAGCGGTAGTAGAGCGACTTGTCGATGTTGTCCTCGGGGGTGTCGAGGTAGGGCACGTTGTCGGCCCACCACCGGTTGTAGTCGGTCACGTGGGTCGTGTAGGCGGCACCGGGCTCGGCGGCGCGGTAGGCGTCGTACTCGGTGCGCGAGCTCGCGATCTCGGGCGTGACGAAACCGAGCTGCACCTTGGTGGTGGCACTGCCACCGGCGGGGACCTCGACCGTGCCGGCGAGGGCGCCGTCGGCCGGGGTCATGCCGTCGCCGGAGAACCTCGGGTAGACGGTGGTGACGTTGTTGAGCGCCTTCGTGACGCCGGTGAGCTCGTCGCCCTCCGCGGTCGTGGCGTAGGGCGAGCTCGCGCTCACGCCCACGCTCTTCGCGCCTCCGGCCGAGCGCAGCTCGACATTCGTGACCGCCACGTTGCCGTCGGTGATGTACTTCGTCTGCACGAGAGTGAGCTCGGCGTCCGAGGTCGTGAAGGTGCTGCGCCAGTAGCTGGGGGTCTGCTTGCGCTCCGCCTGCACCTCCGTGAGCGTCACGGGCGCACCGTCGACGGTGAGTGTGATGGCGTAGGCGCCGCGGCCGCTGATCGACTCCCAGTAGGCCACGTCTCCGCCGAAGCCCAGCACCGCCGGGTCGTGGGCCTTCATGAAGACGGCTTTGCCGCGGGAGAACAGCCACTGGTTGTCGTCGCCGAAGCTGCCGGCGGTGCCGGTGCGGGCGAGCATCTCGTCGAACCAGAAGTCGTTGTCGGGCGAGGAACCCGCCCCGGCGGCGACGTCGGCGTCGAAGATCGCGCCGAGTTCGCTCCGGGTGTCGTACTCCACACCGGTCGCGGGCACCGGGGTGTCCGATCCGGTGAAGACGGGATAGCCGAGATCGGCGTTCGGGGCGGCGAACGCCGGGGAGGCGAGCCCTGCCGTGAGCAGTGCTGCCGTGACGATGCCGGCGGCCGTCTTGCCGAGCACCGCCTTCGGGCGATGGCGTGGGGGTGTCATGCGGATGATCTCCTCGTCGAGTGTCCGGTGTGTGTGCGTGAAAAGTGGAAAGGGCTGATCAGAGGGTCGGGAGCCAGATCCGCATCGTCGACGGGCCGCGCTCGGCCCAGTCGTGGTAGCGCACGAGGCGCACGCGGAACGGTTCATCGGTGCGGGCACCGGACTCCGTCGTGTAGGGGAAGGCCGCGTCGTCGACGGTGCGCCGGCGCACCGTCACGAACACCTCGCCTCCCTCCTCGGAGGGCGAGGAGCTGGGATCGAGCACGACGTCGGCGACGTCGGCGATCCCTTCGGGCAGGTCGACCGACTCGAGCGCGAACACCTCGGCGCCGCGGCTCACGGCGAGGGAGCCGCGGATGCCGTCGATCCGGGGGTCGGGGTGCAGGAACCGGGGCGCGACCGGGAGCTCGAGCGTGACGGTGTCCCCGCGCCGGAACGCCCGGGTCACCCCGGTGGATCCGGGGCGCACCGTGCGCACCTCGGTGGCGCCGCCGTCGGCCGGCACGACGGTGAGCAGGGCCTCGTCGGCCCAGGAGGGCACCCGCAGCCCGAGGGTCCACTCCTTCTCGGCGTCGGAGTCGATCACCACGGTGATCGTGCCCTCCGCAGGGAAGGCGGTCTGCACCGAGAGCGCGACCTCCTCGCCGTTCGCCAGGCGAGTGCGGAGTGAGGCGGGGGCGTACTGGTGCAACTGCACGCCGCTGTCGCTCCGGGTGGCGAAGTAGCTCTCGAGGCTGGCGAGGGTGCGGGCGACGTTGGGCGGGCAGCACGACACGTCGAACCAGGGGGCCCGGAGCGACGCGGAGGCGCGCGGCGACGCCTCATCCGGATCGGCCGCGGCCCCCGGCACCCGCTGGTGCAGGGTGTTGGCGTAGTAGAACGCGCGCCCGTCGGGTGAGGGCGAGGTCGCGACCACGTTGTAGAGGGTGCGCTCGATCAGATCGGCGTACGCCGCATCCGGCTCCGCGAGGAGCAGACGCCAGGAGAACTGGATCGACGCGATGCCCGCGCAGGTCTCGGAGTAGGCGCGGTCCGACGGCAGCTCGAAGTCCTCTCCGAAGCCCTCGTCCTGGTGGTGCGAGCCCTGGCCCCCTGTCACGTAGGTGCGGCGGGCGATCGTGTTCTGCCATTGCCGGCGCAGCACCGACTGCAGCTCGGCGTCGCCCTGCTCGCTCGCCACGTCGGCGGCGCCGCTGGCGAGGTAGTTGGCGCGCACGGCGTGCCCGCGCATCACCTCGGCCTCACGGATCGGGATGTCGTCCTGGAAGTAGGAGCGGCCCCACTCGATGTCCTCGAGCACACCGTGGCCGCGGCGCTCCACGAACAGGCGCGCCTGCTCGAGGTAGCGGTGCTCCCCCGTGACGCGGGCGAGCTCCACGAGCGCCGTCTCGACCTCGGCGTGGCCGCAGACCGAGCGGATGCCGTCGTCTCCGAAGGTGTCGCAGACGAGATCGGCCATCCGCACCGCGATCTCCAGCAGCCCGTCGTCGGCACCGGGCTGCGAGCGCTCGCGCGCCACGGCGGCCTGGAAGAGGTGCCCGGCGCAGTAGAGCTCGTGGCCCCACTCGAGCTGCGACCAGCGCGGCTCCTGGCCGGGGCGGCCGAAGCGGGTGTTGAGGTAGCCGTCGGGTTCCTGGGCGGCGGCGATGCGGTCGACGACGGCGCGGAAGCGGGCCTCGAGCGCCTCGTCGGGGCGACGGCCGAGCTCCCAGGCCACCGCCTCGAGGTATTTGTAGACCTCGGAGTCGCTGAACTCGCGCCCCCGGCGGCCTTCGGGCAGGGTGCCTGCGGCGGCGCGGTCGAAGTTGCCGAGCCAGCCCTCGCGCTCGAGCCAGTGCTCGATGTGCGGGATGGTGCCGGCGGCGTTGACCCGCTGCAGGTCGGCCCAGAAGCCGCCCTGCAGGCGGAGCTCTCCCACGCCGAGGGGCACGAGCGCCGATTCGGTGGGCACGACGGGCGCCACGATGAGGCGTCGGTCGTGCGGGGCCGACGTGCGGCCCGAGTGGTCGGTGAGGGTCATGATCATCCTTTGAAGGCGCCGGAGAGGAATCCGCGCACGTAGTGGCGTTGGAGGACGAGGAACAGGAGGATGCACGGCAGCGCCAGCACCACGACTCCCGCTTCGGTGGCCCCGTAGTCGACGACGCCCTGCACCTGGCCGCGGAGGTTCGAGATCGCGAGCGGGAGCGTCATCTTGTCGGAGTCGTTGATGAGGATCAGGGGGGCGAGGAAGTCGTTCCACGAGGCGAGGAAGGCGAACAGCCCCACGGTGATGAGGCCGGGCTTGACCGCCGGGATCAGCACCCGCCAGAGCGCACTGAAGCGCGAGCAGCCGTCGACCATCGCCGCCTCGTCGAGCTCCTTGGGCACGGCCTCGAACGAGACCCGCATGAGGAAGGTCGAGAACGGCAGCTGGAGCATCGTGAGCACGAGCGCCACGCCCACGAGGGAGTTCGAGAGCCCCACCACGTTCAGCAGCACGTACATCGGGATGAGCAGCGATGCGTAGGGCACCATCAGGATGGCC
Source organism: Herbiconiux oxytropis (assembly GCF_024979315.1). GTDB lineage: Bacteria > Actinomycetota > Actinomycetes > Actinomycetales > Microbacteriaceae > Herbiconiux > Herbiconiux oxytropis. The sequence continues at coordinate 48,979 of NZ_JANLCK010000017.1, read as the reverse complement.
AGCGTGGCCAGGAACAGGATGTTCTTGCCGGGGAACCGGAAGCGTGCGAAGGCGTAGCCGCCGAGGAGACTCGTGACGAGCGTGAGCGTCACGGTCAGGATCGACACGAAGAGCGAGTTGCCGATGTAGGTCCAGATGCCGGCCTGGTAGTTGGCGAGGGTGATGTAGTTGCCGAAGCCCCAGCCGTCGGTCTGGTTGGTTCCCGCGAGGGGGGCGAACGAGGAGACCCCGGCCCAGATCAGAGGGTAGAGGAAGACGATGGCGAGCCCGCCGGTGAGCACCCAGAACGGGGTGCGGGCGGCCGCGACGCCGAGCCGGCTGCGACGGCGCCGTCGAGGCGGGGCCGGGCGCTGGGCGACGGTCTCGGCCGCGGGCTCCGAGGCGGGCTCCGCCGGGGCCGGTCGGGTGATCGTGCTCATGTCGGCTCCTTGTCGTTGAACACGCGGATCTGGAAGATGTTGATCACGACGAGCGCGACGAGCACGATCACCGAGAGGGCGGCGGCCACGCCGAGGTTGTTCGGGCCCTGGAAGGCCACGCTGTAGATCAGCTGCACGACCGTGATGGTGCTGTTGTCCGGCCCGCCCTTGGTGAGGATGTAGAACTGCTCGAACGCGAGCAGCGAGCCCGTGATGCAGAGCACCATCGTCATCGCGAGCGTGGGCTTCAGCAGCGGGATGGTGACCGAGCGGAAGGTCTGCCACCGGCTGGCGCCGTCGATCCTGGCGGCCTCGTAGACCTCCTCGGGGATGGCCTGGAGCCCCACCATCATCAGCAGCATGTAGAAGCCGGCGTAGCGCCAGACGATGAGGAACACCGTCGACCAGAGCGCACCCTCGGGAGTGCCGAGGAAGGTGAAGCCCCAGTCGGCCATGAGGTCGGAGAAAGGGCCCGCGATGGGCGAGTAGAGCACGTAGAACAGCAGCGAGGCCGAGGCGAGGCCGAGGGCGCTCGGGATGAGGATCGCCGTGCGGAGGAACCCCTTCCACCTCGTCGACTCCTGCACCAGCAGGGCGAGGCCGAGGGCCAGCACGAGCAGGATGACGGTCGTGACGACCGTGTAGAGCAGGGTGAACCCCACGGCGTTCCAGAAGAAGCGGTTGTTCACCGCGTCGACGAAGTTCTCGGGCACGTTGACGCCCTGGTTGCCGCCGAGCAGCGGCCAGTCCGAGGCCGACATCTGGAACACGAGCACGAGCGGCACGATGAACAGCACGACCACGATGAGCGCGGTGGGCGAGGCGAACAGCCAGCCCCGCCAGCCTTCGGCACGCTGCTGCGTCATCCGTCGGCGGACCGGTGAGGTCCTGGTCTTGAGGGCATTGCTCGACATGGAGCGCCTTTCGGTCGAAGGAGGGCGGCCCGCCCGCGGAGAGGAGGTGCGGCGGGCCGCCCGGTCTGGGCTGACTACTGCGAGAGCACTGAGGTGATCTCGTCGTTGTCGGCGTCGATCTTCGCGCCGTCGTTCAGCACCGCGTCGCGCACGAGCGTGAGCCAGGGGCTGGACGGGGCGTTGAAGGCCTGCTGGAAGTTGAGCGCCAGCGGGGTCTTGCCCTCGGCGGCGACCTCGTTGATCGTCACCAGCCGCGGGTCGGCATCCGAGTACTCGTTGGAGGCGAGGTCGCTGCGGGAGACTGCGTCGCCGTTCTTGGCGAGCACCTCCACCTGGGCGTCCTCGCTCGTGAGCCACTCGAGGAAGTTCCAGGCCTGTGCCGACTTCTCGGAGTCCTTCGAGATGCCGATGCCGTCGCCGCCCACGAAGGTCGACTGTCCGCCCTCAGGGCCGGGGATGCCGGAGACACCGGCTTCGAACGGCGTGGAGCTCAGCAGGGTGGCGGGGTAGAACTGCAGGCCCACCTTGCCCTCGGTGAACCCGGCGGTCCAGGTGGGGCCGGCCTCGTCGACCGAGGAGGGCAGCACCGCCCCGGAGTCGTAGAGGTCCTTCCAGGTGGAGTAGACCTCCTTGGCGGTGTCGCTGGCGAGCAGCGACTCGGCGCCGTCCTCGCTCAGCACCTCTTCGCCGTCGGCCCACACGCTCGGGAACCAGGTGAAGACGAGGCATCCGCCGCAGTTGAGGCCTGTCGCGGTGCCGTAGGTGTCGGGCTTGTTCAGCGCCTGGATGGCCTTCGCCGCGTCGGCGAACTCCTGGAGGTTCGCGGGGGCCTTCTCGGGGTCGAGTCCGGCCTCCTCGAACAGCTCCTTGTTCCAGAACAGCATCGAGAGGTCGAGCACGAACGGCAGCACGTGCTCCTTGCCGTCGACGGTGCCGGCAGCCAGGTGGCCCGCGTTCAGGGTGTCCTTGTAGTCGAGGCCGTCGATCTGCGCGGTGATGTCCTGGAAGAGGCCCTGCGAGGCCCAGTTGGGGGCGTAGACGATGTCGGCGGCGAAGAGGTCGGGGAGCCCGCCCGCTCCGGCCGCGGCGCCCACCTTGGCCACGTAGTCGTCGTTGGGGACGACGGTGAGGTCGACCTGGTTCTCGTGCGAGGCGTTGTAGGCCTCCACGAGCAGCTTCGCCTGCTTCTCCAGCGGCGCCCTGGTCCAGAGGGTGAGGGTGCTGCCGTCGTCGGTGCCCCCCGCGGGGATGTCGGCGCTCGTGGTGGTGGAGCCTCCGCCACCAGCACACGCGGCGAGCGTGAGCGCCAGAGCGCCAGCGACCGCCGTCGCCGTGAAGCGGGCGAAGTGGCCCTTGATCCGTGCCATGTAAGTTCTCCTCGTGGGGCTCGTCATTGAGCCGGGAAGCCCGGCCTCTGCCATGTCGACGTTTCTGTCAAAACTTTCGAAACGCCTTTCGGACAGCTAATCGCCAACCGAGGTGCAATGTCAAGCGTTAGAGTGACAACAGTTTCGAAACCGATTGGGGGATCATGGCCGACACGTCACCACGCGTCCATGCGACCCGCGCGCCCACCCTCAACGACGTCGCGCAGCTCGCCGGCGTGTCGATGGCCACCGCCTCGAAGGCCGTCAACGGCCGGGCCGAGGTGGCCGAGAAGACAAGACGCCGCGTGCTCGCCGCCGCCTCCGAGATCGGCTTCACCCCGAACGGACTCGCCCAGAGCCTCGTGACGGGCCGCACCAAGACGGTGGGTCTGCTCACGAGCGACCTCGAGGGCCGCTTCGTGCTCCCCATCCTGATGGGGGCGGAGGACGCCTTCGGCTCGGGTGAGATCAGCGTGCTGCTCTGCGACGCTCGTGGCGACCGGATCCGGGAGAACTACCACCTCAAGGCGCTCCTGAACCGCAGGGTCGACGGCATCATCGTGGTGGGCCGGAGCACCGACCCGCGCAACTCGCTCGGCCAGCAGCTCCCGGTGCCCGTGGTCTACGCCTACGCGCCCTCGGACGACCCCCGCGACCAGTCGCTCGCGCCCGACAACCACGCGGGTGGCAGGCTCGCCGTCGAGCACCTGATCTCGGTCGGTCGGCGCCGGATCGTGCACATCACGGGCGACCCCGGCTACGCCGCGGCGCAGGACCGAGCCGCGGGGTTCAAGGAGGGCATGGCGGCAGCGGGCCTCACCCCCGTCGACGAGGTCATGTTCGGCAGCTGGACGGAGGGCTGGGGGCGCGATGCCACCGCCGTCCTCCTGCAGCGGCATCCGGACATCGACGGCTTCGTCTGCGGCTCCGACCAGATCGCGCGCGGTGCCCTCGAGACGCTCCGCGACTTCGGCCGGTCGGTTCCGGAGGACGTGGCCGTGATCGGCTACGACAACTGGGAGGTGCTCGCCACCAACTCCCGGCCCGAGCTCACGAGCATCGACTGCACCCTGCAGGGCCTTGGCCGGCAGGCGGCGAAGCGCATCTTCGAGGCACTCGACGGCGCGCCCGTCGCCGGCGGCACCGAGCTGTTCCTCCCGAAGCTCGTCATCCGGGGCAGCACGATCGCCTCACGCTGACGCCTCTCTCTGTTACCGATTCGTGACGAGTGAAAGAAATGCGTGCATTCGGCGGGCGGCTCGGCCACACTGGGGCGACCACATCCCTTCGAGCGAGGAGAACGCCGATGAGCACCGAGGAAATCATTCTGGGCGACCTGCCCGCGGGCATCGTCAGAGCCGACGAAGCCTACGGCGACCGCGTCTGGAACGTCCTGGGCCACACCTACACCACCAAGATTGAGAGCGCGTCGACCTACTCCTGGCTCTCGTTCGACCCCGCCGGAACCGGTGTCCCGCCGCACGTGCACCCCACGCAGGACGAGTTCATCTACGTCTTCGAGGGCGTCTACACGCTCTACCTCGACGGCCAGTGGACCACCGCCGGCCCGGGTGACCTGGTGCAGATGCCCCGCAACCTGCCGCACGCCTACTACAACAAGCAGGAGTCCGACGCGAAGTCGCTGTTCTGGGTGAGCCCGGGCGGCAAGCTGGCCAACCTCTTCAGCCTCCTGCACAACGTCACAGACCCCGAGGAGGTCGTGCGCCTCTCGGCCGCCAACGGCGTCGACTTCCTGGCGCCCGGCACCGTCGAAGGGGCATGACGGAGACGCTCCGCTACGGGCCGCACGACGACCAGCGGATCGAGCTCTCGCACCCGGGCGCGACCACGCGCGGCACGGTGGTCCTCATCCATGGCGGCTACTGGCGCGCACCCTTCACGGCTGCGCTCATGCATCCGCTCGTGCCCGGGTTCACCGCTCGGGGATGGACCGTGGCGAATCTCGAGTACCGGCGGGGCGAGGCCGGCTGGGCCGCCCTCCGCGACGACCTCACGGCGGCGCTCGCTGCCGTGAGGTCGTCGACCGGCGGATCGCGGCTGGCTATCGTGGGGCACTCGGTGGGTGGGCAGCTCGCCCTGCTCGGCGGCGAGGCGGGCGACGCTGTCGTGGCGCTGGCGCCGGTGACCGACGTCGTGCGGGGGTATCTCGAGGGCATCGGAGACGGGGCGGTCGCGGAGTTCTTCCGTGCCGCCCCCGACGCGATCCCCGAGACCTACGCCGCGGCGTCGCCCCTCGCCCAGCTGCCCTCCCCCGCCGAGGTCCTCGTGGTGCACGGGGCCGACGACGCGCGCGTGCCCATCGCCCACACCCGCGACTACGTCGAGGCCGCCCGAGCGGCAGGGTCGGCCCCGGAGCTCCTCGAACTCCCCGAGCTCTCGCACCTGGCCGACATCGCTCCGGACGCGCCGCACTGGGACCACGTGCACGCCTGGCTCGACCGCTGGCAGGCCCGTATTGACGCAGCAGACGACGACGCGGAACTCCCCCACTCCGACTAGAGCTCCCACCACCTGGGGCTGTCGGGGGTCAGCAGGGTGCAGGCGTGGGGCGCGACGGGTCTGACGAGGCGGGTTGCGGGCCGCAGCAGCTGCAGTACACGTACTGGCCGAGAACCATCATCTCGCCGTCGGGGCAGCTGGAGCACCGGGAGTTGAGCTTGATGGGTTCCACGGTGAGGAACCTACCCGGAGATCACGGCCAACGGCGAGACACGGAGTTCCGTCCCAGCGATGTCGGCTCACGATGCGACGGTCGGATCCGGAGCTCCTCAGAAGGCGAGATCCGTGGCCCCGAGCGGCGCGATGAGAAGGCCCGTGATGCGGCCGGATCCGTTGTAGGCCACGCGGCCCGTCCAGTCCTGCTTCTCGTGCACCAGCCGGGTCTGGATCACCACGCCGCCCACGAGGTGACGGTTGAGGATCTTCTCGGCGATGGTGCGGCCGTCGAGGGTCGTGGCGACGAGGTCGGTGCACAGCTCGAACGGCCCGGCACTCTGCTCCAGCTCGGACCACACGCCCATCACCTTCCGCCTGGTCAGCTGGCGGGAGCAGGTGAAGGTCATGAGGGCCTTGACCGCGTCGAAGTCGCCGGCGGCCAGGCTCGAGAACACGGTCGCGGTGCGCGCGTAGAGGTCGACCGAGGCCGGATCCGTGTCACCGCCGATGTGGCTGTCGGCGGCGAGACTGAACCTCTTGAAGGCGGCCTGCCTGCTGACACCCAGCGTCCGGCCGATGTTCTGCCACGAGACCCCGTGGGCGCGCGCCGCGGTCACGGCATCCTGAAGCTGCACCTGCGCCTCGCGCCCGAGCTCCTCGGCGAGCGAGACGGCCTCCAGCAGCCCATCCGCCGTGGGATCGGCGCTCCGCCCTTCTGCGAGCCGTGTGGCGAGATCGACAGCCCGATGTCCCGAACGTGCCATGGCTTCGACGCTAGATGCACGACGGTGAATCGTCAACCACTAGATGACGTCACGACGCATCAGCAGGGCTACGCCGAAGGGGCATTCTCAGCACCCTGCGGGGGAAGCTCTCACCGAGATCGTCGGCCACCCGCACCATGCCAAGCTTCTCAGCCACGCGTTCCGAGGCGCGGTTGTCGGGATGGATGATCGCCACGAGAGCCTCCGCCTCCGAGTGGCCCCGCGCGAATTCGACGCACGCGGTCGCCGCCTCCGTCGCATACCCCTGGCCGTGCAGCTCCGACCGCACGTGGTACCCGACCTCGAGCTCGGGCACGCCGTTGACCTGCTGCCAGGTGAGGCCGCAGTCGCCGACGAACGCCCCCTCGTGGGTCTCGATGATCCAGAGCCCGTGCCCGTAGCGCGCGTAGTTCCCCTGAGTCCACCGGATCCACGCCGCGGCCCCCTCGCGTGTCTTCGTCGCGGGGTAGTAGCGCATCACCCCGGCGTCGCCGAGAAGCGCCGCCAGGTCGTCGAGATCCGCCGAGTCCATCTCGCGGAACCGGAGCCGAGCCGTGGGGTCGGGAGTCGCCATCCCGCGATCGTACCGACTCGGGAACGGCTAGCGGCTCTGGAACCAGTCGACCACCGGGCCCAACCAGGAGTTGACGTACGGCACCGATCCGCGAGTCTGGCAATGAACGCCGTCACCCCAGCAAGGACGAGCTCGACCCCGCTCAGCGCATCGTGTCGAGCACCGCCGTCATCTTCTCCACCGAGCTCCGCGGGTTCACGATCGCGAAGCGGGTGACCGGGCGCCCGTGGTGCGAGCTCGGCGTCACGAACGCCTGCTGCTGCTCGAGCAGGCCGGCCGACCACCGCTCGTAGTCGGCCATCGCCCAGCCCTCGCGCTCGAACACCACGACCGACAGGTCGGGCTCGCGCACGAGCCGCAGCTCCGGCCGGGTGCGGATCTCGTCGGCGATCTCCCGCGCGAGTCGCACGCACGCACCGATCGCCTCGCGGTACGCCTCCGTGCCGTGCGTGGCCAGGGAGAACCACAGCGGGAGACCGCGCGGCCGGCGGGTGAGCTGGATGGCGAAGTCGGACGGGTTCCACTCGTCGGCCTGGTTGAGGGTGTCGAGGTAGCCGGCCGACTGGGTGTGGGCGATGCGCCCGTCAAGCGGATCGCGGTAGATCAGGGCGCACGCGTCGAACGGGGCGAAGAGCCACTTGTGCGGATCGACGATCACCGAGTCGGCCCGCTCCACCCCGCGGAACAGCCCCCGCGTCTGGTCGGTCAGGATGCCCGCGAGGCCGTAGGCGCCATCGACGTGCAACCAGAAATCGTGCTCGTCCTTCAGCGCCGCGATCGACTCGAGGTGATCGACGGTGCCGAAGTTGGTCGAGCCCGCCGTCGCCACCACCGCGAACACCGAGTCGCCGTGCTCGAGCAGCGCCTCGCGCACCGCCTCTCCGCGCAGCCGCCCGTCGGCATCCGCCGGCGCGAGCACGAGCTCGACGTCCATCACCTCGGCGGCCGACGCCACGGAGGAGTGCGCCTCGTCGCTGCACACCAGCACCCACGACTCCGGCATCGCCGCTCCCACCGATCGCCGCACCCGCCGGGCCCTCGCCCTGGCGGCCACGAGCGCCGACAGATTGCCGATGGTGCCGCCCTGCACGAACACGCCGCCCGCTCCCTCGGGCAGCCCGAACTCGGCCGCGAGCCAGTGCAGCACCTCGTTCTCGGCGAACACGGCGCCGGCACCCTCGAGCCACGACCCGCCGTAGACGGCCGACGCCGACACCACGAGATCGAAGGCGAGAGCGGCCTTGCTCGGCGCGGAGGGGATGAACGAGAGGTACTCGGGATGATCGACCGAGATGCAGGCCGGCGCGAGCACGTGCTCGAAGAGCGCGAGCGCCCTGGCATCGCCGAGCCCTCCGGGAGAGATCGACCCGGAGGCGAGCCTCGCCAGGTCGGCGGGCGTCATCGGCTTGTCGAGCGGAACGTCCTTCAGCAGGATCCGCCGACGGGATGCATCCAGCACCCGATCGACGACGCGCTCGGTCTCATCCGAGATGCTGTGCATCCGGGCGGAGGGATCCTGGGGCATGGGTTCTCGACCTTCGTTCCGTGCTCGCTTCTCGCTGAGCGCGCTGCTGTCGACCATATTCTCTCCGGTCCCGCGACAGGGGCAGTGCCCCGCCCGCTATGGGCGCAGACCGCGAAGGATGACCTCGAGCAGCGCTCGCGCCGCCGCGCTGTCCGGCGCGAGCTGCGCGCTGCGGATCGCGTGCGCCACTCCGCACGCGAGGAGCAGCACGGCAGTGGCATCGACACCCCGGCGCACCCTCCCGCCGGCCTGCGCCTCCGCGAGCACCTCCGCGAGACGCCCGATGAGCGCGGTCCGTCGGGAGGTCGTCTCCGGCAGGACGGCGTTCGGTTGGGCGGTGACCTTCTCGAACAGCGGATCCGCCACCAGCAGCGCGACGTGCTGGGCGAGGATCCGGTCGAACCGATCCGGCCCCGCCTCGTCCAGCATGCGGTCGAGCTCGGCGAACCGGTCCCACACGACGACCTCTTCGAGCTCCTCGACGGTGGCGAAGTGCCGATACACCGTGCCCACCCCGACATCGGCGGCGCGCGCCACCGCGTTCAGCCCCAGATCCTCTCCCCGCCCGATCAGCTCCTGGGCGGCCGAGAGGATGCGCGCGCGATTGCGAGCCGCGTCGCGCCGAAGACCGTCCATGGCGTCTCATCCTAGGCGAGGTGCGTTGAAACGGACAGGTGATCCAAACGGATGACTCATCCGATTAGGATGAGAACAACGAAAGGACGCTTCCATGCACACAGCCCGCCCCCTCGCCCTCGTCACCGGAGCCAGCTCGGGCATCGGCGCCGAGTTCGCTCGCCGTTACGCTCGCGAGGGCTTCGACCTGCTGCTCGTGGCGCGCTCGGAGAATGCGCTCCGGGCGCTGGCCGACGAGCTGGCCGCAGAGCACGACATCACCGCCTCCGTGCACCGAGCCGACCTCGCAGACATCGAGGACGTCGCGGGCCTCGTCGACGTCATCACCCGGCAGCTGCCTCGCCTCGACCATCTCGTCAACAGCGCAGGAACCGCCCCCGAGGGCGATCTCGACCGGATGGACCCCGAGGTCCTGCGCCAGATGGTCGACATCAACATCACCGCACTGTCCCTGCTCACGAGGGCTGCGGTCATTCGGATGCGGGATGCCGACAGCGGCACGATCATCAACATCGCGAGCGCGGCCGGCTACCAGCCGATGCCGCACTACGCCGCCTACGCGGCCTCCAAGTCCTACGTGATCCGCTTCACCGAGGCGCTCTCCGAGGAGCATCGCGAGCACGGCCTGCGGATCTTCTCCGTCGCCCCGGGAGACACCGAGACGCCCATGAACCCGGGGCCGACGAAGAACAAGCGGCAGCCGCACCAGGTGGTCGACACGGCCTGGAGGGCCATGGGCACGGGGGCGCCTTCCGTGGTCGACGGCCGCGCGAACAGCCTCCTCGCCCTCCTCTCGACACGCGTCCTCCCCAGGCGGTTCGGCCTCCGCACGGCGGAAAGAATGATGCGCCCGAAGGCCTGAGCCGCCGGGTCGGGGTTTACTTAACCAGGCTTCAAGTGAAAGACTTGGCTGCATGGAAAGTGATTCTGACACCCCGGAACCCCGTCCTGACGGACATGCCGCGCGCGAAGCCCTGTCGGCGCTGGACGCGGATCGGCAGGTGCTGGCCGACCGCATCCGCACCCCCGCCTGGTACCACCCGCTGCTGGCGCTCTTGACGGCTCTCCTCATCGGATCGCCCGGGGCGGGGATGCCGGGGCAGTCGGTGCTGGTCGTGTTCGGCAGCCTCGGCATCGTCTTCCTCTCGCTGGCCTATCAGCGCATCACGGGGCTGACCGTGACCCGGATGCCGGGACCGAGGACCCTGGTCGCCGCCGTGTTGCTCTGCGTCACGGTCGTGCTGCTGCTCGGCGTCTCGTTCACGCTGGCGGCCACCGGGCACCGCGCCTGGGTATGGCTGACAGCGGCTGGGGCGTTCGCCGCGATGTGGATCGGAGGCCGCTTGTGCGACCGCCTCTTCGACCGCGAGCTGCGCCGTGGTCGCTGACGACGGGTTCGACGAGCAGATCCATGCACCGACCCGCCTGCGCATCTGCGGATTGCTGCGGCCGGTCGACGGGGCCGAGTTCTCGGCACTTCGCTCGACGCTGGGGCTGTCGGAGGCGAACCTCTCCAAGACGCTGCGGAGCCTGACCGAGATCGGCTACGTGCGGGTCTCGAAGGCGTCGTCGACGAGCCGCGGCGATCAGCGCCGCACCACCACGGTGGCGCTCACGGCCGAGGGCCGGCGCGCCTTCGACGGGCACGTGGCGGCCCTCCGTCGCATCGCGGGCGAGGCCTGACGGAAGCGAGGCGACGACGGTGGCCCCTTGCCGGTCGGCATCGTCATCGCCGATGCCGGGCAGCCGCAGCCGCAGCCGCAGCCGATCGTGATTCCGACGGTCACTGACGACGGCCGGCCCTCGAGGAGATCACGGAGCGGATTCTCCACGAGGACTACCCTGAGTCGGAATCGCCGCGCCACCGAGCAGCCGGAGCTTCTCGGCGTCGGCACTGTGCTCGGCCGGATAGTAGATGACGAGGATCACGTCTTCGACCGGCAGCTTCTCGCGGTGGAGTGTCAGCGCCCCGACGACCGGGTGGTCGACGGAGGCGGTCCCTCCCTCCAGCGCACGGACGTCGTGCCGGGCCCAGAGCGTGCGGAAGCGCACGCTTGCGATCGACAGCTCGCCGACGAGCTCGGCCGCGCGGGGGTCGTCCGCGCCCTCGCTCAGGACTCGGCGTGCAGCGGCCACGAAGCTCACGACCGCATCCTCCCAATCGGTGTGGAACCGGCGCTCCTCGGGGTCGAGGAGCAGGGACCGCAGCCGGTTCTGACCGGGCACGAGGCGAGGCGAGAGCGCGACCGCGGCCGGGTTCGAGGCCAGCACATCGAAGTACCGGCCCTCGACGAACGCGGGCACGTCGAGGGCGGCGAGCAGGTGGAGCAGCCGAGGCGGCACGCGCTCGGCATGGCGGCTGCGCCTCGTTCGCGGACGCGGGGCGGTGAGGCCCATCAGGTAGGCCGTCTCGACGTCGTCGAGCTGGAGGACCCGCGCGAGGGACTCCAGCACCTGCACCGACGGGTTGCTGTCCCGGCCGCGTTCCAGCCTGAGGTAGTAATCGGCGCTGATCCCGGCGAGCAGGGCCACCTCTTCGCGCCGGAGCCCCGCGACGCGCCGGTGCGGTCCGCCGGGGAGACCCACCTGCTCGGGAGCGACCAGCCCCCGCCGGGCGCGCAGGTACTCGCCGAGGGCGTTGGCGGCGGCGACATCATCCATGTTCCGACGATAGCGAGCATCCACTGAACGAGAGGGGGCCCTCCCACTCCCCGGATGGGCGGGGCTCTTCCGCCACCGCACGCACGGCGCGAGCATGGGCCTGACCCCGTCAGCAACCCGGAAGAAGAATCATGGACATCAGCAACCGCACCGTTCTCATCATCGGCGGCACCTCCGGCATCGGCCTCGGCCTCGCCCGCCGCTTCGCCGCCGCAGGCAGCACCGTCATCGTCGCCGGCCGTGACACCGGCAAGGTCGACGACCTCGAGACCGTCCGGATCGACGTGACAGACCCCGGCTCCGTCGCGCGAGCACGAGATGAGGTGCTGGGCGCGCACCCCGAGCTCGATGTGGTGGTCACGATGGCGGGGGTGCTGCTCCAGGAGGACCTCCGCGACCCCGATCACTTCGCCACCGCCGAGACGACGATCGCCGTGAACCTGCTCGGAACGATCCGCGCCATCGACGCCTTCACCCCGCACCTGATCGGTCGGGGTGGCGCCGACCTCATCACGGTCTCGTCGGGGATCGCCTTCCTCCCCTTCCCATTGATGCCGACCTACGGAGCGTCGAAGGCCGGCGTGCACGCCTACACCGAGGCACTCCGGCCGCAGCTCGCGGGCACCGGCGTGACCGTCACCGAACTCGTCCCCCCGGCGGTCGCGACCGCCGGGCAGGAGAAGGTGAATCCGGCCGCCCTGCCCCTCGACTCCTACCTCGACGAGGTCATCGACCTGCTCACCCGGAACCCGACGCCGAAGGAGATCATCGTGAAGGCCGCCGAGCGTCTCCGCTGGGCGGAACGGGACGGCACCTACGAGAGCCTTCTCGAGGCGCGATCCCGGTCGCTCGCGACCCTGCCGGGCAGCGGCCGCTAGAAGGTGCCGTCGATCGTGACGCCTCCGTCGGTGTTCAGCACCGCGCCCGTGACGAACGAGGACTCGTCGCCGAGGAGGAACGCGATGACCGAGGCGATCTCCGACGGCTCGCCCAGCCGGCCGAGCGGCGTGCGATCGATGATGCGATCCCGGTTGAGGGCGCCGGAACGGAATCCGCTGAGCGCCATCTCGGTGGCGATGTACCCCGGTGCCACCGCGTTGACGCGGATGTTGTGCGGCCCCCACTCGACAGCCAGGGTGCGGGTGAGGCCCAGCACGCCGCTCTTGGCCGTGGAGTAGGCCAACCTCCCCGGCAGTCCGAAGGTCGAGCCCACCGATCCCACGTTGACGATCGAGGCCGAGCCCGCACGCTTCAGCAGGGGGAAGGCGAACCGGCTGCAGAGCATCGCGCCCGTGAGGTGCACGTCGAGCTGCAGCCGCCACGACGCGGTGTCGAACTCCTCGGCCGGCATGCGGAAGAGCACGCCGGCCCCGTTCACCACGCCGTTCAGCGATTCGATGTGCGAGCTCAGCGCGGCGAACGCCGCCTCGACCCGCTGCTCGTCGGCCACGTCGACCCCGAGGGCGAGGTGTCCGCCCTCCACGGGGAAGGCGTCGTCGAGTTCGTCGACGACGCGCTGGGCGGCCTCGGCCGAGAGATCCGCGACGACCACCCGCCAGTGCCGAGCTGCGAGATGGCGCGCCGTCTCGGCCCCGAGGCCCTGGGCGGCGCCCGTGATGAGTACTGTCCGTGTCGTCATGCCGGTCTCTCCTCGAGGGTGCTCTCGACCGATTCCATGGCCCCGATGAGCGAGTCGACGGATGCGGTCGGTGTCGAATGGCGGGCGTGCGGCGCCGACATCGCGGCCGTCGCCATCCGCCGGAGGGTGTCGTCGTCGCTCGCCGCTCCGAGGTCGTGCAGTGTGCGGGGAAGCTCCACGGCGTCGAAGAAGCGGCTCACGCGCTCGAACTCGGCCTCGTCGCCCTCGTGCGTGAGCTGCACGAGGAGACCGTAGGCCACCTGGAAGCCGTGCAGGTGGGACGACGACCCCGACTCCGCCATGAGCCCCCGCGTCATGGCGTGGGCAAGGGACAGTCCGCCGTTCTCGAAGGCCAGGCCGGACATCAGCACGACAGCCTCGATGACGTTCTCGAGCTCGGCCGAGACGGTCGGCCCGCCGAGGTCGCGGAGGGCGCTCGCGCTGTCGCGGAGGAGGACGGAGTAGCAGTGCGCCGCGATGGCCAGCGGCAGGCTGAGCGGTGCGGTGGAGTGTGAGTTCAGCCCGCCCGCACGCGCGGTGGCTCCGGCCTCGAACGTCTTGGCGAGCGCGTCGCCGATGCCCGAGAGGAGGAACCGGCGCGGGGCCCCGCTGATGAGGGCGGTGTCGACGATGACGGCCTCGGGGTTGAACGACATCGTGGGCGTGGCGATGAGCCGGTGCTCGTCGTCGTACTGCGCGATCACCCGCGACGTCGGGCCGTCGTTCGACGCGATCGTCGGCACGGTGATGATGGGGATGGACAGCGCGGCGGAGACGCCCTTCCCGAGGTCGAGGGTCTTGCCTCCGCCCGCTGCCACGACCAGATCCGGACGACCGACCGCGAACTCCGCCGCGAGGTCGGCGATGTTGCCGGCTGTGACCTCGTCGCTCACCCGGCGGCAGTCGATCACGAGACCGCCCGCTTCGAGCGAGCGCACGAGCCGGGGCTCGATCTCATCGGCGATGAACGAGTCCAGCAGCAGCGCCGCTCGGGAGTGGCCCAGCGCGGCGAACCGGCCGACCTGGTCCAGCGCACCGGGCCCCTGCACGTAGCGGAGCGGTGAACTGTAGATGCGCGCCCCGGGGGGCGCCGTCGTGGGAACCATGAGGGCCTAGTGGTCCCATCGATCGGCGACGAGCGCCTCGGTGATCGAGTCGGTGTCGAGGCCGAACATCCGGTCGAGGTAGTCCTGCGAACCGCACGGGTGGAACCGGTCGCGCAACCCGATCCGGATGACCGGCCTGGTTTCCTGCGCGTCGAACAGCGTCTCCACCACGAGCGTGCCGAGGCCGCCGGCGCGGAGGTGGTTCTCGGCCGTCACGAGCCGGGGGTAGCGCGAGGCGAACTCGAGCAGGCCCTCGGTGTCGAAGGGCTTGATGGTCGGCACGTGCAGCACCCCCACCGAGACACCCGCCTCCGCCGCCCGGTCGGCGGCCTCGAGCGCCCGCGCCGTCATGAAGCCCGTGCTGACGATGCCCACGTCGGTGCCCTCACGGAGCACGCGTGACTTCCCGATCTCGAAGCGGTAGGAGTCGTCGAGCGTGACCGGCACCTTGCCGCGGATGTTGCGGATGTAGAAGGTGCCCGGGGTCTCCGCAGCGGCCTTCACCACCTGCTTGAGCTCGGTGGCGTCGCACGGATCGATGACGGTCACGTCGGGGATCATCCGCATCACGGCGAGATCCTCGAGTGCCTGGTGCGTGCCGCCGTAGGGGTTCACGAGGCCGGGCGATCCGCCCATGACCTTCACGTCGGCCTTGCTGTGGGCGCACGCGATGGCCATGAAGTCGAGGGCGCGGCGGGTGAGGAACACGGAGTAGGTGGCCACGAACGCCACGTGCCCGACCTTCGCGAGCCCGGCGGCCACCATGATGGCGTCCTGCTCGGCCATGCCCACGTTGAAGAAGCGGTCAGGGAAGGCGTCCCGGAAGGGCAGGATGTCGCTGTAGCGCCCCATGTCGGCGGTCACGCCCACGATGTGGGGCATGGTCTTCCCCAACTCGGCGAGCGCCGTGCCGAACGGTGCGACCTCGTAGGGGCCGGCCACCTCGGCGACCTCGCCCATGCCACCCGCGCGATTCTTCAGCTCAACCATGGTTCTCCTCCAGTTCGGCCAGCAGTTTCGTCCATTCGTCCTCGTGCACGCGCACGAAGTGCGCCCGGTCGCGGGCCACGATCGTCGGCACGCCCCAGCCGGGGGTCGTGCGCAGGATGATCGCCTTGGGGCCCGGCTTGTCGCGGAGGGCCGCGAAGGCGGCGACGATCTCCGCCATGTCGTTGCCGTTCACCTCTTCGACCGACCAGCCGAAGGCGCTCCACTTGACGGCGACCGACTCGATGTCCATCACCATGGGCCCGTCGGCCTGGATGCCGTTGCAGTCGACGAGCGCCCACAGTCCGTCGAGCGCGAAGCTGCTCGCGGCCATCGCCGACTCCCAGGTGGAGCCCTCCTGCAGCTCGCCGTCCGAGAGCTCGACGTAGACCGTGGCCGGCGAGCCCTTCAGCCGCAGCCCGAGCGCCATGCCGACGCCCTGGCCGAGGCCGTGCCCCAGACTGCCGCTCGTGATCTCGACACCGGGGGTCTCGTCGAAGGCGCTCATGGGCAGGTCGCTGCCGTTGAGCGCGTAGGTCGCCGTCTCCTCGTCCGTCAGCACACCGAGCTCGGCCAGCACGGCGTAGAGCGCGATCGAGTAGTGGCCGGTCGAGAGCAGGAACCGGTCGCGATCGGGGTCGTCGAGCCGTTCGGCGTCGAACTGCAGCTCGGACCAGTAGACGGCGGCGAGCATGTCGGCGATGCCGAGCCCCTGCGCGATGTAGCCCTCGCCCTTGTCGGCGGCCATGCGCATCATCCGGCGTCGCAGCCGGTGCGCGATCTCGGTGAGCTCCGAGACGCTGGGTCGTGTGGTGGTGTCGGTCATCTGGCTGCTTCCCTTTCAGGCGGTGGATCGCGGATGGATGCTCACGCGGGCGGCGTGCCGGTGAGGATCCGGGTCAGGTCGGCCGGCGACGACGCGGTGGCATCCGCCCCGGCCTCGGCGAGCAGGTCTTCGGGGTAGTAGCCGTAGAGCACGGAGACGGTCCGGGCCCCGCTCGCTCGCCCGGACCTCGCGTCCTGGGGGCCGTCGCCGACGTACACGACCTGGTCGGGCGTGAAGCCGGCTGTCTCGATGCCGAGGGCGACCGGAGCGGGGTGCGGCTTCCGCTCGACCGTGTCCTCGGCGCAGATGATGGCGGCCATCGAGTCCGGCGCGATGCCGAGCCAGTCGAGGTCCTTCTCGGTGCGGGCCCTGCCCTTGTTCGTGACGATGCCGGTGCGGATGCCCAGCTCGTGCAGGGCGGCGAGCATCTCCTCGACCCCGGGGTAGAGCGTGGCGAGCCGGTAGGTCTCGGCGCGGTAGTGCCGGTCGTACGCCTCGACGCACTCGTCGGCGCGGTCGCCCGCGATGTCGCGGCACACCTCGGCCACGCGCGGTGTCAGCAGGCGCTGCGGGTCGTTCTCGAGCTCCGGGAAGCTCCGCCCGAGCACCTCCTCGAAGGCGGCGCGGTAGGCGCCGACGAGGGCGGGACGGGAGTCGATGAGCGTGCCGTCGAAGTCGAACAGCACGCACTTGATGTCTCCGGTCAGGGCGTTCACGCGGCGGCCCCCTCGGAGTCGGTGGGACCGACGCGATCGAGGGGGTCGAAGGCGAAGAATCGCGCCGGGTTGGCGATCAGGAAGAGATCGGCCAGCTCGTCGCCGAGCCGCTCCCTGACCGTCTGCACGATGCCCGTGAACCCAGGGGTGCCCCCGTAGGCGAGCTGGTAGGAGGGTCGCCCGAGATCGCCGGAGACGAGGATCCTGTCGTGGCCCTCCTCGAGCAGTCGCTCGATGTTCGCCACCCGGTCGTCGTCCTCGGCGTACTTCGACTTCGTCCAGTGGTCGAAGCCGAGCCAGGCGCCGGTCTGGGCGATCGCCCGGAGGTAGCCGAAGTCGAGGTTGCGGTCGACGTGGCCGATCAGCACCGAGTCGGCGGCCACGCCGGCATCGACGAAGCGCTCGATCTGCTTGTCGCCGAGGGTGCCGGCCTGGGTGTGGGTCGAGATCGGCGCGTCCGTCTGCAGCTGGGCCGCCGCGACAGCCGCGAGCACGTGGCGCTCGTCGTCCTGGAGGTGGTCGGTCCGGCAGGTGCCGAACTTGATCACGCCCGCGCGAGCTCCGGTGTCGTCCATCCCCTCGGTGAGGTCGGCGATCATGCGCGCGGCGAGCTGCTCGACGGGCGTCTTCTCGAGCCCCTCCGGATAGTAGGTGCCCTTCTGGAATCCGGTCGCCGCGATCACGTGCACGCGCGATCGCTTCGCCACGGCCAGCAGCGCGGCGGCGTCGCGCCCGTAGTCGATCGTGGTCATCTCGACGAGGGCGCCGCCGCCCGCCGCCTCGTAGCTCCCGAGCTCCTCGACCGCGCGCTCGGGGTCGTCGAGAAGGAGGTCGGGGTCGGAGGCGACGGCCCACGACGGGGGCCCCGTGAGCAGGTGCTCGTGGCAGAGGGTGACCCCCAGCTCGGAGGCGTCGATGTCACCGGTGAGGGTTCGGATGATGGTCACTCGGGCGTCCTTTCGGAGTCGAGGAACGCGGCACGGGCGCGCCACAGTTCGGAGAAGGTGGAGCGGAGTCGCCGGTAGGCCGCGTAGCCGCGGTCGTAGCCGGCCCCCCGCGAGGGTTCGGGAGTCTGCACGGTGCCGTCGGCCACGAGTCGGGCCACGCCCTCGGCGTAGTCGCGGAAGTGGCCGACCCCCACACCGGCCGCGACCGCGACGCCCACGGCGCCCGATTCGTCGACCTGCGGCACGGCGAGCTCCTGGCCCATGACGTCGGCGCAGATCTGCCGCCAGAGCTCGCTTCTGGCCCCGCCGCCGGTCATCCGGATCTCGTGCACGTCGACGGGCATGGCGGCATAGCACTCGCGCATCGAGTAGGCCACTCCCTCGAGCACGGCCCGCAGGAGGTCGTGACGCGTGGTCGCCTCGGTCATGCCCGTGAAGCTCGCCCGGGCGAACGGATCGACGAATGGAGCGGTGGCGCCGGCGGTGCCGAGATACGGGAGGAACGTCACGCCGTTCGCGAGCGGTGGCACGGCACCGACGGGGCCCTCCAGCAGCTCGGCCAGCGTCGTCTCCCCCGCTTGGATCGCGTCGCCGTCGCTCGACCCGAGCGAGCGCAGGTACCAGTCGATGCCGAGCGTGCCGCCTCCCGTGTTCGACAGCACGCGCTGCCAGCGGTTCTCGGGCATGAGGTAGGTGAACCCGACTCCCGTGGGCTCGAGCACCGGTTCGCTCGTCGAGACCGCGTTCATGAAGCTCGTCCCGATGACGGTCACGGCCTGGCCGGCGCCGTAGGCTCCGGCACCCAGGGCGTTCGCCACGGAATCGCCGAGGCCGGCCACCACCGGGGTCCCCTCGGGCAGCCCGGTCTGGGCGGCGGCGGCGGCTGTGACATGCCCGATGATCGTCTCGCTGCGCACCGCTCGCGGCAGGAGCGGCAGCAGCCCGGGAATGCCCATGAGCTCGAACAGCTCGGGCGAGGGCTCTCGGCGCCGGATGTCGCACGGCACGAACGAGAGATCGGATTCGTCGGTCGCGATCTGCCCGGTGAGCCGGAAGTTCACGAAGTCCTTCGCCATGAAGACGGTGGTCACGCGCTCGAGGAACTCCGGCTCGTGGCGGGCCATCCAGGCGTAGAGCACCGAGGGCATCCCCGCGATCATGGCGTTGCCGCCCAGATCGAAGATCCTCGGGCCGAGGCCCTGACTCTCCCATTCCTCGAGGATCCCCACGGCCCGGCTGTCGGTCCACCCGATGGCAGGGCCCGCCGGACGGCCGTCGGCGTCGAGACACCAGAGTCCGCCCATGTGCCCGCAGACGCCGACGGCCAGCACCTCGGCGTCGGCGTCGAGCGCCCGGAGCGACCCGAGCGACTCCCTGAGGGTCTCGGCCACGCACGACCAGGTCGTGTCCATGTCCTCCTCGTGCCGGCCCTGCACGGTGTCGAGCGTCGGCGTGCGCCTGGCCGCCGAGGCGACGACGCGTCCGTTCTCGGCGTCGATCACCACCGTCTTGGTCGCCGACGTCCCCTTGTCGACCCCGATCAGCACCTTCATGCCGTCACCTCGAGCTCCCGGATCGCGGCCAGGCACTGCAGATGAAGGGCGTGCAGCGCCGTGTGCACCGCGACCGATCCCGGGTCAGGCACGTGGGTCTCGCCGTCGCCGGTCACCGGAACGCCGGTGGCACGCGCGAACAGCTCGCCCCAGAGGGCGTTCCCGGCGCGAGGGCCGGTGAGCGTGAACCCGGAGGGCCGCTCGGAGAGCTCCTGCAGCACGGTCACCGCCGCGTGCACCAGACCCTCGTGCACCGCGCGGGTGCACTCGGCCGAGGTGGTCTGGTAGGTCATCCCGAAGAACGACCCCCCGTCGCCGCTCGGCAGGAACAGCACGCCGTTCGACCCGTCCGGCACCTCGAGGGCCGGCCGCAGGATCTCCTCGATGCGGGCGTCCTCGTCGCTGCCGTCGGTGGCGCAGAAGGTGCGCTGGTACCAGCGCAGGGTCGCCAGGCCCGGGCCGAGCAGAATGCACTCCGCGCCCCGCCGCAGCGTGACGACGTCGCCGACCTCGATGACGGATTCGGACGCACTCAAAACAGCTCCCACCAATCGTCTCGGGCGCGCGCCTCGTCGGCGCTCTCCGACAGGAGGATCTCGCCGGCCCGGAGGTAGTAGACCCGGTCGGAGATCGGCAGGGCCGCTCCCACGTTCTGCTCCACGAGCACCACCGACAGCCCGGCGTCGCGGGAGAGCGCGCGGATCGACTCGAAGAGCTCCGTCACGAGGCTCGGCGCGATGCCGAGGGAGGGTTCGTCGAGCAGCATCAGCTCGGCCCCGCTCATCAGGGCCAGCCCGATGGAGAGCAGGCGCTGCTGGCCACCGCTCATCCGGCCGGCGACGGCGCTCCCCCTGTCCTTCAAGACGGGGAAGAGGTCGTGGATGCGGGCGAGCCTCTCGGCGCGCACCTTCGAGTCGCGCACGGTGAACGCCCCGAGCTCGAGGTTCTGCCGCACCGTGAGGTCGCGGAAGATGGCGCTCGTGGCAGAGGTGTACGACATGCCGCCTCGCACCCGCGATGCGGTCGACGTCCTGGTGATGTCCTTGCCGTCGTGGATGACGACTCCGGACTGCACGGGCAGAAGGCCGAAGAGCGCCTTCAGGGCCGTCGTCTTGCCCGCCCCGTTGTGCCCGAGGATCGTCACGATCTCGCCCGCACCGACGGTCAGCGAGACGTCGTGGAGCACGCTGTGCTTGCCGTAGCCGCAGACCAGGCCGTTCGCCACCAGACGATCGGTCGTCCCCGCAGCGTTCTCGCTACGCTCCAAAGTAGATCTCCTTAAGGTCCTGTCGCGCCATGAGCTCCTTCATCGAGCCCATTGCGAGCACGCGCCCCTGGTCGAGGAACACGGCCCGGTCGGCGAGCCGCTCGACCATGTGCACGCTGTGCTCCACCAGGCAGATCGTCTTGCCCGCGGCTCGCAGATCGCTGATGACGTCGATGACGTGCTCGACGGCGGAGGGGTCGACGCCCGAGGTGGGCTCGTCGAGCAGCAGCACGTCGGCGCCCGTCGCGATGAGCCGGGCGATGGCCACGAGCTTCTGGTCACCGTAGGACAGATCGGCCACGAGGGTCTCGGCGTCGGCGTGCATGCCCACCAGCTGCAGGCACTCGAGTGCCGACTGGCGCACCGCCCGCTCGCGCTTCTGCACATAGAGCGGACGCACGGTCAGGATGAAGGGGTTCTCGGCCCGCTGATCCGGGATGGCCATCGCCACGTTGTCGAGGGCGCTGAGCCGCTCGAACAGCCGCCCGTCCTGGAAGCTGCGAGCCATCCCCCGCCGGGCGATCTCGCTGATCGACAGCCCCGTGATCGAGGTGCCGTTCAGCGTCACAGCGCCCTGGTCGGGCGTGATCGCGTTCGTGATGAGGTTGAACAGCGTGGTCTTGCCGGCGCCGTTGGGGCCCACGAGGGCCGTGATCTGCCCGCGCGTCAGATCGAAGGTCGCATCCGAGACGGCCTTGATGCCGCCGAACGACTTCGACATGCCCTCGACCGACAGCACCACCTCGGGTGCGGGCCGGCTCGCTGCAGCGTCGGTGGCCGTCGGCGCCGCGCCGGGAACCCGGTCACGCTCGGAGCGCGCAGGTGCCGCGCTCTCGGCCGCGTTCCTCCGGCGTCGCCGCCTGAGGAACCGCAGCGGCCCCTGGTGCTCGGGGATGAGGCCCTGCGGGCGGTAGCGCATCACGAGCACGAGGGCGAGACCGTAGATCACGCCGCGCCAGGCGCTCGCCTCCGCACCCACCAGCGCATCGAGCACCGGGTTCAGAAGTCCGAGCAGGATGGCGGCCACCACGGTGCCGACCGGGTTGGCCACACCGCCCAGGATGACGACGGCGATCGCCAGAATGGACACGTCGAGGTTGAACGACTGCGGCGCGGCCACCTGGTAGTAGGAGGCGTTGAGCGCTCCGGCGAGGCCCGCGACCCCGGCGGCCACGCCGAAGACGATGACCTTGGGCAGCACCGTGCCCTTGCCGACGGCCCGCACGGCGGTCTCCTGCTCGCGGATGCCCTTGAGCACACGCCCGAACGGCGACTCGCCCAGCCGGTAGCAGAACACGAAGGTCAGCACCGTCGCGATGCCCACGACGATCACGACCTGCGAGGGCTTGATGAGCGACTGACCGAAGAGGGTCATGGGAGGGATGGGCGTGAGGCCGAAGGTGCCGCCCGTGATCGAGGTCAGCGACCCCATAAGCTGCGTGGTCACGAGCTGGAACGCCAGTGTCATGAGGATGAGGAACTCGCCGCGCACGCGCGACAGCGCCGGAATGGAGATCGCCGAGGCGACTGCTGCCGAGACCAGGATGGAGATCAGCACGGCCGGCCAGAACGGCCACCCCGCTCCACCCGCCACTCCGCTGGAGGTCGCGATCTCCAACCCGGCGACGGCCACGGGCATGGTCAGGAGGCCCACCGTGTAGGCGCCGATGCCGTAGAACGCGGCCTGGGCCATCGAGGTCTCGCCGGTGTAGCCGACGAGGAGGTTGAGCGAGAGGGCCAGCATCATGAGGAACATGATCTGGATGGCTATGTCTGCGTAGTACTCCATGAGCTTCTACACCGCCGCTTTCCGGAAGATGCCCTGAGGGCGCACGATCAAGGCCACGAACAGCAGGCCGAAGATGACGGCCGTCTGGAAGGTCTGCGAGAGCCAGATGCCGCTGAGACTCACGACCATGCCGAGCACGAACCCGGCGAGCGGGGCCGTCTTCTGGTTGCCGACGCCGGCCAGGAAGGTCGCGATGAACCCGAACAGCACCGGCTGCAGCCCCATGTTGGGAGTCGCCGCCTGGTTCAGCGTGAACAGGATCGCGGCGGAGCCGATCAGCAGGGAGCCGACGGCGAAGGCGTAGACGTAGATCTTCTGCGGCGAGATGCCGACCGCGGCCGACAGCTCGCGGTTGGCGCTCACCGCGATGGATGCGAGCCCCCAGCGAGACCGGCGCATCGCGAGCACTCCGCCGATGAGCGCCCAGCTCACCACGACGGTCACGATGTCCCAGGTGGTGAAGGTCACGGTGCCGACGGTGTAGAGCGCCGGATTGCCGACGGGGAGGTTGCGACCGTCGGGCCCGAAGATGATCTGGATCAGGTTCGGGCCCGCGATCGAGATACCCAGCGACGCCAGGAAGATGCCGAGCGACGAGGCACCCGATCTCCGCATGGAGCGGTACACCACCAGCTCGATCGTCACTCCCAGCACGACGGCCGCGATGAGGCCGATGACGATCGCGAGCACGATCGGCACCCCCAGCACGGACGCCGTTCCGAGGGCCACGTACGCGGCCGCCGTGTAGACGAACGCGTGCGCGAAGTGGAACACCTTCGTGGTCGAGTAGATGACGCTGACGCTCATGCCCAGCAGGGCGTAGAACGATCCGAGGACCACGCCGCTGACGACGAGTTGGAGGACCAGCGACGGGGAGGCGCCGGCGGCGGATATCAGATGCACATTCAGCTCTTACGTCGTGGCTTGCGGCGGCTTACTTCGAGACGCCCGAGAACGGGTCGGCGCCCTCGTCGACCTCGGTGATGGTCGCCACCTGGGTGAGCTGGCAGTCCTTGATCGTGTAGGCGCCCATCGGCTTCACCGGCAGGTGGGTCTCCTCGTCGATCGACATGGTCCCCACCTCGTCGGCGCTGCCGCCGTAGACCGACTGGAAGGTCGGATCCGCTGCGAGCGCGGCCTGCAGCTGCTCACCGCTCGTGGGGTCGCCGCCGTCGGCGATCACGCGGTTCACGAGCTCCCAGAACACGAACATCTCCTCGTAGTAGTTCGCCGCGAAGATGTCCGGGTTCTTGCCGTAGGCATCCTTGTACTCGGTCACGAACTGCTCGTTGAAGGGGTTGGGGTTGGCCACGTCGTAGTTCTCGCCGAGGGCGATGACGGTGTCGAACTCCTCCGGAGCGAGCTTGCAGACCTCCTCACCACCGGTCTCGGACGAGACGACGGGAGCCGTGACGCCTGCCCGGCGGAGGGCCTTCATGAAGGTGGCGTTGTCGCCGCCCTGCTCGAAGATCCAGATCACGTCGGGCTCGGCCGACTGGATCTTCGCGATGATCTGCCCGAAGTCGGTCAGGCCGACCTCGTGCTGCTCGTTGAGCACGACGGTGCCGCCGGGGGCCACCTCGGGCCAGATCTCGGGGATGAGCTTGGTCTGGGCGTTGATGCCGTTCTCGAGCGTGCCCACGACGGCCATCTTCGTGGCCTCCGGGTAGGTCTGCGCCACCCAGGCGAGCCCGCCGGGGATGCTCGGGTCGGCGAACAGCTGGCGGGTGTTCCAGAGGTAGTCCTTGCCGATCTGGCCGGGGCTCGTGCCACCGCCCTGCAGGGTCAGGATCTTGTTCTGCTGCACGAGCGGGATGATCGCCTCGGAGACACCGCCGAACGAGGTCTGCAGCACGTTGATGCCGTCCTGGCTGATGAGCTTGCGCGCCGCCGCCACCGCGGCCGGCACGCTCCCGCTCTCGTGGTCGCCGATGGCGATCTCGAAGTCGGGGCCGCAGGCCGCGAGGATCTGCTTCGCCGCGAGCTCCGCGCCGTGGCTCATGACCTCGCCGTACGACGATCCGGATCCGGTCATCGCGAGCAGCATGCCGACCTTGACGGTCACGCCCTGGCCGCCGGCCTCGCCGCCCTCGCCGAAGATGCCGTTGATGGCCGTGTCTCCGTCGCACGCGGCGGCGGTGCCCGCATCGCTCGAGGCGCAGGAGGCGAGACCGACGGCCAGCGCGGCGACCGCAGCAGCGGCCGTGAGCCGGCGGGCCCGGGAAATAAAGGTGGAGACTGTCATAGTGCTTCCCTTATTGGTAAGTTCTTACTCGACACTGAGTCTTCCGGATTGCGGAATGCGTTTCCGGAACACGGGAAGCCTCTCCTGAGAGGCCTCCGATGTCAAGTCACGCGAGGGAAGAGAGATGGACATGGCACCTGACGGAGAGCCGGTTCTGGACCCCAAGAACCACGTCGCGTCGGTCGCGAAGGCGATCAGGCTGCTGGAGCTGTTCACCCACGAGCAGCCCGAGCTGAACCTCGAGACGATCGTGCGGCGCAGCAAGCTGACGCGCACGACGACCTTCCGGCTCCTCGCCACCCTCGTGCTCGTGGGCTGGGTCGAGCGCAACGGCGACAACTACCGTCTCTCGCTGCAGGTGTTCCGGCTCGGATCGACCGCGGTGGGCAGCGTGGAGCTGCGGCACGAGGCGCGGGCGGTCATGACCGAGCTGGCGGGCAAGTACGGGGAGGATGTCTACCTCGTGGTTCCGGATGGGCCACGCGCGGTGTGCCTGGAACGGATCGAGGGGCGCTCGAACGTGCGCATGATGGCGCTGGATGTGGGCAAGTCGCTGCCGCTCTACATCGGCGGTGGCGGATGCGCGCTCCTCGCGGAGCGCGAAGCCGAACTTCTGCCGCTCGTGCTCGCCGAGGGCGACATGACCACGCCGACGGGGCAGCACCTGGAGGTCGACGAGCTGAAGCGTCGGCTGACACAGACCCGCGAGCGGGGCTACTCCGTGAGCCTCGAGGACGTGACGATCGGGGTGGGGGCTCTCGGGGCCGTGGTGCGGAACGCGCGGGGCGTGGCTGTCGCGGCCGTGAGCGTGGGGGCGATGCTGACCACCCTGCTCCCCCGCCAGGACGAGCTGGCCGTGGCGGTCACCACGGCGGCGGCAGACATCTCCACTCGCCTCGGCTACATCCGCCGCTAGGTTCGTCGCTCCGTCCTTCCGGCGGGTTGCTCGTGTGGCCGTGGGGTGTGCATGATCACGGCCACGACGAGGATCTCGTCGTCGACGGTGTAGGTGATGCGGTAGTCGCCGATCCGCACTCGAAGACCCGGGCGGCCTTGGAGCGCCTTGGCCCCTGGGGGTCGGGGGTTCTCGCCGAGGAGCGCGATCGCACCCCGGATGCGGTCTCGGTCCTGGTGGTCGATCTTCTTGAGTGCCCGGACTGCGGCGGGACGGAGCTCGATCCGGTAGGTCACATCCAGCCCAGGTCGGACTTCACCTGAGCCCAGGGAATGCTGGGGCCCTCCTCGGCCATCGCCTCGTCGAACGCCGCGACGTCTTCCGCATCTTCGAGCGCTTCCAGCATTCGCTCGTACTGCTCAGGGCTGACCACCACGGCGGCACGCCTGCCACGTCGCTCGATGAAAACCGCTTCATTCTGGGACCGGGCGATGACGTCCGAGAGGTGGTTGCGGGCGTCTGCGACGCTGACGATGGACATGACATAACTGTACATCCTGAATCTCTGGATGTACATAAAAGGGAGCTCGACGACGAGGACACCGCGCGCGAGGGGTCAGGGCTGGGCCTCGGACCAGGCCAGTGAATGGTTCGCCTGCTCGCGAGTGAGAGGAGTCTGCCCTCCACAATGGGTGCACTCGTTCAGGTACTTCGTGGAGAACGAGAACATTCGCTGACGCGATTGCCGAAGAGCAGGAGCACGGTCTACTCCGTGCCGCTTCCGAGAGTGTGGGCGTGGTCGGGGACGTACTGGTGCCGCTCGCGTGCGGGGCGTTCGTAGGAGTCCGACACCGGGCGGCCCGGGATCTCGATCGGCTCCGGATCGCGGTGCTCGTAGGGGATCTGCGAGAGCAGATGATTGATGGTATTCAGACGGGACGCGCGCTTGTCGTCACTCTCGATCGTCCACCAGGGCGCATCCGCGTGATTGGTGGCCTCGAACATCTCGTCCTTCGCGCGGGAGTAGTCCTCCCACCGCGTGATCGACTGCAGATCGGTGTCGGAGAGCTTCCACCGCCGCATCGGATCGTCCAGACGCGATCGGAACCGCTCCTCCTGCACGTCATCGGAGACGGAGAACCAGTACTTGATGAGGATGATGCCGTCTTCGACGAGCATGCG
This sequence comes from Herbiconiux oxytropis, assembly GCF_024979315.1. Lineage (GTDB taxonomy): Bacteria > Actinomycetota > Actinomycetes > Actinomycetales > Microbacteriaceae > Herbiconiux > Herbiconiux oxytropis. The sequence continues at coordinate 22,291 of NZ_JANLCK010000017.1, read as the reverse complement.
CTCGAAGACCGGCGTCTGCCGCAGGAACTGGCGGTACTGTTCAGGGGTGCAGTAGCCCATGACGCGTTCGACCCCGGCCCGGTTGTACCACGAGCGATCCATCAGCACGATCTCCCCCGTGGTCGGGAGGTGCTTGATGTAGCGCTGGAAGTACCACTGCCCCTTCTCCTGCTCGCTCGGAGTCGGCAGAGCGACCACCCGGGCGGAGCGGGGGTTGAGGTACTGCACGATCCGTTTGATCGCACCGCCCTTGCCGGCGGCGTCCCGGCCCTCGAAGATCACGACGACCCGGGCGCCGGTCTCGATCACCCACCGCTGCATGGTGACGAGCTCGACCTGCAGCCGTTCGAGCTCCGCCTCGTAGAGATCCTTCCGGATCCGCTTGCCCGATGTGGTGCTCTGCGATGACTTCGACATGGCCCGATCCCAGCTGTCCCCGAAAGAACCTCGACGGCCGGCGGATGCGGCGCATCTCGGAACGCTACGCCTGACCGGCCGATCCCGCGAGGGGTACCGACGGAATGCGCCCGAAACCGCTTCGTGCCGCAGAATAGGAGGCCCACGGGATCCGTCCGCCCGGCCACCGCAGCCTCACCGGCATCACACATTCACCGTCACTGGAGGTTCCATGACCGACGCCCGCCCGAAGATCGCCGCCGTGATCTACAACCCCATCAAGGTCGACCTCGACGCCCTCCGCGACGCCGTCACCGCAGAGGCGGCGGCCGCAGGCTGGGGCGAGACGCTCTGGCTCGAGACGTCCGTCGACGACGTCGGGCAGGGGGTGACGAAGCAGGCGCTCGATCAGGACGTCGACCTCATCATCGCCGCCGGCGGTGACGGCACCGTCCGTGCCGTCGCCGAGGCCGTCCGGGGCCACGCGACCCCCGTCGCGCTCCTGCCCTCCGGCACGGGCAATCTGCTCGCCCGCAATCTCAAGCTCACCCTCGACGACATGCCGAACTCGGTCGCATCCGCGTTCACCGGCACGGATCGCCGCATCGACCTCGGTGTCATCGACATCGAACGCGACGACCGCTCCCGCGACCGGCACGTGTTCGTCGTGATGGCCGGCATGGGCATCGACGCGAAGATGATCAAGAACACCGACGACGACCTCAAGGCCAAGGCCGGCTGGGCTGCCTACGTCGACGCGATCGTGAAGTCGCTCCGCGACCCCGACGAGCTGCACCTGCGATTCCAGCTCGACGGCGGCAAGCCCAAACGCGCCACCGTGCACACCGTCATCCTCGGCAACTGCGGCTCCCTGCCGGCGAACATCCTCCTCATGCCCGACGCCGTCGTCGACGACGGCCTGTTCGACCTGATGCTGATGCGGCCGGGGAGCGCGCTCGGCTGGGTCCGTCTCTGGGTGAAGGTCGCCTGGACCAACGGTGTCGTCCGCCGCACCAAGGCCGGCAAAGCCCTCGCGGGCGAACGCCGCAACGACGGCGACCTGCACTACGAGACCGGCACGCGATTCGTGGCCCGGCTCTCCCGCCCGGAGGAGATCGAACTCGACGGCGACGGTTTCGGCAAAGCCGCGGCCTTCAACGCCTGGATCGAGCCCGGGGCACTCACCGTGCGGGTGCCCGCCTGACGGAGTCGACGTCGCAACAGGTGGATGCCACCGGCCTCATCGCTCTGGAGCAGCACCGCCACTCCGCTGATCGCCAGGAGGGCACGACTTACGATCGAAGCATGCCGGCACATGTGAGTTCCCGAGTGGTCGTGCTGAACGGCGGGTCGAGCTCGGGCACGTCCACGCTCGCGCGCGCCCTGCAGGAGCTCCTTCCCGGGATCTGGCTCACCTTCGGCGTGGACACCTTCATCGACGCGCTCCCGGGGCGGGGCGACAGTCCGCGATCAGGCATCGGCTACGACGCGGGCGGAGCCGTCCTCCTCAGCGATGGTTTCACCCGGCTCGAAGACGCCTGGTACTCGGGACTGAGCGCGATGGCCCGGTCAGGGGCCGATCTCATCCTCGACGAGGCGCTGCTCTCCGGTGCCACCGGCCAGCAGCGGCTGCGGTCGGCTTTCGGTGCGAAGGCGCTGACCTGGGTCGGGGTGCACTGCGATCCGGAGGTGGCCGCCGCCCGCGAGGCCGCACGCGGCGACCGGATCCCGGGCATGGCCCGGCAGCAGGCCTCCCGCGTTCATCTCGGGGTCGCGTACGACCTCGAGGTCGACACCACCTCCCGCTCCCCCCAGAACGTCGCGCGATCCGTCGCCGATTTCCTCGAGGAGCAGCGGGCCGGGGTGTACGGCCGCGGCCCCTCTCACTAGCATGCGAACCATGCCCATCAAGCTCGAGAACGTCGGGATCGCCGTGCGTGACATCGATGCCGCGATCGCCTTCTTCACGGATCTGGGTCTGGAGATGGTGGGCCGTGACACGATCAGCGGCGACTGGGCCGACACGGCAGTCGGCCTCGACGGCAATCACGCCAAGATCGCCGTGCTCAGGACTCCAGACGGTCACGGGCAGCTGGAACTCTTCGAGTACATCCACCCTGACGCCATCGAGACCGAACCGACCCTTCCCCACGAGATCGGCATGCACCGCGTCGCGTTCTCGGTCGACGACATCGACGTGGCACTCGCCGTGGCCGCGCGCCATGGCTGCCATCCTCTGCGCGGTGTGGCCACGTACGGGGACGTCTACAAGCTCACCTACCTCCGCGGCCCGAGCAGGATCCTCGTGATGCTGGCCGAGAGTCTCAAGGATTGAGCGACCGGCACTTCTCCTCGAGCGCCGACGACGTCATCGGCAGCGTCTCGGATCAGGCGGCGCCGGTCAGCGACGCGCGAGGCGGAGGTCCTGCAGGCCGAAGCGCCCGGCGGGGAGCGCGGCCCGGATGAGGTCTTCGGTGAAGAGTGATGACGGGCGGATGCCGGCCGGCGGCTCCGGCGCGAAGGGGGCCGACTCGTTCACGCCCTCGGCGAGCATGCGCGCCTGCGCTTTGGCTACGAGAGGCGTGACCATCACCCACTCCGTCAGCTGAGCGAGCGCCTTGATCGCCCACACCGGGAGAGGCACATACAGCGGACGACGACCCGCCACGCCGGCGATGCGCCTGACCGCGGCGCCGAGCTCGAGCTCCTCCGCGCCCATCACCGCGACCGTCGGATCGGGGATCCGGCCGTCGAGGGCCGCGAGCAGCACCCCCACCGCGTCGTGCACGGGGATCGGGCGGACCTTCTTCTCGGTGTAGCCGACGGTGCCGAACACCGGCCAGGTGCGCACCGCCTTCGTCACGTGGTCGATCATGTGGTCGCCCGGGCCGTAGATCATCCCCGACTTCAGGATCGTGTGGTCGAGGCCCGAGCTCCGGATGAGCTCCTCCGCGGCCCATTTCGTCTCGTGGTAGGCGGAGCCGGTGCCCGGCCGAGCACGCAGGAAGCTCAGCATCACGATCCGCTTCACGCCGGCCCGTTGCGCGGCCTCCACGACGGCGCGCGTTCCCTCCACGTGCACCCGCTGGAAGGTCTGCTCGCCGATCTCGCGGTTGATGCCGGCGCAGTGGGCCACGGCGTCGCAGCCCTCGAACGCGGCGGCGAGAGCATCGACGTCGTCGATCTCGACACCCGTGCGGCGCGAGACGATGACGGTCTCGGCCGGGTCGAGGCGCTCGGCGAGGTGACGACCCACGAATCCGGATCCTCCGGTGATGGCTACCCGCATGGCAACACTCCTTTGCTCATTAGCTATGTGGCTACACTGTATATAGCTCATGTGCTAGATTGCAACCATGACAGATTCGGCGTCCGACATCTTCGCCGCACTCGCCCACCCGACGAGGCGGCAGATCCTTCAGGACCTCAAGGACGGCGAGCTGGCGGCCGGCGAGATCGCGTCGCGCTTCAACGCGACGGGCCCCACCATCTCCCGCCACCTCGGCGTGCTCCGGCAGGCCGGCCTCGTGAGCGAACGCCGCGACGCGAACCGCATCCTCTACTCACTCGTCGGCGAGCGCCTGGCCCTCTCCGTCGGCGACTTCCTCTCGACGGTCTGCCCCGAACAGATCGTCCTCCGCGAGGTCCGCAAGCGCTCGACCGGCCCCGCCGCGGAGGCCCGCGCCTAGCCACCCCGCAGCAGTCTCCTACGTCGCGTCTCTGAGGGTCGCAGGCAGGTAAGCGGCCGGAATCGTGGACATCAGAGCCCACCGCCCCGGCTCGGGCGGGACGGCCAGGTACTCGGGCGGAAGCCACGCCGGATCAAGGGCGTCGCGATCCTTCGGAGTCTCCGACCGCTTGTGCAGCAGTCCTCCGTCGCATTCCACTGTCGTGTCCGCCGGGAGATGATCACGAACCAGCGGGGCGTACTCCCGCCCGAACCAGCTCAGCCACACGGGGTGGGGAGTAAGTCCATGCCAGCGCCCCTTGTATGCCAGATACACGGAGTGTTCCGCTTCAGCCCCGAACCACAAAGCGCGACCGGACCACTCGACTCCGCGCTCCACTTCGGCGGTGGCGTAGATCGCCTCGACGGCCTGCGCGAAGTCGAGGAACATCGCTTCGAGTGCGCGACTCCATCGCTCGTCTCCGAGCGGTTCGGCCAGGACCGTCAGCCCGTGCGAGTGAACGTGCGGGTCGCGGCTCCTCGCGCGCCCGATGGTCCCCGATTGAACGAGGCCTGTGCCGCCCGTTGAGACGGCTGTGGTCTCCGCCCCGACGAAAGACACGAAGGCATCCTTTCCCCCGTCGGCCCACCGCTGCTGCAACGGCTCGTACGACCCGTACCGCCGCGGTAGCGCCTCCGGCAAGTGGCGTTCTGCGGCGTCGACGAAGGCGGCCGCTGCTCGGGACGGGTCGTCATCCTGAGAACGCACGTACCACGTGACGTCGACGATCGACACGAGCCCGCGCTCGACTCGTTCGCTCGAGCGCGTCCGACCGCGTCGGAACACCTCATCGGTCTGCGGGTCGAGGACGGCGCCACCCATGGCTGCCGCCACGCGACGGGCTGCACGGACCGCATGCGGGATCTCGGACTCCTCAGACCCCTCCACGCCGATCTCGACGAGATGCGTCGGTCCGAGCACGGCGGCGACGACCTCCGCGGGCACGTCCTCGGGCTCGACGAGTACCGGAGCTCCCACGCTGAACGAATACCGGCGACGTGCGCCTCGGACAACGATCAGCACCTCACTGCCGTCGCTTTCGACTTCGAGACCCGACACCGCGATCGCAGCGCGTAGGGTCGCAACGTCTATTGCGCTTCCGAAAACGCGCAGATCGTACGACATCCCTTGTACCCCCTCAGCCCCGCCCACCGCGACTCTAGCCGCAGGTCGCGAGTCCGTGGATTCACCTGCCCCGCTCAGCATCCGCCGACCGTCAGCGGCAGGGTGCCGACCGGGGACTCCTCGGTGGGGGTCTGCCGGTAGCTCGCCGACCATTCGAGACGCCAGGCATCCGGCGCGATGTCGGCAGAGGATGCCACCGGGTACATCGCGGAGTTGCCGTTGACGGCAACTGTCGCAGTCCCCTCGCCATCCGCCCTGCCGAAGCCACCGAAGGTGAAGCCGGGTGACCCCGGGGACTGGATGCCCCTCACGAAAACGAGCTCGCCGGGCTGGAGTCCCGAGAAGGTGACCGGAAGACCTGGCTGACCGCTGACGAGCTGCTCCGGGTCGACGCAGGCGGGAGCCGTCACGGTCACGGATGCGATGAAAAGGAACTCGATCGGCAGCGGCTCGCTGAGGACGAGCGGATCTGCGAAGCCCGCAATCGAGTCATCGAAGAGCGGGCCGTCTCCGGCATCCACCCGCACGTAGCTCCCCAGGAGGTAGCCGCTCTCGCCGCTCTCGGTGAAGTTCTGCGGGAAGACGTCCGGCGTCCAGGTGAGGGAAGCTGCGCCGTTCTGGTCGGTCGTCACGAAGGCAGGGCTGCTGAAAACGGAGAAGTAGGCGTCCGGGGCATCTGCGCCCGCTTCGCCCCGGTAGCGGGAGTCGATCGAGAGCGCATACTGCGTGTGCGGCGTGAGCCCCGAGAGGTCGGCCGTGACTCCCGCACCCCAGTCACCCGGGCTGAAGACAGCGTCGCCGACGGACACTGTCGGTGTCTCGGGGGTCGGTGGCGCGGTCGTGGCAGGGGCGGTCGGTTCCGGAGTCGGCGACGAGGTCGGGGGCGCCGACACCATCGGTGCCCTCTCGCCGCTCCCGGCGCCGAGGAACCCGAGGCTCAGGGCCACGGCGCCGCCCGCAGTTCCCAAGCCGAGCACGATGAGCACCGCCACCACGACCGCACCCCATCGGAACCGGCGCTTCGGCACCGACACCGCCTGAGGTAAGACCACGGGGTCCTCGGCGTTCTGAAGGACGTTCTGGCTGATCCGGCCGAGAAGACGCGCGAATTCGTCGCCGGTGGGTGGCTCAGTTCTCATTGTCGATCCCCGCCTTTCGGAGCTTGTCGCGGCTGCGGGAGACCCGTTGCCGCACGGCGCCCACGCTGATGCCGGTTGCTTCTGCCGCCTCGGCATAGCTGCGTCCCTCGATGAGGCAGAGTTCGCACACACGTCGGTCGAGCGGAGAGAGCCGCTCGATCTCGCCGGTGACCCAGCGCAGACGATCGCGGGCCTCGTGGTCGTCGTCGAGCATGAGCACATCGGCCGGAAGCTCGTCGGCGGCATGCTTCGCGCGGGCCCGGTTGAGGTTGAGGGCCTTGTTGCGGCAGGTCACCAGCAGCCACGGGAGCAGGGAGCGGTCGAGCAGTTCGATGCTGACCGACTTCCGCCAGCAGGTGAGGAAGGTGTCCTGCACCACCTCCTCGACGTTCTGCTGATTCGCCACCAGCGCCCACGCGTACCGGGTCACGGCGGGTGAATGCCGCCGCAGCAGGCCGGCCAGCGCCCCTCTGTCCCCCGTCGCCGCGCCTCTCAGCAGCTCGACGTCCGAACCATCATCGATGTCCTCGTGCACCCCCTCACTATAGGAATGTCGCTCCTGGGCGAATGATCACGAACATTCTTGGAACCCGTCGCCCCATGCCGGACATCATTCAGTGTGACCAACGAGACATCAGACGAGCACTCCATCTGGGAGCGGGTGAGAAGGGGCGACGCCGACGCCTTCGGAGCCATCTTCGACCTCCACCACGCCCGCGTCTTCCGCCAGGCCCGCCGCCTGACGGAGACGACCGAGGATGCGGAGGACGTCACGGCGCTGGTCTTCCTCGAAGCCTGGCGACGGCGGGATGCGGTGAGGGTGGTGGACGGCTCGGTCATCGCGTGGCTGTCGGTCACCGCCAACAACCTCGCCCGCAATGCACGGCGGTCGCGAAACCGGAGTCGCGCGCTCCTCGCCAAGCTCAACGGGACGCGGGGAGAGGGTTTGCACTCACCGGACCATTCGGACCGGATCGGAGCGCGGCTCGACCGCGAAGCCGCACTCGGCACCACCCATCGCGCTCTGGCCCGGATGCCCAGCCGCGACCGCGACGTCATCGCCCTCTGCCTCATCCAGGGGCTCAGCACCGCCGAGGCGGCGGCCGCGCTCGGCGTTGCACCGGGCACGGTCAAGTCACGGCTCTCGCGAGCCCGCCACCGCTTGTCGGCCGAGGTCGTGGCCGCACTCGAGACCTCCCCCACGACCACGAAGGGAACTGCACGATGAACCCTCAGCCCGACGAACTGGAACCCGCACGGAGGGTCGCGATGCGCTCGCTCCTCGTCGACCACGCGCGTCTCGACGCGCAACGAGCTCCGGCCCGCGCTACGCGGAACCGGGTGATCGGCGTCGCTGCGGGGATCGGCGCCCTCACTGCCGTCTCAGTCGGCGCCCTCACCATCGCCTTCGCGAGCGTCGCCCCAGATCCTTCGCCGGCCCTACCGGTGCCCGTGACCTCGACCGCTTCGCCCGTGCCGAGCCCTGCCCCGACACCGACCGCGCCGCCGACCGCGAGTCCGAGTCCGAGCATCCCGGTCGGTCCGATGGGCGGCACGGCGCTGACCGCTCAGGCCGCCTACGACATCTGTGTCGCCGCGCCGGATGTCTGGGACTCCGAGGTCATCACGACCCAGGGTGATCGACTTCCTCCCGCACCCACGCTCAGCATGGCCGCGTTCCACGAGAGCGACGTCGAGGAGTACATCGAGGGGGTCTGGACGGTCCTCATCCCCGTCGTCCGCGACTACGCCGACGGCCCCCAGGACGGACTCAAGGTCTGTTCAATCAGTGGCACTGTCGAGAACCCGGAGGTCACCGCCACTGACGCCATCGAGTGACCCCGTCACGCATGAGGTCAGCTGTGGTCGGTCTCCACCGCCACCACTGTTTCGTCGGTCAGCCACCGGGGAAGCAGCTCCGAGAGGAAGTCGATCATCTGCGCCTCGGTCCGGCCCGCGGGGTCGGCGACCCAGTCCAGGAGCGCTCCGACCGCGCCATGGGCGGTGAAGTCGGCTGCCGTGCGGTAGAAGGCTTCGGAGGCGCTCGGGCGTTCCGCGCGGATCGTGTGCTGCAGGCTCGAGGCGAGATCGCTCGCGAAGCGCTCGCGCACGCGCTCCGCCGCCGGAGCAGCGAGAGCGTAGAGGAAGAACGGCCGCTCTTCGACGGCGCCCCGGAGCAGGTCGGCGAGGCCGATCCGCACGATCTCGGAGCGGCTGAGCGAGGATTCCTCCCGCCTCTCGATGTCCTTCGCCGTCAGCGAATCGAAGAGCTGATCCACAGCGGCCACGGCGACATCACCCACGGTGGCGAAGTGCGTGTAGAACGTGCTCCTCCCCACGTTGGCGCGGGTGCAGATCGCGGCGACCGAGACCGGTCGATCCGATCGGAGCAGATCGCGACAGGCGGCCACGATGTCCCGGCGGGTGCGCGCCACCCGCGGGTCGGAGGCCATGGCGAGCTGTCGCCGGCGCCCCTCCTGCCCCGAAGTCGTCATCCGTCCATCTTCGCGTATGCGCCACTTTATAGACGAGTGTCTAGCAAATGGGAGTAACGTGAGGGAGTCCCGCGGCCCGACACCGATGTCCGCCGTGTCTCGTTCACAGAAAGGCCGGTCAGCCATGAAAGCATCAGTCGTCCGCGAATTCGGCGGAGGGTTCCACACCGAAGACGTCACCCTGTCCGATCCGATCGGTCGGGAGGTCCTCGTCGAGGTGAAGGCTTCGGGGCTCTGCCACAGCGACGAGCTCGCCCAGTCGACCAATCTCGGCTTCGACGTGCCGGTGGTGTTCGGTCACGAGGTCGCCGGCATCGTGACGGCCATCGGCGATCAGGTGCGCGACGTCGCTGTCGGTGACCATGTCGTCGGTTGTCTCGTCCAGTACTGCGGCGCCTGCATCCAGTGCCTCACCGGGAACGTCAATCTCTGCCTCCACCCCGAGGCCACGGTCCGCGACAACCGGATCACCGACGCCGAAGGCCGTGAGCTCAGCCAGGGCATGGGCCTCGGCGGTTTCGCGGAGTACGCGCTGATCCACGAGAACCAGCTCGCCAAGGTCCCGGATGCCATGCCGTTCCCGCAGGCCGCCCTGCTCGGTTGCGGTGTCGTCACCGGCGCCGGCGCCGTCATGAACACCGCCAAGGTGCAGCCCGGCCAGACCGTGGCCATCATCGGCACCGGCGGCGTGGGAACGAACGCCATCAGCGGCGCCGTCATCGCCGGGGCGAGCAGGATCATCGCGATCGACGTCGCCGACGACAAGCTCACGAACGCGCGCCACTTCGGAGCGACCGACACGGTCAATTCGCGCGAGGTCGACGCCGTCCAAGCCGTCAAAGAACTCACCGGCGGTCTCGGCGCCGACTTCGTCTTCGATTTCGTGGGAGCGCCGGGCGTCACGCGCTCCGGATTCGACATGCTCGCCCAGGGCGGCGGCCTCTACCTGATCGGAGTGCTCGATCCCGCCAACAGCATCGAGGTCTCCTCGTTCGAGCTCCTCGGCGGTCGCAAGCGCATCGAGGGGGTCTACATGGGCTCGACCAACCCGAAGCGCGACATCCCGATGATCGCGGAACTCTACCTGCAGGGCCGCTACAAGCTCGACGAGCTGGTCTCCAAGGAGATCTCGATCGACGAGGTCCAGGAGGGCTACGCGTCTCTCCACGACCCGAAGATCAACCGCGTGGTGATCACGAGCTTCTGACGACGCCGCGGCCCTGCTCCACGCAGGGCCGCGGACGCTGGACCGTCTCAGCTGCCCCCACCGGTGGAGTTCATGCGTTCTCCACAACCTCGAGATGCAGGGCCACCATGATGACCGCTGCACCCTAGGGTGCCGGGATGACTGGTTCGACGAAGCTCGGGGCGCGGTCGAGGCCAGGGTGGCGGTACACAGCGATCAGCGTCCTGAGCATCTCCCTGGGCTTCGGCGTGCGCAGCCTCCTTCCCCCGTTCGTCATCGACGACGTGTTGTGGCGGGAGATGCTGGTTGGCCCTCCGCTCGCCGGGGTGTTCGCGGTGGTGGCCGCAACCATCGCCTTCTTCCCTGCGTTCCGTTCGACTCGCATCACGCGCGAGAACGCGGCTCGTGAACAGTGGTGGAAGCGGGCGGAATGGGCACTCGGTCAGGCGGGTTCTGACAGTCGCACCGGGCGGGAGGTCGCCAACGATGCCCTTGTCGCCCTGTCTGAAGAAGCGACTCGCATGGAGTTCAGGATGATCTTCCGCACCATCGAGAACCTGCAGAGCAGTGCCGGTCTGGACGCCGTCGCCGGGCCCAGGGACAATGGATGGTGGAGGAGGTATGTGCCATGGGTGAAGTCAGCGAAGGGTGGAGCAAGGTGAGCAGCCTGCAACGCCGCATCGCCGCAGGCCAGGCCGAACCGATCAGTGATCGAGAACGAGCTCAGCTCCAAGAGCTGCGCGACGTCTACATCCGCCGCTTCGGCACGGAGCCGGACTCCTCGCAGCCCCCCAAACCCGCCTGACCTGACGCTCAGTGGGCGTCGTGGTGAGCCTCGTCGCACACCATCCGCCGCTGAGCTCAGCCGAAGGGCAACTGCCTGCTCCCGGCATCGGCTACTGATCTGCAGACGGGAGAATGTCCGTATGAGAACCCGTCGACTCGCCCCGCTCCTCGTCGCAACCGCCGCCCTCGCGCTTCTTGCCGGATGCTCGCCGACGGCCTACGTCGAGCCCGAACCACCGAAGTTCACTCAATCGCTCAACGAGGTGCTGGACGCCTCAGAGGCTGCCGTGGAGACGATCGTGGGGGAGTTCCCGGGAGCCTCGCTCGTCACCGGCGACAACGCGAACGTGTACGACTGCGCGGGGGAGGACGCCGACATCGGTCGGTGGCTGTGGGCCGGCTACCTCACCAGCGACGACATCGCCGGCGCCATCTCGCGGTTGCAGGATGAGTACGGTGACGCGGTGACCTCCACCGGCACGGCCGCCCAGGACGTCGAATACACGGACGGCACGATCTGGCCGGTCGTCGGTCCGCACACCCTGATCGAAGACGAGGCGGGATCGTACCTGCTGACCTACCCCTCCGGCGCGGAGGGCACGGTCATGATCCGGGTGACCACGCCCTGCGGCGTGCTGCGGTGAGTTCGCCGACCTCGCATCCGCTGATCGTTCGGCCACGTCGGCGGAGGTCGGACCTCCAGAGGTCGGATCTCCCGGAGGTCAGTGCCGGAGCCAGATCCCCCGGAAGGCCGGCAGGAAGGTCACGAGCGCGGCGAGGACGGCGCCGGCCACCACCGTGAGGGATCCCGCCTCGGGCAGCCACGGCGACTCGGAGGTGGACCCGAGGCCGATGACGAGCCACGCGCCGGCCGCGCCGACCACGAGCAGGACACCGATCGCGGTGAGCACGCGGGCAGCCCGGGCGGAGACGTGGCCTCGGGCCACGACGACGAGCCCCGCGATGGAGCACAGCAGAACCACGAGGAGCCCGAGGAAGGCGACTCCGAAGAGCACTCCGACCGCGTCGACGTCTCCGCTGCTGAGCCCCGCGGAGGATGCGGGGAGCACTCCGAAGAAGGCCAGACCGAGCTGCCACAGGTTCACGACCTCGTCGTCGCGCGAGTACGAGGTCACGGTGACGAAGGGCAGGAACAGCGACAGCATCAGCAGCGCTTCCGCCGCGACCACCGGCAGGCTCACGGCGATCTTCTCGAGGTTCGCCACCCGTTGCTCGAGGCGCGCCCCCAGAGCGTCATCGTGGCTGCTGGGCGTCACGTCGTTCACGATGTCTCCCCCGTCGGTTCTCGTTCCCGTGCCCTCGCAGCATAGAACGAGCTCGGGGCATCCTGGGTAGCATGTGCCGATGATCCCGTTCCTGATCGTCCTCATCGTGGCCGGCGCGATCCTCGTGCTCGGCGGGCTGGCGCTCAAGCCGATCTGGCGCGTCGCGGTGCGCCCCCTCTACCGGCATCCGGATGCGCAGGAACCGTCTCGGCTCGGGTGGGCGGTGCGGTCCGGTGCGATGATCCTCGCCGGTGCCGCGGTGATCGTCGGCAGCGCGAGCCTCCTCGGCCAGGCGCAGCCGAAGCAGCCGACCCCGTCGGCGGAGGCCCGCGAGAACTGCGCCGCCTTGCTCGACGAGGTCGGATCGCCGTCGACGACGGACACCGCGGATAAGGCGGTGACCGAGGCCGCAGGGGCCGCCGGATACACCGTCGAACGCGAGGACACGAGTTCCGACAGCGTCGTCGACCTCCCGAACGAAGACACCACGGTCACCGTGGACGTCGTGACCTGGACGGTGACGGAGGGCCCCGACCCCCTGGCCACCTTCACCTGGACGACCAGCGGCTCGGTCCCCGGCCGCTTCACCGGCACCTGCGCCGAGTCGCGGTGATCGAGGGGCCTGTCGCGCCCGAGCCGCATGGGGAGGCCTCCCCATCGACCCGCGCACCGAGCACTCCTAGTCTCGAGGCAGCGCACGAGCATCGACCGCCCGGGCCGACCGAGGTCGCGAGAGGGGGGTGAGCGGATGCGAGACCGCAGGTACGCGACGTCGGCCGGCGTGGTCGCCCTCGTCTGGCTGCTCGGCATCCTTCCCTCGGTGGTGGGCCTGTGGGTGCTCGGCATCGCGAAGAGCATCGCCCGGAGCGGGTTCGAGCACGAGGTCGCCTGGAACATCCCGCAGGGCCTGCAGCCGGACGTGCTCCCCGGCACCCGCTTCAACCTCTTCGCGTCGTCGATCGCGTGGTGGGTGGGCATCGAGTCGTTCTGGGCCTGCCTCATCGGCCTCCCCCTGGCCGCCCTGCTGCTCTGGCTCCGGTCGTCTCGTCACCACGCGCCACTAGGCTCGACCCGTCAACCACGACCGGGGGAATCAGCCACATGACCATCAATCCGTACACGCCCGCCACGCCGCCGCCGAGCGGGCAGCCTCTCGTGCGCTTCGGCGACATCTCGATCACGGATCAGTGGGTCATCACCCCGCAGGGCACGGTCCCCCTCGCGAACACCCAGATCTCCATCACGGATCAGACCCGCACCGAGCGCTTCATACCGACCTGGGCCATCGTGCTCGCCGTCATCGGCTTCTTCTTCTTCCTCCTCGGGCTCCTCTTCCTCCTGGTCAAGGAGACTCGCGTCACCGGCTTCATGCAGATCACCGTCACGAACGGCAGCTTCACCTACCAGACGGGCGAACCCGCCGGCTACAACCCCGCGGCCCAGCTCTACGAGCTCCAGACCCGCGCCAATTACGCCCGGGGCCTCATAGCCCGAGCCGTCAACCAGTAGAAGCCCGCGAGCGCCCCGCGTCCGAGCGGTTCTTCACGAGGAAGACGGCCAGCACGGCGAGCACGACGTAGGCGATGCCGAAGAGGCCCGCGATGCTGAGCAGGCCCGAGGCGCCGCCGGCAGCCGTGTGGGTGTCGATGCCGCCGGTGGCGAGGATTGTCGTCGGGTCGGTCGCGGCGTGCAGCAGGATCACCCAGATCAGGCGGCCCGTGACGCGCAGCGAGAGATACATCATCGCGCCGAAGCCGAAGGCGTACACGACGGTGATCGCGACGGTCGCGACATCCTGCCCGCTCACGAAGTTGCCGGCGTGCAGCAGCGCGAAGTAGAGCGACGAGAGCACGAAGACGAGCCGCTCGTGGTAGCCGCCGCTGCGGAGCATCCGGACGATGATCCCACGGGTGGCGAGTTCCTCGGTGAGTCCGATGCAGAGGCCGAGAAAGAGGATGGCCAGCACCTGGGCGACCGACCACGCCGACCATTGGGTGGCCACGAGTCGTACGACGATGGGGATGAGCACCAGCACGACGGCCACCCACATCCACGCCCGCCCCTCGACCGGCTGCCGGGCGAAGAGCGGGCGGATCCAGCCGAGCGACCGGGCGAACAGCAGCAGGAGGAGCCCTGCGAGCAGTATCGGCACCGCCACCCCGAACAGCACGCTGAGCGGCGTGGAGAGGATGTCGTCGCGGACGACCAGGCCGGCGGCGAGGGTGGTGACGCCGAGGCCGATGAGCTGGTAGACGCCCCAGTAGACGGCAATGAAGAGCAGCGCCTTCCACCAGGAGCCCGCGTTCCAGAACCGCGCCCAGGCGGATCGGTGCTCGCGCCCCTGATCGACAGAGAGCTCGCGTTCCGCCATGACGTCCCCTTTCGCCGTCCCTCCTCGTAGGAAGGCAGCACCAGCCTAAAGGGGCGCGCCGCTTGCGTTGCGCTCGAAGAAGTCGTAATGTCCTCGTTAGTAGACGTACTAGTTCGTCTACTGATCTCGAAGAGAAAGATGCCATGACCGATCTCACCGCGGCTCCCCCCGCCCAGGGCTACGTGCTCCGCCGCCTCTACTTCATCCGCTTCGCGTTCGCCCTCGTCTGGGCGGGCGTGCTCATCGCGACCGCCGCCGCCCAGGGCCCGCTGCTCACCGTGCTCGTCGTGATCTATCCCCTCGTCGATGCGGCGGCCGTCGCCTGGCAGCTCCGCTCCGAAGGCAAGGGGGCCTCGCCCCGGATCGCCGAGATGCTCAACATCGTGCTGAGCCTCGCCGCGGCCATCGGGCTCGGCATCCTCTCGACCATCTCCGTCGGAGCGATCCTCGCCGGCTGGGGTGTCTGGGCGATCCTGTCCGGCATCACCCAGCTCGTCACGGCGCTCCTTCGCCGCAGCGCCGGTGGGCAGATCCCGCTCGTCATCAGCGGAGCCATCTCCGTGCTCGCCGGAGGCGGCTTCCTGGCCTCGGGACTGCAGGGCGGGTCGGGCGCCATCGGGATCGGCGGCTACGCCGTGCTCGGTGGCATCTTCTTCCTCATCGCCGCCATCCGGCTCAGCGTGGTCGTGCGGAGGAACGCGTGAACGCCGCGCCGGAGCCCGACTACGACCTGATCGTGATCGGTGCGGGCCCGGTGGGCGAGAACGTCGCCGACTACGCCGCCCGCAAGGGAGTCAGGGTCGCGATCGTGGAAGCGGAACTGGTGGGCGGTGAATGCTCCTACTGGGCGTGCATGCCGTCGAAGGCGCTGCTGCGGAGCGCACACGCCCTCCGCGCCGCCCAGCGTCTCGCCGGCTCCCGCGAAGCCGTCACGGGCGCCCTCGACCCGGCCGCCGTCCTTGCCCGCCGCACGGAGTTCACGAGCAACTGGAACGACGACGGCCAGGTCGGGTGGCTCGACTCCGTCGGCGTCGCACTGATCCGCGGCCGAGGCCGGCTGGTCGGCCCTCGCCAGGTGGCCGTGGGCGACCGCATCCACACCGCGAAGGCCGTCGCCATCGCCACCGGCTCCGTGCCCGTCCTCCCCCCGATCCCCGGGCTCGCCGAGGCTCGCGCGTGGGGAACCCGGGAGGCGACCTCGGCCGATCACGTCCCGACGAGCCTCGCCGTCATCGGCGGCGGCGTCGCCGGCACCGAGCTGGCGTTCGCATTCGCGTCGCTCGGCTCGCGGGTCACCCTGCTGTCGAGAGATACGCTGCTCGCCCGCGAAGAGCCGTTCGTCGGCGAACTGATCGCCGCGGCCGCCACGGCGGAGGGCATCGACGTGCGCACCGGAGTGGGTTTCGAGCGGATCGACCGCGACGCCGACGGCACTGTTCGCATCCTGCTCGCAGACGGCACCGCCGTGACCGCCGCCGAGGTGCTCGTCTCCACCGGCCGCCGGCCGAGCACCGACGATCTGGGGTTGGAGGCTGTGGGCATCCCTGCCGGCCGCGCCCTCGAGGTCGACGAGACCATGCTCGTCCGCGGCACCGACTGGCTCTACGGCGTCGGCGACGTGAACGGCCGGGCGCTGCTCACCCACCAGGGCAAATACCAGGCACGCGCCGCCGGCGAGGCCATCGCCGCCCGGCTCGCGGGCACCCCCGTCGACGGTGGAGCATGGGGTCTGCACGCGGCGACCGCCGATCATGTCGCGGTCCCCCGCGTCGTGTTCACCGACCCCGAGGTCGCCGCCGTCGGGCTCACCGAGGCCCAGGCCCGCGAGCGCGGCCACGACATCCGCACGGTCGAATACGACATCGGCTGGGTCGCCGGCGCCAAGCTCCACGCCGATGGCTACAGCGGCCGGGCCAAGCTCGTCGTCGACGAGGAGCGCAAGGTCATCGTCGGCGCCACCTTCGTGGGCCAGGACGTCGCCGAACTGCTCCACTCGGCCACGATCGCCATCGTCGGCGAGGTGCCCCTCGAGCGCCTCTGGCACGCCGTGCCCTCCTACCCCACCATCAGTGAGATCTGGCTGCGACTGCTCGAGACATACGGCAGGCCCTGACCGCGGCACCACGCCCCCATCCCCACCCGCAGAACACGAACAAGGAGACACCATGACCACCAAGATCGAGATCATCATCGACAACCTCGACGACACCCAGGCGTTCGAGCGCGCTCTGCCCGACCTGCTCGAGAAGGCGCGCGCCCTGCCCGGGCTCCGCAGCCTCGAGTCCAGCCGCGTCTGGCCCAAGGACGACGGCACCCCCACACCCGCCTTCCGCACCCTCTCGCTGGCCTTCGACGGCTACGACGAAGCATCCGGCGCCACCTCGTCGCCCGAGGGACAGGCCTTCTTCGGCGCGGTCGTCGGCGCCACCGGCGGCAAGATCACCGGGCTCTTCCTCGACGTCGAGCCTGCGTGAGCGACTGACGGAGCCCGACAGCGCCGTGCCCGGGATCCTCGATTTCGGGCACGGCGTTCCCGTGGGCATAGCCTTGATGCTGAGCACGCCGTCACCCGAACGGCGAGAGAGGCCGGACGTGACTGAGACCGCCAGCGCCGCACCCGCCGGCGCCGCACCCGTGGGCCGGGGCCACGAGGGCGCCGCCCGAAAGCGCATCCTCGATGCCGCCGCCGACCTGTTCTACTCCCACGGCATCCGCGGCACCAGCGCCGACCGGATCATCGAGGCGGCCGGCATCACGAAGGTCACCTTCTACCGCCACTTCCGCACCAAGACCGACCTCGCGGTGGCCTACCTCGAGCAGCAGGCCGCGCGCGAGCGCGGCGCCTTCGAGGCCGCCCGCGCCGACGTCGACCCCGCGGGCGCGCTGCAGAACATCGCCCGCCTGATCGGCACCATGAGCTGCATGCCCGGCTTCCGTGGCTGCGCCTTCATCAACGCCGCGGCCGAGACACCCGACGCCGACGACCCCGTGCGAGTGGTGGTCGATTCGCACCGGACGTGGACGCGCGACATGTTCGCCGGCATCGCCGCCGAAGCGCACGTGCCCGATCCCGACAAGACCGCCCGCCAGCTGCTCATGCTGCGCGACGGCGCCATGGTGGGCGGCTACCTCGGCGAACCCGACGAGATCAGCGACACCCTCCAGGCGGCCTACCTCGACGCCCTCTCCGCCGCACGGGCCTGAGACTCAGACACGAGGAGCTGGAAGGAGACGGCCACGGCTCTCGCGGCGGGACTCGTGGCTCGACGACGCTGAGCGAGACGAGCGGGTGGATGCTTGTCTCGACCGCAGGAGGATTATTATTTTATGCGAAAGAGCGTAATTTAGAAGCTGAGGCTAGGAGCAGTATGGCGAATCCGTTCACACCGGGATTCGGGACCCCGCCGACAGTGCTCTACGGGCGCGAGACCGAGATGGGTCTCATCGATCGCACGTCCTTCACGCTCGGCGCCAAGCACCCCGCGCACAGTCGCGCCACAATCATCACCGGAAACCGAGGCATCGGCAAGACGACCCTTCTCACTGCAACGGTGCGCCGCGCCCAGGGAATGGGCATCCCGGTACTGCGCGTGGGCGCCAAGCGCGGGTTCCTGGATGACGTTCACTACGCTGTGGACTGGCTCGTCGACGAGCTCGGTCGCAAGCCCAATCTCTCCCTAGCGGAGATAAACATCGGCCTCACCGCGTTCGGTGTAGGTATCCCGGGTGCGAAGCTCACGCGGAAGAAGCGGGCCGCCGATGCTCACAAGCGCCCGTTCGGCGCCTCGATGAGAGTGCTCATCGATCTCCTGGTGAGGCGCAAGATGTCCGGTCTCCTCATTGTCATCGACGAGATGAACTTCAAGCATGCCCGAGACACCACGCTCGAACACATCGTCTCGTTCTCCAGCGCCTACCAGTCGCTGATCGAGGATGATCTGCCTGTCGCCGTGGTCATCTCCGGGTTACCCATCCCCATCGAGCGCGCCCGTCGGAATCAGCACATTTCGTTCCTGACCCGGGCCGAGGAGATCAGACTCGATGAGTTCACCTACCAAGAGAGCCAGGCAGTCATCCGCACCATCGCCCAGGCGTCCGATCTGCTGATCACCGACAGCGCAGTCGAGGCGATGGCAGCACTCAGCCGAGGCAACACCTACATGATCCAGGAGATCGGATACCTGGCCTATGAACGGTCGGGCGGTGAGCTGATCGACGTCGAGCACGTCTCAGCTGTCCGCACCGCCTTCCTGGAGAAGGTCATCGGATCTGTCGCCGGGGTCGCCTACGAAGAACTCTCGACAAAACAGAAGCTGATCATTCGGACCATCGCGGAGCAGCCCGAGATCACCCCGAAGGAGATGGCCCGCGTGCTCGGTGCCGCCGAGACGAGCCTTCCCGGCTACCGAAAGGATCTCGTGGATGCCGGCATCCTGGTGGCCGACCCCGAGGTGCGCGGTCGCTTCATCATCGCCTTCCCGTACATGAAGGAGTATGCACTCCGGCTGAAGAACGAGGGTGCGGAGAACAGTGCGGCGTACGACCGGGTCACCGGATTCCCGGACGTGTGAGGATGTCGGCGCGCTGGCAAGGCTAGGCCGCCTCCACGTTCCACTGCTCGATCGAGAACTCCCAGGATGACGTGCGCTCGATCGCGCGGATGGCCGCGTCGCGAGTGGCGAACACGCCGATGACGTCTCTCGTCCACTCGGTCAGGTCGAGCACCACCCACACTTTCACGCACTCCTCCTCGCTCCGCCGACGAAATCGGCCAGGTTGCGTATGAACCTACGCCCGGATGTCTCGACGATCACCGGGCGCTGTCGTCCTCCTCCTTCATCCGTGCACGGATACCGCCGTCCACGGTGGTCCCCGCCGCGACGGGCTCGAAGATGGAGCCGGCGGTGGGAGGGAGCTCATCACCCTTCTTCGATTCGGCGTCGGCGGTCTTGGCCGAGAGCCGCTCGGTGAGGCCCGGGAAGAGGTGGTGCGACAGGTTCGCCGTTCGGGCCTTGGGGCCGACGGGCTGCTCCTCCTTCGGGTCGGTGCAGGCGGCGACGATCGCGTCGACGACGATCTGGGGGTCGTCCATGACAGCCATCCGGGCCGTGTGCCCGCTGTAGTTGGCAGCATGGGTCCACCACGGCGTGTCGACGGCCCACGGCATGATCGTCCCGACCTTGATGCGGTCATGGTCGCCGACGAGACGAAGCTCCTCGTTCAAGGTGCGACTGAGACTGAGCACAGCGGCTTTCGTGGCCGCGTACGAGGCCTGATAGGCCAGCGGCACTTCGCTGTCGATCGAGCCCACATTCACGAGCACCCCGGCGCCCTGTGAGCGGAAGTGCCTGACGGCGACATGGGCTCCATAGATCAGGCCCTTGAGGTTGACGTCCACGACGCGGGCATGCGCCTCGATCGGGATGTCCCAGAACATACCGATCGCGCCGATCCCGACGTTGTTGACCCACACGTCGATCCGCCCGAAGCGCTGGAGCGCGCTCTCGGCGAGCGCGGAGACCGCATCCGGATCGCTGACGTCGGTCGGCACGGCAAGCACCGTCCCGCCGGCTGCAGCGATCTCGGCGACCAGCTCATCGAGGACCAGCCCGCGGCGGGCCGCGACGACCACCTGAGCGCCTCGACGCGCGAGCTCGATCGCAGCACCGCGCCCGAAGCCACTCGAGGCGCCCGCGATCACGATCGTCTTGTCGGCCACATCCTCTGTTCTGCTCATCACTCGCCCTCTCCTCATTCGCCTCACCGTACGACCGATGCGCGCAACCGGCCATCACCCCCAGGGCGAGCGGCGGCGCTCAGGACCAGCCCGTCAACCCTGCCGCCTCCGCGCCGGCGCGCTCAGCTGCTCCACGAGCGGCATCCGCGCAGCCGAGAACCCCGCCGCCCGGTGGAGCCAGACGAAGATCATGAGGGCGACGAAACCGGTGAGCAGCTTGTCGATCACCGAGGTGAGGATGTTCGACGAGAACGCAGCGGCGACGACAGGCAGCCCCATCGTCTCGATCGAGGCGGTCACCGTGTCCGACCCGTGCCCCGAGTACCCGCCGAACAGGATGACGCCGAGAGGCGCACCCACGAGCGAGCACGCGGTCGCCACGAGCAGGTTCAGATTGAAGAACCGCACGATGTCGTCGCCCATCCTGAAGCGCCGGATGCCATAGCCCCACACGAGCGCCCCCGCCACGTTCACAAGCGCGAACGGCGCTGCACCCGGAGCCCCGACCACGAACCCGAACAGGTTGCTGGCGAGGCCGACCGCTGCACCGTGCCACGGGCCGAGCATGATCGCGGCCGCAGCCGTGCCTGCCATGTCGAGGTAGATCGGCAGATGGAGCTGCTGCACGACGACGATCCCCACCAGATTGAGCAGCACGCACCCCACGAGCAACGCCGGCGTGCTCCACCACGGCCGAGCCACGGATGCGTCGAGCGAACCGGCCCGCAGATCCGCCGGCCGAGTCACGGACAGAGGCCGGGCGACGGGTCTGGTCCGCTGAACCCGGAGACAGCGCTCCACCCACCCATCCGCCTCACCAGCGCTCACCCCGAGAGCACTCACGATGTCCCGCAGCAGAACAGGATCCATCCGGGCTCGCCCTGAGCGGAACGCGTCATAGATGGTGCTTCGAGGAGGGAACGCTGCGCTCGGCGACACCCCACGGTCGATCCGATTCTGCCCGACGCGCCGCACGATCTCGGCGTAGGAGATCGGCAGACCTTCCTTGAGCACGAGCAGTTCCGCGGCGATCCGGTCGAGCGAGTCCGGCTCGTTGTCGGCTGTGGCGGCCTCGGTCACCGCTCTCCCCCTCGCGAACCGCTCGGCAGGTGCGGCCCCCGCCAGACTATCGTCGCGGTTTCGCCGTGCGCGAGCTCACTGCCGGTAGAACGTCGGAGAGCCGAGGCCCTGGAAGAACCACATGCGGTCACGGGTGTAGTCATCGCCGGTCACCGCTTCGGAGCTCGTCGTGACGCCGAAGACCGCGGCGGGCGTGGGAGTGAAGGCCGGGCAGATCATCACACTGGCACCCGGGTAGCTGTGGTTCTCCGCCGCACCGAGCAGGCACCCGTCCGGCGCCTCGGTCATCTGCATCACGAAGCGGTTGTTCCCCGTTCCCGTGCCGTAGTCGAAGATCGTGATGCACTCCCCCTCAGGCGGACACCACGTGCCGTTGATCGACTTCCAGGAGAACACGTCGGGCACGACGGCCTCGGTCGTGGTCTCGGGTATCGCCTCTGCCGCCGCAGCGATCTCCTCCGGCGTCGGCGCGGCCGCAGCCGAGGGCGAGGATGTGGCCGACGGCGAAGGCGTCTGGTCCGCCTCCGCGGCCACGCTCGACCGAGCCGAAGCCGACGGACCTGGCTGACTCGACGCCGGATCCGCATCCGACGTCGCGCATCCAGCCAGAACGGCCACCGCAACGACTGCGATCGAAAGTGCCGCTGACAAACGAACTGTGCGCAAAGGTCTCCCCCATCGAGTGAACGCGAGCATCCGGCATCCTTCTGATACCCCCGCGTGTTCCCCCGACGCTCTCACCCTCGCGCCCCTCGCCCGCCCCGTTCCGGCGCCGGCCCCCGATTCCCGAACAACTCCGAACACCCCGCCGCAGCCGCCACCGCGGTGATGTTGCCCGTGTGGCCGTGGGGTGTGCATGATCCGTTCGAGTCATAGTCCCCTCGCCCGCTTCGCGGTCTCCCGCCAGACAGTGATGATGGTGGGAGGCACCCCCGCAGCGGTCGTCCTGACTCGCCGCCAGA
>NZ_JANLCK010000016.1 GCF_024979315.1 Herbiconiux oxytropis | reverse complement strand
CAAACGCCTCATCGCCCGCGAAATCTACTACGTCATCACCACTAGACATCCATAGGAGCATCCCGATGCCTATGACTCGAACGGATCATGCACACCCCACGGCCCGCTTCAGTCCGACCCGCTTCGATCGCCGGCTTCGGATGCACGGAGCGGCCTTTTCGAAGTTGCGAATCCGGCCGCGGCGATGTCGCTGGGCGCAGCGACGGTCCACACATACTCCTCCCGAACGGCCTTCCAGAAGCACCACCTTCCCCACACGAACCCCTCCCCCGAGACGGCTTCACCGTCGACGAGGAGGCTCGCCTCGTCGAGACCGATCGATGCGATCTCCCGTGAAAGGCGGTCACGCGCCGCACGATCGGTGCCGGCGATCTCCCGTCGGGGGTCGAACGCCGTCAGATAGCTCGGTGCATGCAGCTTGAGCGGATCGTCAGGCCCGCCGTCGCCGAGGATGGTGCGCGTCGAGACCCCGGCCGGATGGTCGGCTCCGGCACTGGAAGCGACGACATGGTTGACCTCCACCGACGACATCGCACGGTCATGCGACCAGATCGAGTACCCGAGAATCATCGCGTCCTACTCATTTTAGAGTCGGCGGCTACCGCGCTTCGCTCAGCGCGATGAATCGCAGCTCCGCACCGAGGTGGCGGAGCTCTCCGGTGCTGTAGCTGCCATGGATCCCCGAGCCGGCCGCGAAGTTCGAGTCGATCTGTCCGATTCTGGACGAGTCCAGGATGTAGCTGGTGTCACAGACGGCGTCGCCTCCCGAACACAGCTGCACCGTCTTGTCGACCAGGGATGAAGGGTAGGAGAACTCGCTCATCGTGACGTTGTCGACTCCGTCGATGCCGGCGAGGGCCGACGACTTGAGCCAATCCATGTAGGCGATGCCCGCGGACCCGATGAACGTGGCCGCGAACCCGTCGCCCGGAGAGGCGACGCCTGTGTTCGTGATGTTCAATCCATGGAATCGCAGAGGATCAGCCAGAAGCGCGACACCGGCGATGTGCTCCAGAAGAGGAGAATCCGACGCCTCCAGGAAGTTGAGGGCGGCATGGATCGCCCACGCACCTTGCGAGTAGCCGGCCAGAACGATCTTCTGGCCCGTCGCACCGCACTCGGCCACGGCTTCTTCGAGCTGAGCGATGAGCCTCACGGAGCCGTCCCAAGCACCGGGAACGTAGTTGCTCACGGCCTCGAGCTGGCCCCAGGGTGAAAGCCCCGGAGTCTGGAGGATAGGGACCGCGTTCGCTTCGTAGTCGATCCCGATGGCGTTGAACGACACGTCATTCGTCGTTCCGTCGCCGACGTACGCCTGGCTGGCGCCGACGAGAATCTCGCGCACGCGCGAGCCCAGGAAGTCGGTATTGCTCGAGGAGCGTTCTCCGGAGCCCATCATCCCGACGAAGAGCACATCGGAGCAGACTCCGTCGACTGCGGCGGCGACGGGAGTCGGCGCTCGCACGAGCGGAACCTCGTTCGCCACGCCTCTCCAGGGGTACACATCGAGACGCGCATCGTATTCGAATCTCACGTTCCAGAGTTGCGGGTTCTCATTGAATCCGGGCGGCCCCCCGTCACCCCACTGCACCGAGCGGGCGTCGAAGCGCGTCTCGGAGTCGATGAAGACGTCGCGACGGATTCCGAACTCGCAGGTGTCCACCGAACCGTGGAAGTACCCGGTGACGTCGGGTTCCAGCGTCAAGCAGTACCAGGCGGCGGACTCCTCCAGGTCCACTGCGCCCAGGCGCACAGTCGATTCGCCTTTGGCGCACACGGTTCCGCACGCGGTTCCCGCTTTTCGAATCGTCAGATTGTCGGCAGAGAACACCCCCGCGTTCTCCACGATGATGCCCTGCCACATGTCGCCTCTGCCCGTCGGTATGTACCCGGGTGGCAGTTCTCCGCTCGCTTCTCCCAGATCACCGCCCACGGTCGTGTCGTTGTAGTAGGTCATGACCACGGGGTCATCGAAGGTACCGGGAACCGACAGGGACCCTTGCACAGTCAAGCCGGGCGCCGGCGAGAACCCTTCTGCATGCTGGTCGAACTTCAGCACGGTCCCGGGGAGGACCGTCATCGCGATGCCCTCGGGGATCGTCAACCCGATCTCGCCGACGACGAACGGCATGCCCGTCGTGGGCACGGTCCAATCCTCGACGAGGGTGCCCTCGACGAAGATCGCGTTGATCCCGGTTCCGGTGACCGTGTTGCCGCCCAGCTTGGACGGTCGAAGATCGTACTGCCGCACAGCGATGGGCTGACCGTCGAATCCCGACAGGACGTTGTCTGCGATCTCGACTGCTCCGTGGACGTCGGGGTAGTTCAGCTCCACCCGGATGGTGCCATCCGTGATCGTGTTCCGGGTGAGGGAGATCACTCGATCGGACGATTCGCTCCCGCCGCGCATCAAGCTGACGGATCCGGTGACCGTCGAGTCCGCGATGGTGAAACCACCCCCGTTCGCGATCTCGTCCCCACCATCGAAGAAACCCTTGCCGAAGTAGCTCTCGAGATGCGTGACATCGACTTTCCCGGAATCGTTGACGTAGATCGCCTCCCAGGAGTCCGCCACGGGTTGGTCGGTTCCGCCGCGCGTGTCGCCACCGAACGAGTTGTCACTGCGCGCGGTGAAGATCACGGGAGCTCTGGCGGAGCCGCGAGCGACGAGCGCACCCGGCACGTACATGGCCACGCCGTAGTCGAACTTGACCACCACTCCTTCACCGATCGTGAGGGTCTTGCCCGCGGCGACGGTGAGGTCGCCCGTGACGATCACCACCGGGGTGGTGCGCTTGTTCCATGCCGTATTCGTCGAGATCGTGCCCTGAACGAGGAGCGACACCCCGTCGTGAACCTCTGCCGTGTAGTCGCTGTAACGGGTCAGAGGCGAATAGCCCGCCTTGCTGCCCGTCACGGCGACCTGTATGGGGGAGAACGCATCGGCCGGGGTCAGCTTGTACGTGCTCGACGTCGCCCCTGTGATCGCACCGTCCGCGTTCGACCACTGATAGCTGTACCGCAGGGACGACGGGGACCATCGGCCGAGGTTGACGCTCAGCACCTCACCCACGACGGTCTTACCGTCGATGACGAGGGGGCCGTCGGACGTCACCTCGAGGGGTTCGACCATCGCCGTGGCCACGCTGGTCGTCGTCTTGGAGGTGTAACCCGCTTTCGAACCCGTGACCGCCACCGTGACGGTCTTCCCCGCGGCCTCAGCAGGCAAGACGAAGGTCTTGTTCGTCGCACCGGACACCCCCATCCCCGCGACGATCCACTGATATGCCACGGCCACGGGCGCCGGCGCCCAGGAGCCGGCATCTGCTGTGAGGACTGATCCGACTCTCGCCGTTCCGGTGACGATCGGCACCGGCGTAGCGGTCAGCGACTTGTCGGCCGTCACCACGGGCGCGGTCGCCGCACTCGTTTTGGATGTCGTCGTCACACCCGTCTTCTGACCGGTGACCGTCACCGTGAGCGTCTTCCCGACGTCAGCCGCCACGGGCACATACGTGCTCTTCGTCGCACCACTGATCCCGACCCCAGCCCGCTTCCACTGATACGAGAACGCGGGCACCGGACTCCACACACCCGGCTTCGCCGTCAGCGTCGCCCCGACCTTCACGGCGCCCGAGACAGTCGGCACCGGCGCCACCTTGAACGGCACATCCTTCGCGGCAACCGGCACAGTCGCCGCACTCGTCTTGGACGTCGTCGTCACACCGGTCTTCTTGCCCGTGACCGTCACCGTGAGCGTCTTCCCGACGTCAGCGGCCACGGGCACGTACGTGCTCTTCGTCGCACCACTGATCCCGGCCCCAGCCCGCTTCCACTGATACGAGAACGCGGGCACCGGACTCCACACACCCGGCTTCGCCGTCAGCGTCGCCCCGACCTTCACGGCGCCCGAGACAGTCGGCACCGGCGCCACCTTGAACGGCACATCCTTCGCGGCAACCGGCACAGTCGCCGCACTCGTCTTGGACGTCGTCGTCACACCGGTCTTCTTGCCCGTGACTGTGACCGTGAGCTTCTTGCCGACGTCAGCGGCCACGGGCACGTACGTGCTCTTCGTCGCGCCACTGATCCCGACCCCAGCCCGCTTCCACTGATACGAGAACGCCGGCACCGGACTCCACACACCCGGCTTCGCCGTCAGACTCGCCCCCACCTTCACCGACCCCGAAACAGTCGGCACCGGCGCCACCTTGAACGGCACGCCCGCCGATCGCGTCGTCGGGTCTGACGGAATCGAGGCTCCCACGTTGTGAGTGGACACGACTCGCGACTCTGCCGCTGCGACAGACAGAGGCGAGATCGACGAAGACACCACGATGAGGGCGGCGAGAGCAACCAGCGCGCGGCGGAGGAGCTGTGAAGACGTGTTCATTCGGCAGTGGCTTTCGGCGGGCGGTCGGAGTTCGGCGGCTGCCCCATGGGCCAGACGGTGTGGCGGCGTTCCGCCGAAGTCTGACAGACAGCCGTCGACCAGCGCCCTCCCCCAACAGAGGGCCAATGGGCAGCCGGATCAGTCGAACTGCGGGTCGGCGGCGAGCTCGCGGAAGGCGGCCAGCGCCTCCGGAGAAGAGCGGATGCGCCAATCGCGCTCCTTCTCGACGTCGAACCAGACCAGCGCCTTGATGTCAGGAAAGCGGTCCCGCAGCGTCGGAGCGATGGACCGGATCCACTCGGCCTTCGATCCCCCGTCCTCCGACGAGGCGGTCTCTCCGATGATGATGGGCTTGCCGAGGGTGTGCAGGTCGTCGTACATGTCGGCGAACACGCTCTCGACGGACTGCCAGTCGAAGCCGGGTTCGGTGGTGCCCCAGTTGTAGCCGTCGATGCCGGTCCAGTCGACGTACTCGTCTCCCGGGTAGTACTCCAGGGCGGCCGGTGCGCCCTCGCTGTCGACGTTGTTGGGCGCCCAGACCCACACCACGTTCCCGCCGTCCGAGGCGGAGACGATGTCATGGATGTGACGGTAGGCCGCGACATAGAGCTCGGGGTCATGACCACCCCAGCCCTCCTCCTCGTTCATCTCGGCGGCGAAGTCGAGGAAGATCGGCTCCTTCAGTCGGGCGACCTCCCGACCGCGTTGCGCGAGCATGTCGTCGTATTCGCCGGCGACGATGTCGGCGAAGTCGACACCGAAGGGCTCCCAGTTGACCAGCGAGATCTGACCGCGATCCAGGTCCTCGCCCAGCACATCGTCCGTGGCCCACGGATCCTCCCAACCGAAGTAGGTCAGATGGAGTCGCGGAGTGCGGCCGATCGCCGCGTCGGTGTCGGAGACGCTGCCGTCGCCGTAATAGACACCGAGGTAGGCGCCCGACGCAGGGAGAAGCGGCGCCTCGCTCATGGACGATGCGGCAGCGGACGGCGCTCGAGGGGCCGGGGCCGAGACGCACCCGGATACCAGCACGAGCACCGCGCAAAGCGAGGCCAGAAGCACGGCAGTCGGCGGGCGGACGTTCGGGCGGGTGATCATCGGTCTCAGAATCCTCAAGGGTGACCCAACGGGTGAAATAGGTCGAGACCGCAGAAACGGCCTTGAACACCTGCTTACGGTGTCGTCATGCCATTCAAGTCATCCGCTCGCCTGCTGGTCCCCGCCCTCAGCGTAGCGGTGACCGTGACTGCATTCCTCGCAATGATCGCGGTCCTCCGCATGTAGGAATGCGAGCCCGTTAAACGCCAAGGCCCCCGCCTTTCGGCGAGGGCCCCGGAACGTCGGGTGATCGGGAGGGTACTTAGACGGAAGCCTTCTGACGACGGACGACGGTCAGGACGACGACGAACGCAGCACCGAGGGCGAGGAGTCCGCCACCGGCCCAGAGGCCGAGAGCCGGGTCCATCGCACCCGTGTTGGGCAGGCCACCGGTCGCACCGGTTCCGCCGCCACCGGAGGTGACGGTGATGAAGGCGTTGGCCACAGCACCCGAGCTGAGGCCGGTCGCGGTCAGCGTGTAGCTGCCCGAAGCGTTCTTCGGCAGGGTCACGGTGACAGAGACGGCGCCTTCGGCGTTGGCCTGCTTGATGAGGGCCGGGCTGGTCTCGACAGCGGCCACA
This sequence comes from Herbiconiux oxytropis, assembly GCF_024979315.1. GTDB lineage: Bacteria > Actinomycetota > Actinomycetes > Actinomycetales > Microbacteriaceae > Herbiconiux > Herbiconiux oxytropis. The sequence goes on along the minus strand of NZ_JANLCK010000016.1, from coordinate 54,611 downwards.
ACCGAGGCGAGCGTTGCCGAAGCGGCGCTCTCACCGGTGAGCGTGAAGGACACGTCTTCGTTCGGAGCGAAGCCCGTGAAGTTGACGGTGACGGTGCCACCGGGGCCGACGGTCACGCCGGGCGGCGGAGTCGGGACGTAGGCCTGTGCCGCAGCCGGAACTGCGAAGACGGCCAGAACAGCGAGCACAACGCCCGCAAGAGCCTTTTTGATCATGATTAGAGTTCCCCACCCTTGGTTGTTTTGAAGAGGTTCACCGCATGCAAACCGCGACATGCGAATGACAGTCGCTGTCGGTGACGCAGATGAATCCTTAGCAATGCTAGCCGAATTCACAGCCTGCGAAACCCCCGCGTGTTTCCGTTGAGTAAACAGTCGGGTGCACACCAGGTGTGATATCGGCGAAGAAATCGGCCGAAGAGCCCGTCTGAGCGACGAATTCGGCGGCAACGGTTCGCGTCTCGCCCGGCGCCAATTCGATCGGGAACCCAGCAACCAGGCGGTTCTGGTCCCGCCCACTGAAGAACTCCGCGCCTTCGAGGCCTGGATCGACGTCGGTGATGAGAACAGGCTCGTCGGGGTTCGCCCCATCCGGTCCGTAGACGAAAACAATCGTCTTCACGTTGCCCGGCGTGACGCCGAAGTTGCCGCCACCGGTCACATAGGCCGGAAGCACGGCGCCGGCATCGGCCGGTGCGGTGCTGGTGAGAGTGACCTCGACCCGCACCGTGGGCCGACCATCCGCTCGACACGACGTGCCCTGCACGGCGACCGCCGTATCCAGGTAGTAGTCCATCTTCGCGCCGGTTCCGTCGTTGAGGTAGACCCCGACACCGGACGAGTTCGGCCCGCTGATCGGAAGCCCACCGGCCAGGGTCGTGTCTGCGAGCACGGCCTGGTCCTCCGGATGCGAACTCCAGATCTTGAAGCGCCCCTCGTCGCCCGCCTGAGTCAGCGCACTCACGAGCTTCCCCGCGTCGAGATCACCGGACGAGACCCGGTCGAAGACCGCCTTGGCAGCCTCCGCGAACACGGCGTCCTGAACCGAAGGCTCCTCGAACTGCGCGTACACGTCGCTCAGCAGGAACTGCACCGCGTTCTCGCTCGTGAGCTCCACGCCGCTGGTCGGCAGCGTGATCGGTCCGGTGGCCTCGAGGAGGTAGCTGAGTGCCACCGGATCGAAGGCGATGGCACCGTCGGTCTGCACGCCGAAGCGATCGGCCCACATCGTGGCCGCGATCTGCCCGCTGAGCTCGAACTGCGGCACGAGAGTCGTGTTCTGCACGTAGCGTGCCGCCCGGTCGCCGTACAAAGCCAGCGACTCCGGCGGCAGCGGGAGCACGGGGTCGGCGTAGCGGAAGTCGGAACCCGACGCCTGCTGCGTGAGGCTGACCGAGCCGGCCGTGGTGGAGATCTGCGCCAGCGCACTCGTGATGCCCCCGCCCGACCGCAGCTCGGCCGGGTTCTGGAAGAGCAGCAGGTAGTTGCGATCGCCCTCGGCGCCGAGCATCCGAGGAATGAGCGTGACCGCGCGATCGACACCCTGGATCAGGCCGTCGGCTTCGATGACGGAGTCTCGGAGCTTGCCGACCGCCTCCGAGATCAGGTCGACCGTCCCGTCGGTCTCGATACCGCGCGCATCGGCGGCTGCGCTCGAGAGAACGGTGCGCGCCGTCGCGACCGTCGGCTGAGCGGCCACGAGCGGTGCGAGGTCGATGGCGCCGTTCACCGGCTGGAAGCTGTCGACCCCGATGTCGGACACGTTGGAGACGAGCGGATAGATGGCGTCGCTCGCCACGGAATCCGTGATGGACGCCGCCTGTCGAACAGCTGCCAGGTTCGGGCCAGCGAAGGGCACGAACTCACCGAGGCGCCAGACCGGGTCGCCCGTCAGATCGGCCGCCTGCCGGGCGTGGTCCACCAGTTCGGCCGACGTCGTCTTCGCCTTCTCGACGTCGCCGGAGGCGAACTCGCTCTGGATCCGGCTCGCAAGCGGAACCGCAGCCTGCAGCTCCTGCGCGGCCAGGAATCCGCGGACGCCGATCCAGGCGACACCGGCGACCAGCAGGATCGCGAGGCCCCCGAGGGACCAGCCGACGATCCGGCGCGTTCGACGCGACTTGCTGCGGCTCTTCCGCCGCTTCGACGATCCGCTCCGCGATCGAGAAGATCCGGAGCGGGAGGAACGCGAGCTCGACGACCTCGACGAACCTGACCGAGAGGATCGCGAACTCGACCGAGAGCTCGAGCTCGACGAGCGGCCGCCCGACGTCGAGGACTCGGACGACTCCGAGGGCTCCGACGACCGCGAACTGCTGCTCCTCGACCGGGATCGAGGGCGCTCCCCCGGCTCCCAGTGCCGCATCCAGTCGTCGTTGTCGTCACTCACGAGGGCAATTCAACCAGAGCCGACCTGAAAGTCAGGGTCGCCCCATTCCCTTGTAGGTCCAGCCGGCCGCGCGCCAAGCAACCGCATCGAGGCAGTTTCGCCCATCGACGACGATCTTGCCGCGGGTCAGCTCTGCCACTCGCACCGGATCGAGAGCCCGGAATTCCTTCCACTCGGTCACCACCACGACGACGTCGGCATCCTGGAGCGCAGCGTCGACCGACTCGGCGAAGTTCAGCTGGGGATGCAGCCGCGCCGAGTTCGCCATCGCCTCGGGATCGTAGGCGAGCACGTCGGCGCCCCGACCGTGGAGCTGCACGGCGACGTCGAGCGCCGGGGAGTCCCGCACGTCGTCCGAGTCCGGTTTGAAGGCGAGCCCGAGGACCGCGACCTTCTTCTGGAACGGCTGGCCGCCGAGGGTCTCGATCACGAGGTCGACGACGCGCTGGCGACGACGCAGGTTGATCGCATCGACCTCCTTGAGGAACGCGACCGACTCACCTCGACCGAGCTCTTCGGCACGGGCCGAGAACGCCCGGATGTCCTTCGGCAGGCATCCACCACCGAACCCGACACCGGCATTGAGGAACCGCCGCCCGATCCGGGCGTCGTGCCCGATGGCGTCGGCCAGCTGCGTCACATCGGCACCCGACACCTCGGCGATCTCGGCCATCGCGTTGATGAACGAGATCTTCGTAGCGAGGAACGCGTTGGCGGCGACCTTGACGAGCTCTGCCGTGGCGTAGTCCGTCACGACCAGCGGGGTGTCCTCCGACAGGGCCTTGGCGTAGATCTCGTCTAGTTGCGCTTTTGCTCGCTGCCCGGGCTCACCCGCGGCGACGCCGTAGACGAGCCGGTCGGGGCTGATCGTGTCCTGCACCGCGAAGCCCTCCCGGAGGAACTCGGGGTTCCAGGCGAGCGAGGCGCCGACGGTCTCGACTCGAGCGGCGAGATCCGCCGCAGTGCCTACGGGCACCGTCGACTTGCCCACCACGAGGTCGCCCTCGGCGAGGAACGGGATGAGCGCATCGACGGCGCCGTTCACATAGGTGAGATCGGCCGCGTACTCGCCCTTCTTCTGCGGTGTTCCCACCGCGATGAAGTGAACGGCGGCACCCGCGGCATCAGCCATGTCGGTGGAGAAGGTGAGCCGCCCCGATTCCCGTGCAGACGTCAGGATCTCCGGCAGCCCAGGCTCGTAGAACGGGGCCCGACCCGCCGACAGCATCTCGATCTTCGCGGCGTCGACGTCGATGCCGACGACCTCGTGCCCGAGTTCCGCCATCGAAGCCGCGTGCACGGCCCCGAGGTAGCCACAGCCGATAACTGAGATCTTCATGCGTTCCCTGCCCTATTCGCGGATGGAGTCGACGTGCGTGCGGTACCACTCGACGGTCGAGCGCAGGCCCGACTCGAGGTCGATCTTCGAGGTCCAGCCTGCGTCGGCGAGCTTCGAGACGTCGAGCAGCTTCTGCGGAGTGCCGTCGGGCTTCGTCGTGTCCCACTCGGTTCGGCCTTCGAAGCCGACGACCTGCCCGATCGTCTCGGCGATCTCCTTGATAGTCACGTCGGTCCCCGTGCCCACGTTCACCTGGGCGGGCCCGTCGTAGTGCTCCATCAGGTGCAGGCAGGCGGCCGCCATGTCGTCGACGTGCAGGAATTCGCGCCGAGGGGTGCCGGTTCCCCAGTTGGTCACGACCTCGGCACCGGATTTCGCCGCCTCGTCGTAGCGCCGGATAAGGGCGGGCAGCACGTGCGAGCCCTTCGGCGAGAAGTTGTCGCCGGGCCCGTACAGGTTGGTCGGCATCGCGGAGATCCACGGCTTGCCGTACTGGCGTCGCACCGCCTGGATCTGGAGGATGCCCGCGATCTTGGCGATCGCGTAGGCGTCGTTCGTCTCCTCGAGGTGCCCGGTGAGGAGCGAGTCCTCGCGGATCGGCTGCTCGGCGAACTTCGGGTAGATGCAGGACGAGCCGAGGAAGAGGAGCCGGTCGACTCCGGCCTCGAGGGCTGCGTCGAGCACGTTGACCTGGATCTGCATGTTCTCGCTGAGGAAGTCCACGGGGTAGGTGGAGTTGGCGAGGATGCCGCCGACCTTGGCCGCGGCGAGCACGACGTTCGTGGGCTTGGTCTCGCGGAAGAAGTCGAAGACCGCCGAGCGGTCCTTGAGATCGAGCTCGCTCGACGTGCGGCCGACGAGGTTGTCGAAGCCCTCGGCCTCGAGCTTGCGCCAGATCGCAGAACCGACGAGTCCCCGGTGCCCCGCGACGTAGAAGGGCGCGTGCCGGTCGAGCTCGCGAGCGGTGAACTCGACCGAATCGGTGGCGGTCACGCGGTGCCCCAGCTCGCGAGCTTCACCTGATCGATCCACGGCTTGCCGGCGTGCTCGAGAGCGGCGATATCGGCGTCGACCATGATGCGCGCGAGCTCGGCCGTGTCGACGGTGGCCTTCCAGCCGAGCTTCTCCTTGGCCTTGGAGGCGTCCCCCACGAGGGCGTCGACCTCGGTGGGCCGGAGGTAGCGCTCGTCGAACCGCACGTGCTTCTCCCAGTCGAGCCCGGCGTGCGAGAACGCGGTCTCGAGGAAGTGGCGCACCGTGAAGTTGCCGCCCGTCGCCAGCACGAAGTCGTCGGGCTCGTCGGCCTGCAGCATCCGCCACATGCCCTCGACGTACTCGGCCGCATAGCCCCAGTCACGAATGGCGTCGAGGTTGCCGAGGTACACGTGGTCCTGGGTGCCCGCCTTGATGGCGGCGACGGCCCGCGTGATCTTGCGCGTCACGAACGTCTCGCCGCGGCGAGGGGACTCGTGGTTGAACAGGATCCCGTTCACCGCGAACATGTCGTACGCCTCGCGGTAGTTCTTGGTGATCCAGAAGCTGTAGAGCTTGGCCGCGCCGTACGGCGACCGGGGGTAGAAGGGGGTCTGCTCGTTCTGCGGCGGGGGCGTCGCACCGTAGAGCTCCGACGACGACGCCTGGTAGAACTTGGTGTCGATCCCGGCGAGCCGGACCGCCTCGAGAAGGCGGATCGTGCCCGTGCCGGTGGTGTCGGCCGTGTGCTCCGGCTCGTCGAACGAGACCCGGACGTGCGACTGAGCGGCGAGGTTGTAGACCTCGTCCGGACGGATCTGCGAGAGCAGCGTCACGAGGCGGGCTCCGTCGCTGAGATCGCCGTAGTGCAGGAAGAGCTTTGCCGACGGATCATGCGGGTCGACGTAGAGGTGGTCGATCCGAGACGTGTTGAAGGTCGATGCCCGGCGAATGAGGCCATGGACCTCATAGCCCTTGGCCAGAAGCAGTTCGGCCAAGTACGAGCCGTCCTGGCCCGTGATGCCCGTAATGAATGCTCGTTTCGTCACAGTGTCCCCAATGTGTGTCGCAACAAGCGGAGCCTAACGGCTACGCTCCGTCGCCAGGCCAACAATCCATTCAGCATAGTGATCAAGCGCCGACTCAGAGGAAAGCACCTCGTGGCGGTACTTCATTCCCCGCTCGCCCATCTCGTCGGCCGTCGACGGGTCGCTTCCGAGCCGTATCGCCGCGTCCAGGAGCTGAGCCGGCGCACCCGCGTCGACCCTCTCTCCTCCTCCCGACGCCGTGATCTCGCCCGCGGTGACGCTTCCTTCGTCCGTCGCAGCGACCACCGGACGTCCGGTGCTGAAGTACGACGTCAGCTTGCTCGGAACGGCCATCTCGGCGAGCCCGGGCAGTTCGTTGACGAGCAGGACATCCGCTGCGGCGAGCGCCGCCTGGAACTCGTCGTTGGGGAGCGGCTCGATGAACTGGATGCGCTCCACGCCGTTCGCGGCCTCCTGAAGCATCTCCTTCTGATTTCCACCGCCCATCAGCACGAAACGCACGTTCTCCCCACGGCTGTCCGCCAGCCGAGCACTGTCGACGACGTTGCGGAGGCCCTGCTTCTTGCCCATGTTCCCGGCGTGCAGCACGATCGTCTCGGAATCGCTCCAGCCGAGTGCTCTCCGGGTGGCGGCGCGGTCGATCACAGGAGCAGGCGGGAGATGGGTCCAGTTGCGGATGACCTCGACGGATTCCGGGGCCGCTCCGAGCCGCCGCGCGGCGTGGTCGGCGAAACGTTGGTGGATCACAGCGACGCCGTCGACGCGGCGGAAGGTGTTCGACTCGATGGCCGTGAGCACCCGCTCGGCCACACCTCCACCGTCACCGGTCTCGGCGATCCCGAGACTGTAGAGGTCCTGCACCCAGATCGCCACGGCGGGGCGCCGGCGACCGATCCGGATGCGGTTGAGTGCGATCCACGACGACACGAGCGCCGGCGACACGAGGAGGACGACATCGGGCCGGCCCCAGCGCGCGAAGAGCAGGCGCGCGCCGAAAGACAGCTCGGAGATGAGCCGCTGGACGCCGTTCGGCTTGCGGGGGACGTAGTGCCGGAGACGCGTGACGGGGACCCCGTTCATGGCTTCGCTGTTCGACCACTGCCCGTACCCCTCACGGATCCTCCACTCGGGGTAGTGGGGGTGCGATGTGACGACGCGCACGGCGTGGCCGCGCTGCACGAGGCCCTCGGCAAGTGATGCCGTGTACGGGGCGTTGCCCGTTGGCTCAGGTGCGTAGTTGAGCCCTAGGATGGCGATACGCAGTGCACTTTCAGTCACGCGACGACCATAGCGCTACCGTGTTTCCAACTTGCAACGGAGAATGCAGTGACGAGCGACAACACTGGTCGAAACCTAGACGCTGACGTCCCGGTCATCGATCTATCAGCAGCTCCGGGTGAGCGCGCGGCCTGGGATCGCCCGAAATTCGTCGTGTATCTGTGGGCGATCGCGGAGCTCGTCTTCGTGACCAATGCCTGGCAGATCAGCTCCGGTCTCCGCGTTAAGGTCCTCCGCGCCTTCGGCGCCGACATTGGCGAGAACGTGGTCTTCCGGCCTCGCACGAGGGTGAAGTTCCCGTGGAAGCTCCACATCGGCGATCGCAGCTGGATCGGCGAGGGAGTCTGGTTCCACAATCAGGACCACATCCACATCGGTTCCGACGTCGTGGTCTCACAGGAGACGATGCTCACCACCGGCAGCCACGCACACCGCCGCGACATGGCTCTCATCACGAAGCCGATCACGATCGAGGACGGAGCCTGGGTGACGTCGAGGTGCATGGTGCTCGGCGGAGTGACCATCGGCCGATCAGCGCTCGTCGGCCCGATGACTGTCGTGAACGAGGACATCGCGCCCAACACCGTGGTGGGAAAGGCCCCCACCCGAAAGCTCGGTTCGCGGTTCCCCTCGTCACGCGAAGGCATCTGACCGGCGGATGAGGATTCTCCACGTCGCGACTATCGTCACTCCTGATGGCGCCTACGGGGGCCCCATCCGTGTCGCGCTGAACCAATTGGCGGAACTGGCTCACCAAGGGCACGAGGTCGAGCTGATCGCCGGCGCCCGAGGGTTCGACGGCGCGCCTCCGACCGAGATCCAGGGGGTGCCGGTCAGGCTCTTCCCCGTCCGGTCGATCGTTCCGAAGACGGGCTTCGCAGGTCTCGCCTCACCCGGTCTGCAGAGCTACCTGAAGTCGAGGCTGCCCTCGGCCGATGTCGTGCACGTGCACATGGCCCGCGATCTCATCACGCTCCCCGCAGCGGCGCTCGTCGTGCGCCAGAAGGTCGCCCTGGTCGTGCAGCCCCACGGCATGATCGACGAGTCGGGGAATCCCCTAGCCGGGATCATCGATCGTGTCTTTACCCGTCGTCTGCTGCGCGCTGCCGCCCGCGTCCTCCCCCTCACGCCGCTCGAGTCCGAGAGTCTCGATGCGGTGGCCGGGGTGCGCCTGCCTCTGACGCCGATCACGAACGGGGTGGATGTCCCCGAGCCCCGAGACCCGACGGGGCCTTCGATCGAGGTGCTCTTCCTAGCTCGGCTCCACCCCCGAAAGCGTGCGCCGCAGTTCGTGGAGATGGCGCGAGAGCTGCGTGCAGCCGGTTTCAACGCGACCTTCACCATCGTGGGTCCCGATGAGGGCGATGGGCCCGAGGTGACGAGGCTCATCGCCGAGCACGGCCTCGCCGGCACGGTGGCGTGGGAGGGCGCACTCCCCCCGGAGCAGACCCTCGACAGGATGCGGCGAGCGTCGGTCTACGTGCTGCCGTCGGTGGGCGAGATCGTCTCGATGTCGATCCTCGAAGCGATGTCCCTGGCTCTCCCGGTCGTAATCACGTCCAGCAACGGTTTGGCAGATGCCGTCACCGAGGCAAACGCCGGTCTCGTGACCGACGGCTCGCTCGACGCCCTGACCGCCGCCACGTCCCGCCTCCTGTCGAACACAGCTCTCCGCGAGGAGATGGGCGCCAACGCGAGGCGCACCGTGACCGAGACGTTCTCGATCGTCGCGGTCGTGCGCCAGCTCGAATCCGTGTACAGAACCGCCGCAGGCGCCCCCGCAGCCCAGGAGAGACCGTGAAGCGAGACACCAGCCGGCCGAACGTGATCGCGTTCATCCAACCCTTCGTCCCGTCATACCGGCGCGGACTCTTCGACGCCATCGCCCGGAGACTCAAACAGGAAGGCCTGGAGCTCGAGGTCTGGCACGCTCAGCCCAAGGGCATCGTCGCGTCCCGGCGCAACTCGGTGACCGGCTCCTGGAGCGTTCCCATCAAGCAGCACCGTCTCTCGATCCGTCGTCGAAACGTCACCTTCCGGCCGGTCTACCGGGATGCGAAGCGCGTGCGAGCGGTCGTCACCGGGCTGGCGAGCTCGAGCCTCGAGACGTACCAGCTGGCGGCGGACAAGAACATCAACATGATGCTGTGGGGCCACGGCCGCAACTACACCGCGGGCAACAACGCGGTGGACGGGCGCCTGGAGGGCTGGCTCTGCACGCGCGCCACGCACGTCTTCACCTACACCCAGCAGGGTGCCGAGCATCTCGTGGAGGCGGGCGTGCCGCGCGAGAAGCTCTCGACCGTCGTGAACACGACGGACACCGTGCGCCTCCGAGAGGGGAGGTCGGGCGCGAGCCCCGCCGACATCGAAGCCTTCCGCCGGCGACTCGACATCAGCGATGACGCTGAGGTCGCGCTCTTCGTGGGCGCCTTCGATGTCCCGAAGCGACTGCCCTTCCTGTTCGAGGCAGCCGACCTGATCAAGAAGTCCCGGCCGGGTTTCGTCCTGCTCCTGGCAGGAGCAGGCCCCTTGGACGAGTACGTCGCCGCCGAGGCCGCGAAGCGCGACTATGTGCGTCTTGCAGGACGGCTCGAGATCGACGAGCTGGCGCTCGCCTCGAACCTCGTGGACCTCATCCTGATTCCCGGTCGTGTCGGTCTCGTCGCCGTCGATTCCCTGGCTCTGGGCATCCCCCTCGTGACGACGGACTACCCCTTCCATGCCCCGGAAGCCGAGTACCTCGACAAGGAGAACTCCGTCTGGACGGCCGACGACGAGGCGAGCTACGCAGCCGGGATCGTCGAGATCCTGGCCGACAAGGGCAGGCTCGACGCCCTGAAGGCCCGCGCCGCCGCGGACGGGCTGCTCTACTCCGCCGAGCGGAGTGCGGAGAACTTCGTCACCGGCATCCTGGCGGGCCTGGAACTGCACGAGCGCCGCACCGGCGCACGCCCGGTCGCGCGCGCCCAGGGAACCGCCGGTGAGTGAGCCCCGCCCGTTCCTCGGTCAGTTCGCGTGGGTGTCGGCCGGAAGGATCGTCGCCGCACTCCTCCAGGCGCTCTCCCTGATCCTGATCGCGCGGAATCTCGCTCCGGCCGAGTTCGGTCTGCTTTCCGCGGTGCTCGGGCTCGCCACCGTTGCCCAGACCGGCATCGACATGGGGGTGTCGACGTTCACCACGCGGGAGCGCGCGGCCAACCGGGAGAGCGGGGCGGTGGCCACGGCACTGCGCTTCAACACGATCTCGTCGATCGTGCTCACGATCATCGCACTGGGTGCGCTCGCACTCGCGGGCGCCGCACTCAGCCCCGTGTACTTCCTCATGCTCCCCCTCGCCTTCTGGGTGAGCGGAGAGCGCAACGCGGACACCCGCCTGACCGTCGCCTTCGCCGACGGCGACGCCAAGATCAACGTGTTCAACCTGCTCGTGCGCCGAGCCGCCGCGATCGTGCTTTTCCTCGGGCTGCTCGTTCTGAGCGTCGAGCCCGTCCTGGCATACTGCACATCGGTCGCGATCGCCGCGCTGGGCTCCAGTTTCTTCGCGAACCGGTACGTCAAGCGCCACGTGACGGTCCCCAGCTCCATCACCTACCGCGAGCTCCTCCACCAGAGCTGGCCGTACTGGCTGCACTCCGTCGCCACACAGGCCCGAAACCTCGACGTCGTCGTCACCGGCGCGATCGCGGGGGCCGCCCAGGCCGGTTTCTACTCCGCGGCGAGCCGGCTCACGAGCCCGCTGCGGATCCTGCCGACCTCCCTCTCGACGGTTCTGCTTCCGGCTGCGTCGCGAGCGAGCGCCCACTCCCACTCGATCAAGCCGTTGGTCAAGGCCGTAGTGGTGGTCGTGGCGATCATGACCGTGCTCTACGGGATCCTCTTCGTCCTGATGCCATGGCTCGTACCGTTCGCCCTCGGCTCCGCCTATTCGCCCGCGGTGCCGGTCATCCAGATCGTCCTCGTGGGACTCCCCTTCGCCGCCGCGGTCTCCTTGATCGCCTCCCTGCTCCAGGGGCAGGGCCACAAGCACCTCGTAGCCACGACCTCGACGATCACGACCATCAGCTGCCTGGTGGGAGTGGCGGTCGGATCGATCTTCGCCGGAGCGATCGGCGCTGCGATCGCTCTCGCGGGCTCGTTCGTGCTCCAGTGTGCCATCCTGACCACCAGTTTCCTGGTGTTCAACAAGCGCAACCGGAGGCAAGCGTGACGAACGATCGCAGTCGGCAGAGAACCGTGTTCTGCAGCATCTCGGCCCAACCCGACAATCTCGGGGACATCGCCATCCGGCAGGCCCTTCTCGACCTTTTCAAACGAGCCGGGAATCCGATCGTGGTCTTCACGGGCGGGATGCCCGCGTCGTACCTGGGTGCATTCGATCTGCCGAGCACAGCGACAGTCGTCACCTCCCAAGGTGCGTTCATCCGCTCGTTCCTCGGTGCGTGTCTCCGTCGGCGCGCGCACCTCGTCTTCGCACCCGGCCCGTTCGCCGCAAAGGGCGGCCGCAATCTCGTCAAGTCGCTCGCGAGCCTCGGGAATGTCGTCCTCACCCGCGCATCTGGAGGCGCGGTCGTCTCGCTCGGCCGTGCCATCCGGGGATCGAATCGACTCGACCTCCGGATCCTGCGGTCGTCCGTGCGACTGATGAACCTATTCGTCGCTCGCGACGTGCTGAGCCCCGGGATCTTGCGGCTCCCCGTCGAAGTAGCGCCCGACCTGGCGCTCTCGGGCATCCCCGCTTCTCCCGCGCACACCGAGCGGAGTTACGTCGTCATCTCCCTCCGCGGCGATCGGCCCATCAACCGAGACGTCCTCGCCGACGTCGTCGACCAGACACGCGAAGCGGGACTCGTCCCGGTCTTCGTGACTCAGGTGAGGCGAGACGACGAGAACCACCGGATGCTCGCGGCCGAGTTCGACGCCGAGATCTGCGACTGGACGACGGAGTCCCACGCGGAGCAGTTCGAACGGATCGAACGGATCTACTCAAAGGCGCACACGGTTTTCAGCGACCGCCTGCACGCGGTGATCTTCGGTTTGCGCCACGTCGCGTTCCCGATCGCCTACCGGCACGATGGCGCCGACAAGATCACGCCGACGCTGGCGCATCTGCTCCCGCTGAAGGTTCAGGACAGTCACGAGAAGCACCTCTCCGTGCGGATCTCCGAGCCCGAGTCGAGTCGGAACCGCCTCGAGGCCGCGGTTCTCAAGTCCTCGGCCGACCTCGAGCGGGTCTTCGAACGAGTGATTCGACTCCTGACGTCGAGATGAATAGCGTTTCTCAATGAGGGCAGCACCCGCACGGACCATCAGCAGAGGGGGAACACCATGACATCGATCGATCAGGTCGTCGCAAGTGGATCGTGCGTGGGATGTGGAGGCTGCGGGGCGGCCACAAGTGGCCGCATTCCGGTGACGTTGACGCGTCGCGGCATCTACCAGGCAGACCTCACCGACGTGTCGGAGGCGGACAAGGCCATTGGCTCGAGGGTCTGTCCGTTCGCCGACGAGTCGAAGAACGAGGACGAGGTCGCCGCCGAGGTCTTCGAACCCTCGATGCCCCACGACTCCCGGATCGGCAAGTACAAGGGGATGTACGCGGGCCGCGTGACGGATGACCTCGTCATCCCCGGCAGCAGTTCCGGAGGCATCACGAGCTGGCTGCTCACCCGGTTGCTGGAGCGCGACGAGATCGACGGCGTCGTGCACGTCGGACCCGCGGAGTCTCAGCTCTTCGGATACGTGGTCTCGCGGAGCGTCGACGAGGTGATGGGTCGCCGCAAGTCCCAGTACCATCCCGCGAGCTTCGCCGAGACCCTGAAGCAGATCCGCGGCGACGGCCTCCGGTACGCGATCGTCGGAGTCCCCTGCGCCATCAAGAGCGCTCGCCACGTGGCCGCGGAGGACGAGGTCATCGCCGCTCAGCTGAAGTACTTCGTGGGCATCGTGTGCGGTCACCTCAAGTCGACCGCCTACGCCGAGTCGTTCGCCTGGCAGGTGGGCGTGGCTCCTGACGACCTCGCGACCGTCGACTTCCGCATCAAGAACCCCGAGAAGACGTCTCGCCAGTACAGCTTCGGGGCCAAGTCGAAGCAGACCGGAGAGTGGCGCGAGGCCGAGACCCTGTCGCTCGTCGGAGGCAACTGGGGGCACGCGGTCTTCCAGCTCGAGGCCTGCAACTACTGCGACGACATCTTCGCCGAGACCGCGGACGTGGTGATCGGCGATGCCTGGCTCTCCAAGTACGAGATCGACTGGCGGGGCACGAACGTCGTCATCACCCGCAACGCGGTCATCGACGAGATCCTCGCCGAAGGCGTGGAGAGCAAGGCGGTCGGGCTCGACGTCCTCGACACCGATTCCGTCGCTCGCACCCAGGGCGGCAACTTCCGTCATCGCCGGGAGGGCCTCGCCGTTCGGCTGGCGGACGACGACGCGGAGGGCCGCTGGCACCCCGCCAAACGTGTGGAGCCCGGATACTCCCACGTCACGCCCGATCGGGTCGAGATCATCCGCAAGCGGCGCAGCCTCTCTGCCCAGAGCCACGGGATGTTCGCGGCGGCGAAGGAGGCGGACGAGCTCGACGTCTACCTCGACGCCATCCGCCCTCTGATCTCCGACTACCAGCAGGAGACCAAGATGGCCTTCGGCACCCGGCTCCGGAACAAGGCCCAGCGGGAGTTCTGGAAGCTCGCCGGCAAGTTCAAGCGCTGACTTCCCCACCTTTCTGCCCGATCGCGGCCCCCACACGGAGACCTCATGCCTGCCAAGAAGCGCCAACTGTTCATCGTCCTCACCGGAGTCAGCGGCAACCTGGGTGACGCGGTCATCCGCCGTCGCATCCTGAACTGGGTGCGCGGCACCGGCGAGGTGCACGCGTATCTCGGGCGCACGACGCCGGGCTGGGTCGAGCAGATCGCGCTCACCCCTGACGAGCACTCCTACGATGCGCAGAGCCGCAAGGCGTGGCTCAAGAAGCTCGTCTTCGGCCGCGGGCCGCGCGCATGGATCTTCGACCCCGGAGAGGTCCCCCTCGGCCGGGCCCACCTCAAGTCCGAGCTCGTCTTCCTTGTGATCGCGGCGCTGGTGCGCATTCGGGGGGGCAAGATCATCCGCCCACCGCGCGCGGTCGGAGAGTACGACCGTCTCGTCGGCGCTCTCTACCGCTGGTCGGCCCGGCTCTCGCAGGAGGTGCTGTGGCGCGACAAGGCGAGCCTCGCGCTGATGAAGGTCGGCAAGCTCGTGCCCGACACGGCATTCAGTGAGCCGCGTGTCGCCGGGGAGCCGTTCGCCGAGCGGAAGATCATCATCGTGAGCCTCCGCGGCAAGCGGCCTTACCCCGATGCGGCGTGGTTCGACGCCGTGCGAGCGGTCGCGGCGGAGACCGGATTCCGCGTGAACGTCGTCAGCCAGGTCGATGAGGACGAGACGCGCTCAGCCGAGATCGCGGCCCAGCTGGGCGAGGAGATCGCCGACTACCTGCCCTGGGGCACTCGATCCGATGCGGAGCAGGAGCAGTACGTCCGCGATCTCTACCAGCGCACCGCCCTCGTCATCAGCGACCGCCTGCACGTCCTCATCCTCGCGGCGCTCGCGGGCGCGATCCCCTCCGAAGCGGTCTCCAAGCCCAAGCCGAAGGTCGAACAGCACTTCGGTGTGGCCGGTTACCCCGGAACCACCCTCGACACCTCAGGTGCGAGCGCCGCCGAGATCGCCGACTTCCTCACCCGCCAGCTCGACCGCTCCGCCGAACTCGACGCCGCCCTCACCAGCGCCAACGCGCGCCTGGCCACGGAGATCGCCCGAATCCGCTCCCTCCTCGAGCACTGACCTACGCGGCAGGCGTCGCGAACGAGTCGAGCTCGGCGTCAGCAGGACACGAGGTCTCGCACTCCGGCTCCGAGCGACGCCGCACCGCCGATCAGAGTCACGTCGACCACTCCTTGGGCCTTCAACTGCGCGATGACCGATTTCGGCACGCACTCGGTCTTCGAGAGGTAGAGGGGGGTGTTCGATGCACCCGCCCAGGCTCCGCCCGACAGGGCGTCTGGATAGTTGAGGCCGGTCACCAACAAAGCGTCTCGGCTGCCCGAGAACGCGCTCGCGTTGATGGCGGCCGAGGCCTCGTATCGGTCTGCACCGCCGAACCTGGTCGTCGGCGCTATGGCCGCGAGGGCCGCCTCCGTACCGGAGCTCACCGAAGCCGGTCCGCCCGCGATCGAGATGCTCTGCGGTTGCAGGGACCGGAGATCCGCCGCGGTCGCCGCATCCAGCGAACCGGCCGTCCCCCGCACGAGAACCACGGGCGAGTTCTTCGCGCCTGCAGCGGCGCCAGCGCTGAGTGCGTCGGGGAAACTGAGGCCTGTGGCGACGTAGACGGTGGCGGGAGTCGTATCCGCCCACCTGTCGGCCACGCTTCGGGACACGGCGTAGCGGTCTGACCCACTGATGCGCTCTACTGAGAACTCGGGGCGAAGCTGCGCAACGATCTCGTCGGACACGGAGTTCGGACCACCCACCACCACGATGTTCGTCGGCGCCAGTCGTGTGAGTTCCTGGCGAATCGACGAGGGCAGCGTGGCGGCCGACGTCAGCAGAAGCGGGGCCTCGAGGCGAGTGGCCAACGGCGCCGCCGAGAGAGCATCGGAGAAGTTCTGACCACTGACGATTACCGCGGTGTCGGCACCCTCTGGGTACGAGCGCTTGGACACGGCGGCGGCGACCTCGTAGCGGTCGGAGCCGTCCACCCTGTCGGCGGGAACGGAGAACCCGGCCGGAGGGATGACCTGATCGAGAATCGTGACTCCGTCGACCTCGACGCTGATTCGCGAGCCATTCGTCGCCGACGTCAGCGGGACGCGAAGGGTCGCACCACCCTTCAGCGAGTATTCCGTCCTCGCATCATCGACAGTCACGTCGAACTGCCGCGACAGGGTCTCGCCGGTGAACCGGTTCTGGCCGAACTGATTCCGGTTGTCCAGATACAAATTGCTCCGCTCGGGGCGCAGCTCGTCGATGACGGTCTTCGCCAGCGCCTGACCCGGAGGCGAATACTCTCCGACGATCGTCGTCGCCTGCTGGTCGCCCCCCTGTTCGACGATCCTGAAGACCGTCAGCCGATTAGGAAACCCGGCTGAACTGAAGGGAACGTCGAGTGTCGCACCGGCGGCCACAGTGCGGAGCTCGCTCGACACCGCGGGACCGCTTCGCGGGGCGACCACGATCGAGTACGTCTCAGCAGCCACGGGGCTGGCACTCAGCGACACGATTCCGCTCGGCGAGTCGACATCATCGGGCACGATGGCCGCCGAGGACGCCGGGGGCTCGTTGCCCATGGTCACAGCGACCACATGCTCGATCAGCTCCGAACCCGCATAGCCACCGAGCGAGAGCAGAGCGCCCCCAGCCGTCCCCGTCGAGAAGTAGTCGAGCGGAACGGTGACGACGGCGACGCGCGAGTCCCCCGTCCGGCTCACCCCGGCCTCGACCGCGTTTCCCGTCGGAGTCGACGCGATCCGGGCCCGCAGATCCGAGATGCTCGTCAGGTCGGTCGGCACCGTCATGAGGACGGTGTCGCCAGGGCCTGTCGCCATCGGCGGTTGCGTGGATGTGAACCTGGTCTTCTCCGAACCCGTGAATGTTCGTGAGGCCAGCGGAATCGGTGCGTCGGAAGGCGGACCGGCTGCGTACACGGAGAAGAAGCCCGACGCCGTGAAGAGCTCGCCGACATCGCCGGCCGCACCGGGCGGTGGTTCTGGCGCTCCCTGCGGCGACGGACCGCGAGCGGTCACCGACAGGAACAGCTCCGACCGTGTCAACGCTCCTGCCAGCGGGACGGTAAAGGAGTCAGTGGCGGGGTCGATCGCGACCGTTCCCGTCGCGACGACCTCGGTGGCGGAGAACTGGAGCCGATAGTCGACCTCGTTGAGATCTTGATCGGCGGCGGTCGGTGGCAGAAGCAGTTGAACCGCTGCGGTATCAGATCGGAGTCCCGGGCGGCCCTCGAGCGCTCCCGCAGTGGAATGAAAGTAATTCGGCGCCACCACGTCCACGCTGTGCTCTTGTGGCTCCCATGCCGCTCGGGCAACGTGACCGACAGCGTGCTTGCTCGCCCCGGCAGCGGGACCGGCTACCGACATCCCCGTCAGAACGACGAGGGCGACTGCACCCGTCGTCACCGCGGCGAACCGCTGACGTACCGTTTTCATGTGCAGGCCCCCACCTTGTGCTCCCCAGACCTTCCTGCCGGACAGTCAAGGCCATGGTCGCACACGGCGCCGGCGGCGCCTAGCGCGGAATAGTGGTCGATTCGGAACCCGGTGTGGCAGCGAATGAATCCAGTTCCGCCCAGTTCTTGGCGCGGTGTCGCTTGTAGATCCCTCGGTAGACCGGGAACGCCAGCTTGATCAGCAGGGCTCGGGCAGCAGCATCTCGCTGGCCCCAGAGGGCCAGCCTAACGGCCTCGGAGATCGATGTGGCGCTTCGGGCACGCTTTCGAGCCCGGTCGATGTCCGATGCCTCAGCGACAGTCTCCCGACGGATCGACTCGTTGACCGTCGGAACGATGACGTTGCGATACTTGAAGGTCGTGAGCGGCCGTCCGCCCGCGACATCATCGGCTCCCGCACGAGCAAGCTGAAGGCAGTCCCACAGATCGTCCCAGCGGTACTGCCGCCGGTTCAGCACCGAGCCCTCGTGGACGTAGTAGGTGTAGAGGACTTCGGGCAGCGCGGCCACGACCGATGCTGCTGAGAAGAGCCCGAACATGCCGCCCAGGTCCGAGTGCGCTCGGGTGGCCGGGAACGGCGCGGACGAGAACAGCGTCCGGCGGAAGAGCTTATTCCAGAGGTGGCCCTCGATCTCTCCGAGCAGCAGACGCGAGAACGCTTCCTGTCCCGTGATGACGTCCCGCGACGCCGCATCCTCGATCACGCTCGTCTCGCCGGAGGGCTGGGAGACCTTCTCCGCGTTGCTCAGCACGATGTCTGCGCCTGTCTGCCGCGCGAGGTCGACCATGTGCTTCACGATCTCTGGGCGCCAGTCGTCGTCGCAGTCGACGAACCACACGAAGTCGCCCGTGGCCCTCGAGACAGCCAGATTCCGCGCCGCAGCCACGCCACGGCCTTCGTTGGCGATGACCACGACACGGCCCGGGAGGTGCTCGGCCCATCGCTGCACTTTCTCCCAGGAATCGTCGGTCGAGTGGTCGTCGACGATGACGAGCTCCGTGTCGTCTCCGAGTGTCGCTCTCACATTCTCGAACGCTCGGTCGAGGTAGCTCGAAGCGTTGTGGATCGGCAGGATGACAGTTGCGATCACGGTATCTTCCCCGTCCGGGATGTGAGCTGACATGGATGTATTGACGTGTCGATCCCTTCGTCAGCCTCGAACTTCGTGCCGCTGCCGCGACCAGTCACGGAGGCGGATGATGACCACGGCTGCGATCTGGATCAGCAGCATGAGGTACAGGTACCGCATGTTGGAGCGCAGGTTGTACTGCGCGAACTGGATCACGAAGACGAACGTGAGACCGAGGGCGGCGACCCCGACGAGCTTCCACAGCTGCTCGCGGAAGAGCAGATCGTTGAGCCTTTGTGCGACACCCAGCAGGAGCCCGATCCCTGCGAAGACAGCGGCGAACACGGGCGGACCGTAGTTCCCCAACTCGCCGATCGCTGAATAGGGCGTGAATTGGTTGAGTCTGAGCGTACGGGCGATCTCGTACCAGCCCGCGGTGTTCCCGGTCACGGGGTTGATGGAGATCCATAGCGCATCCAGCGGAATCGTCGGTTGCGTGAACGCGGTCAGCGTGGAGATCTTGAATCCGGCGAGCACGTTGTTGGCGGAGGTCGCGAACACCTGAAGGTCCCAGACGAATGTGCCGAGGCCCTCGAGGTGGGGCAGGAGCCCATGCATGGGCAAACCCCTGAAGTACAAGGGCAGCGACAAGGAGATGAGAGCGAGGAGCCCTGTCGCTACAGCTCCAATCACGGGGATCTTCCCTCGGCGAGCCAGGATGTACCCGATCAAGATCAGCAGCGGGACCAAGGCGAGTCGACGTGTCCCGAGTGAGATGAAGTACGCGACGTATCCGGCGAGGAGCACGACCGCGAAGAACTTCACACCGCCCCGTCGAGAGAAGACCACGATCGCGAGGGCCACGACGGCTCCCAGCGCCACCATCTGGAAGACCGCCTCGAAGCTCGAGTCCCGGCCGACCAGACGGTCGGGTCTCGACAGGAATTCGGCCGGCCCGAGGAACCCGATGAGGATCGCGAACTCGACCAGCCCGATGATCAGGATCGGTGCGCTGAAGCGCCCGAGGTCGCCGAGGTCGAGGAGGCCCTCAGCACCTCCCGGCTCCGAGCCCTTCTGCCGCCCTCGGGATATCGCTGCGAAGATCAGGACGACAGTCGAGCCTGAGAAGAACATGATCGATCCCGCCACGAGCAGGTCGTCCTCGAGCGCCACGTCCACTCCTCCGGTGCCACCGGACCCGACCAGCACATTCGTGAAGGCGAAACCGGCGAGACCGATGACGGAGAGATACGCGGCGAAGTAGACGGCGGGCGATGCTCCGAGGGGTGCAAGCCGCCGCATCAGGAGAGCGAAGACGATCACATTTATGAGCCCCACCGGGAACACGCTGATGAATGACGGATTGGTGATCACGACGAGCAGCAGGAGCAGCGTTCCGCCCATAGCTACCGCCGCCCTGGGCCCGACTGTCTTCTTCGGATTCACCATCGTCTTGTGCAGCCGACTCTGTGGCATATTGTCAGCCATCAGTATGCGCCGTCCCTCGCCAGCACGGCCTTCAGGGTGCGCCAGAGGATGACGACATCACCTGTCAGAGACCAGTTCTCCACGTAGTAGAGATCCAGTCTCACGGAGTCCTCCCACGAGAGGTTTGATCGGCCGCTCACCTGCCAGAGACCGGTGATTCCGGGCTTGACGAGGAATCGTCTGTGGACATGGGTCTCGTAGAGGTCGACTTCCTTCTGCAGCGGAGGTCGGGGACCGATCAGAGACATCGAACCCATGAAGACATTGAAGAGCTGCGGGAGCTCATCCAGACTGAAGCGGCGCAGGAAGCGTCCCACCGGAGTGACACGCGGGTCCTCCCTCATCTTGAACAGGACGGAGTTCCCGATCTCTCCGGTGTCACTCGTCAGAGCCTGCAGTCTCTCTTCGGCGTCGACCACCATCGACCGGAACTTGAGCATGTTGAACTGCTCGCCCTTGTAACCGATCCGGCTCTGCCTGAAGAGCACCGGCCCCGGCGTGCTCAGCCGCACCACCATGGCGATCAGCGCCAGTATCGGAGACAGCAACAGGATTCCGACACCTGCAGCGATCACGTCGAACGTCCTCTTCGCGAAACGCTTGGTGCCGTCGTACCTGGGTGTCTCGACGTGGATGAGAGGCAGACCCGCTACTGGTCGTGTGTGGATCCGCGGACCACCGATGTCGACGAGGCTCGGCGCCACAACCAGGTGCTGCCGGCCCGGCTCGAGACTCCAGCTGAGTTCACGGACGCGCTGAGGCGGTAGTTCATCCGCACTGGTGATGACGACGGTGTCCGCCTCCGCCGTCTGCAGGACGGCCAAGACATCGCCGAGACCACCCAGGATCGGCACCTGGGTGCCGGCCAGATGCTCCTCACCCTCGGACCACACGGGCACGCACGCGCCGACGACCATGTATCCCGCCTCGGGCCTCCGGTTCAGCTCACGGGCGATATGGCTCGCTGACGCCGGCGAGCCGATGAGGACGACCCTGGAGACGTATTGTCCACGCGCCCGCTTCATCCCGAGCCATTGCCGCCACATCCAGCGCGAGAAGATCAGGACGGCGAGTCCGAGGGGGAACGCAATGAGCACGTAGCCGCGCGCGAAGCTGATCTGGAAGAGAAAGGCCACGATGGCGACCATGCCGAACAGCCGGAGCGTCGCATCCGCGATAAGGCGATACTCCTGCGTTCCGGTTCCCACCACGCGGTAGCCACGGGTTCCGTAGACATGCAGGATCAGAAGCCAGGCGATGAGGATGATCACGGAGATCGTGGAGTAGCTCACGGCGAGTGCCGCGTTCTCGCGGACCGCCACAGTACTCGAGTCGAGCCCGAACCAGGCGATCTGAACACCGAAGATGACCCACACGAGCACAAGGAGGTCGGTGACGAAGAGCCGCCGAGCATAGATCTCGCGCCACTGGTCGACCTTCGTGGACGTCACTCTCGACTTCGTTCCCAAGTTCATCAGCCATCCCCACAGCGTGCTCTAGACGAATACTTGATGTGCCGGCAATGCGTGTTCACGACGACCATGTGAGTCCCCCGTCGTCGCTCTGTTGGACCTGGGCGCCGTCCCACCGGTAGATGCGCTGATCGACAGACGCGATCGCCGAGTTCTCCGCCGGGACGTGAGACACATCGCACACCGAACCCAGCGCTGCCCCGTCCGGCCCGAACTCGCTGAAGCGGACGCCGGCGCAGTCCTCCGTCGACGATTCCAGCACGAGCGTCCCCGACAGGGACGAATCGAGACCGAGGAACCGGCCGGGGGCCAACACCGACCAGGTCAACTGCTCCGTCGAGTAGGTGAAGGCGCCCTCTTGGCAGATCGTTGCGGCACCCGATGCGGAAGGAGTCACGGCGAGGGGACGGCCACACGGGGTCGGGATCACAGCGCCCAGGTGATGGATGACCGTGGGGTCGCTGGGATCCAGCCAGGTCGTCTCCGCGAGTCGCTCAGGGTTCGACTGCCAGAACTGACCAGCGGTGTACGACGTGAGCAGAGAAGGGGTGCAATCCGGGCCGAGACCAGCGACCACGTCGAGCTGGTCGGATGAGACGACCCGGACTTCGTAGATCGCCTGTACCCCCAGCGGTCCGAAATCCACAGGAGACCACGTGCGGCCGGAGTCCTCGGTCACGGACACACTCGAGGTCTGGTCGCCGCACGAAGAGGGCGCTGAGACGAGTCCGATTCCGCTCGCATCGATGTCGAAGACCGGGAACAACGCCACCGCGGCCGAGGTCGGCGTCGGCGTCGCCGCGGAGTCGGTCCCGCTCGTCTCATCCCAGGTCGGAATCGGACCCGGCACCGTTCCGTTGCTTGCGACATCACCTTGGCGAAGCGCAGACACCGAGAGCAGGATGGCGACGAGCGCGAGTATGGCGACGAGCAGCGCGGGAGCAAGTCGCCAAAAGATCCCTGAATCGCTCGTCCCGGACATGTCTTACTTGGATCTTTTGCTCTTCGCCGGAACCGGCGCCTCGTCTGCTTCGAACTCTCCGTAACCGTAACCGTAGGCGTAGCCGTATCGGCCGTAGCCGTAGGAGTCGGGCCCCTTGGTGGGCAACATGGTGATGACGATGCCCGCGACCTTCGCGCCGACGTTCGCGAGTGTGGTGATGGCACCGCGCACGTGCGCTTTGTGCGCCCTGCCGGCCGCAACCATGAGGAGAGCTCCGCTGGTGTTGTTCGTGAGGATGGCAGCGTCGGTCACGGGGAGCAGCGGTGGAGCATCGAAGAGGACCGTATCGAACGAGTTCTCGAAGGACGCGATCAGAGCCACCATGGCCTTCGAGCCGAGCAGTTCGCTCGGGTTCGGCGGAATCCGGCCGGCCGGCAGCACATAGAGGTTGGTCTCCCCCCACCGCTGAATGACGTCGTTGGGCTGGGCACGCCCGACGAGGACATCGGTCAGGCCCGCCGCGCCCTCCAGCCCGAGGTAGGAAGCCACCTTCGGTTTGCGTAGGTCTGCATCAACCAGCAGGACCCTCTGGCCTGAGAGCGCGACGACGATGGCGAGATTCGCTGCCGACGTGCTCTTGCCTTCTCCGGGGATCGAGGACGTGACGACGAAGCTCCGACTCTCACCGACGTTGACGAACTGCAGATTGGTTCGGAGCGTTCTGAACGACTCCGCCCTCGGACTGCGTGGATCGTCCTTCACAATGAGCGGATTCTGCGGCGTCCGCGCGTCGTAGGCAATCCCTCCGATGATCGGAGCGTCCGTGATCGCTTCGACGTCCCGCTCGTTGTGGATCCGGTTGTCTAGAGTCTCTCGCAGCACCGCCGCCGCGATCCCGAGGGCAAGTCCGATGAGACCACCGAAGGCGATGTTGAGCGGAACGTTCGGCGTGTATGCCGAACCCGGAATGACCGCCTGCTGCAGGACGGTCACCTTTACGGGCTCGATCCCCTCGGCGTTCGGGGGTACGAGTTCCGCGACGGTACTCTGGAAGCTCGACGCCACGGCGTTGGCGATCTCTGCTGCGCGGCGGGGATCCGTGTCGGATGCGCTGATCTCGACGATCACGGTGTCCACGGGCGATGAGGCGGTCACCTGACGCGCGAGTTTGTTCACGTCCCCGGTCAGACCGAGCGAGGCGATGACCGGCTGTAGGACCACAGGGGTGGTCACGATGTCGGCATAGGACTTGACCTGGTTCTGGACGAAGCTCCCGCCCTGCGTCAGATCACTCACGGATCCGGACGACTGCACGGAGACGAAGACCTTCGACGACGCTTGGTACTCAGGGGTCTTGAGAAGGGAATAGGCGGCGCCGAGGGCGACACCGAGGAGGGTGAGGGTGACGATGAAGATCCACCCCTTCTGCAGCACCCTGATGTAATCGCGTAGTTCCACGCAGGCTTTCCCTCTCCCCGATGACCTTGAGCAGTACCGTCACCATGTTCTCACACCGCTGTGCGCCCGAATCTTCGGCGACAGACCTGATGAACCTCTCTAAACGTAGGCCACGGAATTCCCTCGATCGTCCGAGGACGGAGGCTGTAACGCGCTCGAGATCAACTGTTTACGTCGTCGACATGGTCGAGATTCGTCTCAGACCGTTCTCGAGGCCATCCCGGCCTCGAGCCGTTTGCGGAGCACGCCGCACGGCCGCTCCACGGCCCAGTAGACGAGTTGTGCCACGACCAACGTGAGAACGAGGGATACGCCGTCTCCTACCCACGGCTCACCGATCACGTTCTCGACCAGGTTGAGAATCAGCCGGTGGAACAGGTAGACGGAGAACGAGAGTATGCCGAGGCGCACCAGGACACGGCTGTTGAGCACCCTGCCCGCAAAGCTGCCCGGCCGGGTGATGACGAACCAGAAGATCGGGATCAGGCAGAGGCACTGGATCGTGTCCGCGACACTCAACCGGAAGGCCTGCGATGGTACGAGAGCGGAGGCGACGAACACGATGACCGCAAACGACGCGATGAACCCCAGCCGCCGGTTCAGCCACTTCGTGATCCGCGCAGAGCCTCCGTTGCGAGCAAGCACTGGATTGAAGAGGAGAGCCATCGCGGTACCGAACAGCAGACTGTCGATCCGGGTGTCGGTCGAGACGTAGAGGCGATCGAATCCGGCCCCCGTCAGGCCCAGGAGCACCCGCCATACAGGCACGAGGAGCGCCAGAGCGGCAAGCGACCAACCGATGGTCCGAAGAGACGCGCGCGAGCGGAACAGCACCAGCAGGACGACCGGAACCACCAGGTAGTAGTGCTCTTCCACCGCCAACGACCAGAACTGGGTCGTATCTGGTGGGAGGCCCTCCCGTCCGGCGATCACGATGTAGTAGTTCGTGTAGCTCAGCAGCTCAGCGAGCACACCCCAAGGTGTGGTCGTGGCTGCGACCCACCCCAGCGCGCCGACCACCACGGCCACAGCGATAGCGATATAGGCAGGCGGCAGGATCCGGAGTGCACGGCGGAGGTAGAACTTCCGCAGGGAGATCCGGCCGGTGCGATCGTACTCCCGGCGCAGGAGAGTGGTGATCAGGTAGCCGCTGAGGAAGAAGAAAATCGTCACACCCACGTGACCGGGCCAGAAACCTGTGCTGATCCCGACGGCGCCGTGACCTATGAAGACTGTGAGGACCGCCACGGCCCTGAGTCCGTCGAGCGATGGGATCGTGAAGGCGCCGTGCGTCTGGCTCCCGGGAGTGGCTGGCACAGATTCGCCTAGCTGTTCCGGCGCGGCATCAGAATTGTGGCCATGATTCTCGCTCCTGGAAGTTCATCATCAGCACTGTCGTTGCTTGTGCCGGACCGCCAAAGGTGGTCTTCCGCGCCGAGCAATGGTTCGAAGATTACGTCAGTTTTGTTTCGGCGGAGTGAACATTCGCTCAAACAGTGGTCACCACGCGAGATCGCGATGGACGATTGACTTGCACAGGGGGTCGACGCCGATGCCTGGAATACTCGTGAGCGCTACTCCGCACGACGACGGAACGGATGATCGATGGTCGGCAAATCGCAACGGCGGCACCGATCCAAGGTGACCTCCCGAACATGGATGACGGTGGCATTGGTCGCTAGCCTCGGGCTGCTCGCGATCGCGATCACGACCGTTGCTCTCAGCCAGGAGAGCACGCCGGTCGAGGCTTCGGGCACGGTCCCGTCGACTTCTCCGGTCGCCGGCGTGCTGGACGCCGGCAACGCGGAGTCGGAGATCACCGACATCAACACCGACTCCGACCGACCGATGGTGACCTTCCTCGGCGACTCCTACACGAGTGGCTCCCGTCAGGACTCCGGAGTGGAATCGCGCTATCCGCACCTCCTCGGGGAGGCTCTCGATGTGAGTGTGCATTCCGCCGGACTCGGCGGGGCAGGATACGTGGCTCAGGGGACATCCAAGAAGGCTCTCCCCTCGCTGGTCAGCAAGATCCATGTGGACTCGGACGTGGTGGTTGTCTTCGGTGGTCGCAACGACAAGGTCGGGTATCAGCCGGTTCATGACGCGGCGGGGGCCATGTTCACGCAGATTCGTGATCGTTTCCCGAACGCTCGCCTGATCGTCGTGGGCCCGACCTGGCCGACCTCCGGGACACCCGACTTCGTAGCCGAAAGCAACCGGGCGATCCACGATGCCGCCGTCGCTCAAGGAGCCACGTTCGTCGACGCCGTGGACTGGCTGAAGGCCGACCCAGGACTGGTCGGGGACGACAAGGTGCACCCGAGCGATGCGGGGCACGCCCGTCTGGCTGAGCTGTTGGAGCCTGTGGTGCAATCTGCACTGCAGCCCTGAGCCCGCCCGCTTCCGGCAGCGATCGCGCGATGGTTGACGTCGGCGGTTATCATCGCGACATGGGGGATCAACAGACGACCGTCCGGCGGCAGCCATTCCGTCCGGACATCCAAGGGCTGCGCGCTGTCGCCGTCCTCCTGGTCGTCCTGTATCACGCCGGGACGCCGTTCCTCACCGGCGGCTACATCGGTGTGGACGTGTTCTTCGTGATCTCAGGCTTCCTGATCACGAACCATCTTCTTTCGAGCCTCCTGAACACCGGGAAGATCTCCTTCGCGTCCTTCTACGCCAAGCGAGCGCGCCGGATTCTGCCGGCATCCCTCCTCATCGTCGTGCTCACGACGATCGCGGCGGCGATCTGGATCGCTCCCCTGCAACTTCGAGGCGTCTTCCAGGACGCCATCGCCACGGCGCTCTATGTGCCGAACCTCCTCTTCGCCTACCAGAACACCGACTACCTTGCCGAGGGCACACCCTCGCTGTTCCAGCACTTCTGGTCGCTCGGAGTCGAGGAGCAGTTCTATCTCGTGTGGCCCGCCCTGATCGCTCTCGGCTTCGTGCTCGCGAGACGGTCGAAGCGAGGGCTGTTCTGGATGCTCGTGGTGATCGTCGCCGCATCGTTCGCCGCCGGATTCGTACTGACCACGATCTCGCAGCCCTGGGCGTTCTTCTCGCTTCCGACCCGCGCGTGGGAGCTCGGCGTGGGCGGCCTGCTGGCGTTCGCTGTGGAGTCGCCCCGGTGGCGACCTCGTCAGGCTGTCGCCCGCGTCGGCACCTGGGCGGGCCTTGCCGCACTCGTCGCCATTGGAGTCGGCTACACCAGCGACACCGTCTTCCCCGGCATCGCGGCGGCCGCCCCGGTGGCGGCGACGGCCGCGATCATCTACTTCGGCAACTGGCGGAGCTCGGCCGATGCCGGTGTGCTGCTCAGCACGCGCGGCATGGTCTTCATCGGGACCATCTCGTATTCGCTCTACCTCGTGCACTGGCCGGCCTTGGTCATCCCGGCACAGGCGGGCGGAGTCGATCGGGACCTGCCGTTGTGGCTCACACTTGGGATCGCCGTGCTGTGCGTGCCTGCCGCCTGGCTGCTGTACCGGTTCGTAGAGCGAGCAGCGCAGCAGTGGACTCCGATCGCCGTCGGGCGACCCCGTCGATCGCTCCTCGCCGCTCTCGCCGCGTCCGTTCTCATCGTGGGAGCCGCCGGTGCCGGAATCTATGTCACGAACTCGTCGCCACTCGCAAGCGCGGCGGAGGCCGATGCGGTCGAGGCGACGAACCCGCCCGCCTTCAGCGACTTCGTGCCTTCGAATCTCAAACCCAGCCTGCGCGCTGCGGCGGGCAGCAACCCGACGATCTATGCCGACGGCTGCCATGTGAACGAGGGCGCCGTGGACCCGAAGGGCTGCCTGTTCGGCGACAACGCCGACGCGCCGCTGGTGGAGCTCTTCGGCGACTCGCACGCCGCGCAGTGGTTCCCGCCGCTCCACGAACTCGCAGAGCAGGGAGAGATCCAGCTGCGGGTCGACACCAAGAGCTCCTGCCCGTCGGTGGACATCGCCAAGCTCGAGGATGGCGTTCCCTACGTCGCCTGCGATCAGTGGCGTGCAGCCGTGGTCGACGAGCTCGGCTCGCTCGAGCCGGACATGATCATCCTGGCGAACTACGCTCGAAGTGACGGATTCACCCAGGATTCCGGGCACACGGCACGCTGGGGGTCCGGGATCGAATCGACGATCGACCAGCTGCCCGACGACTCCCAGGTGTACGTGATGGCGGACTCGCCGACCCTTCCCGCCACGCCCGCGGTATGCCTGTCGGCCCACCTGACCGATGCGAAGGTCTGCGGCGCATCGCGCGATGAGGCTGTCTCCGAAGAGCTCAATGCTTCGGAATCTCGTGCAGCGTCTGCGTCGGGGGCCGAGTACGTCGATCTGACGGACTACGTCTGCTCCTCGAAGGAGTGCTCGCCGATCTCAGGAGATGTCCTGATCTACCGCGACAGCAACCACCTCACTCCTCAGTTCGCGACCCTCCTCGCTCCGGTGCTCTCCACGGCGCTCGGACTCGACTGAGACTGGAAGGCCTACGAAGCCGGTGGCTTCTCCTCCAAAGCGGCCCTGACGATCTGTTCGAACTGCGCTGCCAGATACGCGTGGCCGGCATCGTTGGGGTGCACGTTGTCGGCTCCGATCAACGCCGGGTCACCCTTGAGCCATTCGAGGGCGCTCACATAGGTGGCTCCGTTCTCGGCCGCCGCATCGCGCACGGCGTTGTCGCTCTCGATCACGAAATCAGGGGTGACGGAGGCGGGCCAGGCAGGACCGACGGCGACGAGCTTCGCATCGGGAAAGCGCTCGCGAATCCGGCCGTACATCCCTGAGGCGGCGTCGTAGACAGCCTGGTAGCCGGCTTTATCGTTGCGAGAGCCGAAGACGACGACGACATCCGAGTCGACGTGGATCTTGTTGACGAGGGTGGGAAGCGCCTTGTTCGCTGTTCCGACCGCCACATAGCCGGATCCACCGAGACCCGCGGAATGGACACTGATGTCGAGTGCCTCACCGACGAGCTTTGGGTAGCGAGCATCTTCTCCCGAGTCCTGACGAGAACCGCCGGTGTAGGAATCCCCGAGGAACGTCACCATCGATCGCCCGGGTGCTGCCTCGACGTCGGTCGATTCGACCTCGACGTTCCCCGCATCCGTCGATCCTGCGATAGGCGGCGACGACGGAACCGTGCCGGCAGCCTCGATCGCCGACCCTCGCGGGTCTATTGCGATAACTACTATCGCCACGACTAGCAGAGCGAGCGCCCCGACCAAGGCAATCGACCACCAGGCGCGAGACGTCTGGCCGGGCCGCATCGACCTCGGGCGATGGTTGCTACTCGGCATTCTGCTCCACCATCTGACGAACGGCCGAGGTGACGAAAGCCTCGATCGTCTCTCCGCGACCCCTGGCAATGGCCCTCGCACGCTCGAGCAACGCCGGGTCGATCTCCACTGTCGGCATTCGACCTCCTTGTTTAACAAAAAAGCGTATCGGGTGTTTAACACAGATGTTCTACAGTCGTACCCCCTGTTCGGGTCAGCACTTGGTGGAATGATCGATGGTGTGCCGAATCAGCCGAAGAACCCCGTTCGAGGGTTCCGCATCCCCGACGATGTCTGGCACGACCTGCAGCGCATTTCGCAGAAGCGAGGGTGCACTCCGAGCGACGTGGTCCGAGACCTTATCCAGCACTACGTGGACGACAACGTCTGGTCAGAGGAGGAAGCGCAAGCTGCTCAGCGGCCGCAGGCGTAGGCGCTAGCCGACGTCTGGCTAGCTATTCGCGCGTAGTGCCACCCTGACAGGGTGGAGGCCCATTCCACTCCGGGGATGCGCGGGATCTCGCGAATCGGCCGGGCCTCGTTGTTCCTTTGCGTTCTGGCTGATGCCGGGCTTGCGACCTCGCCCCTGGAGGACCGGCGCGACGCGGGGTGGGTCTTTCGGGCGAGTTATTGGCTCGGGTCTGGCGGGCGTCCGCGGAGCGGACGCGGGAGATAACTCGCCCGAAAGATCCACCCCGCGGCGTGCCACCACGAGGGCGTCGGGTTGTGGAGCTGGCGCTAGCTGGTGGCCGGAGCGACCCTGGGAGGCGGTAGCGCGGTCGGCCACGTGGATCGCGGTGGAGCGCTTGGTGAGGAACCTGGGGAGGCGATACTCACCTTCGTCAGAACGTGCAGGCCTTCAGTCGCTCGACGTTCGACGACAGAGATGCCGGCCCGCCGAGCAAGGTGACCCGCGTGGCGCCGAGGCTCTTGATCTGAGTGAGGACGGCCTTGGGAACGCAGTCGGCTGGGACCACGAACAGTGGCGCTGCGACCTTGCCAGCCCACGCCGAGCCCGCCAAGGCATCCGGGAACTTGGTGCCTGTGGCCAGGAAGACTCGAGCGCTGCTGGTATAGGCGCTGGCATTGACGTTCGCGGACGCTTCGTACCGATCGGCGCCCGAGAGGCGCTTCGTGGGGGCTACGGATGCAAGATCGGTCCGGATTCCCTCGGAGACGGAATTGGGGCCACCCGCAACGAAGAGTGAGGTCACGCCGAGCTTCTTCAGGAGAGCCTTCGTGGCGGCGTCCACGGTCGAGGATTTTCCGTTGACGAGGATGACCGGCGCGCCCTTCGACCCGCCGGCGCCACCAGCGCTCAGTGCGTCAGGGAAGTTGGCCCCGGTGGCCACATAGGCGGTCTTCGCTCCGGAAGTGCCGAAGGCGTAGTCCACAAGATTCTGCGACGCTTCGTAGCGGTTGGCTCCGGCGATGCGGACGGTGTTCTTCTGCAAGCCCTTCAGCTCGGAGACGACAGCCTCTGACACGGAGTTCACTCCGCCCACGACGACGATCTTGCTCGGCTTCAGGCGCTTCACCTCTGCCTTCACCTCGGGTGGCAGTGATGCACCGCTCGTGAGGAGGAGGGGGCCACCCTCCTTGACGGCGGCGGGGCCGGCGGAGAGAGCGTCAGGGTAGTTCGCGCCCGTCGCGATGTACACGACCGGCGCGGTGTTCGGGAAAGCCGACTTCGAGACGGCCACCGCAACGGCGTATCGGTTCGCACCTGCGATCCGGTCGACGGTCGTCTTGCTCGGAGTGGTGGGTGTCGGAGTCGGAGTCGTCGGAGGGGAGGTGACGGTGGTCGTCACCGCGTGGGGTTTCGAAGGGAACGCGGAACCATTGGCGGCCAGGTCGCGGGCCAGCACGACGAACGAGTACTTCTTGCCGATGACTCCCGTGTAAGTGGCCGAGGTCTCCTCCAGGTGACCCCTCCACAGTTCGTAGTCACCACCGCCGATTGCGACGTAGACGTCGTAGTAGGCCACCGCCGACGTTGCGTCCGAACCCGACCAGGACAGCTTCACGTCTCGACCGACGGTCTTGGCAGGAAGAGCCGTGACCGACACCGCGGGCAGGTCTCGATCGACGAGGTTGTTCCAGGTGTTGGTGACGATGGGCTCGTTGAGGTCGAAGACGATCGAGGCCTTGTTGCTGATGATCGACTTCGATTTGGGGCTCTTCGGCGTGACCGTGAAGTAGACGACGCCCTGACCCTCGCTCCCGTCGACGTTGGGCGGCAGGAAGCCCTGATCGGGGTTCTGCGGCAGCTCACCCGTCACGGGATCGAGAGAGAGCAGATCCCACGACACCACGCCCGACGAGTCGACGGAAGCAGCGACGTCGAGGTTGACGTTCGCCGTGTCCCGCAAATCGATCACGTGGTCGAGAGCCGTCGTGCCGGCAGCCGGGGTGTACCGGGTGTCGCCGAATGCCACCGCGCCGAACCGCACCGTCGAGAGGTCGAAGACGGCAGGATCGAGCTGGTCGGTGATGCGGACTTCTTGGGCAGGTGCTGTGGCGTCAGCCATGTTCTCGAAGTAGATGGCGTAGGTGAAGTCGCCCTCGGCGCGAGTGGCGTGATCGTCTCCTCCGCCGCCCGGGCCCACGATCTCATTGGGGTCGAGAGACGTCACCCATTCGTTCTCGGCCGTCGCCTCCTCGTTGAAGCACTTCGTACCGACGCTCACCGCACCCTTCACGAGGTTGTAGACGCCAACGACCTTGTCGAGACCGGGCACGGCGCATCCGGCGATGTCGAGAATGGAGTGGAAGGCCTCGGAGCCCGAACCCACGGAGAAGGGCGGCGCCTTCTGCACCACGTTGCGGGACACCGCGAGGGTGGTGCTCTCGACCACTGTGCGCAAGCAGCCGCCGCCGGGAACCGCCAGGCCGAGGGCACTCAAGCCGGTGTCGACGAGTGCGTCCATGCAGCCGCCGCTCCCCCACGTTCCCCAGTCGACCGCACGCGTGGAGTTCGGCGCGGTGGAGCTGGCGGAGAGACCTGGGCCGTTGTCGAACATGCACCCGCTGAGTGAAGCGCTGAGGCTGTAGTCAGCCGTCGCCGGGACGTTCACCGTGAAGTCGAGCTGGCCGGATGCTCCGGCCGGAATGCTCGAGATCGTCAGCGGGATTCCGAGACCGCGGTCCCCGGAGAACACCATGCCCTCCTGCTGCCAGCCCACCTCGTGGATGGCTGACGTGTCGCCATCCCAGCCGATCAGATCGAAGTCGGGCACGATCTCGGAGCCGGCAGGGAAACCCTCGAGGATGAGCGGAACACCGAGCGCATCGACGTTGCCCACGTTCTGGTAGGTCACCGTCACGGTCTGAGGTCGGCCCGCGACGAAGCGCCCTTGAGTGATGATCTCGAGATTCACGCTGGCGGGATCGATGGACTCGGTGCGGAAGGCGCCCGCCACTCGAGATTGCGCTCCTGTCGCCGATGTCACGACGAGGTCCCACGCTCCGATGGATGCGCGGGTCAGGTTCGCGGTCACGAGCATGGTGCGGCGGTCGTTGCTGACCGAGGTCGGGACCGCGGGGATCGAGGCGGATCCGCGTTGCAGTGCGACCATGTCTTTCATCGAGAGAGCTTTGCCGGTGACCGAAAGGGTCACCTGACCGCCCACCCCGGCCGACGATGGGGAGACCGACGCGACGGCGAAGCCATCCGTGCCGCAGACGGGGTTCACGCAGGTGGACTGCAAGGAGTAGGCGCCGAGTGTGGAGGGGTTCGCGCTGGCGACGATGGCGTACGAGCCGTTCGAGGGCAGGGTGCACGACGGGCTCGACACCCAGCTGCCGAGGGAGCAGAGCGTGTGACCCGAGGGGTCGAGCATGATGAGGTCGGGCTCCTGCCCCGGGAGGTCGAGGTTGCTGATCGAGGCATCGAACTGATCTCCGGTTGCGCCGACGAAGCTGTAGCAGTGCTGCTGGCCACCCTCCGTGAACTCGCCCTCCACGGGACCGAACCCGAATCCCACCGATTCGATCGGCGTGCACCCGGCGGGGTCGTTGAGTTTGCGGATGCGCAGCTCGTACTCACCGGCCGGCGACTGGTCGTCGCCCTGCACGAGAACCCGGAAGGGCCCAGGACCACTGATGTCGCACGAGCTCCAGTTCGCCGAGCAGATGCCTTCACCACGACCGTCGATGACCACTGTCGAGAAGGAGAAGCCTGCGGAGAGGGAATCGAGAGCGAGGGAGATGCGGTCGCTCGCCTTCGCCCCGAACGTGAAGCAATCGACCTCCCCGCCGGCCGAGATCGACCCCCGGGTCGCCGGTGCGTTGAACGGCAGCGAGCCCAGATCTGTGCAGCCCACCTCCGTCGTCGCGAGGGGTGTGCGGCCGACGGCCCAGGTGAGGGAGCCTTCGGTCGTGGCCTTCACCGCAAAGGTATAGGTGCCGGAGGAGCGGTATGTGCAGGCCTTCGACAAGAACCAGTACGAGAACGAGCACTCGACGTCGCCATCGGGCGCGATGACGTCGAGGTAGGAGAGATCTCCCACACCCACGAGCTGTTTGAGCGCGAAGAAGTCGGTGGTGTTCGCCACCGTCGACGGCAGGGAGAAGCAGGCGAAAGGATCGGCCTGGGTCAGCGTGGCGCGGGACTTCGGAGCGGAGCCGAACGCGGTCGCGGGCAGTGCAGGGCATCCGCTCGCCCCGTTCAGTCGGGGAGTGGAGAGCTGGTAGTCGAACTCACCGGCAGAGGTGGATTCGACGATGATCTGGAATGGTGCAGCGCCCGAAAGACGGCAGTCCGTGTGGCTTCTGGTGCGGCACAGTTCGCTGCCGGCCTTGTTGAACACTCTCGTGACGACCTCGTACTCGTCGCCCCCGTCGACGCGCAGGGTGTCGCCCGATTTGGCCGGGACGGTGTAGCAGTCGGCGCCGCCTAGGCCGCTGATGGTGCCGACCTGGGGAAGCGCGTCGAAGGAGAGGGATGGAATGGACTCGCACCCCAGCGCATCCGTGATGCTCCGCGCTGCCACGGCGTAAACCGCTTCGCTGTGCTCATCGAATTCGGCGTTGCGGAAGATCAGTCTGTGGGTTCCTGTTGCGGACGTCGTGCAGGTGACGGCCTCGGTCCAACCACTGCTGCAGACTTCGTCCCCCGTGGGCCCGTGGAGGACCCAGGTGCCGCTGTGGTATTCGCCGTCGGCATTGGGAGCATTGATGATCACGCTCTCGAGTCGCGACAGGTCCAGAGTCAAGCACTCGACACCGAGGCCGGCTGAGACGTCTGCGCTGACGACGGCGGGACTTCCGAAGGCGAGGTCGCCGTAGGCCTGGCATCCGGTGCTCGAACGCAGATTCTGCACGCGCAGACCGAAATCCACAGCGGTGGCACCCGCCGCGAAGACCGCCACCCGGACTTTGCCGGAGCTCGACGTCGTGCAGTATGCGGTGTAGCTGGCGGTGACCTGGCACCCGGGATCGCCCGTCGTGCTGAACTGCAGGGCGCGAGCGTCTTCTCCCGGAGAGCTGCCGAGCATCAGCTGCAACGGCGTGCCCACCGCGACGGAGTACTCGAAACAGAGTGCCGCAACGTCGGCACCGAGCTGACCGGTGAGGGCATCCGTCGACCAGGAAGGGATCGCCGTGGTCGTGCAACCGGCCGGAGCGGAGAGATTGAAGAGCGAGAGGCCGAAGTCGCCACCCTGCTCAGGTGAGTAGGCGGTCACCTCGACCGTGTACGTGGATTGTGCGGCCAGAAGGCACGCCTCGAGGCTGCTGCTCCAGCTGACGTCATCGGAGCACTCGGTGCCGAATTCAGAGGTGACGCTGTAGTAGAGGTGCTGAGAGGGAGCGTCGAGGACGAACGCAGGAAGGTAGTTGCCGCGAACCTGGGGGGTGATGGTGAAGCAGACGGATGGGATCTCGTCTGTCAGCGTGCTTCGGGCGGCAGGTGCGCTGCCGAAGGCAGAGGGTGCGATGGTGACGCAGGGAGAAGCGGCACGTTCGAGGGAAGGAGCCGGTGGCTCTGCGCCTTCTGGCACCCGGGGCTCCACTGGCTCGACGGGCTGCGGCTCAGGGCTCGGAGTGGGGGGAGGTGTCGTCGCCGGGGAGGGCGAAGGGGTCTCGTGACTCGGCTGCTCTTCGAGCGGCGGCTCTGCGGGAGCGGAGGGCTCGGGAGTGGCGGGCGTGGCCGGAGCGGGCGTCGAACTCACCGCCGTGGGGGCAGGATCAGGCGTAGGGGTACTCGCGACCGCCGGCGTCGCAACGAGGAGGGACGCTACGACGGCGACCGATGCCAGAGCAGCCACGATGGGGCGACGGCGGGGCGCGAGGCGCAGGCCGCGGGCGAGAAGTCGCCGACCGTGGCGCGCTCCCGCAGAGATCGAGTCCGGCAACGTGTCCTCCTGAATCGGAGGCACTGCATCGGCGGCCCCCTGACCGCACGACAGATGCTCGCACTTCCCCCGCGGTCATGCTATTGGCGCGTTGCATCGCCCTGAAAGGCCGAGCACCACCCCACTTCGGGGGTGCGCGAGATCTCGCGTGATGCCCGGGCCCCGCGTTCGCGGCTGCATCCGCAATGATGGCGAATGCTCGTCCCAGCCCCCAAGCGACCGGCGCGACGCGGGGTGGGTCTTTTGGGCGAGTTATTGGCTCGGGACTGGCGGGCGGCCGCGGAGCGGACGCGGGAGATAACTCGCCCGAAAGATCCACCCCGCGGCGTGCCACCCCGAGGATCACCAGGGAACGATTCGTGAGCGCTCATCGCCTCTGCAGGCGCCCGCTCTTTCTGCTCACCGGGATTCTCGCGGGGTCTTCGTGAGCGACGCACCGAAGCGTCGGCCTCGACTTCCGACGGTAGCGCTCGTCATGAACCTCGTGATGTGTGGCGCATTCGCGGTCATCGCTGTGGTCATCGCCATCACCCAGCAGCTGCCGTTCTTCTTCATCATCGCCGTCGTCGCCGCGGGCATGGAGATCCGCTTCGCGCTGATGCTTCGCACGAATCGGCGCGCGGTCGACGAGAAGTCGTCGACCGCGGATTCCGACTCGTAGCAGCCGTGGTCTCATCAAGCGTCTGGTCGACGTGGCCACGCACTTGGGCCTGGGGCTAGCGCTTCCACCAGGGTTTGCGGCTCGGCGGTGGGGTTTCGGGGGGCTGGATGTTGCGCTCGGAGGGGTTCAGGGCCCAGGGGAGTCTCATGGGGCTGACGTGTTCGCGGAACTCCAGGCGGCCGCCGTGCTCGAGCAGTTCTCGGTGCACGTCGGAGAGCAGCAGGGGCTTGCCGATGACGACGCCGGGGACTTCTTCGCCGGCGATGAGGGTCCAGTAGGTGCCGAGGTGGAACTTCTCGAAGACCCAGCCGTTCTCGAGCACGAGGCGCGTGCCTTCCGCAGCGGGGTGACGGAAGTCGTGCAGCCACGACGCGTAGTCGTCGTAGGTCTCTGGGTACCCGGGGTCGAAGACGTGCTGGGTGACCTGTCCCGGTGCTTGCGGCACCGAGGAGCGATCCACCCAGTCCTGGAAGAGTTGCTGCTTTCGGCGCCACACGGCTTGCGCCTGGTCCGGCCCGTCGAAATGGAAGTCGGGGGCCGCGAAGGGGCATCCGGTGATGCTGAAGGTGCAGAGGTGCGCGCTTCCCGTTCGCGGGTCGATGTGGAACGTGTCGGTCTCCCACCTCGGATCGACTGCAGCCACTCGATCGGGTGACTTCCTCGGCTCGATGGGTGTCCTGGTGGCGGCGACCTCGACATCCTCCTTGCCCTGACCCCGTGCGCCTTGGAGACGGAGGCGGAGGTCGCGAGCTCTCTGGCGGGCCTCCTCCTGCTCCTGCTCCTGCTCCTGCCGCTCCTGGTCGACTCGGCGCTGACGCGCGGCCTGCGCCTTTCGCTCGGAGCCGCTCTCGTCGATCGCCCGGATCGCGGCACGGTGTTCGGCCTCACGCACTACGTCGAGGATGTCCACCCTCTCGCCGTAGGCATTGATCATGTAGCCGGCCGCCTTCGTGGCGTTGAACAGCCTGGTCTGCACGAGGTAGTTCTCGGCTTCGCCGGGATCCATGTGCGAGAGCTTCTCGATCAGCCGGTCGTGCTGCTCATCCAGGCGAGCCTTCGCCGCCTGCTGCTCCTGCACGAATTTCTTTGAGGGACCCCAGATCATGGACTCAATCTATTGCTTCGCCGCGGCATCGATCAGGAGATCAGACACCTGCGCTCGGGCAGACCGGTGCGGCGCGGGGTGCCACCCGAGGAGGTCCGGAGTGGCGGGCGGCGGGTGGGCGCTAGCCTGGCGGCGGGGAGCGACACCGCCGTGGGCAGGAGCGATCCGACGGCGGTGGGCCGGTGCACGGAGGGGGACAGGTGGGGACGAAGAAGAAGAGCGGTGCGGCGGCGCGGTCTGCGGTGTCAGCGCGGTCTGCGGTGTCGGCGCGACCTGCAGCGGAGAGCGCGCGGTCGCTGGCGTGGGCTCGGGCCGCGGTGTGGTTGGCCGCGGCCGCGCTCGTGGTGTTTCTGCCGGAGGGGATGATCCGGTGGTTCCTGCCGAAGGAGGCGGTGTTCGCTCTGGCCGTGTTCGCTGCGGCGGTGGCGAGTGGGCGGGGGCGGGTTCCTCGGTGGATAGTCGTCGCGATCGGGGCTGCCGTGGTGCTGCTGGTGCTGGGGGTCGCGTTCTCTGCGAGTCCGTGGGCTGCCACGTGGGGGCGGTGGCCTAGGTACGAGGGGCTCGTGTCGCTGCCCATGTACGTGGCCGCGGTGTTCGTGGGGGCGCGACTGCTCGGGCCGGGGAGCAGCGAGAGCCGGGTGGGGTCGTGGTGGGCGGCGATGTCGACCGCGAGCATCGCGCTCGGCGTGGTGGGACTGCTCGAGCTGGCCGAACTCGACCCGATCGCGTCCGACCTCGAGCGGCCCGGTGCGCTGCTCGGCAACGCCACCGACCAGGGCATCCTCGGCGCCGCCTTCTTCGCGATGCTCCTGGCCCCCGCTGTCGCGCGGGGGCGGCACTCCCCCGGGCCGCGTCCGTGGCTCATCACGGCCGGAGCTCTCGCCGGGTTCGTGTCGG
The DNA here is from genome assembly GCF_024979315.1 of Herbiconiux oxytropis. GTDB lineage: Bacteria > Actinomycetota > Actinomycetes > Actinomycetales > Microbacteriaceae > Herbiconiux > Herbiconiux oxytropis. Next base: position 16,638 of record NZ_JANLCK010000016.1, on the reverse strand, counting down.
TCGTGGTCTCCGCCTCGCGGGCGGCGTTCGTGGCCGTGGCGCTCGCGCTGGTCGTGCTCGCGGTGTTCGCTCTCGTGCGCTCGGCACAGCGACGTCGGGAGGCCGGCGTGCCGTTGTCGCTCGGTCGGCGCATCCGGGTGCCCGTGATCGCTGTCGCCGGGGTCGCCGGGCTCGCGGCCGTGGCGCTGGCCGTGCCGCTCACGCGGGAGCGGCTGCTGGGGCTCAGCCCCCTGTCGTCGCGCACCGTCGCCGACCGGGTGCAGATGTGGGGCGAGACGCTTCGGCTCATCGGCGGCGACCCTGTCACGGGCGCCGGGCCGAGCGGCTTCGTCGATGCCATCCCCCGCTTTCACACCGCCGACTGGTACGAGGTGGTGGGGTCGCAGACCGTGCTCGACTCCCCGCACAACGTGCTGCTGCAGGCGGCGGTGGCGGGAGGCGTGCTGCTGCCGCTGGTGCTCGTGGCGGCCGGTGTGGTGGCCGTCGTGTGCGGCGCCCGGGCCTGGGGGCGTGGGGCGGGGCTTGAGTCGGCGCGTGTCGCGGGCGTCGCATCCGCTCATGGCCCGCTGCTGGCCGGGAGTGCCGCGGCGCTGATCGGGATCGCCGGGGCCCTGCTGACCACCTTCACCGTGGCGGCCACCGGGATTCTCGCGTGTCTGCTGGTGGGCATCCTGGTGGCGGTGCCGGCTTCGTCGTCACCCGACGCTGCGTCTGGGCGGGCGCCCTTGCGACGGCGCGTGCTGCAGGGTGGCATCGCGCTCTGGGCGGTGGCGCTCGTGGTGACGGCGGCGGCTGAGGTTCCGATGCAGCGGGGTGTGGTGGCTGCTCGGGCGGGAGAGATCGTCGTGGCGCAGGAGGCGTTCGAGGTGGCGCAGGTGCTTCGGCCATGGGATGCGGATGTGGCGTCTATCGCGGCGCAGACGCTCGCCGCGGCGGCTCTCGAGGGTCGGATGGAGGCCGCGCCGCTCGCGCAGCGCTGGGCCGCCTCGGCGCTCGACAGAGTGCCCGACTCGATCGCGACGCTGCGAGCGCTGGCCGCCGCACAGGATGCCGTGGGAGACATCGACGGCGAGCTCGCGACCCTCGATCGCATCGTCGAGCTCTCGCCGAACGATCCCGATGCGGTCGCGCTCCGCGCCGAGGTGGCGGCGGGACGCTGACCCCTTCGGCGTGTGCCCCCGAACGAGGGGGCGCACCGGCGTGCCCGCAACCAATACGTTGGCACTGGTGGGGTCAGGGGACGACCCGCCAGGCGATGCCGCCGACCAGACAGAAGTCGAAGGGGAATCCATGCTGAACCACGCACACTCCACGGGGTCGCTGAGCGACCAGACCACGCGGCGGCGGTGGAAGGTGGCCATCCTGGGTCTGATGGCCTTCCTGCTCGCGTTCGGTTCGCTGCTCGCGCAGGCGCCGGCTTCGGCGACGGAGGCCGATGCGGCCGCCGCGCCGGGTGTGACGGTCGACCGGGTGGCGGGGGCCGACCGCTACGAGGTGGCGGTGAACATCTCGAAGCAGCAGTTCCCGGAGCGGGCCGCCTTCGCGTTCGTGGCGTCCGGCGCCAACTACCCCGACGCCCTGAGTGCAGGCCCGGCCGCGGCGAGCAACGCGGGCGGTTCGCTCCTGCTCACCACGCCGGATGCGCTGCCGCCGGTCGTGCAGGCCGAGCTCACGCGACTCGTGCCGTCGGTGGTCTTCATCGTGGGTGGGCCGAACTCGGTCTCGCCGGCGGTCGAGGCCGCCATCGAGAATCTGCCCAACAAGCCCACCGTGACCCGCATCTCGGGTGCCGACCGCTACGAGGTCTCGCGCAACCTGGCTTCGTACGAGTGGTACTCGACTCCGTCGTCGACGGCGTACGTGGCGACGGGTCAGAAGTTCCCGGATGCGCTGTCGGCGGGTTCGGCGGCGGCGGTCGCGCAGGCGCCGGTGGTGCTGGTCTACGGCCCGGCCACGACGGTCGATCAGCCCACGGAGCAGCTGCTGGTGGACGAGGGCAAGTCGACGGTCAAGATCGCGGGTGGGCCGAACTCGGTCTCCGCCGGCATCGAGACCGACCTGAAGTCGTTCAGCGACTCGGTGCTGAGGCTGGGTGGCGCGGATCGATTCGAGGCCTCGCAGTCGATCAACGACGACGCCTTCAGCAGTTCGGGCCGGGTGTTCCTGGCGACGGGGCTGAAGTTCCCGGATGCGCTGGCCGGCGGTTCGTGGGCGGGCAAGCTCGCGGCGCCGCTGTTCGTGGTGCCGAGCGACTGCGTGCCGCAGGGTGTGCTCGACTCCATCGAGGATCTCGGGGCCACGCAGGTGACGCTGCTCGGCGGCGAGGCGTCGCTGAGCCCGGCAGTGGCGGCGCTGACGCCGTGCGCGACCTGATCGTCCGTGTGATCTGAGGGCCGGCACTTCGCCGCCCGGCCGCGGCCCCGCGCTTCTCCCTTGGAGTGCGGGGCCGTTGTTCGTGGCACCCGCCCAGGCCCTCACCCACCCGGTTCACTCCGAGGCATCCACCAGGATGAAGGCGATAACCGCCGTGCTGTCGCCGTGGTTCTCCCAGGCGTGGTTGGTGGCCTTCTGCACGATGACGTCGCCCGCGCTCACCTCCACCCGCCCGCTGTCGAGCACCATCGTGATGGAACCCTGCAGCACGATGCCGAAGTCCACCGTCGACGTGCGGTGCATCACCGGGCTGAGCTCGCCGCCGACGTGGTCGTCGGAGGCGTTCATCGACTCGAACACCTCGCGGCTGTCGAGTCGGGCCCAGTCGTCGGCCGTCATCGGATCGAACTGCACGATCCGGAACGCGACGCCGTCTTTCTGCGGCGACAGCGTGAACGGCCGGTCGGCCGAGGCCGAGCCGTCCGCTGCCGGGTCGGTCGGCACCTGGGCCATGTGCCAGATGTCGGTGAGCGCGGTGGGGCGGTTCGGTTGCACGTGGGTGCCGGTGGCCGCGCCGTCGGAGCCGATGTAGGAGCGACCCCCGCCGTCATTCTCGGTGACGATCACCCGGATGGGCAGAACGTGGTTCATGAGTGTTCTTCCTTCGATTGGAGGGTGGGATGCGGGGCGGATGCGGGCACGATGCGCCCGCGCACGTCGCCGAGCGAGAATCGTCCTCCACCCGGCGCGGGCGCGGTGGCCGTGATGACCACCTCGTCGCCGTCGAGCAGGAACGCACGGGTCTCGCCGGAGGAGATCTTCACCGGCTGCTCCCCGTTGCGCGTGAGCTCGATGAGCGATCCGTAACCCTCGGGCGACGCCGACGACACGGTGCCCGAGGCGAAGAGATCGCCCGGGCGGATGCTCGCCCCGTTAACGGTGAGGTGCGCGAGCTGCTGGTCGGGGGTCCAGTACATCTCGCGGAAGCGGGGTCTCGACACGACGGTGCCGTTCACGGCCAGTTCGAGCTCGATGTCGAGCCCCCACTCCTGGTCGCTCTGAAGATACGGATGCATCGGCCTCTCCCGAGCAGGAGGTGCCACACGGGCCGCCTCCAGTGCCGCGAGCGGGTAGACCCACGCCGAGAGCGAGGTGGCGAACGACTTCGCGAGCATCGGGCCCAGTGGCACGTACTCGAAGGCCTGGATGTCGCGCGCCGACCAGTCGTTCACCAGCACGACGCCGAACACCGCGTCTTCGAAGGCCGACGTGGGGACGGCGCTGCCGAGTGCGCTCGAACCACCCACTACGAACCCCACCTCGACCTCGACGTCGAGCTTGCGACTCGGGCCGAACGACGATTCGCCCGCAGCAGCGAGAGGGCCGCCTGGACGTTGACCGCTCGGTCGCACCACGGGGGTGCCGGAGGCCACCACCGTGCCGGCCCGGCCGTGGTAGCCGACGGGCAGGCTCAGCCAGTTGGGTTGCAGGGCGGGCTGGCCGGGGCGCAGGATGCGGCCGAGGTTCTCGGCATGCTCGCGCGACGAGAAGAAGTCGACGTAGTCGGCGACGGTGAAGGGCAGCCGGGCGTCGACCTCGTCGATCGGATGGCCGAACCGCTCCACCAGCTCTGCGTCGTCGAACCACGCCTCGACCGACTCGCGGACGGCGTCCCAGGTGGGCCGGCCGGCCGCGAGCAGTGCGTCGAGCGTCGGCCCGGCGAGCACCGCCTCGTGCGGAGACGACAGGTGCCTGGCCACACGGCCGAGGTCGAGTACGGTGTCACCGCGACGGGCTGCGACGCCGTGTCCGGTCGACCCGAAGGCGATGGGCACGCTCATGACGGCAGCACGACCTGTCGTCCGAGCCCGCCGTCGGCGTCGACGGCCGCCATGATGCGGTCATGTGACTGGGCGAGCCGGGAGGAGAGCATGCGCTGATCGACGTCGAGCACTCCACCGCGTTTCACCACGAGGCCGTCGACGACGACATCCGTCACATCGTTGCGGTTCGACTGCACCACGACCGTGCTCCACGGATTGATCACCGGCTGGGCGAAGACGCCGGGGCGGATGACGATCACGTCGCCCTTCAGGCCGGGTGCGAGTGATCCCGTCACACCCTCGAGCAGCGCAGCGTGGGCGCCGTCTCCCGTGGCCCAGCGCACGGCGTCGCGCGCGGTGAGCCGCACCTGCTCGGGCCAGGTTCCGGTGCGCGCCATCTCGTCTTCGTGGTCGAGGGCGCGCATGGTCTGCAGGGCGAGCCGCATAGGCCCGAACAGGTCGCCGGAGGCGGCGGTCACCACCGACACCCCGAGCGCGGGCCGGCCCCCGAGGGCCTCCCACTCGCGGATCTTCGGCATTCCCATTCCCATCTGCAGCTCGTCTTCGGGCGCGGCCACGACACGCCCTCCCGAGTCAGCGACCAGGGTGAGCTCCTCGGTGTCGGCCTGGGCGAGGTGAGCCCAGAGCAGGTCGTCGCCGAGCAGGCCGGCATCGGCCAGCGCCCTGATCTCGGAGACCGGGGTGCGCAGCATCTTGGTGCGGCCGTGCAAGGTCATCGGCACGCCGACGTCCCGCACCGCCCGCACCTCCTCGAGGAGGCGAGCGGTGCCCGCCTGAGTCACATCGGAGAGACTCATCCACAACGACGTCCGCTCGGGCAGACCGGAGTCGGCGAGCAGTGCCCGGAAGTCATCGATGCGTGCCTGGAGCGATGCGAAGCCCCCCACCTTGCCCGGCACGTCGTTGAGGCCCACCGCGAACTGCGCCCGGATGGGCACCTCTGCGAGGGCTGTAGCGGCCGCCCGCACGTGGTCGGGGCTGTTGAGGCAGTGCGAGAAGTCGACCATCGTGGTCACCCCGGCGTCGAGCGCGTCCCAGTAGCCCACGAGGTTGCCCACGTACACGTCGTCGGGCGTGTAGTGCGGCATCACCAGGTTGCGGGTGGTGCGGACGTAGCCGTGCAGGGTCATGTCGCCGTTGAGGGTGCGCAGCGCCGGCATCCAGGCGTGGCGGTGCGCGTCGACGAATCCTGGGAGAACGAGCGCGCCCCGGGCGTCGATGACGTCGGCGCCGGCGGGCGGCTCGAGCCGGGGGCCGACGGCGTCGATGACCCCGTCGGCTCCGATCAGCACGTCGCCTGTCGCCGGGTCGCCGCCGTGGGCGGGGTCGAGAAGGGTTCCCCCGACGATCGCCACCGGCCGGCGGGGCGCGCCCGCCGTCACTCGCCCGACCCCGCGATGCCGCTCGTGAGCATCGTCTCGCCGGAGGGCAGGTCTTCGGCCGTCTCGGGGTCGATGAACACCATCGACTTGCCGTCGGCGTCGTAGCGCTGCAGCTGCACCGAATCGATCGGCTCGAAAGTGTCGGCGTTCGTCACGAACTGGATGCCGTCGAGCATGGTGTCGACGTGCAGGTCGGCGTTGCGCGCCGCCTCCATCACTCCGGCCCGGTCGAGCGTGTCCGACGACTCGAGGATGTCGACGAACACCTGGCCGAGCAGCCACCCGTCGAGCACGAAGTCCTCGTTGGGGTCGGCCTCGGGAGTGTACTTCGCGATGGCGTCGCGGTAGGTCTGCATCCCTTCGTCGTCGGTCCAGGCCGGATCGCTGGGGCTCTTGTACCAGGCGGTCGAGATCATGTTCGCGCCGGCGCCCGGCTCGAGCAGGGTGAGCAGGCCTTTCGTGGTGCAGAGCGTGCCGGCGAGCAGCTGCGGTGTCCAGCCGGAGGCGTTGATGCCGTTGAAGATCTGCGGGCACTTCGTTCCGAGGGCCGCCACGAGCACCGCGTCGGCTCCGTCGTCGGCCAGCTGGGTGATCTGCGAGTCGATCGACGGGGCGCCCACGTCGTAGGTCAGCTGCTTGGTGACGGTGATGTCGGTGCCCTCGAGCGCTCCGGTGAGGCCCTCGACGTAGGCCTTACCGAAGTCGTCGTTCTGCGAGATGATCGACACCGTCTTCACGCCGGAGGCCTCCGCGGCGGCCGCGAGCGCCTCGGCCTCGAGGGTGTAGGTGGGGAACTGCGGAACGGTCCAGGTCTGCTCGGGCGTCGACACCACGGGCGCACCGGTCTGCACCAGCAGGTTGGGGATGCAATTGTCCTGGAGGTCCTGCTGCACTGCGAGCACGTTGGCGGTGCCGAGCAGCGACACCATGGCGAACACCTTCTCGTCGTTCACGAGCTCGTTCACGTTGGTGGTGGTCTTCGACGGGTCGTACGCGTCGTCGCGCACGACGAAGTCGATCGTGCGCCCGTCGATCCCGCCGTTGTCGTTGACGTAGTCGAAATAGGCCTGGGTGCCGAAGCGCGAGGTGCCCGCGGTGGCGAGGGGGCCGGTGATGGGGAGGCTGGTGCCGACCTTGATCGAGTCGTCGGTGATGCCGGTGGTGGGCTCGTACTGCAGGCAGTCGGCGGTGAGGTCGCTCGTGGCGCCTTCCGTCGCTCCGTCGGTCGCCGTGTCGGTGCCGACGCGGGCCGAGCAGCCGGCGAGCAGGATTCCGATGGTGGTGATGCCGGCGAGCGTCATGGCGACGCGTCGGGAACCGCCGTTGGTTCCGCGCGATGGTGCGTTCATGCGGTGCTTCCTTTCGTGGGAGGTGCTGTGGTGGGGAGGGGAGGGAGCTCGGGGCCGCGCGACCGGAACCAGGTGCTCGGGCGAAGGCCGGTGAGACCGCCGGGGGCGAGCAGGAGGATGACGATGAGCACGACGCCGTACACCAGGTGCGCCAGTTCAGGCGACTCCTGGCCGAGCTGGGCGGGCAGCAGCTGGGCGATGGCGGCGCCGAGCAGCGGCCCGATCAGGATGGCCCGCCCGCCGATGACGAGGGCGGTGAGGAACTCGATCGATCCGAGGATGGTGACGAAGCTCGTGCCCGAGGAGATGAACCCGTTGGTGACGGCGAACAGCCCTCCCGCGAGAGCGGTGATGGCCGCGCTGGCGGTGAACACCCCGATGCGCAGGCGCGGCGCGTTCACCCCGAAGGTGACGGCGGCGATCTCGTTGTCGCCGAGCGCCCGCAGCTCGCGGCCCGTTCGGCTGCGGTCGAGCAGCAGCACGCAGGCCGCCACCACGAGCACGGCACACAGCACCACGTAATAGCGGGTCTGATCGGCGGCGAACGGGAAGTCCTCGGCCGGCGAGATGCGCTCGACCCGCAGCCCCTGCGTTCCTCCGGTCAGACCTGTGAACATGTTCACCAGGGCGGGGAACGACGCTCCGAACACGAGGGTGACGATGGCGAGCGAGGTGTCTTTGATGCGCAGCGAGGGCAGTCCGATCACGGCCCCGGCGAGAGCGCCGATCGCTGTGCCGGCGGCGAGGGCGACGGGCATCGGCGCATCCGTGTTCGCCATGATGACCCCGACGGAGTAGGCGCCGAAGCCGAAGAACGCGGAGTGACCCACCGAGATCTGCCCGGTGAACCCGGTGAGCAGGTTGAGGCCCATCACGGCGAGGGCGACCACGAGTATCTGGGTGAACTGGGTGACCCGGAACGGTTCGAAGAACAGCGGGATCGCCACCAGCGCCGCGATGACGATGAGGTTGACGACGGCTGCGCCGATGGCGCGCCGACCGGATGGTCGCAGCCTGGTGGAACGGGTGGGCTCAGACACGGGCGACCCGCTCCCGGCCGAAGATGCCCTGGGGCCGCACCAGCAGGATGGCCACGATCACCACGAGCGACACGAGCATGCCCGCGTCGCCGGAGAGACCCGGGATGAGGCTCGTGGCGAACGTCTCCACGACACCCATCACCACGCCTCCCACGATCGCGCCGATCGCCGAGTCGAAACCTCCAATGGTCACGGCGGCGAGAGAGAAGACGAGAACAGGGGTCATCATCGAGGGCTCCACATACACTCCGAGGTTGGTGAGGCTCACGCCCGCTACGGCGCCGAGGGCGGCGGCGATGCCCCAGCCGACCATGTGCATCCGCTCCACCCGGATGCCCACCACCCGGCTGGCGGCCGGCGCGGTGGCCACGGCACGGAAGCCGAGACCCGCCTTGGTGCGCGAGAAGAACAGGGTGAGAGCGGTGATGACGAGGGCCTGCAGCAGCACGACTCCCACCAGGTCCCATGAGATGCGGATGCCCACGAGGGAGAAGCCGCCCGCCGGGAAGAGGGGGTCGAGCGGTCTCGGCGTGGGTCCGAACACGATCTGCCCCACGGCGTTCGCGCAGATGTAGAGGCCGATGGTGATCATGATCTGCACCAGGTGGGGGCGCTTGAGGGTGGGCCGCACCACGACGAACTGGATGAGCGCACCGCCGATGAAGGAGACCACCACGGCGATGCCGAGCGAGAACCAGACCGGGATGCCGGAGGCGGTGAGCACGGCCGTGAGCATGGCGGAGAGGGTGGCGAACTCGCCCTGGGCGAAGTTGATGAGGCCGGTGCTGCGATGGCACACGACGATCGCGAGAGCGAGGGCCGCGTAGATGGCGCCCTTGCCGACCCCGTCGACGAGAAGTTGCATGATGAGCATCGGGCGGCCTCAGTATCCCAGGTAGGCGCGACGAAGGCCTTCGTTGTCGCGGATAGAACGGGCCGGGCCATCCACGCGGATGAGACCCGCCTCGATGACGTAGGCGTAGTCGGCGATGCCGAGGCTCAGCTCGGCGTTCTGTTCGACGATCAGGAGACTCAGACCTCTCTCTTCGTGGAGCGTGCGCAGGGTCTCGAACACGCTTTTCGTGACAGCGGGGGCGAGCCCGAGCGATGGCTCGTCGAGCAGCAGCATGCGCGGCCTCGCCATGAGAGCCCGACCGATGGCGAGCATCTGCTGCTCTCCCCCGCTCAGCAGGCCGGCGCGCTGGGTCGAGCGCTCCCCCAGGATGGGGAACATCGTCATGATCTCGTCGCTCGAGGCGGCGACCTCGGAGCGGGTGGCCGCCGTGGGGTAGGCGCCGAGGCGGAGATTCTCCTCCACCGTCAGATCAGCGAAGGTGCCCCGCCCTTCCGGCACCAGCACGAGCCCGCGGCGCACGATGCGGGCGCTCGGTTCGCCCGAGATGTCGGCGCCGTCGAACGTCACTCCGCCGCTGCGGTCGACGAGCCCGCTGAGCGCCTTGAGGAGCGTGCTCTTGCCTGCTCCGTTCGCGCCGAGCAGCACCACCACCTCGCCCTCGGCGACGCGCAGGCTCACGCCGTGCAGCACCCGAGCGTCGCCGTAGCGCGCGTGCAGGTCGTTCACCTCGAGCAGGGTGGGTGCGGAATCGCGAGTCGTCGTCATGGTCAGCTCCCCAGATAGGCGCTGATCACGCGCGGGTCGGAGCGCACCTCGGCGGGAAGGCCGTCGGCGATGACCTCGCCCGACGACATCACCACCACGTGGTCGCTCATCGTCATCACCATGGTCACGTGGTGCTCCACGAGCAGGATGGTGAGGCCGAGCTCGTCCTTCACCGTGATGAGCAGCTGCCGCATCTCATCCACCTCTTCGTGGGTCAACCCGCCGGCGGGCTCGTCGAGCAGCAGCATGCGCGGTGCGCTGGCGAGGGCACGAGCGATCTCGACGCGCTTCTTGGTGCCGAGGGGGAGGCCATCGGTCGACCGGTCGGCCACGTCGCCCAGATCGAGCAGGGCGAGCGTATCATCGACGCTCGGAGCGGATTCGACCCGGCCTGCCCGGCGGGCCAGGTCACGACCGGCGCGCACGTTCCCCGCGACCGTGAGCGATGAGAAGAGGGCGGCGTGCTGGAAGGTGCGGGCGACGCCGAGACGCGCCAGCTGCGGAGCGCGGGCCCGCGTGACGTCGTGCCCGTCCAAGAAGATGGCCCCCGAGTCGGAGTCGACGATGCGGTTGACGCAGTTGAACAGCGTGGTCTTGCCGGCGCCGTTCGGGCCGATGAGCGCGGTGATGCTGCCGCCCGCCACGTCGAAGCTGACATCGCGCAAGGCTCGGACGCCCCGGAAGGCGAGGGAGAGGTGCTCGACTCTGAGCATGGGATGCGGCTCCAGGGGATCGTTGTTCGGGATCAATATGTTTACTACACCGTATCGTAATTGATTTCCATTACAGTAGATGCATGGACGGGCAGACGTCAAGCGAGACGCAGACGAATTCGGGCAGGCGTGGGCCGGGGCGGCCGCGCGACGCCGAGGTGGGCGACCGCATTCTGCACGCCGCCCTTGCAGTGCTCTCCTCCGAGGGCTACGCGGCGATGAGCATGGATGCCGTGGCGGAGCGTGCCGGGGTGAGCAAGCCCACCATCTACCGCCGCTGGCGCACCAAGATCGAGCTCGCCACGGCGAGCATCGCCACGATGGCGAGCGACGATCCGCCCACCACGGAGCCGGATGTCTGGAAGGCGCTGCTGGCCGAGCTGAAGCTGTTCGACCACGCGCTCAGCCGCGGCCACGGCATCAGCATCATCGGCACGCTCCTGGCGCACGAGGAGCAAGAGCCGGCGATGATCGCGCTCTACCGCGAGCACGTCGCCAAGGCGCGACGCGATCGCATCCGTGCCGTGTTCGCCCGGGGCATCGACGAGGGCGTGCTGCCGGCCGGCATCGACGTCGACCTGCTGCTCAATATGATGGTGGGCTACTACTACGCGAGCTACATCGGCGGTGAGGGCCAGCCGGGCGATTGGCCCGAACGATGCATCGGAGTCGTCCGACGCTCGGTGGAGAACCCGAGCCGGAGCCGGTAGAGCACCCGGCCCCGCCCGGTGTCAGCGCACGATGCTCCGCGCTCGCGCCTCGGCGGGCGACAGGCCGAACTCGGCCTTGAACTGAGCGCTGAACACGCCGGCGCTGCCGAAGCCGCTGGCGTGCGCGACCCCGGCGATCGTGGCCGGCGCGGAACCCGGCGACTCGAGCAGACGGCGTGCCCGCTCCAGTCGCCTGCGGCGGATCTCCGCGCGCACGGTGGTGCCGTTCTCCCGGAACACGAGCTGCACATAGCGCGGCGACGCTCGCACCACGCGGGCGACCTCGTCGAGGGAGAGTGTCATCTCGTCGAGATGAGCGTCGATGTAGGCGAGCGCCGCGCGGTAGGCGGCCGCCCGGCCGGGCGAGGATCCCGGCATCCGCTCGGGCTGCACGAAGGCGCCCGTGAGCTCTGTGAGCTGGCGGCACACGAGGTCGAACTGTGCCTCGGTCATCGTGGTGTCGGAGGAGGCGGCCACCAGGGTGCGCACGAAGAGCCGGCCTATCCCCGACCGCACGTCGACGGTGGTCGCGGTGGGCGGGTCGCCGCCGACCGCGGCGCGCAGGCGGTCGCTCGGCACGGTGAGCATCACGGCTGTGAGCGGTTCGCGCTGGTCGTAGACGTAGGGTCGGGCCTGGTCGATGACGGTGAGCTGCCCCGGGGAGCAGAAGGCCTCGTTCGAGCCCTGCCCCTTGAAGAGACTGCCGCGCAGGGGAACGAGCACCTGGTGGAGCGGGCGCTCGTCGTCGGTGTCGGTGCGCACCAGGTTGAGGGGCTCCCGGGCCGACCAGCGCGCGATCTGACCGGAGCGCGAGCGGGTGTAGGTGAGCCGGCCGTGGTAGTCGCGGCGGTCGCCGCCCGATCCGGCGAACGTGGCGTTCAGGCGCGTGTGGGCGGAGGTCACGATCTCGTGCCAGTACTCCGCGCGGGCCGCCGGGTCGATCCCCACCGTGTCGGCCCGAAAGCGTTCGGGCTCCCTCGGGCCGCCCCCGGCGGGCCGTGCGGCGAAGGTCGGCATCGACATGCCCCGATGCTAGACCACGCGGCCTCCCGCCGGCCTCGTCACACCCGGCCGAGCCTGCGGTCGCGCACGAGCCGAACCGCCTTCAGGATGTTGACGTAGCCGGTGCACCGGCAGAGGTTGCCGGCGAGCCCACGTGTGATCTCGTCGTCGTCGGGGTCGGCGATGCGGTCGAGCAGGTTGCGCACCGACACCACCATGCCGGGGGTGCAGTAGCCGCACTGCATGCCCTGAGCCTCCGCGAACGCCACCTGCACGTCGTCGAGCTCGCCCGGTTCGGCTCCGTTCTCGACGGTGCGCACGGCGCGGCCGTCGGCTTCGGCCGCGAGCACGCAGCACGACTTGACCGTGTTGCCGTCGAGTTCCACCGTGCAGGCCCCGCAGCTCGCCGTGCGGCAGCCGACGTGCGCACCGGTGAGGCGTGCTCGTTCGCGCAGGGCGTCGACGAGAGACTCCCGGGGGTCGACGGCGAGCCGGCGCGGCCGGCCGTTGAGGGTGAGTTCGATGTCGATCATGCTGCTGCCTCCTCGAGCACGCGGCGGGTGTGGACCGCGGCCATCGCGCGGCGGTAGTCGGGCGGGTTGTGCGCGTCGCCGAGAGGGTTCGCCGCACAGGCGGCATCGACCGCGGCGAGTGCCTGCTCGACGCTCGAGACGCGCACCACGGTCGGCGTGGGCGTCGCTCCACCGATGGCGAGCACGGTGCGATCGTCACGGATGACGGCCGCTGCCGTGATGGTGGGGGCGGCGCCCTGCACCCGGTGGTACCTCAGGAACGCCGCGGCATCCGGAGCGCTCCCGTCGACCTCCACAGCCGTCACCACCTCGCCGTGCCGCAGGTCGGTGGAGCGCAGACCGAGCACGAAGTCGCCGAGCGCGGCACGGCGCTCCCCCGCCGAACCACCGATCACCACCGTCGCCTCGAGGGCGCTGAGCACCGTGAGGTAGTCGGCACCGGCGTTGCCGTGGGCCACGGCTCCGCCGATGGTGCCGCGGTTGCGCACCTGGAGGTCGCCGATGCCGCCGGCCGCCGTGGCGAGCACCCCGGCGCTGCGGGCCACGAGGGGATGCCGGGCGATGGCGGTGTGCGTGGCGGTCGCCCCGATGCTGAGTCGACCGCCCCTCAGCGTGACCTCGGCGAGACCGTCGACGCGGCCGAGCGACACGATGGCATCGCGGGGGCCGATCCCCCGGTTGAGCATCGGCATCAGGCTCATCCCACCGCTCAGCAGCGTCGCCGCCGGACCCAACGCCTCCAGTGCCGTGTAGACCTCGGGGAGGGTGCGCGGGGCGACGAACACGGCCTCGGCGGTGAGGGGGCTCATCGCGCCTCCTGGATGGCGGCCCACACCCGGGCGGGCGTGAAAGGCACCTCGGTGAGCCGCACGCCGAGGTCGCTGAGTGCGTCTTCGATCGCCGAGGCGATGGCCGGCGCAGGTGCGCTGATGCCGGATTCGCCCACGCCCTTCATTCCCATCATGGTGAACGGCGACGGCGTGCTCTGGTGGCCGAGCACGATGTCGACGCTCTCGCGCATGCCGGGGAGGGTGTACTCGCGCAGGGTGAGGTTCTGCGGAAGACCCGCATCGTCGTAGCGGATCTCCTCGTAGAGACTGGCGCCGATGCCCTGGGTGATGGCGCCGTGCAGCTGGGCCTCGGCCAGTAGCGGGTTCACCACCATGCCCGAATCGTGCACGAGGGCGAACTTCTCGATGCGCACCACCCCCGTCTCCTCGTCGACCTCCACGATGCAGGCCGCGGTCGAGAACGACCACGTGGGGTACTGGTTGTACCTGCCGTCCTTCTCGGGCTGGTGGTGCACGTTGTCCATCTTGAACGTGCGCGTCACCTCGAGCCCTGGCTCGACGCCCTCCATGTGCCGGGCATGAGGTGAGCGGTAGATGGTGGCGGCGACCGCCCCGAAACCCACCTCGGCGCCCGAGGGTGCGATCACCCGGTGACCGTCGAGGCGCACCTCGCCCGGAGCGACGTCGAGCATGCTCGCGCCCACTCGACGGATCTTGTCGTGCACCACGAGTGCCGCGAGGTGCGCCGAGCTGCCGCCGAAGGTGAGGCTGCGCGAGCTGTAGTTGCCGTTGCCGTGCGGGCACAGCTCGGTGTCGCCCTGCACCACCCGCACCCGGTCGAGCGAGGCGCCGAGGCAGTCGGCCACGATCTGCGCGATCCCCGTCTCGTTGCCCGTGCCGGGCGAAGTCACCCCGGTGAGCACCGTCACGTCGCCGTGCGGACTCATCTTCACCGTCGCCGAGTCGGTTCCGCTCAGCAGGCTGTCGGGTCGCGACGAGCCCTCGGGGGTGAGCTCGTGGCCGATGCCGATGCCGAGGCGGCGGCCCCCGGCGCGGGCCGCTGCCTTGCGTGCGGCGAACCCCTCCCAGCCGATCAGATCCTTCACTTTGGCCAGGGTGCCGGAGTAGTCGCCGGAGTCGGTGATCCAGCCCGACGGCTGCTCGTAGGGGAACACGTCGGGGGTGAGGAAGTTGCGCTCCCGCACCTCGTCGCGCGGCCTGCCCACGGCATCCGCCACCTCGTCGAGGATGCGCTCGAGGAAGAACGCCGACACCTCCTTGCCGTAGCCGCGATAGGCCTGCCACGGCCCGCGATTGCTCACCACGCAGCGCAGCCGCACCCGCACGTCGTCGACCTTGTAGGAGCCGGGGATGCAGCCTGCGCTCACGATGGCCATGAGCCACCCCAGGAACGTCGACTGGGCGCCGATGTCGGCGATGAGCTCGGTGGTGAGAGCCGTGATGCGGCCGTCGGCGGCGAACGCCACCTCGTAGTCGCAGCGCACGTCGCGCGAGTGGCCGCCCGCGGGGAGGTACTCGTGGCGCTGCTCGATCCACTTCACGGGTCGCTTGAGCACGATGGCCGCATGAGCGGTGACGATGTCTTCGGGGAACATCGGGATCTTGCCGCCGAAGGCACCCCCGACGTTCGGCTGGATGACCCGGATCGACGAGTCGGGCAGGTCGAGCGCACCGGCCAGCAGCGTGCGCAGGATGTGCGGCGACTGGGTCGACGCCCAGCAGGTGAGGTAGCGCCGGTGCGGATCGTAGTCGGCCACGAGCCCGCGCCCCTCGAGCGGGGTCGAGGCGATGCGGTTGCACACGAGGGTGCCCCGGCGGATGCGGGAGGGCTCCGTGGCACCCAGCACCGCGGCCGGGTCGCCCTTCTCGAACGGGTACTCCACCATCACGTTGTCGGGCCACTCGTCTTCGACCCGCGGGGCACCGGGCTCCAGCGCGAGCAGGGCGTTGCCCACCGACGGGAGCACCTCGTAGTCGACCATGAGGGCATCGAGCGCGGCCCGTGCCCCTACGAGGTCGTGCGCCACCACCGCGGCGACGGGCTCGCCCACGTAGCGCACCTTGCCCACCGCGAGCGGGTGCTTCACGGTCATGCGGGGCGTGAAGTTGGCGTAGGAGCCGCTCGGGGGGATGGCGATTCCCGCGGCGAGCAGGCTCTCGCCGGTGAGCACCAACTCGACATCGTCGCGCCCTTCGGCCGCCGTGACGTCGATGCGGCGGATGCGGGCGTGCGGGTGCGGGCTTCGCAGGATGGCCAGCACGAGGCATCCCTCAGGGCGCACGTCGTCGACGTAGGTGCCGGCTCCCGCCACGACGAGCCTGTTGTTGCGCCCTTCGACGCGCTCTCCGATGTACATCCCCGCACGCTACGGCCGCCCCGGCGCCCGGCCGACCGCATTCGCGCACGGGCAGGTCGGAGTTCGCGCACGGGGGGTTGCACCTGCCGCAGCGTCATGTGGTGCAGTGGACCTATTCCGCCCACCGAGAAAGGCCCGCACATGTTCTCGTCCGTCACCCCGTCGAGCCACGACACCTGAGATCGACCGCCACATCGCGCGTGTCACCTGCTCCGGGTCCGGCTCTATCTGAGGAGCTCGTCGAGGACGGCCGTCCGCCCTACACTGACCGCATGATGAGCTTCGACACCAGTGGCCCGAATCCCGACCTGTTCCGAGCGTCGATCGCCGCGATCGACGCCGAGCACCCGCTGCGGTCGCCGTGGCACTACGACCAGAGCATCACCGGCCCCCGTCTTGACCGACTCGACGCCAAGACCGCCTACTTCGTCGACTACATCCAGTATCTCGAGCAGCGCCTGGCCGCCCTGGAGGCCCGTCTCGCCCAGGGGTGAGCCGGAGCGACGAGCACGGTCAGGGTTTCCGGGCGGCCGCCGGCCACACACTGAGCCCCGCGATCCCTATGACCGCGAACACGCCCAGGACCGCCCAGTTCTGGATGACGAGCCCGAAGATCATGAAGGCGACGGCGACGACGACCGTCATGGCGGCCGCGACGCGGTACAGGGTCGAGATCGATGCACTGGTCACACGGATTCCCCTCCGCTTCTGAGTGGTTCTGCTTAGAGGCTAGGGAGCCCGCCGGCTCGGCACATCCGTCTGGCGACGGAGAGCCGAGACTCCCCCTCCGCGCAGACCGGCGCGACGCGGGGTGGGTCTTTCGGGCGAGTTATTGGCTCGGATGCTCCTATGGATGTCTAGTGGTGATGACGTAGTAGATTTCGCGGGCGATGAGGCGTTTG
>NZ_JANLCK010000015.1 GCF_024979315.1 Herbiconiux oxytropis | reverse complement strand
GCCTCGTGACCCGCACCACGACCCTCGAAGGCAAGCGCGCAGCGCGCGGCAGCCCTGTCGACAGGCCAAGACGCATCCGCCACCCTGCCATTCCGTCCATCCCCGTCGCATCCTCTGGCCGATCCGGCACGCACGGGCCATGTCGAGAGCCCCGACACTGGTCCCATGACCACGAACCACTCCGTCAGCCTCGCCGACCGCTCCACCGTCTTCCACTCCTGGTCGGCCCAAGGGGCACTCGCTCCCCTGGCCATCGCCGGCGGCCTCGGCACCACCGTCTGGGACTTCGAGGGCACCGAGTACCTCGACTTCTCCAGCCAGCTCGTCAACGTCAACATCGGCCACCAGCACCCCACAGTGATCGCCGCCATCCAGGAGCAGGCCGCACTCCTCACCACCGTCGCCCCCGCCCACGCCAACGAGACGCGCGCGAAGGCCGCCCAGCTCATCCTCGACCGGGCTCCCGCCGGCTTCGAGAAGGTCTTCTTCACCAACGGCGGTGCGGATGCCAACGAGAACGCCATCCGCATGGCCCGCCTCGTGACCGGCCGCGACAAGGTCATCTCGCACTACCGCTCCTACCACGGCAACACCGGCGCGGCGATCGTGGCCACCGGCGACTGGCGCCGCATGCCCAACGAGTACTCCCGCGGCCATGTGCACGCCTTCGGCCCCTACCTCTATCGCTCCGACTTCTGGGCCACCACCCCGGAGGAGGAGAGCGAGCGCGCCCTCCGCCACCTCGAGCGCGTCATCCAGTCGGAGGGCGCCGACACCGTCGCCGCCATCCTGCTCGAGACCATCCCCGGCACCGCCGGCATCCTCGTTCCGCCGCCCGGCTATCTCGCGGGCGTGCGCTCGCTCGCCGACCGCCACGGCATCCTCCTCATCCTCGACGAGGTCATGGCAGGGTTCGGTCGCACCGGCGAATGGTTCGCCCTCGACGCCTTCGACGTCGTGCCCGACCTCATCACCTTCGCCAAGGGCGTCAACTCGGGCTACGTGCCGGTGGGCGGAGTGCTCATCCCCTCCGCCATCGCACACCACTTCGACGAGCGCGTCTTCCCCGGCGGACTCACCTACTCGGGCCATCCGCTCGCCGCCGCGAGCATCGTGGGCACCCTCACCGCCATGGCCGAGGAGGGGGTGGTCGAGAACGCCCGATCCATCGGTGCGGATGTCATCGGCCCGGCCCTCCGGAGACTGGCCGACTCGCACGAGGTCGTGGGCGAGGTGCGCGGCACCGGCGTGTTCTGGGCGATCGAGCTCGTGGCCGATCGCGACACACGCGCTCCCCTCGACGCCGCCGCCATGGGCGGACTGAAGGGCGAGCTGCTCGGCCGCGGGCTGCTGCCGTTCATCGCCGAGACCCGACTGCACGTGGTGCCGCCCGCCGTCATCTCCGCGGAGGAGGCCACGCGCGGCCTCGCGATCATCGATGAGGCGCTCGCCACGCTCTGAATCAGGTCAGGCGGATGGGGCCCAGGGTGGGGGCCAGGGTGGGGCGGGTTGAATTCGACCCCACCTCAGTGCCCCATCTCAGTGCCCGAGCTCGATGAGCAGCACGCCGCCCACGATGAGCACGATCCCGAACCCCATCAGCCAGGTCAGCGACTCCTTGAAGAGGATGCGGCCGGCTACCGCGGTGAGTGCCACACCCGCCGCGGTCCACGTGCCGTAGGCCGCCGCGAGCGGCACCCCGCTCGCGAGCGTGAGCGCGAGCAGGGTGAACGCGACGAGGTAGCAGACCCCGACCGGCAGGTACCAGATCGACTTGCCGTGCGTCGCCATCCGCAACGACAGCGTGCCCGCGACCTCGAACAGGATCGCGCCCGCCAGCAGCGCCCAGCCCCACCCCATCAGCGCACTGCTCCGCCCGAGCGGCCGGGTGCGGCCGCATCCGCCTTCGTGCTGGCCGCACGCTGCGATCCGATCTCCACCGCCAGCACCCCGGCCATCACCATCGCGATGCCCGCGAGCATGACGGGCGTCAGCGTCTCGCCGAACAGCAGTGCGGCGAGCCCCGCCGTGAGCGCCACCCCGAGTGCTCCCCACACCCCATAGGCCACCCCGAGCGGCATCCCGGCCCGCAGCACGAACGCGAGCAGCACGAACGCCGACGCGTACCCCACCCCCACGACCACGAACCACGCCGGATGCTCGAGCGCCGCCTTCAACGACAGCGACGCCGACACCTCGGTCACGATCGCGCCGGCGAGCAGCACCCACTTCCTCATCCGTCCATCCTGGCAGTCGGCGCACGCGCCCAGCACAGCACTTCGCCACCCGAGCCGTTCACGCGCACACGGTACGATCCCGGCATGACCGACCCCCACGCCACCTCCGCAGCCGCCTCCGCCGCCGCCTCCGAGCCCGTGACGGGCACGCCCGCCTCCACCGAGATGGAGGCACCGATCGTGCTCTTCGTCTGCGTGCACAATGCCGGGCGCTCGCAGATGGCGGCCGGGTTCCTGGCATCCGTCGGTGAAGGGCGGGTCGAGGCCCGATCCGCCGGCAGCGAGCCCGCCGAGGGCATCAACCCGGTGGCCGTGGCGGCGATGGCCGAGGTGGGGATCGACATCACCGCGAACTCCCCCAAGCTGCTGACTCCGGATGCCGTGCGCGCCGCCGACGTGGTCATCACGATGGGCTGCGGCGACGCGTGCCCCATCTTCCCGGGCAAGCGCTACGAGGACTGGGAGCTCGACGACCCGGCGGGCAAGCCGCTCGAGGAGGTCCAGGCCATCCGTGACGACATCGAACGTCGCATCCGCTCGCTCGTCGACGAACTCGTGCCGCGGGTGTGATGAGGCGGCCGACCCCGGCCCCCGCACCGCCGCCCGGGGTCGAGGCCGGCCGGGGCACGGTGCGGGAGGTCTTCGCGGCGTTCCTGCTGCTCGGGGTGACGTCGTTCGGGGGGCCGATCGCGCACCTCGGCTACTTCCGGGCCGAGCTGGTGGGGCGCCGGCGCTGGGTGAGCGACGCGGAGTACTCGGATCTGGTGGCGCTCAGCCAGTTCCTGCCCGGGCCCGCCTCGAGCCAGGTCGGCTTCGGTCTGGGGCTCCACCGCGCCGGACCCCTCGGAGCACTGGCCGCGTTCCTCGCGTTCACCCTGCCGTCGGCGGTGCTGCTCCTGGCGTTCGCCGCGGGGGCCGCCGTCTTCGGCGGCGTCGTGGGCGGTGGCATCCTCGCGGGGCTCACGATCGCCGCGGTGGCCGTGGTGGCCCAGGCCGTGCTCGGGATGAGACGGAGTCTCGCACCCGATCCGGTGCGCGCGTCGATCGCTGTGGTCGCCGCCGTCGTGGCGCTGCTGGCGGCGGGGCCGCTCGGCCAGCTCGATGCGATCGTGCTGGGGGCGGTGGCCGGAGTGCTCCTCTGCCGCGCGGAGCCGGATGTCGAGCCTGGTCGTGCCCCGGGTGCCGGGGTCGCGGCCGGCGCGAGTGCCGGCGCAGGTGCCGGGCCAGCGGCCGGCGCAAGTGCCGGCGCAGGTGCCGGGCCGGCTGCCGGCGCAAGTGCCGGCGCAGGTGCCGGGCCGGCTGCCCCGGACACTCTGTCGGCGAGCGAGCACGGCATCATCCGCTTTCCCGTCGGGCGCGTGGCCGGCGGGGTGTGCCTCGGCCTGTTCATGGTGCTGCTGGCGGGGCTGCCCGTGCTCGCACAGGCGACCGGCTGGGGAGCACTGCAGCTGTTCGACACCTTCTACCGTGCCGGCGCACTCGTGTTCGGCGGCGGGCATGTGGTGCTCCCGCTGCTGCAGGCCGGAGTCGTCGACCCGGGGTGGGTGACCGCCGAGCAGTTCGTCGCCGGCTACGGCGCGGCCCAGGCGGTGCCCGGCCCCCTGTTCACTTTCGCCGCCTACCTCGGCGCGCTGTCGACGGTCGGCCCCGGTGGTGCGGCCGGCGCGACCATCGCCCTCGCCGGCATCTTCGCGCCCGGGTTGCTGCTGCTCGTCGGGGTGATGCCGTTCTGGAACGCCCTCCGCTCCCGCCGCTGGGCCCGCGCACTCCTTCGCGGGACCAACGCCGCCGTGGTCGGCATCCTGGCGGCCGCCCTCTACGACCCGGTGTTCGTGACAGCGATCACGGGCCCGGCTCCCGCCGCCCTCGCCCTGCTCTGTCTCGCACTCCTCCTCGTGTGGCGGGTGCCGGCCTGGGCCGTGGTGGCCGTGGGCGCACTCGGCGGCATCGCACTGGCGCTGGTGGCCTGAGCGGCACGCACCCACAGCCCGCACGCACAGCCCGCACTCACAGCCCGCACGCACGCACACCGCCTCACAGGGCGGGCGGCGTCTCCGACGACTCGATGATGGCGAAACCGCGCCCGCGGAGACGACGACGCTCCTCGGCCAGGTGATCGAGCAGTCGATCCCGCGTGCCGCGACTGTGCGCCACCACGAGAGCGGACGCTCGCCCGGCATCACGTGCCCGCACCGCCGCCACGATCTCGAGGTGCTCGGCCCGAGCCTGAGCGCGCGACTCGGCCGTGCGCACCTCGAGCCACCGCGTGCGACTCAGCCGCGTGAGCGAATCGGCCATCCCCTCGACCAGGAACGGATTCCGCGACAGCCGAGCGAGCGCCAGATGGAAGTCGCCTCCCCGCCGCAGCCCGGCCTCGCCCGAACCGGCAGAGGATTCCTGCGCTTCACCGCGCACGTCGGGCTCGTCGGAGCCCTCGGCCAGCAGCCTCAGCGCCGCGAGCTCGTCGTCGTCGGCGCGCTGCACGGCGAGCCCGACCACCGCCGCCTCGATCACCTCGCGGTACTCCATCACGGCCCGCACCTCGGCCAGATCGATCGGCGTCACCTGCCAGCCACGGCCGGCCCGCCGGGTGAGGCCCTCGTTCTCGAGACGCATCAGGGCGGCCCGGATCGGGGTGCGGGACGCTGCCAGCCGCTCCTCGAGACCTCGCTCGCTCAGCCCCTCACCCGGCAGCAGCTCAAGCGACAGGATCGCGGATCGCAACGACTCGTATGCTCCCGCACTCCCGCCACCCGCGCCGGTGCGTGCGACCCGGTCCCCGTACTCACGAGGAACAGCTCCGGGCTCACGAGGAACAACTCCGGGCTCGAGCGATGCGTTCATTCCATCCCCTTTGGTATACCATTAGCGTATACCACTGAACCCGCCATTGCTCGGAGCGCTGATGAGCACCACGAACACCGCCCCACCGGCGGCGCCCACCGGGGTGCCCGCCGCCGCCTGGCGGATGCTCGCCCTCGGCGTGGCCGCGCAGGCCGCCGGCACGTTCCTCGTGAGCACGCCGGCCTACCTCATCCCGTTCCTGCACGTGCAGCAGGGCATGCCCCTGGCCGAGGCCGGACTGCTCGCCGCCGCTCCCACCTTCGGCATGGTGCTCACTCTCGTGGCCTGGGGCGCCCTCGCCGACCGCTTCGGAGAGCGCTGGGTGATCGCCGGTGGGCTCGCGCTCACGGCAGTGTTCGCCGCGGTGGCCGTGCCGGCCGCTGGGTGGGGATACGCGGCGCTCGGAATCCTGCTGCTGCTCGGCGGAGGCGCCTCGGCGAGCGTGAACGCTGCGAGCGGACGCGTGGTGGTGGGGTGGTTCCCGCGCTCGCGCCGAGGGCTCGCGATGGGCATCCGCCAGATGTCGCAGCCGCTCGGTGTGGCCGTCGCCGCCCTCGTGGTGCCGCCCCTCGCCGAGCAGCACGGCATCGGGGCGCCCCTGCTCGCCGCGGCCGTCGCTCTCGCGGTGCTCGCCCTGGCGTGCGCGATCGGCATCGCCGATCCGCCCCGTCCGGCGAAGACGGGCACCCCGAGCGCCGAGAACACCCCCGCCTCCACGAGCCCCTACCGCCGCAGCCGCTTCCTCGTGCGCATCCACCTCGCCTCCGCCCTGCTCGTGGTGCCGCAGTTCACCCTCTCGACCTTCGGTCTCGTCTGGCTCATCACCGCCCTGCACTGGAACCCCGCCGCCGCAGGCGCCGTCATCGCCCTCTCCCAGTTCGTGGGCGCGTTCGGCCGCATCGCCGTGGGCCATCTGAGCGACCGCGTCGACAGCCGCACCCGCGTGATGCGCTGGGTGGCGGTGAGCGGCGTCGCCGTCATGCTCCTGCTGGCCGCCACGGGCCTGGTGGAGTGGAGCGCCGCCGCCGCGGTGATGCTCGTGATCGCCACCACCGTGAGCGTCGCCGACAACGGTCTCGCGTTCACCGCCGTGGCCGAGGCGGCCGGCCCCCACTGGTCCGGTCGCGCCCTCGGCGTGCAGAACACCGGGCAGTTCATGGCCGCCTCCGTGGTGGGCCCGGCCATCGGCGCCCTCATCACGGTGGCGGGCTATCCGCTCGCCTTCGCACTCGTGGCCCTCACCCCGCTGGCCTCCCTGGCCCTCATCCCCCGCCACGACGAGCACCCGCACGAACCCTGAGTGCTGGTACCGGTACTGACAGAACCCTCCTGCACCCCCGCATCCGGGCGTAGCGTCGCACCCATGACCATCCCCCTCATCACCCTGAACAACGGCGTCGAGCTCCCCGCCATCGGCCTCGGCGTCTTCCAGACCCCACCCGACGAGACCACGGATGCCGTCGAGGCAGCCCTGCAGACCGGCTACCGCCACATCGACACCGCAGCCGCCTACGGCAACGAGCGCGAGGTCGGCGAGGGCATCCGCCGCTCGGGCGTGCCCCGCGACGAGATCTTCGTCGAGACGAAGGTCTGGATCAACGACTTCGGCTACGACTCCGCGCTGCACGCCTTCGACAAGAGCGCCGGCAAGCTCGGCGTCGAGACGATCGATCTGCTCATCCTGCACCAGGCCCTGCCGAGCCGCTTCGACCTCACGATCGCGGCCTATCAGGCGCTCGAGAAGCTCCTGGCCGAGGGCAGGGTGCGCTCCATCGGCGTGAGCAACTTCATGCCAGAGCACCTCGCGGCCCTGCAGGAGCAGACCTCCGTGGTGCCGGCCGTCAACCAGATCGAGCTGCACCCCTACTTCCAGCAGAAGGAGCTGCAGCGCGTGGACGCCGAGCTCGGCATCCTCACCCAGGCCTGGTCGCCGATCGGCGGGATCACCTTCTACCGCGACTCCGAGAAGAGCGCTTTGGAGGATCCGACGATCCTCGGCATCGCCCAGGCACACGGCAAGTCGGCCGCGCAGGTGATGCTGCGCTGGGGCATCCAGGAGGGCCGATCCGTCATCCCGAAGTCGACCAAGCCCGAGCGGATCGCCGAGAACCTCGACGTCTTCGACTTCGAGTTGACCGCCGAGGAGGTCGCCGCGATCGACGCCCTCGACACCGGAACCCGCGGCGGCCCCGAGCCAGAGGCCGTGACGCTGGAGACCTTCAGCCGCGAGATCCCGGAGGCCTGAGCAGCGCGTTCAGCCGGGGCGCTCAGCCCACGTGGTCCCGCCACGAGTGCTTCGGCTCGAACCACAGCATCCGCCGCGCCTTGTCGATGCCGAGCAGCGTCTCGGTGCCGGGAACGGATCGCGTGAACGGCACCTCCGGGAAGAAGCGCGCCGCGATCTCCTCCGACGGCGTGCTGAGCACGGTGTCGGCGGCGGCGATCACGAACGCCTCGAAGCCCGTGAGGGTGCTCTCGAGCGCGAGCCGCACGGCCTGAGCGCCGTCGCGGGCGTCGATGTAGCCCCAGGCGTTCCAGCTGCGCGCGGCCGGGTCGTTCTCGAACGCAGGGAAACCGGCGTAGTCGGTCTCGTCCATGACGTTGGAGAACCGCAGCCCGATGAGCTTGAGGTCGGGGTTCCAGCGGGTGAAGTGCCGCGCCATCTCCTCCTCCACGGCCTTGCCGAGCGAGTAGGTGGTGGAGGGACGCACGGCGAACTCCTCGTCGACCGGGAACGACGGCGGCGGGTTCTCGGCGAAAGGGAGCCCGAGCACGGTCTCGCTCGAGGCCCACACCACATTCGTGATGCCGGCGGCGGCTGCGGCCGCGAAGACGTTGTAGCTCGAGGGCACGTTGTTGGCGAACGTCACCGAGTTCGGCACGAGGCCCGGAGCCGGGACGGCGGCGAGGTGCACCACGGCTTCCACCCGGTCGTAGCGGTCGTCGACGGCGGTGAGGGCCTGCAGCACCTGACCGTAGTCGGCGAGGTCGACCTTGACGAAGAGCGCCCGGGGCTCGGTCGGCAGGGTGCCGGGCCCGAGCGGGCCGGTCTCGGGCGAGGGCAGGCGGTCGAGGTTTACGACGTCGTAGCCGGCGCCGAGCAGCTCCCTCACGACGGCACGGCCGAGCTTGCCGCTTCCTCCGGTGACGACGACACGGGACATGGGCGACTCCTTCTTCGGATGAGGGGTGACCTCCCCACCCTAGGCTGACAGCATGCTGATCGCCGCCGCCGTCTTCACGGCCCTCGCCGCCCTCGTGCACGTCTACATCTTCGTGCTCGAGAGCATCCGGTGGCGCCAGCCCGCCACCTGGAAGATCTTCGGCATCCCGAGCCAGGCCGACGCCGACACGACCGCGCCGCTCGCCTACAACCAGGGCTTCTACAACCTCTTCCTGGCCGTCGGCGCTCTCGTGGGCCTGGTGCTGCTGTTCACCGAGGCACGGGAGGCCGGTTACGCCCTGGCCCTGCTCAGCACCGGATCGATGCTCGCCGCGGCCGCTGTGCTGCTGAGCACCGGCCGCTCGCGCCTGCGCTCGGCCGCCGTGCAGGGCACGTTCCCGCTGCTCGCGGTGGTGCTGCTGCTGCTCTCGCTCACGGTCTAGCCGCCTCCGAGCCCGCGGCCGCGCAGGCTCTACCGCGCGCTGAACCCGCCGTCGGCGAGCTGGATGCTGCCGGTCACGAATGACGCACCGTCCGACAGCAGGAACACCACGACATCGGCGATCTCCTCCGGTGCGGCCACCCGGCCGAGCGGATGCGACGCCGCGATCGGGCCCCACGCCTCCTCATCGAGATGGTCGAGCAGCGGCGTGCGCACGTAGCCGGGGGCCACGGCGTTCACCCGCACCCCCGCCTCGGCCACCTCGAGCGCCGCGGTCTTGGTGAGCCCGGCGATGCCGTGCTTGCTCGAGTTGTAGCCCGAGGTCATGGCCTGCCCGTTCACCGAGGTGATCGAGCCGATGTTGACGATGGCACCCGAACCCTGCGCGATCATCGGCGGCAGCTGGCTGCGGAGCGCGTAGTAGGTGCCGAGGAGGTTGACCTCGATCACCCGGCGCCAGGCATCCGGATCGCTGTCGACGATCGAGGCGTACTCGCCCGTGATGCCGGCGTTGTTCACCGCCAGATCGAGCCGCCCGAACTCGTCCAGCGCACGCTGCACGAGCGCCTCGGCCTGCGCGAGCTCGGCGATGTCCGAGGCCACGCCCACGGCGGTGCCGCCCTGCGCCGAGATCTCCGCGGCCACCGCCTCGGCGGCCTCCGCCCGGATGTCGGCGACGACCACCCGGGCGCCGCCCGCCGCGAGCTTCCGCGCCGTCGCCGCCCCGATCCCCGAACCTGCCCCGGTCACGATCGCGGCGCGTCCCTCGAATTCAGCCATGCTCCATCATGCCCGGCGCCGCGCTCATCCGCGCGAGCGCTATTTCTTGCTGCGGTTGGCGAAACGCTGCTGGAGCATGACGGCGGCGACGATGATGACGCCTTTGGCGATGTTCTGCACCGAGGTGGAGAGGTTGTTCTGGGTGAAGACGTTGGTGAGGGTGGAGAAGATCATGACGCCGAGGACGGTGCCCATGATGGTGCCGCGGCCGCCGATGAGGAGGGTTCCGCCGACGACGACGGCGGCGATGGCGTCGAGTTCGTAGAGGGTGCCGTGGGTGGAGGTGCCGGCGGTGGTGCGGGCGAGCATCATGACGGCGGCGATTCCGGCGGTGAGGCCGGAGAGGATGTAGACGTACATGAGGTGCCGTTTGACCTTGATGCCGGCCAGGCGGGCGGCTTCGAGGTTGCCGCCGATGGCGACGGTGCGGCGGCCGAAGGTGGTGCGGTTGAGGATGAACCAGCCGGCGGCGACGACGACGACGAAGATCCAGACGAGGATGGGGACGCCGATGAGTTCGCCACGCATGGCGGAGAGGAAGCCGGGCTCGATGACGATCTGGGTGGTGCGGTTGGCGAGCACTTCGGCGAGCCCTCGGGCGGCGACGAGCATGGCGAGGGTGGCGATGAAGGCCACCACGTTGCCGTAGGCGATGACGATGCCGTTGATCAGACCCGCCAATCCGCCGACCGCGATCGCGACGATGACCATGACGATCCAGTTGGTGGAGGTCGCGAACTGCTGCACCCAGGAGAGGGTGGCGACCACGGAGGCGAGTCCGAGGACGGAGCCGACGGAGAGGTCGATGCCTCCGGCGGTGATGACGAAGGTCATGCCGATGCTGATCACGCCGATGATCGACGCGAACCGGATGATCGTGAGGATGTTGTCGAAGCTCGCGAACCGGTCGCCCGCGGTGATCGTGCCGATCACGAACAGGGCGAGAAGCGCGATGATGAGGCCGAGGCTGCGGCCCGCCGACCCGCCCAGAGCGCGGCTGAGCACCGAGCGCTTGTCGCCGGCGTGGGGGCTTACGGTCTGAGTGCTCACGCGGCACTTCCCTTCATGACGAGGTCGAGCACGTCGTGCTCTTCGATGGCCGAGGCGGCGCTTTCGTGGATGATGCGGCCGTCGGCGACCACGAGCACGCGGTCGGAGAGGCCGAGGACCTCTTCGATCTCGCTCGAGATCACGACGATGGCGGTGCCCTGGGCGGCCAGGGCGCGGATGAGCGAATAGATCTCGGCGCGAGCGCCCACGTCGACGCCGCGGGTGGGCTCGTCGAGCAGCAGGATGCGGGTGCCGTGCACGAGCCAGCGGGCGAGCAGGATCTTCTGCTGGTTGCCGCCCGAGAGGGTGCGGGCGGGGCGATCCGGGTCGGCGGGCCGGAGTTCGAGCGCCTCGAGCTGCGCCCGGGCCTCCTGCCGCTCGGCGCGCTCGTTGAGCACGCCTCCCCTGGCCCAGCGGGTGAAGCTCGCGAGGGTGACGTTGCGGTAGACGGGCTCGTCGAGGATGAGCCCCTGGCTCTTGCGCTCCTCGGGGGAGAGGCCCATGCCCGCGTGCACGCCGGCCCGCACGGAGCCGGGCGTCAGCGGTCTGCCCTCCACGAGCACCCGTCCGGCACTCGCCTTGCGCGCGCCGTAGACGGTCTCGACGATCTCGGAGCGGCCGGATCCCACGAGCCCGGCGAGACCGACGATCTCGCCCGCGCGCACCTGGAAGTCGACGCCCTCGAAGACCCCGGAGAGCGCAAGGCCCTCCACGGAGAGCAGCACAGGCGCGTCGTCGGCGACGGGCACCCGCGGCGGGAACACGTTGTCGACCGTGCGGCCGGTCATCAGCTCGATCAGCTCCTTGGTGGGCGTCTCGGCGACGGGGAGGTTCGTGGCCATGGTCCGGCCGTCCTTGATGACCGTGATCCGGTCGCCGATCTCGCGGATCTCCTCGAGCCGGTGCGAGATGTAGATGACGGCGATCCCGGCCTTCGTGAGCTCGCGCACCACTCGGAAGAGGTTCTTGACCTCCTCGGAGTCGAGCACCGCTGAGGGCTCGTCCATGATGATGAGCTTCGCGTCGTGCGAGAGCGCGCGGCCCATGCTCACGATCTGCTTGTTGGCGGCGGAGAGCGTGCCGACCTCGCGGCCGGGTCCGATCTGCGGGTGGCCGAGCCGCGCCATGATCTCGGCGGCCTCGCGGGCGGTGCGCCGCCGATCGGTCACGCCGGCACGGTCGTGCTCGTGGCCGAGGAAGATGTTCTCCGCCACGCTCAGGCCGTCGACCACGTCGAGCTCCTGGTACATCGTGGCGATGCCGATCCGGATCGCGGTGACGGGATCGGAGATGGCGACGGTCTCCCCCTGCCACAGGATCTCGCCCTCGTCGGGCTGGTTGATGCCCGAGAGCGTCTTGATGAGTGTGGACTTGCCTGCCCCGTTCTGCCCGAGCACGCAATGCACCTCGCCCGGAACGACGGTGAGGTCCACTCCGGCGAGCGCCCTGGTGCCCGAGAAGGACTTCGTCAGGCCCCGCACCTCGAGTAATGACGTTGAATGGTCGACTTTGATCACAACATCAACATAACAGATCCGATCACTCACGGCTTATGTCGATCGACATAAATAAGTTGAGACACCACGAGAGAACTTCTGTTACAGTTTCGATCGTCAGAGTGGACCGCAGGACTGCTGCACCGAAGAGGTGCTGCTCCGGATCCGTTCGGACATCCCAGCAGCACACAGTCCAGGAGGAATAGATGCGCACTTCACACAAGCTCTGGCCACGGCTGGCCCTCGCGTCCGGCGCGACGGTGGCCACGCTCGCGCTGATCACCGGTTGCACGGCCGGCAGCACCACCCCCGACAGCTCCTCGGCCCCTGCCGAGACCAGCGCCGGCGAGGAGACCACCGGGGGTTCGACCGGCGGCACCATCCGCATCGGCTTCTCCGGCCCCGCGGCCGACCACGGTTGGCTCGGCGCCATCAACACCGCCGCGATCGCCGAGGCCGAGAAGTTCGACGACGTCGAACTCATCGTCGCCGAAGGCACCAACGACGCCAACCTGCAGATCAGTCAGGTCGAGACCTTCATCAACGACGGCGTCGACGCCATCGTGCTGCTCCCCACCGACGGAGCCGCCCTCACCGACGTCGCGATCCAGGCCATGGAGGCCGGCATCCCCGTCATCAACGTCGACCGCGAGTTCTCCAGCACCTTCGCCGCCCGCACCACCATCCTCGGCGACAACTACGGCATGGGCGTCTCGGCCGGCACCTACATCTGCGAGCAGCTCGAGGGCCAGGACGACGCCGTCGTCGCCGAGATCGCCGGCATCGACTCCCTCCCCCTCACCCAGGACCGCAGCCAGGGCTTCGAAGACGCCCTCGACGACTGCGGCCTCGAGGTCTCCAACCGCGTCGCCGCCGACTTCACCGTCCAGGGCGGCGAGGCAGCCGCCTCGCAGCTGCTCTCCGCGGCACCGAAGATCGACGCTCTCTGGAACCACGACGACGACCAGGGCGTCGGCGTGCTCGCCGCGATCGACGCCGCCGGACGCGACGAGTTCTTCATGGTCGGCGGCGCCGGATCCGCGAACGTCATGCGGGCCATCCAGGCTGACGACTCCGTGCTGAAGGCCACCGTCATCTACCCCTCCACGCAGGCCGCCGACGGCATCAGCCTGGCCCGCCTGATCGTGCAGAACGAGGGCATGGAAGAACTCGTCGAGAACTCCGTCCCCCGCAAGATCCAGCTGTTCGCGCCCGTCGTCACGAAGGAGAACGTGGAGGTCTACCTCCCCAGCGCCTTCGAGTCGTAGAGACCCGACTCCTGGAATCGAAGCGGGGCCGGCCGCACGGACGGCCCCGCTTCACCCTCCGCCACCCCCGCACGCCGCTCGGCGCGCGTAGAGAAAGCAAGAGAACGTGACTCGAACCTCCCCCGGTCTCCGCGTCGCCATGGTCGGCAACGGCTTCATGGGCGCCGCCCACTCGCAAGCCTGGCGGGTCGCCGGACGCTTCTTCGATCTGCCTCGGCAGCCCGAGATGACCGTCGTGGTCGGCCGTGACGCCGACCGGGCCGCCGACGCCGCCGCGAAGTGGGGCTGGGAGGAGTCCTCCGCCGACTGGCGCGAGGTCATCGCACGCGACGACATCGACCTCGTCGACATCGTCACCCCCGGGTTCTCGCACGCCGAGATCGCCATCGCCGCCCTCGAGGCCGGCAAGCACGTGCTCTGCGAGAAGCCCCTCGCCAACACCGTCGCCGAGGCCGAGCGCATGGCCGAGGCTGCGCGGCGCGCCGCCGCCTCCGGTGTCTACGCCATGGTCGGCTTCACCTACCGCCGGGTGCCCGCCGCGGCCCTCGCCCGCGACCTCATCGCCGCCGGCCGCATCGGCACCGTGCGCCAGCTGAGCGTGAGCTACCTGCAGGACTGGCTCGCCGACGAGAACGCGCCCTTCACCTGGCGCCTCGACAAGGAGCAGGCCGGATCCGGCGCCCTCGGCGACATCGGCGCCCACGCCATCGACCTGGCCCAGTTCATCACCGGCCGTTCGCTCGTGTCGGTCAGCGGCACCCTCGAGACACTCGTCTCCGAACGCCCCGTGCTCGTGGAGGCGCAGGGCCTCTCGGGCACCGCCGGGGAGGAGAAGCAGACGGTGACCGTCGACGACCGAGCCCTCTTCACCGGCCGCTTCGACGACGGCGTGCTCGGCGCCTTCGAGGCCAGCCGCTTCAGCACAGGCCGCAAGAACGCCCTGCGCTTCGAGGTCTCCGGCAGCCTGGGCGCCCTGTCCTTCGATCTGGAGGACCTCAACTCGCTGCAGCTGTTCGACGCGACGGCCGATCCGCTCACCCAGGGCTTCACGAAGATCATCGTGACCGAGCCCGGGCATCCCTACCTCGACGCCTGGTGGCCGGCCGGTCATGCACTCGGCTACGAGCACGGGTTCTCGCACCAGGTGCGCGACCTCGTCACGGCCATCGCCGCGGGCGAGCAGCCGACCCCCTCGTTCGACGACGGCCTGCAGGTGCAGCGGGCCCTCGACGCCGTAGAGCGCAGCTCCGATGCGGGCAGCGCGTGGAAGGAGATCTCATGAGCCGCCCCGTCACCCTGTTCACCGGTCAGTGGGCCGATCTGCCCCTCGAGGAGGTCGCGCGACTGGCCTCCGGGTGGGGCTACGACGGCCTCGAGCTCGCCTGCTGGGGCGACCAC
Source organism: Herbiconiux oxytropis (assembly GCF_024979315.1). Classification (GTDB taxonomy): domain Bacteria; phylum Actinomycetota; class Actinomycetes; order Actinomycetales; family Microbacteriaceae; genus Herbiconiux; species Herbiconiux oxytropis. Next base: position 47,756 of record NZ_JANLCK010000015.1, on the reverse strand, counting down.
CTCGATCCCTGGCGGTGGGACGAGCCCGGCTACGTCGACAGCAAGCTCGCGCTGCTCCAGAAGTACGGGCTGAAGGTCTACGCGATCTCGAACCACCTCAAGGGCCAGGCCGTCTGCGACGACCCCATCGACGCACGGCACCGCGACATCCTCTCCGACCGCGTGTGGGGCGACGGCGACCCCGAAGGCGTGCGTCAGCGCGCCGCCGAGGAGATGAAGCACACCGCCCGCCTCGCCGCGGCCCTCGGCGTCGACACCGTCGTCGGGTTCACCGGATCCAGCATCTGGAAGTACGTGGCCATGTTCCCGCCGGTCTCCCAGGAGCTCGTCGACGCCGGCTACCAGGACTTCGCCGACAGGTGGAACCCCATCCTCGACGTCTTCGACGAGGTCGGCGTCCGGTTCGCCCACGAAGTCCACCCCTCCGAGATCGCCTACGACTACTGGACCACCCAGCGCACCCTCGAAGCCATCGGCCACCGGAAGGCGTTCGGCCTGAACTGGGACCCCTCGCACTTCGTCTGGCAGGAGCTCGACCCCGTCGACTTCATCCTCGAACACGCCGACCGCATCTACCACGTCGACTGCAAAGACGTGAAGATGAACACCGGCAACGGCCGCAACGGCCGCCTCGGCTCCCACCTCGCCTGGGCCGACCTCCGTCGCGGCTGGGACTTCGTCTCGACCGGACACGGCGACGTCCCCTGGGAGAAGTCCTTCCGCGCCCTCAACGCGATCGGCTACACCGGCCCGATCTCCGTCGAGTGGGAGGACGCCGGCATGGACCGCCTCGTCGGCGCACCCGAAGCGCTCGCGTTCGTGCGCGCCCTCGCCTTCGACGCCCCCACGGCCGCCTTCGACGCCGCCCTCAGCACCCGCTGAGCGCGGGTCGTCCTCAGTCGCCCAGGGCGGCCACCATGGCGTCGACGCGCTCGGGCGAGAGGGCGAACTGGATGGCCATGACGCTCGCGCCTGCGATGGCCGCGTTCGCGCCGATCCGGGACTGCGTGATGTCGAGGTGCTGGGTGGCGAAGGGCGTGGCCCGCGTGTAGATGGCTTCACGCACGCCCGCGATGAGGAACTCCCCCGCAGCCGCGAGTGCCCCGCCGATCACGATGGTCGACGGGTTCATGAGGCTCACGCACGTGGTGAGCACCTCGCCGAGGTCGCGACCGGCCTGGCGGACGGCCTGGATGGCGTCGATGTCGCCTTGACGAACGAGCGCCACGATGTCGCCGCTCGAGGTGGTCTCGATGCCGAGAGCCCGCGAGATGGCGGCACCCGAGGCGAGCGCCTCGAGGCAGCCGCGGTTGCCGCAGCGGCAGAACACGTCGGCGCCGCGCGAGACGTAGACGTGGCCGAGGTCGCCCGCCGTGCCCTGCGCTCCGCGCTGCAGCACGCCACCCGAGATGACCCCCGCTCCGATGCCGGTCGCGACCTTCACGAACATGAGGTCGTCGACACCGCTCCAGGCGAGCTCCCGCTCGCCGAGCGCCATGATGTTCACGTCGTTGTCGACGAGCACGGGCACGCCGAAGTGGCGGCCGAGGGCACCGCCCACGTCGTAGCGGTCCCAGCCGGGCATGATCGGTGGATTGATCGGGCGGCCCGAGGCGTGCTCGACGGGACCGGGCAGACCGACCCCCACGGCGATGAGGGCGGCGGACCCGCCCGCGGCCGCCCCGCCGGTCGTCGACTCGCCGGACGGGGCCAGGAGCTCCGAGCCCATCGTCATGACGTGCTCGAGCACCACGACCGGGCCGCGGGCGATGTCGATGAGCTCCGAGCGCTCGTCGATCACGGTCCCGGCGAGATCGGTGAGGGCCACCCGCACGTGCGAGGCGCCGACGTCGACGCCGAGCACCGAGTGACCCGTGACGTTGAGCGCGAACTGTGTCGAGGGCCGACCGCCCGTGGAGATGGCGTCGTTGACCGGGCGCAGCAGTCCGAGCTTCATGAGCGCGTCGATCCGCAGCGCCACGGTCGAGCGGGCGAGGCCCGTGATCGAGGCCAGTTCGGAGCGCGTGCGGGCCTGGCCGTCGCGCATGATCTGGAAGAGATCGCTCGAACTGGACGCGTTGGGAACCTTCGAGGGCTCACTTATGTCGATCACTGTGCGATCTTATCGCACCGGTCGACTCAACGAGCGGCGAGCGCGCGCTTCTCCCGCCGATCCCGACGGCGCTCGAGGCCGCCCTCGTAGAGGTTGTAGATCACCGGGAGCACGATGAGGGTCAGCAGAGTCGACGACACGAGACCGCCGATCACGATGATGGCGAGCGGCTGCGAGATGAAGCCGCCGTGGCCGGTGAGCCCGATGGCCATCGGCAGCAGGGCGAAGATGGTCGCGAGCGCCGTCATGAGGATGGGCCGGAGCCGGCGGCTGGCGCCCTCGATCAGCGCCTCCCGCACGGGCAGTCCCCTCCCCCGGTACTGGTTCACGAGGTCGACGAGCACGATGGCGTTCGTCACCACGATGCCCACGAGCATGAGCGCGCCGATGATCGAGGGCACGCCGAGCGGGATGCCGGAGATCACCTGCAGGCCGATGGCGCCGGTGGCGGCGAACGGGATCGAGACGAGCAGCAGCACGGGCTGCACGAGGCTCTTGAAGGTGGCCACCATCACGACATAGACGATGAGGATGGCCACGAGCACCGCGAGGCCGAGCTGCCCGAAGGCATCCGACTGGTCGGTGACGACGCCGCCCACCTCGGCGGTCGCGCCGGCCGGCAGCTCGACCTCCTCGAGCGCCGTCTGCACCTCGGCGCTCGCGGTGCCGAGGTCGTCGCTCTCGGGCGTGACCGAGACCGTGGCGGTGCGGATGCCGCGCACCGTCGTGATGCTCGCGGGGCCGTCGACCACTCCCACGGTCGCGAGCGAGTCGAGCCGCACGGGCCCCGCCGCGGTCGGGATGGCGAGGGCGGCGAGCGCCTCCTGCGTGGTGGGCGGATCGGAGGCGGCGATGTAGATCGTGTAGTTGGTGTCGTCGATCACGATCGAGCCCACGGTGGTGGGCTGCATGGCCTGGGAGACCAGGCCGCCGACGGCCACCTCGCTGAGCCCGGCGGCCGCTGCGGCGGCGCGGTCGACAGCCACCTGCACGTAGGGGCGCGACTCGGTGAGGCTGCTCGTGGCCTGCGCCACAGCATCCAGACCCTGCATGGAGTCGAGCACGGCCGAGGCCGCCGTGGCGAGGTCGGCCTGGTTCGCGGCCGAGACGTCGACGGCGATGTCGCTCGAGCCGCCGAAGCCCGCCGAGGAGGAGACCTGGATGTCGCCGACGTCCGGTATGGCCTCGAGGTCGCTCCGCACGGTGGACTGGAGCGCCTCCTGGTCGACGTCCTCGTCGGTCGTGATGTTGTAGGTGATCGCGCTGTCTCCACCGCCCGCGAAGGCATCCCGCAGCGAGCTGCCGCTCGAGCCGATGGTCAGCTGCACCGTCTCGATGCCCTCGATGCCGTCGAGAGCCGCCTCCACCTCGTTCGAGGCGGCGGCCTGGGCGTCGAGGCTCGAGCCGACAGGAACGGTCTGCGTGACCGTGAAGGTGTTCTGGCCGCTGTCACCGAGGAAGTTGGTCTTCATGAGCAGGGTCAGGGGCAGGGTGCCGAGGAGCACCACGACGGCGATGAGGATCGTCGCGACGGAGTGCTTCAAGGTCCAGGCGATGATCGGGAGGTAGCGGCGCTGGAGGGCCGTGGGCGGCTCGTCGTCGAGGGAACCTGCCCCCGGCACCTCGGGCACCGCGGCGTGGGCGTGCACGACCTTGCGCTTGGGCGGGCGCACGAACCAGTAGGCGAGCACCGGCACGATCGTGAGCGCCACGAGGAGCGACGCGAGCAGCGCGATGGTCACGGTGAGCGCGAACGGCCGGAACAGCTCGCCCGTCATGTCGCTGACGAAGGCGAGCGGCAGGAACACCGCCACCGTGGTCAAGGTCGACGCGGTGATGGCGCCGCCCACCTCGCGCACCGCCTCCACGATGACCGTGGCGCGGGCCGAGGCGGACTCCTTCGGCGTGAGCTGCCGCCCCGCGAGGGAGGCGAGGTGCCGCTTGATGTTCTCGATCACCACGATGGAGTCGTCGACCACGCGGCCGATCGCGATCGTGAGGGCGCCGAGCGTGATGATGTTGAGCGTGTAGTTCGCCGCCTGCAGCCCGAGGAACGTGATGAGCACCGAGGTGGGGATGGAGATGGCGGTGACGAGCGTCGAGCGGATCGACAGCAGGAAGAGGAACACCACCACGATGGCGAAGAAGAGCCCGAGCAGACCCTCGGTGGCGAGCGCCTCGATCGACTGCTGGATGAACGGCGCCTGATCGAACACGATGGTGAAGGTGGCGCCCGGCAGAGCCGACTCGAGCTGGGGCAGCAGGTCGCGCACCGCCTGGGAGACCTCGACGGTGTTGGCCGCGGGCACCTTGGTGACCGAGATCGTGAGGGCGTCCTCGCCGTTCACCCGCGAGATGGAGGTCACCGGGTCGTCGACGAGCTCCACGGTGGCCACCTGCCCGATGGTCACGACGGTGCCGTCCGGATTGACCGCCGGCAGGGGCAGGCCCTGGATGTCCTCCACCGAGCCGAGTTTCGAGCCGGCCTGCACGGCGTAGCTCTGCCCGTTCTCGGTGAGCGTGCCGGCCGGGATGAGGAGTCCGTTGTCCTCCACCGCGTCGCCGATCGCGGACGGCGAGAGACCCACCGCGGCGAGCCCCTCGTTCGAGGGCGTGATGGTGACGCGCTGGCCGACCTGGCCGAGCACCTCGGCGGCGCGCACCCCGTCGAGCTCCTCGAGGTCGGGCACCGCCGAGGTCTCGAGCTGCTGGGCGAGTGTCTTCGTGTCCTCACCGGAGACCGCGATCGAGATGATGGGCAGGTCGTCGATGCTGCCGCTCAGCACCTGGGTGTCGAGGTCCTCCGGCAGGGTCGACGAGATGCGGTTGATGGCCTGGGTGATCTTCTGCTCGGCCGTGGCGAGATCGGTGCCGTAGGTGAAGGTGGCCGAGATGATCGAGAGGTTGGTGGCGCTCGTGGCGCTCGTCGTCTCGATCCCCTCCACCCCCTGGATGGCGGTCTCGATGGGCGTCGACACCTCGTCGTTGACCACCTCCGGGCTCGCCCCGGGGTAGGGCGTGAGGATGGCCAGCTGCGGGAACTCGATCGAGGGGATGAGCTCCTGCTTGAGGTTCGTGAGCGCGAGGGAGCCGAAGACGGCGACCACCACGGTGACGAGCGCGATGAGCGCCCGGTTCTTCATGCTGAGGACGGCGAGGAAGTGCACGAGGAGTCTCTCTGTCGGCCGGGCGGGACAAGCGTCTAGGAGGCTTAACTATCTCATTGCACGACTCCCGCCTCGCGCGGCGAACACCCAGCACCTCCGGGTTATGCTTCACCTGTCGAGTTCAAGGGAGAACAATGACTGAAACACTCACGCGCGCGCTCCACTGGCGCCGTCGGCCCGAGGGCCTCTGGGTGGCGACCGACGCCGAATCCCGCCCCTTGGGCATCATCACCGAACGCTGGGTGCACGGCTTCGTGCTCACGAGCCGATCCGGCAAGGATCTCGGCACCTATCGCAGCCTCGACGAAGCCAAAGCCGCGCTCGAAGCGACGGTCTGACTCAGGACGGCTAGCGGACGGTCGCGGGGCCCGACGCTCCGTTGTGCGGGTTCGCGGCGCCGGCGCCCGGCTCCTCGGTGAACTGCAGGCCGCCGCTGCCGTTCGACGACGCGGTCAGGGTGTCGAGCCACTCGCGGTTGATCGAGGGCACCCGGCCTCCCGCGAACTTGAAGTAGAGCGGGATCGCAGCGTCGAGCCAGATGCTCGAGCGGCCGTCACCGATGGCCGGGTCGTCCTTCCAGGAGAAGAAGAAGCTCTCCTTGCGGCGCAGCTTCGCGGCGATCACGATCTGGAGATGCGTGAGGGTGCGGTCGTCGAATTCGATCTCGATCCCCGACGACCCATAGAGAAGCTTGCCCATGGGTCCATTAACGCATGCATCGGTCTAGTGTTGCCAGCGGATGAGATGAGGTGTCTTCGTGTTCAAGAAGAAGAAGAACGATCCCACGGCCGCGGCCCTCGAGCCGGGGAGCGATCTCGACGTCGCGGGCGACAACAGCATTCCCTCCGTGCGGGTCAACGCGTTCCGGATCGGACTCGTCGGCGGGCTCGGCGTGCTCCTCTCCATCCTCATCGGCGGGGTCATCACCCAGCTGAGCACGGTGCTCATCTACATCGGGGTGGCGCTCTTCCTCGCGCTCGGACTCGATCCGCTCGTCTCCTGGCTCGAGCGGCGCATGCCGCGACCGCTCGCCATCGTCATCGTCTTCGCGGCGGTCATCGGCATCTTCGTCGGACTGGCCTTCGCGGTCATCCCGCTCGTGGTCGACCAGGCCTCGTACCTGGTGAAGAACTTCTCCGACATCGTCGACGAGGTCACCAAGAGCGACTTCGTGACCGGCCTCCAGGGCGTGGTGGGCAACTTCGTCGACATCGACAAGGCCGTGCAGGACGCCGCGGCCTTCTTCCAGGACCCCGACAACCTGCTCGCTCTCGGCGGTGGTCTGCTCGCCGTGGGCTCCGGCATCGCGAGCGGAGCCACGGGCGCCGTGATCGTGCTCATCCTCACCCTGTACTTCCTCGCGTCGCTTCGCAGCATGAAGAAGATCACCTACCGCTTCGTGCCCGCGAACAAGCGCCTCGCCTTCGCCTCCCTCACCGAGGACGTGACGGGCGCCGTCGGCCGCTACGTGGTGGGGCAGATCGGGCTCGCGGCCATCAACGGCGTGCTGAGCCTGATCTTCCTCACGATCATCGGCGCCCCGGCTCCGGCGCTGCTCGCCTTCATCGCGTTCCTGGCGTCTCTGATCCCGCTGGTCGGCACGCTCTCCGGCTCGATCGTGATCATCCTGGTGTGCCTGTTCGCCTCGCCTCTCACGGCACTCGTGGCCGCCATCTACTACGTGATCTACATGCAGCTCGAGGCCTACTTCCTGAGCCCGCGCATCATGAACCGGGCAGTGGCCGTCCCCGGGGCCATCGTGGTCATCGCCGCGGTGGCCGGCGGCACGCTCGGCTCGGTGCTCGGCGCCCTCGTGGCCATCCCGATCGCCGCCTCGGCCATCATCATCGTGCAGAAGGTCGTGTTCCCGAAGCAGGACGCGAAGGTCTAGCTGCCTGGCCGATCCTGCGAAGGCCTGGCTGATCCTGCGAAGGCCTGGCCGATCCCGCCCGCCGAGCGTAGGTTCGGCCTCATGAGCACTCACGACGAAGACATCAAGACCATCGCGAAGCTGATCGAGTCATCGAAGATCGCTCTCGTGACCAGCCGCACCGCCGGTGGAGACCTGCACAGCCGACCGTTGCAGGTGCAGGAGGCGGAGTTCGACGGCGACCTCTGGTTCTTCACGCCGCACCCGAGCGAGAAGACCGAGGAGATCGCGGCCCACCCCCAGGTCAACGCTGCCTTCGAGTCATCGAAGGGCTACCTCTCCATCGCCGGCCGAGCCAGCGTGGTCACGGATGACGCCAAGATCGACGAACTCTGGAACAAGGGCGTCGAGGCCTGGTTCGAGGGCGGCCGCAACGACCCGTCCGTCGCACTGCTGAAGATCGAGGCCGACTCGGCCGAGTACTGGTCGACCGACGAGCCCAGGGCCGTGCAGCTGTTCAAGATCGCCCGCGCGGCGGTCGGCGGCGGGACGCCCGACATCGGCGAGAACAAGACGGTCGAGCTCTAGGAGCCACCCGCTGCCGCTCTCGCCCTCGAGAGCGATGACTGCATCGATTGCACGAGAAAGGAACACCATGACCGCCACCATCGAACGCCACGTCGAGGTCCCCTCCGACGGGGGAGCCCGCCCCACCCGCCGGCAGAACGCCGAGCGCGGTTTCAAGGCCTCCAAGGAGCTCACCGACTGCATGCAGCGCGTGCTCGTCGACCTGATCGAGCTGCACCTGCAGGGCAAGCAGGCTCACTGGAACGTCGTCGGCAAGAACTTCCGCGACCTGCACCTGCAGCTCGACGAGATCATCGAAGCCGCGCGCGAGTTCAGCGACGTGGTCGCCGAGCGCCTGCGCGCACTGCACGCGGTGCCGGACGGCCGCAGCGACACCGTGGCCGCCACCACGACCCTGCCGGAGTACCCCAACGGCGAGATCGACACCGCCGAGACGGTCGACCTCGTGACCCAGCGCCTCGAGGCCGTCGTGGGCACCATGCGCGAGGTGCACGACCAGGTCGACGACGCGGATCCGACGAGCGCCGACATCCTGCACGGCATCATCGAGAAGCTCGAGCAGTTCGCCTGGATGGTCAGCGCCGAGAACCGCAAGCCCGCCAAGCGCTGAGCTCACTCGGGGCGATCACTCGGGGCGATCTCGACGTCGACGGTCAGACCACGTCGGCGAAGAGATCGCCTTGCGCCATGAGCGGCCGGCCGGCGACCCCGCGCCAGGCCGACTCGAGCGCCCGGATGCCGCGCTCGAAGTCGCCGGGCGCATGCTGGATGGGGATGCGCAGGAACCGCTCGAACGCCCCGTCGATGCCGAATCTCGGCCCCGCCGTCACGAGGAGGCCGTGCGATCGTGCGGCCAGCGCCAGCTGGGAGCTCACGGGTGCACCGAGGTTGACCCAGGTGGCGAGGCCCCCGTCGATCCGCGGCGCCGACCACTCGGGGAACGTCGACGCCAGGGTGCCGAGCACCTGCTCACGGCCGGACCGCAGCTGCTCGGTGCGGAGCCTCAGCACCGGATCGAAGTCGCGCAGCAGCTCGGCGACGATGAGCTGCTCGAGCACCGGGGTGCCGAGATCGCCCGAGAAGCGGTTGGCGGCGAGCTTGCGGATGACGGCCGGATCGGCTCGCACCCAGCCCACCCGGAGCCCGGCCCACACGGTCTTGCCCACGGAGCCGATGAGCGCCACCGAGCTCGCGGTCGCCGGATCGGCGTAGGCCGCGAAGGGCAGGTAGCGCTCGGGGCGGTCGATGTCGAGCTCGGCGGTGGTCTCGTCGATCACCACGATCGTGCCCTGCCTGGCCGCGTGGTGGATGACCTCGGCGCGGAGCCCCGCCGGCATCGACTCGCCCGTGGGGTTGTGGAAGTCGGGCATGAGGTACGCGAGGGCGGGGCTCGTGCGGGCGAAGGCCTGCTGGAGGCCTGCCGCGTCCCACCCGGGAGCGGGCCCTCCTGACTCGTGCCGCCCTTCCGATCCCGGGGCCGTCACGGTGACCGGCACGAGCCTCGCCCCCGCGGCCCGAAGCGACTCGTAGGCGTGGGGGTAGCTCGGCAGCTCCACGACCGCCCGGTCGCCTCGCGCGAGCAGAGTGCGCGCGAGCAGGAAGATGGCGTGCTGGGCACCGATCGTGATCATCACCTGATCGACGCTCGTGGGCAGCCCGCGCGCGGCATAGCGATCGGCCACGGCCTGCCGCAGGGCGAGCGAGCCGAACGGATCGATGCCCGTTCCCTCGAGCTCGCCGGCGAACTCGCCCATCACGCGGAGCGTCGCCGCGTGCAGCCCCGGGAAGGCGGCCGAGGTGGCCTTGGAGAAGTCGATGTACTCTCCCGAGGGCTCCTGGCCCGCGATCGGCGCCCGCCCGGGCAGCCGCGTGACGCTGCCCGAGCCGCGCACGCTCTCGGTGTAGCCCGCGCCGCGCAGCTCGCGGTAGGCGGCCGAGACCATCGTGCGGCTCACGCCGAGCGCCTGCGCGAGATCGCGCTCCGCCGGCAGCCGGGTGTCGGTGGCGATGCGGCCGTCGAGAACCAGCAGCCGGATGCGATCGAAAAGAGCCAGGTAGGAGGGGCCCGAGGTGGAACCACGCCAGTCGCCGAGCAGGGCGATGAGCCCCCGGGTGCCGATGCGGACATCTGTCATGCAACCACTCTAGCGGGATTGGCTTCTTGATAGCGGGCCAATTCTCGAATTGGATGTCTCTCGTGTCCCGATCCTTTGCTCTTCGCTTCGCCCGCCTGCTGGCCGGCCTCCTGCTCTACGGTCTCGCCGAGTCGCTCATGGTGCATGCCACCATCGGCGTGAGCCCGTGGATGGTCTTCGCGCAGGGGATCGCGAACGTCACCGGGCTCGGCATCGGGCTGCTCACCGTGCTCATCGGCGGGGCCGTGCTGCTCGCCTGGATCCCGCTCCGCCAGCGTCCGGGGCTCGGCACCCTCATGAACGTGCTGCTCGTGGGGCCGTTCATCGAGCTGGGGCTGCTGCTGTTCCCGGCACCGGAGGTGTTCGGCGCCACGGGCCTCGCCTCCGTGCTGGTCTCTGCCGGATACTTCACGATCGGGCTGCTGCTGCTGGCGGTGGCGAGCGGCGTCTACATCGGCGCCGCGATGGGCCCCGGACCGCGCGACGGACTCATGACCGGGCTGCACTCGCGGCTCGGCTGGCCCATCTGGCTCGGCCGCACGGCCGTGGAGGGCACGGTGCTGCTCGCCGGGTGGCTGCTCGGCGGCAACGTCGGCCTCGGCACGGTGGCCTTCGCGCTGCTCGTGGGGCCGCTCTGCGGCGTCTCGCTGCGGTGGTTCGGGGTGACGAAGGCTGGGGCCGGATCACGCGGGCCTCGGGCTACGCGCCCTTCGCACCGGTCTTCGCCTGCTTCCCGCTCTTCGCGGCGGCCTTCGCGGCGCGCTTCGTCTCCCGCACGCGTGTGAGCGAATCGGCGTCGACGATGTCGGCGACGGAGCGGTAGGAGCCCTCCTCGCCGTAGGGGCCGGCCGCGTCGCGCCAGCCGTCCGGGGTCACGCCGTACTGCTTGCCGAGGAGGGCCACGAAGATGCGGGCCTTCTGGGCGCCGAAGCCGGGGAGGCTCTCGAGGCGCTCGAGCAGCGTGCGGCCGTCGGGGTCGTCGCGGGTCCAGAGCTCGGAGGCGCCGCCGTTCCAGTCGTCGACGAGCGCGGCGCAGAGCGATTGCACCCGGGCGGCCATGCTGCCGGGGTAGCGGTGCACGGCCGGCGTCTCGCGGAAGAGCTCGACCAGGGCCTCCGGGTCGTAGGCGGCGAGGGTCTTCGCGTCGAAGGTGGCGCCGGCCGCTGTGAGTCGCTCGGTGATCTTCCTGGGGCCCTCGAAGGCCGTCTCCATGGCGATCTGCTGGTCGAGGAGCATGCCGACCAGGAGGGCCAGGGGGTCGGTGGAGAGGAGGTGGTCTGCCGTGGGGTCGCCTGTGATGTGGAGCTCGGTCATGCTTCATGGTGGCATGTCGGTCGTCAGGGGGGAATGTCGGCGTGCGTGGCCGCTGGCTGAGCTGAATGGTCTGGTCGTGTCACTTCCGGCGTTCGCTTCGCGACCGCTGCCAGACCCGACCACGTGACACGACCAGACCATTCAGCTCAGCCATCGGCCACGCAGGGGAGTCGTCCCTTCGGCGGGTGGGGAGGATGCGGGGGGGCGCCCCCACTACTCGTGTTCGGGGAGGAGGGGGGCCGAGAGGCCGGGGTCGCGGTCGAGGTGGGTGGCTCGGGAGACGGAGGCGGCGCCGAAGCGGGTGCGCACGGCGTCGAGGACCGAGTCGAGGCGGGCGCCGTCCGACCAGTCGATGGGGAGCTCGGGCTGGAGGGTGTCGGAGCGGGTGAGGTGCGAGAAGGAGATTCCGAGGAGGGTGATGCCCCTCGCCGCGATCTCCGGGTGGGCGGCGGTGAGGAGATCGCGGGCCGAGGCCAGGAGCACCGCGGTGCTGTCGGTGGGGATGCGCACGGTGCGGGAACGGGTGGCCTTCTCGTAGTCGCCGAACCGGAGGCGGAGCACGACGGTGCGGCAGAGCCGGTCGCCGTCGCGGAGCCGACGCGCCAGGCGGTCGATGATCTGGGTGAGGATGACGTCGAGCTCGTCGGGCGAGCGAGCACGGTTGCCGAGGGCGCGCTGCGAGCCGATGGAGGAGCGGCGCCGAGTGCTGTCGACGGGGCGCGGGTCGCGGAGCCGGGCGAGGGCGTGCAGGTGCGCGCCGGTGGCGCGGCCGAGGATCCGCTCGGCGGTCGCCTCCTCGAGCTCGGCGAGCTGACCCACGGTGCGGATGCCGAGGCGGTGCAGCTTCTCGGCGGTCACCGCGCCCACGCCCCAGAGGCGCTCCACCGGCAGCGGGAGGAGGAACTCCTGCTCGCGCTCCGGCTCGACCACGAGGAGGCCGTTCGGCTTGCTCACCGCGCTCGCGACCTTGGCGAGGAACTTGGTGCGCGCCACTCCCACCGAGATGGCCAGGCCGGCCTCGGCGAGCACCCGTTCGCGCAGCCGCACCGCCACCTGCTCCGGCGTGCCCGCGAGGCGCCGGAGGCCGCCGACCTCGAGGAACGCCTCGTCGATCGACAGACCCTCCACGAGGGGCGTCGTGTCGCGGAAGATGGCGAAGACGGCGCGGCTCGCCTCCGAGTACGCCTCCATGCGCGGCGGCACCACCACGGCGTCGGGGCACAGCTCGCGCGCCTGTCTGCCGCCCATCGCGGTGCGCACGCCTCGGGCCTTCGCCTCGTAGCTCGCTGCGAGCACCACGCCGCCGCCCACGATCACGGGCCGACCCCGGAGCGCCGGGGCGTCGCGCTGCTCGACCGAGGCGTAGAAGGCGTCGAGGTCGGCATGCAGGACCGTCGCCTCGCCTCGCATCCGCTCCTCCTCGCCGTCCCGGTGCCCGGATCGTCGCACCGACCCCCGACATCGGCTCAGGTGAGGCTGACCCGATCAGCAGTAGGCGGGGTAGTCGATCAGCTCCTCCGAGAGAGTGTTGGGCCCGCCCACGAACACGAGCAGCTCGGGGTTGAGAGTGGAGTACCAGATGGCGTCCGCGGTGGAGGCGGGGTGGCACGTGGGCTTGGTCAGGAGCAAGGGGGAATCGTACTCGGCGGCGACAGGGCCGGTGGCGAGCGCATCCGGGAACACCAGGCCCGAAGCGACGAACACGTTCTCGACCTTGCCCCGCCAGATGTCCAGAGTGATGTTCGCGGCCACGTCGAAGCGATCGATTCCGCCGTAACGCATCACCGACGGAATGCTCGCGGCCAGATCCGCCTCGACCTTCGCGTTGACCGAGTTCACACCACCCGCGATGCGCGCGGTCTGCGCGCCTGCGTCCGCCAGCGACTGGCGGGTGGGACCGTCGAGACCCTCGCCCCAACCGTTCACGAGCAGCACCGCACCGTCGAGGTGACCGGCGGCGGGGCCGGCGGCGAGCGCGTCAGGGAAGTTGTTGCCCGTGGCGATGAAGACGTCCGAGACGCCGCCTTCGAACGCGTACTCCAGGATGTTGCGCGAGACTTCGTAGCGGTCGGCTCCGCCGATCCGGACGATGTCGGGCTGCACCGCGGCGAGCTGCTGGTAGACGGCGTCGGAGACGCTGGCCGTGCCGCCGACCACGACGATCCTCTTGGGTTTCTCGCGCAGGATCTCCTGCCGCGTGACCTCCGGGAGGCTGTCACGGGGGGTCAGCAGCAGGCCACCGCCCTGGGCGTAGGCCGCCGGGCCGGCGCTCAACGCGTCGGCGTACTTCTGGCCGCTCGCGACGTACATCACCTCGGCGGAGGTGAACGGGCTGTTGAGGTTGACGGCGACCTCGTAGCGGTTCGCTCCATCGACGCGCGTCACGTAGTAGTCGTTGTCGTTGGTGCCCCGGCTCGAGAGGTCGGACCCGTCGGGCGCTCCGGCACCCGGTTCGCTCGTGCCCCAGGACGAGCCGTCGGGCGTGCGGTCGCCCGGAGCAGCAGCCGCCGACAGCGGCGCCGCGACGACCCCCACCACGGTGAGGGCGGCGAGAGCGAAGAGCGAGGCGCGCGTGCGCGCTCCGGATCGGGACGTGGATCGGTTGTGCAAAGTTCCCCCAGGAATCGGAGCGGGGCGTCGTCGCCCCTCGCCACAGGTGTGGCTGAGTGGAGTCTGTCGCATCCCGGCCGCGACCACCAGCCGGCGCGGGATCGCCCGCTCCCCGCGGTCAGAGCCAGATCGTCGCGAGCCACACGAGCGCCCCGGCGACCGCGGCCAGCGCGAGGTTCATCCACACCGGTTCACGGCGCGAGAGGTGCAGGATGCCGGCGCCCACCTGCACGGCCACGAGGCCCACGGCGGCCGCCAGGGCGAGCCAGGGCGCGACGCCGGTGAGCGGCGGCACGACGAGTCCGAGCGCACCGAGCACCTCGATGGCGCCGATCGCCCGGACGGCAGCGAGCGGCATGTCGTCGACCCAGGCCATCATCGGGCGGAGCGCGTCCTTCGACCGGAGGATCTTCATGCCGCCCGAGTAGAGGTAGAAGACGGCCAGCAGTCCGGCGACGATCCAGTAGGCGATGAGCATGGCGACCTCTTCCGTTTTCGTGGTTACTATCGGTGGATCTCGTCAGTCTGAGCGCCGGCGGGAGACTCTACAAAAGGCACACGTGTGTAACCGAGGAGGTCGAGGTGTCCGACGGCGACGACGTCTGCCTGATCCGGGGCGATCAGGGCCGCGCCCTCCGCGCGCTCCTGGACCGGATCGCCGACAAGTGGACCCTGCTCGTGATCGCCACCCTGCACGACCGCCGGCTCCGCTTCACCGAGCTGCAGCGTCGCATCCCGGGTGTCTCGCAGCGCATGCTCTCGCGCACCCTCGCCCACCTCACCCGCGACGACCTCGTGACCCGCACCTCCTACCCCGAGGTGCCCCCGCGCGTCGAGTACGAGCTCACACCGACCGCCCGCACGCTCCTGCCGCACGCGGTCGCCCTCGCCGACTGGTCGCGCCACCACATCCCCGACGCCGAGTAGCGCCGGGGCGGATCGGTGGGTCAGGGCTGCTCGGGGGGTCAGGGCTGCTCGGGGGCCGTGACGCTCAGCACCCAGGTGACGCCGAAGCGGTCCGTGACCATGCCGAACCCGGGCGACCAGGCGGAGGCGGCGAGCGGCTCGATCACGGTGGCGCCCGTGGAGAGGGCGTTCCAGTGCTCGGTCGCCTCGTCGAGGGTGTCGGCGTTCAGGGCGAGGAAGAAGGGCGCCGTGGTGATGGTCATACCGTTCTCCCGGCGGGTGGAGGCGGGGGCCGTGGGAGCATCGGGCACTCCCGGCACGTCGTAGGCCATGACCGTGAAGCCGCTGGGGGCGACGACCTGGCCGAAGACGACCCTGTCGGAGTCGGGGAGGCCTGCGGGCATGCCGAAATCGGAATACGTGCGGATGGCCACCTCACCACCGAAAGCGGCGGCGTAGAACTCGAGGGCGGCGCGGGCCTCGCCGTGGAAGTTGAGGTGGGTGACGGGGGTGGCGGACATGAGTGCTCCTGATCGATGGGATTGATTCGTGGTCAGGAGCACTCTCGCAGCGGATGCGGACAGGGAACGTCCGCATCATGCGCGATCATGGATTCGTGCCCCTCGCATCCTCGCCATCGACCTCGAAGCGGCTGCTGACCCTGCTGTCACTGCTGCAGTCGCGCCGCGACTGGCCGGCGCCCGTGCTCGCCGCGCGGCTGGAGGTGAGCGCGCGCACCGTGCGCCGCGACATCGAGCGGCTGCGCGAGCTCGACTACGCGATCGACGCCACCAGGGGCCCCGACGGCGGCTACCGCCTCGAGGCAGGCAGCACGCTGCCGCCGCTGCTGTTCGACGACGAGCAGGTGATCGCGCTCACGCTGGCCCTCCGCACCGCCGGATCGCTCGGAGCCGGGGTGGAGGAGGCGGCCGAGCGGGCTCTCGGGACCGTCAGCCGGCTCATGCCCGCGCGGCTGGCGCATCGGGTCGCGAGCCTCGCCCACACGAGCTCGAGAACCGGGGCCGTGCAGGCCGACCCGGCGGTGCTGCTGCGCATCGGGGAGTCCATCCTGGACACCGAGGAACTGCGCTTCGACTACGCGTCACCCGATGCATCGGATGCTCCGCATCCACCACCCGTCCGCTCGGTGCAGCCGCACCACCTGCTGCTGCACGGCGGCCGCTGGTACCTGCTCGGCTACTCCCCCGCAGACGCCGACTGGCGGATCTTCCGTGTCGACCGGATCACCCCGCGCAGCCATAACGGCCGTCGGTTCAGCCCCCAGCACGTTCCGGGCGGCGATCCGGCGCGTTTCCTGGCGGCCCGCTTCAAGGGATCGACGGGCGCCGACGACTGGCCGTGCCGAGGTGAGGCCCTGCTCCATGCGCCCCTCGCCGAGATCGCGCCCTACCTCGGCGACGGCACCGTCGAGTCGGTCGCGCCGGATCGCTGTCGCGTGCGGGTGGGCTCCTGGTCGTGGGGCGGCCTGGCCGCCGAGCTCTGCCGATTCACGGTCGCGCTGAGCGACGTCGAGCCCGCCGAGCTCCGCGCCGCACTGTCGTCGCTGTCCGAGCGCGCCGCCGCCGGGGCCGCCACGGCAGACGCATCCGGCTAGGCTCGCCCCGGCGCGCCACCAGCTGTTCACCTCGGTGTGCGACACTCCACCCATGGCCAAAGAGCTGACAGACGAAGACATCATCCAGCAGATCGTCGACCGCCTCCAGGCGAAGTTCCCGGACACGCCGCGCGCCGACATCGAGCGCGCCGCCCGCGCCGAGTTCGACGACCTCGCCGGCCGCCCGGTGCGCGACTACCTCGCCATCCTCGTCGAACGCTCCACCAAGAAGCGCCTCAAGAAGTCCTGACCGGCGCCGTACGCACCAGCGCGGTGATCACCGCCGTGCGAGCGAGACGGCCTTCCGCGCGAGCATCACCGCGAAGACGCCCGTGGCCACCCACGGGCCGGCGACGAGGATCGGGTCGATCCAGGTGTGACTGCGGTCGACCCGCCGGGAGCGCACGCGCGACGACCACCCGCGCCTGCGCACCTCGCTGAGCACCCCGGACTCGGTCACGGGGTTGTCGGGGTGGAGGGTCGCGAGCGACCTGACGTGAGCGCCGAGAGAGTCCACCCGGTCACCTGCGATGAGCAGCAGCCAGTGCGCCGCACGCCCCTCGCTGTACCGGTAGGCGTAGCGGCGGATGGCCCCCGAGACCCCGTGCAGCGGGGCGACGGTGCCGAAGACCGGCGTGAGCATGCCGTGCTCGATCGACCGCTCACGGGGGTGCAGCTCCGGCTGGCGGTCCGGGAACTCCCAGTGCGCGCCCGTGACCTCCGGTGCGTACCGCTCGCGGGGGACGGCGGGCCGATCCGCCGGGTCGAGATCCGCACCCCAGCCGGGGATCCGCGCCCGCAGCTGGTCGTCGGTCTCGCGTGGAGCCGGCTTGTCCGCGACGTAGGGCCGGTCGAGCTCCGTCGCGCTCGTCTTCTCGTTCATGGTCCGTTCCTCTCTCATGCCGCGTCCATGGTGATGATCGTCTTGATGCAGCCGTCGAGCTTGGCCGAGAACATGTGGTACCCCTCGCCGATCGCCTCGAGCGGCAGGCGGTGGGTGACGATGTCGCTCGGCGTGAGGTAGCCGTTCCGGATGTGTTCGAGCAGGCGCGGCCACTGCCGCTTGGCGGGGCACTGGTTCATGCGCAGCGTGAGGCCCTTGTTCACCGCGTCTCCGAACTTCACGGCGCTGAAGATCGGACCGTAGGCCCCCATCACCGACACCGTCCCGCCCTTCCGCACGGAGTCGATCGCCCAGTTCAGCGCGATCGGCGAACCGCCCTGCAGCTTCAGCTTCGAGCCGGTGAGGTGCTGGGTGAAGTTGCCGTCGGCCTCGGCACCGACCGCGTCGATCACGACGTCGGCACCCAGGTTGTCGGTCGCCCGCTTCATCGTCACCACGATGTCGTCGTGCTCGGCGAAGTCGATCGTCTCGGCGTGCGCGAACTCGCGCGCCTTGGCCAGCCGGTACTCCAGGTGGTCGATCACGATCACCCGGCCGGCCCCCATCAGCCAGGCCGACTTGGCCGCACACAGCCCCACCGGGCCCGCACCGAAGACAGCCACCGTGTCACCGTGCCGGATGTCGCCGAGCTGCGCCCCGAAGTAGCCGGTGGCGAGGGCATCCGTCATCAGCAGGGCATCCTCGTCGTCCAGCCAGTCCGGGATGATCGAGGGCCCCACATCGGCGAAGGGCACCCGCACGTACTCGGCCTGGCCGCCGTCGTAGCCGCCGCAGGTGTGCGAGTAGCCGTAGATGCCTCCGACGGCGGTGGCGTTCGGGTTGACGTTGTGGCAGTTGGAGTAGAGGCCGCGCGCGCAGAAGTAGCACGAACCGCAGTAGATGTTGAACGGCACCATCACCCGGTCGCCCACCGCGAGGTTCTCGACCGAGGGCCCGACCTCGTGCACGACGCCGATGAACTCGTGGCCGAAGGTCGTGCCCACCCGGGTGTCGGGCATGAGCCCGTGATAGAGGTGCAGGTCCGAGCCGCAGATCGCCGCCTTCGTCACCCGGATGATCGCGTCGTTCGGATGCTCGATCCGGGGGATGTCCTTCTCCTCGATGCGGATCTTGTAGGGTCCGCGGTAGACCATCGCCTTCATGACGCCTCTCTCCTGTCTCGACTTCAGCTCCGTGACGACGACCGTAGGCGCGTTCCCGCCAGACGGCAGGGCACTTGCGCACGCCGCCCGCATTCGCTAGGGGCTCAGCTGGCAGTGTGGAGGTGTGACGTCACACTCGAGATCCGATACCCGCGCCCCGATCCGAATCCGCCCCTATGGACGAGCGGATGCCCCTGCCACGCTCGCGCTGTTCCTCGCGGCCGTCACCCAGACCGCCGCTGCCGACTACACACCCGAGCAGATCAGCGCCTGGGCGGCCGCCGACGAGCGCGACGTCGAGCGCTGGGACGCCGCGATGACGGCCCGGCGAAGCGTCGTCGCGACGATCGACGGAGATACGGCGGGGTTCTCGGACGTCAGCCCGGACGGGTACATCGACATGATGTTCACCGCGCCCGCCTTCCTCCGCCGGGGAGTGGCCACGTGCCTGCTCACCCACGTGGAAGCAGCAGCCCGGGCCTGCGCCGCCGCCGAGCTCACGACCCACGCGAGCATCACCGCACGCCCGTTCTTCGAGCGCCACGGCTTCACCGTCGAGGCCGAGCAGCGTCCCGTGCGCCGCGGCATCGCCCTGACGAACTTCCGGATGCGGAAGCCCTTGGAATGAACTTGGGTGTGCGAGCGGGACGGGGGGCGCTCCAGGCCATCCGCGGACGAGCCGCTCGGCGGCGCCGAGCGGTGTCAGAGCTCGCCGGCGGATCCCGCGATCTCGCGGAGGGTCGCGAGGTGCGCCTTCCAGGCCGCTCGCCCCTGCCGGGTGAGCGAGAGGGAGGTGCGCGGCATCTTGCCGGCGAACGACTTGCCCACCGAGACGTACCCCGCGGCCTCGAGCGCCGACGCCTGCTTGCTCAGCGCGGAGTCGGTGATCTCGACCGCATCCCGCACCTCCTTGAAGCCGAGCGTGCCCGCGCGGTCGAGGGCCGCCATGATCGAGAACCGCACGGGGTTCTGGAGCAGGTCGTCGAGGCGGTGCCGGGGGTGCTGCTCGGGCACGGTCGCGGTCATGAGCGGGCCTCCCAGGCCGCGCACACGAGTGCCACCACGAGCACGATCCCGGATGCGACGCCCGCGAGCACGACGTCGCCGTGCGCCCAGATCACCACGGCGAGCGCGGCGGCGTAGCTCGCGAACCAGCTCGCGATGTACGCGGTCCAGCGGCGGCTGCGTGCGAACGCCGAGCGGCCGCGGATGCTGATCATGAAGAAGATCAGCAGCACGAACGTCACCGCGAGGGTGCCCACGTAGGCGAGGCCGAAGCCGCGGCCGGTCGTGACGGCCATCGCGAACGTGCCCATCGAGGTGGCCACCCCGAGCGCGAGGATGAACGCGATGTACGGCCAGCGCGTGGCGTCGTGGGCGCCGCGGCTCAGCCGCTCGGCCCGCTCGAGCAGCGCGCGGGCCTCGGCGGCGGTGGGGGCGGATGTCGTCTCCATGATGGTGTCCCTTCGTCCCCTCCATCCTTCCAAGAACTTTCCACTTTAGCAAGTACTTTCGGCGAACGCCCCTACGCCGAACCGGCGCTCGTCCGGGAGCAGACGAGGACGACTACCGGCCGGGCCGACCGTCGGCGTTCAGGCGGCAGGCGCCAGGCGCTCCAGGAGGGTGTCGATGTTGCCGGTGTCGAAGAGCTGGTCGGCCGTGATGAGCGCGAGCCCCGTGACCCCCGCGAACTCCCCGAGCGACGACACCAGGATCGAGAGGTTGCGGGTCGCGAGCGGCAGCGAGCGCTGGTAGACCCGCTCCCGCACCCCCGAGAGCAGCACCTCGCCGCACTCGGCGAGCTGCCCCGAGAGGATGATCGACTCCGGATTGAGGATGCTCACGAGGTCGGCCACCGCATCCCCCAGCACCCGCCCCGCCTGTCGCACGAGCCGCACGGCCTCGAGATTGCCCTGGCGCACGAGGGAGACCACCTCGGCCACGTCGGCGGCCGGCACCCCCACGGCGGCCAGATCGCGGATGAGCGCCCACCCGCCGGCGTACGCCTCCACGCATCCGACGTTGCCGCACCGGCACGGCAGCGGTGCCGAGGAGTCGGACACGGCGGCCCTGGTGTGTCCGATGTCGCCGGCCGCGCCGTCGCTGCCGCGGATGATCTGCCCGTTGAAGACGAGCCCCGACCCGATGCCCGTGCCGAGCTTCAAGCTGATCAGGTCGTCGTGCCGCACCGCGTCGGCGGCGCGCGGCCGGGACTCGGCGACGGCACGGGAGTTGGCGTCGTTCTCGACCACCACGGGCACCGCGTACCCCGAGAACCAGCCGGCGATGTCGAAGCCGTCCCACCCGGTCATGATCGGCGGGTTCACCACGCGTCCGGCCGCGAACTCCACGGGCCCAGGCACCCCGATCCCGATGCCCCACACCTCGGGCCCGCCGGCCTCCTCCAGCAGCTCGGCGAACGCGGCGTCGACGACGGCGAGCACGGGCCGCGGGCCCTCCCAGACGTCGATCGAGCGCTGGGTGTGGGCGAACGGCTGCCCGCCGAGGTCGCAGAGCGCGGCGACGAGCCCTGTGGCCCCGATGTCGACCGTGAGGAACGCGGCGCGCGACCGATTGAACGCGAACCGGCTCGACGGCCGGCCACCGGTGGAGCTGCCGCCGCCGATCTCGGAGATCAGCCCCGCGGTGTCGAGCGCCGCGAGCCGCTGGTTCACGGTCGAGCGCGAGAGCCCGGAGACATCGATCACCTCGGTGCGGCTGAGCTCCCCGTGCTCGCGGAAGAGCGCCAGGACTTCACCGACGTGGGTTCGCACATCCTTCACTTTACGCAGAGCTCCATTGCCATCGTGTTGCTGAGGGACCCCATTCTAGACACATGTCGAATCAAAGTCCTGCCACTTTTGGTTTGCAATAAATCAAAAGTAGGCGTAGTTTCTGTCGGGCAGGCACGTAGTGGTGCCCTGACCCACCAAGGATGACAATGTTCAGCAAAGACGCAACATGGATGCGCACCGCGCGCATCGCGGTGCCCCTGGGTATCGCTGCTCTCGCCCTCGCCGGTTGCGCCGGCGGCTCGAGCGACGGCTCGGGTGACTCGGCCTCCTCCAGCAAGGTCGCCGCGGTCATCAAGGGCCTCGACAACCCCTTCTTCCAGGCCATGGAGTCCGGCATCAACGAGACCGCCGAGACCGACGGCGTCGACGTCACCGTGCAGGCCGCCGCCGACATCGGAGACACCACCGGCCAGGCCGACAAGCTCACCACCCTCGCCGGCCAGGACTTCGGCTGCTTCGTCGTGAACCCCATCTCGGGCACCAACCTCGTGCAGGCCCTCAGCCAGGTCGCGACCGCCGGCAAGACCATCGTCAACATCGACAGCCCGATCGACGCGGATGCCGCGAAGACCGCGAACCTCGAGATCGCGACCTACATCGGCACCGACAACGAGGCCGCGGGCGGCAAGGCCGGCGACTTCGTGCTCGAGCAGGTCGAGGCCGGTTCCGAGGTCGCCATCATCGGCGGCATCGCCGGCGACGTCACGAGCGGCGCACGCGTCGACGGCTTCAAGGCCGCGGTCGGCAGCGATCTCGACATCATCCAGGAGTCGGCCGCCGACTGGAAGCGCGAAGTCGCCCTCACCACCGCGACCGACATCATCGCCGCCAACCCGAACGTGAAGGCCTTCTTCGCCGCCAACGACGACATGGGCCTCGGCATCGTCAAGGCCGTCGAGAACGCCGGCCTCACCGG
Source organism: Herbiconiux oxytropis (assembly GCF_024979315.1). Classification (GTDB taxonomy): domain Bacteria; phylum Actinomycetota; class Actinomycetes; order Actinomycetales; family Microbacteriaceae; genus Herbiconiux; species Herbiconiux oxytropis. Next base: position 25,681 of record NZ_JANLCK010000015.1, on the reverse strand, counting down.
CCAGATCACCGTCGTCTCGGTCGACGGCAACCAGGACGCGCTCGAGTCGGTCGAGGCCGGCGGCCTCTCGGCCACCGTCGCCCAGTACCCGTTCGCCATCGGTCAGCTCGGCGTGCAGGCGTGCGAGGTCGCGGCAGCCGGCGGCACCCTCCCCGCCGAGATCGAGAGCCCCACGGCCCTCGTGACCGAAGCCGAGGCCGCCGACGCCATCGCCGCCTTCCCGCAGCCCTTCGCCCCCTTCGAGAACCCCCTCGAAGACGAGCTCGCGAAGTAGCAGCACCGTCGTGAGGGGCGGGGCCCCGCCCCTCCCCTCACGACCCATCCGCCCCCCGATCGCGAGCAACCCAGAAACGTGACCTCCATGACAACAACGGAACAGGCCAGGCCCTCCCGCCTGAAGGCCATCACCGCCGAGACGAAGCAGCTCAGCTTCTGGGCCGAGAACGCCGCCCCCATCGGCCTCGTCGTCCTCGTGATCGTCTTCTCGATCCTCTCCCCCACCTTCCTCACCCTCGGCAACATCAAGGCGATGCTCGTCGCAGCCGCGATCCTCGTGATCCTCGCCATCGGCCAGGCCTTCGTCATCACCACCGGCGGCATCGACCTCTCGATCTCGGCCACCATGACCTTCGGCGCCATCGGCTTCGGGCTCGCCTTCTCCAACGGCGCGGGCTTCTGGCTCTCGGCGCTCATCGCGATCGTGGCGGCCATGCTGATCGGCCTGATCAACGGACTCCTGATAGCCAAGGGCAAGGTGACCGACTTCATCGCCACCCTCGGTACCCTCTCGGTCGCCACGGGTCTCGCGCTGATCGTCTCCAACGGCAAGCCGATCTCGGTCAACAGCCCCGAGCTGCTCACCCTCACCTCGGGCTCGCTCGGCATCTTCGGCTACCCCATCATCCTCGCCGCGATCATCGCCGTCGGCGCCTGGTTCTTCATGTTCCGCACCCGCTTCGGCCTGCACGTGCAGGCGGTCGGCGGCAACGAGGAGAGCGCCGTGGCCAACGGCATCAGCGCCACGAAGATCCGGATGGCCGTGTACCTCATCTCGGCCGCGCTCGCCGGCGTCGCGGCTCTCCTTCTGGTGGCCCGGGTGGGCGCCGCGGAGCCCGCGATCAACACCCAGTACCTCCTCAACTCGATCGCCGCGGTCGTGCTCGGCGGCGTGAGCCTCACGGGTGGCAAGGCGAAGATCGTCGGCCCCGTGATCGGTGCGCTGCTGCTCACCGCCCTCACCAACGGCCTGACGCTGCTCGGCGTCTCGCAGTTCTACCAGCCGCTCGCCGTCGGACTCGTCGTGGTCCTGGCCGCCCTACTCACGAGGTTCCAGAAGAAATGACCGACAACTACAACTTCGTTCCCGCGGCCCCGCACACCGGCACCACGCCGGCCCGCGACTTCATCCTCAAGGCCACCGACATCAAGAAGTCGTTCGGCGGCGTGCACGCCCTGAAGGGCGCGTCGATGACCATGCGACGGGGCGAGATCACGGCCCTGATCGGCGACAACGGCGCCGGCAAGTCCACGATGGTGCGCTGCCTCTCCGGCATCCACCGCCCCGACTCCGGCACGATCTGGCTCGACGGCGACGACGTGACGTTCGAGACGCCGAACGCCGCCCGCGAGCGCGGCATCGAGACTGTGCACCAGAACCTGGCCCTCGTGGAGGATCTGTCCGTGTGGCAGAACTTCTTCCTCGGCCGGGAGAAGACGCACGGCCTCGGCCCCTTCCGCACCCTCGACCGCAAGCTCATGAAGAGCACGGCGGGCGATCTGCTGAAGAACCTCGCCGTCAACGTGCCCCCGGTCACGAGCAAGGTGCGCCGCCTCTCCGGTGGTCAGCGCCAGGCCGTCGCCATCGCGCGCGCCGCCGGCTGGGGCTCGAAGATCGTCATCATGGACGAGCCGACCGCAGCCCTCGGCGTGCAGGAGACCGCTCGCGTGGAGGGCGTCATCAACACCCTCCGTGACTCGGGCGTGGCCGTGCTCCTGATCAGCCACAACTTCGACCAGGTGATGCGCCTCTCCGACCACGTGTGGGTCATGCGCGCCGGCACGGCCGTGGCTGAGCGCCGCACCCTCGAGACCGACGGCGACGAGCTCGTCTCGCTCATCACGGGCGCCAAGGCGGCCTGACCGTGGCGTTCGACCTCCGCATCCCGTTCCGGCGGGCGGCGGCCACCTCGGCCGTGCCGCTCGGCGTGCACGCGGGGCTGTGGGTGCGCGACTGGCGGCCGGCCTCGGCCCGCACGGCCATCGAGGGCAGTGCGGCGGCGGGTTTCGAACTGATCGAGATCCCGGTTCCGGATGCGGCGGGCGCCGCCGACATCGCGCTCACCCGCGCGCTGCTGGAGGACACTGGCCTCGACGCCGTCGTGTCGCTCGCCCTCGACACCGCGAGCGACATCAACACGGCCGATCCGGTGATCTCGGCACGCGGCGAGCGCCGGCTGAACGCCGCGGTCGAGTTCGCGAGCGCGATCGGCGCGAACTACGTCGGAGGCGTGACCTATTCGGCGATGACCAAGTACGCGCATCCGGCCACTTCCGCCTCCCGGGAGAACTCGCTCGCCGTGCTCGCCCGGGTGGCGGGAGCGGCGCGCGACGCCGACGTGCGGATCGGGCTCGAGTACGTCAACCGCTACGAGAGCAACCTGCTGAATACGGCGGCCCAGACCGCGGCGTTCATCGACGAGCTCGAGCAGCGCGGCGTCGACAACGTGCTGCTGCACATCGACACCTACCACGCCAACACCGAGGAGCTCTCGCTCGCGGCGGCCGTGCAGGATGCGGGCCCGCTGCTCGGCTACCTGCACGTCTCCGAGAGCCACCGCGGGCAGATCGGCACCGGCTCGCTCGACTGGGCGGGGCTGTTCGCGGCCCTCGCCGGCTCCGGCTACCGGGGCCCGCTCACGTTCGAGTCGTTCTCACCGGCGATCGTCTCACCGGCCACCCGCGACGAGATCGGCGCCTGGCGCACGCTCTGGACCGACCCCGTCGCCCTCACCCACTCGGCCCACGCGTTCCTGCGCGACCAGCTGGCCGCATCCGCTCTTCTCACCACCACCACCTGAAGGAACTGACATGACCAACAAGCTCGGAGTCCACGCCCTCGTCTTCTCCGGCGGCACCACGCCCGCCGAGGTCGACTACATCATCGGCGAGACCAAGAAGGCCGGCTTCGACCTGCTCGAGCTCTCGCTGCACGATGCCGCGAACCTCGACGTGCCCGCGGCCCGTGCCGCGCTCGACGCCGCCGGCCTCGGCATCGTCACCTCGCGCGGGCTCGCCTTCGCCGCCGACGTCTCCTCGGACGACCCGGAGGTCGTCGCGAAGGGCGCGACGCTGCTGCACGACTCGCTGCAGATCACGCACGGGCTCGGCGGCACCCACTTCACCGGCGCCCTCTACTCGGCGCTCGGCAAGTACGGTCACGCCCTCTCGGCCGCCGGGCGCGCCAACGTGGTGTCGACCCTCAAGGACCTCGCCGTCGAGGCCCAGGGCCTCGGCATGACACTCGGGCTCGAGATCTGCAACCGCTACGAGACCAACGTCATCAACACGGCGGCGGATGCGCTGCGCCTGGCCGACGACATCGGTCACGACAACGTGCTCATCCACCTCGACACGTACCACATGAACATCGAGGAGGACGACCTCGTGCGGCCCGTGCACCTCGTGGGCGACCGCCTCGGCTACGTGCACATCGGCGAGAACCACCGCGGCTACCTCGGCTCGGGGCACCTCGACTTCGGCGCGTTCTTCCACGCCCTCGCCGACATCTCCTACGACGGCCCGATCACGTTCGAGTCGTTCTCGTCGGCCGTGGTGTCGCCCACGCTCTCGAACGACCTCGCCATCTGGCGGAACCTCTGGAACGACGGCCCGGCGCTCGCGGCGCACTCGCACCGCTACCTCTCGAACATCATCGAGGGAACCCGTGCCGCGGTCTGAATCCGAACCGCGCACGGCGGTGCCCGCCGGTCGTGCTGAGCCGTCCATCGCGGGGCTCGACGAGCTCGCGGAGCGGGCGCTCGGGCTCGTGCGGCCGGGGCAGCGGGTCATCCTGGGCATCGCCGGATCGCCCGGGGCCGGCAAGACCACCCTGGCCAGCCAGCTGGCCGCGCGGGTGAACGAGCTGAGTGCCGCCGCCGGCGGGCCCGGCGCCCCGTTCGCCGCGCACGTGCCGATGGACGGCTACCACCTCGCCGAGTCGACCCTCCGGCGTCTCGGCCGGGCCGACCGCAAGGGCGCCCTCGACACGTTCGACGGCTGGGGCTTCGTGGCGCTGCTCCGCCGGCTGGTGGCCGAGACCGATCACACGGTCTACGCGCCGAGCTTCGACCGTGCCATCGAGGAGCCGATCGCGGGCGAGATGGCGGTCGAGCCGGCCACGCAGCTCGTGGTCGTGGAGGGCAACTACCTGCTCGTCGACGACGGGCCGTGGGCGCTCGTGAAGGGCCTGCTCTCGGAGTCCTGGTTCTGCGAGACCCCGGACGAGGTGCGGGTCTCCCGCCTCGTCGTGCGGCACGAGATCGGCGGTCGCACCCCCGAGGCCGCCCTCGCCTGGGCCGAGACCGTCGACGGCAGGAACGCCCTCCTCATCGAGTCGACGGCCCCCCGCGCCGACCTCCTCATCTCGGGCATCACGGGCGCAATGCTCTAGCCCCATCTGCCGAGACGTCACTTTCCACACATCCGCACCGCGGGTGGCGTGAGAAGTGACGTTTCGGCGGAGGGTCGAGGTGGGTAGGGTCTGAGGATGCAGGGGCAGGGGTTCGTGGTGCGACGCACCACGGAGGAGGACTGGCGCGAGGTGCGGGCGCTGCGGCTCGAGATGCTCGCCGACACCCCGCTGGCCTACCTCGAGACCCTCGGGCACGGCGAGCGCCGCTCGGAGGCCGAGTGGCGTGCCTGGGCGCGCGGCGGCTCCTCGGAGGAGTCGATCACGGTGGTCGCCATCGTCGATGAGGGCTCCGCGGCCGGGCGGTGGGTGGCCACGATGATGTCGAAGGTGCCGGCCGGCGCCTCGGGCGCCCACCTCTTCGGCGTCTATGTGGCCCCCTCGCACCGCGGCCCGGCGGGAGTCACCGACGCGCTCCTGGACCGCATCGAGGCCTGGGCGGCCACCCGCGGCGACACGCTCACCCTCGAGGTGCACGAGCACAACCCCCGCGCCCGCGCCGCCTACCGCAAGCGCGGCTTCGTGGAGACGGGCCGCACCTCCCCCTACGCCCTCGACCCCACCCAGCGCGAGATCGAGATGCGCAAGTCCCTCCGCTGACGGGGGTCCGGTATAACGGCGGAAATGCGCGACACCGACCCCGTATAGGCGCCCGGTGTCGCTCATGTCGACCGTTACGCCTCCTTGACGTCGAGATGGCCGTGGAGGGCGTCGCGGACGAAGGCCGCGCCGGCGGTGCCGCCGTAGTGGGCGGCGAAGCGGGGGTCGGCAGCGTAGAGGTCGGCGAGGCCTCGGGCGTAGGCGGCGAAGGCCTGCGGGCCGGCTTCGGCCGCGCCGGGCGTGCCGGGTGCTCCCGGCACCGAGGCGAGCCACTCGAGGTGGCGGCGGGCGAGCTCCTGGGCGGCCGGGCCGGCGGGGTCCGCGTCGGGGGCGGCGGCCGCCGCCTGCCAGTCGGCGTTGAGGGCGGCGAGACGCTCGGTGAATGTCCTCCGGCCGTCCTGGCCCAGGGACTTCCACCACGCGTCGCCCTCGGCATAGGCCGCAGCGCCCCAGCGCTCCGTCACCTCCGCCTCGTGCCGGGTGTGGTCGAAGCCGTCGAACATGGTCGCGGGCATGAGCTGTCCTCCTTCTCTCAGGGTGTCGATGGTGCGGCGCACGGAGGCGCGCTGGCGAGCCAGGCGGTCGTGCTCGGCCGACAGGAGCTCCAGGTGGCGCTCGAGCGCGACGACGGGCGGCTCCGATCCCTCGAGCACCGAGGCGATCGCGGGCAGCCCGAGTCCGAGCCCGCGCAGCAGCAGCACACGCTGCAGCCGCACGAGCGCCGAGGCGTCGTAGTAGCGGTAGCCGTTCGAGCCCACCCTCGACGGCGGCACGAGCCCCACGGCGTCGTAGTGCCGCAGGGTGCGGCTCGTCACCCCGGCGTGCCGGGCGAGCTCCTGGATGCTCCATTCGGTCATGGCACCCACGCTACGAGTTGACGCAGCGTCAAGGTCAAGAGGAGAGAAGAAGATCAGTCCAGCGGATCGGCGCCGCCGCCCACCGCGATCCCGCCGGTCTCCGGCACCTCCACCGCGAGCACGCTCGGCCGGCCGACGTGCCGCCCCTGGTGCACGAGCACGCGTGCCGGCGCCCGCACCGCCCCGAGCTCGCGCAGGTACCCGCCGAGCGAGGCGGCCGCCGATCCCGTCGCGGGATCCTCCGTGATGTCCCCGACCGGGAACAGGTTGCGCGCCTCGACCTCGAGCGACCCCGCACCGGGCCCCGCCGCGGCCGGGAGCAGCACGACCGTCACCGTGCCCTTCCAGCCCTGCTCGTCCATCAGCGCGCGCACGGCCCCCGGGTCGAACGCGAAGGCATCGAACACGGCCTCGGAGGCGAGCGGCACCACGGGATGCCGGTTGCCGGCGAACGCCTCCCGCACCGGCCAGCGGGGGTCGAGATCCGCCGCCGTGAGCCCGAGCAGCCCGAGGAGGCGCTCCTCGACGCCCGCCGGCAGCATCCGCACCGACGGCTCGACGCTCACGAACGACGCCACGAGACCCGAGGCCGCCCTGGAGGCGGCACCGGCCGAACCTCCCGACGCCTCCCCCGGGGCCGTCGTCACCGCGATGGCCCCCACCTCGGTCTCGAGCACGAACGCGCCGACCCCGCGGTCGGCCGCGAGCAGCACCGACGTCGCGATCGTCGCGTGCCCGCAGAACGGCACCTCGGCATCCGGCGAGAAGTAGCGCACCCGCACGTGCCGCGGATCGCCGTCGATCGCCGGCTCGGTCACGAAGGCCGTCTCCGAGAAGCCGACCTCGGCGGCCACGGCGAGCATCCGCTCGTCCGAGAGCCCCGACGCATCGAGCACGACACCCGCGGGGTTGCCGCCCCCGGGCTCGGCAGCGAAGGCGGAGAGGCGGCGGATGTCGAGGTCGCGATCCGGATCGGGGCTGCGGCCGGTCGTCGAGTCGTCCATGGCCACATCGTGCCAGCCCTCCGCCCGCCCCGGCAACGGCCACCCGGCCCTCCGCGGCCCCCCGCGCCCCCCTCAGCAGAGCGCGGAAGGAGTAGTAACGTCGGAGCATGCCACGGATCGGAACCAGCGACCTCGACGTCTTCCCCCTGTCTCTCGGCGGCAACGTGTTCGGCTGGACCGCCGACCGCGAGGAGTCCCTCGCCATCCTCGATGCCCACGCCGAGGGCGGCGGCGACTTCATCGACACCGCCGACACCTACATGGCGAGCGTGCCCGGCCTCAAGGGCGGCGAGTCCGAGACCATCATCGGCGAGTGGTTCACGAGCCGCGGGTCGCGCGACAGCACGGTGCTCGCCACGAAGGTGTCCCGGCATCCGGAGTTCCCGGGCCTCGGCGCCGCGAACATCGCCGCGGCCGCCGACGCATCGCTCGCCCGCCTGCAGACCGACCGGATCGACCTCTACTGGGCCCACTACGAAGACCCCGAGACCCCCCTCGAGGAGACCGCCGAGGCCTTCGACACGCTCGTGCGGGCCGGTAAGGTGCGGTACATCGGCCTCTCCAACTTCGCGATCGAGACCATCGAGCGCTACCTCGAGATCGCGGATGCGCACGGCTGGGCCCGCCCCGTGGCCCTGCAGCCGCACTACAACCTCGTGCACCGGAACGACGTGGAGGAGAACTGGGCGCCGCTCGCCGAGCGCGAGCAGCTCTCGCTCATCCCGTACTACGCGCTCGCGAGCGGATTCCTCACCGGCAAGTACCGCGAGAAGGACGACCACGAGGGCGCCGTGCGCGCGAAGGCCGCCACGAAGTACGTGAGCCCGCAGGGCCTCGCCGTCGTCGACGCGCTCGAGGAGATCGGCCGTGCGCACGACGCCTCGATCGCCACGACGGCCCTCGCCTGGCTGAAGGCCAAGCCCACCGTCGCCGCCCCCATCGCGAGCGCGAGCCGCGTGGGCCAGGTGGCAGACCTCGTGGCCGTGGGCCGCGTCGACCTCACCGCCGACGAGGTGGCCCGGCTCGATGAGGTGTCGGCCTGGGATCCCTCTGCCGGGGAGCCCACGGCATGACACCGCCGTTCGGCCGCCGCCGCACCCCGAAGCAGGAGCAGCAGCCCTACACCCCCACCCCCGCCGCTCCCGACGCCGAGGGAGCGGTGGCCTCCCGCCGAGCGTTCCTCAAGGCCGCCGCGGTCGGAGCCGCGGGCGCCGCGGCGGGCGGGCTCGCGGGCGCCTCGATCGGAGTGGGCGTCTACGCCCAGGAGTCGAGCCTCGACTTCGCGGCCGAGAAGGCCGAGGCCAAAGTCGGCTTCGAGCACCTCGTGGTGATGATGTACGAGAACCGCTCGTTCGACAACGTGCTCGGCTGGCTCTACAAGAACGAGGAGCTGAAGAACGGGCAGTCATTCGAGGGCCTGCACCAGGGCGACCACTCCAACCCCATCCCGGGCACCGACAAGGTCGTCAAGGCGCGCCCCTACTCGGGTTCGACCGACGAGATCATGTCGAGCCCGGATCCGGACCCCGGTGAGGAGTACCCGCACGTCAACACCCAGCTCTTCCAGCGGGTGGACCCCGAGGGCAACGCCGACCTGCACGCGAACGGGCTGCAGTACCCCTACAACGCACCGGAACCGGGCGACACCCCCACGATGAAGGGCTTCGTGGAGGACTACTTCGTCAACTACCGCCACATCACCCGCAATCGCGAGACCCCCACCGAGAAGGATGCCGAGCGCGCGATGGGCGGGTTCACCCCCGAGATGCTCCCGGTGTTCTCGACCCTGGCGAAGGAGTTCGCCGTGTTCGACCACTGGTTCAGCGCGGTGCCCTCGCAGACCTTCTGCAACCGCGTGTTCTTCCACGCCTCGACCTCGCACGGCTTCGTGACCAACAAGGGCGAGGGCGGCTACGACAAGTGGCTCGACGTGCCGCCGGAGGAGTCGACCACCATCTTCAACCGCCTCGAGGAGGCCGGCCTCACCTGGCGCGTCTACTACGACGCCGCCCAGCTCGTCTCCATGACGGGAGTGCTGCACGCGCCCGCCCTCGAGCCGTACTGGAAGACCAACTTCCGGGTGATGGAGCAGTTCTACGACGACGTGGAGAACGGGAACCTGCCCGACTACGCCTTCATCGAGCCGCGGATGGTCTACAACCACAACGACATGCATCCGCCGGTCGGGGTGCTGCGCGAGAGCGACGACGGAGCCGACGACGGCGGTCTCGTGATCGACGGCGCCGTGTCGGATGCGCGGGCCGCCGACGCCCTGCTGCACGCCGTCTACTCCGCCATCCGCTCGAGCGACGCACCGCAGGGCTCGAACGCGATGAACACGATGCTGTTCGTGACCTTCGACGAGCACGGTGGCACCTACGACCACGTGCCCCCGCCCCGGGCCACCCCGCCGCGCACGGGCGACGCGGGCGAGATGGGCTTCACCTTCGACCGGTTCGGCTGCCGGGTGCCGGCCATCGCGATCTCGGCCTACACCGCGAAGAACACGATCATCAACGAGCAGATGGACCACGGCTCGGTGATCTCGACGCTCACGAAGCTGCACGGCCTGAAGCCGCTCACCCGCCGCGACGTGAAGTCGCACCACATGTTCGGCGCCATCAACCTCACGACGCCGCGGCCGGCGACCCAGTGGCCGCAGACCCTGCCGCAGTACACGCCGCCGAACCCGGAGGTGAGCTTCGACACGTCGAGCGCCGACCACAAGGTCAAGCCGATCTCGAACCCCGCCAAGGGACTGCTCGGCATCCTGATGGCGAAGTACGGCGACCCGGACACCGAAGAGCCCGAGACCTACGGCGAGGCCTTCGCCGCGCTCATGCAGACCCAGAACGCGCAGGGGCAGCTCTTCGGCACCCTCGACTCGGTCGACGGCACCCCCACCCCCGCTCCTACCCCGAAGCCCTGACTGCCGAACCGTCACTTTCCACGCTTCCCGGGCGGGAGAAGTGTGGAAAGTGACGGTTCGGCAGAGGGTTAGGCGCCTACGAGCTTCGAGGCGAGGTAGGGGACCAGGCGATCGAGCGAGATGCGCTCCTGGGCCATGGAGTCGCGCTCGCGCACCGTGACCGCGTTGTCGTCGAGGCTGTCGAAGTCGACGGTGATGCAGAACGGGGTGCCGATCTCGTCCTGCCGGCGGTAGCGGCGGCCGATGGCTCCGGCGTCGTCGAAGTCGACGTTCCAGTTCTGGCGGAGGTCGGCGGCGAGCTTCTTCGCGAGCGGCGAGAGCGCCTCGTTGCGGGAGAGCGGCAGCACGGCGGCCTTGACGGGCGAGAGCCGCGGGTCGAGCTTCAGCACCGTGCGCTTGTCGACGCCACCCTTGGTGTTGGGCGCCTCGTCTTCGTGGAACGCGTCCACGAGGAACGCCATGAGCGAGCGGGTGAGGCCGGCGGCCGGTTCGATCACGTACGGGGTCCACCGCTCGTTGGTGGTCTGGTCGAAGTACGACAGGTCGGTGCCCGAGGCCTTCGAGTGCGTCGTCAGGTCGAAGTCGCCACGGTTGGCGACACCCTCCAGCTCACCGAACGCCGAGCCCTGGAAGCCGAACTTGTACTCGATGTCGACCGTGCGCTTGGAGTAGTGCGAGAGCTTCTCCTTGGGGTGCTCGTAGAGCCGGAGGTTCTCGGGGTCGATGCCGAGGTCGGTGTACCACTGGAAGCGCTGGTCGATCCAGTACTGGTGCCACTCCTCGTCCTCCCCGGGCTTGACGAAGAACTCCATCTCCATCTGCTCGAACTCGCGGGTGCGGAAGATGAAGTTGCCGGGCGTGATCTCGTTGCGGAAGCTCTTGCCGATCTGGCCGATGCCGAACGGCGGCTTCTGCCGGGAGCTGTTGAGCACGGCGTTGAAGTCGACGAAGATGCCCTGGGCGGTCTCGGGCCGCAGGTAGTGCAGGCCGCTCTCGTCGTCGATCACGCCGAGGAAGGTCTTGAGCAGGCCCGAGAACTGGCGCGGCTCCGTCCACGACCCGGGCTGGCCGGTCTCGGGGTCGCGGATGTCGGCGAGGCCGTTCTCCGGCGGGTGGCCGTGCTTCTCCTCGTAGGCCTCGAGCAGGTGGTCGGCGCGGTAGCGCTTGTGGGTGTGCAGCGACTCCACGAGCGGGTCGCTGAAGACCTCGACGTGGCCGGAGGCCTCCCAGACCGCCTTGGGCAGGATGACGGCCGAGTCGAGTCCCACGACGTTGTCGCGCGACTGCACCATGAACTTCCACCACTGGCGCTTGATGTTCTCCTTGAGCTCCACGCCGAGGGGCCCGTAGTCCCACGCCGAGCGGGTTCCGCCGTAGATCTCCCCCGTCGGGAAGACGAAGCCGCGGCGCTTCGCGAGGGCGATGACAGAATCGAGACGGGATGCAGGCATGAGGTGGGCTCCGATATCTCCGCGCGGCCGGCTGCTCGCGCTGGATCAGCGACAATTCTAATCGGAGCGGTCGAACCGCCCGGACCCGCGGGGTGGACAGGAGCCTCTATGAACGGCTGGGACTGGCTGCTGGCGCTGCGCATCGTCGACGGCCCCTTCCTCTGGGGCACCTACGTGCTCGCCGCCGCCGTCTTCATCTACCTCCTGGTGCGCCCGCCCTCCCGGCACTGGCTCGTGACCGCGGCGAGCGCCCTCGTGGGCGGATCGCTCGCCGCCCTCGCCGTCACGTTCGTGATGCAGGATCTGCTCGACCTGTTCAACTCACCCATGGCCATCACCGCACGGCTCTGGATCGTGCTCGCCGGAGCATCCGTCGCCCTCGCGTTCGTGAACCTCCGCCGTTCCCGCTGGTGGCGGAAGGTGATCGCCGTGTGGGCGATCGGGCTGTTCGCCTGGACGGCGACGCTCGGCATCTCGGCCGACTTCGGCATTCTGAAGAACCTCGGCGACCTGCTCGACATCTCGATCGAGCAGCCGCTCGACGTCTCCGGGCTCGCCCCGCACTCCACGAACCCGCCAGGGCCCCTCGCCGCGAGCTGGCAGCCGCCCGCCTCGATGCCGACCACGAGCACGCACGGCTCGATCCCCATCCCGGCCTCCGACCCCTCGTTCGAGCCCCGCGACGCGATCGTGTACCTGCCGCCGGCGGCGCGGCTCCCGGATGCCCCGGCCCTGCCCGTGGTCGTCTTCCTGAGCGGGCAGCCGGGGGCGCCGGACGTGGCCGACGTCGGTGCGGTGCTCGACCGGTTCGCCGCGCGCCACGAGGGCCTCGCCCCGATCGTGGTGTCGGTCGACCAGCTCGGCGGATCGGGCACGAACAACCCGCTCTGCGTCGACGGCTATCAGGGGGATGCCCTCAGCTACGTCAACCGCGACGTGCCGGCCTTCATCTCCTCGACCTTCAACGTGCTGCCCTCGCGCACCGACTGGACCATCGCGGGGTTCTCCAACGGCGGCGAGTGCAGCATCGCCTCTGGCGCGGCGTTCCCTGAGGTCTGGGGCAGCATCGTCGACATCTCCGGCGAGCTCGAGCCCGACCTCGGCGGCGACGACGGCGACACCCTCGAGATCGGCTTCGGCGGCGACCAGGCGGCCTTCGACGCGGCCAAGCCGCTGACCATCCTGGCGGCGGGAGCCTCCGATCCGGCAGTCGCCGCGCTCTACGCCGACACCATCGCGGTGTTCGCCGACGGCTCCGACGACGAGCCCTACCTCGGCTACTCGCGCATCCTGCACGCCGCGGCGGCGGAGGCGGGGATGCAGTCGCACCTCGTGGTCTCGCCAGGCACCGGGCACGAGTCGGCGACCATCGAGTACGGTTTCACGCGCGCCTTCGAGCTGCTGTACCCGCGATGGGGGCTCGCGCGAGGCGAGTGATGCACAGAATGCGAAGGAGCGAGGCCGTATGGCCCGCCGCTCCGACGCAGACTGTGCAATATTCGGAAGATGGAGACTGCCGCATGACCGAGCCGGTCACCCTCACCTCGCTCCCGCTCGCCGGAATCGCCCTCGCCGTCGTGGCTGCCCTTCTGCTCTCGCTCGGCAACGAGCTGCAGTCGCGCGGGGTCGGCAAGGTCTCCGCGCAGGGCGAGGCGACGGGCCTCGGCCTGAAACAGGTCAAGCGGCTCATGCGGAGCCGGGTGTGGCTGCTCGGCACGCTCTCGCTCGGCGCCGCCATCCTCGTGCAGCTGGCGAGCCTCTCGCTGGCGCCGCTCATCGTGGTGCAGCCCGTGGGCGTCACGGCGCTCGTGTTCGCCGCCCTCCTCACCGCCTGGGCCACCAAGAGGCTGCCCACCAAGCGGGTCGTCCGCGCCATCCTCATCTGCATCGCGGGTGTCGGCGTGTTCGTGGCGGTGGCGGCCGTGGTGTCGAAGCAGCGGCCCATCCGCGACGAGCAGCTGATCGCGATCCTGATCGTGCTCGCGGTGGTGCTGCTGGCGATCGCGGCCGTGTTCGTGGTGTCGCGCGTGCGCAAGAAGCCCGTGCACCCGATCCTGCACGTCTTCGCGGGAGGCATCCTGGCCGGCTTCGTGGCGTCGCTCGGCAAGACCGTCATCCTGCGCGTGCAGAGCGCGCTCTCGGAGCTCGGGGAGGAGTTCCGGTTCGACTCGGGCATCGTGCTCACGCTGCTGTGCCTCCTCGGCATCATCGTGGGAGGCGGGCTCTCGATCTACTTCGTGCAGCTCTCGCACGTGGAGTCGAAGCCCGAGGTCGTCGTGGCCGGGCTCACCGTGATCGACCCCGTGGTGGCCGTGGTGCTCGGCATCGTCATCCTGGGCGAGGCGGCGGGTGCGCCGCTGTGGTCGATCTTCGTGTTCGTGCTGGCGGGGGCCGTGGCCATCGCCGGGGTGTTCCTGCTCTCCCGGGCGCAGAACAAAGACGATCGGCTGGCCGCCGAGGCGTCGTCGTGAGCCGCGGGCTCTCGTCGTACGTGGCCGACGAGGGCTGCCTGGACGGCATCGGGGAGTAGGGCTCGGGCTAGGAGGCCTTCGTGGACCTCTTCGCGGGCGCCTTCTTGGTGGCGGCGGGCTTGGTGGCGGCGGGTTTCTTGGCGGGAGCCTTCTTGGCAGGAGCCTTCTCGGCGACGGGCTTCTTCACGTTCGAGGTGACACCCTCGTCTTCGTCGTCACTCTTCTTCGCCGGCGCCTTCTTCTCCGGAGCCTTCTTCTCGGCAGATCCGCCGCCACGGCTCTTGTCGACCGAGCGCTTCAGCGCCTCCATGAGGTCGAGCACCTCGCCGCCGCCGTCCCCCTCGCCGGGCTCCCGGCCGAAGGTCTCGTCGGTGTCCATCGCGTCGCCCTGGGCGAGCTTGGCCTCGATGAGCGTGCGCAGCTGCTCCTGGTAGTCGTCGGTGAACTTCTCGGGCGCGAAGTCGGTGGCGAACTGGTCGACGAGCGACATCGCCATCTCGAGCTCCTGCGACGACACCTTCGTGGGCTCGTCGAGCGCGGGGAAGGCGGCCTCGCGCACCTCGTCGTCCCAGAGCAGCGCCTGCAGCACGAGCACGTCGCCGCGCACGCGCAGGGCGCCCAGCCGCGTCTTCTGCCGGAGCGCGAAGTGCACGATGGCGGTGCGGTCGGTCGACTCGAGGGTCTTGCGGAGCAGGGCGTAGGCCTTGGGCGACTTCGAGTCGGGCTCGAGGAAGTAGCTCTTGTCGAGCATGATCGGATCGATCTGCTCACTCGGCACGAACTCGACGACCTCGATCTCGCGGCTGCGCTCCTCGGGGAGCGACGCCAGGTCGTCCTTGGTGAGGATGACGGTGCGCTCGCCGTCGTCGTAGGCGCGCGCGATGTCGGCGTAGTCGATGATCGTGCCGTCGATCTCGCACCGGCGCTGGTAGCGGATTCGCCCGCCATCGGCCTCGTGCACCTGGTGCAGCGAGATGTCGTGGTCCTCGGTGGCGCCGTAGACCTTCACGGGCACGTTGACGAGACCGAACGTGATGGCGCCCTTCCAGATGGATCGCATGATCCATTCAACCGCGAAAGCGGGTGTTCCGACCCCATCGATTCGGAGCAGGATGGAGGCATGGCGGGCAAGGGCAGCGGCGAGCAGACCGTCTCGGTCGGCGGCCACCGGCTGCGCATCTCGAACCTCGACAAGGTGCTCTACCCCGAGACCGGCACCACGAAGGCGGATGTCTTCCGCTACTACGCGACCATCGCCTCCACCCTCATCCCGCACGCCCGCAACAGGCCGGCCACTCGCAAGCGCTGGGTGCACGGCGTCGGAACGCCCGACTGGGAGGCTCCGGTGTTCTTCCAGAAGAACCTCGACGAGGGCACGCCCGACTGGGTGCGCCGGGTGCCGATCGAGCACTCGGATCACGTCAACGAGTATCCGCTCGTCAACAACGCCGCGACGCTCGCATGGTTCGCGCAGATCGCGGCCCTCGAGATCCACGTTCCGCAGTGGCGGGTCGATGCGCACGGGCGCCGGAAGAACCCCGACCGGTTCGTGATCGACCTCGACCCGGGAGACGGCGCCGGGCTCGAGGAGTGCGTGGAGGTGGCGGGGCTCGCACGTTCGCTCCTGGTCGGGATGGGGCTCGATCCGGTGCCGGTGACCTCGGGGAGCAAGGGCATCCACCTGTATGCGCCGCTCGACGGGCGGCAGACCTCGGACGAGGTGTCGGCGGTCGCGCACGAACTGGCACGCGCGCTCGAGGCCGACCACCCCGCACTCGTGGTGAGCGACATGAAGAAGACCAAGCGCAGGGGAAAGGTGCTCGTCGACTGGAGCCAGAACAACGGCAACAAGACCACGATCTGCCCCTATTCGCTGCGCGGGCGGCTGCGGCCGACGGTGGCGGTGCCGCGCACGTGGGAGGAGATCCAGTCGCCGGGGCTCCGGCAGCTCGAGCTCGAGGAGGTGCTCTCGCGGGTCGCCTCGCAGGAGGATCCACTTGCGGCGAGCGCCGTGGAGCCCGGATCGGTGGAGGCGCCGGGCGGGGTGTGGCACTCGGATCGCGGGGCCGACGAGCAGGAGGAGGCGCACCCGGAGGGTGGGGCGGGAGCGGGCGGCGGCTCCGGCTCGGGCGGCGGCTCCGGATCCGGACCGGGCGGCGGCTCCGATCGGCTCGCCGTCTACCGCTCCAAGCGCGACGGCTCGAAGACGCCCGAGCCCGTGCCCCACGCGGCCCCCGAGCCCACCTCGGGCCGGAGCTTCGTCATCCAGGAGCACCACGCGCGCCGGCTGCACTGGGACTTCCGGCTCGAGCACGACGGGGTGCTCGTGTCGTGGGCCCTGCCGAAGGGCGTTCCGGATGACCCGGGGCAGAACCACCTCGCGGTGATGACCGAGGACCACCCGCTCGAGTACGGCTCGTTCGAGGGCACCATCCCGGCCGGGGAGTACGGCGCCGGGAAGGTCGTCATCTGGGACTTCGGCGACTACGAGCTCGAGAAGTGGCGCGACGGCAAGGAGGTCATCGTCACGCTGCACGGGCAGCCCTCCGGCGGTCTCGGCGACCCACGGAAGGTCGTTCTCATCCACACCGGAGGCCGCGACTCGGCGGCGGCGAAGAACTGGCTCATCCACAGGATGGTGCCGAAGGAGGGGGCCGCTGCCGCTGCCGCCCGCGGGGGGAATCGACGGAGCCGCGACGTGGAGGCGGGTTCGGGCTCCGTCGACTCCGACCGGGGGCCCCAGACCCCGTCGACCCCGTCGGCGGCGGGCGGGCGGCGGTCGGTGGCGCCGATGCTCGCGTCGGCGGCGACCCCGCTCGAGCTCCACGACGACCAGGAGTGGGCGTTCGAGATGAAGTGGGACGGGATCCGGGCCGTCATCGACATCGACCAGGGCGATGTGCGCATCCGCACCCGCAACGGCAACGACGTCACCGCCGCCTACCCCGAACTCGTCGAGGCGCTCGCGGCCTCGCACCCCGGCCGGTCGATGGTGCTCGACGGCGAGATCGTGGCACTCGACTCCCGAGGGCGCCCGAGCTTCGGCCGGCTGCAGCAGCGGATGGGCCTCCGCAAGCCCCGCGAGGTCGAGGCCGCCCGGGCGAGGACCAAGGTCGACCTGATGCTGTTCGACCTGCTGGAGCTCGATGGCGAGCCGCTGGTGAACCGGCCCTGGACCTCGCGTCGGCGCATCCTGGGCGAGACCCTGCCCGAGAGCGACGGCCCCGTGCACGTGCCGCCGGTGTTCGACGGCGACCTCGAGCACGCCGTGGCTGCGAGCCGCGAACTCGGCCTCGAGGGTGTGATGGCCAAGCGCCGGGAGAGCCGCTACTCGCCCGGGCGGCGCTCCCGCACCTGGCTCAAGATCAAGCACACGGCCACCCAGGAGGTCGTGGTGGTGGGCTGGCGGCCAGGCAAGGGCCGTCGGGCGGCCCAGGTGGGCTCGCTGCTGCTGGCGGTTCCGGATGCCGAGGGCACCCTGAACTACGCCGGTCGCGTGGGCACGGGGTTCAGCGAGCGCGACCTCGAGGAGGTGACGGCGCGGCTCGCCAGGATGGAGCGCAAGACCCCGCCGCTGGCCGACGTGCCCGCCGTCGACGCGCGCGACGCCCGCTGGGTGACACCTCGGCTCGTGGGCGAGGTGGAGTTCGCCGAGTGGACGGACACGGGCCGGCTGCGGCAGCCCTCGTGGCGGGGCTGGCGGCCCGACAAGGCGGCGGCCGACGTGGTGCGGGAGTGAGCCGGGCGGGCGAGGCCGTGCACATCCGTGCAAGTCCTGGCCGCGGCCCGGAGCCGGTGGTAGCTTCGCGACAGGAGCCACTGCAGACACATCGGGCTCAGACATCGAGGAGGATCTCATGACCGAGAAGCGTGCACACGACGGCGAGCGCGACGGCGAGTACACCGACACCGAGGCCGACGACGTGAAGGTGCCGGAGCCCGAGTCGGGCGAGTACACCGACAGCGAGATCCCGGGCGAGGAGTAGCCTCCCGGGCATGCAGGCTTCGCTGGGAGTCCCTCGAAGCCTGCATGGTAAGCTGACCGCAAGTTTTCGTCGTTGTTCGTCTCATCCGGGTGGCACTGCCCCCGCCGAATCGTGAGGGGGTCTCGCATGGGGCGTGGCCGTCAAAAAGCCAAGCACACGAAGGTCGCGCGCGAGCTGAAGTACTTCAGCCCCGACACGAACTATTCGGCGCTCGAGCGCGAACTCACCGGGGCCCAGGCGGGCGAGCCGGACTACTCGAAGTGGATCGAGGACGACGACGATTCGGACGACGCGTTCGAGCCGACGGACGAGCAGAAGCTCGCCTAGGCAGCAGCTCTCCTGCTGTCACGACGGCTGCAGCTGATCGTTCTCGGCGAGCGTGCGGACCTGCGGGGTTCAGGATCCTGGATCGGCCTGGGGCTCGTGCTCTTCGACGTGCTCCGCGGCGACCGTGCGCGCGCGACGGCGGCTGAAGCGGTCGATGACGAGCGCCACGACGGCCGCGAGTCCCACACAGATCGCCACGATGAACAGGCCGGTGAAGCCGAGCACCTGGAATCGCGTGAAATCGTCCTGCTCGGGGAACGAGAAGGTGAGCACCACCGACACGATGACGCCGACCGCGAGGCCCACCGCCATGAAGCGGTAGTAACGCGGGGCACGGCGCACCGAGACGGTGTCGACGGTCTCGCTGCCGGGGCGGGTCTCGGGCTGGTCACTCACCCCTCCATTGTCGCTCACACGGCTGGGTGCCTGGTGCGCGTTCTGGATGGCGGGCGCGCGTTCTGGATGGCGGGTGCGCTCCGCTCAGAGCCGCACCGGCACGTGGCCCGAGAGGTCGGCCCGCTGGCCCGAGGCGCTGATGCGGGCTGAGGCACGGCCGTCGGCCCAGCTCAGGTGACCGGTGGCGAGCTCGATCCAGGTGCGCGCATCCATCTCGACCACGTTCGGCGGTGTGCCCCTGGTGTGCCCGGGGCCCTCGATGCACTGCACCGCACCGAACGGCGGCACGCGCACCTCCACCGAATTGCCCTCGGCACCGTCGGCGAGCGCCTGCAGGAGGTAGCGCACCGCGGTGGCCCGGATGTCGCGGCTCGCGCCCTCGAAGTCGGCTCGCGCCGTCTGAACCGCGGCCGCTCCCGCCGCCGCGTCGATCCTCGCCTTCGCCATGCCTCCACGCTACCCGGCGGGCGGGGGAGAGCGGATCGGTAGGCTGGGCGGGTGAAGATTCTCGTTCTGGGTTCGGGTGCGCGCGAGCACGCCATCATCACCGCACTGCTGCGGGAGGGCGACGCGCACGAGGTGCTCGCCGCTCCGGGGAACGCCGGCATCGAGGCCGACGTGCCGGTGGTGGCCGACCTCGACGTGAACGATCCGGCGGCCGTCACCGAGTTCGTGCTCGCCGACGACGTGCAGTTCGTGGTGATCGGACCCGAGGCCCCGCTCGTGGCCGGTGTCGCCGACGCCCTCCGCACCCGCGGCATCCCCGTGTTCGGGCCGAGCCGGGAAGCCGCCGCCCTCGAGGGCAGCAAGGCCTTCGCCAAGCGCATCATGGACGCCGCCGGTGTGCCCACGGGAGGCGCCCGCACCGCGAGCACCCTCGCCGAGGCCGAAGCCGCCCTCGCCGACCTCGGAGCCCCCTACGTGGTGAAGGCCGACGGCCTCGCCGCAGGCAAAGGCGTGCTCGTGACCGACGACCTCGCGGCCGCCACGGCCCACGCCCGGCACTGGCTCGAGCACGGCGACGTGCTGATCGAGGAGTTCCTCGACGGCGACGAGGTCTCGCTTTTCCTCGTCTCGGACGGCCACTCCGTCGCCCCGCTCTCGCCCGCCCAGGACTACAAGCGCCTGCTCGACGGCGACCTCGGCCCCAACACCGGCGGCATGGGCGCCTACTCGCCGCTGCCGTGGCTCGACGAGCGCTTCGGCAGCGAGGAGGCCTTCGTCGACGAAGTCATCGAGACGGTCGCGCTCCCCACCATCCGGCAGCTGGCCGCCGAGGGCACGCCCTTCATCGGACTGCTCTACTGCGGGCTCATCCTCACCCCGAACGGCATCCGCGTGATCGAGTTCAACGCACGCTTCGGCGACCCCGAGACCCAGGTGGTGCTGCCGAGGCTCCGCACTCCCCTCTCGGAGCTGCTCTTCGCGGCGTCGACGGGAACGCTCGGCGACGAGCCTCGGCCCGTCTTCAGCGACGACGCCGCCATCACGGTCGTGCTCGCGAGCGAGAACTACCCCGGATCCCCCGTGACCGGCCGCGTGATCACCGGTCTGTCGACTGCCGTGGGCGCGGAGGGCGTCTCGGTGATGCACGCGGCGACGGATCGGGACACGAGCGGCGGCGAGGCCGTCATCCGGGCCACGGGTGGCCGGGTGCTGAACGTGGTGGCCACCGCACCGGCGGGCGACTTCTCGCTCGCGCGCGACCGGGCCTACGGGGTGCTCGCGGGCATCGGGCTCGAGGGCTCGCAGCACCGGAGCGACATCGGCGCGAAGGTGGTGTCGGCGTGAGCGGCCTCGGCTCGGCCACAGCGCTCGACGGCTGGAAGCACGTCTACAGCGGGAAGGTGCGCGACCTGTACGTGCCGGAGGCAACCGAGGCCGGCACCGCGCCTGCTGCGCTGCTCGTGGTCGCGAGCGATCGGGTGAGCGCGTTCGACCACGTGCTCGAGCCCGGCATCCACGGCAAGGGCGAGCTCCTCACCACGCTCAGCCGCTGGTGGTTCGAGCGCCTGCCGGTGCCCAACCACCTCGTCGACGACGCCTCCGGGCTGCCCGCGGTGCCGGCATCCGTGGCCGGGAGGTCGATGGTGGTGCGCTCGCTCGACATGTTCCCGATCGAGTGCGTGGTGCGCGGTTACCTCTCCGGCAGCGGCTGGAAGGAGTACCAGGCCATGCAGAGCGTGTGCGGCGTGCCCCTGCCCTCGGGGCTCGCCGACGGCGACCGGCTGCCCGAGCCCATCTACACCCCCGCCTACAAGGCGCCGCTCGGTGAGCACGACGAGAACATCACGTTCGAGAAGACCGTCGAGCTCGTGGGGCTCGAGGATGCCACGGCGCTGCGCGACCTGTCTCTCGAGGTCTACGCCAGGGCCTCGGCCATCGCGGAGGCACGCGGCGTCATCCTCGCCGACACCAAGTTCGAGTTCGGGCGCGATGCCGCGACCGGGGCCATCACGCTCGCCGACGAGGTGCTCACGAGCGACTCGAGCCGGTACTGGGACGCCTCGGCCTACGACTCCGGCGAGCGCACGGCGAGCTTCGACAAGCAGATCGTGCGCGACTGGCTCTCCGCCAACTGGGACGGGACGGGCGTGCCCCCGACGCTGCCGCACGAGATCGTGGAGAAGACGGTGCTGCGGTACCGGGAGCTGCTGGAGCGGCTGACCGGGGAGTAGGTGACGATGTCGGTGGTGGGGGCTAGCGTCTGATCATGGACGTCATTCTGATTGCAGGTTTCTGGCTCACCGGCGAGTCGTGGAGCGAGGTGGCCCCCGGCCTCCGCTCCGCCGGCCTCACCGTGCACACCCCCACGCTCGAGGGCCTGTCGTCGGTCGATGACGATCGCAGCGGGGTCACCCTCGCGACGCACATCGCCGAGGTCGTGGAGCTCGTCGACGAGCTCACGGCCGACGGCGGGCAGGTCGTGCTCGTCGGGCACTCCGGCGGCGGCGCCGTCATCCACGGGGCGGTGGATGCGCGACCAGGCAAGGTCGCGCGCAGCATCTACGTCGACAGCTGGCCCACCGCCCACGGCATGGCCATCAACGAGTCGCTCGAGGCCGAGGGCTCCGACGTGCCGCTGCCCGACTGGTCGTCGTTCGGCGACACCGACCTGTTCGACCTCACCGACGAGCAGCGGGAGTGGTTCCGCTCCATCGCCGTGCCGCAGCCGGTGGGCGTGGCCCGCTCGCCGCAGCAGCTCTCCGACACCGGGCGGTTCGACGTGCCGATCACGCTCATCGCCACCACCTTCACGAAGGAGGAGGTGGGGGAGTACGTCGGGTCGGGGCACCCGATGTTCGCCGAAATCGGGAGCATCCGGTCGGTCGACGTGGTCGAGATCCCCACGGGGCACTGGCCGCAGTTCACCCGGCCGGCGGAGCTGGCGGGGGCGATCGTGGGGGCTGTGGGGTAGGGGGCGCTGCCTGACGGGCGTTCGCGGCTCGGGGTGGTGGTGGTCCGGGGTGGACTTTCCGGTCGCGTTGCTTCCCGCATCCGCTTCGCGGACGCCCGCCAGACCCGGCCTGCAACGCGACCGGAAAGCCCACCCCGCACCACCACCTGCCGTGGGCGGGGGGAAGCTCGTCGGTGGGGGTCAGGGGGGTCAGGTGGGGGCGTCTATGGCCTTGGCCACCACTCGGGCCATGGGCTTGCGGATGACGTGGTCGCTGGCGTTGACGACGTGGGTCGTGACGCCGCGCATCCGGCCGATGATGGCGACGTTCTCGGGCACGAGGAACTCGTCGAAGCGGCCGTAGACGACCTCGACCGGGTGGTCGACCCTGGCCAGGTCGCTCACGACCGTCTGGGACTCGATGCAGTGCTCGAGCGACTTCACGAAGGGGGTCCAGGTGTCCTCCGTGATCTCCATCACGTGCTCGATGGGGAGCAGCCTCGAGACGAGGGCCGCGTGGGCCAAGGTGAACTCCTTGTTGGCGCGCAGGTACTGGTAGGCCTGCAGGTAACCGGTCATCTTCAGGCGCGTGAGCGGATCGCCGATCTCCGAGGGCGAGAGGTAGACGGGCGGACTCACGAGGACGAGCTTGGCGAGGTGCGAACCGTGCGTGGCCGCGTACCGCGTGGCGATCAGGCAGCCCAGCGAGTGACCGACGAGGATGAACGGCTCGTGCAGATGCAGGGAGCGGATGGTGTGGGCGACCGCCGCGACGTGCTCCTCGAGGGTGTACTCGGCGTGCTCAGGGCGGGGCGAGGATCCGAAGCCCAGGAGGTCGATCGCGATCACGCGGTGGGTGGGCTCGATCAGCGGCATCACGTAGGTGAAGGTGCTCGACGACGAGGCGATGCCGTGGATCATGACGACGACGGGGCCGGGTTTGGCCGGCTGCCCGCTCCGGTCGTGCTCATCCGGGGCCGGCTCGTGCGGGGCCGGCTCGCCCGTGTCGCGCACGACATGGAGCAGTGGCGCCCGCTGGTCGATGAGGCCTTCGACGAGGTCGTGGAGTCGGGACATCTCCCTACTGTGCCAGGGAGTCAGCTCTGTGTGGAGGCCCAATCGGCCACCCGACGCGCGCTCTCGGCCGGTGAGAGGTCTTCGACACGGGTCATGATCGACCAGCGGATGCCGAACGGGTCGAGCAGCGACGAGAACCGGTCACCCGTGACGAAGGTCGCGGGGCGCTCGCGCACCATGGCACCGGCCGCCTCGGCTCGAGCGGTGACCGCATCGACGTCGGGCACGTAGAGCGCGAGGGAGTAGGGGTGGCCCGCGTCCGGATCGAGGGCGACGAGGCCGTAGGCGGGGAGGGGATCGCTGAGGGTGAGCATGCCGGTGCCGAGGTCGAGGACGGCGTGGGCGATGAGGTCGGCGGAGGGCGGGGCATCCGGGGCGTCGGGTGAGTCGGGGGCCGGGGCATCCGGGGCCTCGGGTGAGTCGGAGGCCGGGAAGCGCGTGACGTCGACGAGCGTGGCGCCGAACGCGTCGCGGTAGAACTCGAGGGCGGCCGCGGCCGGAGTCACCACGATGTGCGGTGTGAGCGAGGTCGAGCCGTGCGGCGTGCCGTGGGTGGTGTGCTCGCCGTCGGCGGCGAGGGCTTCGTTTTCGGTGGTCATGACGCCAGGCTAGGCAGTGCGGCCGTCGGCGTCTTGAACTTCTGCGACAGCCGGGCGGCAGGCCGAGCAGGCGGAGGAGGACGACGATGACCGACGGATCGCCCGCCTCGCGCGGGCACCTCAACCCCGGCGAGGAGGGGGTGGAGTTCGACCGGTTCGAGCTCGGGCCGGCGCCCGGACTCGCCGAGCTGGTGCGGCACGTCTGGGTGGCGCGGTGGAGCGTCCCCGAGGGCGAGACGCGCGAGCAGCGCATGGTCACCTACCCCGCCTTCAACGTCGTGATGCAGCCCGAGGGGGCCATGCTCGCGGCCCCCGATCCGAAGCTCTCGGTGGTGTCGCTGCAGGGCGACTCGTGGGTCGTGGGAGTCCTCTTCCGCCCGGCGGCCGGGCCGGTGCTCTGCGGCAGCGCGCACCCGCGCGACCTGCTGGGCCTCGGCGTGCCCTATGACGGCGCCCCCGTGAGGGACGTCGCGGCGGCCATGGAGGAGACGGATGCGGTGGCGAGGCGACGACGGCTGATCGCGGTGCTGCGAGCGTGGCTCGTGCCGCTCACCGGAGAGGTCGGAGAGCGTGGGCGGCTGATGAATCGCGTGGGGGCGCTGGCCGAGGGCGACGACGGGATCCTGCGGTCGTCGCAGCTGGCGGAGGCCTCCGGGCTCGGGATCCGGGCTCTCGAGCGACTCGTGGCGGACTTCGTGGGCGTGAGCCCGAAGTGGCTGATCGAGTGCCGACGGATTCAGTGGGCGGCCACGACGCTGCACGCCGGGGCCGGCACCGACTTGAGTGCGCTGGCTGCGGCCCTCGGCTACGCGGACTACTCGCACTTCTCGCGGCGGTACGTGTCGCTGCTCGGGGAGACACCGGAGGCCACCCGGCGCCGTGGGGGTTCGGCGGGCTAGACCACGGGGCATCGGACGACGAGGCATCAGACGATGACGCGGTGGAGGATGGTGCGCTCGACGAGGGTCCAGGCGGTGGTGACGAGCAGGTAGAGGGTCGCCGCCAGCGGGACGAAGGCGGCGAAGATCACCGTGATGAGCGGCAGCCAGCTCAGCAGGCGGGCTGCCGAGCCGCCGGGAGCCAGCGCGGCCAGGGCCGGTGGGGTGGTGGCGGAGGGGGTGACGCCCGTCGCATCCGCTGCCTGGATCCGGAGCGTGAGACGGCGGGAGAGCAGCGCCACCACGGCGATGAGCGCGAGCAGCAGGCCGGCGACGAGCAGAGTGAGGCCGGCGGTCGCGGCGCCGGCGGTCGCGGCGCCGGCGCCGGCGCCGGTTGCGATTGCGGTCAGTGCGGTTTCGAGCGCCGAGGCGAAGCTCGTGCCGAGCGGAGCTCCCGCGAGGGTGTCGGCGAGCAGGAGGTTGGCGTGGCCGTTGATGGTGGGGACGAGGAAGAGGCCGTAGATGATCGTGAGCACCGGGGCCTGGATGAGCAGGGGTAGGCAGCCTGCCAGCGGCGAGGCGTTCTCCTCCGCGTAGAGCGCCATGGTCTCGCGCTGGAGGCGCTCGGGGTTCGAGCCGTGGCGTGAGCGGAGGAGGGCCAGGCGGGGTGCGAGTCTCCGTCGCATCCGGGCGGCGCGTGACTGGGAGAGGCCGACGGGGATGAGGGCGGATCGGACGAGCAGGGTGATGAGCACGATCGCGAGCGCCGATGCACTCGCTCCGGCGAAGGGCTCGATGAGGTCGGACAGCGCTCGAACCACCGCAGAGGCGGCGTCGAGCAGGGCGGCGATGGGGCCGAAGGCGTAGATGTTCATGGGGTTGCTCCTTGCGATACGGAAGAGGGGGACCGTGTGATCGCGAGAGGAGTCCGCCGGCGTGCGGGCGGCTGTCGGGCGGTGCCTGCCGGGCGGGCGGCGCGTGCCTGCCGGGCCGGCGGCGCGTGCCTGCCGCGCGGGCGGGCC
>NZ_JANLCK010000014.1 GCF_024979315.1 Herbiconiux oxytropis | reverse complement strand
CCACCGCGGCGGCCGGCGCGCTCGCCGCCGCCACCGCGGCGGCCGGCGCGCTCGGCGCGGCGTCCGTCTCGAACGCCGTCCACTGCACGCCGTCCCACCAGCGGAGCTTCCCTGGCGTTCCCGCGTCGTACCATCCCGGAGCTGCGCTCACCGGTCCCCCGCATCCTGCGGGGTCCAGATGGCCCCCGCGTCACCTCGACCCTAACGGGGGCGGATGCCTCCGGCGACTACGGTGGAGAGGACTTCGAAGGAGATGTCGTGACGGTTTCGGTGGATGACGGTGCGGTCGTGTGGTCGCACGAAGGTCGGCTCGACGGGCGGATGCTCGTGGTGCTGCTGCACGGCTACGGCCAGGACGAGCACGCGATGGCACCCGTGACGAAGGCGCTGGGGAATGGCCCCGCTCTCGTCACCGCGTCCCTCCGCGGGCCGCGCGAATCGCGAGCACCACTGCCGGGTGGTCGCGGCTGGTACGACGTGGATGCCGAGATCCAGCCCGAGGGCGGCCAGGAGAACGAGACCGCGGAGGCCGTGCTCGACTGGCTCGACGCCCTGCCGGCTCGCCGCGGCACACCAGCGGCGGTCGCGGTGGTCGGCTTCTCGCAGGGCGGGGCGCTCGCTCTGCACCTCCTGCGTCACGATCCGGAGCGCTTCGCCGCCACGGTCATGCTCGCGGGCATCTGGCTCCCCGGCACCGTCGAGGGCGATGCGCGCCTCGCCGCCGTGCGCCCGCGGGTGTTCTGGGGTCGCTCGGAGCACGACTTCGCGATCGCACCGCACCTCGTGGCCCGCACCGAGGCGGCCCTCGCCGGCACCGTCGACCTCACCCACCGCGTCTACCCCGGCGACAGCCACGCCCTCCTCCCGGACGAACTGGCCGACGTGGCGGCCTACCTGATTGGTTGACGTACGGCTCTATTGACTGTAGTAATGCTCTTATGACTTTTCTTCGGTGGTGGTTCCGGGGCGTCGGCCTCGTCAATATCGTGCTCGGCCTCATGTGGCTGCCCTTCCTCAACGCGCCCAGGCTCGAGCTGAGCGTTCCGGGGTGGGATGCTCCGATCGGCGGCACCGCCTACCGCGGGTTCCTCGACTTCACGATGCTCTTCGGGCTCGACCTGCTGATCCTCGGCGCGTTCCTGATCGTCGCGTCGTTCCGGCCGGGGCAGCACCGCATCCTCGCCTGGCTCGCCATCGTGCTCTCGATCGTGCGCGGCGTGCTCGACGACATCTACATGATCGCGGCCGGGTATCCGCTCGCCGGCATGCTCGTCTTCATCGGTCTGCACCTCGCCATCATCGTCACCGGGCCGCTCGCCCTCCGAACCGCCCGCCGGGCCGCGGAACGAGACGCTCGAGCCGTCGCAGCACACGCGGCATCCAGGGCACCAGAGCGCGCCACAGCCCCCGCCACGGAGGTCTCGGCCTAGGATCGCCGCATGGCAACCCGGCACTACTCCTCACCGATCCGGGAGGAGGCGTCGGCGTCCACGCGCCGCCGCATCCTCCAGGCCTCGGCGACGCTCTTCGCGCGCGACGGCTACCAGGGCACCACCATGGCGGCCATCGCGAAGGAGGCCGGCGTCTCGGTGCAGAGCGTGCACCTGGCCGGCCCCAAGAGCGCGCTCCTCATGGCGGCGTTCGAGCTCTCGCTCGCGGGCGACGAGGGCACGCATCCGCTGCACGAGCGCCCCGCGGTGGCCGCCATCATGGAGCTGCCGCCTGTCGAGGCGCTGCCGGCCTACGTGCGGTTCCTCGCCGAGGCGAACTCCCGCACCGCCGGCATCGACCATGCTCTCTACGTGGCGTCAGAGACCGATGAGGCCGTCGCCGCGCTCGTGGCCGACCTCAACACCCGGCGGCACGCCGACATCCGGATGGCGATCACCTGGTGCGGCGCCCACGGCCTGCTCCACGGCGACGTCGATCCCGACGAGCGCACCGAGACCCTCACCCACCTCGTCTCCCCCGGCACCTACCGCTTCTTCGTGCGGGAGCGCGGCTGGGACGACGATCACTACCGCCGCTGGCTCTCCGACGCCATCGACAGGCTCGTGCTGCGCACCCCCTCCCACTGACCGGCGGGAACCGCCGGATCCGGGATCCGCCCGGGGGCACCCGGCGCTAGGCTCGTGGCACCGGCCCGTCCAGACTCCAGGAGAACGCCATGCCCGAATCGGCGCCCATCGACCCCACCGCCACCGACGCCTGGAAGGCCCTCGACGGCATCGCCTCCGGGTTCACCCCGGACCTGAGCGGCTGGTTCGCCGCCGAGGGTGACCGCGCCGAGCGCTACACCTTCCAGGCGGCCGACCTCACGGTCGACCTGTCGAAGAATCTGCTGACCGACGAGATCCTCGCGCACCTGCTCCAGCTGGCCGAGGACGCCGGAGTCGCCGACCGCTACCGGGCCATGATCGCCGGCGAGCACATCAACGTCACCGAGAACCGCGCTGTTCTCCACACGGCGCTCCGCCGCCCTGCGTCCGGCGGGGCCACCACCGAGCTCGAGCCGCCCGCGGGCTTCACCGTCGACGGCGCCGACATCGACGCCGAGGTGCACGCCACGCTCGAGAAGGTCTACGCCTTCGCCGACCGCGTGCGCTCGGGCGAGTGGACGGGTGTGACCGGCAAGCGCATCGAGACGGTCGTGAACATCGGCATCGGCGGATCGGACCTCGGGCCCGTCATGGTCTACGAGGCCCTGAAGCCCTACGTCCAGCCCGGTCTCGAGTGCCGCTTCGTCTCCAACATCGACCCCTCCGACATCTATGAGAAGACGGCGGGCCTCGACCCCGAGACCACCCTCTTCATCGTCGCGTCGAAGACCTTCGGCACGCTCGAGACACTCACCAACGCGCGCCTTGCCCGCGAGTGGCTGTGGGAGCAGCTCGAGGCATCCGGAGCGATCGCAGCGGGAGACGACGACGCGCGCACCTCCGCCGTGGCAAAGCACTTCGTGGCCGTGTCGACCGCCCTCGACAAGGTCGCGGCCTTCGGGATCGACCCGGAGAACGCGTTCGGCTTCTGGGACTGGGTGGGCGGCCGCTACTCCGTCGACTCCGCCATCGGCACCTCGGTCGCCATCGCGATCGGCCCCGACGGGTTCCGCGAATTCCTCTCCGGCTTCCACGCCCTCGACGAGCACATGCGCACCACACCGCTCGAGCGAAATGTACCCGTGCTGATGGGGCTGCTCAACGTCTGGTACTCCAACTTCCTCGGAGCCCAGAGCCACGCCGTGCTGCCCTATGCGCACTACCTGCACCGCTTCCCCGCCTACCTGCAGCAGCTCACCATGGAGTCCAACGGCAAAAGCGTGCGCTGGGACGGCTCGCCCGTGACGACCGACACCGGCGAGATCTTCTGGGGCGAGCCGGGCACGAACGGGCAGCACGCCTTCTACCAGCTCATCCACCAGGGCACGCGCCTCATCCCGGCCGACTTCATCGCGGTGGCCGACCCCGCGCATCCGCTGAAGGATGCCACGGGCGACGGCAAGGCCGTGCAGCCGGGCGCCGACGTGCACGCCCTCTTCCTCGCCAACTTCTTCGCGCAGACGAAGGCGCTCGCCTTCGGCAAGACCGCCGACGAGGTGCGCGCCGAGGGCACGGCGGAATCCGTCGTGCCCGCTCGCGTGTTCAGCGGCAACCGGCCCACCACCTCGATCCTCGCCCCTTCGCTCACGCCGGGCGTGCTGGGGCAGCTGATCGCGCTCTACGAGCACATCGTCTTCACCGAGGGCACCATCTGGGGCATCGACTCGTTCGACCAGTGGGGCGTGGAGCTCGGCAAGCAGCTCGCGCTCGAGATCGCTCCGGCGGTCGACGGGGATGCGGCGGCCCTCGAGTCGCAGGACTCCTCGACCAAGTCGCTGATCGCGAAGTACCTGGAGCTGCGGTCGCGGTAGCCGCTGCGACGGCGTGCCGCTACGGCCGGGCGCCGCCCCGCCTGGCGAACCAGAGGGCCACGCCGAGCGCGATGCCCACGACGATCCCGATGCTGAGGCCGAAGCCCACACCGAGCGACGGCACGACGATGCCGCCGACCGCGCCCGCGAGCATCCCGGCCACGACGCCGATGATGACGTATTTCGGCAGCCCTGCGTCGGAGTCGCGGCGCGGCGGTTCGGTGGGTTCCGTCGGATCGTTCGTCATGATCGAAGAGTAGACCGGCACGCCGTCTTCCGCCCGGTCAAGGGGTGTGCGGATCGCGTCGGCGGTTGTAGAAGAGAGGGTGGGGACTTCGAGAGAGCACAGGACGGGAGCACGATGGCGCACCACCTGACCACCCTGCGCTCGGGCGACGTCATGGGGCTGTCGGCCGCCGGCGATCCGCTCTCCGAGCGACTCGTGCTGCTGTGCCTGCCGACACCGGGCGGCGGGATGTTCGACCCCGATCCGACGGTCACGAGCCGGTGGGGCGTGCACCTGGTGGCGCTCGATCGCCCGGGTTACGGCGCGACACCGGCCCCCGACGCCCCCGGTCCGGACGCGCTCTCGCCCGGTGACCCGTCGAAGGTCAAGGCGGTGCCGGGGACACGTGCGACCATCCAGCGGCGAGCCGACGATCTCGCCGCCTACCTCTCGGCCGCGCACGACGACGCCGAGCAGACGCAGGCGGCGGCCTACGGCACCGCCGGGGTCGTCGGCTGGGGAACGGGGGGCATGGTGGCGCTCTCGCTCGCCGCGCGGCATCCGCAGCTCGTGGATCGAGTGGCGGTCTTCCAGACGCCGGCGCCCCGCGCGGCCGGATCCGATGACGAGGCCGCGCCGGCACCTGCTCCGCCGTTCGGCCTCGACCTGCTCGGCATCTCCCCCGGCGACCGGCTGCTCGAGCGACCTGGCCTCCGCAACCGGCTGCAGCGCATGCTCGACGAGGCCGCCACCCAGGGCGGTGCGGGAGCGGAGCTCGATCACGAGGCCCTCGCCGACACCTCATGGGCCGAGGAGCTCGGCGCCATCCGCGCCGACGTCATACTCATCTACGCCGACGACGCGACCGGCGCGGGAGTCGACGACGGGCACTGGTACCGCGACCGCATCCCCTCATCGTCGGTCGTGCGGGTCTCCTCTGGTGGCGCACTCGCCCTCGTCACCCAGTGGTCGCGGATCCTGCAGCATGTGGCGCCCGATCACGGAGGGCTCCCGGAGGTCGCCCGCGAAGGGCAACCGCAGGAGCGCGTCGACCGCCGGGGCTGACGCCGACAGCGAACTCCGAGCAGGCAGCATGCGGGATGCGCACGGCGGGGATAGTGTCACGACCATGAGCGACGACACACAGGACCAACCCGTCATGAGCGGTTCCGACGAGGCGACCGAGCGCGAGAAGACCGCCGGGCGAGACGAGCAGGAGCGCGCCGACGCCGCGTTCTACGACAAGGAGGACACCGGCGACGCCGACGAGTCGACCGCGGAGCCGGCGCGCTCGGCGTACTCCAACCCCTCGAGCGGCGACTTCACCCACCAGCGCGACGGCGAGTAGCACCAGCCGATGGAGCAGGAGACGAATCGCTGATGGCGTCGTTCGAGAAGGTGCGGCCGTATTTCGAGCGGGCCGCCGTGGTGCACCTGGCGACCCTCATGCCGGACGGATCCCCGCACTCCGTGCCCGTATGGGTGGGCGTGGAGGGTGACGAGCTCGCGGTCTTCATGATCGAGGGCTCCCGTAAGGACGAGAACCTGCAGCGCGATCCGCGGGCAGCGCTCTCGGTGACCCGCCCCGACGAGCCGCTCGACATGGCCACCGTGCGCGGCGTCGTCTCGCGGCGGATCGAGGGCGACGAGGCCATGGCGATCGTCGACCGCATCTCGGAGGCCTACACCGGTGCACCCTACGAGGAGCGCAGCGGCTTCGCCGTCTTCCTCATCCGGCCACAGACCAGCTGGGCGAACGACTACACCGGCTGAACCCTACTTGCCGGTGCAGTCGACGCCGCTCGGGGCGCCGGGAGACAGCGCCTCGATCGGCGAGATCGACCACCAGCGCGGCACATCCTCGCAGAGGTCGCGTGCCGTGATGTCCGCGGCCGTGATGAACTCGACAGTGCCGAACGGGTTGGGCACGAAGACGCCGCCGGAACCCTGGAGCAGCACGAACCCGGATCGCGCCGTGCCGCCGTCGAGGGCGACGAGCTCGAGCGGGGCGAAGCGGATGGGCTGGGTGAGGATGTTGAGGCCGAACAGCACGACGAAGCCGATGATGCCGGCGAACGCGAGGCGCGTGATCGACTTGGCCCGGGGATCGTGCAGGGCGGTCGTGCGTGCGTTCCACTCGTCGGCGATCTCGGCGAACGGCTTGGGAGCGGGAACGGGATCGAGGGCGGTCTCGGCAACAGTGACCGGCGGGGCCGTGGGCGAGACGATCCGGAGCATCGCGCGCCCCTCCGCCCAGATCGTGCGGAGGCCGGAGTCGAGCGGCGGCGTGGGGTTGGTGAGCGCGGTGCGCACGCTCACCGCGTCGACCAGGGGTGCCGGCCTCGTGCGACCGTGCAGCACGATCGCGCCGATGACCACGAACACCAGAGCGAGTCCGGCGAGCAGCAGCCACGACGCCGTGTTGAACAGCACCGCCGAGAGCAGCAGCAGGATCGCCGCGCCGACGACCCTCGTCCAGAAGTTGTACTCGCGGTCGAAAACGAGAGGCATCGCCGCCACCATCACCCCGATGATGATGTAGACGGCGAGGTTCAGCAGCACCACCACGAGGAGTCCGCCGAAGGTGAGATTCTGGGCGACTGCCACCGCGAGTCCCACATCGCCGCGCACCTGCACGAAGAGGTTGATGGTGATGACGAGCGAGCCGATGAGCGGCAGCCGGGTGAGGGCGTGCTTGACGAACGTGGCGCGCACGGCGGCGTGGTCCTCGCCCTCGGCCACGAGGTCGCGCGCGGGCTTCAGGTGTGCAGTGCCGGATCTGGCCATGTCTCCCCCCCTCCGCTCACGGTAGGGCACCGGACGCATCCGCGTCATCCCCGCGGCGGCATCCGGAGCCCGCCGGTCAGGCCGTGAGCACCAGGGGTCCGTGCTCGGTCACCGCGAGGGTGTGCTCGGTGTGGGCCGCACGACTTCCGTCGGCCGAGCGCACGGTCCAGCCGTCGGGGTCCATCCGGATGCGCGCCGTCGTCTTCGCCCACCACGGCTCCAGCGCGAACACCATTCCGGGGCGGATGCGGTAGCCGCGGCCCGCGCGCCCGTCGTTGCAGATGAAGAGGTCGCCGTGCATCGTGCGGCCCACCGAGTGCCCGCCGAACTCGTGGTTCACGGGGTAGCCGTAGGCGGCGGCCACCGCGCCGATCGCGGCCGAGATGTCGCCCATGCGGTTGCCCGGCTGCGCGGCGGCGATCCCGGCGTCGAGAGCTTCACGCGTGGAGCGGATGAGGGTCAGGTCGGCCGGATCGGTCCGGCCGGCGATCACGGTGACCGCCGCATCCGCCACCCACCCGTCGACCGAGACCGCGAAGTCGAGGCTCAGCACGTCGCCGTCGCGCAGCCGGTAGTCGTGGGGCAGGCCGTGCTGGGCGGCATCGTTCACCGAGAGGCAGATGACGTTCCGGAACGGGCCGTCGCCGAAGGACGGGGCGTAGTCCCAGTAGCAGGAGACGGCTCCGCGCTCGGCGACCTCGTGGCGGGCGGCCTCTTCGAGCTCGAGCAGGTTGACGCCCACGGCGACCTGGGCCGAGAGCTTCGCGAGGGTGTCGCGCACGAACGCGCCGGCGGGGCGCATCCGCTCGATCTCGGCGGGGGTGTGGAGTTCGATCATGCTGGTATGATAATACCGATTGTCGGTATGGAAATACCGCAGGCATCCGATCGCAGGAGTTCCCCATGATGGTCCGCGCACCCCTCACACCCGAGCAGCTCGAGGCCGGCCGGCGCCTCGGCGAGACCCTGCGCCGCTCCCGTGCCGGCCGCTCGCTCAACGAGGTCGCCGGCCAGGCGGGCATCTCCCCCGAGACGCTCCGCAAGATCGAGACCGGTCGCCTGCCGAGCCCCGCGTTCGGCGTGGTCGCTTCGCTCGCGCGCGCCCTCGGCCTCTCCCTGGACGCCCTTGCGGTGGAATGGGCGGGAACGCCCGCCCACGACGTCGACGCCCGGACCGCGTAGCGGGTGTTCGCCCTCGCTCCCGGAATGCAGAGGGGGCCTCCAGGGGTTGGATGAAGGCATGAGAGCGATCGTGTATTCCCAGAACGGCCCGTCCGATGTCCTCCAGCTCGCCGAGCGGCCCGTGCCCGAACCGGGTGCCGGTGAGGTTCGCGTGCGGGTGGCCGTCTCGGCCGTCAACCCCACCGACTGGAAGAACCGGTCGGGCAGCACGTCGAACGGCCAGGAGGCCGAGGAGCAGACCCCGAACCAGGACGGTGCCGGCGTGATCGACGCCGTGGGCGAGGGCGTCGCCCACCTCGCGCCCGGTGACCGGGTCTGGATGTTCCTCTCCGCGTATCAGCGGCCGGGCGGCTCGGCCGCCGAGTTCGCCGTGGTGCCGGTCGAGCGCGTGGTGAAGCTCGCCGAGGACGTCTCGTTCGACGTGGGGG
This sequence comes from Herbiconiux oxytropis, assembly GCF_024979315.1. Lineage (GTDB taxonomy): Bacteria > Actinomycetota > Actinomycetes > Actinomycetales > Microbacteriaceae > Herbiconiux > Herbiconiux oxytropis. The sequence continues at coordinate 72,704 of NZ_JANLCK010000014.1, read as the reverse complement.
CGTCGCTCGGGGTGCCCGCCATGACGGCGCACCGCGCCCTGACGGTGCACGAGGGGGGCCCGTCGCGGCTGTCCCCCGGCGCACTGGAGGGCCGCACGGTGCTCGTGGCCGGAGGCGCAGGAGCCGTCGGTCACGCCGCCATCCAGCTCGCCCACTGGGCCGGAGCGACCGTCGTCTCCACGGTCTCCTCAGACGCGAAGGCGGCCCTCGCCACGGCGGCGGGTGCCGACGCGGTCGTGAACTACCGCGAGGAGGATGCCGCGTCCCGCATCCGCGAGATCGCCCCGGACGGCGTCGACATCGTCGTGGAGGTCTCACCCGCTCAGAACGCCGCCCTCAACGCCGCCGTGCTCGCGAACCACGGCACCGTCTCGGTCTACGCCAACAACGGCGGCGACCAGGTCACGATCGACGTGCGCAGCCACTTCGCCCTCAACGTGCGCTACCAGTTCCTGCTGCTCTACACCGTGGGCTCGGAGGCCCTCGCGGCCGCTGCGGAGGACATCACGGCGGCCCTCGCCGACGGAGCCCTCCCGGTCGGCGAGGCGGCCGGCCTCCCCCTCAGCCGCTTCCCCCTCTCCGAGACAGCGGCCGCGCACGACGCCGTCGAGTCCGGGGTCGTGGGCAAGGTGCTCATCGACGTCGCGTCGCTCTGACGGGCCGGAGCCGCGGCACCCAGCAGCGCACGGCGGCGCGATACCGGTCGAACTCGGGGCCGAACCGCCGCCCGAGGTCGGCCTCCTCATGCGGGCGGATGACGAGGTTCCAGACCACGGCACCCGCCACGGCGTAGAGCACCACGAGCCACGACGAGAGGATGAGGCCGACGGCCACCCCCTGGGCGATGCCCGCGACGGCCATGGGGTTGCGCACCCAGCGGTAGGGCCCCGCGACGACGAGGTGGTGCGGCATCGCCGAGGGCAGCGGCGTGCCCTCGCCGAGGCTCGACATGACGACGGCCGAACCGATGCCGAGGCTGCTCGCGAGCACCAGCAGCACGATGCCGACGGGGAGCGACACCGGCGGGAACTCGACGTCGACCGCCCAGCGCTGCTCGAGCAGCCGGATGACGACCGGCACCACGACGAGACCGAGCCCCCAGAACACGGCGATCTGCGCGAACGTGCGGAGTACATCCGACCGTCTGCTCCGCCCGGTCGCGTTCGGGCGGAAGGCGAACGGCCCGCGCACGGCCCACTCGGTGGGCACGCGCCCGAGCAGCACGAGCGCGAGCCCGAGGAGGGATCCGCCGGCGGCGGCGGCCATGATGAGCACGCCCCAGCCCGCCTCGCCGGTCACGGTCGCGTAGACGGCCAGGGCGGTCGCCACCAGGAGCGTCCAGCTCGTGGCGAGGATGGCGGCCCACCGCACTCCGAGCGCGGCGAGGGCCGAGGTGCCCACGAACAGCGGCAGATCGGCGGCCGCGACCGGGACGGGCTCGAGACCGCCGAGGGTCGCCCCGCACACGGCGGGCACGGTGAAGACGGCCATCCACCAGGCTGCTCCCCCGAGGGCCTGCAGCGCGAAGTAGAGTCGTCCCCAGCGGGCCGCGGACGACGCGACCGGTGCGGTCTGCGTCATCCGGCGGCGGTCACCCGGTCGAGGAACTCGATGGTCGAGCCGAGCGCGGTCCTGGCGTCTTCGTAGTCGAGGTGGAACTGGTACTCGTGCGGCAGTTCGGGCTCGTGCCCCACCGGATAGAACACAGGGGTGACGTCGACGCCGAGGCCTCCGAGCTTCTCGGCGAGCGGCTCGGACTGCGTCGAGGTGAGCGGATCGCCGTTGCCGCCCGAGATCCACGTGGCGGGGAACTCGGCGCTCACGTAGTCGAGCGTCGACATCTCCTGCCCGCCCGCCGTGGGCAGCCAGTCGCGTTCGCCGAGGTACGACCAGAGCGCGATCCGGAAGCCCCAGCCGGCGATGCCGGGAGCGTCGGGGATGCCGGAGATGTCGTAGATGCCGCAGTTCAGCACCACCGCGCGGAGCTGTCCGGTGGTGAGGGCCGGCGCGATGCCGAGGAGCGCCGCGTAGTCGGGATTCGTGGTGAGCACCGCGAGCTGGCTCGCGAGGTTGGCCCCGGCCGAGTCGCCCGCCAGCACGATGCGGCTCGGGTCGATGCGGAGCTCCTCGGCGTGCTCGACGAGATGGGCGAGCGCGCCGTTGAGCTGCGTGAGTGCGGTGGGGTAGGTCTCCTCGGGAGCGATCGAATAGTCGAACGCGACGGTCGTGTAGCCCTCGGCGGCGATCATCCGCACGTACGGCCGCACGTTGCTCTTGTCGCCCGAGATCCAGGCGCCGCCGTGGATCCACACCACGGTCGGCAGCGGCTCGTCACCACCCGCGGGCGAGAAGACGTCGAACGAGGTCGAGGATCCCGCTTCGCCGTAGGGGACATCGAGCGTCTCGTCGACGCCCGTCGTGGGAGCGTACGGCTCCATCTCGGAGACCGTCGTGCGCGCGCCCTGCTCGAACATCGCCCGGATGAGCATGGCCGCCGGCCACGGACTCACCACGAACGCGATGGCGCCGGCCGCCGCGACAGCCACCACGCCGAGCAGCACCACGCGGCCGGGCCGGCGGTACCAGGGGCGGCGGGAGGCAGGAGGCGTCACGGCTCGAACCTACCGGCCCGCAGCGCTCCCGTGCTCGAGCACCACCGCGAGTTGCTCCAGGCGCTCGCCTGATCAACTCTGTCACCGCCCGAGCACGGCGATCCGCAGGGCCTGCAGCTCGTCCAGCCGCGCGAGCATCTCTGCAGGCGTGTCGGCGACCAGCGCGATGTTCACCTGCTCGACCCCGTTGCGCAGGTAGGCCTCGAGGTCGGCGGCGTCGCACGATCCGGGTGCGATCCCCACGGGCACGCCGGCCGGATCGCGGCCCGCCTCCGCGACGAGCTCGCGGAAGCGCGGCAGTGCCTCGGTGAGGTGCGGATCGTCCATCGGCGGGGTCGGGTACCAGACGTCGGCCCACTCCGCGGCGTGCTTCATGGTGAGCGGCCCGCTGCCACCGAGGTACACCGGCGGGAACGACTGCACGGGCTTCGGCCAGCACCAGCTCGGCTCGAAGTCGACGAAGTCGCCATGGAACTCGGCCACGTCGTCGCTCTAGAGGATGCGGATGGCAGCCACCTGCTCCCGAACCCTGCGGTGCCGGCTGCCGAAGGCGACCCCGTGGGTGGCGAACTCGTCCCGGTTCCAGCCGAAACCGACTCCGAAGGCGAACCGCCCGCCGCTCAAACGGTCGATCGACGCCGCCATCTTCGCGACGTGCACGGCATCGCGGAGGGCGAGCAGGCTCACGCCTGTGCCGATCTGGAGCGTGCTCGTGGCCGCCGCGGCGAACGAGCAGGAGATGAAGGGATCGTAGGTGCGCTTGTAGAACTCGGGGAGCACCCCACCCCCGTACTGCTCGGGATAGGCGGTCGCCCGGGAGACGGGGATGTGCGAGTGCTCGGGGAAGAACAGGCTGTCGAAGCCGCGCTGCTCGATCTCCACCGCGAGCGGGCCCGGATCGAGGTCGAGGTCGGTCGCGAAGACGTAGACGCCGACCCTCATCGGCGGAGGGCGTTGCGGCGGAGGGGCAGCACGTAGGTGAGGAGGGCGATGAGGGTGATTCCGCCGATGAACAGGAGGTTCACGCCCTGCGAGATGCGGAGGACCGTGGCGAGGGTCATGAGCAGTGCGAGCATCACGGCACCGAGCAGGGCACCGATGAGCGTGCCGCGCCCGCCCAGGAGGCTCGCCCCGCCGATCACGGGCGCCGCGATCGCCAGCAGCGTGTAGATCTCGCCCACCGAGGCGTCGCCGATGCCGACCTGTGCGGCGAGCAGCACGCCCGCCATGGCGGCGAGCACGGCGCAGAGCACGTAGGCGCCACCCCGGATGGCGGTCGCCCTGATCCCGAGCCGGTCGGCGTAGAGCCCGTTGATCCCGACGGCGCGCACGCGCAGCCCGAGACCCGTGCGGCGCAGCAGGATGTCGCCGGCGACCACGAGCACCGCCAGCACGATCAACGCGATCGGGAAGATCCCGATGCTCCGCGTGATCGCGCTCATCAGCTCGTAGCTGATGGCACCTCCGGGGGTCGGCCGGAGCGTGAGGGCGACTCCGGTGACGATGCCGAGCGTCGCGATGGTGGCGATGACCGCGGAGAGCCTCATCCGTTCGACCAGCCAGGCGTTGATGAGCCCGACCACCACGCCGAGGACCACCGCGGCTCCGATGGCGACGAGGATGTTCGGGAAGATCCCGCCGGTGTTCACGAGGAACGACATGAGCACCACGCTGAGACTCATGGTCGCCCCCACCGAGACGTCGATGCCGCCGACGAGCAGCACGAAGTACTGGGCGATGGCGACCGCGGTGAGCGGCGTCGCGATGAGGAGCACGTTCTTCAGGCTCAGCTCGCTGAGGAAGGTGGGGTTCTGGGCGGCCGTCACGGCCCCGATGGCGAGCATCAGCAGCGCGAGCACGGCGAGGCGGGTGGTCTCCTCGTTGCGCACCCAGCGCGGGATGCGCGAGCGGCGGACCACCGGTGCGGCAGCGGGGCCCGCTGCGGGCTCGGGATCGGTGCCGGGGACCGGTTCGGAGACCGGCTCCCCGTCGCCCTCGACCACGCGGGACTCCACCGCGAAGGCACCGACGATGCTCTCCTCGTTCGAGCCCAGACCCGGCATGTCCTCGATGATGCGACCCCGCGACATGACGACGATCCGGTCGGCCACTCCGGCGAGCTCCGAGGCGTCGGAGGAGACGATGACCACGGCGTTGCCCTCGTCGGCGCACGCCCTGATGAAGCGATAGATGTCCATCCGCGACCGCACGTCGACGCCCTGGGTGGGCTCGTCGATGAGGAGCACCTTGGGCTCCGTCGCGAGCGCCTTGCTGAGCGCGATCTTCTGCTGATTGCCCCCGGACAGCGAGGAGGGGGGCTGCGCCGGGGTACCGAGCCGGATGCCGAAGTCGGCGATCTGCTTGTCGACGAAGCGGTTCTCGGCACCCGAGCGCACGATCCCGCCCGTGGACAGACGGCGGAGCACGCCGGCCGTCATGTTCTCGCGGATCGACAGCGCCTGGAACAGCGACTCGTTCTTGCGGTCGCCGCTCAGGAACACGATGCCGTCGCGGGTGGCCTGGCGGTAGCTCCGGAGCGCGGTCCCCAGGGAGGTCACCGATCCGCCGGTCACGCCGAGCGTGGCGAGACCGCGCAGGAGCTGGCCCTGGCCGTTGCCGTCGGCTCCGGCGATGCCGAGGATCTGGCCCGCGCGGAGCGTCAGGTCGACCGGCCCGAACTTCTCGCCTTCGAGCCCCTCGGCGCGCAGCAGCTCCTTCGCCCCCGAGTGCAGCGGTGATCGCGGTGGGAACTCCATCTCGACCTTGGTGCCCGCCATCAGCTCGACGATCTGCTTCGGCGAGACCTCTCCGGCGGGCCGGGTGCCGATGTAGTGGCCGTCGCGGAGGATCGACACCGCATCAGCCACCCGGAAGACCTCGGCGAGACGGTGGGTCACGAACAGCACGGCAGACCCCTGCAGGGCGGCGAGCCGCATGAGGTCGAGCACCTTGTCGACGCCGCTGGCATCGAGCGCGGAGGTGGACTCGTCCAGCAGCAGCAGTCGGGGCTTGGCCATGACCGCGCGCACGATCTCGAGGATCTGGCGATCGCCCGGGGCGAGGGCCGCGACCTTGAGCAGGGGGTCGAGGTCGAGGTCGTACTCGGCCAGCCGTTCGGAGGCCCACGTCGAGATCTCGCCGTACTTCGGCCGCTGGGCGGCCGGAGTGCCGATGTAGAGGTTCTGGGCCACGGTGAGTGCGGCCAGCAGCGAGCCGTCCTGGAAGACGGTCAGCACTCCCGCGTTCTGCGACTCGACGGGCAGGTGCTTCGTGAGGGAGCGTGTTCCGATCGTCACGGTCCCGGTGTTCGGCACGACGGTGCCGCTGACGATGCCCACGAAGGTCGACTTGCCGGATCCGTTCTCGCCCACGAGCGCACGCACTTCTCCGGCGCGCACGGTGAGCGACATGGCGCTGAGGGCCGTGACCGGCCCGTACTGCTTGCTGACGCCGTCGGTGGTGAGCACGACCTCGTCGGTGCGCGTGCCGGTCTTCAGCATCTCGTCTGTCGAATGAGTCATCGAAGCTTCCCGTGTTCGTGGGTCGGTGGTGGGAGGATGGCGCGGGGCACGCCGAGGACGCACCCCGCGCCGGTGGCTGCTACTCGAGCATCCCGGTCATGACGGACTCGGGGATGAGCGAGCTCCAGCCCGGGAAGTCGCCTGGCAGGTCGGCCTCGTAGACTCCCGGTTCCGCCTTGATGATCGGAAGCGGCAGGGCGGTGCGAGCGGGGATCTCCTCACCGGCCAGGATGCTCATGGCATTGGTGGTCGCGAGCCGTGCCTGGTTGACGAGCGCGTTGGTGTAGTAGAGCGGGAACTCGTCCTCGGTGCCCACGCGCTCCTCCCACATGCCGAAGAGCTCGTTCATCTCGGTCCAGGTCAGGATGGCGGGCACGGGCACGCCGGCCTGGTCGTAGGCGTTGATGAGCTGCGGGATGGGGTCGGAGTAGGTGTTCAGCACGGCCTGAGCGGGCACTCCCGACGAGATCAGGGCCGAAGCGGCCGCCGCGACACCCGGGCGCGACCAGTCGGTGTCCTGCTGGAAACCGACCTCGGGACCCTTGAGCTCGGTGAGGGACTCGTCGAGGCAGCCGGTCACCAGTGTGTCCTGCGGGTTGCCAGGGGTGCCGAAGAGGAAGGCGATCTGGTCGGCGTCGGTGAGGCCGAGGTCGTCGACCGTGACCTCCGCCATGCCCGTCCCGGCGTCGCACGCCTCGGCGTAGACCTGGTTGTTGATGACGTCGCCTTCGACGTCGGGGGTCTCGCCGGTGTAGGTCGCGACCACGGCGCCCGCGGCCTGCGCCTCCTGGAACACCGGCGCCATCGCCGCACCGAATGCGTTGTAGCCGATGATGATGTTCGCGCCTCCCGCCGCGAGGCTGCGCACTGCGGCCTGGGCGGAGGGCAGGTCGGCCACGAAGGAGTAGGAGATCTTGCCGACCTCGGGGTAGGTCATGGCCTGCAGGATGATGTCCATCACCGCGGTGGTCTGCCACAGGTTGTCGACGGCGTTGAAGATGCCGATGTGCACCGGTCCGTCCCCGATCGTGCACTCGGGCTGCTTCCAGCAGTCGAGAGCGGTCTGCACCTGCTCGTCGGTGAGCTCGGCGGTGGCGCGCTCGAAGCCCGTCACCGCTTCGGCGGGCAGGCTGTCGACCGGGGTCTCGACCCCGAACGCGAGGTCGACGAGGTCCTGGGTGGCGGCCGGATCGGCGTCGAACGAGGTGTCGATCGTGATGCCGGACGACGCGGTGCTGCCGGCGTCTCCGGAGCCGCTGCAGCCGGCGAGCACGAGTGCGAACGCAGCTGCGGCCGCACCGAGCGACAGTGCTCGGCGGGCGCGAGTGGTTGTGACCATCGGTGTTCCTCTTCCTTCTTCTCTTGGTGGGTGTGGTTCGTCGAGACGGAGCTCGGGCTCTCAGACGCGCTGGAGCTCGGGGTCGGAGGGCGTCGTCGGTGGTGCCGACTCGGCGGTGGGCTTGGCCTTGGCCGTGCGGGGCCGCATGAGGAGCCCGACTCCGGCGAGGCCGAGGGCCAGCACGAGCCCCTGCACGAGGGTGCGGGCGCCGGTGGAGAAGCCCTGCACGGCGAGCCCGTGGTCGAGCAGGATGATGAAGGTCGCCCCGAACACGGTGGCGAAGGGACCGACCCGGCCTCCTGTGAGCACGGCGCCGCCGAGCACGACCACGATGATGCTCAGCAGGAGGTAGGGGCTGCCGGAGGACATGTCGGGCGAGGAGAGCTGCCCGGCCAGCAGCACGCCGCCGACGCCGCCGATCAGCGCCGCGATCACCCAGGCCAGCACCCGCAGGGCGAGCTGTCGCTGGCCTGTGAGCTGGCTCGCCCGCATCGAGGCGCTCGCGAGCACCAGGCGGCGGCCGGTCGCGACGCGGCGCACGAAGAGGAGGATGAGCAGGGCGAAGGCCACGGCCACGATCAGGATGACGCTGATGCCGAAGACGTTGGCCTGGGCCCACGACGACAGCGCGGCCGGCACCTTCGTGATGTTCAGGGCGCCTTCGCGGTAGATGACGGTCGCGCCCAGCACCAGCTGGCCCGTCGCGAGGGTCGTGACGAGCGCATTCAACCCGAGCACTTCGACGAGCACCCCGTTCACGAGCCCGATCACGACGCAGACGAGGGCCGCCACGAGCAGGGCCTTGAGCAGCTGCTCGTCGCGACCGCCCGACTCCCGGAGCATCATGATGCCCATCAGGGTGATCACCGAGGGGATGCTGAGGTCGATCCCGCCCGTTCCGATCACGAACGCCTGGGCGAGACCGACGAGCACCATGACCCCCAGCAGCGGGGTGAGCGTCGACAGCGAGCGCGGCTGGAACAGGTTCTGGCCGGCGATCAGCTGCAGGTACAGCACGAGCAGCACGTTGGCGACGAGGATCACCACGAGCGGCGACCACTGGAACGAGAAGCGCGAGCGACGCCGGGCCTGGCCCTCGGTCTTCGACTGCGTGTTCGACTCTGACACTCGCCACCCTCCTTTGGGCTTGTCGGTGCGAGCATCCTCTCCCACCGCTCGGAGGCCTCTCGCGGAGCTGTGCCATATCGGGACACTGGCCCCACGGCCGTCGTGGAAGTGGAGAAAATGCTCACAAGCCGCCGTCGTGCGACCTGTGCGGCGTGCTGTAATGAACCACTCGCGCCGCGCGCGACGCAATTGATCCCAACGATGTGTTCAAGTGCAAGGAGTACCCGCATGCCCTCCCGCCCGAAACTCGACGACCTCCGCGACACCTTCCTCAACGACGGCAAGCTCGATCTGCAGATGGAGCAGATGGTGCGCCCCGTGGTCCTGGAATCCTGGAAGCGCTCACGCGGCTTCGGAACAGGCAAGGAGTACGCCGAGCTGCCCTTCCAGTCGTCGATCATGACCGACTCCGTGCTGCTGCGCGCCGCGCGGCCCATCCTGTCGAACCTCGCCGACGAGCTCGGAATGAGCAACGCGAGCCTGCTGATCGCCGACCGCCACGCGCGCATCCTCGAGACCTGGATCTCCAACAGCGAACTCGCCCGCCGGCTCCAGCGGGTGGGTTCGGCACCGGGGCACTCCGGTGCCGAGTCGGTCGTCGGCACGAACGGGATCGGCACCCCGGCAGCCGACATGAAGGCCGGCATGATCGTCGGCGCCGAGCACATCTCGGACATGCTGACCGATTTCGCGTGCGTGGGAGCGCCCATCAACAACCCCATCACGGGGCGACCCGAGGGCATCGTGACGCTCACCGCCCTGGTGTCCGACGCCAGCCCGATCCTGCCGAGCCTCATCAACCAGGCGGCGCGGGAGGTGGGGCGGCAGCTGGTCAACCTGTCGAGCATGCGCGAGCGCGTGCTGTTCGACTCCTTCCTCGCCGCGTCGCGGAACGGCCGCGCGGTCGCCGTGGTCGGCGGGGACCTGCTGATGGAGAACCCCGCGGCGACCGAGTTCCTGCACCACATCGACAAGTCGACGCTCTGGATGATCGTCTCCGAGGCGATCTCGGCCGCGCGCCCGAAACGCACGGTCCGGCTCGAGACGGAGACGGCCATGACCGAGCTCAGCTGCTCCGCCGTGGTCTTCGACGACGAGATGATCGGTGCGATCGTCGAGGTCGTGCAGCAGGTGCAGACCGAGCCGTTCCTCACCGGATCCGCCGCCACCCTCTCCTCGACCTGGCCGCCGCTGGCGGAGTCCCTGCCCGGATCGAGCCAGGCCTGGGTGTATGCCCGCGAGCAGGCGGAATCGGCGATGAGGGCCTCTCTGCCCGTGGTGGTCTTCGGCGCCCCCGGCACCGGCAAGTTCACACTGCTGCGGCACATGCTCGACCGGGTGGCACCGCGCCAGACCCCGCTCGTGCTGGAGTCGCAGGAGGCGCAGAAGGCCACCGAGAGCTGGTTCGCCGACCTCGACGCCGCACTCGCCGAGGGCACGCCGGTGATCTTCCGCCACCTCGACGCACTCGAGGACGACGTTGCCCAGCGGGCCGCCGACCACCTCGTCGCCTCTCCGGCCCCTCTCGCCAGGGGGCTCGTGCTGGCCACCGCGGGCGCTCAGGGCTCCAAGGCGCTGGAGCCAGGGCACCAGGCTCTCCTGGACCAGATCGCCGTGGGACGCATCGACATGCCGAACCTCCGCGAGCGCAAGCAGGACATGCGCGCGATCCTGCACGTGTTCGAGCGCAAGTACGCATCGGCGGTCAACATCAGCTACACCCAGGGTGCCTACACGGCACTCACCAGAGCGCCCTGGCCGGGCAACCTCCGGCAGCTCGACTCCGTGATGAGGGGGGTCTTCTCACTGGGACGCCGCAACGAGGTCACCGTCGACCAGTTGCCACCGGCCATCGCGGCGTACGCACGGCGGCGCGACCTCACGATGCTGGAGCAGCTCGAGGTCGACGGGATCATCAACGCGCTCATCCGCTGCTTCGGCAACAAGGTGCTCGCCGCCGAGATGCTCGGGATCTCGCGGTCGACCCTCTACCGCAAGATCAGCGGCTACAAGCTCGACGAGGAGCGCCTCTTCCTCTGAGCGCGGTCGAGCGGCCACCCGGATGGATGGCCGCTCGTCGATCCTGGCGATCAGTGCGTGTGCGCGGCGTGACTGTGCTCGTGCGAGATGGCATCCGCCATGGTGGGGGGTGACACGGCGGCAGCCTTCTGCTGCTTCTCGAGCTCGGCGTCGAGCGCACGATGGTCTCCGCGGTAGCGGGCCACCCAGGCGCGGCCGGCGGTGGGCGACATGTGGCAGAGCCCGGGGACGTCGGGATTGTCGGCACAGAGCGACCGAGCGGGCCGGGTGGGCGCGGGCCGGGCAGGCGCCGGCGGCGTGTCCGGCGCACGCGAGACGATGCCCACCGGCGACCACCGTCGGCGGCTCTCGCCGCCGCACGAGTCGCACGCGCGCGACGAGGGCACCGGATGCACGACGAACGCCTCGGCCCTCGAGCCGCAGTCGGAGCAGAGGTAGTCGACGATGATGGCCATGCCGGCCTACTCGAAGTAGCCGGGCGCGTGGGCGAACTCGGCCCAGTCATCCGGATCGTGACTGATCCAGATGGTGGCCTCGAGGCTCTCGGTGAGGTACTTGAGCCGCCGGACCGACTGCACGGCGGTCTTGGTGTCGGCGTCGATCGGGAAGTGGTACTCCTGCTCCATCTGCGCCCGGAGGTGGATGGCGTCGCCGGTCAGGATGAAGGTGCGCGAGGCGAGCCGCACCACGAGGCTCACCTCACCGGGGCTGTGGCCGGGAGTGGCGAGGATGGTGATGGCGCCGTCGCCGAAGAGGTCCAGGTCGCCGGGCACCTCCCGCACGTCGAGGCGCTTGATGGTGTCGAGCACCTCCTGCCGGTACACGAAGGCCTGAATGGGATCCGGCCAGTTCGCGTAGCGCAGTTCGCCCTCGCCGAAGAAGTGCTTGGCCTCGGGAAAGAGGTAGAGGCCACCGGTGTGGTCGAAGTGGCCGTGCGAGGAGATCACGTGGGTGATGTCGCTCAGCCGGTAGCCGAGCGCCTGGATCTGGCGGTCGAGCCGCTGCTCGCTCGTGCCGCCGATGCCGAGCAGCGGTGCCAGCTCGGAGCCGTAGACCTTCTCGGGGTCGTCGATGGCATCGGGGTGGAGTCCGGTGTCGAAGAGCACGAGACCCCTCGGGTGCTCGATCAGGAAGGAGGGGCACGGGATGGTCACCTCTCCGCTCGTGCCGTAGAGGAGGGTCTCGGATTGAACCGTGAGAGTCGGGGAATCCAGGGCCCAAAGCCTGCGTGCGTGTCCGTGTGTCATTCGACTTCGATCCTTTCGCGAGTACGTCGTCGTACCCCAGTCAGTCTGCCGTCGACGTGCTCGGAGCCCCTGTCCCATCTTGGGTCAGGGGCGGCGGGAGGGCCCCTCGGCCCTGCCTATCATCGGGTCAGCCGCGGCGCCGGATGACGCCCGCGAGCGGCACGACTACACGCGAAGGAGCGTTCGGTGCAGGGCAGAGTGGCAGCGGTCGTCGGACCGAGACAGTTCGAGGTCAAGCAGTACGAGGTGCCGCAGCCCGCGGCGGGGGCCCTGGTGCTCGAGGTGCAGCGCGCCAATGTGTGCGGCTCCGACATCCACCAGTTCCACTACGACAGTCCGGCCCTCCGCGAGGCGGCTCTCGGGCACGAGTTCGTGGGCCGGGTGCAGGCGCTCGGCCCCGGGGTCACGCACGACAACGCGGGCCGCCCGGTGGCCGTCGGCGACCGGGTCGTCCCCGTCTACTACGTCACCTGCCGGCGCTGCCCGGCGTGCCTGCGCGGCGACTTCGGCATGTGCGCGAACTCCCTGCGCGAGTGGTCGAAGAACCCGGAGCTCGCTCCGCACTTCTTCGGCGGTTTCGGCACCCACTACTACGTGAACGAGGACCAGTACTTCTTCGTCGTGCCCGACGAGCTCGACGATCAGATCGTCGCGGGCGCGAACTGCGGGCTCGCCCAGATGCTGTTCGCCCTCGACCGCACCCGGCTGGCCGCCGGATCGACCCTCGTCGTGCAGGGCGCGGGGGGCCTCGGCCTCTACGCCGTCGCGGTCGCCAAGGAGCGCGGGGCGACCGTGATCGTCATCGACGGCGTCGCCGAACGGATCGACCTGGCCGAGCGGTTCGGGGCCGATCACGTCGTCGACATGGCCGCGCACCCGACGGGGCAGGATCGGCTCGACCGGGTGCTCGAGCTCACAGGCGGTCTCGGCGCCGACGTGGTGCTCGAGGTCACCGGGGTCTCGGCGGCATTCACGGAGTCGGTGGCTCTCGCACGGGTGGGAGGCGAGGTCGTCTCCGTCGGCAACCTCAACGTGGGCGAGGGGTTCGAGATCGCGCTCTCGCCCGGCATCATCACGCGGAAGAACCTCAGGGTGCAGGGCGTGCTGCGCTACGACCCCTGGTACCTCCACCGCGCACTCGAGTTCCTGCTGCGCACCCACGACCGGTTCCCGTTCGAGGCGCTCACGAAGGATGCGCACTCCTTCGACGACCTCGCCGACGCGATCCGCGACGGTGAGTCCCGCAGCGTCGCCCGCGCCTCCATCGTCTTCTGACCGACCGAACCCCACACAGAGAGCAGACCCCACGATGACCGACCACCTCAGCAGACTCTTCATCGACGGCTCCTGGCAGGAGTCCGTGTCGGGCGAGACCTTCGCCGTGCAGAATCCCGCCGACGGCTCCGAGATCGCTCGCATCGCCGACGGGAACGCCGAGGACATGACCCGGGCGATCGATGGCGCCGAGCGCGCCCAGGTCGGCTGGGCCGCGACCCCGGCGCTCGAACGCTCGAAGATCCTCCGCCGGGCCGCCGAGATCGCTCGCGCCGACATCGACCGGCTCGCCCGAGTGATGACGGCCGAACACGGCAAGCCCGTGGCTCAATCGGTGGGAGAGCTGAACTACGGGCTCGACTTCATCGAGTGGTTCGCCGAGGAGGGCCGCCGCACCTACGGGTCGACCGTGCCCTCGACCGGTCCCGACAAGCGGATCGTCGCCATCCGGCAGGCCGCAGGTGTGAGCGTCGCCATCACCCCCTGGAACTTCCCCTCGCTGCAGATCCTGCGCAAGCTCGGTGCCGCCTTGGCGTCCGGCTGCTCGATGGTGGTCAAGCCCGCGGCACTCACCCCGATCTCGGCGCTCGAGATCGGCCGGTTCTTCGCCGAGGCGGGGCTCCCGGCAGGCGTGCTGCAGATCGTGCCGAGCTCGCGGGCGGCCCGGGTGAGCGCCACCATCATGGCCGACAGTCGCGTGCGGGTGCTCTCGTTCACGGGCTCGACCGAGGTCGGCAAGATCCTCATGCGCGAGGGCGCCGCCACCATGAAACGGCTCTCGCTGGAACTCGGCGGACACGCCCCGTTCATCGTGTTCGACGACGCCGACGTCGACCACGCGCTCGACCAGCTCGTGGCCGTGAAGATGCGCAACATGGGCCAGACCTGCGTCTCGGCCAACCGCATCTTCGTGCAGCGCTCGGTCGCCCCGGAGTTCACCCGCCGTCTCGTGGAGCGCCTCTCGGCGATGCGGATCGGCTTCGGCCACGAGGCTGAGGTGGAGGTCGGCCCCTTGATCGAGGCGGCCGCCGTCGAGAAGGTGGAGGCGCACGTGGCCGACGCGATCGCCGGTGGCGCCGGTGTCGCCACGGGTGGCCGGCGACCGGAGCACGCCTCGCTCGCCTACGGGCACTTCTACGAGCCGACCGTGCTCACCGGAGTCACCGACGACATGCTCGTCGCCCGCGACGAGACCTTCGGTCCCGTGGCACCGATCTTCGAGTTCGACACCGAGGAGGAGGTCGTCCGGCGCGCGAACAACTCGCCCTACGGCCTCGCCGCCTACTTCTTCACGCGCGACGTCAACCGGGTGGTGCGGGTCTCCGAGGCCCTCCAGTACGGCACGGTGGGCGCCAACGACGGCACGATCTCGGCCGTGCAGGCCCCGTTCGGCGGCGTGAAGGAGAGCGGGATCGGCCGCGAGGGCGGCCACTGGGGCATGGAGGAGTACATGGACACGAAGTACATCTCGCTCGCCGGCCTGACCCGGCCCTGAGCATCCGCCGAACACACGCACGAGGAATGGAGAACGCATGACAGGCAAACTCGAAGGCCGGAAGGCTGTCGTCACGGGGGCGGGGTCCGGCATGGGACGGGCCATCGCCGTGCGGTTCGCCGCGGAGGGCGCCGCCGTCGCCGCACTCGATCTGGATCACGCGGCGGCCGAGGCCACCGCCCGCACCATCGTCGAGGCCGGAGGCACCGCCCACGGCGTGCAGGTCGACGTGTCGGACAGCGGATCGGTCACCGCTGCGATCGACTCGAGCGTCCGAGCGCTCGGCGGCATCGACGTGCTCGCGAACATCGCCGGCATCCTCGACGGCTACGCGCCCGTGCTCGACACCAGCGAGGAGCTCTGGGACCGCATCATCGGTGTCGACCTCAAGGGCGTCTTCCTCGTGACGAAGGCCACGCTGCCGACGATGCTCGAGGGCGGTGGAGGCACGATCGTGAACATGGCCTCGATCGCCGGGTTCGTCGCGCGCGGCGGTGGGGCCGCCTACACCTCGGCCAAGCACGGCGTCGTGGGACTCACGAAGCAGACCGCGGCCGACTACGGCGCTCAGGGCATCCGGGTGAATGCGATCTGCCCCGGCGCCGTGGAGACGGCGATGACCAAGAAGATCCTCGAGGACGGGGAAGCCGCCGTGATCGAGTCGATCAATGCCGTACCGGCGGGCCGCCACGCCCAGCCCGAGGAGATCGCGAACCTCGCCCTCTTCCTGGCCAATGACGAGTCCGACTTCATCCACGGAGCGGCCTACGTCATCGACGGAGGCTGGACGATCGTCTGATCCTCCGCAGCAGACAGAACCCCCGCCCGATCCTCCGGGCGGGGGTTCTGTCATGTGCCCCGTGGCTTCAGCGGCTCCGCACCACGACCGCGTCGACGGCGCGGACGGCCGGTTGCACGTCGCCGCCGAGCGGCAGCAGCATGAGCGGGTTGACGTCGAGCTCGTGAACCGCCAGGTCCGGGTCGAGCATCGCCTCCCCGAGCGCCACGGCCGCCGTCGCCCAGGCGCCGAGGTCCACCGGAGGAGCACCTCTGACACCCGCGAGCACGGCCGACAGACGGAGTCGCCCGATGGCGTCGAGGGCATCCTGCTCGGAGAACGGTGGCAGCAGCAGCTGCACGTCGGGCAGGGCCTCGACGTGGATGCCGCCGGCGCCGAGGAGCACGACCGGGCCGAAGACGGGGTCGAAGCGGGCGCCGAGCATCGCCTCGTGCACGCCTTTCACCAGGCGGGCGACGATGACGCCTTCGTCGGCGAGGCCCTCGCGCGCGAGCGTGGCGATCATCTCCGCCACGACCTGCTCGGCATCCTCGGCCTGCACGCCCACCCGCACGAGTCCGAGCTCGGACTTGTGCGTGGCCTCCGAGGAGCAGCCCTTGATCACGACCCGCCCGCCGCCGAGCCGATCGATCGCAGCACGCGCCTCGGCAGGACTCCTGACCAGCACGTGCTCGACCGCCGGCACCCCGATGCGCGCGAGGAACTCGAGCCCCTCCGACTCGTTGAGGGCGGTTCGGGCTTCGGCCAGACGGCGATCGGCCGCACGCGGTGCGAGCGCGCGGGACCGCGCGGCCGCCATGAGGGCGTGATGGCGCAGATACTGTGCCAAGGCGCGCACCGCCTCCGATTCATCGGCGAAGACCACGATCCCGCGGTCGCGGAACACCCGCGCGATCGCCGATTGAGGCACCGCCATCACCACCGGGAGACCCGAGGTCGCCTCGAAGCGGGCGACGTCGTCTGCGAACCGGTCGACGTCGTAGCCGCGGCCCGCCACGGGGATCCCCACGACGCAGGCATCCACACCGCCGTCGTCCCCGAGCACCGGCAGGACCTTGCCGAAGAGCGAGCTGTCCGTGAGGAGTGCCGCCGTGACGTCGATCGGGTTCTCGACCGACGCGAAGGCGGGCAGCGCTGCTTCGAGAGCCGCGCGGGTGGTGTCCGTGAGCTCGGCCAGAGCCAACCCCTCCTCTGCGGCGGCATCGGCCGCGAGCACGCAGATGGCGCCCGAGTTGCTCACGATGGCGAGCCGCTCCCCCTGAGGCGTCCGGGGCCGGAGGTAGAGCTCGGCCGCGGCCACGAGATCCCGCGTGCTCCGTGCACGCCAGATGCCGTGCTTGGCGAGGAACGCGTCGACGACGCCCTCCTCGGTCGCGAGGGCGCCCGTGTGCGACGCCGCCGCCTTCTGGCCCGCCTCGCTCCGGCCGCCCTTCAGCGCGACCACCGGCACACCTCGTGCGAGCGCCGTGCGGGCGACCTCGGCGAGCGAATCGAGGTCCGAGATGTCCTCCAGGTAGAGCAGCAGCAGCCGCACCTCCGGGTCGGCGACGACCTCGGCGGCGAACTCGGCCGCGGTCACGTCGATGTCGTTGCCGGTCGCGTGCGCATAGCGGACGCCGATCCCCGCCTCCCGGAGCAGTCCGTAGGGCACCGAGCAGAGCGCTCCGCTCTGGCTGACCACCGCGACCGCGCCGTCCTCGGGCTGCTGCTCGGTGAAGAGGGTCGAGAAGCTCAGCACGGCACCCGTGGAGAAGGTCGCGAGTCCCTGCGAATTGGGCCCCACGATGCGCATGCCCGTGCGCGCAGCGGCGTCGAGCATCTCCCGCTGCCAGGCGAGCCCCTGCTCGTCGCCGGTCTCGCCGAAGCCCGATGCCATGATGACGCAGCCCTTCACCCCGAGCTCGGCGCAGCGCACCACCTGGGCCACGGCGTTCGCCCCCGAGACCGCCACGATGGCCACCTCCGGCACGGTGGGCAGGGCGTCGAGCGACGGGTAGGCCTCGAGCCCCTGGATCTCGGTCCGCTGCGGGTTGACGGGGTAGACCGCACCGGCGTAGCCGTTCTCGGCGAGATAGCGGATGGGCCGCCCGCCGATCTTCTCGGGGTCGCTCGAGGCGCCGATGATCGCCACGGATGCCGGGTCGTGGAAGAAGCGCAGCCCGCTCACGCCGCGACCTCCTCGGCCGAGGGGAGCAGCCTCTGCGAGCCCTCGTCGAACACGATGCTCACGTGCACCCGGGTGCCGATCCTGGTCCCCGGCCGGCAGCGCGCCATCAGACGCACCCCGTCGTCGAGGTCGATGAGCGCGATGCCCACGGCCTCCGTGTCACGGCCCGAGGAGCGGCGGTGCAGGCTCGTCTCAGCGAAGACCGTCCCGGCTCCTGTCGGCTCGAACGATTCGACGGCCTCGGAGCAGACCGGGCACCGGGCCCGCGGCAGGTACCAACGGTGTCCGGCCGCGCAGCGCTGGGCGAGCAGGATCGGCTCCCCCGTCGTCCAGTCGCCCGTCATGGGGATCGCTCCGGTCATGCTCCTGCTCCTGTCGGTTCTCTGTCGAGCACCACGGAGACGTGGGCCGAGAGCACGCCGCCGTCGGCGTGCAGGAGGCCTCGTCGGGGTCGCGTGCTCAGCTGGCGGTTCGCGGCCTCGCCGCGCATCTGGGTGACCATCTCCACGAGGTGCGCCATGCCGCCGGCCACCCCGGAGTGGCCGTACGACAGCAGGCCGCCGTGGAGGTTCAGCGGGAAGCGGCCGTCGGCCGCGAAGAGCCCCTCCGCGGCGCGGGTGCCGGCGGTGCCCGGATCGACGATGCCGATCTCCTCGAGCAGGAGGGCCAGCGTGATGGTGAAGCTGTCGTAGATGCCCAGGATGTCGAGGCCCTCGACGCCCACACCGGCCTCGGCGAGCGCCGAGCCCGCGCTCGCGCCCGCCCCGAAGGCCGAGAAGTCGGCCTCGCTCACGTGCTGGTGGTCGTTGGCCTGGCCGAGGCCTGCGATCGTGACGGCGCGCACTCCGCCGTCGCCGCGGGAGATGACGACGGCGGCGGCTCCGTCGGACATCGGGCAGCAGTCCAGGAGCCCGAGGGGTTCGGCGATGGGCGGTGCGGCGAGCACGTCGTCGACGGTGATGGGGGTGCGGAACTGCGCTCCGGGGTGCTCGGCGGCATGGGTGCGCATCTGCACGGCGAGCGCGGCGAGCTCGCTCCGTTCGAGGCCGTGACGGTGCAGGTACTCGGAGGCGAGGAGGGCGTAGTAGGCGGGGATGTTGGCACCCAGCGCCACCTCGTGGCTCGCGTGCCCCACTTGGGCCAGCGTGGCGATGGCGGCGTCGCGGGTCTGCCCGCTCGCCCGGTTCTCACCGCCCACGACGAGGACCGTGCGGGCGTCGCCGGAGCGCACGAGGCGAGCGGCCTCGGCGAGCATGGCCAGCCCCGTCGCTCCTCCGACATTCATGCCGAAGGCCCGCTCGGGCTTCGCTCCGAGGTATTCGGCGAGAACGTTGCCGGGCATGATGTGGTTCACCGTGGTGGCGTAGCCGGTGATGACGGTGTCGACCTCGGGCGCGCCGAGTCCGGCGTCGTCGAGCGCCTGGTAGGCGGCGTCGGCCTGCAGCTCGAGGGCGCTCAGGCCGGAGTCGCGGCTGAAGGGGGTGAGGCCGACACCGATGATGGAGGCGTCGTCGCCTTTGCGTTCCTGGGGCACGGCCTCAGTCTCTCCGATCGGCCCGGATCGGCGCTGTCCCATATTGCGACGTCCCGACCGGGGCGTCGCCGGGCCGGGTGATGATCATCACCTATTCAGTCCGGAGAGAAAGGGAATCCGACGATGAGCAATGTCGCTACACGGCCGGATGTGATCGAAGTCGATGCGGTGGTCATCGGAGGTGGGTTCGCCGGGCTGTACTCGGTGTACGCGCTGCGGGAGAACCTGGGCCTCACCGTGCAGGCGTTCGACAACGCGGGCGACGTGGGAGGCACCTGGTACTGGAACCGCTATCCGGGTGCCCGATCCGACACCGAGGTCAACGCCTACTGCTACTTCTTCGACAAGGCCCTCTACGACGACTGGAAGTGGAGCGAGCGCTACCCGCGCCAGTCCGAGATCCTCGCCTACCTCGGCCACGTCGCCGATCGCTACGACCTCCGCCGCAGCTACCAGTTCAGCACGCAGATCGAGAGCCTGCTGTTCGACGAGGAGACCGATCGCTGGCTGGTGGCGACCGACAAGGGGCAGCAGTTCTCCGCCCGGTTCCTGATCGAGGCCGTCGGCCTGCTCTCGGCCACCAACGTTCCGGAGTTCCCCGGGCAGGAGAACTTCCGCGGTGAGATCTACCACACGGCGCGCTGGCCGCACGAGGAGGTCGAGCTGGCGGGAAAGCGCGTGGGCGTCATCGGCACCGGATCCAGTGGCATCCAGGTGATCTCGGAGATCGCTCCGGTCGTCGATCACCTCACCGTCTTCCAGCGCACACCGCAGTGGGTGGTGCCCTCGCGGCACCGGCCCATCGACCCCGAGCTGATCGACCGGATCCGCGGCGACTACGAGGGCTATCACCGCGAGGTGCTCTACTCCACGACCGCGTTCGGCTTCGAGGAGAGCGCCGTCTCGGCGGAGAGCGTCGACGAGGCCGCGCGGCACGAGGCGTTCGAGAAGGTGTACGACGACGGCGGTGGCTTCCAGTACATGTTCAAGGCGTTTAACGACGTCGGCACGAGCCTCGTGGCGAACAAGGCCGCGACCGACGTGATCGAGAAGCGCATCCGCGAGACGGTCGAGGACCCGATCGTGGCCGAGCTGCTCGTGCCGACCGACCTCTACGCCAAGCGGCCGCTGTGCTGCGACAACTACTACGAGGCGTACAACCGCGCGAGCACGACGCTCGTGGATGTGAAGGCCGACCCGATCGTGGAGTTCACCGAGAAGGGCATCCGTGCGGGCGACGTCGAGTACGAACTCGACGTGATCGTGCTGGCCACGGGTTTCGACGCGGTCTCCGGCAACCAGCTGCGCATCTACCAGCAGGGCCGGAACGGTCTCACCCTGCAGGACAAGTGGCGCGACCGCGCCTACACCTACCTCGGCATGATGACCGCGGACTTCCCGAACATGTTCATGGTCTACGGCCCCATGGGCCCGTTCACCAACCAGCCTCCGGTGCACGAGGCCCAGGTGAACTGGATCGCGGACGCGATCAAGCACACGATCGACACCGGCGCCTCGACGCTCGAGCCCACGCAGAAGGCCGAGGACGACTGGATGGAGCTGTGCGACACCGGTGCGGCCCTGACGCTCTTCCCGAAGGTGAACTCCTGGATCAACGGGGCGAACATCCCCGGGAAGCCGGTGGTGAACTACTTCTTCATGGGCGGGATGGCGGCTTACATGGACCTCATGGACGCCGATCGCGCATCGGAGTTCGGCGACCACTTCCTCACCGACGGCCATGCGGCCCGGGTGAGGGCCTGAGCGAGTGCGGGCCACGGCACCTGAGACGCACTCCCCCGGCATCCGGGCGTTCGCGACGGCCGCGCGGTACGTGCAGGGTCCGGGTGCGCTGGAGCGGATCGGCGGGGAGTGCAAGGGCATCGGTGGGTCGGCCCTCGTGCTGATCGACGCCTTCCTGCTGCCGACGCTCGCCCCTGGCGTCGAGCGTTCCTTCGCCGCAGCCGGTATCGAGGTCGAGGTGGTGGCGGTGTCGAGCGAGGTGACGTCTGCGGCCATCGCCGCGATCTCGTCGGCCGCCGCCCCCCATCACGGTTTCGTGGTGGGCGTGGGCGGCGGCAAGACGGTGGACCTCGCGAAAGGGGTCTCGCGGCTTCGCGAGGTGCCGGTGGTGACCGTGCCCACGATCGCGAGCAATGACAGCCCGGCGAGCCGTGCCATCGCCGTCTACGACGACGCCCACCAGCTGCAGCAGGTGCCGCAGTTGGAGCGCAGCCCGGCGCTGGTCCTGGTCGACACCGCCGTGATCGCCGGGGCGCCGCGCCGGTTCCTCGCCGCCGGCATCGGCGACGCCTTGTCCAAGCACTTCGAGGTCGCGGCGTGCCGGGCTGCCGGTGGCATCACGATGCAGGGCACCCGCGGGCTCCGCATCGCGGCCGTCGTGGCAGAGGGCTGCTACGACGTGCTGCGGTCGCAGTCGGCGGGGGCCTTCGCGGCGCTCGAGGCCGATGAGATCGACGAGGCGTTCGAGGACACGGTGGAGGCCGTCATCCTGCTCTCCGGGCTCGCCTTCGAGAACGGCGGCCTGTCGCTCGCCCACGCGGTGACCCGAGGGCTGATGGCACTCCCCGGTCCCGCGGAGCGCCTGCACGGCGAGCACGTGGCCTACGGGCTCCTGGTTCAGCTGGCCGTGCTCGGAGAGGACGACACCGTGCTCCTCGACCTCGCCGACTACCTCGGCGAGGTGGGTCTGCCGCGTTCGCTGAGGGAGCTCGGTGCGGAGGCCGATGAGGATGCGCTGGCCGTCGTGGCCGAGAAGACGCTGACGGCGCCCCATGTCGTGAACCTGCCCGAGCCGCTGACCGAGGCGGCACTCCTGGCCGCCCTCCGCCGGGTGGAGGAACTGACCGGCTGAGCCGGCGCAGGAGTCGTCGGTCGCTCTCAGCGCACCTGCTCGGCCGCGAACTGCGGCCTGGGGTGCGCGTACGACTCCTGCGCCTCGACGAGCTGCAGCTCCCGCTCGCCCGAGCGGTAGGTCAGCTCGATCAGGTCGAAGACACTCGAGGCGGTGCGCTCGAGCGCCACCGACGCCTGGCCGGTCGCTCGGTAGTGGGCGGTGAAGAGGGCGGCCGTGACGTCTCCCGATCCGTTCGCCTTGAACGGCAGGAAGGGTGTGCGCACGATCCACGCCCCCGCGTCGTCGACCACGAGCATCTCGATCGTCTCCGGGTCGCGATCCGGGCGCTCGACGCTCGTCACGAGCACGGTCGACGGGCCCATCTCGCGGGCGAGGTCGGCCGAGACCAGGGTCGACTCGAGGGTCGACGGCTCGGTGCCGGTGAGGTAGCCCAGCTCGAACTGGTTGGGCGTGATGATGTCGGCCACGGGCACCACGCGGTCGCGCAGCAGATCCGGGATCTCGGGTGCCACGAAGCAGCCCGATTTCGCGTTGCCCATCACAGGGTCGCACGCGTAGATCGCGCCGGGGTTCGCCGCCTTCACCCGGTTCACGGCGTCGACGATGACGTCGCCGATGCCCACACCGCCCTGGTAGCCCGAGAGCACCACGTCGATCGAGGGGAAGACGCCGCGCTCCTCGATGCCGAGGAGGACCTCGCGCACGTCCTCCGGTGAGATGAGCGGGCCGCGCCACGCGCCGTAGCCCGTGTGGTTGGAGAAGTTGACGGTGTAGACGGGCAGCACCTCCGCCCCGATGCGCTGGAGCGGGAACACGGCTGCCGAGTTGCCGACGTGCCCGTGGGCGACGGCGGACTGGATGGAGAGGACCTTCACACCCCCATTCTTCGCGCTCCGGGCCCAGGAAGCGAACGCGACGTGACCGATCGGTGACGGATCGGCTGCCGGCACGGATCAGAGCAGGTGGGTGACGGTGGCGGATGCCGCGTCCCAGCGGCGCAGAGCGGTCGCCGAGCTGCCGGAATCGGCCGCGCCGCTCGAGGCGACCGCGCCGGCATCCGCTGCCCGTTCGGCGGTGTCGTCGAGCAGACGGAGCGCCTGGGGCAGGGTGTCGAGGCGGAGGCGGCGGGCGAGGGTGACGTGCGGGGTCCACTGGGCGGGCCGTGTGTGCGGCGCGTCGTCGCCCGGCCCGGCGAGGTCGTGCACGACGGAGTGCAGGTGGAGGAGCGCCGGTGAGGGGACCACCGATCGGACGAGCACCCGCCGATCCCCCGCACCGAACAGGAGGGGCGCCCCGAGCTCGACCGGAAGGGGCAGGGCGATGGCCGCCGCGAGCGCCTCGGGCGCAGGCGAGGTCAGCCCACTCCGCACGAGGAGGGTGATGTGCGGCCGGTTGCTCGCGGCCGTGTGCGCCGCGAGGCTCGACAGTCCGGCTCCCGCGAGGGCCTCCCACTCGGCCATGACCCGCATCTCCGTGACCGGGTCGAGGAGGAGCTCCAGACTGACGACGGGCTGTCGGGGCGCGTCGGTCATGCGGCGGACCGGAAGACGATGTCGACCGCGTCACCGTGCACCTCGAGGTCAGCGACCACCCTAAAGCTCTCATCGCGACGGGCACCGTCCTCCCCGGTGTACTCGATCACGCCGATCGTGCTCCTCAGCCCCACCGGCGAACGGGACGGTACACCGTCGACGTAGTCGACCCCGACCGCGCCGAGCACGTCGATCTCCGGCCGCTCGGTGATGGTCAGGTTCGAGACGGTCCGGCCGAGGTAGGCGAGCACGGCGGGGCAGTCGTCAGGCATCGCGGTCGCCTCCTCGAGGCACGCGTCGAGGTGCTCGTCCAGAGCCTCGGAGACGGTGTCGACGAGCTCGGGAGTCGGATCGAACGTGAGCTGCACCCGGGCCGCCACCGGCAGCGCCGCACCCTCGGAGGGCTCCTCCACCGAGGGCTCCGCATCGGAGAGCGCGAGGACGTACTCGGTCGCCGCCGAGAACGCGGTGCGCTCGGGCGCGATCACCTGGTACTCGCCCGGGTAGACGAGTGCGATGAGCTGCTCGGCGCCCGCGAAGGAGGGGCCACTGAGGTCGATCGGCTCCCCGCCGAGGGTGGCGGGGCCCACCGTGGGCACGTTCGACTCCACCACGATCGGCACGACGAGCGGATCGACGACCCGCCACCGCGAGGCGCCGAAGGGCCCGTCGTGCTCGCGCTCGACCCGCAGCGCCGCACGCCCGCGCTCGTCGCCCACCGCGTAGTCGACCTCGACCAGCACCGTGCTCCCCACGGCGACCTCGGTCGTGCCGTCGCTGCCGAGCTCGATGTCGAGCACCGAGAACGGCTCCAGCGAGCTCGCGAGCACCTCGTCGCTCACGAGCACCGAGGCGACGCCCTCACGGCCCTCGGCCCACGCGACCGGATCGACGAGCGAGGAGGCCGCTCCGGCTTTCCCCTCCGCGATCAGCGCGGCGTAGTCGCGCACGGCCTCTGCGGGCCCCTGTGCGGTGCGGAGGACCGACCACACCACGGCGGCCGCGATCCCCAGCACGACGAGCGAGATGCCGGTCACGACGATGAGGAGCCGAGCGCGCCGCCTGCCGCCCACCGCGGTGCCGGCACCGCCGGGTGTCGTCGTCTCGCTCAAGATCCCCTCCTCGATCCATCATGGCCGGATGCCTCCGAGGCGGCGATGGGGACACCTCCCCATCGCCAGGCGCCGGCTCCGATGTCGGTGGCCGCCCCTACCGTCGAGAGCGCGCTGGAAATCGGCGCGGCCGGACGTCGTCACGGCCCGATCCGGCGCGGAGGAGGTGAGCACCACGACCACCCGCGGCTTCGCCACCATCGACTTCGAGACCAGCGGCCTGGCGCCCTCCTCCGGGGCCCGCGCGCTCGAGATCGCCGTCGTGCACTCCGACCCGGATGGCGCGGTGATCGGCAGCTGGGACACGCTGATCGCGGGAGACGGCCCGGTCGGCCGCTCCGACATCCACCGCATCTCGCGCTCCACCCTCGAGCACGCGCCCTCCTTCGCCGACATCGCCCCCGAGCTGCTCGAGCTGCTGAGCGGGCGCGTCATCGTGGCCCACAACGCCGGGTTCGACCTCCGGTTCCTCGCAGCGGAGCTCGACCTCATCGGCCACCGCCCGTGGCCGGCGCCGGCCGCCCTCTGCACGCAGCGCCTCGCCCGCACCTACCTCCCCGGCTCCCGCCGATCGCTCGCCCACCTCTGCGAGGTCTTCGGCATCGAGCTCGAGGGCGCCCACCGCGCCTCGGTCGACGCACGCGCCACCGCACAGCTGCTCGAGTGCTACCTCGCCAACACCGCCGATCGCTCGGGCTTCGACGCCCTGCTCGACCGGGCGGCCGCGCGGCCGCTCGCCCCGCTGCCGGCTCGCGGCACCCGGTGGCACCCGCGCGAACACGCGGCGTCGTCCGTCTGGCCCGCCTTCGCGCCGTGACCGCCAGACAGTCTTCCCGCCGTAGCCGTCAGGCGGGCGAGGTCGAGAGCGCCTGCAGGCCGGTCACCCGCAGCAGGGCGAGCTTCTGCTCGTCGTCGCTGCCGGGTGCGGCCGTGTAGACGACCAGCCGCAGATCGCCGCCCGGCACGGTGAGCACGTCGCAGTCGAGCGTGATCGGCCCGGCCGGCGTGCGCGTCATCGTCTTGCGGCTGGAGCGGTGCTCGGCCACCTTCGCCTCGGCCCAGCGCCGCTCGAACTCGGTCGACTCGGCGCGGAGCCTCTGCACGAGCTGCGCGAGCCCGGCATCGCGCGGATACCTGCCGACGGCGGTGCGGAGGTCGGCCGCGAGGTCGCTCGCGAACTCCTCCTCGTGCCGGTCATCGAACTCCACCCCCTCGTGCCCACGGGTGAAGTGGCGCCAGACGAGATTGCGGTCGAGGCCCGTCCACCTCGAAGGATCGCCCGTGAGCGCCGCCCACAGCGGATTCCAGAGCAGGATGTCGTGGCTCGCGGTGAACACCGCGAGCGGCACATCGCCGAGCCGGTCGACGATGCGCTGCACGCCCGGACTCACGTGCTGAGGCACCACGCCGCGAGTGGGCAGAGCGGCTCCGGCCACACGGTGGAAGTGCTCGCGCTCGTTCTCGTCGAGGCGGAGGGCCAGGGCGAGGGCTCCGAGCAGCTGCGGCGACGGATGCGTGGAGCGGCCCTGCTCGAGCCGCACGATGTAGTCCACGCTGACGCCGGCGAGCGCGGCGAGCTCCTCGCGCCGCAGCCCGGTGGTGCGCCGGCCGGCGCCCGCGGGCAGACCGACGTCGGCCGGGCGCACACGGTCGCGCCAGGCGCGCAGCACGGTCGCGAATTCGCTCATGCCCCCATCCTGCGCCCTGCCGGCCGCGCGAGGGTGGTACCGCCGGTCCCCCTGTCGATCGGGGCCTGGGCGCACCAGCGGGGAGGCCGCAGGGTGGGAGTCATGACAACGACACTCATCACCGGGGCCAACAGGAGCCTCGGCCTCGAAACCACCCGTCGCCTGCTCGAAGCGGGCCACACCGTCTACGCCGGCATGCGCGACACCGCGAACGGCGACGCGGCCCGAGCGCTCGGTGCCCACGTCGTGCAGCTCGACGTCACGCAGCAGGCGAGCGTCGACAGGGCCCTGGCGAGCCTGCCGGAGCTCGACGTGCTCGTGAACAACGCCGGCATCCTCGGCCGCTCTTTCGGCGTCGACGACCTCTCGGCCGAGACCCTCGAGGAGGTGCTCGACACCAACGTGGTCGGCCTCGTGCGCGTCACGCAAGCGGCACTCCCGCTCCTCCGGCTCTCCGGGGCGCCCGTGATCGTCAACGTCGCCTCGGGCGTCGGCTGGCCGCGATTCCTCAGCACGGAGGGGCACGACGAGTTCCCCGTGCCCGCCGTGCCCTACGCCGCCTCGAAGGCGGCCGTGATCGCGCTCACGGTGCAGTACGCCAAGAACCTCCCCGGCTTCCGGGCAAACGTGAGCGACCCGGGCTACACGGCCACCGACTTCAACCGGCACAGCGGGCACCAGACCGTCGCCGAGGGCACCGACGCGACGGTTGCCCTCGCGCTCCTCGGGCCGGAAGGACCGACCGGGGAGTTCCACAACCGGCACGGTCGCATCGACTACTGATTCGGGCGCACGGGCGGACGAGCCGATCTGCGGCCGGCCCGGCTCACCACCGCTCGCGGTGCCGCTCCTGGTCGACCACGGCCTCCCGGTCGGCCAGGCGGCGGAGCCCCGCGAGAGGCTGCGCCATGCGGTGGTTGCCGGCGAGATGCGGTTCGACCCGGTCGAGGAACGCCCAGTAGCCGGCGGTGAACGGGCACGCGTCCTCCCCCAGCCGCTTCGCCGGGTCGAACACGCAGCCGGAGCAGTGGTCCGACATCCGGTTGATGTAGGCACCGCCCGCCGCGTAGGGCTTCGTGGCCACGATGCCGCCGTCGGCGTGCTGCGACATGCCGATGACGTTGGCGGGCATCACCCACGGCGTGCCGTCGACGAACATGTCGACGAACCAGTCGTTGAGCGCCACCGGGTCGTAGCCGTGCTGGAGCGCCCAGTTGCCGAGCACCATGAGGCGCTGGATGTGGTGTGCCCAGCCGTGCCGCCGCATGCCGTCGAGCGTCTCGTGCAGGCAGTTCGACTCCACCGCCGAGGGGTCGAGCTCGCGGAAGGCGGGCGGCAGGGGCTCGTGGGCGGCGAGCGCGTTGCGCCGGGTGGGGTAGGTCTCGCCGAGGTGCCAGTAGAGGTGCCAGACGTAGTCGCGCCAGCCGATGATCTGCCGGGTGAAGCCCTCGACGCTCGCGAGCGGCGCCCGGCCGGAGTGGTACTCGGCGACCACGGTCTCGACGGCGTGGAGAGGGTCGAGGAGCCCCAGGTTCATGGGAGCGCTCAGCAGGGAGTGCGCCATGGTCCAGTCGCCGCCGAGCATGGCGTCCTCGAACGGCCCGAAGTCGTTCAGCCGCGACTCCACGAAGTCGGCGAGCGCCAGCTCGGCCTCCTCGGGGGTCGCTGCGAAACGGCGCGGGCCGTCGTCGCCGACGAGGGTCACCGCCCCTTCGCGCTGCCAGCGGTCGAGGTCGGCGCGCACCTCTTCGTCGATGCCGTCCTCGACCGGCCACCACGGGTCGGGGAGCCCGAGCCGCGCGGCGTGCCTGGGCGGCGGCTGACGGTTGTCGTGGTCGTAGTTCCAGTGGCCGCCCTCGGGCTGGTCGCCGCGCATCAGGATGCCGGTGCGCTCGCGCACGGTGCGGTAGAAGTCCTCGAGCAGCAGGCGCTTGCCGGCCCGCGAGGCCGCCCACTCGGCGAACTCCTCCTCCGGGGTCACGAAGCCTCGGCTCGGCAGCACGTGCAGGCCGTGCCGTCGCACGAACCGGCGGGCCGACCACGAGGTGGGGTCGATCACTTCGAGGTCGCGCCCCTCGACCACCTCGCTGTAGCGCTCGACCCGGTGGTACTCCACCCGGTCGCCGAGAGCCGCCGCCCGGTGGCGCATCGCCGAGAGCAGCAGGTGCGCCTTGGCGCGGTGCATCGGGCGGCGGCCGAAGACCGAGCGGGCCTCGACGATCATCATCGGTCCGCCGTCGTCGAAGAGCGGGCCGAGCTGACCGGCGAACACCCAGCGCGTGCGATCGGAGGAGGAGGTCACAGCCCCACCGTAGACACGCTCCCGCCGCGTGCACAGGGCGCGCGGGGCAGGATGGACGCATGGACTCCCCACAACTCCCCCGCCCCTCGGCCGCGCTCGACGGCTCGTCCGGCGGTGTCCTCGTGGTGGGTGCCGGCATCGCGGGGCTCGCCTGCGCGATCGCGCTCCGCGAGGCGGGGGTGCCCGTGACCGTGGTCGATCGCGGGAGGCGCCCCGGCGGGCGGATGTCCGGGCGACGACTGCACGGGCGGCCGGTCGACCTGGGGGCCGCCTACTTCACCGTTCCGGATGCGACGGGGCCGGGCGGTTCGGGCGGTTCGGGATTCGCCGCGGTCGTCGCCGAGTGGACCGCTCGCGGGCTCGCCCGCGGCTGGACCGACACCCTCACGGTGCTCGAGCCCGGCACCTCCGACACGACGACGGGTCCCCTGCGCCACGCCGCACCCGCCGGCCTCCGCTCACTCGTGGGCGATCTCGCCGACGCAGCCGTGCGGGCGGGCGCCGTGCTGCAGCTCGAGCACGAGGTCACCGAGGTGCACCCCGGCGGCACCGTGCGCGTCGAAGGCTCGGGGGCCGCCCCCTACGACACCGTCGTCCTGGCCATGCCCGAGCCCCAGGCCGTCCGGTTGCTGCCCGACGACTCGGCGGTGCGGGCGCAGCTCGACGTCGAGACCTGGGAACCCGTGATCTCGGTGGCCCTCGGCTACCCGCAGCGCTCCTGGCCGGCCGAGCTGCACGGCGCGTTCGTGAACGGATCGGATGTGATCTCGTTCCTCGCCGACGACGGCGACCGCCGCGGCGACGGCGCTCCCGTGCTCGTCGCGCACACGACCGCCGATCTCGCCCACCGCCACCTCGACGACCCCGAGTCCGCGGTGCCCGCCGTCATCGCCGAGGTCGAAGCGCTCCTCGGCCTCGACCCCGCCGGCCCGCCCGTCTGGACCCACGCCCACCGGTGGACGTTCGCCCGTGCCACGTCGACGCATCCGGAGCCCTACCTGCTCGACGGGCGCCTCGCGGTCTGCGGCGACGCCTGGGGCGGCCGCACCTCGGTCGCCACCGCCTGGGAGTCCGGCCACGCCCTCGGCCGAGCCCTGGGCAGCGTGCTCGGCAGCCCCACCGGAAAGGCCACAGGCGACGCCCCCACGGCGGCAGGCTGAGATCAGAACGAGCGGTCGAGCCGGGCCAGGACGTTCACGATGGCGAGCAGTCGCCGAGCTGCCCGCCGTCCCACCAGGCCACCGCTCACGGTGGGGATCATGCGGAACGTGAACTGCGAGACCACGTCGCCCGCCACCGCATCAGCGGCGGCCCCGGCAGGCGCCCCGAGGGTCGCGATCGCCCGGCTCGTCGCGAAGCGCAGCAGGATGCGACCCACGCGTGCCTCCTGCATGTCCCGGATCGAGGTGTCGAGGGTGAACCGCCCCTGGCGCGCCGCCGTGTTCCCCGGACGCGTCCGCCCGAGGAGCTTGCCGAAGGCGGTCGCCGGGAAGCCGACGGCCCGCGAGGGCTCGCGGTAGGGCAGCGGATCACGGTGGGCCGGTGGTTCGCGGTCGTCCGGAGGTTCGCGGTCTACCCGGGCACCACCCGGCACCACCGTCGCCCGCCGCACGATGTCGCGCGATGACCTCGCCACCCGCACCTCGAACTCCCCCGGTTCGAGCACCCACGCGTGGGCGTCCGCGTCCCAGGCGCTGAACGCCCTCCGGTCGAGCCGCAGCACGACCTCCGAGCTCTCCCCCGGCGAGAGCCACACCTTCTCGAACGCGCGCAGCTCCTGCTCGGGCCGGAACAGCGTCGACTCGGCGTCGTGCACGTACACCTGCACGACGTCCGATCCGCTCCGTGACCCGGTGTTCGAGACCGTCACCCGCACCTCGACCTCGTCGAGCCCCTCGCCGACCGTCACCGTCGCCTCCGACCAGGAGAAGCTCGTGTACGACAGGCCGTGGCCGAACGGGAACGCCACGGCCTCCCCGGCACTGTCGAACCACCGGTAGCCGACGTAGAGGCTCTCCCGGTACTCGATCGTGGCCGGCCCGTTCGGCAGCACCGACACCGGATGATCGTCGTAGCGCACGGGGAACGTCTCGGCCAGCCGCCCGCCCGGCTCCGCCGCTCCCAGCAGCACATCGGCCATCGCGCTCCCCGAGGCCTGGCCGCCGAGGTAGCCCTCCACGATGGCCGGAACCGACGCCGCCCACGGCAGTTCCACGGGCGAGCCGTTCTGCAGCACCACGACCGTCCGCGGGTTCGCCGCCCGTACGGTCTCGACCAACCTGTCGTGCGAGGCCGGCAGGCGCAGGTGCTCGCGGTCGACGCCCTCGGTCTCGAAGGTCTCGGGCAGTCCGACCACCACGACCGCGACATCCGCGGCGAGCGCCGCCACCCGCGCCTGGGCGAGCTGGGCCGCCGAGGCCCTGTCGTGCCCGCGGTCGTAGCCGGGCGCGTACGACACCGCGGAGTCCCCGAGCGCCTCGGTGAGGGCCTGGAGGAGGGTGTCCACCTGGGTCGGCACCACGTGCGAGCTCCCGGCGCCCTGGAACCGCGGCTCCTCGGCCATCGCGCCGATCACCGCCACACGGCTCCCGGTCGCGATCGGCAGCACCCCGTCGTTCTTCAGCAGCACGGTGCCCGCAGCGGCGGCCCTGCGTGCCAGGTCGTGATGCGCCTCGAGGTCGGGGGCGCTCGTACCCTGCACGTCCCCGTACCGCGCCGCGAGTTCCAGGATGCGCAGCACCGAGGCGTCGAGAGCCTTCTGCGGCAGGCGTCCCGACGTCAGCGCGCGCTGCACGTAGCGGTCGTCGCCCTTGCCGAGCCCGGGCATGGCCAGGTCGTTGCCGGCCGGCACCGAGGCCGTGCGATCCCACGCGGCCCCCCAGTCCGACACCACGACCCCCTCGAATCCCCACTCACCGCGGAGAACCCCGTTGAGCAGCCACGCGTTCTCGGTGCAGTGCGGGCCGTTCAGGCGGTTGTAGGCGGCCATCACGGTCGCCGGCCGCTCGCTCACGACGATGTGCTCGAAGCTCGCCAGGTAGAGCTCCCGCAGCGCCCGTTCGTCGACCACGGCCTCGATGCCGTAGCGCCGCTGCTCGGTGTTGTTGGCGGCGAAGTGCTTCAGCGACGCGCCCACGCCCGTGCTCTGCACACCGCCCACCCAGGCGGCGCCGATGCGCGACGAGAGGTGCGGGTCCTCGCTGAAGTACTCGAAGTTCCGCCCACCCACGGGGGTGCGCTTGAGGTTGACCCCGGGGCCCAGCAGCACGCCGATCCCGTGTCCGGCGGCCTCCCGGCCGAGCGCGATCCCGACCTCGCGCACGAGCGCGGGATCCCAGCTCGACCCGAGAGCGGAGGCCGTGGGGAAGCACGTGGCCGGATGCGAGTCGAACATCGACAGGGCCGAGCCCTCCTGCGGCCGGCGCACACCGTGGGGGCCGTCACCCACCCGCACGGCGGGAACCCCCACCCGGTCGACCGCACGTGTCGTCCACGCGTCCGCGCCCGCGGTGAGCGAGACCTTCTCGGCGTCGGTGAGCCGCGCGAGCATCTCGGCGGGAGTCTGTCCAGTCATCCGAACCCATGCTAGATGGCCGCCGCTCTGCCAGACTGTCCCCACCCCTGAACCGAAGGACGCCGCCGTGACCGACAGTGCCCCCCACTCCACCAGCTCCAGCCCCGCCTCCGCCCTCCTCACCGTCTCGATCGTCATCCCCGCCTACAACGAGGAGGCCGGCATCCGGCACTGCCTCGTGGCGGCGATCGAGCAGACCGTCCCCGCTCACGAGATCATCGTGGTCGACAACAAGTCGACCGATGGCACGGCGGCCGCGGTCGAGGCCATGCAGGTGGCGTTCCCGGATGCGAACATCCGGCTGGTCCCGCAGCACGAGGAGCAGGGCATCACGCCCACCAGGAATGCGGGCTTCGATGCGGCCACGGGCACCATCATCGGCCGCATCGACGCCGACACGGCCCTCTCGGCCAATTGGGTCGAGCAAGTGCAGCGCGCCTTCGCCTCGGGCGACTTCGTGGCCGCGAGCGGTTCGGTCGAGTACTACGACATGCCCATGCGTTCCTTCGGGCACCACGCCGACGACACGTTCCGCAAGATCCAGGTCAAGCTCGCCGGCAAGTACGTCTTCCTCTTCGGCACCAACATGGCCATCACGAAGGAGGCCTGGCTCGCGGTGCGCGACGACGTCTGCCCCGACCGCGAGGACCTCATGCACGAGGATCTCGACCTGGCCGTGCACCTCGCACTCAAGGGCTTCAAGATCGGCTACGTCTCGGCGATGACCGTGGGCATGTCGGCACGCCGGCTCGACTCGGCGCCGAAGGACTACTACTACTACGTGGAGCGCTTCAAGCGCACCTACGAGGCCCACGGCATCCGCGATCTGCGGCTGCTCGCCCCCATGGCGGTCTTCCTCGGCATCTACCCCGCCCTGCACGTGCAGCGCCGCCTCCTCGAGCACCGCACTCCCCAGGCCTGGGGCGGCCGCCCCCGCACCCCGGAGCCCTCCGCGGCCGAGGTCGACTAGCGGTGCGCGGCCTGCGGGTGGCGGCGGCCCTCTCCGCCGCCTCCGTCGTGGTGGGAATGCTTGCAGGATGCACGGCGAGCGGAACCGGGCCTGTGCTCACAACCGCGCCGGCCGTTCACCCGCCTGCGACCATGCCTGCTGCCACCGAACCCGTGCTCATCGCCGCCACCGCAGAACCTCCCAGCGTGGAGCGCCGCATCGTCGGCGCCGACGATCCGGGGATCGCCGAGCAGCTCTACGACATCGACAATGCGCTGTCGGCGCGCTTCTTCGACTCTCTGGTGCAGGCGGAGTGGCGGAAGGAAGCCGTGCCCCACGCCCAGGTGGTCCTGCGGGGGCCGGTCGACGAGGCAGCCCTCCAGCTCCTCGACGCCGCGCCGCTCCAGGTGGAGGTCGTCATCGTCACGGACGGGCCGACCTGGGACGAGTCGAACGCAGTCCTGCTGAGTCTGATCGATCGTCTGCGCGCCGATGACACCACAGGCCCGATCGGCGGCCACTACGACGAGGTCGAGGGTGTCTACTCCGTCAGCTATGTCGCGCCCGGCCCCATCGACCCCGACGCGCTGGCCGGTCTGACCGGAGGAGCAACGGTCGAGCTCTGGTACGGCGGCTCCGAGGTGCCGCCCGACAGCGGTCCGCAGTAGCGCGAGTCAGCGCTCGAGGGCCCGCAGGGCCAGCCACGCCGCCGTGCGGTCGTCGGGGTCGGCCATGGACAGGCCCGTCTCGGCCTCGATGCGGCGGATGCGGCCGGCGAGGGTCTGCCGGTGCACCCCGAGGGTCGCAGCTGCGCTCCCCCAGGCCCCGTTCGCAGTCAGGAACACGCGGAGGGTCTCGGTGAGCTCCCCGTGCACGCCCTCCCGGGCGAGCGGATCGAGGAGGTGGCCGATGCGCCGGGTGGTCTCGTCGTCGAGCCGGTCGAACACGTAGGCGATCGTCGGGATCGCCGCATACCGCACCACGCGCCGGGCATCGGCCCTGGCCACCTCGAGCGCCTGGCGGGCCTCGGCCGCGCTCCGCTCGAGCGCCTCGGCCGCCGCCTCACCGCCGAGGCCGAGGTAGAGCACCGAGCTGTAGGCCTCCACCCGCGAGGCGATCTCCTCGGCGTGGTCGCCGCGGAGGAACCCGGTCACGACCCCGCGCTGCTCGGTGAACACCTGCGCGGCACCGAGCTCCGCGAGCCACGGCACGAGCAGCCGTTCGATGTCGATCCCGGCCGAGCGCGACGCGAGAGCGAAGCCGCTGAGGCTCTGCTCGTGCACGCCGAGCTGCCGCAGCAGCCGTGCGGCACCCGAGCCCCCGGCCAGCAGCACGTCCATCATCACGGAGCGGCCGAGCCGCTCGGTGCGGCTCGAGTCGTGGGTGCGCATGATGAGGTCGATGAGCGCAGCGGCCTGGGAGCCGAGTTCACGCCCCCTGGCCGAGGTCTCGGTGCGGGGCGCGAGCACGAGCTGCGCGCTGATGTCCTCGCCCGGGCCCACCGGGTGCACCTGCAGGGCACGGTGCCGGATGCGCACGGGCCGGCCGAGCGCCACGGCCTGCGCATCCTGCACGTGCAGCCCTCCGGCACCTGCGGTGGTGATCACCTGGCCGTGCCGGTCGAGCAGCACCACCCAGCCGTCGGTGCGGTGGGCGAGCTCGGCGACCACACCCGCCGCACCGCCCCGCCGCGCGGCGAGGGTGAGCACCCGCATCGCTGCCACCACAGCGCGCTCCTCGGCCGCCTGGTCGACGGCCAGCAGCGAGGTCACCGTGGGCAGCACGAGGTCGTCGGCGGGCGCCGTGGCCACGATCGCCGTGACGCCGGCACCCGCCACGCTCGAGCGCAGGGCACTGCCGCCGCCGTGGGTCACGAGCACCGCATCACGGAGCAGCATCGACCGCTCGTCACCCCCGGCGAGCGCCTCGGCGAGCCGCGCGGCAGGGGCCGCCACGAGGGTGGCGAAGCGCGCGCTCCCGAGCACCGAGAACTCCTCGAGCGGCACGATCGCCTCCACAGGGCGCGAGACCTCCACGGCGCCCGGCAGCACCTCCCCGCCGAGCGAGCGCGCGACCGAACCGACATCCCTCACCATGCCGTCAGTGTACGAGATGGTGAATCCGGATGCTGCGTTCCACACTTCTGACGAATGACACGCTGCTCGGCTTGTCCCTAGCATCGACCCCGAACCATTCCACGACACGAAGGGGTCTCATGCGAGCCGTCGTCTTCCGCGAGCCCGGATCACCGATCGAGTACACCGATGTCGAGCTCGCAGAGCCCAAGGCCGGCGAGGTGCGCGTGCGCATCGCCGCCGCCGGCGTCTGCCACTCCGACCTGCACGTCATGCGGGGAGAGTGGGATGCGGCGTCGCCGATGGTGATGGGGCACGAGGGCTCCGGCGTCGTCGTCGCGCTCGGCGAAGGAGTCACGACCCTCGCGGTGGGCGACCACGTCGTGCTGAGCTGGGTGCCGCCGTGCGGCGAGTGCCGCTACTGCCGCTCCGGCCACGAGGCGCGCTGCCAGAAGGTCGCCACCCTCGTCGCGCCGCAGGGCGTGCTGTTCGACGGCACCTCGCGGCTGTCGAAGGACGGCGAGACCCTGCACCACTACCTCGGCGTCTCCTCCTTCGCCGAGGAGGTCGTGGTGCCGGCATCCGGAGCAGTCAAGGTGCGCGACGACGCCCCGCTCGACATCATCGCGGTCGTCGGCTGCGCCGTGGCCACCGGCGTCGGCGCCGTGCTCAACACCGCCGCCGTGGAGCCGGGCTCCACCGTGGCCGTGATCGGCTGCGGCGGCGTGGGCCTCAACGTGGTGCAGGGTGCCCGGCTGGCAGGTGCCGAGCGCATCATCGCGATCGACGTCGTGGCCGACAAGACCCTCATGGCGCTGCAGTTCGGCGCCACCGACCGCATCGACGCCACCCAGGGCGATGCCGTCGACCAGCTGCGCGCCCTGCTCCCGGACGGCGTCGACTACGCCTTCGACGCGATCGGGCGCACCACCACGACCGAGCAGGCCATCCGGATGCTCGGCCTCGGCGGCGCGGCCGTCATCGTCGGACTCCCGCCCACCGGCGCGAAGGCCTCGTTCGAGCCTCTCGTGCTCGCCGAGGCCGACCAGCGCATCCTCGGTTCGAACTACGGCTCGGTGCGGCCCTCCATCGACGTGCCCGCGCTCGTGGACCGCTACATGGACGGGCAGCTGAAGCTCGACCCGCTCATCTCGGGCCGCCGTCCGCTCTCCGAGGCGCAGGAGGCATTCGACGACCTCGAGGCCGGCACCGTGCTCCGCACCCTCCTCATCCCCTAGCACCGCACTCACCCCGACCCGCCCGTTCCGACTCACTGGAGAGCCCATGTCCACCACCAGACCCCGCCCCGCCTCCGCCGCGAACCCGGCGCCGAAAGACGCCGGGCTCCGGACCGGCGTCATGAGCGGTCCCGAGCTCGCCGCGCAGGCCATCGCCAACATCGCCCCGAGCGCCGTGATCGCGTTCACCGCCGCCGCCATCTTCCTCGGCGCGGGCAACGGCACCATCTACGCGTTCGTGCTGGCGACCATCGTCATCCTGTGCGTCGGCTACTGCGTGGTGGTGTTCGCCCGCAAGCACGCCTCGGCGGGCTCGCTCTACACCTACGTCGCGAAGGGCCTCGGCCCCACCGGCGCCTTCCTCGCGGGCGCCGCGCTCCTCATCGGCTGCTTCGGCATCGCCACGGCCTCGCTCAACGGCTCGGTGAGCTACATCGGCCAGTTCCTCGTGCTCCTCGGAGTGCCGGCCACGGGTCTCGGCTGGAACATCGGCCTCACGATCGTGCTCGGCGGTCTCGCGACGCTCTTCACCATCCGCGGCATCCGGCTGTCGGCCCGCATCTCGCTCGTGCTCGAGCTGGTCTCGGTGAGCGTGATCGCGGTGCTGCTCGTCGCCGCCCTCGTCTGGGCGGGCCCCGGCGCCTGGGATCCCGCCCAGGTCATCGCCGAGGGCTCCTCGTTCCAGGGGATCGCGGCGGGCATGGTCCTCGGCATCCTCGGGTTCGTGGGCTTCTCGTCGGCCGACGCGCTCGGCCGCGAGGCCAAGGACCCCTACCGCGCCATCCCCCGCGCCATCATCTGGAGCGCGCTCTCGGTCGGCATCCTCTACGTCTTCGCCGCCTACACGCAGATCGCGGTGCTCGGGGAGGGCCTCGCCACGTCGGCGAGCCCGCTCGAGGACATGTCGTCGCTCATCGGCATGCCGGCCTGGTTCGGCCCCGTGCTGACCTTCGGGGTCGGAGCGTCGTTCTTCGCCGTGGTCGTGGCTCCGCTGAACGTCGTGGGCCGGATCGTCTACGTCATGGGCAAGGAGGGCGTGGTGCCCGAGCGCTTCGGCCGCACCCACGACCGCCACCTCACGCCGCACCGGGTGCTGCTCGTGGCGGGGCCGGCCGCGATCGTCGTCGACATCGTGTTCCTGCTCATCGGCGCGCAGCCCATGGAGACCCTCGTCTGGGTCAACACCTGGGGCACCTACGGCTACATGGTGGCCTACGCGCTCGTGGCGATCGCCTGCGTCGTCTACACGCGGCGGGCCGGCATCCCGAACCGGCTGGTCTGGGTGTGCGCCACGATCGCCGTGGCCACCATGGCCTACGTGTTCTTCGCCAACGTGTTCCCGGTGCCGGCGTTCCCGCTCAACGTCATCCCCTACGTGTTCCTCGTCACCCTCGCCCTCGCAGTCACCCGGTTCGTGTACCTCGCGAAGCGGCGGCCCGAGGTGATCGAGCGGATCGGCCGCACCGAGACCAGCACGATGAGCGGCGTCGGGTAGCGGGCTCTTCGGACCACCGCCGCGGCGGCCCGCTCGCCAGGGAGGCTCTGCCAGGTAGTGGCAGTGCCTCCCCGGCGTCGTGCGTGCGGGCTTAGCGTGGGTGCATGGCAGACACGCGCGCGGAGATCCGCGAGTTCCTCAGCTCCCGGCGGGCCCGCATCACTCCCGAGCAGGCAGGTCTCCCCGTCTACGGCGGCAACCGCCGGGTGGCGGGTCTCCGGCGCGAGGAGGTCGCGATGCTCACGGGTGTGTCGGTCGACTACTACGTGCGGCTCGAGCGCGGCAGCCTCGCCGGCGCCTCCGAGGGCGTGCTCGACGCGCTCGCCCGAACCCTGCGGCTCGACGACGCCGAGCGGCAGTACCTCTTCGATCTCGCTCGGGCGGCGGCACCGTCGCGGCGGCCGCGTGAACGCACCTCCACCTCGGTGCGGCCCGCCGTGCAGCAGGTGCTCGACGCGGTCTCGGATGCGCCGGCGTGGGTGCGCAACGGACGGCACGACATCCTCGCCGCCAACCGGATGGGCCGGGCCCTCTACTCCCCCGTGTTCGACAGCCCGCGCAGGCCGGTCAACACCACGCGCTTCACCTACCTCGACCCGGCGGCGCGCGAGTTCTGGCGCGACTACGACCGCATCGCGAACGACGCGGCGGCCATGCTCCGGCTCGAGGCGGGCCGGAACCCCCACGACCCCGATCTGATCACGCTCATCGGCGAGCTCTCGACCCAGAGCGAGCTGTTCCGCACCCGCTGGGCCTCGCGCGACGTCATGCACCACCGCAGCGGGCGCAAGCGCCTGCACCACCCGGTGGTGGGCGACCTCGACCTCGACTTCGAGTCGATGGAGCTGCCGAGCGAGCCCGGACTCGTCATGAACGTCTACACGGCCCCCGCCGGTTCCCCCACCGCCGACGCTCTGAAGCTCCTGGCCTCCTGGGCGGCCGGCCAGGAGGCCGCCCAGGAGGCCGCTCAGGACGTGGTCAGAACGCCACCATCACCTTGAGCGCCTCGCGGGCGTCCATCGCCGCGTAGGCGGCCGGGATGTCGTCGAGCCCGACCGTGCGGTCGAACACGCGGCCCGGGTCGATCTCGCCGTCGAGCACCTCCCGGATGGCGGCCTCGAGG
Source organism: Herbiconiux oxytropis (assembly GCF_024979315.1). Taxonomy (GTDB): domain Bacteria; phylum Actinomycetota; class Actinomycetes; order Actinomycetales; family Microbacteriaceae; genus Herbiconiux; species Herbiconiux oxytropis. The sequence continues at coordinate 33,581 of NZ_JANLCK010000014.1, read as the reverse complement.
TAGGCGCGCACGGGTGCGGGGCCGCCCGTGAGCGTCACGTTCTTGCCGAAGAGCGAGCCGAAGCCCACGGGCGCCTCCTCGTACTGCGGCACGCCCACGCGCGAGATCACGCCGCCCGGCCGCACGATGCCGTAGGACTGCTCGTAGGCCGGCAGGTGACCCACGGCCTCGAGCACCACGTGCGAACCCTCACCGCCGGTGAGCTCCAGCACCGCGGCGATGCCCTCGTCGCCGCGCTCGGCCACCACGTCGGTGGCGCCGAACTCGCGGCCGAGGTCGGTGCGGGCGGTGTGCCGGCCCATCAGGATGATCCGCTCGGCACCGAGCCGGCGGGAGGCGAGCACGGCCGAGAGACCCACCGCGCCGTCGCCGATCACGGTGACCGTCGTGCCGGCCGAGACCCGCCCCATGTGGGCGGCGTGGTGGCCGGTGAGGTAGACGTCGGAGAGGCTGAGGAGCGAGGGCAGCAGGTCGCTCGACTCGTCGACGCCCGGCACCACCACGAGGCTGCCGTCGGCCTGCGGGATGCGGGCGAACTCGGCCTGGAGGCCGCCGACCTCGGGGGTGCCGTAGAAGCCGCCGTGCGGGCACGAGGTCTGGAAGCCGTCGCGGCAGATGGCGCAGGTGTTGTCCTGGTAGGCGAAGGGCGCCACCACGAAGTCACCCCGCTGGAGCGTCGTGACAGCGGAGCCGATCTCCTCCACCACACCGATGAGCTCGTGGCCCATGGGAGTGCCCTTCTCGGAGGCGGGCATCGAGTGGTAGGGGTGGAGGTCGCTGCCGCAGACGCACGCGCGGACGACCCGCACGATCGCATCCGTCGGTTCGCTGATGATCGGGTCGGGCACGGTCTCGACGCGGACATCGCCCGCGCCGTACATGATTGTGGCTTTCATGTCTCCATTCGACCCCTCCCCGGGGCCTCCTGGGAGTGTCGGTCATGACGGGTTCCGCCAGACCCTCCCTGCCGCGGCGAGGCACGGCATGGGGGTCCTGACCTACAGCCCGCTGGCGGGCGGCTGGCTCTCGGGCCGCTGGCGGAGGGATGCGGCGGGCGCTCCCACCTCGTCGGCCCGCCCGGCGGCGCGCTTCGACATGACGAGCGCCGCCAACCAGCACGAGCTCGAGGTCGTCGAGCTCGTGGCCCCGGCATGACCCTCAACCCCGACGACAACAGCTACGGCGCCACGGAGCTCAGGCCCGAGTCTCGGCGCCGCTGACGGCTCCGGGGGGAGGCCGGATCAGATGCGCGGCGGGGGCAGCCGGCTGTCGAACGGGGCGTGGGCCGCCCAGGCCGCCGCCGTGGGCGAGCCCACCGCGCCGGTCGCGGTCGCAGCCCTCACCGCCTGCTTCGCACGCCGCCGACGCACCGCCAGCACCACACCGAGCGCCGGCATCCCTAGCGCGAACAGCCAGAACACGACGATGCCGCCCACCCAGACCGCCTCGTTGGTCGCGAGCGCCTCCCGGTCGGCCTGCACACTCGCCTCGGTCACGGGCTCGACGCTGCCGACCGGACCGTGCGCGGCCGGCCGCGGCGGGTCGTCGAGCACCACGCGGAACGACAGCTCGGCGGGATGATCGGGGTCGGGCGGGAAACCCCAGTGCTCGTCACCCCGGAAGGTCACCGTCTCGGCTGCACCGCCCTCGCCGGCAGGGATCGTCACCTCGTAGATCCCCGTGCTGACGGGCATCCCCGAGTCCGTCTCCACGTCGACGAGCGTTCCGGTGAGCACGATGTTCCTCCCCACCGCGTCCTCGCTCTGCGCGAGCAGCTCGCCCGACGCGTCTTTCAGGCCGCCCAGGAGCCCCAGCATCACGAGGCCCGGCACCAGGAGCAGCGCGAACAGCACCCACACGGGCCACGACGGGGGCGGAAGTCTCTGCACGGCCCCACGCTAGCCTGCGCCGCTGGGAGCCTGCGCCGCTGGGAGTCGGGCCGGTCCGGCGATCTGGGCTAGATTCTCGTCATGACCACCCCGCGCGACGAACTGGAGCGCAACGAGCCGCTCGACTCGGATGCCGGGGCCGGGGCGAGCCCGTTCGGTCTCCCCCTGCTGCTCGTGGTGGGTGGAGGCATCGTGGGCACGACGCTCCGGATGCTCGTCTCGGCGGCGGTCCCGGATGCCGGCGGGCTGCCGATGGCGATCCTCGTCGTCAACCTCGTGGGCGCCTTCGCCCTCGGGCTCCTGCTCGAGGTCCTGGCACTGCGCGGTCCCGACACGGGCACCAGGCGCCGGGTGCGCCTGCTCGTCGGAACCGGCGTCATCGGCGGCTTCACCACCTACAGTGCGCTCGCCGCCGACACCTCGCTGCTGGTCGATGCCGACCACCTGCTCGCCGCCGCGGCCTACGCCCTCGGCACCGTGGTGCTCGGCGCGGTCACCTCGCTGGCCGGCGTCTTCGTCGGCCGGCTGACCCGCCGCAAGAGGACCGGCACGTGACGCCGCTCCTGTTCGCGGCCACGATCCTCGCCGGGGGCCTGGGAGCCGGCCTCCGCTACGTGGTCGACACCGCCGTCAAGAACCGCGACCGCACGGCCTTCCCGTGGGGGACCATGGTGATCAATGTCAGCGGATCGTTCGCGCTCGGCCTCCTCACGGGCCTCACCTCAGCGCACCTCGTGGGCGTTCCCTGGCTCACCGTGCTCGGCGTGGGGCTCCTCGGCGGCTACACGACCTTCAGCACGGCCTCGGTCGAATCCGTGCGCCTGCTGCTCGCCCGACGCTGGGCCGCCGGCCTGATCAACGGGCTCGGCATGCTCCTCCTGGCCACCGCGGCGGCCTACCTGGGGCTCGCTCTGGGGATCGGCTAGTCGTTCCGCACCACGTCGAGCGCATGCTGCAGGTCGGCCGGGTAGTGGCTCTCGAACGACACGTACTCCCGTGTCTCGGGGTGCACGAAGCCGAGCCGCATCGCGTGCAGCCACTGCCGCCCGAGTCCGAGGCGGGCCGACAGCGCGGGGTCGGCGCCGTACATCGTGTCTCCGCAGCACGGGTGCCGCTGAGCGGCCATGTGCACTCGGATCTGGTGCGTGCGCCCGGTCTCGAGGTGGATCTCCAGCAGCGTCGCCGCCCGGAAGGCCTCGAGCGTCTCGTAGTGGGTGACCGAGGGCTTGCCCGCCGAGGTCACCGCGAACTTCCAGTCCGACCTGGGGTGCCGCCCGATGGGGGCGTCGATGGTGCCCGCGAACGGATCGGGGTGTCCCTGCACGAGCGCGTGATAGATCTTGTCGACCTCGCGGTCGTGGAAGAGGCGCTTGAGCCAGGTGTAGGCCTGCTCGCTCTTGGCCACCACCATGAGACCGCTCGTTCCGGCGTCGAGCCGGTGCACGATGCCCGCGCGCTCGGCGGCGCCGCTCGTGGCGATCCGGTAGCCGGCGCCGGCGAGGGCGCCGAGCACGGTCGGACCGTCCCAGCCCACGGAGGGGTGCGCGGCCACGCCGACGGGCTTGTCGACCACGATGATGCTGTCGTCGTCGTACACGACCTCGAGCTCCGGCACGACGACGGGCACGATCCGCGGCTCCTCCTTGGGGGCCCACTCGACCGACAGCCAGGTGTCGCGGCGCAGCTTGTCGGACTTGCCGACCGTGCGGCCGTCGACGCTCACTCCGCCCGCGTCGACGACCTCGGCCGCGAACGTGCGCGAGAAGCCCAGCAGCTTGGCGATGCCCGCGTCGACCCGCGAGCCGTCGAGACCATCGGGCACGGGCAGCGTGCGTGACTCCATCAGGCCTGTTCGCTCTGCTCGGCCGGCTTCGACCCGGCATCCGCTCCGGACCCGGCTTCGAGCTCGGCCTTGGCCTCGGCCGAACGCTCCGAGGGTGCCTTCCTGCCATCGAGCCCGATCCCCCGGATGGTGAGGATGAGGAACAGCACCATCGCCGCCGTGATCGACACGTCGGCGAGGTTGAAGATGGCAGGCAGCACCGGGATGGTGATGAAGTCGATCACGTGCCCGACCCCGAAGCCGGGCTCTTTGAAGAGCCGGTCGATGAGGTTGCCGATCGTTCCGCCGAGCAGGAGGCCGAAGACCCAGGCCCAGGCGAACGAGCGGATGCGGCGGGCGAACCAGATGATGAACGCCGTGACGACGGCCGCGAGGATCGAGAAGATCCAGGTGTACGCGTTTCCGATCGAGAAGGCCGCGCCGGGGTTCTTCACAAACTGAAATTGGATGAGGGTCCCCAGGACGGGGACGACCTCACCCAATTCGAGATGTGTGACGACCAGGAGCTTCGAGACCTGATCGAAGGCGATCGACGCTGCTGCGACGATCGCCAGGACGATCAGGACCCGAGGGCGGCCTTTCGAGGTGTTCTCAGCCTCCAAAGCCGCTGAAGCTCGACGACGGGCTCTTGTCGCCGTCGACGCTCGACGAGGTCAGCTCCTTGAGCTGGTCCTCGATGTAGCTCTTCAGCCCCGAGCGGTAGTCCTTCTCGAAGGTGCGCAGCTCGTCGATGCGGTGCTCGATGCCGGCCTTCTCCTGGTTGAGACGGGCGAGCTCGTTGCGCTGCTTGGTCTCGGCCTCGGCGACGATGCGTGCCGCTGTGGCGTGGCCTTCGGCGATGAGGGCGTCGCGCTTGTCGGCGCCTTCCTTGACGTGCTCGTCGTGCAGACGACGGGCCAGCTGGAGCAGGTTCGTGGTCGAGCCGGTCTCGTCGTCGACATCGGAAGTCGAGGGAGCTGCGGCCACAGGAGCCGGGGCCGGTGCCGGAGCGGCGGCGACGGGTGCGGGCACCTCGGCGACGGGCGCGGGGGCCTCGACGACCTCTTCGGCCACGACGGCCTTCTCAGCGGGAGCGGCGGCGACCGGAGCGGCACCGGAGCCGAGCTGAGCCTTGAGCTCCTCGTTCTCCTGCGTCAGGCGGCGGAGCTCGACGACGACCTCGTCGAGGAAGTCATCCACCTCGTCCTGGTCGTAGCCCTCGCGGAACTTGGTCTGAGAAAATCTCTTGTTAACAACATCTTCCGGAGTTAACGCCATGGTTTTCCACCCTTATTGCTTGACAAACAGTGATAACGCGTTGCTAACCGTAGCAACATTCCCTGGGAAGGTCACGCCGAGCGGAAGAAGCCCGCCACGGAGAGACCGATGATGACGAGGAGCATCGTGATGCTCCAGCCGAAGTCGAGCGCCACGGCGCCGAGTCGGAGCGGCGGGATGATCCGCCGGAAGAACCGGATGGGCGGGTCGGTGACCGTGTAGGCCACCTCCGCCAGCACCAGCACTGCCCCGGCCGGGCGCCAGTCACGGCGCACGGTCCGGACGAGGTCGAGGATGAATCGACCCCACATCAGGAAGAAGTACAGCAGCAGAGCGAAATAGACGACGGTCGCGATGATGACGACGAGTGAACCCACTCAGCAATTATGACTGTACGAAGAAGGAGGATTCCGCACGCGCGGGAGATCCGTCGTCTCCGGAGACCGAGACGTGGGACGGCGAGAGCAGGAACACCTTGCTGGTGACACGCTCGATCTTGCCGTAGAGGCCCTGCGAGAGGCCGCCGGCGAAGTCGATCAGACGGCGCGCGTCGGCATCCGTCATCTGCGAGAGGTTGATGATGACCGGGATGCCGTCGCGGAAGTTCTCGGCGATCACCTGGGCGTCTTTGTACTGCTTGGGGTGGACGGTGAGGATCTCGTTCATTTCAGCAGGGGCCACATTCTTCGGCGCGCTCGTGTGCGCGGACTTGCGGAGCGGGGTCACGGGGGCGCGGCCGGCCTGCGGCTGAGCCGGGGCGGCGGCCTGCGGGGCCTGGTGCGGATGAGGCACAGGTGCCACGGGCGAGGACTGGGGGGCGCGCTCGGCGGGAGCCTCGTACTCGAGCTCTTCGTCGGCGAGACCGAGGTACACCATTGTCTTGCGGAGCGGGTTGGCCATCAGAACCTCCGGTTGCGGTTACTTTTTCCTAACCCCGAGATTAATCGCGCGGCGGCCGGTTTCCCGTGATTGCGGTCCCGATGCGCAGGTGTGTCGCGCCTTCGGCGATCGCCTCGCGGTAGTCGTGCGACATCCCCGCCGAGATCGAGGTGGCGGCGGGCACGACGGTGCGCACCTCGTCGCTTGCGGCCTTCAGGCGCGCGAAGGCGGCCCTTGGCTCCTCGTCGAGGGGGGCGACCGCCATGACGCCGAGGAGGTTCAGCCCCTCGGCTCCGGCCGTGTGCTCGGCCAGGGCGAGGAGCTCCTCGGGCCGCACTCCCCCGCGGGCGGGATCGTCGGTGAGATTGACCTGCAGGAACACGTCGAGCGGATGCCCGGGCGAGGCGAGCCGGTCGACGAGCTCGGGGCGGTCGACCGAGTGCACCACGGAGGCGTACTCCCGGGCCTGGCGGGCCTTCTTCGACTGCAGCTGACCCACGAAGTGCCAACGCAGGTCGAGGTCGGCGAGTTCGACCGCCTTCTCGCGCGCCTCCTGGTGCCGGTTCTCCCCGAAGTCGCGGAGCCCGAGGGCCTGGAGCTCCCGCACGAGCGAGGCGGGGTGGAACTTGGTGACCGCGATGAGCGTGAGCTCCGACGGATCGCGATCGGCCGAACGGGCCGCCTCCGAGATGCCGGAGACGACCCGTTCGACGCGGTCGGAGAGTTCGCTCACTTCAGGAAGTCGGGGACATCCAGGTCGGCGTCGTCGTCTTCGGAGGCCGGGTCGAGCGCCACACCGCCGGCGAGACCGAGGTCACCTCCGGAGTGCGAGGACTGCGACGAACCGGCCCACGAGGGCGTCGGGGTCGACGGTGTCGGCTCCGCGGCGCTCTCGGCGGCGGCGTGCTCGCGGCGCGGCGACGCCGCGGGGGCTCCGCCTCGGCCGTACGGGTCGGACTCCTCGGCCGCGGCGGCGAAGCTCGCACGGCGGGTGTCGGCGGCCACGGCCGGGGTGTTGGCGTTGGGCTCGCCACCGTCGAAGCCGGCGGCGATGACCGTGACGCGCACCTCGTCGCCGAGGGTGTCGTCGATCACGGCACCGAAGATGATGTTCGCCTCGGGGTGCACCGAGTCCTGCACGAGCTTGGCGGCGTCGTTGATCTCGAAGATGCCGAGGTTCGATCCGCCCTGGATCGAGAGCAGCACGCCGTGCGCTCCGTCGATCGAGGCCTCGAGCAGAGGGCTCGCCACGGCGAGCTCCGCGGCCTTGATGGCCCGGTCGGCGCCGCGGGAGGAGCCGATGCCCATGAGGGCCGAGCCCGCGCCCTGCATGACCGACTTGACGTCGGCGAAGTCGAGGTTGATGAGGCCGGGGGTCGTGATGAGGTCGGTGATGCCCTGGACACCGGCGAGCAGCACCTGGTCGGCGGTCGAGAAGGCCTCGAGCATGCTGATGCCGCGGTCGCTGATCTCGAGCAGCCGGTCGTTGGGCACCACGATGAGGGTGTCGACCTCGTTCTTGAGGGTGGCCACGCCGTCCTCGGCTTGGGCCGCACGGCGCTTGCCCTCGAAGCCGAAGGGCTTCGTGACCACACCGATGGTGAGCGCGCCGATCGACTTCGCGATGCGGGCGACCACGGGGGCGCCACCGGTGCCGGTTCCGCCGCCTTCACCTGCGGTGACGAAGACCATGTCGGCACCGGCGAGGGCCTCCTCGATCTCCTCCGCGTGGTCTTCGGCAGCACGACGGCCGACCTCGGGGTCGGCGCCTGCGCCGAGCCCTCGGGTGATCTCGCGACCCACGTCGAGCTTGACGTCGGCGTCGCTCATGAGCAGCGCCTGGGCATCCGTGTTGATCGCGATGAACTCGACCCCGCGAAGGCCGAGCTCGATCATGCGGTTCACGGCGTTGACGCCGCCGCCGCCGATACCGACGACCTTGATCACGGCGAGGTAGTTCTGGTTTGAAGTCACGTCCGGCCTCCGCTGGAACCTTAAAGTTCAAGTTGAAAGTTAAAGTTATTCCGAGTATGTATTTCCTACGACGAAGTTACGGGAGCGCGCCCCGCGCATCCGGGAGAAACACCGCGTGTCGCGATCAGCGCACCACGGGGCTCTGCGGGCTCGAGACGTCGTACTGCACCGGGAGGTTCGGATCCTGGGTGCCGATGAGCCGCGTGAGCAGCCGCGACTTCAGCTCGCTCTCCTCGGGGCTCCCCCACACGACGCTCTGACCGACGCCGGCGAAGACGAAGGTCACGCTGTCGGGGGTGGTGCCGCTGATGCGGTCGATCGAGGCGAGCAGCTCGTCCGGGAGCGACATCAGCACGGCGGCGGCCGCCCGGAAACCGGGACTGCCGATCTGGGTGCCGGTGAGGTCGAGCAGCGGGAACCCCGTGATGCGGTCGGGCCACTGCTGCACCGTGACGCCCGCGGCGTCGATGAGGTCGAATCCCGTGGCGGTCTGCACCTGGGCCACCGGTCGGCGCTCGACGACACGCACGGCGAGCGTGTCGGGCGGCCTGGCCTCGACCGAGTACGACTCGATGTAGGGGAACGCCGCCAGCTCGCGCTCGATCGTGCCGTAGTCGACGAGGGCGAGCGGACGGCCGAGCTGGTCGTCGAGAGCGCTCGTGACGGCCGCCGCGTCGAGACGGGTGGCACCCTCCACGGCGATGCTGCGCACGGCCAGGAGGGGCGAGTACGCGGCGAGCAGCACCACGATGACCAGCCCCACGAGCGAGGCGCCCGAGATCATCCAGGCGAGCCTGCGCCGACGTGAGCGCTGGGTGAAGCGCTTCGCCTCGGCGCGCTCGTAGCGGCGGCGCGAGCGCGTGGCGCGGCGGAGCTCCCGCTCGGCGACGGCGGAGCGGCGGCCGGGTCGCTCGGGCCTGGCCGGCCGTTCGATCGTGCCCGTGCGCTCGATCGTGCCCGTGCGCTCCGAGAGCGGACTGCGCTCGGGCAGGCGGATGCCCTCGGGCACGATGACGGCACCGGTCTCGAGCGAGACCGGCAGCCGCTCGATCGGCTCGGTCGCCTGCGCATCGGCCACCGGCGCCGCAGGTCGTGCCGGAGGCTTCTCGGCCGGCCGGACCTTGGGCACGCGGGCCGCCCGCTTCTCGCGGGCAGGCGGAGGAGGCGGCGGCGGCGGGGGCGCCGCCGGGGGTGGGGTGATGCCGGGTGGTCTTTTCATCCGGCCGCGACGTCCGCCTCCGACGCCGGACGAATGCGCTCGAGCGAGTCGAGCAGCTGCGGGACGATGAGGTTCACGTCGCCGCAGCCGAGGGTCACCACGAAGTCGCCCGGCCGGGCCACCTCGGCGAGGTGATCTGCGGCACGCTGCCAGTCGTCGATGTAGGCCACGTGGGCGGGGTCGTCGAATCGCTCGGAGACGAGGGCCCCGGTGACGCCCGGGATCGGATCCTCCCGCGCGCCGCAGACCTCGAGCACGATCGTGTAGTCGGCGGTGCGCTCGAGGGTCTCGGCGAACTCCCCCGCCATGAGCTGGGTGCGGCTGTAGAGATGGGGCTGGTGCACGGCGATGATGCGGCCCTCGCCCACGACGGTGCGCGCGGCGGTGAGAGCGGCGTCGACCTCGGTGGGGTGGTGCGCGTAGTCGTCGTAGACGCTCACGCCGCCCACGGTGCCGTGCAGCTCGAAGCGCCGGCCCGTGCCGCCGAAGGCCCCCTCGGCGGCGACGGCCGCGGCGGTCTCGAAGCCGAGCCCCACGAGCACGGCCACGGCGCCGGCCGCGTTGAGGGCGTTGTGGCGCCCCGGCACTCGCAGCTCGGCCGGGTAGTCGGTGCCCTGATGCGAGATCGTGAACCGCACGGGCCCGTCGGTCACCACCGAGTGCACGCGGAAGTCGGCGTCGGCCGCCTCTCCGAAGGTGAGCACCCGCTCGTGCGCGAGGCGGGCCGACACACGAAGCGCCCCGGCGTCGTCGGAGGAGATGACGACGAGTTCGGAGGAGGCGTCGGCGAACCGCACGAAGGCGTCCTCCACCGCCTCGACGGAGCCGTAGTGGTCGAGGTGGTCGGGGTCGACGTTCGTGATGAGGGAGACGGCCGTGTCGTAGAGCAGGAACGAGCCGTCTGACTCGTCGGCCTCCACCACGAACAGCTCGCCGTCGCCGAGCGCGGAGCTCGTGCCGAGATCGGAGATGACGCCGCCGTTCACGAAGCTCGGCTCGGCGTCGAGCTCGCGCAGGGCGGTCACGATCATGCCGGTCGAGGTGGTCTTGCCGTGCGCTCCGGCCACGGCGATGAGCCTGCGCCGGTTGGTGAGCCAGGCGAGCGCCTGCGAGCGGTGCAGCACGGTGAGGCCTCGCTCCTTCGCGAGCAGGTACTCGGGGTTGTCGGGCCACAGCGCGCTCGTCACCACGAGGGTGTCGGCGTCGCCGACGTTCGCGGCGTCGTGGCCCACGGCCACGGGGATGCCGATCGCGCGGAGCTTCTCGGCGGTCTTCGAGTCGGTGCGGTCCGATCCCGTCACGGTGAGTCCGGAGGCGGCGAAGAGGCGGGCGATGCCGCTCATGCCCGCTCCGCCGATGCCCACGAAGTGCACGGCGCCGAGCGTCTCGGGAATCTCGATGTCGAGGTCGGGCTTGATCACGGGCTCACGCACTTTCGAAGACGGGGACGGGTCTGTCGGGCGGAGGGGGATCCGCCGCCTACAACGTTACGCGCACCGGGAGCGGCGGGCGTTCAGGCACGCCCCGCGAGTGCCTCGTCGACCAGGGCGGCCAGGCGGGCGTCACCATCCGGGATGCCCGCTCCGCGCGCGGCGACGGCCATCGTCTCGATCCGGGCCGGGTCGGCCAGGATCGGCAGCACCACCTCGGTGACCTTCTGCGGGGTGAACGAGGCGTCCTCGACGAGCACGGCCCCGCCCGCGGCGAGGAGGTCGCGGGCGTTGAAGCGCTGCTCGCCGTTGCCGACCGCGTAGGGCACGAGCACCGAGGGGAGGCCGACGGCGCCGAACTCCGAGAGCGTGGAGGCACCGGCGCGCGACACCGCGAAGGAGGCCACGGCCAGGGCGAGGTCCATCCGGTCGCAGTAGTCGAGGAAGACGTAGCCGGCGACACCGGGGTCGGTGACCTCGGCACGGTTCCCCGCGATGTGCAGCACGTTCCAGCCGGCCCCCACGAGGGCGTCGGCGGAGCCGTGCACGGCGGCGTTGATGCGGCGGGCGCCGAGCGAGCCGCCCGTCACGAGGAGCGTGGGCCGCGCGGGGTCGAGTCCGAAGAGCTCCTGGGCCTCGGCGGCGGCCGCAGCGCGCACGGCGGGATCGGCGAGGGCGGTCACCTCGCGGCGGAGCGGCATGCCGGTCAGTCGCGCGTGCGGCAGCCTCGTGCTCGCGAACGTCACGCCCACCCAGGGCGAGAAGCGCGCGCCGAGCCGGTTGGCGAGCCCGGGCATCGCATTGCCCTCGTGGATGACGAACGGCACGCGGGCCTTGCGGGCGCCGAGGTAGCCGGGTGCGGAGGCGTAGCCGCCGAAGCCCACGACGACGTCGACCCCGCGCTCGCGCACGATCCGGGCCACCTGGGCGATGGTGCGGCGCAGCCCGCCCGGGAAGCGCAGGGCGGCGGCGTCAGGCCTGCGTGGGAAGGGCAGCTTGGGGATGGTCAGCAGCTCGTAGCCGCGCGCCGGCACGAGCCGCGCCTCGAGCCCCTCGGCGGTGCCGAGCACGAGCACGGTGCACGACGGATCACGCCGGCGCAGCTCGTCGGCGGTCGCGAGCAGCGGGTTCACGTGGCCGGCCGTGCCGCCGCCCGCGAGGAGGTAGGTGGTCACGTCGCGTTCTCCCTGGCCACGGCGAGCACGACGCCGATGGCGGCGAGCGTCGTGAGCAGGGCCGATCCGCCGGACGAGATCAGCGGCAAGGGCACGCCGAGCACCGGGAGGACACCGAGCACCACCGCGATGTTCACGAAGGCCTGGCCGATCAGCCACACCATCACGGCGCCGGTCACGACGCGCGAGAACATGTCGTTGGTCGAACGGATGATGCGCACGAACGCGATCGCGAGCGCCACGAAGAGGATGAGCACGACGATGGCCCCCACGAGGCCGAGCTCCTCGCCGATGATGGCGAAGATGTAGTCGTTGTCGGCCGCGGGCAGCCACGACCACTTCGCCCGGGAGTTACCGAGCCCGACGCCGAGAACCCCGCCGCTTGCGAGCGCCCACTCGCCGTGCTGAGCCTGCCAGTCCGTGCCCTCGTAATCGGTGTTGGTGCCCGCGAGGAACGCCATGATGCGCGTGGTGCGGCTCTCGCTGGAGAAGGCGACCACCACGGCGATGAGGGCCGCCGCGATGATCGGGAGGGCGAGCATCCTGAGCTTGATGCCGGCGAAGAAGAGGGCGCCGAAGACGAGGCCGGCCATGATCATGACCGTTCCGAGGTCGCCGCCCACGAGCACGAGCAGGATGGCCCCGCCGGCCACGGGCAGGATGGGGATGGCGACGTGCCCGAACCTGCCGAGGAGAGCCTCCTTCTTCGCCAGGATCGCCCCCATCCACACCACGAGCGCGAGCTTGACGAGCTCGGAGGGCTGGAAGTTGACGCTGCCGATGCCGATCCAGTTGAGGTTGCCGCCCACCTCGATGCCGAGCGGGGTGAACACGAGCAGCTGCACGCACACGGACACGAAGATCGCCAGCCACGCCCAGCGCTTGAAGACCCGGAGGGGCAGCCGGGAGATCACGAGCATCAGCGGGATGCCGATGAGCGCGAACATGCCCTGCTTCCAGAACACCCCGAAGAAGCCCTGGCTGCCGTTGTAGGAGTCGATGGAGCTCGACGAGAGCACCATCACGAGCCCGAGCAGCACGAGGAAGAGGGTGGTGCCGAGCAGCAGGAAGTAGTTGCTCGACTCGGCGGTGAACGCCTGGCCGAGCGAGATGCGGGCGGAGTGCGCCCCGTCCGAGATGGTCCTGGCCGAGATGGTTCTGGCCGAGGCGGTCGTGGCCGAGGCGGCTCTAGCGGCCGGCCTGCGGGTCGTGGGCCGGGAGGTCGTCGTCACCGTCAGTGCCTCCCACGTGCTTCCGCACGGCCGCCGCGAATCGGTCTCCCCGATCCGCGTAGTCCGTGAACTGGTCCATCGAGGCCGCGGCGGGAGCCAGCAGCACCACGTCTCCGCTGGAGGCGACGGCGGCTGCGAGGGCGACCGCGTCGGCCATCACGTCACTAGTCTCGGCGTGGTCGACCTCGAACAGCGGCAGCCCGGGGGCGTGTCGCCGGATGGCGTCGCCGAGCTCCGCGCGGTCGACCCCGATCACCACGACGGCCCGCACGGGAGAGCGGGCGCCGGCGAGGGAATCGCGCACGAACGGGTCGACGTCGACGCCCTTCAGCAGCCCGCCCACGATCCAGACGATCGAGGGGTAGGCCTTCAGCGATGCGGCGGCGGCGTGCGGATTGGTGGCCTTGGAGTCGTCGACCCAGGTGATGCCGCCCGCCGTGACCACGTGCTCGATCCGGTGCCGGTCGAGGGTGAACGAGGCGAGCGCCGCACGGATGGCCTCGATCGAGACGCCGTAGGCGCGCGCGAGCGCTGCGGCGGCCAGCACGTCGGCCACGGTGTGCGGCGCGGCGAGGCCGCGGGCGGCGAGCTCGGTCACGGTCGCGATCTCGAGGGCGGAGTCGCGCCGTTCGTCGAGGAAGGCGCGGTCGACGAGGATGCCCTCGACGACCCCGAAGTCGCTCGGGCCGGGCACGCCGAGGCCGAATCCGATGGCGCGTGCGCCCTCGACGACCTCCGCCTCCTCGACCATCCGCATCGTCAGCTCGTCGGCCTTGTTGTAGACGCAGGCCACCTGCACGGCGTCGTAGACTCGTGCCTTGGCAGCGGCGTAGGCCTCGAACGAGCCGTGCCAGTCGAGGTGGTCCTCGGCCACGTTGAGCACCACGGCCGAGTGGGCCGACATGCTCGACGTGGAGTGCAGCTGATAGCTCGAGAGCTCCACCACGAGCACGTCGAAGCCCTGCGGGTCGCGGATCGCGTCGAGCACGGGGATGCCGATGTTGCCGCACGGCGCCACGCGGTGCCCGCCCGCGAGCAGCATCGAGGCGGCGAGCTGGGTGGTCGTGGTCTTGCCGTTGGTGCCCGTGACGGCGATCCAGTCGGCGGGCCGGCCGGTGACGGCGTCGACCACCTTGTCGCGCACCCGCCAGGCGAGCTCCACATCGCCCCAGACGGGGATGCCGCGCTCGGCGGCCCAGACCAGCAGCGGGTCATCGGGGTGGTAGCCGGGCGAGACCACCACGAGCTCGGGATCGTGGGCCTCGAGCTCGGCGGGGATCTCCCCCGCCGGCGCCTGCACGAGCGCGGCGCCGATCACGGGAACGAGGTCGATGTACTCCTGCTTGGCCTTCTCGGCGACCACGAGCACGCGCGCTCCGAGCTCGGTGAGGGTGTCGGCCACCGAGAACCCGGTCACGCCGAGGCCGAGCACCGCCACGCGAAGACCGGTCCAGTCGGCGTGCCAGCTCGTGAGCTGCTCCGCGCGACCGACAGGAACGCCGGCCATCAGCGCGAGAGCCATTCGAGGTAGAACGAGCCCACGGCTCCCGCCACGAAGAGCCCGGCGATGATCCAGAAGCGCACCACGATCGTGACCTCGGCCCAGCCCTTCATCTCGAAGTGGTGGTGCAGAGGGCTCGCCCGCCAGATGCGCTTGCCCTTGGTGAGCTTGAAGTAGGTCAGCTGCACGGCGACCTGGCCGGCCACGATCACGAAGATGCCGCCGATCAGGATGAGCAGGAGCTCGGTGCGGGCGAGGATGGCGAGAGCTGCGAGAGCGCCGCCGAGCGCGAGCGACCCGGTGTCGCCGAGGAAGATCTTGGCGGGGTTGGTGTTCCACCACAGGAACCCGATCAGCGCGCCCACCACGGTCGCGGCCACCACCGCGAGGTCGAGCGGATCGCGCACGTCGTAGCACTTGTCGAGCACATCGGCGTCGAGCGTCACGCTCGCGCAGGACTGGTTGAACTGCCAGAAGCCGATGATCACGAAGGAGCCGATGGCGAGGATCGAGGAGCCGGGGGCGAGGCCGTCGAGGCCGTCGGTGAGGTTCACGCCGTTCGAGGTGAACATCACGATCACGCAGATCCAGATCACGAACGCGATCACACCGATCACGACGCCCCAGGAGAGGAAGTCGAAGGGCAGGTCGCGGATGAACGAGACCTGGGTGGAGGCCGGGGTCTCGCCCTGCGCGTTCGGGAACTGGATGGCGAGGAGCGCGAACACGATGCCCACGAGCACCTGGCCGATGATCTTGGCGACCGGGCTCAGGCCGAGGCTGCGCTCCTTGTGCACCTTGAGGAAGTCGTCGATGAAGCCGACCACGCCGAGCCCCGTCATGAGGAAGAGCACGAGCAGGCCCGACACCGAGGGCAGCTCCTGGGTGACGAGCCCCGAGACGAAGTAGCCGAAGAGCACCGCGAGGATGATGACGATGCCGCCCATGGTGGGCGTTCCGCGCTTGACGTGGTGCGCATCCGGGGTGTCGACGTTGATGAACTGGCCCCAGGCGAACCGCTTGAACATGCGGATGAAGACCGGGGTCAGGAACAGTGTGAACGCCAGCGAGAGCGAAGCGGAGGCAAGCAGGGTGATCATGAGGCCGCCCCTCCTGTCGGGTCGGGCTGGGCGATCGAGTTGGCCTGGGCGATGCGGTCACCGAGGAAGCGCAGGCCCGCCGAGTTGGAGGACTTGACGAGGATGAGGTCGTCGGCCCGGGTGTCGGCCGCGATGAGGTCGAAGGCCTCGTCGGCGGTGTCGACGAAGATCGCCTCGCCGCCCCACGAGCCCTCGTGCTCGGCGGCGAGGTGGATGGCGCGGGCGCCCTCCCCGACCACGACGAGCTTGTGGATGTTGAACCGCACGATCATGCGCCCGATGCGGTCGTGCTCCTCCACGGAGAACGGGCCGAGCTCGCTCATCTCGCCGAGCACGGCGATCGTGCGCTGCTCGGGGCGCGCGATCAGGGCGAGGGTCTTGAGGGCGGCCGCCATGGAGTCGGGGCTCGCGTTGTAGGCGTCGTTGATCACGCGCACGCCGTCCTTGCCGCCCATGACCTCCATGCGCCAGCGCTCGGCCCGGGTCACGGTCTCGAGGGCGGCGACGATCTCGTCGATCGGCACACCGAGCACGTGCGCGGAGGCCGCGGCGGCGAGGGCGTTCATGACGTGGTGCTCGCCGAGCACGGCGAAGCGCACGGGCTTCGACGAGCCGTCCGGCAGGTGCAGCACGAACGTCGTGCCCGAGGCCGTGGCGTCGATCTCGGTCGCGCGCACGGCGGCGGCGTCCGACAGCCCGAACCAGAGCACCTCGGCGCGGGTCTTCCCCGCCATGCCTGCGACCCGTGGGTCGTCGATGTTGAGCACGGCCACGTCATCGGGCTCGAGATCCTGCACCATCTCGGTCTTCGTCGCGAGGGTGGTCTCGATGCCGCCGAACTCGCCCGCGTGGGCGAGGCCGACGGTGAGCACGACACCCACGTCGGGCTTGGCCATGCGGATGAGGCGGGTGATCTCACCCTTGCCGCTCGCACCCATCTCGGCCACGAGGAACCGGCTGCCGGCGGTGAGCTTGAGCATCGTGAGCGGGGCTCCGACCTCGTTGTTGAACGAGTCGCGCGGTGCGACGGTCTCGCCCACGCGCTCGAGCACGGCGCGCAGGAGGTTCTTCGTGGTGGTCTTGCCGTTCGAACCGGTGATCCCCACGATCTTCAGGTCACCGGATGCGCGGACGCGTGCCACCACCTCGGTCGCGAAGGCGCCGAGCGCGAGCACGGAGTCGGCCACGACGACCTGGGGCACGGCGAGAGCCCGCCCCTCCTCGGCGGCGAAGGCGTGCTCCACCACCACGAGCGCGGCGCCGGCGGCCACGGCCGCCCCGACGAAGCGGTGCCCGTCGTCGAATTCGCCGCGTTTGGCCACGAAGACGTCGCCCGTGCCGATCAGGCGCGAGTCGGTGTCGACCGTGCCGTTCACCACGGTCTCGGGGGTCCAGCCGGCGCGCGCGGCATCGTCGGTGATCACGAGTTCGCCCTGCAGGGCCTCGGCGATCTCGGTCAGTGTGAGGTCGAGCATGTCGTCAGAGCCATCCGTGTTCGTGCAGCGCATTGCGCGCGTCGTCGCGGGCCGAATACGGGATCCGCTCCCCCGCGACTTCGTGGTAGTCCTCGTGGCCGGGACCGGCGTAGAGGATGACGTCGCCCTCGCCGGCGATCGTGAGGGCGTGCCGGAAGGCCGCTCGGGGATCCGGCACCTCGTGCACCTCGCGCTCGGGCACGGCGGCCTTCGCGGCGTCGACGAGCACGCGACGGATCGAGGCCGCGTCCTCGTAGCGAGGGTGGAAGTCGGTGACGACGACGGCGTCGGCGAGGCGGGCGGCGATCGCGCCCATGTCCTCGCGCTTCGAGGGATCGCGGTCGCCGTCGGCGCCGAACACCATCACGATCCGCCCCTCGGCCACCCGGCGGAGCGCCTCGAGGGCCGAGACGAACGCGTCGGGGGTGTGCCCGTAGTCGATGTAGACGATGGGTCCGCGATCGCCGGAGACCTTCTCGGTGCGGCCGGGGATGTACACGTCGATGCCAGGGGTGCGCTCGAGGTCCAGATCGCGGTCGTCGCCGTCGTAGGGTTCGTTGAGGGCGTGCGCGATGGCGTCGAGGTCGAAGCCCGACTCCACGAGCATCACGATGGCGAGGGCGGCGTTGGCGGCCATGTAGCTGCCGACGAGCGGCACCGAGGTCGTGAGCTCGCGGTGGTCGGGGCCGCGCAGGGTGAACGTCGTGCGGTCGAGGGTCTCCTCGTCGATCACGAGGTTCCACTCGGTGTCGATGCCCTCGGCGGTGGCTGAGGTGCCGATCGTGGTGAGCGGAATGCGCGACTCCTCGACGAGTCGGGTCCCCCAGCCGCCGTCGACGATCACGACGCCGCGCTTGGCGCGGTCGGGCTGGAAGAGCTCGCGCTTGGCCGCGAAGTAGACGTCCATGGTCTCGTAGTCGTCGAGGTGGTCGTGGCTGAGGTTGGTGAAGCCCACGACGTCGAAGACGATCCCGTCCACTCGGTGCTGGGTGATCGCCTGGGCCGACACCTCGAGCACGACCGAGCGCACGTCGGCCTCGCGCATGCGGGCGAGCATCGCGTGGATCTCGGTGGCCTCGGGCGTCGTGAGCTTCGCCACGATGGTCTCGTCGCCGATCCGCCGCTCGGCGGTCGTGCTGAGGCCCGCGACGATGCCGAGCTGACGGAGGATGGCCTCGAGCAGGTACGCCACGCTCGTCTTGCCGTTGGTGCCCGTGACGCCGAACATCGTGGGCGGATCCTCCCGCGTGCGGTGGATCCAGGCGGCGACCTCGCCGAGCGCGAGGCGCGGGTCGGGCGTGACGATGATGGGCAGGCCCGAGTCGAGGGCGATCTCGGCGCCCTCGTCGTCGGTGAGCACGGCGACGGCCCCGGCGTCCCGCGCCGCCGCGGCGAACGAGGCGCCGTGGAAGCGGGCGCCCTTCAGCCCCACGTAGAGGTCGCCTGGCACGACGTCCTTCGACGAGAGGGTGATCCCACTGACGACGTCGGCCACGGGGGCACCGCGGTGCGCGAAGCCGAACTCCTCGACCAGGTGCGGGAGCGATCGCGCGATCGGATGCTCCGGTCTGAGTGCCGAAGAGCCGCGATCAGCCACTGGACTCCTTGCTCAAAACGTGGTCGGCATCTCTGGTGCGGGCACCGTGGACGGCAGAACCCGGTTCTGCTTCAGGACCTGCGACATGATCTTCTGGAAGACCGGCGCAGCGGCCAGAGCCGAGTCAATGGTAACGGGCTTCGCGATCGACACCGAAACGACGTACTGCGGGTCCTCCGCCGGAGCGAGCCCTGCGACCGACGTGATGTAGCTCGAGCTGTACGCTCCGCTGCCGTCGCTCATCTGCGCGGTACCGGTCTTCGCGGCCACCCGGTAGCCCGGGATCTCGAGGCTCGACTTGGCGTAGCCGCCCGTGACGACCGTCTCGAGCATGTTCACGACATCCGTGGCCACCGCGTCGGGCACGATCTGCTCGCCCGTCGGTTCCACGGTGTCGGTCATCGTGCCGTCGGCCTGGCGGCAGCCCTCGACGAGCTGCACGGGGAGGCGCACGCCGTGGTTGCCGAGCGTCTGGTAGAGGCTCGCGATCTGCACGGCCGTGGTCGACACGCCCTGGCCGAAGGTCGTGGTGAGGTTCGTCTGGTCGTCCCACTCGTCCCAGGGGGCGAGGATGCCGCCGGACTCGGCGGGGAACCCCACCTCGCTGGGCGTCGTCATGTGGAACTTCTCGATGTAGCCGTAGCGCTGCTCGGAGCTCAGCAGCTCGCCGAGCATCGCGGTGCCCGTGTTGGAGGACTCCTGCATGACCCCGGCGAAGGTGAGGTTGAGCGGATCGGCGTGGAACGAGCTGTCGCGGGTCGAGGCCCCGTTGGCGTCGGTGTAGATGTAGGGCGCCACGACCTGCGTCTGCGTCGTGGCGAGCCCCGCGTCGAGCACGGAGGCCGCGGTGAGCGCCTTGAAGGTCGAGCCGGGCTCGAACGGGGCCTGGAACGCCTTCGACCCGCGATCCGCCTCGGCCGTCGCATCGACGTTGTTGGGGTCGACGCTCGGGTAGTCGGCCACGGCCAGGAGCTTGCCCGTCTTGACCTCGGAGACCACCACGGTGCCCCACTCGGCTCCCACCTCGGTGATGCGGTCGAGGAGGGTCTGCTGGGCGAAGAACTGCAGGTCGCTGTCGATCGTGAGCACGGCGGTGCCGCCCGGTTTCGCCTCGACCGCGGTCTCGGTCGTGCCGGGGATGGCGACGCCGTCGGCGCCGCGCTCGTAGGTCTCGAGGCCGTCGGTGCCCACGAGGCACTCGTTGTCGAGCTGCTCCACGCCCGCGAGGCCCTCGAGGCCGTTCTCGCCCGGGGCGCCGGTGAAGCCCACCACGCTGCCGCCAACGGCTCCGTTGGGGTAGGTGCGCACGGGGTTCGACTCGTAGTAGAGCCACGGGATGCCGAGATCCCGGATGGCACGGAACGCGTCGACGTCGATGCCCTGCGTCACGTAGGCGAAGTTCGACGACGGATCGGCCGTGAGCGCCCCGTAGACCGCCTCGGGCGTCTGACCCGTGATCGCCGCGATCTCGGCGGCGGCCTGGGTGGGGGTGACGTCTACGGTCTTGCCGTCCTCACCCGTGCGCTCGAAGTCGGTCACCGACCGCGGTGACGCCGTCACGTCGTAGCGGAGGACGGTGGTGGCGAGCACGGTGCCGTCGTTGTCGACGATGTCGCCGCGGAGGCCGTAGATCGGGTTCTGCATCGACAGCTTGTCGAGCGAGGCCGCGTTCAGGGTGTCGGCCTGCACGATCTGGATGGACACCAGGCGCACGATGAAGACGATCACCACGGCCGCCACGAGGGCGACCGCGAAGGCCGCGCGACGACGGGTGCTGCGGGAGACGGCGGCGGTCACGAGGCGCTAGCGCGTGGTCGGGGAGGGCAGTGCACCCTGCCACGGTACGTCGGCGGACTGCGGGGCTGCGGGAGGCGCGCTCGCGACCTCCGAAGTCGGCTGTGCCGCAGCCGTCGCCGCAGCCGTCGCCGCTTCGGCCGAAGCAGCTGCGGCGGCGGCCGCGGCGTCTGCCGGCGAGAGCAGCGAGTTCGGGATCTCGGAGCCGCCGATCGCGCTCGCCCCGGCTGCTGCCGGCGAGCCCAGCACGGCGCCGTCGCTCAGCCGGAGGTACACCGGGGTGCTGTTGGCGACCATGCCGAGCGCCGCGGCGCTCGCGGCGAGGTTCTGAGGCGACGAGAGGGTGTCGAACTGCTCCGAGAGCACCTGGTTGGTGCGGTCGAGCTCCTTCTGCTGCTGCTGCAGAGACGAGATCTCGTAGGCGCCGTCGGAGAGGCCGACGGAGAGCAGGAGCTGCGTGACGACGATGGCGAGCACGCCCGTCACCACGACGGCGGCGTAGGCGATCTTCGGCCGCGCGCGCTTCTGCGAACGGCTCGGCACGATCTCGATCCGCGGGGCGACCGGAAGGTCGTGTCCTGGGAGCAGTCCCGGCGCCGGATCGGCGGATGAAACCGCCGACTGCAGGGCGTTCGCACCGAGGGTGGGGCGGGGGCGCGCCATGTAGGCGCCGGCCGTGTTCGTCACGCGATGCTCCTGATCTTCTCGGCGGCGCGCAGGCGCACGGGGATGGCACGGGGGTTGCGCTCCCGCTCGGCCTCGTCGGCGAGCTCGGCGCCGCGCACGAGGAGCTTGAGCTCCGGCTTGTGCTCGGGCAGCTCGACCGGGAGGCCGCGAGGAGCGGTGGAGACGGCGCGCTTCTGCAGCTCGCGCTTCACGATCCGGTCTTCCAGGGACTGGAAGGCGAGCACGACGATGCGGCCGCCCACCGCAAGCGCGTCGATGGCCTTCGGCAGGGCGTCCTCGAGCACGCTCAGCTCGGCGTTCACCTCGATCCTGAGCGCCTGGAACACGCGCTTGGCGGGGTGGCCCTGGTTCGAGAACTTCGCGGGGGTCGCCGCCTGGATGATGTCGACCAGGTGCCCGGAGCGCACGACCGGCCCCGCGTTCCTGGCCTCGACGATCTTGCGGGCGTAGCGGTCGGCGAGCTTCTCTTCGCCGTAGTCGCGGAAGATGCGGCGGAGGTCGGCCTCGGAGTAGGTGGCGATGATCTCGGCGGCGGTGAACTCGGCCGTGTCGTCCATCCGCATGTCGAGGGGTGCGTCCTTGGAGTAGGAGAAACCGCGGTCGACCTCGTCGAGCTGCATCGACGAGACGCCGAGGTCGAAGAGGATGCCGTCGACGGCGTCGATGCCGAGGCCTTCGAGCGCCTCGTCGATCTCGTCGTAGACGCAGTGCACGAGGTCGATGCGGCTCTCGAACCGTTCGAGGCGCTGCCCGGCGAGTCGGAGCGCGTTGGGGTCGCGGTCGAGGCCCACGAGGTGGAGCTCGGGGAACGCCTCGAGGAAGGCCTCGGAGTGACCACCGAGACCGAGCGTGCAGTCGACGAGCACGGCGCCCGGCCGCCCGAGGGCGGGGCCGAGCAGTTCGAGGCTGCGCTCGAGCAGCACCGAGGTGTGGCGATCGGCGGGGGTCTTGTCGACTGGTGTCTGGTCGTCTGCCATGAGCATCCGGATCCGGTTCGCAGCCCCTGATCCCCATCCATTCCGACCTGGCACCGGGGAAGTGTGTCAGGGCGTTCGACCTGGCACCGGGGAAGTGTGCCAGGGCGGATGAACGGCTGGGAGTCAGGGGCTGCGACTCAGAAGAGTCCGGGGATCACCTCCTCGTCGGTCTCGGAGAAGGCCGCCTCCTGGGCGGCCAGATAGGCGTTCCAGGCCTCGGCATCCCAGATCTCGGCGCGGCTGCCCGCACCGATCACCACGAGGTCGCGGTCGAGCTTGGCGTAGCCGCGGAGGGCCACGGGGATCGTGACCCGGTGCTGCTTGTCGGGTGTCTCGGCGCTCGCTCCGGAGAGGAACACGCGGAGGTAGTCGCGGGCCTGCTTGCTCGTGACGGGCGCCTGCCTGATCTTCTCGTGCAGGTCTTCGAACTCGCGGGTGGAGAAGACGTAGAGACAGTTCTCCTGGCCGCGCGTGATCACGACGCCGCCGGCGAGCTCGTCACGGAACTTGGCCGGGAGGATGATGCGCCCTTTGTCGTCGAGCTTGGGTTCGTAGGTGCCAAGGAACATCCACCTCCCTCACTCTCCGGCCAGATTCGTGGGCAATGCCTCCACTTTACTCCACTACGCACCACAAATCTATGCACGAGACGCTCATGACACGAAAAACACCCCTCTGAGCCACGGAATTGCGCGGATCTGAGGGGTGGAGGGAAATGGAGCGATCTGGGCACCCCGGGAGCGTTTCCGGGCATGAAAAAAGACCGGCCCGGGGCCGGTCTTTTTTCGGGGAGCGAAGTGGAGGGTTAGGGGGCTACTGTCCCCTGTCGTCGTCCCGTCGCTCCCAGCGGTCGTTGAGGCGATCCATGAAGCCCGACTTCGAGCTCGACGCGGTGCCGCGGCCGGAACCCGCCGGACTGCCGGACGCAGGCGGGGAGACGGGGCTGCCGGCCGTGCGCTTGGAGCGACGGAGAGCGATCAGCACTCCCGCGAACATCGCCACGAAGCCCACCAGGCCGATCAGCGGTTGGCGGAAGATGACGCCCGCGATGACGACACCGAGGCCGAGGATGGCCACCAGGATGCCCACCACGAGGGCACCGTAGTTCAACCGTCCACGACCACCGCTGACCGCCGACACGAAGTCGGCGTCGTTGTGGTAGAGACTGCGCTCCATCTCATCGAGGAGTCTCTGTTCTTGCTCCGAAAGCGGCATCCTTGTTTCACCTCAGGCTCTGGACCGGCGCGACACTGCCGATTGTAGTGCGCGCAGTCTAGCTAGGCTAGGCGAGTGATGGAAAGCCCGCGCCTAGTCAAACTCGTCGACACTCGGATCAATGAATTCCTCGCGTCGCGTGATTCCATTCTCCGGCGCATCGCCCCCGAGCTGTCACCGTTCGCGACGTTCTCGCGGGATCTTCTCAGCGGCGGCAAGAGGTTCCGCGCGCAGTTCTGCTACTGGGGCTGGCGAGCGGTGTCGCCCGCGAACTCCTCCTCGGCGGTACCGCGCGAGAGCGAGCTCGACGCTCTCGTCGATCTGTGCGCCGGCCTCGAGCTCTTCCACGCCGCGGCACTCGTGCACGACGACATCATCGACAACTCCGACACCCGTCGCGGGCTGCCCGCCGTGCACAAACGCTTCGAGTCGCTGCACGCCGACGAGAACTGGCACGGGCCCGCCCGGAGCTTCGGCGAGGGCAGCGCCATCCTCCTCGGAGATCTGCTGCTGGCCTGGAGCGACGAGCTGATCTCCCGTGCGGTGCTCGGGGCACCGGCGCTCGATGCTCTGCTCGGCACCCGCGAGGCCGTCGACATGATGCGCACCGAGGTGACCCTCGGGCAGTACCTCGACCTCATGGAGGAACGGGCCTGGGCCGGCCTCGACTTCGAGCAGGCGCTCGAGCACGCCGAGCGCGTGATGGTCTACAAGTCGGCGAAGTACAGCGTGGAGGCGCCCCTCGTGATCGGCGCGTCGCTGCGCGGCGCCGGCGTCGACCAGCTCGATGCCCTCCGCCGCTTCGGCCTCCCCCTCGGCATCGCCTTCCAGCTGCGCGACGACGTGCTCGGCGTGTTCGGCGACGCCGCGCGCACGGGCAAGCCCTCCGGTGACGACCTGCGCGAGGGCAAGCGCACCGTGCTGGTGGCTCTCACCCGCGCCCGGCTCGATCCTTCGTCGCGCCGCATCTTCGACGAGCTGCTCGGCGACCCGGAGCTCGGAGACGACCAGATCCGCATGATGCAGCAGACGATGGTGGAGACCGGGGCCGTCACCGAGGTCGAGCTTATGATCGCCGACCGCGTGCGCACGGCGCTCACGGAGCTCGAGCGAGCGCCCCTCGGCGACACGGCCAAGGTGGAACTCTCCTCGCTCGCCCGCACCATCACGAACCGCGAGAGCTAGAACCGGCTGGAGCTCTAGTTCGAGCTAGAGCGCCTGGGCGATGCGTCGCACCTCCGCCTTGCGGCCGGCGAGCAGCGCCTCGATGGGCGAGGTGTCGAGCAGGTCGTTCGGCGCCAGCATCCACTCGACGATCTCGTCGTCGGTGAATCGCAGGTCCGACAGCACGATGATGGTGCCGCGGAGCTCGGTGAGGGGCTCGCCGTCGCGCAGGAACGCAGCGGGCACCGAGAGCACGCCGTCGCGGCGGGTGGCGGCCAGGTGCCTGTCCTCGATGAGGCGGCGAACCTTCGCCGGGGTGAGGCCGAGCAGGTCGACGAGGTCGGGAACGGTCAGCCATTCGTTGGCGGGCAGATCAGTCACGCTTACAGAGTGCCACGCTTCCGCACAGTCGGTCGACCGGTGCACGGGGCTTCCGTCGCGAAAAGAGGAATTCCCGCGAACTCCGCTGTCTCGCGCAGTGTCTATGCGGGGAAGTGGATGACCCGCTCCCTAGACTCGTGGGTGTGACCAGCGCGCCTCCCGACCCCATGATCGGCCGTCTCATCGACGGCCGCTATCAGGTGCGGTCGCGAGTCGCCCGCGGCGGCATGGCGACCGTCTACCTCGCCACCGACCTGCGGCTCGAGCGCCAGGTCGCGATCAAGATCATGCACGGTCATCTCGCCGACGACGCCGCCTTCAAGGAGCGCTTCGTGCAGGAGGCCCGCTCGGCGGCCCGCCTCGCGCATCCGAACGTCGTGAACGTCTTCGACCAGGGCCAGGACGCCGAGATCGCCTACCTCGTGATGGAGTACCTGCCGGGCGTCACGCTCCGCGACCTGCTGAAGGACTACGGCAAGCTCACCACCGAGCAGACCGTCGACGTGATGGACGCCGTGCTCGGCGGGCTCGCGGCCGCGCACAAGGCGGGAATCGTGCACCGCGACCTCAAGCCCGAGAACGTGCTGCTGGCCGACGACGGGCGCATCAAGATCAGCGACTTCGGCCTCGCCAGGGCGGTCTCGGCCAACACCGCGACGGGCCAGGCCCTGCTCGGCACGATCGCGTACCTCTCCCCCGAGCTCCTCACCCGGGGAACGGCGGATGCACGCAGCGACATCTACGCCGCCGGCATCATGCTCTACGAGATGCTCGTGGGGGCTCAGCCCTACGTGGGCGAGCAGCCCATGGCCATCGCGTTCCAGCACGCCAACGACCAGATGCCCACGCCGAGCCACGCGAACCCCGAGGTGCCCGAGCAGCTCGACGACCTCGTGCTCTGGGCCACGGCGAAGAACCCGGACGAGCGGCCCACCGACGCCCGCGAGATGCTCGACCGCCTGCGCACCGCCGAGCACGAGCTCGTGGGCAAGCGCGCCAAGAACCCCGCCACCTCGCGCACGGTCGTGCTGCCGGCCGACAGCTTCGACGCCGACCTCGACCACGCCCAGACCCAGGTGCTCGAGGAGCGCCGGCGCACGGGCTCGATGTCGGCGGTCAACCAGGGCTCCCCCACACCCTCGACCACGGTCTACGGATCGGCGGCCGGCCTGCCGCCCGCCCCTCCCGGCGCCCGAGGGCCCGTGGGGGCTGCTACTCCCGGCCCGCACGGATCGGCGGCTGCCACCCAGGCGAAGATCGCCCAGAAGTCGTCGACCAGGCGCAAGCGCGGGTTCTGGATCTTCGGCATCGTGATCGTGATCGCCGCCCTCCTCGGCGGCACCGGCTGGTACTTCGGCGCCGGCCCCGGCGCGATGACCACCGTGCCCGACGTCGCGGCCATGGCGCCCGACGACGCGGTCGCCACTCTCGCGGCCCTCGACCTCGAGGCATCCAGGGTCGACACGGCCAACCTCGAGGTGCCCGCCGGATCCGTCATCGGCACCGATCCCCCGGCCGGCAGCTCGGTGCGGAACGGCTCGGCCATCTCCGTGCTCGTCTCGATCGGGCCCGCCATGCTCCCGGTGCCGTCCCTGGCCGGACTCGACGAGGCCGCGGCCCAGACCGCCATCACCGACGCCGGCTTCACCGTGGGCTCGATCACGAAGTACTTCAGCGACGACGCGGAGGCCGGCATCGTGCTCGTCGCCACGGGCGCCGACGGCGCGGCCCTCGGCGCCGAGTACGGCGAGCGGCAGCCCGTCAATCTCGAGGTCTCGCTCGGCTCGGTGCCCGGCGTCATCGGGCAGACCCTCGACGAGGCGAAGGCCACCCTCGCGGCGGTCGGCCTCGTGGGTGTCGACGGGTCGCAGGACTTCAACGACGAATACCCCGAGGGCCAGGTCTACGACGCCATCCTGCCGGAGGGGCCGATCGTCGAGGGCGACGACATCACGCTCAACGTGTCGCGCGGGCCCGAGCCCGTGACGGTGCCGAGCGACCTCAACGGCAAGCTCTGGAGCGAGGTCAAGCCCGTGCTCGTCGACCTCGGCTTCTCGCTGCAGTACAACGCGGTCGCCGACGCCTTCCCCGACACCTTCCGCGTGAGCGCGACCGACCCCGCAGGAGGCGCCTCCGTCCCCCGCGGCTCCTCCATCACCATCAGCTTCAGCGTCTTCTAGCCCGCCGAGACGTCAGAATCCACGTCAAAAGCTGAGCTTTTGCGTGGATTCTGACGTCTCGGCAGGGCTGGGGCTAGGGGCGGCCGCCGGAGGTGGCGACGAGCTCCTCGGCCACGAGGAACGCGAGCTCGAGCGACTGCATGTGGTTCAGGCGCGGGTCGCAGAGGCTCTCGTAGCGGGTGGCGAGGGTGGCCTCGTCGATGTGCTCCGAGCCGCCGAGGCACTCGGTCACGTCGTCGCCGGTGAGCTCGACGTGGATGCCGCCAGGGTGCGTTCCTGCAGCCCGGTGCGCCTCGAAGAAGCCCTTGACCTCGTCGACCACGTCGTCGAAACGACGGGTCTTGTAGCCCGTGGGCGTGGTGAGGCCGTTGCCGTGCATCGGGTCGGTGACCCAGAGGGGCAGTGCGTCGCTGGCCTTGATGGCCTCGAGCAGCGGCGGCAGCGCATCCCGGATCTTGCCCGCGCCCATGCGCGTGATGAAGGTCAGGCGACCCGGCTCGCGGTTCGGGTCGAGCTTGTCGATCAGGCGCAGCATGTCGTCGGCCGAGGTGGTGGGGCCGAGCTTCACACCGATGGGGTTGCGCACCCGCGAGAGGAAGTCGACGTGCGCGCCGTCGAGGTCGCGCGTGCGCTCCCCGATCCACACGAAGTGGCTCGAGGTGTTGTACGGCGTGCCCGTGCGCGAGTCGATCCGGGTCATGGGGCGCTCGTAGTCGAACAGGAGCGCCTCGTGGCTGGTGTAGAACTCGGTGCGCTTGAGCGCCTCGAAGTCGGCGCCGCAGGCCACCATGAACTTCACCGCGCGGTCGATCTCGCCGGCCAGCTGCTCGTAGCGCACGTTGGCGGGGTTCGAGGTGAACCCCTTGTTCCAGGTGTGCACCTGGCGGAGGTCGGCGAAGCCGCCCTGGGTGAAGGCGCGGATGAGATTGAGCGTCGACGCGGCCATGTGGTAGCCGTCGAGCAGTCGCTTGGGGTCGGCGGTGCGCGACTCCGGGGTGAAGTCGTAGCCGTTCACGATGTCGCCGCGGTAAGCCGGCAGGGTGACTCCGCCGCGGGTCTCGGTGTCGCTCGAGCGGGGCTTGGCGAACTGACCCGCCATGCGGCCCATCTTGATGACGGGCATCGAGGCGCCGTAGGTGAGCACGACGGCCATCTGCAGGATGGTCTTCACCCGGTCGCGGATCTGATCCGCCGTGGCGCCCGCGAAGGTCTCGGCGCAGTCGCCGCCCTGCAGGAGGAAGGCCTCACCGCGCGCGGCGGCCGCGAGGCGGTCGCGAAGGTTGTCGACCTCGCCCGCGAACACGAGAGGCGGGAGCGTGGCGATCTCGCGGGAGACGGACTCCACCGCGTTCTGGTCGGGCCAGGAGGGCTGCTGCTTGACCGGGAGGGTGCGCCAATAGTCCAGACCCGCGATCACCGATTCATCTGCTTCGACGATGAGTTCTGTTGGATCTACCACTGGCTCTGTTCCCGTATCTATTTGGTGGTGGCGGTGCGCACGGGTCTCGTGCGCTTCTCCTTGACTGAAGTCGCATACACGTCGGCGTATTCCTGGCCGCCGAGGCGGTGGAGCTCGTACATGATCTCGTCGGTCACGGAGCGGAGGATGAACCTGTCTGATTCCAGTCCTTCGAACCTAGAGAAATCTAGTGGCTCGCCGATGACGATGCCAATCCGCCGGATCTTCGGGATCTTCGAGCCGATCGGCATGACCTTCTCGGTGTCGATCATGGCCACGGGGATGATCGGCACGTGCGCCTCGAGCACCATCCGCGCCACACCCGTGCGGCCCCGGTAGAGCTTGGCGTCGGGGCTGCGGGTGCCCTCGGGGTAGATGCCGAGCAGATCTCCGCGAGCGAGCACCCGGAGGCCCGTGTTGAGCGAGGCCTCGGAGGCCTTGCCACCCGCGCGGTCGATGGGGAGCTGGCCGGAGGCGGTGAAGAACAGCTTCACGAAGAAGCCCTTGATGCCCTTGCCCGTGAAGTACTCGCTCTTGGCGAGGAACGAGACCTGGCGGTCGACGATGACGGGCAGGAAGACGGAGTCGCTGAACGAGAGGTGGTTGGAGGCGAGGATGGCGCCACCCTTGGCCGGGATGTTCTCGAGGCCGATCACCCAGGGCCGGAACAGGGTCTTCAGCACGGGAGCTATGAGGAGGTACTTGGCGAGGAAGTAGAACATCAGACCGCCCCGGCGTAGTGGCGGGCGAGGTCGGCGGCGCCGACGACCCCCGCGTCGTTGACGAGCTCGGCGATCGCGAACTCGGATTCCGGATGGTAGCCGCGGGCCGGCAGGTGCTCGAGGAAGGCGGCGCGGATCGGGTCGAGCAGCACGTCGCCGGACTGCGCCACTCCCCCGCCGATCACGAAGAGCTGCGGATCGAGCACGGCCGCGAGGCTCGCGCAGGCCTGGCCGAGCCAGCCGCCGAGGGTGCGGACGGCCGACAGGGCGCCCGGATCGCCCGCCTGCACCAGGTCGGCGACGTGCAGGCCCGTGAGCCCCCCATCGCGAGTCCGCAGCGCGGCCAGCTCACGGCCGATGCCCCCGGCATCCGCCAGCTCGCCGGCGATGCGGAGGAGGGCGCGACCCGAGCCGTACTGCTCGATGCAACCGTGGGCGCCGCAGCCGCAGGGCAGGCCGCCCGGCACCATGCGGAGATGTCCGAGCTCTGCTCCCGCGCCGAAGCCGCCGCGGAAGAGCCGGTCGCCGCTCACGATGGCGCCGCCGACGCCCGTGCCGATGGTGAGGATGACCATGTCACTGACGAGGCGCCCGGCGCCGAAACGGAACTCGGCCCAGCCGGCCGCGTTGGCGTCGTTCTCGACGATGATGGGCACCTCGAGACGGCGTTCGAGCTTCTCGCGGAAGGGCTCGTTGCGCCAGCTGATGTTGGGCGCGTAGTAGACGGTCGACTGTGAGGCGTCGATGAAGCCCGCCGCGGCCACGCCCACGGCGGCGATCTGCTCGCCCTTGGCGAGCTCGCCTGCGGTGAGGTGCTGCACCATCTCGACCACGGTGTCCTCGATGAGCTGCGTGTCGGTCGCGCTCGTGGGGCGGCGGTCGTGGGCCACGATCGTGCCGAGCTCGTCCACCACGGCGCCGGCGATCTTGGTGCCACCGATGTCGATTCCGATGGCGCGCATGCCGCGATTCCTCTCACCGTGATGGGACGGCGCCAGGAGAAGCCCCGGGCGCACCAAGTAGAGTGTAGATGAAGTGCACTCGACCGGTACCGAAGGAGCTGCCGTGGACCAGTATTTCGTTCCCCCCGTCGTCACCGCCGACCCTCAGGCGAACGTGACCGACCTCTTGATCGAGCGGGTCCGACTCACCCCGGACGACGCGCTCTTCGCGGTGCCCGAGGGCGCCGGCTGGCGCGACATCACCGCCGCCGAGTTCCTCACCCAGGTGCGCGCTGTCGCCAAGGGCCTGATCGCCGCCGGAATCGAGCCCGGCGACAAGATCGGTCTGATGTGCAAGACCCGCTACGAGTGGACCCTGATCGACTTCGCCACCTGGTTCGCCGGTGCCGTGCTCGTGCCGATCTACGAGACCTCGTCGCCTGCGCAGGTGCAGTGGAACCTCTCCGACTCGGGCGCCACGGCGATCATCGTCGAGACGGCCGACCACTTCTCGAAGTTCGACGAGATCCACCCCGACCTACCGAACGTCACACGGGTCTGGCAGGTCGACCTCGGCGACCTCGACAAGCTCGCGTCCTCGGGTGGGGCGGTGTCCGACGACGAGGTCGAGCGCCGCCGCAACCTTGCCGTGGGCAGCGACCTCGCCACCCTCATCTACACCTCGGGCACGACCGGCCGGCCGAAGGGCTGCATCCTCACCCACTCGAACTTCGTGGAGCTCAGCCGCAACGCCGCGGTGGCCATGAAGGACGTCGTGGCACCGGGCGCCTCCACCCTCCTGTTCATCACGACCGCGCACGTGTTCGCGCGCTTCATCTCGATCCTCTCCGTGCACGGCGGGGTCAAGGTGGGGCACCAGGCCGACACCAAGCAGCTGCTTCCGGCGCTCGGTTCGTTCAAGCCGACGTTCCTCCTCGCGGTGCCGCGCGTGTTCGAGAAGGTCTACAACTCCTCGGAGCAGAAGGCCGAAGGCGGGGGCAAGGGCAAGATCTTCCGCTCGGCCGCGCACGTGGCGGTGGAGCACTCCGAGGCGCTCGACGCCGGTCACGTGCCGCTCGGGCTCAAGCTCAAGTTCAAGCTGTTCGACCGACTGGTCTACTCGAAGCTCCGTGCGGCCCTCGGTGGGCGCGTGGTGCACGCGGTCTCGGGATCGGCGCCGCTCGGCCACCGGCTGGGGCACTTCTACCGCAGCCTCGGCGTCACGATCCTCGAGGGCTACGGCCTCACCGAGACCACGGCGCCCGCCACCGTGAACCTCACCGACAAGTTCAAGATCGGCACCGTGGGCCCCGCGCTCCCCGGTGTGGGTCTCAGGATCGCCGAAGACGGGGAGATCCACGTCAAGGGCATCAACGTGTTCGGCGGCTACTGGCAGAACGACGAGGCCACGGCCGAGGTGATGGATGGCGAGTGGTTCAAGACGGGCGACATCGGTGCGCTCGACGACGACGGCTTCCTCACCATCACGGGCCGCAAGAAGGAGATCATCGTCACGGCCGGTGGCAAGAACGTGGCCCCGGCCGCGCTCGAGGATCCGATCCGCTCGAACCCGGTGGTCGGTCAGGTCGTCGTGGTCGGCGACCAGAGGCCGTTCATCTCGGCTCTCATCACGCTCGACAGCGAGATGCTCCCGGTGTGGCTGAACAACAACGGCCAGGACGCCACGATGACGGTGGCCGAGGCGGCCGAGAACCCGGCGGTGCTGGCCGAGGTGCAGCGCGCGGTCGACGAGGCGAACGCCCTCGTCTCGCGTGCCGAGTCCATCCGCAAGTTCGTCGTGATCACCGACGACTTCACGGAGGCCTCCGGTCACCTCACGCCGAAGCTCACGATCAAGCGCAACGTCATCCTCAAGGACTACGCCCCCATCATCGAGAACATCTACAACGCGGCCCCGGCCACCGAGGGCCAGTCCCTGGTGCACTGACGCCCGCCCCGCGAGAAGCGCCCCTCACCTTCAGGTGGGGGGCGCTTCCACGTTGGTGGCTCAGCAGGACTTCAGCGCCTCCACCGAGGCGCTGAGCGTCGCCGTGCCGCCCAGCACGATGATGCTCGTGGGCTTCAGTCGCACGATCTCCTGCAGCACCGAGTTCGGCACGCATCCGTTCTTCACGAGGTAGATCGGGCTCCCATCTCGCCCGGCCACCGGCCCGGCGCTCAGCGCATCCGCGAAGGCGGTGCCGCTCGCCAGGTAGATCTTCCCCGTCGGCGACGTGAAGGCCGCTTTGTTCAGCGCGACAGCCGCTTCGTATCGGTCTGTGCCGTTGGACCGCGTGACCGTGAACGACTTCGCAAGGAACGTCTCCAGTGCCGGGCTCACGGAGGCCGGGCCACCGGCGATATGGACGGAGCGCGCGCCAAGGTGAGCGAGCAGCGCCGCTTCTTCGGCGGTGAGCGCTGACGCGGAGCCGTTCACCAGGAGCACCGGCGCCTGCGCCAGCACCGCCGCGGGCGACGCGGCAAGGGCATCCGAGAAGTTGCTGCCCGTTGCCACGACGACGCCCGAGGCCGAGGACACCCCTAGGTCAGCGTGTCGGATGAGTGCCCGCGACACCTCGAAGCGATCGGCCCCACCGATGCGCGTGAACTTCACTCCCTCGGGCACGACTGCCTTGAGTGCATCCACCACGATCTCCGCCACCGACGCGGTGCCTCCGACGATCACGACGTGCTTGGGGTTGAGCCGGAGCAGCTCCGCCGACGTGCTCGTGGTGATCGTCGTCGACCGGGAGAGCAGCAACGGCGCCTTCCTCAGGCCCGCGACCGATGCCGCGCTCAGAGCGTCGGAGTACTTCTCGCCGCTGGCGACGTAGACGATGTCAGAGCTCGCGAATGAGGCCTTCGACACCGTGACGGCCTGGTCGTAGCGGTCGAGCCCCTCGATGCGCGAGACGTCGCCCGGTGTGCCGACCGTCATCGTGCACGACGTCGTCAGCGGCGTGGCGTCTTCGAAGATGCGCTTCACGGTGAAGGTGAAGCTCCCCGTGACGGAGGGGGTTCCGCGGAAGACGTAGGGCGTGTTCGTGGCACGGTCGCCCTCGAGGAGCACGCCCGCGGGCAGTGCACCGGCGGAGATCTCGACCACCGCGTTGTAGTCGGGTTCGGCCAGGGCAGGTGTCGGTGCGATGGCCAAGCCCTGAAGGGCCTCGGCCTGGGGGCAGACGGGCGCGTCGAGAGTCGGCGTCGCCGACGCGCTCGTGGCAGGCAGGAGGGCGGCCACGGTCAGCACGGCGGCCGCTATGGCGCCGTGGTGGAAGGAACGGAGGTGCATGGATCGGATCGCTTTCTCGAATGGTGAGGGGGTGACCTCTCACCTTCGCGGCGCATCCGGCTCGGACGTTATGAGCAGTTGGTACTCAGAACCAGGGCGCCTCTCGCACCAGGCGCATGGCCTCGCGGCGGGTGAGCTTGTCGAGGCGGTCGAGGTAGAGGAGGCCGTCGAGGTGGTCGGTCTCGTGCTGGAGCGCTT
>NZ_JANLCK010000013.1 GCF_024979315.1 Herbiconiux oxytropis | reverse complement strand
CGGCGGCGCTCGTGGCCGCGGCGGTTCGCGCGGCGGCCGTGGCGGCGACAGCGCCGGTGCCCGCTCCGCTGGCGCCGACCGCGCCCCGCGCCAGGGCGGCGACGAGGCAGCGGCCTCCGCCCCTCGCACCGGTGGCGACACCACCGCCCCCACCACCACCGTGACCGCCGGCACCGCCGACTCCGGCGAGGCCGCCCGCGCCAGCCGCAGCCGCAACCGCAACCGCATCCGCAGCGGTTCCCTCGGCGGCACCGCAACCTCATCGGCCCCGAGCGACGCCTCCGCCACGGAGTCCACCTCGACGGGTTCGGGATCCGAGCACCACGACGGCAACAGCGCCCCCCGCCGCCGCTCCCGCACCCGCAACCGGGCCCCCCGCGCCGAGTAGCGCCCACCCCGTGTAACTTCGGATCTGAAGAGGACCGACCCCGTATAGGGCGTCGGTCCTCTTCATTTCTACCGTTACAGATCACCATCACGCCCAGCTCACCCCGCGCCGGAACCCCTGAGTACCAGTACCACCGAGTCCCGTCCGTCCCCAACGCAACAGGGCCCACTCGACGCCCCGAGGTGGCAGCGTGGCCGCGAAGCGACCGCGCCGCCACACGTCCCCCGCGCCGCAGAGGCGGCGGCGCGGCTAATACACCGGCGCCGACCCCGAAGAACGCGCGATCAGCGCCTCCAGCACCTCAGGCGCCGTCGTGTTCTCCCCCAGGCGGTTGGGCTTGCCCTCGCCGTGGTAGTCGCTCGAGCCCGTGAGGGCGAGTCCGTACCGCGACGCCAGCTCCCTCAGGTTCTCCCGCCCCTCCTCGGTGTTCTCGCGGTGGTCGATCTCGAGCCCGAAGAGTCCCGCTTCCACGTACTGCTCCATCGACTCCTCGAGCGCGAGGTCGGCGCGGCTCACGGTGGCGGGATGCGCGATCACGGGCACGCCACCGGCGGCCACGACGAGCTTGATCCCGGTGAGCGGATCGGGTGCGTAGTGCGGCTGGTAGTACCCCGCCCGCCAGTGCAGGATGCCCGCGAAGGCAGCACTCCGGTTGGCCGCGTGCCCGCGGGCCACGAGGGCGTCGGCGATGTGCGGCCGGCCCACGGTGGCGCCGGGGTTCGTCTGGGCCACCACGTCATCCCAGGCGAGGTCGTAGTCGCGCCCGATGCGCTGCACCATCTCCTCCGCCCGCAGCAGCCTGGCCTCCCGGATGCGCGCCGTCTCGGCCACGAGCCGCGCGTCCGACGGATCGAACAGGTACGCGAGCAGGTGCACGCTCGACCAGCCCACGCGCGTGCTGAGTTCCATGCCGGGGATGAGGGTGATCCCGTTCTCGCGAGCGGCGGCGGATGCCTCGCTCCAGCCCGCGGTCGAGTCGTGGTCGGTGAGGGCCACGGTGCCGAGCCCGGCCTCCCGTGCCGCGCGCACGAGCTGGGCGGGCGACTCGGTGCCGTCGGAGACCCTGCTGTGCGTGTGCAGGTCGATCGGCTCCCGGAACAGCCGATCGGAAGACATCCCTCCATGCTAGCCAGTCGCCACGCGCGCTCGTGCCGACGCGCAGCCCCTCACGAGACGCCGCCCAGCCCGGAGGTGGACAATGGAGGCATGGCAGATCCCATCAGCACCGCCCCCGCCACGAGCGCCACCTCACCCGAGGCCACCGAGGCCCCGGAGCCGCGCGCCACCGGCAACCGCTCGACCACGCCCTCCTCCGATCGCTTCCGCGACTACATCGCCAGCGGCTGGGCGGAGCGCGACGAACCGCTCCCACCGGCCCGTGAGCAGGCCGCCTACGCCGCCGCCCGCCGAGCCGCCGTGTCGGCCGCCTTCCCCGGCAAGCGCCTCGTCGTCCCCGCCGGAGCCCCGAAGCAGCGCTCCAACGACACCGACTACCCCTTCCGCGCCCACTCGGCGTTCTCCTACCTCACCGGCTGGGCCTCGGATTCCGAACCCGGCGCGTTCCTCGTCTTCGAACCTGCCGCCGCCGACGCGAGCGACGCCGGAGCCGTCGATCCCGCCGCCGACATCGCAGCCCACACCGTCACCCTGTACTTCCGTGAGCGCGCCGGCCGCGACAGCGACGAGTTCTACGCCAACTCCGAGATCGGCGAGTTCTGGATCGGCCCCCGCCCCTCCCTCGCCCAGGTCGCGAGCGACCTCGACCTCCCCACCGAGGGCATCGCCGCGTTCGCCGACGTCGTCTTCGACGACAGCACGCTCGTCGTGCGCGAAGCCGCCGAGGGACTGCCCGAGGGGGCAGGCGACGAGGCCGACGCCGACTTCCACCGCACCCTCTCCGAGCTCCGCCTCGTCAAGGACGCCTACGAGGTCGAGCAGATGCGCCAGGCCGTCGCCGCCACGGCCCGCGGTTTCGACGACGTCATCCGCGATCTCGCCGCAAGCTCCGCCCACGAGCGCGGCGAGCGTCTCGTCGAGGGCGTCTTCAACACCCGCGCCCGCCTCGACGGCAACACGGTCGGCTACGACACCATCGCGGCGAGCGGCCCGCACGCGTGCATCCTGCACTGGACCCGCAACGACGGTCCCGTCGTGCCCGGCGACCTCATCCTGCTCGACGCCGGAGTGGAGCTCGACAGCCTCTACACCGCCGACATCACCCGCACCCTCCCGGTGAACGGCACCTTCTCGCCCGTGCAGCGCCGGGTCTACGAGGCCGTGCGCGAGGCAGCGGATGCCGCGTTCGCGATCGTGCGTCCCGGCATCCGGTTCCGCGAGATCCACCAGACCGCGATGGCCGTGATCGCCCGCCGCACCGCGGAATGGGGCCTCCTGCCGGTGAGCGCCGAGGAGGCGCTGGAGGCCGACAACCAGCAGCACCGCCGCTACATGGTGCACGGCACGAGCCATCACCTCGGCATCGACGTGCACGACTGCGCCAAGGCCCGCCGCGAGATGTACCTCGACGGCGTGCTCGAGCCCGGCATGGTCTTCACGATCGAGCCCGGCCTCTACTTCCAGCCCGACGACCTCACGGTGCCGGCGGAGATGCGCGGCATCGGCGTGCGCATCGAGGACGACATCCTCGTGACGGCCGACGGCGCCGAGAACCTCTCGATCGGCATCCCGCGCACCGCCGACGAGGTGGAGGCCTGGATGAGGCAGATCAGGAGTGACGACTAGGGCGCGGGCGGGGCGTCGAGCGCGGTGCGGGCACGGTTCGCGTGCTCCGGGCTCACGATGACGGAGTACGACGACGCCACGACCTGCATCACCGAGGTGAAGTCGCGCCGCCGGCGCCCCAGGCTGTAGACCACGATGTTGAAGAACAGCCCGAATCCGGCCCCGATCAGCGCCGCCGCCCCGATGAAGAGCACATTCGCGCTCTCGGGCGCGAGCAGCACGAACAGCAGCCCGAAGAAGATCCCCACCCAGAGTCCCGAGAGCGCCCCCGTGAGGGCGGCCCGCGGATAGCTCATGGCTCCCGTGACGCTCTCCACGCTCTTGAGGTCGCTGCCCACGATCGACACCTCCCTCACCGGGAAGTCGGCCCGGGCGAGCCGGTCGACGGCGGCCTGCGCATCGCCGTAGGCGTCGAAGGTGGCCACCACCTCACCACGCGGGATCACGGGGAATCGGGTGCTGCCTCGGCGCGGCTGGGGAGGTCGGTCGCTCACCCTGCCATCCTCCCATGGCGCCCTGGCAGCCTCCCGGGCGCACCCAGCCGGACGGTCTAGGTTAGTAACCGTGAGTGCCACCAGAGTCTTCGTCGCCCGTCTGGCGGGGTGCACCGTCTTCGACCCCGCCGGCGACCGGCTGGGCAAGGTGCGCGACGTCCTCGTGGTCTATCGCAAGAGCGATCCGCCACGCGTCGTCGGCCTGATCGTCGAGATCCCGGGTCGGCGCCGCGTGTTCGTCTCGATCGGTCGTGTCACGAGCATCTCGAGCGGTCAGATCATCACGACCGGTCTCATCAACGTGCGCCGCTTCGAGCAGCGCGGCGGCGAGGTGCGGGTGATCGCCGAGATGCTCGGGCGCGCGGTCGTCTTCCGCGACGGATCGGGTCAGGCCGTGGTGGAGGACGTCTCCATCGAGGAGCACGGACCCGGCGAATGGGCGGTCTCGCAGCTGTTCGTGCGCCGCCCCAAGACGAGCCCGTCCCCCTTCGCCAAGGGCGCCACGGTGTTCGCCACCTGGGACGACGTGGTGGAGAAGACCTCCGCAGGTCAAGCGCAGTCGGCCGAGCAGCTCATCGCCACCTACAGCGATCTCAAGCCCGCCGACCTCGCCAACACCCTCCTCGACCTGCCTCAGGCGCGCATGCTCGAGGTCGCCGAGGAGCTGCCGGACGACCGTCTGGCCGACGTGCTCGAGGAGATGCCCGAGAGCGAGCAGGTCGAGATCCTCGCCCAGCTCGACGACGACCGGGCCGCCGACGTACTCGACCAGATGCAGCCGGACGACGCGGCAGACCTCATCGCCCAGCTGTCCGAGGAGCGCGGTGAGCACCTCCTCGAGCTCATGCAGCCCGAAGAGGCCGACGACGTGCGCATGCTGCTCGCCTACGCGCCCGACACCGCTGGCGGTCTGATGACCACCGAGCCCATCATCGTGAGCGCCGACGCCACGGTGGCCGAGGGCCTCGCGCTCATCCGCCGGCACGAGCTCGCACCTGCGCTCGGCGCCGCCATCTGCGTCACCCTGCCACCGTACGAGCCGCCCACCGGCCGCTTCCTCGGCATGGTGCACTTCCAGCGGATGCTCCGCTACCCGCCGCACGAGCGGCTCGGCACGATCCTCGACCAGGGTCTCGAGCCGGTCACGGCCGACACGAGCGCCGCCGTGGTCTCCCGCATCCTCGCGAGCTACAACCTCGTCTCGGTGCCGGTCGTCGACGACAACCACCGACTCGTCGGGGTGGTGACCATCGACGACGTCCTCGACTTCCTGCTTCCGGACGACTGGCGCAGCCAAGACAACGACGACGACCCGCCTCCCGCAGCGGATCGCCCAGCACCAGGAGGTGTGACGACCAGCACAGCCTCCATCGCCATCGCACGCCCGAGCATCCGTGAGAGGAGGAGTGGTCGTGGCACGAACACCCGCTAACCGGCCCGACACCGGCCTCGCCGCGCCCAAGGGGCGCCGCACCCCGATCATCTCCCGCCGTCCGGTGCAGAGCCGCGACCGCTTCGGCCGCTTCACCGAGTCCATCGCGCGCGCCATGGGAACCCCGTGGTTCCTGTTCGGGCTCACGCTGTTCTGCGTCATGTGGATCCTGTTCAACACCTACGGACCCGAGGGCCTGCGGTTCGACTCGGCGGCCATCGGGTTCACGGCGCTCACACTCATCCTGTCGCTCCAGGCCTCCTACGCCGCCCCGCTCATCCTGCTCGCCCAGAACCGTCAAGACGACCGCGACCGGGTGCAGTTCGAGCAGGACAGGCAGCGCGCCGAGCGCAACCTCGCCGACACCGAGTACCTCGCCCGCGAGGTCGTGGCGCTGCGTCTGGCACTGCAGGACATGGCGAGCAAGGAGTTCATCCGCTCCGAGCTGCGGTCGCTCCTGGAGGAGCTCGACCGCGACGCGAAGACCTCCGAGCGCCAGGAGTGATCGTGACCGGCCCCGGCACCGCCCCCGCCCCGGTCCCCGATCTCGCGGCGGCGGTGCGCACGGCCCTCGGCCGGGTGATCGACCCCGAGATCCGCAAGCCCATCACCGAGCTCGACATGGTGGGCGGGGTCGACGTGACGGCCGAAGGCGCCGCGTCCGTGGCCCTCAAGCTCACGATCGTCGGATGCCCCGCGGCGGCCACCATCGAACGCGACGTCCGCGACGCGGCCGGCTCGGTGCCGGGCGTCACCGGTGTGTCGGTCGACGTCTCGGTGATGACGAAGGAGGAGCGCTCCGCCCTCACCGAACGCCTCCGCGGGCCAGGCGGTGCGCGCACCATGCCGTTCGGTCCCGGCTCCCTCACCCGCGTCTACGCCGTCACGAGCGGCAAGGGCGGGGTCGGCAAGTCGACCCTGACCGCCAACCTCGCCGTGGCCCTCGCCGCCCGCGGTCTCTCGGTGGGGCTCGTCGACGCCGACGTCTACGGCTTCTCGATCCCGGGCATCCTGGGCCTCGTCGACCACGCGGGTGCGGCCGCGCGGCCCACCCGGGTCGACGACATGATCCTGCCGCCCGTCGCGCACGGCGTGAAGGTCATCTCGATCGGCATGTTCATCGATCCCGAGCAGGCCTCCGCCACGGGAGGCGCCGTGGCCTGGCGCGGCCCGATGCTGCACCGCACCATCACGCAGTTCCTCACCGACGTCTACTTCGGCGACCTCGACGTGCTGCTGCTCGACCTGCCGCCCGGCACGGGCGACGTGGCCATCTCGATCGGGCAGCTGCTGCCCAACGCCGACGTCATCGTGCTCACGACCCCCCAGGCGGCCGCCGCCGACGTGGCCGAGCGATCGGGCCTCGTGGCGATGCAGACCGGCCAGAACGTCTACGGGGTGATCGAGAACATGGCGGGCTTCGCCGCCCCCGACGGCACCGTGCTCGACATCTTCGGCGCAGGAGGTGGCCGGGAGGTCGCGGATCGCCTGACTGCGCGCCAGGGATCGGACGTGCCGCTGCTGGCCTCGGTGCCCATCAGCGTCGCCCTCCGCAGCGGCGGAGACGCGGGCGCGCCCGTCGTGCTCGCCGATCCTGCGGATCCCGCCAGCCTCGCCATCTCGTCGGTCGCCGAGAAGATGGCACGCCGCGGCCGCGGGCTCGCCGGCCGCAAGCTCGGGCTCGCCCCGGCGTGAACGGGCGCCGGGGTTCGGTCACCGCATCCGCGGCTCTCCTCGGTGCGCTCCTGCTTCTCACGGCGAGCGGATGCACGGCGCCGGAAGGCGATCCGGTCGCGTCCTCCCCACCCCCGCCCTCAGCATCCCCGGCGGCAGTCGATGTCCCGGAGCACGTCGTCGTCGACGGCCTCGCACTCTCCATCCTGCAGAACCGCCCGGACTACGCCACCCGCACGCTGCAGCTCTCGATCGGCAACGAGGGCGACGCACCGCTGACCGTCGTCTCGGCGCACTTCGAGTCGACGCAGTTCGCCACCGCCGTCGACTACCCGGGCCCGGTGGAGGTGCCGGCCGGTCTCGTGCGGCAGCTCCCGGTGCCGCTCGGCGCGTCGGTGTGTCCCGCCCCCGCCGATCCGACGCCGATGCTGACGGTCGGAGTCACGGATGCGACGGGTGCAGAGCGCACGGTCGCCGCCACGCCCGCCGACCCCTTCGGCGTGCTCCCTCGCATCGCGCAGGAGGACTGCTTCGAGCACGAGGTCTCCGCCATCGCGGCCCTGCGTCTCGACGACCGCCTGCGCATCGAGGGCTCGGGCCCGGATGGGGTGGCACGGCTCACCCTGCACGTCGAGCCGGCGGCCCGCCCGACCGCGAGCGGCTCACCCGCATCCCTCACGCTCGATGGCGCGGCGTCCACGATCCTGCTGGAGCCCGCCGCGCCCGCCACCGATGCAGACGCCGCCCCCGCTGACGGGGGCGGCGCCGGGTGGCCGCTCGGCATCTCGGTCGCTCGAGGCCACGGTCCCACGTCGATCACCCTCGACGCGGTACCGGCCCGCTGCGACCCCCACGCGATCGCCGAGGACAAACGCGGCACCGTCCTCCCCGTCGCCGTCACGCTCGCCGACGGCACGGAAGGCACCGTGCACGTCTCACCCTCCGACGAGCTCCGCCTGGCCCTCTACGCCTTCATCGCTTCGACCTGCGGCTTCGCGGTGCCGTGAGCCGCTAGGTGGCCTCGGAGTCGTACGTCGTGGCCGCCGCGGCAGCCGTAGCCGCCGGGGCATCCGCCGCTGCGCGCGTCGTCTCAGCGGCAGCCGCGCCCGCCGCCGCCGGAGCGACGACCGCCGCGTCCTTCGCGAGGTCCACCGGACCTCCCGCCGACTTCGCCTTGTGCTGCAGGTACGCCGGCGCGGGCCGGGCGGGCCGGGCGGGCCGGTCCACCGGCCGTACCGCCGGAGCGCCCGCCGCCGCA
This sequence comes from Herbiconiux oxytropis, assembly GCF_024979315.1. Taxonomy (GTDB): domain Bacteria; phylum Actinomycetota; class Actinomycetes; order Actinomycetales; family Microbacteriaceae; genus Herbiconiux; species Herbiconiux oxytropis. Next base: position 78,372 of record NZ_JANLCK010000013.1, on the reverse strand, counting down.
CCGGCACCGGCGGGACCGCCGGGCTCGTCGTCGAGCAGCGCCTCGCGGATGATGCGCCGTGGGTCGTACTGACGTGGGTCGAGCTTCTTCCAGTCGACGTCGTCGAACTCAGGGCCCATCTCGTCGCGCATGCGCTCCTTGGCGCCGTTGGCCATGTCGCGCACCGTGCGCACGAGCTGGGCCAGCTTCGCGGCGTAGCCGGGGAGCCGTTCGGGGCCGAGAAGGAAGACCGCGATCACCCCGATCAGCAGGAGCTTCTCGAAGGTCAACCCGAACATGCTGAAATCATACCGCCGTGGCCCGGCCCCACCTGTGAGCCGCGTGCCTCCGCGGCCGGGGCATCCGCGTTGCCTAAGCTGGGCGCGGAGGCCCCCTTGTCACGCAAAGAATCCAGTTGGAAGTACGCCGACGACATCGTCGTCGAGTCGCCCACCATCACCGCAGCGCGCGCCCACGCCATCGAGCTCGGCGTCGAGTCGGTGTCGCCCGCCATCGGCAGCCAGCTCGCCGTGATCGCGGCGGCCACGGGTGCGCGATCGATCGTGGAGATCGGCACCGGGCTCGGCGTGTCAGCCCTCTGGATGCTCACGGGGGCGCCCGAAGCCACCATCACCTCGATCGACACCGAGGTGGAGCACCAGCAGGTGGCGCGCGCCGCGCTCGTCGAGGCGAAGGTGCCGGCCAACCGCATCCGTCTCATCACGGGCAAGGCCGCCGACGTGCTGCCGCGCCTGAACGACAGCTCCTACGATCTCGTGCTCGTCGACGCCGATCCGGCCTCGGTGATCGAGTACGTCGAGCATGCGCTCCGCATGGTCCGCCGGGGCGGCACCGTGCTCGTGCCGCATGCCCTCTGGAAGGACAAGGTCGCCGACCCGGCGCAGCGCGGCGAGACCGTGGGCGACTTCCGCACGCTCGCGGCCGCGTTCTCGGCCTCGGAGGCCGTGCTCGTGGCGCTCTCCCCTGCCGGCGACGGGCTGCTCCAGGTCACCAAGATCGCCGAGTAGCCCCGGGGCGAACCCGGTTGCGACGGCGGGCGGGAATGCGAACGACCCCGGCGCCGAAGCACCGGGGTCGTGTCGAGCATCTCGGCTAGGCGGGGCTGACCACCCCGGCGAGAGCATCGTGGAGCTCTTTCGCCTCCGCGTCGTTGACGGAGACGACCAGGCGTCCTCCGCCTTCCAGCGGAACGCGCACGATGATGAGGCGTCCTTCTTTCACTGCCTCCATCGGTCCGTCGCCGGTCCTCGGTTTCATGGCGGCCATTCGGCTCCCCTTTCGTGGTAGTCACTGACTATTATCGCGGATCCGAGTGAAGTCATGGAACATCTCCGTCATCACGGGGGTGTCCAGTCGGCTCCGTCCACACCCCAGCCGATCGCCATCCACCCCACCTGGCCGGCGATGCAGACGAGCACGATGCCGACCCGGTAGACGATCGAGCGCGGCAGTGCGAGCGCGCCGAGCGCCGGGAACATCGGCAGGAGCAGCCGGAACACGCTCGACTGCGGGAAGAACACCGCGAAGAGGTAGAGCGCGTAGCTCACCAGCCACAGCCGGAGGTCGACCCCGAGCCGCTTCACCGGCGGCAGGAAGAGGAACACGGCGAAGCCCACCACGATCCCCACCACCACGATCGCGCCGAGCGGCTCCCCCAGCCACCAGTTGCCGCTCTGGAACCAGGCCGTGAACGGCACGAGCTCGCCGTAGCCGATGTAGGCCGCTCGCCAGGCGAGCTCGGTGTCGGTGTAGGCCGTGAGCGATCCCGTGACCGCCCAGGCGATGAGGAGCCACGCGAGCCCCATGACGCCGCTGAACACGGCCAGCACGCACGTCGTGATCCGCTCGGAGACGGGGAACGGATCGCGCTCACGGGTCACGAAGCGGTGCACCACGTGCAGGGCGAGGAAGAGCGCGAACGCGAGGCCGGTGGGTCGCGTGAGCGCCATGACGGCGACGATCGGGAACACCCAGACGTAGCGCCGCGTCACCACGAGATAGAGGGCGCTCACGAGCAGGAGGAGCTGCATGGCCTCGGCGTAGGCGAACTGCAGCAGCGGCGAGAGCGGGGCGACCGTGAGCAGCACCACGCTGAACAGGGCGGCGCCGCGGTTCTTCAGCACGTGCTCCATGAGCTTGTAGAACACGAGGGCGGCGCCGGCGGAGCAGAGCACCGAGACCGACACGGCCACGAGTTCCCAGCTGGCCCCGGTGACGAAGCGGATGGCCTCCACCACGAACGGGTAGACCGGCATGAAGGCCCACGCGCTCTCGCCCACGTGCCCGTCGGCGGTGATGGGGAGCGTGCTCGGATAGCCCGAGAAGGAGATGATCTTATACCAGTTGCCGTCCCAGATGGCGGCGTAGGAGAGGTAGGGCGGGTTGGCGCCCGTCCACGGGTTCTGGCCTTGCGCGCGGGCGAAGAGCAGCACGATCACGGTGGTGACGACGCGCGAGAGCACGAAGATCGTGAGCACGTGCGCCCACCAGGGCAGGCTGGCCAGCCGGGAGGCCCATCCGGGGCCTGAGGTGCCGGCAGCGCCACGGGCCGCCGCCGTCGCCGCCTGCGCGGCGCGCGCCGGATCGCCCGACCGCGCCGCAGACCTCGTCACCACCGACTCAACAGGCACCGACTCGGCAGGCACCGGCTCAGCAGCCACCGGCTCAGACCGCGCCGGTGAGCCAGGCGCGGAGGCCGGCCTCGCAGTCCTCGATCTGGCTCACCCGCACCCGCTCGTCGTCGGCGTGCGCCTTGAGCGGGTCTCCGGGGCCGTAGTTCACGGCGGGAACACCCATGGCGGAGAAGCGGGCCACGTCGGTCCAGCCGTACTTCGGCTTGGCCTCGCCGCCCACGGCCGCGAGGAAGCGCTGGGCGAGCGCGGCGTCGAGCCCGGGACGCGCGCCCTCGGCGAGGTCGACGATCCGGATGTCGTAGCCGGGGAAGGTCTCGTGGATGTGCGCGATGGCCTCCTCGCCCGAGCGGCTCGGGGCGAAGCGGTAGTTCACGTGCACCATCGCCTCGTCCGGGATCACGTTGCCCGCGATCCCGCCGCTGATGCCCACGGCGTTCAGCCCCTCGCGGTAGACGAGCCCGTCGACCTCCACCTGGCGCGGCTCGTAGGCGGCGAGGGTCGCGAGGATGGGGGCGGTCTTGTGGATGGCGTTGTCGCCCACCCAGCTGCGGGCCGAGTGCGAACGCAGCCCGAAGGTTCGGATCTCGGCGCGCAGGTTGCCGTTGCAGCCGCCCTCGATCTGCGAGTTGCTGGGTTCGCCGAGGATGGCGAAGTCGCCGGCGAAGAGGTCGGGCCGGTTCGCCGCCAGGCGGGTGAGGCCATTGAGGTCGTTCGAGACCTCCTCGTGGTCGTACCACATCCAGGTGATGTCGACCACGGGATCGGTGAGCTCGGCGGCGAGCTTCAGCTGCACGGCCACGCCGGCCTTCATGTCGACCGTGCCGCGGCCCCAGAGGTACGCCTCGCCGTCGATCGTCTCGTATCGGGTGGGCAGGTTCTCGTTGAGCGGCACGGTGTCGATGTGGCCGGCGATCACGACGCGCTCGGCCCGGCCGAGGTTCGTGCGGGCCACGATGGTGTCGCCGTCGCGGACGATCTCGAGGTGGCCGGCTCCGGCGAGCGAGGCCACGATCGCGTCGGCGAGCAGCCCCTCGTCACCCGAGACCGACTCGACGTCGCAGATCTGCTGGGTGAGGACCGTCGACGATGCGCTCAGGTCGAGCACGGGCTGGGCGGGATCGAATCTGTCCATATGCAGAAGTCTAGGGTTCCCGGCCCAATACGCTGGAGGCATGCCTGAAGACGTTTCCACTCCCACGCACGCCTGGGGCCACGGCCTCGCCACGATCGCCGCAGACGGCACCGTGCTCGACACCTGGTACCCGGCCCCCGCGCTGGGGTCGGCGCCGGCGGGGGCCGACCGCTCGGTGCCCGCCGATCTCACCGGGCACGCGGTTCCGGATGCGCGTCGCGAGATCTCCGTCTCGGTCACGACGGTCTCGATCGAGCTGGCCGCCCCGCCCGCCTCGACCCCGGATGCGTACCTCCGCCTGCACCTCCTGTCGCACCTGCTCGTGGCGCCCAACACGATCAACCTCGACGGCATCTTCGGCCACCTGCCCATCGTGGCGTGGACGAACGCGGGTCCCATGCATCCGGAGGCCCTCTCGCGCCTGCGCTCCTCCCTGCAGAGGGCGGGCATCCAGGCCTACTCGATCGACAAGTTCCCGCGCCTGCTCGACTACGTGACCCCGGTCGGTGTGCGGATCGGTGATGCGTCGCGCGTGCGGCTCGGAGCGCACCTGGCACCCGGCACGACGGTCATGCACGAGGGGTTCGTGAACTTCAACGCGGGCACGCTCGGCACCTCGATGGTGGAGGGGCGCATCTCGCAGGGGGTCGTGGTGGGCGACGGCTCGGACATCGGCGGCGGCGCCTCCATCATGGGCACCCTCTCGGGCGGCGGCACGCAGCGCGTGTCGATCGGCTCCCGGGCGCTCCTCGGCGCCAACGCGGGCATCGGTATCTCGATCGGCGACGACTCGGTCGTGGAGGCAGGCCTCTACGTGACGGCGGGCACCAAGGTGGTCCTCATCGACGACTCCGGAGCGGATGCCGAGAACCGCGTGGTCAAGGCGGTCTCCCTCTCCGGCGTCCCCAACCTCCTCTTCCGCCGCAACTCCCTCACGGGCGCGGTCGAGGCCGTCTCCCGCTCCGGAGCCGGAGTGACCCTCAACCCCACCCTCCACGCCTGACCCACCTGCCGAACCGTCACTTTCCACGCCAAAATCTTCCAGGTGGTGTGAAAAGTGACGGCTCGGCAGACCAGCCTCTCTGGGTGAGGGCTGCTCGAGTGAGGGAGGGGAGCGAGTGGGTGCCCGCCTCAGGGGTGTGGAGGCCTCCTCGCAGGTGCCTCCAGTCGGCACGCACCAAGGCGTCGTGGCGCTCGATGTCGCGTCGGTACTGCTCGGGGCTCGTGCGATGCTGGTCGCCGTCGTACTCCACGAGCACCTTCCACCGTGGGAAGACGATGTCGCCAAAGGCGAGGAATCGCCCGGCCGCGTCGCAGATCGGCGTGTTCAGCTCCGGATCGGGCAGTCCCGCTCGCAGCAGCTCGAGCCGGAGCCGTGTCTCCTGACGTGACTCCGCTCCGTCCCGCATCCATCGCGCGGCACTTCTCGCCACGGTCTTGCCACGCCCATGAAAGAGGCGCACGGAGTCGATGAGCTCCTCCGTCTTCACGAACGGCCGGGTCTGGATCGCCTGCGCACGCGGAGTGAGGATCAGGTGGTCGGCCGCCGCGACCAGGTCGTCGAAGGCGAGCATCGTCGACAGCTGCAGGAACGTGCTCACCGCATCCGTCACCGGGAGGCCACTGATCCGCGCGAGCCCCACCCGATCCGAGTGCAGGTCATGGCCCACGACTCCGCGCAGCCGGGGGCGCGTGCCGTCGAGCGCCGACACGTGGATGCGCTGCTCCGACTCGTGGACCGCCGGCAGCGGGATCCCCCACAGCGCGGCAGCGGTGGTGTGGCTGAAGCACTGACTCGGCGTCATCCGAGCGGCGTACGCTCGACACCTCCCGAGAAGCGACGCGTCGTCCACCACGCTCCGGACACCGCAGAACGGTCGCGCGAATCGCCGTGAACGCAACGCAGGCTCGCCCACGAGGAGCGCGCCCTCCCGCGCCAGGAACGGCCCCGACAGCAGATCATCGGGAAGGTGAACTCTCTTGGGCATGCCCCATGCTCACCCTGCGCACTCCCTCGCCTGCCCTCGCCCCAGAATCTGTGCACAACCCCCGCGCTCCACAACGCCGAAATGTCACTTTCCACGCCTCCTGAAGGGATTTGGCGTGGAAAGTGACGTTTCGGCAGAGGGGGTTAGCGCGGGGGGAGGTCGCGGGCCGCCGAGCCCAAGTAGAGCTGCTGGGGGCGGCCGATCTTGGTCTGGGGGTCGGACGACATCTCGCGCCAGTGCGCGATCCAGCCCGGGAGGCGGCCGATGGCGAAGAGCACCGTGAACATGCGCGTGGGGAAGCCCATCGCCTTGTAGATGACGCCGGTGTAGAAGTCGACGTTCGGGTAGAGGCGGCGTGAGACGAAGTACTCGTCGTTGAGGGCCACCTCCTCGAGCTCCTTCGCGATGTCGAGCAGCGGATCCTGCACTCCGAGAGCGGCGAGCACCTCGTCGGCCGACTCCTTGACGAGCTTCGCGCGCGGGTCGTAGTTCTTGTAGACGCGGTGCCCGAAGCCCATGAGACGGATGCCCGCCTCCTTGTTCTTCACGCGCTCCACGAACTTCGCCACACCCTCACCGGAATCGCGGATCTGCGCGAGCATCGTGAGCACGGCCTCGTTGGCGCCGCCGTGCAGGGGCCCGAAGAGCGCGTTGATGCCCGCCGAGATCGACGCGAACATGTTCGCCTCTGTCGAGCCGACGAGGCGCACCGTCGAGGTCGACGCGTTCTGCTCGTGGTCCTCGTGCAGGATGAGCAGCCGCTCGAGCGCCTTCGACAGCACGGGGTTGATCTCGTAGGGCTCGGCGAGGTTGCCGAAGTTCAGCCGCAGGAAGTTGTCGACGAACGACAGCGAGTTGTCGGGGTAGAGGAACGCCTGACCGAGGCTCTTCTTGTGCGCGTACGCGGCCATCACGGGCAGCTTCGCGAGCAGCCGGATGGTCGAGATCTCGACGTCCTCCGGCGAGTGCGGGTTCAGCGAGTCCTGGTAGTAGGTCGACAGCGCCGAGACACCCGAGGAGAGCACCGACATCGGGTGCGCGTTGTGCGGCAGGGCGTCGAAGAAGCGCTTGAGGTCTTCGTGCAGCAGGGTGTGCCGGCGGATGCGCTCGTCGAAGTCGCTCAGCTCGGTGGCCGTGGGCAGCTCGCCGTAGATGAGCAGCCACGCGGTCTCGAGGTACGACAGAGACGTCGCGACCTGCTCGATCGGGTAGCCGCGGTAGCGCAGGATGCCCTGGTCGCCGTCGATGTAGGTGATCGCCGACTTCGTGGCCGCCGTGTTCACGAACCCGTAGTCGAGCGTCGTGTAGCCCGTCTGCTTCGTCAGCGACGAGAGGTCGATCGACGATGCACCGTCGACGCTGTCGAGGATCGGGAACTCCGCCGTCCCTCCCGGATAGGTCAGCGTTGCCTTCTTCTCGACGTCCGTCACGGCGCCTCCTTGAGTGATCCTGCCTGGATGTTCGTTGGCGGGACGCAGCAGGAATGATGACCCGTGACCGCGTTGACCCTCATACAGCCTAATGTGACCCGAAGCCCACTGTCGCATCCGCTCACGCTGGTCAGCGGTCGTTGGAGGATTCCGACAGCCGCGATGCGGCGGCGGCGATCCGCTCGTCGGTCGCGGTGAGGGAGAAGCGCACATGGGTCGGATACGACGACCCGTAGAAGTGCCCGGGCCCTGCGAGGATGCCGAGAGAGGCGAGGCGCCCGATCGTCTCCCAGCCATCCCGGCCCTCGGTGGCCCAGAGGTAGAGTCCTGCCTCGCTCCGGTCGATCCGGAGCCCCGCGGACTCGAGCGCGGGCCGCAGCACCGAGCGCCGCGCCCGGTAGAGCTCCTTCTGCGCCGCCACGTGCGCGTCGTCGCCGAGCGCCGCCACCATGGCCGCCTGCACCGGTGCGGGCGGGATCATGCCCGCGTGCTTCCGCACCGTCAGCAGGCGGGAGATCAGCGCCGGGTCACCGGCCGCGAAGGCCGCGCGGTAGCCCGCGAGGTTCGATTGCTTGCTCAGCGAGTAGGCGGCGAGCACGCCCGTGAGGTCTCCCCCGGTCACTCGAGGGTCGAGCAGCGATGGCACGGGTGTCGAGGCCCAGGGCCCGTCCCAGCCGAGCTCGGCGTAGCACTCGTCGCCCACGATCACGGCACCGAGCGAGCGCGCCCGCGCCACGGCCGCCTGCAGCTCGGCCACCGACAGCACCCGGCCATCCGGATTGCCCGGGCTGTTCAGCCAGACGAGCCGCGTCGCCGCGGGCCAGGAGTCGGGGTCGTCGGAGGCGACGGCGGTCGCTCCCGCGAGCTGCGCACCGAGGGCGTAGGTCGGGTACGCGGCGAGGGGATGCACGACCACGTCTCCGGAGCCCAGACCCAGCATGAACGGCAGCCACGCCACGAACTCCTTGGAGCCGATGGTCGGCAGCACGTTCGCCTCGGTGAGCCCGGTGACACCCCGTCGGCGCTCCCACCAGGAGACGATCGCCGAGCGCAGCGGCACCGAGCCGGCGGTCAGCGGATACGCGTGCGCATCCGTCGCCGCGGCCAGGGCGGAGCGGACGAGTTCGGGCGTGGGGTCGACCGGCGAGCCGATCGAGAGGTCGACGATGCCGTCCGGATGCGCGCGGGCCGTCGCCGCGTACGGCTCCATCTGATCCCACGGGTAGTCGGGAAGGGCGCCGAGGGCCATTGTCCGGCCCCGCCGCTAGTGGTCGCCCTGCGGGGGCAGGGCCGCGATCACCGGGTGGTCGTGCTTGATGACGCCGACCTTGGCGGCGCCGCCGGGCGAGCCCACCTCGTCGAAGAACTCGACGTTGGCCTTGTAGTAGTCGGCCCATTCCTCGGGCAGGTCGTCTTCGTAGTAGATGGCCTCCACGGGGCACACGGGTTCGCAGGCCCCGCAGTCGACGCACTCGTCGGGGTGGATGTAGAGCGAACGCTCGCCTTCGTAGATGCAGTCGACCGGGCACTCGTCGATGCAGGCGCGGTCTTTGACGTCCACGCACGGGAGGGCGATGACATAGGTCACAGTTGTTCGTTTCCCTTCGATGACCGGGAGGTCAAGTCTACGGCTTCCGCGGGGCGGGCTCGGGCCATGCGAGCACCACGACGGCCACGAGCGTCGACCCGATCACCCACGCCATCCCGGTCACGTCGGCGGGGATGAGCACCGAGCCGCCCTGGCTCGGCAGCGCGAGCAGCGCCACGACCCCGACGAGCGCGGCGGCCGCGAGCACCGCGGCGAGCCGCGTGGGCGCGACGAGCCGGAGGCCGGCCAGCAGGAGGGCGGTGGCGGGGAGCGCCACGAGCAGTCCGACGGGCACGTCGAAGAGCCCGAACACGCCGAATGACACCTGGTGCACGACGGTGCCCAGGATGCCGAAGACGGCCCCCAGCACGAACGACACGACGAGTGCCAGGGCGCGCGTGCCGCGGGTCGACCCGGCGGCAGCGGGGGGCGGCGCGTGGTCGGGTGCGGCGAGCATCCGATCAGGATACGCGGCCGCAGTGGACAAAAAGCTGTGCGAGTCGTACTCTCGATCCTTGGTAAGGCTAGGCTTACCGAATTCCTATGAATGGATGCGGGTGCTCGCCAACTACCTGATCGGCCTGCGCGAAGGGCTCGAAGCCGCTCTCGTGGTGGGCATCCTGATCGCCTACGTGCAGAAGCTCGAGCGGCCCGATGTGCTGCGGCGGCTCTGGGCCGGCGTCGCCCTCGCGGTGCTCGTGGCGCTCGCCCTCGGCGCCGTGCTCACGTTCGGCACCTACGGCCTGAGCTTCGAGGCCCAGGAGGCCATCGGCGGCGGCCTCTCCATCATCGCCACGGGCTTCGTGACCTGGATGGTGTTCTGGATGCTCCGCACGAGCCAGAATCTCAGGGGCACCCTGCACAGCGACGTCGACAAGGCACTCGTGGGAGCCGGCTGGGGTCTCGTGCTCGTGGCGTTCCTCGCCGTGGGCCGCGAGGGCATCGAGACCGCCCTGTTCATCTGGGCGGCCGTGCAGGCAACGGGCGAGACCACCTTGCCGATCCTCGGGGCGGCCCTCGGCATCGCCACCGCCGTCGTGCTCGGCTACCTCATCTACAAGGGCCTGGTGCGCATCGACCTCGCGAAGTTCTTCGCCTGGTCCGGCGGCTTCCTCATCGTGGTGGCCGCGGGCGTGCTCTCCTACGGGGTGCACGACCTGCAGGAGGCGGGCATCCTGCCCGGCCTCTACGACCTCGCGTTCGACGTGAGCGCCATCGTGCCTCCGGACAGCTGGTACGGCACCCTGCTGAAGGGCACGGTGAACTTCTCCCCCGCCACCACCTGGCTCGAGATGATCGCCTGGCTCGCCTACTTCATCCCCACCATGACCCTCTTCGTGCTCGCGGTGCGACGCGGCCGGAAGCCCAGCAGCGCCAGCACTACCGGCACCACCACGACCAGCCCCAGCACCTCCCATCCGATCAAGGAGCACTCGTGAACACCAGACCCCTCATCGCCTCGGCAGGAGCAGCCATCACCCTGCTGGCCCTCGCCGGCTGCGTGCCGAACAGCCCGGCCGGCGGCGACACGGCGGCCATCACCGTCGACTCCACCACCGACGACTGCGTGGTGAGCGCCACGACCGCCACGAGCGGCACCCTCACCTTCAGCGTCACCAACTCCGGCGACCAGGTGACCGAGTTCTACCTCCTCGCCGACGACGGCCTGCGCATCGTGGGCGAGGTCGAGAACGTCGGCCCCGGCATCTCGCGCGACCTCGTGGTGCAGGCCCAGCCCGGCGACTACTTCACGGTCTGCAAGCCCGGCATGGTGGGCGACGGCGTGGGCCGCGCCTCGTTCTCGGTCACGGGCGACAAGGTCGAGCTCGCCGGCGACGTGCAGGACCAGGTCGACGCGGCGGCCGCCAACTACGTCGCCTACGTCAAGGACCAGGTGGGCCAGCTCGTCGTCGGCACCCAGACCTTCGTCGACGCCTACGTCTCCGACACCCCGGCGCCCGGCGGAGAGAGCGCGGCCGACCTCTACGCGATCACGCGCGCGAACTACGAGCGGATCGAGCCGGTGGCCGAGTCGTTCGGCGACCTCGACCCCGCCATCGATTTCCGCGAGGCCGACGTGCCGCCGGAGGACGAGTGGACCGGCTGGCACCGGATCGAGAAAGACCTGTTCCCGCCGACCGCCGAGGAGAACGGCGGCACCGAGTACGTGCCGCTGACCGCCGACGAGCGCACCTACTACGCCGACAAGCTCGTGGCCGACACGCAGCTGCTCTACGACGCCGTCAACGACCCGGAGTACACGGTCACGATCGACGCGATCTCCAACGGCGCGATCGGCCTCCTCGAGGAGGTCGCGAGCGGCAAGATCACGGGCGAGGAGGAGATCTGGTCGCACACCGACCTGTGGGACTTCCAGGCCAACCTCGAGGGCGCCCGGGTGGCCTACGAGGGCGTCCGCGACATCGTCGAGACGAAGGATCCGGAGCTCGTCACGACGATCGACGACCGCTTCGCCTCCCTCGAGTCGACTCTCGCGGAGTACGGCAGTCTCGACGAGGGCTTCGTCTACTACGACGAGCTCTCCACCGACCAGGTCAAGCAGCTCGCCGATGGCGTGAGCGCCCTCAGCGAGCCTCTCAGCCGGCTCACGGCGACGCTGGTCGGCTAGCCTCCGGGCCCGGCCTACAGTAGGAGCCATGTCCGAACCCGATCCGGCCCAGGCGGCCCCTGGCATCTCCCGCCGGGGGCTGCTCGGCCTTGCCGGGGCCGGCGCTCTCGGGGCCGGCATCGGCGTGGCGGGCGGCATCGCCGTCGACCGCTTCGCCCTGCCCCCGGCTGCGTCGGCCGTGGCGAGTGCGGCGGTGTACCCGTTCTTCGGCGCGCACCAGTCGGGCATCGTCACCCCCGCGCAGGACCGCTTGCACTTCGCGAGCTTCGACGTGGGCGACATCACGCGCGACGAGCTCGTGGAGCTGCTGCAGGACTGGAGCGCCGCGGCGGCGCTCATGACGGCCGGCGACCCCGTGGGCGTCTACGGCGCAGTCAGCGGCCCCTACGACGCGCCGCCGGACGACACCGGTGAGGCGCTCGGCCTCCCGGCCGCCGGCCTCACCATCACGATCGGCTTCGGGCCCACGCTGTTCACGTCGGCCGATGGCGCCGACCGGTTCGGGATCGCGGGTCGTCGCCCGGCCGCCCTCGCCGACCTCCCGCACTTCCCGGCCGACGCCCTCGTCGAGACGTTCACCGGTGGCGACCTCTGCATCCAGGCCTGCAGCGACGACCCGCAGGTCGCGGTGCACGCCATCCGCAACCTCTCCCGGATCGCATTCGGCCGGGCCTCCATCCGCTGGTCGCAGCTCGGGTTCGGCCGCACGAGCTCCACCACGACCGCCCAGCTGACGCCGCGGAACCTCTTCGGCTTCAAGGACGGCACGGCCAACATCAAGGCCGAGGAGACCGCTGTGGTCGACGAGCAGGTCTGGGCGGCCGCCTCGGATGCGGCGGCAGATGCCTTGGGCGACGCCGCCTGGATGGCGGGCGGCTCCTATCTCGTGGCCCGCAAGATCCGCATGACGATCGAGACCTGGGACCGCACGTCGCTCCGCGAGCAGGAGGCGATCGTGGGCCGCACCAAGGGAGAGGGTGCGCCCTTCTCCGGCGGCACCGAGTTCTCCGAGCCCGACTTCGCCGCCACCGGCCGGGGTGGCGCGCCGCTGATCGCGACGGATGCGCACGTGCGGCTGGCGCATCCGGATCAGAACGCGGGGACCAAGATGCTGCGCCGCGGCTACAACTTCGTCGACGGCAACGACGACCTGGGGCGCCTGAACGCGGGCCTGTTCTTCATCTGCTATCAGCGGGATCCGCGCACGCAGTTCGTGCCGATCCAGATGAACCTCGCCAAGAACGACGCCATGAACGAGTACCTGCGGCACGTCGGCTCGGGCGTCTTCGCGGTGCCGCCCGGCGCCTCCGAGGGCGGCTTCGTCGGCGAGACGCTCTTCGCGTGAGCGAGGGACCCTTTTCCTCGCGCTACCGGCTGATCACGGTCGGCGCGGTCGTGCTCGTGTTCGTGGCCGCCTTCGAGAACCTCGCGGTCACGACCGTCATGCCCACCATCAGCGCCGAGCTCGACGGTGCGGCCCTCTACGCCGTGGCGTTCGCCGCTCCGCTCGCCGCCTCGGTCGTGGGCATGGTCGCGGCGGGGCTCTGGTGCGACCGCACGGGGCCCCGCACTCCCCTGCTGCTCTCGGTGGCGCTGTTCGCGGCCGGCCTCATCGTGGCGGGCACCTCGGTCTCGATGGAGCTCGTGGTCGCCGGCCGCCTCGTGCAGGGGCTCGGCAGCGGTGCCACGACGGTCGCGCTCTACGTGATCGTGGCCCGGGTCTTCCCGCCCGTCCTGCAGCCGCGCATCTTCGGGCTCTTCGCGGCCGCCTGGGTCGTCCCCTCCCTCGTCGGCCCCTTCCTCGCCGGTGTCGTGGGCGAGACCCTCGGCTGGCGCTGGGTGTTCCTCGGCGTCGTCGCGATCATCGTGCCCGCCGCCACGCTGCTCCGGCCGGCGCTCCGGCTGCTCAGGCAGAACGGCGCACCCGACACCGCGGGAGCCGATCGGCCGCGCATCGACGGCTGGCGGATCGCCTGGTCGATCGTGCTGGCCGGCTCGGTGCTCGGCCTCAGCGTCTCGACCGAGCTCGAGGGCGCCCTCGTCTACGTGATCGCCGCGGCCGCCCTCGTGGTGGCGCTGATCGCGCTCAGAACTCTGCTGCCGCGCGGTGCGCTCCGGGCGCTGCCCGGGCTCCCGAGCGTCGTCTCCACCCGGCTGCTGCTGGCCGGCGGCTTCTTCGCCGCCGAGGTCTACCTGCCCTACCTCTTCACCGAGAGCTACGGCCTCGGTGCCGCGGCGGCCGGTCTCGCCCTCACCGCGAGCGGCATCGCGTGGGGCGCCGTCTCCCTCACCCAGGGCCGTTTCGCCGACCGCATCCCGGCCCGGGTGAGCCTCCGGATCGGCAGCACCCTCGTGGTGCTCGCGATCGGCGTGGTGCTGCTCGCGGCTGCGCTGCACCTGCCGATCGGCGTGGTGATCGCGGGCTGGGCGGTCTCCGGCGCCGGGATGGGCCTCGCCTACCCGCGGCTGTCGGTGCTCACGCTCGCGAACTCGACCCCGGCGAACCAGGGCTTCAACTCGTCGGCCCTCAACATCGCGGATTCGTCGGGGCCGGCGATGAGCCTCGCGATCGCCGGCATCCTGTTCCAGGCGTTCGGGCCGACGGCCGGCGCCGACGCGGGCGCGGGCGCGGGGGCGGGCGGATCGGGCTTCGTGGCGGTGTTCGTGCTCGCACTGACCGTGGCCGTGGCCGCCTTCGTCGTGGCGCCCCGGGCCACGAGAGCGGCGGACGACGCGGCCGACGCCGCCGCCGAAGGACCTACTGCGAAGCGCCCGTGACGATGTAGGTGGCCGTCTTCTGGCCCGATCCGTCGTCGGCCACGGCGAGCAGCACGCTGTACGTGCCGTTGCTGTACATGCCGCTGCCGGTGCCCTCGGTGAAGCCCGAGAAGCTCGACTCGAAGCCCGCGGCCACGAGCTGGTCGTTGATCGAGGTGAACGAGGCCTCGAGGTCGTCGACGGCGATCACGACGGTCCAGCCTCCACCGTCGGTCACGTTGCCGGCTCCGAGGCCGCCCACGATCTCGCCGTCGTAGAGCGGGATCTCGCTCGGGAAGCCGTCGGGCACGCCGCCGTCGCTGTTGAGGTCGACCTCGCCGCCCCCGGACTGCTCGACCGCACCCTCCACGATCGACTCGACGGGGTTGCCGATGCAGCCGGTGAGTGCCGGGGCAGCGAGAACGCCCAAGGAGATGGCGATGATGACAGAGACTTTACGCTTCATGTGTCGATCATCCCAGATCCCCGGGCGTCCGGGCTACTGCTCTGCGGTGAACGCTACTGGTTGGCGCGCTTGAGGTTGGCGGTGCGGCGCGCACGCGCGTTGGCGTCGAGCTCGACCTTGCGGATGCGCACGATCTCGGGGGTGACCTCGACGCACTCGTCCTCGCGGGCGAACTCGAGGCACTCCTCGAGCGAGAGCTGGCGCGAGGGGGTCATCGACTCGAACGTGTCGGAGGTGGACTGACGCATGTTGGTCAGCTTCTTCTCCTTGGTGATGTTCACGTCCATGTCGTCGGCGCGCGAGTTCTCGCCGATCACCATGCCCTCGTAGACCTCCTCGGTGGGGTTCACGAAGAAGGTCATGCGCTCCTGCAGGGCGATGATGGCGAACGGCGTGACCACACCGGAGCGGTCGGCCACGATGGAGCCGTTGTTGCGGGTCACGATGGCGCCGGCCCACTCGCCGTAGCCGTGCGAGATCGCGTTCGCGATTCCGGTGCCGCGGGTGATGGTGAGGAACTCGGTGCGGAAGCCGATGAGGCCGCGCGAGGGGACGATGAACTCCATGCGCACCCAGCCGGTGCCGTGGTTCGACATGTTCTCCATGCGGCCCTTGCGGGCGGCGAGCAGCTGCGTGATGGCGCCGAGGTACTCCTCGGGGGCATCGATCGTGAGGTGCTCGTAGGGCTCGTGCGTCTTGCCGTCGACCTGCTTGGTGACCACCTGGGGCTTGCCCACGGTGAGCTCGAAGCCCTCGCGGCGCATGTTCTCGACCAGGATCGCGAGGGCGAGCTCTCCACGGCCCTGCACCTCCCAGGCATCGGGCTTGCCCACGTCGAGCACGCGCAGCGACACGTTGCCGATGAGCTCGCGGTCGAGGCGGTCCTTCACCATGCGGGCGGTGAGCTTGTGGCCCTTGACCTTGCCCACGAGGGGCGAGGTGTTGGTGCCGATCGTCATCGAGATGGCGGGGTCGTCGACCGTGATGGCGGGCAGCGGCCGCACGTCCTCCGGGTCGGCGATGGTCTCGCCGATGGTGATCTCGTCGATGCCGGCGATGGCCACGATGTCGCCGGGCCCGGCGCTCTCGGTGGGCACGCGGGTGAGGGCGACCGTCTTCAGCAGCTCGCTGATGCGCTGCTGGTGCACGGTGCCGTCGTGCTTGACCCACGCGACCTGCTGGCCCTTCTTGATCGTGCCGTTGAAGACACGGAGCAGGGCGAGGCGGCCGAGGAACGGCGAGGAGTCGAGGTTCGTGACGTGGGCCTGGAGGGGAGCCTCGTCGTCGTAGACCGGAGCCGGGACGTGCTCGAGAATGGCGCCGAAGAGCGGCTCGAGGTCGTCGTTGTCGGGCAGCGTGCCGTTCTCGGGCTTGTTGAGCGACGCGGCGCCATTGCGGCCCGAGGCGTAGACGACGGGCACGTCGAGGATGGCGTCGAGGTCGAGGTCGGGCACGTCGTCGGCCATGTCGGAGGCGAGGCCGAGCAGCAGGTCCTGCGACTCGCCCACGACCTCGTCGATGCGCGCATCCGGCCGGTCGGTCTTGTTGACCAGGAGGATCACGGGCAGCTTGGCCTCGAGCGCCTTGCGGAGCACGAAGCGGGTCTGCGGCAGCGGGCCCTCGGAGGCGTCGACGAGGAGGACCACACCGTCGACCATGGAGAGGCCGCGCTCGACCTCGCCACCGAAGTCGGCGTGGCCGGGGGTGTCGATCACGTTGATGGTGATCGGCTTGTCGCCCGCGTGCTTGCCCGTGTAGGAGATCGCCGTGTTCTTGGCGAGGATCGTGATGCCCTTCTCACGCTCCAGGTCGTTGGAGTCCATCATGCGGTCGTCGGCATCGAAGTGCGCGTCGAACGAGTTGGTCTGGGTGAGCATGGCGTCGACGAGGGTCGTCTTGCCGTGGTCGACGTGGGCGACGATAGCGACGTTGCGCAGGTCGTCGCGGGTGGCTTTGGCCATGGGGAAGTCCTCAGGTTCGTGAACCCGAATCTGGTGGCCGTGCCACCCGCGGGCTCTTAGAGAGCGGGAAAAGTGGGCGTCGTGGCCCGGATCCGCTAAACGCCCAGGGTGATTCCAGCGCCCGGGATGGCGTTCAGCAACTCCTTAGTATATTGCTCCTGCGGGCTGTCGAAGACCTGATCGGTCGAAGCCGCCTCCACGATGCGCCCGCGCTGCATGACGCAGACGTTGTCGGCGATCACCCGCACCACGGCCAGGTCGTGGGTGATGAACAGGTACGTGAGCTCGAGTTCGGCCTGCAGATCGGCCAGCAGCTTGAGGATCTGGGCCTGCACGAGCACGTCGAGAGCGGAGACCGCCTCGTCGAGCACCACGATGTCGGGCTTCAGCGCGAGCGCCCGCGCGATGGCCACGCGCTGGCGCTGACCGCCGGAGAGCTCGTTCGGGTAACGGGTGATGAGGTTCTGCGGCAGCGCGACCTGGTCCAGCAGCTCGAGCACGCGCTCACGCCTGGCCGTGCGGTCGCCGACCTTGTGCACCTGCAGCGGCTCGCCGATGGTGTTGCCGATGTTCCGCAGCGGGTCGAGCGAGCCGTACGGGTCCTGGAAGACCGGCTGCATGCGCCGGCGCAGGTCGAGCAGCGGCCGGCCCTTCAGCGGTGCCACGTCGACGCCGTCGATCATGATCGATCCGCTCGTCGGATCCTCGAGCCTGAGGATCATCTTCGCGACGGTGGACTTGCCCGAGCCGGACTCGCCGACGAGCGCTGTGGTCGTGCCCTTCGCGACCGAGAACGAGACGTTGTCGGAGGCGATGAGCTCGCTCGCCTTGCCCTTGCCCTGGCCGCGGATGTTGTAGACCTTCGTGAGGTCCTTCACCACGATGGCATCCGGACGCTTCGCGAGGCTCGGGCCCTTCGGCACCTGCTCGAGGCGCTCCTCGGCGGCCGCGATGAGGTCGACGCTCTCGGTCACCGTGGTGGGCGCGTAGTCGAGGTCGCTCAGCGAATGCGTGGGCGTCGCGGCCGTGCCCGACTGGATGCGGCGGGAGGCGAGGCTCGGAGCCGCAGCCACGAGGCGCTGGGTGTAGGGGTGCACCGGGTTCTGCAGGATCTCCTTGGAGGGGCCCGCTTCGACGATCCGCCCCTTGTACATCACCACGAGCTGCTCGGCGCGCTCGGCGGCGAGGCCGAGGTCGTGCGTGATGAAGAGCACGGCCGTGCCGATGTCGCGCGTGAGCGTCTCGAGGTGGTCGAGGATCTTGCGCTGCACCGTCACGTCGAGCGCCGAGGTGGGCTCGTCGGCGATGAGCAGCTTCGGCCGCGACGAGAGACCGATGCCGATCAGCACGCGCTGGCGCATGCCGCCGGAGAACTGGTGCGGGAACTGCTTCAGCCGCTTGTCGGCGTCGGCGAGGCCCGCCTCCTTCAGCACCTGGATGGCGTGCTCGCGCACGGCCTTCCGGCCCGTGGCGATGCCGTTGGCCCGAATGGTCTCCTCGACCTGGAAGCCGATCGACCAGACCGGGTTGAGGTTCGACATCGGGTCCTGCGGCACGAAGCCGATCTGGCGCCCGCGCACCTCCTCCATCTTCTTCTGGCTGTAGGAGGTGAGCTCCTGGCCGTCGAACATGATGGAGCCGCCCGTGATCCGGCCGGGGCCGGGGAGCAGGTTGATGATGGCGTGGGCCGTGGTGGACTTGCCGGAGCCCGACTCCCCCACGATGGCGAGCGTCTGGCCCGGCATCAGGGTGAGGTCGACACCCCGGACAGCGGGCACGACGCCCTCGGTGGTCTTGAAGCCCACCTGGAGGTCCTTGATCTCGAGCAGCGGCTTCTGGTTCGTGACGTCGGTCATCGCTGAGCCCTCGCCTTCGGGTCGAGGGCATCTCGAACGACTTCGCCCATCATGATGAAGGCGAGCACGGTCACGGAGAGCGCGATGGACGGGTAGATGAGGGTCTGCGGCGCGGTGCGGAGGTCGGTCTGCGCCGCGCTGATGTCGTTGCCCCACGACATGGTCGTGTTGGGGAGCCCGACACCGAGGAAAGACAGGGTCGCCTCGGCGACGATCGCGGCGCCCAGCGAGATCGTGGTGACCACGATGACCGGAGCGATCGAGTTCGGCAGCACATGGCGCAGCAGGATCTTGAAGTTCGAGACGCCGAGGGCCCGGGAGGCCATCACGAAGTCGGCGTTCTTGACCCTCAGGATCTCGGCCCGCAGCACGCGCGCCGTCGACGGCCACGCGAAGATGCCGATCGCCAGGGCGATCACGAACACGTTCCGGTAGGCCGAGAACACCGACATGATGACCACGGCGGCCAGGATGTAGGGGATCGAGAAGAAGATGTCGCCGGCGCGGGACAGGATCGAGTCGAGCCAGCCCCCGTAGAAGCCCGCGAACGCGCCGAAGAGGATGCCGAGCACCGTGGTGAGGATGACCACGATGATGCCGACGGACAGCGACGTCGAGGTGCCGTGGATGATGCGCGAGAACACGTCGCAGCCCTGCTTGTTGAAGCCGAGCAGGTGCGCGCCGGTGGGCGCGCCGTTGCTGTTCGAGAGCACGCACTCGCGCGGGTCGATCTGCGAGAACAGGTTCGGGAACAGCGCCACGACCACGACGAGCAGGATGATGGCGGCCGAGATCCAGAACATCGGCCGGCGGCGCATGTCGCGCCAGGCGTCGATCCAGAGGTTGCTCTTGCGCTCACCGACGTTGACCGCGTCGATCGCGACGAGAGGGGTCTCCTCCAGGGGCGCGACGAAGTGCTTCGGTGTCGGGGTGGGTGGGTTATTTGACATAGCGGATCCTCGGGTCGAGAAGGCCGTACAGGAGGTCGACGACGAGGTTGACCACCAGATAGATGAGCACCATGACGGTCACGAACGAGACGACCGTGGGGCCCTCACCGCGGATGATCGCCTGGTAGAGCGTGCGGCCCACACCGGGCACGTTGAAGATGCCCTCCGTGACGGTCGCACCGACCAGCAGCACACCGAAATCGGTGGCCGCGTAGGTGACCACGGGGATGAGCGAGTTCCGCAGGATGTGCACCGGGATGATGCGGCGCCGGCTGAGGCCCTTGCCGTAGGCGGTGCGCACGAAGTCGAGGCTCTGCGTCTCGATCACCGAGGAGCGCGTGAGTCTCACGATCTGGGCGAAGGTGATCGAGGCGAGCACGAACGCGGGCAGGATCAGATCCTGGATCGGGGCACCGGCGGACACCGTCGTCCTGGCCCAGCCCAATTGGATCCCGAAGATGAACTGCGCCACGAACGCGATCACGAAGATCGGCAGCGAGATGAGGATGAGGCTGATCACGAGCGCCGAGGCGTCGAACAGCTTGCCCTTGCGAAGGCCCGAGATGAGGCCGATCAGCACGCCCAGCACGAACTCGATGAACAGGGCCATCAGCGCGAGGCGGATCGTGACGGGGAACGTGCGCGCGAGGATGTCGGTGACCGGCTCGCCCGAGAACGAGGTGCCGAAGTCGCCGCGGAGGATCCCGCCGAGGTACAGGAAGTACTGCACGATGAACGGCTGGTCGAGGTGGTACTGCTCGCGCAGTCGCTCGAGCACGGCCGGGTTCGGGGTCTTGTCGCCGAAGAGGGCGAGAAGCGGGTCTCCGGGCATCGCGAAGACCATGAAGTAGATGAGGAACGTCGTTCCCACCAGGACGGGTAACGCCTGGAGGAGACGTCTGAAGATGTATCCGGCCACGGATCAGACCGTACCAATCGAGCTAGAGGCGGGTGGCGCCGAACGGACGAGAATGCATGATTCGGGGGCGACGGCTCGAAGCCGCCGCCCCCGAACGAGCTGGTGGACTAGCTCTTGGTGATCTCGTAGTACAGCGGAACCGAGTTCCAGCCGAACACGACGTCGTCGACGTTCTCGCTGTAGCCGCCGGTCACGTTGGAGTACCACAGTGGGGTGGCGGGGAGGTCCTGAAGGAGGATCTCCTGAGCCTGCTGGAACTTCTCGTTGGCCGAGGCCGGGTCGGTGTCCTCCGCGCCGGAGTTGATGAGGGCGTCGAACTCGGGGTTCGAGTAGTCACCGTCGTTGGAGCCGGCGTTGGTCGCGTACAGCGGGCCGAGGAAGTTGAACAGACCGGGGTAGTCGGCCTGCCATCCGGTGCGGAACGCGGTCTGGATGGTGCGGTCGGTGATGAGCGTGCGCGCCTCCTGGAAGGTGGGGTACGGCTCACCGGACGCCTCGATGCCGAGGACGTTCTTGATGCTGTTCGTCGTGGCGTCGACCCAGGCCTGGTGGCCGCCGTCGGCGTTGTAGGCGATCTTGAACTCGCCGTCCCACGGGGAGATGGCGTCGGCCTCGGCCCACAGCTTCACGGCCTCGTCGGGGTTGTACTCGAGCACCTCGGCGCCTTCGAGCGAGTCGCTGAAGCCGTCGATGACCGGGGACGTGAAGTCGGAGGCGGGGGTGCGCGAACCCTCGAAGATCACGTCGGTGATCTCCTCGCGGTTGATCGCCATCGACAGCGCCGCACGGCGGAGCTTGCCCTCTTCGCCACCGAAGTGGGCGAGGCGCTCCGGGATGGTGAACGACTGGAAGACGGCTGCGGGCTGGTTGACCGCGCGGTCGCCGAGGTCGGCCTCGAAGGTCGACAGCGCCGAGTCCGGCACGGCGTCGAGCACGTCGAGGTTGCCTCCGAGGAGGTCGGCGTAGGCCGCATCCTGCGTGGCGTAGAAGACGATCGAGAGGCCGCCGTTCACGGGGGTGCGCTCTCCGGCGTAGTCGGGGTTCACGACGAGGTCGATCTTCTCGTTGTGGGCCCAGGCGTTCTCGCCGTCGAGCATGTACGGGCCGTTGCCGACCGGGTTCTGGCCGAAGGCCTCCATGTCGTCGAACGCCGAGGCGGGCAGCGGGTAGAAGGCGGAGTAGCCGAGGCGCAGGGGGAAGTCGGACTTCGGTGCGTTGAGCTCGACGGTGAAGGTCAGGTCATCGACCTTCTTGAGGCCGGTGAGCTCGGAGTCCTCGTCGTAGCTGAAGCCGACGATGTCCTCGAAGAAATAGCTCGAGAGCTGCTCGTTGGAGGCCAGCGCGCCGTAGTTCCAGGCGTCGATGAAGGAGTCGGCGGTCACGGGGTCGCCGTTGGTGAAGGTCAGATCGGGCTTCAGCGTGATGGTGTAGTTCGTCGCGTCATCGGTCTCGATCGACTCGGCCACCGCGTTGTGGGGGGCGCCTTCGCCGTCGTAGTACACCAGGCCCTCGAAGATCGCGTCGAGGATCTTTCCGCCACCGACCTCGTTGGTGTTGGTGGGCACCAAGGGGTTCTGGGGCTCAGAGCCGTTGGTGGTGATGATGGCGGCGGTGTCGCCCGCCGAATCGTCCGAGCCGCCGCTGGCGCAGCCGGACAGTGCGAGCGTACCCGCGGCCACGAGCGCGATCGCGCCGAGACCAAACCGTCTGATCTTCAATTTTCCTCCTGATGCAGAATGAGAGAAGGTGGGCCCCCTTATGAGGGGCCGAACCTAAGGAAGTACCCTAAGCGGGGGTCACATCCGGAGCAAACCACGGCCGAAAAAGTTACGAACACGAAACTAATTGCGTGACTTCTTTGTGCGACTTCCACAGTTCGTGTGGAAAAGTGGCGCTCGACGCAAGAAAGTGAAGTGGAATGACTCGTGCCCTGAGCTGGGCCCGGCTGCGCCGCCGGAGGCTGTGGAGCGAGATCGCGATCGTGCTCGGGCTGTCGCTCGGCGCATCCGCCGTCTACTCGATCGTGAGCATCATCGCGCGCCTCACCGCCGAGACCGCGCTCGCCGATCAGACCGCCACGATCAACGGATCGCTGAACCCTCGCGAGTGGCTCGACGGCACCTACCAGGTGCTCGCCATCGTGTTCGCGCTCGTGCCCGTGGCGCTCGTGTTCTACCTGCTCGCGATCTCCGGCGGCAACCCGTTCCGGCGGCTCGGCTTCGACCTGCGGGCTCCGTGGCGCGACCTCGGCCGCGGCCTCCTGCTCATGCTCGTGATCGGCGTGCCGGGCATCGCGCTCTACTTCGCCGGGCGGGCGGCCGGCATCACGGTCGACGTCGTGCCCGCACCGCTCGACACCTTCTGGTGGACCACGCCGGTGCTCATCCTCTCGGCCCTCCGCGCCGCGCTGCAGGAGGAGCTGATCGTGGTGGGCTACCTGTTCACCCGGCTGCGGCAGCTGGGCTGGCAGAAGTGGCGCATCATCCTCTCGACCGCCGTGCTGCGGGGCAGCTACCACCTCTATCAGGGCATCGGCCCGTTCGTGGGCAATGTCGTGATGGGCGTGGTGTTCGGCTGGTGCTACTGGCGCTGGGGCCGCACGATGCCGCTCGTGGTGGCCCACTGGATCATCGACATCCTGTCGTTCGTGGGCTACGCCTGGGCGGTGGCGAACCTGCCCGCGCTCTTCGGGTAGCTTCGACCTGCGGCGCCTAGCGCGAAGCGCGACGGTTCGAGACGACGAAGGCCGCGATGCCGCCCGCCACGAGCACGCCTCCGCCGATGAATCCGCCGATCATGAGCCAGTTGGGAGTGGACTCGGTGGCCGTGGGGGCGGCGGCGGAGGGATCGGGCGTGAAGAGCGGCTCCTCGGTGGGCGGCGCTGTCGCCGAAGCCGTCACGTTGACGGTCATCACGGCCGTGGCCGTGCCCTCGAACGAGGTCGAGAGGGTGCAGAGGATGTTCGAGGTGCCGATCGGGAACATCTCGCCCGAGCCGACGGGCGTCGCCACGATCGAGCAGCCGTCGAGGGTGAGGCCCGTGGGCAGATTCGGCGTGATGGGCACGGGCGCCATGCCCGAGGCATCCGCTTCGAGGTCGAGCACACCGGGCAGGATGCTCGAGCCGGTGAAGTCGGCGCCCACGATGCGGGTGTTGGTGAAGTCGGCCCCCGTGAGGTTCGCGCCGTTGAAGACCGCGCCCTGCACGTCGCCGTCGACGAACGAGGTGTTCTGCAGGTCGGCGTTCCGGAAGTCGCCCTCGCCGAACCGCGGGCCGCTGAGATCCATGCCCGCGCACTGCGCACCGCCCGGGCCCGCGTCGGCCACCCGCAGCACGGTGCAGCCGCCCTCGTCGAACACCGGTTCGGCCGAGGCCGGGGCGGCGACCCCGAGCACGGAGCCGGCCACGGCGGCCCCCGCGAGCGCCGCGCCCGTCAGGAGTGCGGACAGGCGGGCGGCACGGGGTGTCGTCATGTGTCGAACTCTAGCAAACGCGCGCATGCCCGCCCGCTACTCGAAGGCCTCCGGAGGCGGGCACGCGCAGACCAGATTGCGGTCGCCGTAGGCCTGGTCGATGCGGCGCACGGGAGGCCAGTACTTGCCGCGCACGAGCGAGGCCACGGGGTACACCGCGCTCTCGCGGTCGTAGGCGTGCTCCCACTCCCCCTGCACGACCGACTGCGCCGTGTGCGGAGCGTTCCGGAGCGGATTGTCGTCGGCCGGCCATTCCCCCGCGGCCACGCGGTCGATCTCTGCCCTGATGGCGATCATCGCGTCGACGAAGCGGTCGATCTCGGCCAGGTCCTCGCTCTCCGTGGGCTCCACCATCAGCGTGCCGGGCACCGGAAAGCTCATGGTGGGGGCGTGGAAGCCGTAGTCGACGAGCCGCTTGGCCACGTCGTCCACGCTCACGCCCGAGGCCTGGGTGATGCCGCGGAGGTCGAGGATGCACTCGTGCGCCACGAGGCCGTTCTCGCCCGTGTAGAGCACCGGGAAGTGCGGGGCGAGGCGCGCCGCCACGTAGTTGGCCGCGAGCACGGCCGAGGCCGTGGCCTCTGCGAGCCCTTCGAGGCCCATCATGCGCACGTACGCCCAGCTGATCGGCAGGATGCTCGGGCTGCCGTAGGGCGCCGCCGAGATCTGCGGCCCACCATGCACCACGGTCTCCCCGTCGATGAGCAGGTGCTCGGCCTCCTGGGTGAACGGATGCGACGGAAGGAACGGTGCGAGATGGGCCTTCGCCGCCACCGGACCGACACCGGGGCCGCCACCGCCGTGCGGGATGCAGAAGGTCTTGTGCAGGTTGAGGTGCGAGACGTCGCCGCCGAAGTCGCCGAACCGGGCGTAGCCGAGCAGGGCGTTGAGGTTGGCGCCGTCGACGTAGACCTGCCCGCCGGCCTCGTGCACGAGGCGGCAGATCTCGGTGACCTCGTGCTCGTAGACGCCGTGGGTCGAGGGGTAGGTGATCATGAGGGCCGCGAGATCGGCGCTGTGGGCCTCGATCTTCTGGCGCAGGTCGTCGAGGTCGACGTTTCCGAGCTCGTCGCAGGCCACCACGACAACCTTCATTCCCGCGAGCACCGCCGATGCGGCGTTCGTGCCGTGCGCGCTCGAGGGGATGAGGCACACGGTGCGCGCCTCGTCGCCCCGCGAGCGGTGGTAGCCGCGGATGGCGAGGAGACCGGCGAGCTCGCCCTGGCTGCCGGCGTTCGGCTGCAGCGACACGGAGTCGTACCCCGTGACGTCGGCGAGCCACTGCTCGAGCTGGCGCACGAGCTCGAGATAGCCCGCCACGTCGGCTTTCGGCGCGAAGGGGTGGATGCCGGCGAACTCACGCCAGGTCACCGCCTCCATCTCGCTCGCCGCGTTGAGCTTCATCGTGCACGACCCCAGCGGGATCATGCCGCGGTCGAGGGCGTAATCGGCGTCGGCGAGGCGCTTGAGGTAGCGCATCATGCTCGTCTCCGAGCGGTGGGTGTTGAACACCGGATGCGTGAGGAACTCGCTCGTGCGCACGAGGCCGTCGGGGATGGTCGGCACGACGTCGGTGACCTCCTCCGCCGAACCCTCCTCCGGAGAGCCTGAGGTCGTGACGCCGAAGGCGCGGGTGAGTTCGAGCAGGTCGCTGTCGGTCGTGGTCTCGTCGAGCGCGATCCGCACGGTGTCGTCGTCGACCACACCGATCAGCAGCCCGTGCTCGTGCGCCTCGGCCGCGAGCCCTCGCGCACGGCCGGGCACCAGCACCAGCACCGTGTCGAAGAAGTCGGCGTGCACGATCTCGTGACCCGCCGACGCGAGGCGTGCGGCGAGAGCCCGTGCCGATCCATTGACGCCCTCGGCGATCGCGCGGAGGCCCTCCGGACCGTGGTACACCGCGTACATGCCCGCCATCACGGCGAGCAGCACCTGCGCCGTGCAGATGTTGGAGGTGGCCTTCTCCCGGCGGATGTGCTGCTCGCGCGCCTGGAGGCTGAGCCGGTAGGCGGAGTGCCCCGCGGCATCCACGCTCACTCCCACGAGCCTCCCGGGGAGCTGTCGCTCGAGCCCCGCGCGCACCGCCATGTAACCGGCGTGCGGGCCGCCGAAGCCCATCGGCACGCCGAAGCGCTGGCTCGTGCCCACGGCGACGTCGGCGCCGAGCTCGCCGGGCGACGTCACGAGCGTGAGGGCGAGCAGGTCGGCGGCCACCACGGCGATGCCGCCGGCGGCCTGCACGGTGCCGATCACCTCATTGGGGTTCCAGAGGCGCCCCGAGGCTCCCGGGTACTGCACGAACACCCCGAAGGCGTCGACGTCGGCGTCGGAGAGCGGATGCGAAGGGTGATCGACCGAGTCGAGCACCGTCACGACGATGTCGATCCCCACGGCCTCGGCGCGGTCTCGGAGAAGCGAGATCGTCTGCGGGAACGCGTCGGCGTCGACCAGGAAGCGGTTCGACCTGCTCTTCGAGGCGCGGCGGGCGAGCAGCATGCCCTCCACGGCGGCCGTAGCCTCGTCGAGCATCGACGCGTTGGCGGTGGCGAGCCCGGTGAGGTCGGCCACCATGGTCTGGAAATTGATCAGGGCCTCGAGCCGGCCCTGCGAGATCTCGGGCTGGTAGGGCGTGTAGGCGGTGTACCAGCTGGGGTTCTCGAGCACGTTCCGCTTGATCACCGCGGGGGTCACGGTGTCGTAGTAGCCGAGGCCGAGGTAGGAGCGCGACACGCGGTTCTGCCCGGCGAGGGCGCGCAGCTCGGCGACGGCCTCGCGCTCGGTGGCGGCCGGCGGCACGAGGGAGTCGGCGAGCGAGCGGTCGAACTGGATGGCGGTGGGCACGGCGGCCCGCATCAGGTCGGCGGTCGTGTCGTAGCCGATCGTCTCGAGC
Organism: Herbiconiux oxytropis; assembly: GCF_024979315.1. Lineage (GTDB taxonomy): Bacteria > Actinomycetota > Actinomycetes > Actinomycetales > Microbacteriaceae > Herbiconiux > Herbiconiux oxytropis. The sequence continues at coordinate 51,700 of NZ_JANLCK010000013.1, read as the reverse complement.
ATGTGCCGCTGAGCCGCGGCGTCCGTGCCGATGTGACGCGATGCGAAGAGGTCGGTGGGCCGTGTGATGTCGGCGGGCCGTGTGATGTCGGTGCGACGTGCGGTGTCGGTCATCGGCGGTCAGGCCCCGGCGCCCGTGAGCGCACCGTACTCGTCGGCGCTCAGCAGGGTGGGCAGTTCGGTGAACTCGACCTTGATCAGCCAGCCCTCGCCGAGTGGATCGCTGTTGACGAGCTCGGGCGAGTCGACCACGGCGGCGTTGGTCTCCACGACCGTGCCGTCGACGGGGGCGAAGAGCTCGCCCACCGACTTCGTCGACTCGATCTCGCCCACGACGCTGCCGCCGGCGATCGCGGTGCCCGCCTCGGGGAGATCCAGGTAGACGATGTCGCCGAGCTGGGCCGCGGCGTAGGCCGTGATGCCGATCGTGGCGACGGAGCCCTCGATGAGCACCCACTCGTGCTCGGCGGTGTAGCGGAGGTCGGTGTTCTCGGTCATGTCAGTCCTTCTTCCGGCGGTAGAACGGGAGGGTCGTGGTGCGGTAGCCGAGGCGCGTCCCCCGGATGTCGATGGAGAGCTGCGCGCCCGGCTCCCGGAAAGCGGGATCGACGTACGCCATGGCGATCGGGGTGCCGAGCGACGGCGAGAGCGCACCGCTCGTGACCTCGCCGATCGGCGTGGTCGAGTCGTCGGAGGCGTAGACGAGGTAGCCGGCCCTGGCGGCGCGACGCCCCTCGCCCACGAGCCCCACGAGCACGCGCGCATCGGCACCGGGGCCGCGCTCGAGAGCCTCGCGGCCGACGAAGCGTGGCTTGCCGAGAGCGGGCACCCGGCCGAGCCCCGCCTGCAGGGGCTGCGTATGGAGGCCGAGCTCGTGGCCGTAGAGCGGCATGCCCGCCTCGAGGCGGAGCGTGTCGCGGCTCGCGAGCCCCGCCGGCACCAGACCGAAGGGTTCACCGGCGCGGGCCACCGCCTGCCAGAGCCCCTCGGCGCGGGCGGGCTCGAGGTAGAGCTCGAAGCCGTCCTCCCCGGTGTAGCCCGTGCGGGCCAGGAGCACGGGCGTGCTCTCGAACGAGGCCGGGATCGCCCGGTAGTAGCGGAGCGTGTCGATGCCGGTGACCTCGAGGCCCGCAGTCGCCTCGAGGATCGACCGGGAGGCGGGCCCCTGCACGGCGATGAGCGCGGTGTCATCGCTCACGTCGGCGAGCTCGAACGGTGCGCTCGCCGGCTCCGCGCGCTCCTCGAGCGCTGCGGCGACGTGCTCGCGATTGGAGGCGTTCGCCACCACGAGGAACACGTCGTCGGCCGTGCGATAGACCACCAGGTCGTCGATGATCCCGCCGTCGTCGGCGAGCAGGAGCGAGTACTTCGCCTGGCCGACCTCGATGGCCGAGATCTCACCGGCGAGGGCGAGGTCGAGGAACGCGGCGGCCCCCCGGCCCGAGACCCGGAACTCGGCCATGTGCGAGAGATCGAACAGCCCGGCGGCCGCGCGCACGGCGTGGTGCTCGGCGAGGTCGCTGGAGTAGCGCACCGGCATCTGCCAGCCGGCGAAATCGGTGAAGGAGGCGCCGGCCGCTTCGTGCACGGCGTGCAGCGGGGAGGATCGGGGTGCGGTCGAGGTCACGAGTTCTCCGTTTCCCCACGGGCGTCACGGCTCGTGGGCGTCGGGAGCGCAACTGCGCTCCGAGAACTCCCCCTCTGTCATCGTGCCTGAGAGTTTCACGACGGCGGGGCCGTCGCTTTCACCGTGGGCGAGCCGCCGTCGAAGCCGCGGACTGCTTTCCAGAGTGGCCAGTTCGACGCGGTACGAGGACCTGAGAGATTATCGGGGAGGATTGCTCCTTCGGTGCCTTCGCAGTCGCCTCGGTGGAGGTGTGCGCCGGCTCTCCCGCGTCGGCCTGATGGCCAGCGGTATTCAATTGAAGGGGTGCTACGCGATCGAGCATAGCGCCGCTCAGCGTGGGTCGTCGCCACCCGCGCGCATCCGGCGCAGCACGAGCACCACGATGGCGGCGAGCACGCCGAGGCCCGCGAGCACGATCAGCACCACGGCCCAACCGGGCAGTGCTGCCGCCGAGACGTCGAGGTCGGCCGCCGCGGCGCCAGCCGTGTCGGATGCGGGCGACGGGGTCGCGGCGCTGCCGGCCTCCGCGGCCGGCGCCGAAGGCACCTCGCTGGCCGGCTCTCCGGCAGGGGCTCCAGCGCCGTCGGGCTCTCCTGCCCAGGGCTCGCCGCAGACGGCCGGATCGGTCAGTCCGTCGTGCGCGCCCTCGAGTGTGGCCGGCGAGTAGTCGAACTCGTACTGACCCGAGGTGGGGTGGCCATCGGACGAGACGACCTGCCAGGTGACCGTGTACCCGCCCGCGTCGCCGAGGGCGATCGGGGTCGTGACCGACGAGTCGGCGATCGCGACGCATCCGCTCTCGTAGTGCATGCCCTCGGCGTCGGTGACCTGCACGGCGAAGCCGTCGGTGGTCTCGCCGATCGCCATGAGCGTGTCGGAGTAGGTGAGCGACAGGGTGCCCGGATCCGCGGTGACCGACTCGCCGGCGGCGGGCGACGACGACTCGAGGGCGTCGTGGGCCGAAGCTCCGGCCGCAGGCACCAATGCCAGCGCGAAGGCCGCCGCCGTGGCGAGGGCCGGGGTCAGGATGCCGGCGGCGCCGGCGCGCGAGGTGCTCACCCCAGCAGGATAGCCGGGACGGGCTCGACTCACGCCCGGCGGGTGCGGTACTGGTTGACCAGCGGGCAGTCGAACGGGTCCGGAGCCGACAGGCCGACCTTGTTCATGTACGCGACGACCTGCTTGTGCGCCTCGAAGAACGAGGTCTCGGTGTAGGGGATCTTGTGCGTCTCGCAGTACTCGCGCACGATCGGCCGCACCTTCACCAGGCTCGGGCGGGGCATGTTCGGGAACAGGTGGTGCTCGGTCTGCAGGTCGAGACCGCCCATGAAGATGGTCATGCCCCAGTTGCCCTTGATGTTGCGGGAGGAGAGCACCTGCTTCGAGAGGAAGTCGACGCGCGAACCGGCGGGGAAGATCTTCATGCCCACGTGGTTGGGGGCGAAGGATGCGCCCATGTAGAGGCCGAACACGGCCAGCTGCACACCCAGGAAGGCGAACGCCATGCCGAGCGGCAGGAAGGAGAAGATGACGGCCACGTAGGCGACCAGTCGCACACCGATGAACCACAGCTCGATCTGGCGGCCCTCGACGGGCTTCTTGCCGAAGAGGGTCTTGAACGAGAGGAAGTGCAGGTTGAGGCCTTCGAGGAGGAGCAGCGGGTACAGCAGCCAGCCCTGCTTGCGGGTGAGCAGTGCCCAACCGCCCTTGCGGGTCGCGGCGTCTTCAGAGGTGAACGAGACGAAGTCGATGTCGATGTCGGGGTCTTTGCCCACGGTGTTCGGGTTGCCGTGGTGGCGGGTGTGCTTGGACATCCACCACGAGTAGCTCATGCCGACGAACGCTGTCGCGAGCGTGCGGCCGGCCCGGTCGTTGGCCTTGTTCGACTCGAAGACCTGGCGGTGCGAGGCCTCATGGGCGAGGAACGCGAACTGCGTGAAGATGAGGCCCAGGACTCCGGCGATGATCAGCTGGAACCAGCTGTCGCCGAGCAGCACGAAGCCGGCTGCCGCGCCGCCGAGGGCGAGCAGCAGAGCGCCGAACATGACGTAGTAGAAGGTGCGGCGCTTGCGCAGCAGCCCCATGTCTCGCACCGTGCTGAGCAGCTCGGAATAAGCCGCGGTGGGGTGCGTGGCGCCGGTCTTGCGCGGGAGGGTGGCACGCGGGGAAGTGGAGTTCGAGATGCTCAAAGGCCTGCTCACTGGTATCGAATCGGCTTCACAGCCGCGGTGCTGAGCAATTGCCCTTGGAAGATGTCTTCAACCTACGCCGTCAACCTGCGTATCGTCCGCACATCTGCCGGTACCGGCCGGTTAAAAGCGAAGAACCCGCGCCGCCGAAGCGGACACGGGTTCTCCGGAGAGGTCTGGGACCTTAGCCGAGGGGGGTGATGTTCTCAGCCTGCAGGCCCTTGCGGCCCTGGGTCACGTCGAACTCGACGCGCTGGTTCTCTTCGAGGTTCTTGTAGCCCGAACCGGTGATGCCGGAGTGGTGGGCGAACACGTCTTCTCCACCGTCATCGGGGGAGATGAAGCCGAAGCCCTTTTCGGAGTTGAACCATTTCACGGTGCCTTGAGGCATTGTTTTCTCTTTTCGAGGTAAGCGGCCCCGCCTGTCGGGGCCTACCGTCGCGGTGCACTTTGTTCCGCTCCTCAGAAAAACAAGCCCTCTCGCTCTCGACAGAAATCGAGGAAGAAGACCCTATTCAAGATTCATGGGTAACACAACAACTGTCTTAACCTTAGCCGTCCTGCGCGAGATCGGCTACAGTTCTGCGGCATTGCGCCAGAACCTTTAGAATTCAGCGTGCCCACAATCACTCCGCTCAGCATCCCGAGCCCGGATCCGGTGTTCCAGTCGTTCGCCATCGGCCCGCTCACGATCCACCTCTACGCACTCTTCATCCTCGCCGGCATCATCGTGGCGATGCTGATGGTGAATCAGAGGCTCACCAAGCGCGGAGGCGAATCCGGTGTCGTCATCGACATCGTGCTGTTCGCCGTGCCGCTCGGCATCGTCGGCGCCCGGTTCTATCACGTGTTCACGCACATGGGCGACTACTTCTACCCCGGTGCGAACATCCTGAACATCTTCGCGATCTGGGACGGCGGCAACGCCCTCTACGGCTCGCTCATCGGCGGTGCGATCGGCGCGTGGATCGGCTGCCGCTTCGCGGGCATCCGCCTGTGGTCGTTCGCCGACGCGCTCGCGCCCGCCATGCTGGCCGCCCAGGCCATCGGCCGCCTCGGCAACTACGTCAACCACGAGCTGTTCGGCCTGCCGACCACGCTCCCCTGGGGGCTCGAGATCGAGTCGACCAACCCGGCCTTCCCCGCGGGGCTCGCCGAGGGCACGCTGTTCCACCCCCTCTTCCTCTACGAGATCATCTGGAACGTCGCCGGCATCGTGCTGCTGCTCGCTCTCGAACGCAAGTTCGCTCTGCGGTGGGGCAAGCTGTTCGCCCTCTACCTCATCTGGTACGGGCTCGGCCGCTCGTGGCTCGAGGCCATCCGCATCGACCCGACCACCGACACCTTCCTCGGCATCCCGGCGAACGTGTGGGCCTCGTTCGTGGCGATCGCCCTCGGCATCGTGCTGTTCGTGGTGCAGTCGCGCCGCCACCCCGGCCTCGAGCCCTCGGTCTACACGCCGGGCCGCGGCCCGCGCGAGGTGAGGCCCAAGAAGGGCGCCGCACCGGCCACCGACACCGCGGCCGAGGGCTCCGACGAGGCCGCTGAGGCCGACACCGACGCTTCCCCGCACGGCGAGCGCTGGACCGAAGAGGAGCTTTCCTCCAGCAAGCCTTAGTGGCACCATGGCGGCATGACGATCATCCGGACGAGTACTGACCGGGAGGCCGAGGGTCTCGTGGCGGAGCTCTATCGCGACGACCTGCAGAGCCTCGGGCACGTGGCGAGCCACACCCGGGTGATGGCGGTGAATCCGGAGGCCGTGGTCGCGTTCGAGGGTCTCGTGCGCGCCGTCGTGGCAGAGCTGGGTCTCCGCCGCTACGAGCTCGTGACCCTCGCCGCGGCCAAGGGCACCGGATCGGCACACTGCCGGCTGGCCCACGGCTCGCGGATGCTGTCGCTCGGGCTCGCGACGGAGGCCGAGCTCGAGATCGTCGCCCGCGACCATCGCGAGGCGGGGCGTGCCGGCATCCTCTCCCCCGCCGAGGTCGCCATGATGACCTTCGCCGAGCGGGTGAGCGCGGATGCGGCGGCGATGTCGGAGGAGGATTCGACTCTCCTTCGTGAGCACGGCTTCAGCGACCGCGAGATCGTCGACATCACCCTGGCGGCCGCCGTGCGGAACTACTACTCCACGGCGCTCCAGGCGCTCGCGGTCGACATCGATGTGCCCGAGCAGCTGAGTCCCGACCTGCGCGCGGCTCTCGTGCAGGGGCTCTAGACCGCCTTCGCGGTGGTGCCGCCCGCCTTTCCTGCTGCGGCCCGCACCTCGTGCGGGAGGTCTTCGAGACGACGGCGGTCGCGGATGGCGACGAGACCGATGCACGCCACCCAGACGAGCCACGGGAACGTCGCGAGCATGGCCGTGGCCGCTCCCCCGGCGGCGAAGAACGAGTCGGGGCTCGTGCCGCCGAACATCGTGGGCACGCTCAGGAGGTTGAGGGCGGCGACCGCGTAGGCGAGCCAGCCCGTCCACCGCGGGAACGCCTCCGAGGTGACGATGAGGTAGCCCGAGGCCGCCGCCACCAGGGCGTTGAGCGTGCAGCCGATCGAGCCGAACATGAGGGTATGGCCGACCGTGAGTGCCCGCAGCGACGACGCATCCGGATCGAGGCCCATGGTGTCGAGCGCGGTGCCGCCCTCCATGGCGTCGCCCACGAGCGTGACCGCGATGAAGAGCAGGCCCGAGGCGAACGCGATGTCGGCGATCCACTGCAGGTCGGGCCGGGTGTGCGTGATGAGCTGGCGGAATCCGCTCAGGAACACGATCAGCGACGCCATGAGGAACGTGTCGATGAGGATCGTGAAGAGGGTCTGGTTGGCGGTGCGCGCCATGAACTCGGTCAGTGCCGTGCTGTCGTCGAGGGTGGGCCTCGCGCCCACGAGGAGGGCCTGCACGAGGAACTCGACCACCATGAGGCCGGCCACCGCGATGGCCGAGAGGCCCGTCCAGAGCCGCACGTCGGGGTTGAGCCGGCCGTTCTTCACCACGGTGATCATGTGGCGCTGGCGGTGCTGCCGCTGCTCGTGGTGGTGAAAGTTGGTGGTTTCAGGCATCGCGCTTCCCCCGGTGTCTCTCGGCGACGTGTCCCGTCACAGTACCAAGGCGGGGAACCCGTGGAAGAGGTGGTCGGGGTCGTAGTGCCCGCGGAGGTGCTCGACGCGGGCGCGGTCGGCGGGCGCGAACGAGCCGGGCACGCGGTCGGGGCGGTGGCGGAGGTCGGCCTCGCTGAGGAAGTGGCCGGTGGCGGTGGGCAGGAGCGCATCGGCGACCTCGTCGAGCCAGGCGCGGTTGGCGGCGTCGTCGGCCGCGTCCTCCCAGATCGTGTAGACGATGAGGAGGGTTCGGTCGTGCATCCCGTAGGCGGCTTCACCCGGGGTCACGAGGCCGGCGCCGGCGCCGTTCGCGGGCATGCCGGCGAGCACGTAGCTGCGCTTCGAGGGCGCACGCTCGAGGAGCGCGGCGAGCGGTGCGGTGGCATCGTGCAGGTCGAGGTCGGTCCAGAAGGTGTCGGCGAGGTAGCGGGCGCCCCGCGGGTAGGTGGCGTCGACGGCCTCGTGCAGGGCGCTGAACGCGACGTCGGCCGGGGCGGTGTGCGCGAGCGGATCGGCGGGCCGGCCACGGTGTGCGGCGGGGGCGCCGTGCAGCGGAGCGAGCGCGGCGTCGGCCTCGGCGACGGAGCCGGCGAAGACGGTGGCGGCCACTCCCACGACGAACGGATGCGCCGGGTCGGGTGACCCGGCGGTCACGAGCGAGAGCTCGACATTCGTGGGAAGGTCCTGCGACGCATCCGTGAGCCAGCGGGTGACCTCGCCGAGCCGGTCGAGGGGGTACGACAGGGTCTCGACGCGGATGCAGGGTGGCAGCGGGCGGAGGGCCAGCTCGAACTCGGTCACCACACCGGGGAAGCCCGGGCCGCTCCCCCGCGCGAGCCAGAACAGGTCCGGGTTCTCGGTGGGCGATGCGGTGCGGAGCTCGCCGTCGGCGGTGACCACGCGCATCCGCTCGATCGAGAAGCAGGCGGGCCGCCAGTGCCCCCAATTGACTCCGAGGCCGCCGCCGAGCAGGAAGCCGCCCACCCCGGGGTCGCCGCAGTGGCCCACAGGAAAGGCGAGTCCGGCCTCCTCGAGCGCCGCCGAGAGTCGTGCGCCGCGGACGCCGGGGCCGACGGTCGCCGTCATCCGCTCTGTGTCGAGACCGATGCCGTCGAGGGCGCCGAGGTCGATCAGCACCCCACCGTCGCGCACGGAGGCGGCCACCCAGCTGTGCCCGCCGGAGCGCACCGCGATCCGCTGCCCCGCGGCGGCCACCGCACGAACCGCCGCCACCGCCTCGGTCTCGGATCGGGGCCGCACGACGATCTCCGGGCGCTCGGCCGGCAGGAGTGCGTTGAACGACCCTTCGACGACGGCGCGCTCGAACTCGGGGTCTCCGCGCAGCAGCTCGATCATGCTGCGACCCTAGTGGCGCCGAGCGCGTGACCGCGGCCCCCGAACGGGCGCACGGGTGGGCGTCAGTCGCGGGAGCGGCGGAGCTGCGTTCCGGCGATCAGGAGGAGAGCTCCGAGGCCGCCCGCGAAGGCGCTCACACCGAAGGCGAGCACCGAGGTCATGAGCGAGGTGCGGAGCGACGCGGCGGTGGCGAGCGATGCGCTCTGCCCGCGCAGGGCGCGCTCCTCGTCGCTGCCCGACTCGACCTCGCGGAGGGCCGCGCTGACGTCGGCGAAGGTGCGGCCGCCGGCTCCCCGCTCGGCGTTGCCCTTGATCACGAGGGCCTCGACGTAGGCGGTCACGGGGCCCTGCACCGTCTTGCCGGCGAACGCGGGTGCGTTGCCCGGGACCACGATCTTCTCGTCGCGGAGCTGCTTCGAGATCACGAACCAGGCCCCAGAGCCGGCCGTCAGGAAGAGCGAGCCCGCGGCCACGGTGAGGCCGCCCACGCGTCGGAGGGAGGCTGGGGAGGAGTTCGTCATGCATCCGAGCCTACGCGGCGGCGGCGGTTCCTCCTGCCCACGAGAGGACCAGGGGTGGTGAACCGTGGACAGAGACCTCACGGGGCGGCCCAGAGCTCCTCGGCCTCGAGGACCAGGTCGATCATCTGACGGAGGAGTCCCGCCATCGATGTCGACCTCAGCAGGGTGTACCGGTCGTACTCGCCGAGCGGGGCGATCGCCGCCAGTTGCCACACGGCGGCGACGGGGTCGTCCGACAGCTCGAGAGCGGCATCCGGCTGCCGCTCCGCGACGCGGGCGGTCACACGGCGGACGACCGCTTCGGCCTGGGCCCGCAGCGGTGCGAGCGCCTCGGACCACTCCAGATCCGGCAGCGGCGAGAGCTCGGCCCTGGGATACGGATCCTCGCCGACCCAGCGCTCGACCGTGAACCGCCGGGTCCCCACTCCGACGATGATGAGGTCGTCGGCACCCGCGGTGGCGCTCACAAGACGCGCCATCGTCCCGACCGAGGCGCGCTGGTCGCCACCCCCGGCTTCGGGTCCGCGCTCGATGAGGACGACGCCGAACTCGAACCCCGGTTCATCCTCGTCGAGAAGCCGCCCGACCATGGTGAGATACCGCGGCTCGAACACCCGGAGCGGGATCGGCACGCAAGGGAACAGGACCGATCCGAGCGGGAACATCGGTGAGGCGGCCATACCCCAGTGAAGCACCGCCGACGTAGAGTGAACAGATGCCCCGACCGCGCCCGGAGACCCCAGGAACCGGACAGGAGTCCGTCTGGGACTACCCGAGGCCGCCGCGCGTCGAGCGCGTCACGGCGCCGGTCACGATCCGTCTGGGCGGGCAGCTCATCGCCCTGACCCGAGACGCCGTCCGGGTGCTCGAGACCAGCCATCCGCCGGTCTACTATCTCCCGATAGCGGACTTCTCGACCGGCTCGCTGGTCGATGCCGACGGCTCGTCGTTCTGCGAGTTCAAGGGCGCAGCACGCTATCTCGACGTCCGTGGCGGAGGCGAGGTGCGTTCGGCGTGCGCGTGGAACTATCCGCAGCCGGCGCCGGGGTTCGAGCCCCTCCGAGACCGCGTCGCCGTCTACGCACAGCAGATGGACGAGTGCACGGTCGACGGCGAGATCGTCACGCCGCAGCCCGGAGGCTTCTACGGCGGCTGGATCACCGGATCCGTCGTCGGGCCCTTCAAGGGCATACCCGGGTCGATGGGCTGGTGAACGCCCCGGCGGCTCGCTAATTGTTGAAGCGGAACTCGACGACGTCGCCGTCCTGCATCACGTAGTCCTTGCCCTCGATGCGGGCCTTGCCCTTCGCGCGGGCCTCGGCGATGGAGCCGGTCTCCACGAGGTCGTCGAACGAGATGATCTCGGCCTTGATGAAGCCCTTCTGGAAGTCGGTGTGGATGACACCGGCCGCCTGCGGAGCCGTCCAGCCCTTGCCGATCGTCCAGGCACGGCTCTCCTTCGGGCCCGCCGTGAGGTAGGTCTGGAGGCCGAGGGTGTCGAAGCCGATGCGGGCGAGCTGGTCGAGGCCGCTCTCGTCCTGGCCCGTCGATGCGAGGAGCTCGGCCGCGTCGTCGGGCTCGAGGTCGATGAGCTCGGACTCGAGCTTGGCGTCGAGGAAGATCGCCTGGGCCGGCGCCACGAGGGCGGCCAGCGCATCCTTGCGAACGGGGTCGTTCAGGATCTCCTCGTCGACGTTGAAGACGTAGATGAACGGCTTCGACGTGAGCAGACCGAGCTCGCGGATGGGCTCGAGGTCGATCGAGGAGGTCGACAGCGGCTTTCCGGTGTCGAGGTACTCACGGGCCTGCTTGGCCGTCTCGAGCACGATCGGTGCGAGCTTCTTGCCCTTGACCTCCTTCTCGTAGCGGGCTTCCGCCTTCTCGAGGGTCTGCAGGTCGGCGAGCACGAGCTCGGTGTTGATGGTCTCCATGTCGCTCGCGGCGTCGACCTTGCCGTCGACGTGCACGACATCCGAGTCGATGAAGCCCCGGATGACCTGGGCGATCGCATCCGCCTCACGGATGTTGGCGAGGAACTTGTTGCCGAGGCCCTCGCCCTCGCTCGCGCCGCGCACGATGCCCGCGATGTCGACGAACGAGACCGGTGCGGGGAGGATGCGCTCGCTGCCGAAGATCTCGGCGAGCTTGTCGAGGCGCGCGTCGGGGAGGTTCACCACACCCACGTTGGGCTCGATGGTGGCGAACGGGTAGTTCGCCGCCAGCACCTGGTTCTTCGTGAGGGCGTTGAACAGAGTGGACTTGCCGACATTGGGCAGTCCGACGATCGCGATAGTAAGAGCCACGGTCGTCCATCCTACTTTCTCTGCCGAGACGTCACTTTCCACACATCCCGAGGGATCTTGGTGTGAGAAGTGACGTCTCGGCGGAGGGCAGGCGGGCTAGTTCTGGGGGAAGCCCAGGTTGATGCCACCGTGCGAGGGGTCGAGCCAGCGGCTCGTGATGGCCTTCTCCTGCGTGAAGAAGCGGAAGCCCGCGAGACCGTAGGCCTTGGAGTCGCCGAAGATCGAGTCCTTGACCCCCCCGAACGAGTGGTAGGCCACGGGCACCGGGATCGGCACGTTGATGCCGATCATGCCGACCTCGACCTCGTTCTGGAAGCGGCGGGCCGCTCCCCCGTCGTTGGTGAAGATGGCCGTGCCGTTGCCGTAGGCGCCGTTGTTGATGAGGTCGACGCCCTCCTCGTAGGAGTGCACGCGCACGACCGAGAGCACCGGGCCGAAGATCTCGTCGAGGTAGACCTTCGACGTGGTGGGCACGTTGTCGATGAGGGTGGGGCCGAGCCAGAAGCCGGAAGCTTCGCCGTCGACCTCGATCCCGCGGCCGTCGACCACGACCGTCGCGCCGTCCTCGTGCGCCACGTCGATGTAGGAGGCCACCTTGTCGCGGTGCACCTCGGTGATGAGCGGGCCCATGTCGCAGCTGCGGCGGCCGTCGCCGGTCTTCAGGCCCGCCATGCGCTCCTGGACCTTCGCCACGAGGTCGTCGGCGATCGTGTCGACCGCCACGAGCACCGAGATGGCCATGCAGCGCTCGCCCGCCGAGCCGAAGCCCGCATTGATGGCGGCGTCGGCGGCGAGGTCGAGGTCGGCGTCGGGCAGCACGAGCATGTGGTTCTTGGCGCCTCCGAGGGCCTGCACGCGCTTGCCGTTGCGGGCCGCGGTCTCGTAGATGTACTGCGCGATGGGCGTGGAGCCGACGAACGAGATGCTCTTGACGTCGTTGTGGTTCAGCAGGCCGTCGACGGCCTCCTTGTCGCCGTGCAGCACGTTGAAGACGCCGTCGGGGAGGCCGGCCTCCTGGAAGAGGGCGGCGAGCCAGTTGGCGGCGCTCGGATCCTTCTCCGAGGGCTTCAGCACGACGGTGTTGCCGGCCGCGATGGCGATCGGGAAGAACCACATCGGCACCATGGCCGGGAAGTTGAAGGGGCTGATGATGCCCACCACGCCGAGCGGCTGCTTGGTGGAGTAGACGTCGACACCGGTCGAGACGTTCTCGGAGTACTCGCCCTTCAGCAGGTGCGGGAACCCGGTCGCGAGCTCCACGACCTCGAGGCCGCGGGTGATCTCGCCCAGGGCGTCGGAGAGCACCTTGCCGTGCTCGGCCGTGAGGATCTCGGCGAGCTCGCCCTTCCTCGCGTTGAGCAGCTCGCGGAAGGCGAAGATGACCTGCTGGCGCTTCGTGATGCTCGTGTCGCGCCAGGCGGGGAAAGCGGCCTTCGCGGCGGCCACCGCGGCGTCGATCTCGGACTGGTTCGCGAGGGCCACGCTCTTGGACTGCTCGCCCAGGGCGGGGTCGAAGACGGGCGCCGTGCGGCCGCTCGTGGACACGAGCTCCTCGCCGCCGATCCAGTGGTTCACTACGGGGAGTGCATCAGACATGATTCCTGCTTCTTTGCTCGAACGGGATTCCTGGAGCAAGCCTAGATCCTGGGGCCGTCATCCGGCTGTGCAGGTGTCCGGCTGTGCAGGTGTCCGGTGGTGCCGCTGTATGCGTTCGGTTCCGTCGTGGCGACGGCCCGGTGTCGGTGGCGGATGCGAGACTGGCCGCATGGACGCACTGCTCCCCCTCCTCCTCGGTCTTCTCGTCGGTCTCGTGCTCGGCGTGGTCGGAGGTGTGCTCTTCGCCCGGGCCCGCCAGGGCGGTGCTGCGGGCGGTTCGTCCGCGGGCACCGTCGCCATGCTCGAGAGCTCGCTCGGCGAGCGCACCGCGGCCCTCACCGAGACGCGCTCGCGGGTCGAACAGCTGGTCGAGGAGCGCGCGGGCCTGCAGAGCCGGCTCGCCGGCATCGAGGCCACCGCGTCGGGGCTCCGCGAGCAGGTGGAGGAGCGCACGCTCGCGCACCGCGAGCAGTTCGAGTCCGCCGTGCTGGCGCACCGCGCGCAGCTCGAGGGCGCCATCACCTCCCACCGCGAGCAGACCGCGCTCGCGCGGGAGCAGTTCGAGACGCAGCTGGCGTTCGCGCAGGAGCAGTCGCGCGAGCGGCTCGAGCAGCAGGATGCGCAGTACCGCGCCCAGATCGGCATCCTCGAGGAGCGGCTCACCGACTTCCAGCGCCGGCTCAAAGACGTGCAGGATGCGGAGAAGACCCGCGCCGGGGAGGACAGCAAGGTCCTGGTGGCCCTCAGCCCCGTGCAGGAGAGCCTGAAGGCCGTGCAGGCGAAGGTCGTGGAGCTCGAGGCGCAGCGCCAGCAGCAGTACGGCGAGCTCTCGCAGCAGCTCAAGTCGGCCACCGAGTCGGAGGAGCGGCTGCGCTCGACCGCCGAGTCGCTCGCCTCGGCGCTGCGCTCCAACAGCACCCGCGGCGTGTGGGGCGAGACCCAGCTCCGGAGCGTCGTCGAGGCGGCCGGGCTGATCGAGCGCGTCGACTTCGACGTGCAGACCTCGATCGTGAGCGACTCCGGAGCGGGGCGCCCCGACATGGTCGTGCACCTGCCCGGCGGCAAGAACATCGCGGTCGACGCGAAGGTGCCGTTCGACGCGTACCTCGAGGCCTCCGCCATCCAGGCCTCGGCCACGGGAGTCGAGGGCGAGCACCGCTCGCAGCTCATGAAGAAGCACGTGAAGGCGCTGCGCGAGCACATCACCGCGCTCGGCACGAAGGGCTACTGGAACGGGCTCGAGGCCTCCCCCGAGCTCGTGATCGCCTTCATCCCGAGCGAGTCGCTCGTCTCGAGCGCGCTCGAGGCCGATCCGTCGATCATGGAGTTCGCGTTCGGCAAGCGCGTGGCGCTCGCCTCCCCCGTCACCCTGTGGTCGGTGCTCAAGACGGTGGCCTTCTCCTGGCAGCAGGACGTGCTGACCCAGGAAGCGCGCCAGCTCTTCGACCTCAGCCAGCAGCTCTACACACGGCTCGGCAAGACCGCCTCGCACATCGACAAGCTCGGCCGCACGATCGACCGCACGGTGAAGGACTACAACGCCTTCGTCGGCTCGTTCGAGCGCCAGGTCTTCCCCACTGCCCGCAAGCTCGGGGCGCTCTCGAGCGAGAGCCTCTTCCCCGAGCTGTCGCCCCTCGAGGAGGCTCCGCGCGAGCTGTCGGGGCACGAGCTGCTCGCCGAGCTCGAGGCGGCGGAGGCGCCGATGGTCGAGGCTCCCGAGGTAGAGGCGGCGGAGGCGGAGGCGGAGGCGACAGCGGCCGAGGCGCAGCCGACAGCGGCCGGGCGCGACGACGACGCCGAGCGAGCCGCAGAGGTCGAGCGGGCCGTCGCGGAGTTCGACGCGCTGGGCGACCCGGCGGCGGCGCGCGACGCGGCATTCCTCGAGCACGAGTCGGGGGGCTCCGCCCAGGTGATCGACATCGAACTCGACTTCGGCAGGCCCACGGGCACCGATCCGCGCTAGCCGGTTCAGAAATGCAATCGTGGAGTGATCCGGCCCCCCAGGGGGCTCGGGTCACTCCACGATTGCGTTATTGAACCGAAGTGGGAGCCTCAGAGCCACTTCTCCACGAGGTGGTCGGCCTCGATGCGGCGGATCGTGCCCGAGTGCGAGCGCAGCACGATCGACTCGGTGCGGATGATGGGGCCGAGGCGCTTGACGCCCGCCACGAGGCCGCCGTCGGTCACGCCGGTGGCCACGAAGAACGTGTTGTCGCCGCTCACGAGGTCGTCGGCCTCATAGAGCTTGTCCATGTCGAGACCGGCGTCGATGCCCTTCTGGCGCTCGTCGTCGTCCTTCGGAGCGAGCCGGGTCTGGATGAAACCGCCGAGCGCCTTGATCGCGCACGCCGTCGCGACACCCTCGGGGCTGCCGCCGGTGCCCACGCACATGTCGATGCGGGTGCCGTAGCGCGCCGCGTTGATGCCGCCCGCGACGTCGCCGTCGAGCATCAGCCGGGTGCCGGCGCCGGCGGCACGGATGTCCTCGATGAGCTGCTGGTGCCGCGGCCGGTCGAGCACGGCCACGCGGATGTCGCCGACGTCCTTGCCCTTCGCCTTGGCGAGCGCCCGGATGTTGTCACCGATCGGCCGGTCGATGTCGATCACGCCGATGCCGTCGGCATCCGTGACGATCTTGTTCATGTAGAACACCGAGGAGGCATCGAGCATGGTGCCGCGATCCGAGGCGGCCAGCATCGAGATGGCGTTCTGCCGGCCGGCGGCGGTGAGCGAGGTGCCGTCGATGGGATCGACCGCGATGTCGCAGGCCGGGCCGCGGCCGGTGCCCACGTGCTCACCGTTGAAGAGCATGGGCGCTTCGTCCTTCTCGCCCTCGCCGATCACGATCACGCCGTCGAAGTCGACGGTGCCGAGGAACTTGCGCATCGCGTCGACCGCGGCGCCGTCGGCGGCGTTCTTGTCGCCCTTGCCGATGAACGGCTGCGCCCGGATGGCGGCGGCCTCGGTGGCACGCACCAGCTCCAGGGCCAGGTTGCGGTCGGGGTGCTCGTAGAGAGGGGCGCTGTCGGCGGTCATGCGGGAGTCCTTCCGGGGTCACCCGACCGGGCTGTGCTGACCGGCGGGCCTCGACAAGCCTATCGGGGACGGCGCTGGATAGACTCGGATCGAACGGCACCGGCCGGCGCGCCCGGTCGCGCCCACCAAAGGAGATGACATGCCCATTGCAACCCCCGACCAGTACGCAGAGATGCTCGACAAGGCCAAGACCGGCGGCTTCGCCTACCCCGCCGTGAACGTCTCGTCGTCGCAGACGCTGAACGCCGTGCTCCAGGGACTGGCCGAGGCGGGCTCGGACGGCATCATCCAGGTCACCACGGGCGGCGCCGACTACTTCGCCGGCCACACCGTCAAGGCGCGCGCCACCGGTGCGCTCGCGTTCGCCGCGTTCGCCCACGAGGTCGCGAAGAACTACCCCATCACGGTCGCGCTGCACACCGACCACTGCCCGGAGCCCGCCCTCGCCGACTTCGTCTTCCCGCTCATCGAGGCCTCTGAGGCCGAGGTCAAGGCCGGCCGCAACCCCATCTTCCAGTCGCACATGTGGGACGGCTCGGCCATCCCGCTCGGTGAGAACCTGAAGATCGCCGAGGACGTGCTGAAGCGCACCAAGGCCATCAACGCCATCCTCGAGGTCGAGATCGGCGTCGTCGGCGGCGAGGAGGACGGTGTCAGCCACGACATCAACGAGCACCTCTACACGACCCTCGACGACGCCATCGCGACCGTCGAGGCCCTCGGCTTCGGCGAGCACGGCCGCTACATGGCCGCCCTCACCTTCGGCAACGTGCACGGCGTCTACAAGCCCGGCAACGTCAAGCTCAAGCCCGAGCTGCTGAAGGAGATCCAGGACGGCCTCCAGGCCAAGTACGGCACGGGCCCGAAGCCCCTCGACCTCGTCTTCCACGGCGGATCGGGCTCCACCGACGCCGAGATCGCCGAGGCCGTTGCCAACGGCGTCATCAAGATGAACATCGACACCGACACCCAGTACGCCTTCACCCGCTCCATCGCCGACACGATGTTCAAGAACTACGACGGCGTGCTGAAGGTCGACGGCGAGGTCGGCAACAAGAAGGTCTACGACCCCCGCTCCTGGGGCAAGCTCGCGGAGTCGGCCATGGCCGCTCGCGTGGTCGAGGCCACCCAGCAGCTCGGCTCGGCCGGGCACTCGGGCAAGTAGGGTAACGTCGCGGCGGGACGGCTCCGGCCGCCCGCCCCGAACCTATCCGACCGGCCCGATCCGGTCGGCCCGATGTGACCGGCCCGATCCGACCGCACCGACACCACACGAGAGCAGCGCGTGACCGACGAACGACCCAAGCCCAAGTACGGCGAACTCGCCCCCGAGGGCTGGAAGTGGGAGCCGCCGGCCGATGCGGAGCCCGAGCAGCCGGTCGAGGTGGAGGCCCGCACCCCGGCCGCGCCGCCCGCGGTGCGCCCCGCGGCGCGCGACTCCGCGGCCGCACCGGCCTCGGGATCCACCCGCACCCCCGCCCCCGCTCCTGCGACAGCGACCTTCGGCCCCGACGGTCGCCCGGTCAACCGGGCCGACCGCATCGCCACCATCGCCCTGCTCGCCATCGGCCTGATCTGGACGGCGAACACCATCTCGTCGCTCGTGTCGCTGCCGGATGTCATGAACCAGGTCATGGAGATCTGGGGCATCGACAGCGCCTACACGGGCACCGCGACCGCGAACACCGCGGGAGTGGCGGGGGCGGCGCTGACGTTCCTCGTCTTCGCCCTCACGGCCGTCTACTCGATCCGGCGCGTGCGGCAGAACAAGCTGGCGTTCTTCATCCCGGTCATCGGTGCCGTGGTGGCGGGGCTGATCAGCTTCACCGTCGTGACCATCGCGATCATGGCCGACCCGGTCATCCTCGACACGCTCACGCGCGTCAGTCCTTAGGCCGAGCCGCCGCCGCGGCGGTGTCAGCCCTAGGCGCGGTGGCGGCCGCCGGTGGCGCGGGGGTCCTTCTTGCCGGAGGTGTCGCGGCGGAGCTCCTTCGGCAGTGAGAACACCAGGTCCTCCTCCGCGGTCTGCACGGTCTCGATGTCGCCGTAGCCGGCGCCCGCGAGGTCGTCGAGCAGCTCCTGCACGAGCACCTCGGGCACCGAGGCGCCGGAGGTGACCCCCACGGTCTCGACGCCGTCGAGCCACTCCTGCTTGACCTCGTGGGCGTAGTCGACCCGGTAGGCGGCCTTCGCGCCGTACTCGAGGGCGACCTCCACGAGGCGCACCGAGTTCGACGAGTTCGCCGAGCCCACCACGATCACGAGGCCGGCGCCCTGCGCCACCTTCTTGATGGCGACCTGGCGGTTCTGGGTGGCGTAGCAGATGTCGTCCGAGGGGGGATCCTGCAGGTTCGGGAACTTCACCCGGAGGCGGCGCACGGTCTCCATGGTCTCGTCGACCGAGAGGGTCGTCTGCGAGAGCCAGACCACCTTGTCCGGGTCCTTGACCTCGATGTCGTCCACGGCATCCGGGCTGCCGACGAGCGTGATGTGCTCGGGGGCCTCACCGGCGGTGCCCTCGACCTCCTCGTGGCCCTCGTGGCCGATCAGGAGGATCTCGAAGTCGTCGCGGGCGAAGCGCACGGCCTCGCGGTGCACCTTGGTGACGAGCGGGCAGGTGGCGTCGATGGCCTGGAGGCCGCGGTCGGCCGCGCCCTGCACGACGGCGGGCGAGACGCCATGGGCGGAGAAGACGACGTGGGCGCCCTCGGGCACCTCGTCGACCTCCTCGACGAAGATCGCGCCGCGCTTCTCGAGCGTGGAGACGACGTGCACGTTGTGCACGATCTGCTTGCGCACGTAGACGGGGGCGCCGTAGTTCTCGAGCGCCTTCTCGACGGCGACGACCGCCCTGTCCACTCCTGCACAATAGCCACGAGGGGCTGCCAGGAGCACACGCTTGTGCCCGGTCACCGGGTTATCCTTTAGCCTGTTGCGAACGCCGGGAATCCTCGGCATCGGCAGACTGATGGTCGTCGCATTGCTCACCCCCCGAGTCTACGTCGGCGCGACTGGGTGAATGCCGCCCTGAAGGAGAGTGATGGCGTGACCGACGCCCCCGCGTTCGTCTCGGGCCCGCCCACGCTCGAGAACCCGTGGCCGGTCGGCGAGCTCGCGCAGAAGATCCGCGGCTACATCGAGCGGCTCGGCACGGCCTGGGTCGAGGGCGAGATCACGCAGTGGGGTGTCTCGGGCGGCAACGTCTACGGCAAGCTCAAAGACCTCGCCGGCGACGCGACGGTGAGCTTCACCATCTGGTCGTCGGTCAAGGCGAAGCTCCCGGCCGACCTCAAGCAGGGCGACCGCGTGATCGCTCTCGTCAAGCCCAACTACTGGGTGCGCGGTGGCACGCTCACCATGCAGGTGTTCGAGATGCGCCACGTCGGCCTCGGCGACCTGCTCGAGCGGCTCGAGCGACTGAAGTCGCAGCTCGCCGCCGAGGGGCTCTTCGACCGGTCGCGCAAGAAGCCGCTCCCGTTCCTTCCCGGTGGCATCGGCCTCATCACGGGCAGAGACAGCGACGCCGAGAAAGACGTGCTGCGGAACGCGCAGCTGCGCTGGCCCTCCGTGCGGTTCCGCGTGGTGCACGCGGCGGTGCAGGGCGATCGCACGGCCCGCGAGGTCGTGGCGGCGCTCGAGGCGCTCGACGCCGATCCCTCGATCGACGTCATCATCGTGGCGCGCGGCGGCGGTGATTTCCAGAACCTGCTCGGGTTCAGCGACGAGGCGGTCGTGCGCGCCGTCGCCGCCGCCCGCACCCCCGTGGTGAGCGCCATCGGGCACGAGGCCGACTCTCCGCTCATCGACCTCGTGGCCGACCTCAGGGCGTCGACGCCGACGGATGCCGCCAAGCGGGTGGTGCCGGATGTCACGGAGGAGCTGCACCGGGTCGACCAGGCCCGCCTGCGCATCCGGGGCCGGGTGGCGAACCTCGTGTCGGTGGAGGTCGACCGGATCGCGCAGATCCGCAGCCGGCCGGTGCTCGCGGAGCCGGGGTGGATGATCGACCGCCGCTCGGAGGACCTCACGCGCTTCGTGGCCCGCGGCGAGGAGCTCGTGCGCCGGGTGATCGAGCGCGAGCAGAATACGGTGCGCGAGCTCGCCGGGCACCTGCGGGCGCTCTCCCCTCAGCGCACCCTCGACCGGGGCTACGCGATCGTGCAGGCCACGAGCGGGCCGCACGCCGGGCACATCGTGCGCGCCGACTCCGAGGCGCCTGCGGGGAGCAGCCTCACCGTGACGGTGGCCGAGGGAGTCTTCGACGCCGAGTCGCTCGGCCGCACCCCCCGCGGTGGCGCGGCCTCCAGGGGCGCCGCCGCCGACCGCGCCGCCGCCGACCGGGCCGGGGCAGACCGGGCCGGGGACGCCCTCGCCGCCGAATCCGCACCTCGAGATCGTTAGGATCGAAGCATGCCCGTCACACCCGCATCCGCCGGCGCCCCTGCGCCCGGTGCCGACGCCGAGTCGCTGAGCTACGAGGAGGCTCGCGACGAGCTCATCCGCGTGGTGGGCGAGCTCGAGCAGGGCTCGGCCACGCTCGAGCAGTCGCTCGCGCTGTGGGAGCGCGGCGAGGCGCTCGCCTCCCGGTGCGAGCAGTGGCTCATCGGCGCCCGCGAACGGCTCGACGCCGCCCGCGCGACGGCGGCGGAGTAGCGGCATGGCGCGCGCGAAGAGCGAGCAGACGATCGTCGCCGAGCTCGGCCGGCCCGAGACGCCCGATGAGACCGCGGCCCGGAAGGCCGAGGCGTCGCGGCTCTACCGCGACCGCAAGACGCTCTTCAACCTGCTCTACGCTCTCCTGGCCTCCGTGGCCCTCGTGGCGGCGATCGTGCTCCTCGTGCCGCGCTCGGAGGGATCGCTGATCGATCCCGTCGACTATGCGACCGTGGCCGAGAGCGCCCAGGCGTCGATGCCCGTGCCGCTGGCGGTGCCGGACCTCCCCGAGGGCTGGACCTCGAACGCGGCCGAGATCCGCACCGCCCCGAGCGACGGTGTGATCTCGTGGTATATCGGCCTGATCTCGCCCGAGCAGGAGTACGTGGGCCTCACGCAGGCCGTGGAGGCGAACCCCTCGTGGCTCGCCGACCAGGTGGCCGGCGGGCTCGCGAGCGGCGTGGTCGACCTCGACGGCGTGGAGTGGACGGTGTACGACAACCGATCGGGCGGATCGGGCCAGGACGAGGTGGGCAACGTCGAGTACGCGCTCACCACGGAGTCCGGCGAGTCGACCTTCGTGGTGTTCGGCACCGCGGAACCGGAGGAGATCGAGGTGGTGGCGACCTCGATCGCCGGCACCGTGCTGGAGCAGGGCGAGGGAGCGGAATGACAGACCAGGACGGCAACGGCACCGAGGCCACGACACCCTCGAGAGTCTGGGCCACCATGCTGCGCGGCAACGAGCGGTTCATGGCCGGCACCCCGAAGCACCCGCGTCAGGACGTGGAGACGCGAGCCAAGACCTCGCACGTGCAGACCCCGCGTGCGGCGCTGTTCGGCTGCGCCGACTCGCGATTGGCCGCCGAGATCATCTTCGACCTCGGCCTCGGCGACCTCTTCGTGGTGCGGAACGCCGGGCAGGTCATCTCCGACTCCGTCATCGGCAGCCTCGAGTACGCCGTGGAGGTGCTCGGCGTCGCCCTCATCGTCGTGCTCGGGCACGATGAGTGCGGTGCCGTGCGCGCGGCCATCGACTCGCAGCTGCCCGACGCCGCTCCCCTGCCCGGCCACATCCGCGGCCTCGTGGAGCAGATCGTGCCCGCCCTCGACAAGGTGCCCACCGAACGCGCCGACGACGGATCGCTGCTCACGGCTCCGGATGCGGGTGCGGTCGGCAAGGCCCACCTCCGCTCCACCGTCGGCCAGCTGCTGGAGTCGTCGGAGATCATCACCCACGCGGTCGCGGAGGGTAGATTGGCTGTGGTGGGCGCGAACTACCGCCTCGCCGAAGGCCGGGCCGTCGCCGACATCGCCATCGGCGATCTCTGACCCGCGACCTCCATCAGTACGCAACCCCAGGAACACAACGCCGCTGCGCTGCGTCGCCGGCATGACGAAAGGACGACCACACAGTGGTGGACACCGCCGATCAGACCGAGTACCGCATCGAGCACGACACGATGGGCGAGGTGCGGGTTCCCGTCTCCGCCCGCTACGGCGCGCAGACCCAGCGCGCGGTCGAGAACTTCCCCATCTCCGGCGCCGGGCTCGAGACCGCCCAGATCGCCGCGCTCGCGCGCATCAAGAAGGCGGCAGCGCTCGCCAACAGCAAGCTGGGCGTGCTCGACGACACGATCGCCCAGGCCATCGCCGCGGCCGCCGACCGCGTTGTCGCCGGCGAGTTCGAGGGCGACTTCCCGATCGACGTCTACCAGACCGGATCCGGCACCTCGTCGAACATGAACATGAACGAGGTGCTCGCCTCGCTCGCCACCGAGTCCCTCGGCTCGAACGTGCACCCCAACGACCACGTGAACGCCTCGCAGTCCTCCAACGACGTGTTCCCCACCTCCGTGCACGTCGCCGTCACGGGTGCCCTCATCCACGACCTGATCCCCTCGCTCGAGCACCTGCAGAAGGCGCTCGAGGAGAAGGCCGCGCTGTGGGCCACCGCCGTCAAGGCGGGCCGCACCCACCTGATGGACGCGACGCCCGTGACCCTCGGCCAGGAGTTCGGCGGCTACGCCGCGCAGATCCGCCTCGGCATCGAGCGCGTGAAGTCGGCGCTCCCCCGCGTGGCCGAGGTTCCGCTCGGCGGCACCGCCGTGGGCACGGGCATCAACACGCCCGCCGGGTTCCCGCAGCTCGTGATCTCGCTGCTCGCCGACGAGACGGGCCTGCCGATCACCGAGGCCCGCGACCACTTCGAGGCCCAGGGTGCCCGCGATTCGCTCGTGGAGGCATCCGGAGCCCTGCGCGTGCTCGCCGTGTCGCTCACCAAGATCTGCAACGACCTGCGCTGGATGGGCTCGGGCCCGAACACCGGCATCGGCGAACTGCACATCCCCGACCTGCAGCCAGGCTCGTCGATCATGCCCGGCAAGGTCAACCCGGTCATCCCCGAGGCCGTGCTCATGGTCTGCTCGCGCGTGATCGGCAACGATGCGTCGATCGCCTGGTCGGGTGCCTCCGGCGCGTTCGAGCTCAACGTGGCCATCCCGGTGATGGGCACCGCGCTGCTCGAGTCGATCCGTCTGCTCGCGAACTCCTCGGTGCTCCTGGCCGACAAGACGGTCGTGGGTCTCGAGGCCAACCTCGAGCGCGCCCGTGCCCTCGCGGAGTCGTCGCCGTCGATCGTGACGCCGTTGAACCGCGTGATCGGCTACGAAGCGGCCGCGAAGATCGCCAAGCACTCCGTGGCCAAGGGCCTCACGGTGCGCGAGGCCGTGATCGACCTCGGCTTCGTGGAGCGCGGCGAGGTCACCCTCGAGCAGCTCGACTCGGCGCTCGACGTGCTCTCGATGACGGCCCCGCCCGCCGCGAAGTAGCTTCCCTCACCCGAAGACGACGGAGCCTCAGCCCCACAGGTGGCTGAGGCTCCGTCGTCTGCGCTGCAGGGCCCGAACTCCGTCGTCTCCCCCGCCGGCGGTGGGGGCGGTGGTGGCGGAGCTCACGGAGGCCAGGCGAGGACCGTCGCCCACCAGAAGGCCGCGAGCAGCGGCGGGCCCAGCGGGATCCGGGTGTCGCTGCAGGCGGAGACCAGTGCCGGTGCCATCAGCAGGGCGAGGGCGACGCCGGCAAGGGGCAGGACGACAGCTCCCAGGAGCGCTGCCGTGCCCGCCAGCAGCACGGCCAGCTTGACGTCGCCCATTCCCACGGCCCCGGCCAGCCAGCCGGCGCCGAAGACGGCGGCAGCGCAGGCGCAGGCGGCGAGCACGGAGAGCGCACGACCGGGCTCCTGCACCTCCGCACCGACGATCGCCCACCCGAGCAGCACCAGCCCGGGCATCACGAGCGTGTTCGGCAGTCGTTGCTCCCGCGCGTCGACGACCGCGAGCGTCACGCTCACGGCGGCCAGGTAGGACAGCGGCACGATCTCTCACGGCGGATGCGAGGAGACGGAATCGAATTCGAACGGCATGCCGGCACGCTACGCCGCGCAAGACAGCGAAGGGCCGCGACCCCCACGTCGGTGGATGGTCGCGGCCCCGATTGCTCTCTGTGCAGGAGCCGCTAGGCGAGCTCGTTCGACTCCAGCATCTCGGTGACGAGCGCGGCGATGGCGGAGCGCTCCGAGCGGGTGAGGGTGATGTGCCCGAAGAGCGAGTGGCCCTTGAGCGTCTCGATCACCGAGGCGACGCCGTCGTGCCGCCCCACCCGCAGGTTGTCGCGCTGCGCGACGTCGTGCGTGAGCACCACGCGCGAGTTCTGCCCGATGCGGGAGAGCACCGTGAGCAGCACGTTGCGCTCGAGCGATTGCGCCTCGTCGACGATCACGAACGCGTCGTGCAGCGAACGGCCCCGGATGTGGGTGAGCGGCAGCACCTCGAGAATGCCGCGATCGATCACCTCGTCGAGCACGTTCTGCGACACGAGCGAGCCGAGGGTGTCGAACACGGCCTGCGCCCACGGGTTCATCTTCTCGGCCGCGTCGCCCGGCAGGAAGCCGAGCTCCTGGCCGCCCACCGCGTAGAGCGGCCGGAACACCATGATCTTCTTGTGCTGCTGCTTCTCCAGCACCGCCTCGAGACCGGCGCACAGGGCCAGAGCGGACTTCCCCGTACCGGCTCGACCCCCCAGCGACACGATCCCGACCTCCGGGTCGAGCAGCATGTCGATCGCCACGCGCTGCTCCGCCGAGCGCCCGTGCAGACCGAAGACGTCGCGGTCGCCGCGCACGACCTGGAACGTGTCGCGTGAGACCACGCGGCCGAGCGCCGATCCCCGATCCGAGTGGATGACGAGGCCCGTGTTCAGCGGCATGTCGCGGACGAGCGGCGTGCTGAGCGTCTCCTGGTCGTAGAGCCGCGCCATCTCGTCGGAGCCGAGCGTGATCGAGTCGATGCCGGTCCAGCCGGAGTCGACCGCGAGCTCGGCGCGGTACTCCTCGGCCGCGAGGCCGATCGAGGCGGCCTTGACGCGCAGCGGCAGATCCTTCGAGACCACCGTCACGTTGAGCCCGTCGTTCGACAGGTTCTGCGCCACCGCGAGGATGCGGGTGTCGTTGTCGCCGAGCTGGAGGCCGGAGGGCAGCACCGAGGTGTTGGAGTGGTTCAGCTCCACTCGCAGCGATCCGCCCTCGGTGCCGACCGCGATCGGGAAGTCGAGCCGCTCGTGCTGCACGCGCAGCTCGTCGAGGTTGCGCAGCGCCTGCCGGGCGAAGTACCCGATCTCGGGGTCGTTGCGCTTGGACTCCAGCTCGGTGATGACGATCACCGGGAGGACCACCGCGTGCTCGGCGAACCGGAAGATCGCCTTCGGATCAGACAGAAGAACCGAGGTGTCCAGAACATAGGTCACCTCGGCGGTCGATGTCGTGCGAGTGGTGCTGGTGCTGCCTCGTGCTTCCCCTCCGGTGCTGTTCCCGCTGGTCTGATGAGTCATGGGCTCGGCCACATCCACTCCAACCCCGAACGCTCGGCGCTCGGATTCAGTAGGCGATCGGGCCACGGTGGTTGTGTCGAAACGTACTTATGTGGCCGTCTCGATCAGGCGCCATGCCTGATGTGACCGAAGCTACGCTCGTTGCCGGATGCGTGGGTTACGACACGCAACGCAGAAGATTAACAGTGTGTTACACGGGTGTAATTCGTGAGAGGCCCCACCCAACCCGACCCAAGGCGGTACCGTCGCCGCGATGCGCCGCGCAGCGACGCATCGCGGCGGCGGCACCGCATGTCGCCCGCGCCGCAGAGGCGGCGGCGCGGCTAAGAACCAAACCTCCGTTGGCGGCGGGAGTAGTCGCGGAGGGCACGCAGGAAGTCGACCTCGCGCACGTCGGGGCCGAGGGCCTCCATGAAATAGAACTCGCTGTGGGCCGACTGCCAGAGCATGAAGTCGCTGAGGCGCTGCTCGCCCGAGGTGCGGATGACGAGATCCGGATCCGGCTGGCCACCCGTGTAGAGGTGCTCGGCGATGAGCTCCTGGTCGATGTCGGCCTCGAGCTCGTCGAGCCCGTGACCGAGGTCGCGGTGCTTCTGGATGATGCTGCGCACCGCATCCGCGATCTCCGAACGACCTCCGTAGCCCACCGCGAGGTTCACGTGCAGCCCGCCGTGCTGGGCGGTTCGGGCCTCGGCGCCGTCGAGGGCCGCGATGAGCGGCTCGGGGAGGCCTGCGTTGGTGCCGACGTGCTTGACCCGCCAGTCACGGAAGCGCGAGATGTCGTCGGCGAGGTCGGCGATGATCTCGATCAGTTCGGTGAGCTCGTCGCCTGAGCGGTTGCTGAGGTTGTCGGTCGAGAGCAGGTAGAGGGTCACGACCTCGATGCCGAGATCGTCGCACCACTCGAGGAACTCGCGGATCTTCGCGGCCCCCGCCCGGTGCCCGTGCGCGGCGGTGCCGAGCGAGCGCTGCTTGGCCCAGCGACGGTTGCCGTCGAGGATCATGGCGACGTGCTTGGGCAACACCGATCCGTCGAGGTGACGGCGGATGCGCCTCTGGTAGAGGCGATAGAGAAGACCTTCTCCGACCTGCTGCTGGCGTTTCGGCACACAGTCACGTTACTCGCTGCTGGCGTAGTCTGAGCACATGGCTGCACCCGAGATCCCTGCCGCTGCCGACACCACGGCCGACGGCGGTCCCGACCTCCCGAACGTGCCCCTGCTCGACGACGAGATCGAGCACTCGCCCGCCGAGCAGAAGCCCACCTGGCGGGGCTGGATCCACGCCGGAACGTTCCCCTTCACCGTCGTGGCGGGCATCGTGCTCATCGTGCTGGCCGAGGGCGCTCCGGCGAAATGGGCGAGTGCGGTCTTCACCCTCACCTCGATGCTGCTGTTCGGCAACTCCGCGCTCTACCACCGCATCGACTGGAAACCGAAGACGAAGCTGCTCTTCAAGCGCATCGACCACGCCAACATCTTCCTGCTGATCGCGGGAACCTACACGCCGATCGCCGTGCTCGCGCTGCCGCCCGAGAAGGGCTCCCTGCTGCTCGTGGTGGTCTGGGCGGGAGCGCTCCTGGGCATCGGCTTCCGGGTGTTCTGGATCGGCGCACCGCGCTGGCTCTACGTCGTGCTCTACCTGGCGCTGGGCTGGGCGGCTGTGGCCTACCTCGGCGACATCTTCGCGGTGAATGCCGCCTCGATGATCCTGGTCGCCGCGGGAGGCCTCGCCTACACGCTCGGTGCGGTGGCCTACGCGCTCAAGAAGCCCAACGTCTTCCCCGGGAGGTTCGGCTTCCACGAGGTGTTCCACACGCTAACGGTCGTCGCGTTCCTCTGCCACTGGACCGCGATCCTGCTGCTGGCCATCGACCCGCCCTTCAACGGCTGACCCGGCCGACCCGGCTGACCCGGCCGAGCCGACCGACCCGGCCGGGGCCACTGCACCTGCGTCAGCCGCGGCAGCCGCGTCGCGCGCTGCCACCTCGGCCTCGAGCTGCTCGCGCACCTGCGCCCGGTAGTTCACCCGGCGCACCCGCCGCACCATGTCGATCACGAGCAGCACCGTCACGGCCGCCACGAAGAAGGTCGCGATGAAGCCGATGACACCCGGCGTCACCTGATCCGGATCGGGGGTGTTCTCCTCGGTCGCCACGGCCACCGCGACGAGGTGGTCGAGGAGCGCGCTCACGCCTCGTCCTCCACGCCGTCGAAGAGGTCGGTCTCGGGGTCGGTGGAGGTGACCTCCACCCGCGACTGCACGAGCTGGTAGTCCTCGTAGGGCCACGCGGTCTGCAGGATGTCGTTGGGCCAGAAGAAGAAGGGGTGGTCGGGGGCGACCTGGCTCGCGTGCGCCCGCAGGGCCGCGTCGCGCACGTCGAAAAACGCGCCGGCCGGGATGCTCACGGTGGCGAGGTTCGGCCGGCCGTCGACCCAGCCGCGCATCTCGGTCAGCGTCTTCAGCAGCGCGTGCTCGGGCAGCTCGCGGGTGAGGTAGTCGAAGACCGCCTCGAAGCGCGCGGGGTTCATGGTGCGGTCGTAGTAGAGCTTCGAGATCGACCAGGCCTCGCCGAGCTCCGGATGCGCCGACGCGTCGGCGGCGAGCTCCCAGGCCCGCAGCGACACCTCGTGGGTGCGGATGTGGTCCGGGTGCGGGTAGCCGCCGTTCTCGTCGTAGGTGATGAGCACCTGCGGGCGGAACTCGCGGATGAGCTTCACGAGCGGCTGCGCCGAGATCTCGACCGGGATGGCCCCGAACGAGTTCACGGGCAGCGGATCGCCGGACTCCGGCTCGATCCAGCCCGAGTCGTGGTAGCCGAGCCAGCGGTGCTGGAAGCCCACCGCGGCCTGAGCCGCCGCCATCTCGACGCGGCGGAGGCCCGCCATGTCGCGCTCGGCCCAGATGCGGGGCTCGAGCGACTCGTTCAGCACGGATCCGCGTTCGCCGCCCGTGCAGCTGACCACCATCACCTCGACACCGCGATCGAGATAGTAGGCGTAGGTGGCCGCGCCCTTGCTCGACTCGTCGTCGGGGTGGGCGTGAACGGCCAGGAGGCGCAGCGTCAGCGGTCTCAACTCCTCATGGAATGCGATTAGCCTGGAAACAGGACCACCCCCAAGACTAATCGTCCCGAACCGGGAGAACACCGCGTGAGCACCGACCACCTGCTCGAGGAGCGCTACGGCCGCACGCCGTCGCGTCGGCTCCGGGCCCGCGTGGTGGCCTGGGTCGCCGGATCCGCCGTGGCCGTCGTGCTCATCGCCTGGGTCGTGTGGGCGGGCCTGGACGGCACGAACGCGACCGTGGGCACGCAGGACATCGCCCACACCGTGATCGACGACAGTCACGTGGAGGTGCGCTTCGACGTCACCCTCCCCCGTGGCGAGGGCGCCCTCTGCGCCGTGCAGGCGCTCAGCGAGAAGTTCGCGGTGGTGGGCTGGAAGGTCATCGAGGTGCCGCCGTCAGACCTCGCGAACCGCTCGTTCACCGAGGTCGTGCGCACGAGCGAGCTGGCCACGACGGGTTTGATTTACGACTGCTGGCTCGCATAGTCTTTCGCAATGGCTGAAGACACCCAGGTCACCTGGCTCACTCAGGAGGCGCACGACCGCCTGACGAACGAGCTCGAGCAGCTCAGCGGCCCCGCACGCATCGAGATCGCCAAGCGCATCGAACAGGCGCGCGAAGAGGGCGACCTCAAGGAGAACGGCGGCTACCACGCCGCGAAGGACGAGCAGGGAAAGATCGAGGCCCGCATCCGCCAGCTCACGCAGCTGCTGCGCACTGCGCAGGTGGGCGAGACCCCCGTGAGTCACGGGGTGGTCGAGCCCGGAGTGGTCGTGACGGCCGTCGTCGCCGGCGGCGAGGAGCGGTTCCTGCTCGGCAGCCGCGAGATCGCCGGCAACGCCGACCTCGACGTCTACAGCGAGCAGAGCCCGCTCGGCACGGCCGTGCTCGGACTGGAGATCGGCGAGAAGACCACCTACACCGCTCCCAATGGGCGCGACATCACGGTGGAGATCACGAACGTGGAGACCTTCGAGGGCTGACCCTCCCTACTCCCGCTCGTAGACCACGACGACGAGGTTGGTCGAACGGTCGCGCTCGGTCTCACGGAAGCCCGCGGCCACGATCGCCTCCTCGTTCTCCACACGCTCGCGCCCACTCGTGACGAGGACCACGCGGTCGTACCCGGCGAGCATCTCGGCATCGACCGGATCCGCCTTCTCCCACAGGCTGGGCGATTCCTCGAGCGGCGCCGTGAGCGCGACGTCGTCGAGCCCGGAGAAGGCCTCGGGATAGGCGTACTCGACCACGCGCGCCGTGGCGCCCGGGTGGTAGGCGATGCTGCCGAAGACGACGGCCGTGGGCTCGTCTCGGTCCAGCCGCGAGACCGTGCCGGCGCCCTGCGACCAGCTCGCGTCCTGCTTCGCCTCGGGCATCCGCTGGGCCTGGTAGCTCGGCAGCGCGAGCACGCCCAGGAGAGCCACGATCACGACTCCCGCCGCGACGCGGAGGCGCACGGCCGCCACCGGGACCAAGGCCGGCACCGCCGCCATTGCGATGGCCACGGCCGGCAGGGAGAAGGTGAGGTAGCGAGGCGAGTACAGCGGGGTCACCAGCACGGAGGCGACGACGATCGCGAGCGTGGGCACGACGAGCCAGGGCAGAAGCACGAGGGCCGCCGGCCGCAGCGAGCGCCGCGCGACGAGCGCCACCAGCCCGAGCGCGACGAGGCTCCAGGCGACCATCGCGACCGCGGGGTTCTTCGGGAAGAACTGGGTGAGGAAGACGCCCCTGACGGTGTCGGCGTCGATGGGCGCCACCCAGCTGAGTTGACCCGACTGCCCCACGACCGTGAGCACGAGCGGCAGGCTCACGAGCACCACGGCCGCCACGGTCACGGCGAAGCGGATGACGGTCGCGCCCTCCCTCTGGGCGCCGCCCCGTGATCCGAGGAGCAAGCGCACGAGCACAGTGAGCGCGTGGGCCGCCACGACGAGCGCGAGGTAGAGGAAGACGGCGATCGAGAGCACGGCCAGCCCGCCGTAGACCGCCCAGCGCCACCAGCGGGCATCCGGTCGCTGGGCGGCCAGGAGGGCGAGGGTGAGGGCCACTGCGAGCAGCATGCCGAGTGCATAGGAACGGCCCTCGCCGCCCGCCCAGGTGAATCGGGGAAGCACGATGAGCACGACGCCCGCCAGGAGCCCGAGGCCCCGGCTGGAGAGGAGCCGCGCAGCGAGCACGACGGTGAGCGCGGCTGCGAGCCCCGCGAACACCGCGCTCGGGAGGCGCAGCGTGATCGGGTCGTAGCCCACGAGGTCGAACCACACGTGCATGAGGGCGTAGTAGACGGCGTGCACGGCATCGACGCTCTCGAGCATGCGGCCGAGCGACTCCCAGCTGCGAGTGGCGGAGGCGATGGTGGCGGCCTCGTCGTACCAGATCGACGGCGTCCACGATCCGATGAAGGCCGCCGCGAAGCCGAGCAGGCCGACGAGCACGACCGCCGGCGCGTCGAATCGGCGGCTACGCACGGTCGGCACGGTCGGCACGGTCCGCACGGCCGCCACCCGGCTTCGCCGCGCCGCTGGTGCCGGACACGGCCGCCGGGGTCACGGGTGCCACGCCGCCGCCGAGCGACGTCGAGCGCTCGAGGAGACCCCGGCGCCGTCGGAGCCACCACCCCGCGACCACGACCACTACGGCGAGCGCGAGCGCGACCCGCGACACGGCGAGCGAGGGCACGAGCAGCCGCGCGGTGAGCGCGAGCGGGATGGCGAGCCACTCCCACCGCCGCGTGAGCACGATGAACGGCACGAGCAGCAGGGCGTACCAGGAGTAGCGCGGGCTCAGCACCACGAGAACCGTGCCGATCAGCACGAGCTGGGCGAGCCACGGCGCGGTCGGATCAGCCTTCCACCAGCACAGCCCCGCCACCACCGCCACGATCACGAGCGCGGCCACGAGCGCTGCGTTGCCGGGCAGCACGAGCGAGAGCAGGGCGAAGCGGGATCCGTCGTCGTAGCCCTCCTCGCTGAGGTAGCCGGGCAGGTAGCCGACGACCTCGGGCCCCGACAGCACCACGTAGGGCACGTAAAGCAGGGCGAAGGTGGCGATCGAGACCAGGATGACGGTGAGCGGCCGTCGTGTGAGCAGCGGCGGCGCCACGATCACGGGGATGAGCTTCGTGGCGATGGCCGCGCCGAGCGCGATGCCGCCCCAGACCCGTCGCCCCGAGGCGATCAGGAGGCTCGCGCCGAGGGCGAGCAGCACCCCGAGGGCGTCGACGTGGGAGTTGGTGACGGCCTCGGTGGCCACGAACGGCGACCACGCCCAGAGCGCCACCCACGCGGGGTCGGCTCCGCGCCGCCGCAGCGCCACGATCAGCATCGCGCTGACCCCGAGCGACACGAGCAGGCCGCCGACCTGGAACGGGAGGTACTCCACGGTGTCGGCCACCGGCAGCCGCACGGCGGCGAAGTAGAGCTCGGCCAGCGGCGGGTAGATCGTCGGCACGTGAGGGCGGTTGATCGAGGTGCAGAGCGGATCGCCTGACGGCACCGCGGTGGTGCCGTAGACCCGCAGTTCGTCGCACACGGCCTCGCCCTCCTCCGTGAAGGCGTCGGGCTCGGCGATGAGCCAGTCGACCCGCAGGCCGGCGAGCTCATCGGCCACGGGCACATGGTCGTAGGGCGAGAGTCCCGCCCCGGCGACGATGCCGTCCCAGGCGTAGCGGGCCGAGTCGGTGCTCGTGTTCGGCGGGCCGAGGAGGGCGGCACCGCCCACGAGGAGCGCCCCCGAGACCACGAGGGGCAGCACGTGCGAGGGGCGCACCCGCCGCAGCAGCACGAAGGCCAGGGCGAAGAGGGCCCAGGCCACCGCGGTCGTGGCGACGAGGGCGGGGGTCTGCGTGCGGGAGAACAGCTCGAGGGCGACCGCCTGCCAGCCCACCACGGCGGCCAGAGCGACGACCGCGCACGCGGTGAGGATCGTTCTGACCATGGGGTGGAGCTCTCTGTTCGTCGATCGAGCACGGTGCTCGCTCACTCAAGGATGGCCTGCCCGCAGACCGGCCGCTCCCGTGCCCTCGTTGTTCGCCGTGCGCCGCGCATCCGTTTGGTGCCCCGGACGGCTCTCCCCCACCCATTTACGCCGCCGCGCCGAACACCCTGTGCCGGGCAACGGCGCGAGAGGGTTGGCTGAGCACATGCGACGACTGCTGAACGGGATGCGCCGCTCGTCGACGTCGCCGGTGCGCGATGCGCGCTCCGCGGTGGTCATCGGCCGGCTGCTGGGACTGGCGTTCCTCGTGTGCTTCGCGACCGGGCTCTACAGCCACTTCCTGCAGGATCCGCTGCCCTGGATGCGCTTCGCGACCTGGCCGCAGCTCTACCAGGTGACTCAGGGCATCCACATCACGGCGGGCATCGCCTGCTTCCCCCTGCTGCTCGGCAAGCTCTACGTCGTCTACCCGCAGCTGTTCCAGACCCCGGCGCTCAAGGGCCCGGTGCACCTGCTCGAGCGGGCCTCGATCGCGCTCTTCGTGGGGGCATCCCTCGTGCAGATCGTGATCGGATTGCTGAACACCTATCAGTGGTATCCGTTCCCGTTCAACTTCAAACAGGTGCACTGGGCGCTCTCGTTCGTGATCATCGGATCGCTCGCCATCCACATCGCCGTGAAGCTCCCGATCATCGCGCGCAACTGGTCGAGGGCCGTGCCCGAGGCCGACGACGAGCCGCCCACCGAGTCGGAGGTGCCCACAGCAGGCGTGACCGGGCGCGTCATGCGCTGGATGGACCGCACCCCGGCGCCCGAGCCCACCCTCAGCCGTCGCGGCTTCTTCACGGCCGTGGGACTCTCGACCGTCGCGGTCGTCGCCCTCACCGCCGGCCAGTCGTTCGCGGCGCTCAAGCCCCTCAACCTCTTCGGGCCGCGGCAGAAGGACATCGGGCCGCAGGGCCTGCCCATCAACCGCACCGCCGAGGCGGCGAAGGTGACCGAGTCGGCGATGGCCGCCGACTGGGTGCTCACGGTCATGGCCGCCGGCACCGTAGCCACTTTCACCCGCGCGGAGCTGCTGGCCCTCCCCCAGACCCAGGTCGACCTCCCGATCGCGTGCGTGGAGGGCTGGAGTCAGATGGCCACCTGGAAGGGCGTGCGGATGCGCGACCTGCTCGAGGCTGCCAGTGCGCCGAGCGACAAGCGGCTCATCGTGAACAGCCTCGAGGAGCGCGGTGGCTACCGCACCACCGAGATGGGGCCGGAGTATGTGGGCGACGACCTCACGCTCGTGGCCCTCGAGCTCAACGGAGGGACCCTCGACATCCAGCACGGCTACCCGGCGCGCGTGATCGCGCCCGGGCGGCCAGGGGTGCTGCAGACGAAGTGGCTGCGGTCACTGGAGGTGGCATCGTGAAGATCGCCCGGATCATCCTGCTCGCCGTCGGCCTCGCGGGTCTCGCCCTCGGCGCCGTCGTGATGCTCACCGAGGTGCGGCCCGCCCAGATCGTGGGGGTGGGCATCTGGATCCTCGGCGCGATCGTGCTGCACGACGCCGTGCTGGCCCCGGCGCTCCTCGGCATCGACGTGCTGATGCGACGGGCGGGCCGGCGGGTGCGGCCCGCGGTCGTGGTGATCGTGCAGGTCGGCGTCGTCGTCGGGGCGATCATGAGCCTGATCGTGCTGCCGGAGATCTACGCGAAGGTGCTCGGCGCGAAGAACGACACCGTGCTGCCGCTCGACTACGGGCTGAATCTGGCGGTGTTCTGGGGTGCGACGGCGCTGCTGACGGCGGTGGCGTGCGCCGTGTACGTGCGAGCGGTTCCTCGCCGGGCGGCTGCCTCCGCCGTCTGAGCGGTTCGAAACCGCAAAGCTCCCGGCATCCATGGCTCTGAGGAGCTTGGATGACGGGAGCTTTGCGGTTCTGAACCGCGCGGGCGGCTCAGGCGGTGAGGGCAGGGGTCACCGGGATGGCGCTGAGCGCCTGGGCGAACCGGGTGCCGGGGGCGAGCGCGGCGACCTCCAGGGCGTCCTGGTAGGTGTCGACGTCGTTGACCTCGGGGAGGAATCCCACGCGGAGGCCCGCGGCGCCGAGGCTCGCGAGCTGCAGGGCCCCGGTGTCGTCGCGCGACATGGGGACTCCGCGCAGCACGTCGCCCGTGGGCTCGCGCAGGGCGAGGCCCCACCAGCCGCCGTCGCTCGCGGGGCCGAACCAGGCATCCGGGCCCGTCGCTGCGTCGCTCGACCAGTCTCCGAGCACGTAATCGAGGTGCTCGCGGGTGAGCTGCGGGGTGTCCATGCCGATCAGGATCATGGGGCCCTCGACCGCGTCGAAGACCGCGCCGAGCCGAACGTCGAGGTCGCCCTCGACCTGGGGGATCACGTCGAAACCGTGAGCCTCGGACGGCAGCTGGGTGCCCGCGAAGGCGATCACGCGGCGGTCGGCCGGGAGCGAGGAGACGAACTCGAGCGTGTCGGCGAGACTCGCGGCCGCCACCTCGGCGGCCTGCTCGAGGGTGAGCGGCGGGTGCAGGCGGGTCTTGACCCGGCCGGCCACGCACTCCTTCGCGATGACGACGATGGTGAGCATTCGAACCTCCTCCGGCGCAAGACGCGAATGCGCCTCACCCTACGTGTTCGGAGGCGAAACCGCCGCGGATTGCCCGCGCACCTCCCGCAGGAGCGCCGACATGTCCTTGACGGCCACGATCGTGCCCTTGAGGGTGCCCGTGACCTTGGAACGGCCCACGCGCGGTGAGTAGGGGGCATCCACTTCGACGATGCGCCAGCTCGCCGCGTGGGCCCGCAGGAGCATCTCGAGGGGGTAGCCGCTCCTGCGGTCCTCGAGGCCGAGGGCCACGAGGGGCTCGCGGCGCGCGACCCGCAGGGGGCCGAGATCGTGCACCCGGATGCGGGCGCGCCGGCGGATGAGGAAGGCGAGCGCCCGGTTCGCGAAACGCGCGTGCAGCGGCCAGGCACCACGGCGCGTGGGCCGTCGGCGGCCGAGCACGAGCTCGGCGCGGCCTTCGTCGAGGAGCGCGACCATGGCGGGCAGCTGCGCCGGATCCATCGAGGCGTCGGCGTCGCAGAACGCGACGACGGGAGCCGTGGCGGCGGTGAGGCCCGCGTGGGCGGCCGCGCCGAAGCCGCGCCGGGACTCGGCGACGACGGTGGCGCCGAGGCCGCGGGCGACCGCGGCCGAGTCGTCGGTCGAGCCGTTGTCGACCACGATGGCCCGGTAGCCCTCCGGCAGGCGCGAGAGCACCCACGGCAACGCGCGCTCCTCGTTGAGGCACGGGAGCACGACGTCGACGAGCACCGGTGCCACGGCGCCGGCCGAAACGGGGTCGCCCGCCGAAACGGGGTCGCCCGCCGACGCGCCGTCGCTCATCGCACGGCCGAGCGGAGCGGTGCGGCGGCGAACTCACGCATCCCCTCGTCGAAGGGCACCGCGGCGCTCCAGCCGAGCTCGGCGCGGATGAGGGCGGACGACGCGGTGATGTGCCGCACGTCACCGAGGCGGTACTCCCCCGTCACCACCGGCTCGGCCCCGCCGGCGGCCCGCGAGAGCGCGGCGGCCATGTCGCCGATCGTGTGCACGGTGCTGCTGCCCACGTTGAAGGCCCTGAACGTGCCCTCGGCCTGCTCCCCCACACCGTGCACGGCGGCGAGGTTCGCCGCCGCCACGTCGCGCACGTGCACGAAGTCGCGGCGCTGGCCACCGTCTTCGAACACGCGGGGCGCCTCGCCGCGCGCGAGCGCCGAGCGGAACAGCGACGCGACCTCCGCGTAGGGCGTGTTCTGCGGCATCCCCGGCCCGTAGACGTTGTGGTAGCGGAGCCCGATGGCCCGGCCGCCGGTGGAGCGCGCCCACGACGCCGCGAGGTGCTCCTGGGCGAGCTTGGTGCTCGCATAGACGTTCCGCGGGTCCAGCGGCTCGGACTCGCCGATGAGCTCGGGCTCGAGCGGCTCGCCGGTCTCCGGATCGCGCGGCTCGAAGCGCCCCGCGTCGAGATCGGCGGCGGCACGCGGCAGCGGGCGCACCCGGCCTCGGCTGGAGCGGTAGGCGCCCTCGCCGTAGACCACCATCGACGAGGCGAACACGTAGGCACCGATGCCGGCGCGCGTCATCTCGGTGAGCAGCACCGCGGTGCCGAGGTCGTTCGAGGCCACGTAGTCGGCCGCGTCGTAGAAGTCGACCCCGAGCCCCACCTTGCCGGCCTGGTGGCAGACGGCGTCGACGCCATCCAGCGCCGACCGCACGGCCTCCGCGTCGCGCACGTCGGCCCGCACGAACTCGACGCCGTGCGGCAGAGCGGCTGCCTGCAGCGCGTCACCGGGCGAAGCGGCGGCCACTGAATGCACGTCCTCCCGCAGGGAGTCGAGCACCCGCACCCGCCAGCCCTCCCCGAGCGCGGCGGCGACCACGGCCCCGCCGATGAACCCGGCGCCACCCGTGACGAGGAGGAGCCCCGTCACTGCTCGATGCGCAGGTCGTAGCCGGCGTCGCGCAGCTTCGCCACCACGAGCTCGCGGTGGTCGGGCCCGCGCGTCTCGATGTGCAGCTCGAGCTCCACCTGGCTGATCTGCAGGCCCTTGCCGTGGCGGGTGTGCTGCACCTCCACCACGTTCGCGTTGGCCTCGGCCACGATCTCGGCGGTGCGCGCGAGCTGGCCCGGGCGGTCCGGCAGCATGATCCGCAGCTTGAGGTAGCGCTCGGAGGCCGCGAGGCCGTGGCTGATGACGCGCTGCATGAGCAACGGATCGATGTTGCCGCCCGAGAGCACCACGACGGTCGTGCCCGCGTTCTTCACCTGACCCGAGAGCATCGCCGCCACGCCCACGGCGCCGGCCGGCTCGACGACCTGTTTGGCGCGCTCGAGGAGCAGCAGCAGGGCCCTGGCGGTGTCGGCCTCGGTGACGGTGACGACCTCGTCGACGAGCTCGTGGATGATCTCGAAGTTGAGCACGCCCGGCCGGGAGACCTGGATGCCGTCGGCGATGGTGGGCGACGTGATGATCTCGACGGGCTCCCCGGCCTCGAGCGAGGGCGGGTAGGCGGCCGCATTGGCCGCCTGGACCCCGATCACGCGGATCGTGCGGCCCTCGGCCGCCGCGCGCTGCTTGACCGCGCTCGCGATGCCCGAGATGAGCCCGCCGCCGCCGATCGGCACCACCACCGTGTCGGCATCCGGGACCTGGTCGAGGATCTCGAGCCCGAGCGTGGCCTGCCCCATCACGACGTCGATGTGGTCGAACGGCGGGATGACGACGGCGCCCGTGGACTGCGAGAACTCGGCGGCGGCGCGGAGCGCCTCCTCCACCGAGTGGCCGCGCAGGATGACGTCGGCGCCGTAGTGCCGGGTGGCCTGGAGCTTCGGCAGCGGAACGCCGATGGGCATGAAGATGGTGGCCTTGATGCCGAGCTCGCGTGCGGCGAACGCCACGCCCTGGGCGTGGTTGCCGGCCGATGCGGCCACG
Source organism: Herbiconiux oxytropis (assembly GCF_024979315.1). GTDB lineage: Bacteria > Actinomycetota > Actinomycetes > Actinomycetales > Microbacteriaceae > Herbiconiux > Herbiconiux oxytropis. Next base: position 13,948 of record NZ_JANLCK010000013.1, on the reverse strand, counting down.
ACGCCGCGCGCCTTCTCCTCGTCGGTGAGGCTCGAGATGCGGTTGTAGGCCCCGCGGATCTTGTAGGAGCCCGTGCGCTGCAGGTTCTCGCACTTCATGAAGACCGGCGAGCCGATGATGTCGCTGAGGAAGCGCGAGCTCTCCATGGGCGTGACCTGCGCAGCCTTCGACACGCGCACGCGCGCGGCCTCGATCTCGGCGAGCGAGGGCCAGACGGAACCGTCACGGGAGGACGACCCGGACGGGGCAGAGGGCTCGGCGGGCTCCGTGGGCGGGTAGGTGAGGCTGGTGGGCTCAGACATCGGTGAGGGGATCCTTCGGTGGGATGAGGGCGCGCTCGTCGGCGGTCGCCCGCCACGCGCCCCCGGCGACGTACTTGACCATGACGTTGAGGGTGGCCACGAGCGGCACGGCGAAGAACGCACCGGCGATGCCCGCCACCATGGAGCCGCCCGCGACCGCGAGCACCACGGCGAGCGGATGCACCTTCACGGCCGTGCCCATGATGAGCGGCTGCAGCACGTGGCCCTCGATCTGCTGCACGAGCAGCACGACGCCGAGCATGATGAGGGCGATCACCCAGCCGTTGTAGACGAGGGCGATGAACACGGCCACGGCCCCCGTGAGCACGGCTCCGATGATGGGGATGAACGAGCCGAGGAACACCAGCACCGCGACCGGGATCGCGAGCGGCACCTGCAGGATCGCCGCCCCCACTCCGATGCCCACGGCATCGATCGAGGCCACGAGGATCTGCACCTTCACGAAGTTCTGCAGCGTGGCCCAGCCCGCACGGCCCGCGCCGTCGGTGGCCGCCCGGGCCCTGCGCGGGAACACGTGCACGATCCAGCGCCAGATCCGCTCACCGTCGATGAGGATGAACAGGGTCGAGAACAGGGTCAGCAGCACGCCCGCGAGCACGTGGCCGATGCTCGAGCCCACGGCGGCCGCACCCGTAATCAGCGCCTGGCCGTCCTGCTGGATCACCCCCCAGATCTGGGCGACGTAGTCGTTGAAGTCGTCTTCGGAGACCTGCAGCGGCGACTGCGCGAGGAACGCCTTGAGGTCGTTGTAGGAGTTGAGGGTCTGCGAGCGCAGGTCGTCGAACCCGGAGGTCACCTGGGTCACGACGAGGAAGATGAGGCCGGCGACAACGACGAGGGTGCCCACCTCGGCGGCCGCCACGGCGAGCCCCTTGGGCCAGCGGTGCCGCACGAGGAAGTTCTTGAAGGGCACGAGCAGCGCCGACAGCACCACAGCCACCATGAGCGGGATGATGAGCAGCCGCAGCTGGATGATGAGGAAGCCGATGGCCGCGAGCACGCCGAGCACCACGAGGATGCGCCAGGACCACGCGCCGGCCACCTGCATGCCAGGCGGCACCGACTCGAGCGGGTCGTAGCGGTCAGGACCGGGGGCGGCGGCCGGGCGGTCGACGCGCTTCACGGGCACGTCGGAAGACGACTTCGGCGCACCCCGGCGCGATCGCCCGAACGGAGACATGGGCCAAGTCTAGGAGCGCTCGTATGCGCCCGCTCGCATGCGAATCACAGCTCCCGCCGTGCGACCGCCACCGGCACCCCGGCGAACTCGAGGAAGAGCCTCTCGTCGACCTCCGGCACCAGGCCCGAGGCGTGCTGCACGGCCAGCACCGTGCCGTCGTCGAGCGCCACCGTGGTGCGCCGGAACGAACCCAGGAAGCTCGTCGAGACCACCTCCACCGCGAGCCCTGCCGTGCCGAACCGCAGATCCTCGGGCCGCACGAACGCCACCACATCGCCCTCGACCGCCGCCTGGTCGATGAGCGGCAGCCGCACCCCGCCCTCGAGCTCCACGACTCCGCCCGCCACCCGGCCCGGCAGCCGGTTGGTCTGCCCCACGAACTCGGCCACGAAGGCCGTCGCGGCCCGGCCGTAGAGGTTCTCGGGCGTGCCGATCTGCTCGATCCGCCCCGCGCGCATCACGGCCACGCGGTCGGCCACGGCCAGCGCCTCCTCCTGATCGTGCGTGACGAAGAGGGTCGTGATGCCGAATTCGCGCTGGATGCGCCGGATCTCGTCGCGCAGCTGCACGCGCACGCGGGCGTCGAGGGCCGAGAGCGGCTCGTCGAGCAGCAGCACCCTGGGCTCGGTCACGAGCGCGCGGGCGAGCGCCACGCGCTGCTGCTGCCCGCCCGAGAGCTCGTGCGCGTAGCGGCCGCCGAAACCGCCGAGGCCCACCATCTCGAGGGCGTCGCCCGCCCGCCTGCGCCGCTCTGCCGACGGCACCTTGCGCATCCGCAGACCGAACTCGACGTTGGCGAGTGCCGTGAGGTGCGGGAACAGCGAGTACGACTGGAACACCATGCCGATGTCTCGGTGGCGCGCAGGAACCCCCGAGACGTCGCGGCCGTCGACGAGCACGGATCCTCCGGTGGCCGACTCGAGACCCGCGAGCACCCGCAGCGCCGTGGTCTTGCCGCAGCCGCTCGGGCCGAGCAGGGCCACGAACTCCCCTGGCTCGATCACGAGGTCGATGCCGTCGAGGCCGCGGTGCCCGCCCGCGAACTCCTTCTCGATGGCGCGGAGCTCGACCCGGGCACCCGTCTGGATAGGGGTCGGGATCGGAGTCGGGGTCACTGTGGTGGTCATGAACGAGCTTTCTTCTCAGTGCGCGGTCCCGCGCCGATGAACCCGATGCCGATGAGCAGCACGAAGGCGAACGCCAGGGCGAGCAGGGCGAAGATGATGGCCACGAACGGATCGGCCTTCGACACGATCACGAGCGCGGTCTGCAGGTTCACCCGGTTCAGCAGCGCCGCGATCGTGTACTCGCCGAGCACCACCGCCACCGAGATGAACGAGGCTGCGAGCAGGCCCCGGCGGATGTTGGGGACCACCACGCGCAGGAGGATGGTGAGCCAGCCCGCACCGAGCGAGCGTGCCGCTTCGCTGAGCGTCACCACGTCGACGGCCCCGAGGTTGGCCTGGATGGCGCGGTAGGCGTAGGGCAGCACGAGGATGCCGTAGGCGAACGCGAGCGGCCAGACGCCGGATCCGAAGATCCTCGCCACGACGGAGTAGACGGGCGCGAGCCCCACGACCAGCACGATGGCGGGGATCGTGATGGGCAGGAGGCACACGAACTCCAGCACTCGCTCGAGCGCGGGGAATCGGATGCGCACGAGCACCATGGTGGGGACGAGCAGCACGAGCATGATGAGCACCGTGACGACCGCGAGCAGGAGCGAGTTGGTGAGGCCGGTCAGGACGGGCTTGTACTCGCCCGTGATGCCGTCGCCGCCGAACAGCTCGGCCCACCGCGCGAGGTCGTAGCCGCCCTCGAGGCCGCGTCGCAGCGTGAACTCGATCATGGCCGCGATGGGCACGAGGAAGAGGCCGCCGATGACGACCACGATCACCCATCTCGTGACACGACCCGGGCCGGGATGCACGTCGCGCATCCGCTTGGCGTTCACGACCGCGCTCATCGCTGCCACCGTGCGGCCCGACGCATGAGGAGCGAGTAGAGCGCCATCACGACCACCATCACCACGATCATGCCGAGGGCGAGAGCGCCGGCGAGGTTCTCGCGGCCGAGCACCGTCTCGCTCGTGAGCGCCGCCCGGATCTGCAGCGGAACGATCTGCGAGCCCTGGCTCGTGAGCGCCGCAGCGGTGGCGAACGAGGAGAACGCGTTGGCGAACAGCAGCAGCAGGCAGCCGAAGAACGAGGGAAGCAGCACGGGAGCGCCGATACGGCGCCAGTAGCCGAAGCGGCTGCCGCCGAGCATCGCGTTGGCCTCGGCCCACTGCGGCTTCAGGCCCTCGAGGGCCGGCAGGAACGTGATGATCATGAGCGGCACCTGGAAGTAGAGGTAGGGCAGGATGAGCCCCGGGGTGTCGTAGAGCCAGACGCCGTCGGCGAAGATGTCGGTGCCGAAGGTGTCCCGGAGCCAGAGGGTGACCATGCCCTGGATGCCGATGGTCGCGACGAATGCGAACGCGAGCATCACGCCGCCGAACTGGGCGAGCACACCGCTCGCCGCGTCGACCACCGCGCGGAGGACGCCCGTGGGCTTCGCGCCGATCAGGGCGTAGCAGAACACCGCGCCCACGATCGCGCCGACCACGGCGGTGAGCGCCGAGAGCCACAGGGAGTTGCCGAACGTGTTGAGCACCACCGGATCGCCGAGGGCGGCGATGTTGGTCCAGGTGAAGGCGCCGTCGCCGTCGACGAGTCCCGTGCCGAGCGCGAGCAGCGTAGGCAGGGCGAGGAAGAGCAGGATGTAGGCCGCGAACGGCACGAGGCCGAGGACGCTGCCCGAGATCGGGGAGCGCCCTCGGCGGGACGCCCCCGGGCCCCGCGGCGGGACGATGCCCGCCGCGGGGCTCAGGATGCGTTCGCTCACTGGACGGCGGCCGCCCACTTCTCGCCGAGCAGGGTCGAGGCCGCCTCGGCCTGTGCCGCGTCGGGCACGACGGTTTCGTCGGGGGTCTCGGGCAGTGCCGCGAAGAGCTCCTCGTCGATGGTGCCGGCCTCGGCCATGGCGTCGGCGCGCACGGGGCGGGCACCGCCCTCGAGCCACAGGTTCTGCGCCTCGTCGCTGTAGAGGAACTCCTGCCAGAGGCGCGCGGCGGCCGGGTTCGGCGCGTCGATGTTCACGGCCTGGTTGTAGTAGCCCGCGTAGCCGGTGCCGGGGAGGATGGCGACCTCCCAGTTGCGCTGGCCCTCGAGCTCGGCGCCGTAGCCCACGTTGAGGTAGTCCCAGTCGAAGACGACGGGGGTCTCGCCTGAGGCGATCGTGGCGGGGGTCGGGTCGATCTTCACGAAGTTGCCCGCGGCGTTGAGCTCCGAGAAGAAGTCGATGCCGGCCTGGAAGTCGTCGACCGATCCGCCGTTCTGCACGGCGGCGAGGCCCACCGCGGCGAAGGCTGCGCCGGCCTGGGTCGGGTCGCCGTTGATCGCGACCTTGCCCTTGTAGTCGGCGCCGAGGAGGTCTTCGAGGCTCTCGGGGGCAGGGACCGCGTCGGGGTCGTAGCCGACGGCCATGTAGCCGCCGTAGTCGCCCACCCAGAGGCCCGACTGCTCCTTGAGCGCATCCGGGATGTCGGCCCAGGTCTCGACCTGGTAGGGCGCGAACTGGTCGGTGTTCGCCAGAGCCACCGCGGCGCCCAGGTCGAAGACGTCGGGGGCGGTGTCCTGTCCGGCGAGGTTCTCGGCGGCCTGGATCTCCTCGGCGCTCGAGGCGTCGGGGCTCGCCTCGTTGATGGTGATCTCCGGGTACTTGGCGGCGAACGCGTCGAGCACGGCGCCGTAGTTGGCCCAGTCGCGCGGAAGCGCGATGACGTTGAGGCTGCCCTCGGCCTTGGCGGCCTCTTCGAGGGCTTCGAGCGAGCCGAAGTCGGCGAGGCTCGTGGCCGTCGCGGCGTCGACGGCCGATCCATCGGTGCCCTCGGTGCCCGATCCGGCCGAGGCGCCGGCGGAGCAGCCGGTGAGGCCCAGGGCGACGGCTGCGACGACGGCGAGACCCGTGATCGCGGTGCGCTTGGTGAACAAGTGATCCTCCAGGATGTCGGCCACCGGCCGCCCGCGCTGTGAGCGGGCTGTTGCGATGCCGGGGCGCCGACCTCTGCAGGCTAAGGAGCGCGGGGGTCGCCCGGCCGTCGCCACCGTGAACCGGGTGTGAACGAGCGGTGTCGAGGATGTCGGGGGCGCCGGGTAGGGTCTGGAGCCATGGTCGACACGATTTCAGCGGCACGGGCGCGGCGGATCGCCCTGGCGGCACAGGGGTTCGGCGCGCGCCAGACCGCCGGCACCGGCTCCGGTCCCGGCACCCGCCAGTTCAACCTCCTGCTGCGCCGGCTCGCGCTGCTGCAGATCGACTCGGTGAACGTCTACGAGCGCAGCCACTACCAGCCCGTGTTCGCCCGGCTCGGGCACTACGACAAGGCGCTGCTCGACGCCGTGACCTACGGCAAGGGCGTGACCGAGTACTGGGCGCACGAGGCGTCGTTCCTGCCGATCGAGACGCTGCCGCTGATGGCCTGGCGGAAGAACGACTACCGGGACAGGTTCCTGGCCGGCACGTCCGAGACGGGTTCCGCGGAGTCCGCCGAGGCGTCGATGATCCCGTGGCTGCGCGCCGAACTGGCCGCGAAGGGGCCGATGCGCGCGAGCGAGATCGAGCACGACTCCAACCGGCGCCAGGGCCCGTGGTGGGGCTGGTCGGAGGTCAAGCGCGGGCTCGAGACGATGTTCCGGGTGGGCGACGTGGTCTCGGCCGGCCGTGTGCGGTTCGAGCGGGTCTACGCGCTGCCCGAGCAGGTGCTGCCCGCATCGGTGCTGGGTGTGGAGGTGCCGAGGGAGGAGGCGGTGCGGCAGCTGATGTCGATGTCGGCGAGGGCGCACGGCATCGGAACCCTGAAGGACTTCGCCGACTACTTCCGACTCAAGACGGTCGACGCCCTGCCCGCGGTGCTCTCGCTCGTGGAGGAGGGCGAGCTCGTTCCGGTGGAGGTGGAGGGCTGGTCGAAGCCGGCGTGGCTCCACCGGGATGCACGGCGGCCGCGCCGGATCGAGGCCGAGGCGCTGCTCTCGCCGTTCGACCCCGTGGTCTGGGAGCGCTCACGCACCGAGCGCCTCTTCGACTTCCGCTACCGCATCGAGATCTACACGCCCGAGCCCAAGCGCGTCTACGGCTACTACACGCTCCCGGTGCTGATCGACGACCGCCTCCCGGCCCGCATCGACCTCAAGAGCGACCGCCAGTCCGGCGTCCTCCGCGTGCAGTCCGCCTGGGCAGAACCGGCCCTCCTGCCCGACGACGTGCCCCGCATAGCGGCCCTCCTCCGCCGAGCCGCCGCCTGGCAGAACCTCCCCGGCGACATCCACGTCACCGGCCGAGGCACCCTGGCCCCCGCCCTGGCGGCAGAACTAGCCCGCGCCTAAAATCCCCCACCCATCGTGCGCAGCCGCTCGATGCGCTCCGGCAGCGGCGGGTGCGTGGCGAAGAGCTTGTCCATGAAGCCGGGCTTCATGGGGTCGGAGATCCACATGTGCGACATCGACGACGACTGGCGGAGCATGGGGCGGCCATAGACGGCGAGCTTCTCGAGGGCGCTCGCGAGCGCATCCGGGTGCCGCGTGGTCATGGCGCCCGTGGCATCCGCGAGGTACTCGCGCTGGCGGGAGACGGCGAGCTGCACCGCGGTGGCGATGAGCGGTGCGATGAGCAGGGCCACGAGGCCGAAGATCATCATGATCGGGTTGGAGTTGTTGTTGCCGCGGCCGAAGAGGGTGAGCCGCAGGAGCATGTCGGCCACGAAGCCCACGGCCACCACGAGCCCGAACACGATCATCGAGACCCGGATGTCGTAGTTCTTGACGTGGCCGAGCTCGTGCGCCATGACCCCCTCGAGCTCCGCGTCGTCCAGGATGGCGAGGAGCCCGGTGGTGGCGGCCACGACGGCGTGCTCGGGGTCGCGCCCGGTCGCGAACGCGTTCGGCGCCGGGTCGTCGACGATATAGACCTTGGGCATCGGCATGCCCGTGGCGATCGTGAGGTTCTCCACCACGCGGTAGAGCCGCGGGTTGTCGCGCTTCTCGATCTGCCGGGCGCCGCTCATGGCGAGCGCCTGACCGCTCGCGGCGAAGTACTGGATGAGCGCATAGACGGCCGCGACCACGAGGGTGACGACGACGATCGTGAGGTTGCCGTAGATGTAGCCGGCGAGCCAGCCGAGCCCGCCGATGATCAGCAGGAACAGCGCGATGATGAAGACCGTGTTGCGCTTGTTCTTGGCTATGGCGCGATACATGGACCGGTTCTAGAACTGCACGCGAGGCGGCTCGGCGATGGCCGCCACATCGGAGACCTCGAAGAACTCGCGCTCGGCGAAGCCGAGGCGGCGCGCGAAGACGTTGTTGGGGAACTGCTGGATCTTGGTGTTGAGCTCGCGCACGCCGCCGTTGTAGAAGCGGCGCGACGCCTGCACCTTGTCCTCGGTGTCGACGATCTCGGCCTGCAGCTGCAGGAAGTTCTGGCTGGCCTGGAGCTGCGGGTAGGCCTCCGCCACGGCGAAGATGCTCTTCAGCGCCTGCTGCATGTGGTTCTCGGCCAGCGAGGCCTCCGCCGGGCCCTGGGCGCCGAGGGTCTCGGCGCGGGCCTTCGTGACGTTCTCGAAGACGGCCTTCTCGTGCGCAGCGTAACCCTTGACCGATTCGATCAGGTTCGGCAGCAGATCGGCCCGGCGCTTCAGCTGCACCGTGATGTCGCTCCACGCCTCGTCGACCCGCACCTTCAGCGAGACCAGAGAGTTGTAGGTCGCCCACAGGTAGATGCCGACGATGACGACGAGCGCGACGACGATGAGTACCGGGATCAGCCATTCCATGGCCCCGAGTATAGCGAGCCGACGGCTGTCGTTCAGGGGCCGCGGGGTGCTCTCCCAGCTACCGGGACTCGGCGAGCAGCCGGAACCAGCGGTACGAGTCCTTCGGCGTGCGAGTGAACTCGTCGAAGTCGACGTGCACGAGCCCGAACCGCTGTGTGTAGCCGGCTGCCCACTCGAAATTGTCGAGCAGCGACCAGGCGAAGTAACCCCTCAGGTCGATCGCGGATGCCGCGCCCCCGCCGGTCACGGCCCGGATCGCGGCGTCGAGGTGCTCGGCCAGGTAGTCGATCCGGCGCCCGTCGGCCACGAAGGGGGTGCCGTCGTCCTCCGCGAGCTCCACGAGGTCGGGGAAGCTCGCTCCGTTCTCGGTGATGTAGACCGGCGGCAGCAGCGATCCGTACCGCTCGGCGAGCTCGTCGAGCGCTGTGCCGAGGAACTCGGGCGCGATGGGCCAGCCGAAGCCCGTGCGGTCGAACTCGGGCCAGGGCGCGAGGTGGAACGGCAGCTTCGCCATGGCGGGCGACTCGCCGTCGGGGGTCGACGACCCGCCCGAGCCGGCCGCGATCCGGGTGGGCATGTAGTAGTTGAGGCCGAAGAAGTCGAGCGGTTGCGCGATGATCGCGAGGTCGGCCGGGTCGGCTTCGGTGAGCGCGTCGAAGAGCGGAGCGAAGCCCTCGGGCGGCTCCGGGTAGTGCCCGAGCAGCACCGGATCGGTGAAGATGCGGTTGTGCAGCAGGTCGAACAGTCCCGCGAAGACGACGTCGGGCTCGTCGGCCGTGGCCGGCACGACCGGGGAGTGCACGTTGACGATGCCGACCCCGCCCCGCACATCCGCCGCCCGGAGAGCCTGCACGGCCACACCGTGGCCGAGGAGCAGGTGATGGGCGGCAGGGAGTGCGTCGAACAGGCGCGTGGCCCCTGGCGCGTGCACGCCGAGTGCGTGGCCCTGGAGGGTGACGGTGGCGGGCTCGTTGACCGTGGCCCAGTGACCGATGCGGTCGCCGAACTCCTCCCCCAGCGCGAATGCGAGGTCGCCGAAGCGGAGGGCGGTGTCGCGGTTGAACCAGCCGCCGGGCAGGGCCGTCGGGGTGTCCCAGTGGAACAGGGTGGCGAAGCTCTGCACGCCGGCGCCGTCGAGCGCGTCGAGCAGGCGGCGGTAGACGTCGAGCCCCTCCTGGCGGAGGGCGCCCTTTCCCTCGGGCTGCAGCCTCGGCCACGAGAACGAGAAGCGATAGGCGTCGGCGCCGAGGTCGCGCAGCAGCTCGACGTCCTCCGTGTAGCGGTGCAGGTGGTCCGCCGCCCGATCGGCCGTCGAGCCGTCGAGGATGCGGCCCCGCTGATTGGTGAACGCATCCCACACCGACTCGCCCCGGCCGCCCTCGTGGGTGGCGCCCTCGATCTGGAAGGCGCTCGTGGCCGTGCCGAGCACGAAGCCCTCGGGCAGTCGGCCGGCCAGGTCGCGGGCGAACTCGCGGCGCTCCTCGGGTGATCGCACGCTCACTCCCCCAGCACGCGGTCGAGGTAGGCGTTGGTGAACAGCCGCTCCGGATCGGCGGCGTCACGGAGGGCGACGAACTCGCCGTGCCGTGGGTACAGCTCCCCCAGCTGCCCGGCCGACTTGCCGTGCAGCTTGCCCCAGTGGGGCCGGCCGTGGTGCCTGTCCATGATCTCCTCGACGGCTTCGAAGTACTCGGTGTGGTCTTCGCGATGGTACCGGTGCACGGCGATGTAGCCGGTCTCGCGCCCCGAAGCGGTCGAGAGCCACAGATCGTCGGCGGCGGCCGAGCGCACCTCCACGGGGAACGAGATGCGCCAGCCGCGCTCGGTGATGAGGGCGTCGACCGCGCGGAGCGCCTCGGGCACGGCGTCGGCCGGCAGCGCGTACTCCTGCTCGCGGAAGCGCACCGTGCGGGAGGTCGTGAACACGCGGTGCGAGTGGTCGGTGAAGCGGCGGTTCGACCAGAGCCGCTCGGCGAGGGCGTTGACGCGGGGCACGACGGCCGGCACGGCGCTCCCGGCGGCGCAGGTCACCCGGTAGAGGCCGTTGGCCATGAGCGTGTCGTCGAGAAAGGCCCGGCCTCGCCCGAGCGGCGCCAGCGGCGTGTCGGCCGGAAGGCGCGTGTTCGTCTTGGTGGCGGCGCTCCGGGTGCCGGGGAACCAGTAGAACTCGAAGTGGTCGGCGGCGGCGTGCCTGTCGGTCAGGTGCGCCAGCACGTCGTCGAGCGATTCCTGCTCCTCGACCGCGGCGAGCGCGAAGGCGGGCACGCACTGCAGGGTGACCTCCACGATCACCCCGAGGGCGCCGAGCGAGAGGGCCACGGCCGGCAGGAGCTCTGGTTCGTTCTGCTCGTCGATGCGGCGGAGCTCGCCCTCAGCCGTCACGAGGGTCACTCCCACCACTTGCGTGGCGATGCCGCCGAAACGCGCCCCCGTGCCGTGGGTGCCGGTGGAGATCGCGCCCGCGATGGACTGCCGGTCGATGTCGCCCATGTTCGCGAGGGCGAGCTCGTAGGGCCGCAGCAACTGCGGCAGCTGGTGCAGCCGGGTGCCGCCCAGCAGCGTCACCCGCCCGCGCTCGCGGTCGACCGCCACGATCCCGCTGAGGTCGTCGAGCTCGAGCAGCACGCCCGTGGCCACGGCGATGCCCGTGAAGCTGTGGCCGGCGCCGACGGCCTTCACCCGGAGCCCGGCACGCGCGGCGGCGGTGACGGCGCGCTGCACGGCGCCGATGCTCGCCGGGCGCTCGACCCGCGCCGGTTTGACCGTCTCGGTGCGCGCCCAGTTGCGCCACACCCCGTTGGCCGCCGTCACAGGAAGGCCTGCCCCTCGCCGCGATAGGTCGGCACGACGTCGACCACGGCACCGTCCTCCACCACGGCGAACTCGTTCACGTGTTCCGAGAGCTCGCCCGACTTCGTGTGCCGCAGCCACACCCGGTCGCCCGCTCGGAGTCCCGCCGCACCGCGCCCGGAGAGCGGGGTCTGCACCTCGCCCGCCATCTCGCGGGCCTGCATCGTGGTGCCCTTCGGCCAGACGATCTCGGGCAGCCGGTCGGGTGCCGGCGGGCCGGAGGCGATCCACCCCCCGCCGAGGAGCGTCGCCATGTCAGGCCGGGGCTTCCGCACGACCGGCAGCGCGAACGCCGCGGCGGGGGCGGGGCGGAACCGGGAGTAGGTGTCGAAGAGGTGCCCGCCCAGGAGGCCCGAGCCCGCGGCGATCTCGGTGACCGAGGCGTCGGCGCCCGTCGACTCGAGCGAGCCCGTGCCGCCGCCGTTCACGAACTCCAGCGGCGCGAGCGACCGCACCGCCGCCACCACCTCGCCGCGACGGCCGGCGAGCTCGGCGATCGAGCCCTTCTGCATGAGGTCGATCGCGCGCGCCATCGCGCGGCGGGCGATCGGGTTGCCGGTGGGGCGGTTGCCGACGCCGGCGATCTGCGACTCGTAGGCCATCAGGCCCACGAGGTCGAATCCGGTTCGCCGCACGATCTCACGGGCGAGGGCGATCGCGTCGTCGACGGTGGCGACGGGCGAGCGCCAGACGCCGAGGCGGCCGAGGGCCGGGGCGGTGTAGGCCGAGTCCAGCTCGATCGCCACCCTGAGAGCGGGGCGGGCACCGGCCGGAACACCGCTCGCGGCCAGGGCCGCCTCGATGAGATCGAGGTGCGCGACCGAGTCGACCATGAGCGTGATCGTCGAGGCCAGGTGCTCGTCGGCGGCGAGGGCCCGGAGCGCTGCACGGTCGACCGTGGGGTAGCCCACCACGACGTCGAACGGATGCGAGGACGCGGGCGCGCGGCCGGCCGGGTCGTCGGCGGCGGTCCTCGCCCGCTCGGCGAGCCACAGCGCCTCGGGGAGTGTGTAGGCGAGGATGCCGGCGTATCCCGGCAGCGCGAGCACCGCATCCTGAACGGCCCGCACCCGCACCGACTTGCTCGCCACCCGGATCGGCTTGCCCCCGGCTCGCGCAAGCATCGACCTCGCGTTGTGCACGAGGGCCTCGAGGCCGATCACGGCCACCGGCGGCTCGAGGTCGGCGGTCGCCGCGGTGAGACCGCGCCAGTAGCGCTGCTCGTCGCGCCACGCATCCGGATGCGCGAGGTCGCGGGCCAGGTCGAGTCCCGTCGTCGCCGTCATCGCACGCTCCGCACCCGCGACACGGCGAGGGCGCCCGCGAAGCCGAAGATCGCCGAGACGAGGAAGAGGCCGGTGAAGCCGCCCAGCCAGGTCACGACGGCGGCGCCGACGAGCGGGGCGACTGCCTGGGGAACGGCGGTGGCGATGTTCATGATGCCGAGATCCTTTCCGCGGGAGGCGGGATCGGGGAGCACTTGGGTGGCGAGGGCCTGGTCGACCGAGAGGAACGAGCCGTAGCCGAGGCCGAGGAGGGCCGCCGCGACCATGGTGACGGTGAGGTCGGGCACGAAGGCGAGCAGCAGCGCGGCGAGGGCCTGCAGCACGGCGGCGGCGAGCACGAACACGCGGCGGCGGCCCAGGCGATCGGAGAGGGAACCCGCGATCATCGAGGCCAGCACCACGAAGACCGTGTAGATCACGATGAGCACGAGCAGGTCGTCCTCCGCGTTCGGATCGTTCAATCCGAACATCAGGAAGTAGAGCAGGAGCGTGGTGCCGAGCGCGTTGCCGATGTTGACGAGCACGCGGCTGAGCAGGGTCCAGCCGAAGTCGGGATGCGCGAGGGGGCTCACCCAGAAGCCCTCGACGAGGGAGCGCAGGGTGAGGGGCGGGCGGATGCCCCGGACGACCGGCACGTCGGGAACCCAGAGGCAGAAGGGCGCGACGAGCGCGACGAGGAGCACGGCCATCGCGGTGTAGCCGAGGAACTGCCCGGTGAAGAGGGCCGTGGCCAGCAGCACGCCGAGGATGAGGCCCACGGCCTGGGGCGCCGAGATGAAGCTCGAGGCGAAGCCGCGCTGGCCCACGGGGACCTGGTCGGAGAGGAGGGCCGTGAGGGCGGCGGAGAGCACGCAGAAGCCGATGATGGCAAGGCTCCAGAAGAGGCCCACGAGCACGAGGTCGTGCTGCAGGCCGAGGAGCACGAGCGAGGCGGCGAAGAGCAGGGTGCCGCCCGCGATCCAGGGGCGACGGCGGCCGAAGCGGGAGGTCGTGCGGTCGGAGAGCGCACCCGTGAGGGGGAAGGTGAGGAGGGCGAACGCGCCCGCGATGGCCGAGATGACGCCGAAGGCCACCACGGAGTCCGTCCAGTGCCCGGTCGTGAGCTCTGCCTCGACCTGGAGCGGGAGGAGGAGCTGCACGGGGGTGAGCTGCGCCATCCAGACGCCGAGCCAGGCCGTGCCGAAGAGGGCGATCCAGGCGCCCCCGACGCGGCGGAGGGGCTCGGCGGTGGGGTTCGCGGATGCGCCGGGACGGGCGGGGCCGGACGGGCGGGTGGGGCCGGACGGGCGGGTGGGGCCGGACGGGCTGGTGGGGCCGGACGGGCGGGCGGGGCCGGACGGGCTGGTGGGGCCGGTCACGCTGCGGTCACCGCCTCGGCCGCGCTCGTCGGCGGCGGCCGGGGCGGCGCGGGCGTCTTCCGCCGCGGTCGTCGTGGGAG
>NZ_JANLCK010000012.1 GCF_024979315.1 Herbiconiux oxytropis | reverse complement strand
GCCGGTCGTCGGCCCCATCATCGGTGGTGTCCTCGCGGGCCTCGCCGCCATCCCGCTCCTGCCGATCCTCACGTGAGCATGAGTTCCATCCCGCACATTTCATCCAACGAAGGAGCAGAGAATGTCTGAAGACAAGAAGTACGTCCTGGCGATCGACCAGGGGACGACGTCGTCCCGCGCGATCATCTTCGACCACGCCGGCACGATCGTGTCGACCGGTCAGAAGGAGCACGAGCAGATCTTCCCGAGGGCCGGCTACGTCGAGCACGACCCGATGGAGATCTGGGACAACGTGCGCGAGGTCATCGGCCTGGCCCTCTCGAAGGCCGACCTGACCCGCCACGACATCGCCGCGGTGGGCATCACGAACCAGCGCGAGACCGCGGTGGTCTGGGACAAGAACACCGGCAAGCCCGTCTACAACGCCATCGTCTGGCAGGACACCCGCACCCAGTCGATCGTCGATCGGCTCGCCGCCGATGGCGGTGTGGAGCGGTTCAAGCCGATCGTGGGTCTGCCGCTCGCGACCTACTTCTCCGGCACGAAGATCGTCTGGATCCTCGAGAACGTCGAGGGTGCCCGCGAGAAGGCCGACGCCGGCGATCTCCTGTTCGGCACCACCGACACCTGGGTGCTGTGGAACCTGACCGGCGGCACCGACGGCGGCGTGCACGCGACCGACGTCACGAACGCGTCGCGCACGCTCTTCATGGATCTCGAGACGCTCCAGTGGCGCGACGACATCCTCGAGGCGTTCGGGGTCCCGAAGTCGATGCTGCCCGAGATCAAGTCCTCCTCCGAGGTCTACGGCACCGTCGAGTCGTCGAACCTGCTCCGCGAGGTGCCGGTCGCCGGCATCCTGGGCGACCAGCAGGCCGCGACCTTCGGCCAGGCGGCGTTCGACGCCGGCGAGTCGAAGAACACCTACGGCACGGGCAACTTCCTCATCTTCAACACCGACACCGAGATCGTGCACTCCAAGAACGGGCTGCTCACGACCCTCGGCTACAAGCTGGGCGACCAGCCGGCCCACTACGCGCTCGAGGGCTCGATCGCGGTCACCGGCTCGCTCATCCAGTGGCTGCGCGACAACCTCGGCATCATCTCCTCGGCCCCCGAGGTCGAGACGCTCGCGAAGACGGTGGAGGACAACGGCGGCGCGTACTTCGTGCCGGCGTTCTCGGGCCTGTTCGCCCCGTACTGGCGCTCGGATGCGCGTGGCGCGCTGGTCGGTCTCACCCGCTACGTGAACAAGGGCCACATCGCCCGCGCGGCGCTCGAGGCCACGGCCTTCCAGACGCGTGAGGTGCTGGATGCGGTCAACGCCGACTCCGGTGTCGACCTCACGGAGCTCAAGGTCGACGGTGGCATGATCGCGAACAACACGCTCATGCAGTTCCAGGCCGACATCCTCGGAGTGCCCGTCGTGCGTCCCGTCGTGGCCGAGACCACGGCGCTCGGAGCCGCCTACGCGGCCGGGCTCGCCGTGGGCTACTGGGCCGACCTGGGGGAGCTCCGCTCCAACTGGCAGGAGGACTCCCGCTGGGAGCCGAAGATGGACTCCGACGAGCGCGAGCGTCAGCTCCGCAACTGGAAGAAGGCCGTCACCAAGACCTTCGACTGGGTCGACGAAGACGTGGAGTGAGTCGATCCCGGAGTGAGTCGATCCCGCGCCGCCGCCTCTGCGGCGCGGGGGACATGGGCCGTCGTGGCCGCGCTCGCGCGCGGTCGCGGCGGCCCCTTGTGGTTGCGTGGGAGCGCCCAGCGGCTCGGGAACACGTTGTGATTGCGTGGGAGCGCCCAGCGGCGATCAGGCCAGGAACTCGCTGAGGGTGAGGAGGGCGCCCTGGGGATCTTCGATGTCGGCGAGGGCGGCCCACGGGGTCTCGGACGTGGAGAGCACCGTGGCGCCGAGCTCCACGACCCGTGCGATCGACTCCTCGCGAGACGCCACCGAGAAGACGACCCGCCAGTGGGGCTCCTCGCCGGGTGCGGTGGCCTGGATGGCTCCGATGGCGTCGGCGAAGCCCTCGGGGGCGCCGGCCTGGCGCTCGTAGATCTCGGGGTCGGCGGTGCCGGCGAGGTGCCTCCCATACCCGTCGACGGCGATCATGTGCTCGACGCTCTCACCGAGGTCGAGATAGCGCCAGCCGAACAGGCGCGCGTAGTACTCCTTCGCGGCGGGGATGTCGCCCGCCCGCAGGTTGCTGAAGTTCCATGATCCCGGCACGTTCACCACCTGCGCCCCGAGCCGCCGCCGCGCCTGCCAGAGGGCGAACTCGGCGCCCTGCGAGTCCCGACCGGCCGCAGCCCGCCCGCCCGGCCCCGCGTCGGCCGGCTCGGCCACCACGGTGCCGCCGGCCCGCACGATCTCGCGCGCCATCGCATCCGCGTCGTCGACCGCGAAGTATGTGTTCCACACGGCGGTCGTGCGCGCGGAGGCCGGCGTGCCGACCGCCGCCACGTCGCGCCCCTCGAGCTGTGCGATGAGGTAGCTCCCGGGCGCGTCGGCAGGCATCACGTCTTCGAAGCTCCACCCGAACAGCCCGCCGTAGAACGCGGCCGCCGCGCCCGTGTCGGGCGCCTCCACGTCGACCCAGCAGCTCACGCCCTGCGGATACGTCCGCGCCACCTCACCCATGTCGTCTCCCTCCGGTCACCCGATGGCCGACACACTACGCCGCCCCTCCGACACCGTCGAGGCCCCGGTACCCCCTGTTTTGGAGCATGCCCGCAGCCCCTTGCGGCCATGCCGCTGTGTCACGATTGCCCCAACGCATCGACGAAGGGGTACTTCATGGCTGAGACGGCCGTCCGCGGAACATTCCTTGATTTCATCGACGACCCCTGGAAGCACGTCGGTGACGAGGCGGCTGCGACGCGTTTCCACGTCGACGGGCTGCTCGTGGTGGAGGACGGGATCATCACCGACTTCGGCCCCTACGCCGAGGTCTCCCCACGGCATCCGGATGCGGTGGTCACCGAGATCACGGACCGCATCATCCTCCCGGGCTTCATCGACGGCCACATCCACCTGCCGCAGACCCGCGTGCTCGGCGCCTACGGCGAGCAGCTGCTGCCGTGGCTGCAGAAGTGGGTCTTCCCTGAGGAGCACCGCTACGCCGACCGCGCCTACGCCGAGGAGGGCACCAAGCACTTCTTCGACAACCTCCTGGCCTCCGGCACCACCACCGCCCAGGCCTTCACCACCGGCAACCTCACCTGCAACGAGGTCTTCTTCGAGGAGGCCAGCCGTCGCAACATGCGCATGATCGGCGGCCTGACCGGCATCGACAGGCACGTGCCCGACTACTTCGCGAACACCCCCGAGCAGTTCTACGACGACTCCAAGACGCTCATCGAGAAGTGGCACGGCACGGGCCGCAACCTCTACGCCATCACCCCGCGCTTCGGCTTCGGCGCCTCGAACGAGCTGCTGGCGGCCTGCCAGAAGCTCAAGCTGGAGTTCCCGGACCTGTGGATCAACACCCACATCTCCGAGAACCCGGCCGAGATCCACGGCGTGCTCGCCCTGCACGACGACTGCCACGACTACCTCGGCGTCTACGAGAAGTACGACCTCGTGGGCCCGAAGTTCACCGGCGGTCACGGGGTCTGGCTCTCGGACGACGAGTTCCGCCGCTTCAGCGACAAGGGCGCGGCCGTGGCCTTCTGCCCGTCGTCGAACCTCTACCTGGGCTCTGGCCTGTTCCGCCTCGGCAAGGCCCTCGACCCCGAGCACCGCGTGCTCGTCTCGGTGGGCACCGACATGGGCGGCGGAAACCGCTTCAGCCTGCTGAACTCGCTCGAGGACGGCTACAAGGTGGGCATGCTCAACAACACCATCCTCGACGGATCGATCGTGCCGAGCGAGCAGAACCTCGCCGAGTCCGAGCGCAACAAGCTCTCGGCCTTCCGCGCCTTCTACCTGCTCACCCGAGGCGGCGCCGAGTCGCTCTACATCGACGAGTTCGTCGGCTCCTTCGACATCGGCAAGGAGGCCGACTTCGTGGCTCTCGACTGGACCGCGGGGCCCCCCGCGGCGCCGTGGCACGCGAGCCTGCTGCACGAGGACGGCGACGAGCTCACCCTCGAGACCGTCTCCGACCTGCTGTTCGGCATCATGATGGTCAGCGACGAGCGCGCCGTCGACGAGACCTGGGTGGCCGGGGAACGCGCCTACAAGAAGGCCTGAGCGTGACCGACGTCGTCGGCTCCACCACCGCGCAGAAGTCGGCGGGCACGGTCGCCCTGGTCGTGCACCGCCGGCTGGCCGAGGAGAGCTACGACCGCTACCGGGCGTGGCAGGAGAAGGTGGGGGAGCGGATGCTCTCCTGGCCCGGCTTCCTCGAGCGCCAGGTGATCGAGCCGAAGCCGCCGCTCCAGGTGGACTGGGTGATCGTGCAGCGGTTCCGCGACGTCGACTCGGCCCGCGGCTGGCTGCAGAGCGCCGAGCGGCAGAACCTGATGGCGGAGATCAAGGACGACTTCATCGGCAACGACGATGTCCACCTGTTCACCGAAGAGGCGAAGCACCCGTCCGAGGCCGCCTCCGTGCTCATCTCGAGCGCCGTGGCTCCCGAGGACGAGTCGGCGTTCCTCGACTGGCAGCGCGAGATCTCTGCCGTCGAGTCCCGTTTCGACGGGTTCCTCGGCCACAAGATCGAGCGACCCGTTCCCGGCGTGCAGGACGACTGGGTGGTCATCCTGAGCTTCGACACCGACGAGCACCTGAACGCGTGGATCGAGTCGCCGGAGCGGCGCTCGCTGCTCGAGGCCGGTGCCGCCTACAACGAGAAGCTCACGCTCACGAAGGCGAGCTACGGCTTCGGGTTCTGGACCGGCAGCAGGTCGGCTCTCCCGGATCCGATCTTCAAGAGCAACCTGCTCGTGCTGCTCATGCTCTACCCGATCGTGTTCCTCTGGGGCTACTTCATCGCCGATCCGCTCTTCAACGATCACGGGGTGCCGTTCTGGCTCTCGCTGTTCATCGGCAACCTGGTGTCGACGCAGCTGCTCGGGTGGTTCTTCGTGCCGTGGGCGTTCAAGCTCTTCGGCTGGTGGGTGAAGCGGGACCAGCCGGCCAAGGTGCACCTCGCGGGCTACGCCATCGTGATCGCGCTCTACGCGGTGTCGATGGCGGTCTACGCGGGCCTCCTCGCGCTCCGCGCGGCTCCCTAGCGGGCGCGGGGCTCCTAGCGGCGGGCGGCGGCGAGGGCGTCGGCGGCGAGCTGGGCGCTCGTGGCGGGGTCGTTCATCCAGAGCGGCACCACGGTGGTCGGGATGCCGGCCGCGGCGAGCACGGCCGCGCCCGGGGCATCCGTCTCGTCGATGAGCCAGGCGTCGAGCAGCCCGCCGCGCGCCCGCGAGCCGTAGTGCTTGCCGACCGCGACGGCCGTCGTCTCGACGCCGATGGCGGTGAGGCAGGCATCCGCCATGCCCCGCACCGCCGCGCCCGAGATGATCGGCGAGACGCCCACGACCGGGGCCTTCGCCGCCTTCAGGGCAGCGCGCATCCCTGGCACCCCCAGCACCGTGCCGATCGACACGACGGGGTTCGAGGGGGCGACCACGATCACGTCGGCGTGCTCGATCGCGTGCAGCACCGCGGGCGTCGGATGCGCGGCGTCGACCCCCACCTGGATGAACCGCTGGGCGGGCACAGCAGCCCGGTGCTTCACCCACCACTCCTCGAAGTGCACGATGCGGCGCTTGCCGTCGACCACGATCTCCACGTGGGTCTCGACCGGCTGGTCGCTCATCGGCAGGAGGCGCACGCCGAGCGGCCAGCGCTCGGACAGTCGGGCGGTGGCCTCGGTGAGGGTGAGGCCGTCGCGCAGGAAGCTCGAGCGGGCGATGTGCGTGCCGAGATCGAGGTCGCCGAGTGTGAACCACGGCCAGCCGATGCCGTAGGCGGTGAGCTCGGCGCTCACGCGCTCGCTCTCGCCCTGGCGGCCCCAGCCGCGCTCGTCGTCGTTCGCGCCCCCGAGCGTGTACATGATCGAGTCGAGGTCGGGGCACACCCGCAAGCCCGTCAACCACATGTCGTCGCCCGTGTTCACCACGGCGGTGATCTCGGCGGTCGACCCGCCGTCGCCGTTCGGGTACGCCTCGCGCAGGTGCGACCGCAGCCCCCTCAAGAACCTCGCCCCGCCGACACCGCCCGCAATCACCGTCACTCGCACGCCCCCATTCAACCTCACGCGGCACGGCGGAGACGACGGACCCGTCGACGGAAAACGGGTCGAGGTTCCGTCGTCTCCGCCCGCTGTCCCGAATCCCCGTCGATTCCCCGCGTCAGGTGGCGCGGGAGGCCGCCGCGAGGAGGGCGGCGAGGGGGGTGAAGTCGTCGGTCACGCGGCCTGCCGTGATGCGCAGGAAGTGCGGCGACGAGGAGGAGGGCGCGGAGACGGAGGGCGAGGTGATGAAGCTCGAGCCGGCGGCGACCCTGATGCCGCTGGCGGCGAGGGCCACGATGGCCGTCTTCTCGTCGGCCACCGGCAGCCAGGTGTTGATGCCGTCGGAGGGCGTGTGGGGGACACCCGCCGCCACGAGCGCCTCCGACAGCTCCCGCTGCCTCGCCTGGTAGATCCGGCGCGCGTCGTGCACGGCGTCGAGCGAGGCGCTCGCCGTGAGGAGCTCGTACAGGATCGTCTGCAGCATGCGCGAGGTCCAGCCCGGCCCGATCATGCGACGTGCCACGATGCGGTCGATCAGCTGCTCGGGGCCGCCGAGGGCGGCAATCCGGAGGTCGGGACCGTGCGACTTGGCGTAGCTGCGCACGTGCAGGGTGCGCTGCGGCAGCCAGGTGCCGAGGCTGTGTGCGGGGGAGCTCGAGATCTCGCCGGAGTGGTCGTCTTCGATCACCACGGGATCGCTCACGTGCGTGTTGGCCCGGAGCACGCGGGCGAGCTCCCGCACCCGCTCGCTCGACATCGAGACGCCCGTGGGGTTGTGGGCGCGCGGCTGCAGGATGATGGCGGCGGGGTTCAGCCGGAGGGCCCGGGCCAGCTGGTCGGGCCGGAGGCCTTCGCGATCGATGTCGACCGGGATCCGCTCGACGCCGAGGTGGTCGAGCAGGTCGAAGAACGGCGGGAAGCCGGGGTTCTCGACCACCACGCGGTCACCGAACCGCACGAGCGACTCGAGCGAGCGGGAGATGGCGTCGAGGGCGCCGTCGACGATCGTGAGGGCCGCCACGGGGTAGGGCCAGGACGCCCGCAGGTGCAGGTCGAGCTCGGGCAGCACCGGGGCGCTGAGGTAGCTCGCGGTGTCGGCCCGGGTGGGCACCTTCGTGAGCGCCGCCGCGAGGTCGGGCAGCAGCTCCGGATCGGGTGTGCCCGTCGACAGGTCGAGCCGCGCCACGACGTGCGACCCGGCGAGCTCGCCGAAGTGCGGCGGCATCCACGGCGCCGACGCCTGCAGCACGTAGCTGCCCGCACGACCGCGTGAGGTGATGAGCCCCACGCCCGAGAGCGCCTGCCAGGCGTTCGAGACGGTGGCGGGGCTCACGCCGAGGGTGGAGGCGACGTCGCGCACCGTCGGCAGCCGATCGCCCGCGCCGAGCGAACCCGAGCGGATGAGCCGCGAGATGGCGGCCGCGATCCCCTCCGGCGTGCGGTGTTCCACCGCGTCGGCGATCAGTTCGAGCATGGGCTCCCACCCTAGGCAGTGCTGCAGGCGACCCTTGACATATTTACGCTCACGTCACAATCTGAAACACGAGAGAAATGTTCACCGCCAATAATAACAAAACGGGGTGAGAAATCCGCCCCTCTTTGTTTTCGAGGAAGGCCATCAATGACGACGATCCGCGCGGCGATCACCCAGGCCAGCTGGACGGGCGACAAGGAGTCGATGCTCGACAAGCACGAGCAGTTCATGCGCGATGCCGCCGCCGAGGGGGCGCAGGTCATCTGCTTCCAGGAGCTCTTCTACGGCCCCTACTTCGGCATCACCCAGGACAAGAAGTACTACCGCTACGCCGAGCCGGCCGACGGCCCGATCGTGCAGCGCTTCGCGGCGCTCGCGAAGGAGCTGGGGCTCGTGACGATCCTCCCCATCTACGAGGAGGATCAGCCCGGCGTCTACTACAACACCGCCGTGGTGGTCGACTCCGACGGCACGATCCTCGGCTCGTACCGCAAGCACCACATCCCGCACGTCGACCGGTTCTGGGAGAAGTTCTACTTCCGGCCCGGCAACCTCGGCTACCCCGTCTTCGACACCGCCGTCGGCCGCATCGGCGTCTACATCTGCTACGACCGCCACTTCCCCGAGGGCTGGCGGGAGCTCGGCCTGAACGGTGCCGAGATCGTCTTCAACCCCAACGCCACGAAGCCCGGCCTCTCCAACCGCCTGTGGGAGCTCGAGCAGCCCGCCGCGGCCGCTGCGAACGGCTACTTCGTGGCCGCCCCCAACCGGGTCGGCCGGGAGGACAACGAGTACGGCGACCTCGCCGTGACCTTCTACGGCACGAGCCAGTTCGCCGACCCGCAGGGCAACATCGTGGGCGGTTACGCCTCGGGCGACGCCGAGGAGCTCGTGATCCGGGACCTCGACCTCGACATGATCCGGGCGGTGCGCGACGATTGGCAGTTCTACCGCGACCGTCGTCCCGACTCGTACACGAGCATCCCGAAACCGTAGAGACCAGCGAGCAACGGAGCTGAGAATGACCAAGACCCTCATCACCGGTGGCACCGTCGTGAACGCCACGGGGACCGCCCAGGCCGACGTGCTCATCGACGGCGAGACCATCGCCGCGGTGCTCGCACCCGGATCGACCCTGCTCGGCTTCGACCTGGCGTCGAACGTCGACCAGGTCGTCGACGCCACCGGCAAGTACGTCATCCCGGGCGGGATCGACGCACACACCCACATGCAGATGCCGTTCGGCGGCACCGAGGCCAGCGACACCTTCGAGACCGGCACGCGCGCCGCAGCGCACGGCGGCACGACGTCGATCATCGACTTCGTGGTGCAGTACGCGGGCGAGAACATCCTGGAGCAGTACAACCTGTGGCAGGAGAAGGCGGCCGGGCAGTGCGCGGTCGACTACGGCTTCCACCAGATCCTCTCGGACGTGCAGGACTCGTCGCTGACCGCGATGGACGAGCTCATCAACGAGGGCGTCACCTCCTTCAAGCTGTTCATGGCCTACAAGGGCGTGTTCCTCTCGGACGACGGCCAGATCGTGAAGGCGATGCAGAAGGGCGCCGAGAACGGTGCGCTCATGATGATGCACGCCGAGAACGGCTCGGTCATCGACCTCCTCGTGCAGCAGCACATCGAGCGCGGCGAGACCTCGCCGTTCTACCACGGCACCTCCCGCCCGTGGCAGGCCGAGGAGGAGGCCACCCACCGCGCCATCATGCTCGCCAACCTCACGGGCGCCCCGCTCTACATCGTGCACGTGAGCGCCAAGCAGGCCGTGGAACAGATCGCCGCGGCCCGTGACAACGGGCAGAACGTGTTCGCCGAGACCTGCCCGCAGTACCTCTACCTCTCTCTCGAGGACCAGCTCGGCGCGTCGAGCGAGGAGTGGGGCGACTTCGAGGGTGCCAAGTGGGTGTGCTCCACGCCACTGCGCTCCAAGCACGAGGGCCACCAGGGCCACATGTGGCAGGGACTCCGCACGAACGATCTCCAGGTGATCTCGACCGACCACTGCCCCTTCTGCATGAAGGGCCAGAAGGACATGGGGATCGGCAACTTCTCGAAGATCCCGAACGGCATCGGCTCGGTCGAGCACCGCATGGACCTGATCTACCAGGGCGTCGTCATGGGCGAGATCTCGCTGCCGCGCTGGGTGGAGCTCACGAGCACCACGCCGGCCCGGATGTTCGGCATCCACGGCAAGAAGGGCGTCATCCAGCCCGGTGCCGACGGCGACGTCGTGATCTACGACCCCAACGGCCACACCTCCATCGGGGTGGACAAGACCCACCACATGAACATGGACTACTCCGCCTGGGAGGGATTCGAGATCGACGGCCACGTCGACACCGTGTTCTCGCGTGGGCGGAAGATCGTCGACGACAACTCTTACCTCGGCAAGAAGGGCGACGGCGCTTACTTCAAGCGCGGCCTCAGCCAGTACTTGATCTGACAGGAAGCAACATGGATTTCGGCGCGGTCGTTCAGACCAATCCCCCCGCAGCACGCACCGTCGGCCTCGCGAAGCTCAGCGAGCAGTACGGATTCGACTACTTCTGGACCTTCGACTCGCACCTGCTCTGGCAGGAGCCCTACGTGATCTACAGCCAGATCCTGGCCGAGACGCACAAGATCAAGGTCGGCCCCATGGTGACCAACCCGGCCACCCGGGACTGGACGGTCACGGCCTCCGTCTACGCGACTCTCAATGAGATGTACGGCAACCGCACGGTCTGCGGCATCGGCCGCGGCGACTCCGCGGTGCGGGTCACGGGCGGCGCGCCCACCACGCTGAAGTCGCTCCGTGAGTCCATCCACGTCATCCGGGAGCTCGCGAGCAGCCGGGCCGTGGAGTACAACGGCCAGACCCTGCAGTTCCCGTGGAGCCACGGCTCCGAGCTCGAGATGTGGGTGGCGGCCTACGGCCCGCTCGCCCTCAAACTCACGGGCGAGGTCGGCGACGGCTTCATCCTGCAGTGCGGCGACATCGACATCGCCACGTGGATGATCGAGACCGTGCGGACGGCCGCCTCGAACGCGGGCAGGAATCCGGATGAGATCAAGTTCTGCATCGCCGCCCCGATGTACATCGGTGACGACTGGGAGCACATGCGCGACCAGTGCCGCTGGTTCGGCGGCATGGTGGGCAACCACGTGGCCGACATCGTCTCGAAGTACGGCACCGACAGCGACGTGCCGAAGGCTCTCACCGAGTACATCAAGGACCGCGAGGGCTACGACTACAACGAGCACGGCCGCGCCGGCAACTCGCACACGGCCTTCGTGCCCGACGACATCGTCGACCGCTTCTGCGTGCTCGGCACGGCGAAGGAGCACATCGAGAAGCTCGAGCAGTACAAGGAGATCGGCGTGACCCAGTTCGCCGGCTACCTCCAGCACGACAACAAGGAGGAGACCCTCCGCGTGTACGGCGAGACCGTGATGCCCGCTCTCCGAGACCACATCACGGCCAAGGCATGACGGCAGCCCCCGGATCGAGCACGCGGGCGAAGCCGCCCCGGCCGAACGACGCGCCGCGCGGCAACGCCGCCCTGAAGCGTGTGGCCTTCGGCGTGGGCGGCGTGCTGCTGCTCGTGGCCCTCTGGGAGCTCTACAAGGCGGTCGGGCCCGCCGAGGGCGTGGTGGTGGGCGATCTCACGATCCTCCCGCGCACCACCGATCTCGCCATGCCGCACGTGTGGGACATGATCACGCGCCTGTTCGGCGAGACCGGATCCGGCCGGAACGCCGTGCCGGTCTGGTCGGCGGTGCTCGAGGCCTCGGTCTTCACCCTCGGTGTGGCGGCCGTGGGCTGGGTCGTCGGCGTCGTGGTCGGTATGCTCCTCGCCGTGCTCATGCAGCGCTTCCGCACGGCGGAGTCGGCGGTGCTGCCCTGGATCATCCTCAGTCAGACCGTGCCGCTCATCGCGATCGCACCGCTCGTGCGCCGCTGGGGCTCGCAGCTCGAGTTCGGCGACTTCACCTGGGAGAACTGGATGTCGGTGGCGGTCATCGCCTCCTACCTCGCGTTCTTCCCGGTGTCGATCGGTGCACTCCGCGGACTCAACTCGCCCGACGCCAACCACGTCGAGCTCTTCCGCAGCTACGGGATCGGCTGGTGGAAGACGCTGATCCGGCTGCGGCTGCCCGCCTCGGTGCCGTACCTCCTGCCTGCGCTCCGGCTCGCCGCGGCCAACGCCGTCATCGGCACGGTCGTGGCCGAGGTCTCGATCGGCCTCCGCGGCGGCATCGGCCGCATGATCATCGAATACGCGCAGCAGGCCTCCGGCGATCCCGCCAAGACCTGGGCGCCCATCTTCGGAGCCATCGCGGTCGGCCTCGTCGCCGCCGGCTTCATCGCACTGCTCGGAGTCCTGCTCCGTCGTTACCGCAGAGGGGAAGTGCCCGCATGAGCGACGCACCCGCAGCATCCGCCGCCGTCGAGGTCGTCGGGGTCGACAAGATCTTCGTGGGCAAGAAGAAGGCCACCGTCACGGCGCTCGAGAACATCGACCTCACGGTCGCGCCGGGGGAGTTCGTCTCGCTCATCGGCCCCTCGGGTTGCGGCAAGTCGACGCTTCTGCGCCTGATCGCCGACCTGGATGCGCCGACCACCGGCGCCATCACGGTCTTCGGCAAGACGGCCCGCCAGGCCCGGATCGACCAGGAGTACGGCATCGCCTTCCAGCAGGCCGGCCTCCTGCCCTGGCGCACGGTGGCGGGCAACATCGAGCTGCCGCTCGAGCTGCACGGCGTGGCCGGGCCCGCCCGCAAGGCGCGCTCGGCCGAGCTGCTCGCCCTCGTGGGCCTCTCGGACTTCGCCGAGAGCTACCCGGACCAGCTCTCCGGCGGCATGCAGCAGCGCGTGGCCATCGCCCGTTCGCTCGCCGAGAGCCCGCGCCTGCTGCTCATGGACGAGCCGTTCGGAGCCCTCGACGAGATGACGCGTGAGCGCATGCAGACCGAGCTCGTGCGCATCACCGCCGAGACCGGTGCCGCGGTCGTGTTCGTCACGCACTCCATCCCGGAGGCCGTGTACCTCTCCAACCGCGTCGTCGTCATGTCGCCTCGCCCCGGGCGCATCCGCGACATCCTCACGGTCTCGCTCGGCTCGGCCGCCGAGCGCACCGATCAGCTGCGCGAGAACGAGGCCTTCTTCGAGAACGTGAGCCGGGTGCGCGAGCTCCTGCACGGCGAGGCCCCCGTGGGCATCCGCGGGGTCGAGACGCGATGAGCACCACCACCCCGCGACCGGGAACGAGCGCCCGCACGGTGCTCGCGCCCGTGCTGCTCGGCGTCGTGGCCCTCGCGCTCTGGCAGCTGCTCATCGTGGTGTTCGAGGTCAAGCCGTTCATCGTTCCCGGCCCGCTCGCCATCGGCGAGCAGTTCGGCAGCAGCTTCGGCACGGTGCTGCAGGGCGCCGTGGTGACGGGCGGCAACGCTCTCGTGGGACTCGTGATCGGCGGCGTGCTGGGCATCCTGTTCGCTGTGATCGCCGCGCTCATCCGGGTGATCGACGAGCTGAGCGCCGCCGTCATCGCCGCACTCGCCGTGGTGCCGATCGTGGCGCTCGCGCCCGTTCTCTACACGATGTTCGGGGCGGGAGCCGAGACGGCCAGGCAGCTGGTCGCCGCGATCGCCGTCTTCATCCCCGTGTACATCAACACGCTGCGGGGCCTTCGCCAGGTGCGCCCGGTGCACCGCGACCTCATGCACGTCTACGCGGCATCCGCCTGGCAGCTCACGCGCACCGTGACGGTGCCTGGTGCCCTGCCGTTCATCTTCACCGGGCTCCGGATCGCGTCGAGCCTCGCCGTGATCTCGGCCCTCATCGCCGAGTACTTCGGCGGGCCCGTCGGCGGCCTCGGCAAGTCGATCACCTCGGCCGCATCGTCGTCGAACTACCCGCTGGCCTGGGCCTACGTGCTCGGCGCCATCCTCGTCGGACTTCTCTTCTACTGCGTCACCCTCGGCATCGAGAAGTTCGCCACCCGGCACTACAAGCCGAGCACCTAGCCGTTCCACCCCGCACCATCCGCAGCACCACCAAAGGAGGAAGCATGAAACACAGCACTCGACTCATCACCGGCGTCGGAGCGCTCGCCGTCTCGGCACTCGCGCTCGCCGGCTGCTCGTCAGGAGGCACCGACGGCGGTTCGACCGACTCGGCCGACGGCGAGCTCACCCCCGTGAGCCTGCAGCTGCAGTGGTTCTCGCAGGCGCAGTTCGCGGGCTACTACGCGGCGCTCGACCAGGGCTTCTACGAGGAGGAGGGCCTCGACGTCACCATCCTCGAGGGTGCCGCCGACATCGTGCCGATCGACGTGCTGACCGGTGGCGACGCCGACTTCGCCATCTCCTGGGTGCCCAAGGTGCTCGGCTCGATCGAGCAGGGCGCGGCCGTCACCGACATCGCGCAGATCTTCGAGCGATCCGGCACCACCCAGGTCTCGATGAAGGAGGCGAACATCACGAGCGCCGCCGACCTCAAGGGCAAATCGGTCGGCAGCTGGGGCTACGGCAACGAGTGGGAGCTCTTCGCCGGCATGGGCAAGGCGGGTGTGGCGCTCGACGACATCTCGCTCGTCTCGCAGGCGTTCGACATGAACGGCTTCCTCGCCGGTGACATCGATGCAGCCCAGGCGATGACCTACAACGAGTACGCACAGGTGCTCGAGTCGATCAACCCGGCCACCGGCGAGCTGTTCCAGCCCGATGAGCTCAACGTGATCGACTGGAACGAAGAGGGCACTGCGATGCTCCAGGATGCGATCTGGGCCGACAGCGACCGCCTCGCGGACGACGCCGACTACGCCGACACCGCGGTGAAGTTCATCAAGGCCTCGATCAAGGGCTGGGCGTACGCCCGCGACAACCCCGAGGAGGCCGCGACGATCGTGACCGAGTCGGGCTCGCAGCTGGGCGAGAGCCACCAGCTCTGGATGACCAACGAGGTCAACAAGCTGATCTGGCCCTCGACCTCCGGCGTCGGCACGATCAACCAGGACCAGTGGGACCAGACGGTCGGGATCGCCATGGACACCCCCAACGAGACCGGCGCTACCGTCATCACCGAAGAGCCGCCGGCGACCGCGTTCTCCAACGAGTACGTGGAGAAGGCACTCGCCGAGCTCGAGGAGGAGGGCGTCGACGTCATCGGCGCCGACTACGCCCCCATCGAGGTCACCCTCAACGAGGGCGGCAACTAGCCCCCCCCGATCCGTCACTTCGTGCCGCTTCGACGGCGTCTGAGCGGCACGAAGCGACGGATCACCCATCCGCACGACCAGAAGGACAGGCACCACCCATGACTCTCGACCCCTCCGACGGCCAGCTCACCCGTGAGCTCGACAAGGCCCATGTCTTCCACTCCTGGTCGGCCCAGGGGGCGCTGAACCCCATGGTGATCGCCGGTGGCCTCGGCTCCACCGTCTGGGACTTCGAGGGCAACGAGTACCTCGACTTCTCCTCGCAGCTCGTCAACACCAACATCGGGCACCAGCATCCGGCCGTGGTCTCGGCCATCAAGGAGCAGGCCGACATCCTCACCACGGTCGCCCCGGCCCACGCCAACCTCACCCGTGGCAAGGCCGCGCAGCGCATCCTCGACCGCGCCGGCTCCTCCTACGACAAGGTCTTCTTCACCAACGGCGGTGCGGATGCCAACGAGAACGCCATCCGCATGGCCAGGCTCTACACGGGGCGCGACAAGGTGCTCTCGGCCTACCGCTCCTACCACGGCAACACCGGGGCCGCCGTGGTGGCCACGGGCGACTGGCGCCGCGTGCCGAACGAGTACTCGCGCGGCCACGTGCACTTCTTCGGGCCCTTCGCCTACCGCTCCGAGTTCTGGGCCACGACGCCCGAGGAGGAGTCGGCCCGCGCGCTGCACCACCTCGAGCGCATCATCCAGGCCGAAGGAGCCTCTTCGATCGCCGCCATCCTGATCGAGACCATCCCCGGCACCGCAGGTGTGCTCGTGCCCCCGCCCGGCTACCTCACGGGTGTCAGAGCCCTGGCAGACCGCTACGGCATCGTGCTCATCTTCGACGAGGTCATGGCGGGCTTCGGCCGCACCGGCGGCTGGTTCGCCTTC
The DNA here is from genome assembly GCF_024979315.1 of Herbiconiux oxytropis. Taxonomy (GTDB): domain Bacteria; phylum Actinomycetota; class Actinomycetes; order Actinomycetales; family Microbacteriaceae; genus Herbiconiux; species Herbiconiux oxytropis. Next base: position 87,248 of record NZ_JANLCK010000012.1, on the reverse strand, counting down.
CAGTCGCTCGCCGAGCAGGAGGGCGGTCTCGTGGAGCCCGACCTCATCACCTTCGCCAAGGGCGTCAACTCCGGCTACGTGCCGGCGGGCGGCGTGATCATCTCGCCCTCGATCTCGGCGACCTTCGACGAGAGCGTGTTCCCCGGCGGACTCACCTACTCGGGGCATCCGCTCGCCATGGCGGCGATCGTGGGGGCGCTCGATGCGATGGAGTCTGAGGGCATCGTGGAGAACGCCGCACGGATCGGCCGGGACGTGCTCGGGCCCGGCCTCGCGGCCCTGGCCGCCAAGCACGCGGCCATCGGCGAGGTGCGCGGACTCGGCGTGTTCTGGGCGCTCGACCTCGTGGCAGACCCCGAGACGCGGGAGCCGGCGCCCGCGCCCGTCGTCGGCGCGCTCAAGGCGAAGCTCCTGTCGCTCGGGCTCCTGCCCTTCTTCGCCGACAACCGGCTGCACGTCGTGCCGCCGTGCGTGGTGACGGATGCCGAGGCCCAGCGGGCGCTCGCGCTCTACGACGAGGCGTTCAGCTCGCTGTAGGCGGGTCTCTGGAGGTGGTTCTCTGGAGGCGGTTCTCTGGAGGCCGTTCTCTGTAGTGCGGTCGGGCCGTCGTGCGTTCACGACGTAGGGTTTCTACATGGACGTACGACGGCTCGAACTCCTCCGCGAGCTCGCGGAGCGAGGCAGCATCACCGAGGTGGCCCGCGCCACGCACCGCACCCCGTCGGCGGTGTCGCAGCAGCTCCGGGTGCTCGAGCGTGAGGCGGGGCTGCCGCTCACCGAGAAGGCGGGACGCGGCATCGTGCTGACGGATGCAGGTCGTGCGCTCGCCCGCAGCGCCGCCGACGTCGCCGTGGCCATCGAGCACGCCACCGCGCTCTGGGACGAGTTCCGCAACGACCCCACGGGGGAGGTGTCGCTCGCGACCTTCCCGACCGGCGGCCAGATGCTGCTGCCCGGGGTCATGCGGCGGCTCGAGGCCGTCGGCGGCCTCACCCTGCACTGCTCGGACCGTGACCCCGAGAGCGACGACTTCCCGGCGCTCACCTCCGACTTCGACATCGTGCTCGCGCACTCCGCCTCCTCCGCCGCGGCGAACTGGCAGGCGAGCGAGATCGCGGCCGTCAAGCTCATGACCGAGCCGCTCGACATCGCGCTTCCGCCCGGGCATCCGCTCGCCGAGAAGGAGGAGCTGCTGCCCGAGGACCTGATCGGGGAGAACTGGATCGGGGTGCCCTGGGGCTACCCGTTCGAGCGCACCATCCTCGACATCTCGCAGGCCGCCGGCAGCCCCATGAACGTCGTGCAGCGCTTCGGTGACACGCGCGTGACCGAGGCCTTCGTGGCGGCCGGGCTCGGCATCGCCATCCTGCCGTGCTACACGGCCGGTGGCGCCTACCGCAGCGAGATCGTGCTGCGGAACCTGCACGGGATCGTCTCCGAGCGGCACATCTTCGCGCTCATGCGCCCCGACCGCGCCGAGCGGCTGGCTGTGCGCACCGTCGTCGACGCCCTGCGGGCCGAGGCCGCCGCGGTGGTGGCCGCGAACGTGCACCGGAACCCCGTGCCCCGGGAACGCGGGTAGAATCTCGCGGTGAGCACATTCAGGAAGACCCCTTACACGGTCAACGTGCGCGACATCCTGCACAAGCCCGGGGAGATGCGCGAGCACTCGTTCGACGTCGATGTGAAGGAGAAGCTCGGCGAGGGCCTCGTGGCCGTTCAGGCGGGCGAAGAGCTCCACGTCGACGTGCGTCTCGAGTCGGTGCACGAGGGCATTCTGGTGAGCGCGGAGGTCTCGGCAGACGCCGACGGGGAGTGCGGGCGATGCCTTCGCGACATCACCCTGCCTGTCGAAGTCGAATTCCAGGAGCTTTTCGCGTATTCTTCTGACGAAGCTTTTGATCATGAGGTGAAAGACGACCATGTCGACCTCGAATCTCTGATCAGGGATACGGTGGTGCTGTCATTGCCGTTCCAGCCGGTGTGTGAGCCGGATTGCCCAGGCCTCGACCCCGCAACGGGCGAGCGACTGGCCGAGAATCCCGCGGAGCCTGCACCCGAGCCGATCGACCCTCGCTGGTCGGCGCTCGCAGGGCTGGCGCACGACCGAGATGAAGTTTCCGAAGACACAGGCTCCGAGAGCAAATAAGCACGGAGTCTTGACCGCCGGTCGTGAGACCGACAGAGAAGAAGAGAGATAGTCATGGCCGTTCCGAAGCGGAAGCAGTCACGTTCCAACACGCACGCGCGTCGTTCGCAGTGGAAGGCCGAGATCCCCACGCTGGTCAAGACCATCGAGAACGGCAAGACCACCTACAGCCTCCCGCACCGCGCGAAGGTCGTCGAGGACTCGGCCGGCACCCCGCTGTTCATGGAGTACAAGGGCCGCAAGGTCGCCGACGTATAGCATCAGCTTTTCGCTGAAGGGTGCGATCCGTGTCTTCTGAAATCGAGGAGAGCAGGTCGCACCTTTTGGCGAGCCTGGAGATCTCGCTCGACCCCGAGCTGCTCGATCTCGCACTGACGCACCGCTCGTACTCCTACGAGCACGGCGGCATCCCCACGAACGAGCGGCTCGAGTTCCTCGGCGACTCCATCCTCGGCCAGGCGGTCACCGTCATGCTCTACACGAGCTTCCCCGACCTCGAGGAGGGCGAGCTCGCCAAGCGCCGTGCCTCCCTCGTGTCGACGGTCGCACTCGCCGAGATCGCCCGCACCATCGGGCTCGGGCCGCACATCAAGCTGGGGCGCGGCGAGGAGCTCACGGGAGGGCGAGACAAGTCGTCGATCCTCGCCGACACCATGGAGGCGCTCATCGGCGCCACCTACCTCGACCAGGGGCCGGACGTGGCGACGCCGCTCGTGCTGCGGCTCGTGGAGCCGCTCGTGCGCGACCCCCGGCGCTTCGGCGTGGGCATGGATCCGAAGACCGCTCTGCAGGAGAAGGCCGGCCGGCTCGGTTTCGAGGCACCGGTCTACTCGGTGGCGGAGAGCGGGCCCGACCACCGCAAGAGCTTCGTGGCCACGGTGAGCGTGGCGGGCGCGAAGAAACGTCAGCCCGTCTCCGCCACGGGTGCCGGGTCGAGCAAGAAGCAGGCCGAGGCCGAGGCCGCCGCCGCGGCGTTCGTGCTGCTCGGCGAGTAGGGGCGACTGGCGTGCCGGAGCTGCCCGAGGTCGAGGTCGTGCGCGCGGGGCTCTCGCCCGCGGTGTCCGGAGCGGTCATCACGGCCGTGGAGGTGTTCGACGAGCGGTCGCTCAAGCGGCACAGCCCGCTCGAGGGGGCGTTCGACGCGCTGCTGGAGGGGCGCACGATCCTGGGGGCGGGGCGGCGGGGGAAGTTCCTGTGGTTCCCGCTCGGGGACTCCGCCGGGCCGGCCGGTGCTCAAGCCCTTGTGACGCATCTCGGCATGAGCGGGCAGGTGCTGCTGCGCACGCCGGGCGTCGAGGAGGACGGGCTGCTGCGCATCCGGCTGCACATCGAGCATCCGGTGCAGGGGGAGTTCTGGGTGAACTTCGTCGACCAGCGGATCTTCGGGTCGATGGCGGTCGACCGGCTCGTGCCGACGGCCGACGGGCAGCCCGGTGGGTACTTCGGGGAGGTTCTCGCGTCCGGGGCTTCGGCGGCGTCAGACGATTCTGCCGCGTCGGCTGCGCTCGTGCCGTCGCAGGTGGCGCACATCGCGCGCGATCCGCTCGACCCGGCGTTCGACGAAGCGCTCTTCTTCGCCGCTCTCGGGCGCAAGCGCACGGGGATCAAGCGGGCGCTGCTCGACCAGACGCTCATCTCGGGGATCGGCAACATCTACGCCGACGAAGCCCTCTGGGCGGCGCGGTTGCACTACGAGCATCCGGCCGACCGGCTGACGCGGCCTCGCATGCGGGAGCTGCTCGCCGAGGTGCGGCTCGTGCTCGGCAAGGCCCTCGCCGAGGGAGGCACGAGCTTCGACGCGCAGTACGTAAACGTGAACGGGGCTTCGGGCTGCTTCTCGCACAGCCTCAACGCCTACGGGCAGCAGGGGAAGCCCTGCCCGCGCTGTGGCACGCCCCTCGTGCGCGAGGCCTTCATGAACCGCTCGTCGCACCTCTGCCCGCGCTGCCAGCGCCGTCCCCGAGCCCCCCGCGCGACGCCCGCCCCCGCCCCGCCCGCGACTTGACACTTCCGGTGCCTGAACTCGCCCACTTGACACAAGATGTGCCAAGTCGGCGGTTTTAGGCGCACCTTCTGTCAAGTCGAGGGGTGCTTCGGCGGGTCGGGCCGCCGGGTGGTGCGTCAGGGGGCGGCGGAGGCCTTCGGCTCCGACGCGTGCTTGACGTGGGCCGCGATGTGGCCGAGGAGGGCCGCCACGAGGGTGATGAGCGCAGCGGCAGCCACCCCCCAGCCGATGTGCAGGAGCAGGAGGAGGGCACCGACCGCCGCTCCGGCCGCGATCAGCACGATGGCCGCCGCACGACGGAACCACGGCTGCCCCTTGCCTCCCGCGAGCCGCGAGTCGGCCGCGAAGCCCGTGATGGTGGAGGTCACCACCACGGTCGTGACGTCCTTCACCGCGATGTGCCGGGCGGTGGCCGCCTGGATGCCCATGGCCGCGGCGAGGAAGAAGGTGATGAAGTACTCCCAGGGCTGGGGCGGAGCGCCGTCGGTGATGAACAGCGTCACCGCGAGCCCCGCCAGCACGATGCCGACCACGAGGAAGAGCCAGGTGGTGCGCGTCGTCCAGCCCGCCTTCACCGGGCGGAGGACGCGACCGCCGATGACCGCACCGAACATGAACGCGAACAGGGCGATCAGCGGCCCGATCCAGGGCAGATCGTCCGCCCCCGCGAGGGCCATGCCCAGGATGACGACGTTCCCCGTCATGTTGCCCGCGAACACCTTGTCGAGACCGAGGTAGCCGACGGCATCGACCACCCCTGTGGAGAAGGTGAGGGCGAGCATGAGGGCGAGGTGCAGCTTGTCGCGGTCGGAGCGGAGTCTGGTGAGCAACGGCCATCCTGTCGGTATGAGGTGAGACCTGAAACGTAGCCCGAGCGTTCTTCCGGGTGCAAACGGGCGATAACCTCTCGTCATGTCTACGTCTGCAGCACTGCAGCCCGGCACGGGCGAGATCAGAGCGACCGAATACCTGGCGGCGAGCCTCGACCACCTGCTCTGGGGGCGGCTTCCGTGTGCCACCGACCGGGCCGTGCTCGAGATCGACCCTGGCACCGAGGTCACGATCGACACGATCAGCCACGAGGGAGTGCTCGAGGACCAGGGGCGGGATCCCGCGGCGTTCTTCGCGGCGCACGGGGTGGAACGCGCCTTCGTGCTCGACGACGCCGTGGCGCTGGCCGCGTCGGAGTACCCGCGGAACGCATCCGATGGGCCGCACGTGGTGACAGGGCCGATCGCGGTGCGAGGGGCACGGCCGGGCGACCTGCTGAAGATGACGGTGCTCGAGACGACCCCGCGCGTGCCGTACGGCGTGATCTCGAATCGGCACGGTCGCGGAGCGCTTCCCGGGGAGATGCCGGCTGCGGAGGAGAACGTGAGCATCTTCGCCGACCTGAAGCACGCGCTCGACGGCTCGTCGTTCGGCACCCTGCCGCTCGTGCCGGGCGGGCAGCGGTCGGTGCGGTTCCCGTTGGCGCCGTTCCTCGGCATCATGGGAGTGGCCGTCGCGGGGGCTGAGCGGCCGCACTCGGTGCCGCCCGGGGCGCACGGGGGCAACATCGACATCAAGCTGCTGACCGTGGGGTCGTCGCTGTACCTGCCCGTGCAGGTGCCGGGAGCGCTCGCCTACGTCGGGGATCCGCACTTCGCGCAGGGAGACGGGGAAGTGGCGCTCACGGCGCTCGAGGCGTCGCTGCGGGTGACGATCCGGTTCGATCTGCTGTCGCAGGCGGATGCGGTGGCCGAGTTCGGCGTGCTGGCTGGGCCGCTGGCGTCGACGAGCGAGTTCCTCGTGCCCACGGGCATGGACGAGGATCTCGACGTGGCCGTGCAGAACTGCGTGCGGGCGGCGCTCGGCCTCCTCGAGGCGCGCTACGGCATGGATCGGGCGCTCGCCTACGCGTATCTGAGCGCGGCGACCGACTTCGACATCTCGCAGGTGGTCGACATCGTTAAGGGCGTGCACGCGAAGGTGCGGGTGGCCGACTTCGCGGGGGTGGCGGCGGGGGCCGCGCGGCACACCGGCGGCGGGATCGGCGCGGTGCGTCGAGGTCGTCATGGCGCGAACGGGTCGGAGGAGCGCCGTGGGTAGGCACGGAGCCGTGCCGGTGCCCGGGGGTTCGACCGGGAGGTGGACTGCGGACGGAGTCACCGGGTCGGTGAGCGTGACCGGCGTCGCCGAGCTCGAGCCCGCGGAGCTCGAGTCGCTGCTGGCGGCGTTCCACCACTACGAAGCCGCCCTCATGGTCGACGACGTGGACGTGCTCGACCGTTCGTTCGCGCCTGGTCCCGACACGCTGCGGGGTGACGCGAACGGACTGCTGGTGGGACACGAGCGGATCAGCGCGTTCCGGAGCGTGCGCGGGGGAGTCGCCCGGCGCACGATCACGGAGGTGCGGGTGCGGGTGCTCTCGCCGCAGGCCGCGCTGGTCGTGTCGGTGAGCGCCTTCGTGGCCGGCGGCTCCGGCCTGCAGACGCAGCTCTGGGAGCGGATCGCGGATGCGCGGCCCCGGCATGACGGCGGGGGTGACCATGGTGGGCGCTGGGTCATCACCTCGGCTCATGTCACCGGCGCACCGCCCGCGGTGAATCGTGCGATCTGGCGCGTCGCGGGGTCGCCGCTCGTGCCTGCGCTCCCGACGTCTTCCTCAGGGCCGCGGCCGCTCGAGGGGATGAGCGTGGCGGTGAAGGATCTCTTCGCCGTGGAGGGCTTCGCCGTCGGTGCAGGTGTGCCCGAGTACCTCGCGGGGGCCGCGGTGGCCGAGGTCGACGCGGAGGCCGTCCGGGCACTGCGCGCGGGCGGCGCCTCGGTGCAGGGTATCGCGCAGACGGACGAGTTCGCCTACAGCATCGCCGGCCGCAACGTGCACTACGGGACTCCGCCGAACGGCGCCGTGACCGGGGCGATCCCGGGAGGCTCCTCCAGCGGTCCGGCGTCGGCGGTGGCGCTCGGGCAGGCGACGATCGGGCTCGGCACGGACACGGGTGGTTCGATCCGGGTGCCGGCGTCGTATCAGGGGCTGTGGGGCATCCGCACCACGCACGGCGCCGTCAGCGCGACGGGGCTGCTCCCGCTCGCGCCAACGTTCGACACCGTGGGATGGCTCACGCGCTCGGCGGCGGCACTGCGCGCTGCCGCTGCCGCGACCCTCGGTGGTGCCGACGACGCGAGCGCGGACGGGGTGGGCCGAGTCGGCGGCGCGGCGCGCCTCGCGAGGCGGTTCGCCGTGTCGCGGGACATCGTGGCGAGCTGCGAGTCCGGCGTGCGTGAGGCGTTCGACGCGCTCATCCGGGAGCCCGCGATCCGGGGCGTGGATGATGCGCAGGGGAGCCCGCCGCTCGAGGAGGTGGACCTGGGCGACCTGGATGCCGTGTTCGCGGCCTTCCGGGTAGTGCAGGGGGCCGAGGCCTGGCGGCAGCACGGGGAGTGGGTGCAGGCGCACCCCGGCGTGCTCGGGCCCGACATCGCGGAGCGGTTCGACATCGCGGCGGCCGTGACCGCCGACACGGAGGCGGAGGCGAGAGCTGTGCTCGCCGAGGCTCGTGAGCGTTTCGATCGGGTGCTCGACGGGCGCGTGCTGCTGCTGCCGTCGGCCTCGTCGGCGGCGCCGGCGCTCACCGCGACGCCAGGCGACATCCAGGCTGTGCGGGCGGCCACCCTACGCATGACCTCGGTGGCGGGCACCGGCGGCTACCCGGCCGTCTCGGCGCCGCTGATGCGCGTGCCCGATCCGGTGGGCCTCTGCTTCGTCGGGCCTCGAGGCTCTGACCTCGCCCTCATCGACCTCGCGGCCTCGGTGGCCGCCGACCTCGGCCACCCTCTCTGAGGCTGCCGAGCGGGAGTAGGCGTCCGCACCCGGCAGGGTGCGGACGCCCGCCCTCACGGCGCCGTCACGGTGAACTCGACGGCGACCACGTTCGACACGGCTCCGTCCGGCCCACTGAGCCGGTAGCGGAAGCTGTCGGCGCCGACGTACCCCGCTACGGGGGTGTAAGTGAAGCGGCCGGTCCTCGCGTCGAGCTCGAGCGTTCCGTGAGCCGGCGGCGTGGTGCCTTGCTGGATCATCCAGCCGTCGGTGGGGGGAACCCGGTCATTGTCCAGCAGGCTCGAGGGGGAGGTGAGCGTCGTGTCGCTGGAGACCGTGTAGGCGTCTGCCGTGGCTTCGGCCGGCGCGACGACCGTCACAGCGATCGCCGCCGGGGCGCTCTCAGCCTTCGTCTCCGGGTTCACGGTGAGCACCGACACGGTGTCCGGGCCTCGGTAGCCGGTGTCGGGCGTGTAGCTGACCCAGCCGTAGGCATCCATCGTCGTCGTTCCGTGAAGGGCGCTCGACTTCATGGGCAAACCGGTCGCGTTGCTGCAGTGCTTCACCAGCTTGGTGACCTGTCCGGCGATGACGTTCTGGTTGTCGGAGCCACCCGGCAGCGCCGTCGGACCGCCCGCGGCCTCGGCGCTGCAGACGGGTGTGTCCGGTGTCACGACAGGTGCGAATGGCGCTGGTCTGGTGAGCTTGTAGAGGTTCGTGACCGGTCGCGTCATCCGCCGCTCACGGGTCGCCCCCTCGACGTACTCCAGTTCTGTCATCACCACGCCCAGATTGGCGACCGTGACGGGGAGTTCGGCGTCGGCGGGAGTGCCGGGCTTGGCCTTCGCCGTGAACAGGAAGCTCTTCGTCTGGCCTCCGGCCACGGCCACAGAGCACTGCTCGAGTGCTCGGGCGGTGACGTCGCACTCCGCGTCGGACGGGATGGACGCGATGCTCACGAGGTCGAATCCGTCACCGAAGCCGGTCTCGACATCGACGGGGGTGAGCGCCCGCCCCGCCGGATTCGTGACATCGACCCGCACGAAGTACTCATCGCCGGTTCCGGGGATCGGCGTCATGGAGCCGCGGGTCTCGACCTGGCCGAGCAGCGGGGTCGTCGGGAGTCCTGGGCTCACGAGGTGCTCGCGGACGTCGCCGGCTCCCGACGGTGCCGGTGCCTTCACGGGGTCGACGTAGGTGTAGCCGGTGCCGCACGGCATGCCCGACGCGTAGATCGCCTGGCTCAGGGTGCCCTTCTGGAAGAGCGAGTAGATGAGCACCCATGAGGTCCGTCCGTCTCTGAACTGACGGAAGATCTGCAGGGAGCCGCTCAACCGGTTGTTGAGGTAATGCCGCACCGTCGTGGTGCTCGTGTGACCTCCGTCGTCGAGATAGGTGGAGTAGCTCGTGCTGTCGTGTCTGGTCGCGTCTTGGATGAAATAGGGGGGCAGATACTGCTGATGAGGTTGACAGTTGGTGCCTCCGCTCGACCCGCTGCCGCCACTGCCGCTGCCGCTGCCCGTGCTCGTGCCGGAGCCGGTACCCGTGCCACCTCCGCCGGAGCACTTGGTGCCAGGAACTCCGCCCCCGTCGATGAACTCCTTCAGTCCGGGGCTGTAGCTGCAGTCGATCTGCATGGCTGACGCCGGCCCGGCGGGCGCCGCGAGCACGGGAAGGGTGGATGCGGCCAGAGCCGCTGTTGCGATGATGGCCACGCGCCATCGCGAGGGCTTGGAGGTGTGTCTCATTGATCTCTTCTGGGTCGGAGGGAAACAACACGAGGATAGATCAGTTTCGGCGGCGGCGATACCGAAACACGGCTGAAACACTTGTTTCGTAGGATGGGGGCGGAGAAACAGAGATTTCGAGGAGCCGTCATGTCCAGCCTGCCGATCAACCCGCCGCCGCGACTGCTCATGGGGCCGGGGCCCATCAACGCCGATCCGCGGGTGCTGCGAGCCATGTCGGCGCAGCTCGTGGGGCAGTACGACCCCGCCATGACCTCGTACATGAATGAGACGATGGCGCTCTACCGCGAGGTGTTCCGCACCGCGAACGAGCAGACCCTGCTCATCGACGGCACCTCGCGCGCCGGCATCGAGGCCGCGATCGTGTCGCTCGTGGCACCCGGCGACCGCGTGCTCGTGCCGATCTTCGGCCGCTTCGGGCACCTCCTCCGCGAGATCGCCGAGCGGGCCGGCGCCGAGGTGCACGTGATCGAGCGCGAGTGGGGCACGGTGTTCACCGAGGCCGAGATCGAGCGGGCAATCGTGGCCACGAAGCCCGCGCTCCTCGCGGTCGTGCACGGCGACACGAGCACCACCGTGGCGCAACCCCTCGAGGGCCTCGGCGCGCTGTGCGAGAAGCACGGTGTGCTCTTCTACACCGACGTCACCGCCTCGCTCGCCGGCAATGCCTTCGCCGCCGACGAGCTCGGGCTCGACGCCGTGACCGCGGGCCTGCAGAAGTGCCTGGGCGGGCCGTCCGGATCGGCTCCCGCCACCTTCTCGCCCCGGGCCGTCGAGGTGATCGAGAGCCGCAAGAGCATCGAGGCCGGCATCGCGAGCAGCGCCGACGAGATCGCCGCGAGCACCGACCGGCGCATCCGCTCGAACTACTTCGACCTCGCCATGATCTTCGACTACTGGGGCGCCAAGCGGCTGAACCACCACACCGAGGCCACGAGCATGCTCTACGGCGCCCGGGAATGCGCGCGGCTGCTGGTCGAGGAGGGCCTGGCGAACGCCGTCGAACGCCACCGACTGCACGGCACCGCGATGCTCGCCGGGGTCGGCGGTCTCGGGCTCACGGTGTTCGGCGACCTCGAGCACCGGATGAACAACGTCGTGGCCGTCGAGATCCCGGCCGCGGTGAACGGCGACGCCGTGCGCGGCGAGCTGCTCACCGACTTCGGCATCGAGATCGGGACCTCGTTCGGTCCGCTGCACGGCAAGGTGTGGCGGATCGGGACCATGGGCTACAACGCCCGGAAGGATGCGGTGCTCACCACGCTCGCGGCCCTCGAGCAGGTGCTGCGACGGCACGGTGCGCCGGTCGTGGGCGGTGGCGGCGTGGGCGCCGCGTACGACGTGTACCAGGATGCGGGGGCGGCGTGACGAGCGCGGACGACGCCGGCGGCGCATCCGGCGGCGTGATGAGCGCGGACGACGCGACCACCGCATCCGCTGTGCTCGCCCGCTGCGAGGAGCTCGCCACCCACAGCTCGATGCCCGACGGCCTGATCGAGCGGGTCTACCTCTCGAAGGAGCACGCCGAGGTCAACGCCCTCGCCGAGCAGTGGATGCGGCAGGCCGGCCTCACGACGTGGCAGGATGCCGCCGGCAACCTCTGCGGCAGGCTGGAGGGTGCGGTCGACGGGCTCCCTGCGCTCCTCCTCGGCAGCCACCTCGATACGGTGCCGGCGGCCGGCAGGTACGACGGCATCCTGGGGGTGCTGTCGGCGATCGCGGTGGTGCAGCGCATCCGTTCGTCGGGGCGTGCGCTGCCGTTCGCGCTCGAGGTCGTGGCGTTCGCCGACGAGGAGGGCACCCGCTTCGGCCGCGCCCTGCTCGGCAGCCGGGCCCTCGCGGGCACCTGGGACGACGCCTGGTGGGAGCTCGAGGGCGAGGACGGCGTGAGCCTCCGCGATGCCTTCACCGCCTGGGGCCTCGACCCCACGCGGATCGGCGACGCCGCGCGCCGGCCCGAGGAGTTCGTGGGCTACCTCGAGGCCCACATCGAGCAGGGCCCCTACCTCGAGGACGCCGACAAGGCCCTCGGCATCGTCTCGTCGATCGCCGGCGCCCGTCGCTTCATGATCACCGTCACCGGCAAGGCGGGCCACTCCGGCACCCCCTACGAGCGGCGGCGCGACGCGCTCGCCGGAGCCGCGGATGCCATCATCGCCATCGAGCGGATCGCCCGCTCGGCCCAGCTCATCGCCACCGTGGGGCACCTCGAGGTGTTCCCGGATGCGGTCAACGTCATCCCGGGCAAGGTCGAGTTCAGTCTCGACCTGCGCGGCGAGTACGACAGCGAGCGCGACCGCATCTGGGCGGTCATCCAGGGTCTGCTCACCGACATCTGCGGGCAGCGGAGGCTGAGCTGGTCGAGCGTCGAGACGCACTCGGCGCCCGCGGCGGTGTGCAGTGAGCGCCTGCGCGGGGTCGTGGCCGAGGGCATCCGCTCGACGGGTGACTCGCGGCCGATGTCGCTGTTCTCGAAGGCGGGGCACGATGCGATGGCGATCGCGTCGATCACCGAGATCGGGATGCTGTTCGTGCGCTGCGAGGGCGGGGTGTCGCACCACCCGGAGGAGTTCGTGACGGAGGCCGACGTGGCCGCCACGATCGACGCGTTCGAGGCGGCGGTGCTGGCGCTCGCGGCGTCGGAGTCGGCGTCCGCGGCGGCGTCCGTGGCGGCGTCGGCGTCGGCGTCGGAGTCAGTGTCGCCGGTGTCGGCGGATGCGGATCCCGCGGACGGGACGGCGGCGCCGTGACCGACACGGCCCCCATGAACATCGGGCAGCGGATCGACCGCTCCTACGGCGAGCTGTCGCCGCAGGAGCAGCGGGCGGCCGACTTCATCCTCGATCACCTCAGCGACCTCGCCGTGTACTCGGGCACCGAGCTCGCGCAGCGGAGCGGGGTGTCGAAGGCCACCGTGTCGCGGCTGTTCCGGCGGCTGGGGTTCGAGAACGCGCAGGAGGTGCGCGAGCACGCCCGCTCGCTGCGCTCGTCCGGCGCGCCCGTGGGCGGTGCGACCCCCGGTGCCTCTGCCGACCTCTCGGCGCATCTCGTGCGCGAGGTCGAGAACCTCCGGCGGTGTCTCGATGCCCTCGGTCCGGAGCGGCTGGAGCAGGTGACGGGGCTGCTCGTGCGCTCGCGCACGGTCTCGGTCGTGGGGCTCCGCAACGGCTACGCGCTCGCTCTGCACCTGCGCGAGCAGCTCACGCAGGGGCGCGACGGCGTGCTGCTCGTGCCGCAGCCGGGGCAGACGATCGCCGAGGAGTTCGCCGAGCGGGATGCGCGCGACGTGGCCGTGGTGTTCGGCTTCCGGCGGCGCCCGGAGGGCTTCGGGCGGATGCTCGCGGGCATCGCCGGTCGCGGGGTGCACGTGGTGCTGATCGGCGACGTCTCGGCCCGGCGGTACGCGGAGTTCGCGGACGTGTGGGTGGAGTGCCCGATCGACAGCGTCTCGCCGCTCGACAGCTATGCGAGCGCCATGAGCCTCATCAACGTGCTCGCCGCCAACGCGCTCGCGGCCCGCACGCGCGAGACCCGCACCCGCATCGCGGCCATCACGAGCCTCTACGACACCCTCGGCGAGCTCGAGTCCAGCCCCTGACAGGCCGTTGCTGCCTCGCGCGCGCTCGGTCGCGTTCTACCTCACGCTCGGGCGCTTTGGCGACTTGACAGTAGGTGCGCGAATAAGCGCCGACTTGGCACATCTTGTGTCAAGTCGGCGAGGTGGGGACGCGGGGGCGGCGTCGGCCGGCTGTGCGTCAGCCGGCCGAGCGTCAGCGGGTGGGCTCCGCGAGCTTGGCGCGGGCCTCGGGGGCCGTCATGCGCACGACGTAGGCCGGGCGGTCGCGCTCGAAGCGCCAGCTGTCGGCGAGGGAGCCTGCGTCGACCGCGTCGAAGCCGAACTCGTCGAGGAGGGCCGCGACCCGGGCCTTCGCGGCCTCGTCTTCGCCCGCGATCGGCAGGGCACGGCGGTCCGGCGTGCCGGCCGGGGAGCCCGTCGTGGTGAGGTCGGCGGCCAGGATGTTGTTGAACGCCTTCACGACGGCGGCTTCCGGCAGGTGCGCCTGCAGCATCTCCGACACGGTGGTCGAGCCCTGCTCGAGCGCGTCGATGCGCCCGTCGCGCTCCCAGTAGTAGTTGTTCGTGTCGATCACGATCTTGCCCGCGAGGGGTTCCACCGGAACCTCGAGGTAGTTCTTCAGCGGCACGGTCACCACCACGAGGTCACCCGCCGCCGCAGCCTCCGCCGACGTCGCGGCCGAAGCAGACGGCCCCAGCTCGTCGACGAGCTCCGTGAGAGTCTCGGGCCCGCGCGAGTTGCTCACGACCACGCGGTAGCCGTGCGCCACGGCGAGCCGCGCGAGCTGACCGCCGATGTTTCCGGCGCCGATGAATCCGATGGTGGTGGTTCCTGTACTGGTCATGCCGGGAGTCAACGCGGCGATGCGCGCAGGTGTTCCCGATCCGGGCAGGCGCTCAGCCCGGGGTGTCGACGTCGGAACCGCCGCCCAGGTCGCTGCAGTCGACCTCCTCGACCCCGTGCGCCCGCAGATAGGGCCGTGCCCCCTCGTCGCCGGCAAGCGCTTCGGTGAGAGCGGGCAGGTGCTCGGCGCCCACGACCACCGGATGCCCCGGCCTGCCCTCGTAGAACGCCTGACGCAGCGTCGTCGGTCCCGCCCCCTGGAGCAGCCTCCGCACCGCTTCGCCCTCGAGCTCCGGAAGGTCGACGAGGGTGATCGCCACCGCGGAGATCCCGGACACCGCAGTCAGGGCCCGCACCGCCGCGATCCCCGTCCGGAGCGAGGCCCCGAGGCCCTCCTCCCACGCCGTCGCGACGGCGATCCGCACGCGGCCCGCCGCGAGCTCGTCGGCGAATCCGGCGCGCAGCAGCTCGGCGGCGTCGTCGGCCGAGGCTCCGAGCACCACGACGACGGGATCGCACCCCGCCTCGAGGAGCACGCGCACCCCTCGGTGCAGCCAGCCCTCGCCGGCGGCGGGGACGACGAGGGCCTTCGGGCCGCCCATCCGCCTGCCCGCGCCTGCCGCGAGCAGGATGCCCGCCGCAGCGCCTGGAGCGGGGGGCGGGTTCATGCGCCCATCGTAAACTGAAGCCATGACGGAGACCGGCGACGTGCGGCACACCAGCGAGGCCGATCTCCGGGAGGCGCTGCGTTCGTGTCTCGGGGTCGAGCGGTTCATCGACGAGGTCGCGCAGCGGGCGCCGTTCGGCTCGAACGACGAGCTTCTCGCCGCAGCCGAGCCCGTGGCGGGCTCGCTGACGGCGGACGAGGTCGAGGCGGCGCTCGCCCACCATCCCCGTATCGGCGAGCGGATGCGCGGCGAGGGTCGGGCGCAGGCGTTCAGCCGCTCGGAGCAGTCGGCCGCCGAGGCCTCCGACGAGGGCCTGGCCGCCGCCATCGCCGCCGGCAACGAGGCCTATGAGGCCCGCTTCGACCGGGTCTTCCTCATCCGGGCCGCCGGTCGTGGCCGTGCCGAGATCCTCGCCGAACTCACCCGCCGCCTCGCCCTCGACGACACCGCCGAGCTCGCCACGGTCGCCTCCGAACTCCGGGACATCACGATGCTCCGCCTGGCGACCCTCTTCCCCCCGACGGCGACAAGACCCGCGGCAACCGCCCCCACCCCCACCCCCACGGAGGAGCCGACGCCATGACCGCCGCCCGCAGCCACGTCACCACCCACGTGCTCGACGCCACGATCGGCCACCCCGCCGCCGGTGTCCCCGTCATCCTCGAGCACGACGACCTCGGCAACTGGGTCATGCTCGCCTCGGCCGAGACCGACGCCGACGGCCGGGTCGAGCACTTCGGCCCCGAGGCGCTCCCCGCAGGCCGCTACCGCGTGACCTTCGACACCGCCACCTACTTTCACGAGCAGGAGATCAAGGCCTTCTACCCCGAGGTGCACATCGTCTTCGAACTCTCAGACCCCGCGGCCCACTACCACGTTCCCCTCCTCCTCAGCCCCTTCGCCTACTCCACCTACCGGGGCAGCTGACCGGCGCCCACCCGCCCCAACAATACGAACCCGGAGCGCCCACCCCGAGCAACGGAATACGACTACGCGAACCCGCCAGCGACATCCCAAGCAGCCCCCGCAGCAGGAGCGTCGTCCCGCAGCACCGAAGCCTGAATGAGCCCATAGGGCCGATCATCGGCATTGAAGACCTCGTTGCGGTTCTTCAGCCCGAACGGCGCCAGATCGTAGAGGAAGTGGTGCTTGTTGGGCGCCGACATCCGCAGCTCCACGATCATCGGGAACCGCTCCAGCACGGCCTTCCCCATCTCATAGAGCGTCTGCTGCAGCGCGAGCGAGTGCAGCGTGGCGAACACCTCGACCATGGTCTGCTTCACCCCCGCGTAGACGCCCTCCCAGTCGAACCCGGCGGATGATTCGAGGGCGGCCGATTCGAGGGCGGCGGAGTCGAACCGCCACTTGGCCTCGAGCGACGTCGCCATGATGCGGTCGCTCGTGGGCTCGAGCAGCGTGTACTCGTCGGTGAGGAAGTCGTGGAACTCGGAGCCCGTCGTCTTCAGCAGCACGAGATCCTTGAACCCGCCCACCACCCAGGTGCGCTGCGCGTCGCCCTTCCCCTCCACGGTCACCGCCGCGGTGCGCACCTCCTGGCCGCGCCGCACGAAGGTGAAGTCGTGCTCGGTGCCGTCGACGACCACGCGCTCCCAGGCGTACTCCTCGATCTCGATCCTGGCGCCCGTGACGGGCTCGACGTCGTCGACGAAGTGCCGCGCGAGCTCGAGGCCGTAGGGCTCGATGGAGGTGAGGCCCTTCTCCTTGGCGTAGGCGTAGGCCGTCTGCTTCTGGGTGTCGGTGGGCAGCACGGCGCTCTGGTCGCCCACGAGGTGAGCCGGGTCGAACGCGCCGCGGAGGGCTGTCGAGACGTTGACGTCGTGGATCTCGTGCCGCGGGCTGTCGCGGTAGATGCGCACGACGCGGTTCTCCGCCTTGCCGTACTGGTGCGGTCCGAGGACGATCGCCATGGTTCCCTGCTCACTGCGCGCCTCGGTCGGGCGCGCGATCCCAGTCTGGCGGCGTCAGGGTGTGACGAGCGGCGGATGCGACGTGCCGGCCCCGGAATTTACGCCCAATTTACGTGGGGGCTCAGACGCTGGAACCGCTCCCGAGCCGCTCGAGCAGACGACCAGCGGGGGCTGCAGCCGTGCCAGCACCGGAGCCAGCACGTGCACCCGCACCGAGCTGGTGCACGACCTCGCCCGCGAGCCAGGTGGTGTGCACGACCCCGTGGAGCGTGCGCTGGTCGTAGGCGCTCACCGTGTTGCGGTGCTCGAGCGCATCCGCCTGCACCACGAAGGACTCGTCGGGGGCGAACGCCACGAGATCCGCGACCCGGCCCACGGCGATGCCGCCGCGGTCGTCGAGCCCCACGAGACGTGCGGTGGCCTCGCTCATCCAGCCGAGCACGCGCTCGAGGCCGATGCCGCGCTCGTGCGCCGCGGTCCAGACCGCCGGGAAGCTCACCTGGAGCCCCGAGATGCCGCCCCAGGCCTCCTGGAACGAGCCGTCGCCCGCGAACTTGAGCTCGGCGGTGGAGGGCGAGTGGTCGGAGGCGATGAGGTCGATCGTGCCGTCGACGAGGGCCTCCCAGAGCAGGTCGCGGTTGCCCTCGTCGCGGATGGGCGGGCAGCATTTGAACTGCGTGGCGCCCGCCGGGATGTGCTCGGCGGAGAACGAGAGGTAGTGCGGGCACGTCTCCACGGTCAGCGGCAGCCCCTCGGCCTTCGCGGCGCGGATCTGGTCGAGCGCGCGGGCGCTCGAGAGGTGCAGGATGTGGGCGCGGGCACCCGTGGCGCGCACGCCCGCGATGACGTGCGCGATGGCATCCTCTTCGGCGAGGTCGGGGCGGGTGGACACGAAGGCGAGGTAGTCGCGGGCGTCGGCGTGGTCGGCCGTGTCGATGTCGGCGGCGGGTGCGGAGCGGTCGAGCACGTCCGGATCCTCGGCGTGCACGAGGAGGAGGCCGCCGAAGCCGGCGATCTCCTCGAGCGCTGCCCGCAGCTCGGCGCCCGAGAGGTGGGGGAACTCGTCGACACCCGAGGGCGAGAGGAACGCCTTGAAGCCGAAGACGCCCGCGTTCCAGAGCGGTTCGAGTGCGCCGAGGTTCGAAGGCACGGCGCCGCCCCAGAAACCCACGTCGACGCTCGCCTGGGGGCCGGCGGCCGCGCGCTTGGCCTCGAGGCCCTCGAGGGTCGTGGTGGGCGGGATGCTGTTGAGCGGCATGTCGACGATCGTCGTGACCCCGCCGGCCGCGGCGGCCCGCGTGGCGGTCGTGAAGCCCTCCCACTCGGTGCGGCCGGGCTCGTTGACGTGCACGTGCGTGTCGACGACGCCGGGCACGAGCACCTGGCCCTCGGGCAGGGTGACGACGGCGTGCGCGGGCACCTCCTCGTCGTGCTCGGCGAGGGCCGCGATGACGCCGTCGCGCACCGCGACGACGGCCGGTCGCCAGGCGCCGTCGATGAGCACGGCGTCGGCACGGATGGCGAGATCGTAGGTGGTCGACATGCTGGAAGCCTAGGCGAACCGGGTCGACCCGGGCCGGAAACAGAGCCGACACACGGCGTGGCTAGCATGGGCGCATGAGCGCGCCGGACGCCCCCGCATCGTGTCCAAAGCAGATGCACTTCGGGCCCTGCGGAGGGGTCGAGCAGGGCGGCACGTGCGAGGTGGAGGAGTTCGCCTGCGTCTTCCTCGAGACACCCACCGTGCGCTGGCCGGGTGCAGAGGCGGCCCTGCCGGCCACCGAGCCCACCTCACCCGCCGTCGCGATGCGGGCGCTCATCGCCACTCGGCAGATCGTGGTGGCCGACTTCCCGGCCCGGGCGCTCGACGCGCGCTCCCTGGCCGACTGCGCGGGGGCGCTCGCAGGCCGGGTCGACGCCGCCCTCGCGGGGGATTCCGGCCGGAGCCGCGTGCAGTTCCCGCCCGCCTACCGCGCCCACCTCATCCGTGAGGCCGGGCTCGCGGTGTGGACGGGCCTGAACTGCCGCGACCGCAATCGCGTGGCCCTCGAGGGCGAGCTCGCGGGGCTGACCGGCGCCGGCGCATCCGCTGTGCACTGCGTGACGGGCGACCACACGCTGACCGGTGGGCGGCCTGACGCCCAGCCGGTGTTCGACCTCGACTCGACCGAGCTCGCCGCCCTCGCGCGCCGGGCGGGCCACCTCGTGTCGGTGGGGGAGTCGCCGTGCACGCCGCCGACGGATCGCCGGGCGGCGCGACTCGCCGAGAAGGTGCGGGCGGGTGCCGAGGTGTGCTTCGTCAACCACGCCGGCGGCGCCGAGCCCGTGCGCCGCTTCATCGGCGAGAGCCACGAGGCGGGGGCGGCTCCTGTCTTCGTGGCGTGCGTGCCCGTGGTGCTCGACCGGGGGAGTGCTGCCCTTCTGCGCTCGTTCACCACGCTCGTGCTGCCCGAGGGCTTCCTCGAGGGCATCCTCGACGCCGCCGATCCCCATCGGGCGGGTCTGGATGCCACGACCCGGCTGTGCGAGGAGCTGCTGCAGGTCGAGGGCGTGGCCGGGGTGAATCTCTCGGGCGGCGCCGCCGACGGCGCAGAGGTGGCGTTCGCCGAGGCGATGGGGGTGGTGGCCGACCGGCTGGGCCTGAACGCGGGCGGGGCGGCGAGCCTTCCAGACTCTTAGTCGGCTCATAGCCCGCCCATCGGAGGCTGCCTGACGTCCCGCACAGGATGGCACGAATCAGTCAGACGACCCGAGCGAGGCGACATGAGCAGGATCCCCGAACCAGAATCCACCCCCCGAGGCCCGGCCTACGAGGGCCGGCTCCTCGACCGCGCCGACGAGGAGGTGGTCGACCAGGGTGCCGCCTTCGACATCCGGACCCTCGTGAGCCGCCGCACGGTGCTGAGCGTCTTCGGGCTGGGGGTGGGCGTCGTGGCGCTCGCCGCGTGCACGACCGACACCGGTGGCGCGGCACCGTCGGGAACGGCCACGGATGCCGCGACCGGCACTTCCACGAGCGCCACCGGCGAGATCCCCGACGAGACCGCTGGCCCCTACCCGGGCGACGGATCGAACGGGCCCGACGCCCTGGCCGACTCCGGCATCGTGCGGAGCGACATCCGCTCGAGCATCGGCGGCGGAACGACCGCCGAGGGGGTGCCGATGGCGCTCGCGCTGACGGTGCTCGACTCGGCGAACGGCGACGTGCCCTTCGCCGACGTGGCGGTCTACGTCTGGCACTGCGACGCCGCGGGCGGCTATTCGATGTACTCCGACGGCATCGAGAACGAGACCTACCTGCGCGGGGTGCAGGTGGCCGACTCGAGCGGCACCGTGTCGTACACCTCGATCTTCCCCGCCTGCTACACCGGCCGCTGGCCGCACATCCACTTCGAGGTCTACCCGACCCTCGACGACATCGGCGACTCGGCGAACGCCATCGCAACCTCCCAGGTGGCACTGCCGCAGGACGTGAGCGAGACCGTCTACGCCCTCTCGGGCTACGAGGGCTCGACAGGGAACCTCGCCCAGGTGAGCCTCGACTCCGACAACGTCTTCGGCGACGACGGCGGCGCCCTCCAGCTCGCCACGGTGACCGGCGACGCGACCTCGGGCTACCGGGCGGCGCTCACGGTGCGGGTCGACACCACGACCACCCCCACTGCCGGCGCCGCTCCCTCCGGCGGCGGCGGTGCCGGTGGCGGTGGCACCCCGCCCTCCGGCGGCCAGGGTGGCACCCCACCCACCGGCGGGCAGGGCGGCACGCCGCCCGACGGCGCCCCCGGTCAGTAGCCCTATCCCTCTCCGACACCTCCAGAAAGCAGGCATCACCATGGGAATGCTCCAGAACCTCACCGGATGGCACACGATCCCAAAGCGGCGGACCACGGCCGAGCGCGGGTGGCAGGCCGCGGTGCTGGAGCGCACCGGATCGCGGTAGCCGCTATGCGATGCTGTCTGCATGAGCGACCAGACACCCGTGACCACCGTCACCGTCGGACAGTACCTCGCCACCCGCCTCGTGCAGCAGGGCGCCGATCACGTCTTCGGACTGCCCGGCGACTTCAACCTCAGTCTTCTCGATCAGATGACGACGGTCGAAGGCTTCACCTGGGTCGGCTCCACCAACGAGCTGAACGCCGCCTACGCGGCCGACGGCTACGCCCGGCTGCGAAGGGGGCTCGGCGCACTCGTGACCACATTCGGGGTGGGTGAGCTCTCGGCCATCAACGGCGTGGCCGGCAGCTTCTCGGAGGACGTGCCGGTGGTGCAGATCACCGGAATGCCCTCGACGACCGCCAAGGCCGCAGGGCTCCACCTGCACCACACCCTCATCGACGGCGACTACGAGCACTTCTACCGGGCCTACCGCGAGGTCACGGCCTCGGCCACGATCGTGCGCGCCGCCACGGCCACGCGCGACATCGACGCGGCTCTCATGACCGCGCTCCGCGAGTCGAAGCCCGTCTACCTCGGCATCCCCGCCGACGTCGCGATCGCCCCCGTGCACGCGGCCAACCTCCGCACCCCGCTCGTCGCGGCCCGCTCGGACAGCGGCGAGCTCGAGCGCTTCGAGGCCGCCCTCGCCGAGGTCGTGGCCGCGCAGCCGCAGGTGACGCTCCTCGTCGGCCCCCAGGTGCACCGCCGCTCGCTCGAGCCGCTCGTGCGCGAGATCGCCGACCACGACGGCGTCTACGTGGCGTCGCAGAACATGTCCAAGGCCGTGCTCGACGAGTCGCACCCCGCCTCGCTCGGCACCTACATGGGCGCCTTCACCCGCGTCGACGAGGCGCGCGCCGCGGTCGACGACGCGCCGCTGCTCGTGCTCGCCGGCACCGTGATGAGCGACTTCCTCACCGGGTTCTTCACCCAACGCTTCGACGAGGACGCCGCGATCGAGCTCGGCCTCACCTCCGCGCGCATCGCCGACACCACGTTCTACGGCGTGCGGCTCGAGGACTCGCTGCGGGTGCTGCACACGGTGCTCGGGCGCACGGCGGATGCCGGCCCCGACGGGGCCGGTCGCGCACCCGTCGTCCCTGTGGGGCATCCGGATCCGGTCTCGGCGGCCGCGCCCACCCCGGGGGCCGTTCTCAGCCAGGAGTACTTCTGGGCGGCCGTGCAGGACTGGCTCGAGCCCGGCACGACCGTGATCGCCGACGCCGGGACCTCGTTCTACGGCGCGCTCGACCTCGTGCTGCCCGACGACTCGGCCCTCCTCGGCCAGCCCGTCTGGTCGTCGATCGGCTACACCGTGCCCGCCACCCTCGGCGCCTGCGTGGCGGAGCCCTCGCACCGGGCGGTGCTGTTCGTGGGAGACGGCGCGGCCCAGCTCACGGTGCAGGAGCTCTCGACCGTGCTGCACCGCGGCTACACGCCCGTGGTGTTCCTGCTCAACAACGACGGCTACACCGTGGAGCGGAAGATCCAGAGCCCGAAGGCCGTCTACCAGGACATCGCCCCCTGGGACTGGACCCTCATCCCGGCCGCCTTCGGCGCGGGGGACCGCGTGCTGACCACGAAGGCCGCGACCGAGGAGGAGCTCGTGGCGGCGCTTGCGCTCGCCCGGTCGGCCACCGACAAGGCGGTTCTCGTGGAGGTCGTGCTGCCGCCGATGGACTCGCCGCGCCTCCTCACCGTGCTGACCGACGCGATCGCCGCCGCAGCGGCGGCCGCCGCCGGCACGCCAGGAAGCTGACGGGGGAGCCAGCACAGGGAGCCAGCACAGGGAGCCAGCACAGGAAGCTGGCGCCGGGAGCTAGCCCGGAGCTAGCCGGGAGCTAGCCCGCGAGCGTCGTCACGCTCCAGGCCGCCTCGAGGCCGTCGCGCCGGAACTCGGTCCGGATGCCGGCGGTCTCGGGCCTGCCCTCCCAGAAGGTCAGGCGCACGGGCTCGACCACGAACCCCACCCAGGTCTCGGGAGCCGCGAGCGATGGGTGCTCCTCGCCGTAGGCCGCCCACGCGGCCAGCCGCTCCTCGAGCGGGAGCGCGGCGAACTCGTCGGTGTTGAGCCAGGCGAGCAGCTGGAGGTAGCGCGAGCGGCGCGCATAGGCGGCATGCTCCTGCTCGGCCCTCACGCGCGACACCACGCCCTGCACCACGATCTGGCGGCCCGGCCACACGAGCGTGAGCGAGGCGCGGGGCGTGGCGGCGAGGTCGCCGACCTTGCGTGAGCGGGAGTCGGTGTGCAAGTGCAGGCCGCGCTCGTCGAACTCGCTGAGCAGCACGGTGCGCGCATCCGGGAACCCGTCGGGCGAGACCGTGCCGAGCGTCATGAGCGGCCGGGCGGGGTCGTCGTTCGCGGGCAGCCAGTCGGCGAGGAGCTCGAACGGGTCGGGGAGCGTCGCGGACTCGGCGAGGGCCGACGGGCTGAGGGTCACCGGATGCACGGGACCGGCTCCGGGGAACACCCCGGCCGCACCGGCTGCACCGGCTGCGTCCGCCGCGGTCATCGCGGCGCTCCGGCCGGGTCGAAGCGCGCGATCTCGGCGAAGGCCTCGACGGCCTGGGCCACCGAGAGGTCGAAGAGCTCCCGGCCGTAGGCGGCGCTCGCGCCGGTGGGATCGCCGAGGGTGCCGTTGGTGCCGAAGTCGTTCGAGAGCCAGCCGAAGGTCACGCGCTTCTTGAAGCCGATGTGCTCGAAGTCCGCGAGATGCTCGGGCACGCTGCGCTCGGCGAGCGAGAGGTCGACGAGGTCGGGGCGCAGGTGCAGCACCAGCGAGGTCTCGGCGTGCCCGGCGTGGATGCCGAGGCCGAGCTCCTCCGGTCCGTCGTGGGCACCCGCCGGGACGGTCGCCCCCATCAGGAACGTCTGCAGGCCGAAGCGCCTCCGCAGCTCGCGGCAGGCCACCTGCAGCAGCGCGAGGTTGCCGCCGTGGCCGTTGAAGAACACGAGCGTGGTGGCTCCCGCGGCCGCGATCGAGGAGCCGAGCTCGACGACCGTCTGCATGAGCGTGTCCCAGCCGATCCACATCGTGCCCGGCGCCCAGTGGTGCTCGTCGGACTTCGTGTAGGCGATGGTGGGCAGGATCCAGATGTCGAGCCCCGCGGCAGCGGCCGCGTCGACCGCGGCGTTCGAGACGCTGTCGGCGATGAGGTGGTCGGTCATCAGCGGCAGGTGCGGGCCGTGGTGCTCGATGGCGCCGGTGGGCAGCACCACGATCGAGTCGGCCGAGAGCGCTGCGCCCGCCGCGGTGCCCGACAGCTCGGCGAGACGACGGGTGGCCGGCGCCGGCCCGGATGCGCTCATACCGGCTTCACCCCGGTCGGCACGGCCGAGACGGTCTCCCGCGCGGGCAGCTTGCCGGGGTTGAGCAGGCCCTCCGGGTCGGTCTCGGCCGCGAGCGAGCGCGTGCGCTCGACCTCGTGGTCGACGAACCACTGGTGCGGGCTGTGGAAGCCCACCCCGATCGCCGTGAGCCGCTCGTAGCCGAGGTAGACGGCCTCCGGGCTCACGTAGGGAGCTGCGAGCATGCCGATCGGGTGGTCGCGCTGGGCCTCGATGTGGAGCATGGCGCCGGGGTAGACCTGGTGCACCTCGTCGAGACGCTCCACGAGGGCGGCGCCCGAGACCTCCACGTGGAAGTACGGCTCATCGCTCGACTTCTGCAGCCACTCGATGGGGTGGTTGTACGAGAGCATCGAGATCTTCACGGTGGCCTGTGGCCCCTCGCGCACCTCCTCGACGCGCCCGCCCGCGCCCTCCACGAGCGCTGCCGCGGCGGCGACGGACTCCCGGTCGAGAATGGCCCGGAGGGAGGCACGGCCCTTGGGGATGGCCGGGTCGTCGGGGAGGGCATCGGAGATCTCGGGCAGGTCGGCGGAGACGAGGCGGGGCGTGGGCTCGAGCCAGCCGATCTGGCGGATGACCCCCGTCGCATCCTCGAACGCCGGGAAGCTCGCGTAGAAGCCCACCCAGTCCTGCATCGGCTCGAGGGCGATGGTGGCGCGGGCGATGATGCCGGCCGTGCCATAGGTGTGCACGTAGGACTGCGCGTCGGCGCCCTCGACGTGCACGAGCTCGGCCGTGGGGGAGGCGTGGACCACGTCGAGCGCCTTGACGTAGTCGCCGCTCATGGTGGAGCCGTGCTTGATGGAGCCCGTGCCTCCCGATCCGCCCGACAGGAACCCGCCGAGCGAGGACTGGGCCGTGGAGGGGTACATCAGGATCTGCTGGCCGGCTTCGCGGGCGGCCTGCTCGATCGTGACCATGGGGGTGCCGGCCTCGGCGGTGAGCCAGCCGTCGCCGACCTCCACGACCGCGCGGGCCTTCGACATGTCGAGCACGAGACCGCCCTCCAGCGGGATCGCCTGGCCGTAGTTGCCGGTGCCCTTGCCACGGGGGGTCACCGAGACGCCGTGGCGCACGGCCGCGGCGACGGTCTGGGCGATCTGCTCGGCACTCGCCGGGAACGCCACGAGGTCGGCGAGGCCGAGCGGGAGCTGCTCGGCGAGGATGGGCGACATCTTCGCGCCGTCGACCGAGGCCTTCTCGCGGCCCCGCAGCTCGGTGGTGACTCCGCGCGGGCCGAGGAGCTCGGTGAGCTCGGCGGCGAGGGCGGCGATCTGGTCGGGTGTGGCGCTCATGGTGGATCCTTCGGTTCTGGTTCAGTGCATGATCATGCCGCCGGTCACATTGACGGCTTGGCCGGTCATGTAATCGGAGTCGGCGGAGGCGAGGAACGCGGCGACGCCGGCCACGTCGGAGGGTTCGGCGAGCCGGCCGAGCGGTGAGTAGCTCGACCACTCGGCCACGTCGGCCTCGGTGCGGGTTGCCGCGCCCATGTCGGTGAGCACGTAGCCGGGGCAGATGCAGTTGGCGGTGATCCCGGATGCGCCGAGCTCGAGGGCGGTCACCCTGGTGAGGGCGATCACGGCCGCCTTCGACGCGGCGTAGTGGCCCTGGCCCGCGCCGCCGGTCTTGCCGGCCATGCTCGCGAGGTTCACGATCTTGCCGCCGGTGCCGGCCTCGATCATCGAGCGGGCCGCGATCTGGGTGGTGAGGAGCATCGCCGTGGTGTTGATGGCGAACATGGTGTTCCACTCCTCGAGGCTGATCTCGAGAAGCGGTGAGAAGCGCAGGATGCCCGCGTTGTTGACGAGCACGTCGATGCCGTCGAGCGCGGCGATGGCCTCGCCGAGGGCATCCCTGGTGCTCGCTTCGTCGGTGAGGTCGACGGGCACGAAGTGGCAGCCGATCCCGGCGGCGAACGCCGAGCCCTCCTCGGCGAGGCGGTCGAGGACGCTGATCTCAGCGCCCTCGACCGCGCACCGCCGGGCGATCTCGGCTCCGATGCCACGCGCCCCACCGGCGACGACGATCTTCTTGCCGAGGAGCCGTGGCCCCTGCAGCCGGGACTCCGTCACGGTGGGGAGCGTCATGGCTACTTGAGGCCGATCGAGGTGTCGATGAACTCGTTGGTGTAGATGTCCTCGGCGGTCAGGCCCTCCGCCGGAGCGGTGCCGAGGCCCTCGAAGACGGGCACGATCTTGTCGAACAGCTCCGAGACGCGGGCGTCCTCGAAGTCGCCGATGGTGTCGTTGGGGCCGTTGCCCACGATGCCCTCGTCGATCATGGTCTTCACCGAGTAGTCGGCGACACCCTGCGAGTAGACCCAGCCGGTGTCGAACTGCTCGACCAGGTCGAGGATCAGCGAGTTGGTCGTGGCCGGGTCGGCGAAGTAGTCGACCTCGGCCTGCTGCAGCACGGGCACGAGGGCCGCGAGGCACTCGCTGTTCGCCTCGAGGTCGTCGGTGCGCACGGCCATCGACGACATGTAGAAGGGGTAGCCGGTGTCGTTGATGAGCTGGTAGGCGATCGGCTTCTCCCACGCCGAGACCTCGTTCTCGTAGATGTAGGGCTCGGCCGAGGCGAAGCCCTGCTGGGCGTCCTTGCCGCCCGAGGCCACGAAGGTCGCCGGGGTGCCGTCGTAGGAGCCGTCTGCCTGAGCCGTGGGCACGACGCCGGCCGACATCAGGTACTCCATGTAGGCCGATCCGCCGAAGTAGCGGATGACCGCGCCGTCGGCCACGATGTCCTCGACCGTCTCGGCCTCGGGGTAGGTCTCCGGGTCCCACATGATCATCAGCGGACTGATGTCGAGAGGCGCGAAGACCGAGGTGGTGGGCATGTCGGCCGAGAGCTGCACCGACTCGTCGGTGGAGACGTAGCCGAGCATGATGTCGGGGTCGGTGTACATCTGGCTCGAGACCGTCTGGAAGCCGATGGCGGGGCCGCCGGAGCGGATCTCGACGTCGACGCCCGTGTACTCGCCGGAGGACATGAGCGGGCCGGAGACGAGCTTGTTGTCGGCGTCGATCTCGTAGTCGTCGCCGAGCATCTGGTAGAGGTGGCCGTGCTCGGCCTCGGGGTTCCAGTCGGTCTGGATGACGACCGAGGCGGGACAACCGGCAGCCGCGAGATCGACGGAGCCGATCTCGAGATCGGCCGAGGCGGTCGACTCGGAGGCTCCGGAGCCGGTGCTGCAGGCGCTCAGGGCGACCGCTGTGGTGGCGACGAGGCCCGCCGCGAGGACGAGCCGGGTTCGGGTGCTGCGCATGTCTTCTCCTTCTAGGTGGATCAGGTGGTGCAGGGCTGTGGTGCGGTGGGACGGATGGGGGCTGGACGAATGGCGGCCGGGCCGGGCGGTGTCGGGTCGGTTCTCAGCTGGCGGAGAAGTCGTACCACTTGCCGACGACGCGCTTGCCGAGCCAGCCGAAGAACGCGAAGATCACGACGCCGAAGAGGCTGGCGGTGATGATGGCCGCGAACAGCTCGGCGGACTGCACGCGGGACTGGTAGTTCGAGATGAGGGAGCCGAGACCCGGCTCACCGCGGCGGAAGAAGTAGTCGCCCACGATGGCGCCCACCACGGCGAGGCCCGCCGAGATGCGCATGCCGGCGAAGATCGCCGGGAGGGCGGCGGGGAATTCGAGCTTCGTGAGCACGGTCCAGCGGCCGGCCTTCTGCAGCTGGAAGAGCTCGCGCTGGCCCTTGTCGACCGACTGCAGGCCGAAGAGGGTGTTCGAGACCATCGGGAACAGCGCGATCATGATGCACACGATGATGCGGGCCGGGTAGTCGAAGCCGAACCAGAAGCCGATCAGCGGCACGAGGGCGAGGATCGGGATGCACTGCAGGATGACGGCGTAGGGGAAGGTCGAGCGCTCGATCCAGCGCGCCTGGCTCATCGCGACCGCCCACGCCACGCCGAGCACGATCGCGATGGCGAGCCCCACGAGGGCGACCACGGCGGTGCGGCCGAGCGCCACCATGATGTCGCTGATCACGTCGGGCTGGAAGAACGCGTCGGTGAAGATCTCGTGCGGGGGCGGGAGGAGGAAGCGCCGCTGCTCGTCGAGGAAGACGTAGGAGACGAGGTACCAGACGGCGATGATGCCGAGGGCCACGAGGAGGGGCGGCACCCAGGTGGCCGACTTCCTTCGGCTCGTCTTCACGGTGCCGGGCCGCATGATGGTGCGGTTCTTCGGCGCGGCAGGAGTTGCGACGGTCATCAGTGGTGTCCCTCTCGGAGTGCGTGGGAGACCTTGCCGCAGAGCTCGGCGAACTCGGCGGTGAAGCGGATCTCGGGATCCCGCGGGAACGGGAAGTCCACCGGGAAGGTGTCGACGATCTTGCCGGGTCGCCCCGACATGACCACGACCTTGGTGGAGAGGTAGACCGCCTCCGACACCGAGTGGGTGATGAACAGCCCGGCGAACTGCTGCTCGGTGAAGAGCTTGATGAGCTCGTCGTTGAGGCGCTCGCGGGTGATCTCGTCGAGCGCGCCGAACGGCTCGTCGAAGAGGAACAGCTCGGGGTCGAGGGTGAGGCTCCGGGCGAGGCTCGTGCGCATGCGCATGCCGCCCGACAGCGTCTTCGGCAGGTGCTTCTCGAAGCCTGTGAGTCCCACGAGGTCGATCGCCTCCTTGGCGGTGACCCGGCGCTTGGCCTTGGGCACGCCGTTGAGCTCGGCGAGCAGCTCCACGTTCGACTGCACGTCGCGCCACGGCAGCAGCGTCGCATCCTGGAACACGTAGCCGATGCGCGTGGTGTCGACCTCGGTGAGGCCCTCGGTGGCGGGGGTGAGTCCGGAGGCGATCCGGAGCAGGGTCGACTTGCCGCAGCCCGAGGGGCCGACGACGGTCACGAACTCGCCGCGGTCGACCGTGAGGTCGACGCCCGAGAGCGCGGTGGTGCCGTTGGGGAACGTCATCGCGACGTCCTGGAAGTTGAGGAGCTGGTCGGTCTTCGTCGCGGGGGCGACGGGGGGAGCTGCGATGGTCATGGAGCTTCTCACCTCGTTTCGGTCAGGGCGTCGACGGGCGACACGGCGGGGGCGGCGATCTGCCGGGTGACGGAGCTCTGGGCGACCAGGCGCCCGGCGTGCACGACGAAGCGGTCGGCGGAGGCCTCGGCGACGACCTCGGAGAGGCTGCCGCCGCGCACGGCGAGCAGCTCTGCCCTGGCGCCGACCGCGACACCGGCCTCCGGCAGGCGCATGACCGAGCGGGCTCCCGCGCTCACAGCGGCGTAGGCCTCGTCGAGCGTGAGGTGCCCGGCGGTCACGAGCAGGGAGGCGGTCTCGAGGGCGTCGCTCCGGCCGACGGGGTTGAACGGGTCGCGCACGTTGTCGGCCCCCGCTCCGAGCCGCACCCCGGCATCCAGGAGCTCGCGCACGGCCGTGAGGCCGCGGGGAGTCGCCACGGCGTGACCCCAGCCCTGCAGGTAGAGGTTCGTGATGGGCAACGTCACGATGCCGACGTCGCTCCGCACCACCTCACGGATGACGGCGTCGCGGCTCTCGGGGTCGAGGGTGCCCAGGCGCACGCAGTGTCCGGCCGTGGCGGGCCGGCCCTCGGGCCAGTCGCGCACGACCTCGGCCAGGGCGAGCAGGGTGACGGCGCCGTCGAGGCTCTCGTCGGTGTGGATGTCGACGCCCACCGCGCGGAGGTCGGCGAGGGCCAGCAGGCGCCTGAGGTCGGTGTCGGGGTCGTCGGCCAGGTGCGGCGCACCGCCCACGAGGTCGACACCGAGGTCGAGGGCGTCGAGAACGTGCTGGTCGGGCACCGTGGGGCCGGCGAGGGCCACGAGCTCGATGTCGACGAGGTCGCGGAGCTCCTCGCGCACCCGGGCCAGGGCCCGCACACCGCGCATCGGGTCGTCGCCCTGCAGCAGGTCGACGTGGCAACGGATGGCGGTGGTGCCGTTCTGTAGCATCGCGAGCGCCTGGCGGCGGGCGCGGTCGGCGATGCCCTCGGTGGTCATCTCGGCCGAGTAGCGCTTCCAGGAGTCGATCGCGAGGCCGAGGTCGCCCATCGGCGGCTCGATCAGGTCCCAGGAGAGCGCCTTGTCGAGGTGCGCGTGGGGTTCGGCGGGGGCCGTGACGAGGAGGAAGCCGTCGAGGTCGAGGTGGCCGGCCGGGTCGGTCGCCGATGCGTTCTCCCGCAGGGTGCCGGCCGGATGCACGCCGGTCACGGTGTCGCCCGTGATCTCGACGTCGACCCGGCGGCCGTCGGCGAGCGTCGCATCCGTGAGCCGCGTCAGCGGGCGGGGGAGCATGGTCATCGAGTCGATCTCCTGCTCGGTCGGATGTTGATGGCTTCAACATGGGCCACGCTACGGACGGCGCGTTTCCGTTGCGTAACGCAAAGATTTCCGAATGTAAATTGCGCCTGAGGGCGATTTCGCACACGACTCCATTCGTGGTTACTGTCTGTGTGACCGCTACCGAAAGGGGTCCGCCATCTCATCCGGAAGCCTCGCCCTCGACGAGCAGACCGTGCGCCTCGGTGCGCGCATCCGCTCGTTCCGGCGTGCCCGCGGGCTCACGCTCGTGGAACTGGCACGGCTCGCCGACCTCTCGCATCCGTTCCTCAGCCAGCTCGAACGCGGGCAGGCGAGGCCCAGCATGACCTCGCTCGAGCGCATCGCGCGAGCACTCGGGTCGAGCCAGATCGAGCTCATCGCCGCGTCGGCCGACATCCCGGTGCCCGACGCCGGTGCCGGGAGGGTCTCGGTGGTGCGGCGGGCCGAAGGGCCGCAGGGGCCGTTCGGCGGCGGTGAGGCGCGCATCCTCGTGCACGGCGAGGCGCCGTTCGTGCCCATGGAGTTCCGGGGGTCGAACCGGCTGCCGGGGGAGTTCTACACCCACGAAGAGGACGAGTTCCTGCACGTCGTCGGCGGGCGCGTGCTCGTCGACCTCGCCGACGAGGGGGAGTTCGAACTCGTGACGGGGGATTCGATCCACTACGCCGGCGGCACCCTGCACCGGTGGTGGTCGGCCGACGGCGAGGAGTACCGGCTGTTCATCGTCAAGCAGCGGAGGGCGGGCTCGTGAGCGGCGTCGCCGGTGCTGCTGCCGGTGCTGGTGCGCGTGCTGGTGCGCTCCTCGAGATCGACGTCGTGGTGCACGACGCGCGCCTGGTCGCCGCCGACGTGATGCTGCTCGAGCTGCGGGCCGCCGACGGCTCGACCCTGCCGGCCTGGGAGCCGGGTGCGCACCTCGACGTGCTCGTGCAGCCGGGAGTCGAGCGGCAGTACTCGCTCTGCGGCGACCCGGACGATCTGTCGCACTACCTCGTGGCGGTGCTGCGGGACCCCGATGGGCGCGGCGGCTCGGAGCACGTGCACGCCCACGTGGCCGTCGGCAGTGAGCTGCGCATCCGCGGCCCCCGCAATCACTTCCCGCTCGTGCCGCCCGTGGCCGGTGCGTCGTACCTGTTCGTGGCCGGTGGCATCGGCATCACGCCGCTCCTGCCGATGGTGCGGGCGGTGGAGGCATCCGGTGCGTCGTGGCGGCTGGCCTACGCGGGGCGCTCGCTCGAGCGCATGCCGTTCGTCGACGAGCTCGTGACCGATTTCGGATCGCGGGTGTCGGTGCACACGGCTGAGCCCGGGCGGCGGCTCGACCTGGCGACGCTCGAGGTCGCGCCGGGCACGCACGTCTACGGCTGCGGGCCTGCACGGATGCTCGCCGAGCTCGAGAGCGTGGCATCCGGTGCGGGAGTCCGGGGCACGCCATGGCCCGCGGGTGCACTGCACCTCGAGCGCTTCGAGGCGCGTTCGGTGGCCGAGCCGGTGCGGCACGAGTCGTTCGAGGTGGAGCTCGAGCTCACGGGCACCACGGTGACGGTGCCGCCGGATCGCAGCATCCTCGACGTCGTGGAGGAGGCGGGTGTGCTCGTGCTCTCGTCGTGCCGAGAGGGCACGTGCGGCACGTGTGAGACGCCCGTGGTCTCGGGTGAGGTCGACCACCGAGACTCGGTGCTGACCCCGGACGAGCAGGAGGCCAACGAGGTCATGATGATCTGCGTCTCGCGGGCGGCCTGCCCCCGCCTCGTCCTGGAACTCTGACCCCTCCCGAAGTCTGCCGAGACGTCACTCTCCACACATCCCCGGCCGTTTCGGCGTGAGAAGTGACGGTTCGGCAGAGGGCAGGTCAGGTGCGGCGGGCGGCGAGGAGGGTCGTGAGGTCGGCGGCGAGGTCGCGCTGGTCGTGGGAGACGAGCTCGTAGTGGCGGACCACCACGCGGCCCGCCACCACGACGTGCCGCGGGCGGCGGCCGGGCGAGGCCCAGAGGAGGCCCGCGACCGGATCGGCGACACCGGCATCGGCGACGCCCGAGACGTCCCAGACGCAGAGGTCGGCTGCGGCTCCCGGCCTGAGGTGACCGAGCTCGGGTCGCCCGAGCCCTGTGGCCGAGCCCTCCATCGCCATGCCCAGCATGTCACGGGCCGGGATCGGCGGCCCCACGAGCGGCGCGACCTGCAGGGCCAGGCGGGCATCCGCCAGCAGGTGGCCGGCATCGTTGCTGCCGCCCCCGCTCGTGCCGAGGCCCACCACGATGCCGGCTTCGCGGAGGGCGGCCACGGGGGCGATGCCCCAGCCCATCGGGAGGTCGCAGCCCGGGGCGTGGGTGGCGGTGACGCCGCGGGCGGCGAGGAGGGCGATCTCGTCGGGGGTGACGGCGCAGAGGTGGGCGAGGGTCACGTCGTCGGCGAGCCAGCCCCACTCGTCGAGGAGGTCGATCGGGCGCCGGCCGTGCTTCTCGAGCGCGATCGCCACGTCGACCTGCTCGTTGGCCTGCGTGCGGCGGCGGAGCCCGCGCCGGGCGGCCACCTCGCCGAGCAGGCGGAAGGTGTCGGCACTGTCGCTGTGCACACCGGCCGGACCGACGGCGAGCTGCAGCATCCCGTCGGCCGTCACGCCGTTGGTGGCGCCGGGCACCAGGGCGTCGGCGAGGGCCTCGGCCGAGAGGGCGGCCTCCTCGGGATCGTCGCGCGCGGTGCCGCGCACGAACGCGAGGCGGCCGCCGAGCTCGCGAGCGGCCCGCGCGGTGGCCTCGGCGAGGGCGACGGAGGCGCGAGCCTCGCCGGCGCCGTTCGGCCAGGTGAGGTGGTGGTCGGCCACGGTGGTGACGCCACCGAGCAGTCCCTCGGCGATGCCCGCTCGGGCGGCGGCGTGGGCGAGCTCGGGGTCGATACCCACCGCGGAGTAGGCGGCGGCCATGGTGGGGAGCCAGACGTGCATGGGCACACCGCGGGTGCCGGGCAGTGTGCGGAAGGCGGTCTGCAGCAGGTGGTGGTGGGCATTGACGAGGCCGGGGGTGATGATGCAGCCGGAGGCGTCGAGGTGGTCGGGGGTGGGTGCCGGGGGCTCGGGGTCGGGCTGGGAGCCCGGCTGCTCGCGCGGCACGGTGCTGCCGACTGCGAAGTCGCCGGGGCCTAGCTCGGTCTCGGCGTCGATCACGATCCGGGCCGCGTCGTGGATGATGAGCATGCGAGATTTCTAACACGCGGATGTGTCAGGCTCGTGTCGTAGGCGGGTGCGGGCGGGTCGTCGTGGGCACTCGCCCCCAGCTCGTCGCATACACGCCGCACGCACACGCACTCGCAGTCAACCGGAGGGGGCTCCATGCTCGAACTCGCCGCAGCACTCCTCGAGTCGCTCGCCACCGGGCGGAGGCTCGCCGTGGCCACCGTCGTGGCCGTCGACGGCAGTGCGCCGCGGGCACTCGGAACCTCGATGGCCGTCGACGACGCCGGTCGCGTGATCGGCAGCATCTCGGGCGGTTGCGTCGAGGGCGCTGTCTACGAGGCGTGCGGCCGTGTGCTCGACACGGGCGAAGCGGAGATCTGCGCGTTCGGCTTCAGCGACGCCGACGCGTTCGCCGTGGGGCTGTCGTGCGGCGGCCGGATCACCGTCGCGGTGCACGAACTCGCGCCTGCCGGCATGCGCAACGAGGCCTCGACGGCGCTGCTCGGCGAGCTGGCGCTGGCGCGGGAGGGTCGGGCCGCGGGTGTCGCTCTCGTGCTGCCACAGGCATCCGAGGATGTGGACGAGCAGGGTCGGCGGCCGGCGGACGGACTTCGGCTGATGGTCGCACACGACACGTGGGAGGGCGATGCCGGTGCGCTCGGACCGGCTGTGCTCGTGCCTGCGGTGCCGGCGGCGCTGCAGGCGGCGCTGCTCGGTGCGCTGCATCGCGGGCGCACCGAGCGGCGGGAGATCGAGTGCGACGGGGTCGTGGTCGAGGCGGTGCTCGTGGTGGCCGCCGCGCCGCCGCGGATGATCGTGTTCGGCGCGGTCGACTTCTCGGTGGCGCTGTCGAATGCCGCGGCGCTGCTCGGCTACCGGGTGACCGTGTGCGACGCGCGTCCGGTGTTCGCCACCGCCGACCGCTTCCCGCACGCCGAGGTCGTCAACCGCTGGCCCACCGACTACCTCGCCGAGACGGAGGTCGACGAGCGCACGGTCGTCTGCATCCTCACCCACGACGACAAGTTCGACGTGCCGCTGATCGAGGCGGCGCTCGCGCTGCCCGTGGCGTACGTGGGGGCGATGGGTTCGCGCGTCACGCACGACCGTCGCGTCGCGGCGCTGCGTTCGCGCGGTCTCGACGACGAGGCGCTCGCGTCGCTGCACTCGCCGATCGGGCTCGACCTCGGCGGATCGACGCCCGAGGAGACCGCCGTGTCGATCCTGGCCGAGGTGATCGCCGCACGGAACGGTGCGTCGGGCGCGTCGCTCCGCGTCGCATCCGGGCCCATTCACCGGGTCGACGCTGTGCCGGTCGACCGTGTCGTGGATCGAGCGCCTGTCGTGGGGGAGGCGCCGTGAGTGCCGCGCGTGTCGTCATCGAGAACGCGTACGTCGTCACGGTGGATGCCGTCGGGACGGAGCACGAGTCCGGCTACGTGGTGCTCGAAGGGGCCGAGATCGTGGCGGTGGGCTCGGGAGCCGTGCCGGACGAGCAGCTCGGCGGTGGCGCATCCGTGACCAGGATCGACGGCACCGGTCACCTGCTCACGCCCGGCCTCATCAACACCCACCACCACCTCTACCAGTGGCTGACCAGGGGGATCGCCCAGGATGCGATCCTGTTCGACTGGCTGACCGCGCTGTACCCGACGTGGTCGCGGATCACCGCCGACACCGTCGGTCCGGGCGCGCTCGGCGGGCTCGCGGTGGGTGCGCTCTCGGGCTGCACGACGATGGGCGACCACCACTACGTGTTCCCGCGCGGGGGCGGTGACATCCTCGGCTCGATCGTGGAGGCGGCCGGTGCTGTCGGGGTGCGGCTGCATGCGACGCGCGGATCGATGGACCTCGGGCGCTCGCAGGGCGGGCTGCCGCCGGACTTCGCCGTGGAGACCACCGCCGCAGCGCTCGAGGCGAGTGCGGAGGCGGTCGCGCGCTTCCACGACCCCTCGCGTGAGGCGTTCGTGAAGATCGCCCTCGCGCCGTGCTCGCCGTTCTCGGTGACGGCCGATCTGCTGCGCGAATCCGCTGTGCTCGCCCGCTCGCTGCCGGGGGCTGTGCGGCTGCACACGCACGGCTCCGAGACGGTGGAGGAGGACGCGTTCTGCCTCGAGCGCTTCGGCCGCACCCCCACGCAGTACCTCGACGACCTGGGGTGGCTCGGCGACGACGTCTGGATGGCACACTGCGTGCACCTCGACGACGATGCGATCGGGCGTTTCGCGGCGACGGGCACGGGGGTGGCGCACTGCCCGTCGTCGAACGCGCGGCTGGCGGCGGGCATCGCCCCGGTGCCGCAGCTGCTCGCGGCGGGGGTTCCGGTGGGGCTCGGGGTCGACGGATCGGCGTCGAACGAGTCGGGCCGGCTGGACTCCGAGATCCGGATGGCGGTGCTCGCCGGGCGGCTGCGGGGAGGCGCTGGGGCGCTGAGCGGACGGGAGGCGCTGCGGGTGGCGACGATGGGCGGGGCGCGCGTGCTCGGGCGGTCGGCGGAGCTCGGGTCGATCGAGGTGGGCAAACTGGGCGACCTGGCGCTGTGGCGGATCGACGGGGTCGAGCACGCGGGGATCGCGGACCCGGTGGCGGCACTCACGCTCGGGGCGCCGCCGCCCTTGGCGCTGCTCCTCGTGGGCGGATCGGCCGTGGTGCGGGACGGAGAGCTCGTGCACGTGGACGGACAGGCGGTGGCGCGGGGGGTCGTGCGGGCCGTGGAGGAGTTGCGGGGGCGGTAGGGGGTGCGGCTCAGAGGCCGAGCAGGAGCGAGGCCGCGATGGCGATCATCATGACGGCGATGATGCCGTCGAGCACGCGCCAGGCGACGGGCTTCGCGAAGACCGGGCGGAGGAGGCGTGCGCCGTAGCCGAGGGCGGTGAACCAGATGATGCTGCCGAGGGCGGCTCCGGCGCCGAAGATCCAGCGGGAGTCGCCGTGCGTGCTGGCGATCGAGCCGAGGAGCACGACGGTGTCGAGGTACACGTGCGGGTTGAGCCAGGTGAGGGCGAGGGCCGTGAGAATCGCGGCGAGGAGGCCGCCGGTGGCCCGGGAGGTGCGGCGGCGGGTGGCAGGGGCGGTGCTCGTGGTGGTGGATGCGCTTCCGGTCGCGGTGTGGTCGGTTCCGACGGCTTCGCCGGGCGCGATGCCGTCGCCGACTATCCCCCCATCGCGGCGGCCCTCGCCCACCTCGGGGGCGGCGAGGTCGGGCGTGAGGGCGGCGCCCGGGCGGAGGGCGCGGCGGGCGGCGAGGAGGCCGTAGACGACGAGGAAGACGGCTCCGCCGATGCGAGCGGCGACGAGCAGGGCCGGCAGGCGCTCCACGAGCACGCCGATGCCGCTCACGCCGAGGCCGATCAGCACGACGTCCGAGATCGCGCAGACGGCGACGACGGCCAGCACGTGACGGCGGAGCAGTCCCTGCCGCAGCACGAAGGCGTTCTGGGCGCCGATGGCGACGATGAGCGAGAGCCCGAAGCCGAGACCGGCGAGAGCGGCGAGCGGATCGAGCGGGGCGAGGGATGCGAGCACCCTTCGACGCTAGGCATCCGCGCGCCCGCAGTCCAGCTAATGTTTCTACGGATGCATTAGCGTTGCTTCATGCAACTCGACCCCTCCCAGCTCGCCGCCCTCGATGCCGCCGTGAGCGAGGGAACGTTCGAGGCCGCGGCCCGCCGGCTGCGCATCACGCCGTCAGCGGTGAGTCAGCGCATCCGGGCTCTCGAGAACTCGGTCGGGCGCGTGCTGCTGACGCGCTCGAAGCCGACTGCCGCCACCGATTCCGGTCGGGTGCTGCTGAGGTTGGCGCGTCAGCTCTCGGTGCTGACCGACGATGTGGCCCGGGAACTGGGTGGGGAGGCCGGCGGGGAGGCTGGTGACCTGGCGGTGCCGGCCCCGGCTCCGCGCATCCGGGTGCCGCTCGCGGTGAACGCCGATTCGCTCGCGACCTGGTTGCTGCCGGCGCTCGCCGAACTGGCGGGGTCGATGGACTTCGATTTCCACCGGGAGGACGAGAGCCACACCACGGCTCTGCTCCGCGACGGCACCGTCATGGCGGCGGTCTCGGCGGTGGCGGAACCGGTGCAGGGCTGCACGTCGATGGGTCTCGGCGTGATGCGGTACGCGCCGGTGGCGTCCCGGGGGTTCGTGCAGCGGTGGTTCCCGGAGCTCGAACGGGGTGCGCGCCGGGCGTCGCTGGAGTCGCTGAGGTCGGCGCCGGTGGTGGTGTTCGACCACCGCGACGAACTCCAGCACGACTACCTGCTCCGCCGCGCCGCCGACCCGCGGGCTGAGGTGCCGGGGGCGGACGAGCCGTCGGTGCCGCGACCTGAGCTGGGCTCGGCGCGAGCAGGCGAGCCCCAGGGGGATGAGTCGCCGACCGCGCCACCCGCGGCCGGCGTGGGGCGCGATGGCAAGCCCCGAGCGGAGCCGCCGCGTCACTTCGTGCCGGCGTCTGCCGACTTCGTGCGGGCGGTGGCGGCGGGCTACGGCTGGGGCATGGTGCCGGAGGCTCAGAGCGCGGGCCTCGACCTCGTGCAGCTCGACCCTGGCGCCCACCTCGACGTGCCGCTCTACTGGCAGCAGTGGCAGCTCCGCACCGCCACCCTCGACCTCGTCGCCTCCACCGTGGCCGCGGCCGCCCGCACCGACCTCCGCCCCCTCCGCCCGTGGCGCTGAGACCCAGGGCGGCACGACGAGTCCGTCCCGCTGCACCGGCGTCGCGCGGGTGCCGGAGCAGCAGGCGGCGGCGGTGCGCTCAGGCGCGGAGCATCCTCCACACGCGGTCACGGGAGATGGGGAGCTCGTGCGGGCGCACTCCGGTGGCGTCGCGCACGGCGTTGGCCAGGGCCGCGGCCACCGGGTTGTAGGGGGCCTCGCTCATCGACTTGGCCCCGTACGGCCCCACCGTGTCGTCTGTCTCTGCGAACAGCACCTCCGTCTCGGGCACGTCGACCATCTGCGGCACGTGGTAGCTGCGGAAGACCTGCGTCTTCACGAGGCCCTCATCGAGCAGCATCTCCTCGTACAGCGCCGATCCGATGGCCTGCGCCACCCCACCCTCCACCTGGCCGCGGAGCTGCTCCGGGTTGAGGACGAAGCCCGCATCAGCGGCATGCACCGACTGCAGGATGCGCACCTCACCGGTCGCCCGATTCACCCCCACGCGGAAGCCGTGCACGTTGAAAGCCAGCGACCGCTTCGACCCGTCTTCACTGCCCGACTCCGTGATCGAACCTCCGGCGGCTGCCGCGATGTCGGCGAGCGGCACGAGCGTGTCGCCGATCCGCACACCGTCGGCCTCGAGGTGCCCCTGGCTCCACTCGCCGGCGAGCTCGGAGGCCGTGCGGAGGATCGTGCCCTTCAGCGCCTCGGCTGCCGCGTGCAGCGCCTTGCCCGCCACGACGGTGCCCGCCGATCCGAACGCGCCCGTGTCGAACACCGCTGCATCCGTGTCCGACTGCCGGATGCGGATGCGATCCGGAGTCGTGCCCAGCACGCTCGACGCGATCTGGGTGTGCACGGTCGTGGTGCCGTTGCCGAACTCCGAGGTGCCGACCCCGGCCAGGTAACCGCCGTCGGCCTCGAGCGTGATGCTCACCTCGGAGAAGTGGCCGCGCGGAGGCATCGTGGCGATCATGGTCGATGCCATCCCCGTGCCGACTGTCCACTCCGGGCCCACCGGTGCCGCGACGCCGTTGCCGCGCTGGAGCGCCTGTTCGGTGAGGTCGAGGCACTGGTCGAGTCCGTAGCTTCCGAACACGAGGTCGTCGCCCTCCACGTGAGCGGCCACCAGCGGGTCTCCCGGCTTCACGGTGTTGATGCGACGGAACTCGAACGGATCGATGCCGAGCTCGCGCGCCAGCTCGTCGAGCGCCTGCTCGATGCCGAACACGACCTGCCCGAGGCCATAGCCCCGGAAGGCGCCGGAGGGGATGTTGTTCGTGTAGACGACCTCCGCGTCGATCTTCTTGTTCGGCGCGTTGTAGAGGCTCACGGTCTCGCCCACGCTGTGGAACATGACTCCGGGGCCGTGGTTGCCGTAGGCCCCGGTGTCGCTCAGCACGTCGACCGCGAGGGCCGTGAGCCGGCCGTCGCTCGTCGCCGCGACGGCCACGGAGACGCGCATGGGGTGGCGGCACGGAGCGAGCGTGAACTGGTCGACCCGGGTGAACTCGAACTGCACCGGCCGCCCGGTGGTGAGCACCGCGAGGGCCACGAGGTCCTCGGTGAGGATCTCCTGCTTGCCCCCGAAGCCTCCGCCCACACGTGCCGTGAACACGCGCACCGCGGCCGGATCGAGATCGAAGACGTGGGCGATCTCGTCGCGCACGAGGAAGGGCACCTGCGAGCTCGTGCGGATGACGAGGCGGCCCGCCTCGTCGAGCCAGCCCACCGAGCCGTGCGTCTCGAGCGAGGCGTGCGACACGCGATGCGTCTGGTAAGTGCCCCTGACTGTGGCGTCGGCGGCGGCGAAGCCCTCGGCGACGGAGCCGATCTCGGAGTGCACCGAGGCGACGACGTTGCGCTCGGGCTCGGCGATGCGCGACTCGGCGGTCGACTTGTCGCCGTGCAGGAGGGGCGCCCCCGCGGAGCGGGCCTCCTCGGGGTCGAAGACCGCGGGAAGGAGCTCGTAGTCGACCTCGATGAGACGGCAGGCGGCCTCGGCGATCGCGATCGAGTCGGCCACGACGGCGGCGATGCGCTGGCCGCGGAACCGCACGACGGTGTCGAACAGCCGCGTGTCGTCGGGATCGTCGGTGCGGAACTGGTGCCGCGCCGTCGAGTAGAGGCGCTCGGGGGAGTCGGCGGCGGTCAGCACGGCGTGCACTCCGGG
This sequence comes from Herbiconiux oxytropis, assembly GCF_024979315.1. Classification (GTDB taxonomy): domain Bacteria; phylum Actinomycetota; class Actinomycetes; order Actinomycetales; family Microbacteriaceae; genus Herbiconiux; species Herbiconiux oxytropis. The sequence goes on along the minus strand of NZ_JANLCK010000012.1, from coordinate 46,936 downwards.
GAGTGCCTCGGCGGCTTCGGTGCGCATCGCGACGATCCGCGCGTGCGCGTGCGGGCTCTGCAGGAGCTTGAGGTGCGTGACTCCCGGCACGGCGACGTCGAGCGTGTAGGGCTCGCGCCCGCTCACGATCCTCGGGCCGGCCGGCGCACCGACCGACCGGCCCACCGACTTGGGGGCCGCGACGCTGGCGGGCGCCTCCAGGGGCTCCACCGCCTCTGCCGTCGCGGCATGCTGCGCGGATGCCACGGGCTCGATGACTCCCGCCTTCGCCGCCCCATGAGGCGCCGACCCGCACACATTCGCGCATCCGCCCCCACCCGCCGAGGCGCAGACCCCCTGCCGGATCGACGTCTCGATGGCCCGGTACCCCGTGCACCGGCACAGGTTGCCCTTCATGAGCCGCGGCAGGTCGTCGAGCTGCTCGGGCTTCAGCGTCGACGCCGTCACCACCATGCCGGCCGTGCAGAACCCGCACTGGAACCCGGCGTTCTCCACGAAGCTCGACTGCACCGCGCTGAGGTCGCCCGGCTCGCCGAGCCCCGCGACCGTCGTGACCACCGCATCCTCCGCCCGGTACGCAGGGAACACGCACGAGTGCACCGCCATCCCGTCGACGATCACGGAGCACGCCCCGCAGTCGCCCGCATCACAGCCCTTCTTGACCTCGAAGTTGCCCTGGTCGCGGATGAAGGTGCGCAGGCACTGGCCGGGAGCGGGCTCGGCCTCGAGCTGCTCGCCGTTCATGATGAACCTCATCGGAGCTCCTCCAGGATCTCGACCGCGAGCAGCGCCGACACGGCGCGGCGCCAGTCGGCGGCCCCGTGCGGATCGGTGAACCACGTCTCGATCGCCTCGACGTCGTGCGTCAGCACCTCCGCGCTCGGCACCGAGTCGTAGCGGAGCTGCTCGGGGTGCAGCGTGGCCCCCGAGACGGTGAGCGTGAACGATCCGTCGCGATCGAGCCGACCGATGATCACCGCTCCCGAGCGACCGAGCGGCGACAGGGCGATCTTGCGATACGCCGTCTGCGCCTCGAGAGACGTCCGCGGCACGATCAGCGACCGCAGCACGTCGCCCTCGCGAAGCACGGTCGCTCCGTCGCCTGTGACGAACTGCGCCACCGGCGTGCGCTCGTCGCTGCCGTCGGCCCGCCAGATGAGGGCCTCGGCGTCGAGCCCCGAGAAGAGCGAGGTCATGGGCCCGGCAGGCAGCGCGGCGCAGATGTTGCCGCCCACCGTGGCCACGTTCCACACCTTGAACGAGCCGAGCAGCGCCGTGCAGCACTGACGGAACAGCGGATGCGCGGGCCAGCCGTGCTCATCCGGCATCGCCGCGAGCTCGGCCAGCGTGCACGTCGACGCTACCTCGAGGGCACCGGCGTCGGCGGGCACCTCGGCGTCGGCGTCGAGCACCGTGAGCGAGGGCCACCGGAAGGCCATGAGGTCGACCAGGGAGGTGAGGTGGTTCTGCGGCTCCGAGAAGAGCCACGAGCCGCCGGCGAGCGGTGCCGTGGCCGCGCCGAGAGCGGCCAGGTCGTCGCGGTGCCGCGCCGGATGGATGGCGGTGATGGTGTTCAGATCCACGACGATCTCCGTTCGAGGTCGAGTTGCAGTATCAGTAGACCTCAGCAATGTGTCTGCGATGTAACGTCGACCCGTTTTGGGGGTAGGAAGCCGTGGGCGTCGGGTTGTGCAGGAGAGGACCTCAGCCGAGCGCGGCGACCCACTCCGAGCTGCCGTCGTCGAACAGCTGCTCCTTCCAGATCGGCACCGTCTGCTTCACCAGGTCGACCAGCTCGGAACACGCCGCGAAGGCCTCCTGCCGATGCGCGCTCGACACCGCGCAGGCGAGAGCGATGTCGCCCACCACGAGGTCGCCCACCCGATGCGCGACCGCCACCACGGTCTCCGGATGCGCCGCCGCGATCTGCCGCGCCGCCTCCTCGATCGCGTCCTGCGCCGACGGATGCCCCGTGTACGACAGCGCCGTCACGCCCTTCCCCTCGTCGTGGTCGCGCACGACACCGGCGAAGCTCACCACAGCGCCCGCGTGGTCGCGCGAGACGGCGTCGATGCACTGCTCCACGGCGATCGGCTCGGCGCTCACGGTCGCGAAGCGCACCGCGTCGACCGCTCCGCTCTCAGCCGACCCGGACATGGTCACCTCCGCCGATCTGATCCACGAGATGCTCGAGCAGCCCGTCGAGCACGCCGAGCCCGTCCTTCACGCCACCGGTCGATCCCGGCAGATTCACCACGAGACTCCTGCCTGCCACCCCCGCGAGCCCGCGCGAGAGCACCGCGAGCGGAGTGTGCTCGCGCCCCACGCGGCGGATCTCCTCCGCCACCCCCGGCAGCTCGAAGTCGAGCACCTCCCGCGTCTGTTCGGGCGTGCGATCGGTGGGGGAGGCGCCCGTGCCACCCGTCGTCACGATCGCGGCGGTGCCCGACGCGACGGCCGCCCGGAGCGCGGCGCCCACCGGCTCGCCATCCGGGACCACCTCGACCTCGGCAGCCCACCCCCGCGCCTCGAACCAGGCCACGATGACCGGACCCGTCGTGTCGGAGTACACCCCCGCCGCGGCGCGGTTCGACGCCACGATGACCCGCGCGTCGCGGGGCGAGGCTGGCGCACCGCTCGCCGACTCGGGTGCAGCACCCACCCCGTTGTGCGTCACGACCGGCTCCAGTCGCCACTGGCGCCGCCCGACTTCGACAGCACCTCGATGTCGGTGATCCGCGCCCCCCGATCCACCGCCTTGATCATGTCGTAGAGCGTGAGCGCGCTCACCGACGCCGCCGTGAGCGCCTCCATCTCGACCCCCGTCACGCCCGTGGTCTTGACGGTCGTGACGATCCGCACACTCGACTCGTCGACCGTGAACTCCACGGTCACCCCGCTGATCGGCAGCGGATGGCAGAGCGGGATGAGCGCCGAGGTCTGCTTGGCCGCCATGATGCCGGCCACGCGCGCGACCGCGAGCGGCTCGCCCTTGGGGAGCTCGCCGGCCACGAGCAGAGCGATCACGTCGGCTCGCGTGTGCAGCACGGCCTGGGCGGAGGCGACGCGGCGGGTCACCGCCTTGTCGGTCACGTCGACCATGTGGGCCGATCCGTCGGCGGTGACGTGGGTGAGCTCGCGGCCGTCAGCCATCGATCCTCCAGAAGTCGAGTTCGTCGCCCTCGGCGACGCGGGTGGTGCCGACGGGCACGTGCACGAGCACGGTGGATTCGGCGTAGGAGTGGAGCAGGTGGCTCGAGGGTCCGCCGCGCAGGCGCAGGCGGCCGTCGGGCTCGAGCACGCCCCGGCGGAGCTGGTGGTGGTTCGGCGGCGAGGCGAATGCCTCGGCGGAGGGGGCACGGCGTGTCTCGCGGAGGGGCTCCGCGCCGAGCGTCCGGAGGAGCGCGGGGCGGAGGAACGCCTCGAACGACACGAGAGCGCTCACGGGGTTCCCGGGCAGGCACACGACAGGCAGCGCGGCAGCGGCGCCCTCGACAGCCACCTCGATGCGCCCGAACCCCTGCGGGCCCCCCGGTTGCATCGCGACCTTCATGAACTTCACACCGAGCGGCCCGAGCGCATCGCGCACGACCTCCCGCGCCCCCGCGCTCACACCGCCGACCGTCACGACGAGGTCGACGTCGGGCTCGTCCCGGATGACATCGAGCAGGTCGTCCGCATCGTCCGACCGGCACGGCCGTGCGACCACCTCGCAGCCCGCGCCGAGCAGCGCCGCCGTGAGCGACACCGTATTGGCATCGAAGATCTGGCCCGGTGCAAGCGCCGTGCCCGCATCCCGGATCTCGTGGCCCGTCGACACGAGCAGCACCCGGATGCGCCGGCGCACCTCCACCCGCACGGCGCCCGTGCCCGCGACCACCCCGAACTGCGCCGGGCCGAGCACCGCGCCGGCGGCCAGCAGCACCTCGCCCTCGCGCACGTCGCTCCCCGCGGACCGCACGAACGTGCCGGCGGCGACCGGCTCGACGAACGAGACATGAGTGTCACCCGAAGCGGTCGGGAAGACCGGAGGCACGGCCTTCTCGATCTGCACCACGGCATCCGCTCCCTCGGGCAGTCCCGCGCCCGTCATGATGGGGGTCGCCGTGCCCGCGGCATGGGATCCGAAGACGTCACCGGCGGCGACGCGCGGCGCGACGGGCAACGACACGGGGGAGTGGGCGGTGGCGGTGGCGAGGTCGGCGGCGCGCACGGCGAAGCCGTCCATCTGGGAGTTGTCGAAGGCCGGGAGGCTCGAGGGCGACACGAGGTCGCGGGCGAGCACGCGGCGGAGGTATCGGGCGGGATCCGCGGAGAGCGACTCCCCGGAGACCGGCAGCCACTCGCTGCCGAGCGACCCCCGGAGCGGCGCGAGGAGCGCGGTGATCTCGGCTCGATGGTCGTCGATCGTGCGCATCGTCCCAGTCTGCCGCATCGTGCCGCGAGCGCCGCTTTCCCGGAGCCACCGGCGACCGTGATCTGTAACTACGTGAATTCGGAGGACCGACCGCCTATATGCGATCGGTATCCCGCATTTGCGTACTTACTCGGGACGCCCGACCGAGTAACGGCAGAAATGCGCGACACCGACCGCTCATAGGTGACCGCTCCCTCGCATTTCCACCATTACGCACGTCCACGCCGACACGGTGGTAGATCTTGCACAGAATGCGGGGGACCGACCCCTTATGGGGCCTCGGTGCCGCACATTCTGTGCATTCCACCACCGCACCGGCCGACGCCGCCTCGGAGCCGCGTAGGCTTTCGGCATGAGCGTCGCACTCGGCATCCCCTCGCTGCGCATCGCTGCGCCCCGGGCAGCGGGCGCCGCCGCGGCCACGGGCATCCTCCCGGCCGCCCGGCCCGACGCCTCCGCCCTGCTCGACACCTTCGGCCGCACCGCCACCGACCTCCGCATCTCCCTCACCGACCGCTGCAACCTCCGCTGCACCTACTGCATGCCCGCCGAGGGACTCCCCTTCCTCCCGCCCCCTGCACTCCTCACCCGTGACGAGATCACGCGCCTCGCCCGCATCGCCGTGACCGAGTTCGGGGTGCGGCAGATCCGCTTCACGGGCGGCGAGCCCCTGCTGCGCAAAGACCTCGTCGAGATCGTGCGCGACGTCGCCTCGCTCGACCCCCGCCCCGAGATCTCGCTCACCACGAATGCCATCGGCCTCGCATCCCGCGCCCAGGCCCTCGCCGATGCCGGCCTCGACCGCATCAACGTCTCGCTCGATTCGGTGCACCCCGAGACCTTCGCCGCAATCACCCGCCGCCCCTTCCTCAGCCGCGTGCTCGCGGGCATCGACGCCGTGAGTGCCGCCGGCCTCGTGCAGACCAAGATCAACACCGTGCTCATGCCCGGCATCAACGACGACCAGGCCGTCGAGCTGCTCGAGTGGGCGCTGGCCGGCGGCCACCAGCTCCGCTTCATCGAGCAGATGGCGCTGGATGCCGACCACACCTGGGCGCGCGACACCATGATCACGGCGGCCCAGATCCGCGAGCGCCTCGGCACCCGCTACCTCCTCACCCCCGACGACGCTCCCCGCGACGGCGCCCCCGCCGAGCTCTTCCAGGTGCGCGAGCTCACGGAGGGCAACGAGGGCCGGATGCTCGGCCTCGTCGGCATCATCGCCTCGGTCAGCGAGCCGTTCTGCGCCGACTGCCGCCGCACCCGCCTCACCGCCGAGGGCGGTGTGCGCAGCTGCCTCTTCTCGCACGAGGAGACCGACCTCCTCGGCCCGATGCGCAGCGGGGCCCCGGACGCGGTGGTCGCCGACCTCTGGCGCGCCGCCATGTGGGGCAAGCCCGCCGGGCACGAGATGAACGCCGTCGGATTCGCCCAGCCCGAACGCACCATGAGCGCGATCGGCGGCTGATGGGCGTCCGCATCCGCTACTTCGCCGCCGCGAAGGCCGCCCTCGGCCGCGCCTCCGACGAGCGCGCCGCCGGCACCACGATCGCCGACCTCCTGAGCGAGCTGGCCGCCGAGGCCTCGGCTGAGGCCGCCACGGGATCGGGGGCGGCGTCCGGATCCGGCGCCGGGACCGACGCGGCCACGATCGAGCGCATCCTCGCCCGCTGCACCTTCATCCACAACCGCACCGCCACCGCCGACCGCACGATCGTGCTCGCCGACGGCGACACCCTCGACGTGCTCCCGCCCTTCGCGGGCGGCTGAGCGCCCTGACACAGCCGGCTAAGCGCTAGTAGCGCGTCACCGACGGATCGACCTCCGTCGACCACGCGTCGATCCCGCCGCGCACGAACACCACGTCCTCCCACCCCTTCGAGCGCAGCACCTCGGCCGCGTGCCGCGAGCGCCCGTCGTGGTGGCAGTGCACGATCACGCGCTCCTGCGGCGGCAGGATCTCCCGCGCCGCATCGGTGAAGAGCTGCCCGAGCGGCACGAGCTCCGCCCCCTCGATCGACGCGACCTCGTATTCGTACGTCTCGCGCACGTCGACGAGCACGAAGTCGGCCTCGTCCCGCGAACGCGCCTCGAGCAGCTCCTTGAGCTCCTGCACCGAGATCGACTCAGGAGCAGCGGGCGCAGCAGGAGCAGCAGCAGGAGCAGCCGCCGAGCCCCCCGAGGCCAGCGCATCGCCCGAACCCGCCGCCCCCTGCCGCTCGAACAGCCGAGTCGCCGGGCTCACTCCCGCAGCCCCTTGGTTCGCGTAGCTGTACGGCTCCCCGATGTTCGACGCCCCCCGCGCAGCCGACGACCGCCCGGGCCGCCGCTCGACGTGCGAGAACGGCACCTCGCTCCAGGTCGCGTCGAGCGCGTCGAGCACGAGCAGCCGCCCGAGCAGCGGCGTCCCGAACCCCACGAGCAGCTTGAGCACCTCGCCCGCCATGAGCGACCCGACGGCCCCGCACGCCGGCCCGACGACCCCGGCCACAGCGCACGACTCCGCATCCGCGTCGGCCGCTGCAGTGGGGAACAGGTCCGACATGGTGCGCGCCAGCTCCCCGGGCGCCGTCGCCCAGAACACCGTGACCTGCCCGTCGAACCGCAGCACCGACCCCCACACGATGGGCTTGCCCACGAGCGCGCAGGCCGCGTCGACGATGTGCCCCACCTCGAAGGTGTCGGTGCCGTCGACGACCACGTCGTACTCCGAGACGAGCTCGAGCACGTTCGACGGCGTGATCTCCACGTCGTGCTCGACGACCTCCACGAGCGGGTTGAGCGCACGCAGGGCCGCGGCCGCCGAGGCCACCTTGCGCACCCCGCTCCGCGCCGAGGTGAGCGGATGCACCACCTGACGGTGCAGGTTCGACACCTCCACGACATCGTGGTCCACGATCCCGATCACGCCCACCCCGGCCCCGGCGAGGTACTGCAGCACGGGCGAGCCGAGGCCGCCGGCACCCAGCACGAGCACACGCGACTCCTTGAGCCGCCGCTGCCCCTCGACGCCGATCTGCGGCAGGGAGATCTGGCGGGCGTAGCGCACGAGCTCCTCGCGGGTGAGTTCGGGACCGGGCGACACGAGGGCGGGCAGGCTCATCGTTCCAGCGTACTTCGCCCGGCATACCGGTACCGTTGTCCCAACGCGAAGACGACGTGGACACGACGTGCAGACGGAAGGCGGCCCGTGCACCTGAAGAGCTTGACCCTGAAGGGATTCAAGAGCTTCGCCAACCCCACCACCTTCGCCTTCGAGACCGGGGTCACGTGCGTGGTCGGCCCCAACGGATCCGGCAAGTCGAACGTGGTCGACGCCCTCGCCTGGGTGATGGGGGAGCAGGGCGCCAAGACCCTCCGCGGCGGCAAGATGGAGGACGTCATCTTCGCCGGCACCTCCACCAAAGGCCCGCTCGGCCGCGCCGAGGTCACCCTCACGATCGACAATGCCGATGGCGCGCTGCCGATCGAGTACTCCGAGGTCACGATCCGCCGCACGCTCTTCCGCAACGGCGGCAGCGAGTACGCCATCAACGGCGACAGCTGCCGGCTGCTCGACGTGCAGGAGCTCCTCAGCGACTCAGGGCTCGGCCGCGAGATGCACGTGATCGTGGGCCAGGGGCAGCTCGATGCCGTGCTGCACGCCACCCCTGAAGGCCGCCGCGGCTTCATCGAGGAGGCCGCCGGCATCCTGAAGCACCGCCGCCGCAAGGAGAAGACCCAGCGCAAGCTCGAGGCCATGCAGGCGAACCTCACGCGGCTGAGCGACCTCGCGGGCGAGATCCGCCGCCAGCTGAAGCCCCTCGGGCGCCAGGCCGAGATCGCCAAGGAGGCGCAGTCGATCGCCGCCATCGTGCGCGATGCGAAGGCCCGCCTGCTGGCCGACGAGGTCGTCGAGCTCCGCACCGCCCTCGACGCCGCCGCCCGCAGCGAGAGCGAGCGGCACACCGAGCGGCTCGTGCTGCAGGAGCGGCTCGAGCAGAACCAGCTCAGGGTCGGCCGCATCGAGCAGGCGCAGGTGGGGGACGCCGTGGACCTCGCCCGCCGCACGAGCTTCGGCCTCGAGTCGGTGCAGGAGCGGCTGCGGAACCTCTACAACCTCGCCCACCAGCGGCTCGCGCTGCTCGGCAGCGAAGAGGGGGTTCCGGATGCGGGGCCGAGCGTGACACCCACCATGGTCGCCGACTCGCGCGAGGAGGTGAAGCGGCTCCTCGCCGAGGTCACCGGCGCCCAGGCCGCCTGGGAGGCCGCGCAGCAGGGCACGCTCAGGGCGCGTGGGTCGCTCGACGCCCTCGACGAGCAGATCGCCTATCAGTCGTCGCTCGTGTCGAAGCACGACCTCGAGCTCTCGAAGCTCACGGGTCAGCTCGAGTCGGCCAACACCCGGCTCGCGACCGTGCGCGGCGAGGTGCTCAGGCAGCAGAACGCCCTCGACGCCGCGGCCGCCCGTCGGGAGAGCGCCGAGCAGGAGCACGCGCTCGCCGAGGCGGAGTCGGCCGGCAACGAGGTCGACGCCACCGACCTCGACGAGGGCTACGAGTTCGCCCAGGCCCAGGTGTTCGAGGCCGAGGCGGAGATCGAGCGGCTCCGCGACGAGCTGCACGCCCACGAGCGCGAGCGGGATGCGCTGGCCGCCCGCACGAGCGCCCTCACCATGGCGCTCGATCAGAAGGACGGCTCGGCCGAGCTCGTCGCCGCCCGCCTCGAGGGGGTGCGGGGGCTCGTCGCCGACCACGTGCGAGTCGACCCTGGCTACGAGGCGGCTGTGGCCGCTGCTCTCGGGAGCCTCGCCGACGCTGTCCTCGCCGACGACCTGGCCTCCGCCGTGGCGGCGGCCTCCGCGGCGGCGACCGGAGACATGGGCCGCGTCGAGCTCGTGATCGCGGCGCCCGCCGGGTCGAGTGGGTCCGGTGCGTCTGCCTCCACCGCCGGGGTCGCCTTCGCCGGAGTCGACGGCCTCGTCGCCGCCTCCACCGTCGTCTCCGGCCCCGTGGGTCTCCTCGGCCTGCTCGACGCCGTCGCGATCGCCGACGACCTCGATGCCGCGCGCCGGGCGTGGGACTCGCTCGACGCCGACGCCGCCGCATCCGCGACCCTGACGATCGTCACGAGGGCGGGGGAGGTGCTCACCCGCTACGTGCTGCGTGGCGGGTCGGGGGCCACGCGCTCCCGGATCGAGCTCGTGGCCGAGCGCGACACCGCCGCCGTGGCGCTCGAGGAGCGCACGACCGCCATCTCGAGCGCCCGTTTCGCGCTCGCCGAGCAGCGCGGCATCGTGCAGGTCGCGAAGGAGCAGTCGCAGGCCGCGCTCTCGGCCCTCCGCGAGTTCGATGCCAAGCTCGCGGCGCGCACCGAGCGGCTCAGCCGGTTGAAGGCTCAGGTCGAGGCGGGGTCGGGGGAGCTCGACCGCCTGCAGAAGGCTGCGCAGCTCGCTCAGGATGCCGTGCAGCAGGCCGAGCAGGCCGCCGAGAGGGCGCGTGCCGAGCTCGAGGCCGTGCGCGAGCGGCCGCGGCCGATCCTCGACGTCTCCTCGCGCGACGGGCTCCTCGCCGAGCTCGAGGCGGCGCGCGACCGCGAGGTCGAGACGCGCCTCGGCGTCGAGACGGCCCGGGAGCGGGTGCGTGCGGAGCAGGCCCGCACGGCGTCGCTCGAGAAGCAGCTCGAGGCCGATCGGGCGGCGGCCGAGGCGGCCGCCCGCCGAGCCGTCATCCGGCGCCGGCAGATCGCCGCCGCGACCGAGGTCACCGAGGCGCTGCCGCCCGTGCTCGAGTCGGTCGACCGTTCGGTGGCCGAGGCCAAGCTCCAGCTCGCGCAGCGCGAGGCCGAGCGCGCCGAGCAGAACGAGGAGCTCGTGGCGCTGCGCCGTGACGAGGCGTCGCTGCGGGAACGCCTGCAGGCGATCACCGAGAACGTGCACGGCCTCGAGCTGCAGATCTACGAGAAGAAGCTGCACCTCTCGAGCCTGCTCGAGCGCGCCGCCTCCGAGCTCGGTCTCGTGGAGGACGTGCTCGTGGCGGAGTACGGCCCCGACCAGCTCATTCCGGACGACGACGCCGTTCCCGTGATCGACACGAGCGCGGAGGCCGTGGAGGCTGCGACCGCCGAGCTCGCGTCGGCCCTCGCCGATCCCCGCGGCGGCGACTCCGACCCCGTCGATGACCCTCGTGGCGCCGAGAACGCCCCACTTGACACAAGAAGTGCCAAGTCGGCGGTCTTGGGCGCAACTACTGTCAAGTCGGGGCAGTGGGGTGAGGATTCCGAGGGCTCCACCCCCGAACCCCCCACGGGCCGCCCCTTCGTGCGGGCCGAGCAGAAGCAGCGCCTCGCGCGCGCCGAGCGCAAGCTCGCCGAGCTCGGCCGCGTGAACCCCCTCGCCCTCGAGGAGTTCGACGCCCTCGAGCAGCGCCACCGCTTCCTCACCGAACAGCTCACCGACCTCACCAACACCCGCAAAGACCTCCTCACGATCATCGAGGAGATCGATGAGCGCATGCAGACGATCTTCGAGAGCGCCTTCGCCGACACCCAGGAGGCATTCGCCACGGTCTTCCCCGTGCTCTTCCCGGGCGGTACCGGATCGATCCAGCTCACCGATCCGACGAACATGCTCACGACCGGCATCGAGGTGAGCGTGAAGCCCGCCGGCAAGAAGATCGAGCGCCTCTCGCTGCTCTCGGGCGGCGAGCGCTCGCTCGCGGCGGTCGCGCTCCTCATCGCCATCTTCAAGGCCCGCCCGAGCCCGTTCTACATCATGGACGAGGTCGAGGCAGCCCTCGACGACGCCAACCTCGGCCGTCTCCTCACGATCTTCGAGGATCTCCGCGAGACCAGCCAGCTCATCGTCATCACCCACCAGAAGCGCACCATGGAGATCGCCGACGCCCTGTACGGCGTCTCCATGCGCCAGGACGGCGTCTCGGCAGTAGTAGGCCAGCGAGTGGGGAAGAGCTAGTTGCCGGTGGCGCCGTGCTTCGCGCGGGTGGGTGTCTCCACGCAATGGGCCGTACTCGATGACCCGGAGCGTTACCGCTGCCGGAGCGCGCCGCGAAGCGACGTGATCCGACGGCGGCAACGCATGTCGCGTGCGCCGCAGAAGCGGCGGCGCACTAATGAGTACTAGGCGCCGATTCGATCTCGGTGCGGTCGCCCGACCACAGGGTGTGGAACGTGCCCTCGCGGTCGACGCGCTTGTAGGTGTGCGCGCCGAAGAAGTCGCGCTGGCCCTGCACGAGGGCGGCGGGCAGTCGCACCGACGCGAGCGAGTCGTAGTACGACAGCGCGGCTCCGAACCCGGGAACAGGCACGCCCGAGAGCGCTGCGGTCGACACGACGCGCCGCCACGCCTCCTCGCCTGAGGCGACAGCCGCAGCGAAGTACGGGTCCTCCAGCAGGGTCGCGAGCGACGGGTTGTTCTCGTACGCCTCCACGATCCGGTTGAGGAACTGGGCACGGATGATGCAGCCCGCGCGCCAGATCTTCGCCACGGCGCCCTTGTCGATCTCCCAGCCGAACTGCGCAGCCCCGGCGATGATCTCGTCGAAGCCCTGCGCGTACGCGACGACCTTCGAGGCGTAGAGGGCGGCACGGATGTCGTCGGCGAACGAGTCCACGTCGACCGAGACGACCGAGGGCCGCGCCGTGATGGTCGCCTGCACGGCGGCGCGCTGCTCCGGCTTCGACGACAGCGAGCGCGCGAAGACGGCTTCGGCGATGCCGCCGACGGGCACGCCGAGCTCGAGCGCGTTCTGCACGGTCCACGATCCGGTGCCCTTGGCCCCGGCCTGGTCGAGCACGATGTCGACGAACGGCTTGCCGGTCTCGGCATCCACCTGGCGAAGCACTTCGGCGGTGATCTCGATCAGGTACGACTCGAGGTCGCCGGAGTTCCAGGTCTCGAACACCGAGGCGATCTCGGCCGGCGCGCGGCCGGTCACCGTGCGCAGCAGGTCGTAGGCCTCGGCGATGAGCTGCATGTCGGCGTACTCGATGCCGTTGTGCACCATCTTCACGAAGTGCCCGGCGCCGTCGGTGCCGATGTGGGTCACACACGGCTCGCCCTCGGCGACCGCGGCGATGGAGGCCAGGATCGGCCCCAGCGTCTTGTAGGCCTCAGCGGTGCCGCCGGGCATGATCGATGGGCCGTTCAGCGCGCCCTCCTCGCCGCCGGAGATGCCGGTGCCCACGAAGTGGATGCCCGAGGCCGAGACGTCCTTCTCGCGGCGGATGGTGTCGTGGAAGTTGGCGTTGCCGCCGTCGACGATGATGTCGCCCGGCTCGAAACGCGACGCCAGCTCGGAGATGACGGCATCCGTGCCGGCCCCGGCCTGCACCATGATGATCGCGGTGCGGGGCTTCTGGAGCGACGCCACGAAGTCATCGATCGACTCGGAGGCCACGAAGCCCGCCTCGGGGTGCTCGGCGACGAGCTTGCGGGTGCGCTCGGGGGAGCGGTTGTAGACGGCGACGGTGTTCCCCGAGCGGCTGGCGAGGTTGCGGGCGAGGTTCGAGCCCATCACCGCCATCCCGACGACTCCGATGTTGGCGGTTCCCGACGCTTCTGACATGCGTGATGCTCCTTGTAGACGTGGACTCCCCAAGCGTAGTAGAGCGGATGCTCCCGCGAGCGGATGCGGTAGAGTGGGTGACTGAACTTCGGCGAGGGATGCACACGCAGTCGCGAGCATCCGTTATCGACGCGGTGGACTGGGCCTTAAACCGTCTTTCCTCTCGCTTCACGCGGTCGAGTTGAAACCACACACACGAGGCGGGCCCAGAGGCTCGCGAATCAAGGAGCAAGAACATGGCTGACGACACCAAGGTCACCGCCGAGACCCGCACCCAGTTCGGCAAGGGCTTCGCCCGCCGCGTCCGCGCCGCCGGAAAGATCCCCGCCGTGATCTACGGCCACGGCACCGAGCCCCAGCACATCACCCTGCCCGGTCACCAGACCGCGCTGATCCTGCGCAAGTCGAACCAGGTGCTCGAGCTCACCATCGACGGCGTCGAGTCGCTCGCTCTGGTGAAGGACGTGCAGAAGGACCCCGTGCTCCAGATCATCGAGCACATCGACCTCATCGTCATCCGCAAGGGTGAGAAGGTCCAGGTCGAGGTCAACGTGCACCTCGAGGGCGAGTCGGCTCCCGGCACCATGGCCACGCAGGACTCGCAGACCGTTCTGCTCGAGGTCGAGGCCATCCACATCCCCGAGAGCGTCACCGTGTCGATCGAGGGTCTCGAAGAAGGCGCCGTGGTCCGTGCCGCCGACATCGAGCTGCCCGCCGGTGCGACCCTCATCACCGATGGGGAGACCGTCATCGTCGGCGTCAGCATCCCCGAGGAGGAGCCCGCCGACGAGCCCGCCGAGGGCGAAGGCGCCGCCGAGTCGGTCAGCCCGGCTCCCGACTCCGAGTAGTCATCGCTCTCCTGCGATTCCTGCGACGGCATCCCTCTGACCCGCCCGTGAGCACCGCTGATCTCTGGCTCGTGGTCGGGCTCGGCAACCCCGGGCCCGGCTACGCCGCCAATCGCCACAACATCGGGCAGATGGTCACGGCCGAACTGGCCGAGCGGATGCGCGCAGCCTTCAGGTCGCACAAGACGAACGCGCGGGTCGCCGAGGGACGCATCGTCCCCGGTGGTCCGCGCTTCGTCGTGGCGAACCCCAACACGTACATGAACGTCTCCGGCGGCCCCGTCAACGGTCTGCTGAAGTTCTACGGGCTCACGCCGGAGCGGCTGATCGTGGTGCACGACGAGCTCGACATCCCGTTCGACACCCTGAAGCTCAAGCAGGGCGGCGGGCACGGCGGTCACAACGGCCTCCGCGACATCATCGCGGCGACCGGCAGCCCCGACTTCCTCCGCGTGCGCGCGGGCATCGGCCGCCCACCGGGCCGCATGCAGGCGGCCGACTTCGTCCTCCAGAACTTCAGCGCCGAGGAGCGCAAGACGCTCCCCAACGTCATCGTCGACGCGGCAGACGCGGTCGAACTCATCGCGACCGACGGCCTCACGGCTGCGCAGCTCAAGGTCCACACGGCCTCCTGACGGGAGTGTCGGGGGCGGGGCGTAAACTCTCACGAGTGATGCTTCAGGGCTTGATTTCCGCGCTCTCGCGCGCCTCCACGTTCGAGAAGGCCCTGGCGAACGCCGGGCGCGACAGCGACTTCTCGCTCCCCGAAGGTCTCCGGGCGCCGCTCCTGGCCGCCATGATGGAGCGGCGGATCGAGCGGGGACTGCCCGCCGCGATGCTCGTCGTCACCGCCACCGGGCGGGAGTCCGAGAAGCTCCGGGAGTCGCTCGCGAGCTTTCTGCCCGGCGGCGAGATCGTCGAGTTCCCTGCGTGGGAGACGCTGCCGCATGAGCGCCTGAGCCCGAGTGCCGAGATCGTCGGCAAGCGCATCGACGCGCTCCGCCGCCTCGTCGAGTGGCAGCGCATCACGGATGCCGGCGGCGAGCCGCCGATGCCCATGATCGTCGTGGCGTCCGTGCGCGCCGCCCTGCAGCCGCTCGCCTCGAACCTCGCCGACCTCGAGCCGATCCGCCTGGAGAAGGGCGCGCGGGGGTTCGACCTCTCGACCCTTTCGCAGCAGCTCGTCGAGCTCGCCTACTCCCGCGTCGACATGGTCACCCGCCGAGGCGAGTACGCCCTCCGCGGCGGCATCCTCGATGTCTTCCCGCCCATCGCCGAGCACCCGTACCGCGTCGACTTCTTCGGCGACGAGGTCGACGAGATCCGCGCCTTCTCCGTGGCCGACCAGCGCTCCCTGCCTGACGATGAGGGCGGTGAGGTCGGTGCGATCAGCCTCCCGCCGAGCCGTGAGCTCCTGCTCGGCGCCGCCGTGCGCCAGCGCGCCCGCGAGATGCAGCACGAGTTCCCGAGCCTCGCGCAGATGCTCGAGAAGATCGGCGCGGGCATCCCGGTGGAGGGCATGGAGTCCCTCGCTCCCGCGCTCGTCGACGAGCTCGTGACCGTGGCCCACTACCTGCCGCGCGGATGCGCCGTGGCCGTGGTCTCGCCCGAGCGCGTCGCCACCCGCGCCATCAACCTGGCCGAGACGAACCGCGAGTTCCTCTCGGCCGCCTGGGTGGCCGCCACCGCCGGCGCCGAGGCGCCCATCGACCTCGCGTCGGGAGAGTTCATCTCGCTCACCGACCTGCGCGCTGCAGCGGGTGTCGACCGCGCCTGGTGGACCTTCAGCGAGTTCCAGCAGGGCCCCGCCGAGGAGGACGTGCTGCCTGAGCACCGCGAGCTCGAGGAGCACCTCACCATCCGCGTGCGGGCCGACGCCGTGCCGAGCTTCTCGGGCAACGCCGACGGCGCGCTCGCCCACGTCGCCGAGCGTCTCGCCGACGGCTGGACCGTCGCGGTGGTGGCCAAGGGCCAGGGCCTCGTCGAGCGCGCGGCCGACGTGCTCGCCGAGCGCGGCATCCCGGCCCGTCAGGTGGAGGACTACCCGGTCGACGCCGAGCCGGGGATCGCGCACGTGCTGCGCGCCGCCGTCGAGCACGGTTTCGAGCTGGCCGAGCTCAAGCTCGCCCTGATCGGCGAGACCGAGTTCTTCGGCCGCACCGTGGGCTACGACACCCGCCAGGTCAAGAAGCTCGCGAGCCGCCGCAAGAACGTGGTCGACCCGCTGCAGCTGAAGACGGGCGACTACGTCGTGCACACCACGCACGGCATCGGCAAGTTCCTCGAGCTCACCCAGCGCGAGGTCTCCAGCGGCGGCCGCAACGCCGTCAAGACCACGCGCGAGTACCTCGTGATCGAGTACGCCCCCTCCAAGCGCGGCTACCCGGGCGACAAGCTCTACGTCCCCACCGACCAGCTCGACCTCCTCAGCCGCTACGTCGGCGGCGAGGCCCCGGCGCTCAGCAAGATGGGCGGATCGGACTGGGCCGGCGCCAAGAGCAAGGCACGGAAGGCTGTGCGCGACATCGCCGTGGAGCTCGTGAAGCTCTACTCCGCGCGGATGGCGTCGAAGGGCCACGCGTTCGGCCCCGACACCCCGTGGCAGCACGAGCTCGAGGAGGCGTTCCCGTTCCAGGAGACCCCCGACCAGCTCACCGTGATCGACGAGGTGAAGGCCGACATGGAGCGGCCGATCCCGATGGATCGCCTGCTCTCGGGCGACGTGGGCTTCGGCAAGACCGAGATCGCCATCCGGGCCGCGTTCAAGGCGGTGCAGGACGGCAAGCAGGTGGCGATGCTCGTGCCCACCACGCTGCTCGTGCGCCAGCACATGGAGACCTTCCAGGAGCGCTTCGCCGGATTCCCGGTGCACCTGAAGGCGCTGAGCCGGTTCCAGACCGACAAGGAGATCCGCGAGACGGTCGCGGGGCTCCTCGACGGCACGGTCGACGTCGTGATCGCGACCCATCGCATCCTGAGCGACAACATCGCCTTCAAAGACCTGGGGCTCCTCATCATCGACGAGGAGCAGCGCTTCGGCGTGGAGCACAAGGACCAGCTGAAGAAGCTCAAGACCAACGTCGACATCCTCGCCATGAGCGCGACGCCCATCCCGAGAACGCTCGAGATGGCGGTCACGGGCATCCGGGAGATGTCGACGCTCGCGACCCCGCCGGAGGATCGGCACCCCATCCTGACCTTCGTGGGGCCGTACTCCGACAAGCAGGTGGGGGCCGCGATCCGGCGCGAGCTGCTGCGTGAGGGGCAGGTGTTCTTCGTGCACAACCGCGTGTCGTCGATCAACCGGGTCGCCGCCCAGCTCGCCGAGCTCGTGCCCGAGGCGCGCATCGCGGTGGCGCACGGGCAGATGAGCGAGACGGCGCTCGAGCAGGTCATCGTCGACTTCTGGGAGCGCAAGTTCGACGTGCTCGTCTCGACCACCATCATCGAGACCGGCATCGACATCGCCAATGCGAACACCCTGATCGTGGATCGGGCCGACAAGTACGGCCTCTCGCAGCTGCACCAGCTGCGCGGGCGGGTGGGCCGTGGGCGCGAGCGGGCCTATGCGTACCTGCTGTTCGACGAGCACAAGCCGCTCTCGGAGACGGCGAACGACCGGCTCTCGACCCTCGCGGCCAACAACGAGCTCGGCTCGGGCATCCAGGTGGCGCTGAAGGACCTCGAGATCCGAGGTGCGGGCAACCTGCTCGGCGGCGAGCAGGCCGGGCACATCGCGGGCGTGGGCTTCGACCTCTATCTCCGGATGATCGGCGAGGCCGTCTCGACGTTCCGGGGCGACGTGGCGGAGGGCCAGACCGAGCTGCGGCTCGAGCTGCCGGTCGACGCGCACATCCCGGAGGACTACGTGGACAGCGAGCGGCTGCGCCTCGAGGCCTACCAGAAGCTCTCGGCGGCAGCGGCGCCCAATGCCTCGGACGACTCGATCGACCGCGTGATCGAGGAGCTCACCGACCGCTACGGCGAGCCGCCCGCCGAGGTCTCGAACCTGATCGCGGTGTCGCGCCTGCGCCGCCGCGCCCAGAAGTCGTCGCTCGGCGAGGTCGTCACGATGGGCTCGAACCTGCGCGTGGCGCCCGTCGACCTGCCCGACTCCATCCAGGTGCGCCTGAAGCGCCTGTACCCCACGGCCAAGTACTTCCAGGCCGCCTCCGCCCTCTCCGTCCCCATGCCCGTGGTCGACGGCGTCCCCCTGGCCGACGCCGACCTCATCGCGTGGGTGGCGGCCTTCCTCGACGCCATCGTCCCCCTCCCGACCCCCGCCCCGGCGACCACCTAGGGCGGTCGGGCGCCGCCCGCTCAGGCACTACGCTGATGCACACGTGTCGATCGGCGGCACCGGGGGCGAACTGGGGGAGACGGATGCGACGACGCATGCGCTGGAGCACGATGGCGACAGCGGCGGCGGTGCTCCTCGGGAGCCTGACCGCCGTGCCGGCGATGGCCGACGTCGATCCTGTGGTCGAGCCCTCCACCTCGATGGCTGATCCGGCGGCCCGTGTCACTCAGAACCCCACGCCGATGCTCGATTCCATCAGCGGGGCCTGGGGCTCTTTCATGGAGCCCGGCATCGGTGGGTTCGTGGTGGCCGACGACGTCGTCGAGCTACGGGTGACGCTCCCCGCCGAGCTCTCGAGCCGCTTCGGTGAGCCGTGGGAATTCGCCGTGCGCACGCGGGACAACGGACAGACGTTGTCGTCGGGTCAGGTGGATGCGAGCACCGGACGCTTCAGCGCCCCGGTGCCGCAGTCGCTGCGCGGGTTCTCCGAGGTCGAGCTCGTCGTGACCGACTACTACCAGAGCGGCACCTCCGTGCCGGTGCCGGTGACGTTCAGTGCAATCCTGCGCGTCCGGGCCGATCAGAACGCCACATCTGCGAACATCGCGCTCACGAAGGCCACCGCGAGCAGGTACGGCCGTTCCACCATGTACGGCTCGTCGCCGCAGAATGCGCGCGTCGCTCCGGGCAGCACGGTGACCATCACGTCGAAGCCGGGCACCTGGACCCGTGGTCCCGACGGAGACTGGGCGAATCCCGCTCCGATCCGCGCGGGGCTGTTCGCCCCGGGCGGATCGGCGTCGTTCGGCTTCCTCCCCGGCACCGCCTCGGCCGACGGCTCGACGGTCACCGTCCGAATTCCCCGCGCATCCCTCACGCCGTACTTCCCGAATGGCGAGACCAGTCGCCCGCTGACGATGCAGGTCGATCTCTCGCCGGCAGGATCCGGCCTCCCGAACGGCACCTTCTCGGTGCAGGCCTACCTGGAGCTCGTGCCGTCGATCCACCCGGCCGTCGACCGGGTCGAGGGGGCCGATCGCTACTCGGTGGCCGCCACCGTCGCGTACCGGGCCTTCCCCGACGGGGCGGACACGGCGTTCGTCGTGACCGGAGCGAACTACCCTGACGCCCTCTCGGCGGGGCCGGCAGCCGTGCACCGCGACGCACCCCTGCTCCTGACGAAGCGGGACTCTCTTCCCCCTGCGGCGGCCGAGGTGCTCGCGCACCTCGCCGTTCGGGACGTGTACGTGGTGGGCGGTCCGGACTCGGTCTCGGCCGAGGTCGTCGCTCAGATCGAAGCGACCGGTGCGACGGTGCATCGCATCGGAGGGGCTGACCGCTACGCCGCCTCCCGCGCTCTCGCAGCCGATGCGTTCACAGGAGTCGGTGCAGGATCCGGGCTCGTGTACATCGCAACCGGGGAGAACTTCCCCGACGCCCTCGCGGCCGGAGGTGCTGCGGGCAACGCGGGTGCGCCCGTACTGCTTGTGCGGGGATCCGCTCCTACCCTCGACGCGGAGACCGAGGCCCAGCTGCGGGATCTCGGCGTCACCCGGATCAAGATCGCAGGCGGACCGGCATCGGTCTCGACGGGAATCGAGAAGGCGCTTGCGGCGCTCGCCCCGACCATTCGCCTGGCGGGGCCCGACCGCATCAGCGCGGCCGCGGCCATCAACCTCGACGCCTACGGCAAGAGCGAACGGGCCTTCGTGGTGACGGGCTACAAGTTCCCCGACGCCTTGGCCGGGTCGGCGTGGGCGGGCAAGCTCGGCGCGCCGCTCTACGTGTCGCGCGCCGAGTGCCTCCCAGCCGTGGTGAGTGCGGCGTTCTTCCAGCAGAAGGTGAAGCAGGTCACCTTGATCGGTGGTCCGGCCTCGCTGGCGCCTGCGGTGTCCGAACTCGATCTCTGCGCAGGCTGAGCAGGCCGCGTCGGCGAGAAATACACTGCTGGCATGGCTGAGATCCCGGATGCTGCGACCGAGCTCGAGCGACTGGTGGCGGTGACCGCGCTGCTGCGGGCGCCGGGCGGGTGCCCGTGGGATGCGGAGCAGACGCACGCGAGCCTCGTGCAGTACCTCACCGAGGAGACCCACGAGCTGATCGAGGCGATCGAGTCGGGCTCGCGGGAGGAGATGATCGAGGAGCTCGGCGACGTGCTCTACCAGGTGGTCTTCCACGCTGACATCGCGGCGCACACCCCCGGCGAGGACTTCACGATCGAGGACGTCGCGGCGCACATGACCGCCAAGATGGTGGGCCGGCATCCGCATGTCTTCGCCGACCTCGACCTGGCCACGGCGGGCGACGTCGAGAACGCCTGGGACTCCTTCAAGGCGGCCGAGAAGCCCTCCCGCACGAGCGTGCTCGATGGCATCCCCCTCGGCATGCCCTCCCTCGCCCTGGCAGACAAGCTCCTCGGCAAGGCCCGCAAAGTGGGCGTGGAGGTCGCCCCCACCGCTCCCGCCCCGACCGACGAAGCCGCCCTGGGCGCCCAGCTCCTAGCCCTCGTCGCGGCAGCGAAAACCGAGGGCCTCGACGCCGAACGAGCCCTCCGCACCACCCTCCGCGCCCTCCGCACCGACATCCAGGCGGCTGAAACCCCCACAGCCTGAGACCAACCCAGCAGGCCATACCCGACGACCCAGAGTGAGCGCGCGGCCGCGTGAGCGACCGCACGCGAACATGTCGCCCGCGCCGGGCGGGGACCGGCGCGGCTATACCCTAGTTCCATGCAGGTCTCTCCACCGCGCGGCATGCGCGACTTCCTTCCCGGCGACAAGGGCAAGCGCGAGCGTGTGCTCGGGCTCATCCGGAGCGCGTACGCGGCGCACGGGTTCGACGAGATCGAGACGCCCGTGGTGGAGGACTTCGGCCGCCTGCATTCAGGGCTCGGCGGCGACAACGAGAAGCTCGCCTTCAACGTCATGAAGCGCGGGCTCGACGCCGCAGCGCTGCAGGCCGCCGCCGACGCCGACGACCCCGACGCGCTCGCCGACCTCGGGCTGCGGTTCGACCTCACGGTGCCGCTCGCTCGCTTCTACGCCACCCACCGCGCCGCGCTCCCGCAGGTGTTCCGAGCCGTGCAGATCGCTCCCGTCTGGCGGGCCGAGCGACCGCAGAAGGGCCGCTTCCGTCAGTTCGTGCAGTGCGACATCGACATCATCGGCGAGCCGGGCATCCTCGCCGAGATCGAGCTGCTCACCGCCACCCTCGCCACCCTCGACGCCCTCGGTCTCGAGCGCTGCCGCATCCGGATCAACGACCGCCGCGTGCTGTTCGGCCTGCTCGAGAGCTTCGGCTTCGACGACGCGGAGCACGACTCCGTGCTCATCACCATCGATAAGCTCGACAAGGTGGGCCCGTCCGGGGTCATCGACGAACTCACCGCGAAGGGCGCTACCGAGGGCGCCGTCGAGGCGCTCTCCGAGTGGCTGCACGCTCCCGTGAAGGCACTGCCGAGCGGCCGGGCCGAGGAGGCCCGCGCCGACATCGCGCGCATCGAAGATGCCCTGCGCGCCTCGGGCGTCGAGGGCGAGCTCGTCTTCGACCCGTTCCTCGTGCGCGGCATGGGCTACTACACGGGCACGATCTTCGAGATCGAGCACCCCGACTTCAGCTTCTCGCTCGGCGGGGGAGGGCGCTACGACGGCATGATCGGCCGTTTCCTCGGCGAGGACGTGCCGGCCTGCGGCTTCTCTATCGGCTTCGAGCGCATCATCGACCTCATCGCCGACCCGGCCGCCGACGACGCCACGAGCCTCGTGCTCGTGCACGACAAGGCCGACGACCCCGAGCGCCTGCTGCGCTTCAAGCGCGACCTCATCGCCCGCGGCCACCGCGTGCGACTCGAGCGCCGCACCAAGAACCTCGCGCCGCTGCTGCAGCGCGCTCAGGATGCCGGGTTCCACGCGTTCGCCCTGCTCAACCGCAGCGCCGACGGCGTCGACGACCTCGACATCAAGCCGTTCGAACAGCCGAACGGGCAATCCTCGCCGGAGTGACCGCTACATAGTTTACGCATGTAAACTAGATCCTCGTGAACACACAGATCAGCAGCTCTCCCGAACTCCCCGCTCTGCTCTCCGACCTCATGTCGGTCACGCACCGCCTCACCCGGATCGCCGCCGAGGCGACCCACGACCCCACCCGCCAGAGCGTCTCGCCGGCCACCTGGCGCACGCTCAGCGTGCTCAGCACCTTCGGCCCGATGCGCCTAGGCGAACTCGCCAAACAGGCCCGCGTGAGCCAGCCCGCCATGTCGAAGATCGTCGCCAACCTCAACGAAGTCGAGTGGATCCGCCGGATCGCCGACGTCGACGACGCCCGCGCCTGGCAGATCGCCCTCGCCCCCAAGGGCATCCGTGCCCTCGCCGACTGGCGCGAGAAGCTCGGCGACGCCCTAGCCCCGCTCTTCGACGACCTCGCACCCGCCGACCTCGACGTCATCACCCGTGCGCTCGACCTCCTGCACGAGTGCACCGACCAGAACGGCGCCTCAGGGTCGGTGCGCGGCGGATCGCTGATGGCCGCGTGATGAGCGGAAAGACCGGCAGCAACGGCAACAGCATCCTCCGCCAGCCCAAGGCCGTCTGGGCCGTGGCCTTCGCCTGCGTCATCGCCTTCATGGGCATCGGCCTCGTCGACCCCATCCTCCCGGCCATCGCCGACAGCCTCGAGGCCACCCAGACCCAGACGAGCCTGCTCTTCACGAGCTACCTCCTCATCACGGGTGCCGCGATGCTCTTCACCAGCTGGCTGTCGACCCGCATCGGCGCCCGCACCACCCTGCTCATCGGCCTCGCCCTCATCGTCGCCTTCGCCCTCGCGGCGGGCCTCTCGGGCACCGTCGAGGAGGTCATCGGCTTCCGCGCGGGCTGGGGCCTCGGCAACGCGCTCTTCATCTCCACGGCGCTCGCCACCATCGTGGGCGCGGCCAGCGGGGGAGCGAGCTCGGCGATCATCCTCTACGAGGCCGCCCTCGGTCTCGGCATCGCGATCGGCCCGCTGCTCGGCGGGCTCCTCGGCTCGATCAGCTGGCGCGGGCCGTTCTTCGGCACCTCCGTGCTCATGGCCGTGGGCTTCATCGCCATCGCCACCCTCATGAAGAAGCCCACCGAGAAGCCCGTGCCGAGCCCGGTCTCGGCGCCCTTCAAGGCGCTCACCCGGCCGGCGCTCGCCATCCTCGCCGTCGCCGCCCTGTTCTACAACATCGGCTTCTTCATCCTCCTGGCCTACACGCCGTTCCCGCTCGGACTCGACGAGATGGGGCTCGGCCTCACCTTCTTCGGCTGGGGGCTCGCGGTGGCGGTCACTTCGGTCTGGGCCGCGCCGCTGCTCACCAGGCGGCTGCCGCGCACGCGCGTGCTCTGGACGGTGCTGCTCCTGCTCGGCGCCGACCTCGTGGCCGCGGGCCTCCTCGTGCAGAGCACCGGCGGGCTGATCGCCTGCGTCATCGTGGGCGGCGCCCTGCTCGGCGTCATGAACACGGTGCTCACCGAGTCGGTCATGGCGGCGACGGATCTGCCGAGGCCCGTGGCCTCCTCCGCCTACTCGGCCGTGCGGTTCCTGGGCGGAGCCGCCGCTCCGCCGCTCGCCTCGGTCATCGCGGGCGCGTTCACGGCGGCGACCCCCTTCTACGTGGCGGCCGGATCCGTCGTGATCGCCTCGCTCATCATCGTCGTCGGCCACCGCGCCATCGCGCACGTCGACCACGAGGAGGAGGGCGAGCTGGTCGAGGCGGAGGCCATCACCATCGGCGAGTAGAAAAGTTGCAGTCTCTGCAGTAATTAGTTGATCGACGTCAATCAAACAGATATAGTTGACGTCGATCAACTTTCTACTGTTTGGAGAACGGTGTCCCTCAAAACCTCTGACGCGCCGGTGCAGACCGCCGACGCCGCTTCGCGACGCCGGGTTCTGGTGCCGCTGTCGGGCCTCCTGCTCGGTATGTTCGTGGCGATGCTCGCGAGCACCGTGGTGTCGAGCTCGCTGCCGAAGATCATCGGCGACCTGGGCGGCACCCAGGCCGGCTTCACCTGGGTGGTCACCTCGACCCTGCTCGCCACGACCGTCTCGACGCCCATCTGGGGCAAGCTCGCCGACCTCACCAACCGCAAACTGCTCATCCAGCTCTCACTGCTCATCTTCATCGTCGGCTCCGGCCTCGCCGGGCTCGCGCAGAGCACCGAGATGCTCATCTTCTTCCGCGTGCTGCAGGGTCTCGGCGCCGGTGGCCTCACGGCCCTCGTGCAGGTCGTGATGGCCGACATCATCCCGCCGCGCGAGCGCGGCCGCTACATGGGCCTGCTCGGCGCCGTCATGGCCGTGGCCACGGTCGGCGGCCCCCTGCTCGGTGGCGTCATCACCGACTCGATCGGCTGGCGCTGGAACTTCTACATCGCCGAGCCCTTCGCCATCGCGGCCATCATCGTGCTGCAGCGCACCCTCCACATCCCCACCCACAAGCGCAAGGTGCGCATCGACTATCTCGGTGCTGCCCTCATCGCGGCCGGCGTCTCGCTGCTGCTGATCTGGGTGACCCTCGCGGGCAACGACTTCGAGTGGCTCTCCGCCACGAGCGTCCTCATGGTCGTGGGGGCCGTCGTGCTGCTCGGCCTCGCCGTGCTCACCGAGCTCAAGGTCAAGGAGCCCATCATCCCGATGGCCCTGTTCACGAACCGAACCTTCTGGCTCGCGGTCGTCGCGAGCATCTCGGTGGGCGTGGCCATGTTCGGCACGAGCGTGTTCCTCAGCCAGTACATGCAGCTCGCCCGCGGCAAGACCCCCACCGAGTCCGGCATCTACACGATCCCGATGATCGCGGGCGTGCTCGTGTCGTCGATCATCATCGGTCAGGTCATCAGCCGCACCGGCAGATGGAAGCGCTACATGGTGACCGGATCGGTGCTGCTCACCATCGGTCTCGCCCTCATGGGCACCATCCGCTACGACACCGACTTCGCTCTCGTCTTCGTCTACATGTTCGTGATGGGCGCGGGAGTGGGCATGGTCATGCAGAACCTCGTGCTGATCGTGCAGAACGCCGTCGACCCGCGGCAGATCGGCACCGCGAGCGCTTCGGTGGCGTTCTTCCGGAGCCTCGGCGGCACCATCGGCGTGAGCGTCATGGGTGCCGTGCTCGGCAGCCGCATCACCACGCTCGTGGCCGACGGCCTCGCGAAGATGGGCGTCGACCCGTCGCAGACCGGCGGGCTCTCGAGCGGAGCGATCCCGGATCTCAGCACGCTGCCGGAGCCCGTCCGCATCCTCGTGGAGTCGGCCTACGGCGAGGCGGTGGCCGACGTGTTCCTCATCGCCGTGCCGCTCGCGGTGATCTCGATCATCGCGATCGCCCTGCTGCCCAACCGCGCCCTCGGCACCAAGACCTCGGTCGAGCAGATCGCCGACCAGGAGAAGGCGGCGTCGATCATGGTGGCCGTCTCGGGCGCCGAGGTCGCGGCCGACACCGAGGGCATCCCGTTGGAGGACATCGAGGCGGAGGCCGGGGCCGCGAGCGTGGCGAACGAGGAGGCCGAGACCGCTGACCGCTCCCGCTAGCCTGGAGGGCGTGAGCTCCGAGGAACGTACCGAGGCCATTCTCGCCGTGGAGGGCGAGATGGCCCGGATCGCGCGTGCGACCCGGGCGTTCCTGCTCGAGAACGCCAATCGTTTCTCCTCGGAGCTCCCGCCCTCGGGCTTCTGGGTGCTGCGCTACGTCGTGAAGAACGCCCCCGTCGCTCCCGGTGCGATCGTGGCGCAGGTGGGCATGGACAAGAGCGTCGTGAGCCGGCACCTCCGGCTCCTGAAAGACCTCGGCTTCGTCACGAGCGTGCCGGATCCGGCCGACGGGCGTGCGAGTCTCTACGAGCCCACGCGGGCGGCCCTGAAGCGTATGGACGACATCCGGCATGAGGTGCAGGCCGCCTACGCGGGGGTGCTCGACGACTGGAGCGACGACGACGTGCGCGAGTTCGTGCGCCTGCTCGCCGCCTTCAACGACAGACTCGAAGCCCGGTGAGATCGGTAGACTAGCCACCGGCGGCTGCACGCTCTGGTGCACGCTGCTGCCCGACCGCGACGCACGCCGTCCGCCGGGTTCTGCCGTACGTATGAGGAGAAAATCACCCGTGGCACTTATCGAAGCCGTTGGCGCTCGCGAAATCCTGGACTCACGAGGAAACCCGACCGTCGAGGTCGAGGTCCTTCTCGATGACGGGGTCGTCTCGCGCGCCGCCGTCCCCTCCGGCGCCTCCACCGGCGCGTTCGAGGCCTACGAGCTCCGCGACGGCGACAAGGGCCGTTACCTCGGCAAGGGCGTGGAGAAGGCCGTCGACGCCGTCATCGACGAGATCGGCCCGGCGCTCGAGGGCTTCGACGCCACCGATCAGCGCCTCGTCGATGCCGCGATGATCGCGCTCGACGGCACCGACAACAAGAAGCGCCTCGGCGCCAACGCCATCCTCGGCGTCTCGCTCGCCGTGGCCCGTGCCGCCGCCGACTCCTCCGACCTGCCGCTGTTCCGCTACGTCGGCGGCCCCAACGCGCACACCCTCCCGGTGCCGCTCATGAACATCGTCAACGGTGGCGCGCACGCCGACACCGGTGTCGACATCCAGGAGTTCATGGCCGTGCCGCTCGGCGCCGAGACCTTCTCCGAGGCCCTCCGCTGGGGCGTCGAGACCTACCACTCGCTCAAGTCGCTGCTGAAGTCGAAGGGGCTCTCCACCGGCCTCGGCGACGAGGGCGGCTTCGCCCCCGAGCTCCCGAACAACCGTGAGGCGCTCGACTTCATCCTCGAGGCCATCACCCAGGCGGGCTTCACCCCCGGCAAGGACATCGCGCTCGCGCTCGACGTGGCCGCCTCGGAGTTCTACGACAACGGCTCGTACACCTTCGAAGGCACCCAGCGCTCCGCAGAGGAGATGTCGGCCTACTTCGCCGACCTCGTGGCGAACTACCCGCTCGTCTCGATCGAGGACCCGCTGAACGAGGACGACTGGGCCGGCTGGGCCCACCTCACCTCCGAGATCGGCTCGAAGGTGCAGCTCGTCGGCGACGACCTGTTCGTCACCAACCCCACGCGCCTCGCCGAGGGCATCGCGAAGGGCACCGGCAACTCGATCCTCGTGAAGGTCAACCAGATCGGCACGCTCACCGAGACCCTCGACGCCGTCTCGCTGGCGCAGCGCTCGGGCATGACCGCGATCCTCTCGCACCGTTCGGGCGAGACCGAGGACACCACGATCGCCGACCTCGCCGTGGCCGTCGACGCCGGCCAGATCAAGACCGGTGCGCCTGCCCGCAGCGAGCGTGTCGCGAAGTACAATCAGCTGCTGAGGATCGAAGAAGAGCTCGCCGAGGCCGCGGTGTACGCCGGCCGCGGCGCGTTCCCCCGTTTCTCCGCTTAGGAGATCCGATCGAAGGCAGTTTCATGCGGCAGCGACCACCGGCAGCGGGTTCCCCTCGGGCAGCCCGGGTGCCGGTGGCGTTGCCGCAGTCCGGTGCCGCGCAGCCGGGATCCGGTGGTGCGGTGGGCGCGAGCTGGCTCCGCAGCATCCGCTTCTCCGGCTTCACGGTGCTCATGTTCCTGGTCATCGTGATGTTCGTGGTCATCATCGCCCCCGGTCTCCGGGTCTACGTCGAGCAGCGACAGGAGCTCGCGGCCCTGCAGGCGGCGGTGGATGCGCGGGTCGAGGAGAACGACGACCTCACGAGCGAGATCGCCCGCTGGAGCGATCCCGCCTACATCAAGGCCGAGGCCCGCGACCGGCTCTACTACGTCATGCCGGGCGAGACGAGCTTCCTCGTGATCGACGACCAGCAGCAGCCGGAGCAGACCACCGGCGGTGTCAGCGACACCATCAGCACCACCGAGGTCGACTGGCTCTCGTCGCTCTTCGCCTCCGGCATGACCGCGGGGCTCTCGGACGCCACGCCCGCCGAACTCGACGCGAACGGAATCACCCCATGACCACCCCGCCCTTCGAGCCCGCGACGGAGCACGACATCGCCGTGGCATCCGCCCAGCTCGGGCGACCGGTGCGGAACGTGCTCGGCATCGCAGCGCGCTGCGTGTGCGGCAACCCCACCGTCGTGGCCACGGCCCCGCGGCTGGCCGACGGCACTCCGTTCCCCACCCTCTACTACCTGTCGCATCCTGCAGCCACGGCCGCCATGAGCGACCTCGAGGCCGACCACGTCATGGTGGAGCTGCAGGATGCGCTGGGCGACGACGAGACGTCGGCCGCCTATCACGCTGCCCACGCCGCGTACCTCGCCGACCGCGGGCAGTTCGGCGAGGTGCCCGAAATCTCCGGCATCTCGGCCGGCGGCATGCCCGTGCGGGTCAAGTGCCTGCACGCCCTCGCCGCGCACTCGCTCGCGGCGGGCCCAGGCGTGAACCCGATCGGCGATCTCGCGCTCGAGCGCGGCGACTGGTCGCCGACCGTGTGCGAGTGCGTCGACTACGCGATCGAGCCCTGATGGGCATCCGTCGCCTCGGCCGTCTGAGGGTCGCCGCGTTCGCGGCGGCGGCTGCCTCGACGATGGTGGTCGTGGGCGTCATCGCGCCCGTGGGCGGCCTCGAGGCCGCGCGTGCCGACTCGATCCGCGACATGGAGTACTGGCTCGCCGACTACGGCTTCCGTCAGGCGTGGAACACGACCGAGGGCGAGGGCGCCGTGGTCGCGGTGATCGACACCGGGATCGACGGCAGCGTGCGCGAGCTCCAGGGCGCCGTGGTCGACGGAGCAGACTTCTCGGGCGCCGGCTCGCCCGACGGGCAGACGCCGGTGGGCGAGAGCCCCGAGCACGGCACCATGGTGGCCTCGCTCATCGCCGGCCGCGGCACGTCGTTCGGCAGCGGCGTGATCGGTGTCGCACCCGAGGCGTCGCTGCTGTCGATCTCGGTCGACCTCGGCGAGGGCTCGGTGGGCTCGGACGAGCAGATCGCCGAGGCCGTGCGCTGGGCCGTCGACCACGGCGCCGACGTCATCAACATGTCGCTCACCCGCAACAGCCTCGACTGGCCCGAGAGCTGGGACGACGCGTTCTCCTACGCCTTCGACAACGACGTCGTGGTCGTGGCGGCCGCCGGCAACCGGGGGAGCGGCACCACCGAGGTCGGTGCTCCCGCCACCATCCCCGGAGTCGTCACCGTGGCGGGTGTCGACCAGGCGGGGGACGCGAGCCTCGACTCCTCGTCGCAGGGCATCACGATCGCCGTCGCGGCCCCGAGCGAGCAGCTCGTGGGCGTGGTGCCGGGCGGGGGCTACGTGCTCTGGGGCGGCACCTCGGGGGCGGCGCCACTCGTGAGCGGTCTCGCGGCGCTCGTGCGCTCGGCGTACCCGGAGCTCGACGCGGCCAATGTCATCAACCGCATCATCGCGACCGCGACGCCGAAGGGCGATCCGGTGCCTGGGCCCATCTACGGCTACGGACTTATCGATGCGGCGTCGGCGATGACGACCGCGGTCGAGCCCGTGAGCGCGAACCCCATCGGCGATCTCGCGGCGTGGATCGCCACCTACCGGCCCTCCTCGAGCACGACGTCGCTCGAGACGCTCGTGATCCCGGCGCCGTCGGCCGACCCGAGTTCGGGCGCGCCCGACGCGGGCGACCCGGAGGCGGCGGGCCCCACGGACTCGTCCGACGCCGGGGTGTACAATTTGATCCACTGGGCGGTGCCGCTGGGGCTCCTGCTCGGGTTCCTCATCTTGATGGCGACGTTCGCTCTGGGGGCCGTCTCGCATTTCAGGGGGCTGCTCCGCAAGTAGTAGCCTGTACGCAGGCCCTGTACTGAGGAGATCGTTTCATCGTGCCCAAAATCCTGATCGTCGGCGGCGGCTACGCCGGTTTCTACACCGCTTGGAAGCTCGAGAAATGGCTCCGTTCCGGTGAGGCCGAGGTCACGGTCGTCGACCCGCTGCCGTACATGACGTACCAGCCCTTCCTCCCCGAGGTGGCCGCCGGATCGATCGAGCCGCGTCACGCCGTGGTGGGTCTCCGCCGTCACCTCAAGAAGACGCGCGTCGTCGCCGCCAAGGTCACCGCCGTCGACCACGCCGCGAAGACGGCCACGATCACCCCCGAGATCGGTGAGCCGTGGGACGAGTCGTACGACCAGATCGTCGTCACCGCAGGTGCCGTGTCGCGCACGTTCCCGATCCCGGGTGTCGCCGACAACGCCATCGGGTTGAAGACCATCGAGGAGGCGACCGCCATCCGCGACCGCATCCTCACCAACTTCGACAAGGCCGCCACGATGCCCCCGGGTCCCGAGCGCACGCGCCTGCTCACGGTCGTCGTGGTCGGTGGTGGCTTCGCCGGCATCGAGGTCTTCGCCGAGCTCCGCTCGTTCGTCTCGGCGCTCATCAAGAGCTACCCCGAGATCGCGTTCGAGGACACGCACTTCCACCTGATCGAGGCCATGGGCCGGATCATGCCCGAGGTGAGCCTGCCCACCTCGCTCTGGGTCATCGACAACCTCGCCGAGCGCGGCGCCCAGGTGCACCTCGACACCCAGCTGAAGTCGGCCGTCGACGGCGTCGTGGAGCTCTCCACCGGTGAGTCGTTCGAGAGCGACGTCATCATCTGGACCGCCGGCGTCATGGCGACCCCCGACATCAAGCACTACGGCCTCCCCATCGAGGAGCGCGGGCGTCTGCGCGTGCGCGCCGACCTGCGGGTCGAGGGCGACGACGGAATCGTCGAGGGCGCCTGGGGTGCGGGCGACGTGGCGGCCGTGCCCGATCTCACCGGTGGTGGCGTGGGCGGTTTCTGCGTGCCCAACGCGCAGCACGCGGTGCGCCAGGGCAAGCTGCTCTCGAAGAACATCGTGGCCTCGCTGCGGGGCGAGGGCGTCAAGGACTACTTCCACAAGAACATGGGCGCGGTGGCGGGCCTCGGTCTCGGCATCGGCGTGTTCCAGTCGGGCAAGATCGCGCTCAAGGGCCTCCTGGCCTGGTTCGCGCACCGCGGCTACCACGGTCTCGCGATGCCGTCGTGGGAGCGCAAGATCCGTGTCATCTGGGGCTGGATCCACAACTTCTTCCTCGGCCGCGACAACGTCTCGCTCGAGGCGCGCGTGAAGCCGCGGGCGGCGTTCGAGCAGTACGCGGCGCGGCCCAAGTCGGCACCGGCCACGGCGTCGACGCCTGCGGTGAAGGCGGCGGGCACTCCGATCCCGGCCGGAGCGGCAGCGCCCACGACCACGAAGTCGAGCTCGGCGCCCGGCAACCCCGAGCTGCCCGGTTCGCACTCGTCGGAGCCCGCGGCCACGGCTGCGGTCAACGGCGTCGCGGCCACCGACTCGGCGCCCGAGTCGCCGGACAACGCCCCCGCCTCATCGCCGGCGGCGGGATCCGCTGCTCCCGCCAAGGCGAAGGCCGCGTCGAAGCCGCGCGCCAAGGCCGCCGCGAAGTCGTCGCCCGCCGGCGAGTAGCCCCTCCATCACCTGCGCCGCGCATCCGCCCCCCGGGGCCCGGATGCGCGGCGCAGTCGTGTGCGCCCGGGTACCATGAAGCACCCGCCCCCATAGCCCAACCGGCAGAGGCAGACGACTTAAAATCGTTTCAGTGAGGGTTCGAATCCCTCTGGGGGTACCCATGAAAGGTTTCGCAGATCCTCTTATTTCCGCGGAAGTGAGCTGATTCGGCCCCGGCCAATTCAGGTTCTGCCCACGGTTTGCCCACATTTGAAAGATCCCGTGCGTCATCGAGGGCGTCTCCAACTGCGTCGAGGTCGTCGTCGAACAGATCGGCATAGGTGTCCTATGTCATGGCGGCCGAGGCATGTCCGAGAATCCGCTGGAAAGCCTTCACGTTCGCGCCGGCAGAGACGGCGAGGCTGGCGGCCGTGTGTCGTAGATCGTGCAGAGTGAGTTTGGGGAACGATTCGTCAGCTCGTTGAGCCCGCGCGATGGCAGATTGATACCACCCGTCACGTGTCGAGGGGGTCAGCGTGTACTGGTCTCCATTCCCGAACACCAACTGCTCACGACGCTTACCCTCGCACAGCTGCGCTAACGGCTGGATGAGGAATTTCGGGAACGGCACGCTCCGAGCTTCATGACTCTTCGGAGATCCGACGATGTCTTCCCGCCGATGAGCACCGCGTTCTCGTGGACCTGGAGCCGGCGGCGCAGCGCGTCGACGTCACGGACTCTGAGTGCCGTCGCCTCACCCCATCGAAGACCCGTGTACGCCAGAACGCGCACGAGCGTGCCATTCGACTTCGATGCTTGGGCGAGGAGCTCGACCTGCTCGTGTGACAGGTACGGATGAGGCTTACGGATCTTCCGAGGGAGGTCCACGCCGCGGGCGGGGTTGGATGAGAGTCGCCGATCCTTCACGGCCACATCGAGAACGGCCGCCAGGATTCCGTAGGCGCGGATGACGGTCGACGCACCCCGCGGGCCAGGAGTGCGGTAGGCGGTTCGCGCGGCACCCGAGGTCATCGCAGTGACCCACGCTTGCACTTCGCTGTGCCTGATCGTCGACACCGCGCGATTGCCCCACTGAGGCTCCACGTAAACGCGCCAGCTTATCTGCAGGGAGTTGCGTGCAGAGGGCTTCATGGGCACCTTGTGGGCCAGCCAGGTGGCGCCGAGTGCGCCAACCGTCGATCGACCTGCGGTGGCGTCGACGAAGGCGCCGGTAGTCTTGGCGACTTCGATGCTCGCCGCGAAGATCTCGGCCTCTCGCTTCGTAGTGAATCCTCGCTTGTCGGTTTGCGAGTGGTCCGGCTTGCGATACCTCACCCGGTATCGCTTCCCAGCCTTCGTCTCATACGGCGTGATCGTCGCCATGTGGTGTCGCCCCTTCCCCGATCTTCCATTCCATCTTCCACCGGCTAGGGGTCCACAGAATGGTCCTCGTAGGGGGCGAGTCTCTGACCCCCTAAGGGGACCAAAAACTTATCGATCAGGGGACCACTCAGTTGCCCCCTTAACAAGAAGAGAACAGGAAGGAGCAGAACTGGAGCAGTACGCGCGAGGCGCGATTGCGGCAGATTTGAGCACGATATTCGGGCGTCAACACCTCGCTGGGCGGGGGTGCCGTTACCTCTTCCCTAGGCGGGAATGGGTACCGGAAGGGTCTATCCCTCTTCTTGCCTGCGCCACCGCCACCCCCGAGCGGAGCTCGCTTCCCAACCTCCCCCAAACTTCGTTGCATTTTGACGGAGGTTGGGAAGTAGAGGGGTTGCGGTGGCGCAGGCAAGAAGTGAGTTGGATATGCGACAGGCAAACAGCCAGACGGGGCGGGGTGGGAAGTGGTGAAGAGGGTGAGCATTCGGTGTGGAGAGAAACGTCGTTGTACGAGCGGATCTGACGATGGCGCGTAATTCGAACAAGAGTGATAGGTCTTGGCGCGGGGCATCCGAGTGCAGCGTTCGGCTTGTGCAAGTCGTCTACCACGTGGGCTCGTGAGAGGATGCGAACGTGGAACCGTACGACAGCCAAATCACATATTGGCTGCATCACGCCTCGCACTGCGATCTGAGTCCTCAACACCGTCAGGCCACTCGCCATTTGGAGGAGTCGCTCCATCGGCTCGAACGCAAACGGAAAGCGATTGAGGCCGTTCGCGCGCGAATTCCCCGCACCGGACTCGGCCTTGTGGCGCCTTCGGAGGCGCAACAGCACGATCTGTTCGACACGACCCAGGACTTCTTCCAGACGTATTACGCGACGATCTCTGCTCTCGCGGCGTTCCTGAACTATGCGAAGCGAGTCACGCGCGCAGATGTCCCAACCCGGTCGATTGCAAAGTTCATCGACTTTCTTAGATCCGGGTATCTGCGCCGACGCAACTCCTCGTACCGGGCACTAATGTCCGCCAGGGACTTCCGGACCGTGCTCGATCACTCGCCTGGGCACGCGACTTTCGATTGGCTGACTAACGGAAGTGCAAAGCAACCTGTTCACATTGTGCTCTTCTCTCGCCGCGCCGGAAGGGTCCCGGAGGGAGCTGATGGCGACCCCGCCATTGGTTGGGCGTTCAGAGCGCCCGACGACGCTCAGGTCATGGAAGCGTTGATCGAAGCACTAGCGTTCATCTTCGGGAGACTCACGGCCGAGTATCGAACCCCTCAGATGGATGCCACGTGCAGCTGGGAAGCAGATGGCTTCGGTTCCGCCCCGGCAATCGCGTTCGAGAATCATGTCGGAGAACTGATGCGCACATCTCCTAGAACAGCGTTCGACGGCCCCCACCTCAGGGCTCCTCGCGAAAATTCAACCTGATCGTGAGCCATCTAGGATTCAGTCGCGGTGTGGATGTATCGCGTAACCGCTATCCCGTTTCGCAGTCGTATCTGCAGGCTGCGCGGTCATGGGTTGGTAGCCATTCTCGTTGCTGACTGAGCTTGGGTGGCACTCGTGAGCTCCGTCTGAGGACTGGGTGCCTCGGATCGTGGTTGGTCTCCCGCTCAAATCACGAGAAGATAGCGAGGTGTGGATATCGCGAGTGCGCGTGAATGGTGGATTCCTTGCCGGGCTCGACGTCGAGCTATCGCGGGGACTCAATGTCGTCATCGGGCCGCGAGGATCTGGTAAAACCACGCTACTCGAACTAATCCGGCACGCGCTTGGAATCGAGCATGCGGACGAAGCCGAGGCTAAGCGCCAGCGAAAGGCCATCACTCACCTTCTTGGCGCAGGCGAAGTGGTGCTGGATGTGGAGGACGAACACTCTTCGTACCATCTGGTTGTTGACGCGCAGGGGAATGGCCGGTCTGGCGAGCTCTCTACTGCCGCGCTCGCGCTTGGGCAAAACGAGCTGGAGCGGATTGCATCCAATTCCGCCAGCCGGCTGAATCTCATCGATCTGCGCGCGGTCGTCTCGGCAGCACCTCCAAGCTTGGAACTCGCCGGACGCCTGACACGTGATTTGGCTCGGGTACGACAAGACGCGGAGCAGGCAAGGGAGCAGGCATCCCGACGCGCGCTCTTAGAGGCCGATCGCACGGCGCTTGCTGACCAGGAGCGCGAGCTATTGATTGACTCCTCGGCGGATCTTGGAGAACGACGCGAGTTGCTCCGAGCCCTAGAAGCGGAGTTGCTCGCCGTTAGTGGCCACGCAGAAGCCAGCGAACGAACCACAAGCCGCATCGCAGACGCCTTCGCCCTGGCCCAGCGACTGCAAGCGGCGATTGGGGCGGTTCCGTCGCGAGAAAATGGGGTGGCCGTTGCTGCTGAGGTGGAACCTCGGGTCTCATCGCTTCTTCGTTTAGGTGAGGAGCTGGTCAGCGGGATATCCGAGCTCGAGTCTGCACTCAACCTTGTTCGCAGAGACTTGCTCGATGAGCAAAATCGGCTACGACTGAAGGCGGCGCCGGTCCGGGCAGAGCTGGAGACCGCGGAGCGCGGACTGGGCCAGATCACTGCCAGACTTCGAAACATAGATGCAGAGCTTGCTGAAGTCGCTCGGTTGGAGGCTGCGCTTCTCGAGTTGCAAGCGTCGGCCAGCGAGCTCGTCTCCGAGCGATCTCAATTGCTCGATGAGTATGAGAATTGGCAGGAAGGACTTTTCGAAGCGCGCCGAGCGGTTGCCCAGGCCGTTTCGGAGGACTTGGAGTCACGAGTAGTAGTCAGCGTTGATCATCTCGCTGATTCGACGAAGTTCCGCGACCTTCTGATCGAACTTCTACAAGGCTCGGGACTCCAATACCGAGCACTTGCGGACTCGATGGCTCGGTCGCTTCTGCCTCGCCAACTGCTCTCGTACGTAGAGAACAACGATCTCGTTGGCCTATCCGAAGCGACCAATGTGGGAACTGATCGCGCAACTCGTGTCTTGGCAGCCCTACAAAACGAGGAGAGTGTGTCGTCGCTAGCAGAAGCGACACTCGATGATCGGGTCGATTTTCGGTTGATCGACGGCGCGATCCAGAAGAGTGTCGAAGATCTTTCGACGGGGCAGAAGTGCGCCGTAACTCTTCCGATCGTGCTCACTGAAGGATCTCGCATTCTCATTTTGGATCAGCCCGAGGACCACCTCGATAATGCGTATCTGGTAAAGAACATCATTACGTCCTTGATGATGCGCGAAGAACGGGGCGCGCAGACAGTCGTCGCAACGCACAACGCAAACATCCCAGTGCTGGCGTCTGCGGAGGTCGTCCTTTCGCTTGAAAGCGACGGCACCCGGGGCTTCGTGGTTAATCGAGGATCATTCGAGTCGCAGCCGATCGTGGACACGATTACTGGGTTGATGGAAGGCGGGCGCGATGCTTTCCTCCGTCGAGCCGAGTTCTACGCGGAGCACGAGGTTGAGTCCAATTAATCAGCCCCCGAGCGAAGCACTGCGTAGTCGGCTGCCGTCTGAGCGCGTCACTGCCGCAGATTGGTATGTGCGGAACGCAGCACCTGGCGACATCGGCCTGTTGACTACTGCCATCGCGGAAGAGACAGTTCCCGCGGTGCGGGGATTGCTGGAGGCTGCCGCGCGGCAGGCCCAGCAGACTCCGGCACCAGCCGTCGGCGACCAACCTCAGGAAGCTCCCGCTTCCCCGGACATCCTCGACGCATTGAGCGGTCTAATCCGACACGAGACAGAACCTATCATCGGGTGGATTCGGCGGAGTGCGGCTAAAGAGATCGGAGACCGCTACGAAGCGAGCGAGACGTTCAAGAACATCGATCTCCTACGACGCCGTTTATTGGGTCTCGAGACGCTGGCTGCGGCACATCGCCTGCCGAGATATTCGAGAACGTCGCTCCTCAATCTCATCGTGGATTGCCAACCAGAAGGCTTTCCTGAGCAGGTTGTCGAGGCGAACACAGGCGACGACGACTCAATCGATACAGATCCCGGGTTGTTCGCCATCGTCGTAGGTAATGCGCTATTGAACGCGCAGGAAGCTTCAGCAGGGCTGCCAGGAGCTCCGATCCTCGTGCGGCATGGAGTCAGTGACCGGCAGTTTTGGGTTACCGTCACTAATCGTTTCCAGGGCCAGGCATTCGAGATGGAGCATGTCGCGCAGACGGGCGCTTCGACGAAGGACAGCCACAAAGGACTCGGTGTCACCGCGATGCGAATGGCCGCCGACCGCTTGCGATACAGTTTCACGCTTCAGGCAAGCGGAGGAACCGTGGTCTTTTCACTGCGGGGAGAGAGATTTCGTGCCTAGATTCCGAGCCATTCTCGTTGAAGACGAGCCGACCGCGGCACAGTTCACGACTGATGCGTTGGAAGCGGCTGGTTTCGATGTCGTGGTCTACGCCGACGCGCTCTCTGCGCAGGAGCACGTCGATTCGACAGCGGACCTCATCGATCTCCTGGTCCTAGACCGGCGACTTCCCTTCCGCCCCGGCGAGGCGCCGAGCGACGAAGTGGGCGATGACCTGCTCACAGCTATGTTGCTGAAGCATCCGGACCTAGCTGCAATCGTCTTCAGCGGGCATACCGGCTTTGAGCATCTGCAGTTCGCAACAACCGAGCGCGGGATCGTGTCACTCGGGAACGACGCATTTGTCTTCGACCGAGTGCGCCTCTTCGAAAAAGGTCAGTCCCTCGAATTCGATGAGTACGTGGGGAGGGTGCACCATGCGTTGTCGGCTCTGCAGGATATTCAGATCACTGGTGTCGACCCCGCCGAACTCACGGCGCACAATCGGCGGTTGCTTCGACGTGTTGCGTTTGAGTTCGGCGGGAGTTCGATCGACGCACATACACTCAGCGGCGGACTAACGGGCTCACCCGTTTGGCTGTGCACGGTCGAGAGCGATCACGGTTCTATCGCCCGCGTCGTCGCCAAGCGACAGATCAAAACACGCGAGCCAGGAGGATTTCAGAACCTGTGTCCGGCCCAGATCACCGCGGGCGTGGTAGATACGATTAAAGGGTTTTGCGGCGGTTTCTACGTCACGATCCAACAACTTGTGGGCTCCAGCCCTACTCCACTCCTTGACTTGATTGATACTGACGAGGCGACGGCCGTTGCGGCAATTGGAATCCTTCGAGACAGTCTCGGGCAGATGTCAAGCGGCCAGCGAGCGAACGTGTCGATCGAAGAGATCGCGGCGCCATTCGCGCCCTGGTCGACAGTAGTCGAACGCGGAGTGAGGTTCGGCATCCATGTACCGCCGGGCTCTCGGATTGCGGCGACGAGGTCCGCGCCGCGCCACGGCGACCTTCATCCCGGCAACGTTCTAGTGGCAGACGGCCACCCTGTCATCATCGATTTCGATAGCCAGACGAGCGGCAGTGCGCTCGTCGACGTCCTCGCACTTCATCTAGGGCCCCTATTCCACCCGGATTCCCCACTCTTCGGCGCAGCGTGGCCAACCATTGATCAATGCGGGCAGTTCGCCACGGACGCCTTCCTTGACGATTGTCCAGCTCCTGACTACTTTGCGTTCCTTGCCGACTGGTCAAATCAATCCTTTTCGTCCGCTCGAGAGTACTCGGCCCTGGTGCTCGCGTATGCCGTTCGGCAACTTAAGTACCCCGATGTTCTTCGTGACGACTTGACGCGATCGCGTGCGATAGCTCTCGCTAA
Organism: Herbiconiux oxytropis; assembly: GCF_024979315.1. Classification (GTDB taxonomy): domain Bacteria; phylum Actinomycetota; class Actinomycetes; order Actinomycetales; family Microbacteriaceae; genus Herbiconiux; species Herbiconiux oxytropis. Next base: position 8,305 of record NZ_JANLCK010000012.1, on the reverse strand, counting down.
TTGGGCTGCGGCGCGCCTTGATTCTGATTGACCATCGGCCACAGCTCGCGAGGCCGGTCACTAGGGTTCGCTCGTCCCGAATCAGTGGTCCCAGGAGGAGACTCCGGTACGGGTGCATGAATGTGATACCGAGCGGCCGTGGAACTCCTGGAGTCCCGGGCCGACAGCTTTACCCACAGTCACCCAGAGTTGCCCAACAGGCTGTTGGACAACTCTGGGTGACTAACATCTGCTTCTGACGATCGAGCGCGAACCCGGAGTGAGCTCCGCGTGGCGGGCAGTAGGGAGAGCCTGCCAGCCGCTTCTGGGTGCGCCCATGACGATTCCAGGCCTACGCACGTGCCCACACTTTGCCCACACTTGGCGATAGAGGGCATGATTCAACGACGTCTGTATGATTGAAGTATCCCGGAAATACGCGGGACTTGCGACTTAGAGTCGGCGTTCTTGACCTGGAGTGAGGGTTCGAATCCCTCTGGGGGTACCCGATGCCCGCTCATGCCAGTGACCTAAGGCTCTACCCCGCTGCACACACCCCGGCGAGACTGGTCAACGAGAAGCCCGGTAAGCGGTCCCGGTTCGGGTCGGTGCCGCATCCCCACCCCGGCACTCAGGAGCCCCGCCCATGGGTAGGGCGGGGCTCCACTCCGTGCGGCCCAGGGCCTTGCGGATGCCTCCCACACGCGGAGTTGCCGAGGCGCGAGGTCGATGGCGAGCAGCCGAAGGACATACACTGGCACCTTCGCGTCCTAGACCTCGGCTCGATCCTCAGACGGGGCAGTGGCGCGCGTCGATTCCCCCACATCGATGAGCGTCACTGCCCTCTCAGACTCATCTCGCTCGGCACGCGCCCGGATTCGACTCGCGCGCGGACGGTGGATGGGGGCCCTTACCCCACGCGGAACCCCCATCCGTTGGCCAAAGTACTCCCCGGCGAGCCGAGCGGCACGTCTCGACAGAAACGACCCAATCCGATCGGATGTCGGCTCCGAATACCCAGCATCCTCGTCGGGTCGCAGCGTGGGGGCTGCGACCCGGCGGGGGGTGTTTGCGTTCCCACCCGGCTCAGCGGCGCTGCACGTCGAGCGCGGCGGGCACGGTGGAGGTGATGGCGAGCCGATGACAGGCCGTCGCCGCGTCGTCGAGCTCCTGGAAGTACCCGTCGCCGATGAGGCGGCGCGGCTCCCGGTATGTCACCGCGCGCCACCGCGACACCGGTTCGCCTTCGAGCCGCAGGTCGACCCAGCGGATGATGGCGAACGGCTCCTTCGTGCCGGGCCGGGGGTAGTAGAATTCGATCGGCAGGATGCTCTGCACAGGGCGCCAGTCGGGCAACGGGTGTTCCTCTCGGGTGATGGTCTCCTCCTCGCGCCGGCCCGCGCAAGCCGACCCTAACCGCACCCCCGGACACTCGAACGGGGGCTGTCGCACCTTTACTGCCGTCGAATAGCGTCATCGGACGCTCCGACCCCCGACCCGGCCCCCATCCCGGAGGAGGCGACAGACGCCGACGCACTCGAGGCATCCGCTGCGCTCGCCACACCAGGGGTGTCGCGAGCGCGCTACAGCGGAAGCGACCGCTACGAGGTGGCGGTCTCGATCGCCCGCGAGTGGCCGGCCGGCGTGCCGGTGGTCTATCTGTCGGCGGGCGCCAAGTTCGCCGATGCGCTGAGTGCCGGTCCTGCAGCGGTGAAGCAGGGCGGCCCCCTTCTGCTCACCAAGGCGGAGGCCCTGCCCGTGTCCGTCGCCTCCGAGCTCCGGCGGCTCGCGCCCCGGCGCGTCGTGATCGTGGGTGGCCAGGCCTCCGTGAGCGGGGCCGTCTTCGCCGCCGTGCAGAGCGCCGTTCCCGGTGCCGAGGTCGTGCGGCTGGGCGGTGCCGATCGCTACGAGGTCTCCCGGGCCGTCGTGGACGACGCCTTCGGAGCATCCGGAGCGCCGCTTCTCTACGTCGCCACCGGAGTCACGTTCCCGGATGCGCTCTCGGCCAGCCCCGCTGCCTCCGCGGCGGGTGGCGCCGTTCTGCTCGTGAACGGCTGGGAGCCGGGTCTCGACGGGCGGGCCGCAGCCCTGGCCCAGAAGCTCCGGCCGAGCAAGATCGTCATCGCGGGCGGCACGGCCTCGGTGCCGACGAGCGTGGAGTCGGCGTTCTCCGCTGTGGCCCCGACGGTGCGCCGCGGCGGCGAGAACCGCTACGAGGTCTCGGTGACACTCAACTCCTACGCGATCCCCTCTGCCGACCGGGTGTTCTTCGCCACCGGCAAGACCTTCGCCGACGCCCTCTCGGGCGGTGTGCTCGCCGGGAGCGTGAAGTCTCCGCTGCTCGTCGTTCCCGGAGCCTGCGTGACCGAGGCCATCCGCGATCGTGTGCAGGCCTATGGGGCCGGCACTCCGATCGTGTTCGGTGGACAGGCGTCCGTCAGCGATGCGGCCACGCGGCTCGAGGTGTGTGCGCCGCCGCCCCCGCCGCCCGCGCCGCCTGCGCCGCCTGCGCCGCAGCCGCCCGCACCGCCCGCGGCGCCAAGCAACCCGGGCGACTCGAAGAACTGCGGCGACTTCCCGGACTACGCGTCTGCCAAGGCCTGGTTCGACACGTATTACCCCTGGTACGGAGACATCGCGAAGCTCGACCAGGACAACGACGGCATCCCCTGCGAGAGCCTGCGCGGCGCTCCCTGAGGTCGAGGCGCAGGCAGCGGCAGAGGCCTCGTTACGGTCTCGGTAGTGCAACCGGGTCGCTATCGTCGTAAGTTGAGGGAGTCGGTATGACGACCGGCGACCCGAGAGGCCTCGATGATGAGCAATGGGATGATGCCCGCCACCGGGATCGGCAGCGGGCAGACCACGGTGGGTCTGTTCGACGCCGACGCCGGGGTTCTGGCCCAGCGCGCCGAGGTGCTCTCGCAGGTGCCCGGGGTCGATCTGAGGATCGCGGCCGGTTCGCTCGGCCAGATGCTGACCGACCCGGCGTTCCCGCCGGACGTCGTGATCGTGCAGCAGCGCGAGGGGGAGCGGGTCTCCATCAACTACAAGATCAGGGTCTGCCGGCTCGCCGACGCGCGCGTGATCGTCGTCTCGAACGGGTCCGGGGAGAGTCTCGCGCACGACGTCGGCTCGATGATGACACCGGTCACGAGCTTCGACGAGGCGGTCGCGCTCATCCGGAGCTGACCTGTTCGCCGTCACTAGAATGGACGTCCGGGCCGACGGTCGGCGCGGAGCGAAGGGCGACCACAGGCATGAGCACTCCCATCCGGTTCGGGTACAAGGCGTCGGCTGAGCAGTTCGGGCCCGGGGAGCTCCTGGAGTACGGCGTGCTCGCCGAGCAGGCCGGCTTCGACTCGATCTTCGTCTCCGACCACCTGCAGCCGTGGAACCACGAGGGCGGCCACGCACCGGCCGCCATGCCGTGGCTCGGTGCGCTCGGTGCCCGCACCTCCACGATCGTCATGGGCACGAGCGTGCTCACCCCCACGTTCCGCTACCACCCCGGCGTCGTCGCCCAGGCCTTCGGCACGCTCGGGGCGCTCTACCCGGGGCGCGTCATCCTGGGCGTCGGCACCGGCGAGGCGCTCAACGAGGTCGCGCTCGGCATCCCGTGGCCCGAGGTGAAGGAGCGGTTCGCACGCCTCAAGGAGGCCATCCAGCTCATCGAGCGGCTCTGGAGCGAGGAGCGCGTGACCTTCGACGGCCAGTTCTACCGCACCGAGAACGCCACCATCTACGACCGCCCCGAGACGCCCGTGCCGATCTACATCGGCGCCTCAGGCCCCGCCGCCACGCGACTGGCCGGCCGGATCGCGGACGGCTTCATCACGACCTCCGGCAAGAAGCGCGAGCTCTACACCGAGACGCTGCTGCCGGCGCTCGAGGAGGGCATCGAGAAGGGCGGCCGCGCCGAGGGCGAGGTCGACACGCTCATGGAGATGAAGGTGTCGTTCGACCACGACCGGGAACGCGCCCTGCAGGACACGCGCTACTGGGCTCCGCTCGCCCTCACGCCGGAGGAGAAGATGGGCGTCGAGGATCCGATGGAGATGCAGCGCCTCGCTGACGCGCTGCCGATCGAGCGGGCGGCGTCGCGTTGGATCGTGTCGACGGATCCGGATGAGCACGTGGAGCGCATCAACGAGTACATCGCGCTGGGCTTCCGGCACCTCGTGTTCCACGGGCCGGGCGCCGACCAGGCGCGGTTCATCGAGCTCTATGGCGAGGAGATCCTGCCGCGGCTGCGCGCCCAGCACGGCTGATCGCGGCGTTCTGCAGACAACGACAAACGTCGCGCCCACTGAGCCCTCTTCGGGTCCGGTCGGCGCGACGTTTGTCGTTGTCCGCAGGAGCGGACGTCAGTCGATCTTGGAGTGGTCGCCGAGACGGTGCCAGGTGCGGTTGTGGTAGACGAGCGGCTCGGCTTCGCGGGCATCGGCCGACGGGTCGCCCGCGGGCGGCGCGTGGGTCTCGAGCGCCTGGACGGCGACAACCGTCGAGCCCCCGGCATCCATCGTGTTCACCACGCGGCCACGGATCCACGCGTGCGCGGCAGGGAAGTGCGGCTCGCCCGTGGGGAGGCGCTCCCAGATCGAGGTGTCGGCGAAGCGGTCGATGCCGCTCGTGGCCCCGAGCTTGGCGATGTCGATCTGCGCGGCACCGAGCAGGTGCACCACGACGGTGTCGGCGCGGCGGATGGTCGGGGTCGAGGAGGAGAGCTCGGAGACCGAGAAGACCAGGAGCGGAGGCGCGACGCTCACGGAGAAGACGCTCGTGGCGGTGAGGGCGACCGGGCCGTCGCCCGCGTCAGCGGTGATGACGGCCACGCCGGCGGGGTGGTTGCGGAACGCCGCCTTGAACTCGTCGGGCGTCACCGACTCCGCGAACTGGTGCTCGGTGGGGGCGGCGTCGGGCTCGCGGCTGCGATCGCGGTCGTCGGATGAGGTCTGCGCGTTCGTCATACGGCGATCCTAAGACGATCGGTCGCGGAGGGTGCGGTGAGCGCATGCCCGGTGTCAGATTCCGTCACAGAGCCCGAGTGGTCCGCATCCGCTCAGTCGTCGTCGGTCGCTGCCGCGACGAAGCGCTGCCAGACCCAGACCGAGACGCAGAGCGCCGCGAAACCGAGGGCCACGAGTGCGAGGGGCAGCACGCCCCCGGCGGCTGCGGTGGCGGCGAGCGAGGGCACGAACAGCATCGTGAGCGAGCTGAACGAGACGATGGCGAGCAGGAGCCAGAGGGCGGGCGACCAGTCGAGGATGCGGCGCCCGCTCGTGCGTGCCACCGGCACGAGCAGCAGCGACGCCGAGCCGAGGGCGGCGAGCACGATCGTGTGCAGCAGCTCGGAGGCGGCCACGACCCAGAAACCAGGGGCGCCATCACCGGCGAGGCCCGTGATGAGTCCGGCAGCCACCCAGGCGGCTCCGCCCACCAGCAGGAGCACGAGGAGCTGCACGGTCGCCAACCGCCCCAGGGTCGCGCGCTCGCTGCGGGCGGAGGCGGCCGGCGCGGCGAGGACGAGGGCGGCGACCAGCCCGAACACGAGGGCCGGTTCGATCCCGGCCATCCGTGACACGAGCGCGAACGCGACCGACACGAGCAGCAGGGCGGGCCGAAGCCGGGGAGTCGAGCGGATGCCGAACGCCGCCCGGGCGATGACGGCGGGCAGCACGGTGGCGGCCACGTTCACCACCACCACCGCCGCGACCACTGCGAGGTAGAGCCGCAGGTAGGCGGGCTCGCCCGTCACGGGGCCGGACAGCGTCACGATCGCCGCCGAGGCGAGCAGGGTGGCGGCGCGTGAGACCCAGGGGCTGACGCGCACGTCGGGGGCGCGCTCGAACTCCTCGCGCGAACGGTTGCGGCCCGTCAGCCGCCCGAGCGCGGATGCGGCCGAGGAGCGTGCTGGGCGGCCCGGGTCGGGGGCGACGGCTGCCGCCGTGCCGCGCGGCCCGCGGAGGGCCTTCTCGAGCAGGCGCGCGGGCAGCACGAGCAGCAGCAGGGCGGCTCCTGCCATGACCAGAGCCACCCACCAGAGCGGTGCGGCGGCGGAACCGAACGCGGGCTGCAGAGAAGCGGAGAAGGGGGTGCCGTCGGCCCAGCCGTCAGGCATCGGCGCCACGGCGCCGGGGCCTGTGGACCCATCGCCTGGCCGCCCGCCCGATCCGGAGCCCGTGCCGGAGCCCGCCTCGGAGCCGGAGCCTGAGCCGGGCGCGTCGGAAGCGTCTCCGCCCTCGGTTCCGGGCACGGGCGCGGCGCTGCCCGGCGACGTCGCCGTGGGGCCGGGCTGCGGAGCGGCCCCGGGGGTGGCGCCCGGACTCGGCACCGACCCCGAGAAGGTCATCACGAGCGCGCCCGACTGCACGCTCACGTTGCCCGCAGCATCCTGCTGCAGCACGGCGACGTTGTAGCTGCCGGCGGGCACGGTTCCGGCCTGGCACGACCAGGATCCGCCGGCGACGACCGTCTCGCACAGCACGTGGGCACCGGCGAACACCGACACCCTGGCTCCGTCTTCACCGAGCCCGCTGAACACCGCGCCCGTCGCAGGGAGCGTTCCGGGGCCGGCGGGTGACTGCAGTGCGGGGGCCGAGGGCACGGTCGCGTCGACCTGCACCGCGACGGCGGGGCTCACGGCCGAGGCGCCGCCGCTCCAGCTCGTGGACTGGGCGGCCGAGACGAGGTGCTCGCCGTCGGTGATGCCGCCGCCGAGGGGGCAGGTCCAGGCCCCCGAGGCATCGGCCGTGGCGGTGCACTCGAACGCCCCGGCGACGGCGGTCACGCTCGCACCGGGGTAGGCGGAGCCGAGCACGACGCCGTTGGTGAGCGATCCACGCGGTCCGCCGGAGACGACGGGCGCCGTGAGCACCCGTACGGTGACCGAGGCCTCGGTGGGCTCGGCGCCCGTGCTGAGGGCGACCACCCGCACGGTGGTGGCAGGGGAGCTGGCGAGGCCGGAGACGTCGCAGGCGAAGGCTCCGGATGCGTCGGCGGTGTCGATGCAGACGGGCTCGGCCGACCCGCCGAGCTTGATCTGCACGCTCGAACCCGGTTCCGCCGTGCCGGCGACGGTCGTGGCGCCGTCGAGGAGCACGCCGTCGGCGGGGGAGGTGATGACGGCTGAGGCGGGCTCGGGGGCGGGTGCAGGCGGGGGCGGTGTGGTCGGCGGGGCGGTCAGGTCCGGGCCGCTCGTGGGCGCATCGTCGGGAGCGGGCTCCGGCTGCGGAGCGGGTGTCTCGGATGTCGCCGGAGCCGCGGCGGCTGCCAGCGAGGGCGCCGAGAACAGCGGGCCGAGGAGGACGATGGTGGCGAGGACCAGGAGCAGCGGTCCTGCGGCACGGCGAACCCTGGACGGAGAGACCGCCGGAGCGCGGTGTGCGGCTCGGCGCATCGATGCAGGCCGTTCGCGGGATCGACCGGTCGCGACGTCACGCGTGCGCGACGTCGCCTCCCCCCGCCACTTCTGCGATCCCGACACCTCACATCATTCAGCCAGACCGCGCGGCGTGAACCAAGACCCCTCGGCCTTTGTGAGGGAATTCGGAGGCGAAGCATGGACTCGCGACCCGCCCTGCGGCATACTGACGCAACTGGGTCAACTGACCCACACCTGCCGACCTCGAGGGGGACGATGTCGCGTCTGCCTGTCGCCGAGCGCCGCGAGCGACTGCTCGCCGCCGCCTTCGCCGTGATCGCGCGCGGGGGCGTCGGGGCCGCTACCACCCGTGCCATCGTCGACGAGGCCGGCATGAAGCTCGCGAGCTTCCACTACGCGTTCGCCTCGCGCGAGGAGCTGCTCGGCGAGCTCGTGGAGCAGGTGGTGCACGCCGAGGCGACCGCGCTCGAACTCGAACCGACGGTCGGCAGCACCCTCGAGGAGATCCTCGCGGCCGGACTCCGCCGCTACTTCGACGGCGTGCGCGCCGACCCCGCCCGGGAGCGCGCCATGTTCGAGCTCACCCAGTACGCCATGCGCACCGAGGGCATGCAGCCGCTCGCCTCCCGCCAGTACGCCCGCTACCGCCGCCTCGCCGCGGAGGCCCTGGCCGAGGCGGCGGCCCGAAGCGGATGCGCGTGGCCGGCCGGCACCGATCAGACCGCCGCCCACCTGGTCGCCCTCACCGACGGCATCACCCTCGCGTGGCTCGCCGACACGGCCGGCGCGCCGACGGTCACCACCACAACCCGTGTTGCCGCCCGCGCCGCCACGACGACCGCGGCGGAAGACGCCCGCGCCGCCACGACGACCGCGGCGGAAGACGCCCGCGCCGCCACGGCCGCCGCCGACGAGCGCGCCGACGCCGCGCTCGCGTTCGCGGCC
>NZ_JANLCK010000011.1 GCF_024979315.1 Herbiconiux oxytropis | reverse complement strand
CTCTGCGCCGATGGTACTGCAAGGGGGACCTTGTGGGAGAGTAGGACACCGCCGGACTTACTTCACAAAATGGCCACCCAGCAATGGGTGGTCATTTTGCGTTAACAACACCAACAGAGGAGCCATCGTGACCGAGCCTGATGACGAGAAGCGTCGTGCTGACAAGCGACCGCACACGCCTCGGCGCGATGGCGACAAGCGCCCGTTCCAGCCTCGCCGCGACAGCAGTTCGCGACCGGATCAGGGGCAGCGGCCCGAGCGCGGGGGGCAGCGTCCTGACCGGGGTGGCCGTCCTGAGCGCAGCGGTCAGCGGCCTGAGCGCGGGGGGCAGCGTCCTGAGCGCGGCGGCCAGCGCCCCGACCGCGGAGGTCAGTCGGGCGAGCGTCGGCTCTGGACGAAAGACGGCAAGCCCGCCCGCAACGACGCGGGCGCGCAGCGGTTCGAACGGCCTCCGCTGACCGAGGATGAGCTGAGGGCGAGAGAGCTCCGCGCGGTCCGCACGCGCCACGACGACCCCGAGATCCCGGAGGACGTGACGGCGCGCGACCTCGACAAGGGGGCGCGACTGCAGCTGAAGACCCTCAATAAGGAGAACGCCGAGGAGGTCGCCCGCCACCTCGCGATGGCTGCGCGCCTGATCGATGACGATCCTGAGCTTGCCCATCAGCACGCCATCTCGGCGTCGCGTCGCGCCGGCCGCATCGGAGTGGTGCGCGAGACCCTCGCCATCACCGCCTATCGGACCGGAGACTTCGCGCTCGCGCTGCGGGAGCTCCGCACCTACCGTCGGATCTCCGGCTCCAACGAGCAGCTGGCCCTTCTCGTCGACAGTGAGCGGGGGATGGGTCGTCCCGATCGCGCGCTCGAGACCGGTCGGTCTGTGGAGCGCTCGACGCTCTCGCCCGCCGCTCAGGTGGCCGTGGCGATCGCGATGTCCGGCGCGCGACTGGATCTCGGTCAGCCGGATGCGGCGCTGGCGGAGCTCGAGATCCCGCAGCTCGATGCGACGGTGGCCTACTCCTACAGCCCCGACCTGTTCGATGCCTACGCCGAAGTGCTCGAGGAGCTCGGCATGGAGGAGGAATCGGCGCGCTGGCGTGAGCTCGCCGCACGAGCTGACGCCGCCCTGAACGGAGGCGACGACGCCGACGACGTGATCGAGATCGTGGAGGAGTTCGAGGACTTCGACGAGGACGAGAAGGCGTGATGAGTCTGTTCCGCAGCAGAAGGGTCGAGACCGTGCTTCCCCTCGACGGCATCGACACCGTGCTCGCCGATCTCGACGGGGTGGTCTACCAGGGGCCGGCGGCGATACCGTTCGCCGCGGAGTCGCTGGCTCGTGCGGTGGCTGCCGGCATCCGCACCGGCTACGTCACCAACAATGCCTCGCGCACCGACGCCCAGGTCGCCGAGCACCTCTCGAGCTTCGGGCTGAGTGTGGCTGCCGAGGACGTGGTGACGTCGCCGCAAGCGGCCATGCGCATCCTGGCCACGCTGGTCGAACCCGGTGCGACGGTGCTCGTGGTGGGTGGCGAGGGGCTGACCTCCGAGGTGGAGAAGGCGGGGCTCGTGGTGACACGGGCCGCGGCCGATGGGCCCGCAGCCGTGGTGCAGGGCTTCGCGCCGGAGGTGGGCTGGAAGCAGCTGGCCGAGGCGAGCTTCGCGCTGCACGACCCCGCCGTGCACTGGGTGGCCACCAACACCGACTGGACCATCCCGGTGGCCGGCGGGATCGCGCCGGGCAACGGCACGCTCGTCTCCGCCGTGCACACCGCCGTGGGCCGGCTTCCCGTGGTGGCCGGCAAGCCCGAGGTCGCGATCTTCGAGGAGGCCGTGGCCCGATTCGGCGCCACCGCCTCGAGCGCCGCGTTCCTCGGCGATCGGCTCGACACCGACACGAAGGGCGCCAAGCGCGCCGGGCTGCGCGCGATCCACGTGCTCACGGGGATCGACCGCGCGAAGCAGCTTCTGGCGGCACCGGTGGACTGCCGGCCCGACTTCATCCTCGAGGACCTCCGCCAGCTCTTCGAGGAGTATCCGGTGACCGAGACGTCGAAGGACGGCACGGAGACGAGCGTGGGGTCGGCGGTGGTGCGGATGAAGGGCCACGTGGTGCGCATCGTGAAGCCGGGGGACACTCCGGTCGACCTCGTGCGCGCCGGTTCTGCGGCCATCTGGAACTCGGGCCTCGCGATCCACGCCCTCGACGTGGAGCCCGCCCTCTACAGCTGAGGGGCGGGTACGCTGAAGGGGTGAGCACAGAGCAGGTCGACCCCCGTGGCATGAGCCCGCACGAGGCGCTCGATGACGCCCTGGTGCCCCGGCTCCGCGTGATCGAGGAGCAGCCGCTCGATCAGCGCGCCACTGCTTACGCCCAGGTGCACGACCAGCTGAAGTCGCGCCTCGAGGGCAGCGACAGCACGGGAACGAATGCCTAGTTCGCGACTCGACGCCGTCGTGGCCGCCCGTGGTCTGGCGCGCTCTCGCACTCACGCCGCCCGGCTCATCGCCAAGGGCTACGTGCGCGTCGACGGCGATCCCGTGGTGAAGGCCTCGTTCCCCGTGGAGGAGGAGCAGGTGGTGTCGGTCGACGCCGTCGACCGCTACGTCAGTCGCGGCGCCAACAAGCTCATCGCAGCTCTCGACGCCTTCCCGGCGGTGGCCGTCGAAGGCGCCCTCGCCCTGGACGCCGGTGCCTCGACGGGCGGGTTCACCCAGGTGCTGCTCGAACGCGGGGCGCGGCAGGTGATCGCCGCCGACGTGGGGCACGGGCAGCTCGATCCGATCATCGCGAAGGATCAGCGGGTGGTGACGGTGGAGGGCTACAACCTGCGGTACGCGACCCCGGAGACGCTGGCCGGGGCATCCGGTGTCGAAGGGCCCGTGGACCTCGTGGTGGGCGACCTCTCGTTCATCTCGCTCGGTCTCGTGCTCGCACCGCTGCGGGCACTGGCTTGGCCGGGCGCCGACTTCGTGCTGCTCGTGAAGCCGCAGTTCGAGGTGGGTCGCACCGGGGTGAAGGAGGGGATCGTGAAGAACCGCGACCTCCGCGCCGACGCCGTCTCGAACGTGCTGTGGAGCGCCTTCGACCTCGGCCTGAAGACCGCCGGGCTCATCCGCTCGCCGATCGCCGGCGGCTCGGGGAACCTCGAGTACCTGGTCTGGTTCAGCGAACGCGAGGGCTCGCATCCGACAGAATGGTTGGACCGCGTGACCGAGCTGACAGGAGGATGAGCCGTGGCCGCTGAACGATACATCCTCGTGGTGCTGCACACCGGGCGGAGCGATTCCGTGGACGCCGCGCTCAGCGTGTGCCGGCAGCTCCGGGAGGCCGGAGTGCATCCCGTGATCGCACACGTCGACGACGATGACCACCCCGAGGTGCTCGAGCGGCTGCGGCCCTACGAGGTGCTCGGCGACTCCGTCGCGATCTCGGATCTCGAGCTCGTGATCGTGCTGGGCGGGGACGGCACCATCCTCCGCGCCGCCGAGATCGTGCGCGGCTCGACCGTGCCGCTGCTCGGCGTGAACCTCGGGCACGTGGGCTTCCTCGCCGAGAGCGAGCGCGAGGACCTCGCGTCCAGCGTGCAGCGCGCCCTCGAGCGCGACTACCTCGTGGAGGAGCGGATGACGCTCTCGGTGCGGGTGAAGGTCGCCTCCGAAGTGGTCTACGAGACCTGGGCGCTCAACGAGGCGACCGTGGAGAAGGCCAGTCGCGAGCGGATGCTCGAGGTCGTGATCGAGGTCGACGGCCGCCCGCTGTCGAGCTTCGGCTGCGACGGTGTCGTGATGTCGACCCCCACCGGATCGACCGCGTACTCCTTCTCCGCCGGCGGCCCCGTGGTGTGGCCGAGCCTCGACGCGCTCCTGATGGTGCCGCTCAGCGCTCACGCTCTCTTCGCCCGGCCGCTCGTGGTGGGGCCGGACTCCGCTCTCGCCGTGGAGGTGCTCGACCGGAGCCAAGGCGGAGCCGTGCTCTGGAGCGACGGCAGACGGATGCGCGACCTCCCGCGAGGTGCCCGCGTGATCGTGCGGCGATCCTCCACCCCCGTGCGGCTCGCGCGGCTCGCGATGGCGCCGTTCACCGATCGCCTGGTGCGCAAGTTCAATCTGCCCGTGAACGGGTGGCGGGGGCCGATCGAGAGTGACTGAAGACCTGTGATCGAAGAACTGTCGATCAGGGACCTCGGGGTGATCGGCGAGGCCGTTCTGCCTCTGGGCCCTGGATTCACCGCCGTGACCGGCGAGACCGGTGCCGGAAAGACCATGGTCGTCTCGGCGCTCGGGCTGCTGTTCGGCGAGCGGGCCGACACGGGCTCGGTGCGCTCGGGCGCTCCCCACGCCTGGATCGAGGGGCGGCTGCTCGTGGATCCCGAGGGCCGGGTGTCGGATCGGGTGCGCGAGGCCGGCGGCGACGTCGAGCGCATCGACGGAGATCCCGCCGGTGAGCTCATCCTCTCCCGGTCGGTCTCGGCCGAGGGCCGCAGCCGCGCCGTGGTGGGCGGGCGCTCGGCTCCGATCAGCCTGCTGAACGAGCTCGGCGGCGACCTCGTGGTCGTGCACGGGCAGTCCGACCAGTTGCGACTGAAGAGCCAGCAGGCCCAGCGCGCCTCTCTCGACAGCTTCGCCGGGCCCGCGTTCGCCGAGCGGCTCGCCGCCTATCGCGAGCTGCACCGCACCTGGCAGGCGCACGCCGCCGAGATCGAGACCCTCGTGACCGAGCGCTCCGCCCGCCTCCGCGAGGCCGAGCAGCTGCGGACCGCCGTGGAGGAGATCCAGGCGATCGCGCCCATGGCGGGGGAGGACGAGGAGCTCGCCGAGCTCGCCGCCCGGCTGACGAACCTCGAGGACCTGCGGCTCGCCGCCGCCGAGGCCAAGGAGAGCATCTCGAGCGAGACGGGCGACACCCCCGACACCGTCGTGCTGATCGACACCGCCCGGCGGGCGCTCGAACGCGTGGCGCATCACGACGCCGCCCTCGCCCCGGTGGTCGAGGCGCTCGAGAACGCCAGTTTCCTGGTCTCCGACATCGGCGCCCAGCTGGCCAGCTACTCCGCCTCGCTCGACACAGACGAGGCCGGTCGGCTCGACGCCGTGCAGGAGCGGCGTGCCGACCTGACCAGCCTCATGCGCAAGTACGGTCCTGAGCTCGCCGACGTGATCGCCTACGCCGAGAGCGCCGAGCCGAGACTGCTCGAGCTCGACTCCGATTCGGACCGCATCGAGGAGCTCACCGCGCTCGTCGACGACGAGCACGCCGCGCTCACGGTGGCCGCCGACGGCCTCACCGAGCTGCGCAGCACCGCTGCGGGCGTTCTGGCCGAGCGGGTGACCGCCGAGCTGGCCGCGCTCGCGATGCCCAACGCGCGCTTCGTGGTCGAGATCCAGCCGCGCGACGAGCTCGGCACGACGGGCCGCGACCTCGTGCAGTTCCTGCTGCGGCCGCACGAGGGCAGCGACCCCCGGCCCCTCGGCAAGGGCGCTTCGGGCGGTGAGCTCTCGCGGGTGATGCTCGCGATCGAGGTGGTGCTGGCCGCGGCCGATCCGGTGCCCACGTTCGTCTTCGACGAGGTCGACTCCGGCGTCGGCGGCGCCTCCGCCATCGAGATCGGGCGCCGCCTCGCGGCGCTCGCGCAGAACTCGCAGGTGATCGTGGTGACGCACCTCGCCCAGGTCGCCGCCTTCGCGTCGAACCATCTGCGGGTGGAGAAGGACCTCGACGGCCCGGTGACGGCCTCGAACGTGGTGCAGCTCAGCGGCGACGCACGGCTCGCCGAGATGGCCCGCCTGCTCTCGGGACTTCCGGACTCGGAGTCGGGCCTCGCGCACGCCGCCGAACTGCTCGCTACGGCCCGGAGCCTCGCTGTGTCACACTGAGATCCATCGCGGGCCGGGGGTGGCGCGGGGATCGAGGGCTCGACATGGCACGGGAGACGAACGCGGAGCTGACGGCGCTCGTGGAGCGGCTGCGAGCCGAGAACGAGGCGCTGCGGGCTGCGGCCCTCGAAGCCGCGGCGGACACGGCCGGCTCTGCGGACACCGTGCCGATCGGTGCGGAGGCAGGGAGCGGGGCTGCGGACGGGGGAGCGCGGCGGCGGGGTCGCTCGCGGGGCCGCACCGTGGCATCCGTCGCCCTGGTGGTGATCGGGCTCGTGCTCGCCCCCGTGGCGGTGGCGGCGAGCTGGGCCGAGAGCCAGCTGGCCGACACGGGGGCCTTCGTGGCGACCTTCGCACCGCTCGCCGAGGACGAGGCGGTGAAGTCGCTCGTGGTCGCCGAGGTGATGACGGCGGTGGAGCAGCAGGTCGACTTCGAGACGCTCACGGGCGAGGTGTTCGATGCCGTGGGCGGTCTCGGGCTGCCGCCCGCGGCATCCGCTGCCCTGCAGGCGCTGCAGCAGCCGGCCGCGCTCGGGCTGCGATCGCTCGCGACGGGCGTGGTGACCGACTTCGTGGAATCGGACGCGTTCGAGGAGATCTGGGAGCAGGCGCTCCGGGTGAGCCACCGGCAGGTGGTGGCCGCGATGACGGGCGATCCGACGGCGGCGCTGTCGATCTCGGGGGCCGGCGAGCTCTCCGTGCAACTGGGGCCCGTGATCGAGGCGGTCAAGGCGGCCATGCTCGATCAGGGGCTGGGTTTCGCCGAGGCCATCCCCACGGTGGACGTGTCGATCGTGGTGGCGCAGTCGGACGGCCTCGGCCAGCTGACCCTGCTCTACGGCCTCGCCGTGGGCCTCGGGCTGTGGCTGCCGTGGGTCGCGCTGGCGTTCCTGGTGGCCGGCGTCGCGGTGGCGAAACGGCGAGTGGTGACCCTGTTCTGCACGAGCCTGACGCTCGGTGTCGTGATGGTGCTGCTCGGGATCGCGCTGCGGATCGGTCAGCTCGTGGTGGTGGCGCAGATCGCTCCGCGCTACCTGCCGATCGATGCGGCCGGCGTGATCTACGACGCGGTGACCTCCCGGATCGCGGGGACCACCGTTGCCGTGGCCGTCCTGGCGTTCACGGTGATGCTGATCAGCTGGGCGCTCGGGCCGTTCCGGCCGGCACCGGCACTCCGACGGGCGTTCGGCGACGCCGCGACGCGCCTCCGCGCTCACGGCGACGCGCGCGGGATCTCGACGGGCGCCTTCGGCGCGTTCCTCGGCCGGTTCCGGCTCGCGGTCGAGGTGCTGATCGGAGTCGCGGCCGCCGCGTTCGTGCTCCTCGTGCGCCCGCTCTCGACCGGGCAGACGATCGGCGCCGCCGTCGTGGCGATCGTGCTGATCCTCCTCGTGGAACTGCTCCAGCGGCCCGCCCTCAAGGCGCCGGATGCCTCCGCCGACGACACGACCCCCGAGAGCACTGATAGGATGGAATTCCGTGGATGAAGCTCAAGCTGCGGACCGGCCGGACGTGAACGGCAACGACTCGAAACTGACGAAGCACATCTTCGTCACCGGGGGTGTCGTCTCCTCTCTCGGCAAGGGCCTGACGGCCGCCAGCCTCGGGAATCTGCTCACCGCACGCGGTCTCCGCGTGGTGATGCAGAAGCTGGACCCCTACCTCAACGTCGATCCCGGGACGATGAACCCGTTCCAGCACGGCGAGGTCTTCGTGACCGACGACGGCGCCGAGACCGACCTCGACATCGGGCACTACGAGCGGTTCCTCGACATCAACCTCAACCAGGCCGCGAACGTGACGACCGGGCAGATCTACTCGAGCGTGATCGCCAAGGAGCGCCGCGGCGAGTATCTCGGCGACACCGTGCAGGTCATCCCGCACATCACCGACGAGATCAAGCGCCGGATGCGGCTGCAGGCGCACGACGCCTCCCGGCCCGCCAGCGAACAACCGGATGTGATCATCACCGAGATCGGCGGAACGGTCGGCGACATCGAGTCGCAGCCCTTCATCGAGTCGGCGCGCCAGGTGCGCCACGAGCTCGGCCGCAAGAACGTGTTCTTCGTGCACGTCTCGCTCGTGCCCTACATGAACGCCTCTGGCGAGCAGAAGACCAAGCCGACGCAGCACTCCGTGGCCGCTCTCCGCTCGATCGGCATCCAGCCCGACGCGCTCGTGCTGCGGAGCGACCGCCCCGTCTCGGAGAGCAACAAGCGCAAGATCGCCCTCATGTGCGACGTCGACGAGGCCGGGGTCGTGAACGCGGTCGACGTGCCCTCGATCTACGACATCCCTACGATGCTGCACGACCAGGGCCTCGACGCCTACATCGCCGACCACCTCGAGCTCACCGACAAGGCGGGCGACGTGGACTGGGCGGGCTGGCAGCCCATCCTCGACGCCGTGCACGAGCCCAAGCACGACGTGACGATCGGCCTCGTGGGCAAGTACATCGACCTCCCCGACGCCTACCTCTCGGTGACCGAGGCGCTGCGGGCGGGCGGCTTCGCACACAAGGCGAAGGTGAAGATCAAGTGGATCGCCTCCGACGAGTGCGAGACGCCCGAGGGCGCCGCGCGCGAGCTGTCGGACGTCGACGGCATCTGCGTGCCAGGCGGCTTCGGCGTGCGCGGCATCGAGGGCAAGCTCGGCGCCCTGCGCTTCGCGCGCGAGAACGGGATCCCCACGCTCGGACTCTGCCTCGGCCTGCAGTGCATGGTCGTGGAGTACGCCCGCAACGTGACCGGGCTCCCCGGGGCCTCCTCGAGCGAGTTCGACCCCGACACCGAGTTCCCCGTGATCGCGACGATGGCCGAACAGGTCGACATCATCGCCGGGGGAGACCTCGGCGGCACCATGCGCCTCGGGCTCTACGAGGCCGACCTCGCGTCGGGCTCCACCGCTGAGCGCGTGTACGGGGCGGCGACCGCCTCCGAGCGGCACCGTCACCGCTACGAGGTGAACAACCGCTACCGCGACCAGATCGCCGAGTCGGGACTGTGGTTCTCGGGGCTCTCGCCCGACGGCCAGCTCGTGGAGTACGTGGAGCTGCCGCGTGACGTGCACCCGTACTACATCGCCACCCAGGCCCACCCGGAGCTGCGCTCGCGACCCAGCAACCCGCATCCGCTCTTCAGGGGGCTCGTCGAGGCCGCCCTCGAGCGCCAGGAGGCCAGCCGCCTGTTCGCCGTGCAGGACGCCGATGCCTGAGGAGCTGTTCGCCGACGATGACGCGCCCGTCGAGGTGCTCTCGAGCGACGTCGTGTTCGACGGCTACGTCTGGGACGTGCGGCGCGAGTCGTTCGAGTACGGCGGGGAGACGCTGCGACGCGACTTCGTGGACCACCCGGGAGCCGTGGCGGTGTTCGCCCTCGACGACGAGGACCGGGTGCTCGTGATCAAGCAGTACCGGCATCCGGTGCGCCGACGCGAGTGGGAGCCGCCTGCCGGGCTGCTCGACGTGGCGTCGGAGCCGGCGCTCGACGCCGCCAAGCGCGAGCTCGCTGAGGAGGCCGACCTCGAGGCCGACACGTGGAACGTGCTCGTGGACTACCTCACGACGCCCGGTGGCAACAACGAGGCCATCCGGATCTACCTCGCGCGAGGGGTGCGGGCCACCGGATCGGCTTTCGACCGTGAGGCCGAGGAGGCCGACATGGAGCTGCGGTGGGTGCCCCTCTCGGAGCTCGTGGACGCGGCGCTCGACAGCCGGGTGCAGAATCCGTCGCTCGTGATCGGGGCGCTCGCCGCTTCGCTGTCACGGTCGCGCGGGTGGTCGACGCTCAAGCCCGCCGACGCGCCGTGGCCCGCTCGGCCCGGGGCCGGCGGCTAGGAGCGTGGCCGAGGACGGGGCCGCTCCTTCGATCGGGCTCAGCCGGCAGGACGGGGCCGTTCGGCAGGATGGGCTCGGCCGGCAGGTCGACGGGTTCCTCCGCCACATCACGGTCGAACGCGGTCTCGCCGCGAACACCGTGGCCGCCTACCGGCGCGACCTCGCCCGGTACACGACGTGGCTGCGCTCCTCCGGGCTCGTCGACGTGGCCGCGATCGGCGAGGGCGACATCGCCGCGTTCCAGCGGGCGCTCCGCACCGAGGAGGGCGGGGAGCTGTCGGCGTCGTCGGTGGCGCGCATCCTCTCGACCGTGCGGAGCTTCCACCGGCACCTCACCGAGGAGGGGGTGACGGAGGTCGATCCCGCTCGCGAGGTGAAGCCGCCCAAGCTCGGGCTGCGGCTGCCCAAGGCGATCTCGATCGACGACATGGAGCGGCTGCTCACGGCGACCGGTGGCGAGGACTCGCCCGATCCGGTGGCCGTGCGCGACCGCGCCCTGCTCGAGATGCTCTACGCGACCGGGGCCCGCATCACCGAGCTCGTCTCCCTCAACGTCGACGACGTGCAGGACGGCGACATGGTGCGGGTGACCGGCAAGGGCAGCAAGCAGAGGATCGTGCCCGTGGGGAGCTACGCGCGGCGGGCCCTCGACGCCTACCTCGTGCGAGTGCGGCCGGTGTTCTCGGCGCGGGGGCGGGCGACCCCCGGGCTCTTCCTCGGGATCCGCGGGCAGCGGCTCAGCAGGCAGGGCGCGTGGCTCGTCATCCGGGCCGCCGCGGAGCGCTCAGGGATCGCCGCGCACGTCTCGCCGCACACCTTCCGGCACTCCTTCGCGACGCACCTCCTGCAGGGCGGGGCCGACGTGCGTGTGGTGCAGGACCTCCTCGGCCACTCCTCGGTCTCCACCACCCAGCTCTACACCCAGGTGACCGCCGACACACTCATCGACATGTACCAGTCGGCCCACCCGCGCGCCCGGTAGCTGCGGTGGCGTGCCTGCCCGCCCCTCTGCAACACGTCCGACCTCTGCCGTGCCCACCCTTCCGCGACTTGGCAGTAGATGCGCCCAAACGCGTCGACTTGACACATCTTGTGTCAAGTGGGCGAAGCGGCGAGGACTCAGGCGGAAGGCGGACGGGACGGGGTCTGCTCGCCGACCCAGGGCGAGCGCGTGGCCGCGAAGCGACCACACGCGAGCATGTCGCCCTACGCCGGGCGGGGACCGGCGTAGAATCATTCCCGAGCGCCGGGATGGCGGTCTGAGATGAGGAGATTCGGTGCCCACACGGATCACGCGAACGGCGAAGAAGACGCAGGTCGACGAGCTCACCGGCATCGATCTTCCGAAGAACGGGCCCACGGGGCGGCCCGTGACCGAGTTCCCGGATCCGGCGCCGCTCGCCTCGCACGGACCCGCTCGCATCATCTCGCTCTGCAACCAGAAGGGCGGCGTGGGCAAGACCACCACGAGCGTCAACGTGGGAGCGGCGCTCGCCGAGTACGGTCGCAAGGTGCTCGCCATCGACTTCGACCCGCAGGGCGCGCTCTCGGCGGGCCTCGGCGTGATGACCCACGACATCCCCACCATCTACGACCTGCTGATCGGCACGATCAAGGATCCGGCCGACGCCATCCAGAAGACGAGCGTCGAGGGCCTCGACATCATCCCGGCCAACATCGACCTCTCGGCCGCCGAGGTGCACCTCGTGAGCGAGGTCGCGCGGGAGTCGATCCTCGCCCGGGTGCTCCGCCGGGTGAGCAACGACTACGACGTCATCCTCGTGGACTGCCAGCCCTCGCTCGGCCTCCTCACAGTGAACGCGCTCACCGCGAGCCACGGCGTGCTCATCCCGCTCGAGTGCGAGTACTTCGCGCTCCGCGGCGTCGCCCTCCTGGTGGAGACGATCGACAAGGTGCGCGACCGGCTGAATCCGGCGCTCACGCTCGACGGCATCCTCGCCACCATGTACGACCCGCGCACACTGCACTCGCGCGAGGTGCTCGAGCGCGTGGTCGAGACCTTCGGCGACAAGGTGTTCGAGACGGTCATCGGCCGCACGGTGAAGTTCCCGGATGCGACGGTGGCGGGCAAGCCCATCACCCAGTTCGCGCCAGAGCACACGTCGGCGAAGGCCTACAAGCAGCTGGCCAGAGAACTGGTCGCCCGTGGCGCGGTCGCCTGAGCCGGAGCTCGCGGAGTCCGCTCCCGGTTTCTCGCTGAGCCTCGACAACTTCGAGGGGCCGTTCGACCTCCTGCTGCAGCTGATCACGAAGCACGAGCTCGACATCACCGACATCGCCCTCAGCCGGGTGACCGACGAGTTCATCTCCTACCTCAAGGGGCTCGACTCCGCCGAGGAGCTCGACCGGGCGTCGGAGTTCCTCGTGGTGGCGGCGACCCTGCTCGACCTCAAGATCGTGGGGCTGCTGCCGCAGGGCGAGCTCGTCGACGCCGAGGACGTGGCGCTGCTCGAGGCCCGCGACCTGCTGTTCGCTCGGCTCCTGCAGTACCGGGCCTTCAAGGTGGTCTCGGCGTGGCTCGCCGACCGCTTCGACGAGGAGGCCACCCGGCGGCCCCGCGTGGTGCGGCTCGAGGAGAAGTACCGGCAGCAGAGGCCCGAGCTCGTCTGGACGCTCACGCCCGACGACTTCGCCGCCCTCGCCGCCTTCGCGCTCGCGCCGCGCGAGGTGCCCGTGGTGGGGCTCGAGCACCTGCACGCGCCGCTCGTGAGCATCCGGGAGCAGGCGGCACATGTGGTGACGCTGCTGCGCTCGGCAGCGGCGAGCGGGGTGCCCGTCACCTTCCGGCAGCTGATCGCGGGGATCGAGGAGAAGGGCGTCGTGATCGCGCGCTTCCTCGCCGTGCTCGAGCTCTACCGGCACGCGTCGATCTCGTTCGAGCAGCTCGAGCCGCTGGGGGAGCTGACCCTCAGGTGGACCGCAGAGCACTGGACCGAGGAGCAGCTTGCACATCTTGGAGCAGATTATGACAACTGATGTCTTGAGCCCGAACGAGCACAGCTCGTTCGGCGCTGGCGTCGCGGCGACGATCCACAGGATCGTCGCTTCCAGCTCCAGCGCGGGAGCCGATTATGACAACTGAGACTCCGGACGAGACGATCGCAGGGACGCCTGCACCCGGGCCTGCTCCCGCCTCGATGGACGTCGACAGGGCGCTCGAGGCGATCTTCATGGTGGCCGACGAGCCGCAGAGCCTCGTGGCGCTCGCCACGGCGCTCGGGCGACCCGTGGCCGTCGTGCGCCAGGGCATCGAGCGGCTCGTGGAGGACTACGACGGGCTCGCCGAGGGCCCGGGCGGGCGGCCCAGCGTGCGCCGCGGCTTCGAACTGCGCGAGGTGGCCGGCGGCTGGCGGATCTACGTGCGGGCCGAGTGGGATCCGCTCGTGCGCGACTTCGTGATCACCCAGAACCCGTCGCGGCTCTCGCAGGCCGCTCTCGAGACGCTCTCGGTGATCGCCTACAAGCAGCCCATCAGCCGCGGAGCCGTCGCGAGCATCCGGGCCGTCAACGTCGACTCCGTCGTGCGCACGCTCCTCAGCCGCGGCCTGATCACCGAGGTCTCGACGCAGGCCGAGACCGGCGCGATCCTCTACGGCACCACCGACCTGCTGCTCACCCAGCTCGGCATCAACTCGCTCGACGAGCTGCCGAAGATCTCCCCCCTCCTGCCGGACGGCAGCGAGGGATTCGACGACCTGGAGGCCCTCCGATGACCCCCTTCGTGATCCCGCCGTGGGACGACAACGACACGTCAGGCAGTGCGCATCAAGGCGGTGCACATCAGGGCGGTGCACCGGAAGGCGTGCGCCTGCAGAAGGTGATGGCGGCTGCGGGAGTGGCCTCCCGCCGCGTCTCCGAGCAGCTCATCGAGGCCGGGCGGGTGGAGGTCAACGGCGAGGTCGTGACCGAGCTCGGCCGCCGCATCGACCCCGAGAACGACCTCGTGTCGGTCGACGGCACCGCCGTGCAGCTCGACCCGGACAAGCGCTACGTGATGCTCAACAAGCCCACCGGCATCGTCTCGTCGCTCGCCGACCAGCACGGCCGGCCCGACCTGCAGCGTTACACCTCGCAGTACGAAGAGCGGCTGTTCAACGTCGGGCGGCTCGACGCCGAGACGAGCGGGCTGCTCATCCTCACCAACGACGGGGATCTCGCGCATGTGCTCGCGCATCCGTCGTTCGGGGTGCTGAAGACCTACATCGCCAAGGTCGAGGGGCGGGTGTCTCCCCAGACGATCGCGACGCTCACGAAGGGGATCGAGCTCGAGGACGGACCGATCGCCGCCGACAAGGCGCGGCTGCTCGACGTGGAGCGGGAGACCTCGATCGTGGAGATCACGCTGCACTCCGGGCGCAACCGGATCGTGCGCCGGATGCTCGACGAGGTCGGGCACCCCGTGGTGGACCTCGTGCGCCGCTCGTTCGGTCCGCTCAACCTCGGCACGCTCAAGTCGGGGGGCCTGCGCGACCTGACTAAGGTGGAACTCGGCCAGCTGCTGACCCTCTCGCGGAACGCCACGGGCGAGGGCCGGGACGGCACGGCGGAGGGCGCCGGTTCGGGCGGTGCCGGTGAGGACGGCGACGACAGCGAGGACATCGAGGAGTGAGTGCAGTGGAGAGCCGACTGGTCGGCCCCGTGCGCGTGGTCGGGGTGGGACTGCTCGGCACGAGCATCGCCCTGGGGCTCCGGGCACGCGGTGTCGACGTCATCCTCTCCGACGCGTCGCCCACGAACGTCTCGATCGCCATCGACTACGGAGCGGGCCGGCGAGCAGGCGACGCCGACGAGCCGCAGCTCATCGTGGTGTGCGTGCCTCCGGACGTGACGGCCTCGGTGATCGTGCGGGAGCTCTCGGCCTACCCGCGCGCCGTGGTGACCGACGTGGCGAGCGTGAAGAAGCCCGTCCTCGACGCCGTGGCCGCCGCCGGGGGAGACCTCAGCCGTTACGTCGGATCGCACCCGCTCGCCGGCCGGGAGAAGGGCGGGCCCATGTCGGGCCGCGCCGACCTGTTCGTGGGGCGGCCGTGGGTGGTCGCCGGTCACGAGGGCATCAGCTATCAGGCCGCGGCCGCCGTCGACGACCTCATCCTCGACCTCGGCGCGACGCTCGTGGAGATGACCGCCGAGGAGCACGACACGAGTGTGGCGCTGATCTCGCACGCTCCGCAGGTGATCTCGACTCTCATGGCCAGGCGGCTGATCGACGCGCCCGCCGCCGCCGTGGGCCTCGCGGGCGGGGGAGTGCGGGACGTCACGCGGATCGCCGCGAGCGACCCGGCGCTCTGGGTGCAGATCCTCGGTGCCAATGCGGCCCCCACCGCCTCGGTGCTGCGGGCGCTGCGTGACGACCTCGACGAGGTGATCGGGGCGCTCGAGTCCAGCGGAGCATCCGACACCGCCTGGCGGCGGACCGTCGCCGAGGCGCTCGCCGCGGGAAACGCGGGAGTGGAGCGGCTGCCGGGCAAGCACGGGCAGGATCGGCGCTACGCGCAGCTCGTGGTGATGGTCGACGACGCCCCCGGCGAGCTCGCCCGGCTGTTCGCCGAGGTGGGCGAGGAGGGCGTGAACCTGGAGGACCTGCGGCTCGAGCACTCGCCGGGAGCGCAGATCGGTCTCGCCGAGCTCTCGGTGCTGCCGGAGACCGTGGACAAGCTGACGGCCGCGCTCGCGGCCCGTGGATGGAGGATCGCCGGATGACTGCGGCAGGGAACGATGTAGCCGGATCGACCTCGAAGCCGGTGGTGGTGGCGATCGACGGCCCCGCGGGGAGCGGCAAGTCGAGCGTGAGCCGGGCGACCGCACGGGCCCTCGGCTTCGACTACCTCGACACCGGGGCGTCGTACCGGGCGCTGTCGTGGGATCTGCTGGACCGCGGGATCGACGCCGCCGAGGTGGATCGGGTGATCGAGGAGCTCGAGCGCTTCGACTTCCGGATCGGCACCGACCCCGACGACTACTACGTGCGGGTGGGTTCGACCGACGTGACCGACGCCATCCGGGAGCCGCGGGTGACGGCCGTGGTGAGCCTCGTGGCGCGCATCCCCGAAGTGCGGCGAGGCCTCAACGAGCGGTTCCGCGCGATCATGGCGGGCACCCCGAAACCGGGCATCGTGGCCGAGGGCCGCGACATCACGACGGTCGTGGCGCCGGACGCCCCCGTGCGCATCCTTCTCACGGCCTCGGAGGAGGCTAGAATGGGCAGGCGTTCGAAGGAACTGACCAGTGAGACGGCCGCCGCCGTGGGCGAGGCACTTCGCACACGGGACGAGGCGGACTCCCGGGTGGTCGACTTCATGAACGCCGCAGACGGTGTCACCACCGTCGACTCCACGGAACTCGATTTCGACCAGACCGTCGAAGCGGTGGTCGAGGTCGTGGCCCAGACGACAAGGATCTCTCATGGCGGATAACCGCACCCCCGCACCCGGCAACGACCCGGACGAGTTCGACGCACCCGCCGACGACCTGGCCGAACGCCTCGCCGGTGTCGACGAGGAGCTCGCCGAGCAGCGGGCCTCCGCTCTGCGCTCGGGCCTCGACGACTACGAGCTCGACGAGGCCGACCTCGACCTGCTCGAGATCACCGAGGACTACGGCGATGGCGTCGTCTACCTCCCCGCCCTGCCCGTGCTCGCGATCGTGGGCCGCCCGAACGTGGGCAAGTCGGCGCTCGTGAACCGCATCCTCGGCCGCCGCGAGGCGGTCGTGGAGGACAAGCCCGGTGTCACGCGCGACCGCGTGGCCTACAAGGCCGAGTGGGCCGGCCGGCGCTTCACGCTCGTGGACACGGGCGGCTGGGAGCCGGACGCCGCAGGGATCAACGCCGCCGTGGCCGCCCAGGCCGAGGTGGCCATCGACCTCGCCGACGTGGTGCTCTTCGTGGTCGACTCGAACGTGGGCGCCACCGCGACCGACGAGCACGTCGTCAAGATGCTCCGCCGTGCCGACCGCCCCGTGTTCCTCGCCGCGAACAAGGTCGACGACTCGCGCCAGGAGCCGCAGGCCTCTGCGCTGTGGTCGCTCGGACTCGGCGAGCCCTACCCCGTCTCTGCGCTGCACGGCCGGGGCGTCGCCGACCTCCTCGACCTGATCATGCAGAAGATGCCCGAGGTCTCGAACGTGGCCAAGCAGGAGGTGGGCGGCCCCCGCCGGGTCGCCATCCTCGGCCGGCCGAACGTGGGCAAGAGCTCGCTGCTCAACAAGGCCGCGGGCGAGGAGCGCGTCGTCGTGAACGAGCTCGCCGGCACCACCCGCGATCCCGTCGACGAGCAGATCGAGCTCGGCGGCAAGGTGTGGACCTTCGTCGACACCGCCGGCATCCGCAAGCGCGTGCACCTGCAGCAGGGCGCCGACTTCTATGCGTCGCTCCGCACCTCGGCCGCTCTCGAGAAGGCCGAAGTGGCGGTGGTGGTGCTCGATGTGACCGAGCCCATCTCGGTGCAGGACCTGCGCATCATCGACCTCGTGCTCGAATCCGGGCGCGCACTCGTGCTCGCCTTCAACAAGTGGGACCTGCTCGACGACGAGCGCCGCCGCTACCTCGAGCGGGAGATCGAGCAGGATCTCGCGCACGTGACCTGGGCGCCGCGCGTGAACATCTCGGCGCGCACCGGCCGCCACCTCGAGAAGCTCGTCCCCGCTCTCGAGCTCGCGCTCGAGTCGTGGGACACGCGCATCCCCACCGGCAAGTTCAACGCTTTTCTCGCCGAGCTCACGGCGGCGCATCCGCACCCCGTGCGCGGTGGCAAGCAGCCGCGCATCCTCTTCGGCACCCAGGCGGCTTCGCGTCCGCCGACCTTCGTGCTGTTCGCGACCGGGTTCCTCGACCCGGGCTACCGTCGCTACGTGCAGCGGCGGCTGCGCGAGATCTACGGCTTCGAGGGGTCGCCCATCGTGGTCAACATGCGCGTGCGCGAGAAGCGCAAGCGCTAGCGCCGTGGGCTCGCGCCTCGCCTAAGGGTGCGGCGCGGGCTACGTGAGGAGGTCGGCTCGGTGGACGAGGCCGGCCGCACCGATGAGGGGGGCCTCGTCGGAGAGGGCCGAGCGGAGGATCTCGACGCCGGGGATGGTGTCGAGGGGAGCGACGGCATTCACGCGGGCGCGGATGCGGTCGATGAGGTCGGGGGCGACGTTGACGAAGCCGCCACCGATGGCGACCGCCTCGAGGTCGAGCAGCGCGCAGGCCGAGGCGATTCCGTCGCCCACCGCGTTCGCGCAGCGCTCGACAGCGGCCAGGGCGATCGGATCGCCGGCGGCGTAGGCGGCCGAGAGCTGCGGGCCGTCGGTGCCGCCCCAGCCCTGCTCGCGCGCCCAGGCGACGATGCTCGTGCCGGAGGCGACCCCCTCGAGGGTCGTGCTGAGATCTTTGCCGGCGCTCTCGTGCTCGTGCAGCTGGATCTGGCCGATGTGGCCCGCGTTGCCCGTGCGGCCGCCCACGAGGCGGCCCTCCACGAGGAGTCCGCCGCCGATGCCCGTGGAGATGACCATGCCCATCGCCGTGCGGTGGTGCTGCAGGGCGCCGGCCCAGTGCTCGGCGAGGAGGATGCAGAGGCCGTCGAGGCGGAGGACGGGATCGGGGACTCTCGTCCCGATCGCGTCCCGCACCAGGGCGCGCACGGGGTAGGCGCGCCAGGCGGACAGGTTGAGGGGTGAGACCGTGCCGTGCCCGGCGTCGATCGGGCCGGCGCTGCCGATGCCCGCGCCGACGATCTCGGCGCCCGGGGGAGCGGAGGCGAGCGTCTCGGCGATGACGCGACGCACGGCATCCGCGATGTCGTCGGCGGTGCTGCCCGAGCCGGTGGGCGCGCGATGGCGGCTGCCGGGCAGGAGGGTGGCCGAGGGGTCGACGAGGGCCGACTCCACCTTCGTGCCCCCGATGTCGATCGCGAGGGCGAAAGGACCGGAGGAGAGCGGGGTGGAGTCGGCGCGGGTGGTCACCCCACCATTGTGTCCTGAGCGAGCACGGTGTCGTGCGCCAGTGTGCGGGAGGCGACCCAGGCATCGGCTGTGCCCACGATGTCGGCTGTTCGGGCAGCCACATCGGTGTCGTCGCTCATGGCCCACTCCTCGAAGACACCGACCGAGCCGCCCGCGATGAAGGCGGCGGCCGTGGGGCCGTCGAGATCCTGGGCGAGGCCGAGCCGGCGCCAGTTCGACACCGCGAGGGCGGCGTGCCGGAGCAGCCGCTGGTGCAGGTCTCTGCGGAAGCCCGCGTCGACCCGGGTGCCGAACATCATGCGGTAGGCCGACCGGTGCTCGAGGATGTGCACGAGGATGGCGCTGATCGAGCCGGTGTAGGCGGCCGTGATGGACTCGACATCGGGGGCCTCGGATCCGCCGCTCTCGTAGTCGGCGGCGTCGAGCTCGGCCACGTCGGCCAGGTCGTCGAGCATGTGCGCGAACGAGTCGGAGGCGAAGGCGTAGATGTCGGCGTAGTGGCCGTAGAAGGTGGTGCGGTGGACTCCCGCCGTGCGGCAGAGCTCGGAGATGGAGATCTCGGTGAGGTCGTGCCGGCGGAGGAGATCGAACAGGGCGGCCGTCAGCGATTCGTGGGTTCTGGCCGCTCGGGGTTCGGCCAGATTGACGGACGCGCCCTGTCGTCGGGTAGGTGCGGGTAAGGCAGGTGACTGGGGCATGGTCAATTATGCAATGCGGATCTTATGAAAAAGCTCCGTTCGGGACTGTCTGTCCCAAAGTTTCGCCCAGTTTTTGCGCAGTCCCGGTGGTGTTCGGGCCGTCGATGGGTGAGGGCGCTGCGGGGGCCGTCCGGGTCATCCCCGCAGCGCGCCTCTGAGCTCGAGTCTATGCAGGTGCATTTATTGGGTCCGACCAGATCGGCGATCCGTTATCGCACCGTGACGGACCCGCGCTGTGTCCACGGGGAGCCTCAGAAGGCGCTATCATGGACAAGTTGTCTGGAGCGGTTCGCTTCTCCTGGATGACATGCCACGGGCTGTGGCGCAGCTTGGTAGCGCACTTGACTGGGGGTCAAGGGGTCGCAGGTTCAAATCCTGTCAGCCCGACAGAAGTGAAGAGAGGGTCGCCCATGCCGGCGGCCCTCTCTTCGTGTGTGACGGGTCGTGTGGGTGGCTACCCCTGGCCGGCGCAGTAGGCCGTCAGGCGCTCCTCACCAGCGGTGAGCGCCTCGTCCCAGACGGTGAAGGCTGCGTCGGCCTCAGCGGCGTATGCATCGAGCTCGTCAGCAGAGAGCTCGAGCACCTGCTCCTCCGTGAGCAGAGTGGTGATCCCGTCTTCGTAGAACGTCTCATACGCGTCGTACATGCTCGCCATCTCCGCGTAGGCTCCTGGATCGGTCACCTGCACCAGCGCCGCTTTGAGCTGCACGAGCCCGTCGGCCGCTTGGCGCTGAGCTGCGGCCACGTCTCCGCTGGCCGCGACATTGGATGCACCGTTGTAGACCACGCCTCCATCGACCCAGTCGCCGTTGGCGATCTCGCACGCCTGCGCTGCAGTCTGACCGCTCTGCATCACTCCGCACAGATCGTAGCGCTGCAGGTCTGCATCAGCCATCTGCTGCTCGAGTTCGGCTTTCTGCTTGCCCAGAACGACCAGGAGATTCGCGGGGTCCTCGAGAACGGCGGCATACCCTTCCGGAATGTCGCCCAGACCCGGCCAGATGGTGTCGGCGTACTGCTGATGCGCGCTGATCGACGCGTCGAGGGCCCCTTGCAGTTCGGGAGCTTCGACCCGATCAGCGATGTCCTGCAGGGTGGAGATCACCGCTTGGTGCTCCGTTCGCTTCTGCGCGAAATCCTTGCTCTGGGTATCGGCTTCGAGTGCCACCCACGGATCGAGAGCGAATCCCCATTCGGC
The DNA here is from genome assembly GCF_024979315.1 of Herbiconiux oxytropis. GTDB lineage: Bacteria > Actinomycetota > Actinomycetes > Actinomycetales > Microbacteriaceae > Herbiconiux > Herbiconiux oxytropis. The sequence goes on along the minus strand of NZ_JANLCK010000011.1, from coordinate 91,303 downwards.
GTTCACCGTCTCACACGCGGCGTCGAGGCTCTGCTGCGTCGGCGACGTGGGCGCTGCAGCTGGGGTGCTGCCGTCCGTGCCGGAAGGGGTCAGTGCCGTGCATCCCGCCATGCCCATCGCCAGCGCGACGGTCACCGCGATGATTCCTGCGCGTCTGCCTGCGCTTCGCATGCTGTCTCCCCGGTTGGTCACCACGTTCTCGGTCCTCCAGTTTAGAGTCGCTCCGGAGGTGTTCGGCCAGTGGGGACGAGCTCGTGCTTCCGGAGGGGTCCGCGCGCGTGGCGTCGTTCGCGGAAACAGAGGCATGTTCCTTGTCCACACCGAAAAGCAGCTCCGCCGCGTTCAGTGGCGCGTTCACTTTCGAGAGGATGTGAGCTTCTCGGTGTTCCTGAGGATGCCTTCTCGCAGCTGCTCCGCCTGGCTTGCATCGACACCAGCCCACGCCGCGTCGACGTGCTCCGCGACGTCGACGGCGACATCCGACGCGATCCCGAGCACTCGGTCGGGGTGAAGACCGGCCTTCGATCCGAGCTTCAACCAGTGCTCCGGCGCGACCTGTGATGCGCGCTCGGCGCCGGAGATCCGCATCGCGAGCTTCTGGTCGTACTCCGGGTAGATCAGGACAGGCACCGAGTCATAGAGCGGCGAGAGGGTGATTCCTTCAGGACGCAGGAGGACCGAGTAGTTCTTGGCGTGCGCATCGGCGTTGCCTGTGATGGTATTGAACGACAGCTGGCGGATGAAGGCATAACCGAGCTCGTCCGTGGCATCCACCGAGCGAAGCAGCTTGACCACCTGAATTGCCGTCACCCCGTACTTCTTTTCGGGACCGCGGCCGAGCGACTGGGCGATGTCCTCCGCGTGGACCCGTTGCGCGAACGGGTCCCGGCCTGCCCGGTCGAAGCGTTCGACGAGGAACGCCGTCTGGTCGATCGCCACCAGAACGGATGCCTGAGGTGCGTCGACGCCCGCGGCATTCGCGAGACCGAGTGCTGCCGCTTCGATGGCCTCCAGGCCTGGGAAGTCGCTCCGTGCCGGCTTGACGATGTGGGTGGACGGAACGGATGCGTTCGACCAATACCATTGCCCATCGATCTCCGCGAGAGCGAACTTGCCCTGTGTGCCGGCGAGCGAGAAGCGGGCGGGCGTCGAGGTGGAGACCCAATCGTCGGGGTCGCGTTTGATGGCTGCGATCCTGGTGGCGATGTCCTCGTCGGAGGCTGGGTCGAGCAGGGGGGCATCGCGGTCCGGGAACGGCTGACCGTCGGGAAGCAGCACGAGGCCTCCGGCGACGTCACCGCCTGCCCGCGCGAGCACGTCGAAGGTCGCGGGGGAGGTGGCGCTGTAGGCCTTCGCCATCCGGGCACGAGTCTGAGCATGGTCCGGGAGGAGGTTCTCCAGGAAATTCGAAGCGGCCTTCCGCGTGGCTGACCCGTCACGTGGGAGCGAGATGGGGGTCTCAGGCGCGCCGTCGTCGTAGACGAAGGTGACGACACCGTCGTCGGCGCGCTCGAAGCGACCGACGTGTGAGCCCTCGAGCCACGCGTGGAGAATCCGGGTCATCGCCGCTCCGGGGAAGGAATCGCTGACGGTGAGATCTGCAGAGCGCTCAGGACGCGTCGGGTGGCGCCGATGGATGCTGTCTCGCCTGTGCGCTCGATGCGACGCACGGTGTCGGCAGGGAGCTCTGCCAGCCGTCCGAGCTCGTCGACACTCAGGCGTCGTATCGTGCGCTCATCGCGAACGGCTCGGGCGAGGTCCTCGGGACGGCGGAGGTAGCGCTCCTGCCTGCGGTGGAGGACTTCGCGCACGCGGTCGTTGTCGCCGCGTTTCGCATGGAGGATCAGGTTGGCCGCCCCGCTGATGCCCGTGGGGGCGGAACCTCGCCACCAGGCGGTGAGAAGAGCGGAGGGCTCGTCGGACTCCCGCAGCATGTTGATGCGCTCAGCGGTGCGGGTGCGGAGCTGTCCGGTCAAGCCGTCCAGGGTCCGCTTGTTCAGAGCCTGGAGGAGGGCCTGCCGCGAGGTCTCCGAGAGCGGTCGGCGCGAGTGGACGGTGGGCCTTTCCTCGTCGAGCACCTTCCAGTTCCGACCCACGCGCTCGGCCTTGACGTCGCCTGCGGCGATCATCGCGCGGACGCGACGCGGGCTGACGCCGATGCGCTTCGAGTACTCCGCGACCTTCATGACACAACTATACCGGAAGGGCATGACACTTCTGCCGTGGCGAGAGCCTCGCGGAGGTCGGCCGAGGGTTCTACGCAGAGAAGGAGGGCGGCAGCCCCGCCCAAGATGCCACAATCGGCTATGGCCGACCGATTGATGCTGCTCGACACCGCCTCGTTGTACTTCCGGGCGTTCTATGGGGTGCCCGACACCATTCGGCGGGCCGACGGGACGCCCGTGAATGCCGTGCGGGGGCTGCTCGACATGATCGCGCGGCTGACCGTGGAGTTCGACGCCGCGCTGGTCGTGGCGTGCTGGGACGACGACTGGCGGCCGCAGTGGCGGGTCGACCTCCTCCCCAGCTACAAGGCGCACCGGGTGGCCGACGAGAAGGCCGGTGCTCCGGATGACGAGGTGGTTCCGGACGCCCTCGAGGCCCAGATCCCGATGATCCGCGAGGTGCTCGCGCTCGCCGGGATCGCCGTCGTGGGCGCCGCGGAGCACGAGGCCGACGACGTGATCGGCAGCTACGCGACCGGCGCGGCGCATCCGGTCGACATCGTGACCGGCGACCGCGACCTCTTCCAGCTCGTCGACGACTCGCACGACGTGCGGGTGATCTACACGGCCCGCGGGATGAAGAACCTCGAGGTGCTGACCGACGCCTCTGTGGTGGCGAAGTACCGCGTGCTGCCCGAGCAGTACGCCGACTTCGCCACCCTCCGCGGCGACACGAGCGACGGCCTCCCCGGGGTCGCCGGCATCGGGGAGAAGACCGCCGCGACCCTGCTCGGGCGGCACGGCACCCTCGACGGGATCCTGGCGGCCGCCGCCGACCCCGACGGCGGCGTCTCATCCGGGGTGCGCGCGAAGCTCGAGGCCGCCGGCGACTACCTCGCCGTGGCGCCCGCCGTGGTGGGCGTGGTGCGGGACCTCGACCTTCCCTCCCTCGACGGGGCCGGCGCCCGGCTCGGACCCGTCACCGGAGAAGCACGCGCCGAGCTCGAGCGCCTCGGCACCGAGTGGAACCTCGGCGGATCCGTAGGGCGACTGCTCAAGGCACTCGACACGCGGGGCTGACCGCCGGGCCCCCGCAACCGCTCAGCCCCGGCGCAGCGTGAGGTACACCGGCACCAGGCCCGCGGCGAGGACCGCCGTGAGAGCGGCCACCGCGAGCGGCAGCGTGATGACCGGTGCCAGCGCGCCCAGACCGAGCACAGGGAGTGAGAGACCGATGTACGAACCCAGGAAGAGCGTCGCGAGCGCGCTCGCCCGCTTCTCCGGCGACGTCAGGGCCACGATCGTGCCCACCGCGGTCTTGAACGCGAGGCCCGCGCCGACGCCCGCCACCATGCCGCCCGCGACGAACAGCGGATAGCTCGGCAGGAACGGCTGCACCGCGACCAGGGCCAGACCGACCCACAGGGTGACCGCAGCCGACTTCAGTCGGTGCTGCGGTGGGATCCGGCCCGCCAGCGCCTGCGCCACGGCCCCTGCGGCGAAGACCGCGAAGACCGTCGCCCCCGTGAGCGCCGTGGCGGTGATGCCGAACACATCGCCGAGCAGCTGCGGCGCGAGCGACGAGAACACACCGAACACGCTGAAGCTGATGAGACCGAGCGCGATCGCCGCGAGGTGCACGGCCGGGCGCGTGGGGTGCAGCGCGAGGCGCTGCGGGCGGTAGCGCACCGTCTTGGCCGGGAGCCCCGCCGTCTCGGGCGTGAGCACGAGAAGCGGCACGGCCGCCACGAGCAGGATGGCGAAGAGGACGTAGGGCCAGACGAGCGGGGCCGGTGCGAACTGCGCCACGACACCGGAGACGAGCGGCCCGAGGCCGAGACCGCCGATGTTCGCGAAGACCGCGACCGTCTCGGCGACACCCGGCGCGCCGCCCGGCCGATGCGCCGACCGCAGGGCCGTGAGGGCCGCCGTGGCGGTTGCGGTGAGGACACCGACCGCCAGCCCCGTGGTGAAGCGGGCGATCAGCAGCACCGCGAGGTCGGTGCTGCTGAGGAACAGGGCGGTCGAGACGAGCGCGACAGCGAGCGAGCTCCAGAGCAGGGGCTTGCGGCCGTACCAGTCGGAGATGTGCCCGGCGAGGAAGAGGCTCAGCAGCACACCCAGCGCGTACATCGAGAAGATGACCGTCACGGTGCTCGAGCCGAAGCCGCCCGCCTGCTCGTAGAGCGGATACAGGGGCGTGGGCACCGTGGAGAAGGCCATGATCGCGACGAAGGTGTAGGCCACGCCCCAGAAGCCGACACCCGCGCGGCGGCGGGTGCGGTCACGGTCCGAAGCGCGGATGCCGGTGGAGGGGCGGGTGCCGGTGCCGTGCGGGCCGGCGACGGCGGGCGTCGGGCGGGTGTCGGGATGTTCACGCAGGTCGGTCATGGGTCTCTCTCGTCGGGGCGGACAGAGGGTTCAACGCCGTTCAGCGCCCTCCATTCCACTTGTGGAACGATGGAAAGCGATAGGTTTCATCTATGAACAAGATGAATCACCGACCGTGGAACTGAAGCAGCTCGAGTACTTCGTGGCCGCCGCCGACGAGCTCAACTTCACCCGCGCCGCTCGCCGCCAGCATGTCGTGCAGTCCGCGATCTCGACCTCGGTGCGTCAGCTCGAGGCCGAACTCGGCGCGGCGCTGTTCGAGCGCACGACGCGCCGCATGCGGCTCACGCCCGCGGGAGCGGAGCTGCTCGACCGGGCGCGGGCGATCCTCGGCCTGGTCGACGAGGCGCGCGCCGCCGCGTCGCCGAGCCGCGAACTGCGCGGAGCGGTCTCGCTCGGCGTCATCCAGGGAGCCTGGACCGGCATGGGCCAGTCGATCAGGGCCATGCGGGCCGCGCATCCGCTCGTCGCTCTGCGACTCAGGCAGGCGCCGGTGGCGACGATCCTCGACGACGTCGACCGGGGTCGGCTCGATCTCGGCGTCGTGCCCCTTCCGCCGGACGCCCGCCCCGGCCGCTCGCACGGACTGCATCGCGAGCCCATGATGCTCGTGACGGCCGAGGACGACGAGATCGAGGGGCCCGTGCGGATCGCCGACCTGGACGGCCGGGACTTCGTCGACGTGGCACCGGAGTGGGCGCTTCGCCGCGTGGTCGACGACGCCTTCGCCGCGGCAGGAGCTCAGCGCACGACGACGTGCGAGGTCAACGACCTCGGGGTGGCCGCCGAACTCGTGGCCTCCGGCCTCGGGCTCATGATCGTGCCCGAGCGCATGGTCGAAGGGCGGCCGGGGCTCCGGCGCATCGCGCTGGTGGATGCGCCCGAGTGGCGGATCGGCGTGGTGACGGGACCGCGGGTGACGGCCGCCGCCCGAGCGCTGCTCGAGACCATCACGGGAGGCACCGGCGCACCCGGAGCCTAGAGAGTGCCGGTGCCGGTGCCGCCTTCCGGCCACGCCCGCCGCGCCGCGTCGATGACCGCCTGCGTGCGGGGCGACGGCCGGATGCGCGCCGACCACGCCACCGTGACGTACTCGAGCGGCAGCCCGGTCTCGAGCGGCCGCACCGCGAGCGGGCAGCCCTCGTAGCTCGTGTCGCCCGCCGGCTGCTGGATGTGGATCGTGTAGCCGAGACCCCGCCCCACGAGCGACCGTGCGAGCTCGAACGTGGGGGAGCGGAAGGCGATGCGCGGCTTGATGCCTGCGCGATTGAACATCGAGTACGCGTGCGTGGCACCGGGCTCGGTGGTGAGCATGATGAAGTCCTCGTCGGCGAGGTCGCGCATCTCGACCCGTTCCTTCGCGGCCAGCGGGTGCGCGCGCGGCAGCACCACCTGCACGGGCATGGGCTTCAGCCGCACGCTCGTGAGCTCGGCGGGCAGGCGGTGGTCGAGGCTCACGGCGAGGTCGACCTCGCCCGTGGCCACCCGCGGCCAGAACGACTCCTCGAGGGCGATCTCGACCTCGATCGTGAGGGCGGGATGCACGACGGCGAGATCCTGCAGGATCGGCGGCAGCACGGTGGGCGCGAGCTCCTCGCCGCAGCCCACCACCACGGTCCCCGAGAGCGGCGCCCGCCGGCCGCTGACCTCCTGCTCGATGTCGGCCGTCTCGTGGAGGAGCTCGCGAGCCCGCTCGCGCAGGAGACGCCCGCTCGAGGTCAGGGTGATGCCGTGCGAGCGGCGGCGGGTGCACAGCTGCACGTCGAGTGCGCGCTCGAGCGCGGTGAGGGTCGCGGCCACCGCGGACTGCGAGACGTGCAGATGGGTTGCGGCGAGCGCGATCGACCCGGCGTCGGCGATGGCGACGAAGTACTCGAGCTGGCGCAGGTTGAGGTTCGTCAGGTGCATGGTTCCGGTGTCTCCTTCGACACGGGCGAAGCCGTGACGGACGGTGAGTTCATCGGCGCGTCAGCGGTACTTCCCTCGAAAATACGTTGTTCGACCGATAGTAATCCCGTCTGACGATGTGGTCCTATGGAGCCCACCCGCTCACTGGCGACGGGTGACTCGATGAGGAGTGACACTATGCGAACCACTTTCACGCGCGGCCGCATGCTGCGACCGGCCCTTGCCCTCGCCGCGGTCGGCGCGGTCGTCGTCGGACTCGGCGGCTGCGCGGGCGGCGACGCCGGGGGCTCCGGATCCGGGTCGTCCGGCGGCTCGGCCACGGCATCCGGCGACTGCGGGACGCTTCCCGAGGTGCCGCCGCAGGACCCGGAGGGCATCGTCGCGGGACTCACGCCCGAGACCCAGGCCGGCTACAACGGCTATCCCGCCCCGGTCGAGACGAGCGAGTTCGCCGACTTCACGGGTTTCGGCGAGGCGGTGCCGGTAGGCCTCTCGCTCGGCTCGAACGCCAACTCCTTCACCGACGAGTCGATCACCGAGTTCGGGCGGCTGGTCGAGCTCTCGAGCGAGGCGGGACTGACCACGCCCGAGGCCGTGAACTACTGGGCCGCCGACGTGGCAGCGCAGTCGCCCGCCGCCCAGGTGGCCGGCTACCAGGACCAGGTGCGCCAGGGCGCCAAGCTCATCGTGATCGTCCCGCTCTCGGGCGAGGCGCTCGCCCCGGCTGTGGACGAGGCGGGCGCCCAGGGCGTCGTCACGGTCGTCTACGCCGGCTCGATCCCGTCGAAGTACGCCATCAACGTCTACCAGAACCCGTTCCTCAACGTGGCGCAGCCGACCGCCGACGTGCTCAAGGAGACCGGCGGATCCGGCAACGTGCTCATGGTGCACGGCATCTCGAGCTTCCCGATCGACCAGCAGGGCTACGAGGCGGCCAAGGCCACCATCGCGCTGTGCCCGGATGCGAAGATCGCCGGCGAGATCGAGGGCGGCTACGTGACGCCCACGGCCAAGACCGAGACGCTCTCGTGGCTCACCGCGAACCCCGCCGAGGTGTCGGCCGTGGTGCAGCTGAACGCCATGGCGACCGGTGTGATCACGGCCTTCGAGCAGTCCGGACGCACGGTCCCTCCCGTGACGATGAACACCGCGAGTGCCGGAGACATCGCCTACCTGCATGACAACGCCCCGGACGGCTACTACGCCGTGGGCACCGTGGGCGGCGGCGCCTCGCAGCTGAACGCGGCCTTCCGGGTGGGCATGCGCGTGCTCGCCGGCCAGGGGCCGATCACGAACGAGATGATCACCGCTCCGCCGCTGATCACGCCCGACAACGTGGACGACTACTACCAGGACGGCTGGGACATCAACTCCGCCGAGGGCATCCAGGGCGACGTGTTCCCGGACGACGTGATGTCGGAGTTCTTCACCGCGCCGGCCGAGCTGTCGTTCGACGCCACCGCGGAGTGACGACCATGGCCGAGCTCGGTGGGCCGCCGGTGGTGAGCGTCTCGAACCTCGCGAAGTCGTTCGGCCCCACGCGGGCGATCGTCGACGCGACCCTGCAGGTGCTGCCGGGTGAGGTGCATGCGATCGTGGGGGAGAACGGATCGGGCAAGTCGACGCTCGTGAAGATCCTGAGCGGCGTGCACCAGCCAGGAGCGGGGTCTCTCGAGGTCGCCGGCTCGCCCGCGCGGTTCTTCCCCACGCCCCGGGCGGCGCAGGCCGCCGGCATCGCCACGGTCTTCCAGGAGGTGCTCACGGTCGACACGCGGAGCGTGCTCGACAACATCTGGATCGGGCTCGAGAGCGTGTCGAACCGGGTGCGCCAGGCGGAGAAGCGCCGCCGGGCGAGGGCCGTGCTCGCCGAGCTGCTCGAGCACCCACCCGCGCTCGACGACGAGGTCGGCGACCTCTCGCTCAGCGAACGGCAGGCCTGCAGCATCGCCCGCTCGCTCATCCGGGAGCCGAAGCTGCTCATCCTCGACGAGGCCACGAGCGCTCTGGACTTCTCGACCAGGAGCCGGCTGTTCGGGATGGTCAGGCGACGGGCCGCCGAAGGGGCCTCGACCATCCTGATCACGCACCGGATGGACGAGATCGACGAGATCGGCGACCGGATCACGGTCATGCGCTCCGGATCGACCGTGGGCACGCTCGCTCGCGGGGAGTGGAACCCCGAGATCCTCGTGCAGATGATGACGGGGGCGGCCGAGCAGGCCGCCCGCGAGGGGCGTGAGCCCGTGGCCTCCGCCGACTCGGCCGTGGTGCTCGAGGCGCGGGAGCTCGCGCTCCGGCCGGGCGCCCGGCCGTTCGGCCTCAGCCTCCGCGCGGGCGAGGTGGTGGGAGTGGCCGGCCTCGAGGGGCACGGCCAGGACGTCTTCCTCAAGGCCCTCGCCGGTCTCGAGCCGGTGGAGGGCGAGGTCGAGCGGGTCGACGGATCCGCGCGCCACGTCGTGCGCAGCCACCGCGGGGCCTCCCGGCTCGGCATCGCCTACGTGCCGCGCGAGCGCCGAGCCGAGTCGATCTTCGAGTGGATGTCGATCGTCGAGAACTTCGCCATCGCGACCGCGCAGGAGGACCGGCGCGGTCCGTTCCTCTCGGAGCGGAGCAGCAGCACGCGGTTCGCCGAGTACCTCGACCTGCTGAAGATCAAGATCGGTCGCGGCGGGGACGCGATCACGACGCTGAGCGGCGGCAACCAGCAGAAGGTGACGATCGCCCGCTGGCTCGCGGCGCATCCGCGGATCCTCATTCTCAACGACCCCACCCGGGGCATCGACGTCAACGCCAAGCGCGACCTCTACACGCTGCTCGACGTGCTCGCCAAGGAGGGCCTCGCCGTGGTGATGCTCTCGACGGAGGTCGACGAGCATCTGGAGCTGATGGATCGCGTGCTCGTGTTCCGTGAGGGCGAGCTCGCGGCCGAGCTGTCGCGGGCCGAGCTGACCCGGGAACGCCTGGTCGCGAGCTTCTTCGGCGGCCAGAGCAGCACGGATTCGACCGGCACAGCTTCGACCCGCACAGCTTCGACCGGCACAGCTTCGACCGGCACAGCTTCGGCCGACAACGAGAGGCAGGCGTCATGACGATCACCCAGACGGCGGACACCCGCCAGGCCCCCACCGCGGGCACCCGCTTCCGGCTGCTTCTGCGCAAGTACTACTTCGCGTTCGCGCTCGCCCTCTTCCTCGCCCTGCTCATCACGAACCTGCTTGTGCAGCGCGACTTCGGCTGGGTGCAGCAGGTCGCGGTGTTCGCGCCCCTGGCCCTGGCGGCCATGGCGAGCACCCCGGCCATCCTCGCCGGCCGCGGCGGGATCGACCTCTCGATCAGTCCGCTCATGACGTTCTGCTCGATGGTGTTCGCCACCTGGCTGATCCCGCTCGGGCTCGGCGGCTGGCCGAGCGTGCCCCTCATCCTCCTGCTGGGCGCGGCCGTCGGCCTCGTGAACGGGTTGCTCACGGTGCTCCTGCGCATCCCCGCGGTGGTCGTGACGCTCGCGATGTACTTCGTGCTCGCGGGCCTCAGCCTCCGCATCTCGCCGAGCACGGTGGGGATCGGCGACAACTGGGTGGGGGAGATCGACACCGGCATCGCCGGCTTCCCCGGCGCCCTCGTGCTCATCCTCGTGCCCGTGATCGCGTGGGCCGTGCTCTCGCGCACGCTCTTCGGCCGGCAGCTGTTCGCCGTGGGCGGCAACGACGCCACGGCGCTCTCGAGCGGCGTGGGGGTGCGCTCGGTGCGCATCGCGGCGTTCGCCCTCGGCGGCGCGATCGCCGGGCTCGGCTCGTTCGCCCTGCTCTCGGTCGTGCACGTGGCCGACCCCGGCCAGTCGACCGCGTACACCCTGCTCGCCATCGCCAGCGTCGCCCTCGGCGGCACGACCCTCCTCGGCGGGCGAGGAGGACTCCTCGGGTCGCTCCTCGGCGCCGGCTCCATCTTCCTCGTGCAGTCGCTGCTGACCGTGCTCAAGGTGCCCGCCCAGTGGCTCGGCCTCTTCTACGGGGGCGTGCTCCTCGTCGCCGTCGTGGTCGGCGCCCTCATCAGTCGTTCCGGAAGGACCACCTCATGACCGAGCTCCGCACCGCGACCCCGGGCTCCGGCCCGGCATCCGACCCCGCGGGCGGTCCGCGCACGGGCGCCCCGGCGAGCGGCGACAGCAGAGGCGGCGGCGCCCGTGCCCGCTCGCTCTGGGAGACGCTCGCCGCCACCCAGGCCCGCTTCCCCGTGGCCCAGGTGGCCCTGCTCTTCGTGACCTTCGCGGTGGGGGCCATCGCCATCGAGGGCTTCGGCAGTTACAACTCGGTGCGCAACATGCTCGTGCTCGCCTCCCTCGTGGGGCTCACGGCCGTGGGGCAGACGCTCGTGGTGCTCGTGGGCGGGCTCGACCTGTCGGTCTCCGGATTCATCGTGGCCGGTGCCCTCACGGTGACGCAGCTCGCCGAGATGTACGGCTGGAACTTCGGCACGGCGCTGCTCGTGGCGATCGTGGGCGCGGGACTGCTCGGCGCGTTCACCGGCTGGCTCTGCAACAGGCTCAACATCCAGCCCCTCATCGTGACGCTCGCCATGAGCGCCATCGCCGTGGGCGTCGTGCAGGTGCAGACCGGCGGGGCGCAATCGGGATCGGCACCGGCCTGGCTGTCGCAGCTGAGCGCCCCGGTGGCGACGACCTTCGGCATCCCGATGCCTCCCGTGGTGTTCCTCTGGCTCGCGGTGGGGGTGCTGATGTGGCTGTTCCTCTCGCGCACCCGCACCGGACGGCAGATCTACGCGACGGGCACCAACCCGAGGGCCGCCGATCTCGCACTCATCCGCACCCGCCGCATCTGGACAGGCGTCTTCGCCTTCAGCGCCATCTCTGCGGTGCTGGCCGGCGTCATCCTGGCCGGCTTCGCGGGGTCGGTCGACGGCTCGCTCGGAGGCCCGTACCTGTTCCAGAGCCTCGCCGCCGTGATCGTGGGCGGCACGGTGTTCGGCGGGCCGGGCGACTACTGGCGCACCATGATCGGCGCGATCCTGCTCGTCTTCCTCGGCACCGTCATCCTCGGCCTCGGCTTCACCATCCCCGACCGCCAGGTGATGTACGGCGCCATCATCCTGCTCGCCATGGCCGCCTACGGCCGCGAGAAGAAGCTCAGCAGCAGGATCTGACGATGAGCGGCGCACACGGTGGCGGACTCATCGGGGCCGTCGTGGACCGGTTGATCCCGGGCGACGGTCACTGGCCGCCCGGCGGATCGACGGTCGCGGTGCGGTTCGTGGAGCAGGCCATCGCGGATGGCGGCGACCGGGGCGCCGCCGTGGCCGCGGTGCTGCAGGGGGTCTCGGGGCTCGCGGCCAGGCGTGGCGGGCTGTTCGCGTGGCTGCCGGTACCGGTGCGGGATGCGGTGCTCGGCGATGTCGAGGCCCAGCCCGGCTGGTCCAGCGGCTTCCGGATGCTCTATGAACTCGCCTGCGAGGGCTACTACACCGACCCCCTGGTCGAGGCGGTCACCCGCGAGCGCACGGGCTTCGACGCCGCGCGGCCGCTCACCGGCATGCCTCTCGCGCCCTTCGACGAACGGCTGCTCGACCGGGTGCGGAGGCTCCCGCCGTCGTACCGCCCGGTGGTGCGGTGACGGCGGAGCCGGACGGCCCCCGCGCCGAGGTGCTCGTGATCGGAGCGGGCGCGTCCGGCGCGTGCGTGGCGTGGTCGCTCGCGCGCGCCGGGGTCGATGTGCTCTGCCTCGAGCAGGGCGACTGGCTGACGGAGGAGGACCTGCCGAAATCGCATCAGGACTGGGCGGTGCGGAGCCGGCACGAGTGGAACCCGAACCCGGCACTCCGGCGCGGACCGTTCGACTACCCCGTGGACAACCGGGGCGCGAACCCCGTGAACACCTACGTCTATTCGGCGGTGGGCGGCAGCGCGGTGGGCTGGGGCGGTGCGTTCTGGCGCTTCTCGCCGTCGGACTTCGCCACTCACCGCACCGACGGCTTCGGCCGCGACTGGCCCTTCGGCTACGAGGAGCTCGAGCCCTACTACGAGATCAACGAGGCGCAGATGGGGATGTCGGGCGCGGCCGGCGACCCCACGCATCCGTGCACCTCGGTGCCGCCCCTGCCGCCGGTGTCGATGGGTGCGATGGGCCACCGCTGGATCGCGGGCTTCGAGGAGCTCGGCTGGTACTGGTGGGTGCAGCACCTCGCCATCGCCTCGCGCGACTACCGCGGCCGGCCCGCCTGCTCCAACCGCGGCTTCTGCACCGCGGGCTGCCCCACGGGGGCGCTCGCGGTGCCCGGCACCACGTACTGGCCGGAGGCGCTCGCCGCGGGGGCCCGGCTCGAGACGCGGGCGCGAGTGCGGCGCGTGACGGTCGGCGCCGACGGGCGGGCGACGGGAGTGGAGTACTACGACGCGGCAGGCGAGCTGCGGCAGGCGACCGCCGATCTCGTGGTGGTCGCCGGCAACGGGCTCGGCACCCCGCGGCTGCTGCTCATGTCGGCCTCGCCCGAGCATCCCCACGGTCTCGCCAACTCCAGCGGTGCCGTGGGCCGCGGCCTCATGATCCATCCGCAGATCTCGGTCGTGGCGCACTTCGCCGAGCGCACCGACGCTGATCACGGGCCGTGGGGAGCGACCGCGACGACGCGGCACTTCTACGAGACCGACCCGGCGAACGACTTCCGGCGCGGGTTCATCATCACGGCCATGCGCGGCTTCAATCCGCTCGACACCGCGCTGCAGACGGCGCCGTGGGGTGCGGGCCACCACCGCGCCCTCGAGACGCACCTCAACCACGAGGCGGTGCTGTGGGTCTGCGGCGACGACGCGGCCGAGGAGCGCAACCACGTGCGGCTCGACCACGGGAACCTCGATGCCTGGGGCCTGCCCGGGGTGATCACCGAGTACACGATGTCGGAGAACTCGCGGCGCATGATGGAGACCGGCCTGGCTCGCGCCACCGAGCTCGCCCGCGCCGCCGGCGCCGACTCGGTGCGCTCGTTCGGCCTGGAGTCACCCCACGGCTGGCACCTGCTCGGCACGGCGCGGATGGGGGACGACCCGCGCGACTCCGTGGTCGACGCCCGCAACCGGGCGCACGACGTCGAGAACCTCTACATCGTCGACGGCAGCACGATGCCCGCGGGGGGAACGGTCAACCCCACGAACACCGTGCAGGCCGTCGCACTGCGGGCGGCCGACCACATGATCGCCACCCGCGATCAGTGGAGCCGGTCTCTGCTCGATCGCTCGGGGATCAGTCGGCGGTGGGACGGCGTTCCTGGAACGCGCTGAGCACCTCGCCCTTCCAGGGCGCGATCCAGCGCCGCAGCAGCTTCCACTCGCCGCCGCGCTTGACCACGACGTCGCGGTAGTAGCCCGCCCAGTAGAGCGTGGCGGTGTGCGACTGCACGTCGAACGTCGTGGCGAAGGTGTAGGACTTCACCACCCAGTGGTCGGGGCGGCCCTCCGGGTCGGCACGGAAGATCCGCGTGCCCTCGCGGTGCTGGTGCCCGGGGAAGCCGGGGTCGCCGTGGTACTTCTCGATCAGGGCCCGGAGAGCCTCCTTGCCCGTCATCTTCCAGGTGCTGCCGTCGGGCTGGTCCTCCCAGGCCTCGGCATCCTCGGTGAAGGTGTCGAGCCAGCCCTGGGTGTCGCCCGTGTCGAGCGCCCAGAGGTACTCGTTGTAGAGGTCGTCGATGGCGACGCGGTCCTCCAGGCTCGGGCCGCCGAGGCGGGTCGGTTCTGGGCGGATCGGTTCCGTGCGGCTGTCGGTCATGCGAGGGCTCCTTCGATCTCGGTGCGGATGGTGCTGAGGATGAGGTCTGCGGCCTTCTCGCCGATCATCACGCAGGGCGCGGAGGTGTTGCCCGAGGGCACGGCGGGCATGATCGAGGCGTCGGCCACGCGGAGGCCGGCGACGCCGTGCACGCGCAGCTCGGGGTCGACGACCGCGCGCGTGTCGATGCCCATCCGGCAGGTGCCCACGGGGTGCCAGTACGACCACACCTGCTCCTGGATGTACCGCTCGAGTGCGGCTCCCGTGACACCGGGGCCCGGGTGCAGCTCCTCGGCGTGCCACGCCTCGCGGAGGGGGCCGGTGGCGGCGATGCGGCGGCAGAGGTCGACGGCGGCGAGCATCGCGTCCATGTCGGCCCTGGCGCTGAAGTACTCGGGGTCGAGGATCGCCTCGGCGTCCGGATCCGCGTCGGAGAGGCGGATCGATCCCACGCTCGCCGGCCTGATGATGCCGGGGGCGATCGTGAACGCCTCCGCCGGCCCGTCGAGATCGGGCCCGTAGATGGGCACCGAGAAGACCAACGGCTGCAGGTCGGGTGCGAACAGGTCGGGCCGGCTCTTCCAGAACAGCTGACTGCCCTGAGCCGGGATGCCGGGGGCGCCCCACGGTGGTGCCCCGTCGATCGTGAAGATGAGCGGCACGAGCAGGTGGTCGCTGAGGTTCTTGCCCACTCCGGGGGAGTGCGCGACGACGTCGATCCCGAGGGCGGTGAGCTCGGCGCGGTCGCCGATGCCCGAGAGCATTAGAAGCCGCGGGGAGTCGATGGCGCCCGCGGAGACGATCACCTCGCGGGAGGCCTCGATGACCCGCGTGCTCCTGGCGCCGCCGGGGCCGGTGGTGTCGACCTCCACTCCCGTGCAGCGGCCGCCCTCCACGACCAGGCGGCGGGCGCGCGTGCTCGTGAGGAGGGTGAGCCGCGGGTTCTCGAGCACGTCGTAGAGGAACGAACGCGCGGTGCTCGCGCGGCGGCCCTCGGCATCGACGGAGAACTGCACGAGGTTGGCGCCCAGGATCTCGGCGCCGTTGTAGTCGGGGTTCTCGGGCACGCCGGCCGCGACCGCGGAGTCGACGAACGCCCGGTGCAGGGGGCTCGGGTCGTACGTCGTGCGCACGGGCCAGAGCCCGCCCGAGCCGTGCCACTCGCTCGGGCCGAGATCGGAGTCCTCGCTCCGCAGGAAGTACGGCAGCACCGACTCCCAGTCCCAGCCGTGGTTGCCGAGGTAGGCCCAGTGGTCGTAGTCGCCGTGGAAGCCGCGCACGTGGATCATGCCGTTGATCGAGCTCGACCCGCCGAGCACCTTGCCGCGGGCCCATGGCACCCGGCGGCCGCCCAGGTGCTCCTGCGGCGCGGTGAGGTACCGGTAGTCGTCGTCGCTGCCGCCCAGGGCGAACAGCCGGTGCGGGTCGTGGATGTCGGGGTTGTCGTCCATCCGGCCGGCCTCGACGAGCACCACGGAGCATCCGGCGTCGACGAGGCCGCGGGCGATCACGGCCCCCGACGATCCGCTGCCGATGACGACGTAGTCGGCCGTCACCGCGCGATCCGGATCATGACGCTCTTGAGCTGGCTGAACTCCTCGAGCGCAGCGAGGCCCTTCTCCCGCCCGTAGCCGCTGTTCTTCCTGCCGCCGAACGGGGTCTCCACGTCGAGCGTGCCGAACTGGTTCACGTAGACCTGACCGGTCTCCAGCCGCGCGGCCACCCGGAACGCCCGGTCGATGTCCTTGGTCCAGAGGCCCGAGACGAGGCCGTACTCGCTGTCGTTGGCGATCCGCACCGCCTCCTCCTCGTCGGCGAAGGGGATGAGGGAGGCGACGGGGCCGAAGATCTCCTCGCGCGAGGTGCGCATCTCGTTGTCGGCGCCGTCGAGCACCGTGGGGCGCACGCGCTGGCCGGCCGAGGTGAGCTCCTCGACCGCCTCGCCCGTGAGGATGGTCGCGCCCTCCTCGATCCCGATGCGGAGATAGTCCGAGACCTTCTCGAACTGGGCCGGGGTGATGATGGGCCCCAGCCCCTCGAACCCGTCGCCCGCGAGGCGCTCGCGGAGGCGGCCGGCGAACTCGTCGCGGATCGAGGCCTCGACGAGCACGCGCGTGCCGGCCGCGCAGACCTGCCCGCTGTTGGCGGTGAAGCCCAGCACGACCCCCTCGGCGGCGGCGTCGAGATCGGCGTCGGCGAAGACGATGTTCGGCGACTTGCCGCCGAGCTCCAGCACCACGGGCGTGAGGTGCTCTCCGGCCACCGTGGCGACGCGGCGGCCCGTGACGACCGAGCCCGTGAAGCTCACCTTGCCCACCCCCGGATGCCGCACCAGCGCCTCGCCGACCGCCGGGCCCTCGCCCGTGACCACGTTGAGCACGCCGTCGGGCAGTCCTGCCGAGGTCGCGATGCGGGCCAGCGAGAGCGTGGTGGTGGAGGTGAACTCGGAGGGCTTCACCACGACCGCGTTGCCCGCGCCGAGCGCCGGGGCGATGCCGCGGATGCCGGAGTAGACGGGGGCGTTCCACGGCGTGATGATGCCGATCGTGCCGAACGGCTCGCGCACCGAGTAGACGTGCTGATCGGGGCCGAGGTCGACGGTCTGGCCGTGCACGGCGCGAATGACGCCGGCGTAGTAGTCGAGGTACTCGGCGACACCGTGGATCTCCATCGAGGCGCCGGCGCGGGGCTTGCCGCTCTCGGCGATCTCGAGGTCGATCAGATGCTCGGCCTCGAGGAGCCAGGCGGCGGCCACGGCGCGCAGGTGGGCGCTGCGCTCGGCGGGGGAGCAGGCGGCCCAGGCCGGTGCCGCCCCACTCGCGGCCTCGACGGCGCGATCGACGTCGGTGGCGGTGCCCGCGGCGATCCTCGCCACCGTCTCGCCCGTGAGGGGATCGCACGAGTCGAGCCACGAACCGGACGCGGGATCGTGCTCCCGGCCGCCGTACCAGTGCCCGAACGCGCGGACGGTTGTCTCCGTGAGCAGCTTCTCCATCGAGCGCCGACCTCCTCGTTGAACGCTCGCGCCGATGCGACGCTGCTCTCGACGCTAGGAAGGTGCCGGGGCGTCGTCAAACGGTGTTTCGGCGGGAACTTCCTCGGCAGGAACGGGGAAGAATCCCGTCGTGATCCGGAATATACCCTGGAGGGGTATGGTTGCGAGAGAGGACGAGAGGATCGACATGACCGACTACCTGGTGCAGGGGATGACGTGCGCTCACTGCGTGGCGAGCGTGACGGAGGAGGTGTCGGCGGTGCCCGGCGTCGCAGGGGTCGACGTGCGGCTCGTGGTCGGCGGATCGTCGGTCGTGACGGTGCGGCCGGCCGATCCGGGATCACCGGTGGCCGACGATGCCGTCGAGGCCGCCGTGGAGGAGGCCGGCTACCGGGTCGTGCAGTCCTGATGGCGGGTGTCGAGCTCGAGATCGGCGGCATGACCTGCGCGTCGTGCGCCAACCGGATCGAGCGCAAGCTCAACAAGCTCCCCGGCGTGGAGGCGAGTGTCAACTACGCCACCGAGAAGGCGCGGGTGCAGATCGATGCCGCCGTGGCCGACAGCGCGCTGGGTGCGCCCGAGCTGATCGCGGTGGTGGAGTCCGCGGGCTACACGGCCACGGTGCCGGCACCGCCCGTGAGTCGCGACGACGGGTCTTCGGGTGACGGGTCCTCGGGCGACGGCTCCGGGCGATCCGGGGCCGACGACGCGGCAGCGACGAGCCTCCGCCACCGCCTCATCGTCTCGACCGTGCTCGCGCTGCCCGTGGTCGTGCTGTCGATGGTGCCGGCTCTGCAGTTCACGAACTGGCAGTGGCTCGCACTCACCCTCGCGGCTCCCGTGGCGGTCTGGGGCGCCTGGCCCTTCCACCGCGCGGCCTGGGTCAATCTCCGGCACGGAGCCGCCACGATGGACACTCTCATCAGCGTGGGCGTGCTGGCCGCGTTCGGCTGGTCGCTCTGGGCGCTGTTCTTCGGCACCGCCGGAGAGGCGGGGATGCGGATGGGCTTCAGCCTGTTCGCCTCCGGGCACGGCGACGAGCTCTACCTCGAGGTCGCGGCGGCGGTGACCGTGTTCATCCTCGCCGGCCGGTACATCGAACTGAAGGCCAAGCGCGACTCGGGCGCGGCCCTGCGCGCCCTGCTCGAACTCGGGGCGAAGGACGCCGCGGTGCTGCGCGAGGGTCGCGAGGAACGGATCCCGGTCGGTGCGCTGGCCCCCGGCGACCTCTTCGTGGTGCGACCGGGCGAGAAGATCGCGACCGACGGGCTCGTGCGGGAGGGCGCATCCGCCGTCGACCTGAGCATGCTCACCGGTGAGTCGGCCCCCGTGGAGGTGGGCGCCGGCGACCGCGTGGTGGGCGCGAGCCTCAACGTGGGCGGACGGCTCGTGGTGGAGGTCACACGGACGGGGGCCGACACCGAGCTCGCGCGGCTAGGACGTCTCGTGGAGGAGGCCCAGACCGGCAAGGCCGAGGTGCAGCGGCTCGCCGACCGCATCTCGGGCGTGTTCGTGCCGGTGGTGATCGGGCTCGCGCTCGTGGCGTTCGGGTTGTGGCTCGTGTTCGGCGGATCGGTGGAGGCCGCGTTCACCGCGGCGGTGGCGACGCTCATCATCGCCTGCCCCTGCGCGCTCGGGCTCGCGACGCCCACCGCGCTGCTCGTGGGCACGGGGCGGGGTTCGCAGCTGGGCATCCTCATCCGGGGCCCTCAGGTGCTTGAGCAGACGCGTCGCGTCGACACGATCGTGCTCGACAAGACCGGCACGGTCACGACGGGGCGGATGACGCTGCACCGCACGGTGCCCGCCGCGGGCGTCGACGCTTCGGAGCTCGTGCGCGTGGCCGCCGCCGTCGAGGCGGGGAGCGAGCACCCGATCGCGCGGGCGATCGTGGCGGGCGCGGGCGCCTCGGCACCGGGTTCTGCACCCGTCGACCCGGTGAGCGACTTCCGCTCGGCCGGAGGCAGCGGCGTGCAGGCGATCGTGGGGGAGCGGCTCGTGGTGGCCGGGCGGCCGTCGTGGCTCGCCGCCGAGTGGGGCATCCGCCTCGACGACGAGCTCGCCGCCGCGGTCGAGGCCGCCGAGCGTGAGGGCCGCACCGCTGTGGCCGTGGGCTGGGACGGCACTGCCGCCGGCGTGCTCGTGGTGGGTGACACCGTCAAGGAGTCGAGCGCCGCTGCCGTCGCGGAGTTCGTGCGGCTGGGCCTGCGCCCCGTGCTCCTCACGGGCGACAACCCCGGAGCGGCGGCCGCCGTGGGCGCCGCCGTGGGCATCGACGACGTGCGCGCCGGAGTGACCCCGCAGGGCAAGCTCGACGCCGTGCGCGAGCTGCAGGCCGAGGGCCGCGTGGTGGCGATGGTGGGCGACGGCGTGAACGACGCCGCGGCACTCGCCGCCGCCGACCTCGGGATCGCGCTCGGCAGCGGCACCGACGCCGCCATCGCAGCCGCCGACATCACCGTGATGCGCGAGGACCTCGGGGCCGCCGCCGATGCCGTGCGGCTCGCGCGACGCACCCTCGGAGTGATCAAGGGCAACCTGTTCTGGGCCTTCGCCTACAACGTCGCGGCGATCCCCGTGGCCATGCTGGGGCTTCTCAACCCGCTGCTGGCGGGAGCCGCCATGGCGCTCTCGTCGGTGTTCGTGGTGACGAACAGCCTGCGGCTCCGCGGCTTCAGCGCGAGGTCGACCGAGTCACGCCGCTGACGGCCTTCGCGGCCTTGGCCGCGAGGTGGGGGCCCGCGAGCACGGGTTCGTAGCGCAGCTCGCCGTTCGGGCCCGCGCACGTAGGCAGGCACTCCACGAGCTGGGAGTAGTTGGCGTTGTGGAAGAACGGCATGCTCTGGCGCCGGTTCGACATCCTCGAGCCGGCGTCGGGGTTGACCACGCGGTGCAGGGTCGAGGTCCAGCGGTCGTTCGTCCAGCGCGCCATCAGGTCGCCGATGTTGATCACGAGCGCGCCATCGGTGGAGGGGATGTCGATCCAGGAGTCCGTGGCCCCGTCGTGCACCTGGAGGCCTCCGCGGCCGAGCTCCTGGCGGAGGATCGTGAGCGTGCCGTAGTCGGTGTGGGCACCGGCGCGGAGCTGGCCCGCCTCGGGCGGGAGGGCCTGCTCGGGGTAGTTGATCGCTCGCTGCGACACCGGGGCCACATCGACCTTGTCGGCGAAGTAGGCCGCGTCGAGTCCGAGGCCGAGCGCGAAGATCGACAGGAGGCGCTCTGAGAGCACCGTCATCTCGGCCAGGTAGGCCTCCCAGGCGGGGCGGAGGCCTGGGAGCGACGCGTCCGGCCAGCGGGGCGCCTCGAAGAGGGCGGCCTCGGCCGCGTCGGCCGGGAGGTGGCCGGCGGGCAGCGGGCGGCCGGCGTTGAGCGACTCCTTCAGGTCGCCGGGCGCCTTCGCATCCAGCGACTGCGCGAGCGACTCCGCCGCGATCGGGAAGTAGCCGTAGTGGCTGCCCTCGCGCCGCTCGACGGCGAGCTTGTCCTCGAGCGGCAGATCGAAGTAGGCGCGCGTGAGCTGCCAGCAGCGGTCGGCCACGACATCGGGGACGCCGTGGCCGACGATCTGGAAGAAGCCGACCGAGCGCAGCGTCTCGTCGATCTCGGCGCCCACGCGCACGGGGTCGCGGTCGATGTCGATCGTGGGCACCTGGATGGACGGGGTGGTCATGCCGATCTCCTTCTCACGGTGTCGCACTCAGAGCTGCCGGACGGCGCCCGCTCGCAGGTCTCAGTCGCGCGCCTTCCAGCGGGGCCGGTCCTCGCGCTTGGCGGAGCTGCCCTGGCGGTCGGGACGGATCTCGATCAGCTTGCCGCTGATGCGGGTGTCGGCCAGCCGCTGCAGCACGTCGCCCGGGAGATCGACCGGCAGCTCCACGAGGGAGAAGTCGGGGCGGATCTGGATGGCCCCGAAGTCCTCACGTCGGAGGCCACCCTCGTTCGCGAGGGCGCCCACGATCTGGCGGGGCTCGACGTGCTGGCGCTTGCCCACCGCGATCCGGTAGGTGGCTTTGGGTCCGCTGGAGGGGCGCTCACGGCGTTCAGGCCGATCGGCGCGGTCACCGTAGGAGCGAGCGCCACCGTTCTGCCCGCCGCGATCGGAGCGGTCGCCGCGATCCGGTCGGTCGCCGCGCTCGGGACGATCCCGGTCGAAGCGCTGCGTGCGCTCGGCCTCGGGCGAGAGCAGCAGCGGGGTGTCGCCCTGCGACACGATGGCGAGCGCGGCCGCGACATCCGATTCCGGTGCATCGTGGTGATCGACGTAGTGCGCGATGATGTCGCGGAACTGCTGGATCTGCTCGGGGTCGGCGAGTGCCGCTGTGATGGCGTCGTCGAAGCGGGTAAGCCGGGTGGCGTTCACATCGTCGACGCTCGGCAGCTTCATCTCGGTGAGCGGCTGGCGCGTGGCCTTCTCGATCGAGGTGAGCATCCGGCGCTCGCGGGGCGTGACGAAGCTGATCGCGTCGCCGGTGCGGCCCGCCCGGCCCGTGCGCCCGATGCGGTGCACGTACGACTCGGTGTCGATCGGCAGGTCGAAGTTCACGACGTGGCTGATGCGCTCGACGTCGAGCCCGCGGGCCGCGACGTCGGTGGCCACGAGGATGTCGAGCTTGCCCGACTTCAGCTGGTTGACGGTGCGCTCGCGCTGGGCCTGCACGACATCGCCGTTGATGGCGGCGGCGGTGTAGCCGCGGGCGCGGAGCTTCTCGGCCAGCGTCTCGGTCTCGTTCTTCGTGCGGGTGAAGACGATCATCGCCTCGAAGTTCTCGACCTCGAGGATGCGGGTGAGGGCGTCGACCTTCTGCGGGTACGACACGATCAGGTAGCGCTGGGTGGTGTTGACCGAGGTCGTGGTCTTGTTCTTGACCGTGATCTCTTCGGGATCGTGCAGGTACTTCTGCGAGATGCGGCGGATCTGCGCGGGCATGGTGGCCGAGAACAGGGCCACCTGCTTGTCGTCGGGCGTGCCGGCGAGGATCGTCTCGACATCCTCCGCGAAGCCCATCTTGAGCATCTCGTCGGCCTCGTCGAGCACGAGGTACTTCAGCTCCGAGAGGTCGAGCGTGCCCTTCTCGAGGTGGTCCATGATGCGGCCGGGGGTGCCGACCACGATGTGCACGCCGCGGCGGAGGGCCGAGAGCTGCACGCCATAGCCCTGCCCGCCGTAGACGGGGAGCACGTGCACGCCGCGCAGGTGCGACGCGTACTTCTCGAACGCCTCGCAGACCTGCAGCGCGAGTTCACGGGTGGGGGCGAGCACGAGGGCCTGCGGGGTCTTCTGCGCGAGGTCGAGCCGCGAGAGCACGGGCAGCGCGAACGCGGCGGTCTTGCCTGTGCCGGTCTGGGCGAGGCCCACGACGTCGCGGCCGGCCAGGAGAGCGGGGATGGTGGCGGCCTGGATGGCCGAGGGGGTCTCGTAGCCCACGTCCTTGAGCGCCTTCAGGACGCCTTCGGCGAGGCCGAGATCGGAGAACGTGGTCTCGGCGCGGGGAGATTCTGTCTCTCCCGAGTCGGTGGGGGTGGTTGTAGCCATGTTCCCACGGTAGTCGGTGCGGGGGATTTCTTCCGCGTCGGGCGCTCCCGGTAGCGTGAACGGGTGACCGACGAGTTCGAAGTACACCCTGAAATCTCCGGCGACAGCCGCCACCGCGTGAGCGTGGAGGTCGACGAGGCGTTGCGCTCCGACGTGCGACTGCTCGGCGGCCTGCTCGGCCGCGTGCTCGTCGAGGCGGGGGGCGACGGCCTGCTGCACGACGTCGAGCGGCTCC
Organism: Herbiconiux oxytropis; assembly: GCF_024979315.1. Taxonomy (GTDB): domain Bacteria; phylum Actinomycetota; class Actinomycetes; order Actinomycetales; family Microbacteriaceae; genus Herbiconiux; species Herbiconiux oxytropis. The sequence goes on along the minus strand of NZ_JANLCK010000011.1, from coordinate 68,307 downwards.
GCGCCCTCGTCATCCACGCCTACGAACGCGACTCGGATGCCTCCATCGAAGACGCCGAGGCGCTCGTGGAGTCGTTCAGCCACGAGCGCGCCGAGCAGATCGCCCGCGCATTCACGTGCTACTTCCACCTCTCGAACCTCGCCGAGGAGCACCACCGTGTGCGCGTGCTGCGCGCCCGCGCCGCCGCGGGGCCGGATGCCGAGCGGCCCGACTCGCTGCCGGCCGCCCTCGAGCGCCTCGTGAGCGAGGTCGGACAGGAGGAGACGGCCGCGCGCCTGAAGGCCCTCCGGTTCCATCCCGTGCTGACCGCCCACCCCACCGAGGCGCGCCGTCGGGCCGTGGCCTCCGCCATCCGCCGGGTGAGTGAGCTGCTCGCCGAGCGCGACCAGGCCGTGGCCGGCTCCATCAGCGCCCTGGAGAGCGAGCGCCGTCTGCTCGAGGAGATCGACGGCCTGTGGCGCACGTCGCCGCTCCGGACCACGCGGCCCACTCCGCTCGACGAGGTGCGCACCGCCATGTCGATCTTCGACCAGACCCTCTTCCAGACCGTGCCCCGCGTCTACCGCCTGCTCGACGACTGGCTGCTCGCGCAGGACGCGGGGAGGGCGCCCGTCGAGGCCCCCGCGTTCCTCAGGCTCGGCAGCTGGATCGGCGCCGACCGCGACGGCAACCCGTTCGTGACCGCCGAGGTCACGCGCGCCGCCGCCGGGATCGCCTCGCAGCACGTGCTGCTCGGCCTCGAGCACGTCGCCGAGCGGATCGGCCGCACGCTCACCCTCGACGGCACCGACACCCCCGCCGACGAGGCGCTCACCGCGCTCGCCGCGCGGCAGGAGGAGCTCGCGCCGCACGTGACCTCCCAGATCGGCACGCGGGCCCCGAACGAGCCGCACCGCCGGGTGCTGCTCGTGATCGCCGCCCGGATCGCCGCCACCCGTGCCGCGGAGTCCGACGCGGCGATCCCGCTCGCGTACGCGCGACCGGCCGAGCTGCTCGAAGACCTGCGCATCGTGCAGGCCTCGCTCCGGGCCGGCGGCGCCGCCCGCAGCGCCCACGGCGAGCTGCAGAGCCTCATCTGGCAGGTCGAGACCTTCGGCTTCCACCTCGCCGAGCTCGAGGTGCGCCAGCACTCCAAGGTGCACCGGCAGGCGCTCGAGGAGATCCGCGCGGGCGGCGAGCTCAGCGAGATGACCGAGGAGGTGCTCGAGGTCTACCGCACCATCAAGCACCTCCAGGAGCGCTTCGGCCTCGCGGCGGCTCGGCGCTACATCGTGTCGTTCACGCAGTCCTCCGCCGACCTGCAGACGGTCTACGCGCTCGCCGAGGCCGCGCTCGGTTCGGCCCAGGCTGCTCCCGTGCTAGACGCTGTGCCCCTCTTCGAGACGTTCGACGACCTGCAGGCCGCCCCGCGCATCCTGAGCGAGATGATCGAGCTGCCCGAGGTGCGGGCGCGCCTGGCCGAGACCGGGCGGAAGCTCGAGGTCATGCTCGGCTACTCCGACTCCTCGAAGGACGTGGGGCCCGTCTCGGCCACCCTGGCTCTCTACGAGGCGCAGTCGCGGATCGCGCGGTGGGCTGAGGAGAACGACATCGAGCTGACCCTCTTCCACGGCCGCGGCGGTGCGCTCGGCCGTGGCGGCGGACCCGCCAACGAGGCCGTGCTCGCTCAGCCGCCCGGATCGGTCGAGGGCCGCTTCAAGCTCACCGAGCAGGGCGAGGTGATCTTCGCGCAGTACGGCGACAAGACGATCGCGGCCCGGCACATCGAGCAGATGGCGGCGGCGACGCTCCTGGCCTCGAGCCCGTCGAACGAGGAGGCCAACCTCCGCGCCTCCGACGACTTCGCGGGGGTGGCCGCCACGATGGACGAAGCCTCCCGCGCCCGCTTCTTCGAGCTCGTGAAGGCCGACGGCTTCGCACCCTGGTTCGCCCAGGTCACCCCCATGGAGGAGGTGGGGCTGCTCGCACTGGGCTCCCGCCCCGCTCGCCGCGGCCTCTCGGTGGAGTCGCTCGAGGACCTCCGGGCCATTCCGTGGGTGTTCGCCTGGACCCAGGCGCGCATCAACCTCACCGGCTGGTTCGGTCTCGGCTCGGCGCTCGCCGCCGTGGGCGACCAGGAGCTCTTGCGCGACGCCTACTCCCGCTGGCCGCTGTTCCAGGCGATGATCGACAACGTCGAGATGTCGCTCGCCAAGACCGACCCGCGGATCGCGGAGCGCTACCTCGCCCTCGGCGACCGCGCCGACCTCACCGCGCTCGTGCAGGAGGAGATGGAACTCACGCGCGAGTGGGTGCAGCGGACGAGCGGCCACGCCGAGATCCTCGACGGCCGGCCCGTGCTGCAGCGTGCCGTGCGTCTGCGGAGCCCCTACGTCGACGCGCTGTCGCTGCTGCAGCTGCGGGCTCTCCGCGCGGTGCGGGCCTCGGCGAGCACCGATCCGAACGACGCGCCCCATCGCCTGCTGCTGCTGGCCGTGAACGGTGTGGCGGCCGGGCTGCAGAACACCGGCTGAGGCGTACCGCCGCGCGGGGACTCGGCGGCGTCGCAAGGCGGTCAGTCGGCGGCCGGTGCCTCCGGTTGGGCCTCCGGGTGGGCCAGGATGCGCCGTGCGCGCAGCACGACGGGCAGGTCGACCATGTGCCCGTCGAGCTGGAACGCGGCAGCCTCCGCATCCGGAGCCCCGAGCACGCGGAGGGCCCAGGCACGCTGCGCGGGGGTGGGCGCGAAGCCCCGCCTGACGGCGGGCACCTGCGCCGGGTGGATGCAGAGCTTGCCGCCGAAACCGAGCCCTGCGGCGTACCGGGCGTCCTCCTCGGCCACGAGCGGATCGCGGAAGTCGGTGGCGGGTGAGTCGATCGGCGCCCCGAGCCCGGCCAGGCGGCTCTCGAGCACGAGCGTCGACCGGGCGATGAGGAGCGCCTCGCGCGCGGCGGGGGAGCCGGGGTCGGCGCCGACCCCGAGGTCGACCGCGAGGTCGAGTGCGCCGAGGGCGAAGCGCTCCACTCCCGCGACCTCGGCGAGGGCGCGGGCGTTCGCGAGACCCCTGGCCGACTCGACGAGGGCGATCAGCGGGATGCCGGGCACACTCCGGGCGATGCGGGAGAGGGCATCCGGATCGGCGGCCTTGGGCACCACGACGGCGAGGAGGCCGTGGCCGGGGCTTTCGGCGATGCCGGTCACGAGCTCGAGGTCGGCGGGCGAGGTGCCGTCGATGCGCACGGCGGCCCCGAGCGGCGGGCTGCCGATCAGGGCGCTCCGCACGTGCTCGCGCGCCGCAGCCTTGTCGCCGTCGCCCACGGCGTCCTCGAGGTCGACGATCACGAGATCGGCACCGGATGCGGCGGCCTTCGCGAAGCGGTCGGGCCGGTCGCCCGGCACGAAGAGGGCGGTGACGACGTCGGCGATGCCTGGCATCGCCCCAGGATAGCGAGATCGCGAGGACGCTTCGGAGCGAGCCCGCGTACCCTGGAGGGTGACCATGAGCTCACTCTTCCTCCGATCGTCGCGCCGGCGCCCCACCGTGGTGGTGGCCGCCGCGGTCTCGGCCGTGGCCGGACTGACTCTCATCACGGCGCTGGCCCCGCCGCCCACGACAGGCGCGGTCGCGAGCGGTGGCACGGGATACGCGGCATCGTCCACCGGTGCGGGGGCCGATGCCGGGGCGGCAGCCGTGATCGGGACCGGTGCGGGGGCCGGTACGACGCAGACGCTGCAGGTGCCCGGGGAGGCCGCAGCGGGAGCCGTCCTGCGCGACGGCTACGGTGCCACCCCCGGCGCCGTCACGATCGCGCGCGAGCGCACCAACCGCGCCTGGGCCACGCTCGTGATGTACTTCGGCGACTTCCCGATGACGGAGTCGAACGTGACGGTGATGCTGCGCTGGATGCGCCAGGAGAACGGTCCTGACAGCTGGTGGCTGCGCAACAACCCGCTCAACAACGGCTGGGGCTCCGGCGGCGGGAGCGGGCTCGGCAGCTACGACACCCTCGTGACGGCGGCGGAGAACGCGGCCGAGGCGCTGCGGGAGAACTCCCTCTACTCGGAGATCACCGCCGGGTTCGACGCCTCGGCGCCGACCGCCCAGATCGAGGCAGCCATCTGGGCCTCGCCCTGGGCGTCGAGCCACTACGCCAACGGCGCCCACTGGTCCTCTTCGCCCGTGCCCGTGGTGACCGCCCCGGCCGACGCCTGGGGCCAGTAGCCAGAGAGCGGCACAGCCGGATCCTCTAGCGTGGGGGCATGACGACTTCAGCCCCGCTGCGCACCGCGATCATCGGCTACGGCCTCGGCGGCCGCGTGTTCCACGCCCCGCTCATCGCCGCCGACCCCGCCTACGCGCTCGTCGCGATCGTGACGGGTGACGCGGAGCGGGGGGCCGAGGCCGCTGAGCGCTACGGCGAGGGTGTCGTCGTGCGGGATGCCGACGCCCTGTTCGCGCGCGCCAGCGAGCTCGACCTCGTGGTGATCACGACCCCCAACGACACGCATGCGGCGCTCGCGCACCGCGCTCTCGACGCCGGTCTCGACGTGGTGGTCGACAAGCCGTTCGCGCTGACCGCCGCGGAGGCCCTCGAGGTGATCGCGCACGCCGAGCAGGTGGGCCGCGCCGTCACCGTCTATCAGAACCGCCGCTGGGACGGCGACTTCCTGACCGTGCAGGCGCTGATCGGGAGCGGCGAGCTCGGCGAGGTGCGGCAGTTCGAGTCGGCGTTCGAGTTCTACCGACCCGAGCGCGGCGCCAAGTGGAAGGATCGCGTGACGGCCGAGCAGGGCGGCGGCATCCTCTACGACCTCGGTCCGCACCTCATCGACCAGGCCGTTCGCCTGTTCGGGCCGGTCGACCTCGAGCACGGTGTGCACGCCGAGCTCGACGTGCGCCGGCAAGGGGGCCTCGCCGACGACGACTCGTTCGTGACGCTGCAGCACGAGGGCGGCGTGCGGTCACGGCTCTGGATGAGCGCCGTCTCGCCGGCGAACAGGCCCAGGTTCCGGGTGGTCGGCGCCGACGCGGTGCTCGAGACGCACGGTCTGGATCCGCAGGAGCGGCAGGCTCTCGCGGGCATGCTGCCGGGCGATCCCGCCTACGGACTCGACCCGGAGGCGCAGACGGCCGTCGTGCGCACCCCGGACGGCGGTGCGCGCGAGGTCGCGATCGAGCGCGGCAGCCATGCCGCGTTCTACCGCGAGCTCGCCTCGGGGCTCACCGCGGCATCCGATGCGTCCACGGCCGCACTGCCCGTGCTGCCGGTCGAGGCCGAGCACGTGCTGCGCATCATCGAGGCGGCGCACCGCTCGGCGCGCTAGCTGCTAGCGCTTGAGCGCGCGCTTCAGTGCTCGCTTGACGCGGCCGCCGACACGGCGCACGAGCGGACGGTGCACGGGGACCACTGGCGGCTCCGGCAGCCGGCGCTGCAGCACCACCATGGCCTGATCGAACAGCACCCCGGTGGGGGTCCACGACTCGAGCGAGAACCCGGCCTCGCCCCAGATGCGCTCCACCCACGGTCGCGGTGCCACGGCCCAGGCGTAGAACGAGCGGGCCCGGGGGCCGTCGTCGTCTCCGCCGCCGCCCGCGTAGACGAAGTCGCCCTGGCGCACCGTCTCGAGCGCGGCCAGCGCATCCGGCACCACCTGGGCGAGATTGACGGCGAACGCGTCGGCCTCGTCGGCCGCCACCGCCGCCTGGGATCCGGCCACGAGGGTCAGGAACTGCTCCTCGAGCACGGTGATGTAGACCCGGCCGCCGGGCTTCACCAGGCGCGCGAACTCGCCCGCCCACTGCAGGTGGGCCTCCTCGGAGAGGTGGGAGAAGACGCTGAAGGCGGTGACCGCGTCGAATCGGGCCGGAGCGAAGACGGTGGGCGGCCAGGGGGCGTTGGTGACCGCGTTGACGCCGGGGAGGGTGCTGTGCAGGAGCGTCGTCATCTCCGAGTCGACATCGCTCGACCACACCTGATCGGCGCGGAAGCGGCGCAGCAGCATGCGGGTGATGCGCCCCCAGCCGGAGCCGAAGTCGAGCACGAGCTGCTCGTCGGTGTCAGGCGCATCGGGGCCACCGGGCCACGCGTCGAAAGCGGCATCGACGAAGCGCTCGGCCTCGGCGTAGGCCGTGGCATAGCTCGCGCCGACGAACTTCTCCTGGATCTGCCGCGGCGGGTTCTGCGGGGCGCGTGCCACGGGGTCGGCTATCGGCGGGAGCGTCTCGATGCTCGGCGCCGCCGCGAGTCGCTGCACGAACTCGGAGTGCTCCTCGGTCATGCGCGATCCTTCCGTCGAGGTGCCCAGCGCGATGGGACGGCCCCATCCTGGCACACCGGATGGGCGGCTTCGTGCAACCAGGCGGCGCGCGCCCGGCGTGATCTACTCATGTCGGTCAGTCGCTCGCGTCGGGCATACTGAGGGTGACCGCTCCAGCCACGGAAAGGCCGTCATGCCCCCTCTGCTCTCGTTCGAATCGCTTGTGACCGTCATCGTGGTGGTGGTGGTCGTCGTCGTCGTGCTCATCGCCCTGATCGTGCTGCTGCGCGGCATCAAGGTCGCCAAGCCCGATGAGGCGATCATCGTCACTTCTCGTCAGCGCCCGCTCAAACCGGGCGAGGCGCACGCGCAGACGGGAGAGCCGTCTCTGCACGAGACCGAGAACGCCGGTCAGCGCGTGGTCTTCGGCTCGCGCGTGTTCGTGAAGCCCATCGTCGAGGCCCACTTCAAGCTCTCGCTGCGCAGCCGTCAGCTCAATGTGCAGGCCACGGCGCAGACGAAGGATGCCATCACCATCAAGGTCAACGCCGTCGCGGTCGTCAAGGTGGGCGGCTCGGAGTCGATGGTGCGAGCCGCAGCCCAGCGCTTCCTCAACCAGCAGGACCAGATCGAGACCTCGACCGAGGAGGTGCTCTCCGGATCCGTCCGATCGATCGTGGGACAGCTCACGGTGACCGAGATCATCACGAACCGTCAGGCCCTCCAGGGTCAGGTGCTCGATGCCGTGCGCGAGTCGCTCGACGTGCAGGGGCTGCAGATCGACACCCTGCAGATCAAGGAGATCGACGACGACAACGGCTACATCCGCGACCTCGGTCGTGCCGAGGCCGCTCGCGTGAAGCAGGTCGCCGAGGTCGCCGAGTCGGTGGCGCGCCGCACCTCCGAGGAGGCCAGGATCGAGGCCGACCAGGCCGTGGCCGAGCAGCAGCGCAAGCTCGACCTGCGGAACGCCGAGATCCAGAAGGAGACCGACAAGGCCCGCGCCGAGGCCTCCGCGTCGCGCCCGCTCGCCGAGGCCATCTCGCAGCAGGAGGTCATCGCGCAGCAGGAGATCACCGCAGGCAAGCGCGTCGGACTCCGCAAGCAGGAGCTCGACGCCGAGATCCGCGCCGTGGCCGATGCCGACGCCTACTCCCTCGAGAAGAAGGCCCAGGCCGATGCGGCCGCGGCCGTGGCGGCGGCCAACGCCGAGAGGGATCGCCGCAAGGCCGTGGCCGAGGCCGTCGAGGCCGAGGGTCTCGCCGAGCGCAACCGTCGCCGCTCGGCCGCCGAGGCGACCGAGGCCGAGGGCATCGCGGAGAAGAACCGCCGCATCGCGGCCGCGGAGGCGCTGCGGGCCGAGGGCGAGGCCGAGGCCAACTCCATCCGGGTGAAGGGTGCCGCCGAGGCCGAGGCCACGCTGGCCAAGGCCGAGGCGCTCGAGGAGCGCGCCGACGACCTGCTGCGCCAGCAGATCATCGCCGAGCTGCCCGCGATCGTGCGCGCGGCCTCGGAGCCGCTCGCGGCGATCGCGAACATGACGGTCATCTCGAGCGACGGCAGCGGAGCCGAGCAGGTCGGCGGCAACGTCTCGAGCCAGCTCGCCACCTCGATGCAGATCGTCAAGGATCTCGTGGGCATCGACATCGCCGAGATCGTCACGGGCCGCATCACGGGCGAGGCCGCCGGGCGCGGCTTCGCCGCAGCCTCGTCGGGTCGTGCGTCGATCGTCACGCCCCCGGCCACCGACCCCACCCCCTGAACCTCCTACTCGCCCTCTGTCGAGCCGTCACTTTCCACGCCACCGCGTCGCAGGATGTGTGGAAAGTGACGTCTCGACAGATGGGCAGGGGGTGGGTGCGGGAGTAGCGTGAGGCCATGGCGAGCGAAGCTGTGGTGCTGACGGTCGAGGGCCCCCACGGGGTGCGCGAGGTGCGGGTGTCGAGCCCGTCGAGGGTGCTGTGGCCCGAGGTCGGCATCACGAAGCGCGAGCTAGCGGAGTACCTCATCGCGGTGGGAGACGCGTTCGTGGCGGCCAACGGCGACCGGCCTCTCTCGCTCGAGCGCTTCCCCGGTGGCATCGACGGCGAACGGTTCTTCTCGAAGAACCCGCCGAAGGGCGCACCGGACTACGTGCGCGCGGTGCCGGTGACCTACCCGAGCGGCCGCGTGCATCCGCAGCTCGTGGTCGACGAACCGGCCGTGGCGGTCTGGGCGGCCCAGATGAACACCGTCGTGTTCCACCCCTGGGCCTCCCGGGCGGGGGAGCCCGACCTCCCCGACCAGCTGAGGATCGACCTCGATCCGCAACCGGGAACGGGATTCGCCGAGGCCGTGACCGCCGCGTTCGCCCTGCGCGAGGTGCTCGCCGAGGCGCAGCTCGACGCGTTCGTGAAGACCTCGGGCAACCGGGGCCTGCATGTCTTCGCGCCGATCGAGCCGACCCACGAGTTCCTCGACGTCAGGCACGCGGTGATCGCCGCGGCCCGCGAGCTCGAACGGCGGATGCCCGAGCAGGTCACCACGCACTGGTGGAAGGAGGAGCGGGGCGAGCGCATCTTCGTGGACTTCAACCAGGCCAACCGCGACCGCACCATGGCCGGCGCCTACAGCCCGCGGGCGCTCGCCCACGCCCCCGTGTCGTGCCCCGTGACCTGGGAGGAGCTGCCCGAGGTCGATCCCCGCACCTTCACCCTGCGGAGCGTGCCCGAGCGACTCGCCGCGACCGGAGACCCGTGGTCGCGGATGCACGAGGCGCCCGGGCGCATCGACACGCTGCTGGGCTGGTGGGAGCGGGATCTCGGCGACGGGCTCGGGGAGCTGCCCTTCCCGCCCGACTTCCCGAAGATGCCCGGGGAACCGCCCCGCGTGCAGCCGAGCCGCGCCAAGAAGACCGCCGACTGACGGCTTCGCAGGCCCGCATGACGCCGGCGCCAGCGGTCAGGGGCCGCCGAGCACCTCGGCGAGGTCGTAGCCCTCGGGCTGCTCCAGCTGGTCGAAGCGGCACGACTCCGGTTCGCGGTCGATGCGCCAGCGCTCGATCTGCACGGTGTGCCGGAAGCGGGATCCCTCCATCTGGTCGTAGCGCACCTCCACGACGAGCCGGGGCTCGAGCGGCACGAACGACACGTCCTTCTTCGACGAGAAGCGGTTGCGCTCGCCCTCGGCGCGCACCACCTCGCCGTCGTCGCCCCGCTCGACGAGCGGCTCGAGCTCGTCGATGAGTTCGCGGCGGCGCTTGTCGGTGAACGCGGAGGCCCCGCCCACCTGGTGCAGCTCGCCGTCGTCTCCGTAGAGGCCGAGCAGCAGCGAGCCCACCCCGGTGCCGCTCGTGTGCACGCGGTAGCCCGTGACCACGACGTCGGCCGTGCGCCGGTGCTTGATCTTCTGCAGCACGCGCTTGCCCGGGGCGTAGGGCGCGGCGAGCGGCTTCGCGACGACGCCGTCCAGCCCCGCGCCCTCGAACTCCACGAGCCAGCGCCGGGCCAGCTCGACGTCGTGCGTCGTGCGCGAGAGTGCGAGCACCCCCCGGGCCTCTGCGGCCGGAACCCGTGCGATGAAGGCCTCGAGCGCCTCGCGCCGTTCGCCGAACGGCCGCTCCTGCAGGTCGTCGCCCTCCTCGCCGAGCAGGTCGAACGCCACGAACACGGCCGGGGTGGCCTCGGAGAGCGTGCGGATGCGGCTCTCGGCGGGGTGGATGCGCTGCGAGAGCGCCTCCCAGTCGAGCCGCTGGCGACCCGGATCTCCCGTGGGCACCACGATCTCGCCGTCGAGCACGCAGGGGCCGGGCAGCAGACGCGCCAGGGCGCTCGTGAGCTCGGGGAAGTAGCGGGTGAGGGGCTTCGAGCCGCGGCTCCCGATCTCGATCGACTCGCCGTCGAAGACGACGATGCCCCGAAAGCCGTCCCACTTCGGCTCGTAGAGGAAGCCGCCCGCCACGGCGCCCTGATCGGGCACCGCCGCGACGGCCTTGGCGAGCATGGGGGAGACGGGGGCGGGGGAGCTCGTGGTCATGTGTCGATCCTGCTCGCCCGTGGCGCGGATGCCTAGGGCTCGAGCAGGCCGATCAACTGCTGAGCGGAGTGGGCGAGATGCTCGCGCACGGCCTCCGCGCCGCGCCGGGCGACGGCCTCGAGGAAGCGGTCGTGCTGGTCGGCCATCTCGTCGGCCGGGAGGAGGGGGCGCAGCTGGTTGAGGAAGAGCAGCAGCTCGCTCTCGAGCCGGGCGTGCGCCTCGGTGATGCGCGGGCTCCCCGCTGCCGCCACGAGAGCGTGGTGGAGGTCGGCATGAGCGGTCTCGATGCCCCGGTGGTCGTGCGGGTGGGAGCGGCACACCTCGCGGAGGCGCTCGTTGGCCTCGATGACCGGGCGGGGCAGGGGGAGGGCGTCACCCGCATCGGTGACCCCGCGCATCCGCTCGCCGAGCAGCCGCACGGCCTCGGCCTCGAGTGCCGTGCGGTACTCCAGCAGCGCCCGCACGTCGGCGGCGGCGAAGGCGCGCACCCGGGCTCCACGGTAGGGCTCGATCGTCACGAGCCGCTCGGCCTCGAGCGCGCGGACAGCCGCGCGCACCGTGTGGCGGTTGACGCCGTGCTCCGCGGTGAGCGCCTCCTCGCGGAGCGGTGCACCCGGCGCGAGCTCCGCGTCGAGGATCTGCTCGCGCAGGCGACCGGCGACGGTCGCCACCGCGGTCGGCGCAGGAGGGTTCGCGGGCATGGCACGAGGCTAGCCGACGACCACCGGAGGCCGGCGGCGCGTGCGGGGCGGGCGGGGTCGTCGTATCCGTGTCAGTGTTGATCCATGTCCACCGACGACCCGAATGCGCGGCCGAGCCTGCGCTCACTCTTCACCGACAAGTTCGGCCAGCTCAGCGTGCGCAGCCTGCAGATCATCATCGTGCTGGCCCTCGCCACCATCGTGGTGTTCGCGCTCATCCAGCTCAAGCTCGTCGTCATCCCGGTGCTGCTCGCCCTCATCATCGCGGCGGCCCTCAGCCCCGTGCTGCGCTGGCTGAAGCGGCGGGGGCTCGGCGCCATGGCCGCCACCTGGGTGACGCTGCTCGCCGGCGTCGTGGTGTTCGGTGGCCTCGTCACGCTCATCGTCTTCGCCGTGCGCGGGCAGTGGGGCGAGCTCCGCGACTCCGCCGCCCAGGGCATCGACGACCTGCACGGTTTCGTGCTCGGACTGCCGTTCGACATCGATCAACAGCAGCTCGACAGCCTCCGCGACACCGTCGTCGACTTCCTCACCAGCAGCCAGTTCGGCACCGGCGCGCTCGCCGGGGTCTCGGCCGCCGGCGAGGTCATCACGGGCGCCGTGCTCATGATCGTCATCCTGTTCTTCTTCATGAAAGACGGGGCGCGCATCTGGGAGTTCCTGCTGAAGCCGTTCTCGGGGTACCGGCACGAGCGGGGCGAGCGGATCGGCGCCACCGCCGTGCGCGTGCTCGGCGGCTACGTGCGGGGCACGGCCACCATCGCGTTCGTCGACGCCGCAGGCATCGGGATCGGCCTCGCCGTGCTCGGCGTGCCGCTTGCGCTGCCGCTCGCGATCATCGTGTTCGTCGGCGCCTTCATCCCGCTCATCGGCGCCACCCTCGCCGGAGTGCTCGCAGCCCTCGTGGCGCTCGTGGCCAACGGGCCGCTGATCGCGCTGATCGTGATCGCGATCGTGGTGGCGGTCAACCAGCTCGAGGGCAACTTCCTGCAGCCCGTCGTGATGGCGCAGTCGCTGAAGCTGCACCCACTCGTCATCCTGATCGCGCTGACGGCGGGAACCATCCTCGGCGGCATCGTCGGCGCGGTGCTCTCGGTGCCGATCGCCGCCGTGGCCTGGGCCATCGTCAAGACGTGGAACGGCGAACCGGAGCCACCGCCCGAGCCGCCGAGGAAGCGCAAGCGGGCGGCCGGGGCTGCACCGGGGCCCACCCGACCTCTGAGCCCCAGGCCCTAGGGATCCGAAGCCCTCCGTCGACTCCGCCGTGGCGGAGTCGACGGAGGGCTGGAGTCGACGGGCCTCGCCGGTCCGTCGACTCCGACCTCACCGCCCGATCTCCGTCGATTCAGCTTGGGTCAGGTCGGTGCCACCCGGGAACGGCGCTACTTCAGCAGGGCCCGCACGAGGAGGGCGACGCCCGTCCCCACGGCGGCGACCACGACAACAGCGCCCACGGCCGCGGCGGGGTGGCGCTTGACGCCCTCCACCGGGTCGGCCTTGATGTCCTCGACCACCTCGCGCGTGCGGGCGCCCACGTCGAGGCGGTACTCGAGCTCCTTCACGAGCTCGGAGAGCCGGGCGCGCTCGGCCGCGATGTCGGCCTTCAGCTCTGGACGGCTCCGCTTCGGCGGTGCTTCCGCCGGCTGACCGTCGGGGCCCACCGGCTGGTCGGGCTGCACCGACCGCGCTTTGATCGCCGCTCGTGCGACCTCGGCCACGGCCCCGGGAATGCTCAGCTGGTCATCGGCAGGATTCCCCGTCGGGCCGGGGACACCGGCCCGCTTCTTCGTGTCGGCGGCCTTCTCCATCAACGACGGGCCTTGTGGAGCAGCTCGTCGGCCTTGTCGCCCACGACGTCGCCGACCTTGCCGGCCGCGGTGCCGATCGCGTCGCCGGCGGAGTGCACGGCCGACTGTACGTGCTCGTCGTTCCACAGCTCCTTGGCCTTCGAGCGGATCTGCTCGTAGCGACGGCGCCCCGCGCGCGCGCCGAGCACGTAGCCGAGTGCGAAAGCGGCGACCAATGCGATCTTCTTCATGAGGATGCTCCTGACCGGTCCGCCCGGTGGCGGTCCTGTTCACACCATCGTGACCCGCTTCAACAGAAACGCAACCTCCCGGCTCCCTCGATCACGTGCGGACGGCCGGCTCGACCGCCGCCAGGTCGCCCTCGATGCCGATCTCGACGAGCACGACCTCGCCGGCCAGCCGGGCGCCGTGCCCGCGCAGCAGCCCCGCCTTCACGCCGCCGAAGGTCACGGTGAGGTCGGCGGGCAGCACAATGTCGTCGGCCGTCTCGCCGGAGTCAGGGTCGATCCCGCTCGGGATGTCGACCGCCACCACGAGGGGTCCTGTCACGCCCTCGGGGAGCTCGCGCGACAGCGCCGCCAGCTCGGCACGGATGCCGTGGACGACCTCGCGCGCTGCACCGCGGAGGGCAGGGCTGTCGGCGGTGGTGCCGGTGCCGAGGATGCCGTCGACGATCACCGCCGTCTCCCGGAGGAGGGCGGGGAGACCGGGCGGTGCTTCCGGCGCGGTCTCCACGAACCGCACGCCGGCGGCGTGGGCCGCCTCGCTCCCGGCCTCGTGCATTCTGCTGCCGACGCCGATCGCGCGCACCTCGACACCGGAGGCCGCCAGTTCGGCACCCGCGAACAGGGCGTCGCCGCCGTTGTCGCCCGACCCGACTAGCAGGAGCACGCCTCCGGCCGGGGGCCGGCCCCGCCCCGCCGATGCAGCGGATGCCCCGTCGAGCACGCGCCGGATCTCGGTCGCCAGGCCGTGAGCGGCACGCTGCATGAGCGGTTCTCCTGCGGCCAGATGCGGCGCCTCGGCGTCGCGCACCTGGCGAGCGGTGTATCCCGAAGTCATGCGCCCATCCTCGACGCTCAGGTGTATCGATAGCGGCGCATGGAGTCTTCTCCCAGAAACCGCGCACATACTTGTGGCTTCAATCGTTCGAGCGGGTGACCAGGTGCGGTCTGCCCCGAACGACACATCGAAGCCCGGATCGACCCATCGACGCCGTGGCTCCACCGTGACCCGACACCGACCGTCACCGCCACCGCCCCGCCTGGCGCACCCGCGCGCCCCCGCGCCGTCCGGCCGAGGCACACCCAGGTGGCCTGAACCCAGGGAAGACATGAACCCGGCTCCACCCGCACGGCCTGAGACATCCGCCACCACCGGCACGCCCGCCCCCGGCAGCACCCCCGCAACCCGCAGCACCTCCACCCCCGGCACCGCGGCCGCGGGCCACCCCACGCGCCGCTCGCTCCGCGACGCCCGGGAGGCGGAGGCCCGCTCGGTCCGCGGCTCCGGCCACCGCGGTCGCGCCGCGATCGCTCCCGTCGCCGCCACCCTCGTGGCGGGCCTCCTCGTGACCGGCGGCGCCTTCACGAACCCCCTCATGGCGCACGCCGAGAGCGTCACGGGCACCCGCGTGGTGTCGACGGCCTCGGCCGACGCTCCTGCCGACGGCTCCTCCGCCTTCTTCGTGCGCGCCTCGGAGAAGGCCGACGCCCGGGCCGCAGCAGCACTCGATGCCGGCAACGCGACACTCGGCGCGGTGGCGGGCAAAGTCGACACCGCCCCGCTCGTGGCCTCCTTGGCGTCGCTCGCGAACTACGCCTACCTCGACACGACGACCGTGCAGACCCTCACCACCGCCGCCGCCGTGCACACCGGTGCGGCCACCGTGCAGGCCGCGGCCGTCGACAAGGCCGTCGCCGACGCTGCGGCTGAGGCGGCCGCCGCCGCTGCTGCCGCCGAAGCCGCTGCTGCCGCTGAGGCGGAAGCGGCAGCGCAGGCCGCTGCCGAGCGCCTCGCCCTGGCGAACACGCCGGACGGCGCCCGCGCCGTGGCCGCCGACCTCGTGGCCGAGCGCGGCTGGGGCAGCGACCAGATGCAGTGCCTCGACTCCCTCTGGACCAAGGAGTCCGGCTGGAACTACCAGGCCGAGAACGCCTCGAGCGGTGCCTACGGCATCCCGCAGTCGCTGCCCGGCAGCAAGATGGCGTCGGTCGCCGACGACTGGGCCACCAACGCTGTCACGCAGATCACCTGGGGGCTCGACTACATCTCGCGCGGCTACGGCACCCCGTGCTCCGCGTGGTCGCACTCGCAGTCGGTCAACTGGTACTGATCCGACGGTTGCCCACGATCGCGCGGTGCAGGATGGTTGTATGGCATCGCTCCAGCGCGGCATCCGCAGGGCCGTGGCGAGATTCTCGCGCTCCCGGTTCTTCCGGCGGTTCGGGCCGGCCGTCATGCCACCGCTCGAGCGCGTCTGGAAGGTCCTGAACCGAGGCGGCCGGCCTCTCAGCGGCGTGCTCGTGCCCTCGCTCGTGCTGCACACGACCGGAGCGAGGAGCGGGCTGCCCCGCTCCACCGAGCTCATGTACTGCCCTGAGCCGGACGGCGCGCTGCTCGTGACCGGCAGCAACTTCGCCGGAGAGAACCATCCCGCCTGGAGTGCCAACCTGATCGCCCATCCCGACGCGGTCGTCGAGGTGGGGCGCCGGAGCATCCGCGTGCGCGCCGAGCTCGTGGGCGACGACGAGAGGGAAGCCGTCTGGGCCTTCATCGAGGCGCAGTGGCCGGGCTACCGCGGCTACGAGCGCGCCTCGGGCCGCACGCTCCGCATCTTCCGCCTCACCCGGATGCCCTGAGCGGCGGCATCCGTCCCACCGGAGCACAAGGGCTTGACTACGCTGGCAGTCATGGGTGAAACAGGGATCGACGACGAGGCCATCGATCGGGAGCGCTTCGAGCAGCTGCGGATCGCGGCGGTGGAGCGGCTCAACCTCTTCGCCACACCAGGCGAGGAGCGATTCGACCGCATCACCCGCATCGCCCGCGAGCTGTTCGCCGTTCCGGTGGCCGAGATCAACCTGCTCGACGCGACGCGGCAGTTCACGAAGTCGCCCCAGCCGAAGGATGCGGAGCCGTTCAGCCCGCGTTCGCAGTCGTTCTGCGACATCACCATCCAGCGCCCCGAGATCCTCGTGGTGCCGGATGCGACGAAGGACGACCGCTTCTCGTGGCGCGACACCGTCACGGGGGAGCGGCACATCCGCTTCTACGCCGGACGCCCGCTCAGCCTCGGCGACGACCACCGCGTGGGCACGCTGTGCCTCGTCGACACGGCTCCGCGCGAGTTCAGCGCCGACCAGGAGCGACTGCTCGAGGAGCTAGGCGACTGGGTGGAGCGCGAACTGCAGGACTCCGCCGACCTCGACCGCGCCGCCGAGGTGCAGCAGCAACTGCTGCCGCAGGCGCAGCCGGGGCTCCCCGCCTTCGAGGTGGCGGGCGTGTGCCTCCCCGCGCGCACGGTGGCCGGCGACTTCTACTCCTGGCACGGCTCGGAGGGCGGCATCGAGCTGACCCTCGCCGACGTGATGGGCAAGGGCACCGCCGGGGCCATCCTCGCCGCCACGGTGCGCGCGGCGTTCCAGTCGCAGACGGGTTTCGACGTAGTGGAGGCGATCGAGCACGTGAACGCGCAGCTCGCGAACGACCTCGGCCAGACCGGTTCGTTCGCCACCCTCTTCCACGCCCGCATCGACACCGCGAGCGGACGCATCCGCTTCGCCGACGCCGGTCACGGGCTCAGCGTCGTGGTGCACCCGGACGGTGGCTACGAGCGGCTCGACGCCACCGGGCTGCCGATCGGCATCGTGCAGGACGGCCTGTGGACGGCCGCCGAGACGACGCTCGCGCCGGGGGACCGGCTGATCACCTTCACCGACGGGCTCCTCGACCTCTACGACGGCACGCTCGACTCGCTCGACGACATCACCGCCATCGTGGCGGGCTCCGAGTCGCCGGCTGCGGCGGCGGAGACGATCTCGGCGCTGGTCGCCGGCAGCGGTGGCGGCGACGACGACGTCACCGCCGTGATCGTCTTCCGCAGGAGCTGAGGGTCAGCTGCCGCCGGACTCCCGCGCGCGGCTGATCGACCACACGTTGCGCTCGTCGACCCGCTCGTAGCGGAGGTCGTCGACGAGCGCCTGGATGAGCGCGATGCCGCGGCCGGACTCGCTCAGCTCGTCGGGCATCGAGCGGTCCATGAGCACGATGCCGCCCGCATCCGCGGTGTCGGCGAGCGACGCCGAGAGGCCGTTCTCGTCGGCGTCGACCGTCAGCACGCACGTGACGCCGCCCTCGCCCGCGGCGTGCTGGATGACGTTGGAGGCGAGCTCGATGAGGGCGGTCTCGAACGCCATCCGGTCGAACTCGCTCACCCCGGGGTTCGCCTCCCACACGGTCTCGAGGAACTCGTGCACGGCGTCCACGTCGTCCGGCGGTGCGCTGAAGACGAGGTTCTGGCGCTCCTCAGTCACGGTAGGCCTCCTCGGTGCTGTCGAAGGCGGGCAGGATCCTGTCGACGTTGGAGAGCTTCAGCACCATCGAGACCTGCGTCGATGGCCGCACGATCCGGAGGTCGCCGCCCTTCTCCCTGGCGGTCTTGAGGCCGGCGATGAGGGCGCCGAGGCCGGAGGAGTCCATGAAGGGGATGCGGCTGAGGTCGACGACGACGCGCGCGCGCCCGGCCTCGACCGAGCGCTTGACCGCCTCCCGGAGGGCGGGGCCCGAGACCATGTTCAACCGCCCGTCGCCACGGATGACGACGATGTCGTCACCGATCGATTCGGTCTGGAACTCCATTGCCGGATACCCCCTCGAAGTAAGCTGGTCCCAGGCTAGCGAAAGGAGAGGTCATGCCCGACCCGGAACGCGCCATCGCGCGCATCGTGCAGACCTATCCCGGCGTGAAGGTCGTGCTGAGCGACATGGTGTTCGCCGACTCCTATTTCCATCAGGCGGGCGCCGACGGGGGAACGCTCTACCTCAACGCCGAGCTCATCGGGATCATCGCCGCCCAGCCCGGCTGGACCGGCACGATCGTGACGACCGAGCCGCTTCCCGACGCGTGAACGTCCCCAACACCATCTCGATCGGGCGCCTCGTCGTCCTGACACCGTTGTTCGTCGTGGTGCTGCTGGTCTGGGAGAGCCCGTTCTGGGCGCTCGTCGTGCTGATCGTGCTCGGCATCACCGACTGGGCCGACGGCTTCATCGCGCGCCGCTTCGACCTCACCACCGATCTCGGCAAGAAGCTCGACCCGATCGCCGACAGGGTGAGCCAGTTCGCGGTGTGCGTGACGCTCGTCGCGGCCGGGATCGTCCCGATGTGGATGGCGGCCGTGCTGCTCGTGGCCGATCTGCTGCTCGGCGTCACCGTGCTCGTCACGAAGCCCGGCATCGTGCCCGTGCGCGTCATCGGGCGGCTCCGCACCGTGCTGCTCATGGTGGGGTTCCCGCTGCTGCTCCTGATCGAATGGCTCGCACCCACGAACGGCGCGCTCGTGCTGTTCGGGCTGGCGTGGGTGGGTGTGGCGGTGCTGCTGCACGCCATCGCGAACCTCGACTACACGGTGCAGCTGCTGCGCGACCGGCGGGCAGCCGGCCCTCGGGTGCGAGCGGACCGGGCGGCCCGCGGGTAGAGGTCGGTTCGTGGAGGCACCTACGGGATTCGAACCCGTGTACACGGTTTTGCAGACCGCTGCGTAGCCACTCCGCCAAGGCGCCGGGGTGCTCCACGACCCTAGTCGACGTTGCGGCGGCGATCGGCATTGTTACGAACCCCCGTGCTCGTCCCGGCGGCCCTCGGCGGGGCAGCGGCGGCGCTGGCGGTGGCCAGGGAGGTCGTGCCAGGGTAGGGACATGACAACGGAGTCACACAGGCGGGCGGTCCTGCGCTTTTCCACCGCCGGGGGAGTCGCGACCTTCCTCTCCAGCTTCCTCTCGATCCAGGCCGTCGTGGTGCTGTCGGCCAAGGCCGATCTCGGGTTCTCGGGGTCGTTCCTCGTCCTCGGCGTGCAGATCGCCCTCCTCCTCGCGGCCTGCTCCGCGGTGGGCGCGGCCCTCGGCTGGCGGAACGGCGCGCGCCTCCTGCCGACCCGGCTCGGGTCGGTGCTCGTCGGGATCGGCGCCGCGCTGTTCGTGGTGGTCGCGGCCATCGTGACGGCCGTCGCGCTCGTGCCCGAGCTCTGGGTGGTGCTCTGGATCGTGCCGGTGCCCGCTGTCGCGGGAGGCATCGCGGCGTGGGCGTCGGTGCGCCGGAAGCCGTCCCGGGCACTCTCTGCGGCACCGTTGCAGCAACCTGCCGGGTTCGAGCGGCATCCGCTGCTGGAGGTGCTGATCGATCGGCTGCGGGCGCCCGACGAGGTGCTCCTGCACGACCCCAAGCGCCTCCACCTGGCCGAGCGTCGGGCGGCAGCGCATCGCCCTCGCTCCGGCGCCGCTGCGCCCGTCTAGACCGGCTGGGTCGCGCCGCTGATCAGGCCGTGACGGCCGCAAGCGGCCGGGCCGCCGACACGATGACCAGCTCCGCCTCCGGCCACCTGGCGAGCAGGAAGTCGCCGGCCGCGCGCATCCGCTCGTCGTCGTCTGCGCCCACCAGGGCGACGACGTCGACGGCCGGGAGGCTCTGCTCGATGCAGGTGAGCGCCTCGGTGATGGTGGGCAGGTCGGCGTGCCGGAGCTCGGCCGGCACGATCGAGTCGGCGTAGGAGTTGACGAGCAACGCGAACGGCTCGACGTCGCGCGAGAGCACGGCGACCTCCTGCGACTCCTCGAGCAGGGCCTCGGCGAGAGCCCTCCCGCCGACGTTGTCCTCGCTCACGATGCACCACACTTCCGACATGGCCTGACCTCCCGGATCGTCTTTCCCCGATCCTCCCGGAGCCTCGGAGCCCGCGGATCAGTCCCGGGTCCCGGATGCCGCGTGCTCGGCGGTACCCAGGTGCCACGTGTCGGCATCCGCGTGGTGATGGGTGTGCCGGTCGGTGTCGCTCGTGGTGGCGACGACGGCCGCGAAGACCGCCCACAGCACGAGCCCGGTGAGGACGACGACGAAGAACAGCATGAGGAGCACCTTCCGTGGAGATGGACTTGCGATACCTCCACGGTGCTCGCTGAGCACCCCGGTCCACCTCCGCCGTCTGCCCTATCTCCCCGCCGCCACCCGGCCCGTCCCATAAGCCCCCGCCCACATGCAGGTGAGTCGCGCCGAAGTGTCGTCACCCGGCCCTTCTCGGGCGGAATGAGGACACTTCGACGCGACTCACAGGTGCGTCTGGGTGGGGGCGGGGGTCAGGCGGCCAGGAGCTGCTCCGGGGTCACCGCTGGCGTGGTGCCCGGGGTGACCGTGAGGGCGCCGGCGGGGGCGTCGAGGGTGACGGTGCCGCCGTCGGCGAGGGTGCCCGCCACGAGCAGGTCGGCGATGCGGTCGTCGACGTTGCGCTGGATGACCCGGCGGAGCGGACGCGCTCCGTACTCGGGCTCGTAGCCGTTGTCGGCCATCCAGTCGATCGCGGCCTCCGTGACCTCGAGGGTGATCTCCCGCGCGCCGAGCCGGGCGCGGGTGGCGCCCAGCAGCAGCGACACGATCTGACGCAGCTGCGCCTTCTCGAGCTTCCGGAACAGCACGATCTCATCGATCCGGTTGAGGAACTCCGGCCGCATGGCCTCACGGAGCTTGCCCATCACGCGGTCGCGCAGCGCCTTGTCCGAGCCGAAGCCCGTGGCGTCGTAGGAGCCGTCGGGTGCGGCGGCCACGAAGCCCATCGCGCCTGAGCGCGAGGCCAGGAACTCCGAACCGAGGTTCGAGGTCATGATCACGACAGTGTTGCGGAAGTCGACCGTGCGACCCTGCGAGTCGGTGAGCCGCCCGTCGTCGAGCACCTGCAGGAGCAGGTTGAAGACATCCGGGTGCGCCTTCTCGATCTCGTCGAACAGCACCACTGAGTAGGGGTTGCGGCGCACGCGCTCGGTCAGCTGGCCGGCCTCGTCGTAGCCGACGTATCCGGGAGGGGCGCCGACCAGGCGGGAGACCGTGTGGCGCTCGCCGAACTCCGACATGTCGAAGCGCAGCATCGCCGAGGCGTCGCCGAACAGCGACTCCGCGAGCGACTTCGCGAGCTCGGTCTTGCCGACGCCCGTGGGGCCGAGGAACAGGAACGAGCCGATCGGCCGGTTCGCGTCGCCCATGCCCGTGCGGTTGCGGCGCACGGCCTTGGCGACCACCGTGACGGCGTCGTCCTGACCGATGACGCGCTCGTGCAGCTCGCCCTCGAGGGCGGCCAGACGGGTGCGGTCGACGTCTCCGAGGCGTGACACGGGGATGCCGGTCGCCCGGGAGATGACGGCGGCGATCTCGGCCTCATCGACCACCGCGTGCGGGTCGACACCTCCGGAGGCGCGTTCCGACGCCACGCGGTGGGCCACCGACGTGGCCTCGGCGAGCTGGTGCTGGATGTCCTCGATCTCGTCGCGGATACGCGAGGCCTCCTCGTAGTGCTCGGCCGAGACGGCCGCGTTCTTCGCGCCCTCGAGGGCGGCGAGGTCGGCCTGCAGCGCCGAGATGTCGACCACTTCGGGCACCGTGCCGAGCGAGAGCCGCAGACGCGCGCCGGCCTGGTCGATGAGGTCGATCGCCTTGTCGGGCAGGAAGCGGTCGCTCACGTAGCGTGCCGAGAGCTCGACGGCGGCCGAGAGGGCGGCATCGGTGTAGCTCACGCCGTGGTGCTCCTCGTAGGCGGGGCGGAGGCCCTGCAGGATGAGCACGGCGTCGTCGGCCGAGGGCTCGCCCACGGTCACGGGCGAGAACCGGCGCTCGAGGGCGGGATCCTTCTCGATGCCGCGGTACTCCTTGAGGGTCGTGGCGCCCACGAGGTGCAGGTCACCCCGGGCCAGACGAGGCTTCAGGATGTTGCCCGCGTCCATGCCGCCCTCGCCGGAACCGCCGGCGCCGACGACGGTGTGGATCTCGTCGATGAACACGATCAGCTCGTCCTTGTGAGCCGCGATCTCGTCCATCAGCGTGGTCAGGCGCTCCTCGAAGTCGCCGCGGAACCGGGTGCCCGCGAGCATCGCGGGCAGGTCGAGCGAGACCACGCGCTTGCCGCGCAGCTGCTCGGGCACCGCGCCGTCGACGATCGCCTGGGCGATGCCATCGACGATGGCCGTCTTGCCGACGCCCGCCTCGCCGATGAGCACCGGGTTGTTCTTGGTGCGGCGCGAGAGGATCTCGACGGTCTGCTCGATCTCGTCCTTTCGGCCGATGACAGGGTCGAGCTCGTCGGCCGCCGCGAGGGCGGTGAGGTCGGTGCCGAACTTGTCGAGGGTGGGGGTGGCCGAGGCGTCGTCCGACGCTCCGGATGCGGCGGCCGCCTGTGCGGCGGGGTCACCGAGTCCGGCCGCGCCGGAGGACGCACCGAGGTTCTGGCGCAGGCCCTCCTGCAGCGCATCCGGGGTCACGCCGGCCTGGGCCAGCACCTGGCCGGCGGGGGAGTCCTGGTTGATGACGAGCGCGAAGAAGAGGTGCTCGGGGTCGATGTAGGTCGATCCCGATGCGCGTGCCACCTGGTAGGCGTGGAACAGCGCGCGCTGAGCGCTCTGGGTGAGAGCCGGGGCCGTGACCGGGTCGCCGCTCTGCGCGGGAAGGCGCGACTCGGCGGCACGCACGATGGCCGCCGGGTCGGCGCCCACGCCGCGGATGGCGTCGGAGGCCGGCTGCTGGGGCGCGATCGTGCGCAGGATGTGCAGGGCGTCGAGCTCGCGGTGGCCGCGGCCGATGGCATACTGGCCGGCCTCGGCGAGCAGCTCCTGCGTGCGGCGGCTGATGAGCTTGCTGAGGTCGATGGAGCGCCCGGCCCGTGCCGCGCGCTGCTCGCCCTCGAGGTAGCGGGCGAGGAACTCGTCGAACGAGTTGCCGCCGTTCTCCTGGGCGCCGTCTGGGGTGAAGTTCTCGGGCACGAAACCTCCTGGTTTGAAAACTTGAGTGCCTTACGCTCAAGTTCAACGCCGGGGAGGCGAGGTTATTCCCGGGAGATCGCTGTGAGCGATCCTCGTCGCGGACCGGCCACGAGGAAGGCGGTGACGGCGATCACGGCCGAGCTGCACATCACGATCGCGAGCGGCAGGGCGCTCGCCTCACCGCCGAGGCTCACGAGCGGTGAGACGAGAGCGGCGAGACCGAACTGCAGCGCGCCGAGGACGGCCGATCCGAGGCCCGCGATGTGCGGAACGGCGGACAGTGCACCCGCCGTGGCATTGCCCATCACGAGCCCGAGGCTCGCCACCGCGACGAAGATCGGGATCGGCAGCAGGGCGGCGGGAGCGCCGGTCAGCACGAGGGTGAGGAGAACGACGGTCGCCGCGAGCACGAGGGTCAGCCCCGTGCCGAGCAGGCGCCGCGGCGCGAAGCGGGAGGTGAGGCGGGCCGAGATGGCGCTCATGCCCACGAGTCCCACGGCGTTGACGCCGAAGCTCAGGCCGTACTGCAGCGGAGTCATGCCCACCATCACCTGGTAGACGAACGGCGACGCCGAGATGTAGGCCATCATGACCGAGAACCCGAAGCCGAAGGCGAGCAGGTTGCCGAGATAGGTGCGGGAGAGGAGCGCCCGCTTTCCCACGCCGGCCGACCGGTCGAGCGGGCGTCGCCCGGTGTGGGTCTCGCGCACCACCACGACGACGGCCACGAGCATGACGACGGCGAGCCCCGTGACCACCCACAGGATCCCGCGCCAGCGGACGACGTCGGTGAGGAGGCTCCCGATGAACGGGGCCAGCACGGGTGCCACCCCGCCCACGATCATCATGAGGCTGAAGGCTCGGGCGGCGGCCCGGCCGGAGGCGAGGTCGGAGACCATCGCGCGGCCGATCACCATGCCGGCCGCCCCCGCCATGCCCTGCACGAGGCGCGCGACGACGAGGACGCCGATGGTGGGGGCGAGGGCCGCGGCGGCGCTCGCGACCACGCAGATGACGGAGCCGATGAGGAGTGGCCGGAACCGGCCGAAGCGGTCCGAGAGGGGGCCGAAGACGAGCTGGCCGCCCGCCACGCCGAGGAGGAACGCCGTGAGCGAGAGCTGCACCTCGGTGGCGCTGGCATCCAGGTCACCCGTCATCTGCGTGAAGGCGGGCAGGTAGAGGTCGGTGCCGATCGGCGCGATCGCCGAGAGCAGGGCGAGCACGACGAGGAGGCCTGGGGTGATGCCCGCACGCCCGTCCCGGGCCGTGGACGCGGACGCGGATGTCGACGGGGCCGGCTTCTGCATGGTCTCCTCAAATGGTTATAACGCGATAACTATATCGGCGACCCGCAGCAGCGAGCCCACGGTGACCAGACCGGCCGCCCGGAGGGGGGTGGCAACTGCCCGGGACCGGAATAGCGTGAGCGGATGGGCGCATCCGAGATCTGGCTGGTGAGGCACGGGGAGAGCGAGGCGAACGTCGTCGCGACCGAGGCGCAGCGCGCGGGGGAGGAACGGATCGTCGTGGAGTGGCGTGACGCCGACGTGCCGCTGAGCCCGACGGGTCGCGAGCAGGCGGGGGCGCTCGGGGTCTGGCTGGGCGAGAACGCGTCCGGGCGCTCGCCGGTGGTGTGGAGCTCGCCCTACCGCCGCGCCCGGGAGACGACGGCCATCGCGCTCGCCGGCGCCGGAGCCGGCGCCGAGGCTGGGATGGAAGCGGCGGTGCCGGTGCGGGTCGACGAGCGGCTGCGGGATCGCGAGCTCGGCATACTCGACCTGCTCACGGCGGCCGGGGTGCAGGCGCTGCATCCCGAGGAGGCCGAGCGGCGGCGGTGGCTCGGCAAGTTCTACTATCGGCCGCCGGGAGGAGAGTCGTGGGCGGATGTCGCGCTGCGCATCCGCTCGTTCCTGCGTGATGCCGAGGACTCCGCTCCGTCAGCGCAGAGCGGCCCGCTGCTCGTGGTGGCGCACGACGCCGTCGTGATGCTGTTCCTCTTCGTGTGCCTCGGCTGGAGCGAGGAGGAGCTGCTCGGCTTCGCACGCGAGAACGTGGTGGTCAACGCCTCGATCACGCGGCTCGTGCGCGCCGATGGCGCAGCATCGCCGACGTCTGCCGCCGACTGGCAGCTCGCCGAATTCGCCCATCACGGGCACCTCGACCGCCTCGACGTCGAGGCCACACGACACGGAGGAGACACCGATGAGTCCGCAGAACCCGCCCGCTGACGACGCCACGGAGGCCTCCGCGCGACCGCACGCTGAGGCGGTGACGCTCCTGCTGCTGCGCGAGTGGTCGCTGCCCGGTCCCGGTTCGTCGAAGTACGACCGGGGGCAGGTCGTGGTGGTGGGCGGCGACCGGCGCTCGCCCGGCGCCGCGCTGCTCGCCGCCGAGGCGGCGCTCCGCGTGGGCGCCGGACGACTCACGGTGGCGATCGCGGAAGGGGTGGCTGTGGCCGCTTCGGTGGCGCTGCCCGAGAGCGGCGTCGTGGCCCTCGCCGAGACGGAGCAGGGTGGACTGCTCCACATCGACGGCACCTCGATCGAGGCCGCCGCCGACGACCTCGGCAACGCCGACGCGGTGCTCGTGGGCCCCGGCCTCGACGACGCCGACCAGGCCCGCCGCCTGCTCGACCTGCTGCCGGGGCTCGTGGGGGAGGAGACCGTGGTGGTGCTCGACGCCTACGCCCTCGGCGTGCTGCCGCAGTCGGCCGTGGGCGACGCGTTCGCCGGTCGCCTCGTGCTCACCCCGAACACGGGTGAGGCCGGCCTCCTCCGTGACGGCCTGAACGATGACGAGGCACACGACGAGGGTGATGGGGGCGACGATCCCGCCGCGCTCGCGCTCGAGGTGGCGCGCGGCTACGGGGCGGTCGTGTCGTGCCAGGGCTTCATCGCGCATCCGGACGGCCGGTCGTGGCAGATCGGCACCGGCCACGGCGGCCTCGGCACGTCGGGCAGTGGCGACGTGCTCGCCGGCGCGATCGCGGGCCTCTGCGCACGCGGCGCTTCGCCCGAGCAGGCCGCGGTCTGGGCCACCCACGCCCATGCCGCCGCAGGCGACCGGCTCGCGGTCGACGTCGGCCCACTCGGCTTCCTCGCCCGCGAGCTCCTGCAGGAGCTTCCCCGCGTGCTCGTCGAGATCGGCTGAAGAGTTTGAGGCGTCCCAGGAACGTGTGCTATTTTCCCTTCCAGGACATGTAACTGGTCACGCAGGCAGGATCCGAACGCAATCGCGAGAGCGAGCGCCTTCGGGTCCTTTTTTTGTGCCCGGATGCACGCCCGCACCACCCCGGCGCGATGACGCCCGAGCACCCGGATCCAAGGAAGGACCCACCCATGACGCGACAGGACGAGGCGAAAGCCATCCTCGACGGAGTCGGCGGCAGCCAGAACGTCGCCGGCCTCACCCACTGCAGCACCCGCCTCCGCTTCACCCTCGTCGACGACGGCAAGGCCGACCTCGACACCCTGAAGTCCCTCACCGGCGTCATCAGCGCCGTGCGCAGCGGATCGCAGACCCAGGTGGTGATCGGCAACGACGTCGTGAACGTCTACAACGCGGTCGAGAAGGAGCGCGGCGGCAGAGGCGGCGCGGCGGATGCCCCGGCAGGCCCCCGCAAGCCGCTCAGCTGGAAGCGAGCCGGCAGCGTATTCATGGACTTCATCGTGAGCGTCTTCACCCCGCTCATCCCCGCCATCGCCGGTGCCGGAATCTTCAAGTCGCTGCTCGTCGGCGCGGGCGCCCTCGGCTGGCTGCCCACCGACAGCGAGTCCTACCTGCTGCTCTCGGCCATTCCGGATGCCGTCTTCGCCTTCCTGCCGCTCCTCGTGGCCTACACGACGGCCAAGAAGCTCAACGTCAACCGTCCGCTCGCCCTCGGCGTCGTGGCGGTGCTGATGTTCGCGAACTTCACGACCCTGGTCAACCAGGAGGGCGGCGTCGCCTTGTTCGGCATCCCCGTGCAGGTCGTGAACTACAACTCGCAGGTCTTCCCCTCGATCCTCGCGGTGCTCGCGCTGTGGCCGCTCGAGCGCTTCTTCAACAAGGTCTCTCCCGGTCCGATCCGCGTGTTCTTCACCCCGCTGATGTGCTACATCATCGTGGCGCCCCTGCTCATCCTCGTGCTCGGACCCGTGGGCTACTGGCTCGGATCGCTGCTCACCGCCGCCATGATCGGCCTCTACAACACGCTCGGCTGGGTCGCGGTGGCCGTGCTCGCCGCCATCCTCCCGCTCATCATCTCGGTGGGCATGCACAAGGCGTTCATCCCGCCGACCATCGCCACCATGGCGCAGAACGGCCGGGAGTCGTTCTACCTCGTGGCCTCGCTCGCCCACAACATCGCCGAGTCCGGCGCCATGTTCGCCGTCGCCATCCGCACGAAGAGCACCCGGCTCCGCTCCACGGCCGTCTCGGCCGGCATCTCGGCGCTGTTCGGCATCACCGAGCCCGCCATCTACGGCGTCACCCTGCAGAACCGCAAGGTGCTTCTCTCGGTCATGGCCGGAGCGTTCGCGGGTGGCGCCTACCTCGGCCTCACCTTCGTGACCTCGTTCGCGGTCGTGGGCCCGGGCCTTGCGAGCATCACGATGTTCGTCGACGCCGCCAACCCGTGGAACCTCGTCAACGCCGTGATCGGTGCGCTCATCGCGCTGGCCGTGGCGTTCGTGCTCTCGATCGTGTTCTGGAACGACGCCACGTCGCCTTCGCTGAAGGGCGAGCGCGACGAGGCCGCTGCGGCGGCCGCTGCCGCCACCGCCATCGCCTCGACGAACGAGTCGACATCGTCGACGGATGCGCCGCGCGGCCAGGCACACGCCATCCGCCTCGTGTCACCCCTCACCGGCACCGTCGTGCCCCTCGCCGACGTGGCCGACCCGGTGTTCTCCGGCGGTGTGCTCGGCGACGGCGCCGCGATCCTCCCCGTCTCGGGCAGCGTGCGTGCCCCGCTCGCCGGCACCGTCACCTCGCTGCTCGACTCGAAGCACGCCATCGGCATCACCTCCGACGAGGGGGTCGAGGTGCTCGTGCACGTCGGCATCGACACCGTCAAGCTCGCCGGAGCGCCCTTCACCGTGCACGTCGCCCAGGGCGACCGCGTGGAGGCGGGCCAGCTCGTGATCGAGGCCGACCTCGACGCCATCCGCGACGCCGGCTACGACCTCACCACCCCCGTCGTCGTCACCAACTCCGACCGGTTCACGGTCGAGGTGCCGGCCGCGGGAGACATCACGACCGGCGAACCGTTCGCCACGATCACGGAGAAGGAGCTCACCGGTGGCACTGCCTGACGGATTCCTCTGGGGCGGCGCACTCGCCGCCAACCAAGCCGAAGGCGCCTGGAAGGAGGGCGGCCGCGGCCCCGCGGTCACCGACGTCAACACCTTCAAGCCGGGCGCCGACCCGAAGCAGTACGCGATCCACCACGTGAACACCGTGGAGAGCATCCGTGCCGCCCTGGCCGACCCGGACGAGCTGACCTACTACCCGAAGCGCCGTGGCATCGACTTCTACCACCGCTACCCCGAGGATCTCGCGCTGTTCGCCGAGATGGGCTTCACGGTGCTCCGGGTCTCGATCGCCTGGACGCGCCTCTACCCCACGGGCGAGGAACTCGAGCCCAACGAGGAGGGCATCGCCTTCTACCTGGGGCTCTTCGAGGAGATGCGACGCCTCGGCATCGAGCCGCTCGTGACCCTCGCGCACTACGACCCGCCGCTGCACCTCGCGCTGAAGAACAACGCCTGGGTCGACCGCGGCATCCTGCCCCTCTTCGAGCGCTTCGTGCGCACCTGCTTCGAGCGCTTCGGCCACCTCGTCACCTACTGGCTGAGCTTCAACGAGATCGACGGCATCATCCGCCACCCCTTCACCTCGGGCGGCATCATCGAAGAGAAGGTGCCCCCGCTCGCGAACGGCGAGAGCGGCCTGGAGCAGGCCTGCTACACCGCGCTCCACCACCAGTTCGTGGCGTCGGCGGCGGCCACGAAGCTCCTGCACGAGATGTTCCCGGAGTCGCAGATGGGCTGCATGCTCACCATGCTGACCACCTACCCGAACACCTGCCACCCCGACGACGTGGCCGCCACCCAGGAGAAGGAGCGCCTGCTCTACCTCTGCACCGACGTGCAGGCCGACGGCGCCTACCCACGGCTCGCGCTCAACCTGCTCGCGCGACAGGGCGTCACGATCCCGTTCGAGGAGGGCGACGCCGAGCTGCTCGCCGCGCACCCCGTCGACTACATCTCGTTCAGCTACTACATGTCGATGACCGAGTCGGTGAACCCGGATGCCGAGCGCACGCCGGGCAACACGATCCTGGGTGTCAAGAACCCGTTCCTGCCCTCGAGCGAGTGGGGCTGGCAGATCGACCCCGTCGGGCTGCGGATCTCGCTGATCGACCTCTACGACCGCTACAACAAGCCCCTCTTCATCGTGGAGAACGGGCTCGGCATGCGCGACGAGGTCACGCCCGATGGCCGCATCCACGACCCGTACCGGATCGACTACTTCCGCGCGCACTTCGAGGAGATGATCCGCGCCGTCGACGAGGGGGTGGACCTGCTCGGCTACACGAGCTGGTCGCCGATCGACTTCATCAGCGCCTCGACGTCGCAGATCACCAAGCGCTACGGCTTCATCCACGTCGACATGGACGACCTGGGGAATGGCACACTGGAGCGTCGGCGGAAGGACTCGTTCTTCTGGTACCAGAAGGTCATAGCCTCCAACGGAGCCGACCTGTCGTGAGCGTCGCTGTCCGAGTCGACACGCGAGAGGAGGTGCCCGTGCAGACGATCAAGAAGGTGCTCAACTCGAGCGTCGTGCTCGCGGTCGACGAGAACGGCTCCGAGCTCGTGGTGCTCGGCAAGGGCATCGGCTACGGCCGGAAGCCCGGCGAGATCGTGGCTCCGGATGACGCCAACCAGGTGTTCGTGTCGCTGCCCGACAGCGACCAGCAGAACCTCGTGGAGCTGCTCACGCAGATCCCGGGCGAGATCGTGGAGGTCACCCGTTCGATCGTGGCCCTGGCCTCGGCGGAGGGCCTCGAGCTCGACCCGCACATCTACCTCTCGCTCACCGACCACCTGGGGTTCGCCGTGGAGCGGCAGCGCAAGGGGCTCGTGACCGTGAACCGGCTCGCCTGGGAGGTGCGCGCGATCTACCCGCGGCAGTACGCCATCGGCGTGCGCGGGGTCTCACTGCTGCAGTCCCGGCTC
Source organism: Herbiconiux oxytropis (assembly GCF_024979315.1). Taxonomy (GTDB): domain Bacteria; phylum Actinomycetota; class Actinomycetes; order Actinomycetales; family Microbacteriaceae; genus Herbiconiux; species Herbiconiux oxytropis. The sequence continues at coordinate 38,310 of NZ_JANLCK010000011.1, read as the reverse complement.
GGCGTCGAGCTGCCCGAGGAGGAGGGGGCGAACATCGCCTTCCACCTCGTGAACGCCGACGCCGGCAACGCCGGGGTCGACTCGCTCAGGATCGTGACGCTCGTGAGCCAGGTGGCCTCGATCGTGACGCACTCCACGGGTGTGCAGCTGCACGGCTCCGATCCTGAGGGGAACGATCTGCACGGGGCCCGGTTCGTGGCGCACCTGCAGTACTTCGCGAGGCGCTTCTTCGACGGCAAGCTCGCCACGAGCCCCGACGACTTCCTCTTCACGAGCCTCAGTGCGCGGTACCCGGCGGCCGTCGCGGCGGCGGAGCGCGTGCGCACGCTCGTCGAGCAGGAGTACGGCGAGCGGCTGCCGAACGAGGAGATCGCGTTCCTCGCGCTGCACATCGCGCGCGTGCTCGACGCGTGAGCCTCCCCATCCACCCCTAACCAAAGGACGACCATGACCACCCGCACCGTCACCATCGGATCCCGCACCGGCCTCCACGCCCGCCCCGCCGCACTCTTCGTGAAGGCGGCCGCCGGTTCCGGCCACGCCGTGCAGCTCACCGCGAAGGAGAAGGCGATCAACGCGGCGAGCCTGCTCAGCGTGATGTCGCTCGGCATCGCGCAGGGCGAGGAGGTCACGATCGAGGTGACCGGCGACGAGGAGGCGCGCGTGGCCGACGAGCTCGCGGCTCTGCTCGCCTCGGACCTCGACGCCGAGTGACGGGGCCCGCCTCCGCTCCCGCACCCGGGTCCGCCGCCTCCGCTCCGGCTCTGCGGCTGCACCTGGTGCGGCACGCCGAGACGCTCTTCAACGTGCGGCACCAGCTGCAGGGCTGGTGCGACTCGCCGCTCACGCCGCGGGGCCTCCGACAGATCGAGGCGCTGGGGGAGCGGTTCCGCGAGGTGCCGCTCGTGGCGGCCTTCGCGAGCGATCTCACGCGCACCCGCACCACGGCCCTCGCGGCGCTCGCGGGGCATCCGCAGCTCGAGCCCGTGTACACGCCCGATCTCCGCGAGTGGAACTTCGGCGGCTGGGAGGGCCAGCCCAACCCCGCGCTGTGGGGCCCGCTGTTCGAGGCCCACGGCTACACCTACGGCGCGGACGGGCACTGGGACGAGCTCACCGCCGACGGCCCCGACACCGTGCTCGACGCCATCGCGGCGAGCGACCCCTCCGGCCTCGCCGAGTCGTCTGCCGACGTGCGGGAGCGGCTCCGCCGTGCGGTCGCGGCGCTCCTGGCCGTGGGCTCGGGAGATGTGCTCGTGGTCACCCACGGGGCGGTGCTGCAGTCGCTCGTGCCGCTGCTCGTGCGGGGAGCGCGCGTGGCCCCCGGCTACCCGAACTGCGGCGTCACGACGGTGTCGCTGCCGGCCGTCGGGTCTGCCGGTGTCGCGGAGGTCGGTGCACTCGACGCATCCTGCGCCGGTGAGCCTTCGATTCCGGCTCTCCAGCTGCCCTGAGCCGACTTTCTGGTTCGAAAACGCACTCGTCGCGGCATCCGGGCCCTATGAGGCGTCGGTTGCCGCGACGAGTGCGGTTCTGAACGGGACGGCGGGGCTGCGCCTCGGTTCAGTCGTCGGCGGGATCGCCGGCGGCGTCGCCGGCGTCCTCCTCCTGGTTGAAGTTCGAACCGTCGGGGTCGTGGCCCAGCGCGATGCCGTCCCGTGAGTTCGGGATGGTCCCGTCGCCGCCCAGGTTGGGGCCGTCGGTGCCGGGCTGCTTCTCGTCGCTCATGGTGTCTCCTGCTCGTGGGGAAGGCATCTCCCCGTCGAGCCAGAACCTACTCGCGCGGGGCCCGGCCCGCCCGGCACTCTCAGTACTTGTACGACTGGCCGCCGTCGATCGGGACGACGGCGGCGTTGATGTAGCTCGCGTCGTCGCTGAGGAGGAACGCGACCACGGCGGCGATCTCGGGGGCCTCGCCGTAGCGCTTGGTGGGGTTGGCCTGGATGAACTGCTCGGCGGCGGCCCGCGGGTTCTCCGGGTCGAGCTGCTTCATCGAGTTCTCGACCATGGGGGTCCAGATGGCGCCGGGGGCGATCGCGTTGATGCGGATGCCGAACTGCCCGTACTCCACGGCGGAGTTGCGGGTGAGGCCGACGACGCCGTGCTTGGCGGCAGCGTAGCCGGACTGGTTGCCGACGCCGCGGATGCCGCCGACGCTCGCCGTGTTCACGACCATGCCGGAGCCCTGCTCGCGCATGACCTTCAGCACCTTCTCGAGCCCGAGGAAGACGCCGCTGAGGTTGATGGCGATGACCTTCTCGAACTCGGCGGAGGTGAAGTCCTCGGTGAGGTTCTGACGGCCCTCGATGCCGGCGTTGTTGAAGAAGCCGTCGATGCGGCCGAAGGCGGCGAGGGTCTCGGAGACGTAGCGCTCGACGTCCTCCTCCTTCGAGACGTCGGCCACGAGGGTGAGCACCTTCGCGTCGGGGGCGGCGGTGGCGATGGCTTCCGCGGTGGCGGTGAGGCCGGGCTCGGAGACGTCGACGAGCGAGAGCGTCGCGCCCTCCTCGGCGAGGCGCACGGCGGCGGCGCGGCCGAGGCCGGAGCCTCCGCCGGTGATGAGGACGACACGATCGGTGAAACGGTTCACGGACTGACCTTTCGACGGGGTCGGGTGCGGTTCACCCGGCGATCTGTGCCTCCAGTTTACGCCTGTAACTACCGGTATCTGCTTCGTAGGAGGGATCGGCTGCGGGTGCTCGACCGGGCCGCCGGCTCGGCCGGGTAGGGTCGACAGACACCCGCCACGAGGAAGCACGATCCATGACAGGCACCGCCGCCACGGCCCCGAACCCCGCTCCCGCCCCCGCCACCGAGGCCATCCGCTCGGTGCGGGACAGGCTGATCAGGCTCCGCGAGCATCCGGTCGAGGCCGCCGCCGGCTTCGCCTGGCCCGCCATCGGCCCGGCCTTCAACTGGGGCATCGACTGGTTCGATGCCATCGCCCGCGGCAACGACGCGCCCGCCCTCGTGATCGTGGAGGAGGACGGATCGCGCACCACGCGCTCCTTCGACGAGATGGCCACCCGCTCCGACCAGCTCGGAGTGTGGCTCCGCGACGTCGGCGTCTCGAAGGGCGACGCGGTCATGCTCATGCTCGGCAACCAGGTGGAGCTCTGGGAGTCGATGCTCGCGCTCATCAAGATCGGCGCGGTCATCCTGCCCACCACCGTCGCCTTCGGCGGCGACGAGCTGCAGAACCGCCTCGAGCGCGGTCGGGTGCGCTTCGTGATCGCGGCGGCCGACGACACCCCCAAGTTCGACCAGGTCACCCTCCCGTTCACCGGCATCCGCGTTCAGCCGAGCCGTCACCTCTCACACGAAGACGCCCGGGATGGCGTGAGAAGTGACGTCTCGAGGGAAGGTCGGGAGTGGGCGGTCTATGAGGAAGCCTTCGAGAAGGAGGTGGGGCCGCTGGGGCATCCCGGCACCGCGCCCGGGGACCCGCTGCTGCACTACTTCACGTCGGGCACCACGTCGAAGCCCAAGCTCGTGGAGCACACCCAGGTGTCGTACCCGGTGGGGCATCTCAGCACGATGTACTGGCTGGGGCTCCGCCCGGGCGACGTGCACCTCGCCATCAGCTCGCCGGGGTGGGCGAAGCACGCCTGGAGCTGCTTCTTCGCGCCGTGGATCGCCGAGGCCACCATCTTCGTGTCGAACTACACCCGGTTCGACCCCGAGCGGATGCTCACGACCCTCCGCACCGAGGGCATCACCTCCTTCTGCGCGCCGCCGACGGTGTGGCGGATGCTCATCCAGAGCGACCTCACGGCGGGTGAGGGGTGCGGGGTGCTGCGAGAACTCGTCTCGGCCGGCGAGCCGCTGAACCCCGAGGTGATCGGGCAGGTGCGGCGTCAGTGGGGGATCGACATCCGCGACGGCTACGGCCAGACCGAGATGACCGCGATCGTGGCGAACTCGCCCGGGCAGCCGATCAAGGACGGGTCGATGGGGCGGCCGTTGCCTGGCTGCCCCGTGGTGCTCGTCGATCCGCTCACGGGGGAGCACACCGACGAGGGCGAGATCTGCCTGGAGCTCTCGGGATCGCGACCGCTCAACCTGATGACGGGCTACGTGGCCGATGAGGAGCGGAACGCCGAGGCGACCGTCGGCGGGCGCTTCCACACGGGCGACCTCGCGTCGCGTGACGCCGATGGGTACCTCACCTACATCGGCCGCACCGACGACGTCTTCAAGGCCTCCGACTACAAGATCAGCCCGTTCGAGCTCGAGAGCGTGCTGATCGAGCACCCGGCGGTGGTGGAGGCGGCGATCGTGCCGGCACCGGACGACCTGCGGCTGGCCGTGCCGAAGGCGTACATCGCGCTCGCGGCCGGTCATGCTCCGGATGCGGCGACGGCGGAGTCGATCCTGCTGTTCGCCCGGGAGGCGCTCGCTCCGTTCCAGCGGGTGCGGCGGGTGGAGTTCTTCGAGCTGCCGAAGACGATCTCGGGCAAGATCCGCCGGGTGGAGCTGCGCCAGCGCGAGGAGCGTATCGCGGCAGGCACCGAGACCTGCGACGAGTACCGCGACGACCGCCTGCGGGACCGCGACCGCGCCTGACGGCGGACTTCGCCACGTCTGCGTGCTACCGGGCGTTCATGCAGCTCGGAGGTCAGGAGGATCGGCGAAGTCCGCCTATCGAGCACTCGCGGCGCGGCGCGGCGCGGCGCCAGGTCAGGGGATGAGCGCGAGCTTGCCACCCGGGTGCTGGCCCGCCAGCTCGTCGAGGGCGGCGCGGGCGTCGTCGAGCGCGTACGTGCGCGCGATCGGCACCACGAGGTCGCCGCGGCCGGCGAGGTCGATCAGGTGCTGTCGCACGGCGTCGCGGAACACGGCGCTCGCAGGCATGGCGCCCGCGATGGCCCGGATGCCGGTCTCCTTCGCGCGGCCGAAGGCGGCGATCGTGACGATGTGGTCGCGGTCGGGCACGAGCGCCAGCGAGACGTCGACGGCCTCGTCGGTCCCCACGCAATCGAGCGCCGCGGCGATGCCCTCGGGAGCGAGCTCCCGCACGCGCGCCTCCAGCCCTTCGCCGTAGGCAACGGGCTCCCCGCCGAACCCGCGCACGACGTCGGCGTTCTGCTCGCTCGCCGTGCCGATCACCCGCACGCCGCCGATGAGGCGCACCTGCTGCAGGATGCTGACCCCCACCGATCCGGATGCGCCGTGCACGAGCACGGTGTCGCCCGCCTTCACGGCGGTCACGTCGAGCATCTCGGCGGCGGTCGCTCCGGCGAGCAGGAGGTTGGCGGCCTGCTCGAAGGGCACGTTCGCAGGCTTGGCGAAGACGTCCTTCGCCGGGACGGTGCGGGCGGACGAATAACCGCCCTTGATGCGGAACGCGAGCACCTCGTCGCCGACGGCACCCCCGCCCGACGCGATCTCGGTGCCCGGCCCCACGGCGGAGATGACCCCGGCGATCTCGTAGCCGACCGCCACGGGCAGCAGGCTGCGGTCGGTGCCGGCGGCAACGTGCTTGAAGTCGGCGGGGTTCATGCCGGCGGCCCGCACCTCGATCGTGACCTCACCTGGCCCGGGCGCCGGCACGTCGACCTCCACCTCCTCGAACACGTCGAGGTCTCCGAAGTCGCGTGCGATCCACTGTCTGGCCATGCCCACCACGCTACGCCGCGCGCGCCCGGCGCGGGGCGGTGCGACGGACTGCGCTCCGCTCAGAGGTCGGCGAGGAGGCGCTCGCGAACCTGCTTACGGAGGACCTTGCCGATGAGGGAGCGCGGGAGGTCGTCGACCGCCACGATGCGCCGCGGCACCTTGTACGCCGCGAGACGCGTGCGGCAGTGGTCACGGAGCGCCTCGACGTCGAGCGCGGCGCCGGTCTTCAGCACCACGGCCGCCGCCACGTCTTCACCCCCGGATGCCCGCGGCAGCGCCACCACGGCGGCCGCCTCGACATCGGGGTGCGACGCGAGCGCATCCTCCACCTCGCTCGGCGACACGTTGAAGCCGCCCGTGATGATGAGCTCCTTCAGTCGGTCGACGATCGTCACGAACCCGTCGGCCGAGACCGACGCGATGTCGCCCGTGCGGAGCCACCCGCCGTCGAGCAGCGCCGCCGCCGTGTCGCCCGGCCGGCCCCAGTAGCCCTGGAACACCTGCGGCCCCCGGATGAGCAGCTCGCCGGCCTCGCCGAACGGCCGGTCGACCGCCGGGTCGTCGGGATCGACCACGCGGATCTCGGTGCTCGGGAACGGCACCCCCACCGTGCCCGGTCGCCGGGAGGGCCCGATCGGGTTGCCGAGCGCCACGGGCGACGTCTCGGTCATGCCGTAGCCCTCCACGAGGAGGCCGCCCGTCGCCTCCTCCCAACGCGTGACCGTGGCCACGGGCAGGCTCATCGCGCCCGAGATGGCGAACCGCACGGTCGAGAGGTCGATGTCGCCCTGGGAAGCCGCTCGCGCCAGCTGGTCGTAGATGGGCGGCACCGCGGGCAGGAACGTGGGCGGGCTCGTGCGCGCCGCGTCGGTGACGAGCCCCAGATCGAACTTGGGGAAGAGCACGAGCTTGGCGCCGATGCTCATGGCGAACGTGAGGCACAGCGTCATGCCGTAGGCGTGGAAGAGGGGGAGCACGCCGTAGAACGTCTCCTGCGCGCCGCCTCGGCCGCCGCCCTCACGGAGCCCCGGCACCCAGGCGCGCCCCTGCATGGCGTTGGCCCGCAGGTTGGCGTGGGTGAGGATGGCACCCTTCGGCGATCCGGTGGTGCCGCTCGTGTACTGCAGCAGCGCGATGTCGTCGAGGGTGGGAGCGGCGACTCTCCGCGAGAGCCGCCGGTGGTCGAGCAGCTTCTCCCAGGTGAGCGGATGCCGTGCCCGCGGTGTGCTCGTGAGCTGCGCCCGCGCCGTGCGCGCCTTGGGGATCGGCAGCCGGAGGGCCATCCGCTTGCCGAGCGGCAGCGCGGTCGTGATGTCGACGCTCACGATGTGCTCGAGCGCCACGTCGGAGGGGAACTCCGCCACGGTGTCGAACGCCTTGTCCCAGACGATCGCGACCTGCGCGCCGTGGTCTTCGAACTGGTGCCGGAGCTCGCGGGCCGTGTAGAGCGGGTTGTGCTCGATCACGATGGCGCCGAGCCGGAGCGCCGCGTAGAACGCCACGACGTGCTGCGGACAGTTGGGCAGCACGATCGCCACCCGATCGCCGTGGCCCACGCCGAGCCGGCGCAGGCCCTCGGCGGCGCGCTCGATCTGCTCGCCGAGCTCGCGGTAGCTCGTGGTGGCACCGAAGAACTCCAGGGCGGTCGCCTTGTCGTAGCGCTTGACGCTCGCCGCGATCATCTCGGGCAGCGTCTCGTGCGGCTCGTCGATCTCATGGGGCACGCCCTCTGCATAGGCGGCGAGCCACGGTCGGTCGGCGTAGGGGCTCTGCTCGGGGGTGGTCATGCTCCCATCCTGCCCGGCCGCGCATTCAGCCGGCGGAATGATCAGGGATCTGTGCAGAGCCGACGCCGGCCGGCCCCCTGTGTGCAACCGGCGCGCCCCCGGCCCTACGGAGGTGGCAGAGTGGATGCCGGACCTGCAGACCCGCAGACCGCACAGACCACAGACCGCAGACCGCACAGACAACAGGCCGCACAGGCCGCACAGACCGAAGCCACGGCGACAGGGGAACCATGACCGCACCGGTGCCACCCACCTACAGCCACGAGCGCCGGAACCCGGCGGAGCGCATCCGCCGTTCGCTCGAGGGCGCGTCGTCGACGCCGTTCTGGCTCGACAGCCCTGATCGGCCGGCGACGGAACCGCCATTGAAGGGTGCCCACGCCGCCGATCTCCTCGTGGTGGGCGGTGGCTACTCGGGGCTGTGGGCCGCGCTCATGGCGAAGGAGGCCGACCCCGCGCGCTCGGTCGTGCTGATCGAGGCCGCCGAGATCGCCTGGGCGGCGAGCGGCCGCAACGGCGGTTTCTTCGAGTCGAGCCTCACCCACGGCGAGGAGAACGGCGAGCGGCACTTCGGCGGCGAGCTCGACGAGCTGCACCGCCTCGCCGACGAGAACGTGGAGGAGTTCGTGGCCACTCTCGAGCGCCACGGCATCGATGCGGAGTACGAGCCCACCGGCACGCTCACCGTGGCGACCGAACCGCACCAGGTCGAGGAGCTGCGGGCCGGGGGGCCCGAGGGCTTCTACGAGGGCGACGCCCTCCGCGCCCTCGTCGACTCGCCGGCCTACCGCGCCGGGCGCCTCGAGATGCACGGCAACGCGCTCATCCATCCCGCGAAGCTCGCCTGGGGCCTGAAGGCGGCGTGCCTGGCCCTCGGGGTGAAAATCTTCGAGCGCACCCGCGCCACCTCCCTCGCGAAGTCGCCCGGAGGCGTGAAGGTCGAGACGCCGGGCGGCGAGGTCTTCGCCACCCACGTCGTGCTCGCCACGAACGGCTTCCCGTCGCTCGTGAAGCGCAGCCGCCTCTACACGGTGCCCGTCTACGACTACGTGCTCATGACCGAACCGCTCTCCGCGGAGCAGCTCGAGTCGATCGGCTGGACCGACCGGTTCGGCATCACTGACTCCTCGCGCCAGTTCCACTATTACCGCAAGAGCGCCGACGACCGGATCCTCTTCGGCGGCTACGACGCCGTCTACCACCCGGGTGGCCGCATCCGCCCCGCCTACGACCAGCGGCCCGAGACGTTCGAGACGCTCGCCGACCACTTCTTCACGACCTTCCCACAGCTCGACGTGAGGTTCACGCATGCGTGGGGCGGGATGATCGACATGTGCACGCGGTTCGTGGCCTACTACGGCACGGCGTTCGGCGGGCGCGTGGCCTACAGCGCGGGCTACACGGGGCTCGGCGTGGGGGCGACCCGCTTCGGCGCGAAGGTCGTGCTCGACCTCCTCAGCGGGCGCTCGACCGAGCTCACCGAGCTCGAGCTCGTGCGGTCGAAGCCCATCCCGATCCCGCCCGAGCCGCTCGCGACCCCAGCCATCACCGTCATGCGCCGGGCCATCGCGCGGTCGGACGCGAACGGCGGGCGGGACGGCCTGCTCATCCGCGCGGCCGACGCCTTCGGGATCGGGTTCGACTCCTAGCGCAGAACTTTTTCGTCGCAGGTGCATCCAGATCGGGGTGAGCGGGAGAAGTGGGGGTGTAAGTCATCCCCTGCTCCCCGGAGCACGATCTGGAGGTACTCATGCGCACGACCATTCTCGCCGGCATCGCAGCCGGCGCCCTCATCGCCACCGGAGCCGCCCTGCCGGCCGCCGCGGCCGACGGCGACGCATCGCTCTCGGTGCTGCATGCCGTGCCCGGCGTGACGGTCGACGTCTACGTCGACGGCGCGCTCACCCTCGACGACTTCACCCCCGGCACCCTCGCCGGGCCCCTCGCGCTGCCTGCCGGCTCCTACTCGGTGGCGATCACGGCCTCGGACGCGGCCGACGCCAGCGCACCCCTGATCGGCCCGATCGACCTGCCGCTCGCCGCGAACGGCAACTACACCGCCGTGGCCCACCTCGACGCCGCCGGCGCACCCACGGCCACGCTCTACACGAACGACACCTCCACCCTCGCCGCGGGCCAGGGACGCCTCACGGTGCGCCACGACGCCGCGGCCCCCGCGGTCGACGTGCTCGCCGGCGGTGCCGCCGTGGTGAGCAACCTGTCGAACCCGGGGGAGTCGGTTCTGACCCTCCCGGCCGGCACCGTCTCGGCCACCGTGGCCGCCACCGGCACCACCGACCCCGTGATCGGCCCGGCGGATGTCACGGTCGCCGAGGGCAGCAACACGATCGTCTACGCCTGGGGCAGCCTCGCCGACGGCAACCTCGCACTCGCCGTGCAGACCATCGACGGCCTGCACTCGAACCCGGGTGGAGTGCCCGCGGGCAGCGCCGGTCTCGTCGCGACGAACCAGCCCGCCGATGGTGCGCCGCTGTGGATCGGCGCCGCGTTCCTCGTGCTGGCCGGACTCGCCGGCGCTGCTCTGCTGCGTCGCCGGACCACCGCGAAGGCCGGGCTCTGACCGCTCGGCGCCCCGGTCGGCCCACGGCCGGGGCTTCGGCTCCGGCCGTGCGGCCCGCCCTCCCCGCCGCGATCGCCCTCGCCGCGTCGCTCGTGCTGAGCGGATGCGCCGTCGGTGCGACCGCGCCCGGCGCCGGTGCCACGGCGTCCGATGACAGGGTGGCCTCCACCCCTTCCTCGTCCCCGACGCCGTCGGCCCCGCCGGACGTCCCACCTGCACCTGCACCCGCACCCTCCGTGCCCCTCTCCGACGCGAGCCTCGGCGCCGCGGCCACCGCTCCGACCGTGCCGCCCGTGCGGGTCGAGGTGCCCTCGCTCGGGATCGACATCTCGATCGCGGCCGAGAGTGTCGACGACACCGGAGCCCTGGCCCTGCCCGAGAACCCGGACGTCGCCTCCTGGTACCGCTGGGGCCCGTCGCCGTGGAACCCCGAGGGCGCCACGGTGATCGCCTCGCACGTCGACTCGCTCGAGTACGGCCTCGGCCAGTTCGCGCGGCTCCCGGATGCGACGGCAGGCACTCGGATCAGCGTCACCGCCGCAGACGGCCGGGTCGCCGACTTCGAGGTGCAGCACGTCGATCTCGCCGAGAAGGACGGCATCGACTGGGGTCAGGTGTTCGACCGCGAGGGCCCCGCCCGGCTCGTGCTCATCACCTGCGGCGGCGAGTTCGACTACGACACCGGGCACTACCGCAGCAATGTGATCGTGACCGCCGTCCCCGTTCCGGCCGCGTGAGGGGCCGCGAGTATGCTCGGACCGAAGGCGGGGCCGGCGACTGCGCGTCGCCCCCGCCCGAGCGGTCCGGCCCGCGACGGAGCGGCCACGACCAGGAGGCAGCGCTCTGACGTGACAGACCGAGAGACCGAGGACAGGCCCGCTCCTGCCGCCGGCGCCGCGCGGGGCGCCCTGCCCGCCGACGCCGCACGACCCGCCGATCCTGCCGACCTCGTCGATCCTGCCGACCTCGTCGAGGCCGAGCGTGCAGCGGCGGTGATCGTCGAGGCGGCGATGGCCGAGTCGTTCCGCGACGGCGACGAGTCCGCGCTCGCCGCGGCCTACGCCCGCTGGTCGGCCCTCGTGCACACCCTCGCGCTCCGTTCCCTCGGCGATCCGCGCGACGCCGAGGACGTGACGCAGAAGGTGTTCGTGGAGGCCTGGCGCAGTCGCACCCGCTACGACCCCTCGCGGGCGCAGCTGGGCGCGTGGCTCGTGGGCATCACCCGGCACTGCATCGCCGACGCCCTCGAGGCCCGCAACCGGGCCCGCCGGGCCGAGGAGGCCCATGCAGCCCAGCTGCCGCCGCCGGAGGAGGACGCCGCGGCCCGTCTCGCCGAGAGCCTGCAGGTGGCCGACGAGCTCGCCCGCCTCGCTCCGGAACCGCAGCGCGTGATGCGACTCGCCTTCTACGCCGATCTCACCCACGCCCAGATCGCCGACAGACTGGGGCTGCCGCTCGGCACGGTGAAAAGTCACATCCGCCGAAGTCTCGGTCGGCTACGAACACGTTTGGAGGTGAACGATGGAACACACTGATCCGGATGCGCTCGCGCTGATCGCGCTGGGCGACACGACGGCGACCGACCGCGAGCGCGCGCACCTCGCCTCCTGCGCCGTGTGCTCCGACGAGCTCGACGCCCTCACCCGCACGGTGCAGCATGCTCGCGCCGCCGACGCCGAACCCCTCGTCGACCCCGCCGCCGCGGTGTGGGCCCGCATCCACGACGAGCTCCAGCTCTCCATCGACCTCCCGGCGAGCGGATCGGCGCCCGCAGCGACCAGCCCTGCAGAGACCAGCCCCGCGGCGACCAGCCCCGCAGGGACCAGCCCTGCAGCGACCAGCCCCGCAGCGACCCGCGCGGCAGCGCCCGCCGCCTCGTCCCACCTGGCCACCCGGAAGCCTGCCTCCCGCCGTCGCGCCCGCCTCTGGGCGCCACTCGCCGGGGCGGCGCTCGTGCTCGGCCTCGTCGCGGGCGCCGGCGTCGGCGTCTGGTGGCAGGGCTCGCAGCAGTCCCCGCGCGGTATCGCGGTGGCAGGAGCCGAACTGGCCCCGTTCCCCGACTGGCCGGATGCGCGCGGCAGCGCGGTCGTGGAGCAGTCGGGCGACGGACGCCGCCAGGTCGTGGTCGATGTCGACGCCGCCGTCGATCCGGCCGTCGACCCGGCAGCCGGAGGTGGCGAGGCACCGCTCCGCGAGGTCTGGCTCATCCGCGGCGACGGCACGGGCCTTGTGAGCATCGGTTTCCTCGACGGCCGGGAGGGCCGCTTCGACGTCCCCTCGGGGATCGATCTGGCGCAGTACTCCCTGGTCGACATCTCGGCCGAGACCGACGACGGCGACCCCACCCACTCGGGCGACTCGATCCTGCGGGGCGAGCTCAGCGAGCTCTGACCCGGTCAGGCACCTACGCTGCGCCCCGAGAACCGCCCCAGTATCTCGCCGAGGCCGGCGGGCTCCTCGGCCGGGAGCGGCTGCAGTGCCCGGCCCTCGACCGACGCGATGTGCGCGTCGACCAGTCGCTCGGCCGCTCCGACGTCGCCCGCGGCGAGCGCCTCCACGAGGGCGACGTGCTCGGCCAGGCTGTCGTCCTGCGGATGCGCGACGCCGTACACGGCGAGGATGAGCGTCGTGCGCCCCAGCACCTCGAAGACGTAGCGCCGGAGCAGCGAGTTGCCCGTCATCTCGGCGAGGAGGATGTGGAACTCGGCCGCGAGCCGCACGGAGAGCTTGTGCCGTCCGGCCTCGGAGGCCTCGCGCTCCTGGTCGATCTGCGCGAGCAGCGCAGCGTGCAGGGGCTCGTCCCACCGCAGCGCCACGAGCCGAACCACCTCGCGCTCGAGGGCGCGCCGCACCTCGAAGGCCTCGAAGGCCTCCTCGCGGCTGGGCGTTGCGACCGTGGCCGACTTCGTCTTGCCGACGTCGACGAGTCCCTCGGCCGCCAGCCGGGCGATCGCCGCGCGGATGAGCGTGCGGCTCACCCCGAAGTGCACGCCGAGGTCGCCCTCGGGCAGCTTCGTGCCGGGCTTCAGCGCGTTCTCCATGATGGCCTCCCGCAGGGCGGCGTAGGCCGCGGCGCTGCGGTTCTCCGTGCTCGGGCCGAGGGTGTCCATGAGCCGATCATAGAGGACGGCCGACGAACCACGACGGAAACGCATGCGAAACATAGAGTTTACGTATACCGAAACAAGATCAACGGCATACTGAACGCATGACCGGAACCCTCCACCTCAACGCCCAGCAGCGTGAGCTCCTCGCCCGCAGCCTCGACGCCGACGAGGCCGACGACCTCTCCGCCCTGCTCAAGCGAGCAGTGCTCGAGACCGCCCGCGGCGAGGTCTCCGCGCTCACGGTGCCGGCTGTCTCGGGGCGTGCTCTCGACTGGCGGAGCCGCCTGGCGCATCCGGTGCCCACCGAACGCGAACTGCTCGAGGAGTTCGTGCTCGAGCCCGGCACCGGCAAGGCCCTCGAGGTGCGAGCGGGCGAGCTCGTGCGCATCGAGCAGATCGAGGGCGCCCAGTGCGTGGACTTCAACGTCTTCAACCTGCACGACTACCGCGAGTTCTTCCACACCGGCCGCACCCGCACGCTGCACGGCATCAACCCCGGCGCGGGCGACGTGCTGTGGTCGTCTCCGCCCCGTGAGCGCGCGATGATGTTCATCCTCACCGACACCGTGCACTGCAATGACGTCGTCTTCCCGCGCTGCAGCGCCAACCTCTACGAGACCGCGTACGGCTTCGCCACGCACACCAACTGCGCCGACATCCAGGCCGAGGCCCAGCGCGAGTACGGCCTCACGCCCGACGACGTGCACGACTCGTTCAACCTCTTCATGGCCACGAGCGTCGACGACGGGATGCCCGGCATCCACCACCAGTCGTCGAAGCCCGGAGACCACGTGGAGCTGCTCGCGCTGATGGACGTGCTGGCCGTGCCGAACATCTGCGGCGCCGACGTCATGAAGACGAGCAACTTCTCGATCAAGCCGGTGCTGGTGCAACGCTGGCGGGCGGGAGCGGCCGATCTCGACGCCGTGCCCGAGCTCCGCGCCTACGACACCCAGCGCACGGTCGAGCAGTTCCGGCAGCCCGTCATCCGCCAGGAGCGCGCGTTGCAGCGCGACCTCTCCTACGTGCCGGCGTTCGCGAACACCCCGATCCACGACGAGGCCGTGGAGGTGCAGCTCGACACCGAGACCGCCGAGGCCTTCGCCGGCCTCTGGCGGCACGACCTCTACGCCACCGAGGGCGAGGCCCTCCGCGACGTGCTGCTCGCCTGGTGGGCGGCGGCGCACCGTGCCTGACGTCGACTTCACGACCCTCGGCGAGTACGAGCGCTACAAGCTCATGGCGAGCCTGATCGTGCCGCGGCCGATCGCGCTCGTCACGACGGTCGACCCCGCGGGATCGGCGAACGCCGCGCCCTTCAGCATGTTCTGCATGCTGGGGGAGGAGCCGCCGCTCGTGCTGATCAGCCTCAACCGCACGGGTGAGCACGGCCGCCGCGACACGGCCCGCAACATCGACTCCTCGGGCGAGTTCGTGGTGCACATGGTCGACGAGCCGATCGCCGAGGCCGCCGACCGCTGCGGTGACTCGCTCCCGCACGGTGTGAGCGAGCTCGCGGCCGTGGGCCTCGCCACACGATCCTCGCGCAGGGTGCAGCCGCCCACGATCGTCGAGGCTCCGGTGGCGTTCGAATGCGTGCTGCACGAGAAGCTCGAGACGACCAGCCGCGAGGTGTTCCTCGGCCGGATCGTGTCGCTGCACACCCGCGACGACCTCATCGACACCGAGGCCTGGCGCGTGCGCCTCACCGACTACGCGCCCGTGGCCCGCTTCGGCGCGAGCTTCTACACCACCACCCGCGACCGCTTCACCCTGCGCGGCGCCCCGGCCCTGGCCGACGCCGACGAGCTCTGACCGCCCGATCCGCCCCATTCCATCCCCGCCCCTGCACCAGTCCCACCCCCTGAAGGAGATCCCATGCACCGCACCCGCCACCCCCGCCTCCGGGCCGCCATCGCCTCGGGCGCACTCGTCGCCTCCGTCGCCGCCCTCAGCGGCTGCGCGTCGAGCAGCACCGCCACGAGCAGCACGGCCGCCGCCGACCTCGAGATCGGCGCGGTCGACCTCGCGGCGGCCGGCTGCCCCGCGAACGTCGTGATCCAGACCGACTGGAACCCCGAGGCCGAGCAGGGCAACCTCTACCAGCTGATCGGCCCGGATGCCGTGATCGATGCGCAAAACAAGGCCGTCTCGGGCCCGCTGTTCGCGAGCGGCGAGTACACGGGCGTGAACGTGGAGGTGCGCTCCGGCGGCCCGGCCATCGGCTTCCAGACCGTCACGAGCCAGCAGTACACCGACCCCGACATCACGCTCGGCTACGCCAACACCGACGAGGCGGTGCAGCTCTCGGACGAGATGCCCACGACGGCCGTCTTCGCGCCGTTCGAGGTGGGGCCGCAGATCATCATGTGGGATCCGGAGACCTACCCCGACGTCGAGACCATCGCCGACCTCGGCAAGACCGACGCCGTGGTGCGCTACTTCGGGGGCGCCGCTTACATGGAGTACCTGATGGGCAGCGGCGTCCTCCCCGCCGACCACGTCGACGGTAGCTACGACGGCACGCCGGCGAGCTTCATCGCGGCGAATGGGGCGGATGCGCAGCAGGGTTTCGCCACGGTCGAGCCCTTCGTCTACGAGAACGAGATCGCCGACTGGGAGAAGCCCGTCGCGTTCGAGCTCATCCACGACGCCGGCTACCCCATCTACGCCTCCGCGCTCTCCGTGCGCTCGGGCGACCTCGAGGAGCTCTCGCCGTGCCTCACCGAGCTCGTGCCGGTCATCCAGCAGGCCACGGTCGACTACTACGCCGACCCCGCGGTCACGAACGAGCTCATCCTCGAGGCGGTCGAGGAGTTCGACAACGGCTGGGTCTACACCCCCGGTGTGGCCGAGTACTCCGTGAAGGCGCAGGTCGACCTGGGCCTCGTGGGCAACGGATCGGACGACACCGTCGGCAACTTCGACCTCGACCGGGTGCAGGAGATCATCGACATCACGACCCCGCTGTTCGAGGAGCAGGGGACCCCGCCCGCCTCCGGGCTCACGCCCGAGACGATCACCACGAACGAGTTCATCGACCCGGCGATCGGCTTCTGACGGATCAGGTCGGTCCGGTCGTCCGGACCGGCCTTCGCCTGCCAGGCTGTCGGCATGACCGAACTCCTCGTGGTGCTCGTCGGCGGTTTCCTGGTGATCGCCGCCGCCACCCTGATCGCCCCGCGGTTGCGCATCGCCTCGCCGCTCGTGCTCGTGGCGGTCGGGGTGGGAGCGAGCTTCATCCCACTGCTCGGCGGGATCGAGATCGAACCCGAGTGGATCCTCGCCGGCATCCTCCCGCCCCTGCTCTACTCGGCGGCGGTGTCGATGCCGGCCATGAACTTCCGGCGCGAGTTCGGCGCCATCAGCGGGCTGTCGGTGCTGCTGGTCGTGGGCACCGCCCTGCTGCTCGGCGTGTTCTTCCTGCTCGTCATCCCCGACCTCGGGTTCGCCTGGGGTGTGGCGCTCGGCGCGATCGTGAGCCCCACGGATGCCGTGGCGACCTCCATCATCAAGCGCACGCCGGTCTCGCGGCGGGTCGTGGCGATCCTCGACGGCGAGAGCCTGCTGAACGACGCCACCGCCCTCGTGCTGCTGCGCACCGCCATCGTGGCGACGGCCGCGTCGTTCTCGT
Source organism: Herbiconiux oxytropis (assembly GCF_024979315.1). GTDB lineage: Bacteria > Actinomycetota > Actinomycetes > Actinomycetales > Microbacteriaceae > Herbiconiux > Herbiconiux oxytropis. Next base: position 21,582 of record NZ_JANLCK010000011.1, on the reverse strand, counting down.
TCTGGGGTGCCGTCGGCACGTTCGCCTATTCCGTGGTGGTGGCCGTCGTGCTCGGCGGCCTCGTCGGCTGGCTCAACCTCGCCGTGCGCAGGCGGGTCACCGATCCCACCGTCAACACCGTCATCTCGTTCGCCGTGCCGTTCCTGGCCGCCGTCCCTGCGGAGCTGCTCGGCGCATCCGGGCTCGTGGCGGCCGTGGTGGCGGGGCTGGTCACGGGCATCCGGGCACCGCGGGAGCTCTCGCCGCAGAACCGCCTGTCGGATACGCAGAACTGGCGCACGGTCGAGCTCACGCTCGAGGGCGCGGTGTTCCTCATCATGGGGCTGCAGATCTCGTCGATCATCGCCGATGTCGAGCGCGACCACTCGGGGGTCGGGCCCGCCCTGCTCGTCGCGCTCGGAGCCCTCCTGCTGACCGTGCTCGTGCGGGCCGCCTACGTGTTCCCCCTGCTCGGCGTGCTCGCGTGGCGGAGCCGACGCAACGAGCAGCTGCAGCCGCGGCTGGAGCAGATGAAGGCGACGCTCGACGGCCCCGGTGGTGCGCAGTCGGCCTACGAGGAGCTGACGGCGGGGCGGGTTCGCAGGGGTCGCCGGGGCGTCTCGGGCGGCCGGGATGGTCCGGCCGGCCGGGTCTCGCGAGCGGATCGGGCTCGGCCGACATCGAGGCGGCAGCTCGACCAGTTCGCGCGGCGGGTGACGCAGGGGCTCGCCGACATCAAGTACTTCCTGAGGCAGCCGCTCGGCTGGCGGGAGGGCACGGTGGTCGTGTGGGCCGGCATGCGCGGAGCGGTGACCGTCGCGGCAGCCCAGACGCTGCCCGAGGACACACCGCAGCGCTCGGCCCTCGTGCTCATCGCGTTCGCGGTGGCGGCGCTGTCGCTCGTCGTGCAGGGCGGCACGGTGGGGCCGCTCGTGCGGAGGCTCTCGCCCCAGCGCGCCGCGGCGGTCGAGGATGCGGCCTCGGTCGAGGAGTCCGAGCTCGAGGCCGAGCGCACCGAGCTCTTCGCGCTCCTCCGTTCCTGCCTCGAAGACATCCCGGAGCCGCCCGAACTGCGCTCGGGCGATCGGTCGCCCGCGGTCTTCGACATCGCCAAGAGGTACCGGCTCCAGGTGCTCTCCGCTCAGCGCTCGGCGCTCCTCGACGCCCGCGACAACGGCACCTTCGATGCAGACATCCTCGCCGAGGAGCTCGCCAACCTCGACGCCTCCGAGATCGCGCTCGAGATGCGCAGCAGACTGCCAGGGTCGTGAGCGAGCAGTTTCCGAGCTCTTCGGTGCCGATGGCGGGAGGGACCCGGACGGAGTTCGGAGTCGGAGGAACCGGAGTAGGTTGCCTGGCATGGCCTCCCGCATCGGCGAACTCGTCCTCGAAGCCCGCGACCCCGAAGCCCTCGCGCAGTTCTGGTGCGCGGTGCTCGACTTCGTGGTGGTCGACCGGGCGGAGGACGGATCGGTCGAGATCGGGGCGCGGGACGGGTTCGGCGGGTCGCAGCCCACGATCTACCTGAGCCGGAACGAGGCGCCCAAGCGGGAGCAGCTCCGGCTGCACATCGACCTCAATCCCACCGATCAGGATCAGGATGTCGAGCTCGAGCGGCTCCTCGCCCTGGGAGCGAAGCCGGCCGACGTGGGGCAGACGGGCGAGGAGTCGTGGCACGTGCTGAGCGACCCCGAGGGCAACGAGTTCTGCCTGCTGCGGGCGCGGCTGGCGCCGGTGCCGCTGATGCCCGGTTCGACGACACCGGACTCGGCCGGGCAGGGCGCGGGTTCCGGCCTCAGCTGACCGGCAGGAGATCGCCGAGCGCAGCGCCGGGGAGCGCGATCCAGCCCTCTCGACGGGCCTGGTCGAGCACATCCGGCGTGGGCCGCTCAGAGAGGCCCAGCGCGGCGCCTCGCGCCGCCAGCGCGGCGATCACGGCATCGAACGCGTCGGCGGAGGCCGCCATCGGCTCCGCGAACGCCGCGGCGTCGAACCACGGTGCGGCGGCCGCCAGCTGCGCGACGAGCCGTGCGCGAGCGCCGGCATCCACCCGGTACCCGGTGGTGTCGAAGCCCCAGACGCGCAGCGTCGCCCCCGGGTACACCTCGGCGATGTCGCCGGCCCCCGAGCGGTCGACGTCGAGGCCGGCCTCGCAGAGCCGCGCCAGCAGTCCGGCGCAGCGCATGGCCGTGAGCCCGAGCCGGTCGGTCGAGACGCTGAGCGGCCAGCGCCCCGTCACCGCGCGGGTGCGGCGGTCGGTCTCGCGGTAGGCGAGGGTTCGCCGCCACTCCATGCCGCCATCGGCCGGCGGGCCGTCGAGGCGGCCCGCCGCGTGGCGGGAGACGAACTCCACGAAGGCGTCGGGCCAGCCGAGCGCGCAGTCGATGCCGAGCTTGTCGACTGTCCGGGCCGTCTCCACGACGAGCGGATCGGCGACTCCCCGATGCAGCTCGACGAGCGCGGCCGCGTCGGGCCCCCACTCGATCACCGCGAGCGCCGTTCCCTTCGGTTCGGCGGCGAGGTCGACTCCGGCGGTGCGCATGCGGTCACCTTAGCCCTCGCGGGGCCCGGATCCTGCGGCCGTGGTGAGAACTCCCCATCGGCGCCCCGCCGCCCCGGGGCTAGCGTGAGGGCATGACTGCACGACACGTGACCCGGCGCCTTGCGGCGATCGCCGTGCTCGCGGTGGCGGCTCCGCTGGCCGCCTGCGCGACCGTGACTCCCGCGGAGACCGGCGCCGCCACGGCGGATCCCTGCCCCGTCCCGATCTCGGCCCCCGCCTCGCCCTCGGGCTCGGACGGCGGCACCCCCGTGGTCACGCCCACCGAGCTCTGCGCCCTCGACGGCCGCGCCTGGTCGTACTCCGTCTTCACCTCCGTGATCGACGCCCCCGACTGGGGCGACACCTCCGAGGCCTGCGACCTTGCCCGCCAGGCCGCCTACTGGGACGGTTGGCGCGAGGTGCAGCCCGAGGTCGTCACGCTCGATCTCGCCGACGGCTTCGGGGAGGACCCCGACTTCATCGGCTCCGTCGCCGTGGCCGTGGTGCAGAATCCCGACGCCGCCGGCATCGTGGCCCGCATCGACGCCGAGGTCGACACCTGCCTCGACGGCTCCGCCCAGTCGCGGGTCGAGCACGGGGACTGGCGGGGCGTGCGCGGTCCCGCCTCCGGCGACGACGGCGAGGACCTCTCCTGGTGGGCCGAAGACGACGGGTCATGGACGCTCGTGCAGGCCTACCTCTCCGAGACCCTCACGCCCGCGGAGGCGGCGGATTTCGAGTCGGCACTCGAGACCGTGCTCGACGCCCAGACCGACCGTTGATCGCGGATCGCAGATCGCCGACCCGGCGGCTCAGAACGTGAGCGGCTGCCCGAAGTGGAACCGCGACTCCGAGGAGTAGGTCACGTCCCACTGCGCCGCGATGTGCGTGCGGTACATCGACACGTCGCGGAAGTACTTCTGCAGTCGCGACCCCTTCTTCGCCGAGGTCGTGCCCGCGGTCGTGAAGGCGAGGTCGACCGCCTGGTCGGCCAGCCGGGCGGCCTGCTGCAGCACGGCTCGGAGCCTCGCGTCCTGCTCGGGCGTGAACTCCTCGCGGGTGTCGATCCAGCGCTGCGCGAGCGCGATGTACTGCCGGGTGCCCGCCAGCAGCAGTGCTTCGGCGGCATCGGTGAGCGCGAGGACCTTGCCGAACCAGCGGTGGTACTCCGGGGTGTCGAGCCGGGGCCCGCGCGGCGGGAAGCTCGCCTTCTTCGAGGTCATGAGCTCCTCGAACTCGTCGAGCGCCGCCCAGGCCGCGCCGATCTGAGTGGCGATGAGCTCGGCATTGAAGAACGTCATCGTGCGCCCCACGTACTCGGCGGCGCCGTGCAGCCCGAAGCCCACGGTGCCGCTCTCGCCGAGCTCGTGCTCCCGGAACTCGTAGACGATCGAGAGGTGCTCGGGCACGAAGGCCCCGGCCACCCGGATCGAGTTCGAGCTCGACGCCTGCATGCCGATCGTGGTGTCGCCACCCCAGTCGTCGAGGATCTCGTAGTCGCTCCGGGGGATCGCGTACATCCGCATCCCGATCATCCGCTCGCCGTCGAAGGTGGGCGCCACGACGAGGGCGTGCGTGCTCCACATCGAGCCCGAGCAGTAGTCCCAGGTGCCGCTCAGCCGATAGCCGCCGTCGACCTTCTCGCCCCGGCCGGAGGGCACGGTGCGGGAGGGGGCGATGAAGTCGCCGCCGCCGAACAGCTCGGCCTGCCCCTCCTCCGAGTAGAACGAGCCCACGTGGAAGGCGTGGCCGGCGCCGAGGATGAAGGCCCAGCCGACACCCGGATCGCCGCGCGAGATCTCGATCCCCACGCGCATGAACGCGTCGAGGCCGAGCTCGAGACCGCCGAACCGGCGCGGCTGCAGGATGCGGTAGAAGCCGGCCTCGAGGAACGCCTCGTGCACCTCGCGGCCGTAGCCGCCGAGCGCCTCGTGCTCCGTCTGCTTCTCCCGCATGAGCGGGCGCAGGGCCGCGGCCGTGCGGACGAGCCCGTCGGCGTCCGGCTGCGAGACGGACGCCGCGGCCGCAGTGGCTGAGGGGATGGGCGGGGCGTACAGGCTCTCGGTCATGGCGGCTCCTCGGCGTCGTTGCTGAGCGGAATCTCCTGCCACCCTAGACGCCGATTTCGAATGTCTGCATGATTGTCATACGAAATGCGGCGCAATTTGCACATTTCCGCCAGGTCGGGCCTCTCGGCTTGCCCCGGCCGCGTGCGCTGGGGTTCTGTGAGACGACCAGCACGAGCGATACGAAGCCAGCACGAGCGATACGAAGGAGTAGCGTGATCGAGTTCGACGACGGCGTCGCACAGACCGAGCTGCCCGACTCCCGGGTGGTCACCACCGACGTCCTGATCGTGGGCTCGGGCCCCGCGGGAGCATCGGCCGCCCTGTTCCTCTCCACCCTCGGCATCCCGAACATCATGGTCACGAAGTACCGGTGGACCGCGAACACACCGCGGGCCCACATCACGAACCAGCGCACGATGGAGATCTTCCGCGACGTGGGGATCGAGGAGCAGGTGCTCCAGGAGGCGACCCCGCACGAGCTGATGGGCGACACCGTGTTCTGCACGGCGGTCGCCGGCGAGGAGATCGGCCGCATCCTCACCTGGGGCACCCACCCCGCCCGGCACGCCGACTACCGCCTGGCGTCGCCGTCGATGAACTGCGACATCCCGCAGACCTATCTCGAGCCGATCCTGCTGAAGAACGCCACCCAGCGCGGCACGCAGACCCAGTTCTCGACCGAGTACCTCTCGCACGAGCAGGACGACGACGGCGTGAGCGTGCGGGTGCGCAACCGGCTCTCGGGAGACGAGTACACGATCCGGGCGAAGTACCTCATCGGTGCCGACGGATCGCGCTCCCGGGTCGCCGCCGACATCGATCTGCCCTACGAGGGCCGCACCGACATCGCCGGATCGATGAACATCACGTTCACCGCCGACCTCTCGCACCTCGTGGCCCACCGGCCCTCCATCCTCTACTGGGTCGTGCAGCCGGGCTCCGACATCGGCGGCATCGGCGCGGGGCTCGTGCGCATGGTGCGGCCCTGGAACGAGTGGCTCATCGTCTGGGGCTTCGACATCGCCCAGGGCACCCCCGAGGTCTCGGAGGCCGAGGCCCTGCAGATCGTGCGCAACCTCATCGGCGTGCCCGAGCTCGAGGCCGAGATCACCGGCATCTCGCTCTGGGGCAACAACGAGCAGTACGCGACCGTGCTGCAGAGGGGGCGCGTGTTCTGTGCCGGCGACGCCGTGCACAAGCATCCGCCGTCGAACGGCCTCGGCTCGAACACCTCCATCCAGGACTCCTACAACCTCGCCTGGAAGCTCGCGGCCGTGCTGGGTGGGCAGGCCTCGCCGGCGCTCCTCGACACCTACACCGCCGAGCGGGCGCCGGTCGCCCGGCAGATCGTGCTGCGCGCCAATCGCTCGGCGCGGGAGTTCGGTGGCATCTTCGAGGCCCTCGGCCTCGAGCCGGGGCAGAGCGAGGAGGAGATGCTGCGGGCGATCGAGAGCCGGAAGGATGCGACGGAGGCGGGTGCCGAGAAGCGCGCGGCCCTGCGGTCGGCACTCGAGCTGAAGGACTACGAGTTCAACGCGCACGGCGTGGAGCTCGGGCAGGTCTACGAGTCGGCGGCGATCGTGGCCGACGGGTCGCACGTTCCCCCGCCGCTCCGCGATCCGGAGCTCTACTACGCACCCTCGACCCGCCCGGGCGGCCGGCTGCCGCACGCGTGGGTGGGGGACGAGAAGCGCAAGGTCTCGACCCACGACGTGGCGCCCTACGACGGCTTCACCCTCTTCACGGGAGCGCTCGGTGCGCCGTGGGTGGAGGCGGCGGAGCAGGCGACGGCGAGCCTCGGCGTCGCGGTGCGCACCGTCGTCGTGGCCCCCGGGACCGAGACTGCCGACCTCTACTTCGATTGGGCGAGGCTGCGCGAGGCCGACGGGGTCGACGAGGGCGGAGCCGTGCTGGTGCGGCCCGACAAGCACGTGGCGTGGCGGGCCTCCGCCCTGCCAGGAGAACCCGGCACCCGGTTGCGCGAGGCGCTGCTGAGGGTGCTCGGCCGAACGGAGGAGACGCCGTGACCGAGATCGCAGGAGAACCGAAACCGGAGCAGGGGCCGGAGCCGAAGCCGGTCACGGCCGAGCAGACCGTCGTGGAGGAGGAGCTGCTCCGGAAGGTCGTGGAGAGCTTCGCCGGCACGCCCGATCCGCGGCTGAAGCAGATCATGACGTCGCTCGTGCACCACCTGCACGCCTTCGCCCGCGATGTGCGGCTCACCGAGGAGGAGTGGAACGCCGGCATCGCCTTCCTCACCGCGGTCGGGAACATCACCGACGACCGCCGCCAGGAGTTCATCCTGCTCTCGGATGTGCTCGGCCTCTCGATGCAGACCATCAACATCAACAACGAGAAGGTCGGCGACGCCACCGAGGCGACCGTCTTCGGCCCGTTCTTCCTCGAGGACGCCCCGCTCATCGACATCGGCGGCGACATCGCCGGAGGCGCTCCGGGGGAGCCGTGCTGGATCGAGGGGAGCGTCACCGACCTCGCGGGCGCGCCCGTGCCGGGAGCGCGGATCGAGGTGTGGGAGGCCGACGAGGACGGCTTCTACGACGTGCAGTACTCCGACGGGCGCCTGGCCGGCCGCGCGCATCTGTTCGCCGACGACGCCGGGCGGTACTCGTTCTGGGGCATCACCCCCACGCCCTACCCCATTCCCGACGACGGACCGGTCGGAGCCATGCTCGCGGCGACCGGCCGCTCGCCCATCCGGTGCGCGCACCTGCACTTCATGGTGACGGCGCCCAGGATGCGCCCGCTCATCACCCACATCTTCGTGGAGGGCGACGAGCGGCTCGAGATCGGCGACAGTGTGTTCGGCGTGAAGGACTCCTTGATCAAGCGGTTCGAGTCTCAGCCGGCGGGCACCGCCACCCCCGACGGCCGGGCGGCCGAGGGCACCTGGTCGCGCTCGCGCTTCGACATCGTGCTCGCGCCCGCCCCCGGCGGTGCCGCGTGACGAGCCCCGCCGTCACGTGGTTCTCCACCCGTGGCGTGCCGCCGGAGCGGCGCACCGCGGCCTGGGAGAGCCACAACGACGCGGAGCTCGTCTCCCTCGCGGCCCGCACTCGCTCGGGAGCGCCGCTGCACGCCGAGGAGCTCACGGTGACCCTGCCGCGGCTGCGGGTGGCGCGGGTCGCGGCCACCTCCCACGACGTGTCGCGATCGGCCGCGCACATCGCGGAGGCGCCCGTCGACGGGCTCGTCGCCTACCTCGCACTCCGCGGCACGAGCACGTTCGAGGTGGCCGCGGGGCGCACGGTGCTGTCGCCCGGCTCGATGATCGTCGTCGACGGCGACACCCCGTTCCGCCGGAGCTTCCCCCGCGGGCTCGCGGAGTACGTCGTGACGATGCCGCGCGACTCGCTGCCCGCCGTGCTCGCCCCGGATGCGGGATGCCGGCGCGGGGTCGCCTCGGTCGACCTCCGCTCACCCGGGCGGGCGGCCGTCGCCGGCGCTCACCTCGCGCGGCTCGCCTCCGCCGTCACCGGCCGACCGGCCCTGGCCGACGCCGACCTCCAGTCCCGCATGCTCGACTGCCTGCGCTCCCTGCTCGACGACGAGCAGCCCGAAGCGGCCAGTCTGCACGCCGCGAGAACCGTGATCGCCGAGCGCTTTCCCGATCCCGAGCTCGGTGCGGAGGAGATCGCCGCGGCGATCAATGTCTCGGTGCGTCAGCTCTCCCGCATCTTCGCCCGCAGCGGGCAGAGCGTGCCGCAGGCCATCCGCGAGGCCCGGATGCGCTTCGCTCGCAGCCGCCTGAGCTCTCCCGAGCACGCCGGCCTCGCGCTGGGCGAGATCGCCGAGCAGAGCGGTTTCCGCTCCCTGGCCCACTTCTCGCGCACCTACCGCGCGCAGTTCGGCTGCTCGCCCTCTGACCACCGGCTGAGCCCGCACATCCGCCACCTCACCCCATCCCGTTCCGACACCAGGAGAAGTACACGATGACGTCTGCATCCCGTTCCCTCGCCCGTTCCCGTTCCCGCCGGCTCGTGCCGGCCTTCGCGCTCACCGCGGCCGCCGCGCTCGTGCTCGCCGGCTGCTCCGGCGCATCCGGAGACCCCGCCGCCACCGGAACCGGAGACGGTGCTTCAGGCGGTGCCGCCGCAGATCCGCACGCCCCCGAGCAGACCGACGTCGCCGTCGGCGGCATCCGCGCCCCCGGCCTCGCCCCGCTCTCGCTCGCCCAGAGCGCCGGCATCGCCGCCGACTACGGCCTCGAGTGGACCCCCTCGTGGGTCGACAACAGCGGCATCGCGGTCACGAGCGTGCTCTCGGGCGACCTCGTGGCGGCCAACTCGAGCTACTTCGGCGTGATCGACGCCGCCCTGCAGGGGCTCGACATCGTGGTGGTGACCGAGGGCTGGGCGAGTGCGCCGGGCACCGGTTCGCTCGAGACGATGCCGGACTCGGGGATCGAGTCGGTGGAGGATCTGATCGGCAAGACCGTGGCCGTCGTGTCGCTCAACAGCAGCCACGCCATCAAGCTCAAGGACCAGCTGCTGAAGGCCGACCTCGACCCCGACGACGTGAACTGGGTCGAGCTGCCCTACGGCGAGGTCGCGACGGCACTCGAGCAGGGCACCGTGGACGCCTCGAGCGCGGTGGGGGCTGCGCTCGCCGCCGCGAAGAACGACCTCGGCACGGTCACGGTGTTCGACTACGGATCGGGCGAGTACGAGGGCATGGCCGAGTCCGGCTACATCATGAAGCGCTCGTTCGTGGAGGCCAACCCGAACACCACGGCGGCCATCCAGTGCACGCTCGCCGCGAGTGCGCAGCTCGCGCTCGACGACGAGGAGACCTACCTCGGCGAGCTCACCGCGGTCTTCGGCATGACCCCGGAGGCCGCGAAGGCGGATGTGCCGCCCGCCTTCATCTCGGGCAGCCGGGCCGACGCTCTGCAGAAGAACGCCGACATCTACCTCAACGTCGGCTCGATCGAGGAGGAGTTCGACATGGCGAGCATCACCATCCCGATGCCCGAGGACTGCTGACCCGGCGGCTGTTGGCCCGGGGCCTGCCGGCCGATCAAGCCGCGACGCCCGCGATCGCCGTGGTGCGACCGGCCGCGTCGCGCACGATCGCGCAGTGCTCCGGGTCGGGGTGCTCCGTGAGCTCGATGACCTGGTCGAGGCGCCGGCGGGCCTGCTCGAGATCGGCGATCACGGTGCTGATGCGATCGCGCTCGGTGTGCAGGCTCGAGAGCATCTCGGGCGGGGCGTGACCGGTGTCGACACAGGGGAGGATGAGCGCGATGGTGCGGCTCGCGAGCCCGGCGGAGTAGAGGTGCTGGATGAGGCGCACGCGCTCCACCGCCGCCTCGCCGTAGACGCGCTGGCCGCTCGGGGTGCGCTCCGAGTGCAGGATGCCCTGCTCCTCGTAATAGCGCAGCGCCCGGGTGCTCACGTGCGCGCGCGCCGCCAGCTCGCCGATCCTCATGTTCTGCATCGCGCATCCTCTCCGCCGACTTGCCCTTGACGTCAACGTGAGGTCTTAGCGTAGCGGATGGAGGCGATCGCGACCGCGAGCGCCCCGTGAGAAAGGACACCCATGAACATCCGAGGATCCGTTGCACTCGTCACCGGCGCGAACCGCGGCATCGGCCGCGGCTTCGTCGACGAGCTGCTCGCTCGAGGCGCGGCGAAGGTCTACGCGGCCGTGCGCAGGCCCGGTCAGCTGGCGGCGGGGACCTTCGCCGACGAGCGGGTCGAGGTGCTGCGGCTCGACCTCTTCGACGCCGCGAGCGTCACGGATGCCGCCTCCCGCGCCACCGACGTCACCCTCCTCGTCAACAACGCCGGCATCACCACGGGCACGAACCTCCTGGCCGAGGGCGCCCTCGAGAACATCCGGCTCGAGCTCGACACCCACTTCTTCGGCACGCTCGGCGTCATCCGCGCCTTCGCGCCGGTGCTCGCGGCGAACGGCGGCGGCGCGATCGTCGACATCCACTCGGCGCTGTCGTGGTTCTCCATCGACGGTGCGAACGCCTACAGCGTGGCGAAGGCCGCCGAGTGGGCGATGACCAACGGCGTGCGCCTCGAGCTCGCCGGCCAGGGTACCCTCGTGCAGGGCGTGCACCTCGGAGCCGCGGACACCGACATGATGGCCGGCTACGACGGCCCGATGGCGAGCCCGCGCCAGGTCGCGGCGGCGGCTCTCGACGGGGTCGAGGCGGATGCGATCGAGGTGCTCGTCGACGACTGGTCGCGCCTGGTGAAGGCGTCGCTCTCGCGTGACCCCGCCGAGTTCTACGCCGAGGCGCTCAGCGGCAGCACCGTGCGTCCCTGAGCCGCCCGGGTGCCCGGGCGAGGCGCTCAGCGCCCGTTCGGGCGCCCGCCGAGGCCGTAGACGACGATCGCGGCGATAGGCACGGCGAGGAAGAACACCCAGGCCCAGGCCCAGCCGTCGGCGAGGAATCCGATGAGGAGGAACACGACGAGCGCGACCAGCGGGACGATCGACACGATGGCCACCCCCGTGCGGCCACCGAGGGGGGTCTTGCGGGTGAGGGGGTTGGCGTAGGGATCCTCGGTGGACATGCGTGGGTTCTCCTCCGTCGCTGCCGGCCGTCTCGTCGCACGACCGATCACTCGAAGGCTAGGGGTGCGCGTCGCCCGCGGGGTACCCCCCGTTCGGGCCGGGGAGCGTCAGGGCTTGCCGGTGCTGAAGATCCAGCGCGCGAAGAGGTCGTCGAGGTCGTGCCCCGTGCTCTGCTCGGCGAACGAGACGAAGTCGGCGGTGCCCACCGTGCCGCCGGCGTTCGAGCTCGCCCAGGACCGCGCGAGCTCGAAGAACGCGTCGTCGCCGACCTCGGTGCGGAGCGCCTCGAGGGTCATGGCCCCGCGCTGGTAGACCGCGTCGTCGAAGATGCCGGTGGGGCCGGGGTCGGCGACCTCGGCCTGCCAGAACCCGTCGTCGCCCGGGAGCGCCATCAGGCACTCGACCTGCTCGGCAGGGCCCGGCCCTCCGGTGTGCTCGCTCCAGAGCCACTCCGCGTAGGTGGCGAAGCTCTCGTTCAGCCAGATGTCGGACCACCGCTCGATCGAGACGCTGTCGCCGTACCACTGGTGCGCGTACTCGTGCACGACGAGGCCCAGGTCGTCCGGATCCTCCCACGCCCAGACCGGGTAGATCGGGCGGGTCTGGTTCTCGAGCGCGAACTCGAGCTCGGGCACGTCGTCGGCGATCCCTCCGGCCTCCGTGAAGGGGTACGGGCCGAACACGCCGGAGAGGAACGCGACGATCTCGGGCTGCGCCTCGAACATGCGCCTGGCCACCTGCCCGTAGGTCTCGGTGGCACCGGGAACGCCCTGCTCGAACAGGGCGGGGTCGATCGCGTTCCAGTAGTCGACGCCGTCGACGCTGAAGGTCGTGAGCTCGAACCGGCCGACGCTCGCGGTCACGAGGTACGGGGCCATGGGCGACTCGGCGGCCCAGTGCCACACGGTTCTGGCTCCTTCGGTGCTGGCTCCTTCTGCGCCGGCCTCTTCCGTGGTCTGTTCGACCAGGCGGCCGTTCGAGACCATCGTGAGTCCCTGCGGCACCGCCATCCGCACCGAGAACGTCGCCTTGTCGGAGGGGTGGTCGTTGACCGGGAACCAGGTGGCGGCCACGCGCGGCTGGCCGGCCACGAGCATCCCGCCGTCGCGGTCGTCGCGGAACACTCCGGCCTGCCCGAACTCGTCCTCGATCAGCTCGGGCACGCCACTGTAGGTCACCTCGACGGTGAACTCCGAGCCCTCGGTGATGCCCGCTGCCGGCGTGATCGTGAGCTCGGTGCGGCCGGGCGTGGTGAGCGGATCGTCGCTGCCCGGCGCGTCGGGCTGGCCCGTCAGCGCACTGATCGGGGTGGTCTCGAGACTCCACTCGGCCGGATCTCCGTCGACCGAGATCTCATCGACCTCGAGGTCGTCGAAGTCGAGGTCGAAGGCCGAGAGGTTCTGGGTGGCGGTCGCCGAGAGGGTGGCGCTGCCCTCGATCGCTCCCGTCCTGGCGTCGTAGTCGAGGTCGAGCTCGTAGTGCCGCACGTCGAAGCCGCCGTTGCCGTCGAGCGGGAAGTAGGGGTCGCCGATGCCGCGGGCGCCGGCCGTGAAGGTGCCGGCGGGCGCCGGAACCGCCGTGCATCCGGTGCCGAGCAGCACGGCCGCAACCGCTCCGACCGCGACCGCTCCGGCAGCGACCGTGCGCCGCACCCGGTCAGGCCTTGCGCGTGAGCCGCGCGGCGAGGGCGGCAGCTCCGGCGCCGGCCGTGGCCAGCCCCGTGGCGATGGCGGCGACCGGCGCGGCGGAGGCCGACGCTCCCGTGGCGGCCAGCTCGCCGCCGCCGGCCGGCCCCACCGGGGGAGCGGGCGGGGCGGGAGGCACGATGGGAACGGGCACGGGGGTCGGTCCCGGCACCACGGCGAGCACGCGGTCGAGCCACGCGAACACGGCTTCGTTGCGCACCTGGGGCGCGGCGGGGGAGCAGTGCTGGTCGGCGCCCTGCTCGGGCGTGAGCACGAGGCGCTCGACCGACGCGGCCTTCGTGAGCCAGGCGGCGACCTGCGGGGAGGGGTCCTCGGGCGCGAACTGATCGGTGGCGTACCGCACGAGGAGTGCGTTCGCGGTGATGGCGCCGAACTGCTCCTGGGTCACGTCGTAGGTGGCGATGAGGTCGAGCATGCCCACGATGTCGGTGTTGAAGGTCTTCGTGAGGGCGAGCTGGTGGATCTCGGACGAGAAGATCTCGCCGCGCTTGTTCACCAGGAAGTTGAGCGAGAGCTGTCCCATAGGGCCATGGACGTCCGAGTAGTTGTAGAGCTCGGCCCAGTTCTCGTTGCTGAAGCTGCCGAAGGCGCCGATGACCGCGTTCTTGAGCTCGTCGAACTCGGCGCCCACGTCGTAGAAGGCGGGGTCGGCTACGACGGCGGCCAGGCGGGGCTCGGCGGCGGCCGCGCGCATCACGAGAGCGCCGCCGAAGCTCCAGCCGGTGAGCGCGATCTTCGAGGCGTCGACGCCCGGCTGGGCGACGATGAAGTCGACCAGCGGGGTCACGACGTCCTGCCAGTAGGGGGTGAACGGGATGTCCTGCTCGAACAGGAGCGAGCCCTGGCCAGGGCCCTCGAACATGAGCACGTTGTAGCCGCGGTCGACTCCGGCGGCGCCCCCGAAAGAGTACGTGTCGATGAGCTGGGCGTCGCTGCCGTTGTTCACGATCACGGTGGGCCGGCCCTCGCCGGCAGCACGCGACCAGTACGCCGGGAGGGTGACGGAGCGGGTGCTCACAACGCCGTCCTTGTTCGGGAACCGCACGATCGCCGGGATCTCGACGCGCTCGAAGACCGGCTCGAGAAGGGCGGCGGCAGAGGCCCAGCACGCCTGCATGAGGCCGTAGACCTCGCCCTCGCGGCCCGGAGTGTCGCCGCCGGTGATGAAGTACATCACGCTGTTGTAGTAGGCGGCGGCCCGCAGGTAGCGGTCGCGCGCGGTCGTGAGGCGGCCGGCGGCGAGCTCGGCGTCGGCCTCGGCCTTGGTTCGAGCAGCGAGCGCCTCGAAGGTGACATTGTAGGGCTGGTACGCGGGGATGGCGGTGGTGCCCGCCGCCGTGATCGCGGCCTGCACGGCGGCGACCGCGACCGAGACCTCGCCGGCCTCGCCGGAACGGTAGGCGATCTCTCCGTAGTTGAAGAGGGTCTGGAAGTTGAGGTCGTCCTGCTGCGGGAACGGCACCAGGCTCACGGCGGTCGTGGGAGCCGGTGCGGGCGCAGGCGCGGCAGGGACCGACCCGATCGTGGCACCTCGCACGGCCGCGGCAGCGGCGGCGGGGTTGCCGGCGCCGAGCGCCGCTCCCACCCCTCCGGCGGCGGCGAGGCCGAGCAGTGCGCGCCTGTTCAGGCCCCGCATCTTCTCCTCGTCGACCTGGTGCGCCCCGGCACCCGTCATCGATCCGTCGGTCGTCTTCGTCCCGCGCCTGAACATGGTTCTCCCCCTGGTGTTCTCCGAAGCATATCGATGCACGGGCATCCTGTGCGGGCGCGGTTCCGGGCCTCGCGGTGCGTCCCTCGCTCCGGATCGGACGAGAGGCCCACGCGGGCCTGACTCGCGGCCTGCCGTGTGTCATGATTCGTCTCGATGAGTGAGGAAGCTTCCGTCTCCCGGACGGGGATGGGCGGCCGCGACCTAGACGAGGCCCGCGCCCTGTACGAGGACGACTACACCGGATCGGGGTTCGTCGCCGAGCTCAGCGACGAGTCGTTCGCCTACCGCTACACCGTGGTGGGCGACGAGAACATGACCCTGCGGTCGTCGATGTTCCTCGGCTCGATCCAGGGCTCGATCCAGCCCGAGAACGAGTACGTGGTGTCGTGGATCCTCGGGGGCTCCGGAGTGATGGACGTCGGCCGGGACGAGACGGAACTGACCCTCGGCCGCCCCGCGATGTTCCCCACGGGACGGCCGTTCGCCTTCGATTTCAAGGACTACCGGCAGAGCCTCATCCACTTCCGTGCCGGCTTCCTCGAGCTGGTCGCCGCGGAGCACGAGGGCGCGCTGCAGGCGCCGATCCGCTTCGACCACACCGCCGAACCGGCGCCGGCGGCGCTCGCGCGCTGGAAGGCGGTGGTCGACGAGACCGCCCTGCACATCCTGCAGAAGGCGCCGACGACGCTGCAGATGGCCGAACTCACCCGGCGCACCGCCGTGACGCTGCTCGACACCTTTCCGCACGAGACCACCGTGCTGCCGCCAGAGCTGCTGCTGCCGCGCAACCACCGGCTCCGCCAGGCCGTCGACTTCCTGCACGCCCACGCGCACGAACCCCTCAGCACGAGCGCGGTGGCGGAGGAGGCGGGGTTGTCGCCGCGGAGCCTGCAGCAGGCCTTCCAGCGGCAGCTCGGGGTGAGCCCCACCGAGTATCTGCGCGGCATCCGGCTCGACCGGGTGCGGGCCGAGCTCGCCAACCTGGCCCCCGAGCACAGCACCGTCGCCGAGGTCGCCGCGCGGTGGGGGTTCACGAACCCCGGCCGGTTCGCCGGGGCGTACGTCGCCCGCTTCGGCGAGTACCCCCGCCGCACCCTCTCCCGCTGACGGCGCTCCGACGCGTTTTCGGTACAGATCCCAGCAGACCGCAAGTCGCGTGGGTTCCACTGTCTCCTGCGCACTTCCCGGGTGCGTCACGAAGTGGAGCACCCCATGCCGTACCGCACCCACACCCTCCTCTCGAGATGGGTCTCCGAGTTCACGGCCGCCCACACGACCTCGAGCACCATCGAGGTGCTCCGCCAGGACGGCTTCGACGAGGACACGGGACTCGTCGTGCTGCGGCCGCGCGGAGTCGACACCGAGCTCTACCTCGAGCCGGCCTCGCCCGGTGCATCGCGCTTCGTGATCACCCTGACCCGCACCGACGCCGACATCACGGTCGACTCCCTCGAGCTCCTGCTGCTGAGCGAAGAGCTCAAGACCGCCTCCCTCCTCTGCGACTTCCTCGAGATCAGGTCCCGCGAGCGGGAGGAGCTCCATCGGGTCGAGGCCCCGCGAACAGAAGACATCGACCGTGGGCGTCCTGCTCTGCGCTGACGACCCGCACGGGCGGCCCCTGAACCGGGAGTGGCTGAAGCAGCTCTCGGCCGCCGCCGACCGTGGCGACCTCCGCATCATCCCGGAGCCCGAGGCCGCGCCCGTCGGCTGAGGCCCCTTGACCTCGACCGCAGGTGAGCTCTTAGCGTGGCCCCACGACCACGCCGAGGAGAAGGAGACACCGTGACGGATCGAAGCGCACTCGAGTCGCCGTTCGAGGGACTGCTGGCCACCCCGGCGTCCCGACTGCCGTACCAGCACGACGTGCTCCTGCGGTCGTATCTGCTGCGCCGGCCGGCCGGCGACGTCATCGTCTACAACTCGCCCGGGGTGAGCGAGGCGGCCGACGCGATCCGGGAGCTCGGCTCCCCGGCCAGGCTGCTGGTCAACCACGCGCATGAATCGATGTACGGGCGCCCCGAGCTCGACGTCCCGGTCTGGATGCACAGCGCCGACCGGGCCGAGGTGGGTGCCGACCTCGAGATCGCCGGCGTCTTCGAGGGCAGGGAGCTGATCGACGGAGACCTGGAGGTCATCCCGACGCCCGGGCACACGCCTGGCACGTGCTCGTTCCTCTGGGACGACGGTGCCCACCGCTTCCTCTTCACCGGCGACTTCATCTGGATCGAGCACGGCGTCTGGAAGGCCGTGGTGCTCGATCCCGCGCTCCGCGGCTCCTACCTCGAGAGCCTCGCCCTCGTGCGCGACCTCGACTTCGACGTGCTCGTGCCGTGGGGCGTCACGGAGGGCGATGCGCCCGTCTTCCCGGTGAGCGACCCGGAGGAGAAGCGGCGTCGCATCGACGAGATCATCGCCCGGGTGGCGGCGGGCGGGAGTCGCTGAGCGCAACGGGAGGTCACAGGCGTGCCAGGAGCAGCAGCCAGCTCTCGCCGGAGAGGTCTATCCCCGGCCCGGCGAGCTCGAACCCGCCGTCGGGCAGCGGGCTGAGCACGGCCACCGTCTCACCGGTGATCACCAGCCCCACGATCCATTCCTCCGGCCCGAGGGCCGAGATGAAGTACGACACGTCGGACTGGCGGAAGTACGCCCGCCGGCCCGGGATCGTCGGGAGTCTGTCCAGGCGATCGACGTCGCTCATCTGCACTGCGGTCCTCCTCGGGCTGAGAGGTGCCGATCGCGTCGGGTGGTCGCGATCGGTGGCGGGCACCCAGGGTCGTGCTCGCCACTGAGCAGTATGGACCCTGTTAGCGCCACCATGTGAGCGTTCACATTTAGCGATCTCCACAACATATTCGAGAGCGTTGACAGTCTCCCGACCACCCTCTACTTTGAGTCTCAATCGCATGTGAGCGCTCACACGACGCCGTCGATCCGAGCGCCCCATCGGCACCCGACACAGCAGCAAGAGAGACAACGATGCCTCGACTCCTCCGGATGGTGGCCCTCGCCGCCGCCCCTCTCGTCTTCGCCGGCGGCCTCGTCGCCACGGCGCCGGCCCCCAGCGCCGTCGCGGCGATCGACCCGGCCTTCGAAGCCGCGAAGGTGCTCGACCTCCGCTTCGACGGCGATCTGGCCGACTCCGGCCCTCGCGGCACCGCGGTGACGATGCAGAAGGGTGACGCCGCCTTCTCCGAGGGCGCGCGCGGCGAAGCATTCGCCTTCTCGGGCTCGAGCGCCATCTCGCTCGGCACCCCCGCCTACCTGCAGCCCTCGAGCCTCACGGCCTCGTTCTGGTTCAAGCCGAGCGGCGCCATGGCGGGGGAGCAGGTCTTCAGCTGGAGCAAGACCGTCTACAACTCCGACGGCTGGTACCTCACCTCCGCGAGCGACACCACCCCGCTCGCCCTCTCGATCGGCCCGGGCGGATCGCAGCCCTACCAGGTCGCGGTCGACACCCCGCGGGCCGACTTCTTCCCCGCCGACACCTGGACCCACGTGGTCGCCACCTACGACCCCGCCACCAAGGCGGTGGCGTTCTACCGCAACGGTGAACTCCAGTCGTCCACGGTGAAGTTCCCGGCCTCGGGTCTCTCGACCGGCGTGCTCGGCTCGGAAGCCACCTCGACCAAGACCCTCGGCTTCAACGGCCCCACCTACAACGGATCGCACGTCAAGGGACTGCTCGACGACTACCGCCTCTACGATTCGGTCGCCTCCACGACCGACGTCGTGGCCCTCGCGCAGGAGACCGACCCCGCCTTCGATCCCGCAGCGCTCGCCCAGCGTGCCCTCGACTCGCTCTCGGTGCCCGCGAGCTCGGCCGCCGATTTCCCGCTCCCCGACGTCGCACAGAACGGCGCCGACCTCACCTGGGAGTCGTCCGACCCCGAGGTGATCGAGGTCGACGGAACCCTCGCGCACGTGACGCGCCCCGCATCCGGTGACGTCGAGGTCACCCTCACGGCCACCGCGAGCTTCGGCGGCAGCGAGACGCGTTCGAAGCAGTTCCCGGTCACCGTAGCCGGGCAGGGCGCCACGGAGTCGATCTACATCGACGACACCGAGCTCAGCGAGGTGCTGCTCGAGGATCCGTATCTCGTGAACGGCAACCAGAAGATGGTCGACTACCTGCTGACCCTCGACCCCGAGCGGTTCCTCACCGGCTTCTACACCGAGGCGGGCCTCGAGCCCACCGCCGAGCCGTACGGCGGCTGGGAGCGCGCCACCGGCACCCGGTTCCAGGGCCACTTCTTCGGCCATTTCATCTCGGCGCTCTCGCAGGCCTACTCGACCTCGACCGATCCCATCGAGAAGGCGGCGCTGCTCGAGAAGCTCAGCGCCGCGGTCGACGGCCTCGAGCGCGCTCAGACCGCCTACGCCGCCCAGGATCCCGCCAACGCGGGCTACGTCTCCCCGTTCCCCGCGAGCTACCTTCCGCACGGCCGCGACGGCCTGCTCGTGCCCTTCTACAACCTGCACAAGGTGCTCGCGGGCCTGCTCGACGCCGAGGAGCTCGGCACTCCCGAGGTCTCGGCGAAGGCGCTGAAGGTGGCCGGTGGCTTCGGCACCTGGCTGCAGGGCTGGGCCTCGCGTCAGGCCGATCCGGGGAGCATGCTCAACACCGAGTACGGCGGTATGAACGAGGCGCTCTACAACCTCTACGCCCTCACCGAGAACCCCGTGCACAAGCGGGCGGCGGAGTACTTCGACGAGGTCTCGCTGTTCCGTGAGCTCGCCGCCGGCAATGACGTGCTGAACGGCCGTCACGCCAACACGACCATCCCGAAGCTCATCGGTGCGCTGAAGCGCTACACGGTCTTCACCGACAACCCGCGGCTCTACGCCACGCTCACCCAGGCCGAGAAGGACGACCTCGGCATGTACCGCACCGCGGCCGAGAACTTCTGGCAGATGGTGGTCGACGACCACTCCTACGCCAACGGCGGCAACAGCCAGTCCGAGCACTTCCACGGCGCCGACACCCTGCACGAGCACGCCACCAACGGCGTCACCTCGGGCTATGGCGAGAACTCCACCTCCGAGGTGTGCAACGAGTACAACATGCTGAAGCTCACCCACGCGCTGTTCCAGCTGGATCCGGATGTGAAGTACCCCGACTTCTACGAGCACACCTACATCAACACGATCCTCGCCCAGCAGAACCCCGAGACCGGCATGATGACGTACTTCCAGCCCATGGCGGCGGGTTACGCGAAGGTGTTCGGTGCTCCCGAGGACGAGTTCTGGTGCGACCACGGCACCGCCACCGAGAGCTTCACCAAGCTCGGCGACTCGATCTACTTCCGCAAGGACGAGACGGTCTACGTGAACATGTTCCGTTCGACGGTGTTCACCTCCGAGCCGCAGAACCTCAAGCTCACGCAGACGGCGAACGTGCCGGCCGACCCCGAGGTGGGCTTCGCCGTCGAGAGCATCGATGGCGGCGCGCTGCCCGAGGGCACGACGCTGCGGCTCCGCGTGCCCGGCTGGGCCTCGGCGATCCCGACGCTCAGCATCAACGGCGTCGAGCAGGATGTCGCGGCGCTCACGAGCGAGGGCTACGTGGTGGTGCCGGTGAGCGCGGGCGACAGCCTGCAGTACACGCTCCCCGCCGAGGTCACCGTCGACGACGGCACCGAGAACCCCGACTGGGTGGCGTTCCGCTACGGCCCCGTGCTCCTCGCGACCGAGCTCAACCGCACCAACGTCGACGCCGACTACGTCGCCGGTGTGCTGGTGCGCATGAGCGTGGCCGACAAGTCGGTCAACGACAACATCGTGGTGGCCGACACCGAGGCCTGGAAGGCGGCCATCGCCGAGAACCTCGTGCGGTTGGACGACGGGACCGACCTCAACGGCACCTCGACCATGCGGTTCGGGCTCCAGAACGCCGACCCGGCCTCCGAGGCGCTCGTGTTCCGCCCCTGGTACAACCTCTACGACGCCCGCTACGCGATCTACCTGAACCTCATCGAGCCCGACTCGGCCGAGGCGCAGGCGCTCATCCTGAGCGACAAGGAGAAGCTGCGGATCGCCGAGATGACGACGGACTCGCTGACCTCGTTCGACAACAACAACAGCGAGGCCGACAAGAACTACGAGTTCAACAAGTCGAGCACGGGTGTCTGGCGCGGCCAGGGCTACCGCGACGGCGAGCGGGCGGCGGATGCGTACTTCCAGTACGACATGATCGTCGACCCGGATGCGCCGACGAACTACCTCGGCGTGCGCTACTACGGCGGCGACGACGGGCGCACCTTCGACGTGTACCTCAACGACGTGAAGCTCAAGACCGAGCGCGTCTCGAACGCGCAGGGCTCCGACACCTGGTACGTGCAGTACGACGAGATCCCGGCCGCCGTGCTCGCGGGCATCGAGGAGGCCGACAGCTACAAGCGCGACCAGAACGGCGCCTACGTGCTCGACTCCGAGGGCCAGAAGATCCCGGTCGTGACCGTGCGCTTCCAGGGCAACGGCACGAGCTACGTGGGAGGCGTGTTCGGCGTCTACACGACCACCACCACGGCGTTCGGCACCGACGCCGGCCTCTCGGCGCTCCGCGTCGAGGGCGGCACGCTCGCCCCGGCGCTCACCGAGGGCGTGAACGACTACACGATCACCGTGCCGAAGGATGCGACCTCGGTCTCGCTCGACGCCGACCCGGCGGTGCCCAGCGGCCTCATCTACGTCGACGGCATCCTGATCGACGACACGGTCGCTCGCACGGTGGCTGTTGCTCCTGGTGACGCACCCACGGCGGTCGTGCTGCGGTCGCTGGCTCAGGACCACACCACCGCCGAGGAGTACCGCATCTCGATCGTCCGTGAGGAGCCGACTCCCGAGCCGGAGCCGACCGCGGTGGATCGGATCGCGGGTGCGGACCGGTACGAGGTCGCGGTGAACACGTCGAAGGCGGGGTTCCCTGACGGGTCGTCCACGGTGTATGTGGCGTCGGGTGCTGTGTTCCCGGATGCGCTGTCCGCGGCTCCTGCTGCGACGGTCGCGGGTGCTCCGATCCTGCTG
>NZ_JANLCK010000010.1 GCF_024979315.1 Herbiconiux oxytropis | reverse complement strand
GCGCGCCGACTACATCAAGGCCGTCTGGAACATCGCCAACTGGCAGAACGTCGCCGAGCGCCTCACGGCCGCCCGCACCAAGACCGAAGGCCTGCTGGTACTGTCATAGCGACGCTGGATGACGGGGCCCGCGTCTGACGCCGAACCCCGCATCCTCCTCCGCAGCTACCCCACCACACCGCCCCACCGGGCCCCAGCAACAGGAGCAATCTGTGTCCGTAAAGATCGGAATCAACGGCTTCGGCCGCATCGGTCGGAACTTCTTCCGCGCCGCCCTCGCCAAGGGCAGCGACCTCGAGATCGTCGCCGTCAACGACCTCACCGACAACAAGGCGCTCGCGCACCTGCTGAAGTACGACTCGATCACCGGCCGCCTCGACGCCAAGGTCGAGCTCGACGGCGACAAGATCGTCGTCAACGGCAAGCCGATCATCGTGCTCGCCGAGCGCAACCCCGCCGACCTGCCCTGGGGCGAGCTGGGTGTCGACATCGTCATCGAGTCGACCGGCCGCTTCACCAAGTCCGACGACGCCCGCGCGCACATCACCGCCGGCGCCAAGAAGGTCATCGTCTCGGCTCCGGCCACCGGCTCCGACGTCGCCACCCTGGTGCTCGGCGTGAACGAGGGCACCTACGACCCCGCTCAGCACGACATCATCTCCAACGCCTCGTGCACCACGAACTGCCTCGCGCCGCTCGCCAAGGTGCTGCTCGACAACTTCGGCATCGAGCGCGGCCTGATGACCACGGTCCACGCGTACACCGCCGACCAGAACCTGCAGGACGGCCCGCACAGCGACCTCCGCCGTGCCCGCGCGGCCGCCGCGAACATCATCCCCACCTCGACCGGTGCGGCCAAGGCCCTCGGCCTCGTCATCCCGGAGCTCGTCGGCAAGCTCGACGGCTACGCTCTGCGCGTTCCGGTCCCGACCGGCTCGATCACCGACCTCACCGTCGAGCTGACGAACCCGGCCACGGTCGAGCAGATCAACGAGGCCTACAAGAACGCGGCCGAGGGCAACCTCAAGGGCATCCTCAGCTACACCGAGGACCCGATCGTCTCGAGCGACATCGTCTCCGACCCGCACTCCTCGATCTTCGACGCCGGCCTCACCAAGGTCATCGGCAACCAGGTCAAGGTCGCGTCGTGGTACGACAACGAGTGGGGCTACTCCAACCGCCTCGTCGACGTCACCGAGTACGTCGCCGACCGGCTGTAACCCGAACCCCTCGAAAGCGAATCCGTGACGCTCCGCACTCTCGACACCCTCGGATCGCTCGCAGGCAAGCGCGTCATCGTCCGGTGTGACCTCAACGTTCCTGTCAAGGACGGGGTCATCACCGACGATGGGCGCGTGCGCGCGAGCCTTCCCACCCTCAACCGGCTGCTCGCCGCCGGCGCCCGCGTCGTGGTGGTCAGCCACCTCGGCCGGCCCGACGGCACCCCCGAGGCGAAGTACAGCCTCGAGCCCGTGGCCGGCCGCCTCTCCGAGCTCCTCGGCAAGCCTGTCGCGTTCGCGCACGACACGGTGGGCCAGGAGGCCTCGGAGGCGGTCGCCGGCCTCGGTGACGGGGAGATCGCCCTGCTCGAGAACCTCCGCTTCAACCCGGGGGAGACCAGCAAGGACGAGTCGGAGCGTCGCGGATTCGCCGAGCAGCTCGCCGCGTTCGGAGACGCCTTCGTCTCCGACGGATTCGGCGTGGTGCACCGCAAGCAGGCGAGCGTCTACGACCTCGCCGAACTGCTGCCGAGCGCAGCCGGTCTCCTCATCGAGACCGAGCTCGACGTGCTCGACAAGCTCACGGAGAACCCCGAGCGCCCCTACACGGTGGTACTCGGTGGTTCGAAGGTCTCCGACAAGCTCGGAGTCATCGGCCACCTGCTGCCGCGCGTCAACACGCTGCTGATCGGCGGCGGCATGCTCTTCACCTTCCTCAAGGCCCAGGGCCACGAGGTCGGTTCGAGCCTCCTCGAGGAGGACCAGCTCGACACCGTGCGCGGCTACCTCGCGAAGGCCGACGAGCTCGGCGTCACGATCGTGCTGCCCACCGACGTCGTCGTGGCCTCGATGTTCGGTGCTGACGCCGAGATCGAGGTGACCGCGGCCGACTCGATCGAGAAGACGGCTTTCGGCGCCGCCGGTCTCGGCCTCGACATCGGGCCGGACACCGCGAAGGCCTTCGCCGAGATCATCGCCTCCTCCAAGACCGTGTTCTGGAACGGCCCCATGGGCGTCTTCGAGCTCGAGCCCTTCGCCGCGGGCACCAAGGCGGTCGCACAAGCACTCACCGAGGTCGACGGGCTGGGGGTCGTGGGTGGTGGAGACTCCGCGGCCGCCGTCCGCGCCCTCGGCTTCACCGACGACCAGTTCGGTCACATCTCAACCGGAGGCGGTGCCAGTCTCGAGTTCCTCGAGGGCAAGCGTCTCCCTGGCCTGGAGGTCCTCGGATGGTCCTGAAGCGCACACCACTCATCGCCGGCAACTGGAAGATGAACCTCGACCACCTGCAGTCGATCGCCTTCGTGCAGAAGCTCGCCTGGTCGCTCGAAGACGCGAAGCACGACTTCGACTCGGTCGAGGTCGCCATCTTCCCGCCTTTCACCGACCTCCGCTCGGTGCAGACCCTCGTGGCCGCCGACAAGCTCTCGCTCGCCTACGGCGGCCAGGATGTCTCGGCGCACGACTCCGGCGCTTACACTGGTGAGATCTCGGGCCAGTTCCTGGCCCAGCTCGACGCGAAGTACGTCCTCATCGGACACTCCGAGCGGCGCACCATGCACGGCGAGTCCGACGAGATCGTCGCCGCGAAGGTCAATGCCGCCATCAAGCACGGCCTCGTCCCCGTGATCTGCGTGGGCGAGACCGCCGAAGACCTCGAGAAGCACGGCCAGAGCGCCGTGCCCGTCGCTCAGCTGAAGGTGGCCCTCGAGGGTCTCAAGGCAGATGCGGACGTCGTCGTGGCCTACGAGCCGGTCTGGGCCATCGGCTCGGGCCAGGCCGCCACCCCCGAGCAGGCCGAGACGGTCGGTGCGGCTCTCCGAGCCGTCGTCGCCGAGAGCCTGAGCGCCGACGCGGCGGCTGCCACACGCATCCTCTACGGCGGTTCGGTGAAGTCGGGCAACATCGCCGGCTTCATGCGCGAGCCCAACGTCGACGGAGCGCTCGTGGGCGGTGCGAGCCTCGACATCGCGGAGTTCGCCGCGATCGTGCGCTATCAGAAGCACGTCGGAGTGTAGACTTACCTCTGGTCTTCGGGGGAGCGACCCGCTCTCTCCGGCATGTGAAAGGCAAGCAGTGCAAATCCTTCAGGTCGTCCTCCAGGTGATTCTCGGCATCACGAGCCTGCTCCTGACCCTTCTCATCCTTCTGCACAAGGGTCGCGGCGGTGGGCTCTCCGACATGTTCGGCGGCGGTGTCACCTCGAACCTCGGCGCCTCCGGCGTCGCGGAGCGCAACCTGAACCGCATCACCGTCATCCTCGGACTGATCTGGGTGTCGAGCATCGTCATCCTCGGTCTCATCACGAAATTCGACTCCGGCCTCTAGGCCCGGAAGGGACAGCAGTCATGGCATCAGGAGGAAGTGCGATCCGCGGATCGCGCGTAGGCGCCGGCCCCATGGGCGAGCAGGATCGCGGGTTCCACGCGGACCGCATCCAGGTCTCGTACTGGGACGCGCTCGGCAACGAGACCGTCCGCTACTTCGCGGCGAACCTGCCCGACGACGAGATCCCCGAGACCATCGACTGCCCCGCCTCGGGGCTGCCGGCCGGTCGTGACAAGGCGAACCCGCCGTCGGTCACCAAGCTCGAGCCCTACAAGACGCACCTCGCCTACGTGAAGGAGCGCCGCACGGAGAAGGAAGCGGAGCAGCTTCTCGAAGACGCTCTGCAGCAGCTGCGCGAGCGTCGCGGCACCGCCGCCTCCTGAGCCGAGCCTCCGCAAAACCCGAAGGGGCCGTTCTCACTCTGATGTGAGAACGGCCCCTTCGGCGTCGGTCGTGTTGAGCTCGATCAGTACGAAGGAGCGATGAGCGACTCCGGGACCTCAGCCGCAGCCTCCTGGTCGACGAAGAAGACCGTGCGCTTGCGGCCCTGCGCTCCGGCCACGGGCACCTCGTCGGTGCTCGCACCCGCGAGGGCGAGGCCGATGGCAGAGGCCTTGTCGGCACCCGCCAGCACCATCCAGATGCGGTCCGCCGACTGGATGACGGGAAGCGTCAGGCTGAGGCGGAGCGGCGGCGGCTTGGGGGAGTCGCGCACCGGCACCACCGTGGCATCCGTGATCCGGATCTCGCCGTGGCCGGGGAACAGCGATGCGATGTGGCCGTCCGGTCCGACACCGAGGAACATGATGTCGAAGCGCGGGTAGTCGGCCCCCTCCGGGGCGGCCTCCGCGAGCTCGCGCGCGTAGACCCGCGCCGCCTCGTCGAGATCGGCGATCTCGTCGGAGGCCGGGAACGCGTGCACCTTGGCGGGATCGACCGGCACGTGGTCGAGCAGTGCCTCTCGGGCCTGCAGGTCGTTGCGATCGGCGTCGCCCTTCGGCACGAACCGTTCGTCGCCCCACCAGAAGCTGATGCGCGACCAGTCGATGGTCTGCGCGGCCGGAGACGAGCGGATCGCCGCGAGCACCGCGCTGCCCATCGTGCCTCCCGTCAGCACGATGTTCGCCTCGTCGAACTCGTCGAGGATGTCGATCACCTTCGTGATGAAACGGGCCGCCACGGAGCCGGCCAGCGACTCCTTGTCGGGGTGGACGAGCACACGGCGGTCAGTTGTCATGCGGGATCCGATTCCAGGAGTTCGGCGAGACCTTGGACGATGACTTCACCATACAGGTCGTCCGGATCGAGCCGTCGCAGCTCCTCCGCCAGGCAGTCCCGGAGGTTGCGGCGGGGGAGTGAGAGGTCGTGCGTGGGCTGGTTGGGCTGACTGAGCTTGGCCACGTTGGGCACTTCACGCACGAGCTCGATAGGGCCGTGCTCCCGCGTGAGGGTCACGCCGTGGATGCCGCTCGAGCCGTTCGCCCTCGCGAGCAAGCCGTACTTCACGGGCACCTTCAGCTGGTGCCGCAGCCAGGCCGCGAGAAGCAGCGTGGAGGGCGAGTCGGATGCGCCGGAGACCTCGATCGCCGTGACCGGCTCGTAGGGCGGCTGGTCGAGCACCGCCGCGAGCTGGGCGCGCCACAGGGTCAGCCTCGTCCAGGCGAAGTCGGTGTCGCCCGGCGCGTAGGTGCGCGCGCGGCTCAGCAGCGCTTCGTAGGGGTTCCGCTGGTTCGACGAGTCGGTGATGCGCCGCGTGGCGATGCGCCCGAGGTCGGACGTCGACACGTCCTCCGGGGCGGCGCCGGGCCACCAGACCACGACGGGGGCGTCGGAGAGCAGGAGCCCGGTGACGAGCCCTTCCTGGTCGCTCGCAGCCGCACCGTAGGCGCGCAGCACGATCACCTCGCTCGCGCCGGCGTCTCCGCCGACCCGGATCTGGGCGTCGAGCCGCGCACCGCGACCGGTGCTCAGCCCATCGTTCTCCTGGTCGGTGGAGACCACGATCACGCGCATGGGGTGCTCGCGGGAGGCGTCGTTGGCCGCCTCGATGGCGTCCTCCTCCTCGCCGAGCGAGGTCACGATCACGAGGGTCAGCACGCGGCCGAGGGCCACGGCGCCGCCCTCCTCGCGGATCTTGACGAGCGATTTCGAGATCTTGCTCGTCGTGGTGTCAGGCAGATCGACGATCACGGGCGTCTCCAGGTTCTTCCGTCGCGGGCGAGCAGTTCGTCGGCCGAGCTGGGCCCCCAGGTTCCGGGGCGGTACTGCTCGGGCTGACCCTGTGTCACCCAGTACTCTTCGATCGGGTCGAGGATCTTCCAGGAGAGCTCGACCTCCTTCTGGCGGGGGAACAGCGGCGGGTCTCCGAGCAGCACATCGAGGATGAGCCGCTCGTAGGCTTCGGGGCTCGCCTCGGTGAAGGCGTGACCGTAGCCGAAGTCCATCGTGACGTCGCGCACCTGCACTCCCGCACCCGGCACCTTGGAGCCGAAGCGGATCGTCACACCCTCGTCGGGCTGCACACGGATGACCAGGGCGTTCTGCCCGAGCTCCGAGGTCTGGCTCTCGGCGAAGAGGTACTGCGGGGCGCGCTTGAAGACGACCGCGATCTCGGTGACGCGGCGCCCCAGGCGCTTGCCCGCCCTCAGGTAGAACGGCACGCCCGACCAGCGGCGGGTCGCGATGTCGAGCCGCACGGCCGCATAGGTCTCGGTGGTCGACTCGGGGTTCATGCCGTCCTCCTCGAGGAAGCCGAGCACCTTCTCGCCGCCCTGCCACCCCCCGGAGTACTGCCCGCGGGCCGTGACCGTGCCGAGATCCTCGGGCAGTGTGACGGCGGCGAGCACCTTCTCCTTCTCGGCGCGCAGGTCGGCTGCGTCGAACGAGATCGGCTCCTCCATGGCGGTGAGCGCGAGGAGCTGCAGCAGGTGGTTCTGGATGACGTCGCGCGCCGCACCGATGCCGTCGTAGTAGCCCGCCCGGCCGCCCACCCCGATGTCCTCGGCCATCGTGATCTGCACGTGGTCGACGTAGTTGGCGTTCCAGATGGGCTCGTAGAGCTGGTTGGCGAAGCGCAGCGCCAGGATGTTCTGGACCGTCTCCTTGCCGAGGTAGTGGTCGATCCGGAACACCGAGTCCGGCGGGAACACCGACTCCACCACGTCGTTCAGCTCGATCGCCGTCTTCAGGTCGCTGCCGAACGGCTTCTCGATCACGACCCGGCGCCAGCGGTCCTCCTGCTGGTCGGCGAGGCCCGAGCGACGGAGCTGCTCGGTGACGAGCGGGAAGGCCTTCGGCGGGATCGAGAGGTAGAAGGCGTAGTTGCCCATCGTCCCGCGGTCGCGGTCGAGCTCGGCGATCGTCGTCTTCAGCTGCTCGAAGGCGTTGTCGTCGTCGAACTCACCCGAGACGAACCGGATGCCCTCGGAGAGCTGGCGCCACACGTCCTCGTCGAACGGGGTGCGGGAGTGCTCCTTGACCGAGTCGTGCACGACGCGCTCGAAGTCCTGGTCCTCCCAGTCGCGCCGGGCGAACCCGATCAGCGAGAATCCGGGTGGCAGGAGACCCCGGCTGGCGAGGTCGTAGACGGCGGGCATGAGCTTCTTGCGCGACAGGTCGCCGGTGACACCGAAGATCACGAGGCCTGAAGGCCCCGCGATCCGGTTCAGCCGGCGATCCGTCGGGAGCCTCAGCGGGTTGTACTCCGGCGTTATCTCAACGGGAGGCATGGAACTCCTAGTTGTCGTTCGTGTCGTGGTCGTGCACGGCGCGTCTCGATCAGCGCAGCGCGTCGATGAGCGTGGGGACCTGGGCGGCGGCGTCGGTCAGGTTCAGTCGCAGCACGGGTCGGCCGTGCTCGGCGAGCACACCGGCGTCGCCGGCGGCCTGAGCCTGGATGAGCTGGCCGAAGGTGAACGGACGATCGGGGATCTCGAGATCCCCGGGTGCATCGGCCGTGATCTGCAGGAACACCCCGTCGGCCGGTCCGCCCTTGTGGTACTGACCGGTCGAGTGCAGAAAACGAGGGCCCCAGCCGAACGTGACGGGCCGGCCCGATCGCTTCGCGAGCAGGTCGCGGATGGCGGCGAGCTGCGGCAGGGCGAGCCTGTCGACGTACGCCATGACAGCGACGTAACCGGTGGCCGGCAGCGAGGCGAGAAGCGCCTCGACGGCTCCGGCCAGGGTTCCTGCCGCGGTGAGCGTGCCCGGTGTGCCGCGCACCTCGATGCCGCCCTCGACGAACGCGGGGGAGACGGGCTCCGGCCGGTCGTCGAGGAGGCCGCGGGCGGCCTCCTTCGCCGACTCGACGTCGGGCTGATCGAACGGATCGATGCCGAGCAGACGCCCGGCCACCGCGATCGCGTACTCCCAGGTGAGCAGGAGTGCACCGAGTGTGCCGCTCACGAGCACCTCGCCGGGGTGGCGCTCGCGCAGGTGGTGCTCACCAGCGTTCGCCACGAGGCGGACGATCTGCACGTCGGCGAGACCCTCGGTGAGCTCCGGGGAGTCGACGTCGAGCACGACGGGGAGGAGTCCCTTTCCGTCTTTGCCGGTCGACTCGGCGATCAGCTGCTCGGCCCAGTCGGCGAAGCCCACGATGTGGGTTCCGTCGGCCACGATGGCGACCTTGTCGCGCAGCGGCGACGTGCCCGCCAGGGCGGCGCCGAGGATCAGTCCGAAGTTCTCCGATCCGTCTTCGGCGAGGTTGAGGGAGATGGCCTCCGCCTCATCGAGCAGCTCACCGATGTCGGCGCCGGCGAGCCCGGACGGCACGAGACCGAAGGCCGTGAGCGCCGAGTAGCGGCCGCCCACGTCGGGGTCGGCCAGGAACGTGCGGTAGCCCGCCGCGGTGGCCAGCTGCTCGAGCGGTGAGCCCGGATCGGTCACGATCACGATCCGGGAGACGGGGTCGATGCCCGCCGCACGGAAGGCGCTCTCGTAGGCCCGGCGCTGGCTGTCGGTCTCGAGGGTGCCGCCGGACTTCGACGACGCGACGAGCACGGTGGTCTCGAGGCGGTCGGCGAGAGCGGCGCGCAGCTGCCCCGGAGCAGTCGAGTCGAGGATGGTGAGCTCGACACCGGCCGTCTTGGTGATGACCTCGGGAGCCAGCGACGATCCGCCCATGCCCGCGAGCACGATGTGGTCGATGCCGGCCGCGAGGAATTCCTCACGGAGTGCGGAGACCTCCGCCACGAGCGGCCGCGAGACAGCCACCGCCTCGACCCAGCCGAGGCGCTTGGACGCCTCGGCCTCGGCGGCCGGACCCCAGAGCGAGGGGTTCTCGGCCGTGATCCCGGAGGCGACCAGGTCGGCCACCAGACGCGGTACGTGCGTCTGGACGGCCGTCCTGGCGTCTCCGGAGACGTGGATCGATACGGTCACTCGGCAGCCTTCAGGGCGGCCGTCACGGTGTCGAGCAGCTCGTTCCAGGAGACGATGAACTTCTCCACGCCCTCCTTCTCGAGCAGCTCGGTGACCTCGGCGTACGAGATGCCGAGGGCGCCGATGGCGTCAAGCACCTTGTTGGCCTCGGCGTAGCTGTTCGCGATGGTGTCGCCGGTGACGACTCCGTGGTCGGCGAGAGCGTCGAGGGTCTTCTCCGGCATCGTGTTGACCACGCTGGGAGCGGCGAGCCCGACGACGTAGGTGGTGTCGGGGACACTCGGGTCCTTCACGCCGGTCGAGGCCCAGAGCGGACGCTGCGTGTTGGCACCGGCCTCGAGCAGCACGAGGGCGCGCTCGGTGGCGAACGCCTGGGTCCACACCTCGTAGGCGAGCTGGGCGTTGGCCACGCCGGCCTTGCTCTTGAGGGCGAGCGCCTCGTCGGTGCCGATCTCGTTGAGGCGCTTGTCGATCTCGGTGTCGACGCGCGACACGAAGAAGGAGGCGACGGAGTGGATCTTCGACAGGTCGTGGCCCGCCTCCTTGGCCTTCTCGAGGCCGGCGAGGTAGGCGTTGATGACGTCGCGGTAGCGCTCGAGCGAGAAGATCAGCGTCACGTTCACCGAGATGCCCTCGCCGATGGTGTTCGTGATGGCCTCGAGGCCCTCCACCGTGGCGGGGATCTTGATGAGCACGTTCTCGCGGTCGACCTTGGCGTAGAGGGCCTTGGCCTGCTCGAACGTTCCGGCGGCGTCGTGCGCGAGCCCCGGCTCGACCTCGATCGAGACGCGGCCGTCGAAGCCCTTGGTCTCGTCGTAGATCGGCTTGAAGATGTCGCTCGCGGTGGCCACGTCATCGGTCGTGATCTCGAAGACGGCGTCGGTCACGTTCGTTCCCGACTTCGCGAGCGTCTGCACCTGCTCGTCGTACGACTCGCCCTTGGCGAGGGCGGCGGCGAAGATCGTGGGGTTCGTGGTGACGCCCACGACGTTCTTCTCGGCGATGAGCTTCTGCAGCCCGCCCGAGGAGATGCGCTCGCGCGACAGGTCGTCGAGCCAGATGCTGACGCCGACGTCGGAGAGCTTCTGAGTGGATTCGGTCATTGTTCTTCTCCTAGAAAGTGTGTCTGTCGGCCGGCGCTAGAGCGCGGCCAGCGAGGTCTTCGCGGCCTCGACGGCCGCCTCGGTGGTGATGCCGAACTCGCGGAACAGGGTCTTGTAGTCGGCCGAGGCACCGAAGTGCTCGATCGAGACGATGCGGCCGGCGTCGCCGACGTAGTGCCGCCAGCCGAGGCCGATGCCGGCCTCGATCGAGACGCGCGCCTTGACGGCCGCGGGCAGCACGTGCTCCTTGTACTCATCCGACTGCTCCTCGAACCACTCGAGCGACGGAGCAGAGACGACGCGGGCGTTGATGCCCTCGCCCCTCAGGATCTCACGGGCCTCGACGGCCAGGTGCACCTCGGAGCCGGTGGCGATGAAGATCACGTCGGGCGTGCCGTTCGGAGCCTCGGCGAGCACGTAGGCGCCCTTCGAGACGTTGCTCGCCGACGCGAAGACCTCACCGGAGGCCTCGCCGTCGCCGCGCTCGTAGACCGGGATGTTCTGGCGGGTGAGCGCGATGCCGGCCGGGTTGTGACGGCGGCCGAGGATGGTGAGCCAGGCGTGGCCCACCTCGCTCGCGTCTGCGGGACGCACGACGTCGAGCCCCGGGATCGCGCGGAGCGACCACAGCTGCTCGATCGGCTGGTGCGTGGGGCCGTCTTCGCCGAGGGCGACGGAGTCGTGGGTCCAGACGAACACCGAGGGCACCTTCATGAGTGCGGCCAGACGCACCGCGGGGCGCATGTAGTCGCTGAAGATGAGGAAGGTGCCGCCGAACGGGCGGGTCTTGCCGTGCAGCACGATGCCGTTGAGGATCGACGCCATGGCGTGCTCGCGGATGCCGAAGTGCAGCACGCGGCCGTACGGGTTGCCCGTCCACTCGTGCGTCGAGTGCTCGGAGGGCACGAACGACGCGGCCGACTCGATCGTGGTGTTGTTCGACTCGGCGAGGTCTGCGGAGCCGCCCCAGAACTCGGGCAGCAGCGGCGCGAGGGAGTTGATGACCTTGCCGGAGGAGGCGCGGGTCGAGACGTCCTTCCCGGGCTCGAACACGGGGAGTGCGTCGGTGAGCCCCTCGGGGAGCTCGCCGGCCTCGAGGCGGTCGAGCAGCTCCTTCTTCTCGGGGTGGGCGGCGGCCCAGGCGTCGAAGCCCTTCTGCCACTCGGCACGCTCCTCGGCGCCCTTGGCGATCGCGCCGCGGGTGTGCTCGATGACCTCTTCGGCCACCACGAAGGACTGCTCGGGGTCGGCGCCGAGCACCTCCTTGAGGCCCTTGAGCTCGTCGGCGCCGAGCGCCGAGCCGTGGATCTTGCCGGTGTTCTGCTTCTTCGGGCTCGGCCAGCCGATGATCGTCTTGAGGATGATCAGCGACGGCTTGGAGGTCTCGGCCTTGGCGGCCTCGATCGCCTCGTAGAGGGCGTGCACGTCTTCGACGTACTGACCCGTCTTCTTCCAGTCGACCACCTGCACGTGCCAGTGGTAGGCCTCGTAGCGGGCCTTGACGTCTTCGGTGAAGGCGATGTTGGTGTCGTCCTCGATCGAGATCTGGTTCGAGTCGTAGATCGCGATGAGGTTGCCGAGCTGCTGGTGGCCGGCGAGCGAGGAGGCCTCGCTCGTGACGCCCTCCTGCAGGTCGCCGTCTCCGGCGATCACGTAGGTGTGGTGGTCGAACGGGCTCGTGCCGGGCGCGGCATCCGGATCGAACAGACCGCGCTCGAAGCGCTGCGCGTAGGCGAAGCCCACGGAGGAGGCGAGACCCTGGCCGAGCGGGCCGGTCGTGATCTCGACGCCGTCGGTGTGGCCGTACTCGGGGTGGCCGGGCGTCAGCGAGCCCCAGGTGCGGAGCGCCTTGAGGTCGTCGAGCTCGAGGCCGTAGCCGCCGAGGTAGAGCTGGATGTACTGGGTGAGGGAGGAGTGACCGACCGACAGGATGAAGCGGTCGCGCCCGAGCCAGTGCTGGTCTCTGGGGTCTTTGCGCATGACCTTCTGGAACAGGAGGTAGGCCGCCGGCGCGAGGCTGATCGCGGTGCCGGGGTGGCCGTTGCCCACCTTCTCGACGGCGTCGGCCGCGAGGATCTTGGCGGTGGTGACCGCCTGGTCGTCAATGGGTTCCCATTGGAGTGAAGCCACGAGGTGTTGGACCCTTCTCGATTGCGGCTCCTCAGAAGCGGAACCGATCCGCCACAATCATATCGACGCCGACAGGGGCCGCCGCTTCGATCGAATAGACTTGTGGACGGGATCTTTCTGTGCAGGTAATGAGGAGTAATGGACGTAGCGGTTGACGGCCGGGTCGAGCATCGGCGGATCAGCCCGATGGAGAAGGTCAAGGCGTATGTCGCGCTGACCAAACCGCGGGTGATCGAGCTCCTCCTGGTGACCACCGTCCCGGTGATGATCCTGGCCCAGCAGGGTATCCCGAACCTGTGGCTCGTCTTCGCGACCCTCATCGGCGGGGCGCTCTCCGCCGGCAGCGCCGGAGCGTTCAACTGCTACTTCGACCGCGACATCGACCGCGTGATGGATCGCACCTCGAAGCGTCCGCTCGTCACCGGTGTGCTGACCGACCGCGAGGCGCTCGTCTTCGCCTGGGCCCTCGGCGTCATCTCGATCGCCTGGCTCGCCGTCTTCACCAACCTGCTGGCCGCCTCGCTCTCGCTCGTCGCGATCCTCATCTACGTTCTGCTCTACACGCTCGTGCTGAAGCGCCGCACCCCGCAGAACATCGTCTGGGGCGGCACGGCGGGATGCATGCCCGTGCTGATCGGCTGGGCGGCCGTCACGAACTCGCTGTCGTGGGAGGCGCTGATCCTCTTCGGCATCATCTTCCTCTGGACCCCGCCGCACTACTGGCCGCTGTCGATGAAGTACCGCGCCGACTACAAGACCGCCGGAGTGCCGATGCTCGCCGTGGTGCGCGGCCGGGTCGTCGTCGGCCTCCAGATCGTGCTCTACGCGTGGGCCATGGTGGCGTGCTCGCTGCTGCTGATCCCGGTCGGTCACATGGGCCTCATCTACTCGGCCACCGCCGTGATCGCGGGGGGCTGGTTCCTCTACGAATCGCACCGCCTCTACAGCCGGTCGATCCGCGACCTCTCGATCAAGCCGATGCGCGTCTTCCACGGCTCGATCACGTACCTCACGCTCATCTTCCTCGCGGTCGCGATCGACCCGCTGGTCACGATCCTCCCGCTGTAAGGGGTCCCGAATGCAGACCCCCTTCGGCTGGCTCGCCGACCGCGTCTCCCTCTCACCCCGCGCCCTGCGCTGGGGCACGACGGCCGCTCTCGTCGTGAGCATCCTCATCATCATCACCGGCGGTGTCGTGCGCGTCACGGGCTCCGGCCTCGGCTGCCCCACCTGGCCGGCCTGCGACGACGGATCGCTCACCACGACGCCCGAGCTCGGCATCCACGGCTTCATCGAGTTCGCGAACCGCGCGCTCACCGGCGTGCTGATCGCCGCCGTCGGCTGGGCGATCGTGGCGGCCCGGCTGCAGAAGCCCCGCGTGCGGAGCATGACCAGGCTCGCCTGGTCGCAGTTCTGGCTCGTGGTCGCCAACGCCGTGGCCGGGGGAGTGACGGTACTCACCGAGCTCAACCCCTGGGTCGTGGCCATGCACTTCCTGATGGCGATCGCCCTGCTCACGACCACCACGCTCACCTGGCACCGCGCGCATCGAGCGCAGGGTGCCGAGGCCGTCTTCCCGCGCCCGGTCGGCATCCTGGCCTGGGTGCTCGTAGCGGCCACCGCCGTGCTCATCGTCGTCGGCACGCTCGTGACCGGCACCGGACCGCACGCGGGCGATTCGGCCGACGTGCCGCGGATGGCGTTCGTCTGGGAGCACGTGGCGATCGCGCACGGCGTGCTCGGCACGCTCGTGCTCGTGCTCGGGGTCGTGCTCTACATCGCCGTCGCCCGCATCCCCGGCGCCGCTCTGGCCCGACGCCGTGCGCTCACCTTCGTGGTGGTCGTCGTGCTGCAGGCCGTCCTCGGGGTCGTGCAGGCGCTGACGGGCCTCCCGGAGTGGATGGTCGTGCTGCACCTGCTGGGCTCGGCGCTGGTCTGGGTGGGCGTCCTCCGGGTGCTGCTCGATGTGCATCCGCATCTCTGGGCCCCCGGCGCTCCCGGGCCGTATACAATGAAGTCTCAGGAACCCGCTCTTCAGGCCTAGTTCCGCCCGACACCCGATCCGCACCTAGTCCGGGCATCTGCACAGAGTCCCGGCATCGGCAGATAGTTCGATGCGACTATGGAATGTCGGAGACCTCCTCCAGGTTGCACAGCAAGGAAGGGAGACAGTCATGTCTGACGTACTCATCGACCGTCCGGAACTCGAGAACCTCGGAGTCTACGAATTCGGCTGGTCCGATTCCGACACCGCCGGTGCCACGGCGAAACGCGGCATCAACGAAGCCGTGGTGTCGAACATCTCCGCGCTGAAGAACGAGCCGGAGTGGATGCTGAAGACGCGCCTCAAGGCCCTTCAGATCTTCGGTCGCAAGCCCATGCCCACCTGGGGCGCAGACCTCTCGGGCATCGACTTCGACAACATCAAGTACTTCGTGCGCTCCACGGAAAAGCAGGCCCAGACCTGGGAAGATCTGCCCGACGACATCAAGAACACCTATGAGAGGCTCGGCATCCCCGAGGCGGAGCGTCAGCGCCTCGTCTCCGGTGTGGCCGCGCAGTACGAGTCCGAGGTGGTCTACCACCAGATCCGTGAAGACCTCGAGGCCCAGGGCGTCATCTTCATGGACACGGACACCGCGCTCCGCGAGCACCCCGAGTTCTTCACCGAGTACTTCGGCACCGTCATCCCGTCGGGCGACAACAAGTTCGCCGCGCTCAACACGGCCGTCTGGTCGGGCGGATCGTTCGTCTATGTGCCGCCCGGCGTGCACGTCGAGATCCCGCTGCAGGCCTACTTCCGCATCAACACGGAGAACATGGGCCAGTTCGAGCGCACGCTGATCATCGCCGACGAGGGCTCGTACGTCCACTACATCGAGGGCTGCACCGCTCCGATCTACAAGAGCGACTCGCTGCACTCCGCCGTGGTCGAGATCATCGTCAAGAAGAACGCCCGGGTGCGCTACACGACCATCCAGAACTGGTCGAACAACGTCTACAACCTCGTCACCAAGCGGGCCATCGCCCACGAGGGCGCGACGATGGAGTGGATCGACGGCAACATCGGCTCCAAGGTCACCATGAAGTACCCCTCGATCTACCTCGTGGGCGAGCGGGCCAAGGGAGAGACGCTCTCGGTGGCCTTCGCGGGCCCCGGCCAGCACCAGGATGCCGGCGCGAAGATGATCCACATGGCTCCGTACACGCAGTCCTCGATCGTCTCCAAGTCGATCGCCCGAGGCGGTGGGCGCGCAGGCTACCGCGGCGAGATCCGAGTCGCGGAGAACGCGCACCACTCGGCCAACACCGTGCGCTGCGACGCCCTGCTGGTCGACACCATCTCGCGCTCGGACACCTACCCGGCCATCGACATCCGGGTCGACGACGTGCAGCTCGGTCACGAGGCCACGGTCTCGAAGGTCTCCGAGGAGCAGCTGTTCTACCTGATGTCGCGCGGTCTTCCCGAAGACGAGGCGATGGCCATGATCGTGCGCGGCTTCATCGAGCCGATCGCCCGGGAGCTGCCGATGGAGTACGCACTCGAACTCAACAAGCTCATCGAGATGGGCATGGAAGGATCCGTAGGCTGAACATGGCCCTCGCCTCACCCGCTTTCGTTCCCGTCCAGACCCGGTCGGAGCGCCTCGCCTCGACCTCCGTCACGGACTTCCCGGCCGTCACCGGCCTCGAGTTCGAGTGGAAGTTCATTCCGCTGGCTCGCGTCAAGCACCTCACCGAGGGTGCGCTCGACGGATCGCCGACGGCGTTCACCTACTCGGTGTCGGCCGGCACCGCCGTGGACTGGATCGATCCCTCGGCACCGGTCGTCGGCACCGCCGGCGTGCCGGAGGACAGGGCCGCAGCGAACGCCTGGGCCTCGGTCGAGAAGGTGCTGCACATCGCGGTGACCGGTGAAGACGCGGCCGAGCTCGTGGTGCGACGTGACCGCTTCGGATCGACGGCGCGCGCGGCCCACGTGGTGATCGAGGCGGCGCCGAACAGCAAGGGCGTCGTCATCCTCGAACATCACGGATCGGCGAACCTCACGGAGAACGTCGAGATCGTGGTGGGCGACAACGCCCAGCTCACGGTCGTGACCGTGCAGGAGTGGGATGACGAGGCACTCCACCTCTCCTCCCATTTCGCGCGAGTGGGCCGGGATGCGAACCTCCGCCACGTGATCGTGTCGCTCGGCGGCTCGGTCGTGCGGGTGAACCCCTCCGTGCACCTGGTGGCGCCGGGCGCTTCGATCGATTCGTTCGGCCTCTACTTCGCCGACGCGGGGCAGTACTTCGAGCAGCGCCCCTACATCGACCACCAGGCCGCGAACACGCGCAGCCGGGTGAACTACAAAGGCGCCCTGCAGGGCAAGGGTGCGCACACCGTCTGGGTGGGCGACGTGCTGATCGGCCCGCACGCCGACGGCACCGACAGCTACGAGCAGAACCGCAACCTCGTGCTCTCCGAGGGCACGCGCGCCGACAGCATCCCGAACCTCGAGATCGAGACCGGCAACATCCAGGGTGCCGGACACGCCTCCTCGACCGGCCGGTTCGACGACGAGCAGCTCTTCTACCTGCAGTCGCGCGGCATCTCCGAGGAGGAGGCTCGCCGTCTCGTCGTGCGGGGCTTCCTCGCGGAGATCATCAATGAGATCGGCTCGCCCGCCCTCGAGGAGCGGCTCTCCGCCGCCGTCGAGGCGGAGCTCGTGCAGGCCGAGGCCGTGCGCGCCTCGGCGCTGGTGCAGTAGCCGTGGCCGAGAAGGTGTGCGCGTTCGAGGACGTGCCGGTCAACCAGGCGCTCCGCGTCGTGGTCGGCGGCGTCGCGATCGCCCTGGTGAAAGACAGCGCGGGGGAGTGCCACGCCATCGGCGACACCTGCACGCACGGCGACATCTCGCTCGCCGAGGGCTTCGTCGAAGACGACACTCTCGAGTGCTGGGCCCACGGCTCCAAGTTCTCGCTCGAGACCGGCAAGCCGCTCACGCTGCCGGCCTACGAGCCCGTCCCCGTGTTCTCGATCGAGATCATCGACGGGGACATCTACATCGACCCGACCGTGACGAAAGTGATTAACTAGCATGTCTGTTCTGAAGATCGAAGACCTCCAGGTGAGCGTCGAGACCGAGCAGGGGACCAAGCAGATCCTGCGCGGCGTCGACCTCACCATCGGCGAGGGCGAGACCCACGCCATCATGGGCCCGAACGGCTCCGGCAAGTCGACGCTCGCCTACGCGATCGCCGGGCACCCGAAGTATCAGGTCACGGGCGGTTCCGTGCAGCTCGACGGCGAGGAGATGCTGGACAAGACGGTCGACGAGCGCGCTCGCGCGGGCCTCTTCCTCGCCATGCAGTACCCGGTCGAGATCCCCGGCGTCTCGGTGTCGAACTTCCTCCGCACCGCCAAGACCGCGCTCGACGGCGAGGCCCCGCCCATCCGCAGCTGGATCAAGGACCTCGACTCGTCGATGACGGCCCTCCGCATGGACAGGACCTTCCGGGAGCGCAACGTCAACGAGGGCTTCTCGGGCGGCGAGAAGAAGCGGCACGAGATCCTGCAGCTCGAGCTTCTGAAGCCCAAGTTCGCGGTGCTCGACGAGACCGACTCCGGACTCGACGTGGATGCGCTGAAGATCGTCTCCGAGGGCGTCAACCGCGCGAAGGAGACCACCGGGCTCGGTGTGCTGCTCATCACGCACTACAACCGCATCCTGCGCTATGTGAAGCCCGACTTCGTGCACGTGTTCGTGGCCGGCCGTGTGGCCGAACAGGGCGGGCCCGAGCTCGCCGTGCGACTCGAGAACGAGGGCTACGATCGCTTTCTCACCGGCGCGAACGTAGAATAACGAAATGGTCACGACACTCGAACCGACGCGCTACGACCAGATCGAAGAAGCGCTCAAAGACGTCATGGACCCTGAGCTCGGCGTGAACATCGTCGACCTCGGTCTCATCTACGACCTCGGCTGGGATGCGGAGCAGGACGCGCTCGTCATCAGCATGACGCTGACGTCGGCAGGCTGCCCGCTCACCGACGTGCTCGAGGAGCAGACGGCGGAGGCGCTCGACGGCGTCGTCGATCAGTTCCGCATCAACTGGGTGTGGATGCCGCCGTGGGGCCCCGAGAAGATCACCGACGACGGCCGCGACATGATGCGCGCCCTCGGCTTCTCCATCTGACGCTTCCGCGTTCGAAACCGCACTCGTCGCGGCATCCGCTCTTCTGGAGAGCACGGATGTCGCGACGTTTGCGTTTCTGAACCACCGCATCTGCTCCTGCACAGCTGTGGGCCCGCGGCGGTGAGTCCACCGATCCGCGGCGCGGCGACCGGGCCGGCGGCCGATGCGGCACCGTTGCGGCATGATTTCCGCAGCCGCACTCGTCAGCGACCTCGGTGGCGTGGCGTCGTGCCGGGAACTCGCTCTCCACGGTGTACTTGCGACCGAGGTCACCCGTGCCGTGAGGGTGGGCTCGCTCATTCGTGTCCGAAACGGGTGGGTCGCGCAGCCTCGCGAGGGGCCGCCTGACGTTCTCGAGGCGGTGAGGGCCGGGGGCACTCTCGGGTGCGTGTCCGCACTCGTCGCACGAGGTGTCTGGACCCGCCGAGACGCACGGCGGCATGTTCGGATCCGACGCTACGCGCACCGACCCGGCCCGTCGACAGGTCTCGTGCTGCACCGCTCGCATCCGATCATCGGGCTAGCTCCCCCCGTCGGCGGCCTCGACTCCGTCGAGTGGGCTGTGGCTCACGCGACGATGTGCCAGCCGCCGCGAGACGCGGTGGCGACTCTCGATTCCGTGCTCCACCTCGCGCTCTGCTCCCGACGGCGGCTTGAAGACGTGGTGGGCGGGCTTCCTTGGCGCTACGCCTCCCTTCTCGACCGAGCTGATGCTCGTGCCGAATCCGGGCTGGAGACCCATGTGCGGCTGCTGCTCCGCTCGGTCGGGATCCGCGTGGAGGTGCAGGTGCAGATCAGCGGCGTCGGGCGGGTCGATCTCCTGGTGGGCGACCGGCTCGTCATCGAGACGGACGGGCGGGAGTGGCACTCCGATGCGCGGTCGTTCGCCGACGACAAGCGGCGCGATCTCGCCCTCGTCGAACGCGGGTATCTGGTGCTCCGGTTGAGCTCTGCGCAGGTGATGTTCGAGTCGGAGCTGGTGCTCGATGTCGTGCGGCGGCTCCTAGCCCGCGGGGAGCATCGATGGGCGGCGCGACACCGCCGCGCCGGATTGGCCGTCCATCTGTGATGCGGTTCGACAATGCACACGTCGCGGCCTCCGAGCTCCTTGGGGAGCCGGCGGCCGCGACGTTTGCGAGTCTGAACTGGTGGGGACTAGGGCTTGGGGCGGGAGGTGAGCTTCCAGGCGAGGGGGATGATGCCGGCCGCGAGGAGGGCCTTGATGATGCCGCCGACGATGAAGGGGTAGAGGCCGGCCTGGAGGGTCTGCTCGAGGGTGAGTCCGAGGGAGGCGGCGAGCCAGGGGAGGCCCGCCGCGAACGTGATGACGGTGCCCGCGGTGAAGGAGGCGAAAGCGCCGAGCACTTTGCGGTCCCAGTTGCGCTGGGCGAGCCAGCCGGTGAGGCCCGCCGCCACGATGAAGCCGATGATGTAGCCACCCGTGGGGCCGGCGACGACCTGCCAGCCGGCGCTCGCGTCGCTGAACCACGGGACACCCGCGATGCCGACGACCGCGTAGACCGCCATGGCGATGACTCCTCGGAGGGCACCGAGCGTGGAGCCCACGAGCAGCACGGCGAGGGTCTGGCCCGTGATCGGCACCGGCCACAGCGGGATGGCGACCTGGGCCAGAAGGCCCACGAAGGCCGCGCCACCGGCGACGAGCATGACGTCGGTGAGGATGCTGCGGCTGATCAGCCGGTCAGCCAGGGTGGGACGGCCAACGGCCAGGGACAGGGTGGACATGCAGTCTCCTTCTCGGTGCCGGATCGCTGCACGAATGCACGACGATTGCACGGATGCGGGCAGCGGTCGGCCACCGGCTTCTCTCGAAATATACTAGAAGACGTCCCCCACCCCACCGCGTTGTGGCAACGCAACG
Source organism: Herbiconiux oxytropis (assembly GCF_024979315.1). Classification (GTDB taxonomy): domain Bacteria; phylum Actinomycetota; class Actinomycetes; order Actinomycetales; family Microbacteriaceae; genus Herbiconiux; species Herbiconiux oxytropis. Next base: position 98,941 of record NZ_JANLCK010000010.1, on the reverse strand, counting down.
AAAGAATTGGATTTCTCTGTGCTCAGCGTTACAGACCTGGCCATCCGGGTCGGCGCACGAACCCTCATGGAGGACGTGTCCTTCCGAGTCGGTCCTGGCGACAAGGTCGGCCTCGTGGGCCGGAACGGCGCGGGAAAGACCACGCTCACCAAGGTGCTCGCAGGCGACCTGCAGCCTGCCGCGGGTTCGGTGAACCGGAGTGGCGAACTCGGCTACCTGCCTCAGGATCCCCGCTCGGGAGACCCGGAGGAGCTGGCGCGCACGCGCATCCTGAACGCCCGTGGCCTCGGCTCGCTGCTCGAGGGCATGAGCGAGTCGTCGATGGCTATGGCGAGCGACGACCCGAAGGTCAGTGCGGCCGCCATGAAGAAGTACGGCAACCTCACGGAGCGCTTCGACGCGCTCGGCGGCTATGCGGCCGAGGCGGAGGCGGCCTCGATCGCCTCGAACCTGAGCCTTCCCGACCGCATCCTCGACCAGCCGCTGAAGACGCTCTCCGGCGGTCAGCGCCGGCGCATCGAGCTCGCCCGGATCCTGTTCTCAGATGCCGAGACGCTCATCCTCGACGAGCCGACCAACCACCTCGACGCCGACTCCGTGGTGTGGCTGCGCGAGTTCCTGAAGAGCTACAACGGCGGCTTCATCGTGATCAGCCACGACATCGAACTCGTGGGCGAGACCGTGAACCGCGTGTTCTACCTGGATGCGAACCGTCAGGTCATCGACGTCTACAACATGAACTGGCGCAACTACCTCCGTCAGCGCGAGGCCGACGAGGAGCGCCGCAAGAAGGAGCGCGTCAACGTCGAGAAGAAGGCCACGCAGCTGCAGATGCAGGCCGCCCGCTTCGGCGCAAAGGCCTCGAAGGCCGCAGCGGCGCACCAGATGGTGGCGCGCGCCGAGAAGATGCTCTCCGGGCTCGAGGAGGTGCGCGAGGTCGACCGGGTGGCGAAGCTGCGGTTCCCCACGCCCGCCGCCTGCGGCCGCACGCCGCTCATGGCCTCGAACCTCTCGAAGAGCTACGGTTCGCTCGAGATCTTCACGGCCGTCGACCTCGCGATCGACCGAGGATCGAAGGTCGTCATCCTGGGCCTGAACGGTGCGGGCAAGACGACCCTGCTCCGCATCCTCGGCGGGGCCGACGAGCCCGACACCGGGCGCATCGAGCCCGGTCACGGCCTCCGGATCGGCTACTACGCCCAGGAGCACGAGACGATCGACGTCAAGCGCACCGTGCTCGAGAACATGGTGTCGGCCTCGCCGAACCTCACCGAGACCGAGGCGCGGCGCGTGCTGGGCTCGTTCCTTTTCACCGGAGACGACGGGCACAAGCCCGCGGGAGTGCTCTCCGGCGGCGAGAAGACGAGGCTCGCGCTGGCCATGATCGTGGTGTCGGGCGCGAACGTGCTGCTGCTCGACGAGCCGACGAACAACCTCGATCCTGCCAGCCGCGAGGAGATCCTGGATGCGCTCGCGCACTACGAGGGCGCCGTCGTGCTGGTGAGCCACGACGAGGGTGCCGTCGAGGCGCTCAATCCCGAGCGCGTGCTGATCCTGCCGGACGGCGTCGAGGACCACTGGAACAAGGACTACGCCGACCTGATCTCGCTCGCCTAGCCGCTCCAGGCGACCAGGCCGCCGGACTCAGCGATTGTCGAGGATCTCGTCCTCGACCTCCGCGTCGGTCTTGCGGGCGAGGCGCTTGCGCTCGCGCTCGGCCGCGCGCTCCTGCTCCTCGGGGTCGTCGGCGTTCAGCCGGCGGAACTCCTGGCGCACGATGTAGCCGAGCCCCACGAAGCCGAGCACGCCGAAGCAGAACCACTGGAACGTGTACGACAGGTGCGCGCCCTCGTCGGGCTGCGGCTTGGGCATGGCCATCGGGCGCTCCGCCGGGGCCGGATCCTCGCTCGCGAGCAGGCCGTAGGCGGCCGTGTACGTGGGGAGATCGAGCAGGTCGGCGATCACGGGCAGTTCGATCGTGCCGATCTGCCCGTCGCCGAGGCCGCCCATCGAGGCGAGCTCGGGCTCGCTCGCCTTGAGCCGCGCGACCACCGTGACCGTTCCCTCGGGTGCGGCCGGCACGGCATCCGGAGCGTTCTGCCGCTCGCCCGTGGGCACCCAGCCGCGGTCGACGACGAAGACGTCGCCGTTCTCGAGCTGGAAGGGCACGAGAACATCGAAACCGACGTCGCCACCGAGCGGCCGGTTGCGCACGAGCAGCTGATCATCGGAGAGGTAACGGCCGGTCATGGAAACCGTGAGCCACTCGTCGGACTCGTCGTAGGAGTCGAGCTCGGGGAGCACATCGGCGAGAGGCGTGGGCTCGGCGTCGAAGTTGGCGGCCACGCGGTTGATCTCGGCGACCGCTTCATCACGGCGCGCGAGCTGCCAGAGCGCGAGGAGCACGCATACGAGCGCGAACACGAGCGTGAGCGCGAGATAGCCGGCCCAGCGGCGGCTGAGCAGGAAACGCCAACCCATCATGCCGGCACGACCTCCAGCGGGAAGTCGCGGGCGGCGAGGAACTCCCGAAGGAAGGAGACGTGCTCGTCGCAGGCGAGCCAGATCTTGCGACGGTCCTCGGAGTGGATCTTCGGGTTCCGCCATTCGATGCGCCAGATGCCCTCCGCGCGGCAGCTAGCCCGCGAGCACTCGGCGGCCGAGGGCTCGAGCCCGAGCGAGATCACGGCCGGGGCTCCTCGGAACCCGGCGCCGGCCGGTAGACCTCTATGGCGGTCGGCTGCTCGTGCCGTTTGAGGCTCGACGTGCCGACGTTGCCGAGCACCACCGCGAAGTAGGGGAGGAGGATGGCGCCGGCGGCCACGACAGCGAGCCACCAGCCCTGCACGAAGAGCATGAGAACGAGACAGACCACGCGGATCGACATCATGAGCAAGTACTTGTTCATGCGCTTCCGGCGCTCGTCATCGGGTGACGGCGGGAGGCTGGTGACCGACTGGCTGCTCTTCATGATGTACCCCTTAGCCTACGCTCGCTTTCCTGCTCCTAAGCTGGTATTCGATCATCCGTCGCCCAGCAGTGAGGACCACCCCAGCGTGAGCACCACCACCCCCCGTACCGTACTGATCACCGGCGGCAACCGCGGCATCGGCTACGCCATCGCCGAGGAGTTCGTGGCCCAGGGCCACCGTGTCGCCGTGACCGCCCGCTCGGGCATGGGGCCGGAGGGCACCCTCACCGTGATCGCCGACGTCACCGACGGCGCCTCCATCGACGCCGCCTTCACGGAGGTGGAGAAGGAGCTCGGCCCCGTCGAGGTCGTCGTGGCCAACGCAGGCATCACGCGCGACACCCTCATGATGCGGATGTCGGAGGACGACTTCACGAGCGTGATCGACACCAACCTCACGGGCGCGTTCCGCGTGGTCAAGCGCGCCTCGAAGGGCATGCTCAAGGCCCGCTTCGGCCGCATCGTGCTCATCTCGAGCGTCGTGGGGCTCTACGGATCGGCCGGCCAGGTCAACTACAGCGCCTCGAAGAGCGCTCTCGTGGGTCTCGCCCGCTCGGTCTCGCGTGAGCTCGGCGCCCGCGGGATCACCGCCAACGTCGTGGCGCCCGGGTTCATCGAGACCGACATGACGGCCGAGCTGCCCGAGGCGCAGCAGGCCGAGTACAAGAAGAGCATCCCGGCCGGGCGGTACGGATCGGCGGGTGAGGTCGCGAAGGCGGTCGCATGGCTCGCCGGCGACGACGCCGCGTACATCACAGGCGCCGTCATCCCCGTCGACGGCGGCCTCGGCATGGGGCACTGACCCCGGCGAGGCTGACCGTCAACCGCGCAACCCCACCAGGGGCAGGAGCTGGCTGAGGTCGCGCACGTCCATCACGAGGTCGGCGTTCTCGCGCACGAGCGGCCGCGCGTGGAAGGCGACGGAAAGCCCAGCGATCTCCATCATCTTGAGATCGTTGGCCCCGTCGCCCACCGCGACGGTGCGGGAGAGCGGGGTGCCGCGGGCGCCCGCCCACTCGGTGAGCGCATCCGCTTTGCTCTGCGGGTCGATGATGGGCCCCGAGACCGTGCCGGTGAGGCGACCGTCGGCCACACCGAGGCGGTTGGCGCGCCAGTGGTCGAGCCCGAGCGACTCGGCGAGCGGGTCGAGCACCTCGTGGAACCCTCCGGAGACCACCGCCACAGCACCCCCGGCCGCGTGCACGGCGGCGATCATCTCGGGCACTCCGTCGGTCACCCGGATCGCGGCACGAACCTCGTCGAAGCACGACGACGGCAGGCCCTCGAGCAGCCGCACGCGGGCGGCGAGGCTCTGGGCGAAGTCGAGTTCGCCGCGCATGGCCCTCTCGGTGATCTCCGCGACCTCGGCGTGGCAGCCTGCCAGGTCGCCGAGCATCTCGATCACCTCGTTCTCGATGAGGGTGGAGTCGACATCGAGGACGATGAGGATGCTCATGGATCTACGCGAACTCCCTTGCCTACGACGGTGATGCCCGAGTCGGTGACCGTGAACCCTCGTTCACGGTCGCGCTCCGCATCCACACCCACCTGGGCGCCGGCCGTCACGATCACGTTCTTGTCCAGGATAGCCCGACGCACCACGGCGTCCGGTTCGATGTGCACGCGGTCGAAGAGCACCGACTGCTGCACGAGGGCGCCTGAATCGACCGTCGTCCACGGCCCCACGACGCTGCCCTCGACGCGGGCGCCGGAGATCAGGCAGCCGAGCGAGACGATCGACTCCACCGTGACCCCGGGGTTGCCCTTGCTGTCGCGCACGAACTTGGCGGGCGGCGAGTTGAGCTGCTGGGTGTAGATCGGCCACTTCTCGTTGTAGAGGTTGAAGACCGGGAGCGCCGAGATGAGGTCCTGGTGCGCGTCGTAGAACGAGTCGATCGTTCCCACATCGCGCCAGTAGTAGCGGTCGCGGTCGGTCGAGCCGGGCACGTCGTTGCGGTTGAGGTCGTAGACGGCGGCGTTGCCGGCCGCCACGAACGCGGGGATGATGTCGCCTCCCATGTCGTGGCTCGAGCCCGGCAGCTCGCCGTCGCGGATGACCGCGTCGATGAGCTGGTCGGCGTCGAAGATGTAGTTGCCCATGGAGGCGAGCACCTCGCCGGGGGAGTCGACGAGCCCCGTCGCATCCTTCGGCTTCTCGAGGAACTCGGAGATGACCGTCGGGTCGTCGTCGGCGGTCTGGATGACCCCGAACTGGTCGCTCAACTCGATCGGCTGGCGGATGGCCGCGACCGTCGCGCCCTTGCCCGAGTCGATGTGCGCCTGGATCATCTGGCCGAAGTCCATGCGGTAGACGTGGTCGGCGCCGACCACGACGACGATGTCGGGCTTCTCGTCGCGGATGAGGTTGAGCGACTGCAGGATGGCGTCGGCGGATCCGCTGAACCAGCGCTTGCCGAGCCGCTGCTGGGCGGGCACGGAGGCGATGTAGGAGTTCAGGAGACCGTCGAGGTGCCAGGTCTGCGAGACGTGGCGGTCGAGCGAGTGCGACTTGTACTGCGTGAGCACGACGATCTGGCGGAGACCGGAGTTGACGAGGTTCGACAGCGCGAAGTCGATCAGACGATAGCCCCCGCCGAACGGCACTCCGGGCTTCGCTCGATCGGCCGTGAGGGGCATGAGGCGCTTGCCCTCGCCACCGGCCAGGACGATGCCGAAGATCTTCTGTGATGCTGCCATACCCCCCACCATAATGAGGTTTCCGCCGGCTCGTACTACGGTTCGATTATGCGAGTCGACGTGATCACCCGAGAGTATCCGCCCGAGGTCTATGGAGGCGCCGGCGTGCACGTCGCCGAGCTGGTGAAGGGCCTGAGGTCCCATCTCGATATCGCCGTGCGCTGCTTCGGCGCTCCGCGCGACGAGGAGGGTGTGTTCGCCTACGGTGTGCCCGCCGAGCTCGCAGGGGCGAATCCGAGCCTCACCACCCTGGGTGTCGACCTGCAGATCGCCGAGGCCGTGGCCGGCACCTCGCTCGTGCACTCGCATACCTGGTACGCCAACGCCGCCGGGCGGCTGGCCGCGCTGCTGCACGACGTGCCGCACGTCGTCACCGCCCACTCGCTCGAGCCCCTCCGCCCGTGGAAGGCCGAGCAGCTGGGCGGCGGCTACCGGATCTCGTCGCTGATCGAGAAGGATGCGTTCGAGTCGGCCGACAAGGTCATCGCGGTCAGCGACGGCATGGCCCGGGACATCCTGCGCTCGTACCCCTCCCTCGACGAGTCGAAGGTCGTGACCGTCTACAACGGCATCGACCTCGAGCGCTGGAGGCCGAACCACGACGCCGCCGTGCTCGCACGTCTCGGCATCGACGCCGACCGGCCGACCGTGGTGTTCGTGGGGCGGATCACGCGCCAGAAGGGACTGCCGTATCTCCTTCGCGCCCTCGCGCTGCTGCCGGAGGACGTGCAGGTCGTGCTCTGCGCCGGCGCGCCCGACACGCCCGCGATCCTCGAGGAGGTCTCGAGCGCCGTGCGCACTCTGCAGGAGACACGCGGCGGCATCATCTGGATCGAGGAGATCCTGCCGCAGAGCGACCTCACCGCCGTGCTCACCGCCGCGACCGTGTTCGTCTGCCCCTCGGTCTACGAGCCGCTCGGCATCGTGAACCTCGAGGCCATGGCGTGCGGCCTGCCCGTGGTCGGCACCGCCACCGGCGGCATCCCCGAGGTCGTCGACGACGGCGTGACGGGCCTCCTCGTGCCCATCGACCAGCTGCAGGACGGCACAGGCACACCGACCGACCCCGATCGCTTCGTGGCCGACCTCGCCCGAGCCCTCACCGAGGTCGTCTCCGACCCCGAGCGCGCCGCCCGCATGGGTGCCGCTGGACGGGCTCGTGCGGAGGCGGAGTTCTCCTGGGGCGCCATCGCCTCCCAAACCGCCGACATCTACCGCGCGTTGATCTGAGCAGAGGTTTCTGCGCGACTAAACTTCTTCCATGCCCACTGTGCTCGATCTCGAAGACGTTTCGGTTGTCCGCGATGGGACCACCATCCTCAGCGGAGTGAATTGGAAGGTGGACGGCGATCAGCGCTGGGTCGTGCTCGGCCCGAACGGCGCCGGCAAGACCACACTGCTGCAGATCGCGGCCGCGATGAGCCACCCCTCCAGCGGGGTCGTGCACGTGCTCGAGGGCCAGCTCGGCCAGGTCGACCTGTTCGAACTGCGGCCCCGCGTGGGCTTCGCATCGAGCGCGATGGCCCGCCGGTTCCCGGCCAACGAGACCGTGCTCAACGTCGTGCTCACGGCGGCCTATTCGGTCACCGGCCGCTGGAACGAGGCCTATGAGGACATCGACCTCCGCCGGGCGCAGCGCGTGCTCGTGGAGTGGAAGCTCGACCACCTCTCGGAGCGCCTCTTCGGCTCCCTGAGCGATGGCGAGCAGAAGCGTGTGCAGATCGCCCGATCGGTGATGACCGACCCCGAGCTGCTGCTGCTCGACGAGCCGGCCGCGAGCCTCGACCTCGGCGCCCGCGAGGAGCTGCTGCAGCTGCTCGGCGGTTACGCCTCGGCCCCCGAGGCCCCTGCGATCGTGATGGTCACCCACCACGTCGAGGAGATCCCCAAGGGCTTCACCCACGCCCTGCTGCTCGGCCCCGACGGCATCGTGGCGGCCGGCGAGCTCGGTGACGTGCTCACCGCCCAGAACCTCGAGGCCACGTTCGGCCTCCCGATCGCCCTCTCCGAAGACGACGGGCGCTTCAGCGCTCGCGCCGCGTGACATCTATCTGCTAAACTGTCTAGCTGGCCCGTCTGGCCCTAGATCTCATCCCTCGCTGTGACACAAGGACACCACTATGAAGACTGACACCCACCCCAAGTACGAAGCTGTTGTCTTCCGCGACCTCGCATCGGGCGCCACTTTCCTCACCCGTTCGACCGTCGGCTCCGCCAAGACGATCGAGTGGGAGGACGGCAACACCTACCCCGTCATCGACGTCGAGATCTCGTCGGAATCGCACCCCTTCTACACGGGCAAGCAGCGCATCCTCGACTCGGCCGGCCGCGTCGAGAAGTTCAACACCCGTTACAAGGGCTTCGGCGGCGCCAAGTAGCCCTCAGGCCCTCACCGGCTGACGGCGCACCTGCACCGCCCGCAATCACACGCACGAGAACCCCGTCGACTCCGGTCGGCGGGGTTCTTCGTCGTCCGTGCTGAAGTTTCTGCGGAGAACGACAAACAGAGGCGGCCCCGGGGGCGGCTCAGGGGCGGGGCGGCACCTCGGGCCAGCCGCGGCGCGCCGTGAACTGCGGGTCGCGGACACGCCGCATGTAGTCCTCGAAGGAGTCGCACTGGGCGTCGTGCCAGGCGTGCTGAGCCGCGTGCAGCTGCACGAGGTCGAGGTCGAGCTCGGCGGGGAACGCCGACGCGATGGCCTGGGCCACCCGGCCGGCCGCGATCGCGTCGGCCCCCGCGTCGTGCGCGTCGGTGAGCGTCACGCCGTAGTGGGCCGAGGAGGCCTCGAGCGTGCGCTTGCCCTTGCGGTAGCGGTCGAGCTGCTTGTCGATGACGAGTGGATCGATCACGGGGAAGGGCGCCACGAGGGGGAGCACCCCGTGCCGGAGCGACTCGTGGTGCAGCAAGCTGAGGTCGTAGGGCGCGTTGTACACGACGAGGGCGTAGCCGTCGTCGAGCGCACGGCGGAGCTCGGTGACGATCTCGGCGACGACCTCGGCCGCCGGCCGGCCCTCGGCCCGGGCGTGCGCCGTGGTGATGCCATGCACCGCCGTGGCCTGCTCGGGGATGGGGACTCCCGGATCGGCGAGCCAGTCCCGGCGCCGCACGGGCTCGCCCGCCGCGTCGAGCAGCGAGATGTTGGCGGTGACCACGCGGCTGGTCTCGACGTCGATCCCGGTGGTCTCGAGGTCGAACACCGCGAGCCGGTCGGCCCAGGCGGGACGCGGGCGGGTCTCGACGGCCACGGGGGCGCCTTCGAACGCCATCGGCACCGCTTCCGCTTCGACGATCGGCACAGCGACCGACGGAGCCGACATCACCCCGGGCGGAGCCACCGGAGCAGCCGCGACCACGGGAGCAGCGGCCGCCGCCTCCACCACGAGCTCCGCGTCGGCCAGGTCGAAGAGGGGCACCTCGACGAAGACGACGTCGGTGCGGGAGGATTCGGTCATCGGCACGGGCTACCGCCCCTGTTCTTGCTCGGTTCTCTGGCCGACATGCAGCCAGTAGAAGGCTTGGGTTCCGAAAGTGAGCGTAACCCGGCCCTCGTCGTCGAACGACGGGAACTCGCCGTGACCGAACAGATCGAACAGGCGGCGGCCCGCGAACTCGGGCGCCTCGATGGTGGCGGTGACGGGGTTGTGCGAGAACGAGAACACGCACAGCACGTCCTCCGGCGCATCTCCCAGGTAATCGCCCGAACCCTCGTAGGAGCGCACGAACGACAGCACGGATTCGTGGTCGCTCGAGAGCACCTTCATGGTGCCGAGACCGAATGTCGGATGCGCCTTCCGCACGTGGATGACGTTGCGCACCCAATGCAGGAGCGAGCGCGACTGGGCGAGCTGCGACTCGACGTTGACCAGGTTGTAGTTGTAGACGAGCGACTGCACGACCGGCAGGTAGAGCTTGCCGGGATCGGCGGTGGAGAAGCCCGCGTTCCTGTCCGGGGTCCACTGCATGGGCGTGCGGGAGGAGTCGCGGTCCGGCAGCCAGATGTTGTCACCCATGCCGATCTCGTCGCCGTAGTAGAGGAAGGGCGAGCCCGGAAGCGAGAACAGCAGTGCATGGGCGAGCTCGAGCTCGGCACGCGAGTTGTCGAGCAGCGGCGCCAGCCGGCGCCGGATGCCGATGTTCGAACGCATCCGCGGATCGTAGGCGTACCAGCCGTACATGGCCTGCCGGTACTCCTCCGACACCATCTCGAGCGTCAGCTCGTCGTGGTTGCGGAGGAACACGCCCCAGGCGGCTCCCGGCGGGATGTCGGTGGTCTCGGACAGCACGCGCATGAGCTCGTCGGCCCGCTGCGAGCGGAGCGAGTAGAAGATGCGCGGCATGACCGGGAAGTCGAAGGCCATGTGGCACTCCGGCTCCTCCTCGGTGCCGAAGAACGCCGCAACCTCGCGGGGCCACTGGTTGGCCTCAGCCACGAGCATGCGACCCGGGTACTCGTTGTCGATCATGGCGCGCAGCCGCACGATGTACTCGTGCGTCTTGGGCTCGCCCTCGCCGTTGCCCTCCTCGGACTCGAAGAGGTAGGGGATGGCGTCGAGCCGCAGGCCGTCGACCCCCATGTCGAGCCAGAACCGGCAGACGTCGAAGACGGCCTCCTGCACGGCCGGGTTCTCGAAGTTGAGGTCGGGCTGGTGGGAGAAGAAGCGGTGCCAGAAGAACTGCCGGCGCACGGGGTCGAACGTCCAGTTCGACTCCTCCGTGTCGACGAAGATGATGCGGATGTTCTCGTACTTCTCGTCGTCGTCGGCCCAGACGTAGTAGTCGCCGTAGGGCCCCTCGGGGTCGGCGCGCGACTGCTGGAACCACTCGTGCTGGTCTGACGTGTGATTGAGCGGGAAGTCCATGATGATGCGCATGTTGCGCTCGTGCGCCTTCGTGACGAGCTCGCGGAACTCCTCGACGGTGCCGTAGTCCGGCAGCACGGCCTTGAAGTCGGAGACGTCGTAGCCTCCGTCGCGCAGCGGCGACTGGAAGAACGGCGGCAACCAGAGGGCGTCGATGCCGAGCCACTGCAGGTAGTCGAGCTTCGAGATCAGTCCCGCGATGTCGCCGAAGCCGTCTCCGTTGGAGTCGACGAACGAGCGGATCATCACCTCGTAGAAGACCGAGCGTCGATACCACTCGGGATCGAGGGAGAGACCGGGAGACTGGATGGGTGCGGTGAAGCTCACAGGTGTCCTTTCGGAGTGCGGAAGACCGGCCAGTGCATTCCACGCCCCACGCTAGTCCAAACCTCCGACAGTGCCAGCGCCGCCTATGCTGGTCGGGATGACCGTCGCCTCGCCCTACGCCCGTGAACTCGCCCGGATGCCCGTCACGACCAGGGTCGAGACGCTCGCCGGAAGCGATACCCATCTGTGGGAGTACGGCGCATCCGGGCTCGACGAGGCGGCCAGGGAGGCCGCCACCACGGCCGTCGTCGTGGTGCACGGCTTCCGCGGCGACCACCACGGCCTCGAACCCGTGATCGCCCAGCTCGACGAGCCGGGCATGCGGATCGTGGCCCCCGACCTCCCGGGCTTCGGCGCGTCGACCCCGTTGGCCGTGACGCACGACATCGACGGCTACGCCACCTGGGCGAAGGCCCTCGTTGCCTCCGTGCGCGCACAGTCGCCCGCCGCCCGCATCGTGGTGATCGGCCACTCCTTCGGCTCCATCGTGGTCTCGGCCGCGCTGGCAGGCGAAGGCGACGGCGGCGCCCTCGAGGCCGACGACATCGTGCTCATCAACCCCATCGCCGCGCCTGCTCTCGCGGGCCCGCGCGGGTTCATGACGCGCCTCGCCATCGGCTACTACCGCTTCTCGGCCGCCGTGCCGGAGAAGCTCGGCTTCGCCATCCTGCGGAGCGGCCTTGTGGTGCAGATCATGAGCTCGACCATGGCCAAGACGAAGGACAAAGGCCTCCGCCGCTGGATCCACGACCAGCACCACCGCTACTTCTCGGCCTTCGCCAACCGGAGCGTCGTGCTCGACGCCTTCCGGGCCTCGGTGAGCCACGACGTCAGCGAGTACGCGGCCCGCATCCACGCTCCCGTGCTCATGATCGCGGCCGATCGGGACGACATCACGCCCGTGGCCGCCCAATACTCCGTGCAGAAGACGATCCCGGGGGCCGAGCTCGTGATCATCGAGGGCGTCGGCCACCTCATCCATTACGAGCGCCCGGTCGAGGCGGCCGACGCCATCCGGTCGTACCTGGCTCGCTCGTGAAGCTCGTCTTCGACTGCCGCTACACCCGGATCGGGCGCCACGACGGCATCAGCCGCTACACCGCGGGAGTGGTGGGCGCTCTCAAGGCCCTGATCGACGCCGGCGACCCCGCCGTCGACGGCCTCGAGCTCACGATGCTCATCAGCGACGAGCGCCAGCTCACCATGCTGCCGGACCTGCCGTGGTCGAAGGCCTCGGGGCCCACGAGCGTGCTCGAGCCCGTGGTGTCGCTCCAGGTCAACAGGCTGGCGCCGGATCTCGTGATCAGTCCCATGCAGACCATGGGCACCTTCCGTCGCGGCTACCGCCTCGCGCTCACGGTGCACGACCTCATCTACTACTCCAACCCCACGCCCCCGCGCGACCTGCCAGGCTTCGTGCGCGTGCTCTGGCGGCTCTACCACAAGGCCTGGTGGCCGCAGCGGATGCTGCTGAACCGGGCGGATGCGATCGTCACGGTCTCCGAGACCACCCGCGCCCTCATCTCCCGGCACCGGCTCACCACGAAGCCCGTTCTCGTGGCGCGGAACGCAGCCGACCTTCCACCCGCATCCGTGGCGGAGGCGGCGGCAGGAGCCGCCGGCGAGCGGTCGGCCTCGAAAGCCCTGATCTACATGGGATCGTTCATGCCGTACAAGAACGTGGAGACCCTCGTGCGCGCCGTGGGCGACCTCCCGGGCTACACGCTGCACCTCGTGAGCCGGGTGTCGAAGGCCGATCGCGAGAGGCTCGAGGCGATCGACCCCGACGCGCGCCTCGTCTTCCACGACGGCGCGAGCGACGAGGAGTACTCGGAGCTGCTGCAGAACGCCACCGCCCTCGTGACCGCGTCCCTCGACGAGGGCTTCGGCATCCCGCTCGTGGAGTCGATGGGGCACGGCACGCCCGTGGTCGTGAGCGAGATCAGCGTGTTCCACGAGATCGGGGGAGAGGCGGCGCTCTACGCGCCCGCCCGCGACGCCGCGGCCTTCGCCGCGCGCATCCGCTCGCTCGAGGAGCCGGACGAGTGGGCACGCCGCTCGAGGGCCTCGAGGGCGCAGGCCGAGACGTTCAGCTGGGAAGCGTCAGCTCGAGCGCTAGCGGCGCTCGCATCCGGATCGCCGGATCGATCGCGGCGCCATTGAACTCGGCGATCGAGACCTCGCCGGCTTCGATCACGAAGTCGTGCGCGGAGCCGTTCGGGATGCCGTGGCCCTGCTCGGGCAGCTTCTTCTCGGTGATGTAGCGGAGGAGCGACGCGATCACGCCGCCGTGCGAGACCACGATGAGCGACTCGCCCGAGTGCTCCTCGGCCAGCAGCTCGAGAGCGGGCAGCACGCGGCGAACCACCTCGGAGCGGCGCTCACGACCGGGCACCTCGGCGAGCGGATCAGGGAACCGCTCCGCGATCCCCGCGGCATCGAGACCCTCGACCTCGCCGTAGCTGCGCTCCACGAGGGCGGGCACGAGCTCGGGCGCCGGGAGTCCGACGATCTCCGCCACGATCTCGGCGGTCTCGCGGGCCCTGCTGAGCGGACTCGCGACGATGCCGTCCCACTGCTGACCCGCTTGTGCCCGCGCCGCCAGAGCATGGCCGGCCTCGCGAGCCTGCTCCCGGCCGGTCTCGTTCAGCGGCACATCCGTCGTGCCCTGGATGCGCTTCTGGAAGTTCCAGTCGGTCTGGCCATGGCGCACGAAGGTGAAGGTAGTCATCGCGACCAGTCTAGAACGGAGCGTGCGGATCGACCCGTCCCTCAGCGGGGCTGGGGAAGCAGCCGTGCGGCGAGCTCGGTGAGGGTCTCGGTCGTGCCGGCGTCGATCTTGACGGTCGCCCTGGTGTCTCCCTTGGTCACCCCGCGGTTGACGATCACGATCGGGAGCTTGCGTCGCCTGGCCTGCTCGAGCAGACGGATGCCGGAGTTGACCACGAGCGAGGATCCCGCGATGAGCATGGCGTCGGAGGCCGCCACGATCGCCGAGGCCTCGGCGAACTTCTCGGTGGGGATGAACTCGCCGAAGAACACGACGTCCGGCTTCAGCACGCCGCCGCACACGGTGCAGGCCGGCACCTCGAAGGCCTCCCACTCGCTCACGTCGGCGTCGCCGTCGGGAGCCATGCGCACGAGATCCGGCTCGGTGAGCCCGGGATTGGCGGCCGAGATGCGCTCGGCGACGCTCGAGCGCGCGAAGCTCTGGCCGCACTGCAGGCAGGTCACGCGGTCCATCGATCCGTGCAGGTCGACGAGGTGGCGGGATCCCGCCCGTGCGTGCAGACCATCGACGTTCTGCGTGATGACGCCCGTGACGACCCCGGCGTCCTCGAGCTCCGCGAGGATGCGGTGCGTGCCGTTGGGCTCGGCGGCATCGAACATGCGCCAGCCGAGGTGGCTGCCGGCCCAGTAGCGCTTGCGGAACGATGCGCTCGCGAGGAACTGGTCGAAGGTCATCGGATTGCGGGTGGGTGCACCCTCGCCGCGGTAGTCGGGGATGCCCGAGTCGGTGCTCACACCGGCCCCCGTGAGCACCACGACGCGCTTGCCCGCGAGCACCTCGGCCGCCCGATCGAGCTCGGGCGCGGCACCGGGAACGGCGGATGCTGCCGCCTCCGGGACGGACGAGACCGACGGAACCATGGAACCTCCTCGCCGGTGCAGCGCACCAGCCTGTCACAGAGTCTAAACAACGGAGTTCTCCGGAATGTTTCCGGGCTGGCAGAGTGGGGGATGAATCCACCGTCCGGTCACCCATCAGTAAGGCTCCCGTGCCCCTCGTTCCCCTCGACACCCTCGACCGGCCGGAGCTCGCCGACTACGCGAACCTCACCGACGTCGCGCTCCGGCGCCTGCTCGAGCCACAGGGCGGCCTCTACCTCGCGGAGTCGAGCAAGGTGATCGAGCGCGCCGTCGCTGCGGGTCACCGGCCGCGCTCGGTGCTGCTGCAGCAGAAGTGGCTGCCCGACCTCGAGTGGCTCGTGGAGCGCTTCCCCGAGGTCCCCGTCTTCGTGGCCGACGACGCGCTGCTCGAGCAGCTCACGGGCTTCGCGATGCATCGCGGCGCGCTCGCCTCGATGCACCGGCCCGAGCTGCCCGACCCGCGCGACCTCCTCCGAGACGCCCGCACCGTCGTGGTGCTCGAGGACATCGTCGACCACACCAACGTGGGCGCCGCGTTCCGTTCGGCGGCCGGTCTCGGGGCCGACGCGGTGCTCATCACCCCGCGCTGCGCCGATCCGCTCTACCGCCGGAGCGTGCGGGTGAGCATGGGCACGGTGCTCCAGGTGCCCTGGACCCGCATCGGGGAGTGGCCGGAGGCCGGCCCGCTGCTGCACGAGGCGGGGTTCACCATCGCGGCCCTCGCGCTCGGCGACGACTCGGTGCCGCTGCCCGAGTTCACGGCCGCCCTGCCCGAGCGCGTGGCGATCGTGCTCGGCACCGAGGGCGACGGGCTCAGCCGCCGGGCCCTCGCCGCCGCCGACGTGCGGATCGAGATCCCCATGCTGCACGGCGTCGACTCGCTCAACGTGGCCGCGGCGAGCGCCGTCGCCCTCTACGCGCTGCAGGACGCGAACAGGTAGCGATTGCCTACTGCCCGTCGGGTCGCTCAGACAATATGCTTCGTCTACCTGACCCGAGGGAGATCCGCATGACCGAGAAGAGCGCCGCACCCGCCGTCGTCCCCCCGCCCACCGAGGGCAAGGGGCTGGCGGCCGGCAAGCTGGGCCTCTTCGGCTCCACCGTGATCGGCCTGGCCTCCACGGCCCCGGTCTACTCGCTCGCGGCCACCGTGGGCTTCGTGGTGCTCGCGGTGGGTGCGCAGGCGCCGATCGCGATGATCCTCGCCTTCATCCCGATGTTCCTCACGGCCTACGCCTACCGCGAGCTCAACCGCGCGGTGCCCGACTGCGGCACGGCGTTCACCTGGGTCACGAAGGCCTTCGGCCCCCGCACCGGGTGGCTGGCCGGCTGGGGCGTGGCGGTGGCCGGCATCATCGTGCTCGCGAACCTCGCGCAGATCGGCAGCAAGTACCTCTGGCTGCTCACGAACAACCCCGACCTCTACGACAACGTGCCGCTCGTGACCGCCACGGGCGTGGTCTTCATCGGGCTCATGACCTTCGTCAGCGTGCGAGGCCTCGAGATCGGCGAGAGGTTGCAGAACATCCTGCTCGCCGTGCAGTACGTGGCGCTCATCCTGTTCGTGGTCCTCGCGCTCTGGGCCGTCTTCACGGGCACCGCTCCCGAGGGCTCCACCGTTCCCCAGGCCGACTGGTTCAACCCGTTCGCCTTCACCTCGCTCTCGGGCTTCACCGAGGCGATCCTGCTCTGCCTCTTCATCTACTGGGGCTGGGACACCTGCCTCGCACTCAACGAGGAGACGAAGGATCCCAAGCGCACGCCCGGCCGCGCCGCCGTGCTGTCGACGGTCATCCTGCTCGTGACCTACGTCTCGGTCACGGTCGCGGCCATGGCGTTCGCGGGCCTCGGCACCTCGGGCATCGGCCTCGGCAACGAGGGCAATTCCGAAGACGTCTTCTTCGCCCTGAAGGACGCGATCTTCGGCCCGTGGGCGTGGCTGCTCGTGATCGCCGTGTGCGTCTCGGCGATCTCGTCGACGCAGACGACCATCCTCCCCACGGCCCGCGGCACGCTCGCGATGTCGACCTACCGGGCGCTGCCCGAGGCGTTCGGCCGCATCAACCCCACGTTCCGCACCCCGCGCTTCGCCACGATCTTCATGAGCGTCGTGGCCGTGGCCTTCTACGTGGGCATGACCCTCGTGAGCGAGAACATCCTGGCCGACACGATCCTCTCGATCGGGCTCGCGATCGCCTTCTACTACGCGCTCACGAGCTTCGCGTGCGTCTGGTTCTTCCGTCGCGAGATCTTCACGACCGTCCGCAACTTCCTGTTCAAGGGCCTCTTCCCGCTCATCGGCGGGCTCATGCTCACGGCGGCCTTCATCCAGTCGGCCATCGACATGTACGACCCCGACTACGGCTACACCGTGATCTTCGGCATCGGCGGCGTGTTCGTCGTGGGCGTCGGCTCCCTCGCGCTCGGCGTCGTGCTCATGATCGTGTGGTCGTTCTTCCCGCGCGCGAAGCCCTTCTTCCGTGGCGAGAGCCTCAACCGCGAGACCGCCGTGCTCGTGCCGGAGGACGACCACCCCGTACCACGGTCGGTCGACGGCGGGCTCATGTAGCAGCGCTGGCTAGGATGGGCGGGTGAGTCCCGCCAGCCCTGCCGTCTATCGGCGCCGGCGGATCGTGGTGGGCTCGGCCCTCGTCATCCTCGCCCTCCTCCTCACTTACCTGCCGGTCGCGATCCTCGCCCCCGTGCCCGCCGCATCCGCTGCCGTGGCCGCCACGGAACCGGTCGTCACCCCGCCCGTCGCCCTCACCACGCCTGGTCAGGGCTCGAGCGCCATCGGCCTCGTCACCGACGGTCAGACCCGGATGCTGGGCCAGAGCGGCAGCACCGACTCCGTTCCCATCGCGAGCATCACCAAGTCGATCACCGCTCTCGTGGTGCTCGACGAGCTGCCGCTCGGCGAGGGCGAGGAGGGGCCCGAGCTCACCATGACGGCCGCCGACGAGGCTCTCCTGCAGGCGACGATCGCCGAGAACGGCTCGTGGGCATCCGTGTACCCCGGTCAGGTGCTGACCGAGCGCGAGGTGATCGAGATCATGATGCTCGAGTCGGCCAACAACTACGCCTACACGCTCACCAACTGGGCCTTCGGCGACACCGCCGCCTACCTCGCTGCGGCCACGGCGTGGCTTGCCGAGAACGGCCTCACGGGCACGGCCGTCGTCGATCCCTCCGGTTTGAACCCCGGATCGCGGAGCACCACCTCCGACCTGCTGACGATCGCCGGGCTCGTGCACTCCGACCCCGCCCTCAGCGAGATCGTCGGCACCGCGGCGCTCGAGCTGCCTCAGCTCGGCACGGTCGAGAACTCCAACACCCTCGTCGGCACTGCGGGCATCGACGGCGTGAAGACCGGCACGACCGACGAGGCGGGCTTCTGCCTGCTCTTCTCGGCCGACTACGTGGTGGAGGGGCAGACGCTGCAGCTCGTGGGCGTCGTGCTCGGTGCCGCCGACACGGACTCGCTGCAGGCGTCGGTTCTCGCCCTGCTCCAGAGCACCGAGAGCGGTTTCCAGACCGTGCAGGTGGTGGCCGCGGGCGACGTACTCGGCAGCTACTCGACGGCGTGGGGGTCGTCGTCTGACGTGGTGGCCGCCGAGGGGGTCACCGCCACCGTGTGGTCGGCTGTGACCGTGACGGGCGACGTCGAGCTCGAGCAGGTCGACGGCGCGGCCGCCGGGGATGAGGTGGGCACGGCCCGCTACACCGTGGAGGGCGTCACCCTGGGCAGCGGCGAGCTGACGGTGCCGCTCACGCTCGACGAGACGCTCGAGGGGCCCGACCTGGGCTGGCGGCTCTCCAACCCGGGCCGGCTGTTCGGCTGAGACCCCGAGCGCCCGCCGGCCACCGCCCGCCCCTCAGTCCTTGGGCACGAAGATCGGCTCGGCCAAAGGCCGCTTCGGCAGCACGTTGTCGCCGCTCGAGCGGTGTGTGATGCGCCGCAGCACCCAGGGCACGAAGTGCATGCGCGCCCAGACCAGGTCTTCGCTGCGCGCATGACGCCAGCTCGTGCGGGGGAGCGGCTCGGGCTCGCCCGGCTGCAGGTCGTTGTCGACGTTGAGCGAGCGCAGCACGAGCCGCGCGACCTCGTG
The DNA here is from genome assembly GCF_024979315.1 of Herbiconiux oxytropis. GTDB lineage: Bacteria > Actinomycetota > Actinomycetes > Actinomycetales > Microbacteriaceae > Herbiconiux > Herbiconiux oxytropis. The sequence continues at coordinate 80,326 of NZ_JANLCK010000010.1, read as the reverse complement.
ATGCCCCTTCGCGTTGAGGTGCAGGCGGTCGGGCGACCACAGCCGGGTGTCCTGGATCTCCTTCAGACCCCACTGGTCGGCCACCACGCAGTCGTAGCGGTCGGCGATCACGCGGAGGTGCTCGTTGAAGATCGCCACCTTGCCGCGGATGCTCCGGAACACCGGCGTGAAGTTCGTGTCGACCCCCGTGAAGATCACGACGGTCGCGTCGTCCCGGCGCAGCCGCCGGATGCCGACCTCGAAGCGCGCCGCGATGTCATCCGGATCGGTGCCAGGGCGGATGACGTCGTTGCCGCCCGCCGAGATCGTGATCAGGTCGGGCTTCAGCTCGAGGGCGGGCTCGACCTGCTCGTCGAGGATCTGCTGCAGCAGTCGGCCGCGGATGGCGAGGTTCGCGTAGGAGAACTCGCCGTCGGCCGTGACGGCGAGCGTCTCGGCCACGCGGTCGGCCCAGCCGCGGTAGCCGCCCGGGCTCTCGGGCTCGGGGTCTCCGATGCCCTCCGTGAACGAGTCTCCGAGGGCGACGTAGCGACGCCAGGGATGGGGCTGGGTCATCAGCGGATGCTCCTTTCCGAACGCCTTCCAGGGTAAGCCCGTGTCACCCGTGCGGGGTATCCTCGAACATCGTGACCAATCTCCCCCTCTTCGAACCGGCTCCCGGAACGAGTGCAGCGGGTCACCTGTCACCGTCGTTCCCCGCCCGTGCTCCGTGGGGCACCGCGGGCCGGCTGCGGGCGTGGCAGGAGGAGGCGCTCACGGCCTACTTCGAGCGGGAGCCCCGCGACTTCCTCGCCGCCGCCACACCGGGCGCGGGCAAGACCACCTTCGCCCTGCGCCTCGCCTCGGAGCTCCTGCGCCGCCGCACCGTCGACCGCGTGATCGTGGTGGCGCCCACCGAGCACCTCAAGCGGCAGTGGGCCGATGCCGCCGACCGGGCGGGCGTGCGCCTGAACCCCGGCTTCAAGAACAGCGAGTCGCGCTTCGGCCGGCACTTCCACGGCGTGGCGCTCACCTACGCGCAGGTGGCCGCCCGGCCCTCCCTGCACCGCGAGCTCACCGAGGGCGCCCAGACCCTCGTCATCCTCGACGAGGTGCACCACGGCGGCGACGCGCTCAGCTGGGGCGACGCGGTGCGGGAGGCGTTCGAGCCGGCCGCCCGCCGGCTCTCGCTCACCGGGACGCCGTTCCGCTCGGACACCTCGCCGATCCCGTTCGTGGAGTACGCACCGGACGAGCACGGCATCCGGGTCTCCCGAAGCGACTACAGCTACGGCTACGGGCGTGCGCTGAAGGACGGCGTCGTGCGGCCCGTGCTCTTCATGGTCTACGCCGGCCACATGCGTTGGCGCACCAAGGTGGGCGACGAGATGGAGGCCCGTCTCGGCGAGGGCAACACGAAGGACATCACCTCCCAGGCCTGGCGCACGGCGCTCGACCCGGCGGGCGACTGGATCCCGCAGGTGCTCGGCGCCGCCGACAAGCGGCTCTCCGAGGTGCGGCAGGCGATCCCGGATGCAGGCGGCCTCGTCATCGCCACCGACCAGACCGTCGCGCGCGCGTACGCCGCCATCCTGGAGTCGATCACGAGCGAGAGCGTGACCGTGGTGCTCTCGGACGAGAAGGAGGCCTCGGACCGCATCGAGCAGTATTCGAAGGGCACGACGCGCTGGATGGTGGCGGTGCGCATGGTGTCGGAGGGCGTCGACGTGCCGCGGCTCGCCGTGGGCGTCTACGCCACGAGCGCCTCGACGCCCCTGTTCTTCGCCCAGGCGATCGGCCGCTTCGTGCGGGCCAGGCGCCGCGGCGAGACCGCATCGGTGTTCCTGCCGAACGTGCCCTCGCTCATGGCACTGGCCGAGAAGCTGGAGCTCGAGCGCGATCACGCGCTCGACAAGCGCGACGACGGCTCGAATCCCGAGGGCGACTTCTACAACCCCGAAGACGCCATGGTGGCCGCCGCCAACCGCGAGGAGAAGGCGTCGGAGAGCCTGCTGGAGGAGTTCAGCTTCCAGGCGATCGGCTCGGAGGCCACCTTCGACCGCGTGGTCTACGACGGTGGCGAGTTCGGCTTCCAAGCCGTGGTGGGCAGCGAAGAGGAGCTCGACTTCCTGGGCCTGCCCGGGCTCCTCGAGCCCGAGCAGGTGAAGGATCTGCTGCAGCACCGGCAGGCCAGGCAGCAGAAGCACGCCAAGACCGCGCCGAAGCCCGACACTCCCGACCAGGGCGGCGTGCCCGCGCCGCTCTACCGCACGCTCAAGGAGCAGCGGAGCCTGCTCAACTCGCTCGTGGGCATCTGGTCGAAGACCTCGAACGAGCCGCACGGGCTCATCCACGCCGAGCTCCGGCGCATCTGCGGCGGGCCGGCCGTGGCGCAGGCGAGTGTCACCCAGCTGCAGTCGCGCATCGTCACGGTGCGCAAGTGGATGAGCGCCGCCGGACGCTGAGCCCCGAAGGTGGGGTAGCGTCGCGCACCGCGAAGCGGAGGCGGCGTGCCACTATGTCGGAATGACGACGACTGAGACCACGAAGGAACGCACCTTCTTCGGTCAGCCCTTCTCGCTGGTGCACGTGTTCGGCGTGGAGATGTGGGAGCGGTTCTCGTTCTACGGCATGCAGGGCATCCTGCTGCTCTACATGTTCTACAACACCACCGAGGGCGGCCTCGGCATCCCGAAGCCCACGGCCGTGAGCATCATCGGTGCCTACGGCGGCGCGGTCTACCTCGCGACCATCCTCGGCGCCTGGATCGCCGACCGCCTCGCCGGCGCCGAGCGCACCCTGTTCTTCAGCGCCATCGTCGTGATGGCCGGGCACATCGCGCTGTCGCTCCTGCCGGGCTTCGCGGGACTGGGGGCGGGGCTCGTGCTGATAGCGCTCGGCTCCGGGGGAGTGAAGGCCAACGCCACGAGCGTGGTCGGCACGCTCTACAGCGAGCAGGACATCCGGCGCGACGCCGGGTTCTCCCTCTTCTACCTCGGCATCAACCTCGGCGCGTTCCTCGGGCCGCTCCTGACCGGACTGCTGCAGACCTCGGCGGGCTTCCACTGGGGATTCGGCCTCGCGGCCCTCGGCATGGCCATCGGCCTCGTGCAGTACTCGTTCGGCCGGCGGTCGCTGCCCGCCGCCTCGAAGACGGTGCCGAATCCGCTGCCTGGCCGCCGCCGGCTGCAGATGGCGCTCATCGCCGTGGCCGGCATCGTGGTCGTGCTCGTCCTGATCCTCACCGGCATCCTCACCGCCGACAACTCGGCGGATGCCGTGGCGATCGTGACCCTGCTGGCGGCGATCGCGCTCTTCGCCGTCATCCTGTCGAGCTCGCGGCTCAGCGCGGTCGAGCGGCGCCGGGTGATCTCGTTCATCCCGATGTTCATCACGAGCGTGGCGTTCTGGTCGCTCTACCAGCAGCAGTTCACCGTCGTGACCATCTACGCGAACGACCGACTGAACCTCGACCTGTTCGGCTGGACCATGCCGGTGGCGTGGGTCCAGTCGATCAACCCGATCTTCATCATCATCCTCTCGGGAGTCTTCGCCGCGATCTGGACGAAGTGGGGCGCGAAGCAGCCGGCCACCCCGTACAAGTTCGCTGCAGCGGCGATCGTGATGGGGCTCGCGTTCCTGCTGTTCATCCCGTTCTCCGGCACCGGCGAGCACGGAACGCCCCTGATCGCCCTCGTGGGCATCCTGTTCGTCTTCACGATCGCCGAGCTGCTGCTCTCACCGGTCGGCCTGTCGCTCTCGACCAAGCTCGCACCGCGGGTGTTCCAGACGCAGATGGTGGCCCTGTTCTTCCTCTCCATCGCGCTCGGCACGGCCATCTCGGGCATCCTGGCCGGCTTCTACGACGAGAAGAACGAACCGCCCTACTTCGGCATCTCGGGATTCGTGGCCATCGCGGTGGGCGGCGTGCTCATCGCCCTCACTCCGTGGGTGCGCAAGATGATGAGCGGCGTGCGGTAGCGCCCCGGACCTCGCCGAACTGTCGGCCCGTCAGCGGGGGGCGGTGACGTGCTCCCACAGCTCGACGACGACGGAGTCCGAGACGGTGGCCGGGCCTCCGAGGACCTTGACCTGCTGGGGGTTCAGGCGGTCGAGTTCCGCGAGCACCGAGGTTGGGATGCTGTCCGGCGTGACGAGCAGCACGGGAGCGTCCATCGCGATCGCGGCTGCAGAACCGGAGAGTGCGTCGGGAAAGACGCGGCCGGATGCCACGAACACGGTGGTCGTGTCGTTGCAGAACGTCTTCTCAGAGGTCGTGGCCGACACCTCGTAGCGGTCCGCCCCTCCTATCCGTGTGACGTGGCCGAACCGCCCGAGTTGTTCGACCACGGCCTCACTGATCGTCGATGGCCCCCCGACGACGATGATCTCGTCGAGCATCGTCTCTTCACGAAGCAGTCCGAGCACGGGCTCCGGTACTCCGTCTTTGGCGGTGAGCAGAACCGGAACGTGCCAAGAACCCGCCGCCGCGCTGGCGGAGAGCGCATCCGGGAACGTCTGACCGGAGGCCACGTAGAGGATCTCGCTGCTGGTGCCGAAGGTGAGCCGGGCCAGAGATGCGGCGACCTCGTAGCGGTCGTCACCCGCCACCCGCTCGACGGCGGCAGGCAGGTAGTCGAGCGACCGCTCGAGTTCGGCAGAGATCGAAGCCGTGCCGCCCAGGATGACGATTTTGCCAGGCGACAGTCGCACCATCTCGTCCAGAACGCCTTGAGGCACAGAATCCCTGGGTACCAGGAGGATCGGCCCTCCGTCGAAGCCGGCTGCTGCGGAGCCCGCGAGCGCATCGGAGAAGGTCGAGCCCGAAGCGAGGTAGACGACGTCTGCACCACCGGGGAAGGCCTCCTGCGATGCCCGGATCGCCACCCCGACGCGATCGGCCCCGCCGAGACGTTCCACCGTCGGTGGAATCAGCTCCGTGATCGGGCACAGCCTCGCTCTGGATCGCTCAGCGGGTTCCACGGGTTGGGCCGCCGCGCCCCCGGGCACCGCGCCTGATGCCAACGCCACAGCGATGATCGCACCCACGAGTCCATTGATCTTCATGATCTCCTCCAGTCGGTCGATTCGACCATACTCGAGAATTCATCACTTCAGGGGCGGTGGCGGGCTTTCTTCGACGACGTGAACCATCAGCTAGCCGCCGAAGCGCTCGGTGCGCACCGTCGTGGGGTCGGCCCCCGCCGCCACGAGTGCGTTCGACGCGAGCTCCACGAAGGGCGTGGGACCACAGATGTAGGTGGCGGCGCCGACCGAGCCCTCGGAGCCCTCGGCCCAGGCGGTGACCCGGGCGGCGTCGATGCGGCCGAGGGTGCCCTCCCAGCCCTCGGGGGCTCGGCGGGTGTACTGGATGTCGACACGCGCAGCCGTGGCGGCGGCGAGCTCGGCGAGCTCGTCGCGGTAGTAGACGAACTCGGGGGAGCGCACGGAGTAGAGCAGGTGCACCGGAGCCGTGCTCGCGGCCTCGGCGTGGGTGCGCAGGATGGACATGAGGGGTGCGATGCCGGAACCGCCGCCGATCAACCGGAGCGGCTCGGGCTGAGTGGTGGGACGCCAGACGAACCAGCCGCCGAGCGGGCCGATCACCTCGAGCTGATCGCCCACCGAGACGCCGCGCACGAGATAGGGGGAGACCTCCCCGTCGGGCATGAGCTCGACGCTCACGGAGACGACCGGATCGCCTGCGGCCGAGGAGAGCGAGTAGGAGCGGGCGGCCTGGTAGCCGTCGGGCGCCGTGAGGCGGATGTCGATGTGCTGGCCTGCGAGCGCACCCGGCCAATCCGGGATGCGGAGCATCAGCGTGCGCGCGGTCGGGGTCTCTTCACGGATGCCGACGACCTCGGCGATGCTCCACTTCACTCACCCATCGTACGAGTAGCGCTCCTCTTTCCACGGGTCGCCGTAGGCGTGGTAGCCGTTGACCTCCCAGAAGCCGAGCTCGTCGGTGTCGTGGAGGGTGAGTGCGGTGACCCACTTCGCGCTCTTCCAGAAGTAGAGGTGCGGCACGAGCAGCCGAGCGGGGCCGCCGTGCTCGGGATCGAGCGGCTCGCCGCCGAACTCGAACGCCACCCACGCCTTGCCGTCGAGCAGGTCCTCGAGCGGCACGTTGGTGGTGTAGCCGCCGTAGGAGTGGGCCATGGTGTAGCCCGCATCCGTCTCGACGTCTTCGAAGAGGGTGTCGAGCGAGACCCCGCGCCAGGTGGTGTCGAACTTCGACCAGCGCGTGACGCAGTGGATGTCGGTGTCGACGGTCTCGACGGGGAGGGCGCGGAACTCCTCCCACGACCAGCGCTTCACGTCGCCAGACTCGTTCGTGATGGAGAACGACCACTCACCGGGGTGGATGTTCGGGGTGGGCCCTGCGGAGAGCACTGGGAAGTCCTTCGTCTCGTACTGCCCCGGTGGCAGCTTGGGGTCGGCCTCGCGTGCGCGGCCGAAGAATCCCGGCGTGATGACTCCCATGGTGCTCTCCTCAGGTGGCTCGGACGGTCTGGATCAGGCCTTGGCCTGGTCGGACAGGTCGTGGATGAGTGCCTTCTCGTCCTCCTCGGAGAGCGAGGTCTTGATGACGGTGCCGTTGAAAGGCGCGAGCGCCGCGGCGAACTTGTCCTCGGTGATCTTGGTCGTGTAGATGACGACGGCCGACTTGCCGGCCTTGACCTGGTCCTTGACCTGCGAGCGGAACTCGCTGTTGAGGCCGGTCTTGTCGATTCCGGCGAACAGCGCGCCCATCAGGCCGCCGAAGACGAGGCCGACGAACGGCACGAAGAAGAGGATGCCGATGAGCGTGCCGAACATGGCTCCGCCCGCTGCTCCCAGGCCGATGTTGCCGACGCCTCCGGGGTTCTCGACGTGGGTCTTGCCGTCTTCGTCGACCTTCACGAGGGCGAGACCGGAGAGCTGCACGATGAGGTCGCCGTTGAGCTCCTGGACCTTCTCGTAGGCGCCCTCCGCATCTTTCTCGGTGTCGAAGGCGATGACGATGAGATCTGCCATGGGAGTGAGTCCTTTCGCTGTTTTCTTCGAGCGTAGGGGAAGTCCGGCAGCATTTATATAGGCACAGACGACAGAAGGCCCGGTCTTCCGACCGGGCCTTCGTACTGTCTCAACCAGTGTGTCCGAGGGGGGACTTGAACCCCCACGCCCTATACGGGCACTAGCACCTCAAGCTAGCGCGTCTGCCATTTCCGCCACCCGGACGAGTGTCTCGCCGTTCGATCGCTCGACCAGCCAAGAGAAGACGATAGCACGGATCCGGAGGCCGCAAATCCACTTCCGCACCGAGCGGCCGGGTAGCGTGGTCGGCATGACGCCAACGCCTGGGAACGACGAGCTCGACCTCACCGCACGCATCGCCCGCGACCTCATCCGCTTCGACACGTCGAACTTCGGCGAGGGCCGGTCGAACGGCGAGACCGAGGCCGCGGAGTACCTCGCGGCGCACCTGGAACGGCTCGGCCTCACGGTGCAGTCGTTCGACTCGGAGCCACGGCGCACGAGCATCGTCACGCGCATCCCCGGGCGCGATCCGTCGAAGCCCGCACTCGTCGTGCACGGCCACACCGACGTGGTGCCGGCCATCGCCGCCGACTGGTCGGTCGATCCGTTCGAGGGCGTCGTGAAGGACGGCATGCTGTGGGGGCGCGGCGCCGTCGACATGAAGAACATGGACGCCATGATCATCTCGGCCCTCGATCGCATCCTGGGCAGCGGGCGTCAGCCGGCGCGCGACCTCGTGGTGGCGTTCTTCGCCGACGAGGAGGCCGGGGGAGTGCTCGGCTCCGGCTACCTCGTGCGCGAGCACCCGGAGCTCTTCGAGGGCGCCTCGGAGGCCATCAGCGAGGTGGGCGGCTACTCCATCGACCTCGACGGCAAGCGCGCCTACCTCGTGCAGACGGGGGAGAAGGCGATCCTCTGGATCAAGCTCGCCGCGCGGGGCACCGCGGGCCACGGCTCGCAGATCAACACCGACAACGCCGTCACCCGGCTCGCGCGGGCCGTCGCGGCGATCGGCAGCCGCGAGTGGCCCGTGCACCTCACCGCCACCACGAGCCAGCTGCTCGACCGGGTCGCGGCGATCCTCGGTCACGACCCGCAGCAGCAGAGCCCCGACGAGATCGCGATCGCCACCGGCACGGCCTCGCGTTTCATCTCGGCGACGCTGCGCACCACCGCGAACCCCACAGGACTCACCGCCGGCTACAAGCACAACGTCATCCCGGATTTCGCCGAGGCCATGATCGACGTGCGCGTGCTGCCAGGGCACGAGGAGGCGGTGCTCGCAGAGATCCGCTCGATCGTGGGCGACGACATCGAGATCTCGATCACCCACCGGGACATCGGTCTCGAGACGACCTTCGACGGCGCGCTCGTCGACGCCATGGTCGGGTCGCTGCAGAAGCACGATCCGGGCGCCGAGGTGCTGCCCTACCTGCTCTCGGGCGGAACCGACAACAAGGCGCTCAGCCTCCTCGGCATCCGGGGCTTCGGCTTCGCCCCGCTGCAGCTGCCGGCAGCCCTCGACTTCCCGGCGATGTTCCACGGCGTCGACGAGCGGGTGCCGCTCGAGGCGCTATCGTTTGGCACTGACGTACTCACCGACCTGCTGCTGGAGTACTGACCGGCACCGCCTCGTCTCCGACTGCAAGGGACCCATGGACTTCATCAACGCGATCATCCTCGGCCTGGTCCAGGGGCTCACCGAGTTCCTGCCGATCTCCTCGAGCGCGCATCTGCGCATCGTGGGCGAGCTGCTGCCCGGGGCACAGGATCCGGGAGCCGCGTTCACCGCCATCACGCAGCTCGGCACCGAGACCGCCGTGGTGGTGTTCTTCTGGCGCGACATCGTGCGGATCATCTCGCGGTGGGCCAAGTCGCTCGCGGGGAAGGTCCCGCGGAACGACCCGGATGCGCGGATGGGCTGGCTCATCATTCTCGGCTCGCTGCCGATCGTCGTGCTGGGCGTGTTCTTCCAGGACCAGATCGAGACCACGTTCCGCTCGCTCTGGGTCGTGGCCGTGATGCTGATCGTCTTCGGCGTGCTGCTCGGCATCGCCGACTACGTGGGGGCGAAGCAGCGCCGGCTGAAGGATCTGACCGTGCCGCACGGCATCATCTTCGGGTTCGCGCAGGCGCTCGCGCTCATCCCCGGCGTCTCCCGCTCGGGCGGCACCATCACGGCCGGGCTCTTCATGGGCTACGAGCGCCGCGCCGCCGCGCGGTACTCGTTCCTCCTCGCCATCCCGGCGGTTTTCGGAAGCGGCTTCTTCCAGCTGGCGAAGAGCTTCGACGAGCAGAACTTCTACGGCCCTCTCGAGACGGCCATCGCCACGGTGGTGGCGTTCGTGGTGGGGCTCGTGGTGATCGCGTTCTTCATGAGCTACATCTCGAGGCGCTCGTTCCTGCCGTTCGTGATCTACCGGATCGCGCTCGGCGGCGTGCTCATCGTGCTGTTGTCGACCGGGGTGCTCGCGGCCTGAGCGTGCGCGTGCTCGCGGCGTGAGCGTGCTCGCGGTCGTCTAGGCTTGATCAGTGCGATCCTGGCCCCGACCCGACATCCCCGCGCTGCCCGGCCGTGGAGCCGCAGCCCGCGTCCACGACGACGCGAGCGGTCACTACCTCGAGTCGGCGTCGCCTGACGCGCCGGCCACGCTCTACGTCTGCGGGATCACTCCCTACGACGCCACGCACATCGGCCACGCGGCCACCTACCTCGCCTTCGACACGCTCGTGCGGGTGTGGGTGGATGCCGGGCTCGAGGTCTCGTACACGCAGAACGTGACCGACGTCGACGACCCGCTGCTCGAGCGCGCGGCCGCCACCGGGGTGGACTGGCGGGAGCTCGCCGAGAGCCAGGTCGAGCTCTTCCGCACCGACATGGAGGCGCTGCGGGTGAACCCGCCGGATGCCTACGTGGGCGTCACCGAGACCATCGACGCGATCGCCGGTGCCGTGGCCGAGCTGGCCGCACGCGGTTTCGCCTATCGTGTGCCGACTCCGGATGCGCTGAACCCCGGCGACGAGGACTGGTACTTCGACATCGCGGCCGCCGAAGCCGCGACCCCGTGGACCCTGGGCTCCGAGAGCGGTCTCGACCGCGCCGTGATGAGCGCGTTGTTCTCCGAGCGCGGGGGAGACCCGGATCGTGCGGGCAAGCGCGATCCGCTGGATCCGCTGCTCTGGCGGGCCGCCCGGGCGGGCGAACCCGCGTGGGACGTCGACGGTGACGGCTCCGACGGCTCCGACGGGCGCATCGGGATCGGCCGCGGCCGGCCCGGTTGGCACATCGAGTGCTCGGTGATCGCGCGGGACACCCTCGGCGACACGATCTGCGTGCAGGGCGGCGGAGGCGACCTCGTCTTCCCGCACCACGAGTTCAGCGCTGCGCACGCGACAGCGCTCACGGGCGAGCGGTTCGCGCGCGTGAACGCGCACGGCGGTCTCGTGGCCTTCGACGGCGAGAAGATGTCGAAGTCGCTCGGCAACCTCGTGCTCGTCTCCCAGCTGCGCGCGGCCGGCATCGAGCCGGCCGCCGTCCGGCTCGCGATCCTCGGCCACCCGTACCGCTCCGACTGGGAGTGGCTGCGGGGCGACGAGCTGCTCGCGACCGAGCGGCTCGCCCGCTGGCGGGCAGGAGCCGCGCGCCTCGTGCCGCTCGACTCCGAGCTCGATCCCGAGGCCGACGACGCCGCGGCACTCGCCCTGCTCGAGGCCGTGCGCAACCGCCTGCACGACGACCTCGACACGCCGGGCGCGCTCGGGCTCGTCGACGACTGGTTCGACGGCGCCCACACGGCCTCGTCGACCGAGGTCGTCACGCGCCTCGTCGACGCCCTCCTCGGCATCCGCCTCTAGCCGCCCCTTCGGCGACTTGACAGAAGTTGCGCGAAAGAACGCCGACTTGACACAAGATGTGCCAAGTCGGCGTTTCTAGGCACAACTTCTGTCAAGTGGGGGACGCAGGTCAGTCCCGGCGCCAGGGCTCGTCGGGCCGGCCGTCGCCGCCCGCGCGGCCGTCGCCGCCGGCGCGGCCGTCGCCGCGCTTGCGGAGGTAGCGCTCGAACTCCTGGGCGATCGCCTCGCCGCTCGCCTCCGGGGAGTCGACGGTGTCGCGCGCCTGCTCGAGCTGCTGGATGTAGGCCGCCATGTCCTCGTCCTCACCCGCGAGGGCGTCGATGCCCGTCTCCCAGGCCGACGACTCGTCGGCGAGTTCGCCGCGGCTGATGCTCACGCCGATGAGCTCCTCGAGCCGGTCGACCAGCGCGAGCGTGGCCTTCGGCGAGGGGGCGTTGTGCACGTAGTGCGGCACGGATGCCCACACCGACACGGTCGGCACGCCGAGCTGCTCCGCGGCGTCCGCCAGGATGCTCAGGATGCCGACGGGGCCCTCGTAGGTGCTCCGCTCGATCTCGAGCTCGCTCCGCACCACGGGGTTCTCGCTCGTGGAGAAGATCGAGATGGGACGGGTGTGCGGCACGTCGGCGAGCATGGCCCCGAGCAGCACGACACCCGTGATGTCCTCCGCCACGACCGTCGCCATGATCTCGGCGGTGAACGAGCGCCAGTTGCGGGAAGGCTCGGAGCCGATCAGGAGGTAGACGCGCGACTCCGCCTCGTCGCCAGGGCCGAAGACCGTGGCTCCCGGCCACACGAGCACGCGCTTGCCCTCGTCGTCGACCGTGACATTCGGCCGGTTGAACTGGAAGTCGAAGTACTCCTCGGCGTCGACCTCGGCGATCGGCACGACCTCGAGCTGCTCCTGCAGCACCTTGAGCGCGCCGGTCGCGGCCTCGCCCGCGTCGTTCCAGCCCTCGAACGCCACGAGGAGGAGCCTGCCGTGCAGGAATCCGTTGTCTGTCACCGTGATGGGTACCTCACCAGCTTCCGGGACCACCGCACGGTGCGGCTGCCATCAGTCAAGGATAGGCGGCACACCGTAGACTTGTCGCCCGTGACCGAAACCGATCCCGCTCCCGCCCCCTCCGCCGTGCTCTGGGACATGGACGGCACCATCGTCGACACCGAGCCGTACTGGATGACCGCGCAGGGCGAGCTCGTCGCCTCCTACGGCGGCACCTGGACGCACGAGGCGGCCATGACCCTCGTGGGCTCCGGACTCGACCGCACCGCGCGCATCCTGCAGGAGTTCGGCGTGCAAATGGAGGGCGGAGCCATCATCGAGCTCCTCTCGTCCCGCGTCATGGAGCAGGTCTCCGAGCGCGCACCCTGGCGGCCCGGAGCCGTCGAGATGCTGCGCGAGCTGCACGACGCCGGCGTGCCTCAGGCCCTCGTCACGATGTCGATCGGGCGGATGGCCCACCACATCGCAGGCCTCCTGCCGTTCGAGCCCTTCGCGGCCGTCGTCTCGGCCGACGACGTGACCGAGATGAAGCCGCACCCCGAGCCCTACCTCCGCGCCGCCGACGCGCTCGGCGTCGACATCACGCGCTGTGTGGCCATCGAGGACTCGGTGACGGGGGTCGCCTCCGCGGTCGCCTCCGGCGCCGCCGTCGTGGGCGTGCAGCACCTGCTGCCGCTCGACGACTCCGGGGCCCACGTCATCTGGGCCACTCTCGACGGCCGCCGCGCCGCCGAGCTCGGCGCGATGCTGGTGCGCGCATGAGCGGCACCGAGCAGGGCGCGGTGCACTACAGCGGTCCGTTCCGTGAGGGCGATCGCGTGCAGCTCACCGGTCCCAAGGGGAAGCTCAACAGCATCACCCTCGAATCCGGCAAGGTCTTCCACACCCACCGCGGCTTCATCGACCACGACACCCTGATCGGGCTCCCGGACGGCTCGGTCGTGGCCAACTCGGTCGGTGTCGAGCACCTGGCCCTCCGGCCCCTGCTCACCGACTTCGTGATGTCGATGCCGCGGGGTGCCGCCATCATCTACCCGAAGGACGCGGCGCAGATCCTCGCCCAGGCCGACGTCTTCCCCGGCGCGACCGTCGTGGAGGCGGGCGTCGGATCCGGAGCGCTCTCGCTCTGGCTCCTCCGCGCGATCGGCCCCACCGGCCGGCTCTCGAGCTTCGAACGGCGGGACGAGTTCGCCGACGTGGCGCGCGGCAACGTGGCGGCCTACTTCGGCGGGGTGCCCGAGGGCTGGACCGTGACGGTCGGCGACCTCGTCGAGGCCCTTCCCGCCACCCACGAGGCTCACACCGTCGACCGCGTCGTGCTCGACATGCTCGCGCCCTGGGAGTGCATCCCCGCGGTGGCCGAGGCGCTCAAGCCCGGTGGCGTGGTGCTCTGCTACGTCGCGACCGTCACCCAGCTCTCCCGCGTGGTCGAGGCCATCCGCGACACCGGACTGTTCACCAACCCCGTGCCCAACGAGACGATGGTGCGCGGCTGGCATGTCGAAGGCCTCGCGGTGCGCCCCGACCACCGGATGATCGGCCACACCGGCTTCCTCGTCTCGGCCCGCCGCCTCGCCCCGGGTGCCGTGCTGCCCGAGCTCAAGCGCCGCGCCTCGAAGAGCGACTTCTCGGACGAGGACATGGAGGCCTGGACCCCGGGCGCCCTCGGCGAGCGGGGGATCAGCGCCAAGAGCCTCCGCAAGCGCGTGCGCGCCGCCACAGCGACCGCCGACGCGGCGCTCGCCCGCGAAGCCCGCGAAACCCGGGAAGCGGGTGCCGTCACCGATGCCGACGTCACCCAGGCCGACGCCACCGCGGCGGACGCCACCGGCGACGCGGTCGAATAGGATAGTTTTCGCTCACCGGGCCCACGGCTCGTCGAACGCAGGAAAAGAGGATCCGTGCGCAAGTCTCTCGCGCTCACCCTGTCGGCCGGCCTCCTGGTCGCACTCGCAGGCTGCAGCGGCGCACCCGCCGCACCCGACTGCTCGAAGGTCACCCCCTCGGGCGGCGCGAGCTCGATCGTGACCGCCGACGGCGCGATCGGGGCCGACCCGGCAGCCACCTTCCCGTTCCCGCTCGTGGTCGAGAAGGCGCAGGCCTCAGTGCTCACCGAGGGCGAGGGCGACCCCATCGGCATCGGCGGAACGATCGCCGGCTCGTACACGATCTACGACGGCGAGAGCGGCCAGCCCGCCGGAGCCACGCAGGCCACCGCGCTCGTGGTCTCCGAGGGACTGCCCGCCGGACTCCGCAACGCCCTGCTCTGCAGCACCGCGGGTCAGCGCACCGTCGTGGTGCTGCCGAACGACGAGGCGACCCAGATCGTGGCCGGCGCCCCCGGCTCGATCGTCATGGTCTTCGACATCAGCGCCGCCTTCCCGCAGGCCGCCGACGGCGACACCCAGCCCGCACAGTCCGGCTTCCCCGGAGTCGTGCACGCCGACGACGGCCGCCCCGGTGTGACCATCGGATCGCTGACGGCTCCTGACGAGGCCAAGAGCGCTCTGCTGAAGAAGGGCGACGGCGCCGAGATCGCCACGGGCGACACCGTCGTCGTGCAGTCCACCGCGGTCTCCTACAGCACTCGCGAGGTCACGAGCTCGACCTGGGAGGACGGCACGCCCGGGGTCTGGACCATGACCGAGGACACCGCGGCCGCGTCGGCGGGCCAGCCCGCCGGCATCTCCGAGTTCCTCGTGGGGCAGACGGTCGGCTCCGAGGTGCTCGCGGTGGTGCCCGACGGCAGCGGATCGGCCACGGCGTACGTCATCGACATCGTGGGCGTCCTGCCCGCGAGCTGATCCCGAGCGGCCTAGGATTCAGTCGTGCCCTCCGAGACCCGTGCCGTCCCGCCGGTGCCTGTGGAGGAGCGCCTGTTCAGCCTCGTGCTGGCACTTCTCGCGACCGAGTCCGGCCTCACCAAGAACGAGATCCTCTCGACAGTGCAGGGCTACCGGCAGCGGTTCGAGGTGCACGGCGACAATGCGAGCCTCGAGCGCCAGTTCGAGCGCGACAAAGACGACATCCGTGAGCTCGGGGTGCCGCTGGAGACGCTCGAGGCGCCGGGCGACCCCGGCAACAACCAGAGCCTGCGCTACCGCATCCCGCGCGCGGCCTATGAGCTGCCCGCCGACATCTCGTTCTCGCCCGAGGAGATCACGCTCCTGAACCTCGCCGCCATGGCCTGGCGGGAGGGCTCGCTGTCGCGCGAGTCGCGCCGGGCGCTGCTGAAGCTGCGGTCGATCGGTGCCGACACGACCGAGCCCGTGCTGGGCTACGCCCCGCGCATCCGCACCCGCGACGCCGCGTTCGGCCCCCTCTCGGATGCACTCGCCCGGGGCCTGACCGCGACCTTCCTCTACCTCAAGCCCGGCAGCGCCGCAGCGCGGCTCCGCACGGTGCAGCCCCTCGCCCTCGTGCAGCATCAGGGCCGCTGGCACCTCAAGGCCTTCGACCAGGGCGTCGGCGAGCCGCGCACCTTCCTGCTCTCCCGCATCTCCGGCGCCGTCAAACTCGGCCGCCAGCCGCTCGAGCTCGCGCCGGGCGACTACGCCGCCGAGGCCCTCGCCGAGCTCGATGCCCTGTGGGAGGCCAACGTCGCCGAGATCGAGGTCGTGCCGGGCACGGATGCCGCGGTGCGGCTGAGCCGTCGCCGCGGAGCGAAACTCAGCGCGGATGATGTGATCTCGCTGCACTTCACCGATGCCGCGCTGCTCGCCGACGAGCTCTCGGGCTTCGGACCCGAGGTGCTCGTGCGCTCTCCCGACCACCTCGTCGAGGCCGTCAAGGCGCGACTCCGGCTGGCCGTGGACGTCAATTCCGAGGGCACCGGGGGTGACTCCGATGGCCGCTGACCGCGACCGACCGTCCAAGGCGCCTGCCGAACCGCTCGCCTTCGCCCAGGACCGCCTGACGTTCCTCCTCGCCCTCGTGCCGTACGTGCTCGATGCCGGGCGCGTGACCGTGGCCGAGGCGGCCGCGCACTTCCAGGTGACCGAGAAGCAGATTCGCGACGCCGTCTCCCTGATCGCCGTCTCCGGCGTGCCGGGGGAGACCACGCAGTACCAGCACGGCGACCTCTTCGACATCTCCTGGGACGCCTTCGACGAGCACGACGAGATCGTGATCACCCACCGGGTCGCACTCGACGACTCTCCGCGCTTCTCGGCCCGGGAGGCGGCGGCCCTCATCGCGGGGCTGCAGTACCTGCAGGCGCTGCCCGAGAACGTCGATCAGGGCGTCTACTCCTCGCTCATGGACAAGCTCGCCCGCGGAGCCTCCGAGAGCCCGAGCCAGGTCGCGATCGCCTCGAGCGACTCCACCGGCTCGCTCGCCGAGGTGCGCGACGCCCTCGCGCGCGGCGTGCGGCTCGAGTTCGACTACCTCTCGTCGAGGGGTTCCGCCGAGCGCCGCGAGGTCGACCCGCTCCGCATCGACTCCGACGACGAGAACTGGTACCTCCGCGCCTGGGACCACCTCCGCCAGGCGGTCCGCACCTTCCGGCTCGACCGGATGACCGAGGTCACCGTGACCGACCGTCCCGTCGACCAGGAGCACGGCGACCTGCCGCTCGGCGACAGCCTGTTCCAGGGCGGCGACGACGATCTCGTGGTGACCGTCGACGTCGATCCGGACGCCATGGCGCTGCTCGGCGAGTTCATGGCCGGTGTCGACACCCGCCGGCTCGAACCGGTGGGGGACCGCGTGCGCGCGCGCATCCGGGTGGCACACCTCAACGGACTCACCCGGCTGGCCGCCGCGAGACCGTCTGCCGTCACCGTCGTCGACCCACCCGAGGCCCGCGCCGCCGTGGTCGAGTGGGCGAGCCGAGCGCTCGAGCGCTACACCGCCGACAACTCCCTCTAGGCTGGACGACATGGCGTGGTGGGCGTGGCTGATCATCTGGACCGTCCTGGTCCTCGGCCTTCTCGGCATGCTCGCCTGGCTCGGCTGGCGGCTGTTCAAGAAGGGTGCCGCGGTGTTCCGCGCCCTCGAGGAGCTCGGCGACAAGGTCGCGCAGTTGAATGAGAACGTCGAGGAGCTCGCGCTCGAGCGGCCCGAGAGGGCGATCGCACTCGGCTATCCCGAGATGGCCCGCCGCCATGACCTTCACCAGGAGCGCAGGGTGCGTCTGCGGGAGGCACGCAGGGAAGCCCGACTCGCGCGGGGTAAACTACTCATCAATCCGCCGACGATCCCGACGCTAAGGAAGTAGATCCCATGTTCGCTAACCTCAACGGGTGGCACCTGGTCATCGTCCTGGTCGTCATCCTGCTTCTGTTCGGCGCGACCCGTCTTCCCGCCCTCTCCAAGAGCCTCGGCCAGTCGATGCGCATCTTCCGCAACGAGACCAAGGCCATGAAAGAGGAGAGCGCTGCCGAGAAGGCGGCGGAGACCGGCGTGGTCACGAACACGGCCGAGGGCCAGGCACCGGGCACGACCCCGGCTCCGGGAAGCACCTCGGACACCTCGAAGTCGTAGGGCCACGTGGCCGTCAAGCCACCGCGGCCCGAGCGCTCCCGTGAAGGCAGGATGTCGCTCGGCGCACACCTGATCGAGCTGCGCAAGCGCCTCTTCCTCGCCGCACTGGCGATCGTCCTCGGCAGCATCGCGGGCTTCGTCGTCTCCGACGTCGTGCTCGCGGCCATGATCCGGCCGATCTCCGAACTCGCGGCCGAGCAGGACCGCAACGCGAGCCTCAACTTCACCGACGTCTCGTCGGCGTTCGACCTGCGCATCCAGATCGCCTTCACCGTGGGCGTCGTCATCTCGTCGCCGGTCTGGCTGTACCAGCTCTGGGCGTTCGTGATGCCGGGCCTGAAGAAGAACGAGAAGCGCTATGCGATCGGCTTCGTGGCCGCCGCCGTCCCCCTCTTCCTCGCCGGCTGCGCGGCGGGCTGGTTCGTGCTGCCGCACATGGTGACCCTGCTCACGGGCTTCGCTCCCGAGGGCACCACGGCCCTGCTCACGGCACGCTCCTACTTCGACTTCGTGCTCAAGCTCGTGCTGGCCATCGGCATCGCGTTCGTGCTGCCCGTGTTCCTCGTGCTGCTGAACTTCGCCGGGGTGCTCACCGCGAAGGCCATCCTGAAGTCGTGGCGCATCGCCATCCTCGCGGTCACGCTCTTCACCGCCATCGCCACGCCCGCCGCCGACGTGATGTCGATGTTCCTCCTCGCCATCCCCATGATCGGCCTCTACTTCGCAGCCGCCGGCATCGCCTGGCTGCACGACCGGCGGGCCGCCCGGATCGCCGCCCGCATCGACCTCGAGCTGGCCGTCTGATGGCCGCCGGAGAGACGGACGAGATGCTGAGCCCCGCTGAACGGTTCGCCGCCAGCCGCAAGCGCGCTGGGCACCCGCAGGTCGAGATCTTCCGCAGCGCCCAGGCGTTCGACCTCGATCCCTTCCAGATCGAGGCCGCCGGGGCGCTGGAGGACGGCCGCAGCGTGCTCGTGGCGGCTCCGACCGGAGCGGGAAAGACCGTCGTGGCCGAGTTCGCGGTGCACCTGGCCATGCAGTCGGCGCGCGACAAGGTGTTCTACACGGCTCCGATGAAGGCGCTCTCGAACCAGAAATACAACGAGTTCGTGGCCGAATACGGCCCGGACGAGGTGGGCCTGCTCACGGGCGACACGAACGTGAACGCCGACGCCCGCATCGTGGTGATGACCACCGAGGTGCTGCGCAACATGCTCTACGCCGACTCCGATCTGCTGAGGAACCTGCGTTTCGTCGTGATGGACGAGGTGCACTACCTCGCCGACCGCTTCCGCGGCGCGGTCTGGGAGGAGGTCATCATCCACCTCCCGCAGAGCGTCAAGCTCGTCTCGCTCTCGGCCACCGTGTCGAACGCCGAGGAGTTCGGCGACTGGCTGCAGGCCGTGCGCGGCGACACCGAGGTGATCGTCTCCGAGGAGCGGCCCGTACCGCTCGACCAGCACGCGCTCGTGAAGACGAAGCTCATCGACCTGTTCGACTCCACGGGCCGCGCGGCCACGAACCGGGTGAATCCCGAGCTCGCCCAGCTCGTGCGAGGCGGGGCCTCGCTCGGGGCCGACCGCAACCGCGGCGGCTACAGCGGCGGGCGTGGGGTCGGTGGCGGCGGTCGAGGTCGGAACGGCGGTCGCGGGGGCGGGGGCGGTCGAGGCGGCTACCACCGTGGAGGGCACGACGGCTTCGAGCGGATGGACCGCCCCGACGTGGTGGCCCTGCTCGACGAGCATCGGCTGCTGCCCGCCATCTTCTTCGTGTTCAGCCGGGTCGGCTGCGACCAGGCCGTCAAGCAGGTGCTGCGCGCCGGAGTGCGCCTGACGACCGCCGAGGAACGCGACGAGATCCGCCGCATCGTCGACGACCGGTGCCGCACCCTGCTCGACGAGGATCTCGCCGTGCTCGGCTACTGGGAGTGGACCGAAGGGCTGCAGCGGGGTGTCGCCGCCCACCATGCCGGCATGCTCCCCGCCTTCAAGGAGGTCGTGGAGGAGCTCTACCAGAAGAAGCTCGTGAAGGTCGTCTTCGCCACCGAGACCCTCGCCCTCGGCATCAACATGCCCGCCCGCACGGTCGTGCTCGAGAAGCTCGAGAAGTTCAACGGCGAGGCGCGCGTGCCCATCACGGCGGGGGAGTACACCCAGCTCACCGGGCGCGCCGGCCGGCGGGGCATCGACGTCGAGGGCCATTCCGTCATCCAGTGGCGCGAGGGGCTCGACCCCCAGGAGGTCGCGTCGCTGGCCTCGCGCCGCACCTACCCCCTCAACTCGAGCTTCCGGCCCACCTACAACATGGCCGTCAACCTGATCGACCAGTTCGGGCGGTCACGGGCCCGCGAGATCCTGGAGTCGTCGTTCGCGCAGTTCCAGGCCGACCGCGCCGTGGTCGACCTGGCGCGCAAGGTTCGCCAGCAGGAGGAGTCGCTCGCGGGCTTCGAGAAGGCGATGACCTGCCACCTCGGCGACTTCCGCGAGTACGCGCGCATCCGTCGCGAGCTCACCGACCTCGAGCGCTCCGGCGCCGGTCGTGCCGACGTGACGCCGCGCGGCGAACGCGAGAAGCGGCAGCGGCAGATCGCCTCGCTCCGGCGCCAGCTCCGCTCCCATCCGGTGCACGGCTGCAAGGATCGCGAGGCGCACGCCCGCTGGGCCGAGCGATGGTTTACGCTCAAGCGCGGGACCGACAAGCTCACGCAGCAGATCCAGACCCGCACGAACGTCATCGCGAAGGTCTTCGACCGCGTCACCGACGTGCTGCTCGGCCTCGACTACCTGCAGAACGACGAGCACGGCGTCACGACCCTCACCCGCCAGGGCCACACCCTCAAGCGCATCTACGGCGAACGAGACCTCCTCGTGGCCGAGTGCATCCGCCGCAAGGTCTGGCACGAGCTCGACGCCGCCTCGCTCGCGGCGATCGCCTGCACTCTCGTCTACGAGCCCCGCCGAGACGACGGCGACTCCTCGGATCGCTACCTGCCCCGCGGCGCCTTCCGCAAGGCGCTCGACGAGACCCAGACGCTCTGGGCCACGATCGACGACGTCGAGCGCGACCACCGGCTCCCGGGCTCCGAGCCGGTCTCGACCGGCCTGGCGACGGCCATGCACCGCTGGGCGCAGGGCGCTGGACTCGATGAGGTGCTGATGCTCGCCGACATGGCGGCGGGCGACTTCGTGCGCTGGACGAAGCAGACCATCGACCTGCTCGACCAGCTGCAGGGCACTCCGGATGCGCACCTCGCCACGACGGCCCGCGCGGCCATCGACGTGGTGCGGCGCGGCATCGTGGCCTACTCGTCGGTGGCGTGAGCGTGAGCGATCCCGCCTTCCGGGCCCTTTCTGCGCCTCGGCTCCCTCGGGCCGCCGGCGCCTTCGTGCGCCCGCTGCTCCCGCTCTGGCTCGCGGTGCTCGCTGCCGTCGGGGCCGGCCTCGCCTTCGACGCCGGGTTCCCCGACAAGGGCTGGTGGCCGCTCACCCTGCTCGGCACCGGCATCGTGCTCGTCGCGCTGATCGGTCGGCGCGCCGGGAGCGCCCTGCTCGTGGGCTTCGTGGCCGGCTCGACCTTCTGGGGCACCCACATCATCTGGCTCACCCTCTACCTCGGCCCCCTGCCCTGGATCGGGCTGACGGGCTTCGAGGCCGTGTACTTCGCCCTCGGCGCCCTGCTCATCGCGCTCGTGTACCGGCGAGCCGACCGCGCCTGGCCGAGCCGCACGGGCCGCCTGCTCGTGGTCCCGCTCGTCGTCGCCGGACTCTGGACCCTCCGCGAGGGGCTGAACGCGATCTTCCCCTACGGCGGCTTCTCCTGGGGGAGGGTCGCGATGTCGCAGTCGCAGAGCCCGTTCACCGACCTCGTGGCCTGGGTCGGCATGGCGGGCCTCAGCTTCGTGCTCGTCTGGCTCGTCGCCTTCCTCATCCAGCTCGTCCGCGAGCACGGTCTGCCCCGCTCCACCCGCGCTTTCACCGCCGGCATCGCGGTGGCCGCCACCCTCGGCGTCCCCGCCTGGCCCGCGCTCACCGAGGGCACCTCGCGCATCGCCGCCGTGCAGGGCAACTCGGATGCCGGGCTCTTCGCCGTGCACGCCCCGGGCGACATCCTGAGCGACCACGTCTCGGCCTCGATGCCACTGGCGTCGGAGCAGGGCCTCGACGTCGTGGTGTGGCCCGAGAACGCCTCGGATCTCGATCCGGCGCGGTCGCCGCTCGCCGCGGAGTCGCTCGATGCCGTGAGCGAGCTGCTGGGAGGCGTGCCGGTCGTGGCCGGCACCATCCAGGCCAGGGGCGATGAGGTCTTCAACACGTCGCTGCTCTGGGAGGACGGCGGGATCGCCGACTTCTACGACAAGCGCCACCCTGTGCCGTTCGCCGAGTGGATGCCCAACCGGGAGTTCTTCCGCCCGTTCGCACCGGACCTGATCGACCTGGTGAGCCGCGACTACAGCTTCGGCACCACCGACCTCACCTTCGACATCGACGGGCTGATCGCCGGCATCTCGATCTGCTTCGACATCACCGACGACGCCGTCATGCGCGCCATGGCGGCCGAGGGCGCCCAGGTCGTGCTCGCGCAGACCAACAACGCCGACTTCGGGCAGACAGACGAGAACCTCCAGCAGCTCGCGATCGCGCGACTGCGGGCGGTCGAGTTCGGCCGGTCGGTGGTGAACATCTCCACGGTGGGCACGAGCGAGATCATCGCGCCCGACGGCAGCCGGATCGTCGGGATCCCGGCCTACGAGGCCGGCTCGATGGTGGCGGATGTGCCCCTGGCCACCCTGCAGACTCCGGCGGCGATCGCGGGCTTCCAGATCGAGTGGCTGGTCGCGGGCTTCGGGCTGATCGGCCTCGCGGTGGCCCTCACGACGAGAGCGCCGCCCCGCCCGAAGGCGGAACGGCGCTCCTGACGCGCCGTGGACCGGTGCTCAGGCGCCGATCTTCTGTGTGCCGCGACGGGCGCGCAGGTAGGTCAGGCGCTCCTCGAGCAGCTCCTCGAGCTCGGCGCGCGTGCGCCGTTCGAGCAGCATGTCCCAGTGGCTGCGCGGTGTCTTCGCGTCGGCACGGTCGACGGTCATGGGCTCCGAACCCACCATCAACGTCGCCTCCCGACTGCAGAACTTGCATTCCCAGATCTCGGGGGCTTCGGCCTCGGCCGAGAACACCATCTCGGTGTCACGGCCACAAGTCGCGCATCGGTACGTGTACGTGGTTCGGGGCGAAAAAACGACGCCCTCCTCGCTCTGAAGGCTTTGTGCGCCCAGACGCATTCCGCGCAAACTGCGATCTGCCATTGTGTGGTCTCCTCTCGCGTTGCTTCCAACGTTATAAACCGTCCGGTGGGTGCATTCCTTTCCGATCCGTGCTATTGCCAGTAGTCTCCCAGCGATCGGCGCCAGCCCCAATCAGGGGGGTGTGCGCACGAGCTCGAGCATCAGGTCGACGCGGTCGGTGACGATGCCGTCGGCGCCGTTCTCGAGCAGGTGACGGGCCTCGTCCGGGTCGTTGATCGTCCAGACGTGCACCTCGACGCCCGCCGCGTGCAGCCTCCGCACGGTGCGGGGAGTGGTGGTGCGGATGCGCCAGATCCGCTGCGGGATCTGCACCGCGTCGACGTGCCGCAGCAGGAGCCGGGCGAGGGGCACGAGCCCGATCTTCGCCGCGAGGAGGGCCGGCACGAACTCCCGGGCCGAGGCGGACGCTGCGACCTGCTTCTCGGAGATCCGGCTGCCCAGCGGTCGTTGCTCGAGCAGGTCGACGGTTGCCCGGCGCCGCTTCGTCGAGAACGACGTGATGAGCACCCGATCGAGCGCTCCCGCGGCGAGGATGGCCGCCGCGGCCGGCGCGGCCGCATCCTCCGCCTTGATGTCGATGTTGAATCGGGTCTCCGGATGCGCCGAGAGCACCTCGGCGAGGGTCGCGAACCGCCCGCCCCCGCCCAGGTCGACCTCGCGGAGCTCGGCGAGCGTGAGGTCGGCGATGCGGTCGGATCGGCCGGCCACCCGGTCGAGAGTGGGATCGTGCACCGCCACGGCGATGCCGTCGGCCGTGGCGTTGACATCGGTCTCGATGTAGGCGGCACCCGCGGAGATGGCCTTCTCGAACGCCGCGATCGTGTTCTCCGGCACCTCGAGCGCCAGTCCCCGATGGGCGAGGATGCGCGGAGTCGCCGGAGCGAACCAGCCGCCGCCGGCCCTCCCCGCCGACTCGCCCGGGTCAGCCCTGCGGCGTCGTGCCACTCTCGCCCGCCTTCGGGGTGCCCCGATCGCCGAACGCCTGTCCGATGCCCTTCAGCGCCTCGGTGAGCTCGCTCGGGATGACCCAGAGCTTGTTCGCCGAACCCTCCGCGATCTTCGGCAGCGTCTGCAGGTACTGGTAGGCCAGCAGCATGCTGTCGGGCTCACCCTTGTGGATGGCGCTGAACACGGTCGTGATGGCCTCCGCCTCGCCCTGGGCGCGCAGCACCTGGGCCTGCGCATCTCCCTCGGCGCGGAGGATCTCGCCCTGCCGGTGCCCCTCGGCCTCGAGGATCGCCGACTGCTTCGTGCCCTCGGCGGTGAGGATGACGGCACGGCGCTCGCGCTCGGCGCGCATCTGCTTCTCCATCGAGTCCTGGATCGACGCGGGCGGGTCGATGGCCTTGAGCTCGACCCGCGACACGCGGATGCCCCACTTGCCCGTGGCCTCGTCGAGCACGATCCGGAGCTGGCCGTTGATCTCGTCGCGGCTCGTCAGAGCCTCCTCGAGGTTGAGGCCACCCACCACGTTGCGGAGGGTCGTGGTGGCGAGCTGCTCGACAGCGCCGAGGTAGTTGGAGATCTCGTACGTCGCCGCCCGCGCATCCGTGACCTGGAAGAAGACGACGGTGTCGATCGAGACCACCAGGTTGTCCTCGGTGATGACCGGCTGCGGCGGGAACGAGACGACCTGCTCGCGCATGTCGATGAGCGGGCGCAGGCGGTCGATGAAGGGCACGAGGATGTTCAGGCCCGGCATGAGCGTCTTGTGGTAGCGGCCCAGCCGCTCGACCACGCCGGCGCGTGCCTGCGGGATGATCCGCACGGATCGGGCGACCACCACCAGCACGAAGATGACGATGATGATCACGACGATCACCAGGATGACCTGGCCCACGGTGTCGTTCACGGTGCCTCCTTGGTCGGGGTTTCGGTGAGGGGGACGGCGGCGGGCACGACCAGTGCCGTGGCTCCGTCGATGGCGGTGACGAGCACGCGCTCACCGCGCTGCAGGTCTCGGCGTTCGGTGTGCGGCGAGACCCTGGCGGTCCAGGTGTCGCCGTTGGAGAGCTTCACGTGGCCGGCCGATCCGGTGACCTGGTCGATCACGAGGCCCTCGAGGCCGAGGAGGGCGTCGACGTTGCTCTTCGCCGGGTCTCCACCCCGCTTCAGCAGCTTCAGCAGCGGCGGCCGCAGGGTGAGGATGAGCAGCAGCGACAGGATCGCGGCGACCACCACCTGCACGTACCAGGGCGCTCCGAAGGCTCCGGCGATGAGGCCGCCGAGGCTCCCGATGGCGATCATCAGGAAGGTGAACTCGAGCGTCAGCATCTCGATCACCACGAACAGCAGGATCAGCCCCAGCCAGAAGATCCAGGCGTACGAGTCGAGGAATTCGAGCATCGTCGGTCTCCTCTCGCATTCGATCGGCGTGCCTCGACGCTAGCAGGGTTCGGCACCGTGCCGGAGGGAGCAACGGCTACTTGGTAGTCTCGGGTGGTCATCCGATCCACGAGGAGCTCTCTGTGTCCACTTCATCAGCCACCCCCCTCGCCGCCGGTTCGCTGAGCGGCAAGCGCGCCCTGGTCACGGGCTCCTCGCGCGGCATCGGCGCCGACACGGTCGGGTACCTCGCCGAGGCCGGCGCCTCCGTCGTGATCAACTACCGCAACAAGGAGGCGCGGGCGGCGAAGCTCGCGAACTCCATCCGAGAAGCCGGCGGGAACGCGATCGTCGTGGGCGCCGACCTCACCGACAGCGACTCGGTCGCCGCGATGTTCGACACCGTGCAGGCCGAGCTCGACGGACTCGACATCCTCGTCATGAACGCCTCGGGCGGCATGGAGAGCGGTATGGCCGAGGACTACGCCATGAAGCTCAACCGCGATGCCCAGGTCGACGTGCTGACCGCGGCCCTGCCGCTGCTCGCACCTGGTTCGCGTGTCGTGTTCGTCACGAGCCACCAGGCGCACTTCATCGCCACCACGCCCACGATGCCGGAGTACGAGCCCGTCGCGCTCTCCAAGCGCGCAGGTGAGGACGCACTGCGGGCCATGACCCCGCGTCTCGAGGAGGCTGGCATCGGTTTCGTCGTGGTCTCGGGCGACATGATCGAGGGCACCATCACGGCCACGCTCCTCGAGCGCGCCAACCCGGGCGCGATCGGCGCCCGCAAGGAGGCGGCCGGCCGGCTCTACAACGTGAGCGAGTTCGCGGCCGAGGTCGCGGCCGCCGCGGTCGACCCCATCCCGGCGAACCACACCCGCTACGTCGGCGACGTCTCGGGCTTCACGCCCGTCCCCGGCGAGTAGCCGGAGCCCGGTCCGTGAGCGGTGAAGCGGATGCGGCGACGCCGGACGGCGCCATCATCCTGAAGTCGCGCGTGCTGCTGCTCGACCGCGACGGGCACGCGCTGCTGTTCTTCACGCGCGCCGACGTGCCGTCGAACCCCACCCGGTGGCTGACGCCCGGCGGTCACCTCGACCCGGGGGAGGACCATCTCGATGCGGCCGTGCGCGAGCTCTTCGAGGAGACGGGACTCACGGTGCCGCCGTCGTCGCTCGGCACGCCGTTCTGGTCGCGCGACTTCACGGCATCGCCGGCACCCGGAGTGCAGCGCGACTACCACGAGGAGTGGTACCGGCTCGTGGTCGACCGGTTCGACCCCGTCGACACCAACTGGACCGACGACGAACGGGTCGACGTGCTCGAGTGGCGGTGGTGGAGCCTCTCGGCGATCCGCGGAACGGCCGACTCCGTGGAGCCGGCCGTTCTGGCGGAGCTGCTCGCGCAGTCGCTCTGAGCTGTCGCAGGTCGCTCGCCTGCCGCTAGGCGACGGACTTCTTGGTGCGCCCGAGCATGATCGCCGTGATGGCCGCCATGATGCCCGTGACGATGAGCATGATGCCGGTGAAGAGCACCAGGATGCCGATCGACTCGAGCGGCAGGAAGATCACGATGATGCCGGCGACCACCGAGATCACACCGAGGATCGTGCCGAACCACTGCGAGGAGTCCTTGGCGGTCTCGATCACAGCGAGCACGCCCTCGAGGATCCAGGAGAAGCCGATCACGAGCGCCAGGGCGACGAGCGCGACGACCTCGTTGCGGATGGCGACGACGCCCGCGACGATGAGCAGCACGCCGAGGATGATGTTGAGCGCACGCATGCCGCCCGAGACGCCCTTGTTCACGATGCCGGCGACGACGCGCACGAGTCCCACGATCCAGAAGTAGATCGCGAAGAACAGGGCGATCGTGAACACGATCGCATCCGGGTTGTTGAACGACAGCACGAGCACGACGATGCCGAGCACGAGTGAGAGGATCGCGCGGATCCACAGCCCGGCTTTGAGCCAACGGCCGGCGGCGGCGGTGATGTCGCCCTCGAAGAGCCAGAAGCCCGTCGGGTTGATCGTGGGTGTGGTCATGGTGTTGCCCCCTTGCGAGCCGCCTCACGGCGAGGCGGTCTGTCGCAGACAATCTAGCGCCACTTATGAGCGCGGTGGGAAAGTGCCGGGAGCATGTTGCGGGCGCCTGGCGATGTCGGGCGCCGCACATATCCTGAGTCGAGCAATCGTCACCTTCGGGGGTGCGGGCAGAAAGCAGTCATGTCATCAGCATCATCGTGGC
This sequence comes from Herbiconiux oxytropis, assembly GCF_024979315.1. Taxonomy (GTDB): domain Bacteria; phylum Actinomycetota; class Actinomycetes; order Actinomycetales; family Microbacteriaceae; genus Herbiconiux; species Herbiconiux oxytropis. The sequence goes on along the minus strand of NZ_JANLCK010000010.1, from coordinate 53,108 downwards.
GGGTCGCGGGTGTCGCGATCCCGTTGGTCGTCGTCGCGCTCCTCGCGGGGTGCGCGGGGGAGCCGGGGGCGGCGCCGTCGTCGTCATCGCCGCCGAGCCCGCTCGAGCCCTACTACTCGGCGCTCTACGGCAGCGGCTCGGAGGAGGAGCAGGCGGCGCAGAACGCCGCGATCCAGGATGCGGTGGCCGCGTGCATGAAGGAAGAGGGCTTCTCCTACACGCCAGACCCGTCCCTGGGTTCGGCGTCGTTCAGCACGGAGGACATGGAGATCCCGTGGGGGAGCGAGGAGTTCGCGACGACCTACGGGTACGGGGTCTCGACAGGCGCGTTCGACGAGATGAGCGGATCGGGGGAGTACGAGGACCCGAACCAGGACTACATCGACTCCTTGAGCCCGGGGGAGCAGGCCGCCTACGGCACGGCGCTGTGGGGTGCCCCGCCCGAGGCGCTCGATTCCGCCGGCTCGACCGGCTCGACCGATGAACCCTCGGTCGATGTCTCCGCCGACTACGACTGGAAGCAGGCGGGCTGCATGGGGGCGGCTCAGCACGAGTTCGGCGACACCGGTTCGATGGATCCGGAGTTCGCATCGCTCGTAGAGGAGATGGGCGCGATCTGGATGGAGGCGCGCGAGATCCCCGCCGTGATCGCGGCGGAGAAGGCGTGGTCGGACTGCCTGGCCTCGGCCGGCTTCCCCGGCTACGAGAAGAAGGACGATCCGGTCAACGACTTCAACGAGCGCTTCAACGAGCTGCAGGAAGCCGGGTCGCCCGAGGACTCGGGCTCGGGCTCGGGCTCGGGCTCGGCCGACGATGACGGGGCCCCCGACCCGGTCGCGCTCGACGAACTGAAGAACGAGGAGATCGCGACAGCCACGGCCGACTTCGCGTGCGGAGAGTCGACGGGCTACACCGACACCATCGAGACAGAGCAGCTGGCCCGCGAACAGGCTTTCGTCGATGAGCACCGCGAAGCCCTCGACGCCCTCCTGGCCCGTCACGGCGGTGAGTGACGGATGCGCGTCATGACTGCGAGCCGGCTCGCGGCGATCCCACTGCTCCTCGTACCGATCCTCTGCGGCTGCACCGACCCGGGCGGCGCCCCGCCGGCGTCGGCGCCTACGCCTACGCGTGCGTCCGCGTCTGCGTCCGCCGATGCGGGGCCGCTCGATCCGTACTTCTCCGTCTTCTACGGACGTGAGTCGGAGGAGGAGAAGGAAGCACGAGACGTCGCCCTGCAGAACGCCGCAGCGGCGTGCATGAAGAAGGAGGGGTTCGAGTACCAACCTGACTTCCGCTCCACGGCGGGTGGCGAGCTCGCCATCCCCTTCGGTACCGAGGAGTTCGCCCGCACCTACGGCTACGGCATCTCGAGCGGCGCATTCCAGTTCACCGATCCCGGCGCGAGTGCCGATCCCAACCAGGCGTACGTGGAGTCGCTCAGCGAGGAGGAGCGATCGGCGTACGACGAGGCACTCTGGGGCCTCCCGCAGGGCTCGGGGGCGGAGGTCGCCTCCGGCGGGGATTCCGCCGACGAGTCCCACCAGTACGAATGGTCGGAGGGTGGCTGCATGGGCGCCGCCGACCACGAACTCGGATCAGGACCGGAGCCGGACGACCCCCAGCTCCAGTCCCTGCTGATGCTCCTCGAGCGCGAGTACGACAAGGCCGAGGCGGCTCCGGCCGTTCTCGCGGCCGAGGAGGCCTGGTCGGACTGCATGGCGGAGGCCGGGCACGCCGAGTACGAAAGGAGGGACGAGGCCGCCAGCGACTTCGACCATCGGTACGGCGAGCTGCTCGGCCCGGACGGGGAGGAACCCGACCCCGCCGCACTCGACGCGCTGCAGTCTGAGGAGATCGCCGTGGCGACCGCCGACTTCGAGTGCTCCCGCGACGACGGATACGCCGAAGCGCTGGCCGCCGAGCAGCTCAAGGTGGAGCAGGTGTTCGTGGACACCCACCGGGAGGAACTCGATGCGCTCGTCGCGCGGCTCGGATCCTGAGCGGCCGAGGCCACATCGATCTGGAGCGGGGAGTCCTCGAGCGGAGAGGTCGCGAGCGGAGAGGTCGCGAGCGGAGAGGTCGCGAGCGGAGCAGCCCAGAGCGGAGCGCCCGAGACCGTCGGCTCCCGGAAGCCGGCTGCGCGGGCCCCGGCTCGTGGCGGTGATCGCTGTCGTGGCCGTGGTGGCTCTCGGGGCCGGGGTCGCGCTCAGCCGGTTCGTGGTGTCTCCCGCCGAGCTGGCGGCCGCGGCCAGGCCGCCGGAAGCGGGGCCCGTGACGGCGCCGATCGAACGCCGGGTCATCCAGAACACGGTCACCACACGGGCCGACGTCGCGTACGCCGACGCGGTCGACGTGAAAGTCGACACCACGGGCCTCAGCGGTCCGGCGGTCGTGACCGGGCGCGTGCCTGAGGTCGGCAGCACGCTCGACGCCGGATCGGTTGCACTCGAGGTGGCCGGGCGGCCGCTCCTCGTGCTGCCCGGAGCGCTGCCGGCGTACCGTTCGCTGCGGGCCGGGCTCTCGGGGCCGGACGTGCTCCAGCTCAAGGCCGCCCTCGCCGGCGTCGGCCTCGATGCCGGAGACACGACGTCGGATGCCTACGACGCCGCGACCGCCGCGGCCGTCGGCGAGCTCTACCGGCGGGCGGGCTATCCGCCGCCCGGATCGGGCCCTGAGGTGGAGCAGCAGCTCGCCGGTGCCCGGTCGGCGGTGCGCAGCGCCGAGGCCGCCGTGGAGCAGGCCGGCGCGGCGGTGTCGACGGCCGCCGCAGGGCCATCCATGGCGGCTCGGGTCGAGGCCGACAACCAGGTGCGCGAGGCTCAGCGGGCGCTGGCCGCGGCCGTGGACGCCGTCCCGCGGGAAGACTCCCTGGTCGCGCGACTCGAAGACGAGCTCGCGCTCGCCTTCGCACGACGCGACGAGCTCCTGGAACCACCCCGGACGAGTGCCGAACAGGCGAGTCTGGCAGCGGCCGAGGAGCAGCTCGACGACGCCAGGGCCGCCCTCGTCCGCGCCGAGGAGGAGGCGCTCACCGGCCTGCCCTCGGCGGAGGTCGTCTACCTCACGTCCCTTCCACGCAGAGTGGATGCCGTGACTGCGGAGCGGGGGAGCGTCACGACGGGTGCGGCGCTCTCGGTCTCCGGTGCGGAGCTCGTGCTTCAGGGCTCGGCGTCCGCCGCCGACGCCGAACTGCTCGCCCCCGGTGCGGCGGCGACCTTCGAGGGTGCCGACGGGGTCGAGCATCCGGCCACCGTCGCCTCCGTCGCGGCTCAGAAGGAGGGGAGCGGAGCAGACGACTCGGCAGAGAGTGCGGCCGGCGGCAAGCGCTTCGACGTGGTCCTCACGCCGGGCGAGCTGACGGATCAGGAACGCGAGTCCCTGAAGGGCAGCAACGTGCGCGTGGGCATCCCGGTGCAGTCGACCGACGGCGAGGTTCTCGCGGTGCCCGTCGTGGCGCTCACCGCGGGGCCCGGGGGAGAGGCGCGGATCGAGCTCGTGCCGGACGAAGACGGATCCGGCGATTCTCCCGCGAGCGCCGGCAGCGGTGGGAGCGGATCCGCTCTCGTCGAGGTGGAGGCGGGTCTCTCCGCGGGCGGGTTCGTCGAGATCCGCTCGCCCGACCCGCGGGTGCGCGCGGGCGCGAGGGTGGTGGTCGGCCGATGACGATCGTCGAGGCACGGGCCGACCAGGCGGCACCGCTGGTGGAGCTGCGAGGTGTGGGCCGCTCGTTCGGCTCCGGCCGTGCGGTCACGGCCCTCAGCGGCATCGACCTGCAGCTGCCCTCCGGAGACTACGTGGCCATCACGGGACCGTCCGGGGCGGGGAAGTCGACGGCCCTCAACATCCTGGGGCTCCTCGATCGGCCGAGCACGGGGGAGTACCTGTTCGACGGCCTGCCGACCGCAGCTCTCGACGACAGGCGGAGGTCGGGGCTGCGCGGTTCGGGGATCGGCTTCGTGTTCCAGTCGTTCCATCTGCTGCCCACGCGCACGGTGCGGGAGAACGTGATGCTCGCCTTCACCTACGGCGGAATCCCGCGGCACGAGCGCTCGATCCGAGCCAGGACCGCGCTCGAGCGGGTGGGGCTCGGGCATCGTCTCGAGGCGTTCCCGGCCACGCTCTCGGGTGGCGAGCGGCAACGCGTGGCGATCGCCCGAGCCGTCTGCACCGATCCGCGGCTGCTGCTCGCCGACGAACCCACGGGCAACCTCGACCGCGCCAACGCCGACGCCGTCCTGGCGCTCTTCGACGACCTCCACGCCGACGGCCTCACCATCGTCGTGATCACCCACGACCCCGAGGTGGCTTCGCGTGCCCGGCGCCGCGTGGTCATCACAGACGGCCGGCTCAGCGAGATCGCCCGATGACGGCCAGGAGGAGGCATGATCTGCGGATCGGCCCACGGCTATCCGGCGGGGCGGCATCGTCGAGGGCAGCCCGGTTCGACCTCCGGGATCTGGCCGCCGAAGTGCTCGAGGGCGTGGGCGCCCGGCCGCTTCGGCTGTTCGTGAGCCTTCTCGGCACCGTCGTGGGCATCGGCGCGCTCGTGCTCACGGTGGGCCTCGGGCAGACCGCCGGGGGTCAGCTCGACGCGCACTTCGACCGCGTGGCGGCCGAGCATGCCGAGATCACCCCGCAGAAGAAGCAGGGCGCCGACGGCGAGGAGCGCGCTGCCGCAGCGCTGCCCGACGACTCGGCCGATCGGGTGCGGCGGCTGGCGGGGGTGCTCGCGGCGGCCACCCTCACCGCGCTCCCCACGGAGGGCCTCCGGGTGAGCGCCGTCCCCGTCCACGATCCTTCGGAGCCCGAGACGACCCCGCCGCCGGTCTACGCCAGCTCGGGCGAGCTGGTCGAGGCGATCGGGGCCCATCTCGTGGCGGGTCGCGCGTTCGACGCGGGCCACGACGCGCGAGGTGACCGGGTGGCGATCCTGGGCTCCGATGCTGCGGCGACCCTCGGCATCCGGCGCCTGGAGGCGCAGCCCTCCGTCTTTCTCGGCGACCGCAGCTACACGGTCATCGGCATCCTGGGGGAGTCGGTCACCGAGGCGCACCTCGCAGGAGCCGTGGTCATCCCCACGGGTGCGGCCCGCCGCGATTTCCCCTCCGTCCCTCCCGATCTCGTCGCTCTGCACCTCGACAGCGCCGCCGGCGAGCTCGTCTCGCGGCAGGCACCCATCGCCCTCGACCCGAACGAGCCCGACGTCTTCACCGTCGCGGCGCCCAGCCGTCCGACCGCCCTGCAGAACGAGGTGGGAGACGACCTCGACATCGTCTTCCTCGCCATCGGCCTCATCACCCTGCTGGCCGGCGGTCTCGGCATAGCGAACGTGACCACGCTGAGCGTCTCCGAACGCACGGGCGAGATCGGCCTGCGCCGTGCTCTCGGGGCCACGCGCCGGCAGATCGGGGCGCAGTTCGTGCTGGAATCCGTGGTCGTGGGCGCACTCGGGGGAGTCATCGGGGTGGCGCTGGCGGTGCTCGCGATCGTGGCGGTCTCGGCGCTCCGAGGCTGGACACCGGTGCTCGACCTCCCGCTGGCCTTCGGCTGCGCGGGGCTGGGCGCGGTGGTGGGCCTCACCGCGGGCGCTTATCCCGCCGCGAAGGCCGCGCGCACAGAGCCCGCCGATGCCCTGCGCTCGTCGTGAGCGCTACTCTGATGCCGGGGTGAGCCATGAAGACCGATTTCAAGAAATCTCTCGACTGCTACCGGCCGGGCAAGCCCGGGGCGTTCCGGGTACTCGAGGTGCCCGAACTCACCTACCTAGCCATCGACGGCTACGGCGATCCCAATTGCGCGCCGGAGTACGCTTCAGCCCTCGAGGCCCTCTATCCGCTGGCTTACAAGCTCAAGTTCATGAGCAGAGCTCAGCTTGATCGCGACTATGTGGTCATGCCGCTGGAAGGCCTCTGGACAGCCGACGACATGACGACGTTCACCACGGCTCGGGACAAGTCGGCCTGGGCATGGACCCTGCTGATGATGGTACCGGACTGGATCACGCAGTCGATGCTCGACGAAGCCCGCGACGTCATTATGTCAACAGCTTCTTCGGCAGCGGTGGGGCGGGCAGCGGAGCTGTTGCGATTGCAGACGCTGCAGGAACAGACCTGCGTGCAGACCCTGCACGTCGGGAGCTACGACGACGAGGCCGCCATCCTCCAGCAGCTCCACGACGAGGTCATCCCAGGCCTCGGCTACCGGATGCGCGGCCTCCACCACGAGATCTACCTCAGTGACGCCCGCCGCGTCGAACCAGCCCGCCTCCGCACCCTTCTCCGCCAGCCGGTGACGCGCTGATAATGCACATTATGTCAAGTGAAACGAGCAATATCGCATCTGATGCACGCCCCGGCCTTATCCCGCCGATAGCCTTCGGACATGCCTGATTACACGGCCCTACCTACCCTGCAGCACTTTGTGTTGGAGGAACGCTGGGTGCTTGCGATCCTCGCGCGACCGGGCTCGCTCGAGATCGACATCGATCTCGTGTTTGCCCGGGATCACCCCGAACTGCTTCCTCCGCGCCAGGGTGAGCATTTTTACAGTCGTCTCGGCACGATCCGATTCTCGGAGGTCTCGTCCCTGAATTGGACGGAGCAAGGCACTCCTGCCGCGGTCGATGCCTCTGGTCAGCGCGATCGAGGCAGCGTCGATCGATGCCGTTCACACAGGGCCACTCTGAACTCAGAGTTTCGTGCGTCTCCCCATCGTGGTCGAGATTGTCGATTACACACCCACTGATCTAATCATGCGTTTAATGCAAATATCTTGCAACTGATACACGAATTTTGGCGGTGATGATGGTTGTCGAGGCCGCGCTGAGCGCGAGGTTCCGCCGCTACCGTGACGAGCTCGCCCTCTCCCCCGGCCTCGACTTCCACTCGCTGCGCCGCTCCTACGTCACGCATCTGATCGAGGACGGCTACGACGCCCTCTTCGTCCAGCGGCAAGTCGGCCACGAATACGCCTCGACCACTGGCCTCTACACCTCCGTCTCCAGCGACTACCGCACCCGCACACTCCGCCGCGTGCTCGACCAGACCATCACCGACGCCCTCAACCGGAAGGCCCCCACACCATGACCCGCGCCGTCGACTACCAGTGGCACCTCGCTGAACTCATGGCCCGCAACGCCATGCACAACACCACCGACCTCGCTTCCCACCTCACCGAACGCGGAATCACCTTGTCGGCCTCGCAGGTTTATCGCCTCGTCACCAACCGACCCGAACGCATCTCGCTACCGATCCTCTCGGCGCTCTGCGACATCTTCCACTGCACCCCCGCCGAACTCATCACCGTCGCGGCAGAGAACGCGAAGCCGCTAAGAAGATCGTGAACTCCGACGTCATCGACCTCAACACCCAGGCCCGCCCACGACGGGCACGCGTCGTCCGCGATGACTAACCAGCAGCCAAGGCCGGTCGAACGACGAGGCCGACCCCGCTCGACCGGGAACCTGCACTGCGACCGTTGCGGCCGCGGCCGCAACAGGATCGCCGCCCGCTGGCCCGACGGGGATCTCTGCGGGATCTGCTTCGCCACCGCCACCCACACCCGCGGAGCCTGTCCCGGATGCGGCGCCGACCGGATGATGCCCGGACTCGACACGCAGCGTCGGAGCATCTGCGTTGACTGCGCCGGCATTCCCGCCCAGTTCCACTGCGAGACCTGTCACGAAGAACGACCCCGCTAGCGCAGAGGAACCTGCGCCCGCTGCAGCCTCCGCGTCGACCTCGAAGATCTCCTCACGCCCGAGGGCACCGCGAAGTCGACCGGGACCGCGCTCTTGGAAGCGCTCGTCACTGCCGACCGCCCCGAGAGCATCATCACCTGGATGCGACACCTCGGCGTGATCGACGTCCTCACACAGCTCGGTAACGGCACCCTCGCCCCCACCCACAAAGCCCTCGACGCCCTCCGTCCCGGCCGCCACATCGAGCACATTCGCGCCATCCTCGTCGACACCGGGCAACTGCCGCCCCGAGACGATGCCCTCGCCCGCTTCGAACGCTGGCTCGACGACAAACTCGCTCCGATCACCGACGCCACAATGCGCCGCCCGATCGAACTGTTCGCCCGCTGGCATCACCTCCGCAGCATTCGGAAACGATCGTCCGCGGGCACCACCAGCCAGGACGCAACCCACAACGCGAAACAAGAGATCACCGCAGCAATCACCTTCCTCACCTGGCTCAAGGACGACGCCAATCACACGCTTGCCACCTGCACCCAGAGATCCGGAACTGTCTCGACAACACAACTATCCCGGTCTCGACGCGAGTTGCGGCCCTGCTCCTTCCGCTCTTCGCGCAACCGCTCTCACGCGTCTGCTCACTCACGACCACCGCCGTCCAAAGGGAGCAGAACGGCATGATCATCATCGTCGACGCTCAGCCGGTCGAACTCCCGGCGCTCTTCGCCACCCTGATCGAACAGCACCTCGCCGACCGCTCACCGGCCAACGAGAAGCACCGGCCACTCCCCTGGCTCTTCCCCGGAGGCAAGGCCGGCCACCACATCACCCACAGCTATCTGCTCACCCAGATCCGCGAACTCGGCCTGAACCCACTCGCCAACCGAAACCGAGCCCTCGACGACCTCGTCACCACCAAGCCCGCACCACTCGTCGCTGACCTCTTCGCCTATAGCGACCAAGTCACCACGAAACACGCCAACGAGAACGCCGTCGAGTTCGCCACCTACGCCAGCCGGCGGGAATAGCTCCAGATCGAATCTTGCTCGCTACCAGCACGACGGCCGGTCAGCGAGGACGCGAAGGAACTCCCCCCAGCGCGTCAGCGTCAGCTCCAGAGTCGAATTCACCCAGCCGCGCATCGAAGGCCGGCGTGCCGACGAGCTTGATCTCGACCCGAAGAATGTGATGGATGCCGCCTTGGTGGACCTTCGGAACGAGCGACACGATCGCCTACGCCGACCTCATCCCCGTCATCGACGGCGGCATCACCCTGGACACCTTCGACGATGGGCGGATGCGCAACGGGATCTGGCGCGCCCACACCCTCGTCCCCGGCCGGCCCTGCATGGCCTGCATCGGCCAACTCGTGCCCGGGGACGTCGCCCTCGACAAACTCGAACTCCTCGACGACTTCGAGTACATCATGGGCGCCAACCGGGAGGCGCCTTCCCGACAGAACGTCGCAGCGCTGTCGGCGAGCGTCAGCAGCGCGCTGCTGGCACAGTTCGTCAGCCTCACCGCCCACCCCGGCCGCCGCGGCGTGCCGGCACCGCTGCGCTACATCCTCTCCACCCACCTCCTCGAACACTCCCCCGCGATCTCCGGGCCCTACTGCCCCTACGAGAACGCAACCACGACCGGCGACCGGCGTACACCCATCGCCGAACACCGCGACGACTGGCGCACCACCGTCGCCACCCGCGCGGCAAAGAAGCGCCCGCTCCGGCTTCGTGCCCTCGGCAAGCTGGAGGAATTCGTGCAGCGGGCGATCAACCGCACCGTCGGATAAACCGTCTGGGAGTGGTGCCGCCTGCCGCGCCCCCCTTCCACGATCAGGCTGACGGACGACCAGGGACTCTCGTCTCGAGAATCTAGAGATTCACGAGACACCCGGGGCGGGAAAATCCACCACTCGCCTCTCTTTTTGAACCGCAGCGCTGAATGGCCAAGTTTCGCAGTGTGCTACTTGGATTAGTTCACTGGCTGGGACTGATCGAGGACAAGAATTCTTCGAAAACGTCCTCCATTCGGAATTCTTCCTTGTCGTATAACCACTGGATCTCAAGGCCGTCGAGGATTGCTACGAAGGTGAAAGCGAGAGCGCGCGGTGTCATCGAGGTGTTGAGAAGCCCCTCGGCGGCCATTTCTATGAAGCGCTGCTCGTAGTAGCCACGGAACATGCGGTAGCGCGTTTTGAAGTATTCGTGGGCGGGATGAGCTGAGGAGGTCGCTTCGGCCGAAAGCGAGGCATGTAGGGCGGCAAGCCCCGGTTCAAGCTCGTTAGCGACGACCGCTTCGAGCATCGAGCGAACCGCACCCTCAGGGGTGTTGCCGAGACGCTCCGCTGCCGCGCGAGTAAGAGCCGTGCTCCGTTCATCACGGTATTCAAGAACCGCGACCAGGAGCGACTCCTTGTTCTGGAAATGATGGAGCAGGCCGGTATGACTCATCCCGGCGCGGGCAGCGATGTCCTTCATGGTGGCGCCGTAGAAGCCCACCTGACCAAATTCCTCGATGCACGCATCGAGGATCTTCTGTCGGATGGCAGCACTCTTGGCGTAGCTCCGTCGCGGAGGTGTAGCCCGAACGGTTGTTGTCACGAATGCTCCTGTCCGTCGATTTGGCCAGGTCTCCGGCGGCGACCCTGATCGACCCTATCCGAAAAAGTCGTAACGCAATTCGAGATTCGTGTTATCTTATCGGAATTGAAACCCGAAGCGTGATTCGACATTGCTTCTACCTGCTGCCTAAATGACCCGCCTCAGTGGTTGGCGAGTTCGCAGGCGCATCACTTCGTGCTGACACCGTTGAACAAAGGAGTTCTGTTGACAAACACCGACCACCCCGGGGACTCAATACCTCTGGCTGAGACGACACCGCCCATGGGCTTCGCCGGAGCCACCGTGCAAGGGGCGGAGGAGATGAACGTTGCATCGAGTGACGGCCCGGACGATCGTCCAAAGATCAGAGGTGGAGAGCTAGCGGCTGTTCTTGTCGGACAGCTGACGCTCTTCATGGCACTGGTCGTCCCGATCGGGTTCTCGCTGGCGGTCAAGGTTGGCTCCATCGACCCGGAGAACCAGAACACCGTGCTGGCTTTGGCGCTCGGTATCGCCAGCACGCTGGTGCTCTTCACGAACCCGGTCTTCGGTGTGTTGAGCGACCGCACGCGATCCCGTTTCGGGCGACGCCGGCCCTGGTTCGTCGGAGGCGTTCTGCTTGGAACGGTGGGAAGCATCGTCATCGCGTTCTCCGAATCGACGACACTCGTGATCATCGGATGGTGCATCGGACTGGGCGGCTACTCCTTGGCCAACCAGACGTTGGTCACGTTCCTGGGGGACCGTCTTCCGAGGAGCCAGCGAGGAAAGGTGATGGGCATCAATGGCGCCCTCACTCAGATCGGCCCGATTCTGGGCATCGTGCTGGCAGGCATGTTCACCTCGAACGTCAGCTTGATGTTCCTCGTCCCCGCCGGAATTGCCGTGCTCGGGGCGGTGTGGTTCGTCTTGGCGATGAAGGATCCCAAGTTCGAGGGCACGGTGCCGGAGCTCCGGTTCTCGGCTCTGGCAAAGGGGTTCTACTTCAATCCCCGCAAGCACTCGAACTTCGGCTGGGTGATCGTCAGCAAAGTCCTCGTGTACGGCTTCATCGCCCTCACCACCCTGTACACCGTCTACTTGCTGATGGCGCGGTTCGAGCTCGGCACAGCGGAAGTCGCGTCGCTGACCGCGCTGATCAGCCTGATGGGTGTCGCTCTCGCAGCCCTCGGGGCGCTCGGTGGCGGGTTCCTGTCGGACAAGCTGAAGTCACGCAAGCCGTTCCTCGTCATCGCCGCAGGGCTCCTTGCAGCAAGCGCTCTGACCGTGGCCACGTCAACCAGCATCCCGCAGTTCGTCATTGGGAGTCTGCTCACCTCTCTCGGCCTAGGGGTCTACGGGTCGGTCGATCAGGCTCTGCTCCTTGACGTCCTGCCGAGTGAAGGCAACGAGAACGGGCGCTACCTCTCCATCTTCTTCCTCGCGAATGGCGTCCCCCAGGCCATCGGCCCGTTCCTTGCCGCAGCCGTGCTTTCGTTGGCCGGCGGTGACTACTCCTGGGTGTACTTCGTGGGCGCGGCGTTCGCCGCTCTCGGCGCCCTCGCCATCATCCCCATCAGCGTCGGAAAGCGCGCAAGCCTGTCCACCACCAGCATCCGAACCATGTGACGAGTGTGAGGCGGCCCGCTAGCTATGCGGAGCCGCTTCACACCCTCGTCGGCCGACGCGGCCGCTCTCTCGGTACGGATACACCACTCAACGGAGCCCTACATGCCTGAATCGTCCCTGTCTCCCCTGGAACAGGCCAACGACCTGCTCGGTCGCATGACCCTGAGAGAGAAAGCTCAGCAGGTGTCCGCGATCATGCCGACCGCCCTGCTGGGGCCAGACGGCCCTGACGACAAAGTCCTCGACGAGATCATGAAGGACGGCATCGGGCACGTTTCGAACCTTGCCATGATGGGGGCCGCATCTCCCCACAACCTTGCGACCATCACCAACAAGGTGCAGCACTATCTGCGAGAGAACACTCGCTTGGGAATCCCCGCCATGTTCCACGCCGAAGCGCTGAACGGCTTTCTCGCACCCGGATACACGTCCTTCCCCACAGCCATCGGGCTGGCCGCAACATGGAACCCGGATGCCGTCGAGGAGATGGCGCGAGTGATCAGCCGACAGATGCGTTCCGTCGGGTCCCTTCATGCTCTCTCGCCTGTGCTGGACATCGCTCGTGACGCGCGGTGGGGCCGTGTGCACGAAACCTACGGCGAGGACGTCTACCTCACCACCGCCATGGGAGTCGGCTTCGTGCGCGGGCTCCAAGGCGACGACCTTCGCGAAGGAGTGCTTGCCACGGCGAAGCACTTCCTCGGCTACGCGATGACTGAGGCGGGCCAGAACATGGCGGCGACGCAGCTGGGCGAGCGGGAGTTGTACGACGTGTACGCGACGCCGTTCGAAGCAGCCATCAAGCTCGCCGGCCTCGGCAGCGTCATGAACTCCTACTCTGAGATCGACGGCGTCCCGGTGGGTGCCAGCCACGCGATTCTCACCGAGCTCCTCCGCGATCGCATGGGATTCACGGGTAGCGTCGTCTCGGACTACAGCACCGTTGAATGGCTCGCGACCCGCCAGTTCATCGCGCCGACGGCTGCAGACGCAGGATTGCTCGCGCTCACCGCAGGTCTCGATGTGGAGCTTCCCTCCGTCGTCGGCTACGGCGGACACCTCGTGCACGCTGTCGAAGACGGCCGCCTCGACGAGAGCGTGCTCGATGAGGCCGTTCGTCGCGTCTTGGTCGACAAGTTCGCACTCGACCTGTTCGAGAACCCCTACGTGAACGAAGACCCTATCGAGCTGAACCGGATCGCTGCCGAGGGGCAGGACCTGTCCCGGTCGCTGGCCGAGGAGTCGATCACTCTTCTGAAGAACGACGGCACACTGCCACTCCAGCGAGGGGTGCGCATCGCCGTGATCGGCCCCAATGCCGACTCCGCCATGGTCAACTTCGCTGCCTACACCTACCCCTCCAGCTTGGACATGACGAAGGGGATCATGACCGGGGAATCCCGGATGGCCGGGGTGAGTACGATGTCGGACTCCTCACCGGAGATCAGTCCCGAGGAGGCGGTGAAACGTGCCGAGCAGTACGCGCAGCTGATGAGCATCGACACAGACGCCCTCGTTCGCCACTCCTACGGCGCCATGGATCTCGCGGAAGCTCTGCGCACCGTCTCACCGACCAGCGAAGTCACCAGCACGATCGGCGTGAACATCCGGCCCGACGATCCTCAGGACGTCGCGGCAGCTGTTGAGGCAGCCGCAGCAGCGGACATCGTCGTTCTCGCTATCGGCGGCCGCGGGGGGTGGTTCGGTACGCGAATCACCGAGGGCGAGGGCACAGACGCCGCAAAGATCGAGCTTCCCCCGCATCAGGTCGAACTGGTGCGGGCCGTCTCCGCGACCGGTACCCCCCTGGTGGGCGTGTACTACCAAGGTCGCCCCTACGCGATCGCGGACGTCGACGAGCTGCTCGCCGCCTCCCTCGTCGCCTACTACCCCGGACCGTACGGATCGCAGGCCGTCGCGTCAGTGCTGTTCGGTGACGCGAACCCGAGCGGGAAGCTGCCCTACACGATCCCCCGCGCGACCGGGCAGGTGCCGCTGTACTACAGCCAGAAGCGCGGCAGCGGCTACCGCCGCAGCGACGGTGACATGTTCCGCAGCTACATCGACCTCGAGAACAGTCCGCTCTACCCCTTCGGGCACGGCGCGAGCTTCACCTCATTCGAGTACTCGAACGCGACGGTCAGCGCCGACACGGTGCCCACAGACGGCGGCGCCGTCACGATCACGGTCCAGGTGACCAACACGGGGGAGCGGGCAGGTTCGGAGATCGTCCAGTTCTATATCTCCCAGGCTGTGATCGGAATCACCAGGCCAGAACTGCAGCTCGTCGGATTCGCCCGAGCAATGCTCGCCCCTCAGGAGACCGGTTCCTTCTCGTGCACGGTGCAGGCCTCACAGCTCGGGTTCACCGGCATCGACGGTCGTTTCGTCGTCGAACCGGGGCCGGCCGCCGTCCGCGTCGGGTCCAGCTCGGATCAGGTCATGGCGGCCGTACCGTTCACGCTCACGGGCGACACTGTGGACCTGGAAGGCCAGCGCTCGTACCTCAGCAAGGCATCGACAACGCAACTGAATCCCACCCCAGACCCGAAGTTTCGACGTTGACCAGCTCACTGATGAACACGCCAGCACAGAACATGAAGGAGAAGGACCGATGACAGAGCAGCTTCGATTCGATGGTCGTGTGGCGATCGTGACAGGGGCGGGAATAGGGATCGGTGCAGCCCACGCCCGCTATCTTGCAAGCCGGGGTGCGACGGTGGTCGTCAACGAGCTTCCTGCCAATGTGCAGCGCGCTGAGAACGTCCGGGACGAGATCCGCGCTCTGGGCGGCACAGCAATAGCCGTCGGCGGCAGAATCGGTGACGACGACGACGCGATAGCTCTCGTGGCCCGCACGATCGAGGAATTCGGACGCCTGGACATTGTCATCCACAACGCCGGTGTCCCAGCCGGCAAGGTCATGGATGGCTCGGAACTGGTCCACAACGCGCCGAGTCCGGGGCTGGATATGTACTTCGACATCAACGTGCGTGGGTCGTTGCAACTCAACCGGGCCGCGTGGCCGCACATGGTCGAACAGAACTACGGCCGCATCCTGTTCACCTCCTCTGCAGTCGGAACGGGATTCTGGTACGGGCCAACGGGATACGAACTCGACTACGCCGTGTCCAAGCTGGCGGTCTTCGCCGCAGCCCGTCAGGTCGCCGCAGCCGGAAAAGAGCACGGGATCATCGCGAACACCCTGATGCCGTGGGCATTCACCGAGACAGTCGGAGCGAGCGGAGGAGGAGAGGAAACCGAACTCATCACCTTCATGCGCAGCACCCTTCAACCCGACAAAGTCGCCACGGCGATAGCCCCACTTCTCCACGAGAACGCGCCCACGACAGGAGAAGCCTTCACCGCTGGAGGCGGGCGCATCGCCCGCGTCTTCCTGGCGGGCACCCGCGGGTACTTCAACCCGGACCTGACCAGCGAAGACGTTGTCGCCAACTGGGACCAGATCATGGGAGAGACCGCGCCGTCCGGTGAGCTACTCGACGTCTTCGAACAAAGCCAGCCACGCGAAGAGAGGCTCTTCCTCAAAGCCCTCGAGATCGGCCACATCCCTGATCTCACGTGGATCGCCGAACAGTCTGTCAAAGACTCCACACGATCAGCCGCCGGCTGACCGTACGACTTCCTCATCCAACTCAACCCGCGACAACAACACCCCCGGGCGACCTCGGCCGCGGCGGTTTCGATCTCGAAAGGATCCTGAAATGACCGATCTTCCTTCCACTTTCCTGTGGGGTGCCTCAACCGCGCCGCACCAGATCGAGGGCAACAACATCAACAGCGACTGGTGGGCGCTGGAGGCCGCGGCTGGAATGGAATTCAGCGGAGACGCCGTCGACAGCTACCACCGCTACCGCGAAGACATGGAACTGCTCGCGGCAGCGGGCTTCAACGCCTACCGTTTCGGCATCGAGTGGGCTCGCATCGAGCCGCGCCCCGGTCAGATCTCGCGAGCCGAGCTGGCTCACTACCGCCGGATGATCGAAACCGCCTTCGAACTCGGTCTGGAACCGGTGATCACCCTTCAGCACTTCACCGCTCCGGCGTGGTTCGCGAACGAGGGAGGGTGGATGAGCGACACCGCCGTCGAGCGGTTCAGCTTCTTCGTCACTGCCGCGACCCAGATCCTCGACGGGGTCACATGGGTCGCCACGATGAACGAACCCAACATGCAGGCGATGACAGTGATGATCCGCGAAGCGATGACATCCGGCCTCATCAGTGAATGGCAGAGCCCGACCGTCGACGGAGAAGCTCAGCGCGAACGGATCGCCGCGAACCTCCCCACGCCCGAACCTCGAATCGGGCACCGAATGGTCGAGATCCACCACGCAGCCCGCCGTATCCTGCGCGAGCACACCGACGCGAAGATCGGTTGGACGATCGCCAATGCTGCCCTGACCTCGACGCCCGGCAACGAGGACAAGCTCACCCACATTCGTTACGACCAGGAAGACCTTTACCTCGAAGGCTCCCGCGGAGACGACTGGGTCGGCGTGCAGTCCTACTCCAGCCAGCAGGTCGACGCCAACGGCATCGTCCCCCACCCCGAACACCCCGACAACACTCAGACCGGCGCCGCCTACCGTCCCGACGCGCTCGGCATGGCTATCCGTCACACATGGGAGGTCACAGGCCTCCCCATCCTCGTCACCGAGAACGGAATACCCACGGCCGATGACAATCGCCGAATCGAGTACACGACCGGAGCGTTGCAGGGCATGATCGCCGCCATCGGCGAGGGGGCCGACGTCCGCGGCTACCTTCATTGGAGTCTGCTCGACAACTACGAGTGGGGCCACTGGCACCCTACGTTCGGCCTCATCGCCGTCGACCGCGAAACCTTCGAGCGCAAACCCAAGCCCAGCCTTTCCTGGCTCGGTCAAGTCGCCCGCACACAGGGTACGTCGCTGTCTGACACTTCGAAGTAGACAGCCTCACGGGGTGATGGATGCCGGGGGACGTGTCCACCGAAACCATTCGATCCCGCTAGACAATCCGTCGATTCATCCCAAGGAGTTTCTCGATGTCGTACACCCACTCAGAATCACTCGCCGGTAAAGCCGTCATCATCACCGGCAGCGGGCGAGGAGTCGGACGTGGAATCGCGCGCACCCTCGCCCGCAATGGCGCACAGCTGATCCTCACCGACATCCTCGACGATGCTGTCGCCGAGGCTCGCGAGGAACTCGCAGCGCTCGGAGCAGATGTGGACAGCATCGCCATCGATCTGCGCGAGCCTGATGCGGCCGAACAGATCGTCGGCACTGCAATCGACCGGTTCGGACGTCTCGACGGACTGGTCAACAACGCGATCGCCATCAATCCCGCCTCGCCATTCACCTCGCAAACAACGGACGACTTCGACCTAGCTTCTGACACCGGCCCGCGAGCAACCTTCCAGCTCATGAAGGCTGCACACCCCCACCTCGTGGCAGCCGGAGGTGGCTCCATCGTCAATTTCGGTTCGGGCGCAGGGTCAGCAGGAGAGATCGGATTCGCCGCCTATGGCGCAGCGAAGGAATCCATCCGAGGACTCACTCGCGTCGCGGCGGTGGAATGGGGACCAGACAACATTCGCGTGAACGTCGTTTTACCCTTCGCCAACAGCGAAGGCGCACGCATCTGGGAGCAGCAGGACCCAGCCAGTTACAACGCCGCGATGAACAGCGTTCCTCTCAAGCGGATCGGCGACGTCGAAAAGGACGTCGGCGCCCTGGTGTCATTCCTCCTCAGCGACGATGCCACCTTCCTCACCGCTCAATCGATCCACGTGGCCGGCGGAGCAGGTATTCACCGGTAACCCCGAGCTGAAAGGACAATTCTCCGTGTCTTTCATTGGAAAGTTCATTGATCGCAAATTCTTCGAGCCCGCCCACCGGATGAAGGTGTCGCAGTTCGTGGAACTCGATCCGCCCACCGGGGCAATCGCTTTCATCGGCGACAGCATCACCGAGGGCGGCGCTTGGCATGAGTGGTTCCCGGAACATCGTGTCATCAACCGTGGCATAAGCGCCGACACGTCCGCAGGAGTTAGAAAGCGCATTGCTGTAGCAGTTCGTCACGCTCCGGCGGCCGTCTTCCTCTTGATCGGAACGAACGACATCGGCCGTGGCCGCAAGACCGACGAGATCGTCGCCGACGTTGAGGGGATCCTCCGGGCCGTTCGCACCCACGCACCGGATGCACGAATCGTGCTGCAAAGCGTCATGCCCCGCCAAGCCAAGTACCGCACCCGCATCGAAGACGTGAACGCGAACTACCGGCGGATCGCCGGAAGCACTCCGAGTGCCGAGTACCTCAACCTCTGGCCGACCTTTGCCGACAGGGACTCTCTGCGGGGCGCCCTCACCGTGGACGGGCTTCATCTCAACGGGGCCGGCTACCGCGTTTGGACCGACGTGCTCCGCCCTCTCCTACCCTCCACGAAGCCCTAGCGACCCGCGACAATCCTTCGGCAACAACCCGGTCGCAGGCCAGCCGCCGCCCGCGATCAGGGCGAGCGCGAGGACGAGGCTGCCGAGGCGCGCCGGCCGGGGCAGGTCTGGGAACATGATCATCGGAAGAGCGGCAGCGGACGTCGCCCCTACCTCAACTGCGCCCCCACGTCGGACCGCTTACTGCGGCCGTGAAGCCGTCCGCGCGAGCTGCGCAGATTCGAACCGGCGGGCTTCTGCACGGAGCTCTACGTCTTCCGGTGCAGCCCCGCCAAACCCGCCGTGTGGCATGGCCTCAAATACATGCAGCTCCGCAGTGACACCTGCACGACGTAAGGCCCGGTGCATCCTGACGACATTGGAAAGGAATAGATCACGCGTGCCGCTTTGCAGGAACGTCGGCGGAAACTCGGACAGGTCAGCGAACAATGGCGAAAGATACGGGTGCGCGAGATCTTGGCCGCCTGCGTACAACAGGTTCGGCGTCATCTGTGACGCAAGCACCGTATCGATCCCATCATTCGTGACGAAGCTGTCCCCAGATTCGGTGAGGTCGACCTCAGGAGTGATCAGGACGAGTCCGGCTGGCATCGGGAGACCTTCATCATTGGCACGAACCAGCAGCGCGGCGGCGAGGTTTCCTCCGGCAGAGGTGCCGCTGACGATGACTCGATGCGGGCCAACAGCTTTCAGGGCCGCCCGATACACAGAAATGAGGTCATCGAGTGCGGCAGGGAACGGGTGCGAAGGAGGCATCCGATAATCGGGCACCCATGTAACTCCGCTTCGGCCGACGGCATGAGCGGCTCCAGCCATCCACGCAAGGTCTCCACCACCCAAGTAGAACGAACCGCCATGGATCTCGATGAACAGAGGTCCTTCCGGGCTGTCACCGACAGCCGTCGGCCGGAGGACATAAGTCACGACTCCGTTGATCGTCTCGGTACTCACGTCGAAAGACTCGCGAGACGGGAGGGTAGCCTCGAAATACGGTCGGACGAGAGCACCCATGGCTTGCACGTAGCCCATCCAACCTGCCGCGTCCGCAAGATCGGGATAGCGCGGGTCAACTCCACTGGTGGGAACAGATAGCGCTCCCTGCGCCTGCTCGCTGACACTTGTTGGCACCGGAGGAAAACCGAGTCTGTTATGCGCTGATGATTGAAAGACGTGCCGATCGTGGTGGGTCATGATTTCTCCTGGTTTAGCTGCGTCGCTGTGGCATCTGGTCGGGAATACTCGCCGGCTGACCTCGGCCTGATTGAGGTGGAAGGGCTCAGCGACGAGCGAGTCGGGAAGCTGGACGACACGTTGCCTCCCCCGCTACACGACTACCTCGAAACGCCTGATCCACCCGCAACAAAGATTGACTGTGCGGTGAGGTAGGTCGAATCATCGCTCAGCAGGAACGAAACCAGCGCACCGACGTCCTTCTCGCTGTCCCCGATTCGCTTGAGGGGTACGGCGTTGACGGCCGCATTGAATGCTTCTGGGTCAGTCTGCTCCCAATAGTCCGTTCCCTCGGTCCGCGCGAAAGGAAGGACGACATTGACTCGAATGTTGTCGGCACCCCACTCGAGCGCGGCCACTCGAGACAGTCCACGAATCGACTCCTTGGCAGCACCGTACGAGGCGAAACCGGGTTCTCCTGCAGCGCCGGCGCCGGATCCGAAGTTCACTATGGAGCCCCCGCCTGCGCTGACAAGATGCGGGTAGGCCGCCTTCATGAGAGCGAACGTTGCTCGAGGACCGGTGCTTATAGCGAGGTCGAAATCAGCCAATGTCTGACATTCCAACGGTGACGGCGGCTTGATGGCCATTGCGTTGTTGACGAGACCATGGACGGCTCCAAATTTGCGATAAGCCTCTTCGATGATCCGTTCGGCCGCATCAGGTTCTCGGAGGTCTGCCGCGATGCTGTGCACGTCGGTACCGTGGCTTGTCATGTCCTCGCGTAGGGTCTCGAGATCGTCGGCCAGGATGTCGGTGACCAGCAGCCGAGCCCCATTGCGTGCGAGGGTACGAGCAATCCCTCGCCCAATCCCACGGGCGCTTCCCGTGACCACTACTGCTTTGCCTTCGAGCGACTTGGGGTGTGTGTAGGACATCAGTTCCTTTCGGTTCGCGCCTTCTGTGGACTTGTTGCTGGCCAGGTCGACCCAAAGGGCCTTTCGCGCGGTGCCCGTACCCTCTTTCACGCTGCGCCTGGCAGAGTGGTGACGAGTTCCTCGCCCTCGGCCGGGTGCTCTGATGCTTTCCGTTTCGGAATGAAGAACCCCAGCAAGACGCTCAAGGTACCGATCACCGTCATGTACCCGAGGCTGACGAGGAAGCCGGTCCCGGAGATGAGACCCGTTTCCGGAGCAGCGAACAGGGCCAGCACAACTCCGGCGATTGCGGTTGCCGCGGACAGTCCGATGCTTGTCACGGTGGTGCTGGTTCCCGTGATCTCGCTCGAGTTCGCGGCGGAGACCGCATCGAACAGGACATTCGCAATTGCACCCACGTTCAGCGCGCTCCCGATCGTGACGCAGAGCACGGCAGCCATCGTGCACCAGAAGTTGCCAAGGAAGAAGATCACGAGCAGTAGCGGAAATGTCTGCAGGGCAGCAGCGAGGATGAAGACGCTGCGAGCACCATGCCGACGCGCGATCATTCCGCCAACTGGGCTCAGCGCAAATGCCAGTACTGCTGCGATGGCGCCGAGGCCACCTGCGGTCGCCGGAGAGAGTCCCAGTCCCCCGTCTGTGCCCAATGGGTACTGCTGGATGATCTGAAGGACGATCACGGATCCGCCGGCGGGCCCGAGCGCGAGAAGGAAGGCTGAGCCCATTGGTACGGCCACCGAGCGACTCTTGAAGAGCCGCACATTCACGATGGGGTGTTTGACCCGTAGTTCCCAGATCACCCATCCGATGAGCGCTGCGATTCCGAAAGCGAGAAGGCCGATGAACGTGATGCTCGCAGCTCCTACGGTCTGAACCAGGGTTATGGCGAGCAGGATCGCACTGATGGCGACAGGCATGACGACGGCGCCGATGAGGTCGAGTGGCCCTCGCTTCCGTGCCCCTGTGTCCCGTGGCAGGACGATGAGGCTGACGATGACGGTCACGACAGCGAAGAGGGCGGCGAAGAAGAAGATCGATGCCCAGCCGAAGAATTGCAGCAAGGAGCCGGCGATCAGCCCACCGGCGGCTCCGGCGAGAAGTGCAGACCCGCCAATCAGGGAGACGGCAACGGGGACCCGCTTGGAGGGCAGGTGTTCGCGGGCGAGACCGAAAGCCAGTCCGAAGACGGCCCCCGCCGTGCCCTGGATGGCTCGACCGAGGATGAGCATCGCGAGCCCGCCTCCAACCACGCTGACGATCGATCCCACACCGGCGAGTATGCACACGATGATGAGCACGCGTCGTCGGCCGTACAGGTCGCCAAGTCGACCGCCGAGTGCGGCTGAGGAGGCGGATACGAGCAGATACACGGTGACGGTCCAGGCGATCTGGTCCGCACCGACGTCGAAGACTCCGATCAAGGAGGGCAGAGCGACGTAGACCATCGAGCTCTCGAACGCGCTCAACATCACGGAGAGCGCAAGTGTAGCTATCAATAGCCCTGGTTTTGGCCGTCGCTTCTCGGCGGGCGGTTTGGGCTGGCTGTCTTGTGTCATTGGAAGCCTCTGTCCTGGCAACGCATGCGCTGAGAGCAAGCGTTGCGTCTCTCCCGGTCATCTTTGACCACGAGGTGTCCTGTCGGTTCTTCAGCGGTGAAGGCGAGTGACTGGACGGGTATTTGCAGCACACGCTCGTCTGCCGATTGGTCTTGTCACCAACGGAAAAGCGAGCTCTCGGGTCTGTTGTGCTGCAGCACCGGGGCTACTGCGTAGGCCGGGTGCGTGTTACTGGAATAGAGCTATGACAGACACTACGAACGATGATTCGTGCGAATGCTGATTCGTAAGCTACTGCCGTTCAGCGTCTTGGTCAAGGGCGATTTTCAGCCCGTGATTCACTTGGCACGATCCGAGCTGACCTGGTCGTCGTGCGAGAGCAGCATCTCTCGTCGGATGCCCCATCAGGAAGCATGCTCGCCGAATCAGGCCGGCTTTATCGATTGCCGCTGCCGCAAATTGAACTGCGGACCGGTCTTGGCATCGAGGTTCTAGGCCGGGTGGTGAGAGACCATGCGGAGCGCCATCGTGGCGTACTGCGCTGAAGCTTCATCCATGTTTGCCAGCACTTCCCCGTCTGACATCTGAAGCACCGTCCCCGCGCCGGAGACCTCGCCCCACGAGGGGTACTCGGCTTGGTGGAGAAATGAGGTGGCTAGGCGGGTTCCCATTTCCAGGAGCGCGACTGTTGCAAACAGGGAGTCTGTGTCTTGGTCGAACTCGCCTTGTCGTTGGCCCTGCTCCACGAGAGCCCGTAGTCCTGTGAAGTGGGCGTTCTGGAGTCCGTGCACCCTGGTCAGGCTTTCCGCATCGAGCAAGAGCTTCTCGCGATCCGTGATGGCAGCTTGCCGCCCATGCCGGAGGAGGTAACTCAGACGGGTCGTTGCCGCAGCGTAGAGCGCATCACCTGCCGTCAATTTGTCCCTGATGGCACGATTGAACGCCTCAAGCGTTTCGACCTCGTAGGTCACGATGATCTCGGCCAGAATTGCTTGCTTCGAAGGCCAATGGTTGTACAGGCTTGCAGGGACGAGGCCTACGGCGGCGGCGATCTGCTCCATCCCTGTTCCGCTGTACCCCTGCCGGGCGAACAGCGTTGCAGCAGCATCCTGAATTTCGGCTCGCCGGGACCCGATTTTTCGTTGGGCTGTCACTTTTGCAGTGGACATGCCGAGAATCCTACCGTCAAGTCGTTTACCGGCCGGCCGTCCCCCTCGCGAGGTACGCCGGTGTGAACCGAGAGCACCTCACGTGAGCGCCTCGTCTGGTAGCGCCGTGGGCACCGTCACTGCGGCTCGCTCGTGATGTTCCGGAGCAACTGGACGGTGGCGGCTGAGGCCCCTTCTAGATCATGAGACTTCCGCCGTTGACTCCGATTGTTTGACCGGTGATCCAGTCGGCTTCGTCTGATGAGAGATACACGGCCAAATACGCCGGGTCCTCCGGCTTGCCTACTCGGCCAAGAGGAATTGCGTCTGCATAGTGCTGGAGCGCGCTGGCGTCTTCAAGGACCAGTCCGAGCGAGATGGTGTTGCAGGTGATCCCGTACTTGGCGTTCTCGGCGGCGATACTTCTCATGAATCCGATCTGACCAGCCTTGGCCGCGGAGTATGAGGCGATACCGATAGGAAGGCCCTCTTGACCGGCACTGGATGACACGGTGATGATTCGGCCGTGTTGCCGTTGGATCATGCCTCCCAGAACGGCTCGGGAGCAATTCAAGACGCCGTACAGGTTCGGCGCCAAGATCGTGGCCCAGTCGTCTGGCGAGGTGGCAGCGAATGGCTCCATAGGCATGAGCCGCTCGGGGCCCCCGGTGCCGGCGTTGTTCACGAGGATGTCTACGGGTCCCTCGGTCGAGGCGATGTCAGCGACCGCCTCACCAACCGCAGCAAAATCCGAGACATCGAAACGTAGAGCTCTTGCCTCCCCTCCGGCTTCGACGATCGCGGCGACAGTTCGCTCTGCGCGGTCTAGGTGGAAGTCGTTGACGATGACGGTGGCTCCCTGAGCTGCCAGTGTGCGGGCAATTCCTGCGCCGACATTCTGGCCGGCGCCGGTGACGAGCGCGACTTTTCCATCGAGTACGAACATGTTCT
Source organism: Herbiconiux oxytropis (assembly GCF_024979315.1). Taxonomy (GTDB): domain Bacteria; phylum Actinomycetota; class Actinomycetes; order Actinomycetales; family Microbacteriaceae; genus Herbiconiux; species Herbiconiux oxytropis. The sequence goes on along the minus strand of NZ_JANLCK010000010.1, from coordinate 28,974 downwards.
ACCCTTCATGTCCAGCAGCCCGCGGGCGCCAGATCAGCTTCGTGTTCGGGTGGTCGGTGATGAATGCGGGGTGCGGCGTCGCGGCCCTGTTTCGTCATCAGGAAGAGTGACCAGGGTTCGCGACGCCGCACCCGAGTTGTGGACCTGCCGGGTGGGCGCTGGATCAGCTGGAAAGCGCTTCCACGAAGCCCTCGTACGAGAACTTCTCGTTTGCGTATGCCGAGTCCAGGAACTCGTAGAGTTCGGCGACCTTGCCGTTCTCTGAGAACCGAAAGTGGACAGCGTAGAAGTTCTCGTAGTCCAGCCCCGCGTTCGTGACCGCCCGCGTGGTGACCTTGAGCGCAACCTTGTAGCCGTCGACGATGATGTCGGTGATCTCGGGAGTGAGGCCGTTCGGGTAGAGGAACTTTATCGATTTCACTACCGTTGCGAAGCCTTCGTGGCCGAAGTACTCGGTGTGCCCGACCTTGTAATAGGCGTCCGGCTCGACGATCGGCTCGTAAACTGCAGGATCGAGGGTGAGGTAGTGATCGTAGAAGTGCAGGGCGAGTTCGCGAGATCGCTCGTCGATATCTTTCGTGTCAGTCATAACGTCTTCCTTTGCAAAGTCTGTAGGGGGCTGATAGGTGACTAGGCCGGCTGTGAGGCGAACGGCCGGGTGAGTTCCAGCATGTCCGGGTACTTCTGCAGGTGGGCGCCGCCGTTGATGTCGAAGGTTGCTCCTGTGATCCAGGTCGCCTTGTCCGACGCGAGGAATGCTGCGACGTCGGCAATCTCTTTCGGCTGACCGGAGCGGCCGAGGGGGGTGTTGTCGTTGAACTGCTCGAGCAGCCCGGGGACCATCTCCGAACCTGCCGTCATCGGGGTTTCGACTCTGCCTGGCTGGATCGCGTTGACGCGGACTCCGCGTACTCCCTGCTCGAGCGCAGCCACTTCCACGAGCATCGTGGCTCCGGCCTTGGATGCGCAGTAGGCACCCATTCCGGTACCTGGCTGACGTGCGTTGAGGGACGAGATGACGGTGATGCTGCCACCCTCAGCGATTGCCAGCCCGGCGTGCTTGAGCACCAGGAACGTTCCGGTCAGGCACACGTCGACGGTCTTCTGCCACGCCGTGAACGAAAGTTCGGTGAGCGCCCCCACGAAGGTCAAGCCCGGACAACTGACAACCGCGGCCAGGTCGGTGATTCCGGCGAAGCCGGCCGCGACGGATTCCTCATTGGTCACGTCCATCGTGATCGCCGAGGTGTCGCCACCAATCTTTGTTGCTGCAGCCTGTGCCGCTTCGAGGTTGACGTCCGCGATCGTCACGTCGAACCCGTCGTCGTGCAGCGCCTGTGCGGTGGCGAATCCGATGCCGGACGCCCCCCCGACGACTACCGCGCGGCTCATGCGGTCACGTCCGTTTCAGAGGTCTTGTCCTTCAGGAATTCGTCGCGCGCAGAGACCCACTCATCGCGGTGGCTGGTGGCGTACGCGTAGCGGTCCTTCCAGCGAGCATCGTTGCTGTCCGCGAACTTGTAGTCGAACTTGATCGAGGTGCGGAACTCCACTACCTCAACGCCTTCCGGTCCTGCCGTGTATCGGTAGGGCGAGTCCTTCGGCACGAAGAACCCGTCGCCGGCGCCCAGTGTGCGCTTCCCAAGGATCAGGGTGCCAGACGCGATGTAGTACAGGCAGTCACCATCATGGCTGTGGGGCGGGAGCTCGAAGTGAGGAGCGAGCCAGGCGTGGACGAGGCTGAGTCCGTCGGTGCGGTCGGATCCTTCAGGGGGCACGTCGCGGAAAAGGACCTTCGAAAACAGGCCCACTCCCATGGAGTCGTCAGTCGCGTTGACGATAGACGCCTCAGGAATCTCTTTGAACTCCATGACCCCGGATTCGAGGAGCTCCGGGGCGTCTACGTAGGTAAAGGGTTGGATGGATGGCCGGGCGGCCGGGGGGGTGTCGGTTGTCATGATGATCCTTTCTTCGTTGAATGGTTGTTACAGGTCAAGAACGAGACGGCGGCCTTTTGCACGGCTGACGCAGAGCATGACGGTGTCGTTCGCAGCTTTTTGATCGTCTGACAGGTATTCGTCGCGGTGATCGGGTTCGCCCAGAAGCAGCTTGGTCTCGCACGTACCGCAGTAGCCCTCGAGGCACGAGTAGGGCTGGTTCGGGCGAGCTGGGAGGATGGCGTCGACGATCGACTGAGTCGCCGACACGGGAATGACCTCTCCGGTGCGCGCCAGCTCGACCTCGAAGGAACCATCCGCGGGCTGGTGCGCGTGCACTTCACCAGAGCTTTTGAAACGCTCGACATGGAGTTGTGCCTCGAGGCCGAGCGCCGAGCATGATGCGGCCAGTGCGTCGAGCATCGGCGCGGGACCGCACGCGTAGATTGCCGTTCCAGGTATGGCGAGCGACAGTTCGCGCGCAAAGTCTGCACGGCCGTCGGTGTCCTCGGGGATGATGCTGAGCTCTCCGCCGCGAGCTGCACGCAGCTCGTCTTGAAACGCCATTGATGAGCGATTGCGACCGCCGTAGACCAGACGCCAAGGCACCGCCGATTCCGCGGCGCTCCGCACCATGGCAAGAATGGGCGTGATGCCGATTCCACCGGCGAAGAACAGGTATTGAGATGCCGGAACGAGCTCGAAGTTGTTGCGCGGACCTCGAATCTCGATGGTGTCACCCTCCGCGAGCCGGTGCATGGCCTCTGATCCGCCCTGGCTGGCCGGATCAAGAAGGATTCCGACTGTGTAGCCGCGGTCATCGGATGGTTCGCCGCAGAGGGAGTATTGGCGCACCAATCCTGATCCCAAGCGGAAGTCGAGGTGCGCGCCGGGTGCCCACGGGACCACTGGGCGGCGGTGGGTCGGTTCGAACCGGAGGGATTTCACGCGGTCCGCGATGTCGCGGACGTGGGTGACCACAAAGCTCTCGAACTCGGTTTCGTAGGCTTCCATTTGGAACAACTTTTCTTCAGGCGTCGGAGACGACGGCGGCGCGGTGTTGCTCGGTATCCGGTAGATGTCTCAAAGAGTCAGTGGGAGCTGTTCCAGGACGAACATGCTGCTGATGGTCTCGTGAGGAGAATCTGCGACGATCACTCGAGCGGCGATGAATTCGCCCACCTCGAGTTGATCGAGGGATTCTGATTCGCTCGGCCAGAATTCGAGCTGCAGCGGTTCGGCTGAGAACTCTTTCGTGGGCACCTGGAAGCTGTTCGCGTTGACATCGCTGGACACGATGCTGCGGTCCACGTATCCCTTGTAGTCCACCGTAGGGATTTCCCGTACGGCAAGAACTGGCACTGCCCCCACCGTCGCTGCTGTCTGAGTGGATGCTCCGCCGATGGCGGCGCCCACTTTGACTCCGAGGCTTGCGATGCGCCGGTTCTTCCGGTCAACGGTAATCAGGAGGTCGTCGCCTTCTTCGACTGTCGACAGATCTCCCGCGACTTCGAGCCCGTTGCGGTAGAACCGGATGTCGCCGAACTTCTTCAGCATCCCGTAGACCTGGCCAGAGAAGATCAGCATCTCGGGGATGGTCTTGTCGTGTGCCGGAGCTGCTCCGTCGACAAACTCCCATCCCGCCTGAGCCGGGGTCCCCTTGTAGTCGATGCCGGCGAAGAAGGCGAAGCCCGTGTAGGGAGCCAGCCGGCCGTCTCGCCCGCGGAAATTCGGCGATGTGAAGGCCATGATGGTGCAGAATGCTGGCCTGTCCCGATCGACCTGGAGGGGCGGGGGCACGATGAGCTTCTGCAGAGCATCGTGAGTTGTCTCGAAGGTGAACTGGACTCGCGTCATGTCGGCGTGCTGAGGAGCTTCGTACCCATGCATTGCGGATGTCCCGGGACGGGCACCTAGAACATTGGAAACGCCGGCGGGATTGTTGTCTGTCCCGTAGTCCACCCGATCGGTTATTGACATCATGCTCCCCTTTACTAGGTGCGTAGAACGACATTGGTCTGAAGCGTTGTGCCACCCTGAGGTGTTCACTCCCGCCGACTACGAATGGTCATTCGCGCGAACGGTGATTCGTAACGTAATCGGGCCCTCGTTCACTGTCAAGTTGAACTCACCGCAATAGGCTCCGTTAGGGCTGTTTCCCAGTTAGCCTCGAGAGCTCTGGACTTGTCCGTCACGCCGACGCGCAGCCGCACGCCCCGAGCTCGCAGGTCGCCCGCGCATCGGGGATTTGCAGCCCTACTTGACAAGCTCTGTGGCGCAGTCATAGCTTACGAATCAAGGTTCGTATGAACCGCGATTCGTATCACCGATCGAGGGGCGACGCTGCTCCGAAGTGACGAGAGCTTCAGAACAATGTCGTTCGATCCACGAAGCAAGGGGAGCAAGATGTCGAGAATTGACCGGGCGGATTATGGCACAGACCAGAACCCCGCCGGAGTATCGAATGTGCTGGGAGCGCGGCCAGGAACGGCCGCCATGCACGGGTACGATGCACCCCAGCACAGCAACATGACCCGCTTGCAGTTGACATTCGAGACGACCCATACGGCGTTGCAGAAGCTCATCGCCCCGCCCCCCTTGGAAGTGGATCTCGATGCGCCTGCATACTGCACGATCATGGCGTTCACGTCGCCACATTTCCGTGGACGAGACGGTCGTGTCGCGCCATACACAGGGTTCTCATTCTGGTCCTCCGTCGACCACAGAGGAACGAAAGCGCAGGCCGGCTGGGAATTTGTCGACGGCGCGGCTCCTGCCCACGACAAAACCGTTCCGGAGATGCTGATCTTCTCCGGACAGGTCTATGGCATGTTGAAGAAGTTCGGAGACATCCGGTTCTATCTGAACGGGTCAGAAGTAGCTGGCGACCTGTCCTCGGTCGAAGAAGGCGACGATGTACTGATCACGGTCGATCGAAAGAGTCACCGAATCGCAAGTCTGCGAGTGCAAGTGGCTGGACCCCTGAATGCCGCAGCTCCCGAGGACGAAACCAAGCTCGTCGGGGCGGTTCCGGTAATGGCGGTGCGCGAGATCCCGACGGTCGACTATAAGGGCTTTGTTGACCGCAGCATTGTGTCCACCGACGTGAACGCGAACAAGGGCCAGCTGCTGAAAAAGCAGTTTGTGGCGAAGCCGCTTCACCTCGAGTTTTGGCCCAGTGAGGCGGAGTCTCTTGACGACCTAGACGTAGGTCGGTTTGTGAGCGCCAGCCTGATCGTGGCAGACGTAGCACACGAGACAATCAGCACGATGTTCGTCGTGGAAAGCCTTCCCCTCACCATCTGACTCCCGAAGCGGCGATCATCGGCTCCAGTCAGTCACATTCGCGCTTACTTGACCGCTCAATGGGCGCCAGCGCTCAGCAACACTTTGGCCACCAGAAAGCAACTCCCCACGAAAGGAACACCATGACAGAAATCACCGACATCGACGTGAAGTCACGACAGCTCGCAATGCAGTTCTACGACTACTTCTGCACCTTCGACCCGGCAGTTTACGAGCATCTCGTTGAACCAGACGCCTACTACAAAGTCGGGCACGCTGAGTACTTCGGGCACGAAGGGTTCGCAAATGTTGCAAAGGTGGCGAAGTTCGTCTACCCGAACGGTCTCACACCCGAGATCACGGACGTCATCGTCGAAGGCTACAAAGTGGCGCTCAAGGTGACAACCAGAGCCGTCACGAATAAGGGGCTCGACTACGAGAACTTCTACGCTGTCCACTTCCGCTTCTCAGAGAACGGCAAGGTCGCCGAACTCAACGAGTTCCCGGACACTGCCTACGCTCTGGAAAAGTTCTCCCACGAGGGTATCGAAGACCTTCTGTAGGAACCTGATGGCGGCAAGAGGGAAGTGACTGAGCTTCATGCGCCAGAACGTGCGCATGATGTGTCGAGGCGCGATTGCAGGCGACGCCCGTGTGCTCTCCCAGCAGCGCCATGGTGGGCCACTTGCCCTCTCCATTCCTCCGCTGTTCCCGGCCACTTCTCGACAGCTTCTACTGGCAGCAGGGCTCTTGACTGAGTTCGCCGCGCTCGCGCTGCATACTGGGCCTTTGGGCTGCCGTACGCACCCTGGGTTGTTTGTCAGGCTTGGAAGCCGCGGCCGCCGTCATATGTGACGCGGCATACGACAGCCGATGCACAGACGAAACCGCCCGACCCCGAAGGGCCGAGCGGCTTCCGTCACCTTGGGGGGTGAAGGTCAGTCGTTGTCGTTGTCGTTGCCGCGCGCACGGGTACCGGCCTTGGCGATGCCGCGGCTGATGATGTAGGCCGCCGTCACGACGGCGACGTACTGCCAGGCGTGGTCGGCGCCGAAGCCCTGACCGTCGTCGCCCTGGTCGGTGACGGCGGCGGCGATCAGGATCGCTGCGGAGACGATGAGCCAGATGTAGAACTCGGTGGTCTTGAAAGCCGACTTCGTCTCGCTGAAGACGCGTCGGACGACAGTGTTGTGAGTGCGGGCAGCGCCCTGCGAAGTGTTGGACATAGGAGTGTCTCCTTGATGATGGGGCGGAAGAATTACCGCCGGAAGCTGTCGAGCGCAATACGCCAGGGTCTGGGGCGCCACGACAAAGGGCTTCGATTCCTGACAGTAGCCTGCCGCGCGACGTCGCGCAGAGGGTTGCGGACTGCCGCGTCTCGTGCCACACGCGAGACGCCTCTCGAGGGCTATCTGCCGAACGCTGACCGTGCGGGGCAGTCGAAGGGGTCGCCGCCGGCCACCATTCCGACCGAGTTCAGGTAGCGCACCACGATGGCGTACGACTGGACGAGGGTGGTCTCGGTGTAGGCGATGTCGTGCGCCTGGCAGTAGGCCATGACCATCGTCTGGGCCCGCCGCAGGTTCGGTCGCGGCATGTTCGGAAAGAGATGGTGCTCGACCTGGTGGTTCAGACCGCCCATGAAGATCTGCACGAGGGGTCCGCCGCTGATGTTCCGGCTGGTGAGCACCTGGCGGCGGAGGAAGTCGACCTTGCTGTCGTGGGCGAGAACGGGCATCCCCTTGTGGTTCGGAGCGAACGACGCACCCATGTACACCCCGAAGACGGCCAGCTGCACCCCGATGAAAGCCGCGCCGACACCCGGCGAGAGAAACACGAAGACGGCTGTGATGTAGAGCCCCAGCCGGGTGGTGAGCATCGCGATCTCGACGGGGCGCTTGTCGACCTTGCCCGGTCCGAAGACGGTGCGGAGGCCGTGGAGGTGCAGGTTGAGGCCCTCGAGCACCAGGATGGGGAAGAACAGATAGCCCTGCCGACGGGTGAACCAGGCGAGCATGCCGACCGCCTGCGCGGCATCATCCTCGGTGAACGAGACGACGTCCCGGGCGATGTCGGGGTCGCGGCCGAGCACGTTGGGATTGGCGTGGTGCCTGCTGTGCTTCGTCATCCACCATGAGTAGCTGATGCCCACGACGGAGTTCGCCAAGGCGCGCCCCGCGATGTCGTTCGCCCGGCCGGAGGTGAAGATCTGCCGGTGGGAGGCCTCATGCGCCAGGAACGCGTACTGGGTGAAGACGATGCCGAGGAAGCCGGCGACGATGAGCTGGAACCACGAGTCGCCGAGCAGCACGAAGGCGGTGACCGCCGCCGCCAGGGCGATCGTGATCACCGCGAAAGTCATCAGGTAGAAACCGCGGCGTCGGCCGAGGAGACCGGCGTCGCGGACTTGACGGAGCAGACCGGAGTACTCGGACGTCGGGTTGACGCCGTGGCGTCTCGGTCTGGTCCTCGTCACACCACGAGGCACGGGAAGGTCGGGATGGATGCTCACAGCGGGTCTCGATCCGGAACGCGGTGACCGGGGCTGGGGCGACCTGAGCTCAGGCTACCCCGACCGCGTCATCGCAGCGACGCCCGGGCACGTTCCTGAGGACACCGTCACATCAGGTCCCGCATCCGCTCAACCGGATCTCATCAAGCCGCTCGTCGACGGCCTCAACGTCGACCGGGCCGTGATCTCCACACTCGAGCCACGCGCCGGTGTGGCGTAGGTTGAGGGCATGACCGGCCAGACACGAGAAGCACAGCTCGCTGAGACCTTCGTCGATCTCGCCGACACCCTTGTCGCGGATTTCGACGTCGTCGACCTCCTGCACGTGCTCGTCGAGCGCACGGTGCACATCCTCGATGCCGCCGACGCCGGCATCCTCCTGCCCAACGGCGACGGCGTGCTGGAGGTCATCGCCTCGACCAGCGAACGAAGCCACCTCATCGGCCTCCTCCAACTCGACGCCCACGAGGGGCCCTGCGTCGACGCGTACACCTCGGGCACGATCGTGGCCGTCGACAACATCGCCTCCACCTACGCCAGGTGGCCCACGTTCGCCACCGACGCCTCCACCCTCGGCTATCAGTCCATGTACGCGATCCCGATGCGGCTGCGGCACGAGACCATCGGCTCGTTGAATCTCTTCAGCGATCGCACCGGACCGCTGGACCCGAAGGACACCACGACCGCCCGGGCCCTGGCCGACGTCGCCACGATCGGCATCCTGCAGGAACGAGCCATTCGGGAAGCCGACATCGCCCGCGAACAGCTGCAGCACGCGCTCAACAGCCGGGTCGTCATCGAACAGGCCAAAGGCGTGCTGGCCCACACCGAGAGCCTTGACATGCACGACGCGTTCGCCCTCCTCCGCGACCGGGCCCGCCGCACCGGCCGTCGCCTGTCCGACGTGGCGCAGGAGGTCATCGACGCCGCATCCCTGCGCCCCTGAGCCCCACCCACGGGCAGTGGCGACGCCGGAAGACGGCGCTGGCCTGGACGACGTGCTCTAGACGGTCGTGTGCCCCGACTGTCGACTCCAGGCCTGGGTGGCGACCTGCACCGCATCCCACGGCGACCCGAGCGGAGGCGTGTAGGAGAGGTCCAGATCGCTCATCGCCTCGACCGTCATGCCGTGGTGGAGTGCGGTGGCGTAGGTGTCGACCCGCTTTGCGATCTCGGCACCGCGGGCTCCCACGAGCTGTGCTCCGAGCAGCAGTCCGCTGTCGGTGTCGCCGGTGATCCGGATGCTCAGCGGTTTCGCGCCCGGGTAGTACGCCTTGTGATCGTCGGCGATAGCCGTGCCGCTGAGGGGCGTGTGGCCGGCGGCGACGGCTTCATGGTCGCGGAGGCCCGTGCGCGCGGCGACGAGATCGAAGACCTTCACCACCTGGGTGCCGAGACTCCCGGCGAATCGGGCGCTGCCGCCGATCGCGTTCTCCCCCGCCACCCTTCCCTGCTTGTGCGACGTGGTGCCGAGCGGCAGGTAGGTGACGCCGAGCAGGCGATGATGGGTGACCACGCCGTCACCCGCCGCCCAGACATGGGGCAGGCCGGTGCGCATCCGCTCGTCGACGACGGCCGCTCCCCCGGCCGCGACGCTCGCGCCGGCATCGGTGAGCAGGCTGGTGTTGGGACGCACACCGATGACCAGGAGCACCACATCCGCCGTGCGGGCGTAGCCTTCACCGTTCTCTCGTCCGGTCACAGTGAGTCGACCACCGGCGGCGCGGGCGACTCCCTCGACTCGAGCGCCGGTGACGACGTCCACACCGTTCCGGGTGAGCTCGTCGTGCACGAGAGTGCCGAGTTCCGGGTCGAGGGTCGAAAGCACCTCGGGGCCACGTTGCAGTTGCGTCACGTGGAGGCCCCGCACAGTGAGGGCCTCGGCCATCTCGAGGCCCACGTATCCCGCGCCCACGATGATCGCCGTCTCCGGCTGATGCTCGTCGAGGTAGCGCTCGAGCGCGAAGGTGTCGCCCATCGAATGCAGCACATGCACCCCGTCGTCAGGGCCGAGCCCGCCGGGCCCGACTCCCACGATGCCGGCGGTCGAAGGTGCGGCCCCGGTGCCGACCATGAGCTCGTCGTAGGCGATCGTCGACTCCACGCCGCCGGCGTCGCGCACGGCGAGCTGCCGGCTGGCGACATCGATGCCCGTGGCGAGGGTGTCGAGGCGAAGCCGCATCCCCGTCGCCTCGAGATCTGCGTGAGTGCGGTGAGCCAGCGACTGCCACGGGTCGACCTCCCGGGAGAAGTAGTACGGGATGCCGCAGATGGAGAAGTTCGGGTACGAGTCGGCGACGACGACGGTGACGTCGACGGACGGGTCGAGTTCGCGGGCGCGGAGCGCTGTGGAGATTCCGGCGTCGTTTCCGCCGATCACGACCAGATGCATGGAGTGTGCCTTTCCTGAGGGTGCGGGATCTCTCTGTCGGCCCCATCTTGACTCCACCTCACTAGTTCAGTCAAGATTGAAACAATGAATACTGAACGAAATGACGATCTGGAACGGCGCGCAGCGAAGCACGCCGCGCTCAGCGAGCCGGCGCGGCTGCGCATCGTCGATCTGCTCACGCTGGGTGACCTCTCCCCCACCGAGATCCAGGTCGCGGTCGGCATCCGCTCCAACCTCGTCACCCATCACCTGAACGCATTGGAAGCGGTCGGGATGGTGACGCGGTCGCGGTCGGAGGCGGACAAGCGGCGCTCCTACGTGCACCTGACCGACACCGCGCTCGTCGGGCTCACCCCGGGTGCCGTGGGGCGGGCCGAGCGGGTGGTGTTCGTGTGCACCGCGAACTCGGCACGGTCGCAGCTCGCGGCCGCGCTCTGGGAGCGGCAGTCGAGCATTCCTGCCGCATCCGCAGGCACGCACCCGGCCGACCGGATCGATGCGGGCGCGATCCGCGCCGCCGAACGCCACCACCTCGCGCTTGCGGACGTGCGACCGCGCAGCCTCGCCGATGTGCTCACCGACACCGACTTCGTCGTCACCGTCTGCGACAACGCCCACGAGGAGCCGGGCATCACCGGGAACCTCCACTGGTCGATCCCGGACCCGGTTCGAATCGGCACCACCGCCGCCTTCGACACCGCCTTCGCCGAACTGCGACGTCGCATCTCGGATCTCGCCCCGCGGCTCGCCGCATCCTGAGCGCGGGGCACCCCTGATTCCGCCCGAGCCATCCCGCACCCCTACGGAAAGCAATCCATGCCCCCCACGCCCACCGTCCTGTTCATCTGCCAGCACAACGCCGGCCGTTCCCAGCTCGGAGCAGCCCTGCTCGACCATCTGGCCGGCGGCCGGTTCACGGCGATCTCGGCCGGTCTCTCGCCCGCCGATGGGGTGAACCCGGCCGTTGCCGCGACGGTCGCCGAGCTGGGCATCGACATCGCGCACAACGTGCCGCGCGCGGTCACGAGCTCGGACCTCGATGAGGCCGACATCGTGGTGCTGATGAAGCCGGGGCTGGCTCTGCCGTCGATGCCGCGCGGCGAGGTGCTGGAGTGGTCGTTCCCGAACCCGGAGGCATGGGACGCCGAGGCGGTGCGGCCGCTGCGAGAGGCCGTGGCCGCCACGATCCGCGCGGAGATCCTCCGCTAGATCGAGGTGGGCACTCGCCCGATCTGCCTGAGCGGTTGCTCCGGCAGATCGCAGCAGCTGCCGCCGATCGCGGTCCCGGTCGAGTCGAACAGGCCCGCTCCCCCGCACACGCCTGTATCAGGCAGCACCAGCTCGACCCGGGCTGCGGCTTCGTGGTCACCGGCCAGCTCCGCGACGACGGAGCGCACCTGCTCGTAGCCCGTCATCGCCAGGAACGTCGGGGCCCGGCCGTAGGACTTGGCACCCACGAGGTAGAAGCCGGGCTCGGGGTGGGCGAGATCCTTCGCTCCGGTGGCGGCCACGGAGCCGCAGGAGTGCACGTTGGGGTCGACCTCGACGGCGATCCGCACCGGAGCCTGCAGCGTCGGATCCAGCTCGAGCCGCAGCTCCGACAGGAACGACAGGTCGGGCCGGAACCCGGTCAGCACCGCCACGTGATCGGCGGGCCCGAGCGTGCGGCCGTCTTCGCTGGTCAGGACCACACGGTCGCCGTCACGGTCGATCCTCTCAACCCGGAAGCCCGTCACGATGTCGATCAGACCGGCATCGACGAACTCCTTCGCGGTGATGCCGAGCTGCCCGCGGGCCGGGAGCTCGTCGGCTTCTCCCCCGCCGAACGTGTTGCCGACGGCGCCGCGGCGGAGCACCCACGTGACCTCGGTCGACGGATCGCGTCGCGCGATCCTGCCGAGTGCGATCACGGCTGTCACGGCCGAGTGACCGGAGCCGACGACGACGCTGTGCGTGCCCTCGTACTTGGTGCGGGCCCGATAGTCCGGGATGCGATACTCGAGCAGCTCTGCGGCCGCGCGCTCACCGAGCGCGGGAAGACCGTCGGCGCCGGCGGGTTTCGGAGCAGACCAGGTGCCGGATGCGTCGATCACGGCGCGCGCATCCACCCGGTACTCGGCGCCATCGGCCGATTCGACGTGGACGGTGAAGGGCTGCTCCGCACGGCCCGCGTCGACCAGTCGGTCACGCCCTCGGCGAGAGACGCCGACGACGCGCGCGTCGTAGCGGATCCGCTCGCCCAGGGCAGCGGCGAGCGGCGCCAGGTAGCTGCTGATCCACTGAGTGCCCGTCGGGAATCCTGCGGCGGGAGCCTCCCAGCCGGTGGGCTCGAGCAGGCGGGCCGCGGCCTCGTCGACCAGCTCGCTCCACGCCGAGAACAGGCGGACATGGCCCCACTCGGACACCGCGGATGCGGCGCTCTCGCCAGCCTCGAGCACCAGCACGGGCTGCTCGCGCTCGACCAGGTGCGCGGCCGCCGCCAGGCCCTGGGGACCGGCACCGATCACGACGACGGGTAGATCGTTCTGCACCGTACGACTCCCTCACACATCGATGAAACTCAATGCATCGACATTGCTCGATTCATCGACAGATGTCAATATGACATGCGACAATCGAGGTATGACGATCGCACTGCCCTTGCTGACCACGGATGCCGAGGCCTGCTGCACCCCCGTCACCGGCGGGGTGCTCGCGGTCGACGAGGCCGAGCGGATCGCCCGCACCTTCAAAGCGCTAGGCGACCCGACGCGGGTGCGCCTTCTCTCGCTGATCGCGGCGAGCGAGGGCGGGGAGGCGTGCATCTGCGACCTGACCGAGCCCGTGGGGCTGTCGCAGCCGACCGTGTCGCACCACATGAAGCAACTCGTCGACGCAGGCCTGGCCGTGCGCGAGCAGCGCGGCCGGTGGGCCTACTACCGCGTGGTCACCGACGCCCTCGACCGGGCGGCCCAAGCCCTCCGCTCCTGACAGGCACCGTGACCATCCGGCCGATAGCCGGCACGGACTGGCCCGACGTCGAGACGATCCGCTCCTGTTCCCGAAGCTGTCTGCGGTCAGAGACGGGCGTAGCGGGCGCGCACGAAGGTGTAGATGCCGTAAGCGGTGAGGCCCATTCCGACGGCAACGAGAACGACCACTCCGAACGGCAGTTCCGCCAGTGACTTCAAGGCGCCGTCCAGGCCGGTGGAGCTCTTGGGGTCGAGGGTGGCCGCGGCGACGACCAGGAGGATTCCCACGACGCCGGTGGCGATTCCCTTGGCGACATATCCGACGACTCCCAGGATGCGTACTGCCCGTCCGGGCGTGCCGCTCGGGATGGTGAGGTCTTCTTCGAATTTCCGGGTGACGCCTTTGAAGATGAAGTATCCGCCGATGGCCAGGGCGATCATTCCAACGGCGCCGAGCAGAAACTGACCACCGGGCAGGGCCAGGATGGTCGCGCTCGCCTGCTGTGCGGAGTCGCTGCCGTCGGCGCTCTGCCCGAGAGCGAACGTCAGCGCGGTGAGACCGAGGGCGACGTAGGCGGCTGCTTTACCCGCGGCCACGAGGCTTCGAACCCACCGCTTCTTCGACGCCGAACCGACCCCGAGAACGGTCTGCACGATCAGCCACAGGCTCAGTGCGATCAGGCCGACGACGATCACCCAGAGCAGGACGGTGCCACCAGGGAGTTCCGCGACCTCTGCGAGGGCGCCGGCTTGATCGGTTTCGCCGCTCTGATTGAAGGCCACGCGGATGGCGAGATAACCCAGCAGCAGATGCACGAGGCCGCTGGCGGCGTATCCGACGCGGGCCAGCACGTTCAGGATGGTGCTGTTGCCGGCCGTGTTCGCTGCTCGGCGTGCCGTGGAGCGTGTGCTCATGGGTGGGGGCCCTTCGATCTGCGGGTGGGGAATGCGGCGGATGGGTCAGGTGCCGTCGCGTTGCAGCTGCGACAGCGGCCCGAGAATGGGTTCACCGGGGACTCGGACGGTGCGGTGGGTGTCGATGGCGATCACCGTGCCGACGATGACGAGCGACAACGCGATCGATGCGGTCGTGTCACTGATCCAGTGGTAGCCGAGGTAGAGGCGGCTGACGATCTGCATCCCGATCGAGGCGATCGCGACGCTGAAGGCGGCGATGGTGAACCAGGTGCGCTGAATGCGACTGGCCAGGAGATAGGCGGTGATGAGGAGGAAGTCCGACGTGCCGAGCACGTGCCCGGAGGGGAAGGAGAAGGAGTGGTCGGGGCCGAACAGCATCAACCCGACCGGTGGCCGTGGGTGCTGCACGAGGGGGGCGATGGTCTGCGCGAGCACGACCCCGCTGATCATGCCGCCGGCCAGGAGCAGGGGCCGCCAGAGGTGCCGCGCCACGCTGATCCAGATGACGAGCACGACGAGGATGATGATCGGGAGAGCGACCGGACCGAACGCGACGGCCAGGACGATCATGATGCCGGTCGCGGTGCCGTCGACGCGCTCGTTGAACCAGGCCTCAACAGTCGCGTCGAGTTCATGGAAGCCGGTCTGCGTGACCACACTGACGAGCAGGAACGCGAAGGCGACCGCACCGGTTGCGACGAGGATGCCGCTGGTCACGTAGAGGCGCCGGCGGGCTGCTGGTTGCAGGTACCGCTCTTCGACGATGAACTTGTCGCGCCACTGAGCGATGCGTCCCCTGCGGGTCGCGGTCATCGCTCCGCTGCTTCTGCGCCGAAGCGATCGGGACCGATTGAGAGAGTCCAGCCGGCGGCGATCCGTGCCTCCATCGTGACGGTGTGGCGCGCTTCGGCCATCGGTGCTGGACCCTCTCGGTCGGGGTTGTGAGGTCAGACGCGGCGGTTGCCGGAGAGCATCCGGACGAGGAACACGATCACGGCGAGCACGAGCAGGATGAGACCCACCCAGAGCAGGAAGTTCAGCGACGAGACGAAGCCGCCCGTGAACAGCAGGATGACCGCGATGACCGCGATGGCGATAAGCAGGATGTTCACTGTTTTTCTCCTTCTGTTGTGGATGACGACCGGTCGCCGGGACGTTCAGAACCCGGACGTGCCATCTTCGATCATGCCTACCATGATTGAGTCAATAGCGATTGAGTCAACATCAGATGCCATTGCACACATCAGCGTTGTCGACTTCCGGACAGGGCGTGGGTCGAGCTGGAGGGCAGGCCGAGGTACCAGGTCGTGAGGTTCCGGAGCACGGCACCGACCAGTCCGGCGAAGATGAGCGTGGGGGTGATCTCCACACCGTTTTCGCCCTCGTTGATGATGCCGTCCGAGACGGTCTTCGCCACCTCGGTCGACAGGAATGCCCCGACCAGATTGAGGACCGCAGAGATGCCGACGGCTACGCGGGGCTTCAGGGCTCCCGTGGCGACCGAGGTGGCCATCGCGTTGGCCGTGTCGTGGAATCCGTTCGTGAAGTCGAACACCAGGGCCACCACGATCACCAGGATTACCAGGATCACGGTGATGAGCACATCCATCGTTCCGTCCTCCCGCGGCCGCGATGGTCGCTCACGCCCTGTCTGGCCCCGCACACGGGAGCTGCCACCGGGAGGTCGAGTGGATACCGCGTGAACGGCTCGCCTCAGTTGAGGATCTCGCCCCGTTCCTCCGGGGGCCGAGCGGTCAGGCGTTCGCGCCACACCTGCAGCGCCTCGGGAGCGAGCCGCGGCCAGTCGGTGATCTCCTCCACGACGCGCAATGGGCTGGTGCTGCGGTACGAGCGGGTCGGGTTGCCGGGGAACTTCTTGTCCGTGACGTTCGGGTCGTCCTCGAAGGCACCCGTCGGTTCGACGCGGTAGACCCGAGGTGCACGCTCGTCGGGCGCGAGCTCGGCCGCGAGTTCTGCCGCCAGGCCGGCGCCGTCACGGAGCGCCGTGAAGTAGATGTGGTTCATCACGACATCGGGCCGATAGTTCGAGCGGAAGCCGGCCGAGAGCGAATCGCCCGGTTCGAGGTCGGCCGTGGTGCCGTGGAAGAACGGCCCCGTTTCGTGCGCCGCGTTCACGATCAGGCGCCCGGCCGCGATCCGCTGCGTGAGAACACGTAGTGCACGACACCGGAGGGCGACGCCGTCACCTCCACGTCGAAGCGCTCCTCGAGACCCTCGAGGCCGTCCCACACCCGCACGCCCCGGCCGAGCACGATCGGCACCACCACGATGTGCAGGTGGTCGACGAGATCGGCCGCGAGGAAATCGCGCACGACGGTGGCGCCGCCGCCGAGGCGCACGTCGAGCCCGCCGGCCAGCTCGGTCGCCAGCTCGAGCGCCTCGACGGGAGGCAGCGAGCGGAACAGGAACGTCGTCTCACCCACCTCGAGCTCCGGCCGCTCGTGATGGGTGAGCACCACAACCGGAGAGTGGAACGGCGGCTCCTCACCCCACCAGCCCCGCCACGACTCGTCCTCCCATGGCCCCTGCTGGGGGCCGAACTTGCGGCGCCCCATGATCTCGGCACCGATCCCCCGGCCGGTGGCGGCCGCGAATGCGTTGTCGACCCCGGTCGTCCCCGCTCCGAGGGCCTCGTCCTCGTGGCCGGACATCTCCACAAACGCCTGGGTGGGGAGGAACCACTCCATCAGCCTGCCGCCCGCGTGCCCGAACGGCGTCTCGAGCGCCTGGCCCTCCCCCGTCGCGAAACCGTCCAGCGACACGGCGAGGTTGTGCACTCTGAGCTTGACCATGTGGTCACGCTAGCAGAAAGTGGACGCCGTCAACATCGGGTCGGGCAGCCAGACGTCGGTCAGCCGGGGGCGGGCTCCTCCGAGACACGGAGATCGCCCCGGGCGGCGGCCGCATTCAGATCTCGCAGCCACGCGTTGTTCAGCTGCGGCGACTTCGAGGAATCGAACTGGAACTGGATCGGCACCGCCGGATGCATCCACACCGTCGTGCGACCGTCCTCGCCGATCTCGGCCCACGACAGCGTGAACGACTCCGAACGACGGAGCTTGTTCACGATGACGACCTGCACATGCGCGAGCACGCGGTCGGCGAACTCGATCTCGCGCTCCTGAGGACCGTAGAGGAGCCGCCCCATCAGATCTCGTTCCGCTCGAGGTGCTCGGCGTCGGCGAGGTTGAGGTGCACGGCGATGTCGGGGCCGGTCTCCCCCGGCACCACCGCGCTGGCCGTCGTGCGCTTGCGGGTGGCCTGGGACATCTGCTCGAGCAGGGCGACGGCATCCGGATCCGCCACGGCCGAGACGCTGGGTCTCGACAGGATCGGGATCCCCGGTCCGAGCACGAGCGAGATGGAACCCTCCCGGCCGTCCTCCTCGATCGTCGGAACCGTGACGAGCAGCCCGTGGTCCATCGATCTCAACGACGCCGCGAAGGTCATCAAGGCGTTCGCCACCGCGTCGGAGGTCTGGAACGCCTCCACTCCGTATTTGACGGTCTTCATGACATCACCCTCCCACCTCCAGCAGCTTAACGGCGTCAGGCGCGGAAGAGCCCCGCCTCCGAGCGCACCACGAGCCCCAGCTCCTCGAAGCGGTCGAGCCATCCCGTCATCGGCCAGGTGCCCCAGACCCGGTGGAAGATCGTCGCGTTCCGGATGATCTCGTCGAGGTGCTCGAAGGGCGGGCTGCTCACCGGGTGGTGCTGGTGGTAGGCGCGCGCCGATCCGATCCATGCCAGCTCGACGCCGGCATCCCGAGCCCGGTAGGCGAAGTCGGTGTCCTCGCCGCCGTAGCCCACGTACTCCTCCGAGAAACCGCCGAGACGGCTCCAGGTCGGCACGGTGAGCGCGAACGACAGCGACCAGAACAGCTCGTGCGCCCCGCCGAGTGAGACCTCGCCCGGCGCGGGAGCCGGCCGCGCCGGATGCGGCGCATCCGCCTCCTCGAGCCTGTCCAGGTCGTAGCCACCGTCGGGTGCAGGGGTGAGGTAGGTGACGGGCCCGCAGAGCAGGCGATCGGCGAGCTCCGGATCGGCGGCCGCCCGGGCGTAGGCTGCCACGGCCCCCTGGCCCGGCACGCAGTCGACGTCGAGGAAGGCGAGCACGTCAGCGCCGAGCGCGCGGGCCGTCGCCGCGCCGAGGTTGCGGGCCCGCGCTAAGGGCAGCCCGTGATCGGTGCTTCCGAGGCTCACGACGTGCACCCCCTCGAGTTCGGGGGCCGTCGAGCGCACGAGGTCCTCGTCGTCCATTGCCACCACGATGTGGAGATGCGGCCGCTCCCCCGCCCGGTCGAGCGCTCGTCGCTGCAGCAGGAGGTGGTCGCGGCGGCCGTGCACGATCGTGATCACGGCGGTGCGGCTCACGACACCACCGTCGGCACGCGGGCCGCATCGGCGACGCGGCGGATGACAGCCGCGGCGCGCTCGGCGCCCAGCCCGTCGTTCCAGCCCTGCCACAGCGCGCCGTCCTGGGCAGCGGCCCGCTCGAGCAGCGCGGGCCACCCGGAGGAGGGGAACCGATCGAGCACGACCGCCGGCCACTCGGATCGGCGCAGCACGGCCGCCGTGCTCCGCTGCTCGTCGTGCGGACGGTCCTCGGGCACGATCACGGCCGGGCGCCGCGCGGCCGCGATCTCGGCGATCGCGTTCTGCCCCGCGTGCGCGACCACGACATCCGCCGCCACGATGAGCGGCCACGGGTCGTCGACCCAGCGCCCGCTCGTTCCCCCCACCACGTCCCAGTGCCAGTCCGGAGTGTCGGCGCGCGCCTCCTCCAGTACCCGCGCTTCCGCACCCCCTCCGCCCGCGCCGGCGAGCACGAGCACCCGCAGGGCCGTCGTGCCCAGCGTGCTGGCGCTCGTCGACGACGGCTTCCGCGAGATCGCTCCCACCTCCTCCAGCCGATCGGCATCGGATGCCGTGAGACCCCTCACCATGCCCGTCGCGGCCGGCGGCCAGGCAGCGATGAGCGCGCTCGACACGCCGAACCCGAGGCGGTGGGGCCCGTCGGAGCGCTCCCCCGGGAGCACGACGCTCACGACCGGGACCCCGTGCAGCCGCGCCAGCAGAGCCACCTCCACGGACACATCCACGACCATCGCCGCGGGCCGGGTCCGCTCGATCCACTCCGAGATCGCCGCCGACCGCCGCCGCAAGCCCTCGTGCCGAAGCGGGGCCCAGTGCAGCACGCCGCCGGCATCCGGAGCATCGGATGCGGCACCACCGGCACCACCGGCAGCATCGCCACCGGCACCGGGATCGGCCGCGGGCCCGTTGTCGCGCGGCAGCTCGATCCACTCCCCCGCCCAGCCGTCCGGTCGCGGCGACGACGAGAGTCCCGTGACCTCGCGGCCCAGCCGGGCTGCGACGGCCGCGGCCCGGGAGGCGTGCCCTCGCCCCTGATGGTGCACGTAGTATCCGATCACGCCGCCCGCGCCTCGCCGAGGAGCCCCGTGAAGCATCGTTCGTACTCGTCCACCATCGTCTCCACCGAGCAGCGTTCGACGGCGTGGCGGCGCACGCCCCTCCGCGGCAGCTCGAGCGCTCCGAGCACCGCGTCGGCGAGCCCCTGGACGTCTCCCGGCGCCGCCAGCCTCCCGCCGGCCGCCGTCACGATCTCCGGCAGCGCGCCCGTCGCGACACCCGCGACGGGAGTGCCGCACGCCATCGACTCCGCGGCGACGAGACCGTAGGGCTCCGGCCAGTCGGGCGACACGATCGACACCGACGAGTGCCGCACGAGCTCGATCAGCTCCTCGCTCGCCAGGTGACCGGCGTAGTGCACGCCGTCGCCGAGCCGCGGTGCGATCTCGCGACTGAAGTAGCCGTGGTCGTGCACGGGCCCCGCGAGCACGAGCGGCACTCCGGCGAGCCTCGCGGCGTCGATCGCCACGTGCGGAGCCTTCTCGGGGACCACCCGGCCGAACCACACGGCGTCCGTTCCACCGGGCCCGAAGCGCCAGCGCTCGGTGTCGATGCCGTTCAGGATGACCTCCGCCGGCACGCTCCCGGCCCACCGCGAGGCCGTGTCGCCACTGACCGCCACGAACCGCGAGGGGCCGTGCGCGGTCGGAGTGAGCCGGATGGCCGACTCGAGCCAAGGCGTCGGCGGGGTGTGAAGCGTCGTGACCATGGGGACCGACAGCGTCGGGGCGAGGGCCACGGGCAGGTGGTGCAGGCTGTTGTTGTGCACCACGTCGAAGCGATCGTGCCCCGTCCGTGCGAGGTCGAGCATGAGCGAGAGGTAGGCGTGGTGCTCGCGCATCCACTGCTCCGGCGAGGCCCCCACGTCGGATCGCGCCTCATCCGACGGCTCGAACTCGGCCACGTCGAGCGCTGTGGCCCCGAGCGCCGGGTCCGATCCGGGCGCGGCGAAGAGCGTCACGTCGTGCCCACGGTCGCGCAGCGCCCCGGCGAGGGTGTGCGTCTGGGCTTCGAGTCCTCCCGCGAACGGCTCGGCCACGGGGAATCGGCTCGAGGCGATCAGGCAGATGCGAAGGCGCTTCATCCGACGAGACCCCGGTACAGATCGAGGTGAGCGGCGGAGATCATCTCGCGCTGCCGTCGGCGCTCGGGGATCGGCTCGGGCGGCGGGGACGCGGTGCGCGCGGCGACGTGCACGGCCGTGTGCAGCGACGAGACGTCGAGGCCGTCCTCATCGTTGTGGTAGCCGATCACGGCCCCCTGCTCGGAGTAGTAGCCGCAGTCGGGAGCGATCACCGCCGTGCCGAGGTCGCGGCACGCCTCGAGCCAGCCCGAATGGGTGCCGAAGCGGTAGGGCAGCACGGAGGCATCGAGGCTCGCGAGATACTCCCACAGCTCGGCGTCGGTGAAGAAGTCGTGGATGCGCAGTTCGAGTTCACCTCGCCCGCTCGCCTCCTGCAGGTAGGCGCTGAGCGCCTCGTCATGGCGCGCCCCCGAGGGCGTCAGCACGTCCGTGTGTCCGTCGACCTGCAGCACGCCGCCGGGGATCTCGGCGACCGCCGTGGCCACGGCACGGATCACGGGCAGCGGGTCCATGCTCGCGCGCAGGCTCTTGACGTGCACGCCCACCCGGAAGCCCCCGTCGCTCTCGGGGCTCCCGACCCGGCGTGCCTGCACGGCCGCCATGGTGTCGATGTCGACGACGTGCGGGTGCGGCAGCACGAGCGCCGTGCGCCCCCAGCGCCGCTCGATCTCGGCCGCGGCACCCGGAGTGAGGGTGATGAGCGCATCCGCCGCCGGGATGAGCACGTCGAGCTGGGCGTCGTGGGCCTCGCGCGCGAGGTGGTGGGGGTTCCGCAGGTCGTGCACCGTGTAGACGAAGGGCTTGCCGGTCTCCCGCAGGGCCGCGACGAGCTCGGCGAGCTCCTCCGGAGTGCGGGCGTCGAAGCCGAACTGCAGGTGGAAGACGTCGAACTCCGCCGCGTGCTCGCGCACCCAGGCCGGGTCGAGCATCACGGGAGGCCACCAGCGCGACACCGCGGAGCGTCGGTGGTCGTCGGGGTCCGGATCGGGCAGCCGTGTCACACCGTCGTTCGAGAGCGGCGACGACAGGTGCTTCACGTAGACGTGCGACGACGGCACCGAGGCCACGCGAATGGTGCGGGAATCCCCCTCGTCGCCTCCTCGCGCTCTGATCCCGGACATGACACTGCTCATTCGATGTTCCTCTCCCAGCTCCCAGTCAACGTGTTCCGCCGATCACGGCAACCCTCTTGACACGATCGGTTTTCTGGCGATCCCATCGGGCGGACCACTAGCGTGGAGCCGTGAGCACCAAGGAATCCCACGCCACCGGTTGGCCCGCCCTCGCTGTCGACGACTGGGCCGACACCCGCGCCACGTTCCACCTCTGGACGCAGATCGTCGGCAAGATCCGCATGGCGTTCGCGCCGATGGTCAACCACTGGTGGCAGGTGCCGCTCTACGTGACCGCCCGTGGTCTCACGACCGGGCCGATCCCCTACGGCACCGACCTCTTCGAGATCGACTTCGACCTCCTCGTGCACCGGCTCGAACTGCGCCGGAGCGACGGCCGGATCACCGAGCTCCCCCTCGAGCCGATGTCGGTCGCGGAGTTCTACGAGCAGGTGCTCGCCGGGCTCGAAGGTCTCGGCATCGAGGTCGCCATCCACGCCCGCCCCAACGAGGTCGACCCCGCCATCCCGTTCGCCGACGACACCGAGCACTGCAGCTACGACAGCCGTGCCGTGACGCTGTTCTGGCGGCAGCTCATCCAGGCCGAGCGGGTGCTCACAGCGTTCCGGGCACCGTTCCTCGGCAAGGTCAGCCCGGTGCACCTGTTCTGGGGCGCCCTCGACCTCGCGGTGACCCGCTTCTCCGGCCGCGAAGCGCCCGCGCACCCCGGAGGGGTGCCCAACTGCCCCGACCACGTGATGTTCGAGGGCTACTCGCACGAGATCAGCAGCGCCGGCTTCTGGCCCGGCGGCGGCACCGAGGGTGCGTTCTACTCCTACGCGTATCCGGTGCCCGAGGGCTTCGCCGAGGCGCCGGTCCCTGCGCCGGCCTACTACAGTGCCGAGCTCGGCGAGTTCCTTCTCCCGTACGAGGCGGTGCGCACCGCGGCCGATCCGGATGCGCTCGTCGCCGAGTTCCTCGAGGCCACCTTCGAGGCCGCGCGCACCCTGGCCCGCTGGGACGACGCACTGCCGGGAGCGCGGTCGTGACCACCGCCGTGACCACCGCACGGGCGCGGGCGGCGCGGATCTGGTTCGGCGGCATCGCCGTGGTCGTGGGCGCCGCGCTCGTCATCCAGCTCGTGCTCGTTTTCACGAACGGGCAGGACGTCAACTCCTTCCAGCCCACCACGAGCCAGAGCCTCGGCGAACGGCTGATCAACCTCTTCAGCTACTTCACCATCCAGAGCAACCTGTTCGTGCTCGGCACCTCGATCGCGCTCGCCGTGAGCATCGGCCGCGACGGGCGGGTGTGGCGCGTGGTGAGGCTCGACGCGCTGCTCGGCATCATCATCACGGGGCTCGTCTACGACTTCGTGCTCGCCGGACTCGTGCACCCCGCCGGATGGGCCCTCGCCGCCACGATCGGCTTCCACTACATCTCCCCCTGGGCGACGCTCCTGGGCTGGCTGATCTTCGGGCCGCGGCCCCGGATGTCGTGGCGGGTGATGGCCCTCGCCTTCCTCTGGCCCCTGGCCTGGCTCGTACTCACCTTCGTGCGCGGCGCCCTCACCGGCTGGTACCCCTACCCCTTCCTCGACGTCGACCTCATCGGCCTGGCCGACTCCCTCCGCAACTCCGCCGTCATCCTCCTCGTCGCGGTCGCGATAGCAGCCATCCTCACCCTCCTCGACAAGCACCTCCCGGCCCTCGTCCACGACCGCCGCTCCCGCTGATTCGCGGAGCCGCTCTCGGCTGAGGGAGGCCTGGGGGTTGCGGGCAGCGCAGAGGGTCGTATCGTCGAGGCCATGGCCATTCAGAGCGGTAACGACGACGACACCGTCCAGAAGGACGTCTCCTACAGCCCCTCCAGCGGGCGAGAGACCGAGAAGTCGCAGGACGAACCGCGCAGTTCGGCGCACCTCGACGACCCTGAGGTCGACGAGGGGGCGGTCATCTCCCTGCCCGGGGAGGGCGGGCCCGACGACGTGGGCGAGGTCGACGTCGACGAGGAAGCCATCCGGGAGTCCATCGCCGGCAGGGCCAAGCACGCCTGAGCCCACTCCACCGATTTCGAGAGGCCGGTGCCGTCAGGGCGCCGGCCTCTCGAGGCGCATCAGCAGCCTCGGAAACCCGTTGAGCACCGATGTCGTCTCGGCCGCCTTTGTGAAGCCGGCCGCCTCGAACAGCGCGCGCGTCCCCACGTACGCCATGGTGAGATCGACCTTCTCGCCCCGGTTGTCGACCGGGTAGCCCTCCACCACCTCCGCACCCCGCTCGAACGCGAAGGCGACCGCCCCGGCGAGCAGCGGATGCGAGATGCCCTCGCCTCGATGACCAGGCCGGACCCGCAGACACCACACCGACCACACCTCCCGCTCGTCCAGCGAGGGGATGCGGCGGTTCCGAGCGAACGTCGTGTCGGCCCTCGGATGCACGCCCGCCCAGCCGACCACCTCGTCGCCGTCGTACGCCAGAACACCGGGAGGCGGATCCTCCTGGACGAGCTGCTTCACGAGCTCACCCCGCCGGAGACCCACGAGCTCCTGGTTCTGCTTCGACGGGATGCGGTAGCTCAGGCACCAGCACACGTTCGCGTCCGGGCGCTTGGGACCCACCATCGTCGCCACATCGGCGAAGACGGTCGCCGGCCGCACCTCGATCTGCATGCCGCCACCCTGGCACCGCCGCCCGGGGGAGGCAACAGGTCGCGGGGCTCCTACGAACGACCGTCGGCACCCTCCCTGGCGAGCGCACGCCGCAGGTTGCCGCTCCCCCACAGCCCGTCGGCCACCACGGTGAGCCCCGTGAGCTCCGCCGTGGCCAGCACCTGCCCGCCCCGCGCGGTGATCGCACCCACGAGGCTTCGCAGCTCCCGCGGCCCCGCCGACACCGCTCCCGCCGAATCCGTGTCCAGGTACACGAGGTCGTCCTCCTGCACCCGCGGCAGGAGCGCGAACGGCGACAACCGCTCGAAGGCTACGTCCGAGCGGGCGACGAGCGCCGAGACCGCCCGCAGGTTCGCCTCATCGAAGACCACGTCACCCCGACCCATCGTCGCCGAGGCGACATCCACGGGTGGCCGGCCACGCGCATCCGGAGCCGCCGCACCGCGCAGGTAGATGAAGCGCGCCGCCCGCTCCGCACCCGCCGACGCGGCATCGGCGCGAACCGCCGCGAACTGCGCGGGCCCATGCCCGCCCACCAGTCCCCGCATCGAACGGATGACCGCCTCTGGCTCGTCGCGCACCGCTTCCCAGGTGGCCACGAGCTCCTCGTCGGTGCTCGCGAGCGTCACCGACGCATCCGGGAACCGCTGCAGCACCGCCAGCGCGGCCGCCCCGCCATCGACGAAGGGGTCCACGAATCCGCGCAGTTCCTCGGATGCGGTCAGAGCCGCGAGGCGTGCATCGCGTCGGGCGCGCACCGAATCGAAGTACGGCGGATCGACCCGGCCGCCCGCGCGCCGCTTCACGCCCGAGGGGCGTTCCGCTTCGCCCGGAGAGCCGCGACCACGCGCGTGATGAGTTCGCCGGGAAGTTCGTCCTTCACCGGCAGCTTCACCGTGTCCTTCCCCGACCGGTACGGAGCGATGTCCGCCTCCAGACGCGCGTCGTCCCCGGCGAAGGAGTGGACGGCGTACAGGGCGAGGTGCGACTTCCAACCCGCGAAGAAGGTGAGGTGCCGGCCGTCGTAGGAGTAGGTCGGCATGCCGTAGCCGATCGACTCCTCCGCGCCCGGGAGAGCTCCGCGCACGAGGGCGCGAAGCTCCTCGAGCCGCCGCCGCACCTCCGGCGGGAACGAGGCGATGTACTCCTCGACCGATTCGGCAGCCTGCTCTGGCACGGCCCCACCTCTCCTCGAACTCGCCCGGGCGCCTGTCTCAGCCCCGAGGGTCGTGCTGGACCCGGATCAGTGCCTGGGCTCGTCGAAGTACGAGACGTGGATCTCGTTGCGCTCGCGCGCCGCCTCGGCACGTTCCTGCCGCAGCCGCTCGGAGCGCTCCTGGCGCTCGCGGAGCACCTCGGGGTCGACCTCCACGCGACGCACGGTCACACCGCCCTTGGCGGCGGGGCTCGTCGAGGTCTTCCTGGTCGACCGCGTCGCCGACGAACCGGCGGTTCCGGAGGCGGCCGCGGCGGCCGCCCGGGCCGACACGACGGGCGGCTTGCCGGTGCCCCTGCATCGCGCGCCGTGCTTGTCCTCGTGCTGGATCATCGTCTGGGAGACGAGGCCGACGGCGACCGACTTCCCGCAGACGGGGCATTTCGTTGCGCTGCTAGCCATGCTGTTCTCTGGTTCCTCTCGATCACCGGGGTCGCGGTGCGAAACCCCGGTTCCTCGATTTTCTCACGGAATCGAGATTCGTCACGCCTCGCCGAAACCGGTCTCGATGAGATCGGCGAGGGCGTCGACCGCTTCACGGCCGGCCGGATCCGCGCTCGCGACCTCCACGGGGGCGCCTTTCGTGAGGCCGAGCGCCATGATGCCCAGCAGACTCTTGGCGTCCTTCCCATTGACCGTCACCTTGACGTCGAAGGTTCCCGCGAGCTTCACGAACTCGGCGGCGGGCCGGGCGTGCAGGCCGTCGCGGTTCACGATCGTCACCGTGCGCGAGTGGCCGGTCTGCGCGTCACCGGATGCCGCGGCACCCGCCGCCGACCCACCGGATGCACCGCCGTCGCTCTCGGTCCTGCCGCCCGCAGCACTCCGCCCCGCCGCCACGACCTCGGCGAGCGAGGCGCCCGACTCGGCGGCAACCGCCGCCGCGACCCCGCCCTCCACGAGCGGCGCGTCCACGATGCGCACGCGGTCCCGAACGTCGTCGTCGAGGAAGTCGAGCGCGGTCTCGGCGGTCAGGATGGCCGACCCGAGGTCGCAGAGCACGGCGACTCCCGCCCCGGAGTCGGCCTCGGCGATGGCCTGGCCGACCTTGTCGAAGCTCGTCCCGATGCCGCCGTCGTCCGTGCCGCCGGCCGCCACGAGCGTGGTGTGCTGCGCCATCTGCGCGGCGAGCTCGACAAGCCCCTCCGCGATCTTGGAGCTGTGCGACACGAAGACGACGCCGACCCTGCCGGGAGTCCCGCTCACGTCACTGCCCCGCCGACGGGGCGCCTGCCGCGGCATCCGCAGCGGCGCGCAGCAGGAGCGACGACGACTGGGCGCCGGGATCGCGGTGCCCGATGGCGCGGTCACCCAGGTAGCTCGCGCGACCCTTGCGGGCCACGAGCGGCTCGGTCGCTTCGGCGCCCTGTTCGGCGGCCGCCGCTGCGGCCTCGAGCACGGCGACCTCGTCCTTGCCGTCGGCGACGGCTGCGGCCGCAGCGTCGACGGCCGGCGTCCACGCATCGATCATCGTCTTGTCGCCCGGCTCGGCCTTGCCTCGGAGCACGACGCCGTCGCGGGCAGCGGTCAGCAGCGCCACGAGTGCGGCGCCGTCGAGCTCCTTCTCCTGGCCCACGGCCCCGGCGGCCTTGAGGTAGGCGGTGCCGAGCAGAGGGCCCGACGCGCCGCCCACGGTCGAGATCAGCGTCGTCGCCACCAGCTTCAGCGCATCGCCCGGCGACGCGTCGGCGGGCAGGTCGTCGAGCTTCGCGAGCACGGCGGTGAAGCCACGGTCGAGGTTCTCTCCATGGTCACCGTCGCCGATCTCCCGGTCGAGGGTGATGAGTTCACCCCGGTGCTCCGAGACGACGGCAGCGCTCCGCCGGATCCAGTCGGTCGTCCAGTCGATGCCCAGTGTCATCCGATCGACCCTACCTTCCCCACCGCAGCGCGGCGGTCTGCACGGGGGCGTCCCAGAGTTCGGTCAACTCGTCGTCGAGCTTCAGCACCGAGATCGACACGCCCTGCATCTCGAGCGAGGTCACGTAGTTGCCCACGAGGCTCCTGGTGACCTCGATGCCCTTGCCCGCGAGCACCTCGGCCGCGTGCCGGAACACCACGTAGAGCTCCACCTGGGGCGTTCCCCCCATGCCGTTCACGAGCAGCAGCACCTTGTCGCCCGAGGCGAACGGAAGATCCTCCAGCACGGGCTTGAGCAGGCGGTCGACGATCTCGTCGGCGGGGGCCAGCTTGATGCGCTCACGACCTGGCTCCCCGTGGATGCCGATGCCGATCTCGATCTCGTCGTCGGCCAGCGTGAAGCTCGGCTCCCCCGCGTGCGGCACGACGCACGGAGTGAGTGCCACGCCCATCGTGCGCACCTGACCGTTGACCTTCTCGGCCACGGCGGCGACCGCGTCGAGGTCGTCGCCGCGCTCGGCGGCCGCACCCGCGATCTTCTCCACCAGCACCGTGCCCGCCACGCCGCGTCGGCCGGCGGTATAGAGCGAGTCCTTCACGGCCACGTCGTCGTCGATCACGACCGTGCGCACCTCGACCCCGTCTGCTGCCGCGAGGTCGGCGGCGGTCTCGAAGTTCAGCACGTCGCCGGTGTAGTTCTTGACGATGTGCAGCACACCCGCACCGGAGTCCACGGCCTTCGTGGCGGCGAGGATGGGGTCGGGGGTCGGCGAGGTGAAGACCGGCCCCGGCACGGCCGCGTCGAGCATCCCGTACCCCACGAATCCGCCGTGCAGCGGCTCGTGGCCGCTGCCGCCGCCCGAGACGATGGCGACCTTGCCGGCCACCGGGGCATCCTTCCGCGCGATGTAGATCGGATCGTGCGAGACCGTCACGATGTCGCCGTGCGCGGCCTCGAAACCGGCCACCGCCTCGTCGACCACGTTCTTCGGATCGTTGATGAGCTTCTTCATTGAAAATTCCCTCCGATCGGACGTTCGTCGCCCGCGACGGGAGCCAGTGGTTGGCCATCCGGTGCAAATCTACGCCGTTTCGCCGTATACCTGGCAAGACGCTGGGGATATTGTGAAGTACCCGACCACCTCGGGGGCCGCACTCGCGGCCAGTCAGTGCGAAGGAAGGTCAACGTGGACAATCTCGGTATCGATTTCCTCTCGGAACTCGTGGGCACGGCCATGCTCGTGCTCCTCGGTTGCGGCGTCGTCGCCAACGTGGCGCTCGTGCGCACCAAGGGCTTCAACGGCGGCTTCCTGATGGTCAACATCGGCTGGGGCCTCGCGGTCTTCGCCGGCGTCATCGTCTCCTACGCCTCCGGCGCGCACCTCAATCCCGCGGTCACGCTCGGCCTCCTGGCCAACGGCGCCACCTCGTTCGGGTCGGAGGCCACCGCGGTCGACGTGAACGCCCTCTCGGTGCTCGCCTACATCGGCGCGCAGCTGATCGGCGCGATCATCGGTGCCGTGTTCGTGTGGCTCGCCTACAAGCAGCACTTCGACGCGGAGCCCGAAGCGGCCAACAAGCTCGGC
>NZ_JANLCK010000001.1 GCF_024979315.1 Herbiconiux oxytropis | reverse complement strand
CTCTGCGCCGATGGTACTGCAAGGGGGACCTTGTGGGAGAGTAGGACACCGCCGGACTTACTTTGAAAGAGGCCAGCCTTCGGGCTGGCCTCTTTTCATTTAAGGGGTTGGATTGTCTCATGCCCCGCCTGCGTCGATCCGATTCCGCAGGTCGCGGCATCCACCGTCTGAAGTCCGGCAAGGGCTTCACCTACCGGGATCACTCCGGTGAGACGGTCACCGACCCCGAGCTGCGGGCGCGGATCGAGCACCTGGCGATCCCCCCGGCGTGGACGGACGTCTGGATCGCGCCCTATGCGAACGGGCACATCCAGGCAACGGGGGTGGATGGCGCCGGCCGACGCCAATACATCTACCACCCCACCTGGCGCGAGCAGAAGGATCGGATTAAGTTCGATCGAGCTCTCGCGCTGGCCGAGTCACTGCCGGCCGCTCGCCGTCAGGTCACGATCGATCTTCGTGGAGAGGGCTTCTCGGAGCAGCGTGTTCTCGCTGCCGGGTTCAGAATGCTCGACACCGGCTCTCTGAGGGTGGGCAGCGAGCGCTACGCCGTGCAACACGGGAGTCACGGACTCACCACCCTGCTGTGCGCGCACGCGTCCACGAGCGGCGACACCGTGCATCTCGGATTCCCGGCCAAGAGCGGGCAGGAGTGGGATTCCGATATCGTGGACGCCGACCTCGCCGCACTCGTCCGTCTGCTCAAGCGCCGGGGTCCGAACGCGCGACTGCTCGCCTGGAAGGACGGGCGGCGGTGGCATCCGGTGGATGCGTCGGACATCAATGCCTACGTGCGGGAGCGCACCGGTGGCGATTTCACCGCCAAGGACTTCCGCACGCTGCATGGCACGGCGGCCGCCGCGGTGAGTCTCGCTCGTTCGGGCCTGAAATCCTCGAAGTCCGCTCGTAGCAAGGCGCTTGCTCAGGCGATGCGGGACGCTGCCTCGGTGCTCGGCAACACGCCCACGATCGCCAAGAACAGCTACGTGGATCCTCGGATCGTCGATCACTACCGTGCGGGAGAGGTCATCGATCCCGCACGACCCGAGTCGGAGCTGCGCTCCCTGCTCTTCCGTTAGAAGTCAAGGCTTGTGTTCTCCGTCAGGGAGCGCAGAATAGGGGCACTCGTTCTTACGGGAGGCTCGCCGCCAGACGCTGCGAACAGGGCTGGATCGTGAGCGACCAGCGTATTTTGACGACTGGGCTCCGGGTTCTCCCGTAAGAACGTTCCTTCCCCGTCACGCGGCGGAAACGTTGTGGGCCTAGCGTGGAAGCGTGTTCCGCAAGTCCGATCCCGTCGTGCCTGAGGGCTTCTACGAAGCCGAGGCCGCGGGTCTGGCGTGGCTGCGCGACGCCGGGGGAGTCCCGGTCGTCTCCGTCCACTCCGTGTCTGAGGAGGCCATCGAGCTCGAGGAGCTGCGGAGCGCTCGCCCCAGCCGCGAAGCCGCACGGCGCTTCGGCGAACTGCTCGCCGCCACACACCGGGCCGGCGCGCCGTCGTTCGGTGCGGCGCCTGCGGGCTGGGACGGCCCCTGCTACATCGGTCGGCGCAGCATGACCACGGGTGACTTCGGGCCGTGGAGCGAGTTCTATCCCGAGCAGCGCGTGCGTCCGTACGCGGAGCAGGCCGTGGCGAGGGGCAATATCTCGGCCGACGGCTTCCAGACCGTCCTGCGCGCGTGCGATCTCATCCGATCCGGGATCTTCGACGACGCCGAGCCACCGGCGCGCCTGCACGGCGACCTCTGGTCAGGCAACGTGATGTGGACTCCGACCGGTGTCGTGCTCATCGATCCCGCCGCGCACGGAGGCCACCGCGAGACCGACCTCGCCATGCTGCTGCTGTTCGGGGCGCCCTTCTTGGAGGACATCCTGACGGCGTACGATCACGCGCATCCGCTCGCCCCCGGCTGGCACGAGCGGGTGCCGCTGCACCAGATGTTCCCGCTGGCGGTGCACGCTGTGGGGCACGGTCCGAGCTACGGGCTGGAGCTCGAGCGGGCCGCGGCAGCCGTGCTCCGGACGGCCGGCGGAGGCGCGTGATCGACCGCGACACGCCCGGGTTGCAAGTGCCGCTGGAATGTGGCACACTCTTCTAGTTCAACATTTCCGGGCCGCCGTGTGCGCGCTCTGATCACTGTCTTGGCAGTGCATAGCTCCAGAAGCTAGGCCGCAGGCAGCAGAACACAGCTTAATCGCCACCTTCATCTCTCTAGGGAGACGTCTGTGCGCGGAGTGCTTGATAGCAAAACAGTGGGCGTCCAATGCAGTCGAGGCTGTATGACGCGAGACAGAGAGAGAGTCACACATGGCGGGACAGAAGATCCGCATTCGACTTAAGTCGTATGACCACGAGGTCATCGACACCTCGGCGCGCAAGATCGTGGACACGGTCACGCGTGCAGGTGCAACGGTCGTCGGCCCCGTGCCGCTTCCGACCGAGAAGAACGTGATCGCCGTGATCCGTTCGCCGCACAAGTACAAGGACAGCCGCGAGCACTTCGAGATGCGCACGCACAAGCGCCTCATCGACATCATCGACCCGACGCCGAAGGCCGTCGACTCGCTCATGCGTCTCGACCTGCCCGCCGACGTCAACATCGAGATCAAGCTCTGAGCGCGAAGGGACTAGGCAATCACTATGGCTCTCGCAGCTAAGACTTCCAAGGGACTGCTCGGCAAGAAGCTCGGCATGACCCAGGTGTGGGACGAGAACAACCGTCTCATCCCCGTGACCGTCGTCGAGATCTCGACGAACGTCGTCACCCAGATCCGTACCCCGGAGAAGGACGGCTACGCAGCCGTCCAGATCGCCGCCGGTCAGATCGACCCGCGCAAGGTGAACAAGCCCAGCGCCGGCCACTTCGAGGCCGCAGGGGTCACCCCGCGTCGTCACCTCACCGAGATCCGCACCGCGGACGCCGCTGACTACACCGTCGGCCAGGAGCTCACCGCCGAGAGCGTGTTCGAGGCCGGCCAGAAGGTCGACGTCATGGGCACCTCCAAGGGCAAGGGCTTCGCCGGTGTCATGAAGCGCCACAACTTTAAGGGTGTCTCCGCTTCGCACGGTTCGCACCGCAACCACCGCAAGCCCGGCTCGATCGGTGCGTCGTCGACGCCCAGCCGAGTCTTCAAGGGCATGCGCATGGCCGGCCGCATGGGTGGCGAGCGCGTCACCGTGCTCAACCTGGTCGTCCACTCGGTCGACGCCGAGAAGGGACTGGTGCTCGTCAAGGGTGCGGTTCCCGGCGCCAAGGGCCGTCTCGTTTTCGTTCGTAACGCAGTGAAGGGGGCGTAGTCCATGACTGACGCAACTCGCACGCTCGATGTCCTCGACGTCGCCGGCAAGAAGTCCGGAACCGTCGAGCTGCCCGCCGAGATCTTCGACGTGCAGGCCAACATCCCGCTCATCCACCAGGTCGTCGTCGCCCAGCTCGCCGCCGCCCGCCAGGGAACCCACAAGACCAAGCGTCGTGGTGAGGTCTCCGGTGCCGGCCGCAAGCCGTTCAAGCAGAAGGGAACCGGTCGCGCTCGTCAGGGCTCGATCCGCGCTCCCCAGATGACCGGCGGTGGCATCGTCCACGGACCCGTGCCCCGCAACTACTCGCAGCGCACCCCCAAGAAGATGATCGCCGCGGCCCTGCTCGGCGCCGTCTCGGATCGCGCCCGCGGCGGCCGCCTCCACATCGTGGAGTCGCTCTCGCAGGGTGAGACGCCGTCGACCAAGGCCGTCAACGAGTTCCTCGCCACGATCGCCTCCTCGAAGCACGTGCTCATCGTGCTCGAGCGCGACGACCAGCTGAGCCTCCGCAGCGTTCGCAACATCCCGACCGTTCACGTGCTGCCTGCAGACCAGCTGAACGCCTACGACGTCCTCGTCTCCGACGACATCGTCTTCACCAAGGGCTCCTTCGATGCGTTCGTCGCAGCGAAGACCAAGAAGGAAGAGGTTTCCGCATGAGCAACGCAGCCTTCAACAAGGACCCGCGCGACATCATCCTGTCTCCCGTCGTCTCGGAGAAGAGCTACGGCCTGATCGACCAGGGCAAGTACACCTTCGTGGTGGACCCCCGCTCGAACAAGACCGAGATCAAGCTCGCCATCGAGAAGATCTTCCAGGTGGAGGTCGCCTCGATCAACACCCTGAACCGCACGGGCAAGACCCGTCGCACCAAGTTCGGCCAGGGCAAGCGCAAGGACACCAAGCGCGCGATCGTGACGCTCAAGTCCGGATCCATCGACATCTTCACGGCCGTCGGCTAGGCACGGAAGCTAGAGGAAAAGACACATGGCTATTCGCAAGTACAAGCCCACGACCCCTGGTCGTCGCGGTTCGTCCGTCTCGGACTTCGCCGAGATCACCCGCTCGACCCCTGAGAAGTCGCTGCTCCGTCCGCTCTCCAAGACCGGTGGCCGCAACAACCAGGGCCGCATCACGACCCGTCACATCGGTGGTGGCCACAAGCGCCAGTACCGCGTCATCGACTTCCGTCGCAATGACAAGGACGGCGTGAACGCCAAGGTCGCGCACATCGAGTACGACCCCAACCGCACCGCCCGCATCGCGCTGCTCCACTTCGTGGACGGCACGAAGCGCTACATCCTCGCGCCGAACAAGCTCGCCCAGGGCGACATCGTCGAGTCGGGTGCCGGCGCGGACATCAAGCCCGGCAACAACCTGCCGCTGCGCAACATCCCCACCGGTACGGTCATCCACGCGATCGAGCTGAAGCCGGGCGGCGGTGCCAAGATGGCGCGTTCCGCCGGTGCCTCCGTGCGTCTCGTGGCGAAGGACGGCCCCTACGCGCAGCTCCGTCTGCCCTCGGGCGAGATCCGCAACGTGGATGCGCGTTGCCGCGCCACGATCGGCGAGGTCGGCAACGCCGAGCAGTCGAACATCAACTGGGGCAAGGCCGGCCGCAACCGCTGGAAGGGCATCCGCCCGACCGTCCGTGGTGTCGCCATGAACCCGGTCGACCACCCGCACGGTGGTGGTGAGGGCAAGACGTCCGGTGGACGTCACCCCGTCAGCCCGTGGGGTCAGGCCGAAGGCCGTACCCGTCACCCCAACAAGGAAAGCGACAAGCTCATCGTGCGTCGCCGGACCGTCGGCAAGAAGCGTAAGTAGGAGTCTCAGAAAATGCCACGCAGTCTCAAAAAGGGCCCCTTCGTCGACGACCACCTGTACCGCAAGGTCGTCACCGCGAACGAAGCCGGTTCGAAGAACGTCATCAAGACCTGGTCGCGCCGCTCGATGATCATCCCCGCGTTCCTCGGGCACACGATCGCCGTGCACGACGGCCGCAAGCACATCCCGGTGTTCATCACCGAGACCATGGTGGGTCACAAGCTGGGCGAGTTCGCCCCGACCCGCACCTTCCGTGGACACGTGAAGGACGACAAGAAGGGCCGTCGCCGCTAACCGCGGCGACGTGAAGGAGGAAGAGAAATGGTGGAGTCGATCGCACGCGTGCGTCACATCCGCGTCACCCCCATGAAGGCCCGTCGTGTCGTCAACCTGATCCGCGGCCGTCAGGCCGTCGAGGCACTGGCCATCCTGAAGTTCGCCCCCCAGGGCGCCTCGGAGCCGGTGTACAAGCTGGTCGCATCGGCGATCGCCAACGCCCGGGTCAAGGCAGATGCCTCGAACAGCTACCTCGACGAGCAGGATCTGTTCATCACGAAGGCGTTCGTCGACCAGGGAGCCACGCTCAAGCGTTTCCAGCCGCGTGCTCAGGGACGAGCGTTCCAGATTCTCAAGCGAACCAGCCACATCACGATCGTCCTGGCCACGCCGGACGACGTCGATGCCCCCGCTGCGAGCAAGAAGGTGAGCAAGTAATGGGCCAGAAAGTCAATCCGTACGGCTTCCGTCTCGGAATCACCACCGACCACGTGTCGCGCTGGTTCTCCGACAGCACGAAGAAGGGTCAGCGCTACAGCGACTACGTCGCTGAGGACGTGAAGATCCGCAACCTGCTGAAGACCTCGCTCGACCGCGCCGGTGTTGCGAAGATCGAGATCGAGCGCACACGTGACCGCGTCCGCGTCGACATCCACACCGCCCGTCCGGGCATCGTGATCGGTCGTCGTGGCGCCGAGGCCGAGCGCATCCGCTCGGACCTCGAGAAGCTCACGGGCAAGCAGATCCAGCTGAACATCCTCGAGGTCAAGAACCCCGAGGCCGAGGCTCAGCTCGTGGCTCAGGGCATCGCCGAGCAGCTGACCGCCCGCGTGGCGTTCCGCCGTGCGATGCGCAAGGGCCTGCAGGGCGCTCAGCGCGCCGGCGCTAAGGGTGTCCGCATCCAGGTGTCCGGCCGTCTCGGCGGCGCCGAGATGAGCCGCTCGGAGTTCTACCGTGAGGGCCGCGTTCCGCTGCACACCCTCCGCGCCAACATCGACTACGGCTTCTACGAGGCCAAGACGACGTTCGGCCGCATCGGTGTGAAGGTCTGGATCTACAAGGGCGACATCACCAACAAGGAGCTCGCTCGCGAGCAGGCCAACCAGAAGTCGTCGCGCCCCGAGCGCGGTGACCGTGACCGTCCGCGCCGCAACTCCGCCCCCAAGGCGGACGCACCGGTCGCAGCAGGAGTTGAGGCGTAACCATGCTTATCCCCCGTCGAGTAAAGCACCGCAAGCAGCACCACCCGGGACGCAGTGGCCAGGCCACCGGCGGCACCACGGTGAACTTCGGTGAGTACGGCATCCAGGCCCTCACCCCCGCCTACGTGACCAACCGTCAGATCGAGTCCGCTCGTATCGCGATGACCCGTCACATCAAGCGTGGTGGAAAGGTGTGGATCAACATCTACCCCGACCGTCCGCTCACGAAGAAGCCTGCTGAGACCCGCATGGGTTCCGGTAAGGGTTCTCCCGAGTGGTGGGTCGCCAACGTCAAGCCGGGACGCGTGCTGTTCGAGCTGAGCGGGGTCAACGAGACCATCGCTCGCGAGGCACTGACCCGTGCAATTCACAAGCTGCCTCTCAAGGCACGCATCATCAAGCGCGAGGAGGGCGACGCGTAATGGCGATCGGTTCTAAGGAGCTCGCCTCGGCGGAGCTCGACACGTTCGAAGATTCCCGACTTCTCGAGGAGCTTCGCAAGGCCAAGGAAGAGCTGTTCAACCTGCGCTTCCAGTCGGCCACCGGGCAGCTCGAAAGCCACGGACGCCTGCGCTCCGTGAAGCGCGACATCGCTCGGATCTACACCGTCATCCGTGAGCGCGAGCTCGGCATCCGTGCCACTCCCGCCCCCGTCGAGGCTCCGGCCAAGACGACCAAGAAGTCATCCAAGAAGGCCGCTGACGCTGCCGAGACCGAGGAGGCCAGCAAGTAATGGCTAAAACCGAAGAGAAGGTCACGGACGCCGGACACGAGTCGGCCGCCCACGACGTCAAGGACGAGGCAGCCCGCGGATACCGCAAGGCCCGCCGCGGCTACGTCACGAGCGACAAGATGGACAAGACCATCGTCGTCGAGGTCGAGGACCGCGTGAAGCACCCGCTGTACGGCAAGGTCATCCGCCGCACCTCCAAGGTGAAGGCGCACGACGAGACCAACAGCGCCGGCATCGGCGACCTCGTGCTCATCAACGAGACCCGTCCCCTGTCGGCGACCAAGCGCTGGCGTCTGGTCGAGATCCTGGAAAAGGCGAAGTAAATGCTGCAGCAAGAATCACGAGTCAAGGTTGCCGACAACACCGGCGCCAAGGAACTCCTGACGATTCGCGTGCTCGGTGGATCGGGCCGTCGTTACGCCGGCCTCGGCGATGTCATCGTCGCGACCGTCAAGGACGCCATCCCCGGCGGAAACGTCAAGAAGGGCGATGTGGTCAAGGCCGTCATCGTCCGCACCGTCAAGTCGACCCGTCGTCCCGACGGCTCGTACATCAAGTTCGACGAGAACGCCGCAGTGATCCTGAAGAACGACGGTGACCCCCGTGGCACCCGTATCTTCGGCCCCGTCGGTCGTGAGCTCCGTGACAAGAAGTTCATGAAGATCATCTCGCTGGCACCGGAGGTTATCTAGTCATGGCGAACATCAAGAAGGGTGACCTGGTTCAGGTCATCTCCGGATCCAGCGAGGCCCGCGGCGGAGACCGCGGCAAGCAGGGTCGTGTCATCGAGGTGCAGGTCGAGAAGGACCGCGTCATCGTCGAGGGCGTGAACTTCGTCACGAAGCACGTCCGCGTCGGCCAGTCGCAGCGCGGCACCAAGACCGGCGGCATCGAGACGATGGAGGCGCCGATCCACGTGTCGAACGTCGCCCTCGTCGACCCCGAGACCAAGAAGCCGACGCGCGTCGGCCACCGCAACGAAGAAGTCACGAAGGACGGCGTCACCAAGACGGTCCGCGTTCGTTACGCGAAGAAGTCAGGAAAAGACCTCTGATGAGCACCGAGACTGCCGCGCCCGCTGGCAAAATCCAGCCGCGCCTGAAGCAGAAGTACAAGAACGAGATCGTCGCGCAGCTGACGAAGGACTTCGACTTCACGAACGTGCACCAGGTGCCCGGACTCGTGAAGATCGTGGTCAACACCGGTGTCGGCGAGGCCGCCCGCGATGGCAAGGTCATCGACGGCGCGGTCAAGGACCTCACCGCGATCACCGGTCAGAAGCCGCAGGTCACGAAGGCCCGCAAGTCGATCGCGCAGTTCAAGCTGCGTGAGGGACAGCCCATCGGCGCCCACGTCACGCTCCGTGGTGACCGCGCCTGGGAGTTCCTGGACCGCCTGCTCTCGCTCGCGCTTCCCCGTATCCGCGACTTCCGTGGTCTCTCGGACAAGCAGTTCGACGGCCGCGGCAACTACACCTTCGGTCTGACCGAGCAGTCGATGTTCCACGAGATCGACCAGGACAAGATCGACCGCGTGCGTGGTTTCGATATCACCGTCGTGACCACCGCGAAGACCGACGACGAGGGACGCGCGCTGCTCAAGGCGCTCGGCTTCCCCTTCAAGACGGCCGAAAACTCCTAAGCACCACCCCACCCACGACGACCACAGGTCGGCTCGCTCGTAAAGCGTGTCCGAAACCAGGCGCGAAAGGCAACACATCATGACAATGACAGATCCGGTCGCAGACATGCTGACCAGACTGCGCAACGCGAACTCGGCACACCACGACACCGTGTCGATGCCGCACTCGAAGCTCAAGTCGCACATCGCCGAGATCCTCAAGTCGGAGGGCTACATCTCCGGCTGGGAGGTCGCCGACGCCAAGGTCGGCCAGACGCTCACGCTGAGCCTCAAGTTCGGCCCGAACCGCGAGCGTTCGATCGCGGGCATCAAGCGCGTCTCCAAGCCCGGTCTCCGCGTCTACGCGAAGTCGACCGAGATCCCCACCGTGCTCGGTGGCCTCGGCGTCGCGATCCTGTCCACCTCCTCTGGTCTCCTCACGGACCGTCAGGCGAGCAAGAAGGGCGTGGGTGGGGAAGTCCTCGCCTACGTGTGGTAACCGACAATGTCACGTATCGGACGTCTTCCCATCGACATCCCCACCGGCGTCACCGTCTCGATCGCCGGCCAGGACGTCACCGTCAAGGGCCCGAAGGGTGAGCTCGCGCTCACCATCGCCGCTCCCATCGCCGCCACGGTCGAGGAGAACCAGGTTCTCGTCACCCGTCCCGACGACGAGCGCACCTCGCGCTCGCTGCACGGTCTGACCCGCACGCTGATCGCCAACCAGATCATCGGCGTCACCACGGGCTACTCCAAGAGCCTCGAGGTCGTCGGCACGGGTTACCGCGTCGCCGCCAAGGGCTCCGGCGTGGAGTTCGCGCTCGGGTACTCCCACCCCATCTCGGTCGAACCGCCTGCGGGCATCACGTTCACCGTCGAGGGAAACAACAAGCTCACGGTCAACGGCATCGACAAGCAGGCCGTCGGTGAGGTTGCCGCCAACATTCGCAAGCTGCGCAAGCCCGAGCCCTACAAGGGCAAGGGCGTGCGCTACGCCGGCGAGGTCGTTCGCCGCAAGGCCGGAAAGAGTGGTAAGTAAGCCATGGCTACTGGAACCAGAGGAAAGTCGAAGTCCGCAGCCCGCGACCGCCGGCACGCGCGACTCCGCAAGAAGGTCGAAGGCACCCCGGCGCGTCCGCGTCTCGTGGTCACCCGTTCGGCTCGTCACGTCTTCGTGCAGGTCGTCGACGACAGCAAGGGCCACACCCTCGCGTCGGCCTCGACCCTCGAGACCGATCTCCGCAGCTTCGACGGTGACAAGACCGCCAAGGCGAAGAAGGTCGGCGAGCTCGTGGCCGAGCGCGCCAAGCTGGCCGGCATCGAGGCCGTGGTCTTCGACCGCGGCGGTAACCGTTACGCCGGTCGTGTCGCCGCGATCGCCGATGGAGCACGAGAGGGCGGTCTGAACCTGTGAGCGAGAACATCAAGGAGCCCGACGTGGCAGCAATCACCGAGGCGCCCGTGGAGACGGCCGCATCGAGCGGCCAGAACCAGAGCGAGCCCCGCGAGGCACGCCGTGGCGGCCGTGAGCGCAACCCCAACCGCGGTGACCGCGGCGGGCGCGACGCCGACAAGAGCCAGTTCCTGGAGCGCGTCGTCACCATCAACCGCGTCTCGAAGGTCGTGAAGGGTGGTCGTCGCTTCAGCTTCACCGCTCTCGTGGTCGTCGGCGACGGCAACGGTCTGGTGGGCGTCGGCTACGGCAAGGCCCGCGAGGTCCCGACCGCCATCTCCAAGGGCGTCGAGGAGGCGAAGAAGAACTTCTTCCGCGTCCCCCGCGTCGGCAACACGATCCCCCACCCGGTTCAGGGTGAGGCGGCCGCCGGTGTGGTGCTCCTGCGCCCCGCCGCCGCCGGTACCGGCGTCATCGCCGGTGGCCCGGTGCGCGCCGTCCTCGAGTGCGCCGGCATCCACGACATCCTCTCGAAGTCGCTCGGTTCGTCGAACACGATCAACATCGTGCACGCGACCGTCGAGGCACTGCAGCAGCTCGAAGAGCCGCGCGCCGTCGCCGCTCGCCGTGGCCTCGACTTCGAAGACGTCGCCCCTGCCCGCCTCGTGCGCGCCGAGGCCGACGCTCTAGCTGCGAAGGCAGGTGCATGATGGCGAACCTGAAGGTGACCCAGATCAAGTCCAAGATCAGCGAGAAGCAGAACCAGCGGGACACGCTGCGCAGCCTCGGACTGAAGCGCATCGGTCAGACCGTCGTGCGCGAAGACAACGCCCAGAACCGGGGCTACGTGCGCACCGTCGCACACCTGGTGAAGGTCGAGGAGATTGACTAATGGCTGAAGAAGAAGCCAAGGAGACCGCTAAGGCGGCTCCGAAGAAGGCTGCTGCCCCCAAGAAGGCACCTGCCGAGAAGGCCGCCCCCAAGGCTGCTGCGGAGAAGGCTCCGGCCAAGGCCGCCGCTCCCAAGAAGGCTGCTGCGCCGAAGGCCGCCGCGCCCAAGGCCGACAAGGCCGCCGACGCCGAGGTGAAGGCTCCGGCCGCCGCCAAGGCGCCCAAGGCCGCTGCCAAGTCCGACGAGGCCGCTGCTCCCCGCGAGCAGGTCCTGAAGGTGCACCACCTCCGTCCCGCTCCCGGCGCCAAGAAGGCACGCACGCGTGTCGGCCGTGGTGAGGGCTCGAAGGGTAAGACCGCCGGCCGTGGCACCAAGGGCACGAAGGCCCGCTACCAGGTGCGCGTCGGCTTCGAGGGTGGGCAGATGCCGCTGCACATGCGCACCCCGAAGCTCCGCGGTTTCAAGAACCCGTTCCGCGTGGAGTACCAGGTCGTGAACCTGGACAAGCTCGCGGAGCTCTACCCCGCCGGTGGAGATGTCACCATCTCCGACCTGGTGGCGAAGGGCGCGGTTCGCAAGAACGAGAAGGTCAAGGTCCTCGGTGATGGCGACATCTCCGTGAAGCTGACCGTCGCGGTCGACAAGGTCTCCGGCTCCGCTGAGCAGAAGATCGTCGCCGCGGGTGGTTCCGTCAAGTAGGTATCGCTGATCCGGTGACCCGATCCGTAGACCGAGCACAGATACGTCACGAGAATGATGTAGCCTGTCGAGGCCACGAATCGGGTCACCGGATTTCTTGGCATTGAGCCACACGAACGCAGGAGGCCCTTTTTGTTCAAAGCCGTCGCGAGGATCTTCCGTACGCCGGATCTCCGCAGAAAGATTGGCTTCACGCTCGGCATCGTCGCGCTGTTCCGTCTGGGATCATTCATCCCCGCCCCCTTCGTGGACTTCGGAAACGTGCAGACCTGTCTGGTGGCCAACCAAGGCACGTCGGGCCTCTACGAGCTCGTCAACCTGTTCTCAGGTGGCGCGCTGCTCCAGCTGTCGATCTTCGCGCTGGGCATCATGCCGTACATCACGGCGTCGATCATCGTGCAGCTGCTGCGCGTGGTCATCCCCCACTTCGAGACCCTCCACAAAGAGGGCCAGGCCGGTCAGTCGAAGCTCACGCAGTACACGCGCTACCTGACCATCGCCCTCGGCGTGCTGCAGTCGACGACGCTCATCACGGTGGCCCGCTCGGGCGCCCTGTTCGGCACCTCGACCGTCGCCGAGTGCGGCCAGCTCATCACCAACGACGCCTGGTACGCCATCCTGCTCATGGTCATCACCATGACCGCGGGCACCGGCGTCATCATGTGGTTCGGAGAGATGATCACCGAGCGCGGCATCGGCAACGGCATGTCGCTGCTGATCTTCACCTCGATCGCCTCGACCTTCCCGTCGTCGCTCTGGCTCATCGCCGAGACCCGCGGCTTCGAGACGTTCCTGCTGGTGCTCGGTGTGGGAATCGCGGTGGTCGCGGCCGTCGTGTTCGTGGAGCTCTCGCAGAGACGCATCCCCGTGCAGTACGCCAAGCGCGTGGTGGGCAGGCGCACCTACGGCGGCAACAACACCTACATCCCGATCAAGGTCAACATGGCCGGCGTCGTGCCCGTCATCTTCGCGTCGTCGCTGCTGTACCTGCCGGCCCTCATCGCCCAGTTCAACCAGCCCGCAGCGGGGGAGACCCCGGCCGGCTGGGTGACCTGGATCAACAACTATCTGGTGCGCGGCGATCACCCGCTGTACATGCTGTTGTATTTCCTGCTCATCGTCGGCTTCACCTACTTCTACGTCGCGATCACCTTCAACCCCGAAGAGGTCGCCGACAACATGAAGAAGTTCGGTGGCTTCATCCCCGGCATCCGTGCGGGGCGGCCGACGGCCGAGTACCTCGACTACGTGCTGACGCGCATCACGCTGCCCGGCTCGATCTACCTGGGTCTCGTCGCGCTGCTGCCGCTGATAGCACTCGTGCTGGTGGGCGCGAACCAGAACTTCCCGTTCGGTGGCGCGTCGATCCTGATCATCGTGGGCGTGGGTCTCGAGACCGTGAAGCAGATCGACTCCCAGCTGCAGCAGCGGCACTATGAGGGACTGCTTCGATGAGGCTGCTGCTCATCGGGCCGCCCGGTGCCGGCAAGGGCACGCAGGCGGCCCGGCTGTCGAAGACCTACGACATCCCCGCGATCTCGACCGGCGACATCTTCCGCGAGAACGTCAAGGGCGGCACGGAGCTCGGCCTGAAGGCCAAGGAGTACATGGACGCGGGGCAGTACGTGCCCGACGCGCTCACGAACGACCTGGTGCGCGACCGCCTCGGCCAGAGCGACGCGGCCGACGGGTTCCTGCTCGACGGCTACCCGCGCACTCTGCAGCAGGTCGAGGAGCTCGACGACATCCTGGGTGTGGCGGGCGTCACGCTCGACGCGGTCGTCGTGCTCACCGCCGACACCGACGAGGTCGTCTCCCGGCTGCTGAAGCGCTCGGCCGAGCAGGGTCGCAGCGACGACACCGAAGAGGTCATCCGCAAGCGGCTCGACGTCTACGCCGAGCAGACCGCTCCGCTGATCGAGGTCTACGCGGGGCGTCAGCTCGTGCTCGAGGTCGATGGCCTCGGCAGCGTCGACGAGGTCACCGAGCGCATCGTCGCC
Organism: Herbiconiux oxytropis; assembly: GCF_024979315.1. GTDB lineage: Bacteria > Actinomycetota > Actinomycetes > Actinomycetales > Microbacteriaceae > Herbiconiux > Herbiconiux oxytropis. The sequence goes on along the minus strand of NZ_JANLCK010000001.1, from coordinate 613,659 downwards.
GCGCTGTCCGGCCACTGAGCAGGATGCTGGGTCGCAACAAGGGCATCTACAAGACGCCCGCCGAGCTCCGGCTCATGGTCGAACCCGGCCTCGTGACCGCGGCCTCTCTCGCAGCCGTGAGGGCTGCGATCGCCCCCGGCGTGTCGACCCTCGAGCTCGACGCGATCGCAGACAGGGTGATCCGCGAGCGGGGCGGCCGCTCGAACTTCCAGCTGGTGCCCGGCTACGCGCACACCGTCTGCGCGTCGGTCAACGACGACATCGTGCACGGCATCCCCGGTTCGCGCCTCCTGCAGCCGGGCGACATCGTGTCGATCGACAGCGGAGCCGACGTGGGCGGGTGGAACGGGGACTCGGCCATCACCGTGGTGCTCGACGACCCGACGCGTCCCGACGAGGTCGCCGCGCGCCGCCTCCTCTCCGAGGTCACGGAGCAGTCGCTCTGGCACGGCATCGCCCGGCTCGCGACCGCCCGGCACCTCAATGAGGTGGGCGAGGCGATCGAGGAGTACGTGGAGGAGCATCCGTCGGTGGCCGAGGGAGCCGTCTACGGCATCCTCACCGACTACATCGGGCACGGGATCGGGCGCAGCATGCACGAGGCGCCGCCGGTGTTCAACTACCGCGTGCGCCAGCGCGGCCCCGAGGTGAAGCCCGGGCTCGTGGTGGCGATCGAGCCGATGATCACTGCCGGCACGACCGAGACGTTCGTGCGCGACGACGAGTGGACCGTGGCCTCGGCCGACGGCAGCATGTCGAGCCACTGGGAGCACTCGGTGGCCGTGCACAAGGACGGCATCTGGGTGCTGACCGCCGAAGACGGGGGAGCGGCGGCGCTCGCGCCGCTCGGCGTGACGCCCGTCCCGATCCCGTAGGCTCCGACGGCGCTCAGGCCTCCATGACGTGCACGAGCTCGTCGATGAAGGAGGCGAAGTCGTTCGAGCGGCGCACGATGCGCTGCAGGTCGTCCCGGTCGGAGAAGACCTCGACCAGCTGGTCGAAGACGGTCTGGAAGCCGCGCCTGCCGCTCTCGCTGAAGGCGATCAGGGCGATGACGTTCACCCGGTTCTCACCCCAGGGCATGGGGGTCTCGTTGACGACGATCGAGATCGCCGTGCGGCTCGCGCTCATCACCATGGCGTGGGGAACGGCGATGGTGTCGGTGAAGGCGGTCGACGACATCCGCTCGCGCTCGATCGCGCCCTCGACGTAGCTGTCGTCGATCACCCGGAGTCCGACCATGGCGCGGCCGAGCGTGCGGATCATCTCGGCCTCGGAGTCGGCAGCGAGGTTCCGCCAGAAGAGGCGCTCGTCGAAGTACTGCAGCAGCTCGTCCTTCAACCGCATGCGCCGACGATGGCGGCGCACGGCGGTCACACCACGGCGGACTGCTTCGATATCGGCCTCGGTGAGGAAGGGCGGCACGACGACGACGTTCTCCCGCGCGGCCTGCACGGGGATGGTGGTGACGACGATGTCGGAGGAGAGGGCGTTCCAGTCGACGTCGGCGCGCGTGATGACGACCTCGACCTCCAGCTCGGAACCGAGAGCGGCCTCGAGCCGCTCGCGGAGCGCCAGGTGCATCTCGTAGTAGTTGGGGCTCACGATCGCGCAGCTCACGCGCTCCTGCCGGAGATTCCTCCGCTCGAGATACGAACCGACGTGCAGGGCGATGTAGGCGATCTCGTCTTCGTTGACCGTGATGTCGTAGCCGCGCTGGATCTGGCTGGCGATGAAGACAGCGAGCTCGTAGATCATGGGGTACGAGCCCTTGATGGAGCGCGTCATGGGATTGCGGGAGAACGAGTTCTCCTGAGCCCGCGCCACGAGGTTGCGGATGTGGAGGCCGAGCCGCACGGTGAAGTCCTCGTCATCGAGGTCGACGAGGTACTCGTCGCTCGCGAGCCGCACGATCCGCCGCATCTCGGCGAGATCCTCGGCGCCGAGATAGGTCTCGGCCACGAACTCGGTGGGTTCGTTGTGCCCAGGGGTCAGAACCCGCGTGGTCAGGAGCACCGAGAGGTAGCTGAGCTCACGCACGCCGAGTGCCGCGTCGAAGTGCGAGCGGATGAGCTCGTCGAGGTGACCTGCGACCTCGCGGATCGTCTCGGAGGCCTTCGGGCCCTCCGCCGGCTCGATCGAGAGGTTCTTGCCCACACGGTCGACCGCGATCACGATGTGCAGCAGCACGTTGTCGATCGAGTACTCATTGACGAAGTAGCCGTTGCCGTCGAGCATCGCGATGAGGTCCGACTTGAAGCCCGAGAGGTTCTCCGAGGAGAACTCGCGCTGGATGTTCTCCAGGTCGAGGAAGCCCTGCGCGCTCTCGTCGCGGAACACCCGGCTGAGCAGCCGCCGGCGATTGAGCTCGCTCCCGGCGAGCGACACGGTGCTGCCACGACGCACGAGCGAGAGCCCCGCGTCGTCGACGAGGAGCTTGGCCTTCCGGAGATCGGCTTCGACGGTGGACTCGCTCACGAAGAGGTTGGCCGCGAGGTCGTAGATGTCGAGTCCCGCGGGGGCGTCACCGAGCGCCCGGATGATGAAGTGGACGCGTTCGCGGGGACTCCCGGTATCGGTCTCGCGCGAACGGCGCGCGGCCATGAACGTGGCGTAGGCATCCCGGTTCAACCGGTACCCGCTCGTGGAGGAGGCGATGACCTCGAGCGGCTTCGCCGCCGTCTTGACGCTCGTGACGTAGCTCCGCACGCTCCGTGTCGTGACCCCGAGCCGGTCGGCGAGCTCGCCCGCCGTGACCCAGTCGTCGGCCGCCGCGAGGTAGTCCAGCAGACGCTCGTACTTCGCTCTCATCACCAGTCACCCTAGACGCTTCCGGGGGTGCGGAAGGAAAGCTGCTGGATGCGCGGGCGGGGATGACGGAGTATCGATGAAGATCGAAGCAGGACGCGAGGAGGCGTGCGTGGACAAGGTGCTCATCGTCTGCGGTGCAGGAGCATCGAGCACCTTTCTCGCGCTCCGGTTGCGCCGGGTGGCCCGGGATCGCGACCTCGATCTGATCGTCGAGGCCGGCACACTGCCGGACGTCAACGAGAGGCTCGCCGCCACGAGCGTCCTGATGGTCGGACCCCACCTCTTTGCGCAGTTCGAGGAACTGAACAGGCGCGCGGCAGCGGTGGGTGCGAGAGCCGCCCTTCTGCCGGACACCGTGTTCGGGCCGGAAGGGGCGGAGATCGCCGCCGACATCGTGACAGGACTCCTCGGTGCGCCACGGGGACCGCAGAACATCGCTCAGGGATGAGCGGGAGCTAAGGAGATTGACTGATGGCTGAACGTACCGTCGAGATGGCATCCGCCCATGGGCTGCACGCGCGCCCGGCGTCCCTCTTCACCCAGGCCGTCGCGAAGGCGGGCCTTCCGGTGCAGCTCTCCAAGGGCGACAAGTCGGTGAACGCCGCGAGCATCCTCGGCGTGATCTCGCTCGGGATCGAGCAGGGCGACACCGTGACCCTCGTCTCCGAGGCCGACGGCGCCGACGCTGTGCTCGACGAGCTCGCCCAGCTCCTCGCCACCGATCTGGACGCCGCCTGATGGGCGACGTGCTGCACGGCACCGGCATCGGCCGCGGCATCGCCGTGGGCACCGTGCTCCGGATGCCCGAACCCCTCCCCGAGCCCGCCGACGACACGAGCGCCCTGACGCCCGACGCCGAGAAGGAGCGCGCACGTGCCTCCCTCGCCGCCGCCGCCGCGATCATCCGCCTCCGCGGCGAGCGGGCGGGAGGCTCCGCCAAGGAGGTGCTCGAGGCGCAGGCCTTCATGGCCGAGGACCCGACGCTCATCGACGACGTGGGTGTGCGGATCGACTCGGGCAAGACCGCCGAGCGCGCCGTCTACGAGGCGTTCGCCGCGTTCCGCGACCTGCTCGTGAGCATGGGCGGTTACATGGGGGAGCGCGCCACCGATCTCGACGACGTCTCCCAGCGCGTGGTCGCTCACCTGCGGGGCGTGGCCGCACCCGGCGTTCCCGACCCGGAGCATCCGTTCGTGCTCGTCGCCCGCGATCTCGCGCCGGCCGACACCGCGCTCCTCGACCTCTCCAAGGTGCTCGCCCTGGTGACCAGCGACGGCGGACCGACCTCGCACACGGCCATCCTCGCCCGAGAGAAGTCGATCGTCGCGGTCGTGGGAGTCACCGGCGCGCTCGAGCTTGCCGACAGCACTGAGATCGTGGTCGACGCGGCGACCGGTGACGTGACGGTTGCGCCCGACGAGGCGACCCGCGCGGCCGCCCTGGCGCGTGCCGCCGAGCTCAAGGCCGCACGGAGTGCCGCGACCGGGCCCGGCGCGCTCGCCGACGGCACCCCGGTGCCGCTGCTCGCGAACCTCGGCTCGGCCGACGGCGCGGCGGATGCGGTGGAGAAGGGCGCCGAGGGCGTCGGGCTCTTCCGCACCGAGTTCCTGTTCCTGGATTCCGCGACGGCCCCCACGGTGGAGGAGCAGAAGGCGCAGTACGTGCGCCTCCTGCAGGCCTTCCCCGGCAAGAAGGTCGTCGTGCGCGCCCTCGACGCCGGCGCCGACAAGCCGCTGAGCTTCCTCAACGACGCCGCCGAGGAGAACCCGGCCCTCGGGCTCCGCGGTCTCCGCGCCCTCCGCGCCAACGAGCCCATCCTGCGCGACCAGCTGCGCGCGCTCGCCGAGGCCGACGCCGAGACCGACGCCGACGTCTGGGTCATGGCGCCGATGGTCTCGACCGTCGAGGAGACCCGCTACTTCACCGCCCTCGCGCGTCAGCTCGGGCTGAAGACCGCCGGCGTCATGGTGGAGGTGCCCTCCTCGGCGCTGCTCGCCGATCGCATCCTCGCCGACGCCGACTTCGCCTCCATCGGCACCAACGACCTCACCCAGTACACGCTCGCGGCCGACCGGTTGCTCGGCTCGGTCGCCTCGTTCCAGGATCCCTGGCACCCGGCCGTGCTGAAGCTCGTAGGCGAGGTCGGCAAGGCGGGCCGCACGACCGGCAAGCCCGTCGGCATCTGCGGCGAGGCGGCGGCCGACCCGCTGCTCGCCGTCGTGCTCGTGGGCCTCGGCGCCACGACGCTCTCGATGTCGCCGTCGGCGCTCGCCGACGTGCGGGCCGAGCTCGCTCGCTTCACGCTCGACGAGGCCCGCCGGTTCGCCGATCTGGCCCTCTCGGCCAACAGCGCTGTGGAGGCCCGCGCCGCGGTCACCTCCGCCGCGACCCCCTGAGACGCACCACAGAACACCACGCACCTGGCAACGCACCATCACCCGGACACCGAGAACACCACAGAAACGGAGCAGTCGTCATGACAACGACGTCAGAAACGAAGCAGGGAGGCGGAGCCCGAGTGCGCGTCCAGCGCTTCGGCACCTTCCTCAGCGGCATGGTCATGCCGAACATCCCGGCGTTCATCGCCTGGGGGCTCATCACGAGCCTCTTCATCGCCACCGGCTGGCTGCCCAACGGCATCCTGGGCGGGTTCGGCAACGCGGATCTGATCGGCTGGCAGGGCGCGGCCACGCAGCTCTCGCTCGCAGAGGACGGCACGACGTTCCCGCAGTACCTCGGCCTCGTGGGACCGATGATCACCTACATGCTGCCGCTGCTCATCGCGAACACCGGTGGCCGGATGGTCTACGGCGCGCGAGGCGGCGTGGTGGGTGTCGTGGCCACGATGGGTGTCATCGTCGGTGCGTCCGTCCCGATGTTCATCGGTGCCATGATCATGGGTCCCCTCGGCGCCTGGCTGATCAAGCAGGTCGACAAGATCTGGGCCGGCAAGATCAAGGCCGGCTTCGAGATGCTCGTGGACAACTTCTCCGCGGGCATCGTGGCGGGGATCCTCGCCATCGCCGGCTTCTTCGGCATCGCGCCGCTGATCTCGGGCCTGACCGCCATCCTGCAAGGCGCCATCCAGTGGCTCGTCGATCTCGGCCTGCTGCCCCTCGTGAGCCTCCTCGTGGAGCCGGCGAAGGTCCTCTTCCTCAACAACGCGATCAACCACGGTGTGTTCACGAGCCTCGGGGCGACCCAGGTGGCCGAGACGGGCAAGTCGATCCTGTTCCTCATCGAGGCCAACCCCGGCCCCGGCGTCGGAATCCTGATCGCGTTCTCGATCTTCGGCATCGGGCTCGCGAAGGCGAGTGCTCCTGGCGCGATCATCATCCAGTTCTTCGGGGGGATCCACGAGATCTACTTCCCGTACGTGCTGTCGAAGCCGCTCACCATCCTGGCAGCGATGGCCGGTGGGGCTGCGGGTGTGGCCGTGAACGTGCTCTTCAACACGGGCCTGCGGAGCCCCGCATCGCCCGGATCCATCATCGCGATCATGATCAATGCGGTTCCCGACAGCTACGTCGGCATCGCACTGTCGGTGATCGTCTCCGCAGCCGTGTCCTTCCTCATCACCGCAGTCATCCTGCGAGCGAGCCGGAAGCGCGACCTCGAGCGCGGCGATGACGGCGACCTGGCCGCGGCCGTGGCCCAGACCCAGGCCAACAAGGGCAAGGAGTCGAGCGTGCTCGGCAACCTCCGCGCCGAGGGCGTTCCCGCCGGAGATGCCGAGGCCGTGGCCGAGGAGACCTCGCTGCTCACCGACCAGCGCCCGATCTCGAACATCGTGTTCGCCTGCGACGCCGGAATGGGCTCGAGCGCCATGGGCGCATCGGTCCTGCGGAATAAGATCAAGAAGGCGGGCATCGACGGCGTCACCGTGGTGAACAAGTCGATCGCAAGCCTCGAGGATGACGTCGACCTCGTGATCACCCAGCGCGAGCTCACGCCGCGGGCGCAGGAGCGCACGCCGAGCGCGGAGCACGTGTCGGTCGACAACTTCATGAACAGCCCGCGGTACGAGGAAGTCATCGCGAAGCTCAAGCAGCAGCACGGCGTCGAGTAGACGCCTGCAGGAGAGGGAGAAGCCCATGGCCGTACTGGAACCGTCGCAGATCCGACTGAGCGGCACCGCGCGCACCAAGGAGGATGCGATCGCCGAGGCGGCCGCCATCCTGGTCGCTGCCGGAGCCGTCACCGGGGAGTACCTCGACTTCATGCTCCAGCGCGAGGAGACGGTCTCGACGTACATGGGCAACTTCCTCGCCATCCCGCACGGCACGAACGAGGGCAAGGACACGATCCTCGAATCCGCGCTCTCGTTCGTGCGGTACGACGACGCCCTCGACTGGGGCGGCGAAGAGGTGCGCTTCGTGGTCGGCATCGCCGGCAAGGAGGGTGGACACATGGAGATCCTCACCAAGATCGCCATCGTCTTCAGCGACGACGACGAGGTCGCGAAGCTGCTGGCCGCGGGAACCCCCGACGAGATCCTCGAGATCCTCGGCGACGTCAACGAATAGTGCCGCACTCGAGTCCGGCCGAATGAAGGAGAGCCCCATGAAAGCCGTGCATTTCGGAGCCGGGAACATCGGCCGGGGCTTCGTGGGGCTCATCCTTCACGAGGCAGGCTACGAGCTCGTCTTCGCCGACGTGAACGCCGAGCTCATCGACGCCTTGGCGGCATCGCCGAGCTACGACGTGCATGCGGTGGGGGAGAACTCCTCCACCCGCACGGTCACCGGCTATCGCGCCCTCAACAGCGGCAGCGACGAGGATGCGGTGGTCGCCGAGATCGCCACCGCAGCGCTCGTGACGACCGCTGTGGGCCCGAACATCCTGAAGTTCGTGGCGCCCGTGATCGCGCGCGCCCTCGAGGCGCGCGATGCCGCGCTGCCGCCCCTGCACGTCATGGCGTGCGAGAACGCCATCAACGCGACCGATGTGCTCAAGGCGGAGATCGTGGGCCGCCTCGACGGCGGCGAGGCCTCCGAGACGCTCGGCCGCGCGATCTTCGCGAACACCGCGGTGGACCGCATCGTGCCGAACCAGGCGCCCGGCGCCGGGCTCGACGTGACGGTCGAGGACTTCTTCGAGTGGGCGATCGAGGAGGGCCCGTTCCGCGGAGCCGCCCCGAGCATCCCGGCCGCCCACTTCGTGGCGGACCTGGCCCCCTACATCGAGCGGAAGCTCTTCACGGTCAACACCGGGCACGCCACCACGGCGTACCACGGCTGGATCGAGGGCGCCTCGACCCTTGCCGATGCGCTCGCCGTGCCGCAGGTCTTCCGCGAGGTGAAGGCGGTGCTCCAGGAGACCAAGGCGCTGCTCGTGGCGAAGCACGAGTTCGACCCGGCCACCCAGGAGGCCTACCTCGAGAAGAACCTCGTGCGGTTCGCCAACCCCTACCTCACCGACACCCCCGAGCGGGTCGGGCGGCAGCCGCTGCGGAAGATCAGCCGGCACGAGCGCTTCATCGGGCCGGCCGCCGAGCTGGCCGAGCGCGGGCTGCCGCGCGAGGCGCTGCTGCGCGCCGTGCGCGCCGCCCTGCGCTTCGACGCCCCGAGCGACCCGCAGAGCGCCGAGCTCGCCGAGCTGCTGACGCGCCTGAGCCCCGAGGAGTTCGCCGACCAGGTCTGCGGCATCGAGACCGGGCACCCGCTGCACGAGGAGCTCGCAGCCGTGGTGCGCTCTATAGACTCCGATCGGTGATTGCGCAAGGGCGATTCGTAGCGTAAGCTCGATCTTTGGTGTTTTGGGCCCGTTGTCACGTGACGACAGGCATCCGAATCTCCGCACGACCAGCAGAATCCTATTTTTAGCGACAGTGAGGCTATGGCCAAAAAAGACGGTGTTATCGAGATCGAAGGCGCAGTCGTCGAGGCGCTCCCGAACGCCATGTTCCGGGTGGAGCTGACGAACGGCCACAAGGTGCTTGCCCACATCTCGGGCAAGATGCGCCAGCACTACATCCGCATCCTCCCCGAGGACCGCGTGATCGTGGAGCTGAGCCCCTACGACCTCACCCGTGGCCGGATCGTCTACCGCTACAAGTAGCCGCTGCTGGAAAGTAACGGCCCCTGGCATTCCACGGGGTACGAGGACAGCGAAGAGAGAAAACAATGAAGGTCAACCCGAGCGTCAAGCCCATCTGCGAGCACTGCCGCGTCATTCGCCGCAACGGTCGCGTCATGGTGATCTGCAAGAGCAACCCGCGCCACAAGCAGCGCCAGGGCTAGCAAGAACTCCTGGGCTCCGGCCCGGACACAAGAAACGGCAGTGTCAGAAGCTGCCCGGTGAGAGCCGGGCAGCGGACACCTTCGGTCGGAGGCCGAAGCACATTCACTGTCACAGACCTCCACTCATCAACAGGAGATAGCCACAATGGCACGTCTAGCAGGAGTTGACATTCCCCGCGACAAGCGCGTGGAAGTTGCCCTCACGTACATCTACGGGGTCGGCCGCACGCGCGCGCTGAAGACCCTCGCCGACACCGAGATCTCGGGCGACATCCGCGTCAAGGATCTCTCCGACGACCAGCTGGTCGCTCTCCGCGACTACATCGAGGGCAACTACAAGGTGGAGGGTGACCTCCGCCGTGAGGTCGCCGCCGACATCCGCCGCAAGGTCGAGATCGGCTCCTACGAGGGCGTCCGCCACCGCAAGGGCCTCCCCGTTCGCGGTCAGCGCACCAAGACCAACGCTCGCACCCGCAAGGGCCCGAAGCGCACCGTCGCCGGCAAGAAGAAGGCCGGCCGCTAAGCGCGCCGACTGACAGGACCAGGAGAGAATTATGGCAACCCCCAAGTCGGCCGTTCGCAAGCCGCGCAAGAAAGAGAAGAAGAACGTCGCCGTGGGCCAGGCCCACATCAAGTCGACCTTCAACAACACCATCGTGTCGATCACCGACACCACCGGTGCCGTCATCAGCTGGGCCTCCTCGGGTGGCGTCGGCTTCAAGGGCTCGCGCAAGTCGACCCCGTTCGCCGCACAGCTCGCTGCCGAGTCGGCCGCGCGCCAGGCTCAGGAGCACGGCATGAAGAAGGTCGACGTCTTCGTCAAGGGACCGGGCTCCGGCCGCGAGACCGCGATCCGCTCGCTCCAGGCCGCCGGCCTCGAGGTGGGTTCGATCAACGACGTCACCCCGCAGGCGCACAACGGCTGCCGCCCGCCCAAGCGCCGCCGCGTTTGACCTTTCCGCACTGAACCGACGGGGCCCTCATGGGCCCCGTCGGTGAAGTCGTTCACAACTCAATACCTCGTCACGTGAGTGTCATATAGCGGACACTCAGCCGAAAGGAATAACAGTGCTCATTGCACAGCGCCCCACTCTCACCGAGGAGAACATCTCGGAGTTCCGTTCGCGGTTCGTCATCGAGCCGCTCGAGCCCGGCTTCGGCTACACCCTCGGCAACTCGCTCCGCCGCACCCTCCTCTCGTCGATCCCGGGTGCTGCCGTCACGAGCATCCGTCTCGACGGCGTGCTGCACGAGTTCAGCACCATCCCGGGTGTGAAGGAAGACGTCACCGAGATCATCCTCAACGTCAAGGGCCTCGTCGTCTCGAGCGAGCACGACGAGCCGATCACGGCGTACCTCCGGAAGCACGCTTCCGGTGAGGTCACCGCGGCCGACATCTCGGCTCCGGCCGGTGTCGAGATCCACAACCCCGAGCTCGTGATCGCGACGCTCAACGACAAGGCGAAGTTCGAGCTCGAGCTCATCATCGAGCGCGGCCGCGGCTACGTCTCGGCGACCCAGAACCGCAGCGAGTTCTCCGAGGCCGGTCAGATCCCGATCGACTCGATCTACTCGCCCGTGCTCAAGGTCACCTACCGTGTCGAGGCCACCCGTGCCGGTGAGCGCACCGACTTCGACCGCCTCGTGGTCGACGTGGAGACGAAGCCAGCCATCACGCCGCGCGACGCCATCGCCTCGGCCGGCCGCACCCTGACCGAGCTGTTCGGTCTGGCCCGCGAGCTCAACTCCGCTGCCGAGGGCATCGAGATCGGCCCCGCGCCGGTCGACGCCGTCCTCTCGAGCGAGCTCTCGGTTCCGATCGAGGACCTCGACCTGTCCGTGCGCTCGTACAACTGCCTCAAGCGCGAGGGCATCAACACGGTCTCCGAGCTCGTCGCCCTCTCGGAGACGCAGCTCATGAACATCCGCAACTTCGGACAGAAGTCGGTCGATGAGGTGAAGGACAAGCTCGTGGAGCTCGGACTCTCACTGAAGGACACCGTTCCCGGTTTCGACGGCGCCCACTTCTACGGCGGCTACGACGAAGAGAACGTCTGACCACGTCTCGTCGTCTGCCTCACCACCCGACCAACTGACCCACATCTGGAGATAAGAAATGCCCAAGCCAACCAAGGGACCCCGTCTCGGTGGCGGACCGGCGCACGAGCGCCTGCTCCTCGCGAACCTGGCTGCCGCCCTGTTCACCCACAAGAGCATCAAGACGACCGAGACCAAGGCCAAGCGGATGCGTCCGCTGACCGAGCGTCTCATCACGTTCGCCAAGCGCGGCGACCTGCACGCGCGCCGTCGCGTGCTCGCCGTGATCGGCGACAAGTCGGTCGTGCACGAGCTCTTCACCGAGATCGCTCCGCTCGTCGCCGAGCGTGAGGGCGGCTACACCCGGATCACGAAGCTCGGCTTCCGCAAGGGCGACAACGCCCCCATGGTGCAGATCGAGCTCGTGCTCGAGCCCGTGACCCCGAAGAAGAAGTCGACCGCGAAGGCCGCTCCGGCTGCCGCCGCTGCGGCTCCTGCCGAGGACGAGGTCGTCGAGACCCCCGCCGAGGATGCTCCCGCCGAGGAGACCTCGACCGAGGAGACCGCCGACGAGACCACCGAGGCGCCCGCCGCCAAGGAGTCGACCGAGGCTCCCGCGGAGGAGACCAAGTAGTTCCCGCTGCAGACAGAGGGCCCCGCCATCCGTGAGGAAGGCGGGGCCCTCTTCGGTTTAACATGGATGCTGTGATCGAGTCGAGCGGGACCAGGCGCATCCGGCTGGACATCGCCTACGACGGCACCGACTTCTCCGGCTGGGCCCGCCAGCCCGGCCTCCGCACCGTGCAGGGCGTGCTCGAGGAGACGATGGCGACGATCCTGCGCCGCTACCCACCGCATCCGGAACTGATGGTGGCGGGGCGCACGGACGCCGGTGTGCACGCGACCGGGCAGGTCGCGCACGTCGACCTCGCGCCCGGCCAGTTGAAGAGCCTTCGCCGGCGAGGCGCTCCCGCGGGGATCGGCGAGGCGGAGCTCGCTGCTCTGCTGGGCCAGCGGATCAACGGGGTGCTGGGCGCCGACTCCGACGTGGTCGTGACCCGATCCGCCCTCGCCCCCGCCGGGTTCGATTCGCGCTTCTCCGCGAGCTGGCGGCGCTACCGCTACCGGATCGCCGACGCCGCTGCCGTGCACGATCCGCTCGAGCGCAGACGCACGGTGCGGCACCCGACCGTGCTCGACGTCGACGCCATGGACACGGCGGCGAGGGCCCTGCTCGGCCTCCACGACTACGCGACCTTCTGCAAGCCGAGGCCGCACTCCACGACCATCCGCACCCTCCGCTCGTTCGCGTGGCGTCGCCAAGGCGACGGGGTGCTGGTCGCGGCGCTCGAGGCGGACGCCTTCTGCCACAGCATGGTGCGCTCGCTCGTGGGGGCGACGGTCGCGGTGGGCGACGGTTCGCTGACGGGCGACGACATCCTGCGCCTTCGCGACGATCGGCGACGCACGGGGGAGTTCCTCGTGATGCCGGCCAAGGGCCTCGTGCTCACCGAGGTGGGCTACCCGCCGGACGACGAGCTCGCGGAGCGAGCGGAGCGGACGAGGGCGCGTCGCGAACTCATTTGACGGGTGAGGTGGTATCGCGTAACCTAGACCCTTGGTGTGCGTGCCCTGGTGCGTCGCCCGAAGTTGAGCCCTCCATCGGCTGCCTTCTCCTTCTCAACTGAAGCGGAAGACCCACCGGAGTGGGATTCACGAACTCCTCACCTCGAACAAGAAAGCAGCACTCCTGTGACGCGCACTTACACCCCGAAGGCCAGCGAGATCCAGCGCGGCTGGGTCATCATCGACGCGACCGACGTCGTCCTCGGCCGTCTGGCCAGCCACGCCGCCGCCATCCTCCGTGGCAAGAACAAGGCCACCTTCACCCCCCACATGGACATGGGTGACTTCGTCATCATCGTGAACGCCGACAAGGTCGCGCTCACCGGTTCCAAGCTGGCCCAGAAGAAGGCGTACCGCCACTCCGGCTACCCGGGCGGCCTCACCGCCGTCTCGTACTCCGAGCTGCTCGAGAAGAACCCCGAGCGCGCTGTGGAGAAGGCCATCCGCGGAATGCTGCCGAAGACCTCGCTCGGTCGTGACCAGTTCCGCAAGCTGAAGGTCTACTCGGGTGGAGAGCACCCGCACGCTGCCCAGCAGCCCACCCCGTACACCATCGACCAGGTCGCCCAGTAGCGTCCCTCGCTTCAGCAGACTCAGACAAAGGACACATAACTACCGTGGCGAAGATCGCAGACCAGATTGACGTGGCTCCCGAGAGCTACACCACCGAAAGTTCGGCCGACGAGGCGCCCCGCGCCCCCCGCGCCGTGCTCAACGTCTCCGGCGCAGCCGTGGGCCGCCGCAAGCAGGCCATCGCCCGCGTGCGCCTCGTCCCCGGTGCCGGCACCCTCACGGTGAACGGCCGCGAGTTCGAGCACTACTTCCCCAACAAGCTGCACCAGCAGCTCATCAACGACCCGTTCAAGGTGCTCGACCTGCTCGGCTCGTACGACGTGGTCGCGAAGATCACCGGCGGTGGCCCCTCGGGCCAGGCCGGTGCGCTCCGTCTCGCCATCGCCCGCGCGCTGAACGAGATCGACCGCGAGAACAACCGCGCCCAGCTCAAGAAGGCGGGCTTCCTCACTCGTGACGCCCGCGTCATCGAGCGCAAGAAGGCCGGTCTCAAGAAGGCACGTAAGGCGTCGCAGTTCTCGAAGCGCTGATCGCGCCTCGGCTCTACGCTTAGCGCATGGCTCGCCTTTTCGGCACCGATGGGGTGCGGGGGCTCGCGAACCAGGACGTCACGGCCGATCTCGCTCTGCGGATCGCACAGGCCGGTGCACGTGTCCTCGGTGAAGCGGCCCGGGCGGCCGGTCGACGACCGGTCGCAGTGGTTGCTCGCGACCCGCGCCAATCGGGTGATTTCATCGCAGCCGCCGTCTCGGCAGGCTTCGCGAGCTCCGGCGTCGACGTCCTCGACGCCGGAGTGCTGCCGACCCCGGCAGCGGCATTCCTCATCGCCGACATCGGCGCCGACTTCGGCGTCGTCATCTCGGCCTCGCACAATCCGGCGCCGGACAACGGCATCAAATTCTTCGCCGCGGGCGGCAAGAAACTGCCGGACGAGGTGGAGATCGGCATCGAGGCGGCTCTCGAGCACCCTCAGCTGACCCCGCTCGGCGGTGACATCGGTCGCATCCGCCGGTTCGCGGATGCCGAGGACCGTTACGTCGTGCACCTGCTGACGACGCTCCCGCACCGGCTCGACGGCATCCACGTGGTGCTCGACTGCGCCCACGGCGCCGCCGCCGGGGTGTCGCCCGAAGCGTTCAGCCAGGCGGGCGCACGCATCACCGTGATCGGCAACGATCCCGATGGCATGAACATCAACGACGGAGTGGGCTCGACCCACCTCGGTCAGCTGGCCGAGGCCGTCGTCGCCGCGGGAGCCGACGTGGGCATCGCGCACGACGGCGACGCCGACCGGTGCCTCGCCGTGGACGCGCAGGGCAACACCATCGACGGTGACCAGATCATGGCCATCCTCGCCCTGGGCTCACTCGACCGGGGAGCGCTGCGCGAGAACACCCTCGTGGCGACGGTGATGTCGAACCTCGGACTCAAGCTCGCGATGGCCAAGCACGGCATCTCGATGCTCGAGACCCGCGTGGGCGACCGCTACGTGCTCGAGGCCATCAACGAGAAGCACCTGAGCCTCGGCGGCGAGCAGTCGGGCCACATCATCTTCGCCGACCACGCCACCACGGGTGACGGCATCCTCACGGGTCTGCAGCTGCTCAGCCGCATGGCCGCGACCGGCAAGAGCCTCGCCGACCTCGCGAGCGTCATGAAGGTCTATCCGCAGACGCTCGTGAACGTGCGTGGGGTCGACCGCGACGGCGTGGCGACCGATCGCGTGCTCGCCACGGCGGTCGCCGAGGCCGAGGCCGACCTGGGTGAGACGGGCCGCGTTCTCCTCCGCCCCTCCGGCACCGAGCCGCTCGTGCGCGTCATGGTGGAGGCCGGCGACCAGGCCACGGCCGACCGCATCGCGGAGGCTCTGGCCGATGTCGTGCGACAGCGCCTGTCGACGGGCGTGGAGCAGGGTATCTGACGACCGTCACTTCCGGGCGGCTCGAGCTCCCACGAATCTGAACGCAACGGGCCCTACTCGACGACCCAGAGAATCAGCGCTGCTGACGCCTGCTACAACTTCCGGAGCAATACCCTGTTCACCGTGTGATCCGCGTCCTTGCGCAACACGAGGGTGGCTCGGGAGCGGGTGGGGCGGATGTTGTCCATCAGGTTGGGGAGGTTGATCGACTCCCAGATGGAGCGGGCCGTCTCGCGCGCCTCGACCTCGGACAGGCTCGAGTAGCGGTGGAAGTACGACTTGGGGTTGGCGAACGCGCCCTGCTGGAGCGCGAGGAAGCGGCTCTCGTACCACTGCGCGATGTCGCGCGTGCGGGCGTCGACGTAGACCGAGAAGTCGAACAGGTCGCTCACCGCGAGGCGGTTTCCCGACGCCGGCGGCTGCAGCACGTTGAGGCCCTCGACGATGAGGATGTCGGGCTGGCGCACGACGATCTGCGCCTCCGGCACGATGTCGTAGCTGAGATGCGAGTAGAAAGGCGCCCTGACCTCCGGGTTGCCGCTCTTCACGGCACTCACGAAGCGGAGCAGGGCCCGCCGGTCGTAGGACTCGGGGAAGCCCTTGCGCTGCATGAGGCCACGGCGCTCGAGCTCGGCGTTGGGCAGCAGGAAGCCGTCGGTGGTGATGAGCTCCACCCGCGGCGTGTCGGCCCAGCGCGCGAGCAGTTCGCGGAGCAGCCGCGCCGTCGTCGACTTGCCGACCGCCACCGATCCGGCCACGCCGATGACGAACGGCGTGGACTTCGACTTCTCGCCGAGGAAGTCGGTCGAGGCCCTGTGCAGCTGCTGCGCGCTCGTGGCGTAGAGGTTGATGAGCCTGGCCAGCGGCAGGTAGACCTCGGTGACCTCACGGAGGTCGAGCGGGTTGCCGAGACCGCGCAGCTGCACGATCTCCGTCTCCTTCAGCGGCAGGGGAGTCGTCGGTGCGAGAGCCGCCCAGTGCGCCCGGTCGAACTCGACGAACGGGCTGAACTGCGCGAGGCCGGAGGACGCGGGGGAATCGGGCATGGGCTCCCCATTCTGCCCGATCCGCGACGTGCCGGGCGCGCCGCACGCTGACCGGTCGCCCAGGCGCGCTCGGCTAAACTCGCTCGCATGTGTGGAATCGTGGGTTATGTCGGCAGCAACAGCAGTCTCGAGGTGCTCCTCGGCGGGCTGCGCCGGCTCGAGTACCGCGGATACGACTCGGCGGGAGTCGCCGTGATCGGCGAGGACGGAACGCTCTCGACCCGCAAGCGCGCGGGCAAGCTCGCCGTGCTGGCCGACGACCTCGAGGCGCGCCCCATGGCCGACGGACAGACCGGCATCGGTCACACCCGCTGGGCGACCCACGGCGGGCCCACCGACGGCAACGCGCATCCGCATCTCTCGGCAGACGGGCGCATCGCGCTCATCCACAACGGCATCATCGAGAACTTCGCCGTGCTCAAGCAGGAGCTGCACGACGACGGCTTCACCTTCGACAGCGAGACCGACACCGAGGTGGCCGCCAAGATGCTCGGCCGCGAGTACGAGGTGGGCGACGGCCTGCCGAACGCTCTGGCCCGCGTGGTGTCGCGCCTCGAGGGGGCCTTCACCCTGCTAGCGCTGCACCAGGACGAGCCGGGCGTCGTGGTCGGTGCCCGCCGCAACTCGCCGCTCGTGATCGGGCTCGGCGAGGGCGAGAACTTCCTCGGCTCCGACGTCGCGGCCTTCGTGGAGCACACGCACCGTGCCGTGGCCATCGGCCAGGACCAGATCGTCGTCATCACGCCGGATGACGTGGCCGTGACCGACTTCGACGGCAACCCGGTCGAGGTCGAGGAGTTCGAGGTGTCGTGGGATGCGTCGGCCGCCGAGAAGGGCGGCTGGTCGAGCTTCATGGCGAAGGAGATCAGCGAGGAGCCCGAGGCCGTGGCGAACACGGTGCTCGGCCGCGTCGACGACGGGCAGGTCGTGCTGCGCGAGCTCGCCGACGTGGACGACATGCTGAAGGACATCGACCGCATCGTCGTGATCGGCTGCGGCACCGCCGCCTACTCCGGCATGCTCGGCAAGTACGCCATCGAGAAGTGGGCCCGCGTGCCCGTGGAGGTCGAGCTCTCGCACGAGTTCCGCTACCGGGAGCCGGTGCTCAACGCGCGCACGCTCGTGATCTCGATCAGCCAGTCGGGCGAGACGATGGACACGCTCATGGCCGTCAAGTACGCCATCGCGAACGGCGCCCGCACCCTCTCGATCTGCAACACGCAGGGCGCCACGATCGCCCGGGAGTCCGACGCCGTGGTCTACACGCACGCCGGACCCGAGGTCGCCGTGGCCTCGACCAAGGCCT
This sequence comes from Herbiconiux oxytropis, assembly GCF_024979315.1. Taxonomy (GTDB): domain Bacteria; phylum Actinomycetota; class Actinomycetes; order Actinomycetales; family Microbacteriaceae; genus Herbiconiux; species Herbiconiux oxytropis. Next base: position 596,097 of record NZ_JANLCK010000001.1, on the reverse strand, counting down.
TCGTGGCGCAGATCACCGCCCTCTACCTGTTCGGCCTGCACCTGGCCCGGGTGCGCGGCACGCTCGACCCCACGGTCGCTGCCCTGCAGCTCGCGGAGCTGCAGGGCATCCCCGCCAAGATCGCGAAGGTGCTGAAGAACGGCGCCGAGATCACCCAGTTGGCCAAGTGGATGTCGGACAGCCGCGCGGTGCTCTTCCTCGGCCGCCACGTCGGCTACCCGGTGGCCCTCGAGGGCGCGCTGAAGCTCAAGGAGCTCGCCTACATCCACGCCGAGGGCTTCGCAGCCGGCGAGCTCAAGCACGGGCCGATCGCGCTCATCGAGCCGGGCCAGCCCGTGTTCGTGGTGGTGCCGAGCCCGCGCGACCCGAACTCGCTGCACGCCAAGGTGGTCTCGAACATCCAGGAGATCCGCGCCCGCGGCGCCCGCATCCTTGCGATCGCCGAGGAGGGTGACGTGGCCGTGCTGCCGTTCGCCGACGAGGTCATCCGCATCCCGCTCGCGGCGCCGCTGTTCGAGCCGCTGCTGACGGTCATCCCGCTCCAGCTGTTCGCGATGGAGCTCGCCACCGCGAAGGGCCTCGACGTCGACCAGCCGCGGAACCTCGCGAAGTCCGTCACGGTCGAGTAGGCCGTCGTGATCGTCGGAGTCGGAGTCGATCTCGTCGACGTCGCGCGATTCGAGCGCGCCCTCGAGAAGACGCCCCGGCTGCGCGATCGCCTGTTCGCTCCTGGCGAACGCGGGCTGCCGGTCCGCTCCCTCGCGGCTCGCTTCGCCGCGAAGGAGGCGCTCATCAAGGCGGTGGGGCACTCGACCGAGTTCCGCTGGCACGACATGGAGGTGGTCTCGGACGAGCACCGCAACCCGGCATTCTCACTCTCCGGGGGTGTGGCGGCGGCCGTCGCGGGTATCGGCGCGAGCCGCGTGCACCTCAGCCTCACCCACGACGGCGGGCACGCGATGGCGTTCGTCGTGGCCGAGTCGGGCGGGGCGTGATGGGCGACGCGCACGCATCCGCAACGGGGGAGCTCCCGGCACTCCGCCGCGCGATCGTCGACCCGTCCGCGATCCGCGAGAACGTGGCGCACGTCGCCTCTCTCGTGGCTCCGGCCGCCGTGATGGCGGTCGTGAAGGCCGACGGATACGGGCACGGGGCGCTGACAGCCGCCAGGGCCGCCCTCGAGGGTGGTGCCGAGCGGCTCGGCGTGGCCGACGTCGACGAAGCTCTCGCGTTGCGGGCAGCCGGCATCCAGGCGCCCGTGCTCGCCTGGCTGCACGGGCACGACCCGTCGTTCGGTGAGGCCGTCGAACACGGCATCTCTGTGGGCGTCAGCACCCGGCTCCAACTCGAGCGGGCCGTGGAGGCGGGCACGACCACGAGGCCCGCCCTCGTGCACCTCAAGATCGATACCGGTCTGGGGCGCAACGGACTGCAGAAGGCCGAGTGGGAGCCCGTGTTCGAGGCTGCCGGCGATGCGATCGCGAGCGGGCGCATCCGGCTCGAGGGGCTCTTCAGCCATCTCTCCAACGCCGATGACGAGGAGGACCGTGCTCAGCTCGACGCCTTCCTCGAGGCGGAGCAGCTGCTGCGGAGCCTCGGTGCCGACCCCGGCATCCGGCACCTCGCCTCCACTGCCGGCGCGCTGCGACTGCCCGAGACCCGCCTCGACCTCGTGCGGCTGGGCATCGGCGCCTACGGGCTCTCGCCTTTCGACGACGCGACCTCCGCCGAGCTCGGCCTGAGGCCCGCGATGAGACTCGAGAGCCGCCTGTTCTCGGTCAAGCGGGTCGCGGCCGGCACCGGGGTCTCCTACGGCTACACCTACCGCACCGACCGCGACACCTGGCTCGGGCTCGTGCCGCTCGGCTACGCCGACGGGATCCCGCGGCACGTCTCGAACACCGGCAGCGTGCGGGTGGGCGACCAGGTGCATCGGATCGTGGGCCGAGTGGCCATGGACCAGTTCGTGGTGGACCTCGGCGAGCACGAGGCGCAGGTGGGCGACCGCGTGGTGCTCTTCGGCGACGCAGAACGGGGCGAGCCCACGGCCAACGACTGGGCGCGGGCCGCCTCGACCATCAACTACGAGATCGTGACGCGGCTCGGCCGCCGGGTGAAGCGGGTGACGGCATGAGCGGGGCAGCTCCGGATCGCGAGGCCCTGATCGACCTCGAGGCCTTCCGGCACAATGTGCGCACCCTGTCGGCTCTCGCGAGGCCGGCCGACACGATGCTCGCCGTGAAGGCCGACGCCTACGGGCACGGCATGGTGCCGATGGCGCGCGCTGCACTGGAGTCGGGCGCGACCTCGCTCGCGGTGCTCGACATCCCGGCGGCCCTGGAGTTGCGGGCCGCGGGGATCACCGCGCCCATCTTCGCCTGGATGCACGATCCGGACGCGCTCTTCGGCGAGGCCGCGGAGGCCGACATCGACCTCGGCATCTCGGCCGTCTGGCAGCTCGACGCGATCGCGGCCGCCGGCGCCTCCCGCGCCCCGCGCGTGCACCTCAAGATCGACACGGGGCTGAGCCGCAACGGCTCGACCGAGGCCGACTGGCCGGCCCTCGTGCGGTCCGCGCTCGCGCACGATGCCGCCGGCGCCGTGAAGCTCCACGCCGCCTGGTCGCACCTCGCAGACGCCTCGCCCGAGGACGACCGTGTCGCCCTCGACAAGCTGCACCGGGCCGTCGCCGTGGCGGAGGAGCTCGGCGCGCGATTCGAGCTCGTGCACCTCGCGGCGTCGTCGGCGGGCATCCGGATGCCCGAGGCGCGCCTCGGGGTCGTGCGCTTCGGCATCGCCGCCTACGGGGTGTCGCCCTTCGACGACGAGTCGGCGCGCGATCTCGGCCTGCGGCCCGTGATGACCCTCCGCAGCCGCGTGGTGTCGACCAAGCGGGTGCCGGCCGGCCACGGTGTGTCCTACGGGCTCACCTACCGCACCGAGCGCGAGTCGACCCTCGCGCTCGTGCCGCTCGGCTATGCCGACGGCATCCCTCGGATCGCCACGGGCCGCGCCCGGGTGTGGATCGGCGGCCGCCGGTACCCGATCGCCGGACGGATCGCGATGGACCAGTTCGTGGTCGACCTCGGCGACGGTGCCGTCGAGGTGGGCGACGAGGTCGTGGTGTTCGGCGAGGGCGACGACGGCGAGCCGACGGCGGAGGAGTGGGCGGGCTGGGCGGAGACCATCGGCGACGAGATCGTGGCGCGGGTGGGGCCGCGGGTCGAGCGGGTGTACCTGAACACAACCGATGCGCTGGTCGGTTCCGTGCGGGAGATCGCGACCCCCGAGGAGATGCACGAGTTCGGGCGGAGCATCGGAGCGACTCTCGCCGCCGGTGACGTGATCGTGCTCTCTGGCGACCTCGGCGCGGGCAAGACCACCTTCACGCGCGGCCTCGGGGAGGGGATGGGGGTGCGCGGCCCCGTGACGAGCCCCACCTTCGTGCTCGCGCGGACGCATCCGTCGCTCGTGGGCGGACCCGCCCTCGTGCACGTCGATGCCTACCGGCTCGGCAGCGCGCTCGAACTCGACGACCTCGACATCGACTTCGCCGGATCGGTCGTGGTCGTGGAGTGGGGCAGAGGGCTCGTGGAGGCGCTCGCCGAGTCGTTCCTCGCGATCGACATCGAACGGCCGCACGGCGCGGGTGCCGGCGGCGGATCCGATGCCGGCACCGATGCCGATGTCGACGGCGCGGAGGCGGGCGATGCTCCGGTCGAACCGCGCACGGTGCGGATCACGGGGACCGGGGAGCGCTGGCGCTGAACCGGCCCGCGGCTCCTCCCGGCCGCGAGCACCCGCGGCGGCGTTAGGCTTCTGGGGTGCTGCTCGCCATCGACACCTCCGCCGGAAGCTCCGTGGCCGTCGTCGACGGCGACCTCGTGCTCGCCGAGAACTCGACCGAGGACACCATGCGGCACGCCGAGGTGATCGGCGACATGATCCGGCAGACCCTCGACGACGCCCGTGTCGAGCCCCGGCAGCTCGACCTCGTGGTGGCAGGCATGGGGCCCGGCCCGTTCACGGGGCTCCGGGTGGGGATCGCTGCAGCGCGCGCGTTCGCGCTCGGCATCGGGCGCCCGGTCGTGCCCGCCGTCAGCCACGACGCCGTGGCCTTCGACGAGTGGTCGGCCGGCGTGCGCGGTGCCGTGCTCGTGGTGACGGATGCGCGCCGTCGCGAGGTCTACTGGTCGAGCTACGATCTCACCGACGCGGGCGCCGTGCGGAGCGACGGACCGGCGCTCTGCCGGCCCGACGAACTGCCCTACCCCGACTTCGAGCGGATCGACGCCACCCAGATCGGTGCCGGTGCCCTCGGCCGCGTGGTTCGGCTGCAGCGCGAGCGCGGCGAACAGCCCGAGTTCACCGAACCGCTCTACCTGCGCTCGCCCGACGTGACGATGCCGGGGGCGCGGAAGCGGGTGACCCGATGAGCTGGCGGCTGCGACGGGCGGGCTCGGCGGACCTCGACGCCGTGATGGCGCTCGAGGAGGCCTCCTTCGAGACCGATGCCTGGTCGCGCGAATCGATGGCCCGCGAGATCGGCCACCCCTACGGCTACTACCTCGTGGGGCTCGACGCCGAGGGTCCCGATCCCGATCTCGCCACCGACCCCGGAGCCCTCCGCGGCTATGCGGGGCTCCTGTGCCCGCCCGGATCGGACTTCGCCGACATCCAGACCATCGCGGTGGCCCCGTCGGCGCGAGGCAGAGGGCTCGGGCGGCAGCTCATGGCGCGACTGCTCGCCGAGGCCACCGACCGGGGCGCACGGAGCGTGCTGCTCGAGGTGCGCGCCGACAATCCGGTGGCCCATTCGCTCTACCTCTCGCTCGGCTTCGCCGACATCGCCCGGCGGCCGAAGTACTACCAGCCCGACGGGGTCGACGCCGTCGTGATGCAGCTCGAGCTGCCGAGCAGGGGCCCGGCGTTCGCCGACACCCGAGGAGAGACCCCATGACGCGAGAGCCTGTCGTGCTCGGCATCGAGACCTCGTGCGACGAGACGGGCGTGGGGATCGTGCGCGGACGCACCCTGCTCGCGAACGTGATCGCCTCGTCGATGGACGAGCACGCCCGCTACGGCGGCGTGGTGCCCGAGGTGGCCGCGCGCGCCCACCTCGAGGCGATGAACCCGACGATCGAGGCGGCGCTCGCCGAGGCGGGCATCGGCCTCGACGCCGTCGACGCGATCGCAGTGACGAGCGGCCCCGGGCTCGCGGGCGCGCTGATGGTAGGGGTCGGCGCCGCGAAGGCGCTCGCTGTGGCCACCGGCCGCCCGCTCTACGCCGTCAACCACCTCGTAGGGCACGTGGGAGCCGATGTGCTCGCCGACGAGCCGCTCGAGTATCCGACGATCGCGCTGCTGGTCTCCGGTGGGCACACCTCGCTGCTCGTCGTGCGCGACCTCGTGGGCGACGTGGAACTGCTCGGCGAGACCATCGACGACGCCGCCGGCGAGGCTTTCGACAAGGTCGCGCGCATCCTGGGCCTGCCCTACCCCGGCGGGCCCCAGATCGACCGGGTGGCCGCCGGTGGCGATCCGAAGGCGATCCACTTCCCGCGCGGGCTCATGCAGCCCAAGGACGATGCGAAGCACCGCTACGACTTCTCGTTCTCCGGCCTCAAGACCGCGGTGGCGCGGTGGGTCGAGCGGGCGGAGGACGCGGGGGAGGAGGTGCCCGTGGCCGATGTGGCGGCGAGCTTCCGGGAGGCCGTGGTCGACGTGCTGCTCACGAAGGCGTTCCGCGCGTCGGCCGACTTCGGCATCCCCCGCCTGCTGCTCGGCGGCGGCGTGGTGGCGAACGCTCGCGTGCGCGAGGAGGCCGCTCGCAGGGCCGGACTCGCGGGTGTCTCCCTGCGCATCCCGCCGCTGTCGCTGTGCACCGACAACGGCGCCATGATCGCCGCTCTCGGCGCGCAGCTGATCATGGCGGGGCACCGGCCGTCGGAACTCGGATTCGGCGCGGATTCCACTCTTCCCGTGACCGAGATCCAGGTGGCGAGGAGCTAGGCCGCGCCTTCCGGCCCCGGGTTTTTGCGTGAGCTAGTGTGACGCCTCGCATTGACACTTTCTCAGCGAGCCTGCGACGATGGGTGCCGTCCTTGTCATCTCAGGCGAATTGGAGCCCTCCCTTGACTGAATCCACCCCCGGCTACGCAGCGGTGCCTGCAGCCCAGAAGACGAACGTGCTCGCGATCGTCTCTCTCGTCATCTCGATCCTCGGCTTCAACGTCATCGCGATCATCCTCGGCGCCATCGCCCTGAACCAGATCAAGAAGACCGGCGAGAACGGCCGTGGGCTCGCGCTCGCCGGCATCATCATCGGTGCGATCTCGCTCGTGCTGGGCATCATCCTCATCATCGTCGCCGTGGGCATCGCGGCGTCGAACCCGTCGATCACCACGTACTGACGTGCTGGGCGCAGGTGGCGCGAGCCACCTGCGCCTAGTCTGGTAATCGACCCGAAGTCCCGCGGCCGCATCGGCCACTTCGCAGAAGGGCGTTCCTTGTGAGCGACACGAACAATTCCACACCGTCGGCCGGAGAACCTCCCGTTCCCCCGGTCACGCCGCCCGGGCAGTCCGGCCCGCCGCCGGCGCCCTCCTACACGCCGCCGCCCCCGAGCTACCCGTCCGCACCTGCGGCGCCCAACCTCGAGAAGCCGCCGGCACCCTCCTACCAGCAGCCCCCGGCCGGCTACCAGGCCCCGCCGGCCAACCCCGGCTACCAGCAGGCGCCTCCCGGCTACCAGCCGCCCCAGGGTCAGCAGCCGTACTACGGCTATCAGACCCCCGCGGCGCCGCCCACGAACACGCTCGCGATCGTCACGATCATCCTGGCGTTCCTCTTCTCGATCGCGGGCATCGTCACCGGCCACATCGCGCTCAAGCAGATCGACCGCACGGGGGAGTCGGGTCGTGGACTCGCGAAGGCGGGACTCATCCTGTCGTACGTGTTCACCGGTCTCGCGGTGCTGGGCGTCATCGCCTACATCATCTTCGTCGTGGTGATCATCGCGGCAGCGGGAGCCGGAACGTACTACTCCTACTGATCTCCGGCCGACCGGTCCACGGTCGACCCGAGAAGGGCTCCGGGGCCGCCACTCACACGTCAGCCCGCTCGACGAGCAGCGCAGCATGCGCGCCATCGATGCGGGTGAGCACGAGGGTGGCGGACTCGGGGCCCTTCAGCGCTAGACGGGTGCGGAGCGACGCCGGGTCGACGTCGATCCCGCGCTTCTTGATCTCGAGAGTGCCGATGCGCCGCTCCCGGAGCGCCTTCTTGAGCGCGCCCTCGCCGGCGGGCAGGCGCTCGAGCACGCGGAAGGCCCGGGCGAACGGGGTGGGTGTGAGGGTGTCGGCGGTCAGGTAGGCGATCGAGGCGGAGACCATCCCGGCGCCGAGCCGCCCTGCGAGGGCACCGATGAGTCGAGCACGGATGACCGCACCGTCCGGCTCGTAGAGGTAGTCGCCGAGCTCGCGAACCTCGACATCCGGGCTGTCGGCCTCGGCCGTGAGCTCGGCGGAGGAGCCTCCGGAGACCACGAGGGCGGCCCGGCGGACGCCCGGGCGGGCGAGAGCGCCGAACCAGAGTCCCATCTCGACGAGCTGGCCGTCGACCGAGACCCACTGCGCCTCTGCCTCGGAGGGGATGAGCTCCCGGTCGAAGCCCGGACCGAGCTTGACGCCGACGGGCCTAGCGGCGGCGAGGCCGAACGCGAAGCCGACCGAGGGGGAGTAGTCTTCGGGTCGCGTGAGCCGAGTGGTCGAGCCCGAGCCCGCCGAACGGCGCGCGGGGTCGAGATAGACCGCATCGACGCCGGCCGCCTCGAGGTCGAAGGTCTCCGCGTCGCCGTGCACGACCTCGACGTGCGGGAACGCCGCGAGGTTGTAAGCGGCGACGGCGGCCGTGACCTCGTCGAGCTCGACGGCGACGACCGGGATGTCGAGGGCGGCGATCGCGAGGGCGTCGGTGCCGAGCCCGCAGCCGAGGTCGGCCACCTTGCCCACCCCGGCGGCCCGGAAGCGACCGGCGTGCAGTGCCGCGATCGGCAGTCGGGTGGCCTGCTCGAGGCCCGCCTGGGTGTACAGCAGGCGCGAGGCGAAGTCGCCGAACTTCGTCACGGCACGCTCCCGCAGCCGCGCCTGGGTGAGCACGGCGGTGACGAGTCCGGGCGGATGACCGGCCTTCCGGAGCGCGGAGACCTGGGCGACGGGATCGAGGGAGGAATAGGGCGGCAGCTCGTCGACCAGCCTCAGGCCCTCGGCGGTGAAGAGGTGCGAGAGCTCGGCGGAGTCCATCCGGCAACGGTACCAAGGCGTTGGCGCAACGAGGCGTCATCCTCTGGCACTCACGTTGCGCGAGTGCCAGAGGTGCCTCTAAACTCGCATTAGCACTCTCGGTGTGAGGGTGCTAACCCAGACGTTTTGAAACTGAGAAAGAAGAGGTCAACCGTGTCGGTCTCCATCAAGCCGCTCGAGGATCGCATCGTCATCAAGCAGGTCGAAGCTGAGCAGACCACTGCTTCCGGTCTCGTCATCCCCGACACCGCGAAAGAGAAGCCCCAGGAGGGTGAAGTCGTCGCCGTCGGCCCCGGCCGCATCGACGACAACGGCAACCGCGTTCCGCTCGACGTCGCAGTCGGCGATAAGGTCATCTACTCCAAGTACGGCGGAACCGAGGTGAAGTACGGCGGAGAAGACCTGCTCGTGCTCTCGGCTCGCGACGTGCTCGCTGTCGTGGTGCGCTGACGCAGCTCACGCTCTGAGAACCCGGGTGGCTTCGGCCGCCCGGGTTCTTCGCGTTCCGGAGTAGAGTGACGCGGTGCCACCGTCTCCGCTCGCCATCGCAGGCACCGAGTCGGAGAAGTTCCGCTCCGGGCTCCTCAACGCCGTCGGCGCCTATGCGCTGTGGGGGATCTTCCCGCTCTACTTCCTCCTGCTGCGGCCGGCCTCGGGCTTCGAGATCGTCGGCTGGCGCATCCTGTTCTCCCTGGTGTTCTGCGCGCTGCTCCTGACGGTGACGCGGGCCTGGCCCGCGTTCCTCGCCATCGCGCGCCAGGGCCGCCTGCTCGGGCTGATGGCCGTGGCCGCCGTGCTGATCTACATCAACTGGCAGACGTACATCCTCGCCACCCTCGCGGGCCAGGTGGTCGAGACCTCGCTCGGCTACTTCATCAATCCGATCGTCACCGTGCTGCTCGGAGTGCTCGTGCTGCACGAGCGACTGAGGCGGATGCAGTGGGTCGCCATCGCGATCAGCGCGATCGCCGTGCTCGTGCTGGCGTTCGGGCACGGCTCGGTGCCGTGGGTCGCGCTCGTGCTCGCCGGCTCCTTCGGCTCCTACGGCCTCGTCAAGAAGCACGTGGGCCCGCGGGTCGACGCGGTGAGCGGGCTCACGCTCGAGACGGCGTGGCTCGCGCCCGTGGCCGTCGTGGTGCTCGTGCTGGTCGGCCAGTTCGGCCCCGGCGGGATCGTGCTCGGCAGCGCGGGCTGGGGGCACAGCGTGCTCATCGTGCTCTCCGGGGTGGCCACGGCTCTGCCCCTCCTGCTGTTCGCGGCGGCCGCCAGGCGTCTGCCGTTGATCTGGGTGGGGCTCGTGCAGTTCATCGCCCCCGTCATCCAGTTCGTGATCGGCGTCGTGGTGCTCGGCGAGCCCATGCCGCCCGAGCGCTGGGCCGGATTCGTCATCGTCTGGGTGGCTCTCGTCATCCTCGTGATCGACATGGTGCGTGCCGCCGGGCGCGCGCGTGGCGCCGCCTCGACGGCTGTGGAGGGACCGATAGGGTGATGCGAGCATGACTCACACCGCCCTCCTCCGCGCCTCGACCGCCGCTGTGCTGGCCGCATCCCTCGGTCTCGTGCTCACCGGATGCTTCGGCGGGGCCGACGCGGCGACCCCCTCCTCGCCGACGCCGATCCCCACGATGGCGCAGCCCATCCCCTCGGGCGACGGCACTCTGCTGATCGGGCTCGTCGTGCCCCTCTCGGGCACGGAGTCGGCACTCGGCACAGCCTCCCTCGCCGGTGCGGAGCTCGCCGCGCGCGACATCCAGCAGGTGGGCGGTGTCAACGGCGGGCCCGTGCACCTCGTGCACGCCGACGCCGGAGACGCCTCCGCGTCGCGAGCCGCCGAGTCGGTGACGGCCCTCGATGCCCGCGGCGTCGACGCCCTCGTGGGCCCGAACGCCCAGGGGGTGACGCCGGCGCTGGCCGAGGCCGCCGCGACGAGCGGCATCGCCGCGGTGGGCGCCACCGGCGAGCCCATCTCGGTCGACGAGGCGTTCAGCGCACGGCTGCGCTCGGCCGACCCCACCCTCACCGACACCCGGTACGGCGCCGAGAGCTACGACGCGGTCGTCATGACCGCGCTGGCCGCCGCGCTCGCGGGCGACGACGGGCGCACCTCGGTGCAGCAGTTCCTGCCCGCCGTCACGACCGGAGCGGTCTCGTGCGCCACCTACGGAGCCTGCCTCGACGTGCTCACGACGCGGTCCGACATCCGCTACACCGGCGTCACCGGGCAGTTGTCGACGGGTGTCGTGCAGGTCACCGACAGGTAACGATTTGGCCGTGTTACACGGCTGTAACACCAATGTATTGTTCCGGGCCCGAACACCGCTTACCGTGAATCCACGGCCGGTTCTTCGAACCTGCCACGAAACTGCACACATTCTAATAAGGAGCACCATGAGCGTATTCGCGAAGGTCACCACCTCGCGCTCGAAGCCCCTCTCCATCGTTGCCGGCGTCGCCGCGTTCAGTGCCGGCGCTCTGCTGCTGGCATCCTGCGCCTCGACGCCGAGCACCGACGGGGGAGACAGCACCGCCGCTGCGGCCGTCTGCGGCCCCGACGCCGCCACCGCGGCCGCGGAGATCACCCCGGCAGCGCCCGAGACCGCGCAGTCGCGCGAGACCAAGCTGAAGCTCGGCTCGATCCTCCCGACCACCGGTAGCCTCGCCTACCTCGGCCCGCCCGAGATCGCGGGTGTGGATCTGGCCATCGCCGAGATCAACGCCTCCTCCGCCGGTGTGCTGGGCGGCAACGCCGAGGTCATCCACCGCGACTCGGGTGACACCACCACCGACATCGCCACCCAGTCCGCCAGCGACCTGCTCAGCCAGGGCGTCTCCGGCATCGTGGGAGCAGCGTCGTCGGGTGTCTCGTTCACCTTCATCGACCAGGTGACCGGAGCCCAGGTGGTGCAGGTCTCGCCGGCGAACACCTCGCCCGACTTCTCGACCTACAACGACGGCGGCTTCTACTTCCGCACCGCTCCCTCCGACGTGCTGCAGGGCCGCGTGCTCGGCAACCTGATGGTCAACGACGGTGCCGAGAACGTGGGCATCATCTACCTCAACGACGCCTACGGCTCGGGCCTCGAGTCCAACGTCACGACCGCCATCGAGAACGCCGGCGGCACCGTCGTCGCGTCCGAGGCGTTCAACGAGGGCGACAGCCAGTTCGCCTCGCAGATCGACGCCGTGCTCGCCGAGGACCCCGACTCGATCGCGCTCATCGCGTTCGACCAGACCAAGGTCATCGTCCCCGAGCTCGTGGGCACCAAGGGCTTCGACGGCAGCAAGCTGTACTTCGTCGACGGCAACCTGGCCGACTACTCCGAGGACTTCGAAGAGGGCGTGCTGAACTGCGCGAAGGGCACCCTGCCCGGTGTCCTCGCCGATGACGCGTTCAAGGCGAAGCTGTTCGGCATCAACCCGGACCTGAAGGACTTCAGCTACGCGGCTGAGTCCTACGACGCCGTCAACCTGATGGCACTCGCTGCCGTCGCCGGTGGCGCCACCGACGGTCCCACCATCCAGAAGAACATGCAGGCAGTCTCCGAGGGTGGCACCAAGTGCACCACCTTCGCCGAGTGCGCCGACCTGCTGGCCGCTGGGACCGACATCGACTACGACGGCATCTCCGGCCCGATCACGTTCGACGAGAACGGTGACCCGACCGAGGCGTACATCGGTGTCTACCAGTACGGCGCGGACAGCACCTACTCGCCGCTGAACGTCGAGTTCGGCTCGCTCGCGGAGTAGTCACCCCCGCACACCGAAGGCCCGGCCCCTCCTCGGAGGGTGCCGGGCCTTCTGCTGTGCCCCGACACGACAAGAGGCCCGGCCCACTCGGGGCCGGGCCTCTCATCCGCTGCTCTAGTGGCCCTGGTCGGCGGCCAGGGTGCCCAGGTAGAGCTCGATGACCTTCGGGTCCTTCATGAGCTCACGGCCGGTGCCCGTGTACGCGTCGCGGCCCTGGTCGAGCACGTAGGCGCGATCGCAGATCTGCAGGCAGCGGCGAGCGTTCTGCTCCACCATGATGACGGACACGCCCGCACGGTTGATCTGGTGCACGCGCATGAACGTCTCGTCCTGGCGCACGGGCGAGAGACCGGCGGAGGGCTCGTCGAGCAGCAGCACGGAGGGCTCCATCATGAGCGCGCGGCCCATGGCCACCATCTGCCGCTCACCGCCCGAGAGCGAGCCCGCACGCTGCTTGCGGCGCTTGCCCAGCTCGGGGAAGAGGGTCGTGACGAACTCGAACCGCTCGGCGAAGATCGACGGCTTCTGGAACAGGCCCATCTCGAGGTTCTCCTCGATGGTGAGGCTCGGGAAGACGTTGTTGTTCTGGGGCACCATGCCGACACCCTTGGTGACGAGCTTGTTGGCCTTCAGGCCCGTGATGTCCTCGCCCTTCAGGATGACGCGGCCGCTGCGGATCTTGATCTGGCCGAAGATCGCCTTCAGCACCGTCGACTTGCCGGCTCCGTTCGGGCCGATGATGCCGATCAGCTCACCCGGGTAGGCCTCGATGGTGCAGCCGTTCAGGATGTTGACGCCGGGGAGGTAGCCGCCGACCAGGTTCTCGGTCTTCAGCACCACGTCGCCGCGGTCGGTGGGCGCCGCGGTGCGCGCCGCAGCGCGCTCGGCAGCGAGTTCGTTGGTCTCGGCGTTGACCTCGTTGGGATCGATGTCGCTCATGCTGACTACTTCTCCTCGCTGTGGGCGTCGTGAGCCTTGCGCTCGGCCTCGAGGGCCACCTCGACCGGGTTGGGGCCGTCGTCCATGAGGTCGCCGAGGTCGGTGTCGTGATGAGCGCCCAGATAGGCATCGATCACGGCCGGATCCTTCATGACGGTCTCGGGCGGGCCCTCGGCCACGACGCGGCCCTCGGCCATCACGATCACCCAGTCCGAGATGTGCATCACCATGTGCATGTCGTGCTCGACGAAAAGCACCGAGGTGCCGTCGGCCTTGAGGTTCTTGATGTGCCCGAGGAGCGACTGCGTGAGAGCGGGGTTCACTCCCGCCATCGGCTCGTCGAGCATGATGAGCTCGGGCTTCGACATGAGCGCGCGCGCCATCTCGAGCAGCTTGCGCTGGCCTCCGGAGAGTGACGCCGCGTAGTCCTCGCGCTTGGCATCGAGCTTGAAGCGGGCGAGGAGTTCGTCGGCGCGAACCGTGTTCTCCTCCTCCTGGCGGCGCCAGAGGGGCTTCACGAGCGAGCTGAAGAGGCCCTCGCCGCGCTGACCGGTCGCACCGAGCAGCATGTTCTGCAGCACCGAGAGGCGGCCGAGCGACTTGGTGAGCTGGAAGGTGCGGACCATGCCGGAGCGGGCGACCTTGAACGCCGGGACACCCGCGAGCGACTTGCCGTCGAACTCCCACGTGCCGGTGTTGGGCTTGTCGAAGCCCGTCAGCAGGTTGAACATCGTGGTCTTGCCGGCGCCGTTCGGGCCGATGAGAGCCGTGATCTGGCCGCGCGGGATCTCGAGGTGGTCGACGTCGACCGCCTTGAGACCGCCGAACTGGCGCGTGACGTGATCGGCGATCACGATGGGATCCACCTTGGCGCACCCGGGCTCGACCGTGCCCTTGACGAGCGGGTGCGTGACGGCGGCGGCAGGCGACTGGACGGGGTTCTTGTCGAGATTAGACACTGAAGGACAGCTCCTTCTTGTTTCCGAAAATACCTTGCGGTCTGAAGATGACGAGGAGCATGAGCGCGACACCCACCAGGATGAAGCGCACCTGCCCGGCCTGGGTGGTGGTCATGAAGCCGAGGGCGCCCGACTCGATGGCACCGTAGAGGATGCCCTGGGTGAGCGAGAGCACGACCCAGAAGATCATCGCTCCGACGATCGGCCCGAAGATGGTGGCGGCACCACCCAGCAGCATGATCGTCCAGATGAAGAACGTAAGGCCCGTGGTGTAGTTCGCGGGCTGCACGGCTCTCGGCAGGATGAAGATGATGCCGGCGACGGAGCCCATGACACCACCGATCACGAGCGACTGCATCTTGTAGCTGTAGACGTTCTTACCGAGGCTGCGCACGGCGTCCTCGTCTTCGCGGATGCCCTTCACCACGCGGCCCCAGGGGCTCCGCATGAGGAGGAACACGAGCACGCTCGCGAGCACCACGAGGGTCCAGCCGACGATGCGCACCCACCAGTCGTATTCGTTGTACATGAACGGACCGAAGCCGTAGCGGCCCTCGGGGATCGGGTTGATGGCGGCGAAGGTGCCCTTGAAGCCCGACAGGCCGTTCGCGGCGCCCGTGAAGTCGGTGAGCCCCGTGGTGGTGACGACGTAGCGCACCACCTCGGCCGAGGCGATCGTGACGATGGCGAGGTAGTCGGCCCGGAGCCTCAGCGTGGGGATGCCGAGGATGAAGGCGAAGATGACAGAGCAGATGATCGCCGAGAGCACCGCGACGATGATCGGGGCGCCCGCGAGCGTCGGGATCGCGAAGGCGTAGGCGCCGATGAGAAGGAAGGCGGCCTGACCGAAGTTGAGCAGGCCGGTGTAGCCGAAGTGCACGCCGAGGCCGATGGCCGCGAGAGCGTAGGCAGCCGTGGTCGGGCTGATGATCTCGCCGATGGCGTTGCCGAAGATGTTTCCCCAGTCCATGAGTCTCTCCTCCCCTAACCGATTCGTTCTTTGCGGCCGAGGATGCCCTGAGGTCTGACGAGCAGAACCAGGATGAGCACGACGAGCGCGGCGGCGTACTTGAGGTCGGCCGGGATGATGAGGGTGGACAGCTCGACGAACAGACCCACCACGATGGAGCCGACGAGCGCGCCGTAGGCGGATCCGAGACCACCGAGCGTGACGGCGGCGAACATGAGAAGCAGCACCTGGAAGCCCATGTCCCACGAGACCTGGCGGTAGAGGCCCAGCATGACGCCCGCCAGGGCGGCGAGGGCACCGGCCAGCACCCACACGGTGCGGATGATCCGGTCGACGTCGATGCCGGACGCCGCCGCGAGCGACGGGTTGTCCGAGACGGCTCTCGTGGCCTTGCCCACGCGGGTGCGGGTGAGGAACAGTCCGACCGCCACGAGCGCCACGACGGAGATGACCATGCTGACGACGGATCCGGTGGTGATGCGCACAGGGCCGATCACGATGGCCTCCGAGAGCCCCACGTTCATGGTCTTCGTGCTGCCGTCGATGAAGAAGAGGTAGAGGTAGCGCAGCGCGATCGCGAGACCGATGGAGACGATCATCGCCTGAACGAGCTTCACCCCCTTCTTCCTCAAGGGTTTCCAGAGGAGCCAGTCCTGCACATAGCCGAAGGCTCCACCGAGCACGAGCGCGACGAGCATGGCCACGAAGATGTTGACCCCGAGGAGCACCGCGACGATCCACGCGATGATGGCGCCGAAGGTCACCATCTCGCCGTGGGCGAAGTTGTTGAGCCCGGTGGTGCCGAAGATCAAGGTGATGCCGATAGCCGCGAGGGCGATGAGGAGGCCGAAGTTGAGGCCCGCCGCCAGCCGCTGCAGGAACTGCTCGAAGAAGCCCGTGGTCTGGCGGTCGTCGACGCCGAGCGGGAACGAGCGTGTGATCGAGTTCGTCTGCCACTCGTTCGCCGCCACCGTGGCGGAGACGCGATCAGGGTCTCGCAGCTCCACGCCGTCGGGCAGCGTCTCGGGGTCGATCGTGACCGTGTACTCGCCCTTCTCGGGCACGACGACCGACCAGCGGCCGGTGTCGTCGCTCGTGGCCACCTCGGAGAATCCTCCTGCGCCCTCCACGGTGACCTCGGCACCCTCCACCACGTTGTCGTCGTCCCGGAGGACGCCGCCGATGGTGAGGGTGTTCGTGAAGTCACTCGTCGGAGTGGGCGTGGGCGCAGGTGCTGACGCCGAGGCGGACAGCGCTCCCGAGCCCAGCACCACGCCGAGGCACAGCGCGAGCGCCAGGAGTGCCATCGTGATGAAGCGGACTCCAGGCCCGATTCGGATACCTGCGATCAAGACAGCACCTCCTGTAGGAAAGCGCCGGGGGTGGTGGCGCCTCTCCATGTCTTCGGTCGTAGCGACAGTGGTAGACCATACATACGAATTGTGTCCACGGTGTTTCAAGTGGACACCCAATTCGACGTCGGTCATTTCTACACGGAATAGTGCCGAGTGCCTAACCGTTAGCATTGACGAGTATTCGGGCGTGAGGAGAACGATGGACCAGGCGGATCCGTTCGGCTTTGTTGGACTGACCTACGACGACGTGATGCTCCTCCCCGGGCACACCGATGTCATCCCCAGTGAGGCCGACACCACGTCTCGCCTGACCAAGCGCATCCACGTGGCCACTCCACTGCTCTCGGCCGCCATGGACACCGTCACGGAGTCGCGCATGGCGGTGGCGATGGCCCGCCAGGGCGGGCTCGGCATCCTGCACCGCAACCTCTCGATCTCCGACCAGGCCGAGCAGGTCGACCGCGTGAAGCGCAGCGAGTCCGGGATGGTGACCGACCCGGTGACGACGACCCCCGACGCCACCGTGGCCGAGGTCGACGCCCTGTGCGGCGTGTACCGCGTGAGCGGCCTTCCCGTGGTCGACGGCAGCGGCGTGCTGGTGGGCATCATCACCAACCGCGACATGCGCTTCGTCTCGCAGTTCGAGAAGTCGACGACCTTCGTGCGCGACGTGATGACCAAGATGCCGCTCATCACCGCCAAGGTCGGGGTCGACCCGGATGACGCCGTGGCGATCTTCGCGCAGCACAAGATCGAGAAGCTCCCGATCGTGGACGACGCGGGCCGGCTCTCCGGCCTCATCACGGTGAAGGACTTCGACAAGAGCGAGAAGTACCCGAACGCCACGAAGGACGGCGCGGGCCGACTGCGCGTGGGCGCCGCGATCGGCTTCTTCGGAGACGCGTGGCAGCGAGCCACCAACCTCCTCGACGCCGGAGTCGACGTGATCGTGGTCGACACCGCCAACGGCGACAGCGCGGGCGTTCTCGAGATCATCCGCCGCCTCAAGAACGACCCGGCCTTCGCCGAGGTCGACGTCATCGGCGGCAACGTGGCCACCCGCTCGGGCGCGCAGGCGCTCGTCGACGCGGGGGCCGACGCCATCAAGGTGGGCGTGGGGCCCGGCTCCATCTGCACCACGCGCGTGGTGGCGGGCGTGGGCGTGCCCCAGGTGACCGCCGTCTACGAGGCCTCGCTCGCCGCGCGCGAGTCGGGAGTCCCCGTGATCGCCGACGGCGGGCTGCAGTACTCCGGCGACATCGCGAAGGCCCTCGTCGCCGGCGCCGACACCGTCATGCTCGGCTCGCTCCTCGCGGGCTGCGACGAGAGCCCTGGCGACCTCGTGTTCGTGAACGGCAAGCAGTTCAAGAACTATCGCGGCATGGGCTCGCTCGGCGCTCTGCAGACCCGCGGCGAGAAGACCTCCTACTCCAAGGACCGCTACTTCCAGTCGGACGTGCCCTCGGATGACAAGCTCATCGCCGAGGGCATCGAGGGGCAGGTGCCCTATCGCGGCCCGCTCGCCAACGTGGCCTACCAGCTGGCCGGCGGCCTCCGCCAGTCGATGTTCTACGTGGGCGCCCGCACCATCCCCGAGCTCAAGGAGAAGGGCCGCTTCGTGCGCATCACGGCGGCCGGACTCAAGGAGTCCCACCCGCACGACGTGCAGATGGTGGTCGAGGCACCCAACTACCGCCGTTAGCGCGGCGCACTCTCGGGTAGCGGGCCGGCGCCGGCCGGTTCGCTAAGGTTGGGGGGTGAGTATGGAGTTCGAAATCGGCCGCGCCAAGCGCGCCCGCCGTGTCTACGCGTTCGACGACATCGCGGTGGTGCCCTCGCGGCGCACCCGCGACCCCCAGGACGTGTCGGTGAGCTGGGCGATCGACGCCTACCACTTCGACATCCCGGTGCTCGCCGCGCCGATGGACTCCGTGGTCTCGCCGCAGACCGCGATCATGATCGGCCAGCTCGGCGGCGTCGGCGTGCTCGACCTCGAGGGCGTCTGGACGAGGTACGAGGATCCCGAGCCGCTGCTCGAGGAGATCCGCAACCTGCCCGAGGGCCGGGCGACCGAGCGCATGCAGCAGATCTACTCCGAGCCCATCAAGCCCGAGCTGGTCACCGCGCGCCTGGCCGAGATCCGTGCCTCCGGCGTCACCGTGGCCGGCGCGCTCTCACCGCAGCGCACCCAGGAGCTCTATGAGACCGTGGTGGCGGCCGGGGTCGACCTGTTCGTCATCCGCGGCACCACCGTCTCGGCCGAGCACGTCTCGAAGACGGTCGAGCCGCTCAACCTCAAGAAGTTCATCTACGAGCTCGATGTGCCCGTGATCGTGGGCGGTGCCGCCACCTACACCGCGGCACTGCACCTCATGCGCACGGGAGCCGCCGGTGTGCTCGTGGGGTTCGGCGGGGGAGCAGCGTCCACCACGCGCGCGACCCTGGGCATCCACGCCCCGATGGCCACCGCTGTGGCCGACGTGGCCGGTGCCCGCCGCGACTACATGGACGAGTCGGGGGGCCGCTACGTGCACGTGATCGCCGACGGCGGCCTCGGCACCTCCGGTGACATCGTCAAGGCGATCTCGGTCGGTGCCGACGCCGTCATGCTCGGCACAGCTCTGGCCCGCGCGAGCGATGCACCGGGCGGCGGTTGGCACTGGGGCCCCGAGGCGCACCACGCGCAGCTGCCTCGCGGCAACCGCGTGCACGTGGGCTCGGTCGCGCCGCTCGAGCAGGTGCTCTACGGCCCCTCGCCGGTGGCCGACGGCACGGCCAACCTGATCGGCGCTCTCCGCCGCTCGATGGCGACCACCGGCTACTCGGATCTGAAGGAGTTCCAGAGGATCGAAGTGGTTGTCGCTCCCTACCGGGTTGACTAGCGTGGGAAGCGGACGCGGCTAGCCCGCCGCTCTGCAGCGAAGGAGAGTCCCATGCCCAAGACGAACGTCTCGCACTCCACCAAGATCGGTCCGGAGGAGCGCACCGCGGCCATCGAGACTCTCAAGGAGAAGGAACTCGACATCCTCGTGGTGGGCGGCGGAATCGTGGGCACCGGCGCCGCCCTCGACGCCGTGACGCGGGGGCTTCGCACAGGCATGGTCGAGGCGCGCGACTGGGCCTCCGGCACGTCGAGCCGCTCGTCGAAGCTCGTGCACGGTGGCATCCGCTACCTCGAGCAGCTCGACTTCAGGCTCGTGCGAGAGGCCCTCACCGAGCGCGGGCTCCTGCTGCAGCGCATCGCGCCGCACCTCGTGAAGCCCGTCCGGTTCCTCTACCCGCTCAACAAGCGCATCATCGAGCGGGCGTACATCGGCGCCGGCATGCTGCTCTACGACATCTTCAGCTACTCGGGCGGCCGGCCTCCCGGGGTGCCCCACCACCGCCACCTCTCGAAGAAGCAGGTGCAGGCGCTCATGCCGAGCCTCGCGAAGGACGCCCTCATCGGCGGCATCACCTACTACGACGCTCAGGTCGACGACGCGCGCTACGTGTCGAGCCTCGCCCGCACCGCGGCCTCCTACGGAGCCCATGTGGCGAGCCGGGTGAAGGTCGAGGGCTTCATCAAGGTGGGTGAGCGTGTCGTGGGGGTGCACGCGCACGACCTCGAGACGGGCGAGACGTTCGAGATCCGCGCCAAGCAGGTCGTGAACGCCACCGGGGTCTGGACCGACGAGACGCAGGCCATGGTGGGCGAACGCGGCCAGTTCAAGGTGCGCGCCTCCAAGGGCATCCACCTCGTGGTGCCGCGCGACCGCTTCCAGGGCAAGTCGGGGCTCCTGCTGCGCACCGAGAAGAGCGTGCTGTTCGTCATCCCGTGGGGGCGGCACTGGCTCATCGGCACGACCGACACCGACTGGAAGCTCGACAAGGCGCATCCGGCCGCCACTGCAGCCGACATCGACTACGTGCTCGAGCACGTCAACAAGGTGCTCGCCGTGCCCCTCACCCGGGAGGACGTGGAGGGCGTCTACGCGGGCCTCCGCCCGCTTCTGGCCGGAGAGTCTGACCAGACGTCGAAGCTCTCGCGCGAGCACCTCGTGGCGCATTCGGTGCCCGGCCTCGTGGTGATCGCGGGCGGCAAGTGGACCACGTACCGGATCATGGCGAAGGACGCGATCGACGCCGCCGTCTCGGCGCTCGACGGCCGCATCTCGCCCTCGGTGACGCAGGACATCGCGCTGCTGGGCGCGGAGGGCTATCAGGCCGCCTGGAACAAGCGGCAGAAGATCGCCCGCCGGTTCGGCGTGCACACCGTGCGGATCGAGCACCTGCTGAACCGTTACGGCACGCTCACCGACGAACTGCTCGATCTCATCCACGAGGATCCGAGCCTCGCCGAGCCGCTGCCGGGGGCCGACGACTACATCGGCGCCGAGGTGGTCTACGCCGCCTCGCACGAGAGCGCGCTGCACCTGGACGACGTGCTCGCCAGGCGCACCCGCATCTCGATCGAGGCCTGGGACCGCGGCGTCTCGGCGGCACCCGTGGCGGCGAAGCTCATGGGAGGTGTGCTCGGCTGGGACGACGACACGATCGAGCGCGAGGTGGCCTTCTACCTCGAGCGCGTGGCGGCCGAGCGGGCCAGCCAGCTGCAGCCAGACGACGAGTCGGCCGAGCGCATCCGGCTCGAGGCCCCCGACATCGTGCCGACCGACTGAGGCGGCGGACCGGGAGGGCTGCGTCGCCGTGCGCTCACTGCGAACGGCGACGTGACCCCGTGGCGGCTTGACTAAACTGGAGTCACCGCCGACTCACCGTGATGTCGTGGCGGCGTTTCTCGGAGGAGACAGCCATGGTCGATGTTCGGCGAGTCAAGCTTCCCGGCGTGGGTGTGCTGCACACGTTCATCACCTCGGACGGCGGCAAGGTGGGCGTGATCGCGCACCGCTCGGGCCACAGCGACCTCATCACGTTCGCCGACGACGCCGACGGTCCCGACTCCACGAAGGTGTCGCTGCGCCTGTCGGAGGACGAGGCGCACACGCTGGCGGAACTGCTCGGCGGCACGCAGATCACCGAGTCGCTGTCGGCCCTCGATCAGGTGCCCGGGCTCAGCATCGACTGGTTCACGGTCGACTACGAGGACCACATCGCGGGCCAGCCGCTCGGCAGCCCCGCCGAGCGCGGCATCGCCGGGCTGACGGTCGTGGCGGTCGTGCGCGGCGACTCCGCGAACCCCGCCCCTGCCCCCGACTTCAAGGTCTTCCCCGGCGACACCCTCGTCGTCGCGGGCTCGCCGGAGAAGGTCGCCAAGGCCTTCAACTTCTTCCGCACGGGCGAGCTCAAGAAGCTCGCAGACGCTCCGCCCGGAAACAGCTAGGCCGCCGCGGATGCACCTCGGCCCCGATCTCCTCGTTCTCGGCGTCCTGTTCGTCATCGCCTACGTCCTGGGGCGTCTCGGCAAGTCCATCGGCCTCCCGGCCATCCCGATCTACATGGTCGTCGGGCTCCTCGCGAGCCCGTATTTCGGCTGGTTCCCCATCTCGTTCGAGCACGGGGAGTACATCGAGCTGATCGCGGTGGTCGGCCTCATCCTGCTGCTGTTCAACCTCGGTCTGGAGTTCGACCAGGACGAGTTCTACTCCAACGCCGGCAAGCTGCTCATCTCGGGCGGCTCCTACATCCTCATCAACATGCTCGTGGGCTTCGCCTTCGGGTTCATGGTGGGCTGGGGCACGCGAGAGGCGCTCATCATCGCCGGCATCACGGCGACCTCCTCGAGCGCGATCGTGACGAAGCTCCTGATCGAGCTGAACCGGCTGGCCAACCGCGAGACGCCGATGATCCTCGGCGTGACCGTGGTGGAGGACGTCTTCATCGCGGTCTACCTCGCGATCGTCTCCGTGGTGCTCTCGGGCGAGACCGAGGTGTGGCCGGTCATCGGCAAGCTCGCCGTCTCGTTCCTCTTCCTCGTGGTGATGTTCTCGATCGCCCGGTGGGGAGGGAAGTTCGTCTCGAGGCTCTTCCGCACGAAGGACGACGAGCTCTTCACCATCCTGTTCTTCGGTCTCGCGCTGGCCTTCGGCGGTCTCGGCGAGATCCTCGGCGTGACGGATGCGATCGGTGCGTTCCTGATCGGCCTCGTGCTGGGCGCCACCAGGTACCGCAACCGGATCGAGCAGATAGCCATCCCGCTCCGCGACGTCTTCGGAGCCTTCTTCTTCCTGAACTTCGGGCTCGGACTCGATCCCTCGAAGTTCCCCGACGTGATCGTGCCCGTCGTGCTCGCGGTCGTGATGACGATGGTGCTCAACATCATCGCGGGGCAGTTCGTGGCGTGGCTCAACGGACTCGGGCCGCAGGCGGGCATCAACACCACGGCCATTCTGCAGAACCGGGGGGAGTTCGCGCTCATCCTCGCGACCCTCGCTCTGGCCGCAGGCCTCGACGAGCGCATCCAGCCGTTCGCGGGGCTCTACGTGCTCATCATGGCGATCCTCGGGCCGATCCTCGCCGTCAACTCCGAGCGGATCGGCGGTGTCGTGCTCGGCACCACGCGGAAGCGCAAGGCCGCTGCGTCGCTGGCTGCCGCTGCCGCGGCGAACGCCGAGCCCGCGGCCGCGGCCGTCGAGAGCCCCGAGAGGGTCACAGCCTCCGGGACGCCCGAGGTCACGGGTGACCGTGACGTCGATCGACTGATCGAACAGGCCATGCTGCAGTCGGACGAGGACGGCCCTCGCGCCCGGAGCAGCGATTCTAGGGACAGCGAGTATTGAGCACCACAGGAACCCCGCGCACCGGCTCGACCGTGTTCGAGGTGATGCGGCGACCGCGCTGGATCGGGATGCTCGTGCTCGCGCTCGCCGTGGCGGCGGGCTTCGCGCTGCTCGGCCAGTGGCAGCTCGGGCGGGCCGTCTCGAGCGGTGAGGTCGTGGGAACACAGAGCGAGACCGTGCGGCCGCTCGCCGAGATCGGGGTGCCACAGGCCCCGGTGTTCGAGTCGCAGGCTGCGCAGAAGGCCGAGGCGGTGGGCGGGTACACGATCTCGGGCTTCGACATCCTCGGCGATCGGCTGAACGGCGACGAGGCCGGCTACTGGGTGATCGGGCAGTTCACGGTGAGGGATCCCGCCGACACCCACCTGGCCGTCGCGCTGGGCTGGACGGCCGACCCGGACGAAGCCCGCAGGATCGCGGAGCAGCTCTCGTCGGGCCGCGGTGACATCCTCGAGACGATCGTCGGCCGCTACCTGCCGACCGAGGCGCCCCAGGCATCCGACCTGTACGAGCCCGTCGACGGCATCACTTCGCTCGACGGATCTCCGCTGGAGACCACGATGTCGGTGGCCTCGCTCGTGAACCGGTGGAGCGAGTTCGACGACGACGCCGAGGTGTACGGGGGTTACCTCGTGCTCGACGATCCCGCGCCCGGCCTCGAGGCGATCCTCTCGCCCGAGCCCGATCGCTCGGTGCAGCTGAACTGGCTCAACATCTTCTATGCCGCCGAATGGGTGGTGTTCGCGGGCTTCGCCGTCTACCTCTGGTACAGGCTCGTGCGGGATGCATGGGAGCGCGAGAACGAGGACGACGACGACGAGGGGACGGCCGGGCCCGAGCCGCTGCGCGGGTAGGCTTGACCCATGGCCCTCGCTCCCAAACCGAAGGACTTCCCGCGCATCCGCGGGGCGCTGAAGTTCTACCAGGTCGCTTCCGTCATCACGGGCGTCATGCTGCTGCTCCTGTGCGCCGAGATGCTGCTCAAGTACACCCCGCTCGGCCTCGAGCTCGAGCTCGGCGGCCCGCGCGGGCTGCTCGCCCTCGTGCCGGAGGGCACGGTCGTGGCGGTCAACCTCAGCACCGGCATCCTGATCGCGCACGGCTGGTTCTACGTGGTCTACCTGTTCTCCGACTTCCGGCTCTGGAGCCTCATGAGGTGGCCGTTCTGGGCCTTCATCGTGATCGCGCTCGGCGGCGTCATCCCGTTCCTGTCCTTCTTCCTCGAGGCCTCCGTGGGCCGGCGGGTGAAGGCCTACCTGGCCGCGCGCGAAGCCGAGGCCGCCCGACCCCAGACCGTGGAGGCATCCCATTAGCGAGGCACACACCCCCGACCACGGCGAGCTCACCCGCCCGGTGCTCGTCGTCGACTTCGGGGCCCAGTACGCCCAGTTGATCGCTCGCCGCGTGCGCGAGGCGAGCGTCTACTCCGAGATCGTGCCGCACTCCATCTCGGCAGCCGAGATCGCGGCGAAGAATCCCGTCGGCATCGTGCTGAGCGGCGGTCCCTCGAGTGTCTACGAGGAGGGCGCCCCGGCACTGGATCCCGGGATCCTCGAGCTGGGTGTGCCCGTGATGGGCATCTGCTACGGCTTCCAGGTGATGGCCAAGGCGCTCGGCGGCGAGGTCGCCAAGACCGGTGCCCGCGAGTACGGCTCGACGGATGTGGCGATCGACGCCTCGGGCAGCTCGCTGCTCGGCGAGCAGCCGACCGCGCAGACGGTGTGGATGAGCCACGGCGACTCTGTGGTGCAGGCCCCGGACGGCTTCGACGTGCTCGCCAGCACCTCCTCCACGCCGGTCGCCGCGTTCTCCAACACCGATCGCGGGCTCTACGGTGTGCAGTGGCACCCCGAGGTCAAGCACTCGCCCTACGGGCAGGACCTGCTGGAGAACTTCCTGCACCGCGCCGCGGGCATTCCCGCCGACTGGAACCCGGGCAACGTGATCGCCGACCAGGTCGCAGCCATCCGCGCCCAGGTGGGCTCGGGCAAGGTCATCTGCGGTCTCTCCGGCGGCGTCGACTCCGCGGTGGCCGCAGCGCTCGTGCACGAAGCGGTGGGCGACCAGCTCGTCTGCATCTTCGTCGACCACGGGCTGCTGCGCGAAGGGGAGCGGCGCCAGGTCGAGGAGGACTACGTGGCCTCCACCGGCGTGCGCCTCGTGACCGTCGACGCCCGGGAGCAGTTCCTCGGCGCCCTCGCCGGCGTGAGCGACCCCGAGCAGAAGCGCAAGATCATCGGGCGCGAGTTCATCCGCACCTTCGAGCAGGCGCAGGCCGACCTCATCGCCGAGGCCGCCGCAGACGGCGACCCGATCCGCTACCTCGTGCAGGGCACGCTCTACCCCGACGTGGTGGAGTCGGGCGGCGGCAGCGGCACGGCCAACATCAAGAGCCACCACAACGTGGGAGGCCTTCCCGAAGACCTGCAGTTCGAGCTCGTGGAGCCGCTGCGGGCGCTCTTCAAGGACGAGGTGCGGGCGATCGGGCGCGAGCTCGGCCTCCCCGAGGTCATCGTGGGGCGCCAGCCCTTCCCCGGCCCCGGCCTCGGCATCCGGATCGTGGGCGAGGTGACCTTCGAGCGCCTCGAGCTGCTGCGGCACGCCGACGCGATCGTGCGTGCCGAGCTCACCGCCGCCGGCCTCGACGCCGAGATCTGGCAGTGCCCCGTGGTGCTGCTCGCCGACGTGCGCTCCGTGGGGGTGCAGGGCGACGGCCGCACCTACGGGCACCCGATCGTGCTGCGGCCGGTGTCGAGCGAGGATGCGATGACCGCGGACTGGACCCGGCTGCCCTACGACGTGCTCGCGCGCATCTCGAACCGCATCACGAACGAGGTGACGGGGGTCAACCGGGTCGTGCTCGATGTGACGTCGAAGCCGCCGGGAACCATCGAGTGGGAGTGACGCGCGGCTGACGCTGCGTGTGGTGACACTGTGCGCAGTGGGTGCTGCGCATCGACGCCGTGCTCGGCTAGTAGTGCTGCGCGCTGACGCTGCGTGGCGTGCGCCACGGGCGCTGGGTGCTCAGGCGGCTCACGAGCCACTCGAGGGGCCCTTGGCGAAAGCGCAGGCTCCAGAGCGTCGCGAAGACGACGGCGGGCACCGCGAGTGCGAAGAACAGGGGAGTGGCCTGCCAGGCGAGACCGTCGCCGCCGGCAGGTGACAGGTGCACGATGAGCGCGATCGCGATGATCTGGGCCGAGTAGAGCGTGAGCGGCATCGACCCCGCCGCCGCGAGCGGTCTCGCGATGGTGCGAACCACAGGGCGCCAGCGCGCAGGGTTCTGGCTCCGGCCCGGGCCGAGCAACAGGAGGAGAAGCCCGGTGATCGCGACGGCGAGACCGCCGGTGGCGACGACCTCCGACGTCGTGTTGCTGTGGGCCTCGACCGGCGCACCCCCGAGGATCGCGCCGAGGTAGCCGGCCGCGGCGAGCACACCGCCGATCACGAGCATGCCGGCCTGCGTGCGGGTGCGGCGGAGGTCGCACCGGGCGATCAGGATGCCCGTGGCGATGTAGGCGAGCCACACCGGTGCCGGGTAGACGCCGTACAGCCAGGCCTCGGGGAAGTAGGCCCACGGGCTCTGCAGCAGGCGGACCACGTCTCCCGAGGCGGTGTCGGCGCGCTCGGTGAGCAGGGTGACGACCCGGGGGCCGGCCACCGCCGCGAGGGCGGCGACGACGCCGAGGAGCCAGCGCGGAGCGGAGAGCAGGGGGATCGAGACCGCGAAGAGCAGGCCGTACGTGTCGAGGATGATCGCGATCGGGGTCTCGAGCAGCGTGAGGCCGATGCCGAGGACGATGAGCAGGACGGCGCGAAGAGCGACCACCCGTGCCGAGCGGGCACGCGTGTCGGGCCTCGGTGCGCCTGCCCCTCCGGCCCCTCCCGAGATCAGGCCGAGGGAGACGCCCGCGACGAGGGCGAAGAGCACGGAGGAGCGGCCGTCCCAGACCGCTTCCCCGCCGTCTTCGGGGATCGTGTGGGCCGCGAACATGCCGAGGAGGGCGAGACCGCGGGCTGCGTCGAGGCCGAGGAGACGGGCGGTGCCGGACCGGGTGCGGGTGCCGGTGGGCGTTCCGCTGTCGCCTGAACGACGAACGGGGCCGCCCTCGTGGGCGACCCCGTCGTGGCTGTCTATGGCTTCCGCCGGTGCTTCTGCGCTCGGCCGGAGCGGCTAGTTGCGGAAGATGGCGATGATGCGAAGGAGCTCGAGGTAGAGCCAGATGAGCGTGAGGACGAGGCCGAAGGCGCCCGACCACTCGTACTTGCGGGGAGCACCGCTCTTGACGCCACGCTGGATGGAGTCGAAGTCGAGCACGAGCGAGTAGGCCGCGAGGAGCACGGCGAACAGGCCGATGACGATGCCGATCGGGAAGCCGCCGATGGTCGCTCCGCGCAGGCCCCACGGGTCGTCGACGACGCCCGTGATCATGAGCACGAAGTTGAGCAGCGAGAACAGCCCGTAGCCGATGATCGCGATCAGGAAGACCTTGGTGGCCCGCTTGGAGGCGCGGATCTTGCCGCTCGCGAAGAGGGCGAGGGTGACGCCGAACACCGCGAGGGTGGCGAGCACGGCCTGCACGATGATTCCGGACCACTGCGACTCGAAGACGCTCGAGATGCCGCCGATGAACAGACCCTGGAACGCCGCGTAGAGCATGATCAGCGGAACCGAGGGCTCCCGCTTGAACGCGTTGACGAGGCCCAGCACGAGGCCGATGATGGCGCCCCCGAACGTGAGGCCCATGCCGAGGGCGGTGGGCTGGGGCTGGTTGGTCAGGAAGCTCACAGTGGCCGTGACCAGGAGCACCACGAACATGCCGGCCGTCTTGAGGATGACACCGTCGTAGCTCATCCGGTCGGTCTGGGACGGCGTCGCGGCAGGCTTGTCGAACATCGTCTGCAGCCCCTCGGCCGAGATGTTCTGCACCTCCTTGCCGTTGAACACGGGGTTGCGGGAGAAGGCGGGATTGCTGGAGGACGCGGGGCCGGCCATGTCAGTCTCAATCTGTCGTGGGAACGTGAACGTGGTGCTCCCAGGGTAGTGCACCGCTCCCCGCGATTCGCTGGTAGTCCGCCGGATTCCAGCGGATCTGAACGCCCTGGGCGAACACCATGCTGCCCCGGCGCGTAGCGTGTGAGCGTGGATCAGCAGACACTCGTCATCGGGCACCGCGGTGCCAGCGGCTACCGCCCGGAGCACACCGCCTCGGCCTACGAACTGGCGTTCGCGCTCGGAGCCGACGCGGTCGAACCCGACGTGGTGCTCTCGCGGGACGGCGTGCCGGTCGTGCGGCACGAGAACGAGATCTCGGGCACCACGGACGTGGCCTCCCGCGCCGAGTTCGCCGACAGGCGGACGACCCGTGAGGTGGACGGCGTCGCCCACACGGGCTGGTTCACCGAGGACTTCACCTGGCCCGAGCTGCAGACGCTCCGCGCCATCGAGCGGCTGCCCGGCATCCGGCCCTCGAGCGCGAGCTTCGACGGGCGCTTCGGGCTGCTGAGGCTCCGTGACGTGCTGCGCATCGCCGAGGAGGCGGGAGGCGGAGCGGTGGTGGAGCTCAAGCACGGCACCCACTTCTCGGCCGCAGGCCTCGCGCTCGCGGAGGCCGTGGCCCACGAGATCGACGAGGCCGGCTGGGGGCGCATCGGTCGCGAGAGACTCACCGTCGAGTCGTTCGAGCAGACGGTGCTCGGGGAGCTCCAGGCGACCGGGCTCGACGCCCGCTGGATCTACCTGCTGGAGGACTCCGGGACGGCGTTCGACCTCCTGGCACGGCTCGGCACCGCCGCGCCCGGCTACGCCGACCAGCTCACCGACTCCGGCCTGCGCTCGCTCGCGGAATCCGTCGACGGCATCAGCGTGGACAAGGCGACCATCCTCCCTCGCGACCTGCTCGGCGTCTCCCACGGCGCATCCGACGTCGTCGACCGGGCCCACGCGGCCGGACTCGAGGTGTTCACCTGGACGCTCCGGGCCGAGAACCGCTTTCTGCCCCGCAACTTCAGGCTCGGTCATGACAAGGCGGCGTTCGGCCGGTGGGAGGAGGAGTTCCAGGAGATCCTCGCCACCGGCGTCGACGGAGTCTTCGCCGACCAGCCCGATCTCGCGGTGGCCGCTCGCAGCGCTGTCGGAGGTGCGGCCTAGACTTGGCGGAGCATGAGCGACACCACCGAATCGAACCCGCGCATCACCCCCGTCGTGGTCGGCGACTCCCGATTCGACGATGACGACGAGCTGCTCGACGGGCTCAATCCCGAGCAGCGCGAGGCGGTCGTGCACCGCGGCCCCGCCCTGCTCATCGTGGCCGGCGCCGGCAGTGGCAAGACGCGCGTGCTCACGCACCGCATCGCGAGCCTCATCCGGAACAACGAGGCGTGGCCGAGCCAGATCCTCGCCATCACCTTCACCAACAAGGCTGCCGCCGAGATGCGCGAGCGGGTGGGGCACCTCCTCGGCCAGGTGGCCGAGGGCATGTGGATCTCCACGTTCCACTCGGCGTGCGTGCGAATCCTCCGCCGGGAGGCCGAGAACTTCGGCTTCACCAAGAGCTTCACGATCTACGACTCGCAGGACTCCAGGGCGCTGGTCAAGCGCATCATCAAAGACCTGCAGGCCGACGCCTTCGGCTTCACGGTGGCGCAGGTCACCGGCAAGATCTCCAAGCTCAAGAACGAGCTGAGCGACGCCGACAGCTATGCGCGCCAGGCCAACTTCTCCGACCCGCAGGACGCGATGTTCGTGGAGGTCTTCCGTGCCTACTCGCGGGCGCTTCGCGATGCGAACGCCTTCGACTTCGATGACCTGATCAGCCAGACGGTGTTCCTGTTCCGCGCGTTCCCCCAGGTGGCGGAGAAGTACCAGCGCCGCTTCCGGCACATCCTCGTGGACGAGTACCAGGACACCAACCACGCGCAGTACGCCCTCATCCGCGAGCTCACCCGGCCGCCGGAGTCCAACGAGCTCTCCGGGCTCTCCTCGTTCGGCGGCGGGGGCGCCTCGCTCACCGTGGTGGGCGACTCCGACCAGTCGATCTACGCGTTCCGCGGTGCCGACATCCGCAACATCGTGGAGTTCGAGCGCGACTTCCCCGGTGCGCGGGTGGTGCTGCTCGAGCAGAACTACCGCTCCACCCAGAACATCCTCTCGGCCGCGAACGCCGTGATCTCGAACAACTTCGACCGCAAGGACAAGAAGCTCTGGACCGCCGTGGGCGACGGGGAGAAGATCGTGGGCTTCACGGGCTACTCGGGGCACGACGAGGCGCAGTTCGTGGCCGACGAGATCGCGAAGCTGCGCGAAGGTGGGATGGCCTACAACCAGATCGCCGTGTTCTACCGCACCAACTCGCAGACGCGTGCTCTGGAGGAGATCTTCATCCGTTCGGCACTGCCGTACCGGGTGCTCGGCGGCACGAAGTTCTACGAGCGGGCCGAGATCAAGGATGCGATGGCGTATCTCACGAGCGTGGCGAACCCGTTCGATGCCCTCGCCCTCCGCCGCATCCTCAACACCCCCAAGCGCGGCATCGGCCCCGCCACCGAGACGCAGCTCGCCTCGTTCGCCGAACGCGAGGGCATCGGCTACCGGGACGCGATGCGCCGGGCGAGCGAGCTCGGGCTCGGGCCCAAGGTCACGGCCGCCATCCTGCAGCTGGCCGGGCTGCTCGACGAGGCGACGGCGCTCGCCGACCCCGAGCGACCCGGCGGTGAGGCGCCGGTGAGCGAGGTGCTCGCCCTGCTGATGGAGAAGAGCAACTACG
The DNA here is from genome assembly GCF_024979315.1 of Herbiconiux oxytropis. Taxonomy (GTDB): domain Bacteria; phylum Actinomycetota; class Actinomycetes; order Actinomycetales; family Microbacteriaceae; genus Herbiconiux; species Herbiconiux oxytropis. Next base: position 565,339 of record NZ_JANLCK010000001.1, on the reverse strand, counting down.
TCACGATGCTCCGTGCCAGCCGCGACCCGCAGGACGAGGCCAGGGCCGAGAACGTGGAGGAGCTGCTGGCGGTGACCAAGGAGTTCAACCGCAACAACCCCGATGGCACGTTGATCGACTTCCTCACCGAGGTGTCGCTCGTGGCGGCGGTCGACGACCTCGACGACTCGAGCGGAACCGTGTCGCTGATGACCCTGCACACGGCGAAGGGGCTCGAGTACGACGCGGTGTTCCTCACCGGTGTCGAAGAGGATCTGCTGCCGCACCGCATGTCGGCGAGTGAGCCCGGTGGGCCGGCCGAGGAGCGCCGGCTGTTCTACGTGGGCATCACCCGTGCGCGGAAGCGGTTGTTCATCTCGCTCGCGATGACGAGGGCGCAGTTCGGCGAGACCGCCGTGGCGATGCCGAGTCGCTACCTGCAGGAGATTCCGGCCGAGCTCATGGACTGGATCCAGTCGCCCGGGATGGCGACCTCGCGCGGCGGCACGGAGCCCCGCGCGCTGAACGCCTCGCGCGGCCGTTCGTACGGCGGCTCCGGCGGTGGTTCGGGATCGCGCTGGAACAGTGACTCGACCTTCGGGCTGCCTCCCGCGCCACCCAGGCAGAAGACCGAGTGGGCCAACCGCGTGACCGGTCAGGTGCGCGACAACGGCGATCTCGAACTCGTTCCCGGTGACCGCATCACGCACACCGACTTCGGCGAGGGCCGGGTGAACCAGGTCACGGGCGAGGGCTCGAAGCGCGTGGCGCACGTCAGCTTCGAGTCGGCTGGGCCCAAGAAGCTCCTGATCAAGATCGCCCCCATCGAGAAGCTCTGACCCTCGGAGACGCGGTTGCATCGTCGCGGCCGTCATGAGCGTCGCCGAAGTGCCACGCCGAGTCCGGCGAGGCCGGCCATGATCGCGACGATCGTGACCGCGGTCGTGACTGCGGAGGGTGGAGTCGTGCCCGTGCGCGGGAGCTGTGCTCGAGCGCTCGTGGGCGGAGCCTCGGGAGGCGCCGACGGTGGAAGCACGGGCGGGACGATGGCGGGCGGTGCGTCGGCCGGGGGAGTGACGGGCGGCGACGAAGGCGGCGGAGAGATCGGCGGCGACCGGAACTCGAGCGACTCCGACTCGTGCACCCGCGTGTCGGAGAAGGGTGGCACGAGCGGCTCCGTGAAGGCCGCCGACAGGGTGGGCTCGTGCAGGGTGTTCTCGGGGGAGGCGCCGCCCGAAGCTCGGCTGGACGCGGCGCCGGATGAGCCGGGGGAGGCGAACACGAAGTAGTAGAAGCCGGGGGTGGTGACCGGGATGCACGGGGACTCGTGGGTGCCGTCGGCGGCGACCATCGTGGTGACCTCTCCCACCACCGGGGAGCTGCGCCAATCCGGCGGGGTCTCCCCGGCCGGTGGAGTCTCGGTGAGGGGGCCTATCAGAGTGGAGACGACGGCGATGGGGGTGGTGCCCTCAGGGAGCCCGCGGATAGCGAGAGCGTCACTCACGCATCCGGGAGCATCGAGCCGGTGCTGCGATGCCACCGTGCTCACCTCCGGCGAGGCCGGCACGAGGGTGGTCTCGGGGGCCGCGCCGAACTCCGAGGTCCAGGGCCGAAGCCTGTCGCCGCCCTGCGAGCGAGGTGTGCGCGCGGGATCGATCGAGTCCGTCCAGACGTAGTACCCCGGCGTGGTGAGAGTGCACGGAGGCGTGCGGTAGGTGCCGGGGCCACCCTCGATGCGGAGCTCGACGGTGCACACGCGCGGCGCATCCGCGGGAGCACGCGGTGACGGCTCCGGCAGGCTGCCGAACGGCCCCCAGAGCACGCTCTCGACCACAACCGGAATGGGCTGCAGCGAGCCGTCGCGCGCTTCGAACACACCCCACTCGGAGCCGGTGGGCGACTGCGGATGCGCCGAGACCGTCAGGATGTCGGTCAGCTCTGCGCCGGGGGCCGCCACGGCCTCGCTCGTGGCCGTGACCACCCGGGGTGCGAACGGGAGCTCGCTCGGGGCGCTCGCCGTGGCGGAAGCCTCCGCCCGGGCGTCGTAGGGCTCCGTGACCAGGAGGCTCTGCGTGTCGCCCGTGCTGCGGCCGAGTCGGTAGTCGGCCCCGAACGGCAGGCCCTCGAAGACGACGTCGATGGACACCTGCTCGGTCGCCCCGCGCTGGTCCGGGACGATGGCGAGGGCCACGCCATTGCCGATCGCGCCCGTCCTCCGGCCGTCGGGGAAGGTCGCACCGCGGAGGGTGGCCGATCCGGTGAACGACCCCGGCGCGGGTGACCGGGCACCCCCGAGGTGGTCGACGACGAGATCGGAGACCACCCGGCCGCCCGGCCCGTCGAGGTCGAGCGTCACCGAGGCCGAGACGCCGCGGGAGGCCCCGCCCGCGCCGTCGGCGACGCGCAGCATGTGGTTCGCGGCGGAGACGACGAGGTCGGCGTCGGCGTTGGCCCGCTGAGCGAAGAACGCCTGGTCGCGTCCGGCGAGGCCCGTGATCGTCCAAGTCGCGAGCTGCGCGGCGGCGGCCGTGAGCGGATCGCCCGGAGCGCCCCACTCCCGGGAGATGAAGGCGAGCCGTGCCGAGTCGTCGGCGCCGAACCACGCCGCCGAGGTGCCAGGGAGGTAGTCGACGGCCGCCCCGAGCGGCGGGGGCTTCTCGACGTCGATGCAGTAGCCGTGCCGCCCGTCGTCGAGCAGGTAGTTGCCGAGCCAGGAGGTGTGGTCCTTCGACCAGAGGACCCCCTGGCCGTGGGAGACGGCCTCCGCGGCGAAGGCGGTGCTGCTGCCGAGCGCGAGCGCGAGCGGTGCCGTCAGCAGGCCGGCGATGAGGAGGCCGACGAGACGGAGGACATGGAGGAGGGGGCGAGAGCGAGGGCGCGGGTTCATGCGGACAGCTTCGCGAGGAGACCCCGACCGTGGAGCGCTGACGCCCCTTCTGTGGAGGAACGCGTCCCGGAAGCCCGCTGGGGAGGAGCAGACGACCGCGCGGCAGCACGCGCTCCGGGGGGTAGAATGCTAGATGGTGTCCGGAGCGATGGAGGGGGCATCCCTTTCGTCGCGCCGTTTGTCATGTCCCGTTTTTCCCTCCGGGACGACGAGTTGAAAGCGGATTGGAAGACCAGCGTGGATCTATTCGAGTACCAAGCCCGAGACCTCTTCGAAAGCTACGGCGTGCCGGTTCTGCCCGGCATCATCGCCGACACTCCTGAAGACGTGAGGGCCGCAGCCGAGAAGCTCGGCGGCGTCACCGTGGTGAAGGCCCAGGTCAAGGTGGGCGGCCGCGGAAAGGCCGGCGGCGTCAAGGTCGCGAAGGACGCCGATGCGGCCGAGGAGGCCGCGAAGTCGATCCTCGGCCTCGACATCAAGGGCCACGTCGTCAAGCGCGTCATGGTCGCCGGTGGCGCCCGCATCGCCCAGGAGTTCTACTTCTCGGTGCTGCTGGACCGGGCGAACCGCTCCTACCTCTCGCTCACGAGCTACGAGGGCGGCATGGAGATCGAGCAGCTCGCCGTCGAGCGCCCCGAGGCCCTCGCCCGCATCGAGGTCGACCCGATCAAGGGCATCGACCTCGAGACCGCGAAGCAGATCGCCGTCGACGCGAAGTTCCCGGAGGAGCTGATCGAGAAGGTCGCCCCCGTCTTCGTGAAGCTGTGGGAGGTCTACAAGGGCGAGGACGCGACGCTGGTCGAGGTCAACCCGCTCGTGCTCACCGAGGAGGGCGACATCATCGCCCTCGACGGCAAGGTCTCGCTCGACGAGAACGCCGGCTTCCGTCACCCGGGCCACGAGGCGCTCGAAGACGCCGACGCGGCCGACCCGCTCGAGGCCAAGGCCAAGAAGAACGACCTCAACTACGTCAAGCTCGACGGCGAGGTCGGCGTCATCGGCAACGGCGCGGGGCTCGTGATGTCGACGCTCGACGTCGTCTCCTACGCCGGCGAGAAGCACGGCGGGGTCAAGCCCGCCAACTTCCTCGACATCGGCGGCGGAGCCTCCGCCCAGGTGATGGCCAACGGTCTCGACGTCATCCTCGGCGACCCGCAGGTCAAGAGTGTGTTCGTGAACGTCTTCGGCGGCATCACCGCCTGCGACGCCGTGGCGAACGGCATCGTCGGCGCCCTCGAGGTGCTCGGCGACACCGCCACCAAGCCCCTCGTGGTGCGACTCGACGGCAACAAGGTCGAGGAGGGCCGCGCCATCCTCGAGAAGGCCGCGCACCCGCTCGTGACCCTGGCCCTGACCATGGACGACGGCGCCGACAAGGCCGCCGAGCTCGCCCACGCTGCGAAGTAAGTAGAGGACGAGAGACATGTCGATTTTTCTGAACAAGGACTCCAAGGTCATCGTGCAGGGCATCACCGGCGGTGAGGGCACCAAGCACACCGCCCTCATGCTGAAGGCCGGCACGCAGGTCGTGGGCGGCGTCAACGCCCGCAAGGCCGGCACCACCGTGAGCCACACCGACAAGGACGGCAACGCCGTCGAGCTGCCCGTGTTCGGCACGGTGAAGGAGGCCATCGAGGCCACCGGCGCCGACGTGTCGATCGCGTTCGTGCCGCCGGCGTTCTCGAAGGACGCGATCGTCGAGGCGATCGACTCCGAGATCCCGCTGCTCGTGGTCATCACCGAGGGCATCCCGGTGCAGGACTCGGCCGAGGCCTGGGCCTACGCCAAGGCGAAGGGGAACAAGACCCGCATCATCGGGCCGAACTGCCCCGGGATCATCACCCCCGGCGAGGCGCTCGTGGGCATCACCCCCGCGAACATCACCGGAAAGGGACCGATCGGCCTCGTGTCGAAGTCGGGCACCCTGACCTACCAGATGATGTACGAGCTGCGCGACCTCGGCTTCTCGACCGCCATCGGCATCGGCGGCGACCCGATCATCGGCACCACGCACATCGACGCGCTCGCCGCGTTCGAGGCCGACCCCGAGACCAAGGCGATCGTGATGATCGGTGAGATCGGTGGAGACGCCGAAGAGCGTGCCGCCGACTTCATCAAGGCCAACGTCACGAAGCCCGTCGTGGGCTACGTGGCCGGCTTCACCGCCCCCGAGGGCAAGACCATGGGCCACGCCGGCGCCATCGTCTCCGGCTCGGCCGGCACCGCCCAGGCCAAGAAGGAGGCCCTCGAGGCCGCCGGCGTGAAGGTCGGCAAGACGCCGTCCGAGACCGCCGCACTCCTCCGCGAGGTCTACGCCGCGCTGTGATATTCCCCGGTGGGACCGTGCTTCGCGCGGTCTCACCGGGCCGCGGTTCTGGTGGGCCGCGCCGCCGCCTCTGCGGCGCGGGCGACCTGTTCGCGTGCGGCCGCGCGCTCACTCCGGGTCGTCGGGTACGGCCCGTCACGACGACAGCGGGGCCTCTGGCTGCGGGGGTCTGACAGAATCGTTGCGTGACGAAGGTGAATGAGGCGGCGGCCGTCGGGGGGCTGTGGCGGCGGCTGCGGCATGAGTTCGTGACGCCCGAGTCGATCTACGGGACCATCATCGTCAGCGCCCTGATCGTGCTGATCGAGGACGGCGAGACCGACTTCGACATGATCACCTCCGTCTCGGTCACGGTCTTCGTGTTCTGGATCGCGCACGTCTTCGCCGCGACCGTCGCCACGCACGGCCGGCGCAACGGGGTCGAGATCCCGGTGGGGGAGGCTCTCGCTCGCGCCGTGCGCCACGCGGCCGGACTGCCCGTCTCGGCCATCCTGCCGATCCTCGTGCTCTCCTTGGGAGCGAGCGGCGTGCTGCCCGAGCGCCTCGCCTACCAGCTGGCGCTCCTCGTGAGCGTGCTGCTGCTCGCGGGTCTCGGCACCCTCGCCTTCGCCGAGCGCGGTGCCCGCTGGTACGCGAGCATCGCCGGCGGGCTGGCCACGGGGCTCGTGGGACTCGCCGTCATCATGCTCAAGGTCATCCTGCACTGACGGCGGGTCTTTCGAGTGCTCCCTGACAGGGGGCGCGTGCCGCACGGGAATGGCGCGGCTCGAGAGGTAGGCTCGCCACGCATGAATCGCCCAGTCACCGCCCTGCTCGCCGCTCTCGACGCCCTCATCGTCGTCGCGATCGGAGTCGGCATCCCGCTCATCCCGCTCACGCTGCTCTGGGCCATCCAGTTCGAGCTCGCGGTCGACTGGCTCGACTTCTGGAGAGCCTCCGGCGACCTCTGGCTGCTCGGCAACGGCGTCGACCTCTCGCTCGCGATCGATCCGGCGCTCGCCCTGCAGCTCGGCGTCGCAGGCGCCGAGGTGCCGTTCACGGTGGGCATCGCACCGCTCGGCCTCGCGCTCGTGACCGTGCTGCTCGGAGTGCGCTCGGGCCGCCGGCTGGGCGGCACCCCCTATCCCGTCACCGGTGGCGCGGCCGGTGTGCTCGCCGTCGCCGGCCTCGGCCTGCTCGTGGCGCTCGGCTCCACCGCCGAGGGCGCGGCGCCCGCTCTGCCGCAGGCCGCCGTGCTCCCCGCCCTCGTCTACGCCCTCGGGCTCGTCGTGGGCTACGCGACGAACCCCCGGCGCGTCGCCTCTTCTGAGTTCGGCCCGGCGTCGGTCCTCCGGATGCGCGGGCGCACGGCGGTGGAGCGTTTCGACGAGCGGGATCGCGGCCTGCTGGGGCTGGCACTCCGGGCAGGGACGATCGCGGCCGCCGCGGTCGTGGGCTTCTCCGCCCTCGCCATGGCCCTCATCCTCGTGACGAACTTCTCGCCCATCGTCGCCCTCTACGAAGGGCTGCAGGCCGGGGTGCTCGGGGGAGTGAGCCTCACCCTGGCGCAGCTCGCGCTGCTGCCCAACCTCATCGTGTGGACGGCGAGCTGGTTCGTGGGCCCGGGCTTCGCCTTGGGCACGGGGTCGGCGGTGTCGCCGCTCGGCACCCAGCTCGGCCTGGTTCCCGCGCTGCCCGTGCTCGGCGCCCTGCCCGAGGGAACTCCGGCTCTCGGCTTCGTAGGGCTGCTCGTCCCGGTGGCCGCGGGCTTCCTCGCCGCCGCCGTGCTGCGACCGGCGCTCACACAGAGAGTGCAGGGGCGGGCGGGGGCCCTCCGGCGCACCCTCGCCACCGCCGCGCTCGCGGGAGTGGTCGGAGCGGGCATCCTCGCCCTGCTCGCCCTGGCCTCCCAGGGGGCCGCCGGGCCCGGTCGTCTCGCCGACGTGGGGCCCGATGCCGGGTGGGTTCTGCTGTGCGCCTTCGGCGAGTTCACCGTGGCGATGCTGCTCGGCTTCGCCACCGGGGCCGTGCGCCGAGCCGACGTGAGCCGGAGTGCCGCGGCCGATACACTGTGACGGTGCTCTCGCTCCTCGTGCTGATCTCCGGGGGAGGCTCCAACCTCCGGGCGCTCCTCGAAGCCTCGAGCGATCCCGGCTACCCCGCCCGCGTCATCGCGGTGGGGTCGGACACGGAGGCCGACGGCCTCGCGCACGCCGAGGAGTTCCAGATCCCGAGCTTCACCGTGCTGCCCACCGCCTTCGAGAGCCGGGCCGCCTGGGGAGACGAGCTGCTCGCCCAGATCGATCGCTGGTCGCCGGACCTCGTGGTCTGCGCGGGCTTCATGCGCATCCTGCCGCCGGCCGTCGTGACGGCCCTGGCTCCCCGCATCATCAACACCCACCCCGCCCTCCTCCCCGCCTTCCCGGGTGCGCATGCCGTGCGCGACGCCCTGGCCGCGGGGGCTCGGACGACAGGGGTCACCGTGCACGTGATCGACGAGGGCGTCGACACCGGGCCCGTCATCGTCCAGCGCGAGATCGCCGTCCTCCCGGGCGACACCGAGCACGAGCTGCACGAGCGCATCAAGGTGGTGGAGCGCGAGCTGCTGGTGCAGGCCGTGCGCGACATCGCCGAAGGACTAGTCGATCTCAAGGAGACAGCAGCACGATGAGTGGCCCCCAGCACGACCCGAGCCTCTACACCCACCGCGACGTCGTCCCCGCCACGCGGGCGCTCATCTCGGTCAGCGACAAGACCGGGCTCGTGGAGCTCGTGCAGGCGCTCGCCGCCGCGGGGGTCGAGATCGTCTCCACCGGATCGACCGCGAAGGCCATCGCCGACGCCGGCGTGGCCGTCACCGAGGTCTCGAGCGTCACGGGCTTCCCCGAGTCGCTCGACGGTCGCGTCAAGACCCTGCACCCGGGCGTGCACGCCGGCATCCTCGCCGACCTGCGCCTGGAGTCGCACAAGCATCAGCTCGAGGAGCTCGGCATCCGGGCCTTCGATCTCGTGGTGGTCAACCTCTACCCGTTCCGCGAGACCGTCGCCTCGGGCGCAGCGCCCGACACCGTGATCGAGCAGATCGACATCGGCGGCCCCGCCCTCGTGCGCGCCTCGGCCAAGAACTTCGCGAACGTGGCCATCGTGGTCTCGCCGGAGCGCTACTCCGCCGTCATCGAGGCGATCGCCGCCGGGGGCACCTCCCTCGGCCTCCGCCGGGAGCTCGCCGCGCTGGCCTTCGCACACACCGCCTCGTACGACACCGCCGTGGCCGGCTGGTTCGCCGAGCAGCTCGGCCAGACCGAGTCCCGGACCGAGACCCCGATCGGGTCACCGGATGCGGCCACCGACGCGCAGTTCCCGGCCGAGCTCGCAGTCTCGGCCACGCGCACCGCCACCCTGCGGTACGGCGAGAACTCGCACCAGCAGGCCGCCCTCTACTCGCGCCCCGAGGGCCACGGCATCGCCCAGGCCGTGCAGCTGCACGGCAAGGAGATGTCGTACAACAACTACGTCGACGCCGATGCCGCCGTGCGCGCGGCTTTCGACTTCGCCGCACCGGCTGTGGCCATCATCAAGCACGCCAACCCCTGCGGCATCGCCGTGGGTGCGGCCTCGGCGCCCGATCGGATCGCCGACGCGCACGCCAAGGCGCACGCGTGCGACCCCGTCTCGGCGTTCGGCGGCGTGATCGCGGCCAACCGCACCGTCACCCTCGCCATGGCCGAATCGGTCAAGGACGTCTTCACCGAGGTGCTCGTGGCCCCCGCCTTCGACGCCGACGCCTTCGAGGTGCTGAGCACCAAGAAGAACCTGCGGCTGCTCACGCTGCCAGAGGGCTTCGGCCGCGAGGCCGTGGAGCTCCGGCAGCTGAGCGGCGGGTTCCTCGCGCAGACCCCCGACGGCTTCGAGGGTCTCGACCGCTCCACCTGGACGCTCGCCGCCGGCCCCGCGGCCGACGAGGCCACGCTCGACGACCTCGAGTTCGCCTGGAAGGCCTGCCGCTCGGTGAAGTCGAACGCCATCCTGCTCGCGTCGCGCGGCGCATCCGTCGGTGTCGGTATGGGTCAGGTGAACCGGGTGGACTCGTGTCAGCTCGCCGTGAGCCGGGCGGGCGATCGTGCCGCGGGTTCCGTGGCCGCCTCCGACGCCTTCTTCCCCTTCGCGGACGGCCTCGAGGTGCTTCTCGCCGCAGGCGTCAAGGCGGTCGTGCAGCCGGGCGGTTCGGTGCGTGACGCGGAGGTGGTCGAGGCCGCCGAGAAGGCGGGGGTCACCATGTACTTCACCGGTGAGCGTCACTTCTTCCACTGAACTCCCCCCGATCCGAGATTCGTCCAGCCAGCTCCGCTTAAGGTCGTGACCATGTCTTCCTACCGGCTCCGCTCGGTCATCGCCTCGATCGTCGCGGCCCTCGCAGTGGCCCTCGTGGCACTCGTGGCGGCAGATCTGGCGTACTTCATCCAGAACGCGCAGAACCCGCAGGTCTTCGCGGTCTACACCGAGTACTTCCTGAACTCGACCCTCGTGCTGTTCCTGTTCACCGCGGTCTTCGGGCTGGTCGGCGCCTTCCGGCACTGGTACACGTCGGCCATCGCGGGGGTCGTCTCCGGGGCCCTCGCCGCCCTCATCGGCACCGGTCTGTCGGCACTCGCCGCCGGCATCGCCTTCGCTGACCTCCTCGCCCCCCTCGTGGGCACGCTTGTGGGGAACAACCTGATCTTCGTGCTCGGGGCGATCGTGGCCTCGGTGGCCATCGCTCCCCGGATCCACGCGCGGGTGGGCCTCAGCGAGCAGGAGGAGGTGCTGCGCAAGAAGTACGTGCTCGTGCGGCGCCCCGCGAAGAGCCTGCAGGACGGCCTCGTGACGCACATCGAGCGCGAGACCGTCGACGTCGAGCTCGCCGAGCGGCAGTGGGAGTCCTACGTGGCCGCGCTCACGGGCGCCGGCTGGGACCCGGTGGAGGTGGCGCCGGCCGGCGACCTGCCGGACTCGGTGTTCGTGGAGGACACCGTCGTGATGTTCGGCGCCCTGGCCGTGCTCACGAGCCCGGGCGCCGACGAGCGGCTCGACGAGATCGACGGCGTGGAGGAGAGCCTCACGGCCCTCGGCCTCGAGGTGCTGCGGATCGAGCGCCCCGGCACCCTCGACGGCGGCGACGTGCTGAAGATCGGCACGACCATCTTCGTGGGGCGCGGCGGCCGCACGAACTCCGACGGCATCCGCCAGCTCCGCAAGATCCTCGCGCCGCGCGGCTACTCGGTGGTGGCCGTGCCCGTGACGAAGGCCCTGCACCTGAAGAGCACGGTCACAGCCCTGCCCGACGGCACCGTCATCGGGTACCGGCCCCTCGTCGACGACCCGTTCGTCTACGACCGCTTCCTCGAGGTGCCGGAACCCAGCGGCGCCCATGTGGTCATCCTCGCCGACGACACGGTGCTCATCGCCTCCTCCGCCCCCGAGTCGGCCCGGCTGATCGAGGGGCTCGGCTACCGCGTGATCTCGGTCGACATCTCGGAGTTCGAGAAGCTCGAGGGCTGCGTGACCTGCCTCTCCGTGCGCATCCGCTGACCCCGCTTGCGGGGGAGGGGCCGGGAACGTATTCTGTAAGGCTGCTTACGAGGAAACGGACCATGCCAGAGCCCACGAACCCCCAGTCGGCCGTGGGAACGGTCGCCGTGCTGTCGCGCCTGCGACCCTACGTGCGCGAGGCCCTGCCCCGCATCTACGCCGCCATGGTGGTCTCCGTGGTCGCGAGTGCGGTGGCGCTCGCCATCCCGCAGGTGCTGCAGTGGATGGTGGACGGACCGCTCGCCGACGGCGATCCTGGACCGATCTGGGTGGCCGCGGGCATCGTGCTGGCCCTGGGAGTGCTCGAGGCCGTGCTCATCGGTGCCCGGCGAGCCCTGGTGCTGACCCCGGGCACGCACGTCGAGGCGCGGCTGCGCAACAGCCTCTACCGACGGCTGCAGAACCTGCCGGTGGCGTTCCACGACCGCTGGCCGAGCGGGCAGCTGCTCTCGCGCGCCGTGAGTGACCTCAACCTCATCCGCCGCTGGCTCTCGTTCGGTCTCGTGCTGCTCGTGGTGAACGTGCTCACCATCATCGGCGGCGCCGTCATCCTGATCGCGCTCAACTGGGTGCTCGGGCTCATCTTCGTGGCGGCCGCGGTGCCCGTCATCCTCTACAGCTTCAGTTTCGAGCGCAAGTACTCCGACGTGGCCAGGCGGAGCCAGGACCAGACCGGCGACCTCGCGACGAGCGTGGAGGAGTCCGTGCACGGCATCCGCGTGCTCAAGGCCTTCGGCCGCGGACGCTACGCCCTCAAGCGGTTCGAGTCGCAGGCCGAGCAGCTCCGCGGCACCGAGATCGAGAAGGCCAAGGCGATCGCAGGCATCTGGCTCTACCTCACGCTCATCCCGGACCTCGCCTTCGGCGTGTGCCTCGTGGTGGGCGTCTGGCTCGCCTCCACCGGGCAGTCGTCGGTGGGTGAGCTCGTGGCGTTCTTCGCCACCGGCACCGTGCTGCTGTTCCCCATCTGGTCGCTCGGCTACTTCCTCGCCATGACCCTCGACGCGAAGACCGCCACGCTGCGCTTCTTCGAGGTGATGGACGCCGAGAACACGATCATCGACCCGGAGCAGCCGGCGGCGGTGTCGCGCGGCCGAGGCGAGCTCGTCTTCGACGACGTGCACTTCCGCTACCAGGATGCGCCCGCGACGTTCCCCGACCTCGTCGACGGCGTCTCGCTCACCGTCCAGCCCGGAGAGACCATGGCGCTCGTGGGGCTCACCGGTTCGGGCAAGTCCACGCTCACGGCGCTCACCACCCGGCTCTACGACGTCACCGGCGGTTCCGTGCGGGTCGACGGTGTCGACGTGCGCGATCTCGCGCTCGACGACCTGCGCTCCCGCATCGCCATGGCGTTCGAGGAGGCGACGCTGTTCAGCCGCACCGTGCGCGAGAACGTGCTGCTGGGCCGGCCCGACGCCTCGGAGGAGGATCTCCGCGAAGCACTCAACATCGCCCAGGCGTCGTTCGTCGACGACCTGCCCGCGGGGCTCGACACGAAGGTGGGGGAGGAGGGACTCAGTCTCTCCGGCGGCCAGCGGCAGCGACTCGCGCTGGCGCGGGCGATCGCGGCGCGCCCCGAGATCCTCGTGCTCGACGATCCGCTCTCGGCGCTCGACGTCGACACCGAGGCGCTCGTGGAGGCCGCCCTCCGGCGCGTGCTCGCCACCACCACGGCGCTCATCGTGGCCCACCGGCCCTCGACCGTGGCGCTCGCCGACCGGGTGGCGCTGCTGGAGAACGGCCGCATCACGGCTGTGGGCACGCACTCCGAGCTGCTCGCCTCGAGCGCGCACTACCGCTTCGTGATCTCGAGCTTCGACAGCCCTGAGGTCCCCGCCACCGAGGAGGTGTCCCGATGAGCGACTCGACCGATTCCCGCGACTCCACCGTCTCGGGTGTCGCGGGCGAGGAACGCGACGACTTCTCGCGCGACGAGAGCCGGCAGATCCGCCGCCGCTCCCTGCGCCTGCTCGGCTCGCTCATCCACCCCCTGCGGGCGCGCCTCGCGCTCAGCATCGTGGTCGTGGTCATCAGCACGGTCTCGCAGGTCGCCGGCCCCTCGATCATCGCCTATGGCATCGACACGGGACTGCCCGCCCTGCTCGCGAACGACTGGATGCCCGTGGGTCTCGCTGGCCTCGCCTACCTGCTGGCCGGCATCCTCGGTGCCGGACTCATCGCCTGGTTCACCGTGCTCTCCGCACAGATCAGCCAGGCCATCCTGTTCGACCTGCGCCGGCGGGTGTTCCTGCACACCCAGCGGCTGAGCCTGGAGTTCCACGAGAGCTACACGTCCGGCCGCATCATCTCGCGGCAGACGAGCGACCTCGACGCCATCAGCGAGCTGCTCGACTCCGGCATCAACCAGCTCGTGCAGGGCGTGCTCTACATGGTGCTCACCGCCGTCGCGCTCTTCCTGCTCGACGTCGAGTCCGGCTTCATCCTTCTGGTGGCCCTCGTGCCGCTGGCCATCCTCACCCGCTGGTTCCAGGTGCGGTCGCAGCGGATGTTCCGGCGCACGCGCGTGGCGTCGGCCCGGCTGATCGTGCGCTTCGTCGAGACCATGACGGGCATCCGCGCCGTGAAGGCGTTCCGCACCCAGAAGGCCGACGCGGCGGAATTCGCAGGCCTCGTCGAGGACAACCGCGAGGCCAACGCCAAGGTCATCCGGCTCTTCGGCATCTACGACCCCGGCCTCGTGCTCATCGGCAACGTTGCGGTGGCCGTGGTGCTGCTCGTCGGCGGCTTCCGGGTGATCGACGGTGGCATGGAGATCGGCGTGCTGCTGGCCGCGGTGCTCTACACCCGCCGGTTCTTCGACCCGATGGAGGACATGGCGATGTTCTACAACAGCTACCAGAGCGCCACGGCTGCGCTGGAGAAGATCTCGGGGGTGCTCGAGGAGCGGCCGAGCGTGCCCGACCCGGAGCATCCGGTCGACCTCTGGACCTCGAAGGGCGCGGTGGAGTTCGAGGCCGTGGCGTTCGGTTACGTGGCGGGCCGGCCGATCCTGCCCGAGTTCGACCTCGACATCCCCGCAGGCCAGACGATCGCGCTCGTGGGCTCCACAGGTGCCGGCAAGTCGACGCTCGCCAAGCTCATCTCCCGGTTCTATGACCCCACGGCCGGGCGCATCACCCTCGACGGCATCGATCTGCGGGAGCTCCACCCGAAAGATCTTCGGCGTGCGATCGTGATGGTGACCCAGGAGGCTTATCTCTTCTCCGGCACGGTGGCCGACAACATCGCGATCGGCCGCCCGGAGGCGTCGAGGGACGAGATCGTGGAGGCCGCGAAGGCCGTGGGTGCCGACGAGTTCATCCGCGGGCTCCCGAACGGCTACGAGACCGACGTGAACAAGCGCGGCGGGCGGGTGTCGGCCGGCCAGCGGCAGCTGATCTCGTTCGCGCGGGCCTTTCTCGCCGACCCGGCCGTGCTCATCCTCGACGAGGCGACCGCCTCGCTCGACATCCCGAGCGAACGGCTCGTGCAGGAGGCGCTGCAGACCCTGCTCGCCGACCGCACGGCCGTGATCATCGCGCACCGGCTCTCGACCGTCTCGATCGCCGACCGCGTGCTCGTGATGGAGCACGGGCGCATCGTGGAGGACGGCACGCCAGACGAGCTGATCGCGGGCACCGGGCGCTTCGCCCAGCTGCACGCGTCGTGGCGGGAGTCGCTGGTCTAGGGCCGCAGGCCCCGAAAGAGAGGGGTCAGGGCTTCCAGGCGAAGAACTGCGAGCCGTAGAGGAAGGCGACGTGCCAGCCGTCCTGGCAGGTGATCTCCTCGGGCGGCGGCAGGGTCTGCGGCCACCAGGTGTCGTCCAGCGGCGCCGTGTTGCCGGCGACCGAGGCATCGCACGCCGTGCCGATGGCCTCGGGTGCGGGGTCGCCGAACTGCATGATGGCGGCGCCCGTCTCGGCGTTCTCCTTGATGCGGATGCCGACGGCGTCCTCCGGCACCCAGGAGGGGATCTCGATGGTCGCGTCGGCTCCGCGGGCATCGGCGACGGTCGGGTAGAGCTGCGATTCGACCGGAGGGGTGATGGCGCTCGCGAGGGAGCAGCCGGAGAGCGCGGCCAGGAGGCCTGCCGCCGTGATCCCGGCGAGGAGTGCGCGCTTGGTCATCTGCTGTGGTCGGTCCTCTCGTGCAGAGCGGCCGGATGCGACGGCCGCCACCGTGCTACAGCGTAGTCGACCGCATAACCCGGTTCCCGCGAGATCGCCCGGAGCGGGGTTCCCTCGCTGTCGTAGTGCAGACGGGCGGATGCCTCGTGCCCGATGGGAGGGAGGCCCCCGGCGCGCACGACGCGCCACCACGGATGGGCGTGGCCGTAGGAGCGCATGATGCCCCCGACGGCTCGCGCTCCTCGGCTGCCGAGCAGGGCGGCGACGTCGCCGTAGCTCAGCACCTGGCCCGCGGGGATCGAGTCGACCACCTCGAGCACGTCGTCGACGAAGCTCACGCCTGAGCGGTGGCGCCGTCAGGGCTCACAGGGTGAGTGCGGCGATGGTCTCGCCGTAGGGCGTCTCGCCGATGGTCTCGAAGCCGATCCGCTCGAAGAAGGCGGCCGGACCGTCCTCGCCCGGCTCGAACATCACCGTGATGCGCTCGAAGCCGCGCGAGCGCGCCTCGTCGGCCAGCGCGAGCACGGCGAAGCGGCCGACGCCGCGGCCCTGGGCGCTCGCGGCCACGTTGATGCGCCAGATGCAGCCGCGGAACACGTCCTCGGTCGCATCCGGATCGAAGTTGCCCATGATGAAGCCGACGACCTCGTCGTCTTCGAGCACCACCCGGGGCCACGCCGTGTTGGGGTTCACGTAGGCCTCGGCGATGGAGTGCGACACCGGTGCCACGTACTGCTCCTGGCCGGGCTTCAGCGTGAGGGTGTTCGCCGCGACGATGTTCGATGCCGCGAGTTCTTCCAGCCTCAGTTCGCTCATGCTGACAGGGTATCGGCTGCCCTCCGGCCGCGCCAAGATATCTCGATGTCGAGATAACTGGAGGACAAGGTAAACTGGCTGACGGCCCACTTTCGAACAGCTGTCAAGGAGCTGAATTGCAGAAGATCAAGGTTGAAGGCACGGTCGTCGAACTCGACGGCGACGAGATGACTCGCATCATCTGGCAGGCCATCAAAGACACGCTGATCCACCCGTACCTCGAGGTGAACCTCGAGTACTACGACCTCGGCATCGAGTACCGCGACCAGACCGACGACCAGGTCACGATCGACGCGGCTCACGCCATCCAGAAGCACGGTGTGGGGGTCAAGTGCGCCACCATCACGCCCGACGAGGCCCGGGTGGAGGAGTTCGGCCTGAAGAAGATGTGGAAGTCGCCCAACGGCACCATCCGCAACATCCTCGGCGGCGTGATCTTCCGCGAGCCGATCATCATCTCGAACATCCCGCGCCTCGTGCCCGGCTGGAACAAGCCGATCATCATCGGCCGTCACGCCTTCGGCGATCAGTACCGCGCCACCGACTTCGTGTTCAAGGGCAAGGGCAAGCTCACGGTCGAGTTCACGCCCGAGGACGGCTCCGAGCCGATGAAGTTCGAGGTCTACGACGCTCCCGACGACGGCATCGCCCAGGTGCAGTACAACCAGGACGCCTCGATCCGCGACTTCGCGCGCGCCTCGCTCAACTATGGCCTCACCCGCAACTACCCCGTCTACCTCTCGACGAAGAACACGATCCTGAAGGCCTACGACGGCCGGTTCAAGGACATCTTCCAGGAGATCTTCGAGACCGAGTTCAAGGAGCGGTTCGACGCCGCCGGCCTCACCTACGAGCACCGTCTCATCGACGACATGGTCGCCTCGGCCATGAAGTGGGAGGGCGGCTACGTCTGGGCCTGCAAGAACTACGACGGCGACGTGCAGTCCGACACCGTGGCTCAGGGCTTCGGCTCGCTCGGCCTCATGACCTCTGTGCTGGCCACGCCGGACGGCAAGGTCGTGGAGGCGGAGGCCGCGCACGGCACCGTGACCCGCCACTACCGCCAGCACCAGGCCGGCAAGCCCACGTCGACCAACCCGATCGCCTCGATCTTCGCCTGGACCCGTGGGCTCGCCCACCGCGGCAAGCTCGACGGCAACCAGGAGCTCATCGACTTCTCGCTCACCCTCGAGGACGTCGTGATCAAGACGGTCGAGTCGGGCAAGATGACGAAGGACCTCGCGCTGCTGGTGGGCCCCGAACAGGGCTACCAGACCACCGAGGAGTTCCTCGCCACGCTCGACGAGAACCTCAAGGAGCGCATGGGCGCGTAAGCACCCCGAGCGTTGTCGCAGAGCCCCCGCCCCGGTCAGTCCGGGCGGGGGCTCTGCCGTTCTCCGGCGGCCACGACGAGCACGACCTCGAAGGCCGAGGTGAGCAGCACGAGATCGGCGAGCATGCCAGGGCGGAGGGCCCCCAGCTCGTGCGAGCGGCCGATCGCGCGCGCCGGGGTGGCCGTGAGCGCCTCGACGGCCTGCACGGGGTCGACCCCTGCCGTGATGGCGGTCCGCAGAGCGGCATCCTGGGTGAGGGTGGAACCCGCGATGGTGTCGGTGCCCCGGAGCACGGCGTGGCCGCCCGCGACCGTCACCTCGAGCGAGCCGAGACGGTAGTCGCCGTCGCCGGCGGCCGCTGCGGCCATGGCGTCGGTGACGAGGGCGATGCGTCCGGGAGCGCTGCGGAAGGCGAGCTCGAGCACGGCCGGATGCACGTGCTCGCCGTCGGCGATCAGCTCGAGCACCACGCGGTGGTCGTCGAACGCGGCCACGACGGGGCCGGGGGATCGGTGGTGGATGCCGGGCATCGCGTTGAAGGCGTGGGTGAGCAGGGTGGCCCCGCGGTCGAAGGCGTCGCGCGCCTGGTCGAACGTGGCCTCGGTGTGGCCGAGGGCGACCACGACGCCCGCCTCGGCGAACGTCTCGATCGCACCGAGCGCATCCGGGAGCTCGGGGGCGAGCGTGATCTGCAGCAGGCTGCCCTGGCCCGCGGCCACGAGGTCGCGCACGAGGTGCGGAGTGGGGTGGCCGAGGAACTCGGCACGGTGGGCGCCCTTGCGGGTCGGGGCGAGGAAGGGCCCCTCGAGGTGCGCCCCGAGCACGAGCGGATCGGCCCGGGCGAGGCGGGCGACCGCGTCGAGGCTCGCCTCGAGCTCGTGCGGGGGGTTCGCCACGAGCGAGACAGCGGATCGGGTGGTGCCGTGGGCGCGCTGCACCGAGAGCCCCGCGAGCATCGCGTCGTGCCCGTCGTCGAAGGCGTGGCCGCCCGCGCCGTGCACGTGAAGGTCGATGAAGCCGGGGGTCAGCCAGGCCCCGCCGGCGTCGACGACCTCGACAGATGGCGCCTCGGAGGGCTGGGACGACGGAGTTCCGGGGGAGTGGTGGGAGACGACGGATGCCCGGCCGTAGGCGGCCTCGGGGCTCCGTCGTTCCGGAGCTCCCGGACTCCGTCGTTCCGGCGGCACCAGGGCGCGCCAGCCGTCTCCTGTGCCCACCGCGGAGATGCGCTCACCCTCCACGGCGAGCCAGACGTCGTCGACGATGCCGTCGGCGTCGAGCTTGCGGGCTCCGTGGAGAACGAGGCTCACGTCAGGGCCTTGCGCCCCGCTATGACTCCACTGCCGATGGCGAGAACCGCGAACACGACGGCCACGATCGGCTGCCCGAGGGTGAACCATGCCAGCGCCGCGGCCATGACGAGGGCGATCTCGACGAGTGCCCGCCCGAACGAGTCGATCGCGATCACGGCGCGGGGCGACAGGAACAGGGCCCAGATGAGGATCGCCAGAAGCGGTGCCACGATTCCGACGACGATGTTCCAGGGGAACGGCCAGGTCAGGAAGCCCCAGATCCCGAGGCTGACGAACAGGAAGATCTCGAGCACGAGGTGGAGGACGTCGTTGACGCCGAGACGGATCGGGCGGGACTGATCGGACACGGACTCCATGCTAGGCGCTCCGGCGACGCCATGTTACGGGTTTGTAAAGACCGTGCACAAAAGCGCTGAAGGTCTTGATCCGAGTATGTTCGTAAGCTTTACTAACAAACATGACGCAGCTGCGGAAGGCATTGAGGCCGAGCACGAAGGCCCTGCCCGAATACACCCGGGGGCACAACCGCTCCCTCGTGCTGCAGACCCTCTACCGCGACGGCCGGCGCAGCCGAGCCGACATCGCCCGTGAGACGGGCCTCACCCGGGTGACCGTGAGCGCGCTCGTGGCCGAGCTCATCGCCGAGGGCCTGCTCGTGGAGCTGGGCCAGCGGGAGGAGACCCGACCGGGCAAGCCCGCGACCCTGCTCGATCTCGACCGCAGCGCGTTCGTGATCGTGGGGCTCGACCTCTCGGAGCACTCCGTGTTCACGGGAGCGCTGCTCGACCTCGACGGAGCCATCTCGACCCGAGTCGAGGTGGAGCTCGCGGGCTCCACCGGCGACGAGGCGCTCGCGAAGGTCGTGGACCTGGCCGAGCAGCTCGTCGCCGCGGCCACCGCGCCCGTGCTCGGAATCGGCGTCGGCTCGCCCGGTGTCGTGGATCTCGGCGGCGTGGTGCTCTCGGCCCCCAACCTCGGCTGGAACGGCCTGCCCCTGCAGGCGCTGCTCGCCGAGCGCTTCGGGGTGCCCGTGGTCGTGGCCAACGACGCCAACGCGGCCATCCTCGCCGAGCACAGTTTCGGCGGAGCCGCGAGCGACGCGATGCTCGTGAAGATCGGCCACGGTGTCGGTGCCGGCCTCCTGCTCGGGGGCACGCCTCTGTTCGGCAGCCGCTTCGCCGCGGGTGAGATCGGGCACGTCGTGGTGGGCACCGACGGCGGGGCGGTCTGCGCATGCGGCAAGCGGGGATGCCTCGAGACCTGGCTCAGCATCCCGAACCTCCACGCGAGGCTCGACCGACCGGAGAACGCCGACGCGCGCGAACGCGACGTCGTGCTCCGCGAGGCGGGGGAGCGGCTCGGCATCGCGCTGGCTCCCGTGGTGGGAGCGCTCGACCTCGGAGAGGTCATCCTGAGCGGCCCCACAGATCTTCTCGACGGAGCACTCGCGAGTGCCACCGTCGAGACGCTCCGGAACAGGACGATGGCCGAGTTCCACGGCTCCGTCACGCTCCGGATGACCGCGCTCGGGCCGGACATCGTGCTCCGAGGCGCCGCCGTCATGGTGCTCTCCTCGCGCCTCGGAGTCTCCTGACGGAACAGCACCACCTGCAGTCACCCCAGCCGGTGCCCAGCCGGCGACCATCGCCCTAGGAAAGGTAGAACACCATGAGGAAGACGACTCTCGCCGTCACCGCTCTCGGCGTCACGGCAGCACTCGCGCTCACCGGGTGCGCCGGAGGATCAGGATCCGGGGACTCCGGCTCGGGCGGCGACGACGCCGACATCCGGGTCTGGCTGAACGGCACCGACACCCCGGATGCCGCGCGTGACTACCTGAAGACCACCTTCGAGACCGACCACCCCGGCAGCACCCTCACCATCGAGGAGCAGAGCTGGACGGGCCTCGTCGACAAGCTCACGACCAACCTCTCGGGATCGGACAGCCCCGACGTGGTCGAGGTGGGCAACACGCAGGCCGCCGCGTTCACCTCGGCCGGCGCGTTCCTGCCGCTCACCGACGTCTACGACGCGATCGGTGGAGACGACCTCCTGCCCGGCTTCGTCGAGGCCGGGAGCTACGACGGCACCCTCTATGCCGCTCCCTACTACTCCGGTGCACGCCTGGTGTTCTACAAGAAGGACCTGCTCGCCAACGCAGGACTCTCGGTGCCCACGACCCTCGACGAGTACGTCTCCAACGGCATCGCGCTCGCCGAGGCCAACCCGGGCGTCTCGGGGATCTACTTCCCCGGCCAGGACTGGTACAACGCCCTGCCCTACATCTGGGAGGCCGGCGGCGAGATCGCCGAGCAGGACGGCGACACCTGGACCTCGACGTTCTCGAGCCCGGAGTCGATCGAGGGACTGAAGCAGGTGCAGGAGGTCATGACGAAGGCCTCGGTGGCGGCCAAGGACGGCAACGAGACCGACCCGCAGGTGCCCTTCTGCGAGGGCGTCGTGGCCAACCTCTCAGCGCCGAGCTGGCTCAAGGGCTCGATCCTCGCCCCGGCCGACGCCGACGCCCCCGGCTGCCCCGACCAGGAGCCGAATCTCGGCGTCTACGCCCTCCCCGGCGCCGATGGCGGCGCGGCGCACGTGTTCGCGGGCGGCTCGAACATCGCCGTGGCCGCGAAGTCGGCCCATCCGGAGCTCGCCACCGACGCACTCGAGATCATGCTGAGCGATGAGTACCAGTCGATCCTCGGCGAGAACGGCCTCGTGCCCGCCAAGCTCTCGCTCGCCGGCACCCTCGGCACCGACGAGGTGGCCACCGCGATCGCCGAGGCGGCCGCCAACTCCAAGCTCACCCCGGCCTCGCCGAAGTGGGCCGACGTGGAGGCCTCGGGCGCTCTGCAGGACTTCTTCGTGTCGATCGCCCAGGGCGGCGACGTGGAGCAGCTCGCGGCGGACCTCGACGAGAAGATCGACGGGATCCTCAACTCGTAGAGCGAGAGAAATGACGGTGGCCGTGCGCGAACACGGCCACCGTCAGCCCAGATGCCCATCGCCCTAGGAAGGTGGTGAGCACCCTTCGATCGTACTGGGAGTACCCACCATGACCTCCTCTGTGATGCTGGTCCGGGAGCACGAGTCCGGAGGCGTTCAAGAGCTGCCGCTCGCGCCGAAGAAGAACGGGAAGCGGGGCCCCTCGAGGGCGCGACCGGGCCGCTTCACCCCGGGCGTGCTGCTCCTGCCCGCGCTCCTCGTCCTCGCCGTCGTGATCGGCTGGCCGCTGATCCAGCTGTTCGTGATGTCGTTCCAGGAGTTCGGCCGCGCCCAGGTGTTCGGGGCGCCGGCGCCGTTCATCGGCTTCGACAACTACACGCGCGTGCTCGGCGACCCTCAGTTCTGGGCGGTGCTGGCGCGCAGCGTGCTGTTCTGCCTCGCCAACGTCATCGCCGCCATGGTGATCGGCACCCTCGTGGCGCTCCTGATGAACCGGGTCAACCGGTTCTTCAAGGTGCTCGTGAGCGTGGGGCTGCTGCTGGCCTGGGCGATGCCCGCCCTCACCGCCACCATCGTCTGGGGCTGGATGTTCGACACCCAGTACGGCGTGGTGAACTACCTGCTCGAGGCGGTCTCGGGCCAGGACTACACGAACCACTCGTGGCTGATCGACCCGTTCTCGTTCTTCGTGGTGGCCACCATCATCGTCACCTGGGGCGCCGTGCCGTTCGTGGCCTTCACGATCTTCGCGGGCCTCACCCAGGTGCCCGAGGAGGTGCTCGAGGCCTCGCAGCTCGACGGCGCGGGCGCCTGGCAGCGGTTCCGGCTGATCGTCTTCCCCTACCTGCGCTCGATCTTCGTGGTCGTCATCATCCTGCAGGTCATCTGGGATCTGCGGGTCTTCACCCAGATCTTCGCGCTGCAGGGCATCGGCGGCATCAAGGAGGAGACCTCCACGCTCGGCGTGTACATCTACCAGACCTCGCTCGGCCAGGGCGACTACGGAACGGGCGGCGCCATCGCCGTGATCATGGTCATCCTCATGGTCGCCATCTCGGTGCTCTACGTGCGCCGCAGCCTCAAGGAGGAGGAGCAGTGACCCTGTCCCGCAAGCGACTGACCGGCATCCTGCTGGGCGCCGCCTCGATCGTCGTGTTCGCGTTCTCGGTGTTCCCCGTCTACTGGATGGTCAACACCTCCCTGCAGCCCAACAACGAGATCCGCGGCAGCGTGCCGAACTTCGTTCCGCAGAACCTCACCCTCGCCAACTACGAGACGGTGATCTTCGATCCGGGCCGGGCGCCCTTCCTGCCCGCGCTCGGCAACTCGCTCATGGTGACCGGCTCGACGGTCGTCATCGCACTCGTCTTCGCCTTCCTCGCTTCGCTCGCGGTCACCCGCTACCGGTTCAGGAGCCGCAAGACCTTCATCTTCGTCATCCTCATCATCCAGATGATCCCGGCCGAGGCCATGATCGTCTCGACCTACCGGGTGCTCGACGGCTGGGGGCTGCTCAACACGATCGTGGGCCTCACCCTGGTCTACGTGGCCACTGTGCTGCCCTTCACCATCTGGACCCTCCGCGGCTTCGTGAACGGTGTGCCCGTCGAGCTCGAGGAGTCGGCCATGATCGACGGCTGCTCGCGCACCGGCGCCTTCTGGCGCATCACCTTCCCGCTGCTCGCACCCGGCCTCGTGGCCACGGGAGTGTTCGGGTTCATCCAGGCCTGGAACGAGTTCCTGCTGGCCCTCGTGGTGAACTCGCGGCCCGAGATGATGACGCTGCCGGTGTGGCTGCGCACCTTCCAGCAGGTCACCGGCACCACGAACTGGGCCGCCATCATGGCGGGGTCGACGCTCATGGCCATCCCCGTGATCGTGTTCTTCCTGATCGTGCAGGGCCGGATGACCTCCGGTCTCGTCAGCGGGGCGGTGAAGGGATGACCGGCGACACCAGAGCTGTCGTGCTCGGAACGCTGCTGCCGGGTTTCGAGGGCACGACACTGCCCGCCTGGGTCGAGCGGATGCTCCGCGAGGGTCTCGCAGGGGTGTGCCTGTTCGGCGAGAACATCGTCGACGACGCGCAGCTGCGCGCCCTCACCGCCGCGATCACGGCGGCCAACCCGCTCGCGCTCATCGCCATCGACGAGGAAGGCGGAGACGTCACGCGCCTCTACTACGACCGCGGGTCGCCCTTCCCCGGCAACGCGATCCTCGGCCGGATCGACGAGGAGGAGACGACGAGGCGGGTGGCGGTGGCCGTGGGCCGGGAACTCCGCCGGGCCGGCATCAACCTCGACTTCGCCCCCGACGTCGACGTCAACTCGAACCCGCTCAACCCGGTGATCGGCATCCGGAGCTTCGGCGCCGATCCGGTGCTGGTGGCGCGGCACGCTGCGGCTTGGACGCAGGGGCTGCAGTCGACGGGCGTGGCCGCGAGCATCAAGCACTTCCCGGGGCACGGCGACACGGCGGAGGACTCCCACCTCGCCCTGCCGTCGATCGCGGCCGACACCGACGAGCTCCGCCGGCGCGAGCTCCTTCCGTTCCGGGACGCGATCCGTGCGGGAGCGCTCACGGTCATGACGAGCCACATCCTCGTGCGCTCGATCGATCCCTCCTCGCCCGCGACCTTCTCGAGCCCGATCCTCCAGGGGATCCTGCGCGAGGAGCTCGGGTTCACCGGCGTCGTGGTGTCGGATGCGCTCGACATGGCGGGCGCGAGTGGCGACATCGGCATCCCGGCCGCCGCGGTGCGGGCGCTCGCCGCGGGCTGCGACCTGCTCTGCATCGGCACGAAGAACACCGAGGCGCAGCTCGAGGAGATCGCCGAGCTCGTCGCCGCCGAGGTCGATCCCGCGCGGCTCGACGACGCCGCGTCGCGCGTGCGGTCGCTCGCGGCCGGCCTGGCGACGGAACCCGTTCGGGCGGCTGACGCCGAGCTGCCGGGCAGCGACCGCATCGCAGAGGCCTTCGCCATCTCGCCTGAGGCCGACTCCGCTCTGGAGGGCCCCGGATGGGTGGTGCTGCGGGTCGACGCCGAGCCGAACGTCGCCATCGGCGAGGTGCCCTGGGGGCCGTTCCGGGCGTGGGCCCGGTCGGGGTCGCCCGCCCCGGTCGTGTCCGTCTCCGAGGTGGACTCGGGCGAGGCGGCGGCGCGCATACCGCCGGAGGCATCTGTGCTCGTGATCGGTCGGGACAACCAGCGGCGTCCGGCCGTCCGCTCGCTCATCGACGCTCTGAGCAACCGCCATGAGCGCGTCGTCGCGATCGACATGGGCTGGCCGGGGGACGATCCCGTCTACGCAGGCGTCGCCACCTACGGGGCGTCGGACGCTGTAGGAGAGGCGCTCGTCGCGATGCTGAACGCACGTGGGGTGAGGGCATGAGGCTGGGCCTCGACATCGGCGGCACGAAGACCGACGCGGTGGCGCTCGACGACGACGGCGCGATCGTGGACCGCGTGCGCCTCGTGACGGGCTTCGGCGCCGAGGCGGTCATCCGCACGGCCCTCGACGGCGTCGAGCGGGTCGCGGCGGCGACGGGTCTCGACCCCCGGCAGTTCGCCTCGATCGGTGTCGGCATCCCGGGCCAGGTCGACGCGGCACGCGGGACCGTCACTCACGCGGTGAACCTCGGCTTCGACGAACTCGACGTGGGCGGGCGGCTCTCGGCTCTCCTGGGCCGGGAGGTCAAGGTGGAGAACGACGTCAAGGCCGCCGCGCTCGGTGCCTACCGGCTCCTCACCGCGGGGCCGGACGCGGCGTCGCCCGGCACTGCATTCTCGGGCGAGGCATTCTCGGGCGAGCCGTCGGCCTGGTCGTCGGCCCGTTCGCTCGCGTACCTCAACCTCGGGACCGGGCTCGCCGCCGGCCACGTCATCGAGGGAGCCCTCTGGCGCGGAGCGCGCGGCGCGGCGGGCGAGATCGGTCACATCCCCTTCGACCCCGCCGGTGCGCTGTGCCCGTGCGGTCAGCGGGGGTGCCTCGAGACCGTGGCCTCCGGATCGGCCATCGCGCGGCAGTGGGCCACCGACGACCCGTATCCGGTGCGCTCGCTGCTCGCCGCGGCCGAGGGCGGTCATGCGGGGGCGACGCGCATCCGGGACCGTTTCGTCGACGGTGTGGCGGCGGCGGTGCGGATGCTCGTGCTCACCCTCGACGTCGAGATCGTGATGATCGGGGGAGGGCTCTCCAACCTCGGGCCGTGGCTGCTCGACGAAGTGCGCCGGGTTCTGGCATCCTGGGCCGTGGAGTCGCCGTTCCTCGCGTCGCTCGGGCTCGACGAGCGGGTGCTCCTCGTGCCGGCGGGCTTCCCCGCCGCGGCGGTCGGCGCCGCGCTCGTGGGTGCGCCGTCGGCGCCCGAGGTGGAGAGGATCCCGCATGGCTGAAGTGATCATCGTCGGGTCGCGGCGTGCCGCCGGCGCCCTCGTGGCCGAGGCGATCGAGCGGCTCGTCGCCGCGAAGGCCGACTCGGTGCTGGGGCTCGCCACCGGCGACACCCCGCTCCCGGTGTACCGCGCCCTCGCGGAGCGCGTGCGGGCCGGACTCGACCTCTCGTCGCTCCGTGGCTTCGCGCTCGACGAGTACGTGGGGCTGCCGGTGGCGCACCCGCAGAGCTACCACAGCGTGATCGCGAACGAGGTGGTCACGCCGTTGAAGCTCGACCCGGCGGCCGTGCACGTGCCCGACGGTCGCGCGCTCGGCATCGAGACCGCGGGCGAGCGCTACGAGGACGCCATCCTGGCCGCGGGCGGAGTCGACCTGCAGCTGCTCGGCATCGGGACCGACGGGCACATCGGCTTCAACGAGCCGGGCTCCTCGTTCGCCTCGCTCACCCGCGTGAAGACCCTCACCCGGCAGACGAGGGCCGACAACGCGCGCTTCTTCGACTCGATCGACGACGTGCCCGTGCACAGCATCACGCAGGGCCTCGGCACCATCCTGCGGGCGAAGCGGCTCGTGCTGCTGGCCTTCGGCGCGCAGAAGGCCCACGCCGTCGCGGCGGCGGTGGAGGGACCGCTCACCGCGAGCCTGCCGGCCTCGGCCATCCAGCTGCATCCGCGTGCCACGGTCGTGGTCGACGAGGAGGCCGCGAGCATGCTCGTCGAGCAGGAGTACTACCGCGACGCGTTCGCGCAGAAGCCCACCTGGGGTCCCGTCATCGTGTGAGCGGCTGCGTCAGCGGAAGATGATCGTTCGGGCGCCGTCCTGGAGCACGCGGTCCTCGGCGAACCACTTCACCGCTTGGGTGAGGGTGCGGCTCTCCTCGTCCTGACCGATCGAGACCAGCTCGGCGGGTGTGCGCGTGTGGTCGACGCGCACGACGTTCTGCTCGATGATCGGACCCTCGTCGAGGTCGCTCGTGACGAAGTGGGCCGTGGCGCCGATGAGCTTCACACCGCGGGCGTGCGCCTGCTTGTAGGGGTTCGCGCCCTTGAAGCCGGGCAGGAACGAGTGGTGGATGTTGATCAGACGGCCCGCGAGGCGGTCGCAGAGCTCCGGCGAGATGATCTGCATGTAGCGGGCGAGCACGACGAGCTCGATGTCGTGCTCGTCGACGGCGCGGACGACGCGCTCCTCGAACGCGGCCTTCGACGCGGCATCCGTGACCGGCAGCGACTCGAACGGCACGTCGTAGAAACCCGCGAGATCGCGCAGCACCCCGTGGTTGGAGAGCACGAGCGGGATCTCGACCGGCAGCTGACCGGCTCTCTGGCGGAACAGCAGGTCGTTGAGGCAGTGCGCGGCGGTCGAGACGAGCACGAGGGTGCGCAGCGGCCGCCCCACCTCGTCGAGCCGCCACTCCATGCCGTAGCGCTCGACCACGGGCGCGAGCGCCGCCTCGAAGACGTCGCGGCCGGCCTGCGCCTCCACCTGGAGCCGCATGAAGAACCGGCCGGTGTCGGCCGAGGAGAACTGCTGGCTCTCGGTGATGTTGCCACCGGACTGCACCACGGCGCCGCTCACCGCGTGCACGATCCCGGGCAGGTCGGCGCAGACGAAGGTCAGCACCAGATGGTTGTGCGGCAGCGTCATGGGGTCTCCTCTTGCCAGCGGGCGGCTCTCAGCTAGAATAGTCAGTGGTCGCACGGTCATCGTCCGGCCACGGGCATGTACGAAGTCGTCGCCGAGCAGATCACGTCGCAGGCCGACGGGGGTCCCCGCCGAGAAGGCGGTTCGGTGCTTCAGGTCGTCAGGAACGGCACTCGAGCCTCCTCTGTCCGCCGAATGTCGAGTTGTCTTCGAATGGTGCGCCCTCCGTGACCACATTTCTGCCCAAGACGGGCTCCGTCCCCGCTGTGAAACCCTTCCCCTGGGGCGGCCTGCTCGTGCTCGCCGTCTCCGTCTTCCTCTCGGTCACCGCCGAGATGATCCCCACGGGCCTCCTGCCCGAGATGAGCGCAGGCCTCGGCGTCTCCGAGTCCCAGGTGGGTCTGCTCATCAGCTTCTTCGCGTTCGCTGTCGTGCTCACGAGCGTTCCGCTGACATTCCTGTTCCGGCGGGTGCCCCGGCATCTGCTGCTCATGATGGTGCTCCTGGCCATCGCCGCCTCGAGCATCGTCGGCGGCCTCGCCCCGAGCTTCGAGGTTCTCGTCGTGGCCCGTGTGGTCGGCGGCATGGCACACGGCGTGTTCTGGGGCGTCGTGGGCGCCTACTCGGCCCACCTCGTGCCCAAGGAGCAGATCGGCCGCGCCGTCGCCATCACCACGGGAGGCGGCACGCTCGCCTTCGTGCTCGGGGTGCCGCTCGCCACGACGGTCGGCCACGCCTTCGGCTGGCGGGTGCCCTTCCTCGGCATCGGTGCGCTCGCGGTGCTCGGCGCCGTCTTCATCTGGCTGCTGCTGCCGCGCGTCGACCACCGCAAGCACCTCGAGGTCTCCACCGACACCAAGGCGCTCCGGGCCGAACGCCGTCGCGGCCCGCTCGACCCCACGATCCCCGTGGTCGCGCTCATCTGCATCCTCGTCGCCGTCGTGATGATCGGCAACTACTCCTTCTACACCTACATCGCGCCGTTCATGATCAGCGAGATGGGGATTCCGGAGGGCCAGATCGGACTGCTCCTGCTCGTCTACGGCGCGGCCGGAGCCCTCGGTGTGCTCGCGGCCGGAGCCGTCTTCGGTCGGCGCCCGACCACGGGCCTCCTGATCGCGCTCGGAGCAACCGGCGCCTCGGTTCTCCTGATCGCGCTCTTCGCGGCGAACCCGGTCGTGGCGATCGGAGCGTTCTTCGTCTGGGGTGTCGCGTTCGGGATCATCCCGACCCTGCTGCCCACGCGCCTCATGCACGAGGCGTCGCCCGCGATCCGCGACTCCGCCAGCGCCTTCTACTCGACCGCGTTCAACGCCGGCATCGGGCTGGGAGCGCTCGTGGGTGGGATCTTCCTCGACTCGTTCGGCCTCGCCTCCCTGCCGTGGATCTACCTGGTCGGGCTCGCCGTGGGAATCGGGCTGCTGCTCGCGACCCCCGCACTCACTCGCCGCGCGCAGCGCTCCTGAGGTAGGCTGGCCGCGTCGCAACTGGCGTTCAGATGGCTCACCATCGGGAAGCGACGGACAAGGGATTCGGCCGCGCGCCTGGGTCGATACGGATCCCGACACACGTAGTCCGTCACGCCGAAAAGGAGCCCGTCATGTCCGACACCTTCACTGCGCCACCCTCCAACTTCAATGCTCCGCTGAGCGAAGTCGATCCCGAGATCGCCGAGGTGCTCAAGCTCGAGCTCGGCCGCCAGCGCGGCACCCTCGAGATGATCGCCTCCGAGAACTTCGTGCCTCGCGCCGTGCTCGAGTCGCAGGGCTCGGTGCTCACGAACAAGTACGCCGAGGGCTACCCGGGCCGCCGCTACTACGGCGGCTGCGAGTTCGTCGACGTGGCCGAGCAGCTCGCCATCGACCGCGCCAAGGCCCTCTTCGGCGCCGAGTACGCCAACGTGCAGCCCCACTCCGGCGCCACCGCGAACGCGGCCGTGCTGAGCGCGATCGCCACCCCCGGTGACACCATCCTCGGCCTCGAGCTCGCGCACGGCGGCCACCTCACGCACGGCATGAAGCTCAACTTCTCGGGCAAGCTCTACAACGCCGTCTCCTACGGCGTCGACCCCGAGACCTTCCTGGTCGACATGGACGTGGTGCGCGACAAGGCCCTCGAGCACAAGCCGCAGGTGATCATCGCCGGCTGGTCGGCCTACCCCCGCCAGCTCGACTTCGCCGCCTTCCGCGCCATCGCCGACGAGGTGGGCGCCAAGCTCTGGGTCGACATGGCGCACTTCGCCGGTCTCGTGGCCGCCGGGCTCCACCCCTCGCCCGTGCCGTTCGCCGACGTGGTCTCCTCCACCGTGCACAAGACCATCGGCGGCCCCCGCTCGGGCTTCATCGTGAGCCGCGACACCGAGCTCGCGAAGAAGCTCAACTCGAACGTGTTCCCCGGCCAGCAGGGCGGACCGCTCATGCACGTGATCGCCGCCAAGGCCACCGCGTTCAAGCTCGCCGCCGAGCCCGAGTTCAAGGACCGCCAGCTGCGGACGCTCTCCGGAGCCCGCATCCTCGCCGAGCGCCTCACCGCCGACGACGCGCGCGCCGCCGGCGTCGACGTGCTCACGGGCGGCACCGACGTGCATCTCGTGCTCGCCGACCTCCGCAACTCCGCCCTCGACGGCCAGCAGGCCGAGGACATCCTGCACGAGGTCGGCATCACGGTGAACCGGAACTCTGTGCCGTTCGACCCGCGCCCGCCGATGGTCACCTCCGGTCTCCGGATCGGCACGCCGGCCCTCGCCACGCGTGGCTTCGGCGACACCGAGTTCGTCGAGGTCGCCGACATCATCGGCAGCGCGCTCACGCCCTCGCCCGACGTGGAGGCGCTGCGTGCCCGCGTGCTCACGCTCACCGACGGGTTCCCGCTCTACCCGGGCCTCGAGCAGTGGTAGCCACGAAGCTCGACGGCAACGCCACCGCTGCGGCGCTGAAGAGCGAGATCGCCGAGCGCGTGTCTGCGCTGAAGGCCGAGGGCATCGTGCCCGGTCTCGGCACGCTGCTCGTGGGCGAGGATCCGGGATCGATCTCGTACGTGGCGGGCAAGCACCGCGACTGCGCCGAGGTGGGCATCGAATCGGTGCGCGTCGACCTCCCGGCCTCGGCCACGGAGCAGGATGTGCGCGACGCGATCGCCGAGCTCAACGCGAACGACGCGGTGACCGGATACATCGTGCAGCTCCCGCTGCCCGCCGGCATCGACGAGAACGCCATGCTCGAGCTGATGGACCCGGCGAAGGACAGCGACGGCCTGCACCCCACGAACCTCGGCCGGCTCGTGCTCGGCGTCTCGGGCGAGCTGCACTCACCGCTGCCCTGCACCCCTGCCGGCATCGTCGAGATGCTCGGCAGGTACGGTGTGACCCTGCCGGGCAAGCACGTCGTGGTGGTCGGCCGCGGCCTCACGGTGGGCCGCCCGCTCGGGCTCCTGCTCACCCGCAAGGGCATCGACGCCACGGTCACCCTCACGCACTCGCGCACGCCGAACCTGGAGAAGGAGGTGCGCCGGGCCGACGTCGTGATCGCCGCCGTGGGCGTGCCCGGCCTCATCAAGGCCCACTGGGTCAAGCCCGGAGCCGCCGTGCTCGACGTGGGCATCACCCGCGTGGTCGACGACACCACCGGAAAGGCCCGGCTGATCGGAGACGTCGACTCCGGCGTGGCCGAGGTCGCGGGCTTCCTCTCACCCGTTCCCGGGGGAGTGGGCCCGATGACCCGGGCGATGCTCGTCGAGAATGTCGTGGCCGAGGCGGAGCGCCGGGCCGGGCTCTAGCGGGCCTCTGGCTCCGGCGCGGCGTCGGCGAACTGCGCGGCGTAGAGCGCCGCGTAGGCGCCGCCGGCCGCCAGCAGTTCGGCGTGGCTGCCCTGCTCGACGATCGAGCCCGACTCCATCACGAGAATGAGGTCGGCGTCGCGGATCGTGGACAGACGGTGCGCGATGACGAAGCTCGTGCGGTCGGCTCTGAGCGCCGACATGGCCTTCTGCACGAGCTGCTCGGTGCGGGTGTCGACGGACGACGTGGCCTCGTCGAGGATGAGCACGCTCGGCTCGGCGAGGAACGCTCGGGCGATGGTGAGCAGCTGCTTCTCGCCGGCCGAGACGTTCGAGGCCTCGTCGTCGAGCACCGTGTCGTAGCCGTCCGGCAGGGAGTGCACGAAGCGGTCGACGTAGGTCGCCCTCGCGGCGGCGAGGATCTCCTCCTCGGTCGCGTCGGGGCGGCCGTAGGCGATGTTGTCGCGGATCGTGCCGCCGAAGAGCCACGTGTCCTGCAGCACCATCCCGGTGCGGGAGCGCAGGTCGTGGCGTGTCATCCTGGCGATGTCGACCCCGTCGAGGGTGATGCGGCCGGCATCGAGCTCGTAGAACCGCATGATGAGGTTCACGAGGGTCGACTTGCCTGCGCCCGTGGGCCCCACGATCGCCACGGTCTGACCGGGCTCCGCCGTGAGCGAGAGGTCGTCGATGAGGGGCCTGTCGGCGACGTAGCGGAACGAGACGCCCTCGAAGCGGAGCCGGCCGGGGCCGTCGGCCGGCGGCGTCTCGGCGGGCGCCGCATCCGGTGTCTGCTCCTCGGCGTCGAGCAGCTCGAACACGCGCTCGGCGGAGGCCACCCCCGACTGGAGGAGATTGACCATCGAACCGAGCTGGGTGAGCGGCTGGGTGAACTGGCGGGAGTACTGGATGAATGCCTGCACGGCACCGATGCTGAGCGCCCCCGAGGCCACCTGCAGCCCGCCCACCACGGCGATGACGACATAGACGAGGTTTCCCACGAACATCATGGCGGGCATGATGATGCCCGAGACGAACTGGGCACCGAAGCTCGCGCGGTAGAGCTCGTCGTTCTTGGCGCTGAAGGCGGCCTCGGTCTCGCGCTGCCGGCCGAAGACCTTCACGAGGGCGTGCCCGGTGAAGTTCTCCTCGACCTGCGCGTTGAGCTCGCCCGTGGCCTTCCACTGGGTGACGAAGAGCTTCTGCGAGCGCTTGGCGATGAGGGCGGTGATGACGACCGTGAGCGGGATCGTCACGAGCGAGATCACCGCGAGCAGCGGCGACGTGATGAACATCATGACCAGGATGCCGACGACGGTCAGGAGCGAGGTGAGCAGCTGGCTGAGCGTCTGCTGCAGGCTCTGCGCCACGTTGTCCATGTCGTTCGTGACCCGGCTGAGCAGCTCGCCCCGTGGCATCTTGTCGAAGTACGACAGGGGGAGGCGGTTGATCTTGGCCTCGACCTCCTCACGCAGAGTGAACGTCGTGCGCTGCACGACCGTGTTGAGGAGCCGCCCCTGCACCCAGGAGAACACCGAGGCGAGCACGTAGAGCACGAGCACCGTGCCGAGCACGACGGCGAGGGCGTTGAAGTCGATGTGCTGACCGGGAACGAGATCGATGCCGCTGATGAGGTCGGCCTGGGCGCTCTGCCCGCTCACCCTGAGGCCCTCGACCACCTCCTCCTTGGTGGAGCCGGCGGGGAGGGTCTGGCCGATCGCACCCGCGAAGATGAGATTCGTGCCCTGGCCGAGCAGCCACGGGCCGACGACCGTGAACACCACGCTGATGGCGCCGAGCAGCACCACCGCGAGCACGGGTCCGCGGTGCGGTGCGAGGCGCCGCAGCAGCCGGAGGGCCGACGGACCGAAGGTCATCGACTTCTCGGCCGGCAGCTGGGCTCCGCCGAACGGGCCGCCGCCCGGGCCGCCGCGGCGCACGGGGCCGCGCGTCGCTCCAGGCCCGCTCATGCCGCTTCCTCCGCGCTCAGCTGGGAGGCCACGATCTCGGCGTAGGTCTCGCTCGTCGCGAGCAGTTCCTCGTGCGTGCCACGGCCCACGATCGCGCCGTCCTCCAGCACCACGATGACGTCGGCGTCGACGATGGTCGACACCCGCTGGGCGACGATGATCATCGTCGCTCCCTTCACATCGGCACGGAGGGCCCGTCGGAGCCGCGCATCCGTCGTGAGGTCGAGTGCCGAGAACGAGTCGTCGAACACGTAGATCTCGGGCCGCTTCACGAGTGCGCGCGCGATGGCGAGCCGCTGCCGCTGGCCGCCCGAGACGGTGGTGCCGCCCTGCGCGATCTCGGCGTCGAGCCCGCCGTCCATCGAGCGCACGAAGTCGGCGGCCTGAGCGACCTCGAGCGCGTGCCAGAGCTCGGCATCGGTGGCGTCGGGCTTGCCGTAGCGGAGGTTGGAGGCCACGGTGCCCGAGAAGAGGTAGGGCCTCTGCGGCACGAGGCCGATGCGGCTCCAGAGCAGATCGGGGTCGAGCTCGCGCACGTCGACACCGTCGACGAGCACCGAGCCTGCCGTGGCGTCGAACAGGCGCGGGAGCAGATTGACGAACGTGGTCTTGCCCGCGCCCGTCGATCCGATGATCGCGAGGGTCTGGCCGCTCTGCACGGTGATGTCGAGGTCGCGCAGCACGGGCTGCTCGGCGCCGGGGTACGAGAACGAGGCGCCGCGGAGCTCGACGACGCCGTGCAGCGGGAGCTCGTGCACGGGGTGAGCGGGCGGCGTCACGGAGGTCTCGGTCTCGAGCACCTCGGTGATGCGATCGGCGCAGACCGAGGCGCGCGGGATCATCATGGCCATGAACGTCGCCATCATCACCGCCATCAGGATCTGCACGAGGTAGCTGAGGAACGCGATGAGTGTGCCCACCTGCATCGAGCCCGAGTCGATCCGGAAGGCACCGAACCAGATCACGGCCACGCTCGACACGTTGAGGATGAGCATGACCGTCGGGAACATGAGAGCCATCAGCCGGCCCGCCCGCAGCGCCGAATCGGTGACGGCGGCGTTGGCCTCGGCGAAGCGCTCGGTCTCGACGCCCTCTCGCACGAAGGCGCGCACCACGCGGATGCCCGTGAGCTGCTCCCGCAGCACCCGGTTGACGGTGTCGATACGGGTCTGCATGCGGCGGAACTGCGGCACCATCCGCACGATGATGAGGCTCAGCGCGATGAGGAGCACGGGCACGCTCACCGCGATGATCCAGGAGAGCTCCAGATCTTGCTGCAGGGCCAGGATGACGCCGCCCACGGCGAGGATGGGCGCGGAGACCAGCAGCGTGAACGTCATGAGCGCGAGCATCTGCACCTGCTGCACGTCGTTCGTGGAGCGCGTGATGAGGGAGGGGGCGCCGAAGCCCGAGACCTCGCGCTCGCTGAAGCCGCTCACGCGGTGGAAGATGGCGCCGCGGAGGTCGCGCCCGAGTGCCATGGCGACCTTCGCCCCGAAGTAGACGGCGGTGATCGACGCGGCGACCTGCAGGACGGTGATGCCGAGCATCACGAGGCCGGTCGAGAGCACGTAAGCGGTGTCGCCCCTCGCCACGCCCTGATCGATGATGTCGGCGTTCAGCGTGGGGAGGTAGAGCGAGGCCACCGACTGGATGAGCTGGAACAGCACGATGAGCGCGATCGGGCGCCCGTGCGGGCGGAGGAAGCGCCCGAGAAGTCTCAGGAGTGTCATGCGGCCGTGCTGCTTTCTGCGAGTCGAGGAGTGCAGTCTAAGCGCGACGGATGACATCCGGGAGAGCCCTGCGACCGCCGTCGCTAGGCTGGGCGGCATGCGAGCGCCCACCGGCCATCAGTATCCGCTCCGGCTCGAGTCGGAGGGCTCCGTCGTGACCGCCGTCATCACCGAGGTGGCGGCCGGCATCCGGGCCCTCGAGGTCGACGGCGCCGCACTCGTCGAGACCTTCGCCGAGACCTCGTCGCCCCCGGGGGCCGCGGGCATCGTGCTCGTGCCCTGGCCCAACCGGGTGGCCGACGGGCGATGGATGCTCGACGGCGAGCCTCAGCAGCTCGACCTCACCGAGCCGGCCAAGGGCAACGCGACCCACGGCCTGCTGCGGAACACGGGTTACCGTCTGCTCGAGCACGAGGCGCACCGGGTGCTCCAGGCGGCCACGGTGTTCCCGCAGCACGGCTACCCGTTCCTGCTCGAGACCACCGTGCAGCACGAGCTCGTGCCGGACGGCCTGCAGGTCACGCACACCGTGCGGAACGACTCGGCGCGCTCGGCCCCCGTGGCCGTGGGCGCGCATCCGTATCTGCGGATCGGGGACGTGCCGACCGCCGACCTCGTGCTCACGGTCGACGTGGAGACCCGGTTCCTCACCGACGAGCGGCAGATCCCCGTGTCGGAGGAGAAGGTCGCCGGGACCGACTTCGACCTCACCCAGGGGCGACGGCTGGGCGACATCGCGATCGATCACGGCTTCGGCGGGGTGCGGGTCACCGACGGCCGCAGCAGGCAGACCCTCGACGCACCCGACGGGAGGCGGGTGGAACTCTGGGCCGACGAGAACTTCCGCTACCTCCAGGTGTTCACGCCGCCCGCATTCGCGTCTGTCGACGGGCCTCGGCTCGCGGTGGCTCTCGAGCCCATGACCGCGCCCGCGGACGCGCTGAATTCCGGTGAAGGCATACGCTGGCTCCAGCCGGATGAGACCTGGACCCTCCGGTGGGGGATTCGCCGTTGTCAAGCCCCATCTTCAGATTTTGGCGCGCATTTGCCCTCGATTAAGCTCGGATCCTGAGAGTTCATACGGCTCTGGAGGACTGTCAGGGAGCGTCGGTTGGGCTTATTGATCTACGGACCGAGCGGGTCCGAGATCGAGATGGACGATCGCCTGCTCGCGCACCTGCGGATCGTGATCGTGACGAAGATGCGCAATCACGAGTCGTTCTCCCTCTCCTGGATCGTCGACGCCAATCAGGGCAGCGGGCGTGAGACCCTCTGGGTGCACCCGTCGATCCCGCTGCGGTTCCGTTTCTACGGGAGCCGGCCGCCCGCGATCAACCGGGCCTGGATCGATCAGATGATGACGGCGGCTCACCGTGGCGACCTGCGGATCATGCCTGAGCCCCCCGGGGAGCCCGAGGGCTGATCGGCCCCCCGCCTGCTGGCTATGCTCGACTCGTGGGAACGACGGGGGAGCGGGTGAGCACCGGGCGGCGGAACCTGCGGCGCGGTGTCGTCGCCGGGATGGTCGTCTTCGCCGTGCTCGCGTACGTGGCCGTCGTGCTGCTCTACGCGGCGGGCGGGCGCGGGTCGGATGTGCAGAGCCGGTTCCTCGGCGTCCCCGACCCCGAGGTGACCACGATCACCTTCTCGCCGATGGCGGTGATCGGGCTGACCCAGCGCATCGAGGTGGATGCGCGCATCTCGCCGGCGGCCGAGTTCCGAGACGCGGACGGCGTCGGCATCACGCGGGAGATCGGCTTCATCATCACGCCCGTCGACGGCGAGCAGTCGTTCGTGGTGGAGGAGGGCTCCCTGCTCGAGCTCACGAAGTCGCTCACGATCGTCGCGTCGAGCGGGGCCATCGAGAACTGGCCGCTCGACCGCTACACCGCGGCGGTAGGCGTCCTCGCCTACATCACCGACGAGAACGGCGAGAAGCAGGTCATCCCCACCGAGGTGAAATGGGAGGGCTTCCTCACGGGCTGGGACTTCACCGTCGCCGAGGACTACGACAACCCGGTCGGGACGGTCGACACCGCCGACGGTCGCGACGACCCCGTGCCCTCGATCTCCATCCAGGCCAACCGCTCGCTCAGCACCATCGCCTTCGGCGTCGTGCTGCTCGGCCTCCTCGTCGTGATGCCGGCGCTCGTGCTGTTCGTCGCGATCCGGGCCTTCACCGGCCGGCGGAAGGTCGAGGCCACGCTCACGAGCTGGATGGGGGCGATGCTCTTCGCCACGGTGCCGCTTCGCACCTTCCTCCCGGGGTCGCCGCCGATCGGCTCCTGGATCGACTACCTCATCGTGCTCTGGGTCGTCGTGGGCCTCATCACGGGCCTCGTGGTCTATGTGCTCGCCTGGAACCGCTGGGGCACCCCCACCCCGCAGCTCGAAGAAGCCGATGCCGACGGCGGTGGAGGCGACTAGATTCGCACCCACCGGCGGGATGCTCCTGCGCCAAGTGGTGCTCGACGCAGAAGACGCCCGCGGCAGCAGCTGCCGGAGCCAGGTGGGCCCGGAGGGGCTCGAACCCTCGACCCGCGGATTAAAAGTCCGATGCTCTGCCAACTGAGCTACAGGCCCTCGTTTCCAGCCTAGCGCCTGATGCTGGGTCCGGCGTCCGGCGGAAAGGGGCAGGATGGACGCCATGGCCGACGACTTCCACAAGCCCGCGCTGTTCGACAGCGGCGCGCTCGACGCGTTCAAGGGCGGCGAAGACCCCGCCCAGATCAACCGGGTGGCGCACGAGACCGCGGGCGCCCTGCTCAGCCGCGTGCGCGACGACCCGCAGCCCGAGATCGTCGAGAGGCTGCTCGCCTTCACCGACGACCACGGCATCGACACCGTGGCCGAGTTGTGGTCGCGCGCGAGCGCCCACAGCCTGCCGGGGAGCCTCTGGCGCATCTACCTCCTCCGGGTGCTCATCCGTCAGGACCCCGAGCAGACGAGCTACTTCTACGAGCGCGGCAGCACCGTGCTCCGTGGAATCGACCCCGTGGTGGCCGGCGCGGAGTCGCCGACCGGCCCGAAGGAGATCACCGATCTGGCCGATCGCATCCTGCGCGGACTGTTCACAGGGGATTTTGCGGTGGCCCTCGATCGTGCCGCCGCCTTCTGCCGGATCATGGCGCAGGGATGCGCCGCGATCGCCGACGAGGCGGAGATCGGAGCCCCTGAAACCGCCTCGACACTGACCACCCGAGCCCTCCGTTTCGAGAGCATCGGAGCCGATCTCACGCAGTCGGCGACGCTCTGGCGGCACGACACCCTCGACTGATCGGTACAATTGAAACCGCCGGGCCGCAGTAACCCCGGGCTCCAAAATTCGCCGCTTCGAGCGGCCTTCCGCCGAGAGGCGTTTCTGCGGCCCGGTCTCTCTCCTCTCGAGAATCCTCGAGCTGGGCCAATCCGTTCCGTCGGGCTCTCCGAACATCAGATGTGCGCATCGAGCGTCGTCGGATCACCCAGAGAGAGCGAGTCCTGTCATGCTGGAGCTCGTGACCGCCGACCGAGGACCGATTGACGTGCCAGAACCCGAGACGCCGCTCGAGGAACTGCTGCACGCCGTTGCGACGGGTGACCAAGCGTCGTTCTCCGAGCTCTACGACCGCACCGCGCCCAGGGTTCTGGGCCTCGTGAAGCGCGTGCTCGTCGACCACGCGCAGTCAGAAGAGGTCACGCAGGAGATCTTCCTCGAGATCTGGCGCACCGCCACGAAGTTCGAGTCGGCCCGCGGCAGTGCGATGTCGTGGATCCTGACGATGACCCACCGCCGCGCCGTCGACCGAGTGCGCTCCTCGCAGTCCGGACACGATCGCGACGAGCGGATCGGGCTCCGCGACATCGAGCCCGCCTTCGACCACGTGAGCGAATCCGTCGAGATCCGGATCGAGCACGAACGGGTGAAACGGGCCATGGCCCAGCTCACCGAGCTCCAACGCCAGGCGATCTCACTCGCCTACTACGGCGGCTACAGCCACACCGAAGTCGCGGGCCTGCTGGGGATACCGGTCGGCACAGTGAAGACGCGATTGCGCGATGGAATGATCAGACTGAGAGACGAGATGGGGGTGGCATCATGAGCGATCGACGAGACGACAACGACCCACGCGAACTCACTGGCGCTTACGCCCTCGACGCGGTCGACACCGGCGAGCGGGAGGCCTTCGAGCGGGCTGCCGGTCGCAGCGAGAACCTGCAGGCCGAGGCCGACGAGCTGCGCGAGACCGCGCTCCTGCTTGCCCTCTCGGCCGATCCTGTCGCGCCGTCGGAGCGGCTCAAGATCGACCTGATGGCGAAGATCGCCTCGACACCGCAGGAGATGCCGACGCGTTCCGAGTCGCGCCCTGCCGAGTCCGCGCCGGTTGATCCGCAGCCCCAGGTGGCGCAGTCCGCAGAGGCCCTCCCCCTTGCCGCATCCTCGACACCTGCCGAGCTCAAGGCATCACGCCGCTGGTTCAGCGGTCCGATCGGCCTCGTGGCCGGAGTGGCTGCCGCGGCCGCACTGTTCATCGGTGGCGGATTCGTGGGCGGGGCGCTGTCGCCCGATGCGCCCGTGGTGATCGACGCCTCAGCCACGGAACTCGCCGAGATCACGGCGGCCTCTGACTCCCAGCGAACCACCGTCGAGCTCGACGGCGGAACGACCGCCACGCTCGTCTGGTCGGAGGAGCTCGGCCGTTCGGCCGTGGTCACCGACGGGCTCGAGCCGCTGCCCGACGACAAGGTCTACGAGGCCTGGTACATCGACTCAGAGGGCGCCGTCCCCGCAGGCACCTTCACCGCAAGCGGTGCCGGCACCGCTTGGCACGTGCTCGAGGGCACGATGGCCGCCGGTGCGACCGTGGGTGTGACCGTCGAACCGGCCGGCGGATCCGAGACCCCCACCACCGACCCCGTCATCGTGGTCGAGTCGGCCTGATCCACCTGCAGCGCACAGCACAGAACCCCCTGCACCCGAGAAGGTGCAGGGGGTTCTGTGCTGTGCGAGCGGGGCCGCGGATCAACCGAAGCGGCCGCTGACGTAGTCCTCGGTGTCCTGCACCGACGGGTTCGAGAAGATCGTGGTGGTGTCGTCGTACTCGATGAGCTTGCCGGGCTTGCCCGTGCCCGCGATGTTGAAGAACGCGGTGCGGTCCGAGACACGCGAGGCCTGCTGCATGTTGTGGGTCACGATCACGACCGTGTACTCCGACTTCAGCTCCTCGATGAGGTCCTCGATCGCGAGGGTCGAGATCGGGTCGAGCGCGGAGCAGGGCTCGTCCATGAGGATCACGTCGGGCGAGACTGCGATCGCCCGCGCGATGCACAGTCGCTGCTGCTGCCCGCCCGAGAGACCGGAGCCCGGGAGGTTCAGGCGGTCCTTGACCTCGTTCCAGAGGTTCGCGCCGCGCAGCGACTTCTCGATCAGGTCGTCGGCATCCGACTTGGAGATGCGCTTGTTGTTGAGCTTGACGCCCGCCAGCACGTTCTCGCCGATCGACATCGTGGGGAACGGGTTGGGGCGCTGGAACACCATGCCCACCTGGCGGCGCACGAGCACGGGGTCGACGCCCTGACCGTAGAGGTTGTTGCCGTCGATCAGCACCTCGCCCTCGACGCGGGCGCCCGGGATGACCTCGTGCATGCGGTTGAGGGTGCGGAGGAAGGTCGACTTGCCGCAGCCCGACGGGCCGATGAAGGCCGTGACGGTGCGCGGTTCGATCCGCAGCGAGACGCCTTCGACGGCGAGGAAGCTGCTGTAGTAGACGTTGAGGTCGTTGACTTCGATGCTCTTTGACACGAGGGTTCCTTCGGGTTCAGTTCCGCGTCAGCGGCCGAGTTTGGGGGAGAAGACTTTGGCGACGATGCGGGCGATGAGGTTCAGCAGCATCACGATCACGACGAGGGTGAGCGCACCGGCCCAGGCCCGGTCGATGTACGCCTCGGCCGGGATGCCCTGGTTGGCGTACTGCGTGTAGACGAACACTGGCAGTGTCATCATGCGCTCGTTGAAGAGGTTGTAGTTCATGCTCTGCGTGAAGCCCGCGATGATCAGCAGGGGGGCCGTCTCGCCGATGACGCGGGAGATGGCGAGCATGACACCGGTCGTGATGCCGGCGATCGAGGTGGGGAGCACGACCTTGACGATCGTGAGCCACTTCGGCACACCGAGCGCGTAGGAGGCCTCACGGAGCTCGTTCGGCACGAGCTTCAGCATCTCCTCGCTCGAGCGCACGACCACCGGGATCATGAGCACCGAGAGCGCAACCGCGCCACCGAAGCCGAAGCGGATGCCGGGCTGGTTGAGGATGAGCGCGAAGAACGCGAAGGCGAACAGGCCCGCCACGATCGAGGGGATGCCGGTCATCACGTCGACGAGGAACGTGATGCCGCGGGCCAGGTGGCCGCGGCCGTACTCCACGAGGTAGATGGCGGTCAGGAGGCCGACGGGCACCGAGATGAGCGTGGCCATACCCGTGATCTCGAGCGTTCCCACGATCGCGTGCAGGGCGCCGCCGCCCTCGCCCACGACGTTCCGCATCGATCCGGAGAAGAAGCTCAGGTCGAAGCGCGGGATGCCGTTGGAGATGGTGGTGAACAGCAGCGAGATCAGCGGCAGCAGGGCCACGAGGAACGCGAGCGAGACGAGCGAGGTGACGAAGCGGTTCATCGCGGGCCGCGCGCCCTCGTAGGAGCGGGAGACGATGTAGTTCACGATGACCCACAGCACGGTGCCGAAGAAGATCGCACCGATGATGTTGAAGCTGTCGTTCACACCGGCGGCGAGGAGGATGCCGAACACGGCGCCCACGATGAGCCAGCAGACCCCGAGGAGGATCCACGGCACGGGCTTCGGCAGGATGCCCGTGGTGAGCGTGTTGGCGATCGGGGCCTTGGTGGCCGGCGGGGGAGTGGTGATCGTCGACATGATCTAGTTGGCTCCCGAGAAGGCCTTGCGGCGGTTGACGATGGCGCGAGCGATGAAGTTCACGGCGAACGTGATGACGAACAGGATCAGGCCGGTCGCGATCAGCACGTTGACCCCGACGCCGTGGGCCTCGGGGAAGTTGAGCGCGATGTTCGCGGCGATCGTGGTGGGGTTCGTCGACTGAAGCAGGGCGAAGGAGATGAGCACCTGGGGCGAGAGCACCATGGCCACCGCCATCGTCTCGCCGAGCGCGCGGCCGAGGCCGAGCATCGACGCTGAGACGATGCCGGGGCGGCCGAACGGCAGCACCGCGGTGCGGATCATCTCCCAGCGGGTCGCGCCGAGCGCGAGAGCCGCCTCCTCGTGGAGCTTCGGGGTCTGCAGGAAGATCTCGCGGCAGAGGGCCGTGACGATCGGCAGGATCATGACGGCGAGCACGATGGCCACGGTGAGGATGGTGCGGCCGGTGCCCGAGACGGGGCCGGCGAAGAGCGGGAACCAGCCGAAGAGGTCGACGAGGGTCGACCAGAACGGCTGCACGAACGGTGCGAGGACCGTGATGCCCCAGAGGCCGAACACGACGCTCGGCACGGCGGCCAGGAGGTCGATGATGTAGCCGAGACCCTGCGCGAGCTTGCGCGGCGCGTAGTGCGAGATGAAGAGGGCGATGCCGATCGCGAGCGGCACGGCGATCAGGAGCGCGAGGAACGCGGCCCAGACGGTTCCGAAGACGAGCGGGCCGACATAGGCCCAGAAGTTCGGCGCTCCGCCTTTGAGGTCGTCGGAGCCCGCGGTGAAGGCGGGGATGCTCTGGGCGACCAGGAAGATGGCGACGGCGGCCAGGACCACGAGGATGAGCGAACCCGCCACCACCGTGCTCGCCGAGAAGATGGCGTCGCCTGGTCGCTGTTTCGCTCTGATCGGACGCGGCGCTTCCGGCTTGGCGGGGGCGGTGGTCATAGGACCTGGTCTCCTGTCATCGGGCTAGGAGCGGGTGGTGCGGGACGGTCGGGTCGGGGGTGGGCCCTGACCCGGCTCTGTCCGGTCCCGTGTCTCGAGGAGAACGGAACCGGACAGAGTGGATGGAGCGTTGTTACTTGATCGTCTCGATCGCGGCAGCGACCTTGGTCGACAGGTCGGCCGAGAGCGGTGCGGCGCCGGCGGAGGTCGCGGCCTCCTGCTGGCCCTCGTCCGAAGCCATGTAGCCGAGGTAGGCCTTCACGAGCTCACCCTGAGCGGCGTCGGCGTACTCCTGGCACGCGATGGCGTAGGAGACGAGCACGAGCGGGTAGTGCGTCGGGTCGGTGGTCTCGCGGTCGAGCTTGATCGCGATGTCGTTGGCCTCGCGGCCCTCGACGAGCGGCGAGCCCTCGACGACGGCGGCAGCACCCTCGGCGGTGTACTCGACGAACTCCTCGCCGACCTTGATCTTCGCGACACCGAGGTCGCCGGCCTTGGAGGCGTCGGCGTAGCCGATGGTGCCGTCGCCACCGGTGACGGCCTGGATGACACCGGAGGTGCCCTGAGCGCCCTCACCCGACTGGAACGGGAAGGTGTCGGAGGCCTCTTCGGCCCAGGCATCGGGAGCGACCTTGCCGAGGTAGTCGGTGAAGTTCTTGGTGGTGCCCGAGTCATCGGAGCGGTGCACGGCGGTGATGGCCGTCGTCGGCAGCGTGGCCTCCGGGTTGAGCGCGGCGATGGCCGGGTCGTTCCAGGTGGTGATGGTGCCGCTGAAGATGTTCGCCAGCGTCGTGGCGTCCAGGTTGAGCTCGTCGACGCCGGCGACCTTGAAGACCACGGCGATGGGCGAGATGTAGACGGGGACGTCGATCGCCTTGGTGTCGGGAGCGCAGGAGCCGAACTCGCCCTCGAGCTCCTCGTCGCTGAGCGCGGAGTCGGAGCCGGCGAAGGCGGCGGCACCCGAGATGAAGGCCTCGCGGCCGGCGCCGGAGCCCTGGGGGTCGTAGTTGATGGTGACACCATCGTTGGCGGTCTGGAACGCTGCGATCCAGGCCTCCTGGGCGGAGCCCTGCGAGGAGGCGCCGATACCGGTCAGGGTGCCGGTGAGGGCGGAGCCGGAGTCGGCTCCTTCGGCGGCGGGAGCGCCGCCTTCGTTCGAGGCGCACGCGCTCAGGGCGAGGGCGGCGGTGAGGGCGATGACCGCGGGGGCGGCATAGCGCTTGAGCTTCACGAGGAATCCCTTTCGGAGTGATTTCAGTTCGAGCCGGTGCGGGCCCGTCCTAGACGCTAAGCGGCGTTGCTTAAGACACTGCCGCCCCGCGGTGAACGGAAGGTGAACAACCGGGTGCCGTCGTGAAGGGGTGGTGCGGGCTACTGCGGGACGTGGGTCTCGATCGCGACGATGCCGGAGCCCGGCCGGTCGACAGAGAGGTGAAGCACCGAGAAACCGGCCACCGGCAGGTCGCCCGCGCGCGAGAGTGTGGCGGCGGGGGCTGTGCCGGTGGCCAGTGCCACTTCGCGCACGATGTCCGGGAGAACGGGGCCGTGGCTGCAGAGCACGGTGGTGACGCGTTTGCGCACCCGCTTGCCGACGACGGCGCGCACGTCGCTCGTACCGTCCTCGTATGCATCCTGACTGATGCGGTCGGTGACCTTGGGCTCGAGCCGCAGCAGCTTGGCGAAGGGCTCGACGGTCTGCCGGCAGCGCTTGGCCGAGCTCGTCACGATCTTCTCCGGCGAGAACGCCAGGAGGCTGGGCACGATCGACTTCGCCTCGCCGAGACCGCGCTCGGTGAGCGGACGATCGGCGTCGCGGCCCGCGAACTGGTAGGGCGGCGTGGCCTTGGCGTGCCGGAGCGCGATGATGGCGAAGGTGCGGGTCACGCCGTCGTCCACCAGCATGCCGAACCTCTCCACGATCTCGGCGTCGCGTTCGTAGGTGAGCGCCCCGCAGGCCTTGCGCACCGACAGCCACTCGAGCGCGGCGACCTCGTCGCCCGGCAGGAAGGT
Source organism: Herbiconiux oxytropis (assembly GCF_024979315.1). Taxonomy (GTDB): domain Bacteria; phylum Actinomycetota; class Actinomycetes; order Actinomycetales; family Microbacteriaceae; genus Herbiconiux; species Herbiconiux oxytropis. The sequence continues at coordinate 520,666 of NZ_JANLCK010000001.1, read as the reverse complement.
CGACGAGCGCACCGCGTCGTCGGTGGCCTCGGCCGCCCAGTAGTGCACGGTCTTCTCCCGGCCGTTGGGCATGGTGTAGTTCGTCATGCCGAGCGGCACCCCGAGGGTCACGGCGAGTCCGGTCTCCTCCGAGATCTCGCGCACGGCGGTCTGCGGCAGTGTCTCGCCCGGGTCGACCTTCCCCTTGGGCAGGGAGACGTCGCGGTGCGCCGAACGGTGGATCACGAGCACGAGGACCTTGCCCTCGACGATCCGCCAGACCACGGCTCCGGCGGCGAAGACGGTCATCGCGTGGTTCCGGGCCGCTTGCGCCGGCTGATCCGCTGCATGAGCTCGTCCTGGAGGTCGATGCGGGGCGCGCCGTCGGGATCGACGTCGTTGCGGGTCCATTCGCCCGAGGCCGCGAGCGACCACGAGGCGACGGAGTCCGACATCGCAAGCGTGAAGAGGTCGTCGACCTCGGCCAGGTGCTGCGGGTCGACGAGGCGCACGAGCGCCTCCACCCTGCGGTCGAGGTTGCGGTGCATCATGTCGGCGCTGCCGATGAACACCTGCGGGTCGCCCTCGTTGTGGAACGAGAAGATGCGCGAGTGCTCGAGGTAGCGGCCGAGGATGGAGCGCACCTGGATGTTCTCGCTCAGCCCCGCCTGGCCGGGCTTGAGCGCGCAGATGCCGCGCACCCAGACCTCCACAGGCACCCCGGCCTGGCTGGCGCGGTAGAGGCCGTCGATGATGGCCTCGTCGACGATCGAGTTGACCTTGATCCGGATGCCGGAGGGCAGCCCCTTCCGCGCGTTCTCCGCCTCGGTCGCGATGCGCTTGAGCAGACCCTTCCGCAGGTGCAGCGGTGCCACGAGCAGGCGCTTGAACTTCTTCTCGATGGCGTAGCCCGAGAGCTCGTTGAACAGGCGCGTGAGATCCTTGCCCACCTGGTCGTCTGCGGTGAGGAGCCCGAGGTCCTCGTAGATGCGCGAGGTCTTGGGGTTGTAGTTGCCTGTGCCGATGTGGCTGTAGCTCTTCAGCCGGCCCTTCTCCTGACGGATCACGAGGGCGAGCTTGCAGTGCGTCTTCAGCCCCACGAGCCCGTAGACCACGTGCACGCCGGCCTTCTCGAGCTTGCGGGCCCAGGAGATGTTGGCCTGCTCGTCGAACCGCGCCTTGATCTCCACGAGGGCGAGAACCTGCTTGCCGGCCTCGGCCGCGTCGATGAGCGCTTCGACGATGGGGGAGTCGCCGCTCGTGCGGTAGAGGGTCTGCTTGATGGCGAGCACGTTGGGGTCGGCGGCGGCCTGCTCGAGGAAGGCCTGCACGCTCGTGGCGAACGACTCGTAGGGGTGGTGCAGCAGGATGTCGCCGCGCGAGATCGCCTTGAAGATGTCGGGCTTCGCGTTGGCCTCGGGCGGGAGGAGTGCGGCCGCGGTCGTGGGCACGTGCTTGGGGTACTTCAGGTCGGGCCGGGGGATCCGCGTGAGGTCGAAGAGACCGCCGAGGTCGAGCGGCGACGGCAGGCGGTAGACCTCCTGCTCGGTGATGTCGAGCTCGCGCACGATCAGCTCCAGGGTCACCGGATCCATGTCGTCGCTGATCTCGAGACGGATGGGCGGACCGAACCGGCGCCGCAGCAGCTCCTTCTCGAGCGCCTGCAGCAGGTTCTCGGTCTCGTCCTCCTCGACCTCCACGTCTTCGTTGCGGGTGACGCGGAAGACGTGGTGCTCCACGATCTCCATGCCGGGGAAGAGGTCGCCGAGGAAGCTCGAGATGAGGTCCTCGAGCGCGATGTAGCGCAGCTCGTCCGGAGTCTCACGTGTGTCGACGCGGATGAATCGGTTGAGCACCTGGGGCACTTTGAGGCGCGCGAACTCCTCCTTGCCCGTCTTGGAGTTGCGCACCCGGATCGACAGGTTGAGCGACAGGCCCGAGATGTAGGGGAACGGGTGGGCTGGGTCGACCGCGAGCGGCATGAGCACCGGGAAGATCTGCTGCGAGAAGATGTCGTGCAGGTTCTCGCGGTCGGCCGCGTCGAGGTCGTCCCAGGTGATCACCCGGATGCCGGACTCGGCGAGGGCGGGCGACACCAGGTTCTTCCATGCCAGTGCGTGCCGAAGCTGCAGTTCGTGCGCCTTCACCGAGATGTCCTCGAGCACATCGGTGGGGCGGCGGCCGACGTTGGTGGGCACCGCGAGGTCGGTGAGGATGCGGCGCTTCAGGCCCGCGACCCGCACCATGAAGAACTCGTCGAGGTTGGAGGCGAAGATCGCGAGGAAGTTGGCGCGCTCGAGCACCGGCAGCGTGGGATCCTCGGCGAGTTCGAGCACCCTCGTGTTGAACGCGAGCCAGCTGAGCTCCCGGTCGAGGTAGCGGCCCTCCGGCAGGGCCGGGCCCGCCGAGGTCACGGCCAGCTCGTCGTAGTCGTCATCGAAGTCGGTCACGACTCCGGCATCGAGCGAGATCATGTCGTCGTCCATCCCCACATCATCGCACCCGCAGGTGAAGCCCGAACCAACGGGAGGGTGAAGAGCGGTCGGAGGCGCCCGTTCGGGGAGCTAGCGGGCGAGGAAGGCGGCGAGGCTCGAGGCGACGGCGTCGGAGACCGTGGCGGTGCCGCCGAGGACGACGATGCGGCTCGGGGCGAGGCGCCTGAGCTCGGCGGCGGTGGCGGCCGGGACTGAGTCGCGGGTGACGAGGAGCACGGGGGCGTGGTTCGCGACCGCCGTGGCCGAGGCCGAGAGGGCGTCGGGGAAGACCGCGCCGGATGCGACGTAGACGGTGCGCACGCGGGACGGCTCGAACGTGCGGGCCGAGACGGCCGCTGCGACGGCGTAGCGGTCGGTGCCGCCCACGCGGGTGGCCGGAGCCGTGCGGTCGAGCGCCGCGAAGGTGCTCGCCGAGACGGTGTTCGAGCCGCCGAGCACGAGCACGGAGTCGGCGTCGAGGCGGCCGAGCTCGGTGGCGATCGGCGCGGGCACCGAGTCGCGGGCGACGAGCAGCACGGGTGCGCCGTCGGCACCCGCGGCGGCGGAACCGGACAGGGCGTCGGGGAAGACCTGGCCGGAGGCGGCGTAGGCCACCCGGGGTGAAGCGTCGTCGAAGGTGCGCGAGGAGACGGCCGCCGAGACCGCGTAGCGGTCGGCGCCGCCGATGCGCACGACCTCCGCTCCCGTGGGGGCGAGCGAGGACACGACGGCTTCGGAGACCGTGGCCGGGCCGCCGAGGACGATGATGCGGTCGGGCGCGAGCCGGGAGAGCTCGGCCGAGACGTGTGCGGGGATCGCGTCGCGCGGCGTGAGCAGCACGGGGGAGCCCTCGGCTCCCGCTGCCGCGGAGGCCGAGAGGGCGTCGGGGAAGACCGCCCCGGAGGCGAGGTAGACGGTCGCGACCCCGGGCGCGAAGGTGCTCGCCGAGACGGCCGCCGAGACGGCGTAGCGGTTCTCGCCACCGATCCGCTGCACACCCGAAGGCGCCTCGAGCGCGGGCAGCCAGGAGTTGTTCGACATCAGCAGCATCGACTGCAGCGCGAGCGAGTCGGAGTAGTAGCCGGCGGCCGGGGCGGTGCGGATGGCCGTCCAGACCGCATCCACCCACCCCTGCCGGCGGGCGTCGGGCATCGCGCCGGCGCCGAACTGGGCGGTGAAGGCGAGGTCGCCGTAGGTCTGCAGCGGGGTGCCGTCGAGCTCGTAGCCGGCCCGCACGCGATCCGGGCGGCCGCCGGTGGCCTCGATGATCCACGAGCTCACGCGCCCCGTCGCGGCGCGGGAGGCAGCGTCGCCCACGAGGAGCGCGCTCGAGGCGAGACGCCAGGGGGTGCGCACGGCGTTCCAGTTGTGGTCGCCGTCGTAGGGCGACTCGAGGTAGCCGGGGGGTGCAGGCGCGGGCACCGTGTCGGTGTTCACGGCGAAGTCGGGGAGGAGGCCGGTGCCGGGGCTCGCCGTCTCCTGGAGCTCGGCGACGAGGGCCGAGCTCGCCCTGGCCACCTGGCCCCAGAACACGTCGCCGGTGGCGTTCTCGAACGCCGTGAAGTGGTCGACCATGAGGTCGGAGGTGCGCGTGCCGTAGAGGTAGCCGCTCTCGGCCGAGACCCAGTCGCCGAGCTCGGGCAGGAACGTCTGCGGGTTGATCGCGCTGCGCTTGAGGGCCGCGATGATGCGCAGGGCCTCGCCGGCGTAGTCGATGGTGCCGGCGGAGCCCCATTGCGTGTCGGCCAGCAGGAGGCCGAACGCGATGTCGAGGTCGCCGTCGGTGGCCGAGCTGTCGTTGCCGGGGATGCTCGCGCACGAGGTGCTCTGGTTCCAGGCCATGAGATCCGGATCGGTCGCGCTCGGATGCGCATCGGCATAGCGGAACAGCCCGTCGAACACGGTGCGCGCCTGGGGGTCGTGCCCGGCCATGAGTGCCGTGATCACCATCCCGTAGCCCTGGCCCTCCGACACCACCCTGGTGCCCGGTGCGGTGGAGCTCGAGGCGTCGACGTAGTAGCTCCCGGTGCCGCACCCGGCCCGCACGTACGCGGCCTTCCACCTGTCGTAGGCGGCAGCCGTGGCGGCGTCGGCGGCCGCGACCCCTCCCGGAGCCGCCGCGGCCCCCGCGGGGTGCACCACCGGATGCGTCCCGAACGGCCGCGCGGCCCCAGCGGCGGCCGCCTCCGGCTCCATCGCCGAAGCGCCCAGAAGGAGCGTGCACGCGGCAGCGATGGCTGCGGCTCGCAGGAATGTGGCTGCTTTCATCGGTGCCTTTCCTCTCGGGATGAGGCTAGCTCCCCGCCGCTCATCTCACCGGAACAAGAAATGAGGTATATTCAGCGACACGTCCTCTTCCAGCTTGGAGACCTATGCGACCCATGACGTTCGGTGCGATCGCCCTCGCGGTGATCACGGCGGCCACGCTCGTGTCGGTGCCCACGGTCGGCAGCTCTGCAGCCGTTCCCGGGGCCTCCCAGACCGTCCTCGTCAGCGCCACCGCTGCCGGTGCGGCCGGCGGGGCGGAGTCGTCGCGGCCGTCACTCTCGGCCGACGGGCGGTGGGTGGCCTTCGAGTCCGCGGCCGCCCTCACCGCCGTGCCGCACACCGTGGGAACGAAGCAGGTCTACCTGCGCGACGTGGCGAACGACACGACCACGCTGGTGAGCCGTGTCGGCGTCGTTTCGGCGTCCGCGGACGCCATCCGTCCCGTGGTGTCGAACGACGGACGCTACGTGGCCTACATCTCGGGGGCGGACAATCTCGGGCCACGCGGAGGGATCTCTCAGGCGGTCATCTGGGACCGGAACACGGGAGCGAACCGGGTCGTCACAATCAGCGCAGACCCGGTGCCCAATCAGGCGAACGCTCCGATTCAGGAACTCGACCTCTCTGCCGATGGCTCCACTGTGGTCGTGGCCACGCGGGCCACCAACCTGACGCCCGTGGACACGCGCGGCAAGACCCAGATCTATTCGATCGATCTGGCGACCGGGCGCACCACCCTTCTGAGCGCTGAGAAGTACGCACCAACGCCGGTCGGCGGCAACCTCGATTCGGCTGCGCCGTCGGTGGCCGATGACGGGAGGGCGACCGCTTTCGCCACCGCATCCGACCTGATCGCTCCAGGCATCAACCGTGGCCACTGGCAGGTCTACCTGCACACGAGGGGAGGGCTCTCGGAGGGCGTGCAACTCATCAGCTACGCGGTCGACACCAATGCCGGCGTCGAACAGGACGCTTACGCCCCGGACGTGTCCGGTGACGCGCGAGTGGTCGCGTTCGTCACCTCCGCTCGCGATGCGACCAGCGACACGACTGCCGGGACGGAGCAGGTCTACGTCAGATCGGTCGATTCAAGTCGCACCCGGTTGGCGAGTTACAGTGCGCGCACCGGCGAGGGAGCGGATCGTGCCAGCGGTGCACCGGTGCTGTCGCGATCCGGGGATGTCGTGGTCTTCGAGTCGGAGGCTTCCGACCTCACCGATGCGGGGGTCCCGGGGTCCGTCCAGGTGTACCGACGGGATCTGAGGAACGGAAAGCTCGATCTGCTGAGCGCCTCTCTCGTGGGTGATGCGGGGGACGACCACGCCGTGGCGCCGAGAGTCAGCGCGGATGGCACGATCATCGCGTTCCAGTCGGCCGCTGCGAACCTCACCGACCCGTCAGCGCCGGGGGTCAGCCAGGTCTACCTCCGCAACGCACGCCGTGCGTCGGAGCTGGTTCGATTGAGCGCCGAGGACCGCTACGGAGTGTCAGCGCGGATATCAGCCGTATCGTTCGCCCCGCACGTCGACACCGCCTATGTGGCGTCCGGCCTCGCCTTCGCCGATGCGCTCACAGGCTCGGCGGCGGCCGGTTTCGAACGGGCACCCGTTCTTCTGGTGAGAAAGGACGGCATCCCGCCCGCGATCGCCGATGAACTGCGGCGCCTGAAGCCGAGGAGGATCGTCATCCTCGGAGGCGAGAGCTCGGTGAATGCAGCGACGGAGCTCAGCCTCAAGGACTTCGCCGGTCAGGTGGCCAGGGTTTCCGGAGCTGACCGCTACGAAGTGGCTTCCGTCCTCTCGTCACTCGTGTTCAAGCCGGAATCGAGTGGCCAGGGCGTCGCGTACCTCGCATCAGGGGCCGTCTTCCCTGACGCCCTGTCGGGTTCTGCGGTCGCCGGCGTCCAGGGGGGCCCGGTGCTCCTCACGACGAAGGATTCCGTGCCTGATCTGGTGATGGCCGAGCTGCGTCGGTTGAAGCCGAAGACCATCGTGGTGCTCGGTGGGCGCAACACGGTGTCCGACGCCGTGCTCGCGCAGGTGCGTGAACTCGGTGCAGACGTCTCGAGAGCCGGAGGAGCGGATCGCTACGAGGTCTCCGCCAACGTCTCACACTGGCTTCTCAAGAGCACGGCAGGCGAAACGGTCTACATCGCGTCGGGGCAGAAGTTCCCTGACGCTCTATCGGGGGCGCCCGCGGCGATCCGTGACGGCTCGCCCGTGCTGCTGGTGTCGTCGGCGAGCATCCCCGGCCCGGTCGCGGACGAGCTGGCGAGGCTGCGGCCGCGGCGGATCGTCGTGCTGGGCGGAGAACAGACGATCTCCGAACCGGTCGTCGCCGCGCTGCGGGCCTATGTGGCGAAATGACCCTGTCGGTCACCGGCCTCGCCCGCCTGCGGACGCCGCCGGAGGAGGGTGAGGCGGCTGGCGAGGCGGGCTGCGGCGGGGAGGGAGCGGACCTCGGCGAGGAAGGCGGCGGGGTCGGCCTCGGTGACGAGGTAGGTGGGGATGTCGGCGTCTGCCAGCACGTCGATGGCCGCGAGGAAGCGGAGGCGGCCGGAGCGCGAGGCGCGGGAGAACGTGGGGACGGCCGTGACGACCCAGCGCTCGCCGAAGCGGCGGGACCAGTCGATGTACTCCATCGTGGAGAGCGGATGCTCGCACAGCTCCGCGAACGACACCCACAGCTCGCCGGGACGGGCCGCCTCGACCGCGAACCGCCGGCCGCCCACGGAGAGCTCGGTGCGCTCATCCGGTGAGGGTGCTCGGAGGCCCTCGTTCGAGAGCTGGGAGGACGTCAGCCACGCACCTGAGCGGAAGCCCGAGCCGTGCTCGGAACCGGGGTGGGCGAGGGCACGGTAGTCGACGGGTCCCGCCAGCTCCGCGACGTCCATCCGCTCGAGGATGAGGCGGATGCCCGGCTCGAAGACGCGATGCCAGACCGGATCGGGCAGCAGATCCTGCGGCGCCGAGTTCGACGACACCAGGAACGCGACACCGCGCTCGCCGAGGTGCTCGAGCAGTCGCGTCATGAGCGTGGCGTCGCCCGGGTCACCGATCTCGAGCTCGTCGAAGACCAGGAGCGGCGCCCCGCCCACGAAGCCGTCGACCGCGTGGTCGAACGCCTCCCGCTCGAGCCGTGCGCGATCGCCCTCGCTCGCCACGCGGTACTCGTGCATGCGGCGGTGCAGCTCGTCGAAGAACGTGTGGGAGTGCACGCGTCGGGCGGTGCCCTCCGGCAGCGCCCGCACGAACGCGTCGAGCAGCCAGGTCTTGCCCCGGCCCACCCGGCCCCAGACGTAGACGCCGGTCGCCGTCTCCTGCTCACCCGCCTCGGGGGCGGGGGCAGATGCAGAAGCGGGTGCACCGGCACTCCCCTCGAGCTCGCGGGCGAGGCGCACCAGTCGCGACAGCACCACGAGCTGACCCGGGCCGAGCTCGAAACCGGCACGGCGGGCGTCGTTCTGCACGAGCTCGGCGAGGGAGCGGGAACTGATCGCGGCGCCCGTCAGAGCGCGCCGCGGCGGGGGAGGGGGCGGTGCAGGTACTGCACGTCGATCGTATGGTCGGCGAAGCCGAGCGATCGGTAGAGCGCGACGGCGCGCTCGTTGTCCCCGTCGACGTAGAGGGCCGCGTGCGTGCAGCCGCGCTCCTCGAGGCGTGCGAGCCCCGCGTTCATGAGCGACCGCCCGAGCCCGCGGCCTGCCTGCCCCTCGTCGACGCCGATCACGTAGATCTCGCCCACGCGGGTGTCGTTCGGCTCGACCTTCAGCCAGTTGTAGGCCACCAGCGCACCGTCTGCGTCGCGCAGCAGCAGGAAGTCGTCCGGGTCGAACCACGGCTCCGAGAGCCGGAACAGCAGGTCGTCGCGGGTGAGCGAGCCCTGCTCGTCGTGCTCGGCGAAGACCCGGGCGTTGAGGGCGACCCAGTCGTCGACATCCGGGCCGCCGCGGAAGCCCGTGAGCGAGTAGCCCGACGGCAGCACGACCTCGCCGGGTGCCGCGGTACCCGCTCCGAGCTCGCGTCGCAGCTGCAGCAGAGTGCGGATGGCCTCGAACCGGTGCGTCTTCGCCAGCCGGCGGCTCGCGGGGTGGTCCCCGTGCGCCCACGCCCTGAGCGCATCCGGAGCCCCGGCGCCCGCGCCGGACCCGGCCCCGGTCGGTGCCGGCGGATTCTTCAGCACGATCTCGAGCAGCTGCCGGCCGAGGCCCTCGCCCCGCCACTCCGGATCGATCACGAACTCGAGCTCGCCCTGCCCCACGATGGCCGCCCCCGCGACGGCGACCCCGCCTTCGGCGATGCGCCGCTCGGCGAGCAGCAGCGAGCGGGTGCCCTTGCCGATGTCGATGAGCGCCTGGTCGTTGAACGGCGGCTGCCCGTCGACGAGCGCCGCGCGCGCCACGAGCCGGAGGAAGGGCTCGCGCGCCTCGTCGGGACTACTGACCGAGAGTGTGAGCGAGCCGCTCATTGTCGTCCTCGAAGAAGTTGAAGCGGTAGCCGACGTTCCGCACGGTACCGATCAGCGATTCGAGGTCGCCGAGCTTGGCCCGCAGTCGCCGCACGTGCACGTCGACCGTGCGGGTTCCGCCGAAGTAGTCGTAGCCCCACACCTCGCTCAGCAGCTGCTCGCGCGTGAAGACGCGGGAGGGGTGCATGGCGAAGAAGCGGAGCAGCTCGAACTCCTTGAACGTGAGGTCGAGCGGCCGGCCGTGCACCCGGGCCGAGTAGCTGGCCTCGTCGATGACCACGCCCGAGGCCTGGATCTTCGACGTCGACTGATCCTGCACCTGGCGCCCGATGGCGAGCCGGATGCGCGTGTCGACCTCCGCGGGCCCCGCCGACTCGAGCACCACATCGGCCGCGCCCCACTCGGCGCTCACCGCGGTGAGCCCGCCTTCGGTGAGGATGAGCACGACGGGGACGCCGATGCCGGTGGTGCTGAGGATTTTGCAGAGCGAACGTGCGGAGGCGAGGTCGTGGCGGGCGTCGACGAAGATGAGGTCGCTGTTCGGGGTGTTCACGAGCTGCGAGGCTTCCGCCGGGATCTGGCGTGTGCGGTGACTCAGCAGAGAGAGCGCGGGCAACACCTCTCGGTCGACCGCAGAGGTCAGGATCAACAACTGCGCCACGTAAGATCCTCCAGAGAACGCCTGCGGTACATACTAGTCGGGCAGAATGGCGGGTATGAGTCTGCTCATGAGAAGCGTAGTCCCGGTCTGGATCCTCACGATCATCGGGGTCGTCGCCGTGGGAGTCTTCGTCTCGGCTCCGAGCTACCTCGTCTTCCTCCCCGTGGTGCTCGGGGCAGCCCTCGTGGTGACCTTCGGCATCCAGCTCATCGTTCCGGTGCGGAAGGGCTTCGTGAACCGCGTCTCGGCGAGCCTCGGTGGCGCCGTGCTCATCCTCGCCCTCGCCACCGTCGTGCTCGGTCCCCTCGCGTTCGCCGCGAGCGCTAGGATCTAAGCCATGTCCTACGTTGCGCTCGAACTCCTGTTCATCGGCCTCCTCGGGCTTGCGTCTCTCGCAATCGCCTGGGTCTCCGGGGTCGTCGTCTACAAGCTCTTCCGCGGCCAGCGCTGATCCGCTGCCCGGCTGGAGACCGCCCGTGATCGAGATCCCCACCGGCCTCCCGGCCGAACTCGTCCCCCTCTCCTGGCTCATCGGAGTATGGGAGGGCACAGGCGTGCTCGACTACACGATCGGGGAGGGCGAGTCGGCCGAGCGGGTCTCGCGGGAGTTCGGCCAGCGCGTGAGCTTCAGCCACGACGGCCTGCCCTACCTCAACTACAGCTCCTACACGTGGCTGCTCGGCGACGACGGCAATGACGGCGACGACGCCGACGCCGACGCCGACGCACACGATGTCGTCGCACACGATGCCGACCGACAGGCCGGAGACGGCGATGAGCCCGCATCGGCACGCCGCCCCATCGAGCCCCTCACCGCCGAGACCGGTTACTGGCGCCTCAGCCGCCTGCACATCGAGGGCGACGTCGGCCCGGGCATGCTCCCGGGCGTCGGCCCCCGCCCCTTCAACACCGCTCAGTCGGTCGAGGCCCTCCGCAATTCCGCCGAGGGCTTCGACATCGAGGTCTCGATCGTGCACCCCACCGGCGTGAGCGAGCTCTACCTCGGCCAGGTGAAGGGCCCGCGCATCGACCTCGCGACCGACGCCGTGGTGCGCACCCGCACCGCCAAGGAGTACGCGGCCGCCACGCGCATCTACGGTCTCGTCGACAACCACCTGCTCTGGGCCTGGGACATCGCGGCGCTGGGGCAGGACCTCCGCACCCACGCCTCCGCCCGCCTGGCGAAGGTCGACTGAGCCGCGTGAGCGAGTTCGCGGCAGCACCCGAGACACCGGCAGAGCCCCTGCCGGCTCCCTTCGCCACCTCGGCCCTGCTCTCCCTGCCGGGGGCGGTCGCCGGCTCCGGTGCCGACGCCGGCGTCGCGGCGCACTACGGCAACCCGCTCGGTGAACAGCGGATGCTCGACGCGGCACGCTCGGCCGGCACCGGCACCGGCACCGGTGGCGAGGGCGCGACGGAGATGCCGCGCGATGCCGGTGCCCCGGTGATCGTCGACCTCTCCGACCGCGGAGTCATCTCGGTCACCGGCCCCGACCGCCTCAGCTGGCTCGACTCGGTGACGAGCCAGAGCATCCGCGGCCTCGCCCCGTTCGAGTCCGCCGAGACCCTGCTCCTCTCGGCGAACGGCCGCATCGAGCACGCCATCCGGGTGCTCGACGACGGCGAGACCGCCTGGCTGCTCGTCGACTCGGGCGAGACGGAGGCGCTCGAGACCTGGCTGCAGCGCATGCGCTTCATGCTGCGGGTCGAGATCGCCGATCGCTCGGCCGAGTTCGCCACCGTGGGCTGGCTCGCGGCGGGCCCGCAGGGAGAGGCTCCGGCAGCGCTCGCGGCGGTGGCCGCCGCGGCCCCGGCTCCCGGTGCCGACACCCCGCAGCTGCTCACCTGGGCCGATCCGTGGCCCGAGGTCGTGACCGGCGGCGTGCAGTACGCGCAGACCGATGAGCATCCTGGCGCCGACTGGTGGTGGCGCGAGACCCTCGTGCCGCGCTCGGAATTCGGAATGCTCGCCACCGCGGTGCTCCGGGGAGAGCTCCGCATCGCGGGTACCCTCGCGGCCGAGGCCCTGCGGGTCGCGGCCTGGCGCCCGCGGCTCAGCACCGAGGTCGACGACCGTACCATCCCGCACGAGCTCGACTGGATGCGTTCCGCCGTGCACCTCTCGAAGGGCTGCTACCGCGGCCAGGAGACCGTCGCGAAGGTGCACAACCTCGGCCACCCGCCGCGTCGCCTGGTGCTGCTGCACCTCGACGGCTCCGAGGGAGCGCTCCCCGCTCCGGGCGACGAGGTCGCGGTGGCCGGAGCCGACGACGCCACCGGAACCCTCACCACGGTCGCCCTGCACCACGAGTGGGGGCCCATCGCCCTCGCCGTCGTGAAGCGGCAGCTCGACCCGGCCGCCGACCTCCGGGTGCGCTCCGCCTCGGGCGAGATCGCTGCGAGCGCCGACGAGATCGTGTCTCCGGATGCCGGTGCCGCGGTGGGTCGCGTGCCGCGCCTGCCGCGACTGGGCGCCCGCAAGACCCGCTGACGCCGGTGCCCGACGCCGGGCGCTTCGGCGCCGAGGTCCGATCCTCCTTCGACCGGGTGGGCTCGAGTCTCCCCGCCATCGTGCAGCTCGTGGTCGCCGCGACGGTGGCCTACTCGGTGGCCCACTTCGTGCTCGGGCACCAGTACCCCATCGCCGCGGTGATGGTGACGCTCTCGAGCCTCGGGCTCGTGCTCGACGCGCGCCCGCGCCGGGTGCTGGAGCTCGCGCTGGCCGTGACGGTGGGGATCGCGGTGAGCGAGGTCATCCTGCTCGCCACGGGCCAGGGACTCTGGCAGTTCGCGCTCACCATCCTCGCCGCCCTCGTGGTGACGCGGCTGCTCTCACCGGTGCCCGGGCTGCCGATCCTCGCAGCTGTGCAGGGATCGCTCGTGGCGCTCATGCCGCTGCCCGAGGGCGGGCCGTTCACCCGCACGGTCGACGCTCTCGTCGGTGGGGCGGTCGCGATCGCCTGCACGGCCCTGCTGCCGCGTGACCCGCGACGTGCCGCCCGGCGGGAGGCGCTGAAGTTCTTCAGCGCGTTCAACGCGATCGCCGCCTCCCTCGTGACGGTCGTGCGGATCGGCGACAGGGCGACGGCCGAGATGGTGCTCGGGCGCGCCCGCGACACCCAGGGCCTGATCGAGCAGTGGCGTGCCTCGCTCGACTCCGCCGCGGCGGTGGCCCGCATCTCGCCGTTCCTCCGCCGACACCGCGCCGAACTCGCGGCGCTGCAGGTTATGCAGCTCCACATGGACCACGCCACCCGCAACCTCCGCGTCGTGACCCGCCGGCTGAGCGTGCTCCCCGGCGACCGTGCGAGACCCGAGCTCGCCGAGGTGCTCGCGGGCATCCAGAGCGCCACCTCGATGCTCGCGCAGAGCATCGACCGGCCAGAGCTGCGGCCCGTGGTGCGGCAGAGTCTCGTGCTGATCGCCATCACGCTCGACCCGAGGAGCCTCATCCCGGGGCAGCCCTACTCCGAGGCGTCGATCGTGGTCTCGCTGAGGCCCCTCGTGCTCGATCTCCTGGCGGCGAGCGGCATGCCGATCGACGACGCCAGGCGGACGCTCCCCGACATCACGACCTGAGGTTCCGGCCGCGGCTCACTCCGAGGCTCGGCCCGCGGCGCCTCGTGCGGCCGCTACGAACGCCTCGATCCGAACCGGGTCCTTGACCCCGCGAGCGCTCTCCACACCGCTTGAGACGTCGACGCCGGACGGCTCGAAGAAGCGGAAGAGCCGCGCGGCGTTCTCGGGGGTGAGCCCGCCGGCGAGCAGCCAGAACCCCTCGGGCCGCCGGCCCAGCTCGGTCTCGTCGAAGGTGACGCCGGCACCCGGCTCGGCGGCGTCGATGAGCAGGCGGTACGCCCCGAGGGCGCTCCGGCGGGCCTCGGAGAGACCACCGAACGCGCTGGCCGACAACGCGCGGAAGGGGCGGAGGCCTTCGTCGACGAGGCGCCGGAGGTCGTCGTCGGGCTCCGAGCCGTGCAGCTGCACGGTGCCCACGCCGGCGGCACGCGCGATCCCGATCACCTCGTCGATCGGCTGGTCGCGGAAGACCCCGACGGTCTCGACGGTCTCGGGGACGTCGGCGACGAGGCGCGCCGCGAGCCCGGGGTCGACGGTGCGCGGGCTGCCGGGTGCGAAGACGAACCCCACGGCATCGGCCCCGGCGTCGACGGCGGTGCGCACGGTCTCGGGGGTGCTCAGGCCACAGATCTTGATGTACACGGTGTCGCCTCTCAGGATGCGGGTGCCGGTGCGGGCGCGGGGCTTCGGCCGAGGCGGCGGACGGCCTCGAGCACCCGGAGCACGTCGGGCCGATCCTCGCCGACGCGCCACGCGAGTTCCAGGGGGAGTGTGACACCGGAGGAGATCGGGATCGCCTCGATCCCCGGCGCGGTGACGGCGGCCGACGACTCGGGGAGCAGACCGAACGCGCGGTTCTCCGCGATCAGGTACGAGCGGCTGCCGATGATCCGGGGCCGGCCCACCAGCACGTAGGGGTCGAGGCCGTCGGCCGCGCACGCTGCGAGCAGGAAGTCGTAGTAGGCGGCGCTGCGCTCACGAGGCCAGAGCAGCAGGGGCAGGTCGCCGAGTTCGGCGAGAGCGACCGAGGGCGAACCGGCGAGCGGATGCCGTGTGCTGAGTGCCACGAGGAGCCGCTCGCGGCGGAGGACCTCGGTGCGGAACGCCGGGCCCGGTTCGAGGAAGCGGCCGATGCCGATGTCGGCCTCACTCGAGGCCAGCGCCCGCTCGATGTCACCGGTCTCCACGGCGAGGTCGTCGATCACGATCCCGGCGAGATCGTCTTCGGCGGCCCTCAGCAGGCGCGGCACGAACTCGTTCATGGCGCTCGGACTCGCCGCGAGCCGCACCCGCCCCGAGCGCGCCCGGCCGGCAGCCGCCGCGGCCTGGGCGAAATCACCCGCAGACGCCAGGAGAGCCCTGGCGGTCGGGAGAAGGGCGGCGCCGGCCGCCGTGAGGGCGACGGATCGGGTGGACCGGTCGAAGAGGGCGAGGCCCAGCCGCTGCTCGAGCCGCCGCACCTCCTGGCTCACGACCGACTGCGAGACGAAGAGCGAGTCGGCCGCCCGCCCGAAGTGGAGCCGCGTCGCGACGGCGTGGAACGCCTCGACCTGTCGCAGCGAGAATTCCATAGCCTCAGCCTATCAATCGACGTCACTGTCAGCTTGATGCGATCGAGCGCCGGCTCGTAGTGTGGGAGCACGCTTTCGGATGAAGGAGACACCACCGTGCCCGCAGAATTCCTCGCGATCTCAGACGAGGTCCGCGCCGCCGTCGCCGACGGGCGCCCCGTGCTGGCCCTCGAGTCCACCATCTTCACCCATGGCCTGCCCCGCCCGCGCAACGTCGAGGTCGCCCTCGAGGCCGAGGAGCGCGTGCGTGCCGCAGGCGTCGTGCCTGCCACCATCGGCCTCGTCGACGGCGTGCCCACGGTCGGCCTCTCGACCGACGAGATCGAGCGCCTCTCGAACGACGACGCCGTCGTCAAGGTGAGCCTCCGTGACATCCCCGTCGCCTCGGCCAAGAAGCTCAACGGCGGCACCACGGTGGCCGCCACGGCGTACCTCGCCACGCTCGCCGGCGTGCGGGTGTTCTCCACGGGCGGCCTCGGGGGTGTGCACCGCGGTGCCGAGACCACCTTCGACGAGTCGGCCGACCTCGGCACCCTCGCCACCCTGCCCCTCGTGGTGGTGAGCGCGGGCGTCAAGTCGATCCTCGACATCCCGCTCACTCTCGAGCGCCTCGAGACCCTCAACCTCGCCGTGGTGGGCTACCGCACGACCGATTACCCGGGCTTCTACATCTCCGACTCCGGCTACGACATCGAGTACTCGGTCGACAGCCCTGAGGAGATCGCGCGGGTCGTCGCGGCCCGCGACGCCCTCCGGATCGCCTCGACCCTCCTGGTGGCGAACCCGGTCGCGGCCGACAAGCAGCTCGACCCCGCCGTGCACGACTCCGTGCTCGCCGAGGCCCTCGCCGCAGCCGAGGCGGCGGGCATCTCGGGCAACGAGACCACGCCGTTCCTGCTCGACTTCGTGCAGCGCACGACCGGCGGAGCGAGCCTCGACGTGAACGTCGAGGTCTATCGAGGCAACGTGGCGCTCGGCGCGCAGATCGCCGTCGCGCTCACGGCCTGAGATCCGCGATACCGTAGTGCCATGAAGATGCGAAAGCTCGTTCCGCTCACGGTCGCCACCCTCGCCGCAGCCTTCGCGCTGACCGGCTGCACCGTCACCGGCCCCACCGAGAACTTCTCGGGCCTGCCGGACGAGGAGCACATCGTGACCGAGAGCGAGGGCGGCGAGGACTCGGGTCTCCAGGCCTTCTGGCTGCACGAGGGGGCGCAGATCGGCGTCTCGATCTCCGGCAGTTCCACCTGCCCCGTGATCGGCTCCAAGATCTCCATCGTCGAACCCGAGGGCGAGGGCAACACCGTCGAGATCGCGACCGTGCCGCTGCCGGCCGACCAGCCCTGCACCATGGACTTCGTGCCGCACACCTCGGTGTTCTGGACCCCTGACTTCGTCACCACCACCGAGCCGCTCACGGTGCGCGTCGGCGACCAGGAGGTCGAGCTCCCGATCAAGTAGCGGGGGCCACCGAGCTCCACGGCAGTGTGAGCTCTCCCAGCCGCTGCCGGCGCTTCGTCGTCTGCACGGGCCAGCCCGCCGCGGCGAGTGCGGCCAGGGTCGCGAGCCAGCGCTGCACGGGGCCGTAGGTCCCGAGGCTCGCATTGTGCTGCCAGAACCGGTCGAGATCGACGAGCAGCCGGTGCACGGGCTCCCCGGGCACGTTGCGGTGGATGAGCGCCTTGGGCAGGCGTTCGGCCACGATCGACGGATGCTCGAGCCCCGTCAGGCGGAGCGACAGGCTGAAGGTCTGCGGCCCGCCGTGACCCACGACCACCCAGCTGCTCACCCGGCCGACCTCGTTGCAGGTGCCCTCGACGAGCACGCCCCCGGGCTGCAGCCGGGAGACCATGAGCTCCCACGACTCGGCCACCTGCGACTCGTCGTACTGCCGCAGCACGTTGAAGGCGCGGATGACGGCCGCTTTGCGGCCCGCGGGCAGCGGCACCTCGAAGCCGCCGAGCGCGAAGTCGACCGACGCGTCCCGGGCGAAGGTCGTGCGGCCGTCCCGCACCTCCTTCAGCTGCGCGGTGGCCGTCGCCACCCGTTCCGGCGCGATCTCGAGCCCGCGTACGTGCACGTCGGGCCGCACGGCGGCGAGGCGCGCCTGCAGCTCGAAGGCGGTGACACCGCTCGCGCCGTAGCCGAGGTCGACCACGAGCGGGTCCGTCGTGCGTCGTAGCACCGGGAGCGTCGTGATGAAGCGGTCGACCCGGCGAAGCCGGTTGGTGTTCGTCGTTCCCCGGGTCACGGCACCGATAGGCATGCCCCCAATAGTATGGAGGCATGCCCAATGAGCCCTACACCCTCATCCTCCTGCGCCACGGCAACAGCGAGTGGAACCAGAAGAACCTGTTCACCGGATGGGTCGACGTCGATCTCTCGGAGCAGGGCGTCGGCGAGGCCACCCGCGCCGGCGAGCTGCTCGCCGCATCCGGAACCCTGCCCGACGTGCTGTACACGTCGCGCCTGACCCGAGCCATCCGCACCGCCGAGCTCGCCCTCGCCGAGGCCGGCCGCTCCTGGATCGACGTCAAGCGCTCGTGGCGGCTCAACGAGCGCCACTACGGCGCCCTGCAGGGCAAGGACAAGGCGCAGACCCTGGCCGAGTACGGCCCGGAGCAGTTCCAGACCTGGCGGCGTTCGTTCGACGTGCCGCCGCCCCCCATCGACGACGCCGACCCCTACTCGCAGGTCGGCGACCCGCGCTACGCGGACCTCGGCGACGACGTGCCTCGCACCGAGTGCCTGAAAGACGTCATCGAGCGGATGCTGCCCTACTGGGAGTCCGACATCCAGCCCGACCTCGCCCTCGGCAAGACGGTGCTCGTCACGGCCCACGGCAACTCGCTGCGTGCGCTCGTGAAGCACCTCGACGGCATCTCCGACGACGACATCGCCGAGCTCAACATCCCCACCGGCATCCCGCTCGTCTACAAGCTCGACGAGTCGTTCGTGCCCGTGGGCCCCGCCGAGTACCTCGACCCGGAGGCCGCCGCCGCCGGGGCCGCCGCGGTCGCCGCGCAGGGCAAGAAGTAACACCGTGACCGAGTCGACAACGGCGTCGATGAGGGCCGCGATCTGGGAGGGCACGTCGAGCGCCCTCACGGTCGAGACCGTTCCGGTTCCCGAGCCCAAGGCGGGGGAGGCCCTGCTGCGGGTCGCCGCCTGCGGGGTCTGCCACACCGACCTGCACGTCATGAAAGGCGAGGTGGCGTTCCCTGCACCCGCCGTGATGGGGCACGAGGTCAGCGGCACCATCGTGTCGTTCGGGGGCGACGTCGACGGCCGGGAGCCGGCCTCCGAATCCGATCTCGCCGTCGGCGACCGGGTGGTCGGCGCGTTCATCATGCCGTGCACGCGCTGCGAGCCGTGCCTCGAGGGCCGCGACGACATGTGCGAGGTGTTCTTCGGTGAGAACCGGCTGAAGGGCAACCTCTTCGACGGCACCTCCAGGCTCACCCGCGCCGACGGCAGCCGACTCTCGATGTACTCGATGGCGGGCCTTGCCGAGTACGCGGTGGTGCCGGTGTCCGCGCTCGCGAAGCTGCCCGACGGCGTGCCGCTCGAGGAGGCCGCCGTGCTCGGCTGCGCCGCCTTCACCGCCTACGGAGCCGTGCAGAAGTCGGGCCTCACCGCCGGCCGCTCGATGGCCATCGTGGCGACCGGCGGGATCGGCTCGAGCCTCATCCAGGTGGGGCGCTGGGCCGGTGCGCATCCGATCATCGCGATCGACGTCGATGACGACAAGCTCGCCGCCGCCCGGGAGCTCGGTGCCGACGTCGTCATCAACTCCCGCACCGAGGATGCCCTGGCGCGGGCACGCGAGGCCACCGGCGGCAAGGGGGTGCACGTCGCCTTCGAGGCGCTCGGCCGCCCAGAGACCTTCGAGCTCGCCGTGTCGCTCCTGCGCGAGGGCGGGCGGATGGTCGCCGTCGGCATCGCCGCGGGTGCGGCGACGGCGGCCGTGCCGATCACGCCGCTCGTGCGCCGCGGCCAGGAGATCGTGGGCTCGTTCGGAGCCCGAACGCGTCAGGATCTCCCCGAGGTGGTGCGCATGGCGGCCGAAGGCGGCTACGACGTCCAGGACGCCGTGACCCGGCGGTTCCCGCTCGAAGAGGCGGGGGAGGCGTTCGCGCTGCTGGATCGCGGGGGCATCAAGGGCCGGGCGATCGTCGTCATGTCACCCGAGTCCTGAGTCCGACCCGCCGCTCACACCACGAAGCCCCCGGGCCCGCTGAGGGCGCCGGGGGCTTCGTCGGTGAACGCGTGGTTACGCGTTGGAGCTGCTGCTCGGCCACTCACCTGTGGCCAGGTACTGCACCTTCTTGGCGATCGACACCGCGTGGTCGGCGAAGCGCTCGTGGTAGCGGCTCGCGAGCGTGACGTCGACCGTGTCGACCGCCTCGCCCTTCCAGTGCGCGCCGAGCACGGCGTCGAAGACGCTCACGTGCAGCTCGTCGATCTGGTCGTCGTCGTTGCGGATCTCATCTGCCAGCTGCACGTCCTCCGTCTTCAGGAGCACCGTGAGCTTCTTGGCGATCTCCACGTCGAGCCGGCCCATCTCTGAGAACGTCTGGCGCAGGCTCTTCTTCACCACCTTGTCGGGGTAGCGGTAGCGGGCCAGCTGAGCGATGTGCTCGGCGATGTCCCCCATCCGCTCGAGTGAGGCGCTCACGCGGAGGGCCGTCACGACGATGCGCAGGTCGCGGGCGACCGGCTGCTGCAGCGCCAGGATGCTGATGGCGAGCTCGTCGAGACTCGCGGCGAGCGAGTCGATCTTGGGGTCTTCGGCGATGACCGTCTCGGCCAACGTGACATTCGACTCATTGAACGCCGTGGTGGCGTTCGTGATGGCGACGGTCACGAGCTCGGAGATCTCGACGAGACGCTCTTGAACCTCGCGCAGCTCTTGCTGGAATACCTCACGCATGCGTGCAGGGTCCTTTCTTCGGTACGGCCATCCTCACCGGAGGAGGTTAACGCGAGGTGCCGCGGAGTTGAACAGTCGACGAAGCGGCGGGCTCGCGCCCCTCCGTGGGGATCCCGAGGGTCGGCGACTCATTAGTGTAGTGCGTATGGAAACAGGCTGGTTGGTGCTGTTGTCTCTGGCACTCGGCCTCTTCGTCGGCGCAGGATTCGTGATCCTGCTCCACATGGCTGAACGACGGGGAAACGACGCGGTCACCGCCGTCTCGAGCGGTGTGCCCGACGGAGTCGACCACATGATCGACGCCCTCGACTTCGCGGGCCTCGTGCTCGACCCCTCGAACAACGTCGTCAAGGCCTCCGAGACCGCCTACACCTACGGCCTCGTCGCGAACGGGCTCCTTGTGCACGAGGAGATGCTCCGGTTCGTCGCGCGGGTGCGCACCACGGGCGACTCCGTCAACGAGGAGATCACGCTCGCCCGCGGCCCGTTCGGTGAGGCCATCATCCATCTCGACGTGCAGGTGGCCCGGCTCGGCGCCCGCTACATCCTCGTGCTCGCCGAAGACCGCACCGAGGCCTACCGCCTCGAAGAGGTGCGTCGTGACTTCATCGCGAACATCAGTCATGAGCTCAAGACGCCCATCGGTGCCATCTCGCTGCTGGCCGAGGCGCTCGAGCCGGCCTCGGACGACCCCGAGCAGGTGCGCCGGTTCGCTAAGCGCATGGGCACCGAGGCCACCAGGCTCACCCAGATCACCCGCGAGATCATCGAGCTCTCGCGGCTGCAGTCGACCGACGTGCTCGCCTCGGCGAAGCTCCTCGACATCGACGCCATCGTGTCGGCGGCCGTCGACCAGAATCACGTGGTGGCGGATGCGCGGGGCATGAAGATCGCGGTCGGCGGCTCCAGGAAGGTCAAGGTGATGGGCGACGAGACGCTGCTCACCCTCGCCCTCAACAACCTCATCGCCAACGCCGTGCAGTACTCTCCCGACGGATCGCGGATCGGCGTGGGCGTGCACCACGGCGACGGCGTGGTCGAGCTCGTGGTCACCGACCAGGGCATCGGCATCCCCGAGGACGACCTGCGGCGCGTGTTCGAGCGCTTCTTCCGCGTGGACCAGGCGCGCTCGCGCAACACCGGCGGCACCGGCCTCGGCCTCAGCATCGTCAAGCACGTGGTGCAGAACCACGGGGGCGACATCCGCGCCTGGTCGCAGATCGGGCAGGGCAGCACTTTCACCATCCGGTTACCCGAAGCCACGGCCGAGACGGCCGCCTCGCGAGGAGAGAAACAACGATGACGCACATCCTGCTGGTCGAAGACGAGGCCGCGCTCAGCGAGCCGCTGAGCTACCTGCTGCGCCGCGAGGGCTACGGGGTGACCGTCGCACCCGACGGCCCGAGCGCCCTCAGCGAGTTCGAGCGCGGGGGAGTCGACATCATCCTGCTCGACCTCATGATCCCGGGCATCCCCGGCACCGAGGTGTGCCGCGAGATCCGCACCCGGTCGCAGGTGCCGATCATCATGCTCACCGCGAAGGACTCCGAGATCGACATCGTGGTGGGGCTCGAGCTCGGGGCCGACGACTACGTCACCAAGCCCTATTCCACCCGCGAGCTGCTCGCGCGCATCCGGGCCGTGATGCGCCGGCAAGTCGAGGCCGTCGACGCCGCCGAGCCCCTGCTCGCAGCGGGTCCGGTGACGATGGACGTGGAGCGGCACACGGTGTCGGTCGACGGCAAGGAGGTGGCGATGCCGCTGAAGGAGTTCGAACTGCTCGAGCTGCTGCTGCGGAACTCCGGCCGTGTGCTGACCCGGGGGCAGCTGATCGACCGGGTGTGGGGGTCGGACTACTTCGGCGACACCAAGACGCTCGACGTGCACATCAAGCGCATCCGCTCGAAGATCGAGACGACGCCGTCAGAGCCTGCGCTGCTCGTGACCGTGCGCGGGCTCGGTTACCGCTTCGAGGGGTAGCCGGGCGGGCGGCTCCGGCTACTGGACCGGCTCGACGACCTCGGGCTGGGGGCTCTCAGTGGCCGGGGCCTCGGGGTCCACCAACACGTCGGCGGGTGCGTCTCCGGGCGTGGGGGTCGGCGTCGGCGTCTCCGTGGGTGTCGGTGTCGGCGCGAGGCCCGTGTACTCGGGCAGCGAGGTGTTGAGCACAGGCACGAGCACCTCGGCGCCCTCGGCGTCGCCCGCCTGGAAGTAGATCGGGAAGAGGCTGCCGGGCTCGGAGATGTTCGAGAGCAGGATGTCTTCGCGGTCGGAGTCGCCGAAGCTCGTGATGGCGCCACCACCGGCGACAGAGACGGTCTGGGTCACTCGCTCGCCGGTCTCGCCGTCCGCGTACTGCACCGTGATACGGGCGGCCTGGTCGCCCGTGTTGACGAACGAGATGAGGAGGCTGCCGAGCGTGCCGTCCTCGCTGATGACGATGGCGTTGCGGATGGCGACGTCGCCGATCTTCGCATTCACGCCGTCGGAGGCCTCGACGATCTTGGTGGTCGCCTGAGGGGTGACGAACGCGCATCCGGCCGTGCCGGTCACGATCAGGGCACCTACTAGAACGGATGCCGCGAACCGAGCTCTCACAAGACCCTCCAGAGTCGTCGACGCTTTGACATCAGCCTACAACGGGCGCGCGTTCGGCGGCTGGTTAGGCCACCCTTACCACATAGCCCCTGTGGTATCCTAGAGGTCACGGAAGGACATCCATTCATGCTTTTTGAGGTTGGCGAAACTGTCGTTTACCCCCACCACGGAGCCGCGACCATCTCCGAAGTCAAGACCCGGGTCATCAAGGGCGAAGAGAAGATCTACCTCAAACTCCGTGTGACGCAGGGCGACCTCACCATCGAGGTGCCGGCCGACAACGTCGATCTCGTCGGTGTGCGCGACGTCATCGGCCGTGAGGGTCTCGACAAGGTCTTCGAGGTCCTCCGTGCCCCCTTCACCGAGGAGCCCACCAACTGGTCGCGCCGCTACAAGGCCAACCTCGAGAAGCTCGCGTCGGGCGATGTCATCAAGGTGAGCGAGGTCGTGCGCGACCTGTGGCGCCGCGATCAGGATCGCGGACTGTCGGCGGGGGAGAAGCGCATGCTCGCGAAAGCCCGCCAGATCCTCATCTCCGAGCTGGCTCTCGCCGAGAAGACCGATGAGGAGAAGGCCTCGCTGGTGCTCGACGAGGTGCTGGCCTCCTAGCCACTCCCGACGTGTCGTCGCCCGCCCCGTCGATCGGGGTCGTCGTCGTCGCGGCCGGATCCGGCACACGGCTCGGCCGCGCGACGCCCAAGGCGTTCGTCGAGGTCGCCGGGCGCAGCATCCTGTCGTGGGCGATGGATTCCGTGCGCGGAATATCCGAGCCCATCGAGCTCGTGGTGGTCGTGCCCGCGGCTCTCGTCGAGGCCGCCCGCTCGCAGCTCGCGTCGCTCGGACTGCCGTTCGCGGCGGTCGCGGGCGGCACCACCCGGCAGCAGTCGGTGCAGGCCGGACTGTCGGTGCTCGGCGACGGAGTCGATGTCGTGCTCGTGCACGACGCCGCGCGCCCGTTCACGCCGGTCGAGGTGTTCGAGCGTGTGATCGCGGCGGTGCGATCGACGGGGTCGGGAGTCATCCCCGGCCAGCCGGTGATCGACACGATCAAGGGGGTCGACAGATCGGGCCTCGTGCTCGAGACGGTCGACCGGTCGCGCCTCACCGCCGTGCAGACGCCGCAGGGGTTTCCTCGCGCTCAGCTCGCGGAGGCCTATGAGCGGGCCGTCGAGGACGTGACCGACGACGCGGCGCTCGTGCAGCAGCTCGGGGGCAGTGTGTCGGTGGTCGCCGGCGATCCGCTCTCGTTCAAGATCACGACCCCGCACGACCTCGAGCACGCCGAGGAGCTGGCCGCCCGCACCGCGGGTGCCGACTCGGCCGGGAGCAGCATGATGCGCATCCGCACGGGCATCGGCGTCGATGCCCACGCCTTCTCCTCCTCTTCTCCCACCTCCTCCGGTGAGGGCGGCGGTGAGCTCTGGCTCGCTGGTCTGCACTGGCCGGGCGAGCGGGGTCTTGCCGGCCACAGCGACGGAGACGTCGTGGCCCACGCCATCTGCGACGCCCTCCTCTCCGCCTCGGGCCTCGGCGACCTCGGCTCCTGTTTCGGCACCTCCGACCCCGAGCTCGCGGGCGCCCACGGCGAGGTCTTCCTCCGCCGCACCCTCGCCCTCCTCACCGAGTCCGGCTTCACGGTGGTCAACGTGGCGGTGCAACTCGTCGGCAACCGCCCCCGCTTCGCCCCCCGCAAGCCCGAGGCCGACGCCCTCCTCACAGCCCTCCTGGGAGCCCCCGTCGCCGTCTCCGCCACCACCACCGACGGCCTCGGCTCCCCCGGCAGAGGCGAGGGCCTCACCGCCATAGCCACGGCCCTCCTCCTGGCCCCCCGCTAGCCCCCTCCCCCACCGCCCGGCGGCACAAGCCCGCACGAGTCCCCACGCAACGGGCCCTACTCGCCGACCCAAGGTGGCACCGACGCCGCCGGATGCCGCGCAGCGCCATCCGACGACGCCGGCGCCACATGTCGCCCGCGCCGCAGAGGCGGCGGCGCGGTGGAAGCACCCCACATGTCGCCCGCGCCGCAGAGGCGGCGGCGCGGTGGAAGCACCCCACATGTCGCCCGCGCCGCAGAGGCGGCGGCGCGGCATTAAGATGACACAGTGACCCTCCGCCTCCACGACTCGAAGGCCCGCGCCCTCCTCGACTTCACCCCGCTCGTCGCCGGGCAGGTCGGGATCTACGTGTGCGGCCCCACGGTGCAGTCCTCCCCGCACATCGGCCACCTCCGTTCGGCGCTCGTCTACGACCTGCTGCGGCGGTGGCTGGCGTTCAGCGGCTACGACGTGACCTTCGTGCGCAACGTCACCGACATCGACGACAAGATCCTGGTGAACGCCGCCGAGAGCGCGGCCGCGGGCAGCCCGGAGCAGTGGTGGGCGCTGGCCTACCGGATCGAGCTCGAGTTCACGGCCGCCTACAACGCGATCGGCGTGCTGCCGCCCACCTACGAGCCTCGCGCCACGGCGTCGATCCCCGAGATGCAGGAGATCATCCAGCGCCTCATCGACGCCGGTCACGCCTACGCCACGGATGACGGCACCGGCGACGTCTACTTCGACACCGCCTCCTGGTCGCTGTACGGCGAGCTCACCCACCAGAAGCTCGACGACATGGCGCCCGCCACCGACTCCGACTCCCGGGGCAAGCGCGACGTGCGCGACTTCGCGCTCTGGAAGGGACACAAGGAGGGCGAGCCGCAGTCGGCTGCGTGGCACAGCCCGTGGGGCTCCGGCCGGCCCGGCTGGCACATCGAGTGCTCGGCGATGTCCACGAAGTACCTCGGGTCGCGGTTCGACATCCACGGCGGCGGGCTCGACCTGCGCTTCCCGCACCACGAGAACGAGCTCGCGCAGTCGCACGCCGCCGGCGACCCGTTCGCCAACTACTGGCTGCACAACGGCCTGGTCTCCATCACCGGCCAGAAGATGTCGAAGTCGCTCGGCAACTCGATCTTCGCGGCCGAACTCATCGCATCCGCCCGCCCCGTGGTGCTGCGCTACTACCTCGGCGCAGCGCACTACCGCTCGACGCTCGAGTACCACGACGGAGCACTCGAGGAGGCCGAGGCCGCCGTCTCGCGCATCGAGGGCTTCCTCGAGCGCGCCGAGCGCCGCCTCGCCGGCACCCGCTTCGCCGGCACGGCCGAGCTCACGGTGCCGCAGGAGTTCCGCGAGGCGATGGACGACGATCTCAGCGTGCCCCAGGCCATCGCCGTCATCCACGAGACCGTGCGCCGGGGCAACGCTGCTCTCGACGACGAGGACTTCGCGCTCACCGCCTCCCTCCTCGGCGAAGTGCTCGCGATGACCGACGTGCTCGGCATCAACCCCCTCGCGCCCGAATGGGCCACTGGCAAGGACGACGTCGCCGAGCGCGCACTCGCTACGCTGGTCGAAAGCCTCGTCTCCGACCGGGAGACGGCACGCAAGACCCGCGACTTCACCACCGCGGACCGCATCCGGGATGAACTCGGACAGGCCGGAATCTCGATAGAAGACACGCCCACAGGCGCGCACTGGAGTCTCGATGGCTAAGAATTCAACCGGCCGCCCCTCACGGGCCGGCGCTGTCCGCAGAGGAACGAAGGGCGCCAAGGCCGTCGGCTCGGGCGGCCAGGGCCGCCAGGCCCTCGAGGGCAAGAAGCCCACGCCCAAGGCCGAGGACCGGCCGTACCACCCCGCCGGCAAGGCCAAGGCGGCGCGCGAGCGCTTCGCCGCGGCCGGTGGCAAGGGCCGTCCCGGCGCGCGCTCCGCGGGCGACCGCTCGCGCGACGACGCCCAGGGCGGTCGCCCCGCTCCGGCCCGTCGGGTCAAGAAGGCCGACGACAGCGAGATCGTGACCGGCCGCAACTCGGTGGTCGAGGCGCTCCGCGCGAAGATCCCCGCCACCGCGCTCTACGTCGCTTTCCGGGTGGAGGTCGACGAGCGCGTCAAGGAGGCGCTCTCGCTCGCCACCAAGCGCGGCATCCCCGTCATGGAGGTCATGCGGCCAGAGCTCGACCGGCTCTCCGGCCACGACGCCGTGCACCAGGGGCTCGCGCTCAAGGTGCCGCCGTATGAGTACGCGCACCCCGAGACCCTTCTCGACCAGGTGCAGCGCCGGGGCCAGAAGCCCCTGTTCGTGGCCCTCGACGGCATCACGGATCCGCGCAACCTCGGTGCCATCATCCGCTCGACGGCCGCGTTCGGCGGGCAGGGCGTCATCGTGCCGCAGCGCCGCTCGGTGGGCGTCACCGCCTCGGCCTGGAAGACCTCGGCGGGCGCCGCGGCCACCACTCCCGTCGCGATGGCCTCGAACCTCACCCAGACGCTCAAGGCATTCAAGGCCGCCGGTGTCTTCGTGGTGGGACTCGACGGCGGGGGAGACACGGATCTGCCTGGCCTCGACTTCGCCGACGGGCCGATCGTGGTCGTCGTCGGCAATGAGGGCAAGGGCCTCTCGCGCCTGGTCACCGAGACCTGCGACGCCATCGTCTCGATCCCGATCTCGTCGGGCACGGAGTCGCTGAACGCCGGCATCGCCGCCTCGGTCACGCTCTACGAGATCGCGCGTCAGCGCGGAGAGAAGAAGGCCACCAAGGCCGCGTCGAAGGCCGCTGCCTACGCGGCGAAGGTGGAGGCCGAAGGGGCCTCCACCACCGACGCCTAGCGGTACAGACCTAGACCGTCAGGCGCCAGTCGGTCTCGTCGTCGTCGGCCACCGGGATGGGCAGCGTGAACGCCCCGGTCGGCGGATCGATGACGGTCGCCTCGTCGCGCCGGTGCCGCAGCACGCTGTCGATGTAGTCGGTGAGCGCCTCGGCGAGCGGCACGTCGCGGTTCTGCCGCTGGCTCATGAACCAGCGGTGCTCGAGCAGCTGGTGGAAGATCTCGGCCGGCTCGAGCTTGCCTCGGAGGTCGCGGGGGATGGCACGGATGACGGGCTCGAAGACCTTCGCGAGCCACTCGTGCGCCACCATCTCCTCGTCGTACTCCTTGCGGCCGTAGGTCGCCGTGTAGGAGTCGAGGTCGTTGAGCAGTCGCCTGGCCTGGTTCTCCTGGGCGTCGAGCCCGGTGAGCCGGAGCAGCCGTCTCTGATGGTGGCCCGCATCCACCACCTTGGGCTGGATGCGCACCGTGGTGCCGCCCTCGGTGGTCTTGATCGCGAGCTCCTCGATGTCGAATCCGAGGTCGTTGAGACGATCGACGCGCTCGTTGATGCGCCAGCGCTCGGAGGAGCTGAACGACTCGGAGCCCGTGAGCTCCTTCCAGAGCGAGCGGTAGGCCGCCACGATGCCGTTGGAGAGGGTGATCGGATCGAGGTCCTCGTCGGCTCGACCGCCGGCCTCGAGGTCCATCAGCTCGCCCGCGATGTTCACACGCGCGATCTCGAGGTCGTTCTCGCGCTGTCCGTTGGAGAGGCCGTCGTAGAGCTGGCCGGTCTCGGCGTCGACGAGATACGCGGCGAAGGCACCCGCGTCCCGCCGGAAGAGGGTGTTGGAGAGCGAGACATCGCCCCAGAAGAACCCTGCGATGTGCAGGCGCACGAGCAGGAGGGCGAGCGCGTCGACGAGCCGGGTGGCGGTGTCGGGGCGCAGCATCTGCGAGAACAGCGCCCGGTACGGGAGCGAGAACTTCAGGTGCCGGGTGACGAGCACCGATCGCAGCTCGTCGCCGTCGACCCCGGTGCGGTTGGTGATGACGGCGAGCGGGTCGACGCAGGGGATGTCGAGCTTCTGCAGGTTGCGCAGCATGTCGTACTCGCGCTTGGCCATCTCGTCGGTCGTCTCCTTGATGGCGACGACGTGGCCGGAGAGGTGCGCGAAGCGCACGAGGTGGCGGGAGATGCCCTTGGGCAGCGCGGCGATGTATTCGTCGGGCCACTCGTCGAGGGGCAACTGCCACGGCAGATCCAGCAGGGCCGGATCCGCCGTGGCGGAGGTGATCGAGAGGGAGGTCGTCACCGTCAGCTGACGACGGCCTTGTTGCCGAGGCGCTCGCCCGACTCGAGGTCGAACAGGTGCACGTGGTTCGGGGCGGCCGTGAGGTAGACCTTGTCGCCCACGAAGGGGTGCGAGCGGCCGTCGACGCGCGTGACGATGTCGGTGCGCTTGCCCTCGATCTCCGAGTGGCCGTAGAGGTAGCCGTCGGCGCCGAGCTCCTCGATCAGGTCGACCGTCACCTCGAGACCCTCGCCCGGGGTGGAGGAGAGCACGATGTCCTCGGGACGCACGCCGATCGTGGCGCTCGTGGCCGACGAGCTCGCGAGCGTCTCGCGGTCGACCGGCACCACGGAGGTGCCGAACTTCACACCTGCGTCGGTGAGGTCGGCGTGGAAGAGGTTCATGGCGGGGGAGCCGATGAAGCCGGCGACGAACACGTTGTTGGGCTTCTCGTAGAGGTCGCGCGGGGTGCCGACCTGCTGCAGGAGGCCGTCCTTCAGCACGGCGATCCGGTCGCCCATGGTGAGGGCCTCGGTCTGGTCGTGCGTGACGTAGACGGTGGTGACGCCGAGGCGCCGCTGCAGGCTAGCGATCTGGGTGCGGGTCTGCACGCGGAGCTTCGCATCGAGGTTCGACAGCGGCTCGTCCATGAGGAACACCTGGGGCTGACGCACGATGGCGCGGCCCATGGCGACGCGCTGGCGCTGACCGCCGGAGAGGGCCTTCGGCTTGCGGCTGAGGTAGGGCTCGAGGTCGAGCAGCTTCGCGGCCTCGAGCACGCGGGTGGCCCGCTCGTCCTTGCCCACGCCGGCGATCTTGAGCGCGAAGCCCATGTTCTCGGCCACCGTCATGTGCGGGTAGAGGGCGTAGTTCTGGAAGACCATGGCGATGTCACGGTCCTTCGGGGGGATGTCGGTGACGTCGCGGTCGCCGATCAGGATGCGGCCCTCGTTGACCTCTTCGAGGCCGGCGAGCATGCGCAGGGAGGTGGACTTTCCGCAACCGGAGGGGCCGACGAGCACGAGGAACTCGCCGTCGGCGACCTCCAGGTCGAGCTTGTCGACCGAGGCGCGCGTGGCGCCCGGGTAGATGCGGGACGCCTTGTCGAACGTGACAGATGCCATGATTCAAGTGCTCCTTCACCGGCAGGTACGTGCCGGACGATCCGTAGTGATGGATTTGATTCCGGGCCGGCGTCGTCGGCGGCCCACCGCACATTATGTCACGGGTGCAGGAGTACAGGATGTGCGCGGGCAACTCCCAGATCAGGTCCCTACTATCCTTGAGTCATCCCTCACGACCCCCGGAGTAGTACACGCATGAGCATCAGCGGAGCCGAAGACCCACGGCAGTCGAAGAACCAGCGACGCGAGGCGGCCCGCGAGAAAGCCAAGCAGCTCCGGGAGAGCCAGCGCAAGAAGGACGTGCGAAACCGCGTCATCCTGATCAGCTCGCTGAGCGTCGTCGTGATCGCGATCATCGTGGGCGTGACGCTCGTGATCACCTCGACCATCCGCCCGGCCGGTCCCGGCCCGGCCAACATGGCCAGCGACGGCATCCAGATCGGTGCGGGTCTCGTGGCTGTGCAGACCCCTGCGCTTGCTGCGGGCGAAGATCCCGTGCCGACGGTCAACGATCCGGATTCCGGCGTCGTCGACATCCGCACCTACGTCGACTACCTGTGCCCCTTCTGCGGCCAGTTCGAGGCCACCAACAACGAGCAGATGACCGAGTGGATCGAGTCCGGCGCGGCCACCGTCGAGGTGCACCCGCTGTCGATCCTCGACCGCGCCTCGCTCGGCACGCGGTACTCCACCCGTGCGGCCAACGCCGCGTCGTGCGTGGCGAACTACGCACCCGACCAGTTCTGGGCCTTCAACAAGCTCCTCTTCGACAACCAGCCCGAGGAGAACTCGGAGGGGCTCGACGACGCGACGCTCAAGGAGCTCGTCGGCGAGGCGGGCGTGACCGATCAGAACACGATCGACACCTGCATCGACGACGTAGAGTTCCGCGGCTTCGTGGCCGACTCCACCTCGCGCGCACTGCAGGATCCGCTGCCAGGAACCGACGAGCCGGTCAAGGGAACGCCGACCGTGCTCGTGAACGGGCAGAAGTACGAGGGCTCCATCACCGACGCGGACGCCTTCGCCGCCTTCGTGGTGCAGGTCGCGGGCGAGGCCTACGACACGTCCACCTCGACGCCCACGCCCACCCCGACCCCGACGCCCGCCCAGGAGCCGGCTCCGGCCGAGACGCCTGCCCCCACCGAGGCGCCCGCGGGCTGATCCGCCCGGCCGCGGGCTCCCGGGAGCTCGTGGCTACAATGAGGTGTTCCACACCAGCCGGCCTGGCGCAATTGGTAGCGCACCGCTCTTGTAAAGCGGGGGTTACGGGTTCGAGTCCCGTGGCCGGCCCCATGACGCCCGTCTTTCCGGGCCTACTGCGGAGTCGAATCTGATCCAGATTCGGCGCTTGTCATGATTTGTTAATGATGAGGAAATCTGCTGCTCTTCTCGAGCGCCTTCGCCCGCGCAGTCTCCATGGCCTCAGTCACCTCGTTGAGCTTGTCCGGCCACAGATGACCGTACGTATTCAGCGTCTCCGTGGCATCTCTGTGACCGAGCATTCGCTGCACTAGCTTCACGTCGGCGCCCGCCGCGATTGCCATGCTCGCGGCCGTGTGGCGCAGCTTGTGAGCCCACGCTCGACACCGCACTGCAGACACTCGAGCACGCACACGTCGCAACCTCACCTACCCTCGGCAACGGACACACCGACAACCTCGAGCAGCACCGAGACGCGTACTTCAACATCACCCACACCACACCCGCAGTGTCCTACACGGCATCAGCTCAGGCCAAGCGTGAGTAGAACGTAAACAACAACCACGGTGCCCCGACCGCTCACCGAAGTCGGGGCACTCACACCCCCACAGACCACCTGGCGGGAGTCCCAAGGGCACCCCCTCCCTGCGGACCTTCGGGGCGGGAACTTTCTGTTTGTACGGGTCTGGGGGATTTTGAGGGCCATGGATCCAGGCTGAAACCTGCCGCGGGATCGCCTCGAATCGAGCGGGGAGAGAAAAGGTGCTCGCCCCGGAGGTACTGGCAGGGAT
This sequence comes from Herbiconiux oxytropis, assembly GCF_024979315.1. Classification (GTDB taxonomy): domain Bacteria; phylum Actinomycetota; class Actinomycetes; order Actinomycetales; family Microbacteriaceae; genus Herbiconiux; species Herbiconiux oxytropis. Next base: position 489,095 of record NZ_JANLCK010000001.1, on the reverse strand, counting down.
GGGCCTTCGGAGTGGCCCCACGGGCCGTTCGACGGACATGTGTTGGATTTTGCGACTACACGGTCAGGTAGATGAGGCCGGTCCCTCCGCGTTCCTAGGCTTGGCCCGAGAGACGCATGAAACGCTCGTACGCCTCTGCGTCCTGGGCGAGTTCTAGGTAGGCGATCTCGCGGCGCGTGCGCAGCATCTCTAGTTCAGTTGTGTCGGCGCTTGAGGCTGCCGCCCTAGCGGCGATCATCTTGGAGACAAGCTCGGTGAGGGGCTCGCCGATGGCGGAGCGGAAGTTGAATCCGAGCAGTTGCATGACGTTGACCATCTCGATCGATAGGAGCGGTTCGATGAGACCCATCATTTGTTCCGTGCGCGCGGAGTCGTTTCCGCTTTGCTCGGCGAACTTCTCGATGATTGGGAGGACGTTTTGCGTGATGTACTGCACGTCCCCGCTCGACAGCCGTTGCGCTACTAGTTCGGCTTGATATGCCTGGGCAATTCGAGTTAGATCGTTTTTCTCGCCAATGAGTTCTGTAATGATCTGTTGGAGTCCGTCAAGTGTTTCCTGGTCCTGTTTCTTCGCCTTTAGAGCATTGACGCGATCCCAAACCAGTTGCGCGGAATTGCGTGCCAACGAGCCGGCGAGGCTAACTCCCAAGGACTGCACTTCGGGGCTGATATCCAATTGAAACTCCTTACTTTGACGCCAATTGAGCCTTTGCCCCCGGCCGTTTGTGCAGGCGATCTACGTCCAGGGCGACAGTCCGTCTAGCGCGCTCTCGAGTTGACTGAAGTGAAAGTTCTGCGCCCCTAAAGCCTTGTTGCATGCGTCTTCGCTGGTGGGCTCGGACCCGGTCCCGCACAAACCTTCTAGATCGATGGACTTGAGACCACTTAGTGGTACGCGAAGATCTGCGATTGCCGTCGTCATCGATGGCGGGATAGCGAGTGCATCAAGATCGTCCAGAGCGAGCTCCGCGGTGATATTGATGGTCTTTGCTTCCATGAAGCAAGAGGTGCCTTTCATCTCGTCGAGAGGCCCCTCTCCGAGAACCCATACCGTGCGACACTCGAACGCCCCGTCCAAGGTCTCTCGCCAGTCGGTGGCGCGCTTTGCGATGACCGATGCCACCTCAGCTTCGGTCGCGAACTCAGGCGTTGGGGTCGGTGTCGGGGTTGGAGTGGAAGCGACCGGGCTGGCGGCGCAACCAGTCACCAAGAGCACATGTGCGACTGCCAGTACGGCGCGCATCATCTTCATGGGTTCCTCGACAATCGTTGCCTGAGCCTACAAGTGTTGAAAGGAACGAGATGGCCCCAGTCCGGGGCTGGCATGAGATCAGGGAGTCCCGTAGTCTCGCGCCCATCACTAGCGGGGGAGATCTCATGGGTACGGACACGCTCAAAGTTGCGAGCGAAGTAATCAATCGCATCTACGAAGCTGAAGCTTTCTCGATAGATGAGCAGAATCGAACCTGGCTAGACCAAGCCGCAACACAAATCGCGCTGATCGCCGGGGATGACGAGATTCGGTTCATAGACCACGAAATCAACGTCGGCAGTTCCGTAGCGGGGCGGATCGTCGCCATCACAGACAATCTCCTCATCGTCGCGGACGTGGACCCGGAGTCCTCCGGCGGTTTGGAATCCGTGCGGATCATTGCCAGAAGGTCGCTGGTTTCGTTGAAAATTGAGCAGGTGACGAACGCTATCAAGTACGAGGGTGGTGACTGGCCGAGGGCGCTCCGGGTCACTCTCGGCTACGGGGGTGAATCCTTCTCTTTACCGTTCCATAAGTGGCGGCGTCATCTGGTCGCTGAGATGTCGCTTCTTGTTCCGTCTCTCGCCCGAGATCTGAACCACTGATCGGCTACGCCCAGGCAAGGTTTGCTACGGCCGGCTGGTCTGCTTGCTCACTCGGACCAATATCGCGCCGACCACATGGATGATGAACCATGCGTCCTCTAGCTCAGCAGGCGATGAGTTGTGCCCGTCGCCACTGGCGCTGCGATCGGCTGACACCCAGTGGAAGACCTTCTCAATAGCCTCAAGCATTGGGGCGTCGTGGGCGCTGAGGATCTTCTTCTGTTTTGCGGACTTGATGAGGGGGCCGAGGGCGTTTCCATCGCACCCAAGCAGCGTGAGGGCCTCCTGTAGTGCTGTCCCCGCGTCGGTTACAGCATCGGCAGCATCGCCTCGGGACAACTCACTGAGCGCCTTCTGATAGGCGGCCTCGACAGGTGCCCACGTCGGTTCTGATAGGAGTCGCAGCGTCGGCTCGACCACCTCGACATGCAGCTCTCGCGAGCTGAATGGAACCATCTCCCCCTTCACCATCTCAAAGCTGAGTCGGTGCTCTCGGAGCAGGTTGTTCACGAGCTTTTCGTATGTCGGACGCAGATCTCTGTTTCCGCGGGTCAAGCGAACGTTGCTGGATTGGCACGCAAAGTACCATGCCTCGAGAACGGTTGGCATCATGTCATCCGGCGCGGAAACCATGTACTTCCGATAGTCATATATCTCGCCATAGTTGTCGTCGACGAGCGATGTCCAGCCCTCGTCGAAGAGAATCAAGCGTCTTGCCTCGACATCGATGTCGCCTCGCTCTTGCGACAGCACTCCCATGATTTGCTGGAAACGGATCCTAAGTGGTTCCGAGAATTCGTCTGTCCAGAATGATTCGCCTGCCGCTTCTCGTTGCGCAATATCCGCCAGGCGACGTCGCCGGTTGTGAAGCATCTATTTTCCCCCAAGAACAATCTCGATTGCCAGAGGCACACTATCGCCCCCGCAGGTCATCAACGGATGCTCCCGGCCACACGGTCGTTTGCTTGGCGCTGACGCGACCCTTTTTCGATCATCCGATCCCACGCCAGTTGAGCGAGCACTCGAGGGTCCTGGTGGTAGCCAACGAGTTCGCGCCGACTCGGGTCGGAGCTCCACGTGACCAACCGATACCATCGGCTCGTCTTGCTGTCGTAGCCAAACCGAAGTTCGCGGATGACTCCGAACGGCTCTCCGAACGTTGACTGTCTGAGCACCCATTCGCAGGGTTCGGCGGTCTGGATTGGGTGCCAGGTCGGCAAGGCTGCTCCTCTCAAGGGAGCGCGCCGGCCCGCGCGGTTCGATGGTAGACAGAGCCACCGACGACACGCCAAACGTGCCCTACGGCTTCAACAAACGCCTGACGTGGTCGTACTGCAGCCGGCGCTGACTTGGGCTGGGAACTTCAGGCTTGTGTTCAATCTGTGCGCGGATCGTGTCGAGATGGGCGGTGCTGAAGCGGACTGTACGAGCGCCGAGCTTGCTCGAAGGCCATTGCCCCGATCGTGCTCGAGCTCGAACGAACTCCGCTGAGAGATGGAACATCTCTGCTAGATCCTCGGGCGTGTAGTAGCGCTCGGACTCGTCCACGGGTCTACCTCTCGGCTCCGAAGCTAGCTGCGGCGCGTCTCGACTATGGACGACGACACCCATGCGTGTACGTCGTCTTCACCGCAGAACACCGTCTTCGGGGTTGGCTTCGCATACCTCGGCCCCTGTCCCTTGCCGCGCAGGTACTCGACGCGGCGCACTGTCATGCCGGGTAGCATCTCGCAAACCTGCTCGGGCGAAAGCCATTGCTGAGTTCGACCTTCGGAATCTTCCACGAAAGGAATCGTACGGAACTCCGGTCAAGGCGGGCTGTCATGATCTGCTCATGATGCCACCTGAACGATGACCAATCACGAACATCGCTGGTAGATCTCCGTGACCTCAGTTCGCCCCAGAATCACGCGGAACTATGGTCTAAACAGACGTGAACGGATGGTGACTCAACACCGTCAATAGAAAGCGGGGGTTACGGGTTCGAGTCCCGTGGCCGGCCCCATTCCCTCCTGTCTGGACCGCTGCGCCTGCTCCGGCTGGTGACCTTGCTCATGCTCCTGAACCGCACCGCCGTGAGCAAGCTGATGCGTGCTCACTCGGCGCAGATCGCCCAGCTGCAGGCCACGCTCGACGCCCAGGCCCGCGGGCGGTAGTTCGGGGCACGGAGACGCAGGACGGTCAGGCGCGGAGGCGGGCGCGGCGGTCGAGGGTGAAGGAGACGGTGAGGACCGCGAGGCCCAGGGCGGCCAGGGCGACACCGACGGCGGCGGGGGAGAGGTAGCCGAAGCCCGCCGCGATGACGACTCCGCCGAGGGCCGCCCCGAGGCTGTTGCCGATGTTCAGGGCCGAGTGGTTGAGGGCCGCCGCGATCGACTGGGCGTTCTGCGAGACATCCATGAGTCGCGTCTGCACCGCGGGAGAGCACGCGCCGGCGAAGATGCCGATGAAGAAGATGCTGATGAGCAGTCCTGCGACGGTCTGCGCGGTGAGGGCGAACGCGAGCACCGAGAGCCCGACACCGAGCAGGCCGAGCGTGAGCGACAGCTTGACCGAGCGGTCGGTGAGCCAGCCGCTCACGAAGGTGCCGACGGTCATGCCGACACCGAAGGCCACCAGCACCCACGGCACGAAGCCCTCGTCGAGCCCCGTCACGTCGGTCACCACCGGGGCCACGAAGGTGTACACGGCGAAGATGCCGGCGAAGCCGATCGAGCCGAGCAGCAGCGTGAGCCACACCTGCACCCGGGTGAAGGCCGAGAGCTCGTTGCGGAGGGTGGCGCCGGGGTCGCCGGGTCGCAGAGGCACCGTGATCGCGATGGCGATCAGGGTGATCACGAAGATGACGGTCACGAGGAGGTAGGTGCTCCGCCAGCCGAACGACTGTCCGAGATGCGTGCCGATCGGCACCCCCACCACGTTGGCGATGGCGAGCCCGCCGAGCACGAAGGCCACGCCGCGAGCGCGCTTGCCCGGCCCCATGAGCGAGGCCGCGACGAGCGAGGCGATGCCGAAGTAGGCGCCGTGCGGCAGGGCGCTGAAGAATCGGGCCGCGAGTACGAGCTCGAACGAGGGCAGAATCGCCGAGAGCAGGTTGCCCACCACGAACACGCCCACGAGCAGCACGAGCAGGCGCTTGCGCGGCCAGCGGGCTGCAGCCGCCGCGATGGTGGGAGCCCCCACGACCACGCCGAGCGCGTAGGCCGACACGAGCCAGCCGGCCTGCGCGTTCGCGGCGGCAGGATCTGCGGCGTACTGGGCCGGCAGGAGGTCGGCTGCGATGTTCGGCAGCAGTCCCATCGTGACGAACTCCGTCACACCGATCCCGAAGCCGCCGAGCGCGAGCGCGAGGATCGCGAGCCAGCGCCGCGCGGGAGAGTCCACGCCCGGCCCGCTCAGAGGCTCGAGAGGTGCTGCTCGACCTTGACCCGGCTCCGCGCCCGGGGCTTCCGGGCGCGCTCCGGCAGCCCTCCCACGTAGAGCCAGCCGAGCAGCTCCTCGTTCGCCTCGAGCCGATGGGCCTTGCGCACAGCCTTCGTGCGAGTGAGCGAGCCCGTGCGCCAGAAGACCCCCCAGCCCGCCTCGTCGAGCAGCAGCGAGATGTTGTGGGCCACTCCGGATGCGACGGCCTCCTGCTCCCAGCGCGGCACCTTCTTGGAGCCCAGCGACGCGACGATCGCGAGGATCAGCGGGGCCCGGCGGGCCTTCTGCCGATGCTTCTCGGCGTCTTTGCCCTTCTTGCCCTCGGCCTTGGCGAAGCCGTCGCCGACCCGGTCTCGGGCGTCACCACGGATCTCGATGACCCGCCACGGGCGCAGACCGCTGTGGTCGGCGAGCTGGCCGGCTGCTTCGACGACCGAGACGATCTCGGCGTGGGTGGGCGAGACATCCGTCACCTTCGACGACGACCGCCTGACGAGCATCGCCTCGCGGGCGCCGCTCACGCCTCGTCGGCCGATTCGAACGTGAGCGAGACGGAGTTCATGCAGTAGCGGTCGCCCGTGGGGGTCTGCGGGGCGTCGTCGAAGAGGTGCCCGAGGTGCGAGCCGCAGTTCGAGCAGCGCACCTCGGTGCGCACCATGCCGAGCGAGCGGTCCTCGATGAGCTCGACCGCGTCGGATCCGCTCGGGTCGTAGAAGCTCGGCCAGCCGCAGTGCGAGTCGAACTTGGTGGTGCTGCGGAACAGCTCCTGGCCGCAGGCCTTGCACTTGTAGACGCCCTCGCGGCTCTCGTCGAGCAGTTCGCCCGTCCACGGCCGCTCGGTGGCGGCCTGGCGGAGCACCGCGAACTCCTCGGGCGAGAGCTCGCTCTGCCACTCGTCGTCGGACTTGGAAACCTGATAGCTCATTGCTGCTCCTGCGCGTGCTGGGGGACCTTCGATCATCCCACTAAACTCTGGCACGTGCCCGACCACGCCCTCATCGCGAAGCCCTGGAGCGAACTCTCGGTCGAGGAGCTCTACGCCTTCGTGAAGCTCCGCACCGACGTCTTCCTCGTGGAGCAGAAGGTCGACGAGGCCGAGCTCGACTGGCGCGACGCCGAACCGACGACGCTGCACTACTGGATCGAGCGCGACGGCGTGACGGCCGCCTACCTCAGGGTGCTCGAGGATGCCGAGCCGGAGCACGCCGACGCGCGCCGCCTGATCGGCCGCGTGGTGGTGCACCCGGATCACCGCGGAGTGGGACTCGCGCTCGCCCTGCTCGAGCGGGTCGTGGCCGACTGGGGGCGCGAGGCGCTTCTGCTGCACTCGCAGAGCTACATCGCCCCGCTCTACGCCCGCGCCGGATTCGAGGCGTTCGGCGGGGAGTACCTCGAAGCGGGCATCCCGCACATCTCGATGTACCGGGCCGGCCGCGCCGACTGACGCCCCCGCGCGTGGCTATCGGCTCCCGCCAAGCCGCGCGCCAATATGATGTGGCTCATGTTGGACGACCGCGACACCCGCATCCTCCGCTTCGAGCGGAGCTGGTGGCGGCACGCGGGGGCGAAGGAGCAGGCGATCCGCAAGGAGTTCGGCCTCTCCTCGGCCCGGTACTATCAACTCCTCGGTGCGCTGATCGACTCCCCGGCCGCACTCGCCCACGACCCGATGCTCATCAAGAGGCTCCAGCGGGTGCGCGACGCGCGACTTGCCGCACGCTCCGCCCGCCTCCTCTCGCGCGACGACTAGGACACCCCCTCACCCATGTCATTCCCAGAGGACAGCTTCGACCGCCTGCCCGCCCATCGAGAGCGCGTGGGCGCCCATCGCGGACCGGCGCCGCGCGGCCGCGGCTGGATGGTGCTCGCGTGGGCGGCCCTCGCCACCGTGCTGCTCGTGGGCGGCGGCATCACCTACCTCGCGGTGATCAACGACAACATCCAGTTCACCGATTCCAACAGCCAGGCGGCCACCCCGGCGCCGGAGGAGACGGCAGCGCCGGAGCCCGTCGCGCCGATCACCGACGGCACCCTGGCCGTGACCATCCTCAACGGCACCGAGAACGTCGGCCTCGCCGGCCGCGTCGGCGAGGCGGCCGCGGCCGGCGGCTGGAACGTGGCGACCCAGGCCAACGCCAGCACGACCGACTTCGCCACGACGACCGTGTACTACGAGGATCCGGCCAACGAAGCCGCCGCCCTCGGGCTCGCCCAGCTCCTCGGCGGGGCCGCCATCGAGCTGTCGTCGAACTTCCCCGGCGCCGCCCTCACCGCGGTGCTCGGAACCGACTACGCAGGCCCCGGCCTCGAAGCTCCCGTCGCCTGATCGGCCGCAATATTACGCGCGTGTTTCAGTCGTGTTGAGTTGCGGTCACGATGTGCAGAATTCACCGTGCGCCCCGGCGCGCGTTGATTAGTATCTGGAAATGGTCGTGGCAACTGTGTCACCTCTGCAGAAACACAGCACTTGGGAGTAACAATGGCGAACGGAACCGTCAAGTGGTTCAACGCTGAAAAGGGCTACGGCTTCATCACCGTCGACGGAGGTGGACAGGACGTGTTCGTCCACTACTCCGCGATCGACATGTCGGGCTACAAGGTCCTCGAAGAGGGCCAGCAGGTCGTGTTCGAGGTCGGAACCGGGTCGAAGGGGCCTCAGGCCGAGTCGGTCCGCTTGGCGTGACGCGCCGGATCCGCCGGGGTCCGCGCTCGCTCGGTCGACGCTAGTCTGTGCTGGTGGTCAGCCGAGTGAATGGTGCCGTGCGCATCGCAGCGGGGTCCGTCGCCTTCGTGATGGCCGTGGCTCTCGTCGCGTGCACGGGCGATGACTCGCAGGCCCCGCCGAGCACGGTCACGCCCACCGCCGCGTTCTCATCGGACTTCGTCGAGCCCGAGCCTCTCGTGCCTGCGCCGCTGCGCGGTACCCTCGTGCCCGAGGGAGCCCTCACCGGCCCGTCTCTGGCGGCGAAGGTCGACAACCACGAGGAGGCGCGACCCCAGCTCGGGCTCGAGCGCACGGACATCGTGTTCGAGGAGCTCGTGGAGGGCGGCCTCACGCGATACGTGGCGATCTGGCAGTCGGACGTGCCGGAGCTGATCGGGCCGGTGCGCTCGATCCGCCCCATGGACCCCGACATCGTGTCGCCCTTCGGCGGCATCATCGCGTTCTCGGGCGGCCAGGAGCAGTTCGTCGACATGATGCGGAACACCCCGGTCTACAACGCGATCCACGGCGAGAGCGACACCGAGTCCACCTTCTACCGGATCGACGGGTACTCCAGCCCCCACGACGTCGTGGTGCGCGCCCAGCAGCTGATCTCCGAGCATCCCGACCTCGCGGCGCCCGCCCAGCAGTTCGCCTACTCCGTCGATGCTCCGTCCTCCACCGCAGGCCTCGACGGCGCCCCCACCGCGTCGATCGACCTCCGCTTCTCGGACGAGCGGTTCCCGGGCTGGGTGTGGGACGGATCATCCGGAACCTGGCTGCGCTCGCAGGAGGGCTCGCCGGACCTCGATGCCGAGGGCGCCCAGCTCTCGGCGGTCAATGTCGTGACCCTCCGCGTCGACGAGGTCTACGACTACGACGCCGAGGTGCCGCAGGCCGTGATGGTGGCCTCGGGTGAGGCGTGGGTCTCGACCGGAGGGAAGACCGTGCACGCCACGTGGGCGAAAGATGCACCGACGGCGCCGATCCGGCTCGTCGACGATCTCGGGGCGACGGTGCGCCTGGCGCCGGGAAACACCTGGGTCGAACTCGTGCCCAACGATCAGGGCACCGTGACGATCGTTCCTCCTGCCGCGTAACGCGGCGTGACGTCACTTGCACTCGGGCATCCCGAGTGCCAATATTGGTTTAGCACTCGAAGCAACTGAGTGCTAACCACCTGAATCTTTGATGACGTCCAGGGAGGACGAGAAACACACATGGCAAAGATCATTGCTTTCGATGAAGAGGCCCGCCGCGGCCTCGAGCGCGGCCTGAACATCCTCGCCGACGCCGTGAAGGTGACGCTCGGCCCGCGCGGCCGCAACGTCGTCCTCGAGAAGAAGTGGGGCGCTCCCACGATCACCAACGACGGCGTGTCCATCGCCAAGGAGATCGAGCTCGACGACCCGTACGAGAAGATCGGTGCCGAGCTCGTCAAGGAGGTCGCCAAGAAGACCGACGACGTCGCGGGCGACGGCACCACCACCGCCACCGTGCTCGCTCAGGCCCTGGTCAAGGAAGGCCTCCGCAACGTGGCCGCCGGCGCCGACCCGATCTCGCTCAAGAAGGGCATCGAGAAGGCCGTCGCCGCCGTCTCGGCCGAGCTGATCAAGAACGCCAAGGAGATCGAGACCAAGGAAGAGATCGCCGCCACGGCTTCGATCTCGGCCGCCGACCCCGAGATCGGCGCGATCATCGCCGAGGCCATCGACAAGGTGGGCAAGGAAGGCGTCGTCACCGTCGAGGAGTCGAACACCTTCGGCACCGAGCTCGAGCTCACCGAGGGCATGCGCTTCGACAAGGGCTACCTGTCGGCCTACTTCGTGACCGACCCCGAGCGCCAGGAAGCGGTCTTCGAAGACCCCTACATCCTGATCGTCAACTCGAAGGTCTCGAACATCAAGGACCTGCTGCCGATCGTCGACAAGGTCATCCAGACCGGCAAGCAGCTCCTCATCATCGCTGAGGACGTCGACGGAGAGGCGCTCGCGACCCTGGTCGTGAACAAGATCCGCGGCATCTTCAAGTCGGTGGCCGTGAAGGCCCCCGGCTTCGGCGACCGTCGCAAGGCGCAGCTGCAGGACATCGCGATCCTCACCGGTGGCCAGGTCATCTCCGAGGAGGTCGGTCTCAAGCTCGAGAACGTCACCCTCGACCTGCTCGGTCAGGCCCGCAAGGTCGTCATCACCAAGGACGAGACCACGATCGTCGAGGGTGCCGGCGACGCCGAGGCCATCGCCGGCCGCGTGGCCCAGATCCGCGCCGAGATCGAGAACAGCGACAGCGACTACGACCGCGAGAAGCTCCAGGAGCGCCTCGCCAAGCTCGCCGGTGGTGTCGCGGTCATCAAGGCCGGTGCCGCCACCGAGGTCGAGCTGAAGGAGCGCAAGCACCGCATCGAGGATGCTGTGCGGAACGCGAAGGCAGCCGTCGAGGAGGGCATCGTCGCCGGTGGTGGCGTGGCCCTCATCCAGGCCGGCAAGACCGCCTTCGCGAACCTCGAGCTCACGGGCGACGAGGCGACCGGTGCGAACATCGTCAAGGTCGCCATCGAGGCGCCCCTGAAGCAGATCGCCTTCAACGCCGGCCTCGAGCCCGGCGTCGTCGCCGCCAAGGTCCGCGACCTCGACTACGGTTGGGGCCTCAACGCCGCCACCGGCGAGTACGTCGACCTGCTGGCTGCCGGCATCATCGACCCCGCCAAGGTCACCCGTTCCGCTCTGCAGAACGCGGCGTCCATCGCCGGCCTCTTCCTCACCACCGAGGTCGTCGTCGCCGACAAGCCCGAGAAGAACCCGGCCCCGGCCGGTGACCCCACGGGTGGCATGGACTTCTAGTCCACACGCCTTCGGGCATCATGCACAGGGCGGTCCCTCCGGGGGCCGCCCTTCTGCGTGCGGGCTGTACGCTTCAAGGGCGGGGCCTCCATCCGGATCGGCTCAGGCGGGAAGAGGGTGTCGTGTCACAACGGGCTTCACGCCACGGCGGGAGATCGGCGTTGATCGTCGACGATTCGGAGGATCAGGCGCACCTGCTGCAGGTGCATCTCGAGCGTCTGGGCTTCACCGTCTCGATCGCCGGGACGGCGGAGGACGCGATCGAGTCGTACCGCCGCATCGAGCCGGCCGTGGCCGTGGTCGACCTGCTGCTGCCCGGGATGGACGGCTGGCAGCTCGTCGACGCCATGAAGGCGGAGGTGCCAGGATCCCGGCTCGTGGTGACCTCGGTGCTCGGCACCGAGGATTACCCGACGGCGGATGCGGTGCTGCCGAAGCCGTTCACGTTCCGGCAGATCGCACACACGATGGACAGCATCTTCCCGCCCGGCTAGCGGGGGAAGTCTCGAGGGGCGCGAGCACGATGAACGTACTGATTGCCGATGACGACGCGGATCTCCGCGAGCTCGTCTCGATCGCGGTCCTCAAGGCGGGTTTCACGGTGACCGCCGCCGTGGGCACGGGCACCGACGCCTGGGCGATGCTGCAGAACTCGGCCGTCGACCTCGCGGTGCTCGACATCTCGATGCCGGGCATGACCGGTCTCGAGGTCACTCGGCTGGCGAGGGCGGAGCCCGGCCTCGAGCAGCTCGCCGTGCTCATCATCACGGCAGACGGCTCGGTGACCATCGGGGCCGAGGCGGAGGCCGCCGGCGCGAACGGACTCCTCACGAAGCCGTTCCAGGTGCGCGAGCTCGTGCGACTGCTGCGCGAGCACGCCCCGGCGGGTCGATGAGCGAGCGCAGCGCCGACGAATCGACGGCGGGAACGTTCGGATCGTGGCCGCCACTGCTCAAGCACGGCGCAGCCCTCACCGGTTTCGCGCTGGCGACCCTCATCCTCGTGTCGCCGATGGACATCGCGGCCGTGGTGTGGCCGGTCGTGGTGGCAGACGCTCTCATGCTCGCGGCAGCGGTGTTCGCGATCGTGCTGCCGCGCTCCTCGCTGTCGCCGCGGTGGGAGATCGTCATCCCTCTCGTCACCTTCGTGGCCGTGGCGCTGCTGCGCACGGCCACGGGAGGCCAGCTCTCGCCGTTCGGCGCCCTCATGATCATCCCGGTGGTGTGGATCGCATCCCAGCCGGGGCTCCGCTACGTGCTCATCTCGTTCGCGGGGGTGCTCGGTGTGGTGGCGGTACCGTTCGTCGTCGGCATCTCGTCCGTGTCGGTGGCGGCCGACGTGGCGCGCCTCGTGTTCACGCCGGCGGTGTTCGCCATCGCCGCCGTGCTCATCAACCAGATCGCGCGGGTGCAGAACGACCGGCTGGTGCGTCTGCAGCGGCTCGGCCTCGAGCGCGATCGCCTCGTGCAGTCGCTCGAGGACTCGACGCGGGAGGCGCTCCGCCGACAGGAGCAGACGCTCGAGGCGGCTCGCCTCCGGGACAGCGTGTGGGAGGCGATCACGGGGCACGCCATCATCGGAACCGATCTCGACGGCACCGTGAACGTCTGGAACCGCGGCGCAGTGTCGCTCCTCGGCTACTCCAGCACCGAGGCGATCGGGCGGCTGGACATCCTCGACGTGCACCCGCGCTACGACGAGGCGCGCTCGGCCCTGCGGGGCGGGGCGGATGCTCCCGAGGCGACCGACTGGACGTATGCGCGAAAGGACGGCACGACGTTCCCGGCTCACGTGCTCGTGACCGAGCGGTTCGACGAAGACGGCGATCCGGCCGGATTCATCTTCGTCGCCACCGACGAGACGGAGGCCACCGAGCTCCAGCGGCTGAAAGACGAGTTCACGAGCCTGATCTCGCACGAGCTGCGCACACCGCTGTCATCGATCCTCGGCTACGTCGAGCTCCTCCGGCCCGAGGACGACTTCGACGACCCGATGACGGATCAGCAGCTGAAGTACCTCGACGTCGTGGACCGCAACGCCAGGCGGCTGCTGCAGCTCGTGGGCGACCTCCTGTTCACGGCGCAGGTGGGTTCAGGCCGCTTCACCATCGAGCCGGTGCCGACCTCCCTGACGGGCCTCGTGCGGGCCGCGGTCGACACCGCGACGCCGGCGGCCGACGAGGCGCACATCACTCTCACCGTCGTGACGCCGGACGACGACGTCAATGCGAGCGTCGATCCGGTGCGGATCGGCCAGGCCCTCGACAACCTGCTCTCGAACGCCGTCAAGTTCACGCCGCGCGGCGGCTCGGTCACGATCGGCCTCGAGAGCGCTCCCGGCGCCGCCCGCCTGATCGTGGCCGACACGGGCATCGGCATCCCCGCCGACGAGGTGGCCCGCCTCTCGGAGCGCTTCTTCCGCGCCAGCACGGCCACCCAGCACGCCGTCAAGGGAGTGGGCCTCGGCCTCACGATCACGAAGGCCATCGTCACCGCCCACGCCGGCACCATCGACATCGACAGCACGGTAGGCGCCGGCACCACCTTCACGGTGGAACTGCCCCTCTAGCCCCGTCGCGCAGGGCGGGGACCGGCGCGACCGTAGCACCCGACCGAAGCCCGGGCGCTACTCCAACAACGGCAATGTGACCCGGAAGGTGGCGCCCCCACCCGGCGTCTCGAGCGCCTCCACGGTGCCGCGGTGGGCGGCCACGATGGAGGAGACGATGGCAAGGCCGAGGCCCGATCCGCCCGTCTCGCGGGTGCGGGAGGAGTCGGCGCGCCAGAACCGCTGGAAGATCTTCTCGCGGATCTGCGGGGGGATGCCTTCGCCGTGGTCGACGATGTCGACGGTGGCGACCCGACGCTCTTCATCGACCTTCACGGCGAGCTCGATGGGGGAGTCGGCGTCGGTGAAGCGCAGGGCGTTGCCGATGAGGTTCGTGAGCACCTGACGGATCTTGTTCTCCTCGGCGAGCACGATCGGGCGCGTGGCGGCCGTCGGTACGGCGACCGGGCCGGTGGCGCTCGGCTCGTCGGCGGCCGGGGCGAGCGGAACCACCGGCTGGGTGTCGCCCTTGGCGGTGCCGGGTCGAGGCCGACGCCGGAGCCTGGCGAGCGTCGCGTTCGCGAACGCGATCGGGCGGGTCGCCGTCGACGGCGTGCGCGATCCGTCTGCACCCGCGGCGTCGTCGTCGGGGGCCTTCTCTTCGAGCGCCGGTCCGAAGGTCACCGCGGCGGGGTCGTCGGGCGTGATGACGGACACGACTCGGCCCGGGCTCGCCGCCCTCGCGTCCATGGCCGCGTCGAGGGTGAGTGGCACGAGGTCGACGGGCTCGAGCTGCAGCGGGCGGGTCTCGTCGAGGCGGGCGAGCTCGAGGAGGTCCTCCACGAGCGTCCCCATCCGGATGGCCTCCTTCTCGATCCGGTCCATCGCCTGGGAGACGTCTTCGGGCGTCTGCAGGGCGCCCATCCGGTACAGCTCGGCGTACCCCCGCACCGAGACGAGCGGGGTGCGCAGCTCATGCGAGGCATCGCCCACGAAGCGGCGCATCTGGTCGATCGTGCGTGCGCGGTCGGCGAAGGCGCGGTCGATCCGGGCGAGCATGGTGTTGAGCGAGCGGTTGAGCCTGCCCACCTCGGTGTTGGGCGTGACGTCCGACATGCGCTGGCTGAAGTCACCTCCGTCGGCGATGGCGGCAGCGGTGCGCTCGACCTCGCGGAGGGGCCCGAAGGTGCTCGTGACGAGCAGCCTCGTGAGCATGGCGCCGAGGATCACGACGCCCACCCCGAAGGCGAGGAAGATCGAGAGATAGGTGGCCGTGGTGCGCTCGGTCTCGAAGAGCGACTTGGCGATGATGACGTTGCCCTGCTCGGTGCCGCCGAAGAGGTAGACCTGCGCGGCGACGGCGTGCCACTCCATCCGCCCGTCGTGCGACTCGATGCTGAACACCTTGCCGTCGAGTTCGTTCGCCTGCTCGAGCGTGACCTGCACGTTGGGCATCTCCTCCGGCTCGCCCTCGCCCCAGTTGCTGGCGAGCAGGTTGCCCGAGGAGTCGACGAGCCCCACGAAGTAGTCGGTGGGCGCCGAGGTGATGTCGGCCACGTCGAACTGCTCCGGAGTGGCCGACGGCCCGAGGAACGGCGAGGGATCGCGGTCTCCCGCGTCGAGCTGGGTGTCGACCTGCTGCAGCAGGTAGGTGCGCAGCACGATCATGGTGCCGACGCCCGAGACGACCAGCCCGAAGGTGAGCATGAGCACCGTGACACCGGTGATCTTCGTGCGCAGGGAGACGGCGCTCCACTGCTTCAGGATGGCGTTCAGCATGGCGTGAGCAAGGCTACCCTCCCGGGCTGATCAGACCTTGCTCACCTTGAGCATGTAGCCGAAGCCGCGCTTGGTCTGGATGAGCGACTCCTCGGTGTGCGCGTCGAGCTTGCGCCGCAGGTAGGAGATGTAGCTCTCGACGATCCCGGCGTCTCCATTGAAGTCGTACTCCCAGACGTGGTCGAGGATCTGCGCCTTCGACAGCACGCGGTTGGGGTTCAGCATGAGGTAGCGCAGCAGCTTGAACTCGGTGGGGGAGAGCTCGATGGCCGTGTCGCCCACGAAGACCTCGTGCGTGTCCTGGTCCATGGTGAGCTCGCCGGCGCGGATGATCGCGTCTTCGTCGGCCTGCATGGTGCGCCGGAGGATCGCCTTGATGCGGGCCACGATCTCGTCGAGGCTGAAGGGCTTGGTGACGTAGTCGTCGCCCCCGACCGTGAGGCCCGTGATCTTGTCCTCGGTGTCGTCCTTCGCGGTGAGGAAGAGGATGGGCGCGGTGTACCCGGCGGCGCGCAGCCGCTTGGTGACACCGAAGCCGTTCATGTCCGGCAGCATCACGTCGAGGATGATGAGGTCCGGCTCCTCCTCCAGCACGGCGGAGATGGTCTGGGCGCCGTTGCTCACGGCGCGCACCGCGAAGCCCGCGAAACGCAGGCTCGTGGTGAGGAGATCGCGGATGTTCGGTTCGTCGTCGACGATGAGGATGCGAGGGCCGGTCATGCGTCCATTCTCTGCGGGTTCGCT
Organism: Herbiconiux oxytropis; assembly: GCF_024979315.1. Lineage (GTDB taxonomy): Bacteria > Actinomycetota > Actinomycetes > Actinomycetales > Microbacteriaceae > Herbiconiux > Herbiconiux oxytropis. Next base: position 473,201 of record NZ_JANLCK010000001.1, on the reverse strand, counting down.
GGGCGAAAGCTGGGAGCCTGTCGCATGCCCGGATGCGCCACTATGGTGCGATGAGATACATCGTGGGCTACACGGACACCCCGGCCGGACACGACGCCCTGGCCCTCGGTGTGCGGCTGGCCCGTACCGACGGTGCGCGGCTCGACGTGGTGCTCGTGCTCGCCAACGAGGAGCGGCCGACCATCGTCCCGGCCGATCCCGGCTACGAGAAGTTCCTGCGCGAGACCGCGGAGGGCTGGCTCGCCGGAGCGATCGACCGGGTGCCGGAGGGCGTGAAGGCGACCTCTCACCTGGTCTACGCGGAGTCGCTCGCCGACGGGCTGCTCGAAGCGATCGACACGCTCGGCGCCTCGCTCGTGGTGGTGGGAGCCGCCCGTGGAGGCCTGCTCGGCCGGTTCGCGCTCAGCACGGTGGCGAACGCCCTCCTGCACGCCGCGCCCGTGCCGGTGGCGCTCGCGCCCTCGGGCTGCCGCGACCTCGCCGAGACGCCGGTCAGTCGCATCACCTGTGCGGTCGGCACCCGGGCAGGAGCCGATGCGCTCCTGGCCACCGGCATCCGGGCCGCGCGAGCCGGCGGCGTGCCGCTTCGCCTGCTCTCGCTCGTGGCCCTCGACGAGCCCACGGGCGCCGACCGACCCGAAGCCCTCGCCCGTGCGCGCGAGCACGCGGAGGAGGTGCTCGCCCACGCTGTGGACGAACTCCCGCGGGATCTGGCGGTGACCTCGGAGGTGGCCACCGGTCGCGCCATCGACGACGCGATCACCGCCATCGCCTGGGATCCCGCCGAGATCGTCTTCGTCGGCTCGAGCCGGCTCGCCCAGCCCCGCCGCCTCTTCCTCGGCTCGACCGCGGCGAAGATGCTGCGCGAACTGCCCGTGCCCCTCGTGGTCGTGCCGCGTGACGCACCCACTCAGATCGGAGACCCGTCATGACCGCTCCCGAGACCACGCCGCAGGGCTCCTCCGACCCGGCCTCGCCGCCGACTGCCGCCACCGCCGCGCTGTCGAAGAAGGGCCTCGGCGCCGGCACCGTCGGCCTCGTGGGTGCCATCGTCATCGGCATCTCGTGCATCGCCCCCGCCTACACGCTCACCGGCGCCCTCGGGCCCACCGTGGCGGAGGTCGGCACCCACGTGCCCGCCATCTTCCTCGTCGGCTTCATCCCGATGCTGCTCGTGGCGTTCGGCTATCGCGAGCTCAACAGCCGCATGCCCGACTCGGGCACCTCGTTCACCTGGGCCACCCGGGCCTTCGGGCCGTGGGTCGGCTGGATGGCGGGCTGGGGGCTGATCGCCGCGACGATCGTGGTGCTGTCGAATCTCGCGGGCATCGCGGTCGACTTCTTCTACCTGATGCTGTCGCAGATCTTCCAGAACCCCGACATCGCCGACCTCACCACGAATCCGTTCATCAACGTCGTGACGTGCCTGGCGTTCATGCTCGGCGCCACCCTCATCTCCTATCGCGACATGCAGACCACGCAGAAGCTGCAGTACGTGCTCGTGGGCTTCCAGCTGCTCGTCATGGTGTTCTTCGGCATCGTCGCCTTCGTGCACGTGGGAGCGGGCGACGCGTTCGACGCCCTGCCGATCTCGCTCGACTGGTTCAACCCGTTCGCGGTCGGCTCGTTCAGCGCCTTCGCCGCAGGGCTCTCGCTCTCGATCTTCATCTTCTGGGGCTGGGATGTCACGCTCACGATGAGCGAGGAGACCAAGGGCTCGAGCTCCACGCCGGGCAAGGCCGCCACCGCGACCGTCGTGATCATCGTCGTGCTCTACCTCTTCCTCTCGGTCTCGCTCATCAACTACGCCGGCGTCGGCGAGGGCGAGTTCGGACTCGGGAACCCCGACATCCAGGGCAACGTGTTCTTCTCCCTCGCGGGCCCCATCCTCGGCCCGCTCGCCATCCTGGTGTCGATCGCCGTGCTCTCCTCGTCGGCGGCGTCGCTGCAGTCGACCTTCGTGTCGCCCGCGCGCACGCTGCTGGCCATGGGCCACTACGGCGCGCTGTCACCGAAGTTCTCGAAGGTGCACCCGCGGTTCTTCACGCCGGGCTACGCCACGATCGTGTCGAGCCTCGTCGCATCCGTCTTCTACACCGTGATGCGGTTCATCTCGGAGGACGTGCTGTGGGACACCATCACGACCCTCGGCATGCTCATCTGCTTCTACTACGGGCTCACGGCGTTCGCGTGCGTCTGGTACTTCCGCAAGCAGTGGTTCTCGAGCGCGCGCAACTTCTTCTTCCAGTTCTTCTCGCCGCTCGTGGGTGGGCTCATCCTGGCCGTGCTGTTCTTCACGACCATCATCGAGAGCGCGAACCCCGACTACGGCAGCGGGTCGAACATCGGCGGGGTCGGGCTCGTGTTCATCCTCGGCATGGTCATCATCCTCACCGGGATCGTGGTGATGCTGATCCAGGCGAAGCTGCGGCCCGACTTCTTCAGGAACCGCACCCTCGCGCGCGGCATCGCGGGCGACCGCAACGAGTCGACCGCCGCCCTCCCGGAATAGGGAGAGCGGAGGGGCTCAGGCTGCTGCCTGCTCCGCGTCGAGGATCGTGTAGGCGTAGCCCTGCTCGGCGAGGAAGCGCTGGCGGTTCTGCGCGAACTCCTGATCGACGGTGTCGCGCGCCACGAGCGTGTAGAAGCTCGCCGGCAGCCCCGACTCCTTCGGGCGCAGCAGCCGGCCGAGGCGCTGGGCCTCCTCCTGGCGCGAGCCGAACGATCCGGAGACCTGGATGGCGACGCTCGCCTCGGGCAGGTCGATCGAGAAGTTGGCGACCTTCGAGACCACGAGGATCTTCTCCTCGCCCTCGCGGAACGCCTGGAACAGCCGCTCGCGCTCGGGCACCGGGGTGGCCCCGGTGATCTGTGGTGCGCCGAGCGCGTGCGAGAGCGCCTCGAGCTGCTCGAGGTACTGGCCGATCACGAGGATGCGCTCGCCGCGGTGCTGCTCGATCAGGCGCTTCGTGGCATCCAGCTTGGCGGGGGCCGTTGCGGCGAGGCGGTAGCGCTCGTCGTCGGCGGCCGCGGCGTAGGTCATCCGCTCCTCGAACGGCAGGTCGACCCGCACCTCGTAGCAGTTCGCGGGAGAGATGTAGCCCTGGGCCTCGATCTCCTTCCACGGCGCGTCGAAGCGCTTGGGGCCGATGAGGCTGAAGACATCGGACTCCCGGCCGTCCTCCCGCACGAGCGTGGCGGTGAGCCCGAGGCGGCGGCGGGCCTGGAGGTCGGCGGTGAGCTTGAAGACGGGCGCGGGCAGAAGGTGCACCTCGTCGTAGACCACGAGGCCCCAGTCGAGGGCGTCGAGGAGCTCGAGATGGGCGTACTTGCCGCTGCGCTTCGAGGTGAGGATCTGGTAGGTCGCGATCGTGACCGGCTTGACCTCTTTGACGAGCCCGGAGTACTCGCCGATCTCCTCCTCGGTGAGGCTCGTGCGCTTCAGCAGCTCCGCGCGCCACTGGCGGGCCGAGACGGTGTTGGTGACGAGGATGAGGGTGTTGGTCTTCACCGCGGCCATCGCGCCGGCACCCACGAGCGTCTTGCCGGCGCCGCACGGGAGCACCACCACACCGGAGCCGTGCTCGGCGAAGTTCTCGATCGCGTGCCGCTGGTAGTCCCGGAGGTGCCAGCTGGTCTCGTCGAGGTCGATCTCGTGCGGGGTACCGGGAGTGAATCCCGCGAGGTCGTCGGCCGGCCAGCCGAGCTTGATGAGCTCCTGCTTGAGCTGGCCGCGGGCCCAGGCCTCGATCTCCCAGCTGCCGTCCTCCCGGCGCACCGTCAGGAGCGGTGCCACCTTCTTGGCGCGGGTGATCTCGGTCAGCACCGCAGGATCCGTCGAGCGCAGCGTGAGCTCGCCCTCGGGCTGCCGCTCGATCACGAGCTTGCCGTAGCGCCCGATGGTCTCGACGATCTCGAGGGTCACCGACTGCGGCACCGCGAACTTGGAGTAGCTCTCGAGGGTCGCCAGGATCTCGTCGGCGGTGTGGCCGGCGGCGCGGGCGTTCCAGAGGCCGAGGCGGGTGATGCGGTAGGTGTGCACGTGCTCGGGAGCGCGCTCGAGCTCGGCGAAGACAGCGAGCTCGTGGCGGGCGGCGGCGGCGGCGGGATGCGCCACCTCGAGCAGCACGGTGCGGTCGCTTTGGACGATGAGAGGGCCGTCGGGCATAGCTGGCAAGTCTACGCCGGGGCGGTGGTCACAGGGCGTGCACGCGGGTGATGTTCGCTACCGGCACCGTGCGCTCCACGCCGGCGCGCTCGTCGACGAGGCGGAGCCTTCCGTTGGCCAGGCTCTGCGGGGTCACCTGCATCTCGGTGGTCGAGCCGTCCGGCATCCGCAGTTCTATGCCCACGGCGGTGCGGGAGCGCACGGCGCGGTCGAGCTGACGGGAGATCCACGCGGCGTCGTCATCGTGCGGGGGCGGGCCGCCGCCGCTGGCGCTGCGGAGACGGGGGAGGAGGTGGCGGAGCTCCTGGGTGAGCGCGGGGGGTGCGTCGGCTGCTGCACCGGATGCGGCGCCCGACGCTGAGTGGAGTGCATCCGCTCCACGGCGGGTGGGGAGGATGCGCGCGCGGCGCATGACGAGCAGGCCCCCGTCGGCGTCTTCCGCGAGCACGGGATAGCGGGCGTCGGCGAGGAGCCAGTAGACGGTGGCGGGCTCGATCCGGCTCGAGAGGGTGTCGTCGGATTCGCGCCGGAACCCCAGCGATGCGAGGGATTGGTCGACCGCGATGCTGCCGAGCACGCGGGTGTCGCTCGAGTGCACGCGGGTGCGCCTGCTGCTGCCGGCGCTGCCGACGGGTGAGACGCGGACGAGCCCGTGGCGGCGCTCGCCTTCGCCGATGAGGTAGTCGAGGGCCTGGGGGACCCCCGTGAGCGAGATCTCGCCGAGGAACTCCCGGAGCCCTTCCGCCGTCTCACCCGACGCGAGGGCGCGGTCGATCGTCTGCGCCGTGATCCGGTAGCTGCTGGCGAGGCCGCGGTTCTCGATGTCGGCGACCGTGCGGAGACGCGCGTCGATGGCGGGGCGGAGAGGGCCTGGGGCGATGATCGAGAGGTCGTGCTGCAGGTAGACCCGGTCGACCTCGTCCGGGAGCTCGGCCGCGAGGCCAGAGGGCGCGGCTCCGAGCAGGAGAGCGAGCTCATCGATGTGATGGAGCTCGGCGCTCATGGTCGCGTCGGCGGCCGGGTAGCGGGTGGCGAGGGCCTCGCGGAGGGTCGCACCGCTCGGCCACCGGCCGCCCTCGACGGCATCGGCGAGAAGGGATCGGAACGGGGTGTCGAGGCTCGCGACCCAACCGGAGACGAGGGTGCTCCAGCGGTCGCGGTGGCCGAGCAGGTTCCACTCGTCGGCGAAGGCCGTGGAGAAGAGGAGGTCGCCGTCGAGGTCGATCAGGCCGGCTGCGCGAGCGACCTCCATGAGCGGGGGCACGAGCTCGGGCTCGAGTCCGAGGAGGGCCGAGAGGCGCTTGCTCTCCGCGGCCGGGATTCCGCCACGTGCCAGTGTGCGCACCGGAGCGAGGCGCAGCTGCTGCACGAGTTCGGCGACCGCCGAGATGGCGGTGAAGGCTCGCTCGGCGACCGGCGTGGCCGCCAGCGCGTCTGCCGCGGGGGAGATCGTGGGTGGGCCGGTCTCGGGTGCGGGGGCGGGTTCGTCGAGCAGGGTCCTGGCCACCTCCGCGACCACGGCGTAGGGGCGGCCGGCCTCATCGCGCAGCGCGAGCTCCTCGAGGGGGAGCGCGTCGAGCGCGACCCTGTTCTCCGCGGGGGCGGCGAGCCCCTCGATCTGGTCGCGGTCGAGGCGGCGGAGCGCTGCACGCACCGAGACCGGGTCGAGCAGCGCATCGGCGAGGTCGAAGAAGTCGCGGATCTCCCGCGCCGCGACCGGGCGCGCCGCGAGCAGCGCGATCAGCTGGTCGTCGCTCTTGGCGCTCAGGGAGCGCGCGAGCGTGAGCGGATCGCTCACCGACTCCCGCGAGCCTCGCGGAGACGGCGTCTCATGTTGACGATGAGGAGGACCAGCATGAGCACCAGGCCGATCGGCAGGCCGATGTAGGGCACGAGGAAGACGGCGGGCCAGACGCCCGAGCTGAAGGACTCGCCCTTCACGCCTGCCGCGGTCGCGATGATGATGGCGAGGAACGCGATGATCGACATCCCGATGACGGCCGCGATCATGACGGCCAGGGTCCGTTCGATCCGGCTGCTGGCTGTCTTGTCGGCGTCACTCACATCCACAAGGATACGGGCACGGGTAGGCTGGTCAGTGGCCCGAAGAGGTATTCGGGCCGATTACACGAGGAGATTCGCGATGCCAACCGGCAAGGTCAAGTTCTACGACGACGAGAAGGGCTTCGGCTTCATCAGCACCGATGACGGCCAAGAAGTGTTCCTGCACGCGTCGGCCCTGCCCGCGGGAACCACGGTGAAAGCCGGCAGCAAGCTCGAGTTCGGCATCGCCGATGGCAAGCGTGGCGCGCAGGCGCTCTCGGTGCGGGTGCTGGAGGCGCCCCCGAGCCTCGCGAAGATGGCGCGGAAGCCCGCCGACGACATGGCGATCATCGTGGAGGACCTCGTGAAGGTGCTCGACTCCATCGGCGGGAACCTCAAGCGCGGCCGCTACCCGGACAACGCGCACAGCCGCAAGATCGCCGCTCTGCTGCGCAAGGTCGCAGACGAGCTGGACGCCTAGTGCCGCAGGACGCACCAGAGCCGGGCGCCGTCGACGAGGGCGTCGAGGAGACCGCTGCCATCGAGCCCGCCGTGGACGAGGTGCTGCTCGGATCGGTGCAGTTCGCTCGGGCCGCGCTCGTGGGCATCGCTCCGGCGGGCACCGTGGGCGAGCTGGCGGGTTCGCGGGCCGAAGAGGACCACGTGCTCAGCCTGTTCTTCGCCTCGAAGCTTCCCGGCTACCCCGACTGGCGGTGGACGGTGACGCTCGCGCGTGTCGACGAGGAGTCCGAACCCACTGTGCTCGAGGTCGAGCTGCTGCCGGGGGAGACCTCGCTCGTCGCTCCGGACTGGGTGCCCTGGTCGGAGCGCCTCGCCGAGTACCAGCTCGCGCAGGAGCTCGCGGCGGCGACCGCGGCGGAGGGTGACGACGACGACGAGGACCTCGACGACGAGGACGAGGACCTCGACGACGACGAGCACGACGATGACGAGCACCCCGAGGAGGACGACGACGACGATCTCGACGAGGTGGATCTCGACGACGTGACCGACCTCGACGACCACATCGCCGACGACGACGAGCTCGCGGCCGCGGCCGAAGAGATCGACGACGACGAGGACTCCGACGACGAGCCGCCCTCCGAGGGCCGCTGACACACCCGCGTCCGCGGACAACGACAAAGCTCCCGCCGATCGGCGCCCAGGTGGGCCCGGAGAGCGGGAGCTTCGGCGTTGTCCGTGCCGGAAGGGCTACGCGCCCAGGTTCTCCACGACGTACTCGATCGACGAGATGAGCTGCGTGACGTCGGAGGGCTCGATGGCCACGAAGGTCGCCACTCGCAGCTGGTTGCGGCCGAGCTTGCGGTAGGGCTCGGTGTCGACGATCCCGTTGGATCGCAGAGCCTTCGCGATGGCCGCGGCGTCGATCGAGTCGTCGAAGTCGATCGTGACGACGACCTGCGAGCGCTCGGCCGGCTCGGCGACGAACGGCCGGGCGTAGGAGACGCTCTCGGCCCACGTGTAGAGCGCCGACGACGACTCGGCCGTGCGGGCCGAGGCCCAGGGCAGCCCGCCGTTGCCGTTGATCCAGGAGACCTGGTTCTCCAGCAGCACGAGCGTGGCGATGGCGGGGGTGTTGAGCGTCTGGTCCAGCCGCGAGTTGTCGACGGCGTTCTTCAGGCTCAGGAACTCCGGGATGTAGCGTCCGGATGCCGCGATCGTCTCGATCCGCTCGAGGGCCGCCGGCGACATGAGCGCGAACCAGACGCCGCCGTCGGAGGCGAAGTTCTTCTGCGGGGCGAAGTAGTAGACATCCGTCTCGGTGACGTCGAAGTCGATTCCGCCCGCGGCGCTCGTGGCGTCGATGACGGTGAGCGCGCCCTCGTCGCCGTGCACGCGCTGCACGGGAGCCATGACACCGGTGCTCGTCTCGTTGTGCGGCCAGGCATAGACGTCGACGCCCTCGAGCACCTCGATCCGCCCGAGCGTTCCGCCTTCGGACTTCACCACGTGGGGAGCCTCGAGCCACGGGGCGCCGGCCGCCGCGGCGAACTTGGAGCCGAATTCGCCGAACGACAGGTTCTCGGCACGCTTCTGGATGAGTCCGAACGACGCCGCGTCCCAGAAGGCCGTCGAGCCGCCGTTGCCGAGCACGACCTCGTGACCCTCGGGCAGCGAGAACAGCGACGACAGCCCCTCGCGCACCGAGCCCACGAGATTCTTCACGGGCGCCTGCCGGTGGCTCGTGCCGAGGAGGGACGCGCCGCGGGTGACGAGGTCCTCCAGCTGGGCGGGGCGGACCTTGGAAGGGCCGCAGCCGAACCGTCCGTCCACGGGAAGTCGATCGGTGGGAATCGTGATCTCGGCCATGCGGTCCATAGTATCGACGCGCGAACAGCCTCGGTGTCGTGGCGTGACACTAGGCTGGGTTAGGTACGCCTCACAGGGCCTAGGAGTATGCCGTGACTGATTTGATCGACACCACAGAGATGTATCTGCGGACGATTCTCGAACTCGAAGAAGAGAACATCAATCCGCTGCGCGCGCGCATCTCGGAGCGGCTCGGTCACTCCGGGCCCACGGTGTCCCAGACGGTCGGGCGCATGGAGCGCGACGGTCTCGTGGTGGTCTCGGTCGATCGTCACCTCGAGCTCACCGAGGTGGGCCGACGGAAGGCCATCTCGGTCATGCGCAAGCACCGGCTCGCAGAGCGGCTGCTGAGCGACGTCATCGGCCTCGACTGGGAGCTCGTGCACGACGAGGCATGCCGGTGGGAGCATGTCATGAGCGAGCAGGTCGAACTCCGCATCCTGGAGCTCCTCGATCACCCCACGGAGTCGCCCTACGGCAACCCCATCCCCGGTCTCGACGTGCTGGGAGATGAGGCGACGATGCCGTTCACGAAGGGCGTCGTGAACATCGTGACACTCGTGCACGGAGCTGTGGGGCCGCAGACGAAGACCATCCGGCGCCTCGGTGAACCGGCTCAGGTCGACCCGGAGCTGCTGCTCCAGCTCAAGCAGGCGGGCGTCGTGCCGGGCAACTCCGCGGCCTTCACCGCGGTCGGCTCCTACGTTCTGGTAGAGGTCGAAGGTTTCGAGGAGGGGCTCGAGCTCCCCAACGAGGTCGCATCCCACATATTTGTTGGGATCTGAGCGAAATCCATCCGAGGAGCGTTACGGAATTGTTAAACAAACTGTCGCTCAAGGTGACATTCGGCCGCCCCTCCCGTATTCTCTAACGAGTCCGCCACCCCCTAATGGGTGCGGGACCGGGCCAAGACACCTCGCTTTCCCGTCTCTTGGTCGCAGAACACGCACGCAACTCGGTGTGGACGGGAGCAGTGCCCTAGCTGCGAGAGGTGCCGGAGGAACGTATTTTGGCCCTTGATGGAAACTCGCTCCCCTCGGAGCGGAACCCCGAAGACCCGAACAGACCCGAGACACCCTCACAGGCAACCGCACTCACCCGCCGGGAGCTCCGTGCGGCGGAGTCGGCCGCAGCTGTAGCGTCGAAGCCGGGCGTGTCCAGTGCTCTCGTGAAGCGTGCGCCCGTCGCGCCGCCGGCCCGCGCGGCCGAGCCCGCTCAGGGCGGCACCCGTGCACCGCGCTCGCGACCGCGCTTCAAGCGCCCCACGAAGAAGGGCGCCGTCAGCACGGTCGTCATGACCTTCGCTGCGGCTCTCGTGGTCACGATGTCGCTCCCCGCCTACGCCTTCGGCGGCGGCGGCAGCTTCGACAGCACGGTCGCATCCGCCGAGGCCGATCTCAGCGGCTCGCAGACCCTCGTGGTGCCCGACGCGTCGGCCGCCCTCGCGGTCAGCCGCGACAACTACACCGCTCCCACCTCCGCCGAGCTGGCCGCCGCTCGCGAGGCCGCGGCCGCCGCGGTCGCCGCCACCGAGGCCGCCGCCGCTGCTGCATCGGCCGCCGAGTCGTCGCGCTCCTCCGCCCCCGGAGGCACGTTCGCGGTCAACCCGCCCTCCGGCCCCTACAGCGGCCAGGCCATCGTGGAGTTCGCCAAGCAGTTCGTGGGAGTCGTGCCCTACGGCAGCGGTGCGAGCCCCGACACGAGCTTCGGTTGCGACGGACTCACCCAGTACGTCTTCGGGGCCTTCGGCATCTACCTGCCGCGCACCGTGAGCAATCAGGCCGCCCTCGGCATCCCGATCGCTCCTGAGGACGCGCAGGCCGGCGACCTCATCGTCTGGCCCATCGGCCACATCGGCATCTACGACGGTGCCGGCGGAACGATCGACTCTCCCGACTGGGGCCGCTACGTCGAGCACCGTCCGCTCTGGGGCAGCTACTACTTCGTGCGGATCGTGTAAACAGTTCGTTACCAGGCCATGAAACGGCGTGCCACCACTGTGTGGCACGCCGTTTCTGTCGTACTCTGAGGCTCTGATCGTCCCCGAGATCATGGAGAGACCGATGAACGACGGCCGGAGCATCCGCACCACGGATCGCCTTCAGCTGCGCGTGCCGCGGCACTCGAACGGACTCAGTCGGTTCCGGATAACCGGATCCCCCTGCAAGGCGCTGTCATCATGACGGCGCCTTTTTTGTTGTCCGCCAGACTCCTCGACCCGAGGCGATCCGCTGTATCGAACACCTGGAAGCCGTCCAGGTCTCTTCGAAAGGGAGAGCATGCGAACACTGGTACTGAACGCAGGATATGAGCCGCTCGGCGTCATCTCGTTCAAGCGGGCGATCGTGCTCGTGCTGAACGACAAGGCCCGCGTGCTGGCGAGCGACGACGCGCACCCCGTGATCGGGATCACGAGCGCCTTCGAGCGACCCGCCGTCATCCTCCTCACCCGCTACGTGCGGGTGCCGATCAACCGGATGATGCCGGTCTCGCGCCGGGGAGTGCTGCGCCGCGACGGTCAGCGGTGCGGTTACTGCGGAGGCACGGCGACGACCATCGACCACGTGCAGCCGCGCTCGCGCGGGGGCAAGGACACCTGGGAGAACCTCGTGGCCTGCTGCCTGCGCTGCAACAACATCAAGAGCGACCGCACGCCGGAGGAGATGGGCTGGTCGTTGCGCTTCGCCCCACGGATGCCTCACCAGTCGGGCTGGAGCATCAAGGGTGCCGAGAAGGCCGAGCCCCAGTGGGAGATGTTCCTCGCCACGGCGGCCTGACCGCTAAACTTGCCCGGTCAGCCTCTGTAGCTCAATGGAAGAGCAGTTCCGTCCTAAGGAAAGGGTTGGGGGTTCGAGTCCCTCCAGGGGCACCCTTCTGTCGGGCGCTCAGATCCGCGCGATTCCGGGGATCTGGGGCCCTCCGATCTCTTTACGAAATCGCTTTTGCCCACACTCGGCGGCGTGCGGTTTCAGTCGGACCAGGCGCGCTTCTCAGGAACCCACGTGCCCGACGTCCGCTTGCCGGAAAGAATGGGATCCAGGCACGGCCGTGTCTCGTCCAGAGATGCGTCGAGTTCATAGAGCTTGCTCGAGTACTCAGCGAAGGTTCGTGCCTGGCGCGGAAAAGCGATCCGCCACTCTTCGGCAGGCGCCTCCATGCGGCTCGGTAGCGTGATTCTCCGACGACCCGATTCGCGGTCGAGCACTTCCTTGAGGCGAGCGGTATCGATGGGGCCGGCGTCAAGAATCCGGACGATGTCGGCGAGGTCGCGGTAGCGGGTGGAGGGCGAGTCACCGTCTCTCCCGTGTCGCTCGTACATCGCACACACCTTGTCGGCCAGGTGGTTCTCGAGCGGAGTCGTCGGCACCGACGGCAGATGGGAGAGAGTGTCGTGTTCGATGACCGCGCGGAGGGGCACCTGATCGACGGGAGCATCGAGGTGGCGTCTCTCGGTGAGGTCGATGGTGAACGTGTCGAAGACCTGGGCGCCGAGGAGCGCCTGCACCCTTGCTTTCGCCGTCTTCGCGCCGTAGTCGAACGGGTCCGGCTCGGAGTGCGGCTCGACAGCGACCACCACGAAGGTAAACGGGTCTCGGTCTGCGCTGGCGTCAGCGAGCGATTGCAGTTCGGCGCGCACATCGTTGCTTGATGCCCACTCGCTTTCGCGGGCCAGGTCGATGTCTTGGGTGAACCGTCCGCCGCCGGTGCGGATGAGGAGCGCGTTCCCGCCGAGAAGAACCCAGGGCGCCTGCGGTTCTGGGGAGAACAGTCTGCTCAGGAAGACTGTGAAGATGTATTGCTTGCGGATGACATCCGCGGTCACACCCCGCCGGCGCGCCTCGTTGTTCAGCTTGGCCTGAAGCGACCGGGCGAGGCTCGCCAGTTGCATCTTCGTGTGCGCCATGTGTTTCCTTGCCCGTGTTGAAGTGCCTTATGAAGCGAGGCGCTCCTCGAGGAATGACAGAAGGGTCTTCGCACCATCGGGCTCTGCGAGAAGCTTCAGGGCCTGCTTCCGAAACTGGGGCGAGCGCGTGACGGCCGTGCGAACTGCGCTACCGATCGCAGCTGCTACGTATCCGGGTGCGACCTCTGCGAGAAGCGCTCGCCCGGAGTCGAAACCGTAGCGCGCGGCATAGGGGGAGAGCGCCTGCGCGAGCTCCTCGACATCGACATCCAGATTCTCGACCCCGGCGGACAGAACGCCGGCGAGGTGGTCGGAATCCAGCAAGGACGCAGCGAGGTCGGCGGCCGTGCGCACCACTGTGGTGACCGGAAGCCCGTCGACCACGGTCACATCGTCGTCGCTCAATTCGGCGCGGTGGAAGCGGAGGTCTGGCAGCGTGCTCTGGCGGCGCACCGAAGCGGTGAACTCGTGCGCCGCAGGAACGAGGTCACCCAGGCCATGCACGACGGCTGCCGAGGCGCCGGAAACGACGACGTCGCCGTTTGCCGACGCCGCCAGCCACGCCCCACGCAGGTCTTGCAGTCGGTCAGCCCCCGCCGAAGGCAGTGCGTAAACTCCGTGGCGGACACGGAGGAGCTTACTTGAGTCGGTGAGGCGACTGAGGTCCACGCCCGAGAGACCCGATTCGCGAGCCTGAGCGGTCGTCACGAGGCCGCGTTGCGTCGAGCCGAGCAGTTCGAGAACCTCCAAAGCATCAACAGCACGCATTATTACACCTCCTCACTCGATGGCGCTTCTAATATTACATCTGAATGTAAGTTTTCAAGCGTGCGGTGATAGAGAGTGGACTCGCGTTTCACGGCATCGCTCCAGCAATCATTGGGCCCCTCGGGCACTTGTCACGCCAGATTATCTGCCCACGCGTTGCCTGGGCTCGCCTCGCGCGCTGCGTCCTGCATCTTGGCCGCCACCATCAGCCGAGGTGTGACCGAGCATCCGCTGAACAGTCTTCGCGTTCGCGCCGCTGCTTATCAAGCATCCGATAGAGGCCGCCGTCACCGCAGAGTCCAACAATTGCCACTGCTAGATAGACGACCCTTTCTGCCTCTTTCTGAGTTGAAGTCCTGTTGGCCGTCCCAACCCCCGTGGCGGTCCGGATCTGGCCAGATGAGCCGAATCACGGATTCCAGGGTCTTCCCGTCGTCCATAGCGGCACTCGACGTACTCGGGGGCAGTCTCCATTTGTGAGACGCGCCACGAAGTTCTCCAGCGACACCGCCAAGGTTGGGCTGAGCCACGATCGGGATCACAAGGGGGATAAGAAGTTCCTCGACGGCTTTGATCGAGTGATCCCATGCGTCGGATGGATCAGAACTTCTTCCGAACGCAGCCCGCCACGCCTCGTCCAGCTCTGAAGCTACAGAATCACTCACGCTCCGAGCTGCCTCATATGCCGTAACCGTCGATGGATCAACCCTTCGTTCGAGTCCGCGCCCATCCGCCCGAACTGTCCACGCTGAAGCACCGATTTCGAGAATGTTCGTCATGTGGAAGGCGCCGCCGCCGAACACGAGCTGCGTGGGCCCCTAGTCGGCGCACTGCTCGGCGAGGCCCGCGCTGAGCAGCTCCGGGTAGGGCACGGATCGGCGCTCATGCACCCTGGTCGTGCCGAGGTGGATGATGGCGCCAACCTTCACGGCATTCTCTTCGACGGTGAGCCGGCGCCGGAGCAAGTTGATGTGCCGCACGCGCAGCGCGGTCACCTCGCCCCATCGGATGCCCATGTAGGCGAGGCAGAGCACGAGCGTCGGATGCGCAGACAAGCCGGCGAGAGTGTGCACCTGGTCGTGGCCGAGGTAGACACGATTCAGCTTCCCGGTCTTGCGGGGCAGCTTCACTCCGCGCGCCGGGTTCCGAGGAAGGCGGCGGTCGGTGACGGCCATGTCGAGGATGCCTGCGAGCACGCCGTGTGCGCTGATCACCGCGGAGGGCGACCGGCGGCCCGCCAGTTCACTCACCCATACCTGCACCTCTGAGGGAACGATGGTTGAGATTTCGCGGTTCCCCCATCGCTCTGACACGTGCACGCCCCAGGCGACCTCGAGCGGCTTTGACGATGAGGGCTTGAGTACAAACTTCGAGCGCAACCACAGAGGAGCGAGGTCGCCGACCGAAACGCGAGCAAGAGCCGGATCAATGTAGTCACCGGCCGCCTTTGACACCGTCACCCAGGCGAGGAACAGCTCGGCTTCGCGCTTGGTCTTGAAACCCGCTTGTCCGTCTGCGTGTGATCCGGTTTCCGGTACCGCACGCGGTATCGCTTGCCTTGCGAGGTGCTGTGCGGGGTCACGCTGCCTGCCATCTCTAGCTACCTCAACCTTTTCCGCTACCACGTCGCCAAGCGCCCTCGTCGTCGTGGTTCGACGCTCATCCCTACGGTCAATTCTGTGACGGGCGGGAGACATCTGAGTGGCGCCAGTAGGGGGCAAGTTTTTGGCCCCTCCAGAGCATGGAAGTAGCTGCGTGCGCGACTCCGGATCGAATCTCCGCGTTCGTTCGTCTCCATGCTCGTGGGTCTTCCATTGCCTATCCTCGGGCGGGAAGAGGCAATAGAACCGTTTGTCCCTCTCCTCGCCTGCGCCACCGCCACCCCCGCGCAGAGCGCGCTTCCCAACCCCCCCAAACATCGTTGCTGTCTGACGGAGGTTGGGAAGTGAAGGGGTAGCGGTGGCGCAGGCGTGAAAAAAGTCTCAAGAAGAAGATCGGTGAGGCAGAGAATGCGAAAATTTGGCAGGGATGTTCAAGCGACCCGAAATGGGGAATGCAACTGCGGCAGTGAACGATTACATTCGTGCTGGATAGTTGGGGCTCGTGCCTGGAATAGACAGTACAAACTCGCTGGCCTGCCTGGTTGTCGCGAGGTAGCATCGCCGCATAAAGCTGTAGGAGTCCGCAACACATGGGTCTGGGAGGTTCGCGGAACACCAAGCGATTGATGTCTTTGCGTGCCAACACCAATGAACCTCAAGTCAGTAGCTCGCATCATCGCGATGGTGAAACGTCGCCCAGCAATCGGCTGATGAAAGTCCGCAACGCGATAGGTCGGAGTCTGGATGCCCACTCGAATCGGTCGTGAAATTGCTGGCGCCGTTCAGGATGAACTTGATCGACTAGGCATGCTCGGGGAGCAGGATCAGCAAGACGTTCTTGACGAGGTGCCGAGGCTGATTGTGCGACTACGTCAGATCGAGCCATCGGTAGATATCCCTGCAGAGGAGTATTACGACCTCCTTAATCTCGCAGCGGGCATGCTGAGCGACGCGGTCCCTTCCACTGGTGGTGAAGAAGTTTTGGCGGAGGCTGAGGCTCTCCAACGAGAAGTTGTGGCGGCTGACATCTCGGAGTCCCTTAGGGCGTGGGCAAGCTATTGCCTTGGGACTACGATCTGCCAGTTGGTCAATCAAGAGGAGCGAAGTCGCTGGTCCTGGACGGCGCAACTCGAGCAGGAAGAGCAGCCCGTGAGGTGGCAGCGTCGCGAGCAGCTTCGGGAAGGGCGTCTCCTTCTCGCTCGGGCAGGTCGGTCGCCCGATATCGAATCGCTTCTGCGATCGAAAGCTCTGTGCAACCTGGGGAACGAACTCGACTCTTCCGGCAGATGGATCGAAGCGTATGAGGCATACCAGGACTCGCTCGCGGAATATCCGAACAATGGCAATGCTGCGGGCAACCTCGCACAGCTTCTCGCGGCACGAATTCGGCTCGGGCGAGGTCAACCTGCTCACTATGCGGCTTTGTACAATAGGTACTCGCGCATGGCGAAGAGCCTGCGCGAGCACACGATCGGAATTTCTAACGAATCAACCGCTGAGAGCTGGGATGCATTAGGCGAATTACAGGGCGTTGGCCACGAGTCACATGACGGAGACCCTGACGATCCCTATCAGCAGTGGGTGGCAACGAACCGTCTTGCGCTATCGGTAGCAATGGAGGGCCTCGGCTCAGACTCATCTCAGTGGGACGATGCAGGGGTGGACGCAGCTCTGGTCCCCGTTGATTCGCCAACGCCACTAGCTATTCTTGCAGCCGTAAATGTTCTGAAGTCCGAGTACCTAGTTGCCCGGCAGTTGGCGTACGACGGCATCGTAGAACTGGCTGGGAATGCTGTTAACGACAGCGGCAGCTATGCGGATACTGATGACGACTCGGTATACGGGCAGCCCGCCGCAAAAATCGTCCTAGCACAACGTGCGACTCTGGACGTTCTCGACAAGATCGCCGTGGTCGCAAACTTGTACTTTGACGTTGGTGATGCGCCAGATCGAGTAAGTTTCCGTGCCTTCTGGACCGAGCGGACGACGTCAGAATTGCGACCTGAACTGCCACAATTCAAGCCCTGGCCCAATCACCGGGCGACACTTGCCGAACTTGCCTACGACATCCATGAGGAAGGCCTCTATGCGCGGGCTCAGCTACTTCGAAATGCCGGGACCCATCGACTAGTTCATGTTAGGAAGTTCACGTTTTCGGGGCCCACCCGAGCCGCCATAGTCTCGGTGGGAGAGCCAGAACTTGTGGCCGCTTCCCTCGAAGCACTCCGAGTGGCCCGCGCAGCATTCCTCTACCTCATCGATTTCATCGCTGAAGACTATGAGGCGGCAGAGGCGGCAGAGGCCGCCTCACTTTCCTGAGTTACAAGGGTTGGCTTTAAAGCGGGGCGAACGTCTGGTCTCTGCCGGTTATCTACCGGCGACACCACATCATCACCTGGAAGGTGGCAAAGTGCCTTTCGATCGGCGCGCTCGAGAACTCGGGAGCTCGATCGCTAGTCAGAGCCTTTGACGAGATGCCAGCCAGGCGGAGTGACACACCATTCGACCGACGGTGGTGTAGCCGGCGGCAACGCGATCGTCGCGGACTCAGGCACCCTCCGGGGTGAGCCCGTGTCTGTGTCCCTTCGGCGCGCCCAGGCTCGGTTAGACCGATAGCAGAGCCAGTGCCGCGGCGTCCTCTTGCTTTTCTCGACGATGATTCGTAAAAAGGAGCGCCAGTAGAGTCATTCGGGAAGACGATGTCTGACGACGGTTCTATAAAATTGACGGAGATTGGTGCGGTGAATTCGTGCCCACATTTTGCCCACAATGAATCTCAAAATGGCCTGATTTAGCGTTATCGACGTGATCCAAAGACCGCGTAAATACGCGGAAGTTGCGAGCTTGCGTAGGCCTCGCGGACCCGCCTACCGAGTTCGAGTCCCTCCAGGGGCACCGTCGCATCAGTCGTCGCTGCCGGTCTCGGCGCCTCGAGGCGGCGTCTTCAGGTCCCAGGGCCCCGGGGTCCACTCGCCCGTCTCCTCGTAGAGCTTGACCGTCTTGTAGTGGTCGGCGAGCGCCGTGCGGATGGCCTTCTTCACGAGCCAGTAAAAGATGACCAGGCTGACCACGATCACAACCAGGTAGGCCACGATCGGAATGACGATGGCGATCGCGGATGCTGTCGAACTGTTCACTGTTCCCCCCTCAGAGATGCATCGAGCCTACCGGCCGACCTCGCGTACACGCGGCGGCGCGGTTTGCAAGGGGGCTGCTTCACCGGGCGAGCGGGAGCACGGTGGAAGAGGCGCGCACCGTGCGTGCACTTCACGCCTAGGAGGCACTCCCGTGTATTTCCACGTACAGGAATGGATCAACGACATCGCCGAGGACGAGCCGGATCCCGCTGCGGCGAACGCACTGCAGGAAGGGCTCGGAGGCCAGTTCGGCGAGATGCGCACGATGATGCAGTACCTGTTCCAGGCCATGAACTTCCGGGGGCCCTCCGCCAAGCCGTACCGCGACCTCATCCAGGGCGTCGGCACCGAGGAGATCAGCCACGTCGAGCTCATCGGCACCACGATCTCCCGACTGCTCGACGGATCGCCGCAGTACAAGGGCAAGCTCACCGACCCGCTCGACACCCCGGGGGCCGGGGGAGCGACGCCGCTCAACATCGCCCTCGACCACAGCAACATCCACCACTACCTCGTGGGAGCGCAGGGCGCGATGCCCGTCGACGCCGCGGGCAACCCGTGGCTCGGCAGCTACGTCTACAACTCGGGCAACCTGGTGCTCGACCTGCTCTACAACCTCATGCTCGAGTCGACCGGTCGGTTGCAGAAGTGCCGCATCTACGAGATGACGGCCAACAAGACCGCCCGCTCCACGATCGCGTACCTGATCGTGCGTGACCAGGCCCACGAGAACGCCTACGCCAAGGCCCTCGAGACACTCGGCGTGGATTGGAAGAAGACCCTCCCGATCCCCAAGACGAACGCCGAGCAGTTCCCGGAGGTCAAGGAGCTCCTGGACCTGGGCCTGCAGAGCAAGCAGTTCTCCTTCGATCTCAAGGGCGAATCGGAGGCCGGCCGCATCTTCCAGGGTGCATCGCCCTCCAATGACGGCACCGACCTCGACGCCACGGAGCAGGCACCCGTCGGGACCCCGTCGTTCATCGCTCCCGAGCGGCTCGAGGAGTTCAGCCCGGGCCTCGACCCCGAACTGCTGAAGCTCATCCAGGCCACCGCCGAGCAGGAGCTCGCCGACGTCGAGTCCTTCTACGGACCGACCGCCGGGAAGTAGGGCGCCGTGACAGACGGAGCGACCTCGTCTCCCGAGCCCGACCCCGCTGTGACCGCTCCTCGCGACGAGGAGCTCGCCGAGCTCATCAAGGAGGCGGATGAGGACGAGGACGGCCAGGGCGCGTCCGGGATGTCGGACCGGCTCCGGGACCGCACCGAGCAGTCCGAATCGGTTCCGGAGTCTCCCGCCGACCTCGTGGACTAGGACGAGCGTAGGGTGGTGGCATGGCACAGGAATTCAGTCATGACGCCGATCAGAACCGATACTCGCTGCGGATCGACGGGGCTCTCGCGAGTGCCGTCGACTACGTGGTGAACGAGAACCACATCTCGTTCACCCACACGTTCACCGACCCGCGGCAGCGCGGCAAGGGGCTCGCGGGTGAGATCGTGGCGTTCGCGGTCGACGACGTCGAGGCCAACACGCCCTACCGGGTCGTGCCCATGTGCTGGTACGTAGGCAAGTGGTTCGACGAGCATCCGGAGCGCGCGGCGCTGCTCTCGCGCTGAGTGGCGGCACGGTGCCGGGGATTGCTATGCTCATGCGTGGGGAGGGCTTCGGCCCTCTCCACCACTCGTTAACGGGCCGGAGATCGATCGACCCGGGCTAGCGTGGAGCCATGGCATCCGAGACCGCAGACGAGTACGAGTTCCGCACCTTCCCGGCGGCCGCCCCCGACGGCAGGGCCGACGCCGCCACCCGGAACTGGCTCGTGGCGGAGTCGCGCGGCTTCCACGAGCCGCGGATGACGCCTGAGGCGATCGACCTCGCCGCCGTCGACATCGCAGCCGACGGCCGACGGCTCACCGGCGCGTACACGACGACGACACCGGAATCGGCGCTCGGGCCCGACGTGCCCGTCGCGACCTTCGCGGCCTACGAGCACACCCTCAACGTGGGTGGGGCGGAGCTGCTGCCCGCGCACCTCATCGCCGGCGTGACCGTGCGCCCGACGCACCGGCGTCGGGGCCTCCTGCGACGACTGATGACCGACGATCTGACGGCCGCGCACGCCGCAGGCCAGGCGCTGGCGGCGCTCACGGTCTCGGAGGCCACCATCTACCGGCGCTTCGGCTTCGGCACCGCCTACGGGCTCGACTCCGTCACCGTTCCGGCCGGACAGCGCTTCCGCCTGACCGTGCCCACCACCGGCCGGTGCGAGCTCATCGACGCGCATGATCTCGTCTCGATCGCCCCTCGCGTCTTCTCCGCCTTCCACGCCCGCACGCCCGGTTCAGTGGACCGGCAGCACGCCTACTGGCGACGGAGCGCCGGTCTTGCCGGACCGAACGGCGCGGCCGACGACACCGTGCGCGCCGCCGTGCACTACGGCGTGGGCGGCGCGATCGACGGCTTCGCGGCTTACCGCGTGCACGAGGGGGACCGCGCGACCGAGCTCGAGGTGATCGACCTCGTGGCCGCGAACGACGGCGCCTACCTCGGTCTCTGGGAGCTGCTCGGGTCGATGGACCTCGTCGACACCGTGCGGTTCGACGCCGCTCCCGCGGACGACCCGCTGCGCTGGGCTCTCGCCGACTGGCGCGCGGTGCGCACGACGGGGCGGAGCGACCGGCTCTGGATCCGCCTGCTCGATGTGGGGACCGTGTTCGAGGCGCGCGGCTACCTCCCGGATGCGGAGGGCGAGGTCGTCGTCGAGGTCGCCGACGACCTCGGGTTCGCTGCGGGCCGCTACCGCATCCGGGTGGCCGGCGGTCGGGCGAGCGTGACCCGTGGCGGGTCTGCCGAGCCCGACGTCGAGCTCGAGGCGTGGGTGCTCGGCTCGCTCTACCTCGGAGCCGTCGACGCCCGCACCCTCGCGTCGGCCGGACGGATCGTGGAGCGCACAGCGGGTGCGGTCGGCCGGCTCGCCGCGCTGCTGACGCCGGTGCGGCCGGTGTACGGTGTCACGCACTTCTGACGCGGCAGCGCCCCGGGGCTTCTCGGCCCTGACCGCGGTCACCGCGCAGGGTCGATGAGCGCGCGCGCAGCCCGCAGGAAAGCCGCGCGCACGGCATCCGGCTCGTCGAGGTAGCCGCCGACGAGAGCGCCGTCGCGCAGGAGCACGATCTCGGCCGCGAGATCGGAGGCGGGGGAGGAGGAGCCGAGCGCGCGCTCGATCAGTTCGACGAACCAGGCGCGGTGGGCGGCGACGATGCGGCGCACCTCGCTCGCCGGGTCGGGGTACTCGATGGCGGCGTTGATGAAGGGGCAGCCGCGGGAGTGGCGGCCGGTGAGGTCGTCGGCGATGAGCACGAGCAGGCGGTCGGCATCCGGATCGGGGGAGGCCGTGAGCGCGGCCCGCACCCGCTCGTCCTCCCGCTCGAGGCACGCCGCCACGAGCGCCTCCTTGCCGGAGAAGTGGCGGTACATCGTGGCGCGGGGCACTCCCGCCTCGGAGAGCACCCGGTCCATGCCCACCCGGCCGATGCCCTCCCGGTAGAACAGCTCGGAGGCGGTCGTGAGCAGTCGCTCGCGCGCGGCCGAGGGCCTGATCCGTTCGCCTTCGAGGCCGGCTGCGCTGCTCACCCGGCCAGTTTAGGGGAACAGTCGTTCTCCCAGGCAGCAGCTCTATCAAACACCTGTAGAGCACTGTAGGGTCGGCCCGTGAGCAGAATGCGCGTGTGGAAGAGCCTGTCCCTGAAGACGGCCACCGTGGTGGCGGGTCTCTCGCTCACGGTGGGGCTGATGGCGGCGGCACCGCAGGACACGGTGGCTCCCGACCCCACGGTCACGGCAGCACCGACAGCCACGCCGGACGTGACGCCCGCCCCGACAACCGCGCCCGATGCGACGCCGACACCGACACCGACGCCGACACCGACACCGACACCGACCCAGGCGCCGGATGCGGCACCGACGTCGACCCCGGATGCGACCGAGACGCCGGCACCCGAGGCGACCACGACGCCGGAGCCCGCGGCGACCACTCCGCCGGGGGTCGAGGCGGAGCCGAACATCCTGGGCATCAACACCTACAGTTTCCGCGCCGACGACATCATCAGCGACAAGAACATGTACGACGGCGATGCACTCGACGCAGCCGCCGTGCAGTCGTTCCTCACGAGGCAGGTGCCCGCGTGCGGCAACGCGAGTTGCCTCGCCGGGCCGACGAAGTTCTCTGTGACGACGATCCCGAAGGATGCGCACTGCGCGGCGTACACCGGCGGCTCGCAGAGGGCGGCGACCATCATCGCGAACGTCGGAAAGGCCTGTGGGGTAAGCCAGAAGGCCCTGCTCGCCCTGATCGAGAAGGAGTCGGGCCTCGTGACCTCGACGGCCCCCACGGCCGGTCGACTCGACGCGGCGACCGGCTACGACTGCCGCGACGATGGAACGCCGTGCGACGAGGACACCAAGGGCTTCTTCAAGCAGGTCTACAACGCCGCGCGCCAGCTCAAGAGCGACTTCCAGAACCCGCGCCTCCCGATCGGCTCGCCCACGCAGGTGCTCTACTACCCGGTCGAATCCAATCCGGCCTGCGGATCCGCCCCCCTCACGATCCGCACCAAGGCCACCGCGGCGCTCTACAAGTACACGCCGTACCAGCCGAACCCCGCGGCGCTCGACAGCGAGAGCGATGGCGACGCCTGCTCGAGCTTCGGCAACCTCAACTTCTGGGTGATCTACACCGACTGGTTCGGCTACCCGCACATCGACGTCGACCGCATCCAGGGCGAGACCCGCTACGACGTCTCCGTGGCGATCGCGAAGGAGGCCTACCCCGACGGCGCCCAGACCGTCTTCCTCGCTTTCGGCGGCGGCTACGCCGACGCGCTCTCGGCCGGCCCCGCGGCGGTCAAGAAGGGCGCACCGCTCCTCCTCACGGGCACCTCGGCCGTGCCCCCCGTCGTGGCCGCCGCCATCCGCGATTCGCTGAAGCCCACCACGATCGTCGTGGTGGGAGGGCCGAACTCGGTCTCCGATGCCGTCGTGAAGCAGCTCAGGAGCCTGCGGCCCGGGGTGCGCATCGACCGCTGGGGAGGTGCCGACCGCTACGAGGTCTCGCGCACGGTCGCGGCCTTCGCCTTCGGCGCGGGCAGCTCCGGTGCCTACGTGGCCACGGGCACCAACTTCCCCGACGCCCTGAGCGCGAGCGGAGCCGGCGGCGCCACGAACAAGCCGGTCGTGCTCGTCTACGGCAAGGCGGCATCCGTCGATCAGGCCACGGCGACGCTGCTCACGTCGACCCTGAAGGTGAAGAACGTCACCATCGCCGGAGGTCCGAACTCGGTCTCACCGGCCCTGCAGTCCTCCCTCGGGTCGCTCCGCACCAACGGAGCACCGCTCACGGTGTGGCGGCTCTCGGGCGCCGACCGCTTCGAAGCCTCTCTCGCCATCAACCTCAATGCCTACGACTACGCCGCCACGAAGGTGCGCCGTGACCGGGTGTTCGTGGCGACGGGCATGAACTTCCCCGACGCACTGGCGGGCTCGGCGCTCGCCGGAGCGAAGGGCTCTCCGCTCGTGGTGGTGCCTCCGAACTGCGTCTCGCCCGAGTTCCGGCAGAGTCTGCAGAAGTTCCGTGCCGTGCGGGTCACCCTCCTCGGTGGCCCGAACTCCCTCGGCGCCGGAGTCGCCGCGCTCACCCCGTGCAGCTGATCGGCCGACGCCTCGCGGGGTGGCTCAGCGCGCGGTGAAGTGCGGCGCGACGAGCTCGAGCGAGCGGATGCGTGCCGGCGAGTCCGTCATCGAATCGCCCTCGTGGGCGCCTCCCACGGGCGACACCATGACCTCGTCGACCCCGTGCTGCTCGGTGAGCGAGCGGATGCGCGCGGCCACCTCGTCGGCCGTGCCGATCAGCCAGCGGCGCGACTGGTCGCGCACCGACTCCTGCTCCATGGGCCCGAGCTCCGTGGCCGCGGCGGCCTCGATCGTCAGCTGCGGGGTGAGCGCGCCCCCGGTGCGGATGCGGGCCATCTGGATGAGCTGGGGGAGCGCGAGCTGCTCGGCCTCCTCGGCGGTGTCGGCCACCGAGATGTTGGCGGTCACGAGCGTCTTGGGGGCGGCGAGAGCCTCGGAGGGCTGGAACGACGAGCGGTAGAGCTCGAGCGCGCGCTCGATGCCGGGTTGGCCGAAGTGGTTGGCGAAGACGTAGGCCATGCCGAGCTTCGCGGCGAGGGCGGCGCTGAAGTCGCTCGAGCCGAGCAGCCACATCTCGGGCGCGCTCGTGACGCGGGGTGTGGCCTTCAGCTCGTACGACCGCGCGCGGATGTTGAGGCCCACACCCGGCTGGTCGTCGCCGAACGGCTCGTCGCTCGGCGGGCGATCGGAGCCGAGCAGCGCCGCGACCGTCTCGACGTCGGTGGGGAAGGTCTCGGCGGGATCGCCGTCTGTCGTCGTGCGCGGCCCGCGCAGCATGTAGGAGGTCACGGGGTCCGAGCCGGGGGCCCGGCCGAGGCCGAGATCGATGCGCCCCGGGTGCATGGCCTCGAGCAGTGCGAACTGCTCGGCGATCGACAGCGGTGCGTGGTTGGGGAGCATGACACCGCCCGAGCCGAGGCGGATGCGTGACGTGCCGGCCGCGAAGTGCGCGATCAGCGTCGACGGCGAGGTCGAGGCCACGGCGGGCATGTTGTGGTGCTCCGCGAGCCAGTACCGGGTGAAGCCCAGCCGCTCGGCGGCCTGCACGAGGGCGAGGCTGGCGGCCACCGCCTCACCGGAGCTCTGCCGGGAGCGGACGGGGATCAGGTCGAGCACCGAGAGGTTCGTCATGTCCCAGGTTCAAGCCCGTGACGGACCCGGTTTATTCCGCCGCGGTCGCCACCCGGCCCGCGGCCAGGGTGCTCTCGCCACGCCGGATCGCGAAACTCGCCCGTGATTACCCGGGATTCCGGGCGACGACACGTACTGTGGCCCTGTGTGGCGCGCCGATAAGAAACGAGAAGCAGACGAGACCCCGTCTGCGGTCGACCCCGTGGAGTCGGCCTGGGGGCGGAACGGTCAGGGCGGTGGCCAGGTCGGCCAGGTCTACAGCACCGACAGCCTCGTCGAACCCACGCGCGACGCCTGGCGCGCCGAGATCGCTGCGATCGGCGGCCCCTCGCCCCTCATCGCGTTCGACGACTCCCCACGCTCTCGCATCGAACTGAGCACCACGCACCCCGGCGGTCTCGCCCAGTTCATCACCGGCAACTCCACCCTGCTATCGAGCCTCATCCGCGACGAGCTCGCCCTCCGGAACGCCCGCATCGCCGCCGGCGCCATCACCGACAAGGGCGTGGAGCTGCGCTCGGTCCGTGGCATCGACTCCGTGCACCTCGCCATCGGCCTCGCCGAGTGGCGCGGCACTGCCCCCGATGCTGGCCCCGGGGCCGACGGCGGGGCCGGTGCGGAGCAGTCCTTCCGCGCCCCCGTGCTCCTGCGCCCCATCTCGGTGCGACGCTACGGCCGCGACTTCGAGCTCAAGCTCCGCGGCGCCCCCTTCGTCAACCCCGTGCTCGCGCGCCGCCTGCAGGAGCAGTTCCAGATCACGCTCGATCGCGAGTCGCTCGTGGCGCTCGCCGCCTCCAACGGCGTCTTCAAGCCGCAGCCGGTCATCGACCGCCTGCGCAGCCTCACCTCGCACCTCGCGTGGTTCCAGGTGCACCCGCGTCTCGTGGTCTCCTCGTTTGCCGACGTCGCGAGTGACATGCTGGCCGACAGCGGCGACCTCGCGCATCCGGTGCTCGACGCGCTCGCAGGCAACCTCACCTCCCGTCGCGGAGTGCAGGACGGCTACCACCCCATCGACCCGTCTCCGCAGGACCACCGCGCGCCCTCCACCGACACCCTCCTGCTCGACGCCGACGGCGAGCAGGAGAACGTGATCGCGCAGATCGCGGGCGGCAACTCGCTCGTGGTGAAGACCCTCCCCGGCACGGGCGGCACCCAGACCATCGTGAACGCCATCGGCGCGCTCGTGGCCCAGAACAAGCGCGTGCTCGTGGTGAGCCCGCGCCGGCTCAGCCTCGGCGGCATCAACCGACGTCTCTCCGACGTGGGGCTCCCGGGCGTCGCGGTCTCGCCGCGCACGCTCCGCCGTGACCTCATCCAGTCGATCGGGCGCAACGAGAAGGCCGCGCAGCCCCGGGTGGCCGACGTCGACGAGGCGCTCGTGCGCCTGCGCAGCGTGCTGCTGGACTACCGCACCTCGATGTCGCGGGTCGACCCGCTGCTGAAGGTCTCGGTGCTGGATGCGCTGCGCGAGCTCGCGCGGCTCGCCCTGCTGCCGAACCCGCCGGCCACCACCGCCAGACTCGACCGCCCGGCGCTCGAGTCGCTCGCCTCCGGCCGGCAGAAGGCCGCCAAGACGCTCTCACGCGCCGCCGAGCTCGGCCAGTTCCGCTACGGCCCCGACGACTCGCCCTGGTACGGCGCCCAGTTCTCCTCGGGCGACGACGCCCACCGCGCACACGCTCTCGCCAAGCGCCTCAACAACTCCGATCTGCCCAAGCTCCTCACGGGCGCCTACGACCTCATCGGCCAGACCCGCATGCGGCCGTTCACCTCGCTCACCGAGCTCGGCACCTACCTGCGACTGCTCGCCGACCTCCGCGAGACGCTCGACAAGTTCCTGCCCGTGGTCTTCGACCGCTCGCTCACCGACCTCATCGCCGCCACCTCCCCGCGCCGCGACGCTCCGCAGATGTCGTCGACCTCGCGCCGGCGGCTCAAGTCGCTCGCCAAGGAGTACGTGCGTCCCGGCGTGCACATCGGCGACATCAACGAGTCGCTCCGCCGCATCCAGCAGCAGCGCACCCTCTGGTACCGCTTCGCCGCGGCCGGCATCCCGCCGGAGATCCCCGTGGGCATCAACGACGTGCAGATGGCGTTCCAGCGCGTCACCGAGGATCTGGCGCAGCTCGACCTTCCGCTCGGCACGGTCGGCACCTCGAAGCAGCTCGGCTCGCTGCCGATCGACCAGCTCATCGGCATGATCGAGGGTCTCGCCGCCGAGTCGGAGGTGCTCGCCAACCTGCAGGAGCGCACCGAGCTCCTCGACTCGCTGCGCGAGCACTCGCTCGATCCGCTGCTCGTCGACCTCTCGAACCGGCACGTGCCCGAGCACGCCGTGCCCGACGAGCTCGAGCTCGCCTGGTGGCAGTCGGTGCTCGAGCTCATGCTCGCGAACGACCGAGCCCTGCTCGGCGCCAACACGGGCGTGCTCGACCGCCTCGAGGGCGACTTCCGGCTCGTCGACGAGGCCCACGCCTCGATGAACGGCCAGCTGCTCGCGTGGCAGCTCGCCGAGACCTGGAGCGTCGGCATCCTCGACCACCCGATGGAGGCCACCGCCCTCAAGCAGCTGCTGCGCGGCGACGGCGTGTCGTCGTTCTCACTGCACGAAGCCGCTCCCCATCTCGGCAAGGTGCTCGCGCCGGTCTGGCTCGCCTCTCCCTACGAGGTCTCGCAGATCACGGATGCCATCACCTTCGACACGGTCGTGCTCGTCGACGCCGGCGCCACGACCCTGGCCGAGAACGTGGGCGCCATCCGCCGTGCCCGCCAGGTCGTCGCGTTCGGCGACCCGGTGACGCAGACGCCCTCGCATTTCGAGGTCGCCATCCGCCCCGTCGACGACCAGCGCACCCGCTCACGCGACGACGCGTCGCTTGTCGACGAGCTGCACTCGGACTCCGCGCTCGCGCGCCTCGCCGACCTCGTGCCGACCCTCTCGCTCACCCGCAGCTACCGCGCGGGCGGCGAAGATCTGGCCGAGCTCGTGAACCACCGCTTCTACGGCGGCAAGATCGACTCGCTCCCGTGGGCCGGCACATTCCTCGGCCACGGCAGCCTCGCTCTGCACTACGTCGAGGGCCGAGGCGGCATGCCCGACTCCGAGACCGGAGCCGTCGAATCCGTCGACGCCGAGGTCGACGAGGTCGTCTCGCTCGTGCTCGACCACGCCATCAACTACCCGCGCGAATCGCTCATGGTCATCACGGCTTCGCCCAAGCACGCCGTGCGCGTGCAGCAGGCGGTGCTCGCGGCCTTCGCCAAGCGCAGCGACCTCGCCGACTTCGTGCTCAAGGAGCGCGCAGAGCCGTTCATGGTGGCCACGCTCGAGCAGTCGGTGGCGCAGAGCCGCGACCGGGTGATCTTCTCGGTCGGCTACGGCAAGACCGCGCACGGCCGCGTGCTCACGAACTTCGGCGGGCTCGCCCGCCCCGGAGGCGAGCGCCTGCTCGCGGTCGGGATGACGAGGGCCCGCCGATCCATGGACATCGTCAGCTGCTTCACGCCGGCCGACATCGACGAGGACCGGATGAACTTCGGTGTCGTCGCGCTCCGCCAGATCCTGCAGGAGGCTGAGTCGGGCCCGACCCCCGACACCTTCTCCTCTCCCGGCGACGCCCTGCTCATCGACCTCGCCCGCCGCCTCGGCGCACGCGGCCTCGACGTGGCCTTCGAGCACCGTGGCAAACTCACGCTCGTGGCCTCGCACGACGGCAGGGCCATCGCGATCGAGACGGATGCGGTGGTGCACTCCACGTCGCTCCGCGAGTCGCTCCGGCTCCGACCCGACATGCTGCGCCGTCTCGGCTGGCACTACCTCCGTGTGCACTCCTTCGAGCTCTTCACGAACCCCGAGGCCGTGGCCGCGAGGATCGCGAACGTGCTCGGGGTGCGGGAGCTGGCGCTCGTCGAGACCCAGCCGATCTCGTTCTAGGCCGTCACGACCTAGGATCGCTCGCATGAGTGTGCAGAGGACAGGCCGGCGCCGGGTCTCGACCGGCCCCGTGCCCGGTAGCGACCCGACGCCCCAGGCGACTCCGGAGGGCGCGCCGGTGCGCGCGGCGGAGGACACCGACGAGTCGTGGGGCGACCGGCCGCCCTCGGCGACGACGGGGCCCAACGACGACCGGCTGAAGCGCGACGTTCCGCCGCACTGGTGACTAGTGCTTGGGGGCGTGCCCGGTAGCCGGCGGCTCACCCGCGGCGGCGGCGCGCTCGTTCGCGAGCAGGTCGCGGATCTGGATGAGCAGCTCGGTCTCGGTGGGAGGCAGCTCCTCGTTCTTCTCCTGCAGCGACTCGGCCGGGGTCTTCTTGATGGCGAAGGCCGCCTTCTTGAGGTGGTTGATCGGCAGCACGAAGACGAAGTAGACCACCACGGCCACGAGCAGGAACTGGATGAGAGCGCCCAGCACCGCGCCGAACTTGATGTCGGACCCGTTCAGTGTCCAGACCGCCACGTTCTCCAGGTCGCTCGCTCGGAAGATCGACGCGATCAGCGGGTTGAAGATGTTGTTGACGATCGAGTTGACGACGCCCGTGAAGGCGGCTCCGATGACGACGGCCACGGCCAGGTCGATGACGTTCCCGCGGAGGATGAACTCCTTGAATCCCTTCAGCATGCCGACAACCCTACGATGCGGACTTGCTGGGAGCCGCGGCCGGGGCGGCCGGTGCGCTCGCAGGGGGAGTGCTCGACGACGAACCCGACCCGTCGCCCGACGAGCCCGACGACCCGGATGAGCCCGATGAGGTCTTGGCGCGCGAGTCGGTGCGGTAGAAGCCCGATCCGTTGAAGGTCACGCCCACGGGGCTGAAGATCTTGCGCAGCCTGCCGCCGCAGACGGGGCACTCGCTGAGCGTGTCGTCGGTGAAGGCCTGCTGGATGTCGAAGGCGTTGTCGCACTCGGTGCAGCGGTAGGAGTAGGTGGGCACGGGGTCTCCGGGGATCAGGGGCGGTGCAGGTGGCGGGTCACGAGAAGCGGATGATCCTCGTGGGGGTGACGGCCCCGTCGACGGGGGCGTCGTGGAGCTCGCGCGGCACCTGCTCAAGGATCTCATCATCGAAGACCACCGCGAACACAGGCGGCCGCTTCTCCATGGAGCCGAGCGTGCGGTCGAAGTAGCCCCGGCCCCAGCCCATGCGGGTGCCGTGCTGGTCGACGGCGGAGGCGGGGATGAGGATGAGGTCGGCGTCGTTGATGGCGATGGGGCCGAGGATGCCGCCCACGGGCTCCGGCAGGCCGTAGAGTCCCTCGGTCTCGGTCTCGCCGTCGCCCTCCGCCCAGTCGAGCAGTCCGTCCTGCCGGGCGATCGGGAGGAGCACGCGCCGGCCGTCGGCGATGGCCCAGTTGAGGAACTGCCGGGTGTCGGGCTCGAACGACGTGGAGAGGTACGCCGAGATGGTGCGCGCCTGCTTCTCGGTGGCCAGGGCGATCAGGTTCGCCGTGAACCCGGCGTTGGCCGCGTCGACCACGTGGGCCGGCCTCGTGCGGCGGCGCTCGCGGAGCTCGGCGCGCAGAGCCCGCTTGTCGTTGGACTCATCCGTAGGCATGCCAGCAGGATACGCTGGGAGCATCATGGGGACACAATTGACGAAAGCCGTAATTCCGGCTGCCGGACTCGGCACACGCTTCCTGCCCGCGACGAAGGCGATGCCGAAGGAGATGCTCCCTGTCGTCGACAAGCCGGCCATCCAGTACGTCGTCGAGGAGGCCGTCGACGCGGGGCTCAACGACGTGCTCGTCGTCACCGGCCGCAACAAGGCGGCCATCGAGAACCACTTCGACCGGGTGTACGAGCTCGAGTCGACCCTTCAGCAGAAGGGCAAGGGCGACATGCTCCGAGTCGTCAACGAGTCGACCGCCCTCGCCGAGATGCACTACGTGCGCCAGGGCGACCCGCTCGGCCTCGGCCACGCCGTGCTGCGCGCGCGCATGCACGTCGGCCACGAGCCCTTCGCCGTGCTCCTCGGCGACGACATCATCGACGCGCGCGACCCGCTGCTGAAGCGCATGCTCGAGGTGCAGCAGTCGCGCACCGCCACGGTGATCGCCCTCATGGAGGTCGACCCCTCCATGACCCACCTCTACGGTGTGGCCTCGGTCGAGCAGACCGATGAAGACGACGTGGTGAAGGTCACCGGTCTCGTCGAGAAGCCAGACAAGGGCACCGCTCCCTCCAACCTCGCCGTCATCGGCCGCTACGTGCTCATGCCCGAGGTGTTCGACATCCTCGAGAACACGCCTCCGGGCAAGGGCAACGAGATCCAGCTGACGGATGCTCTGCTCACCCTGGCGGGCGACGACGAGATCGCGGGCGGCGTCTACGGCGTCGTCTTCGGTGGCCGCCGCTACGACACCGGCGACAAGCTCGACTACATCAAGGCCATCGTGCAGCTGGCGAGCGACCGTCAGGACCTCGGGCCCGACCTCCGCCCGTGGCTGCAGGAGTTCGTCAAGGGCCTGTAGGGGTCTGGCGAAGGATGTTCGTTCCCACGCTCGTCGAGGGGCCGGTGACGGCCAGACCCATCCGGGTTCGAGACGCCAAGCCCCTCGAACGGGAGCTGATCGAGAACCGCACGTGGCTGCGCAAATGGGAGGCCACCAATCCGCAGGGACCGATGTCGTTCGACACCCGTGCGAGCATCCGCGCGTTGCAGGCGAACGCCCGTGCCGGCCTCGGCCTGCCCTTCGTGCTCGAATACGACGGGGAGCTGGCCGGGCAGCTGAACGTGTCGTCGATCAGCTACGGCTCGGTGGGCTCCGCATCGATCGGCTACTGGGTCTCGGAGCGGTTCGCGGGCAAGAACATCACACCCATCGGGGTGGCCCTCGCGACCGACTACTGCTTCTACTCGGTGGGGCTGCACCGGGTCGAGATCTGCATCCGGCCCGAGAACGGCCCGAGCCTGCGCGTGGTCGAGAAGCTGGGCTACCGCTACGAGGGGCTCCGGCGTCGCTACATCCACATCAACGGCGACTGGCGCGACCACTTCTGCTTCGCGCTCGTGCGTGAGGAACTGCCGGTGGGTGTGCTGCGGCGCTGGCAGGAGGGGCAGGTGCCGGTCGGCGACGGCTCCGTGCCCGAGAGCGACCGGATCGCGGCCACCCGGCAGCTGCCCGTGCAGCCCCGCTGAGCATCCGCTGAACGCTTCCCGGCGAAGCATCCGACACGCGCCCCTCATGCGGGGGCGGCGTGCCCGCTCGCCCCTACCGTAGAGCCATGACGACGGACTGGCTGAGCGGTGGCTTCATCATCGCGCTCGCCGCGGTCCTGTGGCTCGCGTACCTGCTGCCGTCGTGGTTCCGCAGCCGCCAGTATCTCGCGACCGAGCGCAACGCGGTGAGGTTGCAGCAGACGCTCCGCATCCTCGCCGAGACCGCCGAGCTGCCGCAGGAGGTGCGCGTGGAGGCCAACGCCCGCGCCATCGCCGAGCAGGAGCGCATCCTGAAGCACCGGGCTCTCGAGCGCGAGCTCTCGGTGGTGCCCGCCGCCGTGCGCACGGCCGATCGGCTCCGGCGGTCTCGTGCCGGGACCTCCGTGGTGCTGCTGCTGTCGGTGGCCGTCGCAGTGCTCGGCGGCATGCAGGCCGTCTACACCGGGGCCTGGATCATCCTCATCGGCGGCGTGATCGCCTCCGGCGTGAGTGTGGCCGTGC
Source organism: Herbiconiux oxytropis (assembly GCF_024979315.1). GTDB lineage: Bacteria > Actinomycetota > Actinomycetes > Actinomycetales > Microbacteriaceae > Herbiconiux > Herbiconiux oxytropis. Next base: position 440,769 of record NZ_JANLCK010000001.1, on the reverse strand, counting down.
TCGTGAAGCTCTCGAAGGCAGGGCGCCGGCTGAGGCTGCCCCGGCCCGAAGCGCCCACGGCGCAGGTGTTCGTGATCCACGACGTGGGGGAGGACCGTCAGGGCGACGGCGTCTCCGAGCTCGTCGAGGCCGAGGAGCCCGTGGCGGTCGAGGAGGAGCAGACGGACGGCTGGACCCCCGTCGCGATTCCCCGCCCGCTGTACATGTCGCGCGCGGCCTCGGCCCCGCTCGGGCTCGACGACGGGCCCGACGAGGCGGAGGTGCTGCGTGCCGCTGCCGCCGCCGACGAAGCGGCACTCCGAGCGCGGCTCGAAGCCGAGCGTGCCACCGTGGCCGAGCTCCCGGTGGCGCCGGTCGCCCAGGCGCCCGCGGCCGCCCCGTCGCGCTTCGCCCGCATGGGGATCGTCGACGCCGACACCGAGCCGCACCTCGATCTCGACTCGGTGCTAGCCCGGAGGCGGGCCGGCTGATTCCGGCGTACGGTGCGTCGTCGGCGCCCCGTGGAGTGTCCATGCCCGGGCGGCGATGGGTCGCCGACCTAGGATGACTGCATGAGCGACGCCGGAGTCACCCCACGCGCCCCCGCTGCTGCTTCCCAGGCCCGGCGACCGGGCCCAGGGGGCGCGCGTGGCGCCTCCGCCATCGACATCTCCAAGCGCGATCTCACGCTCGACCTCGCGCGCGTGTTCTGCGTGCTCCTCGTCGTCGTCATCCACCTCCTGATGGTGGGGGTGGGCTTCGGCGCCGACGGGCAGGTCGAGGTGTCGAGGCCGCTGGAGAGCCAGTGGTGGTTCGCGCCCGTGACCTGGGCGGGGCAGATCATGCCGCTGTTCTTCGTGGTGGGCGGGTTCGCGTCGATCACGGCGTGGCGGAGTCTCACCCGGCGGGGCGGCACCGCCTCCGACTACGTGCGCAACCGCGTGCTGCGGCTCGCGCAGCCGGCGCTGCCGCTGTTCGTCTTCTACGTGGTCGTGATCGGTGGGGCGCGCCTCGCCGGCATCGAGCCGCAGCTCGTCGATCTCGCGGTGGAGGGTGCGGCGTCACCGCTGTGGTTCCTTGCCGCCTACACGCTGTGCCAGGCGCTCGTGCCGCTCATGGTGTCGTGGCACAGCCGTGCGCCCAAGGCGACGCTCGCGGTGCTGTTCGCGGGAGCGGTCGCGGTCGACGCGCTGCGCTATTCCACCGGCATCGACACCATCGGCCTCGCCAACCTCTTCTTCGTGTGGCTGCTCGTGCAGCAGATCGGCTTCTTCTACGCCGACGGCTGGTTCGACGCTCGGCGATGGTACGTGCTCGTGGCGATCCCGATCCTCGCCTACGCCTCGCTCGTGCCGCTGACGGTGTGGGGGCCGTACTCCGACGACATGCTCACCAACCTCAACCCGCCCACCGTGCCGCTGATCGCGCTCGCGGTGGCCCAGGCGTGCATCCTGCGCCTGCTGCGGCCGGCGCTCGCCAGGCTCATGAACACGCACGCAGCCCGCGCCGTGGTGTTCCTCGTGGGCACCCGGCTCATGACCATCTACCTCTGGCACCTGCCCGTCATCCTCATCCTCTCGGGCATCGCGCTGCTCGTGCCCTACGCGAGCCCCGAGCCCGCGAGCCTCGCCTGGTGGTGGACCAGGCCGATCATGTTCCTGCTCGTGATGGCCGGGGTGTTCGGGCTCTCGTTCCTCGTGGGGCGCTGGGAGGCGCCGCGCGAGGTGGAGCCGACGCCGCCGCCCGCGGTCGTCGCGATCGCCACGGTGCTCGCGTTCCTGCCGCCGTTCGCAGTGATGGAGTACTTCATGGATCTGCCGATCGCAGTGGGCGGGAGCATCCTGCTGGGGGTGTCGATCCTGCTGCTCGGGAGGTGGAAGAGCAGGACGGGGCGTCGCGCTCCGGCCGGTTCGCGTTCCTCGGCGGTTTCGTCGTAAACTGTCTGAGTTGTCGCAGCGATGCGACGGCGGGGCTATGGCGCAGTTGGTAGCGCGTCTCGTTCGCAATGAGAAGGTCAGGGGTTCGAATCCCCTTAGCTCCACCGACCGGACGGTCGATCGGACATGTGAAGGCATGTCTGGTCGGCCGTTCTGTCATTCATGTGTTCTGCGCAACGTCGCGCGCACTACTGAGTTGTGAGGTGCTCGCTTGCGGGCAGTGTGAGGGTTCGTTCCGCGACTTCCTCGGCGACAGTGCTGAGATTGAGATGGTTGCTGCGGGCGTAGTCGCGAAGAATGGCGAAGGCAGTGTGCAGGTTGGCACCGGTCTGCGCGGCGATGACACCTTTCGCCTGCTCGATGATCACTCGGCTGTCCAGGGCGCGCTGCAGTTGGTCCGTGACGAGAGTGGTGTCGCGGAGGGGGCGTTCTTGAAGGATGCCGATGGTCGCGACATCCGCCAGCGCCTGAGCGACGGCCAGATTAGATTCGCTGAGCTCGCCTGTGGTGTTACTGAGAAGTCCCATTGCGCCGATCGTCTGTCCGCGCAGTCGCAACGGGAACGCATGCATGGACTGAAATCCTTGCTGAAGGGCTGCGGCACAGAATGCCGGCCACCGGTCCTCTTCCGAGATGTCGGGGATCGTCACTCCCTCACCGGTCTTGAACGATTCCACGCAGGGTCCCTCGCCCGCGTTCAGCTGAATCACCTCGACGAACTCGGCCTCTTCGTTGGTGGAGGCGATCAGCTGCAACCAGCCATCCGGGTCCGTGATCAGCAACCCGCCTGCATCGGAATCGACGAGGTCGGTGCATACCTGCACGAGCGTGTCGAGGAGGTCCACGACGTCATAGTCGTCGACCAGCGTGTCCGCCACTTTCACGAAAGCGGCGCTGAGACGGGCATCCCGTGACAGTTCAGCCATCATCCTTTTCCTTCCTCCAGTTTCGTCCGCACCGCTGCCTCCCGCTACCCGGTGGGCTCGGTGAAGTCGAGGGTCTGTGCCACCACGTCGCGTGCTATGTCGTCGACGCTTCGGCCGACGACATAGGCGTAGCCGCGGAGCCGGGCGAACGCGTCCGTGACGGACGTGTCGAGTTGGACGGCGATCATGCCGGTTGCTTGGTGGACGTGGCGCCGCGTGCCCCCGACCAACGCCGAATCGTGCCGTCCGTCACCGTCGGCATCTGCGGCCGCGTACGCCGCGGCCCTGCCCGCGGCGGCCCCCGCAAGAGCTGTGGCTTGAGCGACATCACGGTCGGAGAGGAGGCCCGGTGAGAGGCGGTACAGGTCGACGACTCCCACTGTCGCTGCGCCTATCCGCATCGGGAACGAAAAAAGCGCCTTTGCATCCGTGTCGACGACGGCGTGCCCGAACATCGGCCACACCGAGTGATCCGCGGCCTCGACGTCGGGCACGAGCACGGGCTTCTGCAACTCCAGTGCCCGGTAGTGCGGGCCTTCTCCGAGGTCGTACTGCAGCTGCTCAAGGCGGGTGGCCAGAGCGTCGCTGGAGGACACCGTGGATTGATTCCCGGCCACCGTCACCATCGACACCGATGCTCCATCGACGGGCAGACGCGCCAAGAAGCCGGCATGCAGAGCATTCGAGCGCGGCGGCTCGGCCCCATCGACATGGCCCGCCTCGATCGTCACCATCAGCCCCTCGGTGTCAGACCAGTAGGGGCGTGAGCGCCTTCTACCGGGACGCGGGGACCAGGCGTCGTAGTGCCGACCCTACAGGACTGGGCCTTGGTTGGCGCCCATCGTCTCGTCCGAGCCGCTCTGAGTCAGGCCGGACGCCTTCAGGGGACGGTGCGAACGTTCGATCACGGCCAGGGTGGTCCCATGACGTCAGAGCTGCTGGGCACTCACGATGGGACACTCTATGGCTGGCGGTTCTGGGCTTGGGAAATGATCTTCTCGGCGACGTCGGACAGGCGTGCACCGGTCGTGCGGGCGCGTGCGCGCATGCGATTGAACGCTTCGGTCATGTCGATGTTCTCAGAGTGTGAGAGCACCCCTTTGGCTTGCTCGATGACTACCCGGCTGTTGAGTGCGTGCTGAAGTTGTTCCTGTGCAATCTGGGCCTGCCGGAGGGTGCGTTCCTGCAGGATGCTTATGGTTGCGACATCCGCCAGTGCTCGGGCGGCGATGGCGTCGTCGGGATGGAGTGGCCCGGTAGCGTCTCGGAACAGGTTCAGGGACCCGATGGTCTGTCCCCGCAATTTCATGGGGATAGCGTGCATGGAGAGGTAGTCGAGCTCGGCGGCGTCGGTCGCGAACTTCGGCCAGCGGGCAAAGGTTGCAGCGATGCTCTCGACCGTGACGAGTTCGCCGCTTTCGTAAGCGTCGACGCAGGGACCCTCGTCGGCGCGCACCTGCAGCAGGCTGATCAGCTGGCTGCGTTCGCTGGTGGAGGCGATGACCTCCAGGTCCCCGTAGGGGTCGGGGAGGAGGATGCCGGCATCGGTGGCGTCGAGGATATCGGCGCAGCGCTCGACCAGGGTGTGGAGGACATCGACGATGTCGTAGTCGACGACGAGGGTGTCGGCGAGGTCGACCAACGTTCGGAGTAGCTGTCGTTCTCTGTCAGATGCGGTCACTGAATACTTCACCTACTTCTCTGCATTGGTCACGATGGGAACGTCAGTTGTCGCGCGATGACCTGTGCTGCGATCTCTCGAACGGGTTTCCCGTCAGCGAAGGCTCGGGCGCGAATGAGCAACAGGGCATCGTCGGAGTTGACGCCTGTCTGGGAGACGACCATGCCGGTGGCCTGGTGCACCTCGCGGCGCGAGTAGGGCCCGTCGCCGAGTGGGTCGCCTTCGTACTCTGGCCGGCGCCTCATCTCCCGATCCAGAATGAGCACGGCCGCGACGTTGGCCAACGCGGAGGCCCTTTCCACGTTGGCCACTGTGAACGGGTGCTTGGTGTCGACGTAGAGGTCTACCGCCCCGATCTCGAGGGTTCCGACAACAAGAGGAAACGCAAACACTCCGTGAATGCCGCTGGCAGCGATGGCGTTGTGAAGACTCGGCCACGCCGGATTCTGGGTGCTCTGCACGTCCGGGACCAGCACGGGGGCGCGGGTGTTCAAGGCCTCCCAGCACGGCCCTTCCCCGAGATCCAATTGCAACTCATCCAGGCGGGCGGCGAGGTCGTCACTCGCGCAGATGGTCTGGACATCGAAGGGATTCTTCAGTGTCGAGACGGCTGCTCTGGAGATCGGCAAGGATGCGAGGAACGGAGCGCAGAAAGTCGGTGTCATAATCGATCCCCGGTCATCGGCGAGGGCGGGTTCATTGTCGAGATTCTTGTCATCGTGTCCTCCCGGCCTGTCACCCAGCAGTTGTCCGTGTGTCCCGCACTGAGATTCGGGCCGACGCCGAACTAGGCTCGGCCCCGCTTCAAGACGAGACCCATCTTAACAACACCAAGCCTCCTACAGAACGAGCGTGGCCCTGGTGCTTCGCATCGCCATGTGCCTGGTCCTCGGACACGTTGCAGCCCAGCGGCATGACGATGACCATGGGCGCCAGGGCCGTGGCGGTAGCGCGGCCCCGTCTGACGCCTCGGTATGAGCGGAAGCGCATGGCAGATGTCTGTCTCCGCGTGCGCTTCTTCAGCACGTCAGCGAGGGCTTTGCCGATGCCGAGGCCTTCTCCGAGTCACCCAAGGACGCACCGCTTCGCCGCTGACTCGATATCGGCCGCACCAGTGGGCCTTGGGTGCGGACGAGCGCGGAGGAACTCTGCAGCCTATTTGCCCGTGACTTTGCGGAGGAAGCCGGCGACGGGACGCTGTTGCTCGCCTTGCTGGGACGCCAGCACGATCAGGGTTCCCGTGAGGGCCGGAATCACCCACTGCAGTATCCGCTGCTTCCGCTGGGCTGCGGCGAGAGCTTTCGATGCGGTGGGGCCGGGCTCGGTGACACCTTCTCCGCCTTCGTCGGCGTGCTTGCCGATCGTTGCGCCGAGGATGGCCGAGTAGAGACTCGCGGCTCCGGCCAATCCGGTGATCACGAGTTTCACCTTCGTGTTCGATCGGGCCTCGGGCTGGCCTGCGAGGCGTGCTTTGTTGCCCGTGATCAGGCCGATGCCGCCGATACCGTGGGTGATGATGGCCACCAGCTGGACGGGCGCCCATTTCGCCCAACCCAGCGATGAGAGACGGAGCCGCTCGGTGGGGTCGTTCGCTGTGGCGGTCGCCCCGTTCAGGCCGACGGCGCCCATGAGTGTGCCTCCGAACCAGGCGGCCAGGCCGACGTCGTGCATTCCCCGAACCAGCGTGTTGCGTTCTGACATCATGCGTCCTCTCGTGTGGATGGATTCTCACTCTCGGTCGGATGCCGGATCGGACGAGTGGGTTGACAGAACGCATCCGTCCGGCGGTGAGCGAAACGACCTGCGCAATGAGGGTTGGTCAGGCTGTCAAGCCCCAAGCGGTAGCCAGGGCCGGTCGTAGCGTGCTGACCAAACCAGGTCGCCGCGTGCGGCGGGGCCGCGCCGGAACCACTACCGCCATTGGAGGCACTTCATGTTCGCAAAATGGATCGCTCGTATCCTCGGAATCGTCGTCGCGTTGCTGGCGGTGGCCGGCCTGTTCGTCGAGGGTGAGCATTTCGGCGGCTTCGCAAACGTCGATCTGCCGCTGGACATCGCCCGCATCGTGATTGCGATCGCGCTGCTCTGGGTCGGATTCGCTCACGTCCGCCGTGCAGCTCTCTCCACGGTCCTCGCACTCGTCGGCATCGTCTATCTGCTGATGGGCGTGATCGCGATCTTCGACGCTGACCTGTTAGGCATCCTGCCCACCGGGTTCACCGGCTTCGACATCGCGTTCCACATCGTCGCGGGCCTGCTCGCCCTGATCGCCGCGTTCGTGCCGCGACGTGAAGAAGTTGACACCCGTGCTCCCAGCGGGCTTCCCGCTGCCCGCAGATGACGGATCCCAGGCCCCGTGCCGTCGCTGCTGACGTGCCCTGGCCGCTTCTGGCCGCTCTGATCGAATACGGAGAGATGGATCGCATCACCTTCGCGGTGTCCGACGTAGCTCCCGACGCTGACATCGGCCCCGTCGTGCTCGGCATCGACCTCCTGGCGGGCGAGTCCGGGGATGCGCTCACGTTTCTCGCGCGGTTCGATAGGACGGGGTTCAGCGCCTGCACGACCTCAGGTGATGCGTTGACGGCGCTGCACGGGGCCTGTGTCGCGTACTCCGATGGCGCGGTGAGCGTGACGGCGCGCCTGCCTGTTCAGCGGGACAGGTCCGGCCGTTCGCCGGTCGCGTTCTGCATCATCGACGGTGTCCCGATCCAGACTGGCATCCCGGTCGTGATCGTTCCATCCATCGCAACCTGACCCACCGTCCGACGCTGGCCGGGAGCTGCGGCGCCGGGTGAGAAAGGTCAGCTCGCTCCGGTAGTGCGGGCGATGGCCACCGCGGAGTGGATGCCGCCTGTGAAAGGTGCGCCGTGGCCGGGTAGGACGATGCGTGCTCCAGTCGCATCGAGGCGACCGAGGGAACTCAGTGCTTGTTCGGAGTTGGCGGTAGCTGCGCCGGCGACGATTCTCGGCCCCTCCGCACCCGTGTAGGGATCGAGAGTCACCAGCGCGTCGCCGGTGATGACGGCGTCGGCGTTGGGGAGGTTCAGCGCGCAATGCCCGAATGTGTGGCCGGGTGTTTCAACGACGACGGGACGCCCTGGCACGTCAAGCGTGCCGGTGCCTTCGTAGGGGACGACATCCGAGATGCCGCGCACCCACAGTGCACCGGCGGCCGCCATCCCTGCGAGAACTGGGACGGCTCGCGGGTACATGGCGGGGTAGAGCAACCGTGAACGCTCGTGTGCGTACCGGTAGGGGTGCCGGGCGATGTAGGCATCGTCAGGGTGCACGTGGACGGGGCATCCGATGTCGCGGTGCAGGCGCTTCGCCGCCCCGATGTGGTCAAAATGCGCGTGTGTGAGCACCAGGGCCTCGACATCTTCTGGTCGGTGCCCGAGAGCGTGAATCGCGGCGAGTATGAACCGGTGACTGTCCGGTAGCCCGGCATCGATCAGGGTCAGTTTTCCGCCCTCTTCGAGGAGGTAGCAGTTGACGTGAGCATGCTCGAGTCGGTGCACTCCGGGCGCCACAGATCGCGTCAGTACGGCTCGTGACCGCCGTGTCAGCTGCCTCATGGCTGGCTCGTTCATGCGCTGTATGCGGACAGGAGGGGGGCGTTGCTGTCGCCGAGGGTGGCGTAGATCACCTGGAGGGCTTCCTCGAGATCCCCGCACAGGCCCACCTCGTACGGTGGGAGCACGTCGATGCTTTCGAAGACGGAACCCATCCTGGTCACGAACCCCACGCATGCCCAACTCGACGTCAGGTGCACCTCCCACTCATCCCTCGTGGGATGCGCGACCTCGACGTCGACGATGACCCCTCCGAACCGGGTGCCGGTCACGACGCCCCCCTTCCTGTCCGCGTCATCGCTTACTTGGTGCTGAGCTTGTCTTTGATCACACCGGTGGCCTTGTCGACCAGGTTCGGCTTCGCATCGGTACCGAAGAACCGCGGGTCCGGCTGTGTGGGCGGCGGCATCGGCACCGAGGTCTCCGGGCCGTCGCGGTAGCTGAACTCGCCCTTCCCATCCGGGGTCGGACCCGACGCCCACGAACCCTCTGCGGCGGTCTTGCCGTCGGAGAAGTTGATGTACTCGTAGGAGAACTCGCGGTGCTCCTGGTTGATGGGGAAATTGCTCGGCACCGGCAGCGTCTCGGTGCCCTCGGCCTGCAGCTCGGCGACCGCAGCCAGCCACTGGTTCTGGTGCATCGTGTCGCGGGCGATGAGGAACGACAACAGGTCGCGGACGCCCTTGTCGTCGGTCATGTTGTAGAGGCGTGCGGCCTGCACACGGCCCTGCATCTCGGCGTTGGCATTGGCGGTGAAGTCGGCGAGGAGGTTGCCGCTGGCGGTGACGTAGGAGCCCTGCCAGGGGTTGCCGTTGCTGTCGACCGGGCGGGCGCCCGCACCGGCGACGATCGCGGCCTGCACGTCCGTGCCGCCGATGACTGCACCGAGCACGGGGTCGGCGGCCATCGCGGCTTCGGACTGCTCCACGGGAGCCTTCTCGAGGAGTTGGGCGATCATGATCGCCAGCATCTCGACGTGACCGAACTCCTCGGCTCCGATGCCGAAGAGCAGGTCGCGGTATTTGCCGGGCTTGTGGGAGTTCCAGGCCTGGAATCCGTACTGCATCGCCACGGAGATCTCCCCGTACTGACCTCCGAGCACTTCTTGCAGCCGGCGTGCGTAGACCGCGTCAGGCTTCGAGGGTGATGCTGTGAATTGCAGTTCTTGCTTGTGGAAAAACATGAATCGTCCTCCTGTTCCGCGCTCCGCAGGTCGGGGCGTGTTGGTCGCGAACCTACGACCTGCTCTTGAGGCGACGAGGGGCTGGACTTCTGCCGCTCGACACCATATGCGCAGCGTCGTCGAGCGAGGGGTGCACTTTCGCGGGTCGACGGTGAACTCGATGTCCCCTGTGGCTGGTCACGCCTTGATGAGATTGGATGCGGACATGACTTCGGCTTCGTCGATCAGTCGGAGCCCGGTGGGTGATTCCGCGGTTGCGATGATCGCCCTCACCCATTGCTCATCGATTCGGGGTGGGCGGCTGCCGTTGAAGCGGAATCGGATGTCGGTGGATGGGCAGACCCAGAGCGTCTCGCGGCCGCTGCCGAGGTCGGGGGCGCGTTCGAAGGAGAACGCGATGCTCTTGCCGGCGCGGAGCAGGCTGAGCAGTGCGAGAGTCGCTGCGCTTTCGGCGGATGCTTGGTCCAGGTAGGTGGTTTCGAGGTTCTCGCAGTCCATACCGGACAGGTCGTAGGGATGTTGAAGCACGAAGTGGCTTCCCATCGCGGTGAGCTCGTGGAGGATTTCGATCTCAGGCATGGTCACCTCGTTCGAGGCACTGTTGGCGGGCTGCACGGGCCGCGTCCTCGAGCGAATCGAAGTATTCGCTCGCCAGACGGGGGGTCAGCCAGACTGCATGGAAGCCGGCACCGTCCGCTTCCACGAATCCGAGCAGGCCGCGGGAGTCTGATTCGGGCATCGAACTGTCCCAGAGCCGCCACCCTGCGTCGACGACTGGCATGATCTCGACGACGTCGACGTGTGTTCTCATGAGGTGAGCCGCTCAGGCCGACACGCGTTGAAGCTCGGCCGGTTCATCCATGAGGTAGAGGCCGGTGCCGGCAATGCAGGCGTCGGCCGACCGCCCAGCCGCTGTTGCCAATATGTAGATAACCCACCCGAAGACCACCCTGTTTCTCGCAATGAGACAACAATCCGGGACCGGGACCTGAGGTTTCCCCCCGCCGACTAACCCTTTGAGCCGGGGGTGGGTACTGCTGACCGTACGCGCACCTGGCGGCCGTGTCACGGGTCTGGAACGAATCCTCGAGGGTAGATTTACGGGGAGGTCGTGTGCAACGCGCGCTAGGCGCGGTGAGCGCTGGCGTCGATGATCTCTTGGGCCACCACGGAAAGGCGGCGGCCGCTGTGGCGGGCGCGATTGCGCAGCAACGTGAACGCTTCGTGCATATCGACCCGTTCGGTCTGTGCCAGCACCCCCTTGGCCTGTTCGATCACGACACGGCTGTCCAGGGCGTGCTGCAACTGTTCCCGGGCGATGTCGGATTCCCGCAGCGCACGTTCCTGCAGGATGCTGATCGTGGCGACATCGGTCAGAGCTTTTGCGACCGCGGTGTCCTTGGGCTCCATCGGCCCGAGTCGGTCGCTGAACAGATTCATCGACCCGATCGTCTGGTTCCGCAGCCGCATGGGGATGGCATACATCGACTGGTAGTCGACGCTCGCGGCGCTCGTGGCGAACGTGGGCCAGCGGGCGTACGTCGAGGCGATGTTGTCGACGGCGACGATCTTTCCGGTCGTGTACGCGTCGACGCAGGGGCCTTCCTCTGCCCGGAGTTGGAGGATGCTGATGAGGTGGCTGCGTTCGCTGGTCGAGGCGACGACCTCCAGCGATCCCGAGGCGTTCGGCAGCAGGATGCCGGCGTCGGCCGCTTCGAGAATGCCGGCCGCCCGTTCGACCAGGGTGTGGAGGAGGTCGATGACGTCGTAGTCGTCCACGAGGGTGTCGGCGAGATCGACGAACGTTTCGGTGATCAGTTCTTCTCGTGCGGGGACAGTCATGCGCCTAACTTACGCCCTGCGTCTGGGGCGGTCACGGCTGCAGCGTGATTCGCCGGGCCGTGATGTCGGCCGCCGTTTCTCTCACCGAGCGACCTGAGGCGTAGGCATGGGCACGGATGAGGAGCAGAGCGTCCGCGGCGTTGACACGCATCTGCGCGATAACCATCCCGGTCGCTTGATGCACCTCGCGGCGAGAGTGGGGGCCGTCTTCTCCGGGTGCGTCGTGCCGGTGTTCCAGGGCATGCCGGAGCACATCGGTTGCTGTCATCACAGCCAGAGCACACGCCTCGACGAGTGCTGTAGGTGTGAGCGTGTTCGTTGCCATGGCGTAGAGATCGACGGCGCCGATTCGAAGGGTGCCGATGGTGAGCGGCAATGAGTAGACCGCGTTGACGTCAAGACCTGACACCCCATGGACGAATAGCGGCCACCGGCCTGCACTGGCCTCCGAGAGATTGGGAACGAGAACGGGGGTTTGAGTGGCGTGAGACTCCCACCCGGGGCCCTCCCCGACATCGAGCTGCATCTCACTCAGCCGCGCAGCGACGTCGTCGCTCGTGCTGACGGTTTCGACGTCGAACGGGGCACCCAGCGTGGAGATCGCTGCTCGGTCGACGGGAAGCGTCTGGACGAAGGGTGTACAGAAATCGGGCTGCGAAGTTGCATGGGCCGACGTGATGGCGTCCTCCTGACCGTGCCGGTGATCACCGGCGTGAGCGGCCTGGGTCCAGGACTACCTACCCACCGACCCTAGCCCTCACACCTGAACGAACCACCACACTAAAGCAAGCCCTCGCCTCGATAAAGCAAGCCCTCATGTCGGCTTTTTCTCGGACTACCTGAACCCAGGTTGCCTGGCCCCGGTCACGATCCTCCCGCTTCACGATCAGCGAACCCTGGTCGAGATGGCGGGTTGAGGGGCCTTCCGGTGCGCATCGCGTGCCAACCGAGACGAGCAAGAAGAAGGAGCCAGCTCTCACTCGTCAGGTCGATGCCCGGGCCGTGCAACCGGAAGTGCATCAGCTCGAGCCGCTGCAGCACCGCAAGCGTGTAGCCGCTTCCGTGCTGCCCGACGATCCACAAGTCCGCCCCGGTGCGGGTGATGAAGAAGCGCCTGGACTCGTGCGAGAACGCGACCCTGTCACCCAGATCGATAGGAAGGACAGGCATTGAGATCAGGTCCACGGGGCACCCCTTCGGCGCGGTGAATGTCATCTGCGCACCGGCCGGGTCTGGGGCCAGCAATGTGCCAAAGGTACCGGTCACCTGGCAACGCAGCAAGAACTCTTTCGGCTTCATCCCACGTTGAGCTGCGCGTCGTCGCTGGGTCGACTGCGTTCTAGCCGCGGATGAGCAGGGTGGCGACGACCGGGCGGTGGTCGCTGCCGGCGGAATCCTCAGCGCTGAGCACCTCCGAGGCGTCGGCACGCCAGTCGCCCGTCATCAGCACATGATCGATCGGGGCCCCGAGAAGTGGCGGCAAAGACGTGGGCCAGCTTCCCTGTGCGCCGGCGCCCGCCTCGCCGAGCGCGTCCGAGCATCCGCCCAGCGGGCCGAGGTGATCGAGCGTCGCGTTGAGGTCGCCGCCGAGAACGAGGTCGGGCTCGTCGCAGAGCGACAGCACCCAGCCGAGGTCGCTTCGCCACGACGTCATGATCGATGGCAGCGGGGGCATCGGATGCGCCGCGACGAGCACGGGGCCGGTTCCGTCGGCGGGACGCGCCACGATGCTCGGCATCGTGCCGGTATCGCCCAGTTCACCGGTGACCTCGTAGTCGCCCAACCCTTCCGAGACGAGCATCGCCGTCGGTGGAACGTCGGAAGGGTCGCCGCGCTCGGCCGTGAACACCTGCATGGGCTGGCCCGAGGCATCCATGACCCGGGCGACGGACTCGGCCGTGCTGCGCGAGGTCTCGGGCAGCGTCAGCACGGTCGAACCCTGGGCGAGGGCGACGCGGGCGATCTCGTCGGCGGTGACCGTGTCGTAGGTGTTCCAGGTGAGGATCCGGATGCTCGTGGCGGGGTCGGTGGAAACGGCGCCTGGGCGGGCGGATCGGGATTCACCCTCGGCGGATCGCGCGGCCGTCTCGGGTCGGGCTCCCGATCCAAAGCCTCGCCCGGCCTGCACGACCACGTGAGCGCCCGCCGCGAGAAGCGCGATCGCGGCCAGGCCCGCAACGACGGGGCGCGCCGTTCGAGCCCGGCCCCGGAGCAGCCAGAACAGCAGCGCGCCGACGAGGCCGAGCACCGCGAAGCCGAGGGCGAGAAGTCCGCGGAACGCGATCAGCTGCGCGAAGACGAGCTGACGCTGCAGCCCCAACAGGCCGGGAGCACTCACGAGGAGCGCAGCGCACGCGCATGCGACGAGCAGAACGATCCGAGCCCACATGTCAGCGCAGTTCGACGAGGTCGCGGAAGTCGTCGAGGCGCGGGTCGGCGGGGGAGAGCTCCGTGATGAGCACGGACGCCCGGGAGAGCTCGAACGAGGCGGCGGTCGACTGCTGCTGCAGCTTCGACGAGTCGATGCACAGGACGAGCTCCTTCGACACCCGGAAGAAGGCCCGCTTCATCTGTGCCTCGGCGAGCGACACCTCGGTGGTGCCGAAGCCGGAGTCGATGGCGCTCGCCGAGGCGAAGAACCGGAGGTAGCGCAGCGATTCCGCCGCTTGCACCGCGAGCGGGCCGACGAAGGTGTCGGTGGTCTCCTCGGTCTCTCCGCCGATCAGGATGGGAGTGACCCCCGTCGTGCCCTTCAGCACCGCATACGTCGGGTAGGAGTTGGTGGTGACCGTGAGGCCGGAGCGCGGCCCCAGCCGCTCGGCCAGCGTGCCCACCGTGGTGGAGGCGTCGAACGCGATCGAACCGAACCGGGGCACGAGCGCGAGCGCCTTCTCGGCGATGACCTCCTTGGCCCGGGAGTGCTCGGACTGGCGTTCGTCGAAGGGGCGCGGGCCGATGACGGAGATCGCCCCACCGCGCACCCGGCGGAGCATTCCTTCGCCCTCGAGGTCGGCGAGGTCGCGACGGATGGTCATGACCGACACACCGAGGTCGCTCGCGGCCTCCGTCAGCCGCACGATGTTGTCGCGCTCGAGGATGGCCAGCAGCTGCTCCCGCCGCCGGCCGGATTCGGTGGGACCGGGCATCTCCGCCTCCGTTACAAGTCTGTGATGTTCGTGTTACCTCTCGTCATTATCTAACATTTCGGAGCGATTCGCCCCGGATTCCAGGGGTGAGAATATGTCTCCTCACAAATCGTTGACACACGCGAAAACGCGGTGTTACATTCCCCGGGTGGTTCATTGAACCCGATCACCGGCAGCGTCGCCGCGCCTCTGCGGCGACGCCTGAAACGACGAAGGGTGTCGAAGATGACCTCCGAGGCTTACGAGAACATCGTCTCCCAGACGGCCGCATTCGACCGCGTGCTCGCCGCAGGCGAAGGCGTCGTGAGGTTCGCCCCCGCCTGGGTCCCGAGGGCCTTCTGCACTCCCGGGCGACGCATCCGCCTGCATCCCGACGACTACTTCCCGTTCGAGCAGACCCGCGGGGGCATCGACGAGCGGTGGCTCGCCAGCACCATCCGCGCCGACAACGGTCCGCTCACGGGAGCACACGAGGGGTTGAGCCTCGTGGTCGACCCCGAGGGCGGCCTGCTGCCCTTCGACGAGTTCGTGGAGCACCACAAGGCCGACGTCATCGGCGACCGGCTCTGGGACCGCTTCGGCGGCTGGACCATGTACTCGAAGTTCTACGACAACCTGCAGCCCCTGCCCTTCCACGTGCACCACTCCGACGAGAAGGCCGCTCTGGTGGGCAAGGTGGGCAAGCCCGAGGCCTACTACTACTCGCCGCACATGAACAACTACACCGCCGACCAGGCCATCTCGTTCCTCGGCCTGCAGCCGGGCACCACCCGCGCCGAGCTCAAGGAGCGGCTCGAGCGGTTCATCGAGGGCGGCGACAACCGCATCACCGACTACTCCCTCGGCTACCGCACCCGGCTCGGCACGGGCTGGGACATCCCGGCCGGAGTGCTGCACGCCCCCGCCAGCATCTGCACCTACGAGCCGCAGGCCGCGAGCGACGTGTTCTGCATGTGCGAGTCGTGGAGCAACAACCGCGAGGTGCCCGCCGAACTGCTCTGGAAGGACGTGCCGCACGAGCATCACGGCGACTTCGACTTCTTGATCGACCTCCTCGACTGGGAGAAGAACGTCGACACCGACTTCGTGCCCCACCGCTTCATGCAGCCCTACGCCACCGAGGCCTCGGCGGCCGACGGCGGTTCGGCCTACGTCGAGAACTGGATCGTCTTCCGCTCCGACGCCTTCAGCGCCAAGGAGCTCACGGTGCGCCCCGGCCAGACCGTCGTCATCACCGAGCAGGATGCCTATGGCGCCATCGTGGTGCAGGGCGCAGGCACGTTCGGCGGCCACGAGACGCAGGCGGCCACCGTCATCCGCTTCGGCCAGCTCAGCCAGGACGAGTTCTTCGTCTCGGCCCCCGCGGCCCAGGCGGGAGTGACCATCACGAACCGCAGCAGCACCGACGACCTCGTGGTGCTGAAGCACTTCGGCCCCGGCAACGTGGAGCTCGGTCCCGTTGAGTAGCGCAACCACCGCCTACGGCACACCGATCGACGAGGCCCTCCTGCGCGCGGGCTCTCTCGATCAGGTCGCCCGCGTCGACCGCTTCATCGACGACGACGGTCCCTCTCGGGGGGCCCGTCGTCTGCGGGTGGTGAACGGCGGCGGACTCGAGTTCGACGTGCATCCAGACCGCGGCCTCGACATCGGCGCCGCCTCCTTCGAGGGCCTTCCGCTGGCCTGGCTCTCCTCGACCGGCTTCACCCGGCCCGACGCCTACGAGCCCGAGGGCCGCGGCTGGCTGCGCTCGTTCGGCGGCGGCCTCGTCACCACCTGCGGCCTGAACAGCTTCGGCCCGCCCGCCGACGACGAGGACGGTGTCGTGGGGATGCACGGACCGATCGGCAATCTCTCGGCCCGCCTGATCGAGACCAGCGCGACCCCCGAGGCCGTGACCGTCGTGGGCGAGGTGCGCCAGACCTCCGTCTTCGGCGAGAACCTCGTGCTCCGCCGCACCATCACCTCGCGCGTCGGCTCCTCCACATTCGTCGTCGACGACACCGTCACGAACGAGGCCGAGACCGCCAGCCCGCACATGGTGCTCTACCACGTGAACCTCGGCTGGCCCCTGCTCGACACCGGATCGACCGTCGACATCCCGGCCGTGAGCGTCGAACCGAGAGACCCGGATGCGGTGGCCGGCTTCGCCGAGCGCGCCGCGATCGGCGAGCCCACCGCCGGCTTCCGCGAGCAGGTCTACGTGCACACCGCGGGCGACGAGCGGGTCGCTCGGGTGACCAACCCGATCCGCGGTCTGCAGTTCACCCTGCGCTACTCCGAGAGCCTGCCGGCGGTCTTCCAGTGGAAGCTCACCGCCACCAAGCACTTCGTTCTCGGGCTGGAGCCCGCGAACACCCCTGAGATCCAGGGCAGGGCCGCCGCGCGCGAGCACGGCATCCTGCCCCGGCTCGAGCCCGGCGAGAGCCGGAGCTACTCCATCGAGATCGAGGTGAACCGCACATGACCGAGGCCCCCCTTCTGCAGCTCGACGGCGTGAGCAAGTCGTTCGGCGCGGTCGCCGCTCTGGTGCGCGCCGATCTCGCCCTGGAGGCCGGCAGCATCCACGCCCTCGTCGGCGAGAACGGCGCGGGCAAGTCGACCCTGGTGAAGATCATCGGCGGGCTGTATCAGCGCGACGGCGGAGAATTCACCCTCGAGGGAGAGAGCGTCGACTTCCACAGCACGCGCGACGCCAAAGAGGCGGGCATCGCGGTCATCTACCAGGAGCCCACGCTCTTCCCCGACTTCACGGTGGCCGAGAACATCTTCGTGGGGCGCCAGCCCTACACGAAGCTCGGCCTGCTCGACCGGGCGAAGATGCGCCGTGAGACACGCGAGCTCACCCAGCGACTCGGTGTGCCGATCGACCCCGACCGCGAAGCGCGCGGCCTCTCGATCGCCGACCAGCAGGTGGTGGAGATCGCCAAGTCGATCTCCGTGGGCGCCAAGGTGATCATCATGGACGAGCCCACCGCCGCCCTCTCGGGCGTCGAGGTCGACCGGCTGATGGGCATCGCCCGCCAGCTGCGCGACGAGGGCAAGGGCCTGATCTTCATCTCGCATCGCTTCGACGAAGTGTTCTCGCTCTGCGACACCATCACCGTGATGCGGGACGGCACCTACATCGCCACCAACACCACCACCGAGACCACCGAAGATGCGATCATCCGCCAGATGGTGGGCCGCAGCGTCGAGAACCTCTTCCCGAAGCAGGAGACGACGGTCGGCGAAGCGGTGCTCGAGGTGACCGACCTCACCAGCGTCGGCGTGTTCGAGAACGTGAGCTTCACCGTGCGCTCGGGAGAGATCGTCTGTTTCGCAGGGCTCGTCGGGGCCGGCCGGAGCGAGATCGCGCGTGCCGTGTTCGGTGTCGATCGCTACGACTCCGGTTCGGTGCGCATCGGCGGCAAGGCCGTTCCGCCCAAGAACCCGGCGGCCGCGATGCGGCTCGGCATGGGCTTCGTTCCCGAGGACCGTCGCAAGCAGGGGCTGGCGATGGATGCGGGGGTGCAGTCGAACATCACCCTCGCCATCCGCGACAGTCTGTCGAAGTTCGGCTTCATCACCAGCTCGCTCGAGGAGCCGAGCGCCCGCACCTGGGCCTCGCGCCTGCAGGTGAAGACGCACGCTCTCGACACCGAGGCCTCGATGCTCTCGGGCGGCAACCAGCAGAAGGTGGTGCTGGGCAAGTGGCTCGCCACCCAGCCCTCCATCCTCATCGTCGACGAGCCCACCCGCGGCATCGACGTCGGTACCAAGGCGGAAGTGCACCGGCTGCTCTCCGAACTCGCCGGCACCGGCGTCGCCGTGCTGATGATCTCGTCGGAGCTGCCCGAGGTGCTCGGCATGGCCGACCGCGTGCTCGTCGTGCGCGAGGGCCGCATCACGGCCGAGATCGCCCGCGAGCAAGCCACCCCCGAGAACGTGATGTACGCCGCCACCCACGCCCCGGCCGACAACAGCACGGAGACCGCCGCATGAGCGTCACGCACACCGTCCCCCCGATCGAGGCGGGGCGTTCCCCCCTTCAGAAGGTGCTGCGGGCACGCGAGTTCGGGCTCGTGGTGCTCATCGTCGCGCTCATAGCGGTGACCACGGCCGTGCAGCCCACCTTCCTCTTCAGCGACGGGGGCTGGCGCGAGCTGCTGCGGCAGCCGACCATCCTCATCCTGATCGCGCTCGGTGAAGCGATCGTCATCATCACGCGCAACATCGACCTGTCGATCGGGTCGATCCTGTGCCTGTCGACGTACACCTCGGGCTGGCTGTTCGCGAACGTCGAGGGCATCCCGATCGTCCTGGTCGTGGTGATCGGTGTGGCACTCGGAGCGTTCCTCGGTCTCATCAACGGGCTGCTCGTGGCGTTCCTCAAGGTGCCGTCGCTGGTCATCACGCTGGGCACGCTCTACGCCTACCGCGGCATCGCCATCCTCTGGATCGGGCCGCAGTTCATCCGTTCGAGCTGGTTGCCGCCGGAGTTCCGGGCACTCGGCACGATGCAGTGGGCATCCATCCCGGTGCTGCTGATCCTCGTGCTGATCGTGGTGCTCATCGTGGGCTGGTTCATGACCAGTCGGCGCGCGGGCCGTGACCTCTACGCCCTCGGCTCGAACCCCGAGGCCGCCAAGCTCTTCGGCCTCAGCGAACGGCGCCTCACCCTCAACGCCTTCGTCACGAGCGGCGCGCTGGCCGGCCTCGGCGGGCTCGTCTACCTCTCGATCTACGCCACCGGGGATGCGCGGGTGGGCACGGGCTACGAGCTCGAGGCCGTCGCCGCCGCGGTGGTCGGAGGGGTCGCCATCGTGGGCGGATCCGGAACCATCTGGGGAGTCGCCCTCGGTGCCTTCTTCCTCGCCACCATCAGCTCCGCGCTGCCGGTGCTGGGTGTGCCGAGCCTCTGGCAGCAGGCCATCGTCGGCATCTTCATCGTCGGTGCGATCCTGCTCGACCGCGTGCTGTTCCTCAGCCGAACACGGCGCGCCAAGCGAAAGGGGAGTGAGTCATGAGCCAGGCCACACTGACACCGTCATCCGCCCCTGTGCCGGCCCCGGCC
Source organism: Herbiconiux oxytropis (assembly GCF_024979315.1). Taxonomy (GTDB): domain Bacteria; phylum Actinomycetota; class Actinomycetes; order Actinomycetales; family Microbacteriaceae; genus Herbiconiux; species Herbiconiux oxytropis. The sequence goes on along the minus strand of NZ_JANLCK010000001.1, from coordinate 421,444 downwards.
GAGCGGCAGTACCAGCGGCACGACAAGCCGCTGTGGAGACGGACACTGCTGCGCACCGAGTCGGCCATCATCCTCGCCATCGTGCTGCTGCTCGTGATCGCCACCTTCACGGTGCCGTTCTTCGCCCAGCCGTACACCTACCAGACGATGATCCTGAATTCGGCGCCGGTGCTGCTCATGCTGCTGCCGGTGACGCTCATCATCATCACCGGCGACATCGACCTCTCGGTGGGCAGCGTGCTCGGGTTCTCGAGCGCGATCTTCGGCCTGGCCTTCCAGGCCGGCATCCCGATCGGGGTCGCGGCGGTGCTCGGCGTGCTCGCCGGCGGGCTCGTCGGGGTGTTGAACGGGGTGCTCGTGACGATCGTCGGGCTGCCTTCGCTCGCGGTGACGATCGGAACGCTCGCGCTGTTCCGCGGCATCGCGGTCGGGCTTCTCGGCACCACATCGGTCACCGACTTCCCGACCGACATCACCCGCGCGATGACGGCGCCGCTCGGCGGACTGCCCGTTCCCGTGGTGACGCTCGCCATCGTCGTCCTCGCCCTGCTCTTCGGCGCCCTCCTGCACTTCACCCCGTTCGGCCGGGGGGTGTTCGCGATCGGGCAGAGCCCCGAGAACGCGGCCTTCTCGGGGGTGCGGGTGAACCGCACCCGCCTCATCCTGTTCGTCATGAGCAGCCTCGTGGCCGGCGCGACGGGCGTCTACTTCACGCTGCAGTACTCGAATGCGATCGGCACGAACGGGTTCGGCTTCGAGCTGCAGGTGGTGACCGCGATCGTGCTGGGAGGCGTCTCGATCTGGGGCGGTCGCGGCACCATCCTCGGCGCCCTCGCCGGCGGCGTGCTCATCGCAGCGCTGAACAAGACCCTCCAGCTCGCGGGCATCGGCTCCGACACCATCAGCATCGTCACCGGTGCTGCCCTCATCTTCTCCGTCGTCGTGGCGAGTGTGGCGGGATTCATCTCCCGCCGGCGACGGTCGAAGGCCACCGCGGTCGTCGCGGTCGGCACCTGAGCACTCCTCTTCTATCCCTGCACCACAATCACCAAGGAAGGCAGAACAATGAGGTTCACAACCAGCGGGTTCTCCCGCAAGAAACTGGCCGTCGCGACGGCGACCCTCGCCGCCACGGCGCTGCTGCTCACCGGCTGCGCCGGCGGCTCCGGCACCGCCCCCTCGACCGATGGCGCAGCCGCCGGCGGCGGTGGTGACACGAGCGTCACCTTCATTCCGAAGAGCCTCGGCAACAAGTACTTCGAGGCCTCCGACAAGGGCGCCGCCGAGGCGGCCGACGAGCTCGGGATGACCTTCAAGGAGGAGGGCCCGACCGCGACCGGTTCGGCCGACCAGGTGCCCTTCATCCAGACGGCCATCCAGACCGGCCAGAAGTCGATCGCCATCGCGGCGAACGACCCCACCGCCGTCTGCAACGACCTCGAGCAGGCCCGCAGCCAGGGAGTGAAGGTCGTCGCCTACGACACCGACACCGACTGCCGCGACGTGTTCGTGAACCAGGCGACGGTCGACGGCATCGCCGAGGGCCTCGTCAAGCTGACCGCCGACCACCTGGGCGAGGAGGGCGGCACCATCGCCATCCTCTCGGGCGGCGCGAACGCGGCCAACCTGAACGCGTGGGTCGACGCCATCCAGGCCCTGATCAAGAAGGACCACCCGAACATCACGGTCGCGAAGGTCGCCTACGGCGACGACGTCGACGAGAAGGCCTACCAGGAGGCCCAGGGCCTCATGCAGTCGATTCCCGACCTCAAGGCCATCATCGCTCCCGACACCGTCTCGGTGAAGGAGGCGGCCCACTATCTCGCCGACACCCCCGAGTACCAGGGCAAGGTCTGGGTCACCGGTCTCGGCCTCCCCAGCGAGATGGCGGAGTACGTCGAGAGCGGCATCGTGGAGGAGTTCGGCCTCTGGAACCCCGAGGACCTCGGCTACCTGGCCTCCTACGCCGCCGACGCCCTGATCGCCGGCACCATCACCGGTGAAGAGGGAGACACCTTCGAGGCGGGCAAGCTCGGCGAGTACACGGTCGGCGAGGGCGGCGAGATCGTCCTCGGACCGATGTTCGTGTTCAACAAGGAGAACGTCGGCGACTTCTCCTTCTGATCCTCGGATCGGAGCGAGAAGCGACACCCGGGGGCCGGCGCCGTTCGCGGCGCGGGCCCCCGACTGACGACGAAGGAGGTGAGATCGATGGCGACCATCAAGGATGTCGCGCGGCACGCCGGTGTCTCGGCGGGCACCGTGAGCAACGTGCTCAACCGGCCGGGCTACGTCGCCGCGGTGACCCGCGAGCGCGTGCTCGCCTCCATCGCTGATCTCGGCTTCACCCCCACGCAGGAGGCGCGGAAGTTCCGCACCGGCCGCGGACGCACCCTGGGGCTCGCGGTCGCGGATCTCGCGAACCCGTTCTTCGTCGACGTGGCACTCGGTGCCGAGGCCGAGGCGAAGGAGCTCGGAGTGGGGGTCGTCGTCATCCACAACGGCGAGGACGCGACGCGGGAGCAGCACAATCTCGACGTGCTCGTGCAGCAGCGCGTGCACGGCATCATGATCGCCCCTGTGCACGAGGAGCAGGCGCAGGCCGACAGGCTCGACGGTCGCGGCATCCCGCTGGTCTACGTCGACCGGGTCTCGGACGGTTCCGAGGGCTGCTGGGTGAGGACCGACGATCTGGCGGGGGGCGGCCTCGCCGGCCGGCACCTCCTGGGCCTCGGCCACCGACGGGTCGCCTTCGTGGGCAGCTTCGGCGGCACCACCCAGGCCGACCACCGGTTCGAGGGCTTCGCCACAGCGCTCGCTGCGGTCGGCAGCCGGCCCGAACGACTCGCCACGCTCTCCTGGCGCATCGACGACGGAAGGGAGGCCGGCGCCGCCCTCGCCGCACGACCTCGCGACGATCTGCCCACCGCCGTGATGTGCATCAACGACCTCATCGCCATGGGGCTGCTGATCGCGTTCGCCGAGCACGGCATCCGGGTGCCCGACGATGTCTCGGTGGTGGGGTTCGACGACCTCACCTGGGCGGCGACGGCCATGGTGCCGCTCACGACCGTCCGGCAGCCCCGCGCCGAGCTCGGCCGGCGCGCGGTGCGGATGCTGCTCGACGAGATCGACCGCGGCGAGACCCACGTGCACCGCCACGAGCTGCTCGAACCGGAGCTCGTGGTGCGCTCGAGCTCCGGTGCACCCCGCGACGACCTCGCGGTCTCCGCCCACGACGTCGCCCCTGGAGGCAGCAGATGACCACCACCTGGCACCCCGACCTCGTCAGCGACGAGCTCATCGCGCTCTCCCGCTCACTCGGGGATCCCGCCAAGGACCTGGTGATCCTGGCCGAGGGCAACACCTCCGAACTGCTCGGTGACGGGCGCATCGCGGTGAAGGCCTCGGGCGCCTACCTCTCCGAGACCACCCGTGCCGACTTCGTCGTCACCGAGATCGAACCGCTCATCGCCGTGATGGAGGACGAGCGTGCCGACCAGGAGGATCTGACGGCGCTCCTGGATGCCGGTGTGCACGACGGCGCACGTCGTCGCGGCTCGATCGAGACCCTCGTGCACGCCGCCGTGCAGTCCGTGCAGGCCGGACTGTCGGAGCAGCCGGCCGCCTTCGTGGCGCACACGCATCCGACTCCCGTCGTGGGCCTGCTGGCGAGCGTGCACGCGGCGACGGCATTCGACGAGTGGGTCTACTCGGACGAGGCCATCGTGATCGGCACGCCGCTGTTCGTGCCGTATGCCGCTCCGGGCATAGACCTCGGAAGGCTCTTCCTCGCGCGCCTGCGGAGCTACGCCGACGAGCGCGGGGCGCTGCCGTCGGCGGTGCTGCTCGGCAACCACGGCATGCTGGCGATCGCCGACAGTGCGCGAGCAGCCGAGGCCATCACCCTCATGACGGTGAAGGGCGCCCGGGTGAGGATCGACGCCCTCTCAGCCGGGGGCGTGCAGGGGCTCGGCGGCGACACCGTGTCGCACTACTTCGAGCGCACCGACATGATCGAGCGGCGCCGCAACCTGGCGGGCACGACCTGATGGGCATGCTGCAGGCCGTGTTCCTCGACGTCGGAGGGCCGATCTACGACGACGAGAACTACGTCGCCGCCGTGCTCACGGCGCTCGACGAGCTGCGTGCCGCCGACGGCCGGGGAGCGGCGGATCGCGCGACCTTCCGCCTGCTCTACGACGAGGTGCGCGCGGCGCAGGGCGGATCCCTGCGATCGGCGCTGGCCGGGGAGTTCCTGGGCGACCGCGCACGCCGGGCCGAGTTGCACGAGCGCACGAGGGAGCACTGGGTGCACCCCGCCGGCACCCTGTACCCCGACGTGCTGCCGTTCCTGCGTTCGCTCGAGTGCCGGGTGCGCGTGGGCGTGCTCGCCAACCAGGAGGAGCGCGTGGTGCGGGCGCTCGAGCGCGACGGGGTCGCCCCCTTCATCGACGTGTGGGGAGTGTCGGCGATCGTGGGGTTCGAGAAGCCCTCTCCCGAGCTGTTCCGGTGGTGCCTCGAGCAGGCGGGCGTGGAGGCCTCGGGGGCGGTGCACATCGGCAACCGGCTCGACACCGATGTGCGGCCGGCTGCGGCGCTCGGACTCGCCACGGTGTGGCTGCTCCGCGGAGAGGCGGCGCCGTCGCCCACGCCCGAGCAGCTGAGCGAGCCCGACCTCGCCGTGCCGACGCTCGACGGCCTCGCACCCGAGTTGTTCTCGCTGATGGAGGCGCGCGCGTGAGCATCGTGCTGGGCATCGATCTGGCCACCGCAGAGGCCCGCGTGCAGGCGGTCGACGCGGAGACGGGTGCCCCGCTCGCGGAACGGCGGCAGCCGCTGACCGTCGTCGGCGCAGCCGCACGAGCAGCCGGACGGCGCGAGCAGCCGGCCGTGCACGGACGGGTGGCCCTCGATCTCGTGGCCGCGGTGGTCGCCGACCTCGGCGAGCGGGCCCGTGAGGTGCGGGCCCTCGCGGTCACCGGCACCTCGGGCACCGTCGTGCCGGTCGACCCCGCGGGTTCGCCCGTCGGTGACGCCGTGCTCTACGACGACCCCCGGGGCGCCGAGCTCCTCGACCTGCTGGCGGATGAAGGCTTCGACAAGCGGCCCCGCGCCGCACTGGCTCGCGCGGCCTGGATGCACGCGGCCGCATCGCACGCCGCCTCGTCGACCCGGTACGTCTTCACACCCGACCTGGTGGTCGCCGCGCTGGCCGGGCGGCCGCTGCCCTCGGACACCTCGCACGCACTGAAGAGCGGCATCGACCCGGTGGCGGGCCGGTGGGACGAGCGCGCGCTGGCCCTCCTCGGCCTTCCGGTGGAGTGCCTGCCCGAGCTGGTGGCGCCCGGCCGCGTGATCGGCGAGGTTCAGGCGCCGGTCACCGCCCTTCTCGGCCTTCCTCACGGGGTGCTGATCGTCTCGGGAATGACCGACGGCTCCACCGGCCAGATCGCCACGGGAGCCGTCTCGCTCGGCGACACCGTGGGGGTGCTCGGCACCACGCTCGTGCTCAAGGCCGTCTCGTCGGTCGATGTCGTCGACGACGTCGCGGGCGTCTACTCCCACGTAGCCCCCGACGGACTGTTCTGGCCGGGTGGGGCCTCCAACACGGGTGCCGGTGTGCTGCGCCACGGTGCGACCGCGGGCTTCGAACCCGTCTCCGGGACCACCGCCGTCGCCGACACCGGCCCGGCGTCCTCCGTGTCCTACCCCCTGGCCGGACCGGGGGAGCGCTTCCCGGTCGCCGACCACTCCTTCGAAGGGTTCGCTGTGCCCTTCGATGGATCGACCGGCCCGGGCTCCCGCCCCGACTCCGTCGCAGCGCGCGTGCGGGCCGTCTACGAGGGCGTCGCCTTCGTCGAGCGCTTCGGACTCGAGCGGCTCGCTGCCCTCGGCGTGGAGCAGCAGCGGCACCACCTGGCCGGCGGCGCCTCGGCCAGCGGCCTGTGGAACCTCCTCCGCGCCTCCGCCCTCGGCCGGCCCGTCGTCGTCGCCGAGGGCGCCGGCAGCGCTCGGGGTGCGGCCGCGCTCGCCGCATCGGCCTGGAGCGGCGAGCCGCTCGCCGAGGCGGCCGAGCGGTTCGCCGGACGTCGGCACACGATCGACCCCGACCCGGTGCTGACCGAGCCCCTGGAGGCGCGCTACCGCGTCTTCCTCGCTGCGCTCGACGAGCGCACCTCGGAACGCACCTCCCCCCGACTCCTCTCCACGACCTCCGAACCGAAAGGCCCCTCATCATGGTGACGTTCAACGACATCGCAGCCGACCTCGAGCGGCAGGCCATCGAACTGCCCTCCTGGGCCTTCGGCAACTCCGGCACGCGCTTCAAGGTGTTCGGCACGCCGGGCACGCCCCGCACGCCCGAGGAGAAGATCGCAGACGCGGCCCAGGTGAACCGCTACACCGGACTCGCTCCGAAGGTCGCGATCCACATCCCCTGGGACGCCGTCGACGACTACGCAGCGCTCCGCTCCTACGCGAACGACCTCGGCGTGGAGCTCGGCACGGTGAACTCCAACACCTTCCAGGACGACGCCTACAAGTTCGGCTCGCTCACCTCGAGCGACCCGGCCACGCGCCGGAAAGCGGTCGACCACCACCTCGAGTGCATCGACGTGATGCACCGCACGGGGTCGCAGGACCTCAAGATCTGGCTCGCCGACGGCACGAACTATCCCGGTCAGGGTGACATCCGCTCGCGCCAGGACCGGCTGCATGAGTCGTTGCAGGAGATCTACGACGGTCTCGGCGACGACCAGCGGCTCGTGCTGGAGTACAAGTTCTTCGAGCCCGCGTTCTACCACACCGATGTGCCCGACTGGGGAACGAGCTACGCCCACGTCAGCGCCCTCGGCCCGAAGGCCCTCACCTGCCTCGACACCGGCCACCACGCGCCGGGCACGAACATCGAGTTCATCGTGGCTCAGCTGCTGCGGCTCGGGAAGCTCGGCTCGTTCGACTTCAACTCCCGTTTCTACGCCGACGACGACCTCATCGTGGGATCGGCCGATCCGTTCCAGCTGTTCCGCATCCTGTTCGAGGTGGTGCGCGGCGGCGGCTACGACGTGGGCTCGCCCGTGGCCTTCATGCTCGACCAGTGCCACAACATCGAGGACAAGATCGTCGGTCAGCTGCGCTCGGTGCTCAACGTGCAGGAGATGACGGCGCGGGCGCTGCTCGTCGACCGGGATGCCCTGCTGGCCGCCCAGAACGACAACGACGTGCTCGGGGCCAACGGCATCCTGATGGATGCGTTCTACACCGACGTGCGCCCGCACCTGGCCGCCTGGCGCGAGTCGCGGGGCCTCCCGGCCGACCCCATAGCCGCCTTCAAGGCCTCCGGCTACCAGGAGCGCATCGTGGCCGAGCGCGCCGGCGGCGTGCAGGCCGGCTGGGGCGCGTAGAGACCGATGACGAGAGACGAGACCATGACCAATCCTGCTGCTGCCGACCTGATCGCGCGGTCGAACCGCCTCGGCTCCGACCCCAAGAACACGAACTACGCCGGGGGGAACACCTCCGCGAAGGGGCACGAGACCGACCCGGTCACGGGCGAGCCCGTCGAGCTGATGTGGGTGAAGGGCTCGGGCGGTGACCTCGGGACTCTCACCGAAGGGGGACTGGCGGTGCTCCGCGTCGACCGGCTGCGGGCGCTGCAGAACGTCTACCCGGGCATCGACCGCGAAGACGAGATGGTGGCCGCGTTCGACCACACCCTCTTCGGGAAGGGCGGGGCCGCGCCCTCGATCGACACCGCCATGCACGGCCTCGTCGATGCCGCGCACGTCGACCACCTGCACCCCGACTCGGGCATCGCCATCGCCACGGCTGTCGACGGCGAGGCCCTCACGCAGACGATCTTCGGCGACAAGGTGGTGTGGGTGCCGTGGCGCCGACCGGGCTTCCAGCTCGGGCTCGACATCGCCCGGATCAAGCGGTCGAACCCGGATGCGGTGGGCTGCATCCTCGGCGGGCACGGCATCACCGCGTGGGGCGACACGAGCGACGAGGCCGAGGCCAACTCGCTCTGGATCATCGACACCGCCGCTGCCTACATCGAGGAGCACGGCCGGCCGGAGCCGTTCGGGCCGGCACTCGAGGGCTTCGCCGCCCTCGACGAGAGCGAGCGCCGTGCGAAGGCGGCCGCGCTGGCACCAGCCATCCGGGGTCTCGCCTCGACCGACCGCGCGCAGGTGGGATCGTTCACCGATGCCGACGTGGTGCTCGACTTCCTCGCCTCGAGCGAGCACCCGCGGCTGGCGGCGCTCGGCACGAGCTGCCCGGACCACTTCCTGCGCACGAAGGTGAAGCCCCTCGTGCTCGACCTCCCGGCCGATGCCTCCGTGGAGGAGTCGATCGCCCGCCTGAAGGAGCTGCACGCGGCCTACCGCGAGGACTACCGGGCCTACTACGAGCGCAACGCCTCGCCCGACTCGCCGGCGCTGCGCGGGGCCGATCCGGCGATCGTGCTCATCCCAGGGGTCGGCATGTTCAGCTACGGCGCCAACAAGCAGACCGCGCGGGTCGCGGGGGAGTTCTACATCAACGCCATCAACGTGATGCGCGGTGCCGAGGCCCTGTCGACCTACGCGCCGATCGACGAGGCGGAGAAGTTCCGCATCGAGTACTGGGCGCTCGAAGAGGCGAAGCTGCAGCGCCTGCCCCAGCCGAAATCGCACGCGACGCGCATCGCGCTGGTGACCGGTGCGGCATCCGGGATCGGCAAGGCCATCGCCACCCGGCTCGCCGCCGAAGGAGCCTGCGTGGTGATCGCCGACCTCGACCTCGCCAAGGCGCAGGATGCGGCGGCCGAGCTCGGCTCGACCGACGTGGCCATCGGTGTGAAGGCCGATGTCACGGTCGAGGCTGAGGTGCAGAAGGCCGTCGACGCGGCCGTGCTGGCCTTCGGCGGCCTCGACCTCGTGGTCAACAACGCCGGCCTCTCGATCTCGAAGCCGCTGCTGGACACCACGACGGCCGATTGGGATCTGCAGCACAACGTCATGGCGAAGGGCTCGTTCCTGGTGTCGAAGGCGGCGGCGCGGGTGATGGTGGAGCAGGAGCTCGGCGGCGACATCATCTACATCTCGTCGAAGAACTCGGTGTTCGCCGGCCCCAACAACATCGCCTACTCGGCCACCAAGGCCGACCAGTCGCACCAGGTGCGGCTGCTCGCAGCCGAGCTGGGGGAGCACGGCATCAAGGTCAACGGCATCAACCCCGACGGCGTGGTGCGCGGATCCGGGATCTTCGCGGGCGGGTGGGGCGCGAAGCGGGCCGCGGTCTACGGTGTGCCGGAGGAGGAGCTCGGGGCCTACTACGCGAAGCGGACACTGCTGAAGCGCGAGGTGCTGCCCTCGCACGTGGCCAACGCGGTCGCGGTGCTCACGGGCGGCGACCTCACCCATACGACCGGGCTGCACATCCCCGTCGACGCCGGCGTCGCCGCAGCCTTCCTCCGCTGATGAACGCGGGCGGGGCGCTGACGAGCACGGGCGGGGCGGTGGCCGCCGTCGACCTGGGGGCGACGAGTGGGCGGGTGATGCTCGGCTATGTCGGGCGCGACGAGCTGCGGCTGGAGCCCGTGGCGAGGTTCCCGAACCATCCGGTGCGGACGATCGACGGATTGCACTGGAACATCCTCGAGCTCTACCGCAACGTGCTCGCCGGTCTCGGGCAGGCGCTGCACGACGAGCCGGACCTCAGCAGCATCGGCATCGACTCCTGGGCGGTCGACTACGCCCTCGTCGCGGGCGACCGCATGCTGGGCACGCCATTCCACTACCGCGACGAGCGCACCTCCCGCGGGATCGACGCCGTGCACGCCGTCACCGGGTTCGAGGAGCTCTACGGCGTGAACGGGCTGCAGTTCCTCCCCATCAACACGCTCTACCAGCTCGCCGCCGAGCGCGAGGGCGGCTGGCTCGACCGTGCCGACAGCATGCTGCTCATCCCCGACCTGCTCGCGTTCTGGCTCACGGGCGCCCGGCGCGCAGAACACACCAACGCCTCCACCACGGGGCTGCTGGATGCGCGCACCGGCCGGTGGGACACCGCTCTGGCCGAGCGGCTCGGCATCCCGCCCCGCATCCTGCCGCCCCTGGCCGAACCGGGAACGATCGTGGGGACCCTGCTGCCGGCCGTCGTGGCCGAGCTCGGGGCCCCGTCAGCCCTGCCCGTGACCGCCATCGGCTCGCACGACACCGCCTCGGCGGTCGTCGCAGTGCCGGCCACCGAGCCGGAGTTCGCCTACATCTCGAGCGGCACCTGGTCGCTCGTGGGTGTGGAGCTCGAGCAACCGGTGATCACCGATGCCAGCCGCGCCGCGAACTTCACCAACGAGAGCGGGGTCGACGGGCGGATCCGCTTCCTGCAGAACGTCTCGGGCCTGTGGCTGCTGAGCGAGTCGGTGCGGCACTGGGAGAAGGAGTCGGGCGAGACCATCTCGCTCCCTGCTCTGCTCGCGGCGGCCGCAGAGGCGCCCGCTCCCGCGGCGGTGTTCGACGCCGGAGACCCCGAGTTCATCCCCCCGGGCGACATGCCGGCGCGCATCTCGGCCTGGTTCACCTCGCGAGGTCTCGACGCTCCGCGCAGCCGGGCCGAACTGACCCGGGTCATCCTCGAGAGCCTCGCCGAGGCGTATTCGCACGCCATCCGCCTGGCCGCGGAGCTCTCGGGCCATCCGGTGAGGGTCGTGCACGTGGTGGGTGGGGGCTCGCAGAACGCGCTGCTGTGCCAGCTCACCGCGGACCGCACGGGCCTGCCGGTGCTGGCGGGGCCCGTGGAGGCCACGGCCGTCGGCAACGTGCTGATCCAGGCGCGGGCGCAGGGACTCGTGCCCGCGGACTCGAGTCTGGAGTCACTGCGCGCGCTCGTGGCGCGGGTCTTCCCGCCCACGCGCTACTCTCCGACACCGCGCTGAGAGTGTTGCGGTCATTCGGCGAGCTCGATGGTCGGAGAGAACGAGGTCGGTCGGAGGATGCGGCTCTCCTGGTGCTCGACGAGCGGGAGGCTCTGATCGAGGTAGACCCGCCAGAGCGGGTCCTCGGCCAGACGCGCCCGACGGACCTCGCGATCCAGCACATCGCGGTAGGCCCACAGATGGACGACCTGATTCAGCGTTCCGCTCTCCGACGTGTAGTACCCGACCAGGGAGCCGCAGTACTTCTGGTACAGCGGTAGGCCGTGGTCGGTGAACAGCCTGATCAGTTCTTCGGTGCGGCCAGGCTTGATCGTGTAGGTGCGCATATCGACGATCACTTCGTCCCCTTCTCTGCGTGCACCGGGATCCCGGTGAGGAAGTCGGCGATCAAGCGGATCTGGCCGACGAGCATGTGATGGCCACCGTGCAGGCGAAGACCCCGTCCGGCCGCGGCGGCGAGGAAGGGGGTCGGTCGATCGCTGATCACGACGTCGGCCGCTATGGCGGCGGCGGGGAACGCTGCGCCGGGAAGCGGGGATCGATCCGCAGCGTTCAAGCCGGACGACGTCGCGTTGACCACCAGATCGGCATCGGCCAGGTGACCCAGGCCGGTGCCGACGTCGCGGTCCGGATGCTCGCCCCTCAGCCGGTCGGCGAGGTCGATCGCTCTCGACGCGGTGCGGTTGTGCACGTCGAGGCGTCGGACGCCCGCTTCGAGCAGCGCGACGGCGACCGCGCTGGCCGCACCCCCGGCCCCGAGGATGACCACGCGCATCCCGGTCGGGTCGATCCCGGCACTCCTCAGCCCGTGCACGAAACCCAGTCCGTCGAAGGTCTCACCGACGAGGGTTCCGTCCGACTCTCGTCGGACCACGTTGACCGCACCCACGATCGTCGCCTGAGGCAGGAGGTCGTCGCACAGCGCAGCGATGCTCTGCTTGTGCGGAACGGTGATGACGGCGCCGCAGACGCTGGCGTTCGCACGCATCCCCGCCACGAAGTCGGCGAGGTGGTGAGGAGTCACCTGAGCAGGCACGGTGATCAGATCGCGCCCCTCCGCTTCCCAGATCTCATTCAGGGCCTGGGGCGTGCGCAGGTGGGCGACCGGGTCGGCCGCCACCAGGACCGTTCTCGTGTTTCCGTCGATCATGGGTCACCGATTTCTCTGGAGCATCGTCGTCGTCAACTGATGAACGTGCCGCCGTTGACGGCGATCGTCTGGCCGGTCACGTACGAGCTGTCCCCGGTCGCGAGGAAGGCGATCGTCGAGGCCACCTCCTTCGCGGTCCCCTTGCGGCCGAAGGGGATGCCCTCGATGAGGTCGTCCTGTCGATCTGCGCCGAGGGAATCGACCATCGCGGTGTCGATGATGCCGGGGGCGACAGCATTCACTCGGATTCCCCGCGGGGCGAGCTCCTTGGCCAACGTCATCGTGAGGCCGATCACCCCCGCTTTCGAGGCGACATAAGCCGGCGAGGTGAGGGTCGAGGCGGTGCGACCCGACGTCGATGCGACATTGACGATGGTCCCGCCAGGGGCCGCAAGATGGGGGACGGCGGCGCGGCACACGGCGAAGGTCCCGGTCAGGTTGATGGAGGTCACCCTCGTCCAGATCTCGTGCGAGACATCGGCGATACCGCCGAGATGCACCACGCCGGCGCAGTTGACGACTCCGTTGAATTCGCCCAGCTCGACCGTCGCCGCCACGGCCGCGTCGATGCTGTCCGCATCCGTCACATCGAGTTCCACCGCGCGGGCAATGCCACCCCCGGAGGTGATGTGCCGAGCTACCGCGCGGCAGGCCTCCAGGTTCAGGTCGGCCACGACGATGCCGAATCCGCGGCGCGCGAGCTCGCCCACCGAGGCTCTCCCGATGGCACCGGCCGCACCGGTGACGAGGATGGTCTTGGGGCTCACAGGAGGACCGCCGACGCGGCGTTCAGGCGGTGCCACGTGCGGTTCTGATAGACCAGGGGCTGGCGGTCCGCCGCCTCCTCGCCCGCCGAGTGCACCTGCAGCGCCTCGGCGACGAAGACGGTCGCCATGCCTGCGTCGATCCGGTCGACGATCCGGCAGCGCAACCACATCGACGCCTCGGTGAACACGGGCTCTCCGGTGGAGAGTTGATGCCACGCGATCCCCGCGAAGCGGTCGATGCCGCTCGTCGCGGCACGCTGCGCGAGAGGAAGCTCGTCGGCGGTGAGCAGGTGCACGACCACCGATGACGACCGCCGCAGGGTCGGTGTGCTGGAGGACATCGCGGAGGCAGAGAAGACGATCAACGGCGGTGTCGCACTTACCGAGATGACCGAGGTCGCGGTCATCGCCACCGGGCCGGTTCCATCGTCTGACGTGATCACGGCGACACCGGCAGGGTGATTGCGGAAGGCCATCCGGAACGCTTCAGGTGAGAGCTTGGTGGCATCTTCTGCTGCGGCCTCCGGGGCGGTGGCCCCTGCACGGGGTGATTCAGGCATCATCTGGGCTCCTGTCGGCACTGACCTCAGCACTCCATGGCGCGGAGGCAGGGCGAACCTATGCGGTGCCGCGACCGCACGTCATCCGATTCGCGCCTGAACGCATCCGGATCGCGCCGCGGGTTTGTAGTGCATCATGGAGGCTCGGGACTGCGGTGTCACCGCGGGCCGGCGGAACAGGAGGCGCGCGATGACATCGGACGACGCTCTCGTGCCCGTGCTGCCCGAACGATTCTTCGTCCTGCATCGAGCCGACGGTGACAGTGTCCGTTCGGTGATGACCCGGGCGCTGACGCCGCATCGCTCGACCCCGCTGGCCGAGAGCCTCGACTACACGGCGAGCGTCGCGGTGGCCGAGCTCGGTCCGCTCTCGCTGGTCTACGCCCAGCACTTCGGCACCGAGATCGACACGCGTTTCACCGCCGAGGTCGACTACTACGACATCAATCTCGCCGTCTCGGGGTGGAACCACGTCTCATCCGGCGACCAGCAGGTCACGCTCGACCATCGGGCCGCGGCGATCCTGTCGCCCTCGATGCGCGCCGCGATGCACCTGAGTGACGAATACGCGCAGCTTCACCTGCGGATCGAGCGCTTCGCCCTCGAGGCCCAGCTCGAGCGGATGCTCGGCCGTCGCATCGTCGAGCCGCTCACCTTCTCGATGCGGATGGATCTCGAACGTCCCGCCGTGCGGTCGTGGGTGAACACGCTCGGGCTGCTCGTGCGCGATCTCGAGCTGCCCGACGGGCTGAGCTCCGGTGAGAGCGGTGCCGCAGCCTGGTCGGATTTCCTGACCTCGGGATTGCTTCTCGCCCAGCCGCACAACTACACCGAGCAGCTCGCCCGAGGCGAATCCGCCAGACGCATCCCGGCGCGGCTCCGGAGGGTGACCCAGCTGATCGACGAGGCGTCGCACGAGGAGCTCGGCCTCGATCGCCTCGCAGAGGCTGCCGGCATCGCGCCCCGCTCGTTGCAGAGGGACTTCCAGGTTCACCTCGGCGTCTCGCCGCGCGTCTACGTGGAGCGCGTGCGATTGGCCCGGGCCCGCACAGAGCTCGTGGCCGGCGCGGGCCGGACGGTCGCGGAGATCGCCTACGGCCAGGGCTTCGTCCATCTCCCGAGATTCGCCGCCTCGTACCAGGAGCTCTACGGCGAGACCCCGTCCCAGACGCTCAAGGGTCTGCGCAACCGGGGCCGGGCATCGCCCTTCGACTGAACCCGTGACGCGAATCGGATGGAACTGACGCTCGTCGGATGAGGCGGCTCCCTGCACGCTCCTAGCGTGACGGCATGAGCAATGAAGCCTTTCCTGCCGAGGCCGTGAAGTTCGTGCACCAGTACGGTGTGGGACTGCACTCGCCCGAGCACGAGTACGACGTCCACGATCCTGCGTGGCAGAAGCGCCAGGTGGACGACTTCATCGAATTCGCCGTGCTGGCCGAAGATCTCGGCTTCGACGGTCTGACGGTGACTGAACACCACGCGCCGCAGATGACCTGTCCTTCGCCGCACCTGCTCATCGCCGCCGCCGCGATGAAGACGTCGACCATCCGGCTGGGTACGGCCGTGACCGTCTTGCCGCTTTACCACCCGGTCAGGGTGGCCGAGGAGGCGGGACTGCTCGACCTGCTGAGCGGAGGGCGTTTCGAACTCGGCCTCGGCCGCGGCGTGCCCGGCGAGGCTCTTCTCGCCGGCGTCCGTGAGATGGACCAGGACTCGTCCCGACGCGCCTGGTCGGAATCCCTCGACCTGCTGAACCGGATGCTGACCGGACGCGACGTCACCTTCGACGGCGAATTCTTCACGGTCGAGCGCCCCACCACCATCGCGACCCGCTCCCTGCAGCCGACGCTTCCGATCTGGCTGGGCGGCGCGAGCCGTGAGACCATGCAGCTCGCAGGCCGCCACGGCTGGAACATCATGCGCAACTTCGGCAGCAATGCCGATCATCGAGAGGCGCTCGACGCCTACCTCGAGTCGGCATCGGCGCACGGTTTCGAGCGCTCGGGCGAGAACATGATGATCGAACGCTTCGTCGCCATCGGGGAGGACTCCGCGCAGGCCGAGCAACGTCTCTCGAACCTTGCGAGCAACTTCGGTCGCTTCATCTCGCTCTACACCGCTGACGGCCGGCGGGCCGTGCCCGAGACCGACGGCGAGTTCCAGATCGACAAAGGCTCGAAGGGCCGACCGGCGCTGGCGGTCGGTGGGACTCCCGAGGAGATCATCGACTCGTTGCAGGAGACGATCGACGAGTCGGGGGCGCGCCGCATCCTCGTCGAGACGTTCTCCCGAGAGGAGACCGTGCTGTTCGCCACCGAGGTCATGCCCGTGCTCCGCGCACGCAGCGCTCGGAACAGCGACGAACGCGCAGGTGTCGCCGCGCATGCCTGAGATCACCCACCGGACCCTGGGACAACGGGTGTCGTTCGGCCACGGCACGGCCGCCGCCGCTCTCAGGCGCGAGACGGGCCGGCTGGATGCGCATCGGTTGTTCGTCATCAGCGGCCGGCCGGCTGTCGTCTCGCGGCTGGTCGGGGGCAGTGACGCCGTCGTGAGCTGGACCGAGGTCGTCGAGCACGTCCCTGTCGGCACCGCAGTCAGAGCGCGCGGTGCCGCCGCTGAGGTGGGGGCCGATTGCCTCGTAGCCATCGGCGGCGGTTCGGCGATCGGGTTGGCCAAAGCGGTGGCACTGACAACTGCGCTGCCCATCATCGCCGTGCCGACCACCTTCGCCGGGTCCGAGGCCACGAACGTGTGGGGAACGACCGAGTCGAACCGCAAGACCACCGGCGTCGACGACCGGGTGCTGCCATCCGCCGTGATCTACGACAGCGAACTCGTCGTCGGACTGCCGGTGAAGACCGCCACGGCCTCGGCTTTCAATGCGCTGGCGCATTGTGTGGACAGCTTCTGGGCGCCGGACGCCGATCCTGTCGCAGCCCTCCTGGCGGAGGAGGCCATCCGGTCGATTAGTGGCGGTTTGCGACGGGTGACGGACCGGCCCGGCGATGTCGAGGGGCTCCAGGCACTCCAATACGGTGCCTACCTGGCGGGCGTGGCCTTCGCGTCGGCCGGTTCCGGGATGCACCACAAGATCTGTCACGCACTGGGGGGTGCTTTCGACCTGCCGCATTCGGCGACGCACGCGACCGTGCTGCCGTACGTGCTCGCCTACAACCTCGCGGCAGCACCGGAATCCCGGCGGCGCATCACCGCCGCGCTCGGGCATCCCGATGCCCTCGCGGCGGTGGACGAGCTGCTCACGCTCACGGAGGCGCCCCGTACGCTCCGCGACTGCGGGATGCGGGCCGACGACATCCCGGCGGCCGCCATGTCGATCCTGCCGACGATCCCCTCCTCGAACCCGCGCCGAGTGACGCTCGACACCCTGACGAGACTGCTCGAGGCCGCCTGGGCGGGCATCCCACCCAGGGAGTTGGAAGAGCCGTGACGACCGTGTCCGACGAACAGAGCCGCCGCGAGGCGCAGCTCACCGAGACGGTCGAGAGATCGTTCGACACTGCTCCCGATGCCCGCACCCGGGAGATCATGCAGGCCCTGGTGCGCCACTCGCACGCCTTCGTGCGGGAAGTCCGGTTGACCGAGGCGGAGTGGGATGCAGCGATCGCGTTCCTGACAGCAGTCGGCCACATCACGGATGACCGCAGGCAGGAGTTCGTGCTGCTCTCAGACGTGCTGGGAGTGTCGATGATGACGGTCTCGGTCAACAACGAGGCCGACGGCGACGCGACGGAGTCGACGGTCTTCGGCCCGTTCTTCGTCGACGACGCCCCACTCATCCCCCTGGGGGGCGACATCGGCGGGGGAGCGCCGGGCGAGCCGTGCTGGGTCGAGGGTCGGGTCACCGACCTCGCAGGCATCCCGGTTCCCGGAGCCCGGGTCGAGGTGTGGGAGGCCGACTCGGAGGGACTGTACGACGTGCAGTACGGCGACGACCGGGTCGCGGGCCGGGCCCACTTCTTCACCGACGGCAACGGCGACTACCGATTCTGGGGGTTGACCCCGACCCCCTATCCCATTCCCGACGACGGCCCGGTGGGGGCGCTGCTGACTGCGGTCGACCGCTCACCGATGCGCGCATCCCACCTGCACTTCATGGTCACCGCCCCTGGCTTCCGCACACTGATCACCCACATCTTCGTGCGCGGCGACGAGCTGCTCGCGAGCGATTCGGTGTTCGGGGTGAAGGACTCGCTGGTGATGGACTTCGATCGTCAGGTGCCCGGCGCGCCCACGCCGGACGGTCGCGAGCTCGGCGCCTCATGGAGCCGCACCCGCTTCGACATCGTGCTCGCCCCAGGGGGTGACGCAGCAGCCTGACCATCACCCGCTCCACTCAGAAGACAACGACGTCCAGATGAAAAAGAGGTTCCCCTTGTCCACACATGACCGCTCGTCCACATCGCGCAGCCCCCGCTCCGCCCTCCTGTCGTTCACCCTCCTCGCAACCACCGCCGTCGCCCTGGCGGGCTGCTCCTCCGGCGGACCGAGTGCGACCACGGCGTCAGGCGAGCAGGTCGCCGACCTCGCCGCCGCGACCGCCTATCTGCAGCCCTACACGGAGCATCCGAACGACGTGCTCATCTCCGAACCGCTCGCCGCGCTGCCGCCGGCCGGAACCTCGATCACCGTGATCGACGTCGGAACACCCATCTCCGAAGCCTTCTGGGCGGGGTTGCAGGAGGCCGGAGCCGTGCTCGACGTGGAGATGACCCGCGTGCAGGCCGGTCAGGACGCCCAGAGCATCAACACTGCGCTCAACTCCGTCGTGGAGGGCGACCCGTCGGCGGTCATCAACATCGGCCTCGACCCGACCCTCTTCCAGTCGCAGCTCGATCAGCTGCAGGGCGCGGGCATCCCGGTCATCAATGCGTCGATCGTCGATGCCGAGAAGTTCGGCATCGACACCATCGTCAACGGCAACGACGAGCTCGAGGCGACGGGCGCAGCGCTCGCCTCTGCCGCAGTCGTGCGCACGAACGGCGAAGCCGACAGCTTCGTGCTCTACACCGTTCCGGAACTCGCTTTCAGCGGTGTCATCCTCGAGGGCGCGCAGAAGCAGCTCGAGTCGCTCTGCGCGGAGTGCACGGTGCGGGTCGTCCAGATCCCCATCACCGCGCTCGGGAGCACGGCGGCCGACGCCGTGGTCAGCGACCTCCAGGCCAATCCCGACACCGACTACTTCATCTCCACCCTCGACGAGGTGCAGGTCGGGCTGCACCAGAAGCTGCAGCTCTCCGGCCTCGACGTGAAGGGCATCGGCAACTCGCCTATCGCCGCGAACTATCAGGCCATCGCCGACGGACAGCAGGATGCGGCACTCGGGCTCGACGTCAACCTCTTCGTGTGGACGCTCATGGACCAGGCCGCCCGCGAGCTGGCCGGCCAGCCGGTCGAGTTCCCGAGCGGCGAGATCGTCGCACCGGTTCTGCAGGGGCTCGTGACCGAGGACTCGCCGGTGAGCGACCCGCAGCTCGGTTACGAGGCCATCCCCGACTACAAGGAGCAGTTCACCAAGCTCTGGACCGGCGAGTAGCAGCGGATGCAGACGCGTCAACTCCTCCTCCGGGTCGAGGGGATCGTGAAGGCGTTCCCCGGCCTGATGGCCTTGGACGGGGTCTCGCTCGACGTGCGGAGCGGCGAGGTCGTGGCGGTGGTCGGGCACAACGGCTCGGGCAAGTCGACACTCGTCAAAGTGCTGGCCGGCATCTACCAGCAGGATGCCGGCACGGTCGCACTCGAGACCATGGCCGGGCAGACGGCCGAGCTCCACTTCATCCATCAAGACCTCGGACTGGTTCCCGCGCTGTCGGCTGTGGAGAACCTCAACCTGGTCCAGGCGTCGTCGGGTGCGCTAGCCCCGCTGCGCACGAAGGGGGAGACGCGGCGCGCCCGCTCACTGCTCTCGCGATTCGGTCAGCAGTTCGACGTGCACGCCAAGGTCTCCGAGCTCACGCCGGCCCAGCGCGCGATAGTTGCCATCGCCCGTGCTCTCGAGGGCTGGGCGGGCCCGCACAACGTGCTCGTTCTCGACGAGCCCACCGAGGCACTGCACAAGAACGAGGTCGACATCCTCTTCTCCGCTGTGCGCAGCGTCGCCGGCGACGGGGCGGGCGTCATCTTCATCTCGCACCGGCTCGACGAGGTGCTCGATCTCGCCGACCGCGTGGTCGTTCTGCGTGACGGTGTGAAAGTGGCCGACGAGCGGGCCCAGGATCTCGACCACGGCCGGCTGGTCGAACTCGTCACGGGCTCAGCGCTCAGCGAGCAGCGCGAGCACGTGCGGCGGGAGCGGGGTGCCGATGCGGTGCTCCGCATCCGAGGCCTGCGCGGGGCCGTGGTCGATGGTCTCGACCTCGACCTCCGCCCGGGGGAGACGGTCGGCGTGGCAGGTGTGCTGGGCTCGGGCCGGGAGGAGGTGCCGTCGCTCGTCTTCGGCGCCGACGGCGGCACGAGCGCGGAGTACCTCCTCCACGGTCGTCCGTACGAACGGCGCTCCGCGGCGGCGAGCATCCGCAACGGGTTGGCCTTCGTCGCCGGCGACCGTGCCCGGTTCGGCTCGGTGCCCCAGCTGAACGCTCGCGAGAACATCACGCTCCCGCGCCTCGGGGCGCATCGGTCGCGCATGGGAGCCATCAGCATCCGGCGGGAGCGAGCCGAGGCAGCGAGGCTCGCCGCGGTGTTCGATGTGAAGCCGGCCCGCACCGAGCAGCGCTTCGGGCTGTTCAGCGGCGGCAATCAGCAGAAGATCGTGATGGCCAAGTGGCTGCGCAACACTCCGAGCGTGCTGCTGCTCGAAGAACCGACCCAAGGTGTCGACATCGGAGCCAAGGCGGCGATCTACGCTGCGGTCGACGGAGCGAGCGCCGCGGGTGCTGCGGTTCTCGTCTGCTCATCGGACGCCAAGGAGCTGGTGCGCCTGTGCGACCGGGTGCTTGTGCTCCGGGAGGGCCGCGTCGCCGCCGAGCTCTCGGGCGACGAGCTCACCGAGCGCCGTCTGGTGCTCGAAGGCTACGGCCTTGTCGACGAACAAGCCGTCCCGCATCCGTCCATCTGACCCTCAGCATCCGATTTCCATCAGGAGACCCATGACCACGACGAGAGACCCCGAGACCACACCCGATCGGCATCCGATCGGCGATCCGGGTGCGCCCGGCCCCGCGACGGCGTCACGCGGGGCCGTGGTGGCGAGATTGCTGTCGTTCCGCAACATCAGCGCGATCTACATCTTCATCGCGATCTTCGTCGTCTTCGCGATCTGGACACCTCAGACCTTTCTCACGGCCGGGGTCTGGCGCACGTTGCTCGATGCGCAATCCGTCACGGCCCTTGCGGCGATCGCGGCGCTCATCCCGCTCGTGACCGGTTCGTTCAACCTCGCGGTGGGTGCCGAGGTGGCCTTCGCCGGCATCCTGACCGCGTGGTTGCTCGCCAGAGCCGATCTGCCGGTGACCGTCTCGGTTCCTCTGGCTTTGCTCGCGGGTGCGCTGATCGGCTTGGTCTCGGGGTTGCTGATCACGAAGGTGAAGATCGATTCCTTCATCGCGACGCTCGGGATGAGTTCGATCCTGCTCGCGGGCGTCGCCTGGGTGTCGGGGAGTCAACAGATCCTCGACCTGGGTCAGGGCCTCAATGAGCTGGCGACGACATCGCTCCTCGGCGTCACTCTGCCTGTCTATATTCTCTTCGCAGTCGCGATCGTCAGCTGGTACGTGCTCGAGCGCACACCCGTCGGGCGTCGTATGTACGCCACCGGGTTCAATCCCGACGGGGCACGACTGGCCGGGGTGAACATCGCCCGGATGCAGATCGGTTCGTTGGTGGCGGGTGGCGTCGTCGCCGCACTCGCCGGTGTGCTCCTCACCTCGCGCATCAACACGGGAGACCCCACGGTCGGGCCGTCGTTGCTCCTGCCTGCGCTCACGGCGGTGTTCCTGGGCTCGACCCAGTTCAGGGGCGGCAGATTCAACGTGTGGGGCACGGTGCTCGCGGTCTACGTGCTGGCAGCGGGCATCAAGGGACTGCAACTGGTGGGTGCTCCGTCGTGGATCAACGCGCTGTTCAACGGAGTGGCCCTGCTTCTGGCCGTCGGGCTCTCACGCTGGGAGCGCACGGGCAGGCGGGCGGGAGCGATCCGGCGGGTCACGAGCCGAAGGGCCGCTGCGGTCGGGAGGGCCGGGCGATGACCGGCCACCGCCCACCGCATCTCGAGGACCGCCCCACGACGACATCGAGGAAAGGATTCTTCTTCGTTCCCGGCGACATCGTGCAGACGCCGGCGGGGACCGTGCAGAAGGGTTCCGCCTACGTGGAATGGGAGGCGCACGAGCATCCGGCCCACTCCCTGCCGATCGTGTTCGTGCACGGCGGCGGCGGCCAGGGCACGGACTTCAAAGGCACTCCGGATGGCCGACCAGGCTGGTTCGACCACGTCGTCGACGCCGGGTACGCCGCGTACAACCTCGATCGGCCCGGTCACGGGCGATCCCCTCGGCACCCCGACGTGCTCGGGTCGACGCGACCGCCGTTCAGCTATGAGTTCGCGCAGCGACTTTTCGCACGGGGTGAGGCGTCCCAGACGCAATGGGTCGGTGAGCCGGTGGTCGGAGATCCTGTGTTCGACCAGTACATGGCATCGTCCGGGGCCTTGGCGTCCGACCTCGCAGCGAGTCAGGCGCTGGATGGGGACCGCGTCGCCCGACTGCTCGACGTGATCGGGCCTGCCGTGCTCGTCACCCACTCCGCGGGAGCGCCCGCGGGGTGGTTCGCGGCGGCCAGACGGCCGGGCCTGGTGCGGGCTATCGTGGCGATCGAGCCGTTCGGCCCGCCGTTCGCCGATGTGGGGGGTCTCGGAGAGTTGACCTGGGGGCTCACCTACGAGCCACTCGACGCGGAGGCGTCGATCACGAGCGCTCGTTTCCGCGAGGCCGTTCCGAGGCTGCGCGCCTTCGAGGGTCTTCCCATCGCCGTCGTCGTCGGCTCGGCGTCGCAGTTCGTCGAATGGGCGCCGGCGACGGCCGAATTCCTGAGAGAACTCGGTGCCGCCGCGGAGGTCGTCGATCTTGGCGATCACGGCGTGCGGGGGAACGGACACGGGCTCATCTTCGAGGCGAACTCCGCCGAGGCCCTCGTGCCCGTCTTGGACTGGATCGTCCGAGCCGTAGCCCGCGACACGCAGTGGAGCGCCTCATGAGGCCGCCGCTGGCAGTGGTCAGCGGAGGCGCGTCGGGCATCGGCAGGGACTTCGGCCGACACTGGATCGAGCGCGGCGGAAAGGTCGCGGTGCTCGATCTCCGACAGGCTGCGGTCGACGAGGCGGTGGCGTTCCTGGGAGCGGACGCCTCGGGCCACGTAGTCGACGTCCGTGACGTCGACGGTGTGACCGCCGCGGTCGACCGCGCGGCACACGGCAGTGATGGTCGCATCGACGCGGTCGTGAACTGTGCCGGGATCGCGAGGCCGGCGCCGTCGTCGCAGGTCTCCGACGACGAGTGGATGACCATGATCGACATCCACCTCAACGGAACCATGCGGGTGTGCCGGGCCGCTTACCCCCATCTCCTCGCGAGCGACCGAGCCTCGATCGTGAACGTGTCATCCGTGGCCGCGGCGGTCGGCATGCCGGGGAGGGCCAGTTACGGAGCGGCCAAGGCCGGCATCGAGGGACTCACCCGCACGTTGGCCGTGGAGTGGGCTGGACAGGGGATCAGAGTGAACGCGGTGGCTCCGGGATATGTGAGGTCGGCGATGACGGACGGTCTGGTGGCGTCGGGGCAACTCGACCTCGACCCGATCGTCGTGCGCACCCCGATGCGGCGCTTCGCGGATGCCCGTGAGATCACCGAGTGCCTCGCCTTCCTCGCCTCACCCGCGGCCTCCTTCGTGACGGGCCAGATCCTCTGCGCCGATGGCGGCTTGACCGTCGACGGTGACTGGTACCCGTGAGGTCGCCGAGCCCGGTGGACGCCGTACCCGAGCACGAATGCAGAACGATGAGAGAGGCTGGCCGATGATCTCCAAAGTGGTCTCCGACCCGGATGACGCCGTGAGCGGCATCGAAGACGGTTCGACCATCCTGATGAGCGGCTTCGGGATGGCCGGGCACCCGGTCGCTCTGATCGATGCGCTCCTCGACCAGGGTGCAGGCGATCTCACCGTCGTGAGCAACAACGCCGGCAACGGTGACACCGGCCTGGCCGCGCTCCTCAAGGCCGGTCGCGTCAGGAAGGTGATCTGTTCGTTCCCCCGCCAGAGCGACTCGTGGGTGTTCGACGGTCTCTACCGCTCCGGAGAGATCGAACTGGAGCTCGTGCCGCAGGGAAATCTCGCCGAGCGGCTCCGCGCGGCAGGCGCCGGGATCGGCGCCTTCTACACACCGACGGGGTACGGCACCTCAGTGGCGGCGGGCAAGGAGACGCGCACCATCGGGGGCCGCGGCTACATCCTCGAATACCCGCTCCATGGTGACTACGCGTTGATCGGGGCGTTCAGGGCCGATCGCTGGGGCAACCTCGTCTACCGCAAGACCGCTCGCAACTTCGGCCCGGTCATGGCCACGGCGGCGCGGATCACCGTGGCGCAGGTCGACCGGGTGGTGGGTCTCGGGGAACTCGATCCCGAGACCGTGGTGACACCCGGCATCTTCGTCGACAGGGTCGTGGCCACAGGCGAACGCCATCGGCTGCACGACGATGTGGCCCCGGCAGAGGTGGCCGTATGAAGGGCGCATCGTGCCGGGGAGTCGACCGCCGGGTGCTCGCTGCGCGCATCGCGCAGGACATCCCCGAAGGCTCCTACGTCAATCTGGGCATAGGAGCGCCGACGCTGATCTCGAACTACCTCCCCGGCGATCTCGACATCGTCCTGCACACCGAGAACGGGCTGCTCGGAATGGGGCCCGAGCCCACTGCCGCCGAGGTCGACCCCGACTTGATCAACGCCGGAAAGCTCCCGGTCACCGAGCTGCCGGGAGCCGCGTACTTCCATCACGCCGATTCGTTCGGCATGATGCGTGGGGGACACCTCGACATCTGCGTTCTCGGTGCCTTCCAGGTGTCGCAAGCAGGCGATCTCGCGAACTGGCACACCGGCGATGCCGGGGCGGTGCCCGCCGTCGGAGGCGCCATGGACCTGGCGATCGGCGCGAAGCAGGTGTTCGTCATGATGGATCTCCTGGGCCGCGACGGCACGTCGAAGCTCGTGGCCGAGTGCAGCTACCCCCTCACCGCCGCGCGCTGCGTGAGCCGCGTCTACACCGATCGCGCCATCTTCGACGTCACCCGGTACGGGCTGGCAGTCATCGAGGTGCTGGGCGACTCCTCTGTCGAGCACCTCCGAGAGGTGACGGGCCTCGACCTCATCGATGCGGTGCCCAAGCACCCGGCCGCCACGGCCGTCGGGAGTGCGTCGTGATCGCCAGCTTCGTCTACGACGCCGTCCGAACGCCGTTCGGGCGATTCGGCAAGTCCCTTGCCGGTGTGCGACCCGATGACCTGTTCGCGACGGTGCTGCGCGGCGCTCTCGCCCGGCATCCGGATGTCGACCCGGCCAGGATCGATGACGTGGTCGCCGGAGCCGCCAATCAGGCCGGTGAGGACAATCGTGACGTGGCGCGCATGGCGGTGCTACTCGCGGGTCTGCCGACTTCGGTTCCCGGCGTCACCGTCAACAGGCTCTGCGGTTCGAGCCTGCAGGCCGTGATCGACGCCAGCCGCGCGATCGAGGCGGGTGATTCGCACCTCGTGCTCGCCGGGGGAGTCGAGTCGATGAGCCGGGCCCCCTGGGTGATGCAGAAGCCGGATCGCAGCTTCCCAGCCGGTGACGCGACACTGCACTCGACCACCCTCGGCTGGCGCCTCGTCAACCCGAGGATGCCGAAGGAGTGGACGATCTCTCTGGGGGAGTCGAACGAGATCCTGGCCGAGCGGTACGCCATCACACGCCAGGAGCAGGATGCGTTCGCGGCGGACAGTCACAGGAAGGCCGACGCCGCGTGGAGCGCCGGCGTCTACGACGGCGAGATCGTGCAGGTGCCGGGAGTCGACCTCGAGCGTGACGAGGGCATCCGGCCCGATTCGACGGTCGACGTGCTGGCGCAGCTCACGCCCGTCTTCAGGGCTGACGGATCGATCACCGCCGGAAACGCCTCGCCCCTCAACGACGGTGCCTCGCTCGTGATCGTCGGATCGGAGGATGCTCCCCTCGAAGCCGAGCCCCTGGCGCGCATCATCGGCCGAGGTGCTGCGGCGGTCGCTCCGGACGTCTTCGGAATCGGACCGGTCGAAGCCGTGAACCACGCGCTCGAGAATGCGGGCAAGACCTGGGCCGACGTCGACTTCGTCGAGTTGAACGAGGCCTTCGCCGCGCAGAGCCTCGCCTGTCTTCGGCTGTGGCCCGAACTCGATCCCGAGAGTGTGAACATCCACGGTGGCGCCATAGCCATGGGCCATCCGTTGGGGGCCTCCGGCGGGCGCATCATCGGGCACGCTGCTCACGAGCTCGCACGCCGCGGCAAGGGAGTCGCCGTGGCGGCCATCTGCATCGGCGTTGGGCAGGGCCTCGCCGTCGTGCTGGAGCGATAGAGAGGCCGACCTGCCGCGCCGTGACGGCGACTCCTCTGCCGTCGCACTAAGTTCAGTGCCCATGAACAACACGTTTCGCACGCTGCCACCGCCCCGCACGTCTCCGCTCCGCGGCGGCCCCACCCTCCGCTGGGGGATCGCCGCCCCGGGAGGGATCGCCGCCGACTTCGTGCACGCCCTGCACACGCACACCGATCAGCGCGTGGTGGCGGTGGGCTCGCGCTCGGCGGAGAGAGCCGAGCAGTTCGCGCGCCGGCACGGCATCGCGCGGAACCACGGCTCGTACACGCAGCTGTTCGAGGATCCGGGCGTGCAGATCGTGTACGTGGCGGCACCCCACAGCGAGCACCGCACGATCGCGCTCGCCGCCGTGGCGGCGGGCAAGCACGTGCTGATCGAGAAGCCGATCGCGCTCTCGGCGGCCGAGGCCGGGGACATCCGGGATGCCGCCCGCGCTGCCGGGGTGTTCGCCATGGAAGCCATGTTCACGCGGTTCCTGCCGCAGACCGACGTGATGGTGCAGCTCCGCGACGACGGGGTGCTGGGGGACGTGGGGCTCCTGACCGCGGATCTCGGGTTCGCGGCCGAGCCGGGCGGGCGCATCCACGACCCGGCTCTCGGCGGGGGAGCGCTCCTCGACCTCGGGGTCTACCCGGTCTGGCTGAGTCACCTGTGGCTCGGGGCGCCGGCCTCCGTCACCGCGGTGGGTTCGCTCTCGGCGACCGGGGTCGACGAGCAGAGCGCCCTCGTGCTGCAGCACGACTCGGGCGCCCTCGCCGAACTCTCCACCGGCATCCGTGTGCGGTCGGCGGGGCGGGCGAGCATCTCCGGCAGCCGCGGGCGCGTCGACGTCGATCCGTGGTTCATCTTCGCCGGTGGCCTGGAGTGGGCTCCCGTCGACCCCGAATCGTCGGTGCTCCGCTTCACCGACGAGTCGGGGCTGCTGCTCCGTGAGGGCATGGCCTGGCAGACCGCGGCCGTGGCCCAGCACGTCGCCGACGGCCTCCTCGAATCACCGCTGCACCCTCTTCAGACGTCGATCGACGTCCTCACCACGATCGATGAAGCCCGCCGACAGCTGCACGGCGATGACGCCGCGCGACACATCTCGTGAGAGCGCTCTCTCACACCCCTTGACCGCAGACAGAAGTTCGACGTAGGGTTTCGTCAATCCCGTGGGAGCGCTCCCACGGCTCAGCATGGGAGCGCTCCCACGGTTCAGACCACGCACACAAGGGAGTGACCGTGACATCATCACGCAGCAGGATCGCAGCATCCATCGCCGGCGCCGCCGCTCTGGCCCTCATCGCCACCGGATGCTCGTCGTCCGGTGAAGCCGCGGGCGGCGGTGACGAGAACATCACCCTGTCGATCACCACCTTCGGCACCATGGGAGTCGACGCCAACTACGAGAAGTACATGGAGGAGAACCCGAACATCACCATCGAGGCGACAAACCTCGAAGGCGGCGGTGCCGCCAGGGACGACGCCTACGCGAAGATCGCGGCCGGCACCGGACTGAGCGACATCGTCGCGATCGAGGAGGGCTGGCTCGGCACGATCGCCGAGGTCTCCGACTCGTTCGTGGACCTGCGCGACTACGGGATCGAGGACGCCAAGGACACATGGCTCGAGTGGAAGTACGACCAGGGCACCGACGCCGAGGGGCGCGTCATCGGCGCCGGGCTCGACATCGGCCCACAGGGCCTGTGCTACCGCGGAGACCTGTTCGAAGCCGCAGGGCTGCCGAGCGAGCGAGCCGAGGTCGCCGCCTACTTCGGCGGTGAGGATGCGACGTGGGACCGCTTCTTCGAGGTCGGCAAGGAGTACGTCGACGCCAGTGGCAAGGCGTTCTACCACAGCCCTCGCTTCTTCTGGAACTCCTTCGTGAACCAGCAGGAGGAGGGCTACTACAAGAAGGACGGCGAGACGCTCAACATCGAGGGCAACGACGTGCTGAAGGCCCAGTTCGAGAAGATCGTCGAGGCCGAGCAGTCCGGCCTCGGTGCAGGTCTCCCCGGTTGGGACGTGGGCCCGGAAGCCAAGGAGGACAAGTTCGCGGTCTACATGTGCCCGAGCTGGATGCTCGGCATCGTGCAGGGCTACTACGACGAGGGAACGACCGACAGCGGCTGGGACTTCGCCGACGTGCTCCCCGGCGGGGCGGCCAACTGGGGTGGCGCGTTCCTCGGTGTCTCGGAGTCGTCCGAGCACAAGGAGGAGGCCGCGAAGCTCGCCCTCTGGCTCGCGGCCCCCGAGCAGCAGGCCGCATCGTTCGAGCTCGCAGGCCCCTTCCCGAGCACGGTCGAGGGCCAGGAGCTCGTGGCCGACACCACCAGCGCGTTCTTCAACGAAGCCCCCGTCGGCGAGATCTTCGCCGCTCGCTCCGAGGGCGTCATCGCGCAGGTCAAGGGCCCCGAGGACTCCAACATCCAGGACAACGTGTTCGGCCCCGTCTTCGACCGCGTCAGCCAGGGCGAGATCACCAGTGGCGATGAGGCCTGGGACGAGGCGCTCGTGCTCCTCGACCAGCTCGTCGGCTAGCTCCCCCGGGGCGGCTCGGCGCACCCCGCCGAGCCGCCCCCCCCTTCCCCGCCCTGCACGCTTCGTCTCGCGGATTGGCTCACAGATGACCAGCTCCACACTCGGCCGCGCGGCTCGACCGCCCCGCCCCGTGCTGACCTTCCGGCAGAAGGTCGGCCGCTTCGACCACCGCTTCTCGCCCTACCTCTACATCGCACCCTTCTTCATCCTGTTCGCGCTCATCGGGATCTTCCCGATCGCCTACACCCTCAACGTCTCGCTCTACGACTGGCACCTGCTGAAGGGCCAGGGCGACTTCGTCGGGCTGGACAACTACGCCTCGGTGCTCGGCGATCCGTTCTTCTGGAACGCCTTCGGCAACACCGTCAGCATCTTCCTGCTCTCGGCCATCCCCCAGCTGGTGATCGCGACGGGCATCGCCGCCCTGCTCGACCAGACGCTGCGAGGCCGCACGTTCTGGCGCATGAGCATCCTGCTGCCCTACATCGTGGCCCCGGTGGCGGTGGCTGTCATCTTCCTGCAGATCTTCAACCAGTACCACGGGCCGATCGCGGGCCTCC
Organism: Herbiconiux oxytropis; assembly: GCF_024979315.1. Lineage (GTDB taxonomy): Bacteria > Actinomycetota > Actinomycetes > Actinomycetales > Microbacteriaceae > Herbiconiux > Herbiconiux oxytropis. The sequence goes on along the minus strand of NZ_JANLCK010000001.1, from coordinate 392,334 downwards.
TGGAGACGCTGGGGCTCGAGCCCATCCGCTGGGCGTTCGACGTGCTGCCCTCCCACATCGCCATCGCGAGCATGGTCAACTGGCGGTGGACGGGCTACAACGCCCTCATCCTGCTGGCCGCCATGCAGGCCATCCCGCGCGACGTCTACGAGTCCGCGGCGCTCGACGGCGCCAACAAGATCCGCCGCTTCTGGTCGATCACGGTGCCCATGATCCGCCCCACCCTGATCTTCGTGGTGATCACCTCGACCATCGGCGGGCTGCAGATCTTCACCGAGCCGAAGCTGTTCGACGGCCGCACTAACGGCGGAGGCGATCGCCAGTTCCAGACGATCGTGCTCTACCTCTACGAGCTCGCCTTTCCCCGTCGCGACTTCGGCCGGGCCTCGGCGACCGCGTGGATCCTCTTCCTCATCATCATCCTGGCGGGGCTCATCAACTTCGCCATCTCGCGGGCCATCCGCACCGCCGACGCGAGACCCGCGGCCCTCGGGCGGATGGGCAGGTTCCGCCGGAGCGGCCCAGGCGGTCAAGGCAGCGCGAGCGGCACGGGCAGCAAGCCGGCACCGCTCACCGTCACCGGGGCGTCGGTCGGCGCCCAGCAGGGAGAATCATGAGCACCCTCATCAAGACGCCGAAGCCACCCAAGCCGGCCCGCGCCTCCTCGACGCCCACGGTCGAGGAACGCCGGATCATCGATTCCGAACGACGGAGCCGACGACGACGCGCCTACGAGCGCCCGGGCATGCTCACCTACGCCCTCCTCGCCGCGTTCTTCGCGGGTTCGGCGTTCCCGCTGTGGTGGTCGTTCGTCATCGGCAGCCGCCAGTCCTCCGACACCAACCTGGTGCCGCCCGCAGTGCTGCCGGGGCCCAACTTCCTCACCCACGCCCTCGAGGTGTTCGAGACGGTGCCCTTCTTCCAGGCGCTCCTGAACAGCATCATCATCTCGGGGGCCATCACCGTCTCGGTGGTCTTCTTCTCGACCCTCGCCGGCTACTCCTTCGCGAAGCTGAAGTTCCGGGCGCGCAACGGGCTGCTGGTCGGGGTGATCGCGACCATGGCGATCCCGACCCAGCTCGGAATCATCCCGCTGTTCATGCTGATGGCGGAGTGGCAGTGGATCGGCACCCTTCAGGCGGTGATCGTGCCGGGCATGGTGACGGCGTTCGGCGTGTTCTTCATGCGGCAGTACCTCGTCGACGTGATCCCCGACGAGCTCATCGAAGCGGCCCGGATGGACGGCGCGAGCATGTGGGGCACCTTCCGGCACGTCGCGCTGCCGGCGGCAAGGCCCGCCATGGCCGTGCTCGCCCTCTTCACCTTCATGGCGGCGTGGACGGACTACCTCTGGCCCTCGCTCGCGCTCAGCCCCCGCAACCCCAGCGTGCAGACCGCGCTCGCCGCACTGAGCGCCAGCGGCGGGCAGACGCCCGACAACTCGATGGTGCTCGCCGGGGCCGTGCTGTCGGTGATCCCCCTTCTCATCCTCTTCTTCGTCGCGGGCAAGCAGCTCGTGGCCGGAATCATGCAAGGCGCAGTGAAAGGCTGACATGACCCTCGACATCGCACCCCACACCCGGGAGAGCCCCGACTACCGCGACGCAGGGCTCGTCTTCCCGCCCGGGTTCCTGATCGGATCGGCGACGGCGGCCTACCAGATCGAGGGCGCCGCCGCCGACGACGGGCGGGGCCCCTCGATCTGGGACACCTTCAGCGCGACTCCCGGGAAGGTCGCCGGGGGCGACACGGGTGCCGTGGCGGTGGACCACTACAACCGGCTCGACGCCGATCTCGATCTGATGGCCGAACTGGGACTCGAGGCCTACCGGTTCTCGATCGCCTGGCCGCGCATCCAGCCCACCGGTTCCGGAGCGGTCAACGAGGCGGGTCTCGCCTTCTACGGGCGACTGGTCGACGGACTCCTCGCGCGGGGCATCCGCCCCATCGCGACCCTGTACCACTGGGATCTGCCGCAGGCCCTCGAGGAGGCCGGGGGCTGGACCGAGCGGGAGACCGCGCACCGCTTCGCGGAGTACACCCGCATCGTCGCCGAGGCACTCGGCGACCGCGTGCCCGTCTGGACCACGCTCAACGAGCCGTGGTGCAGCGCGTTCCTGGGCTACGGATCGGGGGCCCATGCGCCCGGCCGCACCGACGGGGAGGCAGCGCTCCGCGCCGTGCACCACCTCAACCTCGCCCACGGCCTCGCGGTGCAGGTGCTCCGGGAGGTCGTCCCTCGGGCCGAGGTCTCGATCACGCTCAACTTCCACGTCGTGCGCGGCGACGGCGACGGCGCCTCCGACGCGGTGCGGCGGATCGACGCGCTCGCCAACCGCGCGTTCACCGGGCCCTTGCTGCGCGGGGCCTACCCCGCCGATCTGATCGAGGATACGGGGGGCGTCACGGACTGGTCGTTCGTGCTGCCGGGCGACGACGCGATCATCCATCAGCCGCTCGACTTCCTCGGCGTGAACTACTACTCCACCGCCAGGGTGCGACTGTGGGACGGGGTGTCGCCCCGTGAGCGCGCCGACGGACACAAGTCGGCCGGGGGGTCGCCGTGGCCCGGGAGCGAGCACGTCGAGTTCCTGCAGCAGGAGGGGCCGCACACGGCCATGGGGTGGAACATCGCGCCCGACGGGCTCGAGGAGCTCCTCGTGTCGCTCGGCGAGCAGTTCCCGGGGCTGCCGCTCGTGATCACGGAGAACGGGGCGGCGTTCGACGACGAGGTGACCGGCGACCGCGTGGCCGACACCCTGCGCATCGATTACTTGAGGCGGCACTTCACGGCCGCCCACCGTGCGATCGAGCGCGGCGTCGACCTGCGCGGCTACCTGGTCTGGTCGTTCCTCGACAACTTCGAATGGGCCTACGGCTACAGCAAGCGGTTCGGCATCGTGCACGTCGACTACGCGACCCAGCGGCGCACGGTCAAGGACAGCGGGCGGTGGCTGGCCGAGCTCGTGCAGGGTCACGCGATCCCGCTCTGAACTCCGGGGGTGTCCGCGGAGCCCGCCCAGTGGCCCGACCGCGGCGTCCCCCTACAATGGCGCTGTGCAGGAGCTCGGACATGACGACTGAGGCGACCGGAAGCGACGCGCTCTCGGGCCCGACCCTGGTGGGGGTCGCGGAGCTCGCCGGCGTCTCCCGCTCGACCGCGTCGCGGGTCATCAACGGATCTCCCAACGTCACCGAGGAGACGGTCGCCAGGGTCAACGAGGCGATCGCGCGGCTCGGCTACGTGCCCAACCGCGCTGCGCGCAGCCTCGTCCGTCGCCGCACCCAGACCATCGCGATGGTGATCCCCGAGCGCACCGCGGAGTTCTTCGCCGATCCGTACTTCGCCGAGGTCATCCAGGGTGCCGCGATGTACGCGTCGAGCACCGACTACTCCCTGACCCTGCTGATCGAGTCGGAGTCCGATCCCGCCAAGGCCCACCGGTTCCTGCGCCGCGGCAACGTCGACGGCGCGCTCGTGCTCTCGCACTACAGCGCGTCGTCGGACTACCTCGAGCTCTCGCGCTCGCTGCCGGTGGTGTTCGGTGTGCGGCCCGCCGGAGGCATCGACGCCGAGATCCACATCGTCGACGTCGACAACGACAGTGCCGCCGCCCTCGCGACGGAGCACCTCATCGAGACCGGCCGCACGCGCATCGCGACGATCTCGGGCCCGCAGTCGACCTCGGCCGGCCGGGAGCGGCAGCGGGGCTGGCACCGGGCGCTGGCGGACGCCGGACTCGGCGAGGCGGGGTGCGAGGAGGGTGACTACACGCCCGCCAGCGGAGCCGCGGCCATGGAGCGACTGCTCGCCGGAGCAGGCGGATTCGACGCCGTCTTCGCCGCCTCGGCCCAGATGGCCGCGGGTGCGCTCGAGGTGCTCTCGAGCCGGGGCATCCGGGTGCCCGAGGACGTGGCCGTGGCCACCATCGACAACAACGTCTTCACCACGACGACCACTCCGCCGCTCACGACTGTCGACCTGCACACGGCGGGCAAGGGGGCGACGATGGTGGCCACGCTCGAGCGGCTCATCCGGGGGGAGCACGTGGAGGCGATGACGCCGGTTCCGATCGAGCTCGTGCGGCGCGGATCGAGCTAGCCGGCCTTCAGCGACGCGACCATGCTGCGGAGCGCCGCGCGGGCCGCGGCCTGCTCGGTGGGAGTCAGGCTCTCGAGCATGCGCACTTCCACGGAGCGCACCGCTGCCGTCGCGGACTGCAGGCTCCTGCGTCCTCTGTCGGTCAGCCGGGCGGGGAGCGCTTTCCCGGCGGGCGCCTCGGCGGGGCGGATGACCTGGCCGTCCCGTTCCAGGGACTGCAGCAGGACGTTCATGGACTGGCGGGTGACGAAGGTGCCCCGCGCGAGCTCGGAGTTGGACAGTCCGGGCCGCTGGGAGAGGAGCTCGAGGCACGAGTAGTGCGTGATGGTCATGTTCAGGGGGCGCAGCACGGCCTCCATGGCGACGCGGAGGGCGCTCGAGGCCTCCTTGAGGAGATAGCCGAGCGAAGTGTCGAGGTCGATTCCGGCGTCGTCTTGACTCATGTCAGTATTCTGACATAGATTGACTCGTGTCAGAAAACTGACACAATTCGAAAGGAACACCGTGCCCGTCACCGGCCCCGACTTCATCTCCCTGCAGACCCGCGACCTCGCCGCCTCCCAGGCCTTCTACGAGCAGTACCTCGGACTCGTCCGCTCGCAGGCCGGCCCGCCCCACGCCGTCGTGTTCGAGACGACGCCGATCGCCTTCGCCCTGCGCGACCTCGTTGCAGGCACCGACCTCGACGCCGCCGAGCAGCCCGGCATCGGCGCGGCGATCTGGCTGCACGCCACCGACGTGCAGGAGATCCACGACGCGCTGGCGGCCGACGGTCACCCCATCGTCGCTGCTCCGATCGACGGCCCCTTCGGCCGCACCTTCACCTTCGCCGACCCGGACGGCTACCGCATCACCCTGCACGACCGCGCGTAGTCGGGCGATCCGGTCGCGCGCGGGCCGACCCGGGCTCGCCGGCGTCCACAGGAGGTGGGTCGAGCGGGTTATCGTTGATCGACACGTGTCAGTTCACCGCGCCGATGGCCGCGGTCTCAGCGAGAAACAGGACGACGATGACGGACGCCGCCCCCACGACACCTGCAGGCTGGTACCCGGATCCGGCCGTGGCGAACCAGCAGCGCTATTGGGACGGGGAGCGCTGGACCGAGCACGTGCATCCGCTCGCCCCGGCGGGAGCGTCGCAGCAGGCGCACGGCCAGCCGGGATCGGCTACGACGGGTGGGCCCGGCGGCCCGCAGCGCCCCAAGAAGAAGCGTCGCGGCCTCGTCATCGGCCTGGTGGCCGGAGGCGCGGCGCTCGCCGTGGGAGTGACCGCACTCTTCGTGTGGGGCATCCCGGCGCTCACCGGCCCGAAGCTCGTGACCGAGGAGGGCTGGGCCTACGCCTATGCGCCCTTGCTCGAAGACGTCGAGCCCGACCACACCTTCACCTTCCCGGCCGACTACGACCTCGAGGCGATGGCGCGCGAGAACGGCGACGAGTTCGACAACAGCTTCGCCTTCGAGGTGTTCACCGATGCGGCGCTGACGAAGCACGCCGACCTCTCCGCCTTCCAGTGGAAGGGAGAGATCGATGTCTCGCCCGACGCGCTGTCGACCGGGCGCTTCTACGCCGGCACCGGTCTCGGTTACGACGAGAGTCTCGAGCGCGAGTTCGAGTTCAACCCGGACGGCGGATTCTTCTGGGGCCTCAACGAGGAGTACTTCCTCGTGCAGAAGCTCGACCGTTCCGGCGAGCCCCTCGAGAAGCCCATCGTGCACCCCTTCACCATCGAACGCTCGCTCGCGGCACCCGAAGCGGTCTACACCGCCGACGAGAACGGCACGCTGCAGGTGAGCTGGGATCCCGTCGACGGGGCGACCGAATACCTCGTGACCGTCTCGTCCTGGGACGGGGACCGCCGGAGCGTCGACATCGTGGGCACCACGACCGAGACGTCGTGGTCTCCTCCGCTTCTCGACCCGTTCTCGGGTGAGGAGGTCGAGGTCGAGATCGCTCAGAACGAAGGCCTTCAGACCTACTCCATCTGGAGCGCCGCGCAGATCGCCGACGCCGGATCGAGCGGCACGGTCAACCCGCTCGACAACGACACGAGCGAGTACGAGTACGCCGTTGTCGCCACGGACGGCTCCCAGTTCTCGTCGACCATCTCGACCGACGCCGAGGCGGTCGCCGCCTCGCTGCCGAAGGAGATCCCCCTCGACGCGAAGGAGCAGCAGTTCCCGAACGGCCAGTGGGTCGACTCGCTCGACCAGATCCCCACCCGGTTCCTCTTCACATCCCTCGACGGTGCGACGAGGCAGACCGCCGGCTACATCGACCCCGCGATGGTCACGCCGGGCGACGAGACCTCCTGGCGCCTCGCCCTGATCGGGAAGGGCACGGCGCTGAGCTGGCCGGTGCGGCTGAACGCGCCCGATCGGGCGAGCGTCGATGCACAGATCGCCGCCTACAACACGCGCGTCGCCGCCGAGGCGCCGACGACCGGCATGCCGGAGATCTCGCTCGTGGCCGAAGGGGTCGACGCCGACTTCGACCAGTACACGCCCTCGACGGTCGCGCCTGACGTCGACTACCCCGTCTACGGCAGCAACGACTTCACCGAGTACCTCGCGGCCAACCTCGTCGCCCGCGAGGACGCCATCGACATCTCGGAGTTCCAGGACGCTCCGGGCATGCCGGAGCTCGACGACGCGATGGGCGAGGCGGTCTACCAGAACCCCTACGTGCTCGGCTACCGCGGCTACTCCGTGCGCGACGAGGTCGTCTACGTCAGCTACGCCAACGACCCCGACGAGACCGTGCGCCTGCAGGCCGAGGTCGATGCGGCGACCGCTGCGGCCGTGGCCTCCGTCGTGACCGAGGGGATGAGCGACGCCGAGAAGGCGACGGCTCTGAACGGCTGGCTGGTCGACACCGCGGAGTACGACACCCCGGCCTTCGAGGCCTCCTTCTTGAGCTACCCCGACGGGTTCGAGCACGCCTGGGACCCCAGCGGCGTGCTGCTGCCGGAGAACGGCAACGTCGGGGTCTGCGCGAGCTACGCCGCAGCGTACAAGGCGCTGCTCGACGAAGCGGGGCTCGAGAGCGTGGTCGTGACCGGAGACGTCTTCGACGGCGGCGGGCACGCGTGGAACAAGGTGAAGATCGACGGGCAGTGGCTGGCGGTCGACCCCACCTGGAACGACGGATCCGACCCGTCGGCCTACCTGCTCATCACCGACGGCGAGTTCGTCGACCAGGCGGCACGCGCCGAGAACACCGAGTGGATGGCGGACCTGCGGATCGCCGGCTACGCGACGCCGTAGCGGCGTCGCTGCTCACTCGCGGTGGGCGGCGGGCCAGATGCCGTGGCGGCCGGGCGAGAGGATGCCCTTCGGATCGACCGCGTCCTTGATGGCCTCGCAGAAGCGGCGGTAGGAGTGGTCGCCGAAGGAGAACTGCTCGGAGGCGAGATCCATGATGTCGAGGTGCGCCCGGTACTCGCCGTAGCCGAGCGTGCCGAAGTGCTCGACCATCTTCTTGAGGGTGTCGCGGGCGCGCCGCACCTGCGCCTCGTCGTCGAGCACGAGCGTGAGGTTGCAGATGAAGATGAGCGAGCGCTCGTTCGTGACCAGCACGCCGGCCGAGAGGTTCTCGTCGAGGTTCTCGCGGATGAACTCGCTCGCGAGCCGCTCGAACTCCACGACCTCCTTGCCGACGAGCGGGATGACGGGGGAGAACGCGAGGTGCCCGATGCCGGTGGGCACCGCGTTCATCATGTCCATGGTCGGGACTCCGGCGTGCACCTTCTCGGTGAAGCTCTCGAACGGGCCCCACTGATCCTTCGTGTAGGTGTGGTCGTGCACGATGCTCGAGCCCTCGATCGCGCCCCACGCCTCGGTGATCTTCGCGAGCTGGTGCTCCACCACGGGGCCGTCGCCCCAGAGGGCGGCGCGGAACCCCCAGCGACCGAGGCCCGAGTTGTCGGCGAGCTCCTGCAGCTGCTCCTCACTGAGCGCGCCCTTGCCGCCGAGGTACTCGCCGAGCTCGGGGAACTGCCAGGCGAGCGAGATGATGTTGTAGAAGCACGGCACACCGCGGAGCACGCCACTGAGACGGAGCTCCCGGATGATGTCGACCGCCTGCTCGAGCTGGTCGCCTCTCGGGATGGTGAGGTAGAGCGGTGCGTAGGCCTCCGGGCGGCGCATGAGCCAGTAGCCCATCCTGGTGACGATGCCGTAGTTCGACTGCACGAAGAGCGGATCGAGCACAGGGCCGAGCCCCCGCTTGTAGAGGTGCCACGACTTGTTGCCCGGCACGCCGCCCATCCCGGTGCGCAGCAGCTCGCCGTTCGCGAGCACGACCTCCATGCCCGTGGCGGCCTGGAAGTCCATGCCGTAGGGGAGGTATGTGCCGCCCGAGTCGAGAGTGTTCCCCACCACCGAGCCCCAGCCGATGTCGGGGATGCTCACGATGAGATCCTCGTTGCCCGAGGCCTCGAGCGCGTCGACGAGGTCGAACCAGCGCACGCCCGGCTCGACCACCGCGTAGGCGAGCTCCCGGTTGATCTCGAGCACCTTGTCCATGCGCCGGAAGCTCAGCAGGATCGAGCCCTTCACCCGCGGCGACGGGCCGCCGTAGCCGTTGTTGCGGCCCTGGGAGCTCGTCCAGATCGGCACGTCGGCGTCGCTCGCGATGCGCACGATCTGCTGCACCTGCTCGGTGCTCGTGGGGTAGACCACGGCGGAGGAGTCGTAGGTGCGGTCGCCCTGGTACCAGTAGGGGTCGCGGTACTCGTCGCGATCGGCGTCCTCGAGGTGCACGGCGTCGTCGCCGACGACCGCCACGAGGCGGCGGACGGTCTCGGCGGTGAGGGTGAACCCGGGGGTGGTGATGGTCATGGCGACTCCTTCGTCGTCGGTGCTGATGCGGGGCGTGCGGATGCGTCTGCGACGGGCTCCGCGTCGGGCGCGACGACGGGGTGGCGGTCGAAGGCGGCGCGGATGGCGTCGTGGCGGGCGCCGACCGCGTCCCACAGCTCGGGGTGGGTGATCGCGTAGAGCTCGTCGCCGCGGATGGCGCGGGTGGTGATGCGCCCCGCGTCGATCGGGTCGATCCAGCGGAGGCCGCTGTAGGCGGGGTCGTGCGAGATGTCGACGTCGGTGAGCCCGCCCTCGAGGCCGGCGGGGCGGTTGCGCGAGCTCGCCTTGATGTTCGTGCGCACAGGCCCGGGCGTGAGGATCGTGACGTGCACGTCGGAGCCCTCCTCGGCGAGTTCCACGGCCATCGTCTCGGTGAGGGCGGCGACGGCGAACTTGGTGGCGGAGTAGGCGCCGAGTCCCGGGTTGATCGAGAACATCGCGTTGGAGGCGGTGTTGACGATGTGACCGCCGCGCTCGTTCGCGCGGAGCAGGGGCAGGAAGGTCGTGACGCCGTGCACGACGCCCCAGAGGTTGACGTCGATCATCCAGCGCCAGTCGGCGAGCGTGAGGTCCGCCACGCGGGCGAGCGGGCCGATGCCGGCGTTGTTCACCACGATGTCGACGCGGCCGAACCGCTCGAGCGTCGCCGCCGCGAGGGACTCGACGCTCTTGGCGCTCGTGACGTCGACGTGCAGCGCGACCGCTCCGATCTCGGCCGCGGCGGTCTCGCAGACGTCGTGCTGCACGTCGGCGATCACCACCTCCGCCCCCTCGGCGATGAGCTGCTCGGCGATGCCGCGGCCGATCCCGGAGGCGCCGCCCGTGACCACGGCGACCGCGCCCTCGATCCGGGTCATGCGGCCGCTCCCGCCATCCGGTGCGTGCTGCGGATGAGTGCCATCGCGTACCCCCGATCGCGGGGGCGCCGATGCCCCCTCGTCGCGCCCACCGTACGAACCGTCCAGCACGCCCGTCAACGACACAGTTGCGGGGAACTACCCCGGATTCGCGGTCGTTGCCGCGCGGGCGCCTACTTGAGGAGGCGGGAGAGGACGCGGTCGGCGAGGGGCTTGCCCCCGGTCTGGCAGGTGGGGCAGTACTGCAGGGAGGAGTCGGCGTAGGTGACCTGGCGCACCGTGTCGCCGCAGACTGGGCAGGGCTCGCCGGTGCGGCCGTGCACCTGGAGGTTCGACTTCTTCTCGCGCTTGAGCTCGCTCGCGGCGAGGCCGTCGGCGCGAGCGACCGCGTCTCGGAGGGTGGACTGCAGCGACGCGTAGAGCGCGGCGGTCTCGGGCGCGGTCATGGCGGCTGGCTTGAAGGGCGACATGCGGGCGGCGTGCAGGATCTCGTCGGAGTACGCGTTGCCGATGCCCGCGATGAGGGACTGGTTGCGCAGCACCCCCTTGATCTGGGCGCGGCCGGCCCCCGCGAGAATGCCGGCGAAGACCTCCTCGGTGAAGGCCGGGTCGAGCGGATCGGGCCCGAGCCGGGCGATGCCGGGGACGTCGGCCGGATCGCGCACGAGCGAGATCGCGAGGCTCTTCTTGGTGCCCGCTTCGGTGATGTCGAGACCCGATCCCGCCGCGAGCCCGTTACCGCCTTCGAGCACGAGGCGGGCGGCGAGCGGACCGCGCGAGGGTGTGCCGGTGGGGGGTGGAGGAGGGCCGTCGCGCCAGCGGATCCAGCCGGCCCGCGCCAGGTGGATGACGAGATGGAGGCCGCCGATCTCGAGATCGAGGAACTTGCCGTGCCGGCGGACCCCCTCGACGGTCTCGCCGCTGAGAGCCGACAGCGGCGGGTCGAACGTCTTGACCGCCGCGAACGAGACCGCTTGGAACGTCTCGACCACGTGTGCGCGCAGGCGCCCGCCCAGGTCGGTGACCAGGGCTTCGACTTCGGGCAGTTCGGGCACGCATCCAGTCTGCGCCCGGCCGCCGACATCCGCTCGCGTTCGCCTGGCGTTCACCTGGTGTTCGGCGCAGATCGCCACACTGCGGTCGACGCCTCTCGGCGTGCGAAAGGGCCCCCATGCGAAACCACTGGCGGAAGAACGCCGCGCTCCTCGTCTCGACCGCTCTCGCGGTCCCGCTCCTGGCGGCGCTGTCGCCGCTGGGCGCCTCGACGGCCTCCGCCGCGGGCGTTCCCGTGGCTGACTCGAGGGCAGCCTCCGGGGCAGCAGACATCCGCATCAACGAGATCGAGTCCGACGGCGACGCCGTGGGCGACTGGGTGGAGTTCACGAACACCGGATCCGCCGCGGTCGACGTCTCGGGCTGGATCGTGCGCGACGACAACGACGGGCGCACCGACGCGCTGCCTGCCGGTTCCGTCATCCAGCCGGGAGGCTTCCTCTCGTTCGGCGACCCCGAGATGACGTTCGGCCTCGGCCGCGCCGACACCGTGCGGCTCTACCTGGCCGACGGCGCGACCCTCGTCGACTCCTGGGCCTGGACCCAGCACGCGCCCACGAGCTACGGCCGTTGCCCCGACGGTGTGGGCGAGTTCATCGCCACCGTGTCGCCCACCCGCGGCGGCGCGAACGACTGCACCCTCGACCCCTCCGCGGTCGTGCGCATCAACGAGGTCGAGTCCTCCGGCGGCACGCCCGGCGACTGGATCGAGCTCATGAACATCGGCTCCGTTCCGGTGGATGCGTCGGGCCTCGTGCTGAAGGACGACAACGACTCGCGCTCGCTGCAGGTGCCCGCAGGCACCGTCATCCCGGCGGGCGGATTCGCCGCTGTCGACGTCGACGTCGAGGGCGGCTTCGGCCTCGGCGGCGCCGACACCGCGCGCGTCTTCAGCGCCGACGGCGCGACCCTCGTCGACGCCACCAGCTGGACCTCCCACGCCGCCACCACCTCCGGCCGCTGCCCCGACGGCTCGGGCGAGTTCGTGCTCACCGAGAGCGCCACGAAGGCCGCCGCCAACGACTGCGCCCCCGTCGTGGTTCCGGGCGACGCCGTGCGCATCAACGAGGTCGAGTCTTCGGGCGGCACGCCCGGCGACTGGATCGAGCTCGTCAACCCGACGGCCGACGCGGTCGACCTGAGCGGCTGGATCGTCAAGGACAACGACGACAATCACGCGGCGGCCCTGCCGGCCGGCACCACGATCGCCGCCGGTGCCTACCTGTCGATCGACGAGAGCACTCTCGGCTACGGCCTCGGATCGGCCGACTCGGTGCGCCTCTACGCCCCCGACGGCGTGACGCTCATCGACTCCCACACCTGGAACGGCCACGCCGCCACGACCTACGGCCGCTGCCCGGATGCCACGGGCGAGTTCACCACCACGACCTCGCCCACGAAGGGCGCGCCGAACGACTGCAGCGCTCCCGTGCGCATCAACGAGATTGAGTCCTCCGGCGGAACGCCCGGCGACTGGGTGGAGCTGAAGAACAACGGCGCCGGCGCCGTCGATGTCTCGGGCTTCGTGCTGAAGGACAGTGACGACACCCACGCCGTCGTGCTCCCCGCCGGCACGAGCATCGCGGCGGGCGGCTACCTTGCGGTCGATGTCGAGGCCGGTGACACGGGCTACGGCCTCGGCGCCAACGACTCGGTGCGGCTGTTCGCCGCCGACGGCACGACGCTCGTCGACTCGCACACCTGGGCGGGCCACGCCGCCACGACCTACGGCCGCTGCCCCGACGGCACCGGACCGTTCGCGGTGACGACCGCCGCGACGAAGGGCGCCACCAACGCCTGCGAGGGCGACCTCGTGACGCTGCCCTGGCCCGGCGGTGTGTCGATCGAGACCGCCGACGAGGCGGGGTACTTCGGCACCAACATGAGCGGACTCGCCTACCAGGCTTCCAGCACGGCACCGTCGACGGTGGAAGAGGGCACGCTCTGGGCCGTGAAGAACGGGCCAGGCACCCTCTACCGTCTCGACTGGACCGGATCGGCGTGGGCGCCTACGGCCGAGGCCGGCTGGGCGGCGGGCACACCGCTGCACTACGCCGACGGCACGGGCGACGTCGATGCTGAGGGCGTCGCATTCACCTCGGCCGGGCCCGCGGGCGGAGTCTTCGTGTCGAGCGAGCGCGACAACTCGGTGTCGGGCACGAGCCGGCCCGCGGTGCTGCGCTACGACGTGGCGAGTGCCGTCTCCGGTGCGGGCCTGTCCGCCTCGATGGAGTGGAACCTCGCCGCCGACCTGCCGGTCGTGGGAGCGAACGCGGGGCTCGAGGGCATCGCCTGGGTTCCGGATGCCGAGCTCGTGGAGAAGGGCTTCGTCGACGAGCGCACGAACACGCTCTACGACCCGGCGCTGTACCCCGGCCACGGCGAGGGCCTCTTCTTCGTGGCGCTCGAGGCGAACGGAACGGTCTACGCCTACGCGCTCGACCAGGCGACCGGTGGTCACGACCGCGTGGCCACCATCTCGAGCGGCTTCACGGGAGTGATGGAGCTCGAGTGGGATGCGGAGCGTTCGGAACTGTGGGCGGTCTGCGATGACACCTGCGACGGCCGCAGCGCACTGCTCGACGTGGCGGGCGCTTCTGCGGGTGCTGCCGGCGGTCGGTTCGCGGTGACCGAGGTGCTCGAGCGGCCCGCGGGCATGCCGAACCTCAACAACGAGGGGTTCGCGCTCGCGCCCCAGTCGCAGTGCGTCGACGGATCGAAGACCGCATTCTGGTCCGACGACAACGGCACCGACGGGCACGCCCTGCGCACCGGCACTGTGGAGTGCGCGGAGGCGCCGGTGGACCCGACTGACCCGACCGATCCCACCGACCCGACCGATCCGGGTGAACCGACCCTCCCCACAGACCCCCCGGTTCCGCCGACCCCGGTCGACCCGGCGCCGACCGGACCGGGCACCCCCGTGGTGACCGGGCCGCAGCCGGTCGACGGCAGCGCCCTCACCGAGGGCTCGCGCGGTTCGGTGGCGGTTGTCGCCACTGCGCAGGCGGGGCAGTCGGTGGTGGTCACCGTGGGCACGGCCCACGCGGGTGAGCAGGTCGACGTGTGGCTGCACTCGTCGCCGATCAACCTCGGCCGCCACGTGGTCTCGGCGGCGGGCACGGTCTCGGTCACCATCCCGGCCTCGGCTCCCCTCGGGGCTCACCGCGTCGCGGTCGTCGGCGTCGACGGCGCGCTCATCGGCTGGGCGGACATCACGATCACCGCGGCGTCGAGCACACCGACAGGAACGCTCGCCTCCACCGGAGCCGAACCGCTGGTCCCGGCGGGCGTCGCGGCCGCCCTGCTCCTCGCCGGACTCTCGGGTCTCGCGATCCGCCGACGGCGCACGGTGTGACGCAGGTCTGACCCACCTCGCACACGGCTCCGCAGCAGCGGCCCGCTCCTCCGCTCCGGCGAGAGAGAGCGGGCCGTTTCGGCGGTCAGGGCAGGCGACGGAGGCTGTTCTCGGGGTCGATGCGCTCGAGGAGGGTCTCCATGATGGTGTCGAGCTGCGCGACCTGCTCGGGGGTGAGGGCGTCGATCACGTGCTCGCGCACGTTCTCCACGTGTCCGGGGGCGGTCGCGACGACCTTCTCGAAGCCGGCGTCGGTGAGGTGGGCGTTGGTGGCGCGCCGGTCGCCGGGGCAGGGGAGGCGCTCCACGAAGCCGCGGGCCTCGAGGCGGCTCACCACGTGGGAGAGGCGGGGGAGCGTGGAGTTGGTGGTGGCGGCGAGGGCCGTCATCCGCAGCACCCGTCCGTCGGTCTCGGAGAGCTTCGCGAGCACGATGTACTCGAAGTGCGTGAGCTGGGCGTCTCGCTGGAGCTGTGAGTCGAGCACGGCGGGCAGGAGTTCGACGACGGCCTCGAGGCGGATCCACGCCCGCAGCTGCTCAGCCGTCAACCACCGCGCCCCGTCCATCCTCCGAGTCTAGATCCCTTGTCGGAACAACCATTCAGTCGATCCGGGAAGCCGGCTGTCCCGGGTCAGTCGCGGGCGATTCCGCGCAGCTCCCACTGGCGCACCCGCCCCGAGCGGGTGGCGGCGCAGGTGCTCAGCAGGGGCTCCGACAGGTGCTCGGCGAGCTCGACGGTGATGGGCCCCGCCGCATCGCCCAGCCGCACCGTCCAGTGCGCCGCCCCCAGGACGGGATCGCCGTCTCCGTGCCAGCGCTCGTCGAGTGGGGGATAGGCGTCGAGCCCGTCGTCGCCGAACTCCTCGCGTGCGAAGTGCTGCGCGGCCTGCACGGGGTGGGTGAGCGAGCTGCGACCGCGGTAGAACTCGTCCACCACCCGCCCGTCGAGATACGCCTCGGCCACGTGCGCGGCATCCGCATCGTCGACCTTGCCGTAGTAGAGGCCGTGCGGGAAGAGCACCATCGTTCCCGCGAACCGGTCGCCGCCGAGGTGCGAGCACTCCCAGGTCTCGTCGGGGAACGCCTCGGCCAGCCGGGTGACCACCTGCCGGCCCCGCACGGCGCAGCACTGGTCGTGCCGGGCATGGGCGCAGACGGCGAACAGCGGCCGCTCCGAGACCGCGCCCGTCGACCCGTCGAGCGGCACCTCGAGCAGCTCGGCGGGGGAGCCGACCTCGCCCCAGCGCACCACCTCGTGGCCGGGACGGGAGTCGACGAAGGCCCAGCGCCACGTGGTCTGCGCCTCGCGACGACCGGTGCGGCGGATGGCGAGCGGTCGCATCCCGGCCGCCTCGATGCGCGTCACGAGCGCACGCCCCAGCTCGGTGTCGAACGGCGGATCGAGGAACGCCCGCGTGCCCCAGGCGCCCGAGATCTCGACCAGGAACCACTGCAGCCCGCGCGACCCGGTGGCCACGAGCGGATCGTCGCGCTCGCGAGCGCGATCGCTGCACGGCCGCCACTCGATGGTCACGCCGCAGCTCTCACGCCGGCACCAGGATGCCCTCGCGCAGCAACCGGCGCACCACCACCACGGCGTCGGCGTCGTCGAGCCCCGGCAGTTCGGCGAGCGGCACGGGGCCGCCCTCGTGCAGCCGGCGCACGGCGGCCTCGGTCTCTCCCGGGAGCGTGAGCGACTTCGAGGGCGTGATTATCCGCACCTTTCCGGATGCGCCGTCGTCACCGGGCAGCGACTCGACGCGAGCGGCGAGCGATCCCCGCCACCGCACCACCGAGGCCGCCCCGAGCGACGCGATCGCATCGATCGTGGCGAGCGGAGCGACGGGTTCGGGCCGAGTCGCCTCGGCGAATCTGCGTGCGAGCGTGCGGGAGACCAGAGCATCCTGGGCATCAGCGCCAGCACCGGCACCGGAGTCAGCGGCTGGGCTCACGCGCGTGCCGCCACCGGTGAGCGCCGCCACCATCTCGCCCACGACCTGCTCGACGACAGGCCGCACAGCCTCTGCATCGGCCCAGTCGACCCCGAGCGGCAGCGACTCACGGAGCGACTCGTGCGCGCCGAGCGTCGAGACCAGAGCCCGCACCACATCGGCCCGCGTGTACGCCGACATTCCCACGGTGAGGTGCACGGAGGTGCCGCCGAGCGCCGTCGCCGAGTGGATCCAGCCGCGCGGCAGGTAGAGCGCGTCGCCCGGCCGCAGCACAGCGTCGATCACGGGCTCGCCGAGCGCCGCTTCGGCGACGGCGGCCTTGTGGTCGGTCCACGGCTGGTCGCGGAGCGGATCCGGGTGCACGGGAGCGTGGATGCGCCAGTGCTTCTCGCCGGCGATCTGCAGCACGAACACGTCGTGCACGTCGTAGTGGGGGTCGAAGCCGCGGGACGACGCCGGAGTCACATACGCGTTCACCTGCGCCGGATGCCCGATGTCGTCGACAAGGCGCCTCGTGAAGTCGATCAGCGGGGGCCACACGCGGTGCAGCCCCTGCAGCACGATGGTGGCTCCGGCCGCGAACTCGGCGAGCACCTTCTCCGAGCTCACCTGGTCGCCGACCTCGGCGCCGAAGCCCCCGGAGGCGGTGAACGAGGCGGGCGGCAGCACCGATCCTTCGTGCGCCATGCGGATGAAGGGGGTGCGGAGGCCGCGCTCCCGCACGAGTTCGTCGACCGCCGAGGCGCTGAACAGGTCGGAGAAGTCGGCGTGCAGGCCCGAGGCGGGCGAGAGCAGCGCCCGGCGCCCCCAGTACTCCGCAGCGAAGGTGTCGGGGGAGACGTCTATGCAGCGCGACAGCGCGGGCCGGGCGTCGGTGTCACCCGATCCCGGCCCGCCCGTCGTTCCGCGCACGGAATCGAGTGTCACGCCGAGCCGTCGGCCCCGCCGTCGTGGCCACCGGGGTTGGCTCCGCCGTCGGCCGGACCCTCTCCCTCGTCGGCCGAGCCGTCGGCTCCGCCGTCGTGGCCGTCGGGGTTGGCTCCGCCGTCGGCCGGGCCCTCGCCGCCGGCAGCCGAGCCGTCGGCTCCGCCGTCGTGCCCGCCCGGGTTCGCTCCGCCGTCGGCGGTCCCCTCGCCGCCCGCGGCGGCGTCGGTCGTGATGTCGTCGTCGTCGATTGCCATCTGATCTCCTCTCACAGGGCGGCTCGATGCCGTCGCTCGAAGCGTACGCCCGGCCCCCGACCGCCCGCATCCTCTCCCTGTCGCATCCGGGTAGGACGACCGAGGGCGTCGTGCATCGGGTCGGTGCACCGTGCTCGGGCCGGGTACAGGCCGGCGCAGTACCGTGGCGACATGCGCGCGCTCACTCATTCCTCCTTCGGCGAAGCCACCGATGTCCTCGAGGTCACCGACCTCCCTCTGCCCGAACCCGGTGCGGGAGAGGTGCGCGTGCGCACCGTGCTGTCGCCCATCCACAACCACGATCTGTGGACCATCCGCGGGACCTACGGCTTCAAGCCGTCGCTGCCGGCGGCATCCGGAACCGAGGCCGTCGGGGTGGTCGACGCGCTCGGCGAGGGCGTGACGTCGCTGCGGGTCGGCCAGCGCGTCGTCACGGGCGGAACCTTCGGCGTGTGGGCGGAGCACTTCGTGGCGAGGGCCGCCGGTCTCATCCCGGTGCCCGATGGCATCGCCGACGAGACCGCGGCGCAGCTCATCTCGATGCCCTTCAGCGCTCTCAGCCTGCTCGACCACCTCGGCGTCTCGCCCGGCGACTGGATCGTGCAGAATACGGCGAACGGTGCGGTCGGCCGGCTCGTGGCCCGGTTCGGCGCGCTCCGTGGAGTGCGCGTGCTCGGACTGGTGCGCCGCGACGCCGGTGTCGACGAGCTCGCGGCCATCGGCATCCATGACGTGGTCTCGACCGAGAGCGCGGGCTGGGAGAAGGCCGCGGCGGCGGTGCTCGACGGCGGCAGCCCCGTGGCGGCGGTCGACTCCGTCGGTGGCAGCGCGTCGGCCGACCTGCTCGGGCTGCTGGGAGAGGGCGGCACTCTCGTGTCGTTCGGCGCCATGGGATCGGGCGACCTGCAGATCTCGTCCGGTGCCCTCATCTTCAAGGACGTCACGGTCAAGGGCTTCTGGGGCAGCCGCGTGAGCCGGGAGATGGATGCCGCCAAGCGCTCGGCGCTGTTCGGTGAGCTCTTCGAGCGCGTCGGCTCCGGCCAGGTGGAGCTGCCGGTCGAGGCGGTGTTCCCGTTCGAGGAGGCTCGCGAGGCGGCGGCGGCCAGTGCGGCTCCCGGCCGCGCCGGCAAGATCCTCCTCCGCTTCTGACCTCAGCCGCGGTCGGGAGCCCTCAGGCGCAGACGCGGGCCCGACGCTCCTCGAAGGCGACGACGTCGCCGGGGTGCAGCTGGCGGCCACGTCGGAGGTCGACCTCGCCGTTCACCGTGATGTCGCCGTCGGCGATGGCCTCCTTCACGGTTCCGCCGCTGTCGAGAAGGCCCGCGAACTTCACGAACTGGCCGAGGCGGATCATCTCTCCGCCGATGGAGACGTCGTCGATCGGACCGGGGTTCGTCATGCTGGAATGCTAGCCGTCGTCGCGGGGCCCGGAGGTGGCATCCGCCACCCCTAGGCGGCCCGGGCGCCCGGGCGTAGCGTGAAATTTCTCACCCACCGATTGGAGCACCCATGACCGGCACCGACTTCGAGACCCTGGCCGACCTGCTCGACGACTTCCCGCTCACGATGATCGTGACCCTCGACGACGCCGGGCACCCGGTGTCGCAGCCGTTCGCCATGCAGCAGCACCACCGGTTCGACGGCGACCTCTGGTTCCTCGTCAGCGCCGAGTCCTCGACGGCGATCCGGCTCGAGAAGAGCCCTGTCGTGAACCTGGCCTTCAGCTCGAACGACTCCTGGGTCTCGGTCACCGGGCACGCCGAGCTCACCACCGAGCAGAGCTACATCGACGAGATGTGGGACCCGAGCGTGGAGGCCTGGTTCCCCGGGGGTCGCACCGATCCCTCCGTGCGCGCGCTGATCGTGCACGCCGACTCGGCGGAGTACTGGGACACCCCCGGCTCCACGCTCGCCACGGTGTTCAGCTTCGTGAAGTCGAAGGTCACGGGCGCGCCGATGGACATCGAGAACGAGAAGATCGACCTGTAGCGCGGGCTACCTCCGGAGGCGGATGGCGGCCGCACCTCTGGCCGTGGAGGGGTCGACAGGATGACCCTGCTGCAGCCACTCGACGAGGTCACGGTCGGCGAGGCGGCGGGCAGCTCGGCGCACCTGCTCCCGGTGGCCGTGGGCGGCACCGGCCGATGGGCCCGGGACGTCGTCGAGTTCCAGGGTCGCTCCGCCGGGTCGGCGGTGGAGGGCATCGAGGATCGTCTTCTCGAGTTCGAGGTCGCCGGCCGTGACGCCGCGCCGCCGGCACCCGGTGGAGCAGTAGCGCACGTCGTCCCATGATCGCGCCCACTTGGCCCGCCACTCGATGGTCCGCCCGCAGGAAGCGCAGACCTTCGGCGGATGCTCGGGAGTGCTCGATCGTGCCATGGTCATAACCAAGCCTCCATCGGCTCTTCGCGCAAGCCCGGTGGGTCGCGGGAGCAGGCCGTCAGGGCCTGATCTCGGTACGGTGGGACGGTGGATTCGCACTGGCTCACCGCCCCTCCCACCGAGGTGGCAGCGGCCATGGCGACGCAGCGGCGGAGCGCCCGCCCGGCCTGGGTTCCCACCCGGCGACAGATGCTCGTGCACGTCACCTGGAGCCTCATGCTCTGGTACTGCTTCATCGTGTTCATGGCCAACGGCATCCGTGTCGACGGGTACGGCGACAACGACACCGGGCCGGACGACTACCGCGACCTGGCCATCGCCGTGCTCGTGCTCGCGGTGTGGATCGGTGGGGCCCTGCTGCTGCAGCGCTGGGCGAAGCGTCCGCCGTCGCCGCGGGCCCGGCTCGCCGAATGGCGCCAGACTCTCACCGCGCTCGCGAACGGATTCGAGCCGCGGCCGCGCGCGGGCTCGCCGCTGCCGACCCTGATCGCGCAGCCGGCGGGCCGGGCGTCGGCCTATCCGCGGTTCGTGGCGCAGGGCGACGATCGGGTCGAATTCGGAAACCTCGTGATCCGCACGGGGCTGCACGGCAAGCCGGAGACGCGCGGGTATCTCGCGGTCACCCTCCCGTCGGCGCTGCCGCACCTCTATCTCGACTCCCTGGCGAACGGACGCTCGCCCGGTGGTCTTCCCACGAGTGTCGACCGGCAGCAGCGGCTCTCGCTCGAGGGCGACTTCGACCGTCATTTCGAGGCGTACGCTCCAGGGGGGTACGAGACGGATGCCCTCTACGCGCTGACTCCGGATGTGATGGCCGCGCTCATCGACGACGCCTCCGCCTTCGACGTCGAGATCGTCGACGGTCGCGTGATCTTCTCGACCCCCGCGGCGGCGGACTACTCGGATCCGGCCGCGTGGCAGCGGATCGAGATCCTGCTCACCGGCGTCGCCCTCCGCCTCGCGAAGCGCGCCGCCGCCTACCGAGACGACCGTGTTCCTCACCGATATGCCCGCCCGGCCCGGATCATCGGCCCCGACGGCCGACGCCTCACCCACGCCTACCGCAGCCGTGGCCTCTGGCCGATCCTGGGTCGTGTGGGCTGGATCCTCTCCCTGATCCTGCTCTACGCGGTCCCGGGCATCTTCGCCTTCGCGGGCTTCATGTCGATCATCGACGACAGATGAGTTCCGCTGCTGGTCAGCGGTCGGGCAGGTCAACCCCGGTGGCGTCCGCCAGCGAGGCGAGGAGGCGTTCGCGGAAGACCGGGTCGCTCACGGCCGCCGCGGGACGCGGAGCGGCCGGAGAGCCGGCAGCCGAAAGTCGTCAGCCGGCGAGGTCGAGCCGGCTCTGCCGCGGCAGGGGCAGCCGGTAGGCGGGGAGGATGAGCGTCGTGGCGGGCACGGTGGCGGGGTCGATGGCTCTGAGGATGGTCGACATCGGGCTGAGCTCCGGCGCGATCGGTGCCCAGCCGCCCACCAGCTTCATCCGCCTGACGCGGTTGCTCCTCGCCGTCGTCGGTCCTCCGAGGCAGAGCAACCGCCCCCGCACCGGCGACGCGAAGAGCTCCGCCCCTCCGGTCGCGACGGCGCTGATCAGCAACGACAGCTCGTCGACGGGCTGCATCGTGCGGCCCTGCAGGGTGCGGCGGTTGCCCAGGCAGTCGACGGCCGCGACTCCGGCGAACTCGATGCCGAGGATCTCGTCGCGTCCACCCGTCACCGTGAGCGTCATGGCCGCGGGCTCGTGCGGTTCGATCGTGACGGTACCCGTGCCGTTCGGTCCGGCGTCGAGGGTCACGGCGGCGTGTTCGTGAAGGTCGGCCTGCAGGTAGGTTGCGAGGCGCTGCATGCTGTCCATCGGGCTCCAGATCCGTGCGGCGTCGCAACCCAACCTACGGAGCCACCGCCACCGTTCCCCGCACAATCACCTCCGATTCACCCGGGGGTGACGTGCGGGGGATCAGCGCTTCCTGGGTCTGTCGGTCCACCGCGCCGGGTGCGCGCGAGCGAACGCGACGCCGGCCGCGAAGGCCAGCAGCAGGAGCCCGACACCGACGACGACGATGCTCGCGATCGTCACGGGGCCTCCGATCGCGACGCCCGAGGGAAGCGGCTCGTAGCCGATCCAGCTCAGGACGTCTTCAGCACCACGGGGCAGCAGCAGTGTGACGCAGCCGACGACGATGAGCGTGGCCGCCACGACCGCGGAGACCATGAGCGCCGCACGCTGGACCACGACACCTCCCGAAAACGATCAACAGTTGTCGTTAAACAACGTCGATTCCCGCTCGGCCGCAACCCCCAGCGGCCGCATCCGCGCAATCCGGACACTGGCCCGCGCTCGGGGAAGCACGTTGAACCCGGTCGCCCGCGAGCGGACATTCTTAGGTATGACCACGGAGATCGACGAGCTCGCGCTCTGGGAGCAGGCACGGGCCGGCGACGGTCGCGCGTTCGCGCAGCTCTTCGATCTGCACCATCCGCGCGTCTACGGCCGGGCCCTTCGCGAGACGCAGTCGGTGAGTGACGCGGAGGACGTCACGGCGATCGTGTTCCTGGAGTGCTGGAAGCGACGCTCCTCCATCCGGTCGGGCTCGTCGATCATCGGCTGGCTGCTCATCACCACGACCAACACCACGCGCAACCTCGCCCGATCGAGGCGGCGCCACCGTGCCCTCCTCGAGCAGCTCCCACCGCCGGCGCCGCACCCTGATCATGCTGACGCCGTTGCGGCTGCCCTGGACCAGGACGTGGTGGCCGCGCGGGTGAGGACGGCGATGGAGAGGCTCTCCGCACGGGATCGAGAGGTGCTGACCCTGTGCGTGGTCGAGGGGAACACGGTGCCCGAGGCCGCCGCGCGGCTTTCGATTCCGGCCGCGACCGTCAAGACCCGGCTCGCCCGGGCCAGGAAGCGACTCTCCACCCAGGTCGCCCTGCAGTCTTCGTCCGTGTCTCGAGAGGTTCCCTGATGTCGATCGATCCGCAGCGGAGGGATGCCATCCGCGAACTGCTCCTCAAGAACGCCCAACAACCTGCAGCGCAGCCTCGGCGGCGGAGGGGCGGGATCGTAGCCAGCACGCTCCTGGTCGCCGCAGTCACCGTGGGGGTCGTCGCCGTCGTCGCCTCGGCCCTGCCCTTGAGTGACACGATGCTCGCGGCGTCGGATCCGCCCGTTCCCACGATGGAGTCGAGCCCTCTTGCCTCCGGTGTGCAGATCGACTGCGCATCGGGTCGCGACCCGGGCGGCCCCTGGGAGAGAGGGATCCTGGCAGTGCGGGCGGGCGAGGTCGTGGACCGGGACCAGGTGCCGTTCTCCAGCACGCCGACTGAGCCCGTCGTCGATCGGGAGCCCTTGGTGGCACATGCTGAACGGCCACCTGTCGGGGCAGTGTTGTGCTTCGAGATCTGGGATGTCGACGAGGGGTTCGTCCGGTTCGCGCAGCAGGAGTACCGGGGTGACCTCGCGGCCCTCGTGTCGGCACTGACGGGGCCGAACACCCAGCCTCGGGCAGGGGACTGCACCTCGGTCTGGCGGTCGCAGCCCAACCTGTGGATCGTCCTCTCCGATGGATCGACCGTGGCCCCTCGCTGGCCGACCGACGGGTGCGGCGACCTGGTCGGCGACCCAGCGGAGGGACTGCTCGATCCCGCGAACGTCCCGGATCCGACGCCCTGATCGCCGGCACCCTCAGGCTCGAGGACGGTTGCTTCCTGCGGGAGTCCGACGACGAACCCAGGCCGGATGATGCGACCATTGCACTGCGGCCCGGGCTCAGCGGAGGGCGAGGCGGGTCTGGGTGAGGGTCGCACCGCCGTCGGTCTTGAGGGTGCGAAGGAGGCGGTCGAGGGCGGGGGTGCCGCTCACCCGGAGGTGCACGAGGTAGTCGTAGGCTCCCGTGACGTGGACGGCATCCCGGATCTCGGGGATCCGGAGCGCCCAGGCCAGGAACGCCTCCGAGTCGCGCCCCTCACCGAGCCGCACGTCGACGAACGCCTCGAGGCCACCGGCCGGATCCGCGGTGTCGGATGCGAGGACCGCGCGGTACCCGATGATCACACCGTCGCGCTCGAGGCGACGCACCCGAGCCGCCGTCGCATTCGTGCTCAGTCCGATCCGACGCCCGATCGCACTGAAGGATGACCGCCCATCCACCCGAAGAATGTCGATGATCTCTCTGTCTGTGCCATCCATGCGGCCAATCATCTCAGTCGACTGAGAGAAAACTCCGTCGCCGCGAGGGCTCGGCTCCAGAGTCGACCTATGGATGCTCTCGTCTCCTTCGTCTCCGGGTCCGTCGCCGGCCTCGCCCTGGCTGCTCCCCTCGGTGCGATCGGGATCCTCCTCCTTCAGGAAGGGGCCTCTCGTGGGCTCCGTCGCGGCCTTCCCGGCGCCGCAGCCGTCGCGACTGTGGACGTGCTCTATTGCGTGGCCGCTGTTGTCGCCGGCTCCGTCGCCGGACGGTTCGTCGACAGCTGGACGCCGTGGCCTCAGCTCATGGGCGGTTCAGCCGTGATCGCTCTCGGAGTGCGCGGGCTCCTCGCCGCCCGCCGACCGAAGCCGCCTGAGACCGGCCGCCCAGAGGGGCCTGCGCAACCGGCACTCAGGCGCTTCCCTCTCTTCCTGGCGCTCACGGCACTCAACCCGGCGACCCTGCTGTACTTCACCGCGATCCTCACCGGCCTCGACCGCTTCACACAGTCACCATCGACGGCTGCGGCGTTCGTGGCGGGTGTGGGTGTCGCGTCGTTCGGATGGCAGGCCCTGCTGGTCGCGCTCGGTGCGGGCCTCGGGCGGAAGGCCGGACCGGCGATCGCGCGCGGGGCGACCGTCATCGGGCACGGGGTTGTCGTGCTGCTCGGCGTCATCCTCGTCGTTCGCATCCTGCTCGGGCCGGCGCCGTAGAAGGCCTGCCGCCCGCGTCATTCCGGCAGGTCGTCCGGCTGCCCCGAGAGCCGCACCTGCAGGCTCGAGAACGGAAGGATGGCATCCGCCGGAACCGGTCTCGAGATCAGGTAGCCCTGAGCCGAGGTGCAGCCGATCCCCGCGAGGATGGTGAGCTCCTCCTGGCTCTGCACGCCCTCGGCGACCGTCTCGATGCCGAGGTCGCGGGCCAGCCCCACGATCGACCGCACGAGCGCCCGCGCACGCGCATCGGTGGTGAGCGCCGAGACGAAGCTGCGGTCGAGCTTGAGTTCGTCCACGTCGAGGCCGTGCAGCGAGGTGAGGGAGTTGAACCCCGTGCCGAAGTCGTCGAGGGAGACACGCACTCCGGCTGCCCGGAGGGGCGCGAGGGCGGCGGCCACGCGGTCGGGGTCGTCGATGACGTGCTGCTCGGTGATCTCGAGGGTGAGAAGCGAAGGGTGCAGCCCCCGCTCGTGCAGAAGGGGGAGCACGTGGTCGATCGACCCCGGCTCCGTGAGGAAGTCGCCGGAGACGTTCACGGCGACCCGCAGGGGCAGGCCCTGGCGCTCCCACTCCGCCGCCTGGTCGAGCGCCTCGACGAGGATGTCGTGCGTCCATCCGGTCAGGAGCCCGGCGTCCTCCAGCAGCGGGATGAACTGGTCGGGGCCGAGCAGCCCGCGGGTCGGATGCTCCCAGCGGGCGAGCGCCTCCACGCCCTCGACGGCGCCGGTGGAGATGCGGATCTGCGGCTGGTACCACAGCACCACCTGCTCCCGGCCGATCGTCGACCTCAGTTCGTGCAGGCTCCTGAGCCGGTCGAGCGCGTCGGAGGGCTGGTCACCCTCTCCGTCCCGACTCACCCGACCCGTCCGGCGGGCGCGGCGCACGAGGGACTCCGCGTGCTTCATCAGGTCGGCGAAGGTGTCACCGTCGTGGGGGAACACCGCGAGCCCGGCGGTCGACCTCACCACGAGATCGAGGTCGGCGATCCGGATCGGCCGTGAGATGCCGGCTTGCAGGCCGGCTCGCAGGGAATCCCGTTGCTCACCCGGCAGGCCCGGCGCGAACACGACGAACTCACTCCCGCTGAGACGGCTGATCGTCGCATCCGGCGGCGCGGTCTCGCGAAGAGCGGATGCCACGCGGCCGAGCACGTGATCCGTCGCGCCGTGTCCGAGTGCTTCCGAGATCTCCCCGATGTCCTCGAGATCGAGGAGCATGACGGTCGCGGTCGTGAGCGTCGGCAGCGCCGTGTCGGCGCGGTGCTCGACGAGGCCGCGGTTGCCGAGGCCGGTCAGAGGATCGATGTCGAGTTGGGCCCGCAGCTGCCGGCGACGGATGGCGACGGGGATGATGGTGCAGATGACGGTCGCCACCGCCAGGACCACCGCCACGACGGAGCCGGACAGGGCGGGCGCGATCACGAGCACGGCCAGCGCGCACACGATGGCGAGCACGGCGACGGCGGTCCCCACCCGCGACGGGAGTGTGGGGGAGGCCGCGCGTTCGCGGGTCACGCTCCACTGGCAGATCCAGAGCACGATCAGCAGAACCCCGATGCTCCACGCTGCATCGAGCAGCGTGCCCACCACGTAGCCGGAGTCGGGGACATCCAAGGCGTAGACGATGTCGGCGCCGGCGAAGAGAGCGAGTCCCAGCACGAGGAGGAGCCAGGGGGCACCGGAGCGGTCGGAGGCGCGGAGTCCGACGAGTACGGCGATCAGCAGCACGTCGAGCACCGGGTAGGAGAGCGACAGCAGGCTGGCGACGGGGTCCGAGCTGACGACCGTGCTGTCGAGCACGGGGGTCAGCACGAGGGCGAGAACGGATGCCGAGCCGAGCGAACCCACGACGACGTCGAAGATGACGACGGCGCCCCGGCCCGTGAGGAGGTCTCGGCCCGCGAGGACGACCGCGAGGAGGAGCAGCACGTAGAAGGCGAGGTAGAGCAGGTCGGCGGGGGAGGGGAAGGGGGTGATCCCGTCGGTGCCGGTCGCGGCCAGGAACACCGTGTCGGCGAGCACGGTGGCGGTCACCGCTGCGGAGGCGATGACGGGGATGATCTGCTTCGAGGCCATCAGCACGACGGCGGCCCAGCACGTGAGCACGGCCGTCCATTCGGCGGTCATGGAGGCCCACGCGTCGACGACCAGTTCGGCGCTCCCGAAGGAGAGCAGCAGGGTGGCGACGTAGGCGAGCTGGCCCGCGACCGCCACGAGCGCCAGGATGCGCACAGGCACAGGGAGCGCGACGAACGCGCTCCGAGCAGTGGCCGATCGCCTCACGGAATCTCCAACCACGGTGTGCCCCCGGGTTCAGAGTATTGGATCGTGGTGGTCGCGTCTGCCCGCCCCGGGCCGGTCGTCAGATCAGGATGCGCGTGACCACTTCGACCGCGGCGGCCCGCCTCGTCTCGTGAGAGGCGCGCCCGTCGGCCGACAGAAGGCCGACCGGTGCGAGCTGCCAGGCCTGGGCCACGGCGTAGATGATGACGAGGAGGTCGACGGCGCTGATGGCGGGAGACGCTTGCTCCTGCAGTGACTCGACTTTCGCGAGGTAGGTCTCGAGCGGCTCGGAGGCGGCTTCTGGCCGTTCGAGCTGGGCCCAGAGGCAGATGCGCAGCACCTCGGGCCGCCGCTGGTGGAAGTCGAACAGCTCGCCGACCCAGGCCGGGAGCTCGGTCGGTCGCGGTGGCACCTCCTCGGCCATCCGCCGGATGGCGTCGGAGAGCGCCGCATCGAAGAGTCCGCTCTTGTTGCCGAAGTAGGCGTAGATCATGCGGACGTTGCTCTCGGCCTCCCTCGCGATGCGGTCGATCCGGCCGCCGGAGTGACCGTGTGCGGCGAACTCGATCACGGCGGCCGCGAGGATCCGGGCCCGCGTCGCCTCGGCATCTCGCTGCCCCATGGTTCTCCGCTCGTCGGTTGACACGTTCTCCGCCTCGCCCTTAGCCTATAAGTAAATAGATACTTACTTAGGAGCACAATGGATTCCAGCATCGAACGGGCTCTGGCCATCACTCCGGCGTCCCGTGCCGCGGAGCGCACGATCGACATCACCACCACCGGTGCGCAGACGGGCAGGCCCCGGCGCATCGAGGTCTGGTTCTACCGGGTCGACGGCCGCATCTACCTCTCGACGTCGCCGGCCAAGCGCAGCTGGTACGCGAACCTCGTGGCGAATCCGGATTTCGTGTTCCACCTCAAGCACGGCGTGCGGGCCGACCTGCGGGCCGTGGGAACCCCGGTGCTCGACCGCGCAGAGCGGGAGGCCGTGTTCACGTCGATCATCGCCGACCTCAACCAGCCGTGGAACCCGGCCGGCATCCGGCAACCCGTCGAGCCCCTCGAGGAGTGGATGCAGGGCAGTCCCCTCATCGGCGTGGAGTTCCCGGAAGCAGACGCCGCATGAGCGTGGATGCGCCGCGCATCGCCGTGGTCACCGGGGCCAACCGCGGTCTGGGCCTGGCGACCGCCCGCTCCCTCGCCGAGCGCGGTTTCGCCGTGGTGCTGACCTATCGGGGGGATGTCGCCGAGGCTGCCCGTGCCGTGGCGGAGATCCGTGCCGCCGGTGGTGATGCGCTCGCCGCGAGGCTCGATCTGGCGGATGTCTCGTCGTTCGCCGGGTTCGCTGCTTCGCTGCGACGCGGAATCGGCGAGCGGTGGGGGCGTTCCGGCCTCGACGTGCTGGTGAACAACGCGGGGATCGGGGTGTTCGGCCTGCTCGCGGATGCCACCGTGGACGACTTCGAGGCCGTCGTCGGGACGAACCTGCGCGGCACCTTCTTCCTCATCCAGGCATTGGCACCCCACCTCGAAGAAGGCGGCCGGATCATCAACGTGTCCACGTCGCTCACCCGTCACCTCAGCCCGGGCACCTCGCTCTACGCGGCGTCGAAGGCAGCCGTGGAGGCTCTCACCCGGAGCCTCGCGGTGGAGCTCGGGCCACGCGGCATCCGCGTCAACAGCATCGCACCCGGCCCCACGGCCACCGACTTCAACGGCGGCGCGATGCGCGACGACCCTGAACTCCGCAGCACGCTGGCCGCACAGACCGCGCTGGGCAGGGTCGGGCAGCCTGACGAGATCGCGGATGCGATCGCGGCGCTGGCGTCGGACGACCTCCGTTGGGTGACGGCCGAGCGCCTCGAGGTCTCGGGCGGCACGCTGCTCTGAGCGGGTCGCGCAGGCAACGGAGATGTCCCCGAGCAGCCGCTCGATCCAGCCAGAGGTCGCCGCGAGCCGTGGCCCCAGTGCTGGTCGAG
This sequence comes from Herbiconiux oxytropis, assembly GCF_024979315.1. Classification (GTDB taxonomy): domain Bacteria; phylum Actinomycetota; class Actinomycetes; order Actinomycetales; family Microbacteriaceae; genus Herbiconiux; species Herbiconiux oxytropis. The sequence goes on along the minus strand of NZ_JANLCK010000001.1, from coordinate 363,421 downwards.
CACCTCGCGGAGCTTGGCGGAGAACGCCTCGGGCTGGCCGGCGTAGCCGAACTCGCCGCCCATGAAGCCGCCGTGGTGGCTGGGGAAGACCGTCGCCTGCCGGCCGAGCCGTTCGGCGAGCCCGCGGGGGTCGTAGGTCACGACGGTGCAGTCGCTGCGGCGCACCAGCGCTTCTTCCGCAGCGACTGCCCCCGGCGCTGGTCAGCGGAAGTCGCCGACCTGTTGGTCGACCGGCACCGTGCCCTCCACCACCACGTCGCCCGTGTGGGCGGTGGTGACGGTCTCGATGAGCACGATCTCCACCTCCTCCTCGGCGACGGGATTGTGCTGCACGCCGCGGGGGACGACGTAGAACTGCCCAGGGGTGAGCACGACCTCCTGATCGTCGGGGAGCTGGATGCGAAGCCGGCCCGAGACCACGAGGAACATCTCGTCCTCCGCGGCGTGGGCGTGCCAGACCAGCTCGCCGAGCAGCTTCGCGACCTTCACGTACTGGTCGTTCACGCGCCCGACGACGCGCGGCGTCCAATGGGCCTCGACCTGGCGGAGCTCGGCGGCGACATCGATGCTGGAGAGAGCGTTCATGCACTCATCCTGGCGGCTACCGTCTGTGTATGGCCACACCGATGATGTTCCACCCCGCCCTGCCGTACAGCCCAAGGAACCCCGCCCTCGAGCTGGACGTCCTGGTCCCGCACTGTGGATCCGGGACCGACCCGCTCCCCGTGGCGATCTTCTTCCACGGCGGCGGCTGGCACGAGGGCGACCGGGGCGCGGGGATGCACCCGTGGCTGAACCCTTTGCTGGCAACCCGAGGCTACGTGACCGTCTCGGTCACCTACCGCCTGAGCGGCGCCGCGACGTGGCCGGCGCAGTACGACGACGCCCTCGACGCCCTGACCTGGGTGCAGGATCACATCGCCGACTTCGGGGGAGACCCGTCGCGGATCGCGGTCTGGGGCTTCTCGGCCGGGGCGCACCTCGCGGCTCACCTGGCCCTCCGCGAGCCGGTCGTGGTCAAAGCGGCGTCGCTCGCGGCCTGCCCGACCGACCTGCGCGACACCGACGTCGACGACTCCCACGAGGTGACGTGGCTGACGGGCCCTTCCCCGACCGCGGCGACGCTGGCCGACGTGAGCCCGATCACGTGGGTGACCCCGGATGCGCCACCCACCCTGCTCGCACACGGCACGGCCGACGAGATCGTCGACTTCACTCAGGCGCTGGCGCTCCGAGATGCCCTGACCGCCGCGGGCACCGCTGTCGAGCTGCACGAGATCCCGGACGCAACGCACTCCTGGGCGGACAGGCCCACGCCCGAACCGACCGACCCGACCACGAACTTCGGCACCGTCACGGCGGAGTTCTTCGACCGCGTGCTCTAGGCCTCTGCTGACGTCATCGCGTCCGAGGCGAGTTCATGGGGAGAGGCGACTCCGGCCGCCCGAGTGGCCGATCTCGAGGGGCCCGGCCTCCGGGCGGAGGATGACCTTCGACAGGTAGAGCGGCCGCGAGCCCAGGTGGATCGTCTGCGTCACGATCAGCACGGGCGACGACGGCCGGATCCGAAGCAGCTTCGCGCGGACGACTCCGGGGGTGCCCACGGTGACCTCCGACCCTCCGCCGCCGAAGGCCGGGCCGAGTTCCGCCGCGAGGCTGCCGAGAATGGTTCGATCGGGATCGGGGTTCTCGACCAGGCGCTGCACGGGGGTTCCGAACGTCTGCAGATCCCGGCCGCCCGGCAGATGCTCCTGCACCAGAGCGATGGGCTCGCCGGACGCCGCCAGCACCGACTCGATGAACCAGGTCGACGACCGCGGCGTGATCCCGAGCCCTTCGGCGATGAACGAGGCCGACTCCTGCTGCAGCGTCACCTCGGTGCGGCGAACCGAGAGGTCGGGGAAGCGGAGGCCGAGGATCTCCTCCAGAGGCCGCAATCGCTCGAACCCCACAGCGGGAAGGTCGCCGGAGACGACGCGACCGATTCCCCGCCGCGACCGCAGCAGTCCGTCCTCCTCGAGCAGGAGCAGTGCCTCTCGCACGACGGTGCGACTGACCTCCATGGCGTCGCCCAGCTCGCTCTCGCTCGGCAGGAGCGACTCGGGCGGCAGCGCACCCGAGCGGATGGCGCCGGCGATCCGGTCGTAGACCTCCACCCGGAGCGGGACTCCGGGCCGTGTGGTGATGGACCCCTGCAGAACGGACACGGCTCCATCAAAACATATGCATGTGTCAGACTGGCTTGTATGACAGGCGCGTCTTACCCGGTGGTCGAAGTCCTCCGCACGAGGCACACCGGGTATCTGCTGTTCACCTCGCTGCTCGGGCGACTGCCCGGGGCGATGGCCGCCCTCGCGCTCGTGCAGCTCGTGCGCTCCACGAGCGGCGACTTCGGCTTCGCCGGCCTCATCACCGCGGTCTACGTGGTCGCCGGAGCGGTGGGGCAGCCCCTGCTCGGCCGGCTCATCGACCGCCTCGGTCAGATCGCCGTCCTGGCGGTCAGCGGCATCCTGAGCTTTCTCGCCTTCACGGGAATGGCGTTGACCCTCGAACCGCTGCCGGGCCCGGCGGTGGCGCTCGCCGCAGCAGCCGGAGTGTTCACACCGCCGCTCGAGCCGGCACTCCGGGCGCTGTGGCCGCGACTCGTGGCCCCTGGCCCGCAGCTGAAGGCGGCCTTCAGCCTGGATGCCGGCGCCCAGGAGATCATCTTCATCCTCGGCCCGCTGCTGACCGTCGCGGGCATCGCGGTCTTCGGCCCGATCGGCAACCTCTTGTTCGCGGGAGGGCTCGGGCTGATCGGCGCGCTCGCCTTCGTCCTCAACCCCGCACCGCGCGCTGCCTCGGTCGAGCGTCGCAGCGTCGCGACGCGGTCCGGCGTCCGCTCGCCGATCCTCGTTCCGGCGATCGCGCGTGTCGCCGTCTTCACGTTCGGCATCGGAGTGCCCGTCGGCGCACTGACCATCGTCGCGACCGCCTCCGAGGCGGCCCGCTCCGCCGACGGCCTCGCCGGTTGGATCCTCGCGGTCAACGCGCTCGGAGCTCTCATCGGTGCCACCGTCGTCGGCATCCGCCCCCTCGGCTCCACCCCGGCCCGTCTCCTCACCGCGTGCGGTCTCCTCCTGGCCCTCGGGTACCTCCCGCTCGCAGCGACGGCGTCGCCGACGTGGGCGTACGTCATCGCAGCGGGTGTCTCGGGGTTGATGCTCCCGCCCACCCTGGGCCAGGTCTTCGAGCGGATCTCCCAACTCAGCCCCGCTGCCGCGCTCACCGAGGCCAACGGCTGGGTCGTCAGCGCCATGACCCTCGGAGTCGGCGCGGGCACGCTCGCGGCGGGTGCGGTGGTGGGTTCCGCCGGCACGGCCGCGGTGACGTGGGTCGTGCTCGGCGCGTCGGCGCTCACGGCGCTCCTGGCCCTGATCGCCTTGCGCGACCATGAAAGGCGCACCGCCAGTAGCCTGGCTGCGAACCGGTGAAACGCTCGGCATGCGACGAGAGAGAGCAACGGATGAGCATATTGCGCTACGGGATCAACCTGACTCTCGACGGCTGCGTGCATCACGAGGCGGGACTCGCCCCCGACGAGGACTCGATGCGCTTTTGGACCGCCGAGATCGACCGGGCAGACGCTCTCCTGTACGGCCGCGTGACCTACGAGATGATGGAGTCGGCCTGGCGGCGGCCGGCCTCCGGGGTGTGGCCGGGCTGGATGGACGAGTGGGACGTGCCGTTCGCCGAGAGCATCGACAGCACGAAGAAGCACGTCGTGTCGAGCACGCTGCAGCCCGGCGAGGTCGACTGGAACGCCGAGCTCCTGCGGGGCGATCTGGAGCAGGCGGTGCGGCAGCTGAAGGAGGAGCCGGGGGAGGCCATCTCGGTCGGAGGCGTGACGCTGCCGCTGGCGCTGGCCGATCTCGGGTTGATCGACGAGTACGCGTTCGTCGTGCATCCGGTGATCGCCGGGCACGGGCCGACCCTGTTCGCAGGCCTGCGCGAGCGGGTGCAGCTCGAGCTCGTCGATCGCCAGGAGTTCCGGTCGGGGGCGGTCGCGTCGCTGTACCGCCCCGTCGTCACGTGAGAACAGCGCGGCTCTCTGGGCTACCCGCGCACCGCCGCGCGGATCCTGTCGACCGGGAACTTCGGTGAGCGGTCCGCGTAGAGCAGGCCGTTCGTCTCCTGCCCGGTGTCGGTGAGCTGGGTGTAGCAGAACCCGGAGAGGGGCTTCGCCGAGCCGACGGTGAGGAGGATGGCGCTCACCTGCTTCTCGAACGACTCCGCATCGGGCGCCGTGGAGTAGCCCCAGTCGCTCGAGTCGCCCGTCTCGAGGCTCACCCCGCCGAATTCGGTGAGCATGACCGGCCGGGGCGTCCGCGCCTCTCCGCCTTCCGCGGACATCCGCCGGCCCGCCGGCCCGAACCCGCGGATCATCCGCTGCAGGCCCTCCGCGTTACCGTAGCGTTCGGCGAGTGCGGCAGGGTCGGCGTCGTAGTCGTGGATCGTCATGATGTCGGAGTCCGTGTGCTCCCAGCCGTCGTTGGAGATGACCGGCCGCGTGCCGTCGAGGGCCCGGGTCAGATCGGCGATCGCGCGACTGAAGGCGCGCTGGCGGGGGTCGTGCGAGATGTGCTGAACGCCCCAGCTCTCGTTCAGCGGCACCCAGGCGATGATCGACGGATGCGAACGGTCCCGTTCGAGCACGGCGGTCCACTCGGCCACGAGCGCGCCGATCGCCTTCGGATCGAAGGCGTAGGCGCTGGCCGTCTCGCCCCACAGCATCAAGCCGAGCCGATCGGCCCAGTAGAGGAAGCGCGGATCCTCGACCTTCTGATGGATGCGCGCCGTGTTGAACCCCAGTTCGAGGATCAGTTCGACTTCGCGGCGCAGCGTCGCCGCCGTGGCGGCGAGATGCGATTCGGGCCAGTAGTTCTGCGCCAGCACCGACCGCAGGTAGATCGGCCGATCGTTGAGCAGCAGCCCCTCCTCGCACGTCGCGACGCTGCGGAGCCCGAGGTAGCTCGACACGGCGTCCGTCGGCGGAGCCGCGGGATCGTGCGACTGCACGGAGATCCGTGCTCCGATCAGTGTCGGAGATGAGGGGCTCCAGAGCAGTTCCTCGTACTGCTGGCCGTTGAGCTGACGGGGGATGACCAGGCGCACGGAGACCGCGCGTTCACCCATCGTCCGCACCGTGGTGGCGGCGATCGTCTCGCCGCCGTGGGTGAGCGTGACGTCCACCGAGTCGGCGCCTGCGACGAGCCCGGCCAGCTCGATGTCGGCCTCCACCGTCGACGTCGTCAGGTCGGACCTCCAGATGATCGATTCGACGGAGACGGGGGGAACCCACTCGAGCCAGACCGGCTGCCAGATGCCGGTCGTGCGGTGGTACCAGATGGTGTGGGGTTCCTCGCGCCAGTCCTGTTTTCCGCGCAGGGTCGAGACATCGCTCGGCAGATCGACCGCGCGCACCACGATCGTGAACTCCCCGCCCCCGGCGCGCACGACGTGGGAGATGTCGGCCGAGAACGGGGTCTGCCCACCGGTGTGCGTGGCCACGAGGTGCCCGTTCACCCAGACGCTGGCCGCGTGGTCGACCGCACCGAAGTGCAGCAGCACCCTCCCGGGATCCGAGTCCGCGCCCGTCGGCGACCCCGCCGCCTGCAGCTCGGCCGCGCCGAACGTGCGCCGGTACCACGCTCGCGAGTGGAACCCGGTCTCATGGATGCCCGATGCGGGCGATTCCGGCGGGAATGGCACCTCGATGCGACGCGTGAACGGCACGTCGTCGTGCTCGTACTCCTCGGCGTCGTCCCAGGCGAAGTCCCAGGTGCCCGAGAGGTCGTGCCAGCGGGGGCGCATCAGCTGCGGCCTCGGGTAGGTGCCGTCCTGCGTCGTCGCGTCCGGGGTCTGGGTCGTGGTCATTGCGCGGGTCCTTTCGTGCTGGCGCGATGGGCGATCGTGAACCCGACGGTGTGCATTCCCGGTGCGGGGGGTTGTGCGAGCAGGAGATCGATGGCCGTCGCGACGAGCTCGGCGGTGTGCGGCGACACGGAACTGAGAGTCGGCGTGCTGTACTGACCCTCCTCGATGTCGTCGAAGCCGATCACCGCGACGTCGTCGGGCACCCTGACGTTCGCCGTGGAGAGAGTGTGCATCGCTCCGAGGGCGAGGAGGTCGTTGAAGGCGAAGATGCCGTCGGGCTCGAGTCCGGCGCTCAGGATCGTGCGGGCGGCGCGGGCGCCGTCGGCACGGTGGAAGCCGTCGACGGGCAGGATCAACGACTCGTCGACCGGGATGCCGGCCTCCTCCAACGCGGCGCGATAGCCGGCGAGCCGCAGCAGCGCCGTTTCGTTCGGGCCGTGCTCCTGGGCCCCGATCGCGGCGATGCGCCGGCAGCCGATCGACAGCAGGTGCTGTGTCGCCGCCTTCGCCGCAGCCGTGTTGTCGACGGTGACGTGCGGAAAGGTGCTGGTGCCGATGTGCTCGCCCAGCAGCACGAGCGGAGTGCTGTCGCGGCGGCCCTCGAGGTCACCGGCACTCAGTGCGAGTGGGCTGAGGATGATGCCGTCGACCGCCGTCGCCCCGATGCCTTCGCTGATCTTGCGCTCGACATCGGCGAGGCCGTCGGTCTGATTCACCAGCACGGTGATCATGCGTCCTTGGGCCTCGCGCACCAGGGAGGCGGCGAGTTCGGCGAAGTACGGCTGGCTGAGCTCGGGCACGGCGAGGGCGATCATGCCGCTCCGCCCGCTGCGCAGCTGCCGGGCGGCGGCGTTCGGTCGGTAACCGACCTCCAGCAGCGCCACCTGCACGCGCTCGCGCAGCTCGTCGGTCACCCAGCCGGTTCCGTTCACCACGTTCGACACCGTCTTGGCCGAGACGCCGACGCGATCGGCGACGTCCTTCAATGTGGGCCGCGCCATTGCCGACCTCCTTTCCGCATCGCCGGGACCGGGATGGTCACCTTCACGGTAACGCCTTGTTCAACGATTACCAGTCATGTATAACGGTATTTGTCCTCTCGTTCAACGTTGAACGACTCACGAAGGAGAAAGTCGATGAAGACACAGCAGCGACGCGGTTCACGCGAACGGCGTTCCCGTCACACGATCCGCCCGCTCACCGTGGTGGCCGCCCTGGCGGTCACCGGCCTCGCGCTCGCCGGCTGCACCGGCCAGGGCTCGGGCGGCGGCAGCGACGACCAGCCCGACGCCTCGGGCAAGGTCACCCTCGACTTCTGGAACGGGTTCACCGGCCCTGACGGACCGGCGCTCGAGAAGGTCATCGAAGACTTCAACGCCTCGCAGGACGACGTCGAGGTCAAGGCCAACATCATGCCGTGGGACACCCTGTACCAGAAGGTGCTCACATCGGTCGCCGGCAACGACGGCCCCGACATCATCGCGATGTCGGCGTCGCGCATGCCGCAGTTCGCGAGCCAGGGCCTGTTCGAACCGCTCGACGACTACTACTCGGATGCCGGCAACGACACCGAAGCCCTCGCCACCGCCGCGGTCGATGCCTCGGTGTTCGACGGCGTCAACTACGGGGTGCCGGTGAACTTCACCCCGATGATGATGTACTACAACAAGGATCTCTTCACCGCCGCCGGCCTCGACCCCGAGAAGCCGCCCACCACGTGGGACGAGCTCGCGTCGATGGTGCCCAAGCTCACCGTCGACGAGAACGGCGACGGCCAGCCCGAGCAGTTCGCGATGGCGCTCGGCGACCACGAGACGGTTCCCGTCTTCGCCTCCCTGCTGTGGGGCACGGGCGGCAGCATCGCCAACGACGACGGCACGAAGTCGACGCTGGGAGACCCCGAGTCGATCGAGGCGCTCGACTTCTGGGTGTCGCTCATCCGCGACCAAAAGGCCACCCAGATCGGCATGTCGGGTGCGGATGCGGACAAGCTGTTCCAGACGCAGAAGGCCGCCATCGAGATCGTCGGACCGTGGATGACGACCGGTTTCGACGAAGCCGGTCTCAATTACGGTCTCGCCAAGCCGCCTGCGGGCCCGACGGACGAGGCGGTGCTCGCCGACGTCGTGTCGATGGGTCTGCCCGCCGGAACGAGCGACGCGCAGAAGGAGGCGGCCTACGAGTTCTTCGCGTACTGGAACTCGGTCGAGGCCCAGACCACCTGGTCCGATGGATCCGGCTTCCCGCCGAACCGCGCCGACGTGGCCGACAAGGTGACCGCGAGCCCCTACCCCGCGATCTTCGGTGCCGCCGAGGTCACGGATGTCTCGAAGACCCTCCTGCCCGGTGTCGCCAGCGGCGGCCCGATCATGGAGACCATCTTCAATCCCTCGGTTCAGAAGGCACTGAACGGAGAGGGCTCGGTCGAGGACATCTTCACCGACGCCTCCGCCCAGGTGCAGGCCGAACTCGACAAGTGATCCACCCGGAGGGCGGGTGCTTCCCGCGCCCGTCCTCCGCGAAAGGCACACCATGACGACCACCGCAGAACGCCCCGCGGTCAAGCTCCCGCCGCCCAAGCGCCGCCGGCCCGCGCTGCGGGTCAGCGGCCGCCGCTCCCTCACCGCGTGGCTCTTCCTCACGCCGACCCTGCTCATCCTGATCGCGTTCACGGTCTACCCGATGGTGCAGGCGCTGTACCTGTCCTTCACCGACTACAACCTGATCAGGGCGGCCGAGTGGGTCGGCATCGACAACTACACCGAACTGCTCTCCGACAGTGCATTCTGGAACGCCTTCGGCAACACGGTGCTCTACGCCGTGGTGGTCACCCCGGTGACCGTCGTGCTGGCACTCGCCTTCGCGCTGATGCTGAACCAGGCGTTCCACGGCCGGGCGTTCGCCCGCACCGCGATCTTCCTGCCGTTCATCGTCTCCCTCGGCATCATCGCGATCGCCTGGGCCTTCCTGCTCGACCCGAACATCGGTCTGATCTCGCACTGGCTGAGCCTCGTCGGGATCGTCCCCGAGCAGGGCTGGCTGAGCGACCCGCGCTATGCGATGGCCGCGGTGATGATCGTGGGCGTCTGGAAGAACGTCGGCTTCTACATGGTGATCTACCTGGCAGGCCTGCAGTCGATCCCCGTCGACATGTACGAGGCGGCGCGGCTCGACGGCGCCGGGGTGTGGCAGCGGTTCCGCAACGTGACGTTGCCCCTGCTCTCGAACCAGACCCTGCTCGTGTCGGTGCTGGCGCTGATCGCGACCCTGCAGGCCTTCGACCAGATCTACGTGATGACGAGGGGCGGGCCGTTCTTCCGCACCGAGACACTCGTGATGCTGGTCTACCGCGAGGGCTTCCAGGAGCTGCGCTTCGGCTACGCGTCGGCGATCTCCTTCGTGCTCGTGCTCTTCGTGTTCATCCTCTCGATGGTGCAGTTCGGCTATCTCCGACGTAAGCAGGTGACCTACTGATGGCGATCACGGCAACGAGGCCGACCGGTGCCGGAAAGCCCACCGGGCCCGGTGAGGCGAGCACCGCATCCGCTCGCCGTCGTCGCCCGGTGAACACCCGCCGGGCCGCCACGTGGCTGCTCGCCATCACCTCCATCGCCATCGGCCTGCTCATGCTGCTGCCGATCATCTGGATGGTGTTCACCGCCTTCAAGCCCGAGAGCGACATCGTCAGTGCGCCGCCCACTCTCTGGCCGCGCGAACTCACCCTCGAGCACTTCGTGGAGGTGTGGGATCGCATCCCGTTCGCCCGTCTCTACGTGAACACCATCGTCTTCGCCGGCAGCGTGACGATCATCTCGCTGCTGTTCGACTCGATGGCCGCCTACGCTCTGGCCCGCCTGCCGTTCAAGGGCCGGGCCGTGGTGATGGTGCTCATCCTGCTGCTGCTGATGCTGCCGTTCCAGGTGACGCTCATCCCGCTCTACGACATGCTGAACGGGCTGGGGCTCACGAACACCCTCCCGGGCCTGATCATCCCGAGGATGACGAACGCCTTCGGCATCTTCTTCCTCACGCAGTTCTTCCTCTCGCTGCCGAAGGACCTGGAGGAGGCGGCGCGGGTCGACGGAGCATCCGAATGGCGTATCTACTGGGGCATCATCATGCCGCTGTCGCGCCCGGCCCTGCTGACCCTCGGGCTCTTCCACTTCCAGTACAACTGGAACGATCTGCTCTGGCCGCTCGTGATGTCGTCGTCGGTGGAGACCTCCACCCTGCCGGCCGGACTCGCCCTGTTCATGGGGCAGCACGTCGTGGAGTACGGGCTGCTGATGGCCGGGTCGCTCCTCGCGATGCTCCCGGTCATCCTCTTCTTCCTCCTCATCCAGCGCAGTTTCGTGGCCGGTATCGCCACCACGGGCCTCAAATGACGAAAGGATGCCGCGTGAGCGACACCCCCTGGTACCTCGAAGACCGCCTCCACTACGGCGTCGGCATCGAGGACACCTTCATTCCGCAGGAGGCCGTGGGCCACCGCAAGCTCGACGAGTACGAACTCACCCAGCACTACGCCCGCTGGCGCGACGACCTCGACCTCGTCGCCGAGAGCGGCGCCGAGTTCGTGCGCTGGGGCATCCCGTGGTACCTCGTCGAACCACGGCCGGGGGAGTTCGACTGGTCGTGGCTCGACCAGGTCGCCGAGCGGATGCGTGAGCTGGGACTGCGCTGCATCGTCGACCTCATGCACTACGGCACTCCGCTGTGGCTCGACAACTCGTTCATCAACGCCCGCTATCCCGAGCGGGTCGCCTCGTACGGCCGCGCGGTCGCCGAGCGCTATCGCGACGTCTTCACCGACTTCACGCCGCTGAACGAGCCGGTGGTCAACGCCGAGTGGTGCGGTGAGAACGCCAAGTGGCCGCCCTATCTCTCGGGCCACGACGGCTTCATCAAGGTCACGATGCAGCTGGCCCGCGGCATGGTGCTCACTCAGCGGGAGATCGCCGCCGTGCATCCGGACGCCACCTTCGTGCACGTCGACGCCGGCTTCCTGTATCGGGGAGAAGGCGAGTCGCCGCTGCTCTCCCGCGAGCTGCTCGAGGAGCGCCGCTTCATCGCCCTCGACCTGATCACGGGCCGCTTCGACGCCGACGCTCCGCTGCACCCGTGGCTGACCTCGCACGGGGTCACGGAGGCGGAGTTGCAGTGGTTCCGCGAGAACGCGGTCACCCCCGACGTGATCGGGGTGAATTACTATCCCCACTTCACCACGGGCGAGTTCGTCGACGGCCGGCTCGTCCCGGTGCGCAACGACGGGGGCGGTCTGCGCACCCTGATCGAGCTCTACGCCGATCGTTACGGCCTGCCCATCGCCGTCACCGAGACCTCCCTGGTGGGCACCCCCGCCGAGAAGATCGAGTGGATGCGCGAGTCGGGAGAGGTGCTCGCGGCGATGCGCGCCGAGGGGCATCCGATCATCGGCTTCACCTGGTTCCCATTCTTCTCGATGGTCGACTGGCTCTACCGCTTCGACCAGCTGAAGCCCGACGACTGGATGCTGGAGTTCGGCATCGTCGAACTGGTGCGCGGCGCCGACCTCGGTCTCGAGCGGGTGCGCAACGAGGCGTTCGACGTGTTCACGCGGGCTGCGCTCGACGCGCGCGGGGCGGGGGAGCGGTCGACCGCTCGGTGACCTGCCGTGACGGCCTCGTCATCGGTGATCAACGCGGGTGGCGCCTGATCTCGTACTGCCGCTCGATGCCGGCGGTGCTCCGGCCCCACTCGCTCGCGGCCACCCGCGCCTGATGGGCGGCGAAGGCGTCTTCGGTCGCGAAGTGCTCCTCGACGGTCCACACGAGGGGGTCGTCCGTCGCGGCGACCTCGAACGAGAGGCAGCCGTGCTCGGCTCGGGTGAGCCCGATGTGCTCGGGCAGGTGGGCGGCGACGATCGCTGCCTCTGCGGCGTTCCGGCACACGAGCTCCCCGGTGAGCCGGATCTCGACCGCGGGCGTGCCGGGTTCGTCATCCGCTCGCCCCCGAGATGGTCGAGGTCGCTCGGGATCGGGAAGCAGGAGCGCTTCGGTGACCAGGTAGGTGACGTCGAGGGAGATCAGTCGAGGGGTGGTCATGGGGCCGCATCCGGCGCCGTGCTCGGCTCGGGCGACGGGGTGGGGGTGGGTGTCGGGGTGGGGACGGTCGACTCGGGCACGGCGTTGGTGGTGCGGAACGGCGGTGTCGCCGGCAGTGCGTCGCGAGCATCCACGTTGCCCAGGTCGTCGAGGGGTGCCTCCCGCAGCGGGTAGACGTTCCAGATGTTCCCGCGAGGGCTGTCCGCGAAGGGCACGGTGACGGTGACGCCGTCGTCGCTGTAGTTGTAGTCGTCCCCGACGAGCGGAGCGCCGACCGTCACCAGCGGGTCACCGTTCTGGTCGAACAGCTGGAGGTCGGTGACGGGGTTGCCGTCGGCGTCGTAACCGAAGATGTTCGTGACGCGCTGGCCGTCGAGCTGCAGCCCTGTCGGGTCGGTGTACATGACAGCGGAAGACGACCCGTCGTTCGCTCTGGCCTCGTTCAGCGCCCACACGGTCACGAACGGGGTGGCCACGATCGCGACCACGGAGACCACCACCCGCAGAACCCGTAGGAACGACCCGGGCGCCCACCGCCCGCGCCCCCACTGCACGCTCACCACGACCGCGGCGAACAGCATCACCCACATGACGAGCTCTGACGGCACCAGCGCACTCCGCCCCAGCACGACGACCGTGAGCAGCTGATAGACGACCCACCCGCGCAGCACCCACCACACGGGCCGCACGGCGAGGGCGAAGTCGACCAGCCACGACCCGACACGGGACGATTGGGTGATTCTCCGAGTAGCCGCCTCAAGAGCGTCGAGCCGCTGCCGCACACGCCGCCGCAGCGGCAGGTTCGAGCTGGTGCGGGGCGGCAGACCAGCGGATGCGCGAAGCTCGGCCGCATAGGACGCCGGGTCGTCGAGGTGCAGGTCGCCCTGCTCGTCGGAGGCCTGTTCGGAGAGGTCGGCCTCGAGCCCGCCGGTGAGGTCGTCGACCTCTTCCAGAGGGAGGTCGTCGAGGTGGCGCCTGACGGCGGCGGCGAATTCCGCGATCGTGCTGTCGAGGGTGGCCGTTGATTCGCTCACTTGTTCTCTCCGATCGTGCGCAGCGCGGTCTTCTTCGGTGGGGTTTCGGCCAGCAGGGCCGACATGGCCCCGGCGAAGTCGGACCAGATGGTGCGCTGGCGGGCCAGCATGTCGCGACCCTCGGCGTTGATGGCGTAGTACTTGCGGTGCGGGCCTCCGTCAGACGGCACCACGTAGCTCGACAGCGCGCCCGCCGCATAGAGCCGCCGCAGCGTCCCGTAGACCGACGCGTCACCGACGTCGCCCAGCCCCGCATCGCGCAGGCGCCGGACGATGTCGTACCCGTACCCATCGTCGTGCTGCACGACGGCCAGCACGGCCACGTCGAGCACACCCTTGAGCAATTGCGTCGTATCCACTGAACCTCCACTGTGTCGATACACACGGTACCACGGGATGCGGAGTAGTGCGCACTGGAAGGTTCGCCGAGTCAACACGCGTCCGCCGGCGGGCGCCGCGGCGGGATCAGAGCACGGGGGTAGGCGGGTAGGACTGGCAGACCTAGGCACGAGCGGGCCAGGTGTGGCGGGAGTGCGCGCCCGGCGCCAGGGGAGGCTGGAGGCACCCCTGAGGAAAGGAACCCCTGATGACCTACCCCACTGACCGCCCCGCCGTCTGGTTCGTGACCGGTGCTTCGCGCGGCCTCGGCCTCGCGCTCGTGAAGCACCTGCTCGGTCGAGGCAATCATGTCGCAGCCACCACGCGTTCTTCCGAGCGCCTCCTCGCCGCGCTCAACGATGTGGAGACCGTCAACCTCCTCGCGCTGGAGGTTGAGCTGAACGACGAGACGCAGGTGAGTGCCGCGATCGCCGAGGCGACCGAGACGTTCGGGCGCATCGACGTCGTGGTGAACAACGCCGGCTACGGCATCCTCGGCGCCGTCGAGCACACCAGCACCGAGGACATCCGCGCGATGTTCGAGGTGCAGGTGATCGGCACCTGGAACGTCATCCGCGCCGTTCTGCCGCAGCTGCGCGCGGCCGGCAGCGGGCACATCATGAACGTGTCCTCGATCGTGGGCCTGCTCGCGTTCCCGGGCTGGGGCCTCTACAGCGCGGCGAAGTTCGCCGTGGAGGGTCTCTCCGAGGCGCTCGCCGCCGAGGTCGCAGGATTCGGCGTCGGCGTCACCGTCGTCGAGCCCGGCTACTTCGACACGGCGTTCCTCACGGCGGACTCCCTCGTGCTGACGGATGACCGCTCGAACGCGTATCCGGAGATCGCCGAGATGATCGCCGCGCACAAGGAGATGCCCGGCACTCAGCCCGGAGACCCGGCCAGGGCCGCTGCCGCGTTCGTCACCATCGCTCAGCGGGAGAGCGGTCCGCTGCACCAGCAGCTCGGTTCGGACTCCTCCGGCCTGGCGGAAGGCAAGGCCGACTCGCTGAAGGCCGACATCCTCGCGGGCCGTGAACTCGCGCGCAGCACCGACTACGTGCGCTGAGAGACGTGGGGAGAATGGAGGCATGACCGATCCGCACCGGGAGCTGGGGGAGTTCCTGCGTCGTGCTCGCGCTCGCCGGAACCCCGACACGACGGGGCTGCTCCCGGATGGCCGGATCCGTCGGGTTCCCGGCCTGCGCCGAGAGGAGGTCGCCGTGCTCGCGGGCGTCTCCACCGACTACTACACGCGCCTCGAGCAGGGCCGCAGTGTCACCCCGTCGGCGCAGGTCGTCGATGCCCTCGTCCGGGCCCTGGATCTCGACACCGCCGGCGAGAACTATCTCCGCACCCTGGTCGGCACGGCGGGAGCCCCGGTCTCCCGTTCTCGCCCCTCCGTGCTGCGGGTCAGACCGGGGCTCTACCGGCTCCTCGACTCCTTCAGCACCCAGCCGGCTCTGATCCTGGGCCGTCGCACCGAGATTCTCGCGTCGAACCCTCTCGCGCGGGCGCTGTTCGCCGACTTCGAATCGATGCCGGCCAAGAGCCGCAACTACGCCCGCTGGCTGCTCCTCGACGACGGCGCGCGAACTCTCTTCCGGGACTGGGAGGAGCAGGCCCGCAACGCGGTCGAGGCACTGCGCCTGGACGCGGCGCAGACGCCTCACGACAAGGGCACCCAGCAGCTCGTGGGTGAGTTGTCCGTAGCGAGCGGTGAGTTCCGTCAGTGGTGGTCGGCGCACCGGGTGCATCAGCGCACGCACGGCACCAAGCGCCTGAATCATCCCCTGGTGGGCGAGCTCGACATTCACTTCGAAACCCTCACCCTTCCCGGAGAGGCGTCCCAGACGCTCTACATCTATACGACGGAGCCGGGCTCGGCGTCGGAGCAGTCGCTCTCCCTGCTCGCGAGCTGGGCCGGATCCGTTCCCGGCGGACCCCAGGCGGCACGCAAGAGCAGGCCGAGCCGATGACGATCCTCCTCGGACTGTCCGGGGCGCTTGCCTACGGATTCGCCGACTTCCTGGGTGGTCTGGCGTCGCGATCGATCCGTCCGATCGTGGCGACGGCCTGGGCGGCGCTCATCGGTCTGGTGCCGCTCGTCGTCGGACTCGCGGTGCTCGGCGGGCAGTTCACGGCGAACGCGCTCCTCTGGGGCACCGTGGCCGGGGTGTCGGGCTCGGTCGGTGTGCTCATGCTCTACACCGCGCTCGCGGTCGGGCCGATGAGCGTGCTCTCGCCGGTGACATCCGTCGTGTCGGTCATCGTCCCGGTGAGCATCGGCCTGATCTTCGCGGGCTCGCGGCTCTCGGCCCTGGGTGTGGCGGCGATCATCGTGGCCGTCATCGCGGTCGCACTGGTCGGCGCTGTCAAGGATCGTTCTGGTTCGAGGCTGACAGGTCGAGGGCTTCTCACGGCGGGGATAGCGGGCTGCGGGTTCGGCGGTCTCGTGCTCGCCTACGCTGCGACATCGCCCGACGAGGGGTTGGCTCCACTCGTCGTGGCGCGCATCGTGCAGGCCGCGGTGATGTGGATCGGGGTGGCCGTCATCGTCGGCCGTGAACGGGCCCGGCAGGCACTTGCCACCACCCTGTCACCGGGTCGAAGCGGCAGGCTCTGGATGCAGATCGCGATCTGCGGCACGCTCGACGCCTCCGCGAACGTCCTCATCCAGGCCGCCCTCCATTCCGGGGCGACAGCGGATGTCCTTCCGGTGGTCAGCGTCCTCAACGCCCTGTACCCGATCGGAACCGTGATCCTCGCCGCCATCGTGCTCCGAGAGCGTCTGACCCTCCTGCAGATCATCGGTCTCGCACTCGCGCTCACGGCCAGCGCGGTGCTCGCAACCACGTGAAGTCGGGGTGCGCTCGGCTGGCCGTCTTTATGACTAACGCGGTTACTCATAATCCTGACCCAGGGCGGTTATGGGTTGGAGGACGCGCTCAGGCGGGTGTTCAATAGAGCTTCGACCGGGCCGCATCCACGAACTTCGGCACTCCTGCTCGGGTGAGCGCGAGCAGGAAGTCATCGACGGTCATCGCCGGAGAGTCGTAGCCTTCGACGAGTTCAACCAGGGCGCGTAGCGTCGGCGCGTGGTGCAGATCGAGCTGATCCAGAAGGAAGGCGTCGGGGTGGACGACCTCGAGGTCGAACGGCTCGACGGACTCGTCGGAAAGTCCTTCACGTTGAAGGTCACAAGCACTTCGGCACTACCTCGGACGGCGGCTGCGAGGACATGCCGATCCTTCTTGTCGTTCGTCATTGTCGGCACCAGGTCGTCGTAGCCGGTGACCAGCGCATCAGCGAAGTATCGCTCCATCGTGCCGACGCGCTTCTCGACGAGCGCCGGATCCTCGCCGTTCTTGACGAGGTTCTTCGCCAGCTCGAACAGCACATCCTTCGACCACAGCGGCCGGAACAGTCCACTGTCGGCGAGTTCGAGGATGAAGTCGTTGAGCAGCGCCCCGTAGAGAACGTTGGTGTCGAAGAAAGCCGGAAAGCTCACTCAGCGTCCAGCTCCGCACGACGCTTCACGTCAGCCGGGTTACCGACCTGAACCTTCGACCCGAGACTGGCGCGCTGCAACTCGCGCAACGCAGCACGGCGCTCAGAGCGAAAGCTCGCCTGGTAGGCGACCAAGTCCTCTAGCTGCACACGACGGTGGCGGCCGGGCTTGTCGTAAGCGATGTCGCCGGCCTCCAGGAGACGGACCAGCGTCGGGCGGCTGATACCGAGGAAATCCGCGGCTTGCTGCGTCGTCATGGACATGCCCTGCGGCACGACCGTGATGCCCGCACCCGCGGCGAGGGCGTTCGTCACCTGGTCGAGGATGCGGAAGATCTCATCCGGGATGGGACGGGCATTGCCCTGGGGGTCGACGAGTGCAGCCTTGGACGAGTTCTGCGCGAGGAAGGCCTCAAGCTCGCGCATCAACTCGGCGAAGTCGAGAATCTCCTCACGGGCGTTGGCCTCGGGGAGGTAGGTCTGTGCCTTGCGGGCACCGCGTGACGTGTTGGGCGAGGTGCTCATAGCGTCCATGATACTCGGGCAAAACGAAAAAAACGAACACAAGGTTGGGTGGTTTCCGCCACCGTTCCGGGCTTGAACGCGAGAAGCGAATCCGTTTTCACTCGGCGATGGGTGCCCACCATCCGGTACAGGATCTCGCCACTCTCCAGGAGTTCGATCACGTAGGGGTGGAGCGGATGGCGCTCTGACCCGCAGCTGACCGAGGTGCCGAACGAATTCGACGCGCGTCGTAACCGGCCAAAGTGTAGGCACCCGACTCGTCGGCGGGCCGGCTCTGGGCTTCGTAACACAGGTCTTACGTCGCCGAAACATAGTTGTCGCGCCGGGATACTTCGGCGAGTTTCCGCCGATCTGAGGCCATAGGGTCGAATGCCTGAAGGTGATCCTCGTGCGGATTATGCGAATCGCATTGTGCTCACCTCTTTGAGAGTGCATCCTGCACTCCTCTGCAATCTGTCGCCCCAATAGCATTCACGCTAATTCAGATCCAGCAGGAGGCATGCAGTGACCAGCTACAGGGTGTCGATGGATATCGGCGGAACCTTCACGGATATCGTGACGTTCAACGAGGCGACGGGGGAGTTCCGGGCGACGAAGGCGTCGACGACTCCTGGGCAACTCAGCACCGGCGTGCTCGGTGGGCTCGAATCGATGATCGACGACCTGGCCGAGATCGACTTCATCGTGCACGGCACCACGCAGGGCTTGAACGCCTTCCTGGAGCGGCGCGGAGTACGCGTGCTCCTGCTCGCGACGGACGGAGTGCAGGACGTCTACCACATCGCCCGCGGGCCCCGGATGCGACTCTACGACGCCCAGTACCGCAAGCCGGAGCCGCTCGTCGAGCGCAAAGACGTGGTCGGCATCGCCGGCCGCTTCCAGTACGACGGCAGCGAACTCGTCCCGCTCGACGAGGCCGCCGTGCGCGAGGCCGCCGAGCGCGCGAAGCGCGAGGGGTACGGCGCTGTCGCCGTCGGGTACCTCTTCAGCTACCGCAATCCGAGCCACGAACTGCGCACGCGCGAGATTCTCCGCGAGGTGCTCGGCGACGACTTCACCGTCTCGCTCTCGCATGAGGCCGCCAAAGAGTGGCGCGAATACGAGCGCACCTCCTCGGCGGTGATCGAGGCGTATACCGGCCCGGTCGTGCGCAGCTATCTCGTCGACCTCGAGCAGAAGCTGACCGCCCGCGGTGTCGAGGCCCCTCTGCACATCATGCAGTCCTCCGGCGGAGTGCTCACCGCCAGATCCGCGAGAGAGCGGCCGCTGCAGACACTGCTCTCCGGTCCCGTCGGTGGCGCCATCGGCGGCGAGGCCCTGACGAAGATCGTCGGCAACGACAACCTGATCGGCGTCGACATGGGCGGCACCTCGTTCGACGTCTCGCTCGTCGTGAACGGCGTGCCGGATGTCTCGACCGAGGCGACGCTCGAAGGCCTCCCGATGCTGATGAGCATCGTGAACATCCACACCATCGGCGCGGGAGGCGGCTCGGTCGCCTGGGTCGAGGCCGGCGGTCTGCGGGTCGGTCCGCGGTCAGCGGGCGCTCAGCCCGGCCCGGCCTGTTACGGCCGCGGCGGCACGGAACCCACAGTGACCGACGCGAACTTCGTGCTCGGCCGGGTCGACGCCGAGAACTTCGCCGGCGGCCAGATGCGCTTGGACCGTGACGCTGCGGTGAGCGCCCTCGAATCCGTCGGTGCGAAGCTCGGGTTCGGCGTCGTCGAGATGGCCGAGGGCATCTGCAATGTCGCGAACTCGCAGATGGCCCAGGCCATCCGCACGATCACGATCTCGCGCGGCATCGAGCCCCGTGACTTCTCGCTCGTCGCCTTCGGCGGCGCGGGCCCGATGCACGCGGTCTTCCTCGCGAAGGAACTCGGCATCCGCGAGACCATCGTGCCGCGGTTCCCCGGCGCCTTCTCCGCCTGGGGGATGCTGCAGGGCGACATCCGGCGCGACTTCACCGAGCCCTACTACTTCCTCGACGAGGACATCGACACGACCGATATGAGCCGCGTGCTGCGCGGTGTCGAGACCGAGGCGCTGGCCTCGCTGGAGAGCGAAGGGATCCCCGCCGCCGACCGCTCCGCCGAGCATGCGGTCGACGTGCGCTACCTCGGCCAGGAGTACTTCTTGACCGTGCCGCTGGAGAGCGCCGATGAACCGATGGCCGAGCACTTCCTGGACGACCTGGGCGCCCGGTTCGCGAAAGCCTACGAGGCACGATACGGGCACTCCACCCTGGGCGCCCCGATCGAGATCGTCACCCTGCGCACCCGGGTCGTCGGCCGGCTCGAGTCGGCGAACGCCTTCCTGATCGCTGCAGCGGAGGGCCCGGAGTTCGCCCACGAGATCCGCAAGGTCATCTTCGACGGGCAGGAGCTCGACACCGTCGTGACGGAGCGCGACGCGTTGCGGGCCGGACACGTCTTCACCGGCCCGGCAATCGTCATCGAGGCCACCGCCACCACCGTCGTGCCCCCGGGATTCTCGGTGGCGGTCGACGAGCACGGCACGCTCATCATCACCAATCTCGAACTCGGAAGTGAGGCCTGAACATGACGTCCACCACCGCCACCGCACCCCCGGTCACCGTCGACCCGGTCACGGTCGACCCTGTCACCGTCGAGATCCTGCGGAATGCCCTGACGAGCGCCGCGGAGGACATGAACGCCACTCTCATCCGCTCGGCGTACTCGATGATCATCTATGAGGGCGGCGACTGTGTCGTCGCGCTGCTCGACAAGCACCATCAGGTGCTCGGGCAGTCTGCCGGGCTTCCCCTCTTCCTCGGCAACATCGAGACCTGCTCGAAGGCGGTCGAGGAGAAGTACGGTCGCGACGTGTGGCGCGACGACGACGTCTGGATCCTGAACGACGCCTACATCGGCGGCACCCACCTCAACGACGTCACCATCTTCGCGCCCGTCTTCGTGGACGGGGTGCTGGTCGGGTTCTCGGCCACCCGCGCCCACTGGATGGACATGGGCGGAAAAGACGTCGGTGCCTCGATGGACTCCACCGACATCTTCCAGGAGGGCTTCCGGATGGGCCCGGTGAAGCTCATCTCCCAGGGGGTGGAGACGGATGTGGTCGAGCTGATCCAGACGAACACCCGCTTCCCCTACCAGACCGTCGGTGACATGCACGCGATGATCGCGGCCCTGCGGATGGGATCCATCCGGATGCAGGAGCTTGTGCGCAAGTACGGCCTCGACGTGATCGAGGCCGCGCGGGACGAGATCTTCCGTCAGACCGAAGAGCTCGAGCTCGAGCGCGTGCGGGAGATCCCCGACGGCGTGTACTCGGCCGAGGGCTACCTCGACAACGACGGCATCACGCTCGACGTGCCCATCCCCATCAAACTCACGGTCACGGTCTCGGGCAACCAGATCGAGTTCGACGTCACGGAGTCGGCCGACCAGACCCAAGGCCCCGTGAACTGCGGCGTCGCGCAGGCCATCTCGGCGCTGCGCGTCGGGTACAAGATCCTGGTGAGCCCTGAGACGAACTCCAACGGGGGATCCTTCCGGCCGCTGACGGTGAAGGTGCGCGAAGGCTCCGTGCTCGGAGCGGTCGCCCCCGCCGCCTGTCAGTGGTACTTCTCCCATCTGGGCATGCTGATCGACATGGTGTCGCGCGCGCTGGCCCCTGCTCTGCCCGACCGGGTCGCCGCCGCGAGCCACGGGGATTCGATGATCATCACCAGCGCCGGGTTCGATCCGCGGGTCGGTCGCAACTGGGTGTCCATGGAGGCCACCCTCGGCGGCTGGGGAGCATGGGAGGGAGCGGACGGTGAGTCGGCCCTGATCAACAACGTCAACGGTTCGCTCCAGGACTTCCCGATCGAGATGGTCGAGACGAAGTGGCCGTTCCGGATCCGCGAGTACTCGATCCGCCCCGACTCGGGTGGGGCCGGGCGCTGGCGCGGTGGCAACGGTGTGATCCGCGAGTACGAGTTCCTCGCCGACGGCGTGTTCGGCCTCTGGTTCGAACGCTCCACGACGCCGGCCTGGGGCTTGTTCGGCGGAGATGACGCCGTGGGCCCGGAGGTGGTCATCGATCCCGGAACACCTGAGGAGTTCCGCACGCTGAAGGTCAATGCCCGGCCAGCGGCGAAGGGCACGATCATCCGCTTGGCCGTCGGCGGCGGAGGCGGCTACGGAAACCCCGAGGAGCGCGATCTCGAGGCCGTGCGCTACGACGTCGAGAACGGTTTCGTCTCCGCCGAGCAGGCGCAGTCGGACTATGGCTACACCCACGACGTCCCGACGTCCTGAAGCCCACCCCCGAGCACCACCCCGCAACATATCCCGCCCCATCACGACACACTCACACGAGGAAGCGATATCTGCCATGAAGACGAAATACTTCGCAGTCCCCGGCCTGGCCCTGGCCACGGTCGCCCTCCTGGCCGGCTGCGCCGGGTCAGGCCCCGAGCCCTCCGCTGACAGTGCAGACGACGAGCAGCTGAGCATCGGCTTCTTCGGTTTCGCCGCCGCCAACTCCTTCGCTCAGGGCGTCTACGACGGCGTCGAGGCGAAGGCCGAGGAGCTGGGCGCGACCTCGGAGTTCGTCGACTCGAACTTCGACGGCCAGCTCCAGGCCCAGCAGGTGACGGATGCCGTGACCTCCGGCCAGTACGACATCATCATCATCCAGGCCAACGACAACCTCGTCGTGCAGCGCCCCCTCGAAGAGGCGATCGCGGCCGGCATCACGGTGGTCACGGAGTTCACGGCCGTCGGCCCCGACTTCGAGACTGTCGAGCCGCAGATCGACGGCGCGATCTCCATCGTCGATCCCGCCGTGGTCAACGGTGAGAAGCTCGGCGAGATGGGCCTGCTCGCCTGCGAGGAGGCGAAGGCCGACCCGTGTCAGGTGGGGTACATGGAGGGCTTCCGAGCCCTTCCGCTGGACAACGCCCGCACCCAGGCCGTCGTAGACACGCTCACCGCAGGTGGCGCCGAGGTCGTGGCGCAGGTCGAGGGCGGGTACACGGCGGATGCCGGCCAGGCCGCCTTCCAGGACATCATCACCGCCAACCCGGATGTCGACGTCGTGATCGGTTCGTCGCAGGCGGTCGGTGGCGCGCGGCTCGCCGCGGGAGCGGACAGCCCGGTGCTGTTCATCGGCAACGGTTCCTCGCGTCAGGCCATCGAGGCGGTGCGCAGCGGCGACTGGTTCGCCACCTACACGCTCGATCTCTACCTCAACGGCGAGACGGCTGCGGAGCTGGGCATCGAGAAGCACCAGGGCGAAGACGTCGAGGTGGCCATCTCCGAGGCAGACCTGACCCCCAGCAAGGGGATCGGCACCGTGGAGAACCTCGAGGGCTTCGAAGCGACCTACGACGACTGATCGTCTCAGCGTCTCCCTCCGGTGGACCGCGAAGGCGAGTTCCACCGGAGGGAACGGTCGTTCGTCACGGATCACGGAAGGGAACCTCGATGGGAAAGCCCACGACGCTCGCCAGCACCCCGGTGCTCGCGCTCGACGGAGTAGGCAAGTCGTACAACGGCATCTCGGTGCTGCGCGGGATCTCGTTCGAGATCGCCCCGGGCGAGATCCACGGCCTCCTCGGCGAGAACGGGGCCGGCAAGTCGACCTTGCTCAAGATCCTGGGCGGTGCGATCACGGCCGACGCGGGAGCCGTGCTCTTCGACGGCGTGCCGACACGGCTCTCCAGCCCGCGGGACTCGATCGCCCATGGCGTCTCGTTGATCTCGCAGGAACTCGCGCTCGTGCCGCAGCGCACCGTGCTCGAGAACGTCTTCTTGGGCGGCTGGGCCAACGCGGCGGGATTCGCGACACCGGCCGCCGACCGGCGCCGCTTCGACGAACTCTGCGCCGAGGTCGGGTTCGATCTGGATCCGCACGCGCTGGTCGCCTCGCTGCCGCTCGGGAAGGCACAGCAGGTCGAGATCCTGAAGGCACTCGCTCGCGGCTCGCGCGTGCTGTGCCTGGACGAGCCCACCGCCGCCTTGGCGGAGGCCGAGACCGAGCAGCTTCTGGAGGTGCTGCGCACTCTCGCCGCCCGGGGCACGACGATCGTGATCGTGTCGCATTTCCTCGAGGAGGTGCTCGGCATTGCCGACCGCATCACCGTGCTCCGCGACGGAGCCCAGATCGCCACGGAGGACGCATCCGCGCACACCAGCGACTCGCTCGTGCGGCTGATGGTGGGTCGTGAGGTCGCCGCTCTGTCGCGGACTCCGGCCCCGCTCCCGGATTCCGCCCCGGTGGTGCTCAAGGCGGAGGGGCTCACCAACGACCGCATCCTCGACGTCAGCCTGGAGGTGCGCCGGGGCGAGATCCTCGGTCTGGCCGGCCTGGTCGGCAGCGGCCGATCCGAGACGCTCCGGGCGCTCTTCGGTGCCGATCGCATCTCCGCGGGCCGCGTGTCGGTCTCGGGGGTTCCGGTGCGCCGGGCGACGATCCGCCGGATGATCGACCGCGGCCTCGCCCTGGTGCCGGAATCGCGCAAGGACGAGGGGCTGGTGCTGCGCCGGACGACGGCCGAGAACATCGCGCTGCCCTCACTCGGCGGTCGCCAGATCGGCGGCATCGTGCGCCAGGGTGCCGAGGCGTCTGCGGTCGACCGCGTCGTCGCGATGGTCGACGTGCGTGGCAGCGTGCGACACGTGCCGGTCGGAGCGCTGTCAGGCGGAAATCAGCAGAAGGCGCTCTTCGGCAAGTGGCTTGTCACGCCGCCGGAGGTCTTCCTCATCGACGAACCCACGCGAGGCGTCGACATCGGCGCCAAGGTCAACATCCACAACCTGATCCTCGACCTCGCCGCGGCCGGCACCGCCGTGATCGTGGTCAGTTCCGAGCTCGAGGAGGTGATGGCCCTGTCGCACCGGATCCTCGTGCTGCGTGCGGGACGGGTCGTCGCCGAGTTCCCCAGCCCCGCTGACCGCGAGGACATCATGTCCGCCGCCTTCCTCTAGGAGATGACAACCATGACAACAGACACAGCAACGCTCCCGCGCCGGCGCCGCGTCGACTTCAAGGACTTCGGCATCCTGGGCGGCCTCCTCGCGATCGTCGTCTACCTGAGCCTTTCGACGACCACCTTCCTCACCAGTCAGAACATCGTGAATCTGCTCGATCAGGCCGTGGTGATCGGCCTTCTCGCCGTGGGTGCGACGCTGTGCATCGTCTCGGGAGTGTTCGACCTCTCCTCGTCGGCCACGCTCGCCGTCTCCGCGATCGCGGGGGTCTTCCTCACGACCCAGTTCGGTGTCGTCGTCGGATTCATCCTGGCGCTCGCCGTCGGGGCGATCCTGGGCACGATCACGGGAACCATGATCGTCATCACCCGGGTGAACTCGTTCATCGGCTCCCTGGCCATCAGCATCATCTACCGTGGAGTCGCCATCGTGCTGACCGGTGGGGCGATCCTGTCCGTCACGAGCGACCAGCTCGACGCCTTCAGGGTCTGGGCCCTCCCGGTGCTCGACGGGGTGTCGGGCGGAACGATCCTCTTCGCGGTCACGGCGGTGGTGCTCGGCCTGGTGCTCTGGGGAACGACCTTCGGTCGTCGGGTCTACGCCGTCGGCGGCAATGAGGAAGCGGCGCGGCTGAGCGGTGTACGCACCCCGTTGATCCACATCTCGGTGTTCGCGATCAACGGCGTCTGCGCCGCGGCAGCCGGAATGGTGCTCGCCTCCCGTGCCGGCTCCGCCCAGCCCTCGCTGGGCATCGGCATGGAGCTCACGGCGATCGCGGCCGTCGTCATCGGTGGCACGAGCATCCTCGGTGGCGCCGGGGCAGTCTGGCGCACGGTCGTGGGGGTCATCATCCTCACGGTGATCGGCAACGGGTTCAATCTGCTGCGCTGGGACACCACCTACCAGCAGGTCGTCACCGGTGTGCTGATCCTGGTCGCGGTGGCGGCCGACTCCTGGCTCTCCCGTCGGTCGAGGCGCTCCCGCGGGTGACGGTACCGAGCGAGCGACAATAGAGCACCACCCAACGACTCGACGGCGGCGCGGAAGGATGACATGCGAATCGGCGTGCGCGTGACTCGCGACGAGGTCTCCGCCGTGGCCGCGCATGCAGACGGCCGGTTCAGCCGCGCGCGGAGCGCCGCGAGCGGCGGCCGGACCCGCGCCGTGGCCGACACGCTGGCGTTGCTCGCCGGTGACGGTTCGGAGGCCGTTTCCGCGGTGGTCTTCGAGGTCAGCGGCGCACTCGACCGAGAGCTGGATGCTTCGGTCGTCTCCGTCCTGATCGAGCCGAGGAGGCCACGGGAACCGCGTCGCCATCTCTGGCCGGCCGAGGGCATCCCCGTCGAGATCGCCCACGTCAGCGGGGGGCACAACGCTCTCGGGCATGAGCTCGTGCCGCTGGGCGAGGATGAGTTGTCGCGCTTGTCGGCGGGAATGGATGCCGGGTCGCACCTCGTCGTGTCGGCCGCGGGCGCAGCAGTCAACCCCGAGCACGAGCACCGCGCGGCCGAGCTGCTCCGTTCCGCCGTGGCGGTGGGCAGCATCACCGAGTCGAGCACGTTCTACAGCGACAGCCTGCTCGTGCGGGAATTCACCGCCGTGCTGAACGCGGTGCTGCTCGCGGGTGCGGAACAGCTCGCAGCGAGCCTCGCGGATGCCGTCAGCCAAGGCCTCGGCGAGGGTGTGCGGGCTTTCGTCGCCACGAACGAGGGCGGTTGCACACCGCTGTCGCGACTCGCCATCACGCCGGTGCACTCGATCTGCGCCGATCTCGCGGCCGAGATGCTGGGTGCCGCCGAACTAGCCCGTCGACCCGACGCGCGGATCATCGTCGCCCGGCCAGGGGCCGTGAGGATCGGCGAATTCGTCGATGGCCTGCCCTCGGTGGTCAGCCGGGCCGTGCTGCGCGGCGGCATCTCGCTCGCTTCGAGCGTGGCCCATGTGGTTCCCCTCACCGACCTTCTCCTCTCCGGTTCGGCGGAGCCCCCGGTGACGGTTCTGGTGCAGGGGGCGGAGCGCGAGCTCGAGTCATTCGGCATCGCACCGACACTGGTCACCGACGACGACCTGGTCGCGGTCGGCGCCGCCGTCGCGCCGGTGTCGTACTGGCACAATCGCGTGGCCAGGGTGGTCGGGGCCGATGACATCGAGCGGGTGCTCGCGGAGGGCGAGGCAATCGCCAGGGCCAATCTCGTGTCGTGGGGTGCGCTTCCGGCAGGCGTGCGCATCACGGAGTCCCGCGTGCTCGCCACGACCTACGGCGAGGCGCAGATGATCCGCGTGCGCGTGCGAGGAATGGCCGACACCGATGCATCCGGGTTCCCGTCCGGCGCCCGCCTCGAGGAGCGCCGAGCATGAGCCGCCGTCTCAACGCGGCCGACGTGGGCCACCTGTGCACGGGGGCGATGTTCGTGGCGTGCACCATCGATCACGAGAGCTCGAAGCAGTACCGCGACATGACCCTTGCGCTGATCGAGCTGCAGGGCGGTGGCCCGGTTCTCGCCCCGGTGGGCAGCCTGGACCCTGCGGCGATGACGACCTCGATCGGCTTCGTGAACCAGGGCCTGATGTTCTCGGAGATGATTCCCGTCGGCGACGAGTTCGAGACGGCGATCGCGCTGCTGCAGGAGCGCCTCGGGGTTCCGCTCCAGGGTGTCTTTCCCCTTGCTGCAGCGAGTGTGAACGCGATGGTGGCGGTGAGTGTGGCCTTGCAGACGGGGCTCCCGCTCGTGGACGCCGATCCGATGGGCCGGGTGTTCCCGCTGGTCAGCCAGACGACGCTCGCCCTGGCCGGGCTGAGCGCCGGGCCGATCGCGCTCACCGGGCCCACGGGGGAGACGGCCGTCGTCGACGTCTTCGCCCCCGCCCGCGCGGAACGGATCGTGCGCGCGCTGGCCTCGGAGCTCGGTGGCTGGGCTGCCACGGCCTCCTATCCGGTGACAGCAGCGCAGCTCGGCGCGCACGGAGTGGTGGGCAGTATCACCCGACTGATCGAGATCGGGCAGATCCTCGACTCCTCGTTGCACACGCAGCAGAAGTACGTGCGGTTGACCTCGCTGCTGGGCATTCGCAAGGTGATCCGCGCGCGCGTGACCGATGTCGAAGGACTCTCCCGGCCGTCGGTCCCCGGCCTTCCCGACCGACCCTCCAGCGCCACTCTCGTCGACGAGGCGCAGGGTCGCATCGTGCGGCTCGAGATCCAGAACGAGATCCTCATGATGATCGTCGACGGCGCCATCCAGGCGGTCATTCCCGATGTGATCACGCTGGTGCGGCCAGAAGACGCGAGTGTCGCCGGCCTCGACGACCTGTGGGTGGGCAACAAGCTCGACCTCATCACCTTCCCGGCGGCGGCTCAGTGGTACACCGCCGCGGGCCGGGCCCTGGTCGAACCGATGGCCATGAACGTGGTCGGCCCCGTGAGAGGTGGGAGGGCGCGATGAGCGCGATGCGGCGCGGAGTGAGTATGCGCGATCTGCTGGTGGCCCACGACAGCGCGGGTCTCACCGGCCACCACATCCCGTCGTCAGCTCAGTCGGTGCGCGACATCGCCTTGATCACCCGGGTGGAGCAGATTCTGGAGGTAGGCCCTGACAGCATCGTGCTGCTCGCCGAAGAGCTGGCGCTCGGCGGCTGGGTGGTGTCGGTGGCATTGCGGTATGCCTGGGAGCGGCGGGCGGTGGCGCTGATCGTCTCGGAGCAGTCGTTCTCCGAGTCGGTGATCGAGCTCGCCCGCCGGTTCGGAGTGGCGCTGTTCACCACCTCCGACGGCATCGACCGCACCGCCCTCACCCTTGCCAGGGAGCTCGGGGCGCTCGAGGCCGGGATACTCTCCCGTCTCGACGCCCTCCACAGCCGGATGCTCCGGGCCGCGAGTATCCCGGAGGTGCTGAGCGAGATCTCCCAGGAACTCGGCGACGCGCTGGTGCAGCTGGTGGTGGACGGCATCGTGTTGGTGTCGCACGGGACGCGGCCGGCGGAGCCCGTGATCGTGCGATTGGTCTTGAACCTCAGAGATCGTGGCCATCGTGGGCAAGAGGGGCAGCACGGCCCGGATCTGGTCGCCGCGGTCGCTCCTGTGCAGCAGGCTTTCGCCGACCAGGCCCTCGCCCGGGCGAGCACGACCGTGCGGGCGCTGCTGCTCCAGCACGAGCTCGACGACCTCGTCGGTGCCGCGCCGCTGCTGTCGTTCGCCGCCCTCTCAGGCCTGCGGGAAGACGGCGCGTTCGACGACAGCCGGTCGGAGCAGCCGGCCCTCCGTCGATTGCCCTCCGGCACACCCGTCGCGGCCGTGGTGCTGCGGGTCGCGGATGTCGATCAGCGCTCGGCGCGTATCGCTCCAGTCGTGACGAGTCGATGGCGGGAGGCCTTTCCCCGCGTGCCGCTCGCGCGCCTGCAGTCGGGTTGGTTCGCCCTGGTGCCCCTCGCCGACCCCGCGGACGAGCTCGACGACGCGCTGCAGCAACTCGCCGATTCGGGGCTCGGTGACCTCGGGGCCGCCGTCGGCGTGGCGCACGACCCGCATGGCACGGAGCAGGTGACGAGCCTCCTGCGGCGGGCCGGACTGGCGGCACGACTCGCCGAACCGGGAGGACCCGTGCTCGACTTCCGGCGGTTCGGCCTGCCGCTGCTCCGACGACTGCTGCCCGCCGAGGACGCGCTCGATCTCGCACTGACCACGTACCCGGCGCTGCTGGCCGACCCGCACGCTTCGGAGATCATCGCGACGGTGGTGAGCTACCTCGACTGCGCTGGTTCCGTCACGGCGGCAGCCGAGCACCTGGGGGTACATCGCAACACCGTGCAGCTGCGAATGCGGCACGCGGCGACCCTGGGCGTCACCCTCAACCATCCCGAACAACTTCTGTCGACCCACCTGCTGCTCTCAGCGCTGGATCTCCGAGCGCTGCCGGTTGCCAGCAGCCCGACCGCTGAGCTCTGACCACCGACCATCGACCACCCTCTCGAACCGGAGCCACACCATGTCACACCGCACTCTCGATCAAGCCGCCGACGCCGCCATCCAGCGCCTCGGCAGCATCCTCGTCACCGTCACCGTGCTCACGCCCGACAAGGAGGAGGTCTCGCGGGTGTTCTCCACCCACCCCGAGGTGTACGCGGTGGGCGGGCGCAAGCGCCTCGATCCCGCGCACACCTCGCCGATCTGGCTCGAGCAGGTCGTGGCGGGTCAGCAGCCCTTCCTCGGCGCCGACCGTGAGTCCGTGCGGGCGTTCTTCGTCGACTGGGAGACCATCGAATCACTCGGTTGCGGTGCGATCGTGAACACCCCCGTCGTCTACCAGGGTGAGACGATCGGCTCGGTCAACTTCCTCGGGGCCGAGGGAAGCCTCGACGAGGGTTCCACGGCAGTCGCGATGGAGATCACGGCCGAGGCCACTCAAGCCGTCGTCGCCGCACGCGCCGAGGCCTTTCCCGAGAGCGCATCCGGGACAGTTTCCGGCACCTTCCCCGGCGCCGTCCGATGACGAGTTTCCGCACGCGCGGCGGTTCGTTGCGCATCCGAAACGGGCTCCTCTTCGACGGGTCGTCGGAATCGCTCGTCGCCCGGGACCTGGTGATCATCGACGGCGCGATCGTCGCCTCCGATGAGCGCGTGCCGGCCGACATCGCCGAGCTCGATGCGCGCGGCGGGGTCGTCACGCCGGGGTTCATCGACGCGCATCTGCACGCCTATGCGGTGTCGCTCGATCTGCTCCGCAACGAGACCCGGCTGCTGAGCTACCTCGCGCTGAGCGCGCGGAAGCGCCTCGGCGCGGCGTTGCACCGTGGCTTCACGAGCGTGCGGGATGTCGCGGGAGGCGATGCGGGCCTGCACACCGCGATCGAGGAGGGGCTGCTGACCGCCCCTCGCTACTTCTACACCGGTGCTGCGCTCAGTCAGACCGGTGGGCACGGCGATCCGACCGCTCCGGACGACACGCTCTGCTTTCACGGCGGCCCCGGGCTCGAGATCGTCGACGGTCCTGAGGCACTCCGCACGGCCGTTCGCACCCGCTTCCACGGCGGAGCGCACGCGATCAAGATCATGGCATCCGGGGGTGTCACCTCGCCCTCCGACCCCCTGACGATCGCGCAGTACTCGCTCGACGAGATCCGAGTGGTCGCGGAGGAGGCGCGCCGCCGGGGGAGCTATGTCGCGGCCCACGCCTATTCGCCCGAAGCGATCCTGCACGCCCTGCGCGGCGGGGTGCGCTCCATCGAGCACGGAAACCTGCTCGACGAGGAGGCCGCCCGCGCGATGGCCGAGGCGGGCGCCTACCTGGTGCCCACGCTGGCGACCTACGACGCGATGTCGCGGCACGGCAGTGCGCTCGGGATGACTGCCGTCGGCCTCGCCAAGAATGCCGAGGTGCTTCACAGCGGTACGGTGGCGATCGAGCGTGCGCGGGCTGCGGGTGTTCCGGTGGGTTTCGGATCGGATCTCATGGGTTCGCTCGAGAGCGAGCAGCTGCAGGGACTACGCCTGCAGAGCGACGTCACCGGTGTGTTCGAGACGCTGCGCAGCGTCACCTCGGTGAACGCGGCACTGCTGCAGAACGACCGGATCGGACGGATCGCACCCGGGGCGTTCGGCGATGTGCTGATCTTCGACGGCAACCCTTTCGAGACCCCGTCGCTGCTGTGGAGCGAGCGGCGGCCGCGGATCGTGCTCGACGGCGTGCTCGTGCCTGTGACGCCGACGCCTGGGATGCGAGGCTGAGTGCCGTGCTGATGATCGATGCCGACGGAGTGCGGGCCGGAATCGGTTGGGCGGATGCCGTCGCGGCTCTGCGGGAAGCGCTGATCGGCGGACTCGATCCGGGCAGCCAGCCCGCGCGTACCTCCGTCGCGACGGCCGCAGGCGAGCTCCTCCTGATGCCGGCGGAGCACGGTGGCATGGTGGGGGTGAAGGTCTTGTCGGTCGCTCCCCGCAATGACGCCCTCGGGCTGCCGCGCATTCAGGCGAGCTACATCCTGATGGATGCCGAGACGCTCTCGCCGCGCGCGGTCCTCGACGGAGCGGCACTCACGACACTGCGCACGCCCGCACTCTCGGCTGTCGCGGTGGACGCGCTCGCCACCCCCGATTCGCACCGCCTGGTCGTGTTCGGTGCGGGCCCGCAAGCGGAAGGCCACGTTCACGCGCTACGGGTGGTGCGCCCGATCGAGCAGGTGCGGATCGTGTCCCGATCGCCTGGGGCCGTCGCGGCGCTACTCGAGCGGCTCGACGAGGCAGGGATCGTCGCATCAGCGGGCACCCCCGACGACGTCGTCTCGGCCGATCTCGTCGTCGCGGCGACGAGCGCGGCGGCTCCCGTGTTCGACGGTGGGCTCGTGCGGGATCACGCGGTGGTGGTGGCGGTGGGCTCGCACCATCCGGACCGCCGGGAGCTCGACGCGGCTCTGCTTGGCCGTGCCGTGGTGGTGGTCGACGATGTCGAGACGGCCCTCCGGGAAGCAGGCGACGTGATCCTGGCCATAGAGGACGGGCCCCTCCGCGCCGACGACCTCGTGGGGCTGAGCGGGTTGATCTCGTCGGCTCAAGTGCCTGTGCGTCGAAGCCCCGCGGTGTTCAAGTCGGTGGGCATGGGGTGGCAGGACCTCGTGATCGCCGATGCGGTGTTCCGGGCCTCGTCACCTCGAGACTGAGAGAGTCCCTTCCATCTCCCGGGCTGCCTGCTCCAAGGTCGCCAGGAACGCCCTTGCCGCGGGCCAGTCCACGCCGGACGCGCGCTGGGCCGTGAAGATCGTGCGACGGGGCTCATCGGCGAGGGTGAGCAGCGTGCACGATGCGGGACGCCCCGCCCACACCAGATCAGGCATCAGTGCCACCGCGTTGCCGGATTCCACCAGACGGATCTGGGTCTGGAGGTCGGCCGTCTCGAATCGCACGTCGGGCTCGAAGCCGGCTATCCTGCAGCTCTGTTCTGCGAAGTGCCGTGACGCGGTGCCGCGGGGTTCCATCACCCAGGGCAGATCCGCGGCATCACCGATCGCCGTGCCCTCGAACGTATCCGGCACCGCGAGTCGTATCGCGTCGGTCGTCAGGTCGCGACGGATGAGTCCTGACAGCCACGGCGCTGCGTGTGCGGGATATTGCTCGGCGATGACCATGTCGAAGTCCCTCGACCAGGTCTCGTGCAAGGCCTCCTCGGGTTCCTTCTGCACCATCTCCACCCGGACATCGGGATGATCCGTCTTCATCATCGTCAACGCCACCGGCATCAGAGCCAGCGCAGCGGACTGGAACACCGCCACCCGAACCCGCCCTCTCACGCTGGTGTCGGCTGCGTGCAGCTCCGCTTCTGCCCGCTCCAACGTGTTGCTCAATTCCTCGGCAGCCTTCACCAGGATCTCGGCCAGCGGGGTCAACTGCACGGTGCGCCCGGTCTTCCGAAGCAGCACCGCGTTCGACTCCTTCTCCAACAAGGTCAGTTGTTGAGAGACGGCCGAGGGACTGTACTGGAGCGCCTCTGCAACGGCAGCCATCGTCCCTCGGATGGACAGTTCGCGTAAGAGGACGAGCCTGTGCAGGTCGAGCATGGGTTCTCCGAAATACATCAGTTCAAGTGATGAATAGTGATAAGAAACAGTCGCTTTTGTTCAAGCGTCTCCATGCGAATACTAGGGGTCAGATCACCTGCGGGTGAAGGCTTCTACGAAGGGTTCGAATGGCTACCACGGTCGCACTCACCGGTTCTGCAACTCCCTCGCCCGATTCCGTCGATGAGGAACTCATCGCCGACACGGTCGCGCTCGTCCGTCGGTGGCTGCGCGAAGCATCGACGTTCCCGACCGACCCGTCAGGCGAGCGCCTCGCGGGAGTCCTGAAAGACCCGAGCGGTCTGGGATTCACTGTCGGGTTCGTCGACGGCGTCGTTCGACCGGAGGACCGTCGAGTGGCGGGGGCGACCCTCAAGTCGATCGCGCCCCAGGTGCCCGCATTCCTCCCGGCACCGATGCGGGGCGCCGTCAAACTCGGCGGGGCACTCGCCCCCGTTCTTCCGGGAGTGGTCGTACCGATCGCTCGAAAGGTTCTGCGCGACATGGTGAGCCACCTCATCATCGACGCCACCGACGCTCGGCTCGGCGCCGCTATCGCCACGATCAAGCGCGACGGTGTGCGACTCAACGTCAACCTCCTCGGCGAGGCGGTGCTGGGCCGGAAGGAGGCTGCCCGCCGGCTCGACGGAACCCATCGACTCCTCGCCAGAGAGGACATCGACTACGTCTCCATCAAGGTCTCGTCCACCGTCGCCCCGCACAACCCCTGGGCGTTCGATCAGTCGGTCGACGACATCGTCGCAGAACTCACCCCCCTCTTCACGCGGGCAGCGAACGCCCCGACGCCGAAGTTCATCAACCTCGACATGGAGGAGTACAAGGATCTGGACATGACCATCGCGGTGTTCACCCGCATCCTCGACCAGCCGGAGTTCTTGGAGCTCGAAGCCGGCATCGTCCTCCAGGCGTACCTGCCCGACGCGTTGTCGGCGATGATCCGGCTGCAGGAGTGGAGCGCCCTCCGCCGAGCGCGTGGGGGCGCGGCGATCAAGGTGCGGGTCGTCAAGGGCGCGAATCTCCCGATGGAGCAGGTGGAAGCCTCCATCCACGGGTGGCCGCTCGCTACTTGGAACACCAAACAGGAGTCCGACACCAACTACAAGCGCGTGGTCGACTACGCGCTGCATCCCGAGCGGATCAGCAATGTGCGGATCGGGGTCGCAGGCCACAACCTCTTCGATGTGGCCTACTCCTGGCTGCTCGCCGGCCGCCGCAACGTGCGCGATGGCATCGAGTACGAAATGCTCCTCGGCATGGCCCAGGGCCAAGCCGAAGCCGTGCGCCGCGAGGTCGGTTCGCTCCTGCTCTACACCCCGGTGGTTTCTCCGGCGGAGTTCGATGTGGCGATCGCCTACCTGATCCGGCGCCTCGAGGAAGGCGCGTCATCGGAGAACTTCATGTCGGCCGTCTTCGAGCTCGACAAGAACGAGCCCCTCTTCGAGCGGGAACGGCAGCGCTTCATCGCTTCGGTCGCGGCCCTCGACGGTCGCGTGCCGGCCACGCACAAGGTCGCCGACCGGCACGCCGCCGTGCCGCGGCCCACGCTCGGCGCGTTCGAGAACACCCCCGACACCGACCCGTCCGTCGAGACCAACCGGCAGGCTGCGGGCCGCATCCTGCAGCGTGCTGCCACCTCCCAGCTCGGCGTCGAGAGCGTCCAGGCATCCGTCATCCGGGATGAGGCGACCCTGCGCGCCCTCATCAGCAGCACGAAAGCGGCCGGCAAGGCCTGGGGGAAGCTCTCGGCGAACCACCGCGCGACCGTGCTGCACAAGGTGGGTGACGAGATGGAACGGCGCCGCGCCGACTTCCTCGAGGCCATGGCCGCCGAGGCCGGCAAGACGATCGATCAAGCCGACCCCGAGGTCTCAGAAGCCATCGACTTCGCCCACTACTACGCCGAGCTCGCGTTGGAACTCGACACGATCGACGGGGCCGAATTCACCCCGTCGAACCTCACGCTGATCACGCCGCCCTGGAACTTTCCCGTCGCCATTCCCGCCGGTGGTGCGCTTGCGGCGCTCGCCGCCGGTTCCGCCGCCATCCTGAAACCTGCGGCGCTCACCGCTCGATGCGGCGCTCTGATCGCGGAATGCATGTGGGAGGCCGGTGTGCCGGCCGATACGCTGCGACTGCTGCAGGTCGGTGAGCGTCAGCTCGGCACGCAGCTGGTGTCCGACCCGAACGTGGACCGGGTCATCCTGACCGGTGCGTATGAGACCGCTGAGCTGTTCCGATCCTTCCGCCACGATCTTCCGTTGCTCGCAGAGACCAGCGGTAAGAACGCGATCATCGTCACCCCTTCTGCCGACCTGGACCTCGCCGTCAAGGATGTCGTCTCCTCCGCCTTCGGGCACGCGGGGCAGAAGTGCTCCGCCGCGTCGCTGGTGGTGCTCGTCGGCTCGGTCGCCCGATCGCACCGGTTCCGCACCCAGCTCCTCGACGCCGTGTCGTCGCTGACCGTCGGCTACCCGACAGACCCCGCCACTCAAATGGGTCCGATCATCGAACCCGCCGCCGGCAAGCTCCTCGAAGGGCTGACGAAGCTGGGTGCCGGAGAGCGGTGGTTGATCGAGCCCACCCAGCTCGACGCAACGGGAAAGCTGTGGAGTCCCGGAGTCCGCGACGGCGTCGCCCGTGGCTCGGAGTACCACCGCACTGAATACTTCGGACCGATCCTCGGCATCATGACCGCCTCCACCCTGGCCGACGCAATCGACATCGTGAACGAGGTCGACTACGGACTCACCTCTGGACTGCATGCGCTCGACCGCGAAGAAATCGACCTGTGGCTGAACACCGTTCAGGCAGGAAACCTCTACGTGAACCGGGGCATCACGGGGGCCATCGTCCGCCGGCAGCCCTTCGGTGGATGGAAGAAGTCAGCCGTGGGAGCAGGTACCAAGGCGGGCGGGCCTAATTACCTCATCGGTCTCGGTTCGTGGGTCTCCGTGCCGGCGAGGCCGGGAGGGGCCGCGACGGACAAGAGCGTCACGGCGCTGCTCGCGGCGTCTCGAACCGCCTTGACTTCGAGCGAGGCAGACTCGCTCGAGCGAGGGGCTAAAAGTGATGCGGCCGCATGGCAGGGCCATTTCACTGCGCAGGATGTCTCGCAACTCTCGGCTGAGCGCAACGTGTTCCGTTATGCACCACTGGACCGACCGATCCTGGTCCGGCTCGGCAGCGACGCTCCGGTGGCCGATCTGGTCAGGACCGTCCTGGCCGGCGCTCTCACCGGCACCGAGATGGTCATCTCGAGCGCGCACCGGCTCCCCGCTGACATCGAATCCGCGCTCTCCGCCGTGGCGACGACAGTCGTGGTCGAGAATGACGCTGCGTGGGCGTCGCAGGTCATCGCTTTCGGCAGCGGCCGGGTACGGCTGCTCGGTGCCGGTGTCGAATCGGTGACCGCAGCCACGGGCGGGCGGCCCGACCTGGCGATCTACGCCAACCCCGTCACGGAAGCCGGCCGGATCGAGCTGCTCCCGTACCTGAGGGAACAGGCGGTGTCGATCACGGCTCACCGATTCGGCACGCCGAACCACCTGACCGACGCCATGATCTGAACCCGACGCGTCTCTGAGAAAGGATCACCGATGATCGACCTCGAAGAAGCCCCTCCCGGTGAGGCAGCGGCAGACGCCGCGACTATCGTTCTCTGCCCGACGAGCTCCGTCGTCGTACTCGGCTACAACTGACCTCTCGCGTGGGCCCGCGAAAGGCGGCATCCGTTTCGCGCCCACGGTGAACCTCGACGAGATTCGCGCCCTCGCCATGTGGGTGCATTCCCGGGCCGAGCTGGAGGGAGTCACCCGACGGTACAACCCCTGACCTTCGGCCCGATCGTATCGCTGGGGGCCGCGTCGTTAGCGCGCGACCTCTTCGTCGAAGTCGGTGCGCGTCACCGCTTGCCAGATCTCAGACGCCACCCATCGTTCCTTGCCCCCTCGCCCCCAGCGTCCGGCCGAACGCACCCAGCCGAGACCTTCTGCGCGTCGAAGCAAGTTCGAAGCGGTCGGCTGGGTGACGGAGAGTGCTCGCACCACCGCGCTGACGGTAATCACGGGGTTCTCGAGCAGCACGTCGATGAGGTCGGCTACCTGAGATCGGTCGCCACGAACGTTAGCGCGGTACCGCTCACGGATATCGAGCAGAGTACGGATACGCCCGGCGCTCTCGTTCGCCTGGTGTTCGACGGCGGCGGCAAAGAACTGTACCCATTCGTCGATCTCTCCACGTTCGCGGACGGCTTGAAGCCGGTCGTAGTACTGGTTGCGGTTGGCCTCGAAGTATCCCGAGATGTGGAGGATCGGCGCGCTGAGCACATCGTCACGCATGAGCTCGAAGCCGATGAGCAGCCTGCCGATACGGCCGTTGCCGTCGAGGAATGGGTGGATGGTCTCGAACTGGTAATGCATCAGAGCCCCGCGCAAGACGCTCGGCATGGTCGATGGATCGTTGACGAAACGCTCCCAATCAGCGAGAAGCTCACCGAGATCGTCTTGATGGGGCGGAATGAAGCGTGCAGTCTCCGGCCGAGCATTCGGTGAGCCGATCCACACTGGGGATCGCCGGAGTTCTCCGGGCGACTTCTCTTCGCCTCGCACGCCCGTGAGCAGCGTCTCATGGAGTGCGCAGAAGAACCGCAGCGTGAGCGGCCAGGATGCGATCAACTCTGTTCCCTGCTCGATGGCACGGAGGTAGTTCGCCACCTCGCGGAGATTCTCGTTCTCGATCGGTACGTCCTCGTTCTCCGCCGACAGAACTTCGCTCAGGGATGCCTCGGTACCCTCGATTCGTGAACTTGCGAGGGCCTCCTGTGCCAAGGCGGGGCCGAGCAGCAGGGCTGGGTTATCGATGACGGTAGCGAGGCCGGACAGGCGCCCGAGCGCGATGTCTGCGCGCGACAGCGCGGCGACTGTCTCGGGGTCCAGAGACAGTTCGCGTGGAATTGAAACGGGCATGAAGTAGGCGTGGTGCCATGCGCTATTGGGCTTGGTCGTGAGCGATCCAAATCGGTCGCTCGTGAAGTCGCTGGGTCGCATTGCCTATCCAAGTCTTGTGAAGAGCGGACGAACTTATAAGTCCTAGGCGCCAACCTTATAAGTTGTGTCTAAAAGTACAAGCCTTAGACATTGCGAGAAGCGGACCCACTAACGGTCTCACGTCGCAGATCCCACCCTTGATCATCACTCTGGGCCGCCTCGTTGATGATGGCGTCGCGGCCCGTGGGCAGGTGACCATTACCAACCCGGCTTGGGTGGCCAGCCTCTTCGCCGAATTCGGCTGGCAGCGACCATGCCGGTCGGAGGGGCTTCCTCGGCCCCCTCTTGCGCTACACAGAGCGCCCCATCCCTGTCACCCTCGTGGCCGGCGCCGCTCACCGGATCGTCCGTCACGAAAGCGGCCGGATGGAGTGGCGGGCGTGGCATGTTGAAGCCCATGGTGTCTGACTCCGGCAGCGCGGGCGGTCATGCTTCTCTGTTCAGATCGGCGCGTTCTCGTGGGGAAGATGGCCCGAACCATTTACACAGGGGGCGAGCCGTGACAAGGATGAACACCGCAAACAGGCTCTGACTGATGACACCGAACGACGAAAGTCCGCCGACCATAACGAAGACGGTCCAGTTCACTGCGATGTCAGCGACGATCACGGCGATGCCAAGCGCGATGCCGGAACGCCGTCGAAAGATGATCAGCGCAGCGGTGGCCGGATCCAGGATCGTCAGTGACACCCAGAACAGCCGGACACCGAGAGGGAAGCCGCTGTAGGCGTCCACGCCGCCGACGATCAGATCCGCCGTGTGAGTAGTCGTTCCCACGAGGAAGCCGAGCACCCACAGGACTTGGAACACTCTGAGCGCTCGTGCTGATGCGGCGAGAGCGATCACGCGCTCATGCTACCGAGCCGGATGGTGCCGCCGAGTCCTTCGTCTAGTCCACGAAAGCGTCGAACGTCTCCTTGAACCAGAGGTTGTTGGCGCAGTCTTCGGAGCAGGCACGGTGGCCGTAGACCATCTCGCTGCGGGGCACCCGGATGCCGCATTGCCGGCACCGCCGGAGCCGGCCGCTGAACCGCTCGTGCGCGCTCACAGCGGCATCGCCCCGACGTATTCGCGCAGGGCTGCGCAGACCACTATTTGTTCTCTCCAATCGGGCGAAGCGCGGTCTTCATCGGTGGAGTCTCGGCCAGTAGTGCAGACATCGCCCCGGCGTAGTCCGACTAGATGATGCGCTGGCGCGACAGCATGTCGCGACCCTCGCTATTGATGGCGTAGTACTCGCGGTGCGGGCCTCCGCCGGACGGCGCCACGTAGCTCGACAGCGCTCCCGCCGCGTGAAGCCGGCGCCGCGTTCCGTAGACCGACGCGTCACCGACGCCGCCCAGCCCCGCATCGCGCCCCATCTCGGTCACCCTCGCGGCTGGAACCGTCGATCGGATCGTTGCGAGCCCGCGCGAGGTTAAACGTCGGGCGAGTGGCGCTCCCCTCGCCGGCCGCGGCCGAGCGCCCCTCCTGCCGCAACGGCATGACCGCGATCCCCATGATCCGGATGCCCACCCCATCTCCCCCCACGCGCTACCGCTACCCGAATGGACGAATGGAGGTACGCGCGGCTCGCGGCGTTTAGCCGTAGAGCCGTCGTCGAGCGTGGGAACTAGAACGGCCGCGCGGATTCTGAATCGTTCGTCGAAGTCGCGGGCGAAGGAATTGGTGCCGGGTCCTCCCATTCGCTCTTCACCGCGAGGATCACTTGGCGGTCCTTGCCTAGCGACCTAAACACTCTCTTGAATGAGAGGCTCTGGGACGAAGACGTACCAAGTAGTCCCCTCGCTACCAAATGAGTGAAGGCGCTTCGGCCGATGTACTTGGCGTTGCCGTAGGTAAGACGGAAGCCTCCCTTAGGGCCTGACTTGAGGTCGCCTCCATCGATCGCGAGCCGGAGCCAATCAGCCGACACATACATCCCTTTGAGTACTTGGCCGTCGGATCGTACAGCTGCGTCTCCGCGCACGAACTTGAACCAGAAGGGTGTCTCGGCCAAACGCCAGTCCTTACTAGACCGGTCGATCTTTGTTGAACGAGGCATCAAGGCAAGCTGTTTGATCAATTCTCCCCTCCTCTTGTATGCCCACTCGTAAAGGCCCTCCGATTGAGATGGTGCTTTCTCGAGCCGTTTGTATTGGACAAAAGTGAAGACGTCGTTGACCTTGTCCCAATAAAAGAGATCGACTCCCATCTCCTCCTCGAGCGGTTTCTTATTCACGCAGACAACAGACAAGACGTGTTCTCTACTTTTGTCCGAGAAGACCGACATGCTCGCGGCGACTTGTTTGCCTTTGAGCTTTCGATTGAATCTCTGGAGGTCTAGAGGCAGCAACTCTTCTTCCAGGTCAACCTGGTAGGCGCTATTAACCACAGTCTCGAGTAGATCCTCGTCTGTTACTCCCTCGATATCTGATACGAGGGCATCCGCTGGCAGCTCTATGTCTGAGATTTGTGCCGCCAACCTCACCGCGTCCCGCGCCTCAACGCGCGCTTGCTCAATGCCGGGCGGGAACGACCGTGGGGGCGAGGTTAACTGGGTAATCCAATCGAATAGTCCTGGGTCGAGCGCGACCAATTTAGCTATGACGTCAGCGCCCACATGTCGCAAAAGCAAGCTTGGAAAGAACTTGGGCGGAATGGTCAGTGCATCCGACAAGATCTTCGTGCTGGCTGCAACTTCCGAAAGAGGGACGGGAGTTCGAAGTCGGTAAACAGGGCGGAACGACGCTCGAACTGTGCCGCTAGCAACGCCGCTCACGCTGTGGATCATTGCAACACCGACAAAGGTTGGCTCGTCATGTTCGTTCTCGCCTGTTTGGACGGCGATTCCGATAGCACCGACTCCAGGAGCGGCCGTCTTTTCAAATGCCTCTGATAGACGATCGACCGCGAGGTGCTCGATCCGATTCGCCCCAAGAGCATTCCAGATGAAAATGTCGGGGAGGTTTGCCATCTCGGGCGTGCTTGACAACTCAGTCTCGTTCCTGTCGTTGGTCGCCTTGAGCGTTGGTGGGACATCGGCTCCAAGGCAGTGTGATCGAGTGGGATGCATCGGTATGAATCGGAGCTAGGGCACGAGCGACAATCCAATTCGTGGAGGTCGACGGCGTACCCACCGACAGCGCCGCCGTAACGGTCGCTCGTCAAGCGAGGACATCAGTAATAGGTCCATTCGCCACACCGGGTTCAAGAACGATCACGGGCCTGTAACGTGCGCCATCCTCACTGTTGCCGTCCCATTCGTAGATCGTGGTTCGCAGAGTGTTTAGGTAGCGTCCGATGAGTACGGCCATCGTGTAAGGGCCGTGAAAGGCAAGATGCACCTCTGCGCGCCCTTGGCTTGCAGAGAATCGTTTGATCTGCTGTGCCACGTCCGCGCTGAGGCGCGCTGCTTCACGTGGGTCGATTCGCTCGGTGCCTCGGATCGCGATGAGCTTGGCTGCGTCAAAACCTGTGGCGGAGTCGTGCACGAGCTGCTTGAAAGCGCTCTGATCCGCTTGTGGTGTTAGCGTCACGAAGACCGCCACGCGATGCTTGAGTGGCGTCGTTTGATCCCGTTGAAATTGGATTGGATCTGTGCGCAGCTGGGTGTTCTGCGGGTCATCGTCGGGCGCTGCTGAAGCCCATTCGGTACCCTCCGTGTCGATAACCACCAGCTTGCCAAGCTTCGTCTCCGGTAGTGCCGCGCCGAGTGCAAGTGCGACTGATAAATGAGCCCCACCCGATATGCGCACCCTCCGAGCATCGGCCGCATATACGGCGTCACTGGTCAACGGGAGAGTCTTCCGCAGAAGTTCCAATCCTGCTCGCGACGGCAGACGTCCGTCGTCCGATGGCCTGAGCCGGATATGCAGGTCATCCTTATCGGCGTCGAGAGCAGACGCTGCTGGACGGCTTTGCACCCGAATTATGAAGTCGCGTTCTTCCGCGCGAATGATCGGCTTTCGTTGCTCGATACGGTGCATGAGAAGGTCGCGCACGATCTCGAGTTCCCCAGACGGCTGAAGCATGTTCGACTGCTTTTTATCAGCCAGAGTCCTTGCTGGCACAAGCCGCA
Organism: Herbiconiux oxytropis; assembly: GCF_024979315.1. Lineage (GTDB taxonomy): Bacteria > Actinomycetota > Actinomycetes > Actinomycetales > Microbacteriaceae > Herbiconiux > Herbiconiux oxytropis. Next base: position 321,352 of record NZ_JANLCK010000001.1, on the reverse strand, counting down.
AGAGCCGATCCGGCGCATCGTAGTCACACTTCGACTCTTCTCCTGCTCGTGCGATCGTGTTCGCGATGCAAAGGCTGAAGTCAGGATTGGCGTCGAGCTGGAGTAGACGTGGCAGTTCGCGTTCACGGACGATGTCGCTATTGGCGATGTCGGGTGAGACGACGAGCACGCCTGCTGAGAGACCTCGGGTGAGCGCTTGTTCGAGGCGGTCAGTGGTGGTGCCTGGTCGCAGGTCGGTATGGTCTCTCCACACGACGAGACCGGCGGCCCGGAGCAGATCCTCAAGAGCGTCGGCTTGCGCGGTGCCGTCTGTTTGGCGGTAGGAGATGAATACTGGGCCGTCGCCGCGGACGGCACCGTTCGGTAGGGGACCCAGGGGGGCGAATCTCGCAGGAGGGAGGGAGAGGGTTGCTCCCTTTGTGGTTGCACGTCCGAAACGCTGGCGGCGGGCGATGAGCCCGAAGAACGTATCGGTTTCGCCGGGCGCAAAGACGAGTAGCGCGATTGAGTTGGAACTGCCTTTCGCGATCGCGCGCATTGCGGCGTGGTCGACGGGGCTCGGTTCGGATGGGAAGGGATGGCTGTGCCATTCACCGATGTAGCCGGTCGGATCGTCGACGGAGCGCTGTTCGAGGAACTCTTTCAGGAGATCGTTCGCGCGAACGTCGTCGCGAACGTACCTGTTTGTGGTTGACTCTCGCCCTTCAACGACCATGGCGTGAGTTGCCACAATGCTGCCGTTCTCCTGGTAGCCGAGGAGGATGCCGCCGGTCTCCCGAGGAAGGTGGTTTGCCGTCTCGGAGGCGATGGTCTCGTAGGCATCGATGTGCAGTTCGATATGCGTTGGCGGTCGAGTCATTCGTGAATCCCCACTGCGCCGATTGATAGCTCTCGCGCTTCCCCGGCCGGATGGAGAGGGCGTGCGACCAGCAGGCCGAGGGCGTGGCGCACGGTCGCTGCGGCCGCCTCGATCACGGCGTAAGGGGGCGTTGGGGAGATCGGACTGCCACAGCCGGCTTCGAAAAGTTCAAGCTCGGGCTGGTCGACAGCGAAGGACGACGGTGGCACCGGGTCAGCTCCGTCGAGCGGTGGCAGCAGATCGATTCGGTAACTCGTGCCGCCGTTCTGGATTGCCACTGACACGATCCGCTTGGACAACGCTTGCGCAGTGATGTGGAGGAGTGCAGTGGTTGCGAAATCGGCGGTCGCGTTCACCACGAGATCGTGGTCGCTCAGAAGCTCGACAGCCTCGTCGCCTGAGGTGAGTGCATGATCGATCATCGTGATGTCGGCAACTTCAATCCCACTGCGGGCAACAAGATGCTGCGTGACCGCAGCAACCTTCGACAGCCCGACCGCTTCGGGGCCGACAAGGTGACGGACAAGATTCCCGGGCATTACGACGTCGCCGTCGATGAGGGAGAGATTCCGAACGCCGGATCGCACAAGGATGTCCGTGATGAACGAGCCGAGGGCGCCTACGCCCACGACCGCGACTCGACGTCCGCGGAGTTCGGGAGCGAGCAGACCTGATCGCGCGGTCTTGGCGGCATCGGTGTCGGCGCCTGAGCGCAGGCGTCTGACCGCGATGCCACCATCTACGGTGGGCCATACTTCGAGGGAAACCGCCCCGTCGTGAGAACCGCGACGGTAGATCAGGACCACGATCTCGATCGCGTGGTTGCGAATTCTGCGATCCAAGTCGACGCTGGGGTTGATACGAGCGGAGACGTCACCCCATGATCTTGGGGGCACGTCTACTTCGCCGAGGTTGGCAACGTATCCGAAGCGATCCGTGCTGTTTTTCAGGGACTTCGCTGGCCTGGTGCCGCCGCCGATCCGCATCGTGTTGTTCGCCGCCGGGCGGAACCGAACAAATCCGCTGGGGTATCGAGCCAGTTCATCGTAAAGATAAAGGCGCTCATCGTCGGAGGACTTGAAGTAGCGGTCGAGGTCGAGGTCGGGTCGGTCGTCTGGCCAGCCTGCTGTCGCCTGCTCAAACCAGGCGGTGACGTGCTCGAGGAACGCTGGCCCTTCGGTCCACCACAGTCCCTCGTGATCGTCTCCGGCGACCAAGCACAGCGATCCGTCCAGCTCCCGGTGCCAGGACCAGGCCACCGCGTCTGGAACGAGCGGAACCACGCGGGGTGGCTGAAATGGGTAGCGGGAACGCAGCGCGATGAGAACCTCGGTCGAGCCACCGGCGTGAACGATTGTCCCTCGCCAGCCGTTGTCATCCTCCGTGAAGCCGGCGCGGATGAGTCCTTCCTCGAAGTGCTGTCGTGAGTACTCGACGTAGTCGTCGTACTCGGTGAGGGTCATCCGAAGGTCCTCGTTCCCGCCGGGACAGTCCGTGCGCCAGCTGAGATAGCGGACGCGCGCTTCGACCCGTCCTCATCGAATCCGGGCGGCATGGGGAACACTGTCTCGTCGTCCCCGTTTTTGCCCAGCAGTTTCTTGAACGCCAGTGCTGCCTTGCCTTCGTCTTCGTTGTTGAGTGCTTCGCGTGCGGTTTTCGCAGCGTCAGCGAAACTAGCCTTGGCTGCGTCTAGCTCGTCATCTGTCGCACGAATACTGATCGTGTGCCCAGGCAGTGTGGGGTCGTTCACCCCGATGCCGTAGCTGACGTAGCTGTCGAGGACCTTACTGACCTCTTCGAGAGCAGAGACGTAATACTCGGCGTGATCGTTGCCCATCACCAGGCCGGAGGCGAAAGCTTGGTACGCGGCTACCTCGATGAAGAACCCACCGGGCTTCTTGCCGGAGCCGAGTATCGAGCGTCGGGTCTGACGAAGGAGCTTTACCGTCGGAACGTAGTAGCCGTCATGCGCCGCATTCATTTCGCTCGATAGCGACGTGAGCTTCCCAGGATTGGTGCGCACCCATTTGTCCTCAGCGCCCTTTTGCGGGATCTCCCACGTCTCGCCGTCCCAGTGCGGACGGGCGGGCACGGCATCGACGTATAGGTCGTACTCAGGAAAAGACACCTGGAGGCTTCGGTCCTGACGCTTAGTCCGCCGGTGACCATCGTCATCACTGCCGAACTCCGCATGCAGGACGGTAAAGAACCGGTCAAGTATGTCCTTTGATGTGACGTCGTTCGGTACTTCCGGGAGTCGCACGAACACATCGACGTCCTTGACTCGCTTGATCGACACGCTCCTCTTGTACGAGCCAATGAGTACCGGGTCTACTCCGTACGCGGTGAGCTGCGTGTCGGCTTCGAGCGTCTCGCGCACCAGCCGGTGTGCCTCCGGTGCGTTGGTCTTGTCATCGCTGGGCTCGATGGAACTCAGCGCGTCCTTGAACTGCTGCTTGAGGTGAGCCATCGGGCCCTCCGATCTCGTTGTGACTGTCTTGAATTCTTCTGAGCATGCCCCACACTGCCGACATCGCGGACAGTATCAATGCATGAGGCGGATTACTGCTTTCTCCACGACTTCTATGCCCACGCGGCAACCATGACAGATGTAGATTAAGATTTGCGCAGCTTGTGGTAAGGAAACGCTCAAGCGCAGAAAGCGAACTGCCGTCAGGACTTGAAATCCGACTCGCGTCTCTTCAGATGAGTCAATCGCGGCGTCCTTGATCCAGGCCGCGACGTTGCCGCTGTGGGTCGAAGACCTTGACGATGACAGCCCCGCTCGCCAGCTCAGGCTCGGGTTCGATACTGGTGCCGATTGCTGGAACTCGTGGTGCTGCGGTTCGACAGGGGGAATGAGCTCATCATCCACTCGATGAAGGCTCGACCGCAGATGTTCGACCTGCTGCCCTGAGGCGGCTCGCGTCGCGATCGGGAAGGTGAACGGCATCGCCAAGGACGAGGTGTTACCCGCCCACGTCCGAGTGCCCGGCCCGTGTCGGTGAGTGCGACTCCCGGCTTCGAGACCGATCGATTGGCGACGTTGCTCGACCAGCCCGGGATGACACGGATGAGAAACACGCTGCGGAGCGCTTGAACGTAGGTCGTAGATGCCGGTGTCGGAGAGGACGACTAGAGAGTGGAGTTCGCCTGGCCCACCACGACTTACTCACCTGGTGTGACGGTGTGAGCAAGCCGCTGGTACGTCGCCCGCGCGCCGTCGTTCACGAGGGTCGTGAACGTCGAATGGAACATGCTCACGAACTCCCCGTGGGAAGCGAGCGGGCCGAACAGCCTGGCGTCTCGCACGAAAGCACCTGGGTCGGAGCGTTCGAGGTCTGCAGCGTGACTGCGCTCGGCCGCGTTGACATCTGCAAGGGGAATCGCCGTGCGTGACTCGTCGATGCCGGTGGCGTATCGAGCCCAGCTTGCGAGCACCGCGGCTCCGAGTTCGGCGGGTCGACCCGCTTCGAGATTCTCGAGGATGGAGGGAACTACGAACTTCGGTATGCGATTGCTCGAGTCCGCGCACAGTCGGGCGAGGGTATCTCTGATCGCCGGGTTGGAGAACCTCTCCACGAGGACGGTTCGATACTCCTGCAGATCGATCCCGGGAACCGCCGGCACGGTGGGGAGCACTTCTGACATGTACTTCTCGAGGAAGCGGACGAGGTCGGGGTCTGCCATGGCTTCCTCGACGAACTCGTACCCCGCGAGGGCTCCGAAGTACGCCAGCGCCTGATGCGACCCGTTGAGGAGGCGGAGTTTCATCAGCTCGTAGGGAGCGACGTCGTCGACGATCTGCACGCCGGCCTGTTCGAACGGGGGCCGGCCGGCTGTGAACGCGTCCTCGATGACCCACTGGAAGAAGGGTTCTGCAGCGACCGGCCACGCGTCGTCCACGGAGAGCTGCGAGCGGACGTGGACGCGGTCGGAGTCGGTGGTGGCAGGGGTGATCCGGTCGACCATCGAATTGGGGAATGCGACCTGTTCGGCGATCCACGTCGCCAGCGCCGGGTCTCGTAGGGCAGCGAATGAGACGAGGGCGTTTCGGGTGACATCTCCATTCATCGGCACGTTGTCGCACGACATCACGGTGAACGGAACGTCTCCCGCGGCTCGTCGTCGCGAGAGCGCCTCGACGACGAGACCGAAGACGGTCCCGGGACGATCGGGGTGCTCCACGTCGTGTTGCACGTCGGGGTTGTCGACGTCGAAGGTGTTCGTCGTGAAGTCGGTGTTGTAGCCGCCTTCGGTGATGGTGAGCGACACGATCCGAGTGGATGGGCTGGCCATCTTCTCGATCACGGCCCCCGGGTCGTCGGGCAGGTAGAGGTAGTCGATGATCGAGCCGACGATCCGTTGCTCACGCTGGCCGTCGGGGTGACGGAGCTCGAGCAGGTAGAGGCCGTCCTGTTCGCGGAGGATGTCGCGCATGTGGCGATCTCCGGGGAGGACTCCCACACCACAGATAGCGAAGTCTCGTGCCAGGCCCTTCTCGAGCAGCTGGTCGATGACGGCGGCCTGGTGGGCGCGGTGGAAGTTGCCTACGCCGATGTGCATTATTCCTGCCGTGAGACCGGTTCGGTCGTACGACGGGTGTGGGATCGGGACGCTGGGCGTCTCAGCTGTGGTCATGAGATTCCTCGTTCAGGTGGAGAGCGGAGTCGAGCTCGTGAGATGTGGGTGGATCGGCCCCGCGCCGGCCTACGGTGATCGCGGCCGCTGTGACGCAGTGGCGGGCGAGGCCCTCCAACGCCGTCTGGTCGAGGGGTGCGGGTGTGGCGAGAAGCTTGTGGATCAGCGCCGACATGAAGCTGTCTCCCGCTCCGATGGTGTCGACGACCTCGGCAGTCTCGGCCCGCCTGTCTACAGACGCGTCCGCGGTCCGGAACTCCGCCCCCGCAGACCCCCTTGTGACGATCGCGAGACGCGGTCCGCAGGAGAGCAGGTGGTCCAGAACATCGTTCAGCGACATCGCCGGGAACAGGTACTGCGCGTCTTCGTCTGAGAGCTTGACGACATCGGTGAGTTTCAGGAGCTCGAAGAAGCGGAGGACGACCTGGCTTCGCTCGGGCAGCAAGGCCGAGCGGATGTTCGGGTCGAGCGTCACCAACCGACCCGCGTCTCTGGCAGCATGAGCGACTTCCCGTACGGCGTTGTCCCCCGGCGCCAAGAACGCCGCGTAGGAACCGAGGTGGACAGCGTCGGCGATGATCGCGCCGGGGACCTTCACATCCCAGGCGACCTCGAATCGATACCGGGGTTGGCCGTCGCCTGCGATCGTGGCGCTAGCGACTGAGGTCGCTCCGTCTGTCGTGGACGACGTGCTGAGTGTCACACCCTCTGCCTCGAGCACTGCCGTTATCGTGCGTCCGTTCTCGTCTGAGCCGATGTGGGTCAGGAGCTCCACCTCCGATCCCAGACGGCTGAGCCCGACGGCGACATTGAGGGGGCTGCCACCGATCGAATGAACCTCGGCACCGTCAGGTGTCCGCACAGCGTCGATGAGCGCTTCTCCCACCACGAGGACTGATCGCTTCATGGGGAGGTGCCTGTCTGGGAGCGATGCTGGATCCGCAACTCGTTGAATGCGGAAGCTCCTTGTCGGAAGGCCTCGGCTGCTGCTGGGACACGGTCCATCTGGTCGACCCAGCCGTGAATGAGAGTCGGGGATGGGATGTGGATGGTCTGTATGCCGCTGTCGAGCAGGCGGGCGGCGAACTGTTCGCCTTCGTCTCGAAGAGGGTCGTACCCGGCGGTGGTGATCACCGTGGGTGGCGATCCGATCAGCGACGCTGCGTCATAGGGAGTGAACGATTCCGAGGTGGATTCCGCGTCCCCTTTGTATGCCGCCCAATAGAACGCCATCGCTTCGCGGGTCAACAGGAAGCCGTCGGCGAAGTCGGTGTGGGAGGCCGCGCGCATGGTCGGGTCGAGCGCCGGATAGAACAGCAGCTGAGCGTCCACGCGAACGTGCTCATCGGGTGCCGTGCGCCCGATTGCAGCGGCCAGGTTGCCGCCTGCACTGTCTCCGGCTACGCCCAACCAGCGAGGGTTGGTTGCAGCCACCGACCTCGTGACGGCGAGGGCGTCATCGTAGGCGGCGGGGTAGGGATGTTCCGGTGCCAGCCGGTAGCCCACCGAGATCACGCGCACCCCCATGGTCATTGCGAGTTCCGCTGCAGCTGGGTCCGCGGAGTCCAGCCCTCCGAGGACCCAGCCTCCGCCGTGGATGTAGACGACGACATCGTCTCCGTCAGCGTCTGTGGGTTGGTAGACGCGGACAGGTATCTCAGCCGGCCCGTTCCGGACTGTGTCGTCACGGGTTGTGCCGGCAAAGGGCGCCGGGGTGTGCGGGTGGAGACGGCGGAGGAGATCGGAGAATCCAGCCCGAAGCTGCTCGGGAGTCGATTGCGCGATGGGAGGTGCGGGCTGCTGGTCGATCTCGGCCAGGAGCGTCGCGGTGTCGGGGTCGAGGGGCTCGCTCATCGCGGCTTGTACAGCTGCTTGCGCCGCAGGTGGTCCACGGCCACTGCCCCGACGAGGATCGCACCGACGACGACGTTGTTGTACTGCGGCGGGATCTGCGCGACGATCAGCGCGTTGTCGATCACGGAGAGCAGGACGGCTCCCACCGCGACCCCGGTGATCGAGCCCAGGCCGCCGAGCAGGCTCACTCCGCCGATGAGGACGCCGGTGACGACCACGAGGGTGACGGATGATCCGCCCGCCTCGACCTGGCCGGCACCGACCCGGGCGGAGTAGATCATGCCCGCGATGGCTGCGGTGACGCCGGCCAGGATGTAGAGGACGAGATCGATCCGGACGACGCGGAGCCCGTTGCCCACGGCGGCCTGACGGTTGCCGCCGACTGCACGCACGTTGATGCCGAAACGGGTCCGCTCGAGGACGAAGTAGAAGAGGGCACCGATGATGAGGCCGTACCAGATGACGTTCGGGATGAACAGGACCGAGCCCTGACCGAGCTTCATGAAGTCAGCCGGCAGCGGGACGACGTCATTGCCACCGGTGATGAGGGCGCTGAGCCCCAGCGCGATGAAGAAGGTGCCGAGTGTGGCGATGATCGGCGGCACGTGCCAGTAGGTCACGATGAGGTGGTTGACGACGCCGGCGAGGGCGCCGACGGCGAGAGCGGCCAGGATGCCGAGGATGATGGGGACGCCCTGGCTGATGAGGCTCGTTCCTACCAATGCGCTGATCGTGAAGATCGCGCCGACGGAGAAGTCGAGCCCGCCACCGATGACGAGCAGCGCCGCGCCGCAGCCCATGATGAAGTAGATGACGCTGCCCCGGAGGATCTCGACGAGATTGTCGGGGTTCATGAAGTTGGGGTTCCGGATCGACGCCACGACGGCGATGAGCACGACGACGGCGAGGAGCCAGGTCTCCTGCCGGAGCAGGATGGTGCGGAGGATCGGGGTGCGGGAGGCTTCGGACTTCTCCGGATGGACGGTGCGTTCGGCCGGTGCGGTGGTGGTCATGATGCCTCCTGGAGGGTGTCGGCGGGGGTCGCGCCGGTGATCATGGAGATGATCTCGTCGCGGCTGACGTCCGCTGTCGTGCGGGTGCCCACGGTCTTGCCGAGCCGGAGGACGGTGATGCGGTCGGAGTGTTTGAAGACGAACTCGAGGTCGTGGCTGATGCAGATGACGGCTTTGCCATCGGCGCGAAGCCGGTCGAGAGTGCGGCCTACGTAGGCGGATTCCTGGACGCCGAGGGCGGCGGTGGGCTCGTCGAGAAGGATGATGGGTTTGTTCATCCGGACCGCTCGGGCGATGGCCACGACCTGGCGCTGACCGCCCGAGAGCAGGCCGACGGGTGTGCGGACGTCTCCGACTCGGGCGTTGAGGTCCTTGAGCGCGGCAGCGGCCTCGGCGTCCATGCGCTTGCGGTCGAGGAACACTCCCCACCGGTACGGGAGGTTCCCCAGAGCCATGTTGGTGCTGATGTCAAGGCATTCCACCAGGGCGAGGTCTTGGTAGACGACGGCGATTCCGCGGTCTTGGGACTGGGAGGCGTCGTGGCGCAGCTCCATCTCTTCGCCGTTCACGAGGATGGCGCCTCCGTCACCTCTGTGGATGCCGGTGACGATCTTGATCATCGTGGACTTGCCGGCACCGTTGTCGCCCACGATGGCGTGGACTTCGCCGGGATAGGCGGCGAAGTCGACGTGCGAGAGTGCGGCGACAGGTCCGAAGGACTTCCGGACGGCGCGGAGCTCGAGAGCAGGTGTTGTGCTCATGCCGAGACCTCGCGGCCAGCACGGGTGCTGGTGGGTTGGAGGGGTTGTGGGAGGTGGGACATCGCGTGCCTTCAATCCATTGAGTGCGGTGGTGAATGGGAGTTGGGGCTCCGGCAGTGCCGGAGCCCCAACAGGGTGGGACGGCTAGCCCCAGTTCTTGGCGACCAGGTCTTCGTAGTCGTCGGTGCTGGCCATGATGAAGCCCATCGGGATCTGGAGGGTCTCGCCGCCGGCTTCGCCGCTCTTCAGGGCTTCGACAGTGGCGACGAGGGACTTCTTCGCGGCACCGCACAGGTCCTGCATGAGGATGCGGTACTCCGTGCCTGCCAGGAGGGCTTCCTTGCCGCCGTTGTCAGGTCCGTTGCCGAGGAACTGGACCTTGCCCGTGAGGTTCTTCGCCTCGAGCGCGGAGAGAGTGCCGGCCGTGGCGGTGCCGAGGTTGGTGGTGATGACGTTCACCTCGGGGTGGGCCGTCAGCAGGGCGTTGGTCTGGTCCAGGGCCTTCGAGGAGTCGTCTCCGGTGTAGACCTCGCCGACGATCTCGAAGTCATCGAGACCCTCCGCGGCCGCCTTGACGCCATCCATCCACGACTTGCCGATCCCGGTGTCGGCGGAGGTCATGAGACCGACCTTCTTGTCGCCGGGGATGGTCTCGATGGCCTCGACGTAGAGCTTGCCCAGTTCGGTCCAGTCCACGCCGACGTTGATGTCGGCTCCGCTGTCATCGGCGCCGTCACCGTAGAACGTCGTCGTGACGATTCCGGCGTCCTGGGCCTGCGTGAGGATGGGTCCGAATGCGTCGCTGGCGGGAAGGGTCATGATGGCCCCCTTCTTGTTGGCGATGGCGCTCTGGATCTGCGTGATCATCGTGGTCGGGTCCATCGCGGATCCCGTGGGGCCACTCTCGGTGAAGTCGACGCCCTGGCTCTCTGCCTCTTCGGCGAGACAGTCGCCGATCGCACGCCAGGACGGGTAGTTGGGCAGCGGGTTGACGAATTGGATAGACAGCTCGCCGCCGGCGCCGTCGCTGCTTCCACCCTCGGCCGGCGTATCGGAGGTGCAGCCGGCCAGGGCCAGTCCGGCCGTGAGGAAGACCGTCCCGGCGAGGGCGAGGGTGCGGGTTTTTCGGGACACGGGCAGTGCCTTTCTGTTGGGCAACCTGGGTTGCTGTGATGCGATGAACCGCGCGTCTTCGCGCGATCCGGAGGAGAGGCCCGGTGCAGTGGGACTCAGACGCGGAGGACGTGTGGACCGAGGGCAGCGAAACGCTGGGCTTCTCTCTGCGGGAGGGCTTCCTCGGTGATGATGAGCTCGAGATCTCTGACGTCAGCGAACTTGCAGAAGCTCGTGACACCGAACTTCGTGGCGATGCCCACGAAGATGCGACGCGTCGATCTCTTCACAGCCAACCCTTTGACCGCTGCGACGGCCGGGTCCGGCGTTCCAAGACCTTTGTCCGGGGTGATGCCGTTGGCGCCGAGGATGGCGACGTCGATGTTGAGCACAGAGAGCATGTCTGTGGCGAAATGGTCCACGGTGGCGAGGGTTCGGTCTCGAACGCGACCGCCCAGAAGCAATGTGGTGTGTTGCGGGCTCGAAGCCAACGCCATCGCGTTCGCCAACGACGCGGTGACGATGGTCAGATGGTCGGGGAGCTGGGTGATCTCTTCGGCGATGAGCAGCGGCGTGTAACCCTCATCCAGGAAGACCGTCTGGGCCCCTCCGAGGGACTCCACCGCGGCAGAAGCAATGCGGCGCTTTTCCGGAACCCGGGTCACCGACCGGTAATCCAGAGTCGACTCATAGCTGCCGCTCTCCAGGGGCAACGCGCCGCCATGGGTGCGCTTGATGAGACGGCGATCTTCGAGTTCCTGCAGGTCACGCCGAATCGTCTCGGCTGCGACATCCAGGTCGTCAGCAAGACGGCTGACAGTGACCTCACCCTGATCGCGCACGATCGCGACGATCCGTTGGCGACGCTCCTCGCTCACCTGGCCCATCTCCACCTCCTCGTGGTCCCTCGGGTTCCTGCTCTTGAGTTATTTGTACCTTCGGCGGTCCATTGTTTGACCGGTCATTTCCCAAGATCGAACGCCCGATATATGCCCGAACAAACACGCGAGTGCGCGTCGTCTCCTGCAACCTAGGAGGTTAGTCGCCGCACGTCTTCCCTGCAGGTGCCCGAATGGCAGGTTTTGCTGCCCGAGTTCTGGAGTCCGGGGAATCCGAACGGCTTCATATCAACGTCGATGGACCCGGCTACGCCGTCGCGAACTCGCTCTTCCGATCACTCCACCTCGGCGACCGCGGTGCGGGGCAGCAGCGGCACGACCAGGATGCACGCGACGAGGAGCGCGAGCAGCGCGACGAGTGTCACCGAGACCGCGCCCACGTCGCCGCCGGGCAGCAGCGTGAGGAAGATGGTGGTGACCAGGGCCGAGCCGATGCCGTTGGCGACCTGCTGGACGGCGCTCAGTGATCCGCTGGCCGAACCCGCCTCGTGGGCGTCGACGTCGCCGAGCGCGGTGTTGAAGATGGAGCTGAAGCAGATGCCCGCACCGAGCCCGATGAACAGGGTGGCGATGGCGAGCTGCCACCAGGTGAGGTCGGATCCCGCGATGGTGACGAACACGAGCATGAGCGCGACGCCGGCGAGCATCGCGACGAGGCCGAGCGCGACCAGGCGTCGGGCGAGCTTCACGATCAGGGCGGCGGCGATGCCCGAGCCGCCCATGATGCCGAGGGTGAGCGGGATGAGGCTCAGTGACGTCTGGGTGGGGGAGTAGTCGAGTCCGAGCTGCAGGAACAGCGAGATGACGTACATCAGGCCGCTGAAGCCGGCGAACACTAGGAGTCCGACGACGAGGCCCGCCGTGAACCCTCGGTTCGCGAGCAGGGTGCGCGGCAGCAGCGGGTCCGGCGTGCGCACCTGACGCCAGACGAACCCGGCGAACACGATCGCGCCGACGACGAGGGATGTGATCGCGAGGGCACCCCATCCGCTGCTCGAACCCTCGATGAGCCCGAACAGCACCCCGAAGAGCGCCACGACGAGCAGGACGCTCCCGACCACGTCGATGCGCGTCTCCGGTCGCGGCGGGACGTGCGGCAGGAACTTCACCGCCATCACCAGGGCGAACCCGCCGAGCACGAGGTTGATGAGGAACACCGGGCGCCACTCGAGGCCGAACAGGTTCGCGTCGATCAGGAGGCCACCGAGGAGGGGGCCGGCGACCGCGAACACCCCGAGCATCGGAGCAAACACGCTGAACGCCTTCTGCAGGGCGGGCTTCGGGAAGGTGGCGGTCATGATCGCCATGCCCTGCGGGATGAGGAAGGCCCCGAAGACGCCCTGCGCGACCCGTGCTCCGATCAGCATCTCGGGCGACAGGGCGAGGCCGGCCGCCGCCGAGGCGGCGACGAAGCCCGCCATCCCGATGAGGAACGTGCCGCGCTGGCCGAACTTGTCGCCGATGCGGCCGCCCAGCACGAGGAGCGAACCCAAGGCGAGAGCGTACGCGGCACCGAGCCACTTGATGACGCTCTCGTCTGCTCCGAGGTCGGCGACGATCGACGGCGCCGCGACGTTGGTGATCGTCGAGTCGATCAGGTCCATCGCGTCGGCGAGGAGCACCACAATCAGCGTCAGCCACCCGCCTTTGGTGGACAGCGCCGGGGTGGCGGCTGTCGTGTCTGTGCTGGTCATGGGGTTCCTCTCCCGTGTCGATTGCTACGAACAGCATCGTAACGAACATGTTCGTTACGATGCAAGCCGAGTACGCTGTGGCCATGCCACGACCTGAACCGATCAGTCGCCGGGATCGGCCCGCGAAGCCCCCGCTGTCGCGCGCGGCTATCCTCGACGCCGCCGTCGATGTCGTCCATCGGGACGGAGCCGCCGCCTTGACGATGCGCCGACTCGCCACCGAGCTCGACACCGGGCCGGCTTCGCTCTACGTGTACGTGCGCAACACGACGGAGCTGAACGCGCTGCTCATCGACCGGTACCTGTCCGAGCTCGATCTCTCCTGGGACGGGCGAGAGGCCTGGCGGGAACGGCTGCAGCGGGTGGTCGACGACTACGCCGGACTGCTGGCGAGCCAACCCGGACTCGCCTCAGCGGCACTCACCACCTGGCCGGACGGTCCGCACTACCTCGACCTCCTCGAACTGCTGATGCGGCTGCTCGACGCGGCCGGAATCGACGTCGAGACCGCAGCCCGGGGGGTCGACCTCCTGCTTCAGCACGCGACGGCGTCCGCGGCCGAATGGGCCGCCCACGCGACCCCGGCAGGGCAGGACCTCGCCGACCTCACGGAGACGCTGAACGCGGCGACCGCCGAACGGCATCCGTCGCTGCACCGGGCGGGCTCGACGGTCTTCACGTCGGGGACACCGGACGAGCGGACCCGATGGGCGACCACGGCGATCGTCAACGGGATCCTCGCCGGCGCGAGCGAGCATCCGCGCCGCTGAGTCGCAGTACGAGGAGCGGCGCCAGCAGTGAGGAACGTCTGAGGTGGGGGATCACCCAGCGCACGTGGTTGAGCACGCCGCGCCACTCTGACGAGCATCCAGGATCGCCGACACCGACGTCGCCATGACGTGGGCCCCGCCGTCGCGGGCGGGCTCACTCTTCAGTGGTGATCACTGCTGGGTCATGCCGTCGAAGGCGAGGATGGCGCGGATGTCGCCCTCGAGCGTGCCGCTTGACCCTGTGGTGGCGACAGGGTGTGCAGTGGGCGCATGACTCCGGAGACCATGCGGGCAGTCGTCCTCACCCGCTTCGGGGGCGACGACTCAGCAGAGAGATAGAGAGAAGAGGAGACCCCATGGGACAGTTCGAAGGAAAGACCGCGGTCATCACCGGCGGCAGCAGCGGGATCGGCCTCGCCACCGCGGTGCGCCTGGCGGAGGAGGGCGCCTACGTCTTCATCACCGGTCGGCGCGAAGCCGAGCTGAGAGCTGCCGTCGAGACCATCGGAGCGGAGCGGGCCGCCGCGGTCGTCGGAGACATCGCGGAACCGCGAGACCTCGACCGCCTGTACGCGGCGGTCCGCGAGCGGGGCGAGGGGCTTCACATCCTGGTGGCGAACGCCGGGGTCGGTTCCTTCGTTCCCATGGATCAGACCACGGAGCAGCACATCGACGCGACCTTCGCGGTGAACGTGAAGGGCACGCTGTTCACCGTGCAGAAGGCGCTGCCGCTGCTCCACGACGGAGCGTCGATCATTCTGATCGGCTCCACCGCCGCCGACCGGGGCATGGAGGCGTTCGGCGCCTACGCGGCGTCGAAGGCGGCGGTCCGCTCGTTCGCGCGCACCTGGTCGACCGAGCTGAAGGGTCGGGGCATCCGGGTGAACGTGGTCTCTCCGGCGTGGATCGAGACCCCAGGAGGGACGGCGGCGTTCATCGACGAGGACACCGCTCGTGCCATGCAGGAGCTGGTCGCCGCCACCGTGCCGAAGGGGCGCATGGGTCGGCCCGAGGAGGCGGCCGCGGTGGTGGCGTTCCTGGCCTCGGAGCAGAGCAGCTATGTCGTGGGGTCGAACCTCTACGTCGACGGCGGCACGAACCAGGTCTGAGCCCCCGTCAGGAGAGCCCGACCGTGCGGTGAGGCCGCGTGATCTCGAGCACCACCACGATGCCCACCATGGCCACGGCCGCGACCACGAGGCTGAAGGGGGCGAGGGCGCTGAGGGCGATCGCCACCGCGAGCACGACGATGGCGGCATCCGCCCACCGTGGAAGCCGGTTCCTGAGCGCAAGCGACCAGATCCCCACCACGAAGAGCGCGACGGGAACGGTGGTGGTCGCGGCGGCGACAACTCCGTCGAGATCGGTCTGGTGGGTGTCGTGGTCGATGGCGACCTCGATACCCGCCGAGAACGCGCCGGCCGCCGCGAAGATCACGTAATGCACGTAGCCGAAGACGAACGATCCGCTCACGGTGGCCAGACGTTCGTGCTGTGGCCGGGCGAAGTAGACCCACCACATGCCAGCGGCCAACACCAGGCCCGTCACCGAGATGAGCACGAGCGGGGCGATCGCTTCGGTGTGCTCGAACGCGTCGATGAGGGCGTTCGCCGACGCCAGGATGGATTCGCCGAGGAGGATGAGGGCGAAGAGGCCGTACCGCTCGGTGATGTGATGCGGATGCGACGGGGTCACGCTGCGGCGCTCCGCCCACACCGGAACGGCCAGCTCCGTGAGGGCGAGGATGACGAATCCGGGCACCGTCGGGCCCCCGGGCAGCGCGAGCCACCACACCACCCACAGCACCTGCACGCCCGCGACGCCGATGGCGTGACGGAGCGCGGTCGAGCGGTGCTCGGGGGAACCCGCCGCCGCTCGCAGCCACTGCGCGACGGTGGCGAGGCGCATCACCACGTAGCCGATGACCGCGAGCCCGAAGTCGGTCTCCTGCATCGCCGGTCCCGCTCCCGCGGCGAGGAGAAGGGCTCCGCCCATCTGCACGATCGTGGTCACGCGGTACAGCCAGTCGTCGTTGTCGAAGGCGCTCGCGAACCAGGTGAAGTTCATCCATGCCCACCAGATGGCGAAGAAGATCATGAGGTACGGCCCGACGCCGTCGACGATGTGACCCTCCGTCTCGAAGTGGTGCAGGTTGCGGGATGCGATCGCGACGGCGACCACGAAGACGAGGTCGAAGAACAGCTCGAGTGCGCTGGCCGAGCGGTGGGGTTGCGCCGGATCGCGCGGGAGCACGGGCATGAGCCCCCAGCGGGAGGTGACGTGAGCGGCAGCCCTCGCCGTGCCGGTGTCCTTCGCCGTCGGTGTCACGTCAGGAGCCCTCCGAACAGGAGCGAGACCATCATCGCGATGATGACCGAATTGAACAGGAAGGCGATGACCACGTTCGTGCGCACGGTGAGCCACGCCCGCCGCGAGCTGATCTCGGCGGGAATGGTCGCCGCCATGGTGGACAGCAGCGTCGCCAGGGTGAAGTAGTCGCCGAACCGGGGCGCGTCGGGGATGTGGAAGCGGAAGGGCTCATCGTCGGCGGTCGCGCCGAGCCGCTGATATCGCTGCGCGAACGAGAACACCATCAGCAGCCATGAGCTGGCCACGGTCAGCAGAGCCAGCAGGATGTAGACGGGCTCGCTCCGGAACTCCTCCTGCTGCGCGATGGCGATGGTCACGATCACCGCCACGGCGGCGGCCGTGAGGGTGGTGTTCGTGGTTCCCGTCAGGTGCAGGAGTCGCGAGACCCCCCGGTCGTCACGGTCGTCGGACTCGGAGACGCGGCGGAGCGCTTCGGACGGGAGGCGGGAGTACACCCGGGCGCCCCAGGCGACGTACAGCACCGAGTAGACCGGCCACGCCACCACGTAGGCCGTCATCGACGACCTGCGCAGACCGGCCTCGGTGTCGGCGTCGCCGGTGGTGAGGGTCACCGCGACGGAGACCAGGACAGCCGCGGCACCGGCGATCGTTGCGCTCACGATGCCCCGGAAGCGATCCGATCGCAGCCAGTCGCGCGACCTGCTCACGTCACCGACCAGACAGTCAAGCGCTCAGAGGCTCGGGTCGACCGTGCACCGCTCCGGCGTCGAGGCGGCCGAGCACGTCGAGCTGCGCCGGGTTGTAGAGCTCGGCGAGAACCACGCGCACCGCCCGCTGCGCGGCGTGGTCGCGCCTGAGTGCCCGGGCGGCCGGTCGCGCCGACCACGGACGATCGGCCGAGCGCCAGTTCGCCCCCGACGCGGCCAGGCTGCGCGCGAGCCGTTCTCGCGAGCGCTCGGCCGAATCCGCTTCCAACGCATCGAACTGCTCCCTGAGATCGCGAGGCTCTGCTGCCACCATCCGCTTCAACCCGTTCACCGATTCGGTGCCATGCAGTCGGGTGAGGACGTGCAGAAGCGACCGGTCGGCCTCCGACAGTCTCAGTGCGAACGCCTCGAATCCGCGGGGCGTGTCGGCCGGCGCGCTGTCGCGGAGAAGGGCGGCGATATCCGCCCGTGCCCTGTCCAACCGTTCGATCTGTGCCTCGACCTGCGCGTCGAGCTCGTTCAGTCCGCCCGGCACCACCAGGCCGTGCTGCTCATCGCTCTGCACCTGCGCGAGCGGAACGCCCAGCTCGGCCAGGCGACGCACCTGGCTCAACCGCACCAGATGCCGCACCTGGTACTGCTTGTAACCGTTCTCGCATCGCTCGGGCGGATCGAGGAGCCCGATCGAGTGGTAGTGCCGCACCGCATTGACGGTCGTTCCTGCGAGATCTGCGAGTTCTCGGGTGCTCCACGTCACGGGATCGTCCCGCATCCGCTCTGCCGAATGCGATCAGACCGATCAGAACAATCGGAACCGGGGCCGCGAAGAAGGCGTGTCGTCTGCATGCTGTCAGGTTCGCAACCCCACGCCGCCCTTCGCGTCGGTGAAGATCACCTAGCCGCTTCGTGCGCCGACGGTCGCTACCCTGAAGGAGACGATGTCGACCTCGAGAGGGAGCGAACTGGTGGAACTCCTGGGTCGGCACGCCGAGCGCGCGGCCCTGGAGCGACTGCTCGCCGAGGCGCACGCCGGTCAGAGCGGATCCGTCGTGGTGCGCGGGGAGGCGGGGATCGGGAAGAGCGCGCTGCTCGACGACGTCCGCGAGTCGGCACGTCGCCGGGGGTTTCAGGTCGCGGCGATCTGCGGTATCGAGTCGGAGACGCAGTTCGCCTTCGCAGCTCTGCATCAATTGGTGGCGTCGATGCTCGACCGAGTGGACGCCCTGCCCGGCCCGCAGCAGGCTGCACTCGGCGTGGCCCTCGGTCTTCGCGGCGGCGACGCGCCCGACAGGTTCCTGGTCGGCCTGGCCACTCTGAACCTGCTGGCCGAGGTCGCCGGCGAGCGGCCGCTGCTGTGTCTCGTCGACGATGCGCAGTGGCTCGATCCGGCGTCGGCACAGATATTCGCCTTCGTCGCCCGGCGGGTCGCGGCCGAGGGGGTGGCGCTGGTCTTCGCGCGACGAGACCCGGGCCTCGGCGAGATCGATGTGTTCGCCGACCTCGCGCCCGAGCTGCGGCTGACGGGACTCGGCGACGCTGACGCGCGCACACTGCTCGACGACGGCATCCGCGCCCCGCTCGACGAACACGTGCGCGACCGCATCGTCGCCGAAGCACGCGGCAACCCGCTGGCGTTGCTCGAACTGCCGCGGAGCGCTGTCGCGACCCGCTTGGCGGGGGGCTTCGAGCTGCCTGATGTGCGCACGGTCCCGCGGCGCATCGAGGAGACCTTCGAACGGCGATCGGCCGGTCTGGCACCTGCCTCCCGGACGCTGATGCTGCTCGCTGCCGCCGACCCGACCGGCGACGCGGAGCTGCTGTGGCGCGCGGCCGACCAGGTGGGACTGCCGAGAGGGGCGGCAGGGCCGGCTGAAGCCTCGGGACTGGTGGAGATCGACTCGAGTGTGCGGTTCCGGCACCCGCTCGTGCGTTCGGCCGTGTACCGTGCCGCCACCCCCGGCGACCGACGAGCCGCGCACCGGGCCCTGGCCGACGCCACCGACCCCCTGGCCGCCCCCGATCGGCGTGCCTGGCACCGCGCACAGGCGGTTCTGGGCACCGACGACGATGTGGCCGCCGAACTGGAGAGCACGGCTGAACGCACACGCGCCCGCGGCGGTGTCGCGGCGGCGGCCGCCTTTCTGCAGCACGCGATGGAGCTCACCTCCGATCCCGCCCCTCGTGCTCGGCGTGCTCTCGCAGCGGCGCACGCGAAGCTCGATGCGGGTGCAGCGGAGGCCGCGGCGCAGCTGCTGGAGGTCGCGGAGGCCGGCCCGCTGGACGACCTGCAGCGAGCACGGCTCGAGCTGCTCCGTGCCCGCATCGCGTTCCACCTCACCCAGGGGAGCCACGTGCCGGTCATGCTGCTCGATGCTGCCGCGACTCTCGCGCCGCTCGACGCCCCGTTGTCCCGTGAGACCTACCTGCACGCGCTCGACGCGGCCATGATCATCGGCTCGGTCGATCACCTGCGAGGGGTTCAGGATGTCGCGGAGGCGGCCCGGGCGGCACCCGAGCCGTCCGACCCTCCCCGACCGCCCGACCTGCTGCTCGACGGTCTCGTGGGCATGTACACGCGCGGATACGAGGAGGGCGCACCAGCCGTAGTGAAGGCTCTCGAGGCGTTCCTCCACCGCGGTTTCGACGGGGAGGCGCTCGGCCAGATGGGCAGTCGTCGCTGGCTGTGGCTGGCGACGCGCGCCGCGACCGGGGTCTTCGATGCCGAACGCAGCCGGGTGCTGGCCGATCGCAATGTCGTGCTCGCGCGCGAGGCAGGCGCACTCGCCACGCTCCCCGGGGCGCTGGCGGCACGAGCAGGGCGGCACGTGCTCACCGGTGAGATCCCGCAGGCGATCGAGCTGGTGGCGGAGGGCGAGGCCATCACAGCGGCGACCGGAGCCGTACCCCTTCGGCACGCCAGGCTCATCCTGAACGCCTGGCGCGGTCAGGAGACGGATGCGCAGCGGCTCCTCGAAGCCACCTCCCGACGCGGCGACCGCCCTCGGGAAGGCGCCGAGGCGGCCACGGCGTACTACGCGCGGGCGGTGCTGCTCAACGGCCTCGGCCGCTACGGCGATGCGGCGGAGGCCGCGGCGCGGGCGAGCGCGATGGGAGAGCTCTCCATCAGTGCCATCTCCCTCCCCGAGCTGGTCGAGGCCGCCGCGCGAGCGGATCAGCCCGAGCGGGCCGCCGCCGCGTCGGAGGAACTGGGCGCCCGCGCTCGGGGGAGCGGCAGCGACTGGGGTCTCGGCCTCGCTGCACGCTCCCGGGCGCTCACGGGCTCAGGTGGCAGCAGAGGCGCCATCGACGACGACTACCGCGAGGCGATCCGCCGTCTCGGAGCCTCCGGAATGGGAGGCCACCTCGCGCGCACGCACCTGGTCTACGGAGAATGGCTGCGGAGAGAGGGGCAGCGTCAGGCTGCCCGCGAACAGCTCCGCACCGCCCACGAACTCCTCTCGACGATGGGCGCTGAGGCTTTCGCTGCTCGTGCCGCCCGGGAGCTGCGCGCTACCGGTCAGAACCCGCGGAAACGCTCCTCCCAGCCCTCGGACGGCCTCACCGAGCACGAGGTGCAGATCGCCCGGCTCGTCGCCACCGGGGCGACCTCTCGCGAAGTGGCGGCGCAGCTCTTCCTGAGTCCGCGCACCATCGACGCCCACCTGCGCAGCATCTTCCGCAAGCTCGGCATCACCTCGCGCCGCCAGCTCCGCGACCTCGAACTCCTCTGACTCGGGCACCGCCGCACGCCTTCTTGACCCTGTTGCTGGCACACGGTGTGCACTCGTGGGTGCGCTCCGAGCGCGTACGAACGATGCCGACGAGTCCGTAGGAGACCCCCATGACACCCGCACCCCCGACCGCACCCGCGATCGACCTCACCGACCGACCCTTCGGCGTGCACTTCCGCATGGCGCGCTGGAAGTCGCTCATCGTGCTCGTCGCCGTGCCCCTGCTGCTGCTCGTCGTGCAGATCCTGGTGTTCCAGATCGTCGTCCTCGTCGAAGGTCCCCCAGATCCACGGATGCCTCGGCTGACCCCGCTCGCGATCCTCGCCGCGGGTGTCAGCACGGCCATCACGGCGCTGGTCGCCACGGTGCTGGTGGCTCGGCTGGCGAAGGTCTCGTGGCGGAGCGTCTTCCGGCGCGACCGCACTTTCGACAAGCGCCGCCTGGGGGCCTATCTCGTGGCCTCGGCCGTGCTGGTCGGGCTCAGCGTGCTCGCCACCGCACTCATCGCACCAGGATCGACGGGGTGGGGCGCGCTCGACATCAGCACCACGACGATCGTCGTCATCCTGGTGACCCTGCTGGCCACTCCGCTGCAAGCCGCGGGTGAGGAAGTCGCGTTCCGGGGTGTGGTCGTTCCGGCAGCGGCCTCATGGTTCCGCGCCGTGCGCCCGGCGATCGCGCTCGGCATCGTCGTCTCGGGAGCGCTGTTCGCGGTCGTCCACGTGTCGCTCGACCCGTGGCTGGTGAGCTACCTCTTCGTGTTCTCGGCGTGCACCGTGATCATGGGGCTCCTCAGCGGCGGGCTCGAGGCCGCGATCGCGTTCCACGTCTCGAACAACGTCATCGCCGGAATCGTCAACGCCGTGTTCGCCGACGGTGGCGCGGCGACCATCGATCGTGCCGTCGGCGCAGGCCCTGGCCCGTCCCTGATCATCCTGATGGTCATGAATGTCGCCGTCGTGATCGCCGTCTGGCTGATCGAGCGCCGCCGACGGCCTTGACCTTGTCGCCGCCACAGAGTGTGCACTGCCAGGACACACGCATGAGAGTCGAGAGCGAGACCACCATGAACCATCCACCCACGCCCGTCGAGTACCACCGCGGACTCGTGAGCGACAAGCGCCGTGTGGGGCGAGGCATCCTGGCGATCCTCCTCCTGCTCGGCGGCATGCAGTTCTTCATCTTCACGCTCGCGATCGCGGCGACCCTCGTCGACGGGGTGATCGGCACGGAGAGCCGGGCGGGGTACACCCCGCTCGTCAATGCCGCCGGCGCGTTCGCTGTGGCCCTCCTGATCCCGTGGAGCATGCTCATCCAGCGCTGGCTCTACGGCGTGCGGGGCGGTTCGCTGTCGTCGGTGCTCGGGCGCTTCCGGTTCGACCTCTTCGGGCGAGCTCTCGTGGTGCTGCTGCCGGTGACCGTCGTGGTCCAGATCGTGTACTACTGGACGCCCCTGCCCCAGACGACCTGGTCGTGGCACGACACGCTCTTCCTGGTGGCCACGGCGCTCGTGCTGACGCCGCTCCAGGCCGCAGGCGAGGAGTACGGCTTCCGCGGGCTCATCATGCGGGTCGTGGGCAGCTGGACGCGCAATGCCCGCCTCGGTCTCGTGCTGGCCATCGTCATCTCCAGCGTGCTCTTCGCGCTGGTGCACGTCTCGACGAGCGGATTCCTGAACATCTGGTTCGTCGTGTTCGGGGCGGGCACCGCGTGGATCACCTGGCGCACCGGCGGGCTCGAGATCGCCATCGTGCTGCACGCCGTGTTCAACACCACCCAGTTCGTGATCGACGCGGCGCTCCAGGTCGATCCGACCGTGGCGACCGACCGCTCCGCCGGCGCTGTCGACGTCACCGCGCTCATTCCCATCCCCCTGATCATCGGCGCCGTCGTCGTCGTGGCGATCCGCACGCGCCGGTCGGGCACCACCATCGACTAGCGGATGCGGAGGCCGTCGAGCAGGAGGCGAACCATCGGGTTCGGCGAGCCGTCGGGGGAGGGGGCTCGGTGGCTGAGGTCGCCGACCGCCTGGAGGAGTTCGAGGGGGTCGACGTCGTTGCGGATGTCGCCTGCCGCCGCGGCTGCGTCGAGCAACGCGGTGAGGGCCGGGCCCAGTGTGCCGGTGAGGAGCGCGGGGAGGGCGTCGTACGCCGGATCACCTGAGCGCAGCGCCGCCGACAGGCCCTGCTTGGTGGCGACGAAGCGGGTGAAGCGGGTGATCCAGAGGTCGAGCGCGTCCTTGGGCGGGTGCGAAGCCAGCAGCTCGGCCGCGGCTGCCGCCGTCGCGTCGATCTCGGTGGTGAAGACGGCCGCCACGAGTTCGGCGCGGTTGGGGAAGTGCCGGTAGAGGGTGCCGACGCCCACACCCGCCTCCGCGGCGATCTCGCGAGCCGGCGCATCCACCCCGGAGCGGGCGAACACCGTGCGCGCTGCGGTGAGGAGGGCGTCGAGGTTCTGGCGGGCATCCGCTCGCACCTTGCGCGGTCCGGTCGATGCGGTCACACAGACGCCCCTTGCTTAAGCGGAACATTGTTCCGTATAGTGATCTACGTAGCGGAACGGTGTTCCGTATTCGATCCTAACAGGAGGACCCCATGCAGTATCGAACCCTCGGCCGCACCGGAATCACGGTGACGCCGTATGCACTGGGCGCCATGATGCTCGGCTCGTTCGGCAATCCCGACCGGCAGGAGGGCGTGCGGATCATCCACCGCGCCCTCGACGCCGGCATCAACTTCATCGACACCGCCGACCGCTACGGCGACTCCGAACAGGTGGTGGGTGAGGCGCTCGCCGGGCGGCGCGACCACGTCGTGCTCGCCACGAAGTTCTGGGGCCCCGTCGACGACGACGTCAACCACCGCGGCGCCTCCCGTCGCTGGATCATGCAGGCCGTCGAACGCTCACTCCGCAACCTCCGCACCGACCACATCGACCTCTACCAGCTGCACCGGCCCGACCCCGAGGCCGACATCGACGAGACGCTCTCGGCACTCACCGACCTCGTGCGGCAGGGCAAGGTGCGGGCGATCGGCACGTCGTCGATGCGCGGATCCGAGATCGTCGAGGCGCAGTGGGTCTCCGAGCGCCGCGGCTTCGAACGATTCCGCACCGAGCAGCCGAACTACTCCATCCTCGACCGCGAGATCGAGCGGGAGATCCTGCCCGTCGCCCAGCGGTACGGGATGGGCGCGCTCGTCTACAGCCCGCTGGCCGGCGGTGCGCTGACGGGCAAGTACCGCGCTGGCCAGGCCAACGACACCTTCCGGGCCGGCACCGGGATGCGGCACTTCCGTGATGACCGCCGGCTCGCCGCCATCGAAGAGCTCGTCGCGCTGTCGCAGGAGGTCGGCATCGCGCTGACGCACCTGGCGATGGCGTTCACGATCGCGCATCCGGGCGTCACCTCGGCGATCGCGGGGCCGCGCACCATGGAGCAGCTCGAGGACACCCTCGCCGGCGCCGATGTCTCGCTCTCGGACGAGATCCTCGACCGCATCGACGCCATCGTTCCGCCCGGCGAGAGCATCGGGGCGATGGACATGGTGTACCGCGGGCCCGAGGTCGAGGATGCAGCGCTGCGGCGGCGGCCCGCCTCGGCGAGGTCTGCGCGGTAGCACTCGCAGTGTGGCCGAGGGTGTCCGCCGCCGCTCACACCTCGCGCGTGAGTCCCCCCTGCGAGCGCGGGTACGGCCCCTCCGCGATCCGGTGACGGGAGTGCGTTTCGAGCCGCAACAGGATGAGGTCTCGCCGTCCGTGCATCCATAGCGGCGTGCACGCATCCCACTCATCGGCCGGCGGCACGTAGAGCACGGGCGGCGAGACACCCCACCCGGCGTCGAACAGGAACCCGCGTTGACCCTCCCAGTAGAAGACCTGCTCTTTCCACCGGGACTCGACCTCGAACGAATCGTCTACTCCCACGTACCCATCCTCGCGGAACGTCAGGCCCACGGCCGTCACTCCGCCCGAAGTGGGGAGTCGGAGAGCACAATTTGAGTAGTACTCAATTACTTATAGACAAGTACTTTGACCGGATCTACCGTTTGGGCGTCGGGTGAAATACACCCGGGAAAGGAACGCGATGAATGTGCGAGAGGGCCAATTCACTCGACGTCTGGCGGCCGTGGGTTGCGCACTGACGCTAGTGATCGGTCTCCAGATCGTAGGGAGCGGCACAGCTACCGCGACCGGGACCAGCTACAAGAACTGCACGCAGGGTCTGACTGTCACGGGCAAGAGTTCGCAGGCACTGGGCGGGCAGACTGCCTCGCCGACGAACCCGAACCCGAAGCTCGGTTGCGGCACTGCGAGGGTTCAGGTCCGGTACAAGGCGTATCCCGGGGGCCCGACCTACACAACGGTGTGGAAGTCCGCTGAGGGCATAGTCACGCACCATCCCGGCGGCACTGTCCTCGGAGCTCTGCATGACTGCGGATACAAAGCCTGGGGCTTCTCCGGCGGCTGGCCGTTTGCCACCTGAAGATCCACGACGTGAAGAGGAGAAGAGCAGATGCAAATCAGGAAGTGTTCGATCGTCGTAGCGGGAGCCCTCGGGCTCGTCGCTGCGGGGCTGTCTGGATGCGCGAATACCGCGGCGGTCGCGGACGAGGCGACGAGCCCCGAGTACTCGGCCTCCGCGGACCAGGCGGAGGCAATGGCGGACGGGGTGGTCGACCGCGCTGAGTACCGTGCCGGCTTCGCCCGGTTCCAGGCGTGTATGGCCGAGAGCGGCTATGCGGTCGACGTCTTGGATGACAGCGGAACGATCATCGATGCCCGGTACCTGGCGGAGGCGACCGACGACGGGACGGACGCTCGCTGCTACCAGACGGAGTTCAGGGACGTGGACGAGTCGTGGCAGGTCGCTCATCAGGACGAGCTGGCCGATGGAGCGCTGCTCGATGCCTGTCTCCGCGAGAACGGACTCGCCGTCCCGGAGACACGGCATGAGAAGGTGATGGCGCTCGCGGAAGCCGGGGTCGACTTCGGGTCGTGCCTCGGTGAGGAATGAGTGGGAGCTGAGCGGATGGCCACCGCCTACCCCTGGATTCTCGCGTCGAGCCGGGCCGATTGCGACCGGGCGCCGTGCTGATGCAGGCGAGGGCGAACTGGCTGAAGCCGATGAGAGCCGACGCGGTGCTGGCCGCGCGCGGCACCGCCGAGATCGCCCCGGCCACCGCGTTGCACTGCGCGCGAGGTGGCGCAGCGCGAGGTCGGTGGAGGGGGATCAGCGGTTCGAGACCACCACGGCCGCCACGAGCGCGTTCGTGACGACGGCGGTCATGGTGCGCGTGACGGCGGCCGCAGCCGCGTCCGCCGCCCAGTCGCCGCGTTCCAGTGCCTTCGCTCGGGTGGCGGTGTCGCCGGACCAGGGGATCTCGGGGTGCAGAACGGGCAAGCCGCCGCTCGCCGAGACGAGCGCGGTGATCGCGCCGAGGCGCTCGGAGGGGGCTTCGCCATCGACGAGCACGGCGCGCATGTCGTCGATCAGCCCGGCGCGGCGGCCGGAGCGGCCCTCGCTGAGGTCGGTCGCAGGGATGAATCCGAGCACCTTCTTCTTCGTGCGGTCGAGGTCGCCCCGCGCGACCAG
This sequence comes from Herbiconiux oxytropis, assembly GCF_024979315.1. Lineage (GTDB taxonomy): Bacteria > Actinomycetota > Actinomycetes > Actinomycetales > Microbacteriaceae > Herbiconiux > Herbiconiux oxytropis. The sequence goes on along the minus strand of NZ_JANLCK010000001.1, from coordinate 295,386 downwards.
CCGATCGAGCAGGGGACCACGCAAGGTCGGTCCGCTCGACGCGAGAACGCTCTGCACGCCGCGCGGCTTCTCGGCCACGGAGTCCCAGGCGGGGCGGAGCAGTTCGTCATCGGGGCGCTTGCCGGCAGCGCTGATCATCGTGCCCCGCAGGCCGGCGTCGCGGATGTCCACCCGCCCCTGCTGAGCCAGATCGGTCAGCACGGCGCCGCCGAGCACGTAGAAGAGGGTGTTCTCCCCGGCGATCGTGCCCGACGACGGCTGGAACAGCGCGAGGAGGACATCTTCGGCGATCAAGCGATCGCTGCCGGAGATGGTGCCGGCGCTCTGAGCTGCGTTCCCTGAAGTCATGTCGACCACATTAGCACACTGTACTAGCACGGTGTACTAAAACCGTCGACCCACCGAATAGACTCGACGCCGGAGGTTCGAATCCATGGAGAGCACACGCGATCGCATCCTCGCCTCGGTGACGGCGATGATGCGCGACGGCGCAGACCGGCTGAGCGTGCGAGCCGTCGCAGCGCACGCCGGAGTCGGGGCGAGCACCCTGCGCCACTACTTCCCGACCCAGCGCGACCTCATCAACGCCGCCCTCACCGCCACCTATGACGCGGCCATGCCCGACGAGCGCATCCGTGACACCTCGGTGCCGCCCCGCGAACGGCTGAGGGAGTGCCTCTGGCGCCTGTTCGAACCCCTCGGCACCACCGATGCCGACTCTTTCGAGGTCTGGCAGAGCATCTTCCGCGCCTTTCCTGGACCCGACACGACCCCGGATGCGCGCGCCGGCTACGACGTGATCGTGGCCCAGGCGGAGCGCCGGGTCGGAGCCTGGCTGGCGATCCTCGAGGCAGAGGGGGCGCTGGCGCCAGGTGACACCGCGAGGCGCACGCACCTTCTCCTCACCGTGGTCGACGGCCTCTCGATCGAACGCGCCCTGCCGCACCGCGCCGCGTACCTGGAAGACCAGGCGGCCACGCTCGCTTTCGCCGTGGACGCGGTCTTCGACCTCCCCGCCACGGCTCGCCCGGCGCGGTAGAACCCGACTACGGTGCCGCCGGGGCGTGGCGTTCCAGGAACTCGAAGACCTCTGTCGAGTCGACCCCCGTGAAGCCCGACGTGGGCATCGCCGCGTGCAGCGAGGAGTTGAGCCGGGCGCTCGGATACGCGTGCCCCGACCAACGGGTGGCGAGTGCGGTCGGCGGGCGACGGCAGCACGACTCGTCGGGGCATCCCGAGTGGAAGCGGTGGGGGGTGTCGCGGCCGCGGAACCACTTCGCGTGCGCGAACGCCGTGCCCACCGAGACCGAGAACTGGCCGCGGGCCGAGGGCTGGATGCGCGACGTGCACCAGTAGGTGCCCGCCGGCTTGTCGGTGAACTGGTGGTAGGGGCTGAAGCGGTCCTCGACGTCGAACACCCGGCGGGCGCTCCAGAAACGGCAGACGGTCTGTCCCTCGACCGCACCCAGCGCGTCCGTCGGGAACATCACGCTGTCGTTCTCGTAGGCCTTCGAGATGGTGCCGGACTCGTGCACCTTGAGGAAGTGCACCGGGATGCCGAGGTGCTGGGTGGCGAGGTTCGTGAAGCGGTGCGCCGCCGTCTCGTAGCTCACGCCGAACGCATCCCGCAGATCCTCGACCGACAGCTCGCGCGCATCCTTCGCCGCCGAGAGGATGTCGACGGCGCCTTTCTCGGGGATGAGGAGGGCGGCCGCGAGGTAGTTCGTCTGCACCCTCTGCTGCAGGAACTCGGCGTAGTCGTGCGGCTCGCCGAGCTGCAGCACGTGCGACGAGAGCGCCTGCAGCACGACCGAGCGCGGGTCGGCATCCGGTGACTGACCGAGCGGCACGTAGATGCGGCCGTTGCGGAGGTCGGTGACCGAGCGGGTCGACCCGGGGAGGTCGCCCACGTAGTGCAGGGTGAAGCCGAGGTGCGATGCCAGGTCGGAGGCCACGCGCTGCGACAGCGGGCCACCCGTGTGCCCGACGGCCGCGTGCAGCGCCGCCGCCGTCTGCTCCAGGTCGGCGAAGTAGTTGTGGCGCTCGCGCATCGCCTTCCGGAGCGACGTGTTCGCCCGCCGCGCCTCCTCCGGCGTGGCCGCGCGCTCGTTGTGCACGCGCTCGAGCTCGCGGTGCAGGCCCAGGATGGTCTCGATCGCCTCGTCGGAGAGCGATTTGCGCACCGGCAGCGGCGGCAGGCTGAGGGTGGCGAAGAGCGGACCCCGCTGCGCTCGCTCGAGCGCGATCTCGAGTGCGGCGCGCCGTGACGGCGGCTCGGCCGAGAGCAGCTGGTCGACGCTGATGTCGAACACCGTCGCGAAGCGCTGCAGTTCGCCGAGCTTGAGCTCGCGCTTGCCGTTCTCGATCACCGAGACCTGGGAGGGCGCTCGCCCGATGGCCGTGCCGAGAGCGTCGAGGGTGAGGCCGCGCTCCGTGCGCAGCTGGCGGATGCGGCGGCCGATGGTGAGGGAATCGAGCATGCACTCATCATCGAGCGGGGTGAGAGGCGAATCGGGCACACACGCAGTGTTTCATCGCCTGATCTTTCTGAAAACAGAAGAAGCGAAAAATTTCTAGCCGTATCGCGTCTGAAGAACGCCTACAGCGGCACCAGAGTCGAACGACAGCGACATTTCGACCGCGACCGACCCGAGGAGGAACCGCCATGTTCCGCGTCCGAGACTTCCACCCCGAGGACATCGACGCCGTCCTGCGGCTCTGGGAGGAGACCCGCACCGACAGCGACCCCGTCTACGGCCTCTCCGAGGTCATCTCCTCCTGCCAGGAGGACCACGCGGTGGTCGCGGTGCAGGACGACCGCGTGATCGGTGCCGCCGTGGGTCGCGCGGCGCACGCGCAGGGCTGGATCGTGTTCGTGGCGACCCAGGTGGAGTGGCAGGACCGGGGAGTGGGCAAGCGGATGCTCGCCGCACTCGAGAAGCGGATGGCCGGTCTAGGCCTGCAGAAGCTCTCGGTGCTGCTCCCCGAGTCTGCCGTGCGCACCGACGCGTTCAGCGACCAGGGCTTCGTGGCCAAGAAGAACCTGCGCTACTTCGAGCGCCAGCTGCCGGTGCAGCGCAAGGAGCTCGACACGCTCTCGGAGCTCGGCGGGCGCATCCTGCCGCGCGACCTGTGGGAGGGGATCGGCGGCATGCAGGCCGAGAAGGAGCTGCTCGAACGGCGGCTCGTGGCGCCCCTCGCCAACGCCGACCTGGCCGCGCAGTTCGGCGTGGTGCCGCCGAGCGCCGTCGTGCTGTTCGGGCCGCCCGGCACCGGCAAGACCACCTTCGCGCGGGCCATCGCCTCCCGGCTCGAGTGGTCGTTCGTGGAGGTGTTCCCCTCGCGCCTGGCCGCGGATCCGGCGGGGCTGGCCGGCGCGCTCCGCGAGACCTTCGTGAAGATCGACGACCTCGAGCACGCCGTCGTCTTCATCGACGAGGTGGAGGAGATCGCGGTGCAGCGCGGCGGCGAACCGCCCTCAGCGCTGCAGGGGGTCACCAATGAGCTCCTCAAGATCATCCCCGCCTTCCGCGACAAGCCCAACCGGCTGCTCGTCTGTGCCACCAACTTCATCCGTGCGCTCGACACGGCGTTCCTCCGCCACGGTCGCTTCGACTACGTCATCCCGATCGGGCTCCCGGATGCGCAGGCGCGCGCCTCCATCTGGTCGCGCTACCTGCCGGAGGCGTCGCGAGATGTGGACGTCGCCTCGCTGGTGGAGCACTCCGATGGCTTCTCGCCGGCCGACATCGAGTTCGCCGCCCGCAAGGCGTCGCAGACCGCGCTCGAGACCGCCCTCTTCGCCGACGTGCCCGTGCCGTCGACGGCCGGGCCGGAGCTCGAGCACTACCTCACGGCGATCTCGGGCACCCGGGCCACGGTGTCGCGCGACGACGCGGAGTTCTTCCTCGACGACATCCGGTCACTCGCGCGGGTGTGATCCACCGATCCGGTCGCCGCGGTCGATGCGGCCCGTGAAGCCGAGGAGCGCCTCGGCCAGCTCGGCCGGCGCCTCCTGTGCCACGAGGTGGCCGACGCCGTCGATGCGGATCGCCGTGAAGTCCGCCGCCGCCACCGGGCGGAACGACAGCTCCGTGAACGGGGCGTTGGCGCCGTCGATCGTGAGCACGGGGACGGTCAGCGGGCTCGCCTCCGCCAGAGCCTTCGTGGCACCGTCGTCGGTGAAGAGCGAGCGGTAGAGCCCCTCGGTTCCCCGCCACGCGCCGGGTCGTGAGTAGGTGCGCAGGAACTCGTCGATGTCCGTGGGGAGGATGGCGCCGTCGGTGGCGTTCATCATCGGGTACGCCCACTCGGCCAGGAGCTCGCGCTCGCGGCCAGGGAGGAGCAGGGAGGGGATGCCGGGCGTTCCCAGGAACCCGACGTGCCACGAGCCGTGGGCGTTCACGTCGGCGAGCGCTTCGAGACCGAAGCCGGCGAGGGACGATTCGATCGCCGTGAAGCTCTGCACCTCATCCGGATGCGTCGCCGCGAAGCGGAAGGCGAGGCCGCCGCTGATGTCCTGGGCCACGAGGTGCACGCGCCCGACGCCCAGGTGCTGCACGAGCTCGTGGAGGTCGTCGGCGAAGGCCTGCTCGCTGAAGTCGGAGGCGTCGGTGTTGTCCGGGTCGTCGGTGTTGTCCGGGTCGTCGATGCCGGAGTCGCCGAAGCCCCTCAGGTCGACCGCGACGACGTGGTGGCTCTCCGCCAACAGGGGGATCAGGGCGCGGAAGGCCCACCAGGTCTCGGGCCAGCCGTGCACGAGGAGCACCGTCGAGCCGGTGGATCCTGCGGTGACGTAGTGCAGGTCGACCCCGTTGAGGCGGGTGCGGTGATGCGTGATGCCGGTGATGGTGGCGCCGGCGGGTGGGACGACTGTCATGATCTCTCCTCGGTTCGGCTGACGATGCGAGTTCGACAACCAGGTTGTCTTTCCAGATTAGACAACTTGGTTGTCTATATCAACCCGTCCTTAGACTCGACCCATGACTCGTCGAGGCGGAGACCTTGCGCTCCTGATGCTGGCCGGCTTCCGCACGCTCGCCGATCGGGCGACGGTCGAGCTCGGGCGGCGCGGCTATCCCGATGTCCGGCCCGTGCACGACTTCGCGCTGCATGCCATCCGCTCGGGCGCCCAGAACGCCTCCGAGCTCGGGCGCGCCACGTCGGTCACGAAGCAGGCCGCGGCGAGGACCATCTCGACGCTCGAACAGCGGGGATACGTCTCACGCCAGGTCGATCCGGCGGACCGCCGCAAGATGCGCCTGATGATCACCGAGAGAGGACACTCGCTCATGAGCGAGGGGGAGGCGGTCTTCGAGGAGCTGCGCAACCAGCTCGAGCTCGACGTGGGCGCCGAGGCTCTGGAGCAGGCGGAGGCGGTGCTGCGGACGCTCGTGGGGGAGAACGCGGTGCGGCTCGACTCGCCGGGCTGGTCGACGGGCGGGCTCGACGGGGACGAGTGATCCGACGCTCTGCGTGGTGGCGGGCCTCCGTGTGCTCACGGCGCGCCCTCCATTCTTCTGACGGTCAGAAATAGTCGCGATCTTCTGCGCGACCAGGTGGTGAAGACGGCCTCTCCGGGCATCAGAGTCGATCCCGCACCGAGAATTCGACCGCACGAAGGAGCACGACGATGAGCACCTCATCCACCACCGGATCCGGAGACCGGACCCGCCCCGGAGACCGGACCCGCCCCGGAGACCAGACACAGACCGCCGCCGACCTCGAGCGCGAGTGGAAGACCGACGCCCGCTGGAACGGCGTGCAGCGCGACTACAGCGCCGAGGACGTCATCGCGCTCCGCGGCCGCGTCGCCGAAGCCAACACCCTCGCCGAGCGCGGCGCCGAGCGCCTCTGGGACCTGCTGCACACCGAGGAGTGGGTGCCCGCCCTCGGCGCCCTCACCGGCAACCAGGCCGTGCAGCAGGTGCGCGCCGGCCTCAAGGCCATCTACCTCTCGGGCTGGCAGGTGGCCGCCGACGCCAACCTCAGCGGCCAGACCTACCCCGACCAGAGCCTCTACCCGGCCAACTCCGTGCCGGCCGTCGTGCGCCGCATCAACAACGCGCTGCTGCGGGCCGACCAGATCGAGTTCGCCGAGACGGGTTCGACGGGCGCCGGCAGCCAGACCGAATGGCTCGCCCCCATCGTCGCCGACGCGGAGGCGGGCTTCGGCGGCCCGCTCAACGCCTACGAGCTCATGAAGTCGATGATCCAGGCGGGGGCGGCGGGCGTGCACTGGGAGGACCAGCTCGCGAGCGAGAAGAAGTGCGGCCACATGGGCGGCAAGGTGCTCATTCCCACGAGTCAGCACATCCGCACCCTCAACGCGGCGCGGCTCGCGGCCGACGTCGCCGGGGTGCCGACCATCATCATCGCCCGCACCGACTCCCTCGCCGCCAACCTCATCACGAGCGACGTCGACGAGCGCGACCGCCCGTTCCTCGACGGCACCCGCACGCCCGAGGGCTTCTACGGCACGACGCCCGGCCTCGACACCGTCATCTCCCGCGGCCTCGCCTACGCGCCCTATGCCGACCTGCTCTGGGTGGAGTCGTCGGAGCCCGACATCGAGCTGGCCCGCCGCTTCGCCGAGGTCGTGCACGAGCAGTTCCCTGGCAAGCTCCTCGCCTACAACTGCTCGCCGAGCTTCAACTGGAAGAGCAAGCTGAACGACGAGCAGATCGCGAGCTTCCAGCGCGAGCTCGCGGAGCTCGGCTACGCGTTCCAGTTCATCACCCTCGCGGGCTTCCACGCCCTCAACCACTCCATGTACACCCTCGCCCGCGGCTACGGCGAGCGGCACATGAGCGCCTACGTCGAGCTGCAGGAGGCCGAATTCGCCTCCGAGGCCGACGGATACACCGCCACGAAGCACCAGCGTGAGGTGGGCACCGGCTACTTCGACCGGATCGCCACGGCCCTGAACCCCGGGAGCGCCACCCTCGCGCTCGTGGGTTCGACCGAGTCCGAGCAGTTCCACTGAACCCTGCCGCAATCGACGGAGATGCGGCGCAGTCGGGCCTCCAGGCCCCGTCGTTCCCTCCCGCGGCCTGCAATCTCCGTCGTCTCGGCGCCAGCGAAAGGCTGATTGACATGTCTCCCCACCCCATTCCCTCCAAGGTCACCGTCGCGGCCGAGCTGCACGAGCGCTTCGACGAGATCCTCACCCCTGAGGCGCTGCAGTTCCTCGCCCGCCTGCACGACCAGTTCGCCGGCCGCCGGCAGGAGCGGCTGGCCGAGCGGATGCGCGCCCGCAAAGCCATCGAGAACGGCCGCGACCTGCGGTTCCTGCCCGAGACGGCGGCCGTGCGCGACGACGCCTCGTGGCGCGTCGCCGGTCCCGGCCCGGGGCTCGAGGACCGCCGCGTCGAGATCACGGGCCCGACCGATCCGAAGATGACGATCAACGCCCTCAACTCGGGCGCGAAGGCGTGGCTCGCCGACCTCGAGGACGCCACGAGCCCCACCTGGTCGAACGTCATCGGCGGTCAGCTCTCGCTTCTCGACGCCATCCGCGACCGGATCGAGTTCACGAACGACGCCGGCCGCACCTACCGGGTCACGGCAGAGCAGACGCCGACCATCGTGATGCGCCCGCGCGGCTGGCACCTCGTGGAGAAGCACCTCTGCTACACGGATCGGGCGGGCCACACGCGCCCCGCCTCGGCGAGCCTCGTCGACTTCGGGCTCTACTTCTTCCATAACGCGACGGCGCTGATCGAGAAGGGTCGCGGGCCGTACTTCTACCTGCCCAAGCTCGAGAACCACCTCGAGGCGCGGCTCTGGGACGACGTGTTCACGTTCTCGGAGAACGCCCTGCGCATCCCGCACGGCACCGTGCGCGCCACCGTGCTGATCGAGACGATCTCGGCGGCCTTCGAGATGGACGAGATCCTCTACGAGCTGCGCGACCACGCGGCGGGCCTGAACGCCGGCCGCTGGGACTACATCTTCAGCCTCATCAAGAACTACCGCGACCGGGGCCGGAGCTACGTGCTGCCGGACCGCTCGGAGATCACGATGACGGTGCCGTACATGCGCGCCTACACCGAGCTGCTCGTGCAGACCTGCCACAAGCGGGGAGCACATGCCATCGGAGGCATGAGCGCGTTCATCCCGAGCCGGCGCGATCCGGAGATCACGGCGCAGGCGCTCGCGAAGGTCTCCGACGACAAGCGGCGCGAGGCCGGCGACGGCTTCGACGGCACCTGGGTGGCGCATCCGGATCTCATCCCCACCGCCCGCGCCGAGTTCGACGCGGTGCTCGGCGACCGGCCCAATCAGGTCGAGCGGCAGCGGCCCGAGGTGCACGTGACGGCGGCGCAGCTGACCGATCTCTCGGGCATCACGCATACGGTGACGGATGCGGGGGTGCGGTCGAACGTGTCGGTCGCGCTCCGCTACATCGAGAGCTGGCTGCGCGGAGTCGGAGCGGCGGCGCTCGACAACCTCATGGAGGACGCGGCGACGGCTGAGATCTCGCGCTCCCAGCTGTGGCAGTGGATCCACCAGGGGATCGTGACGTCGGAGGGCACGGCGATCACGCGGGCGCACGTGGAGGCGGAGCTGCACGACGTCATCCGCGGGCTCGACCGATCGCTCGACGACCGGTTCGACGACGCGGAGAACATCCTGCGCATGGTGGCGCTCGAGGACGACTTCCCGACGTTCCTCACGATCCCGGCGTACGCGCACTACCTCGTCGACGTGGTGCCGGCTCGGGAGGCCGTGGCCGCGTAGGTCCGATGACCCCACCTCGGGGCGGCGGAGGAGTTCCGGCCACAGCTGGTGGCGGAACTCCTTCGTCGTCGATCTTCAGGCGGATGCTCAGCCGTCGTGCGCGGCGTCGAAGCGAGTGCGGGCTCGCTCGACCTCGGGCAGGTGCGCTGTGGTCCATATCAGCAGTGCGTCGATGAGATCCTGCAGTCCCTGGCCGACCGGCGCGATGCGGTACTCGACCGCCACGGGGCGGTCGCTCACGACGACGCGCTCCACCATGCCGTTCCGCTCGAGGCGGCGGAGGGTGGCGGTGAGCGACTTCTGGGTGATGACGGGGATGAGTCGCCGAAGCGCGTTGAAGCGGAGTGCGCCGTGCTCGCAGAGCTGGTCGAGCACGTGCAGCGACCACTTGTCGAGCAGCTGATCGAGCAGCTCGCGGTGCTCGCCGGTGATGAGGGGGCGGTCGTCGGTTTCCTGCATGACACCTAGTCTCGTTGAAGTGGCCCGCCGACACCAGGTATTCATGAGATACCACCACCGAGAGGATCACCCATGACCGTGACGACCTTCAGCCCCGACGGACTCCTGCAGCCAGTTCCCTACCACCACGTGTCCGTCTCCACGGGCACCCGCCACGTGCACGTCGCCGGCCAGATCGCCCGCGAGGCAGACGGGACCCCGGTCGCCCCGGGAGATCTCACCGGCCAGGTCGAGCAGTCCTTGCGCAACACCGCCCGCGCCCTCGCCGGTGCAGGCGCGACGTTCGCCGATGTCGTGCGTCTGCGCATCTTCGTGACCGGCTGGCAGCCCGATCAGATGGGTGCCTTCCTCCAGGGCGTCGAGAACGTCGCGGCGGAGATCGGCCTGGAACTGCCCCTGCCGCCGGCCTCCCTCATCGGCGTCGAGATCCTCTTCGAACCCGACGTGCTCGTCGAGATCGAGGCCTACGCCGTGCTCGACTGAGTCACGCGCGTGCCGCGAGAGCGAAGCAGTATCGATCATCTGTGTATATAGACGCAGATATGAACGGAGTTCGGTGATTCAGATCCGGATATGACGCGCGTCGCGCGTGCGGCGGTTAGCCTGGCGTCGTGAATGGCATCGATCGCCGGAGCTTTCTTCGGACGCTGGGATTGCGGGCCGTGGCGAGCGCGGCGTCGACGCGTTCTCCGGAGATCGCTCGGCCCCCCTCGCTGCCGTGGCCCCCGCACCCGATCCGCTGTGCTCCGATCGACGAGCTGCGGCTGCTCGCCCTGCAGGAGGGGCTGCCGTTGCCGGATGCCGCGCTCGAGATGCTCGGTCGCAGGACGGTCAGGCTGACGGGGTTGCGGCCGGGAACTCGGGTGGCGGAGGCCTGGCTGCGGACGCCGGCCGGGCTCGATAACACCGGTCGTCTTTCGGCGGGGGAGACGATCGTGCTCGACATCGACCGCTCGGCCGATGCGCTGGCGGCGACCGAGCTCACCGGAACCGGCTGGTTGACCGTCGAACTCTCCACGGACGAGGACGAGGACGAGGACGACGGCGACCTGCCGGTGGTCGGGCGCTCCCGATGCCTGCGGATCGAATTCCGGCACCCTCGAGAGCGGCCGAGCGCACGTGGGGGCCTGCCCCTGCAGCTGGACCCGCACCTGCAGCTGCCCCGCGTCTGGAGCGAGCCGGTGCAAGAGCTCGGCCTCGACACCGCCGGGCAGGCCGCCTACGTCCGGGTGCGCGACCGGCTGGCCGAGACGCAGGGTCTGGAGGCCGACCAGGGTGCGGGGGCCGGGCTCGCGCTGCACAGACTGCTCGGGTACCCCGACGACACCAGCGGCACGATGCCTGCAGAATGCGCTGAGATCGCCGGCCCGGGGGAGTGGACGCTCCTGGCGCAGCTCTCGATCGGGCGGGCCTCGAGGGTGTTCGTGTGGACGGCTCCGGGGGATGCCGGGTCGCGAACCGTGGGACTGCTGCGGTGACGGCCGTCGGTGGGGTGACGGTGCGCGACCTCGTGGAGCTGCGCTACCTGCAGGCGACCTCGCTCGCCGGTGAGGCGGGCCTGGACCGCCGGGTCTCGTGGGCGCACGTGAGCGATGCGTTCGACCCGTGGAACTGGCTGGACGCGGGGGATCTCGTGCTCACCTGCGGTTACATCGTGCCCGAGTCTCCCGAGGCGCAGGTGCAGTTCGTGGAGAAGATGTCGTCGGCTGGGCTGAGCGGCATCGTGGTGGGGGAGGACGACCGCCGTCCGCATCTCAGCGACGAGATGCTCGCCGCGGCCGACCGGCTCGGATTCCCGGTGATCGACGGCGCGCACACCGTCGGTTTCGCGCAGTACGTGCGCTTCGTGGCGGCGGCCAACGCGCGGGAGGAGAACCTCTCGTTCACGAAGATCGCCCGCGTGCACGGCGAGGTGATGGCGAGCCTGCGCGAGGAACTCGCGGGCACCGAGTTCGTGGACAGGCTCGGCCGGGTGGTGAACAGCACGCTGCACGTCGTGGATCCCGACATGTGGGAGTCGCTCATCCGCGGTGGTGGCACTCCCGGGCGGGCCTGGAAGGAGGCCTACGACGAGGAGGTGCGCCGCTCCTCCGGCCGCGCGCCGTTCGTGATGAACCTCACGGTGGGGGAGCGGACGGGGCTCTGCATGCCGATCCCCAGTGAGCGCTCCGCGTGCCTGATCGCCTACCCGGACGGTGACGTCCGCCCTCAGCTCGCGGTGCTGCAGCAGATCGCCGCCGCGTGCGCGCTCGAGATCGGCCGCGTGGACGCCGCGGTGGAACGTGCACGCCGCTCGGGTGCCGGGCTCCTCTACGACGCGCTCAACGGCCGGTTCGAGCCCACCGTGCTGACAGAGCTGTTCCGCGGAAGACGACTTCAGGGCGACCTCCGGGCACTGGCCCTGGACGGGCGGGCCGCCTCGATCGAGCGGCTCGCGCGCAGCTGGCTCATCCGCGGCATCCCCTTCCTGCTCGGTGAGATCGGGCAGGTGGCGATCGCCGTCGTGCGCTCGGACGACCTGGTGCAGGCGGATCTCGAGGAGCGCACCACCCTGGAACGCTGGCGCGCGGGACTGAGTGACACCTTCGCCGGCACCGGCAACCTCGGCGACGCCGTGCGCCAGGCGCGGTGGGCCCTGGAGACCATCAGTCCGGACGGCTCCGGGATCGTGCCCTACGGCGACGGCAACCCCTCCTTCCTCCCGCGCACGCTCGCGGAGTCGAAGCTGACCGCCGATCGCGTGCTCGGGCCACTCATCGACTACGACCGCGAGCAGGGCACGGAGCTGATCAAGACCCTGCAGGTCTATCTCGAGTCGGATCGCTCGCCGAGCCGCACGAGCGAGGTGCTCTTCATCCACACCCAGACCGTCAACTACCGGATGGCGCGGATCCAGGAGCTGACGGGCCGATCGACGAAGTCGACCGGCGACGTGAGCGAGCTCTGGTTCGCCCTCCGGGCGCTCGCGCTCTCGCAGACCGTCCAGTGATCGGGGCCGAGAGGGCACCTGTCGGCGCGTATGGCCGGTGAACCCGGCCTCTACGCGGAGCACAGTGGACAGCCGGACACCGGCCCGGAAGAGTTCTAGGCGCACACGGCCACGAGAAGGAGCAAGCATGAGCGGGACATTCGACGGTCAGAGCGTGATCGTCACCGGAGTCGCCTCCGGACTGGGAAGCGCCCTGGCGCGCGAGTTCGCCGCCGAAGGCGCGCTGATCATCGGCTGCGACGTCAACGACGAGGCGGGCGCGGCGGTGATGGAGGGCATCGGGATCTACCGCCACACCGACGTCTCGAAGGAGGCCGAGGTCGAGGCCCTCGTCGACGACGCGGTGGAGCGCTTCGGCCGGCTCGACGTGCTCGTCAACAACGCTGCGATCCAGGTGGAGGAGGAGCTGGCCGACACGAGCGAGGAGCAGCTCGACCGCGTGCTCGCCGTGAACCTGAAGGGCCCGTTCTTCGGCTGCAAGCACGCCATCCGGGTGATGCGGAAGGCCGGGGGCGGGTCGATCGTCAACATCTCCTCGGTGCTCGCCCTGGCCGGCGATCCGATGCTCGCCGCGTACGGTGCCGCCAAGGGCGGTGTGCTGGCTCTGACCAAGTCGGCCGCGGTGAAGTACGGGCGTGAGGGCATCCGCTGCAACGCCGTCTGCCCGGGAGACATCCAGACCCCGCTCGTCGAGGCGTACTTCGCCGCGGCCGCCGACCCGGCCGCGTTGCGGGCGCAGGCCGAGAGCGAGTACCCCATCGGCCGCATCGGACAGCCACGCGAGGTGGCCCGTGCCGTGCTCTTCCTGGCGTCGGACGCCGCGAGCTTCGTGACCGGCGAGGCACTCGTGGTCGACGGCGGCCTGCTGGCCGAGTGCTACTGATGGGCGGCACTCTGCGGCGACTCGGCATCGTGCACACCGTCTCGCGCCTCGCGCCGACGTTCACGGAGCTCGCCGAGGAGCTGCTTACGGGGGTCGAGACGGTCGTCATCGCCGATGAGCTCCTGCTGAAGCGCACCGTGCGGGACGGAGGCGTCGACGACGTGACCCGGGAGCGACTGCTCGGCCATGTCACAGCGCTCGTCGACTACGGAGTCGATGCGGTGCTCGTGACCTGTTCCTCGGTCGGGGGCGTGGTCGACGAGATCGCGCCCGGTGTCGCCGTCCCCGTGCTGCGCGTCGACCGCGCCATGGCCGAGCAGGCCGTGTCGCTCGGCTCGAGGGTGGGCGTGCTCGCGACGCTGCCGACGACGCTCGCCCCGACCGCCGCCGTGGTGGAGGCCGCCGCCCACGACGCCGGTCGCGAGGTGATCGTCGTGCCGCGGCTCTGCGAGGGGGCGTTCGCCGCGCTCGACCGCGGTGACGGCGCCGCGCACGACGCGATCATCGCCGCGGAGCTCGATCGGCTCGTGGAGGAGGTCGACGTGGTCGTGCTCGCTCAGGCCTCGATGGCGAGGATCGCTGCTCTGCGGCCCCCGGGAGGCGTTCGCGTGCTGTCGAGCCCGCGGCTCGCGATGGAGCGGCTGGCCGAGAGCGGACCACTTGTACGGGGCGATGAGAAGGCGCCCGAGGTTCGTTCCCTGCGCCAGTAGTCGGCCGTCCGGGGATCGATCATCATCGTTGTTGTGAAGCTTGATTACACTCCCAGAATCCTCGGTCTCGGCGGCACGACCCGTCAGGGATCCTCGTCCGAACGGGCCCTGCGCGCCGCGCTCGACCTGGCCCGCGCGGCCGGAGCCGAGACGGACATCGTCCTGGCCGACGAGCTCGACCTGCCCGCCTACGCCCCGGAGCGCGGACTCCGCGGGCCGCAGGCCGATCGCCTCCTGGAGCTCGTCAGGCGCGCCGACGGCGTGATCATCGCCAGCCCCGCCTTCCACGGTGGCCCGTCCGGCCTCATCAAGAACGCTCTCGACCACATCGAGGAGCTGCGCACCGACGAGCGCCCCTACCTCGACGGCCGCGCTGTGGGCTGCATCGTCTGCGCCGCCGGCTGGCAGGCCACCACCACGACCCTCGCCTCGTTGCGGTCGACCGTCCACGCCCTGCGCGGGTGGCCGACGCCGCTCGGCGTCACGATCAACACGACCGTCGTCGGCGACGTCGATCCGATCGCGGCGGCGTCGCCCCAGCTGGGCCTGCTGGTCGACCAGGTGCTGGGATTCGCCCGAGGCCAGCGCGCGGCGGCCGGGCTGGAGATCGCGGCCCTCTCGTGACCCGACACCCTCACCGACCTGCGAGAGTCGGGGAATGAACGCCTCGCACACCGCCGCCCCGGATGCCCCCGCTCGCGATGCGGCCGCGCAGACCACGAGCGGCGTGCCCGCCTCGGTCACCGGATCCGGCCTCCGCACCCTGGCTGAGGGCCTGCAGCACCCCGAGGGCGTCTGCTGGTCTCCCACAGAGAACGTGCTCTACGCAGGCGGCGAAGGCGGCCAGCTCTACCGCTTCGATCTCGACGGCGGCTCGGTCGAGACCGTCTGCACCGTGCCGGGCGGTTCGATGCTCGGCCTCGCGCTCGATGGCGACGGCGCGGTGTACGTCTGCGACGTCGGCAACGGCTGCGTGCAGCGGATCGATCGCGACGGCGGCATCCGTCGGTACGGCGAACCCATCGGCTACCCGAACTACCCGGTGTTCGACGCCGACGGCCGGCTCTGGGTCTCGGATTCGGGGGACTGGGGCCGAACGAACGGCGGGATCGTGCGGATCGACCCGGATGGCACCACGGAGCGCGTGCTCGAGGGGCTGCACTTCGCGAACGGGCTCGCCATCCGCGACGACTGGCTCTACATCGTCGAGTCGACCTGGCCACGCGTCGTGCGAGTCCCCCTCGCCGGTGGTGAGCCCGAGCCCGTCGTGGTGCTCGATCGCGTCGTGCCCGACGGGCTCGCGTTCGACGCCGAGGGCGGTCTGTGGATCGGCTGCTGGCAGCCCAACCGCGTGTACCGCGTGGCACCGGACGGCACGCTCGACATCGTCGTCGACGACTGGTCCGGCGTGCACGCGCCCACCCCCACCAATCTCGCGTTCGCCGGACCCGACCTCGAGGTGCTCGCGCTCGCGTCACTCGGCACTCCGACGGTCAACGCCTGCGACCCCGGCACCCGGGGTGCGCCGCTGCACCTGCCGATCGGACTCGGCTGAGCACCGCGGCCGGCACCGTGGCCACGACCATCACCATCACGACCTGGGAGACGCCGCTCACGCGCAGCGGGGCGGCGAAGAGAGACACGGAGGAACGACACGATGACCGATGAGACCTACGACGCCCTGGTGATCGGTGCGGGGTTCGCAGGCCTGACGGCCGCGCGGGACCTGGCGACGAGCGGGAAGCGCGTGCTGGTCGTGGAGGCGAGGGACCGCATCGGCGGCCGCACCTGGTACCGGCGTTTCGCCGATACCGAGCTCTCCATCGAGATGGGTGGCAACTGGATCGATCCCGCGGGCAATGCGGCGCTGATGGCCGAGGTCGACCGCTACGGCGTGGAGCTCAGCACGAGTCCACAGGCCGAGAACCACGTCTCCCTGCTCGACGGCGTGCTCAGCCACGCCGCGTGCCCGATCAGCCGCGACGACGAGCTCGATCTGCGCCGCTTCGTGGAGGAGACCCGGACGCAGGTGGAGCGCATCGACCCCACGCTGCCGCTGGACACCCAGGACGTGGCCGACCTCGACGTGCCGCTCGACGCCTACATCGACGGCTTCGGGCTGTCGGTGACGCTCACGGAGCTGATGGGCGCCTGGATCCGCCAGGAGACCGGATGCCACCTCTCCCAGATCTCAGCCCTTCATCTCATGTCGTGGATCCCGCTGCTGGACAACGACGTGCTGGCCATCGGCCACACCCCCACGCATCGGTTCGCCTCGGGCACCATCGACCTCCTGCAACGGATGCTCGACGACTCCGGCGCCGAGATCCGCCTGTCGGCCCCCGTCGCATCCGTGACCCAGACGGGCGAGCACGTCGAGGTGCGCACGAAGGAGGGCGAGGTGCTCCGCGGCCGTGCCGCCGTGGTCGCCGTGCCGCTGAACTGCCTCGGCGACATCGAGTTCGAGCCGGCGCTGTCGCCCGAGAAGACCGCCGCGGCGGCGATCGGTCAATCCGGTGCCGCGAAGAAGCTGTGGGCGCTCGTGACCGGACTGCCCCCGAAGATCCTCGGGATCGGCGAGCACGACGCACCGATCGATGTCTTCTTCACCGACTACCCGGTGGAGGAGACGGGCCTCGGCGGCGACCTCGTGGTGGGCTTCTCCACGCAGGAGCGGCCTCTCGACATCCTGGACCGCGTCGAGGTGGAGGCGGCCTTCCGGCTCTACGTGCCGGAGGCGGGGGTGCTGAAGGTGGACGGCTACGACTGGCTCGCCGATCCCTATTCCAAGGGCACCTGGTGCGCTGCTCCTGCAGGCCTCCTCTCGACCTACGCCTCGGCGCTCGAGCGCACGGAGGGCAGGCTCGTGTTCGCCGGGTCGGATGTCGCGCATGCGTTCCGAGGCTGGATCGAGGGCGCCGTCGCGACCGGCGGCGTGGCCGCCACACGGCTGTCGGCGATCCTGGACGAGGGGTAGGCGGACGAGCCTCGGCGTGCACGAAGGAGGGCCGCGTCCGATCCGGACGCGGCCCTCTGCTGTATCGGATGCGCTCAGCCTGCGGCCGGCACCGGTGCATCCTCGTAGTAGCGGACGGCGGTGAACGCGCCGTCCCGGATCTCGACGATGCAGACGCCCTCGAGGGTCGAGCGGCTCCCTTCGATGTCGACGAGATGGGCACGGAACTCGAACACGGCCGACGAGTCTCCGCGGCCCCACTCGCCCAGGATCTCGATCTCGAGCTCCGGGTAGGCGCGGTAGAACTCCTCCGTCATCGCCCGGATGGCGGCGCGACCCGTCTGAGCGGGGCCGCCGGCTGGGTGGAACGTGGCATCCGGGTGGAAGTGGCCGAGCAGTGCGTCGAGGTCGCGTCTACACTCGGCGTCCCAGGCGGACTCCTGGAGGTCGCGGGCGAGGGTCATGAGGGTTCTCCTGTCGTGGTGGGGGTCGTGGTGGGCGCCGTCCAGATCGTGTAGATCTTGCGCACGGTCTCGCGGATGTTCCACGTTCCGCGCCAGCCGTCGGGGGCGACGAGCACGACGCCCGGACGGATGTCGTGCACGGTGCCGTCGGCGCTCGTGATGGTGCCTCTGCCTGCGACGAAGTGCATCAGCTCGCTGTCGCCGTCGCGGGAGGACGCGAAACGGCCGGGGGTGCACTCCCAGACGCCGCTCCGCCCGCCCGCATCGCTGTGCAGCACGAGCACCGACTCGGTCGGCGCGCCGTCGACGGCGCCCTTGTGAATGCCTCGTGGCACCAGCTCGAGCGTCAGAGGGGAGGCGTCGTAGACGATCGCCGCAGTCGAGCCGGCACTCATGCGGTGACGGCCACGGATGCGTCCACCGAGGCGGCGTCGCCGCGGGGCCCGAGGTTCGCGATCCGCGGTGCGACCTCTCGCCCGAGGAGTTCGAGGTGCCGACGGTAGGTCTCGGATTCCTGGCTGTAGTCGAAGGTGAACGACAGGAGTGCGCCGATTCCGCCGAGCTCCTCGTCGAACCGGGTGATCTTCTCCACGACGGTGTCGGGGGATCCGATGAGGAAGAAGTTGTCGACCAGCCACTCGAGGGTGAGCTCCTCGATCGCCATGCCGGGATCCAGCAGCAGCTCCCCGAGGGCGTACTTCTTGCCGCCGCGGTCGCGCACGGCGCGGAAGGTGGGGAGCACGAGCTCGTCCCAGGTGCGGCCGGCCGGACCCTCGATGAACAGGCGGCGCGCCTCCGCATCCGTCTCGGCCACGAAGACGTCGCGCATGACGCGCCAGTTCGCGCGGTCGGGCGTGCGGCCGGCGCCGGTCGCCGCCTCCTCATAGGTCTCCCACTGCTTCAGCAGAGCGGCCATCCCGACCTGCTGGCTCATCGGCGAGAAGCCGCGGCGGCCGGCATCGACGAAGGTGGGGGAGGTGGGCTGCACCCCGGTCATCATGACCTCGGGGTGCGGGCTCTGGAAGGGCTTGAGGTGCGGTCCGTTCCACTGCTCGGAGTGCGCCGGCATGTCGACGGTCCAGAACTCTCCGTCGATGCGGAAGGGCGCCTCCCTGGTCCAGATCGCCATGATGATGTCGATCGCTTCGTCCATCATCTTCGCGTTGCCAGGTCCCACGCCGAACATCTGCCCATCGGTGGGGAACGACCCGGGCGCGAATCCAGCGATGTAGCGTCCGCCCGTGAGGTGATCGAGGTACATCAGCCGATGGGCCAGGGCCATCGGGTTGTGGTACGGAAGGAGGTGGGCTGCAGCACCGAGCCGGAGCCGCGTGGTCTCACGCGCGGCGGCCGCGATCGTCAGCTCGGGTGCCGGGTTGGGCTCATGGCCGATTGTGTGGTGCTCGGCGAAGAAGAGCTCGTGCAATCCGTACTCGTCGGCCCACCTGGCCACCTGCAGATCCCATTCGATCACCTCCTGCAGAGTGCGCTGACCGTCGACGTACGCCTGCGCGTATGGCGGGCTGAAGAATCCGAGGTGCATGAGTGAAATCCCTTCGTGGCACGTGGTACCTCCTCACCCTCGCCAGAGCGCCCCCGCGTGCACAACTGACGGCGTCCGCAGACCCGGCCCGTGCGGCTATGGCTGCATACAGCCGGTGAGCGTCGATCTAGGCGGTCGTCCGCGGTCCATATCCCCGTACAGTGGTGCCCCGCCTGAGCGGCCGGAAGACTCCCGACATGGTTTATCGTCTGGAAAACACGATCGCTCTCGTCACCGGTGCCGCTCAGGGGCAAGGAGCTGCGCACGTCGAGCGGCTCGCTCGCGACGGTGCCCGGGTGATCGCCACCGATGTGCTCGACGAGCAGGGTGGGGCGCTCGCGGAGCGTCTGAACGCGGAGGGCCTGAGGGTCGTCTACCGGCACGTCGACGTCGCATCCGCGAAGGACTGGGCCGAGGTCGTGGCCGGCGTCGACGCCGAGTGGGGCGCGATCACGGTGCTCGTCAACAACGCGGGGATCGGCTCGCATGCTGCGGTCGCCGATGTCAGCCGGGAGGACTGGGACCGCGTCGTCGCGATCAACCAGACCGGCATCCTGCTCGGCATGCAGGCCGTCATTCCCGGGATGACCGCACAGGGAGCGGGATCGATCATCAACATCGCTTCGTCGTGGGCCCACCGCGGAGGTGCGGAGAGCGGCCACATCGCTTACGTCGCCACGAAGTCGGCGGTGCTCGGCATCACGAGGAACGCGGCGATGAATCTCGGGCGCATCGGCATCCGGGTCAACTCCATCTCGCCCGGCTACGTGCGCACGGCGCAGGTCGAGTTCTCCGAGAAGAACGACCCCGAGCGGGTGGCGAACGACGTGGCGAAGATCCCCATGCGCCGGATGGCCCGCCCCGCCGAGATCGCGAAGACGGTCGCCTTCCTCGCCTCCGACGAGTCGTCGTACATCACCGGTGTCGATCTGCTCGTCGACGGAGGACTCAATCTCGCTTGACGGTGCGCCTGGCGCATCTATCCCGATCCCGAATCAACATGGAGTGTGACATGACAGACCGAAACTCGACGGGACCCGGCAACGGAGTCGGCCCGATCAGCCGCAGGACGCTGCTCCAGGTGGGCGGCGCAGCAGCCGTCGTCGTCGGCGTGAGCGGCCTGGCCGCCTGCACTGCTCCCGGTGGAGGGCCCGCAGAGACCTCAGGCGCTCCCTCGGGTGGGGGGACGCCGGTGCGAGGAGGCACGCTCCGAGTCGGCGCGACCTCGGGCGGCAGCGGTGACACGCTCGAGGCCCAGAGCCCGCTCACCACGATGGACTTCCTGCGAGCCGGTGCTCTCTTCGAGCAGCTCGTGCAGATGAACGGCACCACCGGGGCCCCCGAGCTCGTGCTGGCCGAATCGATCGAGCCCAACGCGGATGCCACGGAGTGGACGATCCGGATCAAGCCGGACATCCTGTTCCACAACGGAAAGACCCTCACCGCCGACGACGTGCTCTTCTCGCTGCGCCGGATCGAGGAGAACAGCTTCCCGGGGCTGATCACGATGGGCCCCCTCGACCTCGCCGCCGCGACCGTGGTCGATCCGCTCACGCTGCGCATCCCGTTCGACGCGCCGTACAGCATTTTCGTCGAGGGTCTGGCCGGCGTCTTCGCCACCCGCATCGTGCCCCAGGACTACGACCCGGCGAACCCCGTCGGCACCGGCCCGTTCACGTTCGGCTCGTTCACCCCCGGTCAGGAGTCGACGTTCCCCCGCTTCGACGACTACTGGCAGGAGGGGCTCCCGTACCTCGACGAGCTCGTGATCATCAACTTCGCCGACGAGACGGCGCAGCTGAACGCGCTGCAGTCGGGCCAGGTCGACCTGATCAACCAGCTCTCGTCGACCTCGGTCTCCTCCGTCGAGGCGGCGGGCGGCAGCGTCGTCGTCTCCAAGACCCGCGCCTTCGTGCCGTTCACGATGCGCGTCGACGAGGAGCCGTTCAGCGACGTCCGTGTGCGACAGGCCCTCAGGCTGCTGGTCGATCGCGAAGCCTTCAACCAGCAGGTCTACGGTGGGCTCGGAGCGATCGGCAACGACACGTTCGGGGCGATCGACCCGGCCTACAAGGACGCCGTGCCGCAGCGAGAGCAGGACCTCGAGCAGGCGAAGTCGCTGCTGCGCTCCGCCGGATTCCCCGAGCTGCAGGTCGAGCTGTACTCCTCTCCCATCGGCCCGGGTGCCACGGCCGCCGCCAGCGTCTTCGCCACCCAGGCCGCTCAGGCCGGCGTGCAGGTGAAGATCCGCACGCAGGACCCCACGCAGTTCTTCGCCCAGTCGTACACGCAGGTCGCCTTCGCGCAGAGCTTCTGGAACACCGGCGCCTACCTCACGATGGCGCAGCAGGGCATGGCCGACGGAGCACCCTTCAATGAGATCCACCAGACGGACGCGGGCTGGCAGAGCCTCTACGCCGAAGCGCTGGCCACCGTCGATGCGACGGCACGCGATGCGCTCGTGCAGGAGCTCATCCGCTTCGACTACGAGGAGGGCGGCTACATCATCCCGGCCTACTTCCCGGGGATCGAGGGCATGAACTCCCGCGTCGGCGGCGTGACCGAGAACATCACCGGCCTGCCGATCAACGGCAGCAGCTGGCAGGGAATCTGGCTGCAGAGCTGATCATGGCCGGCATCATGACGAAATCCCTGGCCGCGGCGGGCACTCCGGCGCGACCTCGGGCGGCGGCCGGCCGCGCCGCGCACCCGATCAGGAGGCTGCTGCTCTGGCGGGTGCCGCTCGGAGTGCTGTCGGTGGTGCTGGTCGGCGTGCTCACCTACCTGGCCACGCGCGTGCTGCCCGGAGACGCCGCCTCGGCGATCCTCGGTCAGTTCGCGACGCCGGAGGCTCTGGCCTCCCTGCGAGAGGAGCTCGGGCTCGATCAGCCTCTCGTGCCAGGTCTGCTGTCCTGGTTCGGCGACTTCGTGACGGGTCAGTTCGGAACGTCCCTGGCCACGCGCGGTCCGGTGACCGACGTCGTGCTGCCCCGCCTCGAGAACTCGGCGGTGCTGATCCTCATCGTCGCCCTCGTCTCGACGGTCATCGGCGTGGTCGGCGGGGTGATGGCCGCGAATCGCCGCGACGGGATCTTCGACAGCTCCGCCTCCCTCGTCGCGCTCGTGGCGAGCGCGCTGCCTGAGTTCGTCGTGGGCGTCTTCGTGATCTTCGTCTTCTCGGTCGGCTTCCTCGACTGGTTCCCGGCCGTGTCGATCATCCCGCCCGAGGACCGCATCTGGGACGAGCCCATCAAGCTGGTGCTGCCGGCCCTCACGCTCGTGATCGTCACCGCGCCCTACATGTTCCGCATGGTGCGGGCGGCCATGATCGAGGCGCTCACGAGCGACTACGCCGAGGTCGCCCGACTCAAGGGGGCGAGTACAGCACGGCTGCTCTTCCGTCATGCGCTCCCCAATGCGACGGCGCCCGCAGTGCAGGTGCTCGGGCTCAACCTGCTGTACCTGGCCGGAGGGATCGTGCTCGTCGAGACGGTCTTCCAGTACCCGGGAATCGGGCTCGCCCTCGCCAGCGCGGTTCAGACCCGCGATGTCCCGGTGCTGCAGTTCATCGTCGTCCTGCTCGCCATCTTCTTCGTCACGCTCAACATCCTCACGGATCTGCTCGTGCTCCTCTCGACCCCGCGCCGACGCGCACCCAGGTGATCATGACCACACATCCCCTCCCCACGACGAGCTCCGCCGGCACGGCGGCGCGCGTGCCGGCCAAGGGCCCCAAGCGGAGCTTCGCCGCGCTCCGGGTGCTCGGCGCAGCCCTCGGCACCACCCGCGGCCGGATCAGCGCCGGGCTCACGCTCCTGGTGCTCGCGATCGCCTTCCTCGGCCCGCTCGTACCGGGGTCACCGACAGCGTTCGCGGCGCCGCCGTTCTCCAACCCGTCCGTGCCGGGAGCGGGCCTGCTGGGCACGGACGTGCTCGGTCAGAGCGTGCTCTTCCGTGTGCTGCACGGCGGCCAGCACCTGATGCTCCTCGCGTTCCTGGCCACGGTGATCGCCGTCGGATCCGGTGCCGTGATCGGAGTGGTCGCCGCCTACCGGCGGGGCTTCGTCGAGAACCTCCTCATGCGCGGCGTCGACGTCGTGCTCGCCATTCCGCAGCTCGTGTTCGCCCTGCTGCTGCTCAGTCTCATCGGGCCGGAGTGGTGGCTGCTGATCCTCGCCGTCGGCCTCTCCCAGGCACCGCAGACGGCCCGCGTGATCTACGGCGCCGCTCAGTCGGTGACGGAGAAGGACTTCGTGAAGGCCGTCGCCGTCTGGGGGGTTCCGACGCGATCGATCCTCGCCAGGCACGTGCTCCCCAATCTCACGACACCGCTCATGGTGGAGCTCGGCCTCCGGCTCAGCTACTCCATCGTGCTCATCGCCGGACTGAGCTTCCTCGGGTTCGGCTCCCCGCCACCCGAGCCCGACTGGGGCGTCATGGTCAACGAGAACCGCATCGGCATGGCCGCGAACCCCTGGGGCGTCCTCGCCCCGGCGCTGCTCCTTGCACTCCTCGCCGTGGGCACGAACACCTTCGCCGACGCCATCGCCCGGGCCAACCTCGGGGAGACCCGCGGTGAGGATGCCGTGCTGGGCGCGGCGGCCGGCCCCACGACGGAGGGATCGAAATGACCGATGTCACGCGTTCCGGTGCACTCGCACCCAGGCTCCAGGTCGACGGTCTCGGCGTCGTCATGGCGCGCTCCGGCACCCCCGTGGTGCAGGACGTCTCGTTCGAGGTGGCCGCGGCCCAGGTGATGGGCCTGGTCGGCGAGTCCGGCTCGGGCAAGAGCACGGTCGCCCTCTCCCTCCTCGGCTACGCCCGACGCGGGCTGCGGATCGCCGAGGGCACGATCGACATCGCCGGCACGAGCGTGCTCGACCTCTCCGGCACCGCGCTCCGCAAGGCCCGCGGAACGCTCGTGGCCTACGTGCCGCAGGATCCGGCGAGCGGACTCAACCCCGCACTCACCCTCGGCTACCAACTGGGCGAGGCCATGCGCATCCACGACGAGGGGCGGTCGGGCGATCCGCTCGACGACCGGATCGCCGCCCTCCTCGACGAGGTGCGACTCCCCGCCACCCGCCAGCTGCTGCACAGCTACCCGCACCAGGTGTCGGGAGGCCAGGCGCAGCGCGTCGCCATCGCGATGGCCTTCGCGTGCCGCCCGAGACTCGTGGTGCTCGACGAGCCGACGACGGGTCTCGACGTCACGACGCAGCGACACATCCTGCAGACGATCCGCCGGCTCGCCATCGCCCACGACGTGAGCGCCGTCTACGTGAGCCACGACCTGCCCGTGGTCGCCGAGATCGCCGACGACGTCGCCGTGATGTACGCGGGGCGGTTGGTCGAGAAGGCCCCGGCACCGGCGATCTTCGGGGGTGCCCGCCACCCCTACACCGCGGGGCTGCTGCGGGCGGCCCCCACGCCCGAGCGCGCCGGCGTGCTCGTGGGCATCGAGGGCCGGCCGCCGCGGCCGGGGCGCTGGCCGATCGGCTGCGCCTTCGCCGATCGCTGCGCGCGCGCCACCGAGGTGTGCGTCGCGACCCACCCCCCGCTCGAACCGATGGGTGCGGATCACCTCGCCCGCTGCTATCACCCGGTCGACGCGAAGGCGTCGGCGCCGGTCATCGCGATCCCGAGGATCGCGCCGCCCGCCGCCGGAACGGGTGCCCTCGACGTGGATGGACTCTCGGCCTGGTACGGCGACAAGCAGATCCTTCACGATGTGCGGTTCCGCGTGCAGCCCGGGAGCTGCCTGGGCATCGTGGGCGAATCGGGATCGGGCAAGACGACGCTCGCCCGGTGCCTGGCGGGTCTCCACTCCGCGTGGGAGGGGCCGGTGGAGTTCGGCGCTCAGCTGTTGGATCCGAAGGCCCGCCGACGACGGCCGGAGGAGCGGCGTCGCATCCAGTACATCTTCCAGAACCCGCACGCGTCGCTGAACCCACGGATGTCGGTGGGTGAGAACGTCGAGGAGCCGCTGCGCTTCTTCGACCGGCTCACGAGCGCTGAACGTCGCCGCAAGGTGGCCGAGGTGCTCGAACAGGTCGCGCTCGGTGCAGACCTCGCCGACCGCATGCCGGAGCAGCTCTCGGGCGGCGAGCGGCAGCGCGTGGCCGTGGCCCGGGCTCTCATCGTCGATCCCGAACTGCTGATCTGCGACGAGATCACCTCTGCGCTCGACGTCTCCGTGCAGGCGCTCGTGATCGAGCAGCTGCGCGAGCTTCAGCTCCAGCGCGGCTTGACGATGGTGTTCATCACGCACAACGTGGCGGTGGTGCGGAGCATCGCGCAGGACATTCTCGTGCTGGAGCAGGGGCGCGTGGTGGAGACCGGCCCGGTCGAGCACGTCCTGACGCATCCCGAACACGCCTACACGAAGCAGCTCTTGGCCGACCTTCCGCGCTTCGCCGATGCGGGGGTCGCCTCGTGACCGTCGCGATGACGTCGGTGCACGCATCCCGCCCGCTCGATCCGAAGGGACACTCCCGTGCTCGCTAACCTCAACGGATGGCACCTGGTCATCATCCTCGTCGTCATCCTGCTGCTGTTCGGGGCGACCCGACTGCCGGCGCTGTCGAAGAGCCTCGGGCAGTCCATGCGGATCTTCCGCAGCGAGACCAAAGCCATGCAGAAGGAGGACGCCGCCGCTGAGGCCCCCGAGCAGGCGACGCCGGAGGTCGTGAAGCCCTCGGCGACGCCGTGACGACCCGGGCCCGGCGCTCGCGATCACGTTCGCACGACGGTCGGATGTCGCTCGGCGGCCATCTGATCGAGCTGCGGAAGCGACTGTTCGTCGCCGCCCTCGCCGTGCTGGCGGGGGCGGTGGCAGGGTTCCTGCTGTCGGATCTCGTGCTGAGCGCGCTGATCCACCCGATCGCGGAGGTGGCGGCCGAGCAGGGCCGCGACGCGAGCCTGAACTTCACCGATGTGTCCTCGGCATTCGACCTGCGGGTGCAGATCGCCCTCACGGTGGGGATCGTCATCTCGTCACCGGTGTGGCTCTACGAGATCTGGGCCTTCCTCATGCCCGGGCTGAAGAAGAACGAGAAGAGGTACGCGATCGGCTTCCTCGCCGCCGCCGTTCCCCTGTTCCTCGCCGGGTGCGCGGCCGGCTGGGTGGTGCTGCCGCACATGGTGACGCTGTTGACGGGCTTCGCGCCGGAGGGCACCACCGCACTCCTCACCGCCCGCGCCTACTTCGACTTCGTGCTGAAGCTCGTGCTCGCCATCGGGATCGCGTTCGTGCTGCCCGTGTTCCTCGTGCTTCTCAATGTCGCTGGAGTCGTCACCGGGCAGGCCATCCTGCGCTCGTGGCGGTGGGCGATCCTCGCCATCACGCTGTTCACCGCGATCGCGACCCCGGCGGCCGACGTCATGGCGATGTTCCTCCTTGCGGTGCCGATGGTGCTGCTGTTCTTCAGCGCAGCCGGGATCGCCGCCCTCAACGACCGGAGGCGGCTCCGAGTTCAGCAGCGCGTGCTCGAGACCGAGGAGCGGAGCATCGTGTGCTCGGCCTGACCCTGGAGAAGCTCTTCCTGCTCGGGGTGATCGCGGTGTTCGTGCTCGGCCCGGATCGCCTTCCGGCGGCGGCGGCGAAGCTCGCGCAGGTCGTCCGGAGCGTGCGGGCGATGGCCGATGGCGCCAAGGACCGTGTGCGCGACGAGATGGGACCGGAGTTCGACGAGGTCGACTGGAAGAAGCTCGATCCACGTCGATACGACCCCCGCCGGATCGTGCGGCAGGCCCTGCTCGACGATGTCGACGACCACGAGAGGACCACGAGATGAACGACACCGGCCTGAACGCCCGGCCCGCCCCCTGGCTCGGGGTGATCGCCGACGACGTCACGGGCGCCACAGACCTCGCGGGCTACGTCGCCCGCTCCGGCTCGACGACCATCCAGTTCTTCGGGGTGCCGAACGCGAGGACGGCGATCCCCGCCGACGTGGACTGCGTGATCGTGGCTCTCAAGAGCAGGAGCACCCCTCCCGAGGAGGCCGTCGCCGACTCCCTCGCGGCTCACGACTGGCTGGCGTCGATCGGCGTGGAGCGGATCTACGTCAAGTACTGCTCGACGTTCGATTCGACCGACCGGGGGAACATCGGCCCTGTCCTCGACGCCCTGGCCGAGCGCACCGGCGAACGCGAGGTGATCGTGTGCCCCAGTGCTCCTGAGAACGGTCGCACGGTCTACCAGGGGAAGCTGTTCGTGTGGGGTCAGACCCTCGACGAGTCGCCGCTCCGCGAACACCCGGTCAACCCGATGAGGGATGCGGATCTGCGGCGCCTCCTCGTCGCCCAGTCGCGCGAGAGCGTGGGCCTGGTGCCGTGGCAGGTGGTGGCCGGCGGCGGGACGGCCGTCGCCGAGGCGCTCGCGACGGAAGCATCGGCCGGTCGCCGGCACGTGGTCGTGGATGCGCTCGACGATGCCGATCTCGATTCGATCGCGGAAGTCGCCCTGACGCACCGGCTGGCGACCGGTTCCGCCGGGTTGGCGGCGGCCATGGCGCGGAAGGTCGGTCTCGCTCGAAGCGGGCCCGCGCCCTTCGTCGTTCCCTCCGGTGACGCGGTCGTGCTCTCCGGCAGCTGCTCGGCCGCCACCCGCCGGCAGGTCGAGCTCTTCCGTGCGCAGAACCCGAGCTTCGAGCTCGACCCGATCCGTCTCGCCGAGGGCAGTCAGTTCGTCGACGACGCCGTGAGCTTCGTCGAGGCCTCGCCCGCGGGGTCGGCACCGCTGGTCTACAGCACGGCCGATCCGGAGCAGGTCGCCCACGCGCAGGACGTGCTGGGTGTGCAGCGTGCGGCGTCGATCGTGGAGGACGCCCTGGGCGAGGTGGCGTCGAGGTTGCGCGCATCCGGCCGTCGGCATTTCGTGATCGCAGGAGGAGAGACCTCGGGCGCCGTCGTGCACGCGCTCGGGGTGGATTCGATCGTCATCGGGCCGGAGATCGCGCCAGGCGTGCCACTCACCGTCAGCGCGGGCGATCATCCGGTGGCTCTCGTCCTCAAGTCGGGGAACTTCGGCGGCGAGAGGTTCTTCACCGAAGCGCTCGGCCGTCTCCGTGACCTCACTCCCACCCCTGCACCGATGGGCGGGACGCCGTCATGACCGACCTCGACGGAGCACGCAGCTCGCTGGTGGAGGTCGGCCGGATGCTCAGCGCCGCCGGCCTCTCCCCGGGCTCGACGGGCAACCTGAGCATCCGGGTGGGGGACAGGATCGTGTGCACGCCGACGGGATCCCGGCTCTCGGCTCTCGAGACCGACCGACTCAGTGTGATCGACCTCGATGGGGCCGTCGTCTCCGGGCCGAGGGCCACGAAGGAGACGTTCATGCACCGAGCGATGTACGGGGCGAATCCCTCGTTCGGCGCAGTGGTGCATCTGCACTCCGCTCATGCGACGGCCGTGTCGTGCCTGGCGGACGGGGATCCGCGGGATGCCGTGCTTCCGCTCACGCCCTACCTGACCATGCGTGCCGGGGCCGTTCGGAGCATGCCCTACGTGGCGCCCGGCGACCCCGCCGCGGCCGCACCCATCGCCCGGGCCGTGGGTGAAGGCGCCTCTGCGCTCCTGCTGCAGAACCACGGCTCCCTCGTGGCGGCCCAGACCCTCGACGACGCCGCAGCCGTCGCTGAGGAGCTGGAGGAGTCGTGCCGGCTCGTGATCCTCACCGCCGGGCTGGCGGTGCGCCCGCTCTCGCCGAGCCAGCGCGTCGCGCTGATGCACCGGGGCCCCTGAGAGTCCCGTACCTACCGGGTAGCGCCACCTGCTCGGAAGTGCGGCTTCTCGAGCGGATAGCGCTACCCCGTGGCTGTCGAGGTCGTCAGGCGCGCGACTTCTCGTCCGCGACGAGCGCGTTGACGCGGGCCCGCTCGGCGCGGCCGTAGGTCTCGCGGGTCACGAGGATGGCGATGAGACCCACGATCGCGGCCGTCATGTAGAGCAGCGACGCTCCCGGCCAACCGATCCAGCCGACCAGCGCCGCGGCGAGCAGCGGCGCGAAACCACCGAGGGCCGCCGCGATCTGGTAGCCGAGCGAGGCGCCCGAGGTGCGGGTGGAGGTGCCGAACTGCTCGGTGAGGAGCGAGCCCTGGTTGCCCGTGAGGGTGGCGTGGATGAAGCCGATGCCGAAGATGAAGACCGCGATGACCAGCGCCGGCGTGCCATCGTCGGTGAGCAGGTACATCGGGAACGCGAACAGGATCGCGGCGATGCACGCCCCGATGTAGAGGGGCTTCCGCCCCACACGGTCGGTGAGCGAGCCCGCCAGGAAGGTCACGAAGACCGCCACGATGCTCGCCGCCGTGATGGCGCCGAGGGCGGTGGGACGGATGTCCGGGAAGCGCTCCGTGAGGTAGTTCAGCAGGTAGGTGGCCGTGGAGTAGTAGGCGAACGACTCCACGATGCGCAGCCCGATCACGCGGAGGATGCTCCTCCAGTCGCGCCGGATGGTGGCGAGGAACGGGTTCTTCTCGATCCTGCCCTCGGCCTTGGCGTCCATGAACTCGGGCGACTCCGACAGGCGCGAGCGCACGATGAGGGCCACGATCACGAGCACGGCGCTCAGGAGGAACGGGATGCGCCAGCGCCAGTCGCCCTCGAGGTCGGCGCACACGAGGAACATGGCGCTCGCGAGCGCGATGCCCACGGGGTTGCCCGCCTGCGGGATGGCCGCGTACATGCCGCGACGGTTCCACGGCGCGTGCTCGTAGGCCATCGTGATGGCCCCGCCCCACTCCGCGCCGAACGCGAGGCCCTGGATCATCCGGATGATCACGAGGAGCACCGGGGCCAGGACCCCGATCTGGGCGTAGGTGGGGAGCAGGCCGATCAGGAACGTCGCCGCCCCCATCACGATCATGGCGCCGACCAGCACGGGCTTCCGGCCGAAGCGGTCGGCGAGATAGCCGCCCACCGCGCCGCCGAGCGGCCGCATCAGGAAGCCGACGGCGAGCGTGGCGAACGAGAGCAGGGTGCCCACGAAGCGGTCGCTCTCGGGAAAGAAGACGGCCCCGAAGTAGAGGGCAGAGGCGGTGCCGTAGGCGATGAAGTCGTAATTCTCGACGCTCGTGCCGAAGGCGGCCGCGATGGCCGTCTTGTTGCGGTCCTTCGAGCCCAGCGCAGACTTCTGCGGAGGTGTCGCGGTGGTGGTCACGGGGGATCTCCTTTGATCGTGTGGGGGAGGGGTGGGATCAGGTGGCGGGGGTGCCCGGCGTCAGCTCGTCGAGCGCGTTGAGCTTCGCCACGCGGCGGCGGGTGTCCTCGTCGTCGTCGAAGGTGGCAGCCAGGAACTCGGCCACGATGTCGTCGATGAACGCCGGCGGCACGAGCCAGGCGCCGAGGGCGATCACGTTCGCGTCGTCGTGCTCAACGGCCTGGTGCGCCGAGTAGGTCTCGTTCGCCAGACCGCAGCGGATGCCGGGGATCTTGTTCGCGGCCATGATCGCTCCGGCGCCCGTGCCGCAGACCAGCACGGCGCGATCCGCGGTGCCGTCGAGCACGGGGGCGCAGGTGGCCTGGGTGATGTCGGGGAAGTCGACCGGGTCGGTGCTGTCGGTGCCCCGGTCGATGACCGTGTGGCCGAGCTTCTCGATCGCGTCTATGACGCGCTGCTTCACGGGGAAGCCTGCGTGATCGGCTCCGACGGCGACTCGCATGCGGTGGTCCTCTCCAGGGCTACAGTGCGTGTGAACGTTTCCATGGAAACGATTCCACAGGGCATCGATGACCATCATGCTCCAGGATGCGACGATTGGCAAACGCCGGATCCGACGGGCTCAGGAGACGGGTCGGCTCGCAGACGACCGATCGACCAGCGACCGGTCCACGAGAGACATCGCGATGCGTGCTGACGCGGCCTCGCGGCCCTCGATCAGGTCGATCAGCCCCCGGACGCCGAGCCGGCCGATGGCCGCGGCGTCGTTCCGCACCGAGGTGATCGGGGGAGAGGCGAACTCGAACCACTCGAGGTCGTCGAACGAGATCACCTCGATGCGAGAGGCGGCCTCCGCGCCCAGCCGCTCGCGGAGCCCGTGCAGCACTCCGAGCGTGGTGGGCCCGTTCGCGCCGAAGACGGCGGTGGGCAGCACGCCGCGGTCGAGGATCCGGATCATCGCCGCCGTGGCGCCCTCGGCTTGGAAGTCGCCCGCGTCGACGAAGGCGTCGTCGGTGCTGATTCCGTGCGCCTCGCGGCCGGCGAGGTAGGCGGCCTGACGCTCCGCACCCGTGGAGATGGTGACGGGGCCGCCCACGAACGCGACGTCACGATGGCCCCGGCGCTCGAGCCAGTCGAGCACGAGCCCGACGCCCTGGGCGTTGTCGGTGGCGTAGAGCGGTGCGTCGAGGCCCTCGACGCTCCGGTTCAGCAGTACGACGGGCAGGCGGGACGCCAGCAGCGCGGCCAGTCGTGGCGTGACCGGGCCCTGAGGCGAGAGCAGCAGACCGTCGACGCGCTGGGACGCGAAGATGCGCAGGTACTCGTCGGCCTGCACCTCGTCCTCATCGGCGTTCGCGAGCAGGACGGCGTAGCCGCGCTTCATGGCCTCGCTCTCGGCGGCGTGGGCGAGCTCGGAGAAGAACGGGTTGCGGATGTCGGAGACGAGGAGGCCGAGCACCTCGGTGCGTGAGCGGCGGAGCGACCGCGCGGGACCGTGCGCGATGTAGCCGAGCTCGGCGGCGGCGGTCTGCACCTTGGCCCGCGACTCGGGCGAGGTGCTCGTGCTGCCGCTCAGCACGCGCGACGCGGTGCCGAGCGAGACGCCGGCGCGTCGCGCGACATCCTTGATCGTGGACATGGACCGCCTCGGGGTGGAAACGTTTCACCAACGCGCCACCAGTTTATGGCACGGCGGCGACCGCCGTCCTCGGGCCGCGACGAGCGGTGACGCGGCGTCGACGGTATTCGAGGCCGCCCGTCGACAACGAAGGAGTCTCGGGAGCGCCTGGGGTCGAAGCTCCGTCGTCGCCCCCTGGCGGCCCTAAACTCGCACCCATGGACAGCGACTCCGTGGGCACCATCATCTGGATCGTGTCGTTCGTCGTCGTCACCGTGGCGGTGACCGGGCTCGCCGGTCGTGTGGGGTGGTCGGCGCCGATCGTGCTCGTGATCGTGGGCGCCGGGGTGTCGTTCATCCCGGGCGTGCCGGAGATCACCGTCGAGCCCGATCTCATCCTCTACGGGCTCCTGCCGCCGCTCCTGTTCGCCGCGGCCATCCGCACCTCGTTCGCCGACGTGCGGGCCAGGCGCGACGGCATCCTGCTGCTGTCGGTCGGGCTCGTGGCGTTCACGGTCGTGACGGTGGGGCTCACCGCCTGGCTCGTGGTTCCCGCGATCTCGCTCGCGGCCGCCTTCGCCTTCGGGGCGGTCGTGGCGCCGACGGATGCCGTGGCCGTCACGGCGATCGCGGGTCGACTCAAGCTCCCGCGCCGGCTCGTGACGGTGCTCGAGGGCGAGAGCCTGCTCAACGACGCGACGGCCCTCGTGGCCCTCAACGCGGCGATCGCCGCCATCGTGAGCGCGTCGGCTCCGCAGGGCGAGCCACTCACCCCCTGGTCGATCGTGCTCGAGTTCGTGATCGCCGTGGTGGTGGGGGTGGGCTTCGGGCTGCTCGTGGGTCTCGTGCTCGGCTTCATCCGCAAACAGCTCACCTCGCCCGTGCTCGACACCAGCCTCTCGCTCGTGACCCCGTTCGTCGCCTTCATCCCGGCCCAGCTGCTGCACGGATCGGGTGTGCTCGCGGTGGTGGTGGCCGGCCTCTTCCTCGGCTTCCGCGCCCCTGTCATCCAGACCGCCCAGGCCCGCATCGCCGAAGCAGTGAACTGGCGCACCATCCAGTTCCTGCTCGAGAACGCGGTGTTCCTCTTCATCGGGCTGAGCCTGTCCGGCATCCTCGTGGGGGCGCTCGAGGACGGCCCGGGCCTCTGGCCCACGATCGGCATCTCGGCCGTGCTGCTTCTCGCCGTCTTCCTCTCGCGATTCGTCTGGATGATGATCACGACCTCGATCTACCGTTTCGGGCCGAAGTGGCTGCGCGAGCGTGGCTGGAGCTGGCGCAACGGCATCGCGGTGTCGGTGGCCGGCATCCGGGGCGTCGTGACGCTCGCCGCCGTCTTCCTGCTGCCGGAGGAGACCCCCGGGAGGGCGTTCCTGCAGTTCCTCGCGTTCGTGATCGTGGTCGGGACCCTCCTCGGCGGAGCGTTCCTGCCCTTCGTTATCCGGCGGCTGAAGCTGCCACCGCCCGACTTCAGTCAGGAGGCCACCGAGGTGCACCAGCTGCTCGCCGAGGCCCAGGGTGCAGGCCTCGCGCGGCTCGACGACGAGGGGACCGAGACCGTCGACCCTCGCGTGGTCGACCGGCTCAAGCTCAACGCGCGCTTCCTCGGCGACACCCTCGAGAATCCCGGCGACGACGCGGCAGAACCGGCCCCGAAGTCGTACAACCGGCTGCGGAGGCTCATGCTCGAGGCCGAGCGCGAGGCCGTGCTCACCGCCCGTGCCGAGGGGCGCTACCAGGAGCGATCGGTGCGGCGCGTGCTCGCCAAGATCGACGTCGAGGAGACGGAGCTCGACGTGGCGAAGCCCGAGCGACCGAGCGGTCGCTAGCGCCTCGCGAGGAACTCCTCCACGAAGGCCGCCGTGTCGTGCCAGCCCTCCACGGCGTGGGTCGTCACGCCCATCGCCTTCACGGGGTAGTCGTTGCCGCCCTCGTCGAGGCGGTCGCCCACGAAGAGCATGGCCTCGAGCGGGATGCCGGTGAGCTCGGCGAGGCGGTTCATGCCGTAGGCCTTGTCGATGCCCTCGCGCGTGATGTCGACCGAGGTCGAGCCGCCCGAGCGCACCTCGAGGTCGGGCAGCAGGGGGGCCACCGCGGCGCGCAGCGACTCCTTCTTGGCGCCCGTCGGATCCCACGCCGACTTGGCCTCGATGGGCGCCTGCTGGCCGAGGGCCGAGAAGGTGATCTGCGAACCGCGGTCCTCGAGCACGGGGCCCCAGGTCTCCCTCTCCCAGAGCCCGAGCTCCTTCGCCTGGGCGACGAGCGCCTCCTGGGCCCTCGTCTTCTGGTCGTCGGTGAGGTTCTCGGCGTAGACCTGGTGCCACTCGCCGCCCTCGTGCCGGTAGTACTGCGTGCCGCAGGTGGGCATGAGGTGCAGGCGCTCGAGGTTCTCGGCCGTCTGCG
Source organism: Herbiconiux oxytropis (assembly GCF_024979315.1). Lineage (GTDB taxonomy): Bacteria > Actinomycetota > Actinomycetes > Actinomycetales > Microbacteriaceae > Herbiconiux > Herbiconiux oxytropis. Next base: position 261,452 of record NZ_JANLCK010000001.1, on the reverse strand, counting down.
GCAGATTGGCCACGAGCTGGGTCTGGAACTGCCCGAACTGGCCCCCCGAGATGACGCAGACCTCGACGACGTCGAGCAGGCGCACCAGCAGCTCGGCCATGCGGGGATCGAGCGGCGCCTTCGACGGCGCCAGGGTGTCGTCGAGGTCGAATGCGACCAGGCGGACTTCAGCCACGGGGTTCCTCCTTCGAGGGCGGGGGAGCGGAACCTCGATTGTGACAGATCGAGATGCCCGCGATGATCAGAAGAAGGGCCCCCACGGCCACGATGGTGCGGGTCGGGTGTGTGGGAGCTCCTGTTCCGGCGAGCGGAGCGGCTCGCTGCTGCCCGTCGGCGGATGCCGTCACGACGATCCGCGGATGCGCGATGAGTCGCTGGGTGGAGCCGTCGGCCGTCGCGGGCAGGGTGACGCGCACGAGCAGCTCGGCGATCTCGCCCCGCGCCGGCGCGGGCGGAGTGATCGTGGTCGAGACCTCGAGGGCCTGCCAGAGCTCGCCGTCGCCGCTGTCGACGACGTCCACCTGCAGGCGCGCCGCCTGCGGCGCCCGCAGCTGCAGGGCGACCTCGATCGACGCGCCGGGTGCGAAGACGAAGCCGGGCGGAAAGGGATCGAGTTCGAGGGCCGGGGCCCAGGTCTCACCGTCGAGGCTCACCTCGACGGTGCCCGGTGCCGGTGCCGGAGCCGGTGCAGATGCCGGAGCCGGTGCGGCCGAGGCGAGATCGGGACCGGGACCGAGAGTCGCGAGTGCCGTCAGCACCGCGGCTCCTCCGAGCACCAGGACGGCCCATCTCATGCGGGGCTCCGGCTGCGCAGCCGCCGCCGCGCCGCCCGGATCCACACGACGGCCGCGTAGAGCAGCAGGGTGCCCGCCGCGAGGCCGACCCCGAGCATCCGCTGCTCGCCCGTGAGCCAGAGGTTGACGTGACCGAGCAGGGGCAGGTGGTACCAGAGCACGCCCCGGAGCTGCTCCGGACGCACCGGCTCGGGATCGTCGGCGGAGTTGGCGTCGCCACGGAAGACGAAGCTGCGCTCGCCGTGGCCGTCGACCCGCACGGCGGCCACCCGGTGCGTGGCGACGGCCGGCCGACCGGACTCGAGCTGGTAGGCGGCCACCTGGCCGACCCGGATCGATGCCGGATCGGCCGGGGCCATCACCACGAGCTCGCCGGGCGGGAGGCTGGGCTGCATCGATCCCGTCAGCACGGTGTACGGCGTGCTGCCGGAGATCCTCGGCACCACCACGACGGCGGCGAGGACGCCGACCGCCGCGAAGAGCAGGAGCCAGGACGAGATGCGCCCGGCCCAGCTCGCCCAGCCACCCGCTCGGCGCTTCATCGTCAGGGATTCTGAGTGAGCGTGAACTCGAAGTCGCCGAGGTTCAGATCGGCGTCCATGCCCTCCCCGTAGGGCGTCTCCGGGTCGAACGTGAACACGAGCTGCACCGGGAGCACGCGGTCCTCCTCGATCGGGCCGAGGTCGTAGCTCAGCTCGGTGGTCAGCGTGTCGGCGACCAGGAAGTCCACCTCGAGGTAGGGCAGGAGGTCGCCCCCGATGTCGGCGGTGTCGGCGGTGAGGGTCGCCTCGAGGTTGCGCCCCTCTCCTGAGACCACGGCTTCCGCGGTGTACCGGATGACGTCGCCCGGCACGATCTTGTCGACCGCCGGGTCGAAGGGCTCGGCGATCGCTCCGGAGACGTCGGTCCAGGTCGCGTTCTGCACGTCGAGCGCGAGGTGACCCGAGCTGATCGTGCCCTCCGCCACGGTGGCGGAACTCGACCAGTAGGCGAGCGTGCCGAGGCCGCTCGTGAGGAGCACGGCGGCGGCACCCGCCGCGATCGCGCCCTTGGTGACTGCATTCATGATGATCCCGTTTCTTCTCGGAAGAACCGGGCGTTCGGCTGAGCGCCCTTACCTCCCGCAGAATAGATGAGAAATCATCGACTTCACCATCCCCCCATTCGGGTGGGGTGGAGAGGGAACGGGCGGGAAGGAGGGGGCGGGACGTCAGCGGAACGCGATGACCGCATCACCCCAGGCGTGCCGGATCTCGGGGTCGGGATCGTCGACCACCGTGCCGCGGGCATCGAAGACGAGGGTGCTGCGGGTGGTCTCGTCGTAGAGCGGCCAGGTCTGCCCGCCCTCGACCTCGGGCTCGCCCGCCTGGGCGAAGGCCGCCCAGCGACCGCGGATCTCGCTCGAGAGCCGGCGCGCCGCCTTGAGCCCGCCGAGGTCGAAGCTCGGATCCTTCTTCGCGATGTCGAGCGTGCCGAACACGTAGGCGATCTCGGCACCGTGGGTGGCGCCGATGCCGAGCATTCGCAGCATGGCGGGCGCGTGGTCGAAGCGGTACATGCGGGTGGGCGCCACCCGGCTGTGCGCCGCCGCCAGCCAGATGGAGGGCATGCGGAAGCCGGCGTCGCGCGAGAGCTCGGCGGGGCTGCCGTGGCGGGGGAACCGCGGGTAGGCGGCCTCGATGCGCGCCTCCAGATCGGCCGGGGCTGCCGAACCGAGGTCGGGCCGCTCGGCGAGGATGGCCTCGAACATCGCGTGCACCGAGGCCTGCGTGATGGGCATGAGCGGCGACTTCATGAGCTTGAACAGCGACGCCTCGTCGTGGTTGGTGCCGATGACGAGGGGCACCCGCAGCTGCCTGCCCTCCCGGAACGCGTCGACCGGAGGCTCCGGCACGAGCACGCCGTCGACGACGGGCGCGATCGCGAGCGTGCCGGGTGCCTCGGCCGAGACCGCCGCCACGAGGTCGAACGCCGCCTGGCTGAGCACCCCGGGCTCGAGCTCGCGCAGCCGGCCGGCCTCGGCGGGCTCGAGGCCCACGAGCCGCAGGTAGCGGCCGGCGACGGTCGCGGCGCGTTCGGCGTCGTAGACCGAGGTGGCCGGCGAGCTCTCGGCGATCGCGCGGTGGAACAGGCCCTCCGCGGCCGGCGTCGCGAGAAGCGTGGTGACGCAGCCGCCGCCCGCCGACTCGCCGAAGAGCGTCACCGAGCCGGGGTCGCCGCCGAACGCCGCGATGTTCTGCTGCACCCAGGCGAGCCCCGCGAGGATGTCGTGCAGCCCCACGTTCGCCTCGAACTCCTCCGGTGAACCGGCGGGATCCGAGAAGCTCGAGAAGTCGAGGAAGCCGAGCGCGCCGAGCCGGTAGTTGAGACTCACGACCACCACCCCGCCCTCCGCGGCGAGCTGCGAGGGCTCGAAGAGGGGCTGGGCGCTCGAGCCGGCGACGTACGCGCCGCCGTGCACCCAGACCATCACCGGATGCGGGCCGTCGGCATCCGGCGCCGTCACGTTGAGGGTGAGGCAGTCCTCCGACTGCGTGACGCCCGGGGGGAGCGTGATGGCCCTGTTCTCGTGCTGCGGGGCCGCGTGCCCGAAGGCCGAGGCGTTCCGCACGCCCTCCCAGGGCGGTGCCGGCTGGGGGCGGCGGAAGCGCAGCGGTCCCACCGGCGCGGCCGCGTAGGGGATGCCGCGCCAGTGCCGCACGGAGCCGGTGGCACCGACCCCGGCCGCCCCTTCCCGGTGCTCTCCGGCGACCCCGCGCACGGCGCCGGATGCGGTCTCGACGACGAGCGGATCACCCTCGGTGTGCGGCATGACGCCACTGTAGCGATTGAATGGGTGGGTGGACCATGCCTCGATCGACCTCCTCCGTGACGACCTCACCCGAGCCCGCTACCGGGTGGAGGTGCTCGACGACCTCTGGGGTGCAGAGGCCGCCGCCGCCCTCTTCCGGGGCCGCACCCTCCCCGCCCGGCGGGTGCTCGCCGAGCGCGAGCGGGAGGCCGAGCGGGCGGGCGAGGCGACGGCCGCCGATCCGGTCGTCGCGCTCGCGCGCCTGTTCGTGCTGGGCCAGCAGGTGAGCCGGGAGGAGCTCGACGCAGCCCTCCCGTCGCTCACCTCCGAGGGCGCCGAGAGGCTCGGCCTCGTGGGTGAGGGCTCGGCCCCCGGCCACCTGACCGCGCGGCTCGACCTCCGCCCCTACGGCTTCGTCGACTCGCTGGGGGCCGGCAGCTGGTGGATCGTCTCCGATCTCGGCGAGGCCGCGCTCGGCCGTGCCCTCGACGAGGACCACGTGCTCGGCATCGGCGGGGCCACCACCACGCTCTCCGGACTCATGATCCCCACGCCCGCCGACTCGGTGCTCGACCTCGGCACCGGATGCGGCATCCAGGCCATGCACGCCTCGCGGTTCGCCCGCCGGGTCGTGGCCACCGACATCTCCGAGCGCGCCCTCGAGATCGCCGCGCTGAACGCGCGGCTCAACGGCATCGACACGATCGAGTTCCGCTTCGGCAGCCTGTTCGAGCCGGTCGCGGGGGAGCGGTTCGACCGCATCGTGTCGAACCCTCCCTTCGTCATCACCCCCCGCACCGAGGGAGTGCCGCTCTACGAGTACCGCGACGGCGGGCTCGAGGGCGACGCGATCGTGGAGACGGTCGTGCGCGGTGCTGCGGAGCACCTCGCGCCGGGCGGCATCCTGCAGATGCTCGGCAACTGGGAGTACCGCGAGGGGGCGGGCGGCGACGCGATCGACGGCCTCGGGCGGGTGCGCTCGTGGGTGGAGGACGGCTCGGGGCTCGACGCCTGGGTGATCGAGCGCGAGCAGCAGAGCGCGGCACTCTACGCCGAGACGTGGATCCGCGACGGCGGCACCAAGCCCGGCAGCGAGCGCTTCGAGGAGCTCTACGCCGCCTGGCTCGACGACTTCGAGGCGCGAGGCGTGCGCGCCGTCGGGTTCGGCTACCTCCTGCTCCGCCGCCCGCGCGAGAGCAGCCCCACCCTCGCCCGTTACGAGCGACTCGAGTCGGGGCTCGGCGACAACCCGGCGGGGCTCGGCGATCACCTCGCCCGCTGTCTCGCCGGCCACGACTGGGAGGTGCACCGCGATCTCGGCGCGCTGCTCCGCTCGACCCTCGTCTACGCCTCCGACGTCACCGAGGAGCGGCACTACTGGCCGGGCCACGAGGATCCGGTGGTGATGGCGCTCCTGCAGGGCGGCGGCTTCGGCCGGCGGGTGGCGCTCGACACGGGCCTCGCGGCGTTCGTGGGCGCGTGCGACGGCGACCTCGCCGTGGGCCCGATCGTCGACGCCATCGCCGATGTGCTCGCCGTCGATGCCGGGGCGCTGCGAGCCGAGCTCGTGCCGCGCATCCGCTCGCTCGTCGATGACGGGTTCCTGCTGCCCGCCTGAGCACGTGCCCGCTCGCGCTCGCGTACGACCGGGCCGCCCGGAGGGCCGCCCACCGCCCTAGGGTGGGGTCATGGCCGCCACGCGCACCCTGCACGCCGAGGTCTGCATCGTGGGCGGTGGGCCGGCGGGGCTCATGCTCGGCTACCTGCTCGCGCGGCTGGGCATCGACGTGCTCGTGCTCGAGAAGCACGACGACTTCCTGCGCGACTTCCGCGGCGACACCGTGCACCCCTCGACCCTCGAGCTGCTCGGTGACCTGGGGCTCCGCGAGGAGTTCCTCACGCTGCCGCACAGCGAGGTGCGCTCGCTCGACGTGATGGTCAACGGCATCAGGGTGAAGGCGATGGACTTCTCCCAGCTGCCTCCGCCGAACGACTTCCTCGCGTTCATGCCGCAGTGGGACTTCCTCGACTTCCTGGCCGGGCACGCCGGCCGGCTGCCGAGCTTCAGGCTGCGCAGGGGCACGGCGGCCACAGGGGTGCGGCGCGCAGGGTCTGCGGTCACGGGCGTGACCGCGGTCGACGCCGAGGGCGAGCTCGAGATCGTGGCGAGGCTCACCGTGGCCGCCGACGGCCGCAGCTCGACCGTGCGAGCCGCCACGGGCCTCGAGCCGCGCGAGTTCGGGGTGGGCGTCGACGTGCTGTGGTTCGACCTGCCCAAGCCGCCCGCCGTGGTCCGGCCCACCCTCGCCTATCTCGACCGCGGCGTCTCCGTGGTCACGATCGACCGGGGCGACCGCCTGCAGACGGGCTGCATCATCGCGAAGGGCCGCTTCGACGAGATCCGGGCCGAGGGCCTCGACGCCTTCAAGGAGTCGCTCGCGCGCGCCGCGAAGCCGCTGGCTCCCGTGGTGGGCGCCCTCGACGACTGGGAGAGCGTGAAGCTGCTCTCGGTGCGCCTGTCGCGGCTGGAGACCTGGCACCGGCCGGGGCTGCTCTGCATCGGCGATGCCGCGCACGCCATGTCACCCGCGTTCGGCGTGGGGGTCGAGTACGCGATCCAGGATGCCGTAGCCACGGCCAACCGTCTCGCCGAGCCGCTGCTGCTCCGGGCCATCGGCGGACCGGGCTCGGCGCTCGGCGTGACCCCTCGCGACCTCGCAGCCATCCAGCGGCGCCGGCTGCCCGCCGTCAAGGCGATGCAGGCGATCCAGCTGCAGCTGCACCGCGCCATCGCGAGGCCGCTCGACCGGCCGCTGCTGTCGAATCCGCCCACCGCCGTGCAGCGCGCCGCCCTCGGCCTGATCGTGCCCGCCGTGCGCGGCGCCGGGCCGCGCGTGATCGGCCACGGGCTCCGGCCCGAGCGCATCGGCGAGGTCATAGCGCGCTCGCGGTGAGCATCCAGGCGTTCTCCAGTCCCGCTGGCCAGACTGGGATCCAGTGCGCAGCGGGCGCCTGAGATCGGAGCGATCACCATGGGATTCCTCGACCGACTGCTGGGCCGCGAAGAACCGCAGGAGGGCACCTCGCAGAGCCCCCAGCAGCACGACCCGCGCTACGCCGTGCCGCAGAAGCCGGGCACCGCCGGCTCGGTGTCTCCGCAGAGCGCGCCGCAGCGCACCGACGACGAGATCGCGGTCGACCGCTACCGCTACCTCCTCCGCACCGCACCGCCCGAGACCATCGAGCAGGTGCACGAGGAGGCGTTCATGAAGCTCACCCCCGAGCAGCGCAAGATCCTCTTCACGCAGCTGTCGCAGGATGCCGCGCCCGGCGACGCGCCGCGTGGTGACGACCCGCACTCGCTCGCGCAGTCGGCCACGCGCTCCGAGATCCGCAACCCCGGCACCATGGAGCGCGCCTTCGCCGGCGCCGGCAACCAGGGAGGCGGCATGGGCTTCGGGGGCATGGTCGCCTCGTCGCTGCTCGGCACCGTGGCCGGCTACGTCATCGGCTCGGCGCTCGTGAGCGCGTTCCTGCCGCCGATGGGTGCCGAGGGCGGCAACGAGGCGGGAGCCGACTCAGGCGACGGGGGAGCGGATGCGGGCGGCGACGTGAGCGCGGACGGCGGCTCCGCCGACGGCGGCGGGTTCGGCGACTTCGGCGGCGGAGGCGACTTCGGTGGAGGCGACTTCGGCGGGGGCTTCGACTTCTGACCCGCGGGTGTCGGTAGAGTCGGCAGCATGTCAGATCTGCGCATCGTGGAGCACGAACAGGACGACGTGATCACCTACTACGTGACCACCGACCTCAACCCGGACGATTTCCCGGACGCTCCGAACCTCGGCCCCTTCCCCACCCGCGAGGAGGCCGAGCAGGCCCAGCGCGACTGGGACCAGGAACTCATCGACGACGCCGAACCGGGCGTCCAGTAGCGCGTCAGGCGTTCTGCAGCACGATCACCACGGAGATCGCGCCGATGCTGAGAGCGACCAGGCCGATGATCACGATCCAGGTCAGCGCTCTCGCTTTGCCGAGTCGGCCGATGAATCCACTCGGGCGCTCGTCGTAGTCGTCGTCGTTCATCATGGGTCGACGATAGCGGGTAGCGTAAGGGCCAGCCCACCCCCGTACGACAGCGAAGAAGCGATGAATCCATACGAGAGCCGTCCGTGGCTGCAGAGCTACTCGAGCGAGCTGGCCCCCACCGTCGAGGAGCCGCCGTTCCGGTCGGTCGGTGAGCTGGTCTCCGAGACGTGCGCGAAGCACGCCGAGTCCACCGCCTTCTCCAACATGGGGGCGACACTGTCGTTCCGGGAGATCGACGAGCTGTCCGACCGGTTCGCCGGCTTCCTGCTCGGCGAGCTCGGTCTCGGCAAGGGAGATCGCATCGTGCTGCAGATGCCCAACCTGCTGCAGTACCCGGTGGCCCTCTACGGTGCCCTCAAGGCCGGTCTGGTCGTGGTGAACGCCAATCCGCTCTACACCGCGCACGAGATGCGCAAGGTCTTCATCGACTCGGGCGCCACGGCCATCGTGGTGCTGCAGAACTTCGCCGACAAGCTCGCGGCCGTCATCGAGCAGACGTCGATCAAGCACGTCGTGCTCACGGATGTCGGCGACCTCCTCCCCGGCGCGCAGCGACTCGTGACGAACTTCGTGGTCAAGCACGTCAAGAAGCTCGTGCCGCGGCACGGGCTGACCGGCACCACCTCGTTCCGCGCGGCGCTCGCCGCCGGCGCCCGGCACGCAGGCCTGGCGCGTCCGGACGTGGCCGCATCCGACACCGCCCTGCTGCAGTACACGGGTGGAACCACCGGCGGCACGAAGGCCGCCGTCATCTCGCACCACAACCTCGTGGCCAACCAGGCGCAGATGCTCGCGCCCATGCGCCTGCGGCTGCACGAGGGGCAGGAGACCGTGATCGCGGCGCTGCCGCTCTACCACATCTTCAGTCTCACGGTGAATGCGCTCGCGTTCTTCTCCTACGGCTCGCACAACGTGCTCATCACGAACCCGCGCGAGACCGACGACCTCGTCAAGACCCTCGGCAAGACCAAGCCGAGCGTGCTCATCCTCGTCAGCACCCTCGCGGGCGCACTGCTCGAGAACCCCGGTTTCCGTGCGCTCGACTTCTCGGGGGTCAAGCTCGCGGTGGCGGGCGGGATGGCTGTGCGCGGCGCGACCGCCAGAGCCTGGCGCGACGCGACCGGCAACGACGTGCTCGAGGGCTACGGCCTCACCGAGGCCTCGCCCGTGGTGTCGGTGAACCCCACCTGGACGACGCCGCGCGTCGGCACGATCGGCCTCCCGCTGCCCTCGACCGACATCGAGCTGCGCGACGAGGAGGGCGTTCCGGTGGCCCTCGGCGAGCGCGGCGAGCTCTGCGTGCGCGGCCCCCAGGTGATGTCGGGCTACTGGAACCAGCCCGAGAACTCGGCCGAGGTGCTGAAGGACGGCTGGCTGCTCACGGGCGACGTCGCGACGATGTCGGACGACGGCTACATCACGATCGTCGACCGCAAGAAGGACATGGTGGTGGTCTCGGGTTTCAACGTCTACCCGAGCGAGGTCGAGGAGGTCGCCATGGCCCACGACAAGATCCGGGATGCCGGTGTGATCGGTGTGCCCGACGACCGCTCCGGCGAGACCGTCGTGCTGTTCGCGGTGAAGGCCGACGACTCACTCACCGAGGACGAGCTGCGCGCCTACCTCAAGACCGAGCTCGCCGGCTACAAGCGGCCCACCCGCATCCTGTTCCGCGACGAGCTGCCGAAGTCGAACGTGGGCAAGGTGCTGCGGCGGGAGCTGCGCGACCTGCTGTAGCGGCGGTCGCCCGGGTGTCTGCCCGGATGCCTGCTGGAGGCTCTAGGAGACCGGCGCGGCCTCGGGTCTCGGGCGCCGCACCACGATCGTGAGCGTCACGACGAGGGCCACGACGACCGTGATCGCGAGCACGACCACCGCGAGCGAGGTGGCGGGCGCGACGAGCGGCGCGAGCAGCACGACAGCGGCACCGCCGAGCGAGAGCGCGGGCGGCACGACCGTGGGCCCGATCAGGGGCCGGTAGAGCACGCGCATCATCACGAGGAACAGCGCGACCGGCACGGCGACCGCGTAGCCGATCGTCGTGACGGGCGTCTCGGCGTGATGCGCGAGCGCCTCCACGCTCACCTCGAGGCCGGCGCCCACGGCGGCGAGCGCCACGAAGATCAGGTAGTGGCCGTAGCCCCAGTAGTACGACCAGCGGCGGTTGTTCTCGAGCCCCTCGTGTGCGGGTTCGAGGAAGTACACCCACCAGAGCCCGAACAGCAGCGCGAGGCCGGCCGCCGCGAGCAGCACGAACTCCCCGCTCGAGGCGCCGGCCGAGACGATCGACTGCACGCCGGAGGTGGCGGCGAGCACCGATTCGCCGAGCAGGATGATCGTGAACAGGGCGTAGCGCTCGGCCACGTGGTGCGGATGCCAGGCCGTGGCGCGCGGGCGCTCGGCCCAGATCGGCACGGCCATCTCGCACACCGCCAGCAGCGCGAAGACCGCCACCTGGGCCGCGAACGGCCAGTCACCGACGGTGAACACCCGTACGATCCAGAGCGCCTGCACCACCGTGATGCCGAGCGCGTAGCGGAGCGCCGTCGCGCGTCCTGCGGGATCCTGGGCCGCGGCCCGCAGCCACTGCACCACGAGGGCGATCCGCATGATGAAGTAGCCCGTGGTGATGAGCAGGTAGTCGCCGTGCTCGAACGCGCTCGGCACACCTGCCGCGAGCACGAGCACACCGCCCATCTGCAGCATCGTGAGGAGCCGATAGGGCACGTCGTCGGTGTCGTACGCCGACGCGAACCAGGTGAAGTTCAGCCACGCCCACCAGATGGCGAAGAACACCATGAGGAAGTTCGGCAGGGCCGTCACGATGTGGTCCTCGGCGATCGCGTGGGCGAGCTGGGTGACGATCGAGGCGATCGCCACCACGAAGGTGAGGTCGAAGAGCAGCTCGAGCGGGCTCGACACCCGCCCCGGCTCGTCGACGTCGCGACCGCGCATGCGCACGAACGGGAGAAGCTGCCTCGTCATAGGAACAGCAGCACGATCTGCAGCACGATCGCCAGGAGGCCGGCGCCGAGGAGGATCCAGCCCGTCGTGCGGAAGGCGCGGCCCTCGTGGGTGGGCTCGTCGGCGCGGCCCACCGCCGGATCGCGGGGGTTCACGTAGACGGTGAGCTCGTCGCCCGGTTCGAGCGACTGCGTCTCGTCCTCGTGGGCGGGCGCCTGGTAGAGCACGTTGTCGTCGCCGAGCCAGCGGTAGGCGCGGTGGCCGGCGTCGTCGAGCACGACCACGCCGAGGGTCTCGCGCCAGCCCCGGAAGAACGCGCCCCGCACGTAGCCCACGACGAGCATGAGGATGCCGGCGCCGATGCCGATCCAGCCGAAGAGCTCGGTGATGAGCATGAGGGCGTCCATCGACTCCACGGTGTCGGTCGCCTGCACTGTGCCGGTCGCCTGCTCCATGATGAGAACTCTAGCTAGGCTGAGCCGCGTGAACGGCGTGCAGCTCCTCCTCGTGATCGTCGGGGCCATCGCTGTCACCGGGCTCGCCCAGCGACGGGGCCTCCAGCCCGCCCTCGTCATCACGGTCGTGGGCTTCGCCGCCTCCTTCATCCCGGGCTTCACGCGGCTCGAGCTCGACTCCGAGATCATCCTCGGCGTCGTGCTCCCACCCCTGCTCTACTCGGCGGCCCTGCAGTTCTCCTTCGGCTCCTTCGTGCGCAATCTCCGCCCCATCCTCGGTCTCGGCGTGGGGCTCGTGGTGGTCACCGCTCTCGTGGTGGGTGTGTTCTCGGCGTGGGTCGTGCCGGCACTGTCTCTCGGCGCCGCCCTCGTGCTCGGTGCCATCGTCGCGCCACCGGATGCCGTCACGGCCGTGGCCATCGGCCGCAAGCTCGGCCTCCCCAAGCGGGTCATGTCGATCCTCACCGGCGAGAGCCTCGTCAACGACGCCGCGGCGCTCACGCTCTTCAGCATCACCGTCGCGGCGGTCGCCGGCACCCACACCTTCCTCGAGAACCCTCTGCTGCTGTTCGGCTACGGGTCGGTGGTGGGCATCGCGGTCGGGCTCGTGCTCGCGGTCGTGGCCGTCGCCATCCGGCGGCTGCTGAAGGACTCGGGGCTCGAGACCGTGCTCGGGCTCATCGTGCCGTTCGCGGCCTACCTCCTCGCGGAGCAGTTCGAGGCCTCGGGGGTGCTCGCCGTGGTCGCCGCGGGGTTCGCGGTGGGCACCTCCTCGGCGCGCACGGGCTACGAGACGCGGCTGCAGGAGCGGCAGGTCTGGTCGTCGCTCGACGTGCTGCTCGAGGCATTCGTGTTCGCCTACATGGGTCTGCAGCTGCGCTTCGTCATCCAGGACATCAGCGACGCCGGCGACTCGGTCTGGGCCGTCTTCGGGCTCGGTGCCCTCGTGCTGCTCGTGGTGCTGTTCATCCGGCCGATCTGGGTGTTCGTCTCCTTCGGCCGCAACTTCCTCACCGACAAGATCATGCGTCGCACGATCGCGAGCGACGAGCGGCTCCGCGAGCGGATGCGCGTGGCCAACGAGCACCGCGTCGCGCGCGGGCGGAAGCCGAAGCAGTACCCCGTGTTCCTGAACTGGCGCGAGAGCCTCGTGGTGTCGTGGACCGGCATGCGCGGGGTCGTCACGCTCGCCGCGGCCGCGGGTGTGCCGCTCGTGCTCGCCAACGGGGATCCCTTCCCAGGGCGGGCCGAGATCCAGGCGATCGCGTTCATCGTGGCCGTCGGCACACTGCTCGTGCAGGGTCTCACGCTGCCGCTGCTGATCCGGTCGCTGGGGCTCAGCGATCCGGAGCAGGACGAGTACGACCTCGCGCAGTCCGCGCACGCCCGCGAGGTGGCGCGTGCGGCGTCGGCCGGGGTGTTCGCCGAGTTCCTGCGGTCGCCTCCCGCCGATATGCCGGCCGAGGTGCTCGAGCGGATCGCCGAGAGGGTGGCGCGGCAGTCGGACGAGGCCGAGCGCGCACCCGGACCGGGCGAGGGACCGGGCGCCGAGTTCGGCGCCCTCTACCGCCGGGTGCTGCACGCGCAACGGGTGGCCGTGGTGCGCGAGCGCGACGCCGACCGGCTCGACGACGACGCCGCACGGGAGTTCCTCGAACGACTCGACTACCAGGAGGCGGCGATCGTCTCCCAGCTCGGCGACCGGCTCTGAGCCGGCCGTCACGACACCATCCGCTTCGACCCCGCCCATCCGACACGAACAGGAGACGACGATGCTCATCACGTACGAGGGCCAGAGCCCCGAGATCGACCCGACGGCGTGGGTCGCGCCCACCGCCACGGTGATCGGCCGCGTGCACCTCGAGGCCACCGCGAGCGTCTTCTACGGCGCCGTGCTCCGCGGCGACAACGACCCGATCGTGGTGGGCGAGGGCTCGAACCTGCAGGACAACGTGGTGGTGCACACCGACCTCGGCAAGCCGGCCACGATCGGCCGCGGCGTCAGCGTCGGCCACGGCGCCGTGCTGCACGGCTGCACGGTGGAGGACGACTGCCTCATCGGCATGAACGCCACCGTGCTGAACGGAGCGGTCATCGGCACGGGCTCCCTCGTGGCCGCGGGCGCGCTCGTGCTCGAGGGCACGGTCGTGCCGCCCGGATCGCTCGTGGCCGGCGTGCCCGCGAAGGTGCGCCGGGAGCTCGTGGAGGAGGAGCGCGAGGGCATCCGGCGTAACGCGGCGACATATCTCGACCTCTCGAGCGCCCATCGGGAAGCGACCTCCTGAGCCGCTCCTAGACTCGGAGCATGGCTTCTGAACCGCGCGTGCACGTCATCCACGAGAACCCGGAGTGGCTGCCGCCGCTCGCCGCGGCGTTCGAGGCGGAGGGCGTGCCGTTCACGGAGATCCTGCTCACTGAAGACGCCGTGCACGCCGGCATCGACCTCTCGGCAGAGCCCGCGCCCGGCGTCTACTGGTCGCGCATGAGCGCCTCGGCGCACACCCGCGGCAACCCGCACTCGAAGGACTACACGCGCGCCCTGCTGTCGTGGCTCGAGAACTCCGGTGCCCGTGTGGTGAACGGCCGCAGCGTGATCGACCTCGAGGTGAGCAAGGTCGACCAGCACCTCCGGCTCGGCCGCGCCGGCTTCGACGTGCCGCGCACCGTGGCGGTCTTCGGCCGGGCGGGTCTCGCGGCGGCGGCCCGCGACTTCGGGTTGCCCTTCATCTCGAAGCACAACCAGGGCGGGAAGGGCCTCGGCGTGCGTCGCTTCGACAGCTACGAGGAGTTCGACGCCTACGTCGGCGGCGCCGATTTCGAGGAGCCCGTCGACGGCATCACGCTGCTGCAGGAGTTCCTCGTGGCCGCCGAGCCCTTCGTCACGCGCGCCGAGTTCGTGGGCGGCCGCTTCGTCTACGCCGTGCGCGTCGACACCTCGGCCGGCAGCTTCGAGCTGTGCCCCGCCGACGCCTGTGCCGTGCCCGGAGCCGACGGCTCGACCCCTCCGCCGCTGTTCTCGCTGCGCGAGGGCTTCGACGGCGATCCGCTGATCGCCCGCTACGAGGAGTTCCTCGCCACGAACGACATCGCGATCGCCGGGATCGAGTTCATCGAGACCGCCGATGGGCGCCGCGTGACCTACGACATCAACACCAACACGAACTACAACCCGGACGTCGAGGCGTCGAGCCCCGTCTCGGGCCCGCGGTCGATCGCGCGCTTCCTGGGAGGACTGCTCCGATGACCGCGGGACCCCTGCGCTTCGGCTACTGGACGCCGATCTTCGGCGGCTGGCTCCGCAACGTCGACGACGAACAGACGCCGACGACGTTCGAGCACGTCAAGGAGATCGCGCAGACGGCCGAGACCTCCGGATTCGACGTGACGCTCATCGCCGAACTCAACCTCAACGACGTCAAGGGCCAGGAGGCGCCGAGCCTCGACGCGTGGGAGCTCGCCGCGGCCGTCGCCGCCGTGACCACTCGGATCGAGATCCTCACCGCCATCCGCCCCGGCTACCACCTGCCCGCGGTCGCCGCGAAGCGCGCCGCCACGATCGACGACATCAGCGGCGGGCGGTTCACGCTCAACGTGGTCTCGGCGTGGTGGGCCGAGGAGGCGCGGCAGTACGGCGGCATCTTCTCCGAGCACGACGACCGCTACAAGCGGAGCCTCGAGTTCGTCGAGATCCTCAAGGGGCTCTGGAGCGAGACGCCCTACAGCTTCAGCGGCGAGTACTACGAGCTCGAGAACACCTACCTCTCGCCGAAGCCCCAGGTGGCGCCGGTGATCTACGCCGGAGGCGAGAGCGAGGGCGGCAAGAACGCGATCTCGCGGTTCGCCGACGCCTACGTCACTCACGGTGGCACGCCCTCCGAGCTGCGCACCAAGATCGCCGACCTCACCGCTCGCCGGGCCGCCGTGTCGGAGACGCCGTTCTCGTCGTTCGGCATGGCCGCCTACGCGATCGTGCGCGACACCGAGGAGGAGGCGCAGGCCGAGCTCGAGCGCATCACGGATGTGCGGGGCGGGGCCGCGTACGAGTCGTACCAGGACTTCGTGTCGAAGTCGCAGCTCGAGACCACCGTCGACCTCCGCGACTACTCGGTGTCGAACCGGGGGCTCCGGCCCGACCTCGTGGGCACGCCCGACCAGGTGGCAGAGCGGATCGTGGAGTTCTCCGACGCCGGTGTCGACCTGCTGCTGCTGCAGTTCTCGCCGCACCTGCGCGAGATGCGGCGGTTCGCCGAGCAGGTCATCCCGCGGGTGCGAGAGCTCGAGGGGCGCTGAGGGGGCCGGGGCGCTCCTCGTGCTGGTGGCTCGGGTCGTGCTGATGGCACTGTCAGGGGCGGTCGGTATCCTGGCCGCATGGCAGAGACGACCCCTGCCGACTCGCTGATCGACGACGGGCTGCTGGCCCGCATCCGCTCGCGGGCGGCCCTCCACGATCGCGAGAACACCTTCCCGCACGACGACCTGCGCGAGCTCGCCGAGGTCGGCTACCTGCGCATGTTCGCGCCCGTCGACGACGGCGGGCTGGGTTTCGGCCTCGAGCGCGTGGCGCGGGAGCAGACGCGCCTCGCCACCGCGGCGCCCGCCACCGCGCTCGCCATCAACATGCACTTGGTCTGGACGGGTGTGGCCAAGGTGCTCCTCGACCGAGGCGACGACTCGCTCCGCGGCGTGCTGCAGGATGCGGTGGCCGGCGAGGTCTACGCCTTCGGCAACAGCGAGGCGGGCAACGACCTCGTGCTGTTCGACTCGCGCACGGCCGCCGTCCCCGGCCCCGACGGCTCGTACGCCTTCACCGGCCGCAAGATCTTCACGTCGCTCTCGCCGGTCTGGACGAGGCTCGGCGTCTTCGGGCGCGACGACAGCGACCCGTCGAATCCGCTGCTCGTGCACGCGTTCCTCGACCGTGAGACCGCGGGCGTCACCACGCTCGACGACTGGGACACGCTCGCCATGCGCGCCTCGCAGAGCCGCACCACGGTGCTCGAGGGGGCCGTAGCGCCGGCGTCGCGGGTGTTCCGCAGGCTCGCGCCGGGGCCGAATCCCGATCCGCTGATCTTCGCCATCTTCTCGAACTTCGAGATCCTCGTGGCCGCCGTCTACACGGGGCTCGCGCAGCGGGCGCTCGAGCTCGCCGTCGAGGCCGCCCACCGGCGCACCTCGATGAAGAACGGCGGGCGGCCCTACGCGCACGACCCCGACATCCGCTGGAAGGTGGCCGAGGCCGGGATCGCGCACGACGGCATCCCGCCGCAGATCGCGGCGCTCGCGGCCGACGTCGACGGGCTCGTGGCGCACGGGGCGGCGTGGTTCCCCAAGCTCGTGGGGCTCAAGGTGCGCGCCACCGAGACCGCGCGGGTGGTCGTCGACCAGGCGCTGCGGGTGTCCGGCGGCTCAGCGATCGCCTCCTCGAGCGAGCTCGGGCGGCTCTACCGCGACGTCGTAGCGGGCCTGTTCCACCCCTCCGACGGCGAGTCGGCGCACTCGACGGTGGCCACCGCACTGCTGGGGCCGATCCCCGAGTGAACGGGCGGGCGCGGGTTCTCGCGGCCGGACTCGTCGTGCTCGTCACGGCCGGTCTCGGCGGCTGCAGCGCGGGCGCGGCAGCCTCTGCTGTTCCCGCTTCCCCGGGCGGCCCGGGCTCCAGCTCGTCGTCGCAGCCCTCCCCGTCCACCGCGACAGCCACGCCCTCGCCTACGCCGTCCGCCGCGATGCGGCACCGGGCGGAGTTCCCCGTGGTCACGCGGGAGCAGCAGAACCGCCTCTACGCCGAGGTCCGGCTCGCGGGCATGACGCTCGAGCAGAAGATCGCGTCGCTGTTCATGGTGCACGTGGGTGGTCCCGATCCGGCCGCCACGCGCGCCTACCTCGAGGCGAACGGCATCGCGGGCGTGCTGCTGCTCGGCGACAACGTGCCGGGCGGCACCGATCAGACGGCGGCCTACACCGAGGCGCTCCGCTCGGGCACTCCCGGCAGCGGCGGTTCGGTGGGGCTCGGCACCCTCGTGGCGATCGACGAGGAGGGCGGCATCGTGGCCCGGCTGCAGGCCGACACCTACCCTTCAGCCGAGACCCTCAAGACCGAGCCGGTGGCCGCGACGACCGACGCGTTCCGTCAGCGCGCGGCGCTCCTGGACGCCACGGGCATGAGCGTCAACTTCGGCGTGGTCGCCGACGTCACAGGCGACCCCTCGTCGTTCATCTACGAGCGGGCGCTCGGCACCGACGCCCGGTCGGCGAGCGAGCGCGTGGCGGCGGCGGTCGAGGCCGAGCAGGGCGCGGTGTTCAGCACGCTCAAGCACTTTCCGGGGCACGGCGCCGCGGCGGGCGACTCGCACAGTTCGGTGCCGACGACCGATCTGCCGCTCGACACCTGGCGGAGCGAAGATGCGCCGCCCTTCGCCGCCGGCATCGGCGCGGGCGCCGAGCTCGTGATGTTCGGGCACCTCGTCTACTCCTCGGTCGACGCGGCGCCGGCGTCGCTGTCGCGGCCGTGGCACGACATCCTGCGCGACGAGCTCGGCTTCGAGGGCGTCGCCGTGACCGACGACCTGCTCATGCTCGAGGCCTCGGGCGTGCCGGCCTACGCCGACCGCACGGCCAACGCGATCGCCGCGATCGGCGCCGGCAACGACATCCTGCTCTACAACACGACCGTCGACGTGCCGCAGCTCGTGGCCTCGATCGCCTGGGCGGTCCGCTCGGGTCAGCTCTCGGCCGAGACCGTCGACGAGGCCGCCCTCCGCACCCTCGAGCTGCGGCGCGAGCTGTGGCTCGAGCAGAACCCGCACGCCGCGGGCTAGCCCTGCGTCACACCGGCCGCCATCCGCGCCCCATGCCGTGGCCGCCGGCCGCGGGTCACACCGCAGGCGGGGTCTGCGGGCTCTGCGGGGGCTGCGGGGTCTGCGGCGTGTGCGGCGGCTGCTCCTGCGACGGGCCGGACTGCTGGGGTGGCGTCGAGGCGGCGTGCGGGGCCTGCGGCTGAGGAGTCGCACCAGCACCCTCGGCGCCGGCGACACCTGCCGCACCAGCCGGAGCGGCCGAACCACGGGCGGCGTCACTCCCGGCCCCGCTCTGCACGGTGCGGGCGTTGGCCGAACGGCGCGAACCGCGGCGCGTGAGAGCGACGATCAGCACCACCACCGCCGCGATCACCGCGAACGGGAGCAGCCACGGGATGAGCACGCCGATCACGACGACGAGGCCCGAGAGCGCTGCGGTGAGAGAGGCCCACCCGGCCGCGAGGCCGCTCCAGAAGTCGCCTGGAACGCTCGAGGGGATGGCGCCCTCCTCCTGCAGGTCGAGGGTGATGGTGGAGTACGAGATCTGGTCCGAGAGGTACTGCTTCTGCGACTTCAGGCTGTCGAGCTGCCCCTGCCGGTCGCTGATGGCGGTCTCGAGCTCCACGAGATCGGCCGTCGTGGCGGCGCTGTCGACGAGGGCGAGCAGCCGATCGACGGATGCCTGCAGTGCTTTGATCTGAGCGTCGAGATCCCGCACCTGCAGCGTGACATCGCTCGCGTCGAGCGAGACGGAGTCGACGGTCCCGAGCTCGCGCAGGCCCGCGATGGCCTCGTCGAGCTCGTCGGCGGGGATGCGCACCGTGAGCTGGGCGCTCGCCCGGCTGTCGTCGCTGCCCACCTGCTGCGAGCGGGAGTCGACCCGGCCCTCGAACGAGTCGACCAGTGCGATCGCCTCGTCGGTCGCGGCGATGGCGTCGTCGACCGTGATGCTGATCCAGCCGGTGGTGATGATGCTCTGGTCGGCCCGGGCCTCTGATTCGGTCGATCCCTCTGCGAGGGTGCCGCTGTCGCCGCCCTCGGCGCTCTGCGGCCCGAGATCGGGGGAGGACTGGTCGATGGCGGGGCCGCTCGAGGACGAGCCCTGGGATGCCGAGCACCCCGCGAGCAGGACGACGGCGAGGACGGCTGCGGAAGCGAGGATCGTTCGTTTCATGCCGCCACACTAGGGACGCCAGCCTGGGACGCGGCTGGGATGCGGTCGATGGTTATCCGGTCGTTACCCGCGAGCGGGCGGGACGAGGTCAGCCTAGAGTCGGAGGCATGGACCATCGCACCCTCGGCCGCACCGGCCGCACCATCTCCTTCGTCGGACTCGGCACCTGGCAGCTCGGCGCCGACTGGGGAGACGTCGACGAGGATGCCGCACTCGACGTGCTCCGCGCATCCGCCGACGCCGGGGTCACCTTCTTCGACACCGCCGACGTCTACGGCGACGGCCGCAGCGAGCAGGTGATCGGCCGCTTCCTCGCCGAGAACCCCGGATCGGGCATCACGGTCGCCACCAAGATGGGGCGGCGCGGGCCGCAGGAGCCGGGGGAGTTCACGCTGTCGAACTTCCGCGCCTGGACCGACCGCTCGCGCAAGAACCTCGGCGTCGACACCCTCGACCTCGTGCAGCTGCACTGCCCGCCCACGCCGGTCTTCTCGAGCGACGAGGTCTACGACGCCCTCGACATCCTCGTGGCCGACGGCGCCATCGCGGCCTACGGCGTGAGCGTCGAGACGTGCGACGAGGCGCTCACCGCCATCGCGCGACCCGGCACCGCCACCGTGCAGATCATCCTCAACGCGTTCCGGCTCAAGCCGCTCGACGAGGTGCTGCCGGCCGCGCGCGAGGCCGGGGTCGGCATCATCGCGCGGGTGCCGCTCGCGTCGGGGCTGCTGAGCGGCCGCTACACCACCGACACGACCTTCTCGCCGGACGACCATCGCAACTACAACCGCGACGGCAGCGCTTTCGACGTGGGGGAGACCTTCTCCGGCGTCGACTACGAGGCCGGCGTCGCCGCTGCCCAGGAGTTCGCGGCGCAGCTGCCCGAGGGCGTCACGCCCGCCGCGGCGGCGATCGCCTGGGTGGTCGCGCAGCCCGGTGTCTCGACCGTCATCCCGGGCGCGCGCAACCGCGCCCAGGCGGAGTCGAACGCGGCGGCGGGCTCGCTCGAGCTGCCCGCGGGCCTCGACGCCGCGGTCCGCGACCTCTACGACCGCACCTTCCGCGCCGCCATCCACCCCCGCTGGTAGCCTGCTGCCGCCGGTTCACCGACGTGACACGAGATATGCCCACTACGGCCGACTTGACACATCTTGTGCCAAGTCGACGCGTTTAGGCGCGACTTCTGTCAAGTCGAGGGCGGTCCTGGGGCACCGAGCTCGGGCTGTGGCCATCGAGAAACGGTGACTTGACACTAGATGCCCGAATACGCGCCGACTTGGCACATCTTGTGTCAAGTCGGCTGTTGCGGGCGGGCTCCGGTCGCGGGCGGCGGCTAGTTGCGGTCGTCGGGGTCGACGCCCGTGCGCTCGCCCGTCTCGAGGGTGGCGATGACCGCCAGGTCGTGGGCGTCGAGGGTGAAGTCGAAGACGTCGATGTTCTCGCGGATGCGCGAGGGGGTGACCGACTTCGGGATGACCGCGTTGCCGAGCTGCAGGTGCCAGCGGATGACGACCTGGGCGGGCGACTTCCCGTGCTTCCGGGCGACCACCTCGAGAGCGTCGCCACCGTGGGAGGCGTCGAATACGTGCCCGCGAGCGAGCGGCGACCATGCCTGCGTGACGATCCCGTGCTCGGCGTCGAACTCACGGAGCGCCGACTGCGGCAGCCACGGGTGCAGCTCGACCTGGTTCACCGACGGCACCTCGCCGGTCTCGTCGATCAGCCGCGTGACGTGCTTCGGGTGGAAGTTCGCGACCCCGATCGACCGCGCCCGTCCCTCCTCGCGCAGCCGCACGAGAGCCCGCCACGTCTCCACGTAGAGGTCGTTCGCCGGGGCCGGCCAGTGGATCAGGTACAGGTCGACGTAGTCGGTGCCGAGCCGCTCGAGACTCTCGTCGAACGACCGCAGGGTGGAGTCGAAGCCGTTGTCGGTGAACCAGACCTTCGTGGCCAGGGTCACCTCCTCGCGAGGGAGGCCGCTGCGCCGCAGACCCTCGCCGACGCCACTCTCGTTGAGGTACATCGCAGCTGTGTCGACGAGGCGATAGCCGTGCTGCAGGGCGAACGAGACGGTCTCGGCCGACTCGTCATCGGTCGTCTTGTAGACGCCCAGCCCGAGCTGGGGGAGGGTGCGGGAGTCGTTCAGGGTGAGCAGGGGCGAGAGGGCGTCGGCCATCCGTCCATTATCCCGCCGGCCGCTATCCGCGAGTCGTCAGCGCCAGTCGTCAGCCGACGACGGTGACCGGCTCGGTGTCGGGCAGCGGGCTCGCATCGCGGCCGCGGAGGTCCGGGTGGAACCTCTTGCCGAACAGCGGCACGAGGAACCCGAAGAACGCGAGCCCCGCCGCCACGAGGAACGCTCCGCTGGGCCCGATGCCGTCGATGAGGAAGCCCGCGAGCGCCGACCCCACGGCCGCACCGATGAGCTGCCCGGTGCCCACCCAGCCGTAGGCCTCGGCGGTGTCACTGAAGCGCACGCTCGCCGAGACGATCGAGAACATGACCGCGAGGGCGGGCGCGATGCCCACGCCGGCGATGAACAGCACGATCGAGAGCCACCAGATGTTGAGCGACGCGGCGGCCACGGCGGTGCCGACGAACACGATCGCCATGCGCCGGGCGAGGGCCCAGGGCCCGATCGGCCGGTGCCCGAGCGAGAGGCCGCCGACGAGGGAGCCCACGGCGAAGATCGCGAGCACGATCCCGGCCTCGGCGCCGCCCTCGCCGAAGGCGGACACGACGCCCGCCTCGATGGCCGCGCAGGTGGCGACGAGGAGGAACCCCACGATCGTCGACAGCAGCACCGGCGGCTTCTTGAGCACCGCGCCGAGCTTGCGCTTCGAGCGCGGGATGCGCACCCGGCCGAGCTCGGGGCTCGTGAGGAACCAGATGCCGCCCCCCACGAGGAACGCGACGGCGAGCAGGATGCCCCACACGGTGCCGATCTGCACCGAGACGAAGGTCGTGATGACGGGCCCGAGCACCCAGATGATCTCCTGCGCCGAGGCGTCGAGCGAGAACAGCGGGGTGAGCTGCTTGGAATTGACCATCTTGGGGTAGATGGTGCGGACGGCGGGCTGGATGGGTGGCATCGTGAGTCCGGCCACGAACGCCACCGCCATGTCGGCGGCGATGCCGAGCGGCACGAGCGCGATCACCGAGATGGCGCTGGCGCAGATGATCATGGTGATGAGGATGACCGGGCGCATGCCCCAGACGCCCATCAGCCGGCTGGTGAGCGGCCCGGCGATCGCCTGCCCGATGCTGAGGGCGGCGAGCACGAGCCCTGCCACACCGTACGACTCGTAGGTGTGCTCGATGTGCAGCAGGAACGCCAGCGACAGCATCCCGAACGGGAACCTCGCGGTCAACTGAGCAGCGATGATGCGAGCTACCCCGCGGGTTTTCAGAAGTTCGGTGTAGCTGCTCACTGAGGTATTTTAGCGGCGGCGCCGAGACTCAACCAGCCAGCAGCTTCGTGAGCCGCTGCAGCGACGCCGGCTCCGCCGTGCCGAGGGGCTGGGCGAAGAGGCTCACGCGGAGCTCCTCCAGGAGCCAGCGGGCGCGCACGAGCGCGTCGGAGGAGTGCGGGGCGAGGGGGAGGCGGCCGCCGGCGTCGGTGTAGCGGGCCGTGGCGGTCTGCACCTCGGTCATCCACGCGCGGTCCCGCGCCGGGTTGTCGGGCAGCTTGTCGAGGCGGTAGACGATGGCCGCGAGGTACCGCGGCAGGTGCTCGAGCCGGGCGAGCCCCGTCTCGCTGATGAAGCGGGGGCGCACGAGCGCGGCGAGCTGCTCCCGGGCGTCGCTCACGGCGGGCAGGAGCGCCATGCTCGACGTCTTCTTCAATGCCCGTTCCACGTCGCGGGCGGCGGTCAGGATGCGCACGACCGTCGCGATCGTGTGGTCCAGCAGCGGCAGCACGGCCTTCGACAGGCGGTCGCGCACGGCCTCGAACTCCGCCGCCGTCCAGACGAGGCCATCCGGATGCAGCGCGAAGAGCGCCTCGTCGGCGCAGGCGGCCATGGCGTCGTCGAAGAGCGCGTTGACGTTCTGGTACGGGCTCGTGGCGAGCAGGAGCTTCTCGTTCTGGGTGAGGTGCTCCCGCACATAGGATGCCGGGCTCGGCACCGCGAGCAGGAGCAGCCGCCGCGCACCCGTTGGCGTCGTCTCGGCCTGCTCCGCCGCCGTCGCCATGAGGCGCACCGACACAGCCGTCTTCTCGTCGACGAGCGCTGGATAGGCCCGGATGACGCCGCCGTGCTGCTCGGTGTCGACGAAGCGCGGCAGCTCACCCAGGTCCCAGGTGGTGATGCCCGAGCGCTCGGCGAAACCGCCCGAGCGACGAGCGCCCGCCGTAGCGATGCGCGATGCGACCGCAGGACCGGTGGGGGCCGGCCCGGATGACCCGGCCTTCCCGCGCGCGGCCCCGGATCCCGCAGACCCGCCGGACCCGGCCGATCCAGACCCCGCAGCTCCGCCCGCCTCGCCGCGCGACGCGCGCGCGATGCTCGCCCTGGCCGCATCCGCGAGCGACGCCTTCAGTGCCGCGAGATCCTTTCCGGCTCCCACGGTCGCCCCGCGCTCGTCGATCACCCGGAACGTCACCCGCAGGTGCTCAGGCAGCTTCTCCCGGTCGAAGTCGTCGCGCGTCACCGGCACGTGCGAGAGCTGCTTCATGAGCCCCGCGAGCGCGCCCAGGAAGTCGTCGCCGTAGTCGTCGCCGAGCGCGTCGACGAGCCGCTCCGCCCAGTCGGTCGCCGGCACGAAGTTCACCCGCAGCCGCTTCGGCAGCGAGCGGATGAGAGCCGTCGTGAGCTCTCGGCGGAACCCCGGCACCTGCGACTCGAACGCCCGCTCCTCGAGTCGCGGGAGCAGCGCGAGCGGCACGGTGGCCGTCACGCCGTCGTCGTCCGACCCCGGCTCGAAGCGGTAGCGCAGCGCCAGCCGCTGGTCGCCCTGCTGCCACTGCGCGGGGAACTCGGTCTCGTCGACCTCCGGCGCGCCCTCGGGCAGCAGCGTCTCGAGGGTCATCGTGAGGAGGTCGGGGTCGTCGTGCCTCGCCTTCTTCCACCACCCCTCGAAGCTCCGCTGCGAGACGACGTCGCGCGGGATGCGGGCCTGGTAGAACTCGAACACTGCCTCGTCGTCGAGCAGGATGTCGCGGCGTCGCGACCGCTCCTCGAGCTGCTCGAGGTCGCGACGGAACTCCCGGTTCGTCCGGTCGAAGGCCTGCTGCGACTCCCACTCGCCTTCCACCAGCGCGTGCCGGATGAACAGCTCGCGCGCGTACTCGGGATCGATCCGCGCGAACTGCACCCTCCGCCGCGCCACGAGCGGCACCCCGAACAGCGTCACCCGCTCGTAGGCCACCGCCGCACCCTGCTTCTTCTCCCAGTGCGGCTCGGAGTAGCTGCGCTTCAGCAGGTCGCCCGCGAGCGGCTCGGCCCAGGTGGGGTCGATCGCGGCGTTCATGCGCGCGAACAGACGGCTCGTCTCCACGAGCTCAGCGCTCATCACGGCCGCGGGCTGCTTCTTGGCGAGGGCAGACCCCGGGAAGATCATGAACCGCGTCTGCCGGGCGCCCACGTAGTCGCGCTTGACCTGGTCGCGGAGCCCGATCTGCGAGAGCAGGCCGGAGAGGATCGACTTGTGGATGCCATCCGGATTCACCGCGGGCTCGCCGATTGTGAGCCCGAGGGGTTTCGCGAGCTGGCGCAGCTGACGGTAGACGTCCTGCCACTCGCGGATGCGCAGATAGTTGAGGAACTCAGCTTTGCAGAGCCGTCGGAATGCGCTCGACGAGAGCTCGCGCTGCTTCTCCTCCAGGTAGTTCCAGAGGTTCAACAGGGTGAGGAAGTCGCTCGACTGGTCGGCGAACCGCGCGTGCAGCTCGTCGGCGCGACCGCGCTTCTCGAGCGGTCGCTCGCGCGGATCCTGGATCGTGAGGCCCGCCACGATCGCGAGCACCTCACGGCTCGTCCCGGTGCGCTTGGACTCGACCACCATGCGCGCGAACCGGGGCTCGATCGGCAGGCGGGCGAGGTCGCGGCCCACGGCGGTCAGCCGGGGCAGCGCATCCTTCGACTCGGGGGTGCGCAGGGCGTTCAGCTCGGTGAGGAGGTCGACGCCGTCCTTGATGCCGCGCGAATCGGGCGGCTGCAGGAACGGGAACGCGGCGACGTCGCCGAGCCCGAGCGAGATCATCTGCAGGATGACGGCCGCGAGGTTGGTGCGCAGGATCTCGGGATCGGTGAACTCGGGGCGCCGCGTGTAGTCCTCCTCGGAGTACAGGCGGATGGCGATGCCGTCGCTCGTGCGGCCCGACCGGCCGGAACGCTGGTTGGCGCTCGCCTGCGAGATCGGCTCGATCGGCAGCCGCTGCACCTTCGACCGCACCGAGTACCGGCTGATGCGCGCCGTGCCGGAGTCGATCACATACTTGATGCCGGGCACCGTGAGGCTCGTCTCGGCCACGTTGGTGGCGAGGATGACACGACGCCGGATGCCAGGAGTCGCCGACCGTTGGAAGACCCGGTGCTGGTCGGCGGCACTCAGCCGGCCGTAGAGCGGCAGCACTTCCACGCCGTTGCCCGTCGACGCGCTGCGAGACGCGTACTTGCCGCGCAGGGCGTCCTCGGCATCCCGGATCTCGTTCTCGCCCGAGAGGAACACGAGCACGTCGCCCGGAGCCTCCCGCTCGAGCTCGTCGAGCGCCTCGCCGATGCCTCCGAAGAGGTCCTTGGGCTCGCGCTCGCCGGAGCCGGAGCCGGAGCCCGAGCCCGCGCCTGCTCGAGGTCTGCCGGCCGGACGGGCGTCGACGTCCTCGTCGCCGTCGTCGCCCTCCGCATCCGGAGCCAAGGGGCGGTACCGGATCTCGACCGGGAACGTGCGCCCCGAGACCTCCACGATCGGCGCGGGAGTCCCATCGGCCGCGGCGAAGTGCCGGGCGAAGCTCTCGGGGTCGATCGTGGCGCTCGTGATGATGAGCTTGAGGTCGGGGCGTTTCGGCAGCAGCTGCTTGAGGTAGCCGAGCAGGAAGTCGATGTTGAGGCTGCGCTCGTGCGCCTCGTCGATGATGATCGTGTCGTACCGGCTGAGCATCCGGTCGTGGTTCATCTCGTTGAGCAGGATGCCGTCGGTCATCAGCTTGATGCGGGTGGCGGCGCTCGCGCGGTCGGTGAACCGCACCTGGTAGCCGACGAGTCCGCCGACCTCCTGCCCGAGCTCCTCGGCGATGCGTTCGGCGATCGTGCGGGCGGCGAGCCGGCGGGGCTGGGTGTGCCCGATGTTCTCGCGGCCGAGCTCGAGGCAGATCTTCGGCAGCTGCGTGGTCTTGCCCGAACCGGTGGCGCCGGCCACGATCACGACCTGGTGGTCGCGGATGGCGTCGGCGATGTCGTCCTTCCTCTGGCTGACGGGCAGCTCGGGAGGGAAGACGATGCGCAGCGGGGAGGTCTCGGACATGAGCCCTCCATCGTACGACGATCACCGCACCCCGGGGGTGCGCCGAGGGACAAGGGGGTCAGGCGGGGAGTGGGCAGGAGAGCGTGAAGGCTGCGAGCTCGGCGGCCATGGGGGCCGGCTCCCAGGAGTGCATGGCGCCGGCGACCTCCTTCTCGACCGCCTGGGGCATGGCGCCCACGACGAGCGAGGCGGCCGTGCGCATCACGGGGAAGGTCTCGGTGCCGTACATCGTGAGCACCGGCACACGGATGCGCGCGAGGTCGCCCTGCGCGAGCGCCCGGGTGGCCCAGACGAGCGACTGGCCGTCGGCACGGAGGGTGCGGGCCGACTGCACGATGGCCGGCCAGGCGGGGGACCCGCTGGCCTGGGCCAGGAACTCCGGCGGCATGTCCCGCATGTACTGGCGCTGGGCGGCCTCGAGGTCTCCGGCGTCGAGCAGGCGCTCGAACTCGGCGATCCAGGCGGCCGTGTCGTCGGCGTCGTCGGTGAGCGGGAACTCCCACAGCGCGAGCCCGTTCACGGGCAGTCCCGCCGCCGCGGCCGCCACCGCCAGGGAGCAGCCGGAGGAGTGGCCGCAGAGCACGGCCGGGGTGTTCGCGTTCCCGGTGGCGGCCTCGATGGCGGCGCGGATGGCGGCGAGCTCGCGGTCGAGATCGAGCACGCCGTCCGCCTCGCTCTCGCCCCGGCCGAGGCGGTCGAACACGAGAGTGGTGAGCCCTTCGCGGGCGGCGAGCTCGGCGGTCTCCGTGGTGATGGGGTCGCCCGCGCGGAACGGTCCGGCACCGGCGATGAACACGAGAGCCGGTCCCTCTCCGTAGCGGTCGAAGGCGAGGCGGTCGCCGCGGGCGGTGGTGGTGAACTCGGTCATGCCACCGAATGTAGCGGCGCCCTCCGACGACGTCGAGGGCGGGCGCAGGGCCGAGGGCGGGCGTAAAGTCGGCGGGGTGACGACGAGTGAGACCACCCGCACCTTCGGCGAGGCCTGGGCGAGCTGGCAGACCGCGCGACTGCGCGCCGCGACGGCGCCCTACGGCCTCGCCTCCCTCGTGGCGACGAACTGGCTCTCGCGCTCGCCGCAACCACTCGAAGGGCTGCCCGGCACGTGGCGGCTCGACGGCGGCGTGATCGTGGGCGAGGGGCTCTCGGGAGTCGACGACGTCCGCCTCGCCGAGGGCGGCGAGCTCGAGCTCGGACGACTGCTCCTCCGGCACCACCGGCGCGACGACGACGTGGCGCTGCGGGTGCTCGATCCCGACGCGCCGTCCCGTGCCGCCGTGGCCGGCATCGACGCCTTCCCACCCGACCCCGCCTGGGTGCTGACCGGCCGATTCGAACCGGCCGCCGACGGATCGAGCGTCGACATCCACGAGATCGACGGCTACGTCGAGAGCTACGCGCTCGCCGGCACCGTGCACCTGCGGATCGGCGGCGAGGAGGTCGCGCTGCTCGCGACCGGCGCCCGATCCGGGATGCAGGTGGTCTTCAGCGACACCACGAGCGGCGGCGAGACCTACCGCTTCCGCTTCTTGCGCCTGCGCGCCGACGTCAGCAATGGCCACGATGGCGGCGACAGCGGCGCCCCGCAGCCCATCGAGGTCGACTTCAACCGCGCCTATCTGCCGCCGTGCGCCTTCGCCGACTTCTACCTCTGCCCCATGCCCGCCCCGCAGAACCGCCTCCGTGTGGCGGTGCGCGCCGGTGAGAAGACCGTCGACCGCCCGCCGAAGGAGCGCGCCCGATGACCAACCGCCTCGCCGACGCCGTCAGCCCCTACCTCCGCTCGCACGCCTCGAACCCCGTCGACTGGTTCCCGTGGGGCGAGGAGGCGTTCGCCGAGGCCCGCCGCCGCAACGTTCCCCTGCTCGTCTCGATCGGCTACTCCACCTGCCACTGGTGCCACGTGATGGCGCGCGAGAGCTTCGCCGATCCGGTGCTCGCCGGGCGCCTCAACGCGCGGTTCGTGGCGATCAAGGTCGACCGGGAGGAGCATCCGGAGGTCGACTCGGTCTACCTCACCGCCGCCGGGGCGTTCACCCCCAACCTCGGCTGGCCGCTCAACGTCTTCGTGACACCGGATGGCCGGCCCTTCTACGCGGGGACGTACTGGCCGCCGGTCCCGGTCGATGGGCATCCGGCGTTCTCGCAGGTGCTCGATGCCGTCGACGAGGCGTGGACGGCGCGGCACGAGGAGGTCGTCGACACCGCCGAGCGGCTCGCGGCGGCGATCGCGGGGGCCGTGGGGCCGGGGGCCGCCGCTCGAGCCGGGGGAACCGACCCGCTGCCGGACATCGCGAACATCTCCACGGCGATCGACGGCCTGCTCGCCCGCGAGGACCGGGAGCACGGCGGCTTCGGCGACGCGCCCAAGTTCCCCATGGCCCCCGTGCTCGGCCTGCTGCTCGAGACCCCGGGCGAGTCCACCGGGGAACGCTTCGGGGCCGCCCGCGCCGTCGCGCACCGAGCCCTCACCGCCATGGCGCGCTCCGAACTCCGTGACCAGGTGGAGGGCGGCTTCTTCCGCTACGGCACCCGCCGCGACTGGAGCGAGCCACACTACGAGCGGATGCTCTACGACAACGCCCTGCTCCTGGATGCCTACACGACGGCGTGGGCGCAGACCGGCGACGAGCTCCTCCGCGAGACGGCAGAGGGCATCGCCCGCTACCTCGTGCACGGGCTGCAGCTGCCCTCGGGCGGTTTCGCGTCGGCGCAGGACTCGGAGAGCACGGTCGACGGCGCGCGCACCGAGGGCGGCTACTACCGCCTCGACGCCGCCGCCCGGGCCGGGCAGACCCCGCCCGCGCTCGACGAGAAGGTGCTCGCCGGCTGGAACGGCCTCGCCATCGGGGCCCTCGCCCACGCCTCCTTCGCCCTCGACCACCCCGAGTGGATGCTCGCGGCCCAGCACGCCGCCGACCATCTCCTCGCCCTGCACGTCGTCTCGGCCGACGACGGCACGATCCGGTTGGTGCGGGCCTCGATCGCCGGCCGCCTCTCGTCGGCGGCCTCCACCCCCGAGGACTACGGCCTGCTCGCCGAGGGCCTCCTGCGGCTCGCGGCCGTGACGGGCTCGGCGCGCTACGCCGAGGCGGGGCGGATGCTCGTGCGGGCGCTCGTCGACTCCGGCTTCCGGGCCCCGGGTGGCGGCGATCCGGTGCTCGCGGCCCAGGGCCTCCTCGTGGAGCTCGACCCCTCCGAGGGCGCCTACCCCTCGGCCACGAGCGCCACCGCCTCGGCGCTGCTGCTGCTGCACGGGCTCACGGGGGAGTCCCACTACCGCGAGGCCGCCCGCGAACTCCTCGCCCCGCTCGGGCCCCAGGCCCTTGCGCAGCCGATCTCGTTCGGCCGCACGCTCCAGCTCATCTCCTCGTTCGGGCAACCCGAAGAGCAGCTCGTCCTCCTCGAACCGGATCCCGTCGCCGCCGTCGACCCCGGACCCGCCGATCCTGACGGCCCGGCCGATGCCGCCGCAGCCGCAGACCCCGCCGCGCTCGAGCTCAGAGCCGCGGTCCGCCGCCGCACGGGCGCGCTCGTCGCCGTCGCCACCGACTCCGAGGCGCGCCTGCTCGCCGACGCCGGCTTCTCCCTCTTCGCCGATCGCTCCACCCGCGACGCCCGCCCCACCGCCTACCTCTGCCACGACTTCGTCTGCCGCCTCCCCACCACCACGGCCGGCGGCCTCGGCAGCTGAGCCGACTGTGCCGACCGTGCACGGGCACTGATCAGGCTCCTCTGGCAGAATGGACGCAAGGCCGCAGAGCGGCCTCCGGACGAGGGCGCAGTACCCGGAGAGCGACAAGACTGACCACTTTGGAGTCAGCCATGTCCTGGATCATCCTGATCGCATCCGGTGTTCTCGAAGCCGTCTGGGCCACCGCCCTCGGCCGCTCGGAGGGCTTCACGAAGCTCTGGCCGACCGTGATCTTCGGCGGCGGCCTCGTGGCGAGCATGGCGGGTCTCGCCTTCGCCCTCCGCACCATCCCGGTCGGCACGGGCTACGCCGTCTGGGTGGGGATCGGCGCCGCGCTCACCGTCGGCTACGGCATGGCCTTCGGCGGGGAGTCGTTCTCGATCGTCAAGATGCTGCTCGTGCTCGGCATCGTCGCTTGTGTCGTGGGGCTGAAGCTCCTACACTGATCCGGCCCCGTGAATCCCCGGAGCCCACACCCGCGCAGCACCGCAGCAGACTGCAACAGAGATGAGAGAGGACGCATCGTGACGTATCGCAACGACCGACAGCAGCGCCTCCTCCTCGAGCGCAACACGATCATCGACTCGGTGCACCTGGCCTGATCGCCCGGCCCCTCCGGCCCGGCTTCCCAGCCCCAGCCCCGCACCCGTCGAGGTCCGGGGCTTCTTCGTCGTCCGCGACGGGCCCACCGCCTCCTGCCCGCGCGGTCAGGGCGCCCCGGACGAGGGCCCGTGAAGAACAAGCACACAGAGAGAAAGGATCATGGAGAAGATCACCGATCGCCTGTACTCCTGGGCGAGCATCCTCGACGAGAATGCGCGCGCGCAGGCCGTCACCACCTCCACCATGCCGTTCGTGTTCCCGCACCTGGCCCTCATGCCGGATGCGCACCTCGGACTCGGCGCGACCGTCGGCTCGGTCATCCCCACGCTGGGAGCCATCATCCCGGCGGCGGTGGGTGTCGACATCGGCTGCGGCATGATCGCCGTGAAGACGCAGTTCACGCGCGCAGGCCTCGCGGAGCGTGCCGCCGGCGACCCCAAGGGGCTCGCGGAGCTCCGCGAGCAGATCGAGCGCGCCATCCCGCTCTCGGCGGGAGGGGTGAACCGCAAGGTCGTCGAGTCGGCCGAGCCGCGCATCCGCGAACTCGAGGCGCTCGCCGAGGCGGCCGGGTTCGATCCGGATGCCCGTGCCAAGCGCTGGCGGCTGCAGCTGGGCTCGCTCGGCTCCGGCAACCACTTCATCGAGGTGTCGGCCGACGAGACCGACGCGATCTGGCTGTTCCTGCACTCGGGCAGCCGGGGCGTGGGCAACCGGATCGCGCAGCACCACATCGAGATCGCCCGCGCGCACGCGAAGAAGAACTGGATCGAGCTGCCGGACCCCGACCTCGCCTACCTCGTGGAGGAGACCCCGGAGTTCGACGCCTACATCGCCGAGCTGCGCTGGGCCCAGCACTACGCCCTGCTCAACCGCGAGGAGATGATGGACCGGGTCGTGCGCCAGGTGTCGGAGTGGATGGGGGAGCCGGTCGCCGAGCGCGAGCGGATCAACTGCCACCACAACTTCACGGAGAAGGAGAAGCACTTCGGCAAGGAGGTGTGGGTGTCCCGAAAGGGCGCCATCATCGCCACCGACGGTGCCCCGGGGCTCATCCCGGGGTCGATGGGCACGGCGTCCTACGTCGTCGAGGGCGCGGGCAACCCGATGGCGCTGCACTCCTCGCCGCACGGTGCGGGGCGGGAGTACTCGCGCTCGAAGGCCCGCAAGACCTTCACGCACGACCAGCTGAGGGAGGCGATGACGGGGATCGAGTTCCGTGACACCGACGCCTTCATCGACGAGATCCCGCAGGCCTACAAGCCGATCGACCGCGTGATGGAGGATGCGCGCGACCTCGTGCGCATCCGGCACACGCTGCGTCAGCTCGTCAACGTGAAGGGCGACTGACCACACCGCTGACACGGTTCCCGGACCGTGTCAGCGGTGCGTCGGCGCGACGTCGGCGTCGTGTCTGCGCCCCCGCGGAGAGTGGGGACATCCACGATGAAAGGACGTCCTCCATGACGCACTCCAGCGACTGGGCCGTCGAGGCCCACGGCCTCGTCAAGGTCTTCGGCGACAACCGGGCGGTCGACGGCGTCGACCTGAGCGTGCGCACGGGCACCGTCTACGGCGTGCTCGGCCCGAACGGCGCCGGCAAGACCACCACCATCCGCATGCTCGCGACACTGCTGAAGCCCGACGGCGGCGACGCCACCGTGTTCGGGCACGACATCCGTCGCGAGCCTCAGATCGTGCGGCAGCTGATCGGTGTCACCGGCCAGTACGCGAGCGTCGACGAGACCCTCTCCGCCACCGAGAACCTCATGCTCTTCTCCCGGCTCAACGGTCTCAGCCGGGCGGATGCGCGCCGCAAGTCGACCGAGCTGCTCGAGGAGTTCGGGCTCAGCGAGGCCGCCACCCGGCCGCTGAAGAAGTTCTCGGGTGGCATGCGGCGCCGGCTCGACCTGGCGGCGAGTCTCATCTCGCAGCCGCCCCTGATCTTCCTCGACGAGCCCACGACGGGCCTCGACCCCCGCACCCGCTCCCAGATGTGGGACACGATCCGCCGGCTGGTGGCCACCGGTTCGACCGTGCTCCTCACCACCCAGTACCTCGACGAGGCCGACCAGCTGGCCGACCGCATCGCCGTGATCGACCGCGGCATCGTCGTGGCCGAGGGCACGGCCGGCGAGCTCAAGGCCTCGGTCGGCACCTCGTCGCTGCTCCTCCGACTCGCGGATGCGGGCTCGCTCGAGCGAGCCAGGCACGCCATCCTCGACGTGCTCGGCGTCGAGTCGGTGCTGACCCCCGAGGCCGGCCGCATCACCGCTCCGATGAGCGACCCCGACTCGGTCACCGACCTCCTGATCCGCCTGCGCGCCGACGGGATCGCCATCGAGGAGCTCTCGGTGCAGCAGCCCACCCTCGACGAGGTGTTCCTCGCACTCACCGGCCACCCGGCCGACGACGACGCTGCGCCCGCGCCGGGCGACGCCGCTGCCGGCGCATCCGGAGCCGCACCCACCCCCGAACTGGAGACCGCACGATGACCGCGCTGACCATCACCCCCGGTGCCTCGCGCACCCTCAAGAACCACGTCGGCCTCGCCCAGACCGTGCGGAACTCGTTCAGCATGGCCGGTCGCGGGCTCATCAAGATGCGTCGCACCCCCGAGCAGCTGATCGACGTGACCGTGCAGCCGATCATCTTCACGCTCATGTTCACCTACATCTTCGGCGGGGCGATCGCGGGCAGCGTGGCGGACTACCTGCCGCTGCTCATCCCCGGGATCCTCGTGCAGACGGTCGTCACCACGAGCGTCGTCACGGGCGTGCAGCTGCGGGAGGACATGGACAAGGGGGTGTTCGACCGCTTCAAGTCGCTGCCGATCGCCCGCATCGCTCCGCTCGCCGGCGCGCTGCTGGCCGACACGGTGCGCTACGCCATCGCCACCACGCTCACCTTCGCGATGGGCTTCGTGCTGGGCTACCGCCCCGAGGGCGGACTCGGCGCGGTGGTGCTCGCCGGGCTGCTCGTGATCGTGTGCTCCTGGGCGATCAGCTGGATCTTCGCGTTCTTCGGCGTGATCGCCCGGAGCGCCGCGAGCGTGCAGGGCATCTCGTTCCTGGTGCTGTTCCCGCTGACGTTCCTCTCGAACGCGTTCGTGCCGGTCGACACGCTGCCGGCCTTCCTGCAGTGGTTCGTGAACGTCAACCCGGTGTCGCATCTCGTCACCGCGGTCCGCGACCTGGCCAACACGGCGACCTTCGGCGGCGACGCGTGGATCTCGCTCCTCGGCGCAGCGGTCATCGTGGCGGTCTTCGCCCCGCTGACGGTGCGGGCCTACATGAAGAAGGCCTAGTCCCGCCATCCCCACGACCACGGCCCGGGTGTGCGCAGCAGTGCTGCGACACGCTCGGGCCGTTCGGCGTGGGGCACGAGAGCGGCGGATGCACGGGCCGAGAGCACGGCGGGCTCTCCGAGCGAGGCGGCGAAGCGGGCTCGCAGCGGGGCGAGGTGCAGCCCCGGGTTGTCCTGGCGGGCTCCCATCAGCGCGGCCAGGGCGAGCAGCTCCGGTGCGATGGCCCGCAGGGCGGGTTCCGTGCTCTCACCCGCCCAGGAGGCGAGGCCGATGACCGAGGAGCCGAGGACCGGGTTGTCGGTGAAGCCTGCGGCGAGGCGGAATCCTGCCAGCACGCGCGACCGGAGCCGCCGAGCGAGGGCCCGGGTCTCGCCGGGCGCACCCGTGCCGTCGGCGACGAGCGTGGCCAGGACGCTCGAGAGGATC
This sequence comes from Herbiconiux oxytropis, assembly GCF_024979315.1. Classification (GTDB taxonomy): domain Bacteria; phylum Actinomycetota; class Actinomycetes; order Actinomycetales; family Microbacteriaceae; genus Herbiconiux; species Herbiconiux oxytropis. Next base: position 226,906 of record NZ_JANLCK010000001.1, on the reverse strand, counting down.
ATCTGGTACCACGGCGAGGTCTTGGTCCTCGGCACCCGGAACGACGAGAGCACCAGGCGGTTCGCCTCGGCCGCCTCCGCCACGAGGCCTCGGGCCCTCAGCACCTCGGCGCGGCCCGCGAGGCCGATCGAGACGATGTTGACACCATCCGCCTGGCCCGGCGTCGCCGCCAGCTCCTCGAACACGCGGCTCGCCTCGTCGAGGTGACCGAGTGCGAGCTCGTTCACCGCGATCATCCAGTCGAGCTGGCGCAGCTCCTCGAGGGCGGCGACGCGCACCATCCCGGCGCGACTGCGCCTCGCCCAGCGGAGGGCCTCGGCGGGCTCGGCGCTCTGGCTGTGCAGCTGGGCGAGCAGCTGAGCGGCCGTGGCGGTGCCCCACGTGTCTCCGGCCGCCTCCGCGATCGTCACCGCGCGGCGGGCCAGGGCCTCGGCGTCGCGCGGCCGGCCCGCGTTCTCGGCCGCGGCCGCGCCGGCGAGGCAGCCGAGCAGCGCCGCCTGCCTGTCGGGGTCGGACTGCAACCGGTCGATCACCGCGAGCACCCTGTCCACGTCGCCCATCGCGAGCAGGAGGGAGCTCATGGCGACGAGGCGCGGGGTGTCGGAATCCTCCGCGCCGCTCGTGCGGTCGCTGTCGCGCGCGGCAAGGGTTCTCCGCAGCTGTGAGAGCGCCACGGCGAATCGGCGGTCATCGGTCGAGAGCAGGCCGATCGCCACGAAGACGAGCGTCCAGGCCAGGGCTTCGAGCCGCTCGGGTTCCGGACGATACCGTCGCACGCTGTCGAGCACGGGCAGGGCGAACGCCACCACCTCGGTCGGTGTGCTCCGCAGGACCCAGTGGTTGGCCAGCAGCGGGAAGACACCGGAGACGATGTCGGGGCGCTCCTCGGCGATCGCGCGGCGCAGCTGATCGATGAGGTTGTCCTCCTCGAGGCCCACGAGCGCGAACACCGCCACCTGGCGGGGGCCGGTGAGCTGCGGCTGCAGCGCTCGTCCCGTCGCATCGGCCCACTCGAAGAGGGCCTCGCGCGCTGCTGCGCCCTCCGCACGGTTCGCGAGCTGCAGCCGACCGAACTCGCGGACCGTCTCGAGCATCCGGAATCGGACGCCGCCGCCCGAGGAGGCCGGCAGCTCGGAGACGGTCACGAGCGACTGGGCCACGAGTGAGTCCAGCGCGTCGTCGACGGCGTCGGCGGGCATCGCCACAGCTGGTTCTGTGCCGAGAGCAGCTGCGGCGCTCCGCACGACGACGCGGGCGGCCTCGGCACTGAAGCCGTCGGCGAACTCGGAGAGCACCGCGAGTGCGCACTGCTCGTCGGAGTCGAGCAGGTTCCAGCTCCACTCGATCACGGCCAGCAGCGTGCGATGACGCTCGGGAGCGCTGCGGTCGCCGCCCGTGAGCAGCGAGAAGCGATTGCCGAGGCGGCGCTCGACCTCGTCGAGCGACATCGACCGGATGCGTGCCGCGGCGAGCTCGATGGCCAGCGGCAGGCCGTCGAGGCGCTCGCAGAGCCTGGCCACGACGTCGCGGGGGAGGGCCGCACCGGGGCGTGCCGCGGTCGCGCGGTCGAGGAAGAGGCGCACGGCGGGGTCGTCGTCGTCCGCGTCGTCGACCTCGACCTCCCCCGGTCCGGCGCCCGGTCCTCCGCCCGGGGTCGCGGCGCGGGACCGGCCGCCGCTGCCGAGCGGTTGCAGGGCGTAGACGCGTTCGCTCGAGAGCGCCAGGGCCGTGCGGCTCGTGGTGAGCACGCTCAGCTGCGGCAGCTCGGCGGTGAGCGCGGCGATCCACACCGCCGCGGCGTCGATGAGGTGCTCACAGTTGTCGACCACGAGCAGCGTGGGCTGCTCGGCGAGCCGATCGAGGATGCGCGTGCGCAGGTCGGCGCGCACGACCTGGTCGCCCATCCGGCGCGAGGTCGCGAGCTCGCGGATGCCGAGGGCGGTCGCGAGCGCGATCACCACGTCGTCGGCGTCGCGCACGCTCGCGAGCTCGACCACGACCACGAGCGGGAAGCGTTCGAGCGCACGCTCGGCGACCTCGTGCGCCAGCCTCGTCTTGCCGAGCCCGCCGGGGCCGAGGATCGTGGTCACCCGTGTCTCGTCGAGAGACCGCAGCACGGCGGTCACCGCGGATTCGCGCCCGATCAGAGCGTTCGGTGCCGACCGGATCCCGCGCCCGACACCGCGCCCGACACCGCGCCCGACACTGCGTCGTCCGTCTGTCCGCCCTTCCATCCGCTCGTGCTTCGGGGCGGCCGCCCGCTCATCCGACTGCGCGGGGGAGCCGTCGCGGTCGAGCAGTTCGAGGTGCAGCGCCTGGAGCTCGGGGGAGGGGCTCGTGCCGAACGCGTCCTGCACCCGGGCACGGAATTCCGCGAACTGGGCCACCGCATCCGTCGACCGCCCGAGCGCGTCGAGAGCCCGCATGAGCAGGAGCTGCGCGCTGTCGTCGTAGGGCGACCCTGCGACCAGCCGGCGCGCGATCTCCTCACCCAGCGCGGCCTCGCCGCACGCCAGGGCCGCCGAAGCCGCCGTCGACTCGAGCGATCGCCGCAGCCGGGACGCCCGGTCGGCCAGCTGGTCTGCGAGGGCCCCCGCTGCGAGGTCTGCTGCGGGATCCCCGCGCCACAGCTCGAGCGCGGCGCGGGCGGCGCGGGCTGCCTCGTCGACGTCGTCCCGCGCGAGGGCGTCGCGCCCGGCGTCGGCGGCCCCCGAAGCCACCCCCAGATCGGTCTCCGCAGGGTGCACCCCGAGCCGGTAGCCCGAGGTCGTCGACTCGATCAGCTCGTCCCCGAAGGCGCTGCGGGCCCGCGACACCAGCGCCTGGAGTGCGCCGCGCGGATCGCCGGGGGGATCGTCGCCCCAGATGTCGTCCCGGAGCGCATCGACCGACACGGCGCGCGGTGCGGCGAGCACGAGCGCGGCGATCAGCCCCTTGGCGCGAGCCCCGGACGGTTCCGCCCAGGCGCCGTCGCGCCGCACGGCCACCGGGCCGAGCACGCCGACGCGCACGACGGGCGCCTCGCGCACCTCGTGCGCTCCGGCCACCGCTCCACTCACCCTGTCGAGCCTACTGACCGCCGACGAGCGCGCCGCTGCGGTGGCCTCATGCGAGCAGCTCGACCGCGGCGAGCGAGAGCACGGCGATGAGGGCCCAGGATGCCAACCCCACGGCGAGAGCGCGCCACCCGGTGCGGGCGAGCTGGGCGAAGCGGATCCCTGTCCCCAGTGCGAAGAGCGCGAGGCCGAAGAGCGCGGTCTGCAGCACGTCGGCCGCTTCGAGGACGACGCTCGCCGCCCCGCTCCCGACGCCTGACGCACCCCCGCCCACGAGCGGCAGCAGGAACGAGCGCACCAGCACGGCCGCCGCGAACCCCAGCACGAACAGGGGGACGATCGCGGGTCGTCTCCCTGGCTCCGGTGCCCCGGGCCCCCTTTCCTCCGGCCCGGGAGCCGAGCGGCGGTCGGTGCGCCGCTGGAGGAGGCTGACGGCCGCCACCATCGGCGCCAGAGTCAGCACCCGCGTCAGCTTCACCACCACGGCCGCGGCGAGCGCAGCCGGTCCCGCGATCTGCGCCGTCGCGACGACCTGCCCCACGTCGTGCACGCTCAGCCCCACCCACAGTCCGAACTCCTCCGGTGACATCCCGAGCGGGACGCTCAGCACCGGCAGCACGGCGATCGCCAGCGTTCCGCAGAGGGTCACGAGGGCCACCGCCGTCGCCGCATCCTCGCCCTTGCCGCGGGTCACGGCGCTGACGGCGCCGATCGCGGAGGCTCCGCAGATGGAGAATCCAGCGGCGATCAGGATCGGCTGCGTGCCCGGCAGTCGCAGCCGACGGCCGAGCCCCAGTGTGGCGAGGAACGTCAGCAGCACGATCAGGACGATCATCCCGATGGTCGCCCAACCCAGCCCGACGATGTCGCCGAGGCTCAGCTTCAACCCGAGCAGCACGATGCCGATGCGCAGCAGCCGCCGCGCCGCGAGGGCGAGACCGGGCTTCAGCACCCCGTCGACACGCCGTCGGAGCGCTGGGATCTGTGCCACCACGACTCCGAGCACCACGGCGGAGGTGAGCATCGGCACGGCCGGCGCCACCAGGTGCACGGCGAACGCCGCGAGCGCCGCTGCGCCGGCGACCAGGATCCCGGGAACCCACGCCCCGGGCGCGCTCATCGCCAGCTCGGCAGCCAGTAGTGCAGGCTCAGGAACCAGGACGGGACGGGCATCGCGGTCCAGACGGGGTAGAACCACGCCGTCACGACGAGGCACACCACGAGGAACGCACCCACGATCCAGAGCGCGCGCGTGCGCACCGCCCGCGGGTCGCCTCGAGAACCGAGGGCGAGCCCGATCACGAACGTCAGCCCGAGGATCATGTAGGGCTCGAAGGCGATCGTGTAGAACTGGAAGATCGTGCGGTTGAGATAGAGCAGCCACGGCAGGTAGCCGGCCACCATGCCCATGAGCACGAGCCCCACCTGCCACTCGCGCTTTCGCACGAGTCGGTAGACCAGGTAGAACAGCGCGGCCGTGGCGCACCACCAGATGATCGGGTTGGCGATCGAGGTGATGTTCTCGTAGCAGATGTCGCTGCCGCACGCGCTCGGGTCGACCTCGTTCACGTACATCTGGGTGGGCCGCACGAGGAAGAGCCAGCTGAACGGGTTCGACTGGTAGGGGTGCGGCGAGTTCTCGCCCACGTGGTAGTTGTAGACGGCCGCTTCGAGGTGCCAGAAGTTCTGGATCGGCAGCGGCACCCACGAGAGCGCGCCCGTCCACTGCCCTCCGGTGTCCTCTGCCCAGGTGCGGTACATGCCGCCGGTCGTGGCGAACCAGCCGATCCAGGTGGAGAGGTAGGTCAGCACGGCGACGGGCACGAGCAGCACGAACGTGGCGGGCGCCTGCTTGAGGATGGCGGCGCTGAACCAGAACGGGATCCCGATCCGCCGGCGGGCGAGCGCGTCGACCACCACGAGGTAGAGACCGAACGCGGCCAGGAAGTACAGTCCAGACCACTTCACCGACGACGCGAGGCCGAAGGCCACGGCGGCGGCGAGCACCCACGGGCGGTTCCACAGCACAGGGCCCCAGGAGGGCGGCACGGGCTCGCCCTCGGGAGTGCCGGACGACGTGGCGGGCGGCTGTGGGCGCGCCGCGACGGCCGCCGCGAGCCTGGTCGCGTGCCACTCGCGATCCAGCAGCACCGCCCCGAAGCCGAGCAGCAGGAACAGCGCCGAGATGCCGTCGAGGATGGCGACGCGGCTCATCACGATGGCGTGCCCGTCGATGGCGAGCAGGAAGCCCGCGATCACGCCGAGGAGCGTCGAGTGGAAGAGCTTCGTGGCGATGAGCGCCGTCACGAGCACGAGCAGGATGCCGCAGAGCGCCACGGCGATGCGCCAGCCGAACGGGTCGTCGGCGCCGAACAGCGCCATCCCGGCCCCGATGATCCACTTGCCGAGCGGCGGATGCACCGCGAACGATCCGGTGGTCTGGAAGATGTCGGTGACCCCGGCGTTGAACTGCACGTCGGCATCGCCCGGCCAGGTGGCCTCGTAGCCGAGGTTCCAGGTCGTCCAGCCGTCCTTCACGTAGAAGGTCTCGTCGAACACGAGGGTCCCGGGATGCCCGAGGTTCACGAGGCGCAGCACGGCCGCCAGCAGGGTGACCGCGAGCGGCCCGCCCCAGCGCCAGAGCCGCTCGCGCACGGGGGTGCCCATGAGCCGCAGCCACCAGTCGTCGAGGCGTGAACCGGTGGGGTCGGCGGCCAGCGTCTTCTGGGGGCCGGTCGTCACCTCTGTGCTCACCGGGCAATGCTAACGGGCGAGGTGGGAGACTGGGCGACATGCTCATCCTCGCGGCGACCCCGATCGGAAACCTCAAGGATGCGTCGGTGCGGCTCGTCGAGGTGCTCGAGGCCGCCGCGGTGGTCGCCGCCGAGGACACCCGGGTCACCGCAAAGCTGCTCCGGGGTCTGGGGGTCGAGAACCGACCGCGACTGCTGCCGCTGCACGAGCACAACGAGCGCGAGCGCGCCGCCGCCCTCGTCGAGATCGCGCGCGAGGGCGACCTCGTGCTGCTCTCGGATGCCGGCATGCCGACGGTCTCGGACCCGGGCTACCAGCTCGTCGCCACCGCGATCGAGGCGGGGGTCGACGTCACGGTCATCCCGGGGCCCTCGGCGGTCGTCACCGCACTCGCCCTCTCCGGACTGCCGACCGACCGCTTCACCTTCGAGGGCTTCCTGCCGCGGAAGCACGGTGAACGCGCGTCCGCCTACCGGGCCCTTTCGCGGGAGCCGCGCACGATGGTGTTCTTCGAGTCGCCCAACCGGCTCGCCGAGTCGCTCGCCGACCTCGCGGCCGAGCTCGGCGCCGACCGCCGGGTCGTGGTGGTGCGGGAGCTCACGAAGCTCTACGAGGAGGCGAAGCGCGGCACCGCCGCCGAGCTCGCGGAGTGGGCCGCCGGGGGAGTGCGGGGCGAGATCTGCATCGTGGTCGCGGGAGCCGCCGCCCTCGAGGTCTCGGACGAGACGGGCATCGCCCAGGTGCTCGAGCTCGTCTCGGACGGCTACCGGCTGAAGGATGCGGCGGCGGCGATCGCGGAGGCCACCGGCCTCTCCAAGCGCACGCTCTACGAGGGCGCCCTGGCCGCACGCCGCCCGTAGAGCCCCCGTCACACGGCATCGGCGCGAGGCCCCGGCCTTTAGGATGGACACCATGTCCGACGGCTCGTTCTACATCACCACGCCGATCTTCTACGTGAACGACGTGCCCCACATCGGGCACGCCTACACCGAGGTCGCCGCCGACGTGCTCGCGCGCTGGCACCGCCAGGCGGGCGACGACACGTGGTTCCTCACCGGCACCGATGAGCACGGCCAGAAGATCCTGCGCACCGCCACCGCCAACGGCGTGAGCCCCCAGGAGTGGGCCGACAAGCTCGTGGCCGAGTCGTGGCAGCCGCTTCTCGAGACCATCGACATCTCCAACGACGACTTCATCCGCACCACCGAGCAGCGGCACGAGAAGAACGTGCAGCTCTTCCTGCAGCGCCTCTACGACGCCGGCTACATCTACACCGGCGAGTACGAGGGCTATTACTGCGTGGGCTGCGAGGAGTACAAGCAGCTCTCCGACCTCGTCGACGGCGCGGGGCAGCACGAGGGGCAGCTGGTCTGCGCCATCCACTCCAAGCCGGTGGAGCTCTTGAAGGAGCGCAACTACTTCTTCCGCATGAGCGACTTCACCCAGCGCCTTCTCGACCTCTACGAGGAGCGCCCCGAGTTCGTGCAGCCCGCGAGCGTGCGCAACGAGATCGTCGCGTTCGTGCAGCGCGGGCTCACCGACCTGTCGATCTCGCGGCAGACCTTCGACTGGGGCGTCAAGGTGCCGTGGGACGAGTCGCACGTGGTCTACGTCTGGTTCGACGCCCTGCTCAACTACGCCACGGCCGCGGGCTACGGCTCGGACGAGGAGAAGTTCGAGCGCCTCTGGCCCGCCACCCACATCGTGGGCAAGGACATCGCGCGCTTTCACGCCGTCATCTGGCCCGCCATGCTCATGGCCGCGGGGCTCGAGGTGCCCAAGCAGGTCTTCGGCCACGGCTGGCTGCTCGTCGGCGGCGAGAAGATGTCGAAGTCGAAGCTCACGGGCATCGCGCCCGAGCAGATCACCGACACCTTCGGGTCGGACGCGTTCCGCTACTACTTCATGCGCGCCATCAACTTCGGCCAAGACGGCTCGTTCTCCTGGGAGGACCTCGCGGCCCGCTACCAGGCCGAGCTCGCCAACGGCTTCGGCAACCTCGCCTCGCGAGTCGTCGCCATGGTCACCCGCTACTTCGACGGCGTGATCCCGGCCGTCGTCGAGAGTGCGGTGACGGATGCGGAGCGCGCCATCCAGCAGACCGAGCGCCGCGTCACCGAGGCCGCCGACGCCGCCATCGAGCGCGTCGCGGTGCATGAGGCGATCGCGCGCATCTGGGAGCTCGTCGACGAGCTGAACGGCTACATCACCGTGCAGGAGCCCTGGGCGCTGTCGAAGGATCCGGCGAACGCCGAGCGCCTCGCCGTCGTGCTCGGCACGGCCGTCCGCGGTCTCGGCACGCTCGCCGTGCTGCTCTCACCCGTCGTGCCCGAGGCCTCGGCTAAGCTCTGGACCGCGCTGTCCGGAGACGGTGTCGTCACCGACCAGCCGATCCGCTCGGCTTTCGAGTGGACGGGCGGTGACCGCGTGCAGCCCCTCGAGGCGCTCTTCCCGCGCATCGAGGTGGAGGCCACGGCGTGACGCTCTCCGAGGGTCAGCCGGCGTTCCTCCGTGAGCGCGAGCCGTCCGACCGCACCGAGCAGGCCTACCCGCCGCTGCCCGAGGCGCTCGTCGTGCCCGTCTACGACAACCACACCCACCTCGAGATCGCGCACGGAGCCGATCCGATCGACTACCACGAGCAGCTCGACCGCGCCTCGGCCGTCGGTGTGCGCGGAGTGGTGCAGGTGGGCACCGACCTCGAGACCTCGCGCTGGTCGGCCGAGCAGGCCGCCCGGGAGCCGCGCATGCTGGCCGCCGTCGCCATCCACCCGAACGAGGCGCCGGGATACGACGCGGCGGGCGGGCTCGACGATGCGCTCGCCGAGATCGCCGACCTCGCGAGCTGGCCGCGGGTGCGGGCCGTCGGCGAGACCGGGCTCGACTTCTACCGCACGGGCGAGGCCGGCCTCGCCGCGCAGTACCGCTCGTTCGAGGCGCACATCGAGATCGCCAAGGAGAACGGCATCGCGCTGCAGATCCACGACCGGGATGCGCACGCGGAGGTCATCGCCACGCTGCAGCGGGTGGGTGCTCCCGAGCGCACGGTGTTCCACTGCTTCTCCGGCGACGCCGAGCTCGCGGCGATCTGCGCGGAGAACGGCTGGTACATGTCGTTCGCGGGCAACGTGACCTTCAAGAACGCGGGCAACCTGCGCGAGGCGCTCGAGGTGGCGCCGCGGGCGCTGCTGCTGGTCGAGACGGATGCGCCGTACCTCACGCCGATGCCGTTCCGGGGCCGGCCGAACGCCCCGTACCTGGTGCCGCACACGCTGCGGGCCATGGCCGCGCACCTCGGCACCGACGTGTCGATGCTCGCGGCGCAGATCTCGTCGAACTCGGAGCTCGTCTACGGGCGCTGGGACGACGAGCCGGTGCAGGCGTCGTGAGCGACCCCGCGTCGTCCGGGGTCTCGCTGCTCGGTCCCGCCGAGATCCGTGATCTCGCCGGCATGCTCGACTTGACGCCCACGAAGAAGCTCGGCCAGAACTTCGTGATCGACGCCAACACGGTGCGGAAGATCGTGCGGGTCGCCAAGGTCGAGACGGGAGACGTGGTGGTCGAGGTGGGGCCTGGGCTCGGCTCGCTCACGCTAGGCCTCCTCGAGGCCGGAGCCTCGGTCGTGGCGGTGGAGATCGACCACCGGCTGGCGGAGCAGTTGCCGCTCACCGTGTCGCAGCTGGCACCGGCAGCGAAGCTGACGGTCATCCGGGAGGACGCGCTGCGCATCCGCTCGCTGCCGGACGAGCCCTCGCGGCTCGTGGCGAACCTGCCCTACAACGTGTCGGTGCCCGTGCTGCTGCACCTGCTCGAGCACTTCCCGGGCATCCGCTCGGGGGTCGTCATGGTGCAGGCGGAGGTCGGCCACCGGCTGGCCGCAGAGCCCGGTTCGAAGGTCTACGGCTCGCCGAGCGTGAAGGCCGCCTGGTACGGCGAGTGGCGGACGGCGGGCCAGGTGTCGCGCCAGGTGTTCTGGCCGGTGCCCAACGTCGACTCGGTGCTCGTGGGATTCGAGCGCGTGGGCACGGGGCTCGACACCGAGGAGCTGCGGGTGCGCACGTTCGAGATCGTCGACGCCGCCTTCGGTCAGCGGCGCAAGATGCTGAGGCAGGCGCTCGCGGAGCTCTTCGGCTCCTCCCAGGCGGCCATCGCCGTGCTCGAGGCGGCGGGCATCGCCCCCACGGCCCGCGGCGAGTCGCTCACGGTGCACGACTTCCTCGCGATCGCGCGCGCGTCCCTCGCGCTCGCTGAGTAAGAACTACTCCTCACGGTCCATCGAATGCGAGCGCAAGTCTGGAAGATCATTTCCAGACGCAAGGAGCTCCCATGACCACCCGTACCCGAACGCCGCTTCGAGCGATGGGAGCCACAGCTACCGTCGCCGTGGCCTTATCCCTCTTCGTCGTCCCCTCTGCCGCCGTTGCCGCCACAACTCCTGAGCCGCCGTCGAGTGGGTTCGTTCAGAGCGAGGAGTTCGCGGCAGCTGGTGTCCAGCGGATCGGGGGAGCAGACCGCTATGCCGTATCCGCCGGAGTGGCGGCGAGCGAGTTCACCACGTCACCCCTCGTGTTCGTGGCCTCGGGCGAGGGGTATGCCGACGCCCTGTCGGCCTCGGCTGTGGCCGGTGCCCAGAGGGCGCCGGTGCTCCTGGTGTCGCGATCGGGCATCTCCGACCTGGTGGCCACCCAGCTGACGAAGCTGAACCCCGACGTCATCGTCGTCGTGGGCGGTACCGTGTCCGTCAGCAGCGACGTCGAGAAGGCGCTGGGCGAGTTCGCCGATGATGTCCAGCGCGTGGTCGGCGACACCCGCTATGAGGTGTCCGCGAGGCTCTCGCAGCAGACACTGTGGCCGAAGAACCCTGTGGCATACATCGCGTCCGGCCAGGTGTTCCCGGATGCCCTGTCGGGCTCCGCGGCCGCGGGACAGCTGGGCGGCCCGGTCCTGCTCGTGCAGAAGGACGGCATCCCGGGCGCGATCGGACTCGAGATCGCTCGACTGGCCCCGTCGAAGCTGATCGTCCTCGGCGGGGAGAACACGATCTCCGAATCCGTCGTCACGACGCTGAGGGGCATCGTGCGCGACACCACCCGTATCGGCGGGGCCGATCGCTACGCCGTCTCCGCAGCGACCTCAGCCCGCGCCTTCCCCGTCGGTGCGTCGACCGTCTTCGTGGCGTCCGGGTCGGTGTTTCCTGACGCACTCTCCGGGTCGGCGGCAGCGATCAAGGCGCATGGGCCGGTGCTGCTCGTCACGGTGGACTCCGTTCCCGGTGTGGTGGGTGCCGAACTCGATCGCTTGAATCCCACCCGGATCGTCGTGCTCGGCGGTGAGCGCACCGTCTCGGAGTCCGTTCGTGCGCAGCTGGCCGGGTACATCGTTCCCTCGTGAGAAAACTGGCGCGGCCGCGACTGAGTAGCAAGTACTCATAACTCAGGCGGGGTCGGGTGCGGGTGAATGGAGGTTCCCTTCCATCTCGACGAGGAGAACCTCTCATGACCCGACCCCGATCCCGTACCCGTTCCTTCATGTCTGTGGTGGCCGTCGCCGCCGCTGTGCTGGCTGCTCAGACTGTGCTCGCACCCGCCGCCCAGGCCTTTCCGTCCGTCGAGCGCTACGGCGGGGCCGACCGCTACACCGTGTCGGCGCTGGTGTCGGAGAAGACCTTCGCGACCGGTGTCGACGTGGCCTACATCGCTTCGGGGGTCGGCTTCGCCGACGCGCTGTCGGCATCGGCGGCAGCGGGAATCCAGAATGCGCCGGTGCTGCTGGTGCCGTCCTCCGGCATCCCCGACGCCGTCGCCGCTGAACTCATCAGGCTCGCGCCGTCGCGCATCGTGGTGGCGGGCGGACCAGCGAGCATCGACGACGAGACACTGCACGACCTTCGCAACTACTCGCTGATCGTCGACCGCCTCGACGGTGCGAACCGGTACGAGGTCTCGGCTCTGCTCTCGAGCGATGTGTTCCGACCAGGGAGATCCGTCGTCTACGTCGCCTCGGGTGCTGTGTTCCCCGATGCACTCTCGGGATCGGCCGCTGCCGGATCGCTGCTCGCGCCCGTGCTTCTGACGGCCAAGGACGCGATTCCCGCCGTGGTGCTGGCGGAGCTGTCGCGGCTGCAGCCGGGGAAGATCGTGCTGATGGGCGGAGAGAGCACGGTCTCGCCGGAGGTGGCGCGGCAGCTCGGTGAGATCGCACCCGTCACCCGCACGTCCGGTGCCGACCGCTACGAGGTGTCGGCTGCGACCGCTGCCGGCTTCCGCACCGACATCGAGACCGTCTACGTCGCCTCGGGCCTCGTCTTCCCCGATGCGCTCTCCGGATCGGCGGCGGCCATCGTCAACGACGCCCCCGTGGTGCTCGTCCGTCCCGACTCCATCCCCGGGACCGTGGCGGCCGAGCTCGGCCGGCTCCGTCCGAAGCACATCATCGTCCTCGGCGGGCCGACGACCATCGGAGATCCGGTGCTGACCGAGCTTCAGCAGTACATCGGGGTTTCCAAGTAGCCGAGGGGAGGGGCGGAGCCACCTCAGTGGTGGGAGGATTCCGGGATGAGTGGATCCGCGCCGTTCGCCGTCGAGCTCGCCACCCTGCGGTGGGGTGAGCACACCTCCCAAGCACCGGCGGTGCTGCTCCTGCACGGAATCCCCTCGGCTGCGGGCACCTGGTGGCGAGTGGCGAGCCTGCTCGCCGAGCAGGGGTGCGCCGTCACAGCGGCCGACCTCCGCGGTCACGGCGCATCACCGCGCACGACCGACTACTCGCTCGACGGATACGCGGCCGACGTCGTGCGGCTGCGTCCCGGAGCGGGGACCGACGAGATGGCCGCAGGGACGACCGGCGGCGAGCGCCCCTGGGACCTCGTGATCGGGCACTCCCTGGGCGGCGCCGTCTCGGTGGTGGCCGCCGCTGCGGCGCCGCGGTGGGCCCGCACGCTGCTCCTGCTCGACCCCGTCATCGCGGTCGACCACGAGGAGGCCGACGACCTCGTCGCCGACCTCCTCGGTGACCTCGAGGAGCTCGATCCGGCCGAGCTCCTGCGCCGGCATCCGCGCTGGCACGCCGAGGACGCCGTGCAGAAGGTCCTGGCCGCGCGTGTCGTCAGCCCGTTCGTCGTGGAGCGCACCGTGCTCGACAACACCACCAGCGGGCCGGCGGCCGGGCGCTGGCAGCTCGACCAGTCCCTCGCCGCACTGGCGCCCCGCGTGCACGTGCTCGCGGCCGACCCGGAGTGCGGGGCCATCTTCTCGCCACAGCAGGGTGCCGCCCTCACCGCTGCCACAGCGGATGCCACCGTGCAGACCGTGGTCGGTGCCGGCCACTCGGTGCACCGAGACGCTCCGGGCATCGTTGTGGCGGCAGCGCTGGCGCTCATGGGGCAGGGGCGGTGACGGAACCGGGGATTCGACTGTGACGCCATGTGTCACTCCCCATCCGCACCGGGCGCGATGGGACGGCGAGTCTCGATAGAATGGAGGGTCCGACCAGGCGTGTGCCACATCTTCGCCGGGACGCCTTCACAGCAGACCTTCCGTAAGGGGACTTCCATGTCGAAAATCGCGCGCCGAGCCGGCGCCGCCGCACTGGCGGCCGGGCTCCTCGTCTCCGTGGCCGCGTGCTCGAGCTCGGGCGGCGAGGGCGGCGACGCCTCGACCGACACCGAGAACTCGATCATCCTCATCACACCGACGCCCATCGGCTCGAACAACTTCCTGCAGCTCGCCGCCGACGGCGCCGTGCAGGCGGGCGAGGAGTTCGACGCCTCGGTCGATGTGTACGAGAGCGAAGACCCCACGAGCATCCAGCAGAACATCGACGCCGCCGTGCGCGAGGAGCCGAGCATCATCATCGGTGTGAGCTTCAGCGTGCTCGACCAGATCACGCAGGCCGCTGCCGACTACCCCGACCAGCAGTTCCTGCTGATCGACACCTCGGCCGAGGAGCCCACCGACAACCTCACCTCCGCCGTCTTCAAGGAGTACGAAGCCACCTACCTCACCGGTGTCGAGGCGGGCCTGCTCACCCAGACGAACAACATCGGCGTGGTCGCCTCGCTCGACACCCCGTTCCTGCACCGCTGGGTCGACCCGTTCTTCGAGGGCGCCAAGAGCGTCAAGCCCGACGTGGCCACCGCCGTGCAGTACGTGGGCGGCGACAACCCGTTCGGCGACCAGGCCCGCTCCAAGGCGCAGGCGCAGATCCTCGCCGACGGCGGAGCCGACTATGTGCAGGCCGCCGCCTCCGGCGGAAACCTCGGCGTGTTCGAGGCCGCTGCCGAGACCGGCTTCAAGGCCTTCGGCGTGGACACCAACCAGTGCCTCGACTCGCCCGGCAACGTGGTCGACAACGCCATCAAGCGCGTCGACATCGCCCTCGTGAACTCGGTCGGCGACATCCTCGACGGGAACACGGGCGGCTTCACCGCCTACGGCCTCGCCGAGGGCGGCGTCGGGCTCACCGGTCTCGAGGAGGGTGTCGCGGAGTCGGAGTGCCTCATCGCCGACCACCCCGAGGTCATCGAGCAGGTCGCGGCCATCCGCGACCAGATCATCTCGGGCGAGATCGTCGTGGCAGACCCGCTGACCGCGGGATGACCCCACCTCTCGCAGCAGCCGTGACCGGCGAGTCGCCAGCTCCAGCGGTCGAGCTCGTCGGGATCGGCAAGAGATTCGGCGCCGTCGTGGCCAACGACGGCGTCGATCTCGTGCTGCGCCGCGGTTCCGTGCACGCCGTCATGGGCGAGAACGGTGCCGGCAAGTCGACCCTCATGTCGATGCTCTTCGGTCTGCTGAAGCCCGACTCCGGCGAGATCCACGTCGACGGCGTGCCCGTGCAGTTCGACGGGCCGCTCGACGCGATCGCCGCCGGTCTCGGCATGGTGCACCAGCACTTCCGGCTCTTCGACTCGATGACCGTGGCCGACAACGTCGTCTACGGCGCCGAGCCCACGAGGGCCGGTCTCATCGACCGCCGGGCCGCCGCGGCCCGCGTGCGCGAGCTGAGCGAGCGCTACGGCCTCGAGACCGAGCCCACCGCCGTGGTCGGATCGCTCTCCGCCGGCGCCCGCCAGCGCGTCGAGATCCTCAAGGCCCTGCACCGCGACGCCCGCATCCTCATCCTCGACGAGCCCACCGCCGTGCTCACCCCGAGCGAGGTCACCTCTCTCTTCACCGTCATCAGGCGGGCAGCGGATGCCGGCACCACCGTCGTGCTCGTCACGCACAAGATCCACGAGGTGCTCGCCGTGAGCGACGAGGTCACCGTGCTCCGGGACGGGCGCGTCACGGGCCGCTTCGCGACGAGCGAGGCCACGAGCGCCTCGCTCGTGCACGCCATGACCGGTCGCGAGATCGATGAGGTGCGGAACCCGGGCACCGGCACGACGGGTGCCGTGGCGCTCGAGGTCGATCACGTGACCGTGGGCGACCCCCGCACCCCTGCCGTGCACGACGTCTCGCTCACCGTGCACCGCGGCGAGATCGTCGGCGTCGCGGGCGTCTCCGGCAACGGGCAGCACGAGCTCGTCGCCGCCGTGCTCGGCACCGTGCAGGCCGCTTCGGGGCGCATCCGCCTCCTCGGTGAGGAGGTCGGCGGCCGATCGGTGCGCGACCGGCGAGCCGCGGGCCTCGCCGTCATCCCCGAGGACCGTCGTGGCGAGGGCACCGCGGTCACCCTCTCGGTGGCCGAGAACGTGACCCTGGGTCACCACCGCACCGCTCCGATCGGCGCGTCGAAGGGTCTCCGCCGCGGCTGGATGTCGATCAGAGCCGAGCTCGCCCGTGCCCGCGAGCTCATCGCCGACTACGACGTGCGCACCTCGGGCGAACAGCAGCCGATCGGCGCGCTCTCGGGCGGAAACGCGCAGAAGGTCGTCATCGCGCGCGAGCTCTCGCACGGCGCCCCCGTGCTCATCGCCGAGCAGCCCACCCAGGGCGTCGACGTCGGCGCCATCGAGTCGATCCATCAGCGCCTGCTCGACTACCGGGCGGGCGGGGGAGCGGTGCTGCTCGTCTCGCACGAGATCAGCGAGCTGCTCGCCCTGGCCGACCGCATCGTCGTGATGTACTCCGGTCGCGTCGTCGCGGAGTTCTCCGCCGCCGAGGCCACGACGGCCCGCATCGGAGCCGCGATGGCCGGAGCCGCCGAGGCCGCAGCAGCACCCGAGGCCGCGCCGGACACTGCACCCGCGCCCGCCGACACCCCCGCGCCCGAGCCGGAGACCGACCGCACCCCATGACCTCCACCCCCACCAAGCCGCAGCCCCGCGCCAGGCGCCTGCTCGCCACGGCCCTCCGCCACCCCGCGGTCGTGCCCCTCGGCGCCGTCGTGCTCGCCCTCCTCATCGGTGCCGTCATCATCGCCGCGGCCGGACTCGATCCGCTCACCGCCTACGCCGCCGTGCTCGAGGGCAGTCTCGATCCGCGCCAGCTCGACTACACGTTCTCGGTCTGGGGCTTCATCTGCGGCATGGCCCTCGCGGCGGCGATCCCGCTCCGGATGGGCGAGTTCAACCTCGGCGGCAACGGCCAGATGGTGCTCGGCGGCCTCACGGCGGCCTGGGTCGCGCTCAACGTGCCGCTTCCCGGCATCCTGCTCGTGCCGCTCGCCGTGCTCGCCGCCGCCATCGTCGCTGGTGGCTTCGGCGCGCTGTCGGCCCCGCTCGCCACCCGCTTCGGCATCCCCATCATCATCTCCACGCTCCTGCTGTCGCCGATCGCCGTGGCCGTGGTCTCCTACCTCCTCCGGTTCCAGATCGGCGAGGCCGGCTCCGCGGTGGCCCAGACCCCGCGGCTGCCCGAGCAGGGGCGGATGTGGGCGCTCGGCGACCTCTCCTACTCCAACACCGGCCTCCTCGTCATCATCGCGATGATGGTCGCGTTCTACGTGGTCGACTCCCGCAGCGCCGTCGGCTTCGAGCTGCGCGTGGTGGGTGCCAACCGGCGCTTCGGCGCCTACGGCGGAGTGCGCGTCGGCCGCCTGGCCTTCGGCGCGATGGCCGCGGCCGGTGCGGCTGCCGGCATCGTCGGCGCGATCATCGTCATGTCCTCGCCCTACCGGCTCATCGACGGCGCGCTCATCTCACCCGGCTACACCTTCGCCGGTCTCGCGGCGGCGCTGCTCGCCGGCGGGCGCCCGGCGCTCATCCCCGTCACCGCGATCCTCTTCACGATCCTGCAGGTCGGCGGTGCGTCGATGGAGCGCTCGGCCGACGTGCCGCGCCAGCTCTCCGATGTGCTCCAGGGAGTCGTGATCGTGGTGCTCGCCCTCCGCACCGTGCTCGACCAGCGCCGCACCGAGCGGAGCTCCGCCTGATGCAGATCTTCGAGCTGAGCTTCGTGGCCGCCGTGCTCCTCGCGGCCACGCCCATCCTCTACGCCGCCCTCGCGGGTGCGATCTCGGCCCAGGTGGGCGTCTTCAACATCGCCCTCGAGGGGCAGATGCTCTGGGGCGCCTTCGCCGCCGTGGCCGGCAGCTACTACACCGGCAGCGCCTGGGGCGGCGTGCTGATCGCACTCCTCAGCACCGCCCTGTTCGCCGTGATCCTCGCCGTGGGCTCTGCGCGCTGGAAGGCCGATCCGATCATCATCGCGATCGGCACGAACCTCCTCGCCCTCGGCCTCACGGGTTTCCTCCTGCGCGTGCTGTTCGACGTCTCCGGATCGTTCTCGCCTCGCGGCCTCGAGGGGCTGCCGAAGATGGGGTTCCTCGCCGACGTCCCCGTCATCGGCCCGATCTTCGCCGGCCAGACTCTGCTCGTGCCCCTCGCCTTCGTCGTGATCGTGGCCGTGGGCCTGTGGCTGAAGGCGACACCGGCCGGTCTTCGCCTGCGTGGTGTGGGCGAGCATCCGGATGCCGCCGCGAGCCTCGGCGTGAACGTCCCGTCGTTCCAGATGTGGGCCACGATCCTGGGCGGCGCCCTCTGTGGCATCGCCGGCGCCCAGCTCGCGCTCGGCAACGTCACGGTCTTCACCGAGAACATGACGGCGGGCCGCGGTTGGATCGCGGTCGCGGCGGTCATGCTCGTGGCGGGCCGCCCGCTCTGGCTGCCGCTGGCCTGCCTGGGGTTCGGCGCGGCCGAGGCCCTCGGCTTCCGGCTGCAGGGCATCGGAGCCCCTCAGCAGCTCACGGATGCCGCACCCTACGCCATCACCCTCGTGGTGCTCGTCCTCACGCGCATCCGCTTCGCCCGCTCCAGAAAGGTCTCGGTATGACCGGCCAGAACCCCGCATCCGCCACCACCCCCGTCACCCCGATCGAAGACGACGGCGTGCGCCACATCGTGCTCGACACCGACACGGGCATCGACGACGCCCTCGCCCTGCTCTACCTGGCGGGCCGCGACGACGCCGAGATCTCGGCCATCACGAGCGTCTACGGCAACACCCCCGTGGAGTCGGCGCTCGAGAACATCGCCCGCGTGCTGAAGGTCGCCGGACTCGAGGACACCCTCGTGGCCAAGGGCGCCCCAGGCCCCATCGACGGCGAGGCTCGGATCGCGGCGCACGTGCACGGCGCCGACGGCCTCGGCGACCTCTGGCCCGAGCGGCTCACCCCGAAGAACCTCTCGCCGCTGAGCTCCGCGGAACTGCTCGTGGAGCTCGGCCGCTCGCGACCCGGCTACTACGACCTGCTGCCCATCGGCCCGCTCACGAACCTCGGGCTCGCGCTCGAGATCGAGCCCGACCTGCTCACGCTCTACCGCTCGGTCGTCATCATGGGAGGCTCAGGCCCGTTCCCGCCGCTCGGGACCGTGCAGATGGTGGACGCCAACATCCACAACGACGCCGAGGCCGCCGCGCGTGTGTTCGCCGCGCCGCGCAACCGGCTCGTCATGGTGGGGGTCAACGTGACCGCCGGCACGATCGTCGACGAGCAGGCCGTGCAGGCGCTGCACCGCGCCGGCACCGAGTGGGGCACCTTCTCGGCGCAGATCCTCGAGGCCTACATGGACTTCTACCAGGTCTCCTGGGGCCGCCGCGTCTCGCCCGCCCACGACGGTCTCGCGGCCGCGCTGCTCGTGCAGCCGGAGTGGATCACGAAGTCGGTCGAGGGCCCGGTCAACATCACGACCGACGGCTTCTTCACCCGGGCGCACCTCATGCAGACCGCCGAAGGATTGCCCGTGAGCTGGCCCACCGAGGCCGCGCCCGACACCTTCGTGGTGCAGGGCGTCGACCGCGAGGCCTTCCTCGCCGACTTCGTGCGGGTGCTCTCCGGGCGCTGAACGAAAGCGGCTGGCGCGGTGGGATAAGTTGGATCCATGACCACCAGGGGCCAGTTGAAGACCGTGCACGTGCGGGCCCCCGGCAAGATCAACGTGTTCCTCAAGGTGGGCGCGGTGATGGAGGACGGCTACCACGACGTCGCCACCGCCTACCAGGCCGTCTCGCTCTACGAAGACGTCTTCGCCACCGTGGCCGACGACTTCTCGGTGGAGTTCGGCGGGCACATCGACACCTCGGGCCTCGAGACCGACGGCTCGAACCTCGCCATCCGCGCGGCCCGGCTGCTCGCCCGCACCACGGGCTTCCGTGGCGGCGCCCATCTCCGCATCGAGAAGAACGTGCCGATCGCCGGCGGCATGGGGGGCGGATCGGCTGACGCCGCGGCCACCCTGCTCGCGTGCGACGCGCTCTGGGGCACGGAGCTCGGCCGCGACGAGCTCCTGACGCTGGCCTCCGAGCTCGGCGCCGACGTGCCCTTCGCCTTCACGGGCGGCACGGCCATCGGCACGGGGCGCGGCGACCAGCTCAGCCCCGCGCTCGCGAAGGGACACTTCCAGTGGGTGCTCGTGCTGCCCGAGCGCGGGCTCTCGACCCCGGAGGTCTACCGCGAGCTCGACCGGCACCGCGAGCGGCACGCCCAGGACATCTTCCCCGCCCAGGGCCAGCCGCAGGTCGAGGCCGACGTGCTGCAGGCGCTTCGGGCGGGCGACCCGCACATGCTCGCCGAGTCGCTGCACAACGACCTCCAGGCGCCCTCGCTGCACCTGCATCCGGGGCTCGGCGCCGTGCTCGAGGTGGGGGAGGCCAACGGCGCCCTCGCCGGCATCGTCTCCGGATCGGGCCCCACGATCGCCTTCCTGGCCGCCGACCTCGATGGCGCGCTCGAGCTGCAGATCGCGCTGAGCGCGGCACGCCACCACGTCGTGCGCGTCACCGGCCCCGTGGCCGGCGCCCGCGTCGTCGGCGACTAGAACGACACGAGGGCCTTCACCGGCGCATCCGTCGACGCCGCGAGCACGCCCCGGCCGTCGAACTCGCTCGACAGCTCGATCACGACCGCGATGCCGGCGACCTCCCAGCCCGCGCGCTCCATGAGCCGCAGCGTGGCGGTGAGGGTGCCGCCGGTCGCGAGCACGTCGTCGACGATCACCACGCGGGCGCCCCGCGGCAGGCTGTCGGGGTGCACTTCGAGGGTCGCGGTGCCGTACTCGAGCTCGTAGCTCTCGGCGAGCACCTCGCCCGGGAGCTTGCCCGCCTTCCGCACCGCGAGCATCCCGAGGCCGCCGGCCACCGCGGCGGCCGCTCCCAGCACGAACCCGCGTGCCTCGACGCCCACCACGGCGTCGATCGGCCCGAAGCCCTCGATGAGCTCGTCGGCCACCGCGCGAAGCGCGGCCCCGTCGGCGAACAGCCCCGAGAGGTCGCGGAAGAGGATCCCGGGGCTCGGGAAGTCGGGCGTCTCGGTCAGACGGGAGCGGATGAGGGTGGAGATCTGGGTGTCAGGCACGGTTCAATCGTATGGGCCGGAGATTCTCTCCCGATCGTGTCGATCCGTGCATCCGCCGTTCGACGTCAGAGTAGGAGCACGCAAAGGGCGGCTCCGAGATGAGGAGAAGACGATGAAGTACATGCTGATCATGCGATCGACCGATGCGGCGAAGACCGAGTACGAGGCGGCTGACTTCGAGGAGATCATCAATGCGATGGGCGCCTACAACGAGGCCATGATGAACGCCGGCGTGCTCCTCGCGGGTGACGGCCTGGCCGACGACATGTCGAAGAACTTCGTGGTCGAGTTCGGCGGCGAGGCCCCGATCGTGACCGACGGCCCCTACGGCGAGACCCACGAACTGTTCAGCGGCTTCTGGATGCTCGAGGTCTCCTCCAAGGAGGAGGCGGTCGAGTGGGCGTCGCGAGCACCCCTCGGGGCGGGCTCCAAGCTCGAGGTGCGCCGGGTCACCGACATGAGCGACTTCGAGGGCTTTCAGGACAACGAGTTCCTGAAGAAGGAGGAGGGCTGGCGCGAGGAGCAGGCGGCGCGGTGACCGAGGGCCAGGCCGGCGAGTGTGTCGACGTCGCTCTGCAGCGACGGATCGACGCCGTCTGGCGCATCGACGGATCGCACGTTGTCGCCACCCTCGCCCGCCTCACGGGAGACCTCGGGCTCGCCGAGGACCTCGCGCAGGAGGCCGTGCTCGACGCCCTCCGCCAGTGGCCGGCGTCAGGCGTGCCGGAGAACCCGGCCGCCTGGCTCACCGCCGTCGCCAAGCGCAAGGCGATCGACGTCTGGCGCCGCCGCGAGCGCCTCGACGAGCGGCACCGGATGATCGCCCACGGGCTCGAGGAGTCGGCCTCCGGCGCCGGTGACGTCTGGGAGCCGATCTCCGACGACGTGCTGCGGCTCGTCTTCACCGCCTGCCACCCGGTGCTCTCCCGGGAGGCGCAGGTGGCGCTCACCCTCAAGGTCGTGGGCGGGCTCACCACCGAGGAGATCGCGCGGCTCTTCCTCGTGCCCGTCTCGACGGTGCAGCAGCGGATCGTGCGGGCGAAGAAGACGCTCGCAGCCGCGAAGGTGCCGTTCGAGGTGCCGGAGCCCGCGGAGTGGCGCGCCCGGCTCGGGCCCGTGCTCGGTGTCGTGTACCTCGTGTTCACGGAGGGGTACGCGGCCACGGCGGGCGACCGCTGGATCCGGGGAGAGCTCGCCGCGGAGGCGCTCCGGCTCGGCCGGGTGCTCGAGAGCCTCCTGCCGAGTGAGCCCGAGGTGCATGGGCTCGTGGCCCTGATGGAGTTCCAGGCGTCGAGGTTCCGCGCGCGGGAGCGGGCCGACGGCACCCCTGTGCTGCTCGACGACCAGGATCGGACCCGGTGGGACCGCTCGCGGATCGGCCGTGGGCGCGCGGTGCTCGCGCGCGCCGACGACCTCTCGCGGCGGCTCGGTCGCAGCCGCGGCAGCTACGCGCTGCAGGCCGCGATCGCCGAGTGCCATGCCGTGGCGTCGAGCGTCGACGCGACCGACTGGGCGAGGATCGTGCTGCTCTACGAGGCCCTCGGGCGGACCGCGCCGAATCCGTTCGTCGACCTCAACCGGGCGGTGGCGGTCTCGATGGCGTCGGGACCGGCATCCGCTCTGCCGATCGTCGACGAGCTGCGGGAGGGTGGAGCGCTCGCCGCGTCCCACCTGCTGCCGAGCGTGCGCGGGGAGCTGCTCGCGCGCCTCGGGCGCCCAGAGGAGGCCCGCGCGGAGTTCGAGGCCGCCGCCGCGCTCGCCCGCAACGATCGCGAGCGGGCGGTGCTGCGGGACAAGGCGGCCGCCGCCGGGAAGCCGGCCGGAGGCGGCGAAGGCCGCCGCTAGAGTGTGGCCATGCGCAGAGTGTTCGGGGTCATCCGCATCGTCGCGGCCGGTGTCATCATCGCGGCGATCGTGGCGCAGCTCGTGCACAGCATCGCTCTCGTGCCCGACGTGCCGCACTTCCTGGTGAACTTCTTCAGCTACTTCACCATCCTCTCCAACGCCCTGGCGGCGCTCGCCCTGCTCGTCGGCGCCTACTACTCCTTCACGGTGCGGCGCGATCCGGCCTGGTACAACCTGTCGCTCGCGGCCGTCGTGACCTACATGGCCACCACCGGCGTGGTCTACAACCTGCTCCTGCGCTCGATCTCCCTCGACCAGGGCAGCACGGTGCCGTGGTCGAACGAGGTGCTGCACCTGGTGGCGCCGATCTACGTCGTCGTGGTGTGGATCCTCACGCCGGGCAAGTCGCCGCTGAGGTGGTCGGCCATCGGGGCCATCGTCGCGTTCCCGCTCGTGTGGTCGGTCTACACGATGATCAGGGGACCGATCGTCGGCTGGTATCCGTATCCGTTCCTGAACCCGGCGCAGCCAGGCGGCTACGGCGCGGTCGCGGTCTACGTCGTCGCGATCGCGGGGTTCATCGGCCTCATGGCGGTCGTCGTCGTGGCGCTCAGCCGCACCCGCATACTGCGCGGCTGAGCGGGGTCCCAGCGCATCCGGGATCGGCGGCTCAGGCCCAGCGGGGGTCGTCGGGGTCGGGGGAGTCGGTCGCATCCGCGTCGGTCATGGGCGCCGCCCCGCCGATCCAGCGCTCGAGCTCGGCCCCGTGCAGCAGGTGCGGCCGCGGCTCGCCGAGCAGCTCCGGGCGCTCCGCCACCGCGAGGGGTGATTCGCTCGCCACCACCACCACGTTGCCGAGCGGACCTTCGTCGTCCTCGGGCTCGAAGTCGAGCACCACGGCCACGTGCGCGAACAGACCGGCGAGCGTCGCCGCCTGTCGCCGGGCGTAGTCGAACGGATGCCCGTCGAGCAGGTTGACCGCCACGACACCGCCCGCTGCCAGGCGGGCCGCGACGAGCGCGTAGAACTCCCGGCTGGCCACATGGGCGCGGATGATCGCTGCGTCCCAGAGGTCGACGACGATGAAAGCCGCGTCCTGCCAGGGCGGTGCGACCGGGGCGGCGGCGATCTCGCGGGCGTCGCCGTAGAGCACCTGGATGTCGTTCGGCTCGGGCAGCGGGAGAGCCTCGAGCACGGCATCGAGCACCTCGCGCTCGAACTCGACCACGATCTGCTGCGACCCGGGGCGCGTCACGGCCACGTAGCGCGGCAGCGTGAGTCCGCCGGCGCCCAGGTGCGCGACCCGCAGGGGAGTGCGGGCGGGCGCGGCGGCATCGATCATCCGGCCGATGTGGCGGATGTACGGGTAGGCGAGCCGGCGCGGATCCTCGAGCGAGACGACCGACTGGGGGATCCCGCCGACCGAGAGCTCGAAGCTGCGGGACGGTTTGTCGACCTGCCGGAGCTTCACCTTCCTCCGGTTGATCCGAAGCGAGAACGACCGGCGATCCGAGGGCATCCGCACAGTGTACGCGGGGCCGGGCGGGCGCCCAGCCGCGGCACGGTAGCCTCGACGGGTGGCTCATCTCCTGGGCGCTGAGGCGCTCCATCTCGAATATCCGACCAGGGTCATCTTCGATTCCGTGACCGTGGGCCTGAACGAGGGTGACCGCATCGGCATCGTCGGCCGCAACGGCGACGGCAAGTCGACCCTGCTCTCCCTGCTCTCGGGCCGCATCGAACCCGACAGCGGACGCGTGACCCGCCGCCGCGGCGTGACGCTCGGGATGCTCGATCAGGCCGACACCGTCGACTCCACGAAGACGGTGGCGCAGGCCGTCGTCGGCGACCTCGACGAGCACGAGTGGGCGGGCGATCCGCTCGTCCGCGACGTCATCGGGGGTCTCCTCGGCGACGTCGACTGGAACGCCGTCATCGGCACCCTCTCGGGCGGCCAGCGCCGCCGGGTCGCGCTCGCGGCCCTCCTCGTGGGCGACTGGGACGTCATCTTCCTCGACGAGCCCACCAACCACCTCGACGTCGAGGGCATCGCCTGGCTCGCGCAGCACCTCAAGCGCCGCTGGCCCGCGGGCTCCGGCGGACTCGCGGTCGTGACGCACGACCGCTGGTTCCTCGACGAGGTGTCCACCGACACCTGGGAGGTGCACGACCGCATCATCGAGCCCTTCGAGGGAGGCTACGCGGCGTACATCCTGCAGCGCGTCGAGCGCGACCGCATGGCGAACGTGATGGAGTCCAAGCGGCAGAACCTCATGAAGAAGGAGCTCGCGTGGCTGCGCCGGGGAGCTCCCGCCCGCACGTCGAAGCCGAAGTTCCGCATGGACGCGGCGGCCGAGCTGATCGCCGACGAGCCTCCCGTGCGCGACACCGTCTCGCTCACCCAGATGGCCACCGCCCGTCTCGGCAAGGACGTCGTCGACATCCTCGACGTCTCGGTGTCGTTCGGCGACAAGCTCGTGCTCGAGGGCGTGGAGTGGCGGATCGCGCCGGGCGAGCGCACGGGCATCCTCGGCGTCAACGGGGCCGGCAAGTCGACCCTGCTCGGTCTCGTGACGGGAGCGGTCGAGGCCACGACCGGCCGCGTCAAGCGCGGCAAGACCGTCAAGATCGCGACCCTCACTCAGCAGCTCGCAGAGCTCGAGGACGTCAAGAACGACCGCGTGAGCGAGGTCATCGGCCGCTACCGCACCTCCTACGTGGCCGGGGGCAAGGAGCTCACGCCAGGACAGCTGCTCGAGCGCCTCGGCTTCACGAGCGCGCAGCTGATGACCCCCGTGAAAGACCTGAGCGGTGGCCAGAAGCGCCGCCTGCAGCTCCTGCTGATCCTTCTCGACGAGCCCAACGTGCTCATCCTCGACGAGCCCACCAACGACCTCGACACCGACATGCTGGCGGCCCTCGAGGATCTCCTCGACTCCTTCCCCGGCACTCTCCTCGTGGTCTCGCACGACCGCTACCTGCTCGAGCGCGTCACCGACCAGCAGTACGCGGTGCTCGACCACCGCTTCCGTCACCTTCCCGGCGGTCTCGAGCAGTACCTCACACTGCGCTCCCAGGGCGCCGGTTCGGCGGATGCGCGTGCGCGCGACCGCGGCCCTGGCGGCACCTCCTCGAGCCTGCCCGCAGCGGGTGGTGGGGCTGCGGCTGCCACGACCGCGTCGGGCGCTCCCGCTCTGACCGGCGCCGAGCTCCGGAACGCCGAGAAGGAGCGCTCCTCCCTCGAGCGCAAGATCAACAAGCTCACGGGCCAGATCGACACCCTGCACCACCGCATCGCCGAGTTCGACCAGTCCGACTACGTCGGCCTCGGCGCTCTCACCTCCGAGCTCCAGACCCTCGAGGCCCAGATCGCCGACCACGAGACCCGCTGGCTCGAACTCTCCGAACTCCTCGACTGAGGCCGCTACCGATCCGGCACAGCCGGCTCGGCACTGGCGTCGCGAGAGCGCGATGCGCTCTTTCCAGCTCCAGCGTGCATCTCGATCGAGAGGCGACGGAGGAGGGTCGCGAGGCGCTCCTGGTCGGCCTTGTTGAGGCCCGAGAGGAGCTCCGACTCGGCCGCGACCAGGTGGGAGATGGCGGCGTCGACGCGGTCGCGGCCTTCGGTCGTCATCGAGACGAGCACGCCGCGCCCGTCGTTGGGATCGGTGCGCCGCTCCACGAGGCCCCGCCGCACCATTCCGTCGATGCGGTTCGTCATGGTGCCGCTCGACACGTAGGTCTGCTCGAGCAGCGCCTTGGGGCTGAGTTCGTGCGGGCCCCCGGCCCGGCGGAGCGCGGCGAGCACGTCGAACTCCCAGGTCTCGAGGTCGGCGGTGGCGAAGGAGGCGCGGCGAGTCCGTTCCAGCTGCTTCGCGAGCCGCGACACGCGCGAGAGCACCTTGAGCGGCGAGAAGTCGAGGTCGGGATGCTCACGCATCCACGCCTCCACGATCTCGTCGACCGTGTCGCGCGGATCCCTAATGCTCATCCCCCCATTATCCCCAGCCCGGGTCTGGCAGACTGGTTCATTGCATCGGACACCCGGTGTTCCGCCTTGGTGTAATGGCAGCACGACAGCCTTTGGAGCTGTTAGGTCTAGGTTCGAACCCTGGAGGCGGAGCGGGCTTCGCCGCTCCTGAACCCGGAAGAGGAACGCCATGACCGACACCCGTCTCGCCATCATCGTCCTGGCCGCCGGCCAGGGCACGAGGATGAAGTCGTCCACTCCGAAGCTCCTGCACGAGATCGCGGGGGTGCCCCTCATCGGACACGTGCTCGCCACCGCCGGCCAGCTCGACGCCGCCTACACGGTGAGCGTGGTGCGGCACGAGCGCGACCGCGTGGTCGAGGTCATCCACGACCACTTCCCCTCCTCCCTGGTAGTCGACCAGGACGAGTTGCCCGGCACCGGTCGCGCCGTCGAGCAGGCCCTCACAGCGCTTCCCGACGACTTCGACGGCGACGTGCTCGTGGTCTCGGGCGACGTGCCACTTCTGGACGCCGCGACGCTCGCGGACCTCGTCAAAGGTCACCGAGCGAGCGGTGCCAAGGCCACCCTGCTCTCGGCCGAGCCTGACGACGCCACGGGCTACGGCCGCATCGTGCGCACCGCCGACGGTATGCTCGACCGCATCGTCGAGCAGAAGGACGCCAGCGATTCCGAGCTCGCCCTCCGCGAGATCAACGCGGGCGTCTACGTCTTCGGCCTCGCCGAGCTCCGCGACCAGCTCGCCCAGGTCACCACCGCCAACGCGCAGGGCGAGAAGTACCTCACCGACGTCATCGGCCTCCTCCGCCGCGCCGGATCCGACGTGGCCGCCGTGCCCGTCTCCGAGTCGTGGCTCGTGGCCGGGGTCAATGACCGCGCCCAGCTCTCCGAGGCGGCCGCGAAGCTCAACGCACTGATCGTGCGCGGGTGGCAGCTGAACGGCGTGACGGTGCAGGATCCGGCGACCACCTGGATCGACCTCAAGGCGAGCCTCGCCCCCGACGTCACCTTGCTCCCCGGCACCCAGATCAAGGGCGCCACGAGCATCGCGAGCGGCGCGGTCGTGGGGCCCGACACCACGCTCGTCGACTGCGAGGTGGGGGAGGGTGCCGTCGTGAAGCGCACCGACGCGACGCTCTCGGTGATCGGCCCGCGGGCATCCGTCGGCCCCTTCGCCTTCCTCCGCCCCAACACGGTGCTCGACGAGGACGGCAAGATCGGCACGTTCGTCGAGACGAAGAACTCGCACATCGGCGCCGGCAGCAAGGTGCCGCACCTCTCCTACATCGGCGACACCGAGGTCGGCATCGGCTCCAACGTGGGCGCGGGCACCATCACGGCGAACTACGACGGCGTGAACAAGCACCGTACCCAGGTGGGGTCGCACGTGCGCACCGGATCGCACAACGTCTTCGTCGCCCCGGTTAGGATTGGTGACGGCGCCTACACGGGAGCGGGAACGGTCGTCCGCAAGGACGTTCCGGCCGGTTCGCTCGCGATCAACGTGGCGCCGCAGAGGAACATGGCCGGGTGGGTCGAGTCGAATCGGCCCGGATCGGACGCCGCGACGGCCGCGCGAGCAGCGGGGCCCGACGGTGCAGGGCACGAGCAGGCCGAACAGGCCGTACAGAGCGGAGAATAGGTGTCCGGAATCAAGGCCAGCGGAGAGAAGAGTCTCGTCGTCGTCTCAGGACGAGCGCATCCGAAGCTGGCGGAGGACATCGCGGCCGAACTCGGCACCGACCTCGTCGAGACCGAGGCGCGCACATTCGCCAACGGTGAGCTCTACATCCGCTACGGCGAGAGCGTGCGCGGCAGCGACGTGTTCGTCATCCAGTCGCACACCGCTCCCATCAACGAGTGGCTGATGGAGCAGCTGATCATGGTCGACGCCCTGAAGCGCGCGAGCGCCAAGCGCATCACCGTGGTCGCGCCCTTCTACCCCTACGCGCGCCAGGACAAGAAAGGCCGCGGGCGGGAGCCCATCTCGGCCCGCCTCGTGGCCGACCTCTTCAAGGCCGCGGGCGCCGATCGCATCATGTCGGTCGACCTGCACGCCGCGCAGATCCAGGGCTTCTTCGATGGCCCCGTCGACCACCTCTTCGCCATGCCCGTGCTGCTCGAGCACATGCGGAAGTCCCTCGACCCCGCCACCCTCACGGTCGTGAGCCCCGACATGGGCCGCGTGCGTGTGGCCGACATCTGGAGCGACAAGCTCGGGGTGCCCCTCGCCATCATCCACAAGCGCCGCGACCCGCGGGTGCCCAACCAGGTGAGCGTGCACGAGATCGTCGGAGACGTGAACGGCCGCGTGTGCCTCCTCGTCGACGACCTCATCGACACCGGCCGCACCATCGTGGCCGCCGCCGAGGCGCTGAAGGCCAACGGGGCCACGGGCGTCGTGGTCGCCGCCACCCACGCCGTGTTCTCCGACCCGGCCACGAGCATCCTGCAATCCGAGTTCATCGACCAGGTCGTCGTCACCGACACCCTCCCGCTTCCCCCCGAGAAGCACTGGGACCGCCTCACGGTGCTCCCGATCGCCCCACTCGTCGCCCGAGCCATCCACGAGGTCTTCTCCGACGGCTCGGTCACCACCATGTTCGACGGAGACGCCTGATGGCCGACATCGCCACCTTCACCCCCGCAGCCGGCTCGATCACGATGTTCTCGACCAGCTGGTGCGGCTACTGCGCGCGGCTGAAGTCGCAGCTCGACAAGCAGGGCATCGGCTACACCGAGGTCAACATCGAAGAGGTCGAGGGCACGGCCGAGCTCGTGGCCGCGGTCAACGGCGGCAACCAGACCGTTCCGACCGTCGTGTTCCCCGACGGCTCGACGGCCACCAACCCGTCGGCCCGTGAGGTCGCCGAGCGGATCGGCTGACCCCGTGGCCGATCGCACCCCCTGGTCGCTGTCGGGGGCCCTCCGGGGCATGTTCCAGAAGCGCACCATCGACGCCGACACCTGGGACGACCTCGAAGACGCTCTGCTGAAGGCCGACTTCGGCCCGAGCGTCACCGAGGAGGTCGTGGCCGACCTGCGCGCGAAGGTGCAGCGCTACTCCACGACCGACCCGCGCGACCTGCAGCGGATGCTCCGGGAGTCGATCGAGGAGCGCCTCTCGAAGTACGACTCCACGCTCAAGCTCACCGAGCGGCCCGCCGTGGTGCTCGTGGTCGGCGTCAACGGCGTCGGCAAGACCACGACCATCGGCAAGTTCGCCCGGTTCCTGAAGACCTTCGACCGCACGGTCGTCGTCGGCGCGGCCGACACGTTCCGCGCCGCCGCCGTGGAGCAGCTCGCCACCTGGGCCGAGCGTGCGGGCGCCGCCGTCGTGCGCCCGCAGCACGAGGGTCAGGATCCGGCCTCGGTCGCCTTCCAGACCATCGAGATGGCCAAGCGCACGGGCACCGAGATCGTGATCATCGACACCGCCGGCCGGTTGCAGACCAAGGGCGGCCTGATGGACGAGCTCGGCAAGATCCGCCGCGTCATCGAGAAGCAGGCACCCGTCGCCGAGGTGCTGCTCGTGCTCGACGCCACGACCGGGCAGAACGGGCTCGCCCAGGCGGATGCGTTCATCCAGCACGCGGGCGTCACCGGCCTCGTCATCACCAAGCTCGACGGCTCCGCCAAGGCGGGCTTCGTGCTCGCCGTGCAGGAGAAGACGGGCATCCCCATCAAGCTCGTGGGCCAGGGCGAGGGGATCAACGACCTCACGGGGTTCACGCCGCACGTCTTCGCGCAGAATCTGGTGGGTTGAGCCGGTCCCTGCCCGGCTCAACGGCAGCATGTTCGGCTCCGGTCGCTTCGCGGCCGGGGCCTCACTCTGGGTGCAGCGGGTGGGCCCAGCGGCTTTCGGGTGCGGGCGGGCCCGGCTGCCTTCGGATGCCTAGGCGCTCGCTAGGAAGTTCCTCAGGAGGGGGATGACCTGGGGGTGGCGGGGGGTGTCGCCGTGGGTGGCGGCGTCGAGGGTGTGCAGGGTCGAGTGCGGCAGGAGGCCGTGCACGTGCTCGGCGGCGCGGAGGCGCTCGGGGTCGCGCGTGCCGGCGAGCAGCAGCACGGGCATGGGGAAGGCCGAGATCGCGGCATCCGTCACGCGCACGTCGCCGTCGTTGGCGCGCATGTAGGCGGCGAGGGCGGCGCCGTCGTTCGCCTCGAAGGCCTGCCGGGTGAGCGGGTCCACGGGGTGCCCGGATGCGCGTTCCCAGCCGGCGAGGAACGCCGGCATCCCGCCGCGCTCGAGGGAGGCCACCGCGCCCTCGAAGAACACCCGGTCGAAGGCGCCGCGGCCCGTGCCCGGCGCGCCGCCGAGGCTCGTGAAGCTCGCGAGCCGCTCGGGGTGCTCGGCGGCGAGCGAGAAGCCCACGCGCGCGCCGAGCGAGTAGCCGAGGTAGTGGGAGCGCTCGATGCCCACCTCGTCGAGCACGGCGAGCACGTCGGTCTGGAAGCGGTCCATGGCATACGACGCCTCGTCGCGGGGCTTGCCGCTGCGCCCGTGCCCGCGGAGGTCGAGGGTTACCACGGGGCGCTCGGGGCTGAAGGCCTTGAGGTAGCCGAAGCCGCGCCAGATGGCCTGCGAGAGAGCAGTGCCGTGCACGAGCACGAGCGGAGTGGCCCCCGGGTCGACGGTCTCGGATGCCGGGGTCACGCGGTAGGCGATCCGCACTCCGTCGAGGGGGTTGGCTGCGGCATCCATCCCTCCACGCTACCCGCGCGAAGAGGCCGTCACGCCGCTCAGGCGACCGACCACCCGCCATCCGAGGGAAGGATGACGCCGTTGACGTTCACGCCGTCGTCGCTCAGCAGGAACGTGATCGACGCGGCGAGGGCGTCGGCCTCCACGGCATCCGGCAGCAGCGTCATCGCCTGCCGCACGCGCGCTGCCCCGAGCGGTGAGGCGAAGGTCGCCTCGATGTTCGTGATCGTGGGGCCGGGGGCGACGGCGTTCACGCGGATGCCGCTCGGACCGTACATGAACGCCGTGCTCTTCGTGAGCCCGGCCACGGCGTGCTTCGAGGCCGTGTATGCGACCCCGGCGGCCGAACCGCGGAGGGCGGCCTCGCTCGCGGTGTTCACGATCGAGCCGCCGCCCTGCCCCAGCATGGCCGGGATGACAGCGCGCATGAGCTTCATGGTGCCGTCGACGTTGATGGCGAACACGCGGCTCCACACGGCGTCGGTCACCTCGCCCACCGGTGTCATGTCGTCCATGATGCCGGCGATGTTGGCGAGGCCGTCGATCCGCTCCCCGGCGGCGGCCACGATCGAGGCGACGCCTGCGTCGTCGGTGATGTCGGCGACCACGCCCACGACCTCGGCATCCGGATGCTCCGCCACGAACTCGTCGAGGCGCTCGGCCGAGATGTCCACGGCGACCACCCGGCCGCCTTCGCGCGCCACACGTGAGGCCGTGGCGCGGCCGATGCCGGAGCCCGCACCCGTGACGATGACGGTGCGCCCGGCGAACCGGCCGGAGTCGATGCGCTCGACCCATTCGGGGCGTTCCACGGCGACGACGCCGAGCTCGGTCTCGGCGGTCTCGTCTTCGACGGCCGCGCTCGCCCCAGCGGCGTCCGCCCCTGCCACGCCGTCCGGGCTCACGCCGACGGCCTCCACCCGCGCCACCAGCTCGTCAATGATCTCCTGGGTGAACTGCCCCTTACTCAGCTTCACCAGCCGCTTCAGAGCCAGCCGGCGCACCGGCCGGAACACGTCGGCAGTCTGTCCCGACTGCGCGAGCAGCTCCCGCAGCACGGGTCCGCCGATCGGGTCGTCGAGCCAGGTCGAGATGGAGGAGTCGCCGCTGAGGCGGGTGGGGGAGGAGGCCATGGTCGGGGTTCGCTTTCTCGTCGGGAGCTACCGGACAACTCTGTCCGCAAGTAGGCTACACCCCGTGCCCGAGGTGTCGAAAGCGAATCGTGGCCCGAGTGCCGGGCCCGGAAATCGACGTGCCCTCGTGTCGGCCGCACGCGAGATCTTCGTCGACACCGGCCTCCACGCCCCCCTCAGCGCGGTGGCCAAGAAGGCAGGCGTCGGCCAGGGCAGCCTCTACCGGCACTTCCCCGACCGCGTGAGCCTCGCCGTCGCCGTCTTCGACGAGAACATCGAGGAGCTCGAAGCCCTCGAGGAGCGGCCGGAGTCGTCCCTCGATGACCTGCTGTCCCTGATCATCGAGCAGGCCCTCGTGTCGAAGGCGCTCATCGACCTCATCACGGCCGACATCGACGACCCGCGCGTCGCCCACCTCGGCACCCGCGTGCAGGCCGTCGTCGACACCCTCGTGGCGCGCGATCGGGCGGCCGGGCTTCTCGCCCCCCACGTCACCGGCGCCGACGTCATGCTCGCCGTCTCCATGCTCGCCGGGGTGCTCGGCTGGACCCCGGCCGAACGCCGCCCCGAGGTCGCCCGCCGCGCGTGGGCGCTCTTCCACTCCGCCTTCAGCGGGCCCAGCGCTGCCCCCACGACACCAGGGGCTGCAGCGACTTCATGAGGTCGGCCCCGCGATCCGTGAGGGAGTAGTGGATCTGCACCGGCGTCGTGGCGATCACCTCGCGATGCACCAGCCCGGCCTGCTCGAGCTCCTTCAGCCGCTGGGAGGCCAGTCGGTCCGAGAGGCCCGTGACCGTCGCCACGATCTCGCTGAACCGGCTCGAGCCCTGCGCCACCGCCAGCAGGATGCCCGAGCTCCAGCGCTTGCCGACCAGCTCGACCGAGCTCTGGAAGCGCCGGCACTCGGCGTCGTCGATGTGATGCCAGACGGGCGTGGATGCGGGGGAGGTCTCGATGCTCACTCACCTATCGTAAGCGGCTAACGGCGTGGTTGGTGCATCGGGTGCCCACTGCGAGCATGGAGGCATGCCCCACTACGGTCACCGTCTGCAGGTCGGAACCTTCATCACCCCGGTGAACGCGCCGCCCGAATCTGCCGTGCACCTCGCCGAGCTCGCGGAGTCGCTCGGCTTCGATCTCGTGACCTTCCAGGACCACCCGTATCAGCCGGGCTTCCACGACACCTGGACTCTGCTCACGTGGATCGCCGCGCGCACCGAACGAGTTCACCTCGCGCCGAACGTGCTCAACCTCCCGCTCCGGCAGCCCGCCGTGCTCGCGCGATCGGCCGCGAGCCTCGACCTGCTCTCGGGCGGCCGGTTCGACCTGGGCCTCGGCTCCGGTGCGTTCTGGGACGCGATCGCGGCGATGGGCGGAGGGCGGCTGACCCCGGGCCAGGCCGTCGATGCGCTGTCGCAGGCGATCGACGTCATCCGCGGCATCTGGGATGCGGGGAAGCGCTCGCCGCTGCGCGCAGGTGGCGAGCACCACAGGGTGGACGGCGCCAAGCGCGGACCCCTCCCGGCGCACGACATCCCGATCTGGCTCGGCGCCTACAAACCGCGCATGCTGCGGCTCACGGGCCGGAAGGCCGACGGCTGGCTACCCTCGCTCTCGTACCTGCAGCCGGGCGACCTCGAGCGCGGCAACGCGGCCATCGACGAGGCGGCCGTGGCGGCGGGGCGCGACCCGCGCGAGATCCGCCGCCTGCTCAACATCGGCGGCCGCTTCACCGCACCGGCTGCGAGCGGTGGGCTCCTCACCGGGCCGAGCGCTCAATGGGTCGACGAGCTGCTGCCGCTGGTGGTTGAGCAGGGAGTCAGCACCCTCATCCTGGCCTCCGACGACCCCTCCACGATGCAGCAGTTCGCGCTCGAGGTCGTGCCCGGCCTCCGCGAGGCGGTCGATCGCGAGCTGGGCGGAGACAGCCGCACCGAGTCGCCCGTGCGGCGGGCGAGTGCCGTGGCTCTTCGCCGGGAGGGGATCGACTACGAGGCGCTCCCGGCCTCGCTCGTGGCCCGTGCGGTCGAGCCGGGCGACTCCGCGTTCGCTCGAGTGCGCTCCACCTACCTCCGTGGCGGGTCTCCGGGCATCGTGCTGCAACCGCAGTCGGTCGCCGAGGTGGTCGACGCGCTCGCCTTCGCCCGCGCGCATCCGCACGTCTCGCTCGGGGTGCGCAGCGGCGGCCACGGCATCAGCGGCCGTTCCACGAACGACGGCGGCATCGTGATCGACCTCTCTCGCCTCGCGGCCATCGAGGTGCTCGACGACGAGCGGCGGCTCGTGCGGATCGAGCCCGGTGCCCGCTGGATGGACGTCGCGGCGGCGCTCGGCACCCACGGCTGGGGGCTCAGCTCGGGCGACTACGGTGGGGTCGGTGTCGGCGGCCTCGCCACCGCGGGCGGCATCGGCTGGCTCGCCCGTGAGCACGGGCTCACCATCGACCACCTGCGTGCTGCCGTCGTCGTGCTCGCCGACGGCTCGGTCGTGCGAGCGAGCGAGACTGAGAACGCCGACCTGTTCTGGGCCGTGCGCGGGGCGGGCGCCAACATGGGCATCGTCGTGTCGTTCGAGTTCGAGGTCGACGAGGTGGGCGAGCTCGGCTGGGCGCAGCTCGCATTCGATGCCTCCGAGACCGCGGAGTTCCTCGAGGGGTGGGGCGCGCTCGTCGAGGCGGCGCCGCGCGACCTCACGAGCTTCCTCATCATGGGGGCTCCCCGCCGCGGTCAGCCGGCCGTCGCCCAGACCATGACGGTGGTCGACTCACCCGACGCCGACACGATCCTCGAGCGCCTGCAGCCCTTCGCCGCCCTCGCGCCGCTCGTGCAGCAGTCGGTGCAGATCACCACCTACCCGGCACTGATGGCGAACGCGCAGGCCGGGCCCCACGACGGTCGCGGCGACCCCGCGACCCGATCGGGCCTGATCGAGCACATCACGCCCGAGTTCGCAGCGGCGGCAGAACGGATGCTCGCGACCGGTCTGGTCTACTTCTTCCAGATCCGCTCGGTCGGTGGCGCCGTCTCCGACATCGATCCCGCCGCGACGGCCTACGCGGGCCGGGCGGCCAACTTCTCCGTCATCGCGTTCGGAGCCGACCGCGAGCGGCTCGACGCCGTATGGGACGAGCTGCACCACCACTTCGACGGCCTCTACCTGAGCTTCGAGACCGACCTCAGGGCCGAGCGGATCACGGATGCGTTCCCACCCGCGACTCTCGAGCGACTGCGATCACTCAAGAGCCGCTACGACCCCGACAACCTCTTTCGCGACAACTTCAACGTGGCCTGACCGGTTCAACCTGGCCTGACCGGCTGATCCGGCACGTCGCGTCAGTCGCGCACGTCCCGCTCCTCGGCGAGCCGGCCCGCCACCTCGTCGAGCACGGCCTCGCGCCCGGCGTAGATCCCCTCGGCGCGTGGCCAGTGACTGATGACATCGGTGAACCCGAGCTCGGCAGCCCGGCCGCAGAGCTCCTCGTAGCGGTCGGCGCTCTCGAGGGAGAACACCCCTCCGGAGTCGAGCGAGAGGTAGCGGTCGAGCGTGAGCGGATCGCGCCCACCCGCCACCGCGGCCTCGTCGAGGCGCGCCGAGAGCTCGGCCACCGCCCGCCACCACTGCTCGCCCGTGAGTCCGTCGCCGCCCGTGGTGACCCAGCCCTCCGCGACCCTCGAGACGAGCGCGAGGCCCTTGGGGCCGTTGGCCGCGAGCACGAACGGCATGCGGGGTCGCTGAACGGGCTCGCCCACCATGCGGGAGTGGCGCGCCGTGTACCAGGCGCCGTCGAAGGAGAAGCCGGCGCCGACACCGACGCTCTCCGGCGCGGTCTCGCTCCCGCTCTCGAATCGCAGCAGTTCGTCGAGACCGTCGACGAACTCGGTGAACCGCTCGTGCCGCTCCCGCGGGCTCAGCGAGGCCTGCCCCAGCACGAAGGCGTCGAACCCGGTGCCGCCGCTGCCGAGACCCGCGATCAAGCGCCCCCCGGAGATGTCGTCGAGCGTCGCGAGCTCCTTCGCGAACGTCACCGGATGCCGGAAGTTCGGCGAGGCCACGAAGGTGCCGAGTCGGATGCGATCGGTCACCAAGGCGGCGGCCGTGAGCGTGGGCACGGTGGCGCCCCACGGCTCGCCCGCGAGCGACCGCCAGCTCAGGTGGTCGTAGGTCCAGGCGTGGTCGAAGCCCAGGCTCTCGGCCCGCTGCCACTTCTCGCGGGCGACGAGCCAGGGGTCTTGCGGGAGGATGACGATTCCGTGACGCATGCGCCCAGTGTGTCAGCCACCGCCGACACCCGTGCGACCCGGGCTCAGGTGCGCCGGGCGTCGGCTTCGTCGAGCTCCAGTTCCTCCGCGAGCTCCTCGCGCCTCGGGAGGGCCGCGAACGACCCGGTGGCGGTCATCGACCCGGCCATCCGGTCGCGTGGACCGAACTCCACGCGCAGCCGCCACCGTGATCCGCTGCCCACCCGCACCCGCGCATCCCGGTACACGACGAGCCACATCACCCCGAGCGCGAATGCCGCGACCCCCGCCAGGGCCGCCAGCCCGAGCGCCCAACGCGGCCCGAGCGTGTTCGCGACGGCGCCGAGCAGCGGTGCGCCGAGCGGGGTACCGCCCACGAAGATCGCCATGTACAGCGCCATCACACGCCCGCGCATCACCGGATCGGTCGTGGTCTGCACGGTCCCGTTGGCGGTCGTCATGAGGATCTGCCCGGCGAACCCGATCAGCACGAGCGCTCCCGCGAACAGCCACGCGCTCGGTGCGATGGCCGCGAGCAGCGCGAAGACGCCGAACGCCGCCGACGCCAGGAACACCAGTCGCAGCCGCGGCTTGTCGCGACTGGCCGAGACGAGGGCTCCCGCCACCGATCCCACGGCCATCACGGCGGTGAGCAGTCCGAAGCCCGCGGAGTCCAACCCGAACTCCACGGTCGCCATCGTCGAGGTGAAGATCGGGTAGTTGAAGCCGAAGGTGCCCACGACGAACACGATCAGGAACACGATCACGAGGTCGGGCCGTCCCCTCACGTACCGGAACCCCTCGAGCAGCTGCCCCTTCGCCCGGGGCGCCCGCACGGCGGGAACGAGCCGGGACGGTCGGATGAAGCGCAGCGACACGAGCACGGCCGCGAACGTGATCCCGTTCACGATGAACACCCAGCCGGCCCCGATCAGCACCACGAGCACGCCGGCGATCGCCGGCCCGATGGTGCGTGCCGCGTTGAACGACGCGGAGTTGAGCGCCACGGCGTTCCCCACGTGCGCGCCCGAGACGAGCTCGGAGACGAAGGTCTGCCGCACCGGGGCGTCGATCGCCGAGGCGATGCCGAGCAGCAGGGCGAATGCGTACACGATCCACAGCTGGGCGAACCCCGTCACCACGATCACGCCGAGACCGAGCCCCAGGATGCCCATGGCGGCCTGGGTGGCCATGAGCGTCCGCCGGCGGTCCAGCCGGTCGGCGATGAGTCCGGAGAAGGGCACGAGCAGCAGCTGCGGCCCGAGCTGCAGAGCCATCGTGATGCCCACGGCAACGGCGTCGTGGTCGGTGAGCTCGGTGAGCACGATCCAGTCCTGGGCCGTGCGCTGCATCCAGGTGCCGATGTTCGACACGAGCGCGCCGGCGAACCAGATGCGGTAGTCGATGCTCGCGAGCGAGCGGAACATCGCGCTCATGCTCTCGCCGCACTCGTAGTTATCATCTGCTAACTAGTATCGCACGGGACCCTTGGAGCAGGCCGTACAGCAGGCGCCCCGCCCGAGCGAATAAACTGGCTGCACGATGGCTACTTTTGGAAATCTCTCGGACAGGCTCGCCGAAACCTTCAAGAACCTCCGCACGAAGGGCAAGCTGAGCCCCGCGGACGTCGATTCGACCGTTCGCGAGATCCGCCGCGCCCTGCTCGACGCCGACGTCGCGCTCGAGGTCGTGAAGGAGTTCACGGGCAAGGTGCGCGAGCGCGCCCTCGGCGACGAGGTCAACCGGGCGCTCAACCCGGCTCAGCAGGTCGTGCAGATCGTCAACGAGGAGCTCGTGCAGATCCTCGGCGGCCAGCAGCGCCGGCTCGAGTTCGCCAAGCGCCCGCCCACCATCATCATGCTCGCGGGCCTCCAGGGTGCCGGCAAGACCACCCTCGCGGGCAAGCTCGCCAAGTGGCTCGCGAAAGACAACCACACTCCGCTCCTGGTCGCCGCCGACCTCCAGCGCCCCAACGCCGTCAATCAGCTCCAGGTCGTCGGAGGCCAGGCGGGCGTGCCCGTCTACGCGCCCGAGCCCGGCAACGGCGTGGGCAACCCCGTACGCGTGGCGAAGGACTCGATCAAGTTCGCCATCGACAAGCAGTACGACACCGTCATCATCGACACAGCCGGCCGTCTCGGTGTCGACGCCGACATGATGAAGCAGGCTGCCGACATCCGGAAGGCCGTGAGCCCCGACGAGGTGCTCTTCGTGATCGACGCCATGATCGGTCAGGACGCCGTGGCCACGGCCCGCGCCTTCCAGGAGGGCGTCGACTTCACCGGCGTCGTGCTCACGAAGCTCGACGGCGACGCGCGCGGTGGTGCCGCCCTCTCGGTGGCCTCGGTCACCGGCCGCCCCATCATCTTCGCCTCCACAGGCGAGACGCTCGACGACTTCGAGCCCTTCTACCCGGACCGCATGGCGTCCCGCATCCTCGACCTCGGTGACATCCTCTCCCTCATCGAGCAGGCCCAGTCGGCCTTCGACGAGGAGGAGGCGCGCGCGGTCGCCGAGAAGTTCGCGACCGACTCGTTCACGCTCGACGACTTCCTGAAGCAGATGCAGCAGCTCCGCAACGTGGGCAGCATCAAGAAGATGATGGGCATGCTGCCTGGTGCCGGCGGCCTCAAGCAGCAGCTCGAGAACTTCGACGAGAAGGAGATCGTGCGCACCGAGGCGATCATCCAGTCGATGACCAAGGCCGAGCGCGCCAACCCCAAGCTGCTCAACGGCTCGCGACGCCTCCGCATCGCGCGCGGTTCCGGCATGACCGTCACCGACGTCAACTCCCTCGTGCAGCGATTCGAGCAGGCCTCGAAGATGATGAAGACGGTGGCCAAGGGCGGCATGCCGAACGTGCCGGGCATGGGCCCCATCCCGGGCGCCGGCTTCGGGGGCGGCCGTGGCAAGCCGCAGGCCAAGAAGAAGAGCGGATCGCGGTCGGGCAACCCCGCGAAGCGCG
The DNA here is from genome assembly GCF_024979315.1 of Herbiconiux oxytropis. GTDB lineage: Bacteria > Actinomycetota > Actinomycetes > Actinomycetales > Microbacteriaceae > Herbiconiux > Herbiconiux oxytropis. The sequence continues at coordinate 187,486 of NZ_JANLCK010000001.1, read as the reverse complement.
CTGCGGAGAACGCGGCGCGTGCTTCGGGGGAGAAGCCCGCTGTGGCGGCCGGCACCTCGGGAGGCGCCGGCTTCGGCCTCGGCTCGAAGGCTGCCGACGGCACGCCGAGCCCGAGCCCCGAGGAGCTCGAGGCGCTGCAGCGGTTCCTCCGCTGAGACAGGGCCTCGGAGGTCCTGTCACGCGGCCCGTCGCCGTGCCTATGCTGGCACCATGACGACTCCTTCCCGCCCTGTGCGCATCGGCGTGCAGATCGCACCCCAGCACGCCGAATACCGTGCCATCCGCGACACCCTCGCCGCCCTCGAAGACCTGGGCGTCGACATCGCCTTCAACTGGGACCACTTCTACCCGCTCTCCGGCGAGCCCGACGGCCTGCACTTCGAGGGCTGGACGATGCTCGCCGCCTGGGCCGAGCAGACCTCCCGGATCCAGTTCGGTCCGCTCGTGACCTGCAACAGCTACCGCAACCCCGAGCTCCTTGCCGACATGGCCCGCACAGTCGACCACATCAGCGCCAAGAACCCCGGCGACGAGGGACGGCTGATCTTCGGCATCGGATCGGGCTGGTTCGAGCGCGACTACGACGAGTACGGCTACGAGTTCGGCACCGCCGGTCAGCGACTCGATGCGCTCGGCGGCGGCGGCGAGAAGAAGACCCTCCGCATCGTGGCCGAGCACGCCGACATCTGGCACTCCTTTTCCGACGTGGAGACCCTCGAGCGCAAGCTCGTCGTGCTCCGCGAGTGGTGTGACAAGGTGGGGCGCGACCCCTCCGAGATCGAGGTCTCGACCGGCACGATCAGCTCGCAGACGAGCGACCGCGCCCTGCTCGATCGTCAGCTCGAGGCGGGCGTCACCCTCTTCACCCTCGGCATCTCCGGCCCCGACCTCGACCTCTCGGGAGCGAAGGAGCTGTTGGCGTGGAGGGACTCTCTCTAGCTGCTGTGCGGGTCGTGCTGCGCGCGACCTGAGCCGGCCGCGCGCAGCACGACCGGCTCAGCAGCTAAGACACCCCGTGCCGGAGCTCTTTGGTGAGCGAGGCCACCACCGCCCGCAGGCTCCCGCCGTTCTGCTCCGCCACGCGGAGCTGGCGCTGGTAGCTGGCGCCGTGGTCGAGGATGAGGTTCACCTGGTCGAGCTCCGCCGCGCAGCCGAGCCGCTCGGCGACCGGGGCGAGGCGTTCGAGTTCGCCGCGCACCGCATCCGTGACCAGCTGCTCGTCGCCGGCGGCGTTGAGGATGATCTCGGCCTCCATTCCGTAGCGCGCCGCCCGCCACTTGTTCTCGCGCACGAACCAGGGCTGCATGGTGGGCAGCTCTTCGCCGTCGTCGAGACGCTGGGACATGTCGTCGACGAGGCACTGGATGAGCGCGGCGACCGCGCCGATCTCCTCGGGGCTCGACAGCCCGTCGCACGCCCGCATCTCCACCGTGCCCCACTGCGGGCTCGGCCGGATGTCCCAGCGCACCTCGGTGTGGTCGCTGATCACCCCCGTGCGGATGAGGTCGTCGACGTACTCCTCGTAGTTCGCCCAGCTGCCGAACTGATACGGCAGGCCCGCGGTGGGCAGCTGCTGGAACATGAGCGCCCGGTTGCTCGCGTACCCCGTGTTGACACCGCCCCAGAACGGGCTCGACGCGCTGAGGGCCTGCAGGTGCGGGTAGTAGTTGAGCAGGGAGTTGACGATCGGCAGCGCCTTCTCGCGGTCATCGATGCCGACGTGCACGTGGATGCCCCAGATCATCATGTTGCGACCCCACCACTGGGTGCGGTCGATGAGCTTGTGGTAGCGCTCCTTGTCGGTGACGGTCTGCTCGAACCACTGGCCGAACGGATGAGATCCCGCGCACATGAGCTCGACGTCGAGCGGATCCGTGATGGCACGCACCTCGGCGAGCTGCGCCTGCAGGTCGTCGACAGCATCCGCCACCCGGTGGTGCACGCGGGTGACCAGCTCGACCGTGTTGAGGAGCAGCTCGCCCGTGATCTGGGGGTGATCGGAACCGCCGGCACCCTGCAGCGCCTCGAGCACGTCACCCGCGACCGAGACGAGATCGCCGGAGCTCTGCTCCACCAGAGCCACTTCCCACTCGATGCCGAGAGTGGAGCGTTCCGACTCGGTGAACCTGATCTCCATGCAAAGCCTTCCCAGAATTACCGCATCGAGCGCGTTATCTGTCAGAATAGCCAGTCGAGTCTGTTCTCGCCCGACCCTCTAATCAGGCGGACAGATTCCCTTAGAGCTTTTGCCGAGTGTGCCCCCACGCTCACGGCTGTCAGTTCGCCCACCTAATAGATCACACAGGAGAATTGTGGCTGTCAAAATCCGTCTGAAGCGCCTCGGCAAGATCCGTGCGCCCTACTACCGCATCGTCGTCGCCGACTCGCGCACCAAGCGCGACGGTCGCGTGATCGAGGAGATCGGTCAGTACCACCCCACCGAGGAGCCCTCGGTCATCAAGGTCGACTCCGACCGTGCGCAGTACTGGCTCTCCGTCGGCGCCCAGCCGACCGAGCAGGTCGCCGCACTCCTGAAGCTCACGGGCGACTGGGGCAAGTTCAAGGGCGACAAGGACGCGGTCTCGACCGTGCGCGTCAAGGGCGAGAAGGAGGCCTTCGTGGCCGACGAGAAGAAGAAGCCCGTGCTGAAGCCCAAGGCCGAGAAGCCCGCCGTCGTCGAGGCCGAGGCTGCTGCCGACGCCGAGGCCGCCGCGGCGACCGACACCGAGGCGAACGAGGCGGCCGTCGAGGCCACCGAAGACGCTGCAGACAAGGCCTGACCTTGCTCGCACCCGCACTGGAGCACCTCGTCAAGGGCATCGTCGACAATCCTGAAGACGTGCGTGTCGTGACGAAGAGTTCCCCGCGCGGCGAGGTCCTCGAGGTTCGTGTGAACCCCGACGACCTCGGTCGCGTGATCGGTCGATCGGGTCGCACCGCCAAGGCGCTGCGCACCCTCGTGACCGCGCTGGCCGACGGCAAGCGCGTGCGTGTAGACGTGGTGGACACCGATTACTGAGAACAAGAAGACCCAGTTGCGGGTCGGTCGCCTCACCAAGGCCCACGGGCTGAAGGGCGCGATCAAGCTCGAGCTGTTCACCGACGACCCGGAACGACGCTTCGTTCCGGGCGCGGTGTTCAGCCTCCAGGTGCCGACGTCGTCGCCCTGGCACGGCAAGTCCCTCGAGCTCGCGGAGCTGCGCTGGTACAACAGCCACCCCGTGGGCTTCTTCAAGGGCGTCTCCGACCGCTCGGCGGCCGAAGCGCTCGTGAAGGCGATCCTCTGGATCGACCTCGAGGAGAACGACGACTCCTCCGACGAGGAGGACGCCTGGTACGACCATCAGCTCGTCGGCCTCCGCGTGGAGCGCGACGGCGAGCAGGTGGGCACGGTCAAGCTCGTGGAGCACTTCCCGGCGCAGGACCTGCTCATCGTGAAGACCGACTCGGGCGAGGTGATGGTGCCCTTCGTGAAGGAGATCGTCCCCTCGGTCGACCTCGCGGCGGGAATCGTCACCGTCACGCCACCCGCGGGCCTCTTCGAGGAGCTACCCGACGAGCCCGAGGCGCCCCCCGCCGAGTAACAGTAGAAATGCCGAGGACCGACTCCATATACGGGGTCGGTCCTCGACATTTCTACCGATATTCGGCACGCCATAATGATGAGCATGTCTCATCTCATTGAAGAGCTCGATCGAGCCGGTGGCGTTGCGTCAACAGCGGCGCTGGTTGCGCGCGGAGTCCGACTCACGACAATCAACGACGCCGTCGAGCGCGAGTCCGTTCTTCGCCTCCGTCGCGGCTGGGTAGCGCTGCCGGACGGTCCTTCGGATGTAATCCAAGCTGTTCGAGTCGGTGGTCGACTGACCTGCCTGTCCGTGTTGAGGCGCGAGCGGGTCTGGTGCCTGAATGACTCGCGCCTGCATGTTCGAGTGGGCCCTGCAGCCCACAACCTCTCGTCCCCGCACGACCGCCGCATCCCGCTCGGCCGCCCCGAGCGCTTCGGCATCGCGCTCCACCGCTCCCACCGGGCCGACCTGCCAGAACCCGAGGGCCCGGTGGACCCCTTCCCTTGGGCCCTCCTCCACGCCGTCACCTGCCAGCCCCGGGACGACGCCGTCGTCACCCTCGACTCGGCCCTCCACTTCGGCCGCGTCTCACGCGCCGAGCTCGAGTCCCTCACCGCGCACCTCCCGGCCAAGTACCGCGCCCTGCTCGAGCTGACGGATCCCGGCGCCGCCTCCGGCCTCGAGACGAAGGCCCGTCTCGGCCTCCACCGCTACAACATCCCCTATCGCTCCCAGGTGCAGATCCCGGGCGCCGGCCGCGTCGACATCCTCATCGGCGACCGCCTCGTGCTCGAGGTCGACGGCCGCGAATGGCACTCGGGCGCCTCGGCCTACGCGCGAGATCGCTCCCGAGACCTCGCGCTCATCGAATGCGGCTGTCTCGTCCTCCGTCTCAGCTACGACCAGGTCATGGGGGAGTGGCCGCGCGTGATCGCGGTCATCCGCCGGCTCGTCGCCCGGCACGAGCACCGCTGGTCGCCCCGGCATGTCAAGGAGGGCCTCGCCGTTAGGCTTTGAGGATGCGCATCGACGTCGTCACGATCTTTCCCGAGTTCTTCGACGTGCTCGACATCTCGCTGCTAGGAAGGGCCCGTCAGACAGGTCTGCTCGACGTCACGGCGCACAACCTCCGTGAGTTCACCCACGACCGCCACCGCACCGTCGACGACACCCCCTACGGCGGCGGCGCCGGTATGGTCATGAAGCCGGAACCGTGGGGCGAGGCGCTCGACAGCATCCTGCCGACCGAGACGGAGGCGCCCGGAGGTGACGCCCCCGTCGTCATCTTCCCCTCCCCGGCCGGCACCGTCTTCACGCAGAAGATGGCGCGCGAGCTCGCCCAGCGTGAGCACCTCGTCTTCGGCTGCGGCCGCTACGAGGGCATCGATCAGCGCGTCTTCGACCATGCGGCCACCCGCGCCGAGGTGCGCCTGGTCAGCATCGGCGACTACGTGCTGAACGGTGGCGAGGTCGCCGTCATGGCGATGATCGAGGCGATCGGGCGGCTGATCCCCGGCGTCGTCGGCAACCCCGAGAGCCTCGTCGAGGAGTCGCACGAGGACGGCCTGCTCGAGTACCCGAGCTACACCAAGCCCGCCGCCTGGCGAGGGCTCGAGGTGCCGCCGATCCTCTTGAGCGGCAACCACAGGGCCATCGACGACTGGCGCCGAGCCCAGCAGATCGAGCGCACCCGCACGGTGCGCCCCGACCTCCTACCTCCCGACCTCCTGCCGAACGAGTAGGTCTAGCTGCGTGCGGTCAGCACGAGCGGACCGTCCTCCGTGATGGCCACGGTGTGCTCCATGTGCGCTCCCACCGATCCGTCGGCCGATCGCAGCGTCCAGCCGTCCTTGTCGGTGTAGATCTTGTCGGTGGTCTCGAGGAACCACGGCTCGATCGCGATCACGAGCCCCGCCCGAAGGGGCAGCCCGCGGTTGGCGCGCCCCTGGTTCGGCACGTGCGGGTCGCCGTGCATCGTGCGGCCGACTCCGTGCCCACCGAAGTCGGTGTTGATGCCGTAGCCGGCCTCGGATGCGACGGCGCCGATGGCAGCCGAGATGTCGCCGAGCCGCCCGCCGGGCTGGGCCGCCGCGATCCCGGCTTCGAGGGCTGCGGTGGTGACCTCGATCAGCCGGGTGTCCTCGGGTGAGCGAGGGGTCCCGACCACCACCGTGAGCGCCGAGTCCGACACCCAGCCGTCGACCGAGGCGGCGAAGTCGAGGCTCAGGACGTCGCCGTCGCGGAGCGCGTAGTCGTGGGGGAGTCCGTGCAGCACGGCGTCGTTGACGCTCGTGCAGAGCACCTTGCCGAAGGGCGAGGCGCCGAACGAGGGGTGGTAGTCGATGTAGCAGGACTCCGCGCCGCGTGCCGTGATCATGTCGTGCGCGATCTTGTCGAGCTTCAGGAGGTTGACGCCCACAGCCGCCTTCGAGGCCAGCTCGGTCAGCACCGAGGCCACGAACGCACCCGCCGGCCGCATCTGCTCGATCTCGGCCGGGGTCTTGAGCTCGATCATCCTGGAATCCTTCCGCACACTGCCGGATGCGCGGTGACGGCACCCATGAAGACCCTATACACCCGAGTCTCAGCGAACATGCGGAGAGGCTCAATACTCTGGAGTCGTGCTCATCCGTCGTGCGTTCTTCTACTGGCAGTTCCCGGCCGCAGTGATCCTGCCGGCCTGGATCCTCGTCGGCTGGGGCGTCTTCGCCGCGACGGGCTGGCAGATCCTGGGTCTGATCGTCGGCGTCATGATGCTCACCGTCGGCATGCTCGCCACCGCAGGGCTCATCTTCGCGCGAAAAGACGTGCGGGCCGACAAGTGCGTCTCGTGGCTCGACGTCGCGCTCCTCACCGTGCTGCACGGTCTCGTCATCTCAGTGGGCTTCTTCACCCCCGCCACCGCGGTGCTCGGCAGTCTCTCGGTGGTCGCGCTGATCGCGCTGTTCTGGTCAGGCATCGTGCAGCTCGTGGTCGAGACGCGCAAGCGCGTGCGCTCGGCCCTCGCGGGCTTCGAGGAGCAGGCGTCGCGCCTTCAGGCGCCGCCCCGCACATCGCGGATCGATGGCGAGTACATCGTCATCGAGACCTCCGCCGACGGCCGCACCCCACCGCGCATCTAGCGCTTTGCGGCGCGCCCGAGTTCTGTGGCACAATTGACCCTTGTGCCACGGCCCGGTTCTGCCACAGGGGAGCCAGCGTTCATCGGGCACATCCACTTCTGACAAACGAAGCCGTGCTCGACCTGTGGCGGGTGCAGATTGCGAACAACCATGCACATCCTCGACTCAGTCGACGCAGCGTCGCTCCGGAGCGACATCCCCGACTTCCGTGCCGGCGACACCGTCAAGGTGCACGTGAACATCGTCGAAGGCACGCGCTCGCGCATCCAGGTCTTCCAGGGCGTCGTCATCGCCCGCAAGAACGAGGGTGTCCGCGAGAGCTTCACCGTCCGCAAGGTCAGCTTCCAGGTGGGCGTCGAGCGCACCTTCCCGGTGCACTCGCCCGTGATCGACCACATCGAGGTCGTCACCCGCGGAGACGTCCGCCGCGCCAAGCTGTACTACCTGCGCAACCTCCGCGGCAAGAAGGCCAAGATCAAGGAGAAGCGCGACGCGTAGCCTCTGAATTCACCGCATGCCGAGCGTGCGATGAAAGGCATCCTGAGCTCCCGGCCACTACAGTGGTTCGGGAGCTCAGGCGGTTAAATGACAGACATCACAGCACCCCAGAACGGGGTGCCCTCAGACGAGCAGGCTGAGGGCGACACCGCCGAACAGAGGCGGTCCAAGCGGCAGCGGAGCGCGTGGCTGTTCGCCCGCGACCTGCTCATCATCTTCGTGGTGGCCCTGCTCGCCTCCGTGCTCATCAAGACCTTCCTCGTGCGGTCGTTCTTCATCCCCTCGGGTTCGATGGAGAACACGCTGCAGATCGACGACCGCATCCTCGTCAACCAGCTCGAGCCCGGCCTCATCCCGCTCGAGCGAGGCGACGTCGTGGTGTTCCAGGATCCGGGCGGCTGGCTCCCCGCGGTCGCCGAGCCCGAGAAGAACCCGGTCGCCGCCGCTCTCGACTGGGTTCTCGAGGGAGTCGGCCTCGCCGCCGACGACGCCAACGACCACCTCATCAAGCGCGTCATCGGCCTGCCGGGCGACCATGTGGCGTGCTGCAACGCCCTCGGCCAGATGACCGTCAACGGCGTGCCGCTCGACGAGAGCGCCTACCTCAAGCTTCCGGATGGCGTCTCGGCCGTCTCGCAGGAGTCCTTCGACGTCGTCGTGCCCGAAGGCTCGCTCTGGGTGATGGGCGACAACCGCTACAACTCCGCCGACTCGCGCTTCAACCAGGACCAGCCCGGGAAGGGCTTCGTGCCGATCGAGAACGTCGTCGGGCGGGCCATCCTCGTGACCTGGCCGGTGGACCACTGGACCTGGCTCGACAACTACGGTTCGGTGTTCAGCTCGGTTCCGGATGCGGCCGCCGCCGTCGAGCCGGCGCCGGCCTCGACGACGACGGGCGGGGAGTAGTGGCGGTCGCAGATCCGACGCTGAGGCTCGAGCGGGCTCTCGTGCGGGCCGGGGCTGCTGGTGCCGCCGCCGGGTCGCCGGATGCGGTGGCTGCGCACAGCGGGTTCGTGATCGGATGCGACGAGGTCGGGCGCGGCGCACTCGCCGGACCCGTCGCGGTCGGCCTCTGCGTGATCGACGTGCGGCGCACCCGGTCGGTGCCGAAGGGCCTCCGCGACTCGAAGATGCTCTCGGAGCCTCGCCGGGAGGAGCTCGCGCCGATCGCGGCGTCGTGGGGCGTCGCCCATGCCGTCGGCTATGCGTCGGCCGACGAGATCGACCGGATCGGCATCAGCGCCTGCCTGGGTCTCGCCGGCAAGCGCGCCCTCACCGAGCTGCACGCGGTGGGGGTCGACGTGATGGCCGCGACGATCATCCTCGACGGCCACTTCGACTGGCTCACGCCGGCCCTGTCGACGCCTTTGACGATCCGCACCCAGATCAAGGCCGACCGCGACTGCGCGTCGGTGGCCGCGGCGTCCGTCATCTCGAAGGTGGCGCGCGACCGTCTCATGATCGAGCACGACTCCATCCACCCGCCCTACGGCTGGGCGCGCAACAAGGGTTACGCGAGCGAGGAGCACCGAGACGCCCTGCTGGAGCGCGGTGCCACCGATCTGCATCGCCGCACCTGGCTCACGAAGCTCTTCGGCGACCCGTCCCGTGCCGAAGGTTCTGCGGCCTAGACTGGACCCACGATGGACGAGGACGAATTCGAAGACTACGACCGTGAGGTCGAGCTGGCGCTGTACCGCGAATACCGCGACGTCGTCTCGCAGTTCAAGTACGTGATCGAGACCGAGCGCCGCTTCTACCTCGCCAACGAGGTCGAGCTGGCCCGTCGCGACACGGAGCACGACTTCTACTTCGAGCTCACCATGAACGATGTCTGGGTGTGGGACGTGTACCGCTCCGACCGGTTCGTGAAGTCGGTGCGTGTGCTGACCTTCAAGGACGTGAACGTCGAGGAGCTCTCGAGCAAGGACTTCGAGCTGCCCAAGGAGCTCGCGCTCGACGAGTAGGCCTCCGCCTCTCCTCCACACCACTGCCGGTTCGGTCGCCTTTCCACAGATCCGACCTCCCCGGTTCGCCTGGGCCCCCCGCCGCGCATCCTTGTCGCGGAGGCAGTTATGAAGGCGAAAGACGAACTGGGCCGCCGCGGTGAGGGCATCGCGGCCGACTACCTGACGGAGTCGGGATTCGACATCCTGGCGCGCAACTGGCGGTGCGCGGTGGGCGAGATCGACATCGTCGCGAGAGACGGTCCCGAGCTCGTGATCGTCGAGGTCAAGACGCGGTCGTCGGTCGCGTACGGACATCCGTTCGAGGCGATCACGCCTGCCAAGCTCAAGCGGCTGCACCTGCTCGCGGCCGCGTGGGCGGCGGAGCATCCGGAGCACCGTGCGGTGCGCCGGCGCATCGACGTGGTGGGCATCGTCTCGCCGAGCTGGAGCGCGAGTCCCGCCATCGAGCACCTTCGCGAGGTGGAGTGATGGTGGCGCGCACGCTGTCGGTGGCGCTGCTCGGCCTCTCGGGAGCGGTCGTCGAGGTGGAGGCGCACATCGCGGATGCGATCCCGGGCTTCCAGCTCATCGGGCTCCCGGATGCGGCGCTCTCCGACGCGAAAGACCGCGTGCGGGCGGCCGCGGCCAACGGCGGGAGTCCGCTGCCGGCCAAGAAGATCGTCGTCAACCTCTCACCGGCGGCACTGCCCAAGCACGGCTCCACCTACGATCTCGCCATCGCGGTGGCGGTGCTCGCGGCCGAGGGAGTGATCGACCACGCGGCCATCGCCGACGTCGTGCACCTCGGCGAGCTGAGTCTCGACGGCCGGGTGCGCCCGATGCAGGGCGTGCTCCCGGCCATCGTGGCGGCACGGGCGGCGGGGCACCGGCGGTTCGTCGTGCCGCGGGGCAACGAGACCGAGGCCCGATTGGTCCCGGATGTCTCGGTCGAGACGGTCACGTCCCTCCGGGATGCCCTCATCCGGCACGGCGCCGAGCTCGAGCCGCAGGAGCTCGAGGCGATCGTGCCGAAGGCCGTGCCGGCGCCCGTCACGGAGGTCGGTGATCTGGCCGACGTCGTGGGCAACCCGGACGCCGTCGAGGCGCTGGTGGTGGCCGCCGCCGGTGCGCACCACCTGTTCATGCTCGGTCCGCCCGGTGCGGGCAAGACCATGCTGGCGCATCGGCTCCCGGCGCTCCTGCCCGACCTCTCGCCCGAGGAGTCGCTCGTGGTCACGTCGCTCACGTCGCTCTCGGGGCGGTCGCTCGACGGTCTCGTCACCAGACCCCCGCTCGAGAGTCCCCACCACACGTCGTCGGCAGCGGCGCTCGTCGGAGGCGGTTCGAAGATCATCCGTCCGGGAGCGGCGGCGCGGGCTGCCCACGGCGTGCTCTTCCTCGACGAGGCGCCCGAGTTCCCCGCCGCGGTGCTCGACACGCTGCGGCAGCCGCTCGAGTCCGGCACCATCACCATCCACCGGGCGAGCAGCGTCGCGCACTTCCCGGGCCGCTTCCAGCTCGTGCTCGCAGCGAACCCGTGTCCGTGCGGTCAGCACGGAACCTCCGACATCGCGTGCGTCTGCACGTCGATCGCCCGTCGGCGGTATCTGGGTCGGCTGTCGGGGCCGTTGCTCGACCGGGTCGACCTGCAGTTGCGCGTCAACCGTGTCACCACCGCCGCCATCCGCCTGGCGGGGGAGCCGTCGCGTGAGACGACGGCCTCGGCACGGCTGCGGGTCGAAGGAGCGCGGGAGGTGGCCGCAGCGCGCCTGACCGCCACGCCCTGGCGCACCAACGCGGAGGTGCCGGGCTCCTGGTTCCGCACGGGGTCGCGCCGCCTCCCCGTGGCCGTCACATCACCCATCGACCGCGCCCTCGAGCGCGGCACCCTCACGATGCGTGGCTACGACCGCGTGCTGCGGGTCGCGTGGACGCTCGCCGACCTCGACACGGCGGCGGCGCCGTCGGCCCAGCACATCGGGCGCGCACTGTTCCTCCGCAAGTCGGTGACCACGTGATGCTGCACCATCTGGATCGTGCCCACGTGGAGTCCGTCGTGCGGGCCGTGACTCCGCCGGAGATCCTCGCTCCCGGTGAAGGTGCTCCGTCGGTTCCGGTGGATTCCGCAGCGGCAACCGCGACCGCGACCGCCATCCCGGACGACGCGACGCGCGACGGTGTCGCGTCGATCGATGAGCGGTTCGCCCGGGCGGCCTGGTCGAGCCTCGTCGAACCGGGAGATGTGATCGCCGGGATCGTCGTGGGTGAGTTCGGCGCCGACCGAGCGCTGTCGATGCTGCTCGAGCGACGCTCGCCCGACGAATGGGTGGGTGCGTGCTCGGCGCACGCGCGCCCTGATCTCCCGCCCGCCGACGTGGCCGCAGCGCTCGAGCGCTGGAAGCCGCGGTTGGCGTCGAAGACCGTGCTGACCGCGTTGAAGGCGGCCGCTCACCACCGCGCGCAGTTCGTCGTTCCGGGTGATCCGGCCTGGCCGGAGGGGCTAGCCGATCTGGGCCCCCACGCTCCGATCGCACTGTGGGTGCGGGGAGATCTCTCGCACCTCCGCGGCCCGGGTGAGGCGGTCGCGCTCGTCGGTTCGCGAGACGCCACGAACTACGGCGAGCACGTCGCGATGGACCTCGCGGCCGGGCTCTCCGACCGCGGCTTCTCGATCGTCTCGGGGGCCGCCTACGGGATCGACGGGATCGCCCACCGAGCGGCGCTGGCTTCGAGCGGCACCACCATCGCCTACCTGGCAGGCGGGGTCGATCGCCTGTATCCCAGTGGCCACGGAGACCTCCTCAGACGCATCATCGACTCGGGAGCGGTCGTCTCCGAACTGCCCTGCGGAGCCGCTCCCACGCGATGGCGCTTCCTGCAGCGCAACAGACTCATCGCCGCGACGTCGGTGGCGACGGTGGTGGTCGAGGCGGGGCACCGATCGGGATCGCTCAACACGGCGGGTCACGCCGCGGCGCTCGGTCGGGCCCTCGGGGCGGTACCCGGGCCGGTCACGAGCGTCAACTCGGCGGGGTGCCACCGGCTTCTGCGCGAGTACGACGCGGTGTGCGTCACCTCGGCAGCGGAGGTGGCCGAGCTCGCCCTCGGTCGCCTGAACCAGCAGCCGTCGCTGCTCGATGGGCTCGTGGGCGAACCCGAACGACCGCCCGCGTCGGGCGTGCCCTCGACTGGTGCTCCGCCGACGGGGCGAACGCCACGAGACTCGGCTCCGGCTGCGACCTCGGCGGCTGCGACCTCGGCGGTTGCGACCTCGGCGGCTGCCACCGCCCCCGTCGTTGCTGGGGTGCCGAGCCGCCCAAGTCTCGCCGCGGGTCCGACCAGGGTCCACGACGCCCTCAGCAAGCGGGTGGCTCGGGACGTCGCCGACCTGGCGAGGCGCTCCGGCCTCGGTCTCCGTGAGGTCGAGGCGGCACTCGGAGCGCTCTCTCTGGAAGGCACGGCCCGCGAGATCTCCTCCGGCTGGCTGCGATCGTGACCTGCTGGCGGCGATCGTCGACTCCGTGGCCGGGCCGGCCGCCATCTGGCTGCCATCCGGCGTCAGGCACCATACGGCAGCCACTGTTCACCGGCTGTTCGGGCGGGAACCGGACAGGTGGGCGAGAGGCGAGGGTGGGCGCGGAGGGTTCTGCGAGACTGGGGGCATGTCCGAGCACGGCGCGCCACAGCACACGATCGTCCACATCAGCGACACGCACTTCCTGGCCGGCCGGAGGCCGTTGCACGGTGCCATCGACACGGACGCGACGCTCACGAGGGCGCTTGCTCAGCTCGAGGAGTCGGGGATCCGGCCCGAAGCGCTCGTGTTCACCGGGGACATCGCCGACCTGGGCGAGGAGGATGCGTACCGTCGCATCCGGGGCATCGTCGAACCGGCTGCCGCACGGCTGGGCGCTCGGGTGCTCTGGGTCATGGGAAATCACGACGACCGGGCGCGAGTGCGCACCGAACTGCTCGACGAACAGCCGCTCACCGACCCGGTCGTGGCGAGCATCATGCTCGGTGGCCTTCGCATCATCGCCCTCGATACGACGGTGCCGGGTTATCACCACGGCGAGCTCTCCGAGGAGCAGCTCCGGTGGTTGCGCACAGAGCTCGAGCAGGCCGCGCCGGAGGGCACGCTCCTCGCGCTGCACCACCCGCCCATCCCCACGACGCTCCCGCTCATGCCCATCCTCGAGCTGCAGCGCCAGCACGAGCTCGCGGCGGTCATCGAGGGCACCGACGTGCGTGCCATCCTCGGCGGGCACCTCCACTACTCGACCACGAGCACCTTCGCGGGAATCCCGGTCTCGGTCGCGGCCGCCACCTGCTACACGATGGATGTCGCGGGCCCGCGAGGCGCTCTCCGGGGTCTCGGTGGCGGCCAGTCCTTCTCCATCGTCGACGTCTACGGCGACCGCGTGGTGCACTCGATCATCCCCATCGGGGACTACCCGATCGTGACGTCCTTCGACCATGACTTCGTCGCCCGCGTCGATGCCCTCCCTGCCCCCGAACGCCTGGAGGCCTTCTCGCGTCAGGTCCCCCCGATCTCCTCCTGATCCACCGCGTCTCGCCCGACGCCCTCGAGCGGATGCGGGGAGATCCCGCGGGGTGCCCGGGTGTTCGAGGCCGGAGGAGGCAAGCTGGGTGGATGAGGATCGGTGAGGCGAGGCACGCGTACGAGCGGCATCTGCGGCTCGATCGTGGGTACTCGGTTCACACGGTTCGTTCGTACGGGGCGGATCTCGCCGATCTCGAGCGGTTCGCTGCCGCGCGAGGAATCGAGAATGTGCAGGGTCTCGATCTCGAGCTCTACCGCGACTGGCTGTGGGAGGCATCGCAACGGGAGCTCGCCAAGTCGACGCTCGCCCGTCGTTCGGCCAGTGCGAAGACCTTCTCGGCCTGGCTGCGGCGGACGGGTGTCACCGACATCGACACGGCGGTGCGGCTCCGCGCACCCAAGCCGGACCGCACGCTTCCCCGCGTGCTCTCCGGAGACTCGATGAACGACGTGCTCGAGCTCCTCGACACCGCCTCGGCCGAAGGCGATCCCGTCGCGCTCCGTGACCGGGCCGTGGTCGAACTGCTCTACGCCTCGGCCCTCCGTGTCTCGGAACTCGTCGGCATCGACCTCGACGACCTGGACCTCGATCGGCGCACCGTGCGGGTCGTCGGCAAGGGCTCGAAGGAGCGGGTCGTGCCGTTCGGAGCCCCCGCGCACACCGCCGTCGCCGACTACCTCGCTCGCGCTCGGCCGGCCCTCCGCGCCCGCGCAACGGCATCGCCGTCCGGTTCCGCAGGATCGAGCGCCGCACTGTTCCTCGGGGTTCGGGGTGCTCGGCTCGGGACCCGCTCCGTCTACCAGCTCGTGGCGCGTCTGCTCGAGTCCGCTCCGGGGTCAGGACCGGCCGGACCGCACGCCCTCCGCCACACGGCGGCCACCCATCTGCTCGACGGCGGCGCCGACCTCCGCGCTGTGCAGGAGCTGCTCGGCCATGCGAGCCTCGGTACGACGCAGATCTACACCCACGTCACCACAGAACGGCTCCGAGCCTCTTATCGCGCCGCGCACCCCCGCGCCTGACGGACTCCCCGCGACGTTCGCGAACCATCGGACCGGCCTGCGGACCGTCCTGCGCCAGAGGCAACAGCACCGCGCGAGGAACTCCCGACAGGAACAGGCGCGGGTTCACGTAGCCGCCGTTCAGTCGAGCTCCCAGGTGCAGGCACCCATCGGCGCAGTGCCCTCCGACGGCGACCACCGCCAGAGGCTGACCGCGTGCGACGAGACCACCGGCAGCGACGAGGGACTGCGCGGGCTCGAACGTCGACCGCACCCCGCCGGCATGCTCCACCGAGACCACCGGGCGATCGACCACGACGCCCGCGAAGGCGATGACCCCGTCGGCGGGGGCGCGGATCTGCACTCCTGGCCCCGCCTCGAGATCGAGCCCGCGGTGCCCGGCGCCGTACCGTGTCGCCGGCGCACGGAACTCCGCGGCGACCGGTGGCCTCGGCTCGATCGGCCAGAGCCACGTGCCCGCGCCCTCCGGGGCCTCCCCGTTCCCGCGCTCAGGCGCGGGACTGTGCGCCGAGCCTGCTGCACCCACGGTGCCGACCAAGGCACCGGGTAGCGGAGGGGAGACGGAGAGGACGATGGTCGCAGCGAGCAGGGCGATCACGCCGGCGAAGAAGTTCATGGGTCGAGAATGCGCTTCTCGGCATCGCCGAGGGCGGGGGTCGCCCCATCGGTGCGCTCGCTGGAGCGGCGAGGCGGCTGTGGAGGACTGGATGCGCTCGCCGGGTGGACGGTCCCCGGCGTGATCCGGTGCTGGCAGCGACACTCAGCCGAGGTTCGGGCTCCAGCCGAAGGAGGGGTCGGCATCACGCCAGGACGCGGCGAGCAGCTCACCCGAGAGCGTCTCCACGGTGAGCGCGACGCCCTCACGGTCGTCCCCGGGACAGCGCAGCGACAGCACCGCCGATTCGGCCAGCGGCGCCGGCCCCACCGTCACGAGCGTCGCCCCGCGGCCCGAGCAGCAAGCGGGTGGCCTCGTCGATCCCGCTGGGCACCGACGACAGGAGTGCCGCCGCGGACTCCGCGCTCGCCCGAGCCGTGCTGCCCTCCGATGACGAGGCGGATGCCATCCGGGTCAGCCGCCAGCTCGACGTGGGTGTGACCTGGGTCGACGCTCACCTGCCGATCGCCTCCGAGGCGCCGCACGGCGGGGTGAAGGGCTCCGGTTTCGTTAAGGACATGAGCCTCGAGCCGCTGCTGGACTACTCCGTCACGCGGCACCTCATGATCCGACACGCGGCCCCGCCGGAGACCACCAGCTACCGTCCTGCCCAGAGAAGTGCCAGGATCGAGCTGCGGGGTGCCACCGATCCGTCACCGACCGGCCCTGCTCTAGGGAGTACGACATGGCCGAGAAGAGCGCCACCGCAGCAGACCACGCGATCACCGGGAAACTCCGGCGGAAGGTCATCGCCCTCTCGATCGCCGCGGCGCTCGGCGGCTTCCTGTTCGGCTTCGACTCCTCCGTCATCAACGGCGCGGTCAAGGCGATCGACGAGGACTTCGCGCTCGGCGACCTGCCGCTGCTCTCCGGCTTCGTCGTGGCGTGCGCCCTGCTGGGCTGTGCGATCGGCGCCTACTTCGCCGGCCGCATCGCCGACCGGATCGGCCGCATCCCGGTCATGCTCATCGGCGCGGGCCTCTTCCTCATCTCCTCGATCGGCTCCGGACTCGCGTTCGCCGTCTGGGACCTCATCATCTGGCGCGTGATCGGCGGCCTCGGCATCGGCATCGCGAGCGTCATCGCGCCGGCCTACATCGCCGAGATCGCGCCGAAGGCGGTGCGCGGCGCGCTCGCGAGCCTGCAGCAGCTCGCGATCACGCTCGGCATCTTCGCCGCCCTGCTCTCCGACACCCTGCTGCAGGGTGCGGCGGGAGGGGCGAACGAACCGCTCTGGTTCGGGCAGGACGCGTGGCGCTGGATGTTCATCGTCTGCGCGATCCCCGCCGTGATCTACGGGCTGCTCGCCTGGCGCCTTCCCGAGTCGCCCCGCTACCTCGTGGGCAAGGACCGCCGCGACGACGCGAGGAAGGTGCTCGCGAGCGTGACACCGGCCGCCGAGGTCGATCCGGCGCTCGAGGACATCGAGCGCTCGCTGCGCGAGGACAAGGAGAACGCCCGCACGGCGAGCCTCCGCGGCAAGCTCTTCGGCCTGCTCCCCGTGGTCTGGGTCGGCATCCTGCTGTCGATGTTCCAGCAGCTGGTCGGCATCAACGTCATCTTCTACTACTCCACGAGCCTCTGGAGCTCCGTGGGCTTCGACACCACCAACAGCGGCACGTCGTTCACCATCTCGGTCGTGACGAGCGTCATCAACGTGGCCGTCACGTTCGTGGCGATCTTCTTCGTCGACAAGATCGGCCGCCGCCCGCTGCTGCTCACCGGATCGGCCGGCATGGTCGTCTCGCTCGGTCTGATGGCGGTCGCGTTCTCGCAGTCGGTGCTCGTCGACGGCGCTCCGCAGCTTCCGGGGGCCTGGGGCCCGCTCGCCCTCGTCGGCGCCAACCTCTTCGTGATCTTCTTCGGCGCCACCTGGGGGCCGATCGTCTGGGTGCTGCTCGGCGAGATCTTCCCCAACCGCATCCGCGGCAAGGCGCTCGGTGTGGCCGCCGCCGCCCAGTGGCTCACCAACTTCGCCATCACCGAGACGTTCCCGGCGCTGTCGAGCTTCTCGCTGGCCTTCACCTACGGGCTGTACACGTTCTTCGCGCTGCTGTCGTTCGTCTTCGTCTTCTTCGCGGTGCCCGAGACGAAGGGCCGATCGCTCGAGAGCATGGACGACCTCAAGGTGGAGCGGGGCAAGGGCAAGGTGAACGCCGCGGCCGCCCGCCGCTGAATGCTATAATTCTCGGAGCACCCCGCATGTCGGGGTGACTACGCGTGCCCAATCGGCAGACAGCATCCCATCGGTCCCCTTCGTAAGAGCGGGTCGGATGCGTGCCGGGCACCAGGATTCGCGGCCACCGTCGCGAAGAAAACCGAGAATGGCGTGCGTCCGCGCGCGCCGAGAAGAGGAGAACGGCCATGGCCGTCGTCACCATCCGCCAGCTGCTCGACAGCGGCGTGCACTTCGGGCACCAGACCCGCCGTTGGAACCCGAAGATGAAGCGCTTCATCTTCACCGAGCGTTCCGGCATCTACATCATCGATCTGCAGCAGTCGCTCGGCTACATCGACAAGGCCTACGACTTCGTCAAGGAGACGGTCGCCCACGGCGGCACCGTGCTCTTCGTCGGCACCAAGAAGCAGGCTCAGGAGTCCATCGCCGAGCAGGCGACCCGCGTGGGCCAGCCCTACGTCAACCAGCGCTGGCTCGGTGGCCTCCTCACCAACTTCCAGACGGTCTCCAAGCGCCTCGCGCGCATGAAGGAGCTCGAGGAGCTCGACTTCGAGGACACCGCGAAGAGCGGGTTCACCAAGAAGGAACTCCTCATCAAGAAGCGCGAGCTCGACAAGCTGCACAAGTCGCTCGGCGGAATCCGCAACCTCACCAAGACGCCGTCGGCGCTGTGGGTCGTGGACACCAAGAAGGAGCACCTCGCCATCGACGAGGCCAAGAAGCTCGGCATCCCCGTGATCGGCATCCTCGACACCAACTGCGACCCCGATGAGGTCACGTACCCCATCCCGGGCAACGACGACGCGATCCGCTCCGTCGCCCTGCTCACCCGCATCGTGGCCGACGCCGCCGCCGAGGGCCTGATCCAGCGCCACCAGAAGCCGACCGAGGGCGACGCCCCCGCCGAGCCGCTGGCCGAGTGGGAGCGCGAGCTCCTCCAGGCGTCTGAGACCCCGGCTGCCGAAGACGAGAAGATCGAGGCCGTCGACGGCCTCGTCACCGGCTCCGAGAACACCGAGGCTGTTGCCGAGGTCGTCGCCGCCCAGGTGCCCGTCGAGGAGAACGACGCCGACGCCGCCGCGCAGGCCGACCTCGCCGAGATCACGGACGAGTCCCTCGTCGTCGAGCACAAGGTCGAGAGCGACGAGGCCGCCGAGGCCAAGATCGAGGCCGAGGCGACCGACGCCGAGAAGGCCCCCGCCGCCGAGTAAGCACCCCATCGCGGGAAAGATCGCCGACACTTCTGTGCGGTAGCGTGACCCGCGAATCCGGGTCCCGCGACAATTTTCAAGGAGTCTGAAACAACATGGCAACTATCAGCCTGGCTGACGTCAAGGCGCTGCGCGAGCAGCTCGGAACCGGCATGGTCGACACCAAGAACGCCCTCGTCGAAGCCGATGGCGACATGGAGAAGGCCATCGAGATCCTGCGCCTCAAGGGCGCGAAGGGAAACGCGAAGCGTGCCGATCGCTCCACGAGCGAGGGGCTCGTCGCCGCTCAGCAGGGCGACGGCGCCGCGACGCTGATCGAGCTCGCGTGCGAGACCGATTTCGTGGCGAAGGGCGACAAGTTCATCGCCCTCGCCGACGTCGTGCTCGCCGCGGCGTTCGCGGCCGGTGCGTCGACCCTCGAGGAGGCGCTGGCCGCTCCGGCCGGCGGCAAGACCGTCGCCGACGTCATCAACGACGAGGCCGCGATCCTCGGTGAGAAGATCGAGCTGCGCCGCATCGCCCGCCTCACCGGCGACGCGTTCGAGGTGTACCTCCACAAGACCTCGAAGGACCTGCCCCCGCAGGTCGGCGTGGTCGTGGCCTACACCGGCTCGGACGCCGAGACCGCTCGCAGCATCGCGCAGCACATCTCGTTCGCCGACCCGCAGTACCTCGCTCGCGAAGACGTCCCCGCCGACGCCGTCGAGAAGGAGCGCGCGATCGTGACCGAGATCTCGAAGAACGAGGGCAAGCCCGAAGCGGCTCTGCCCAAGATCGTCGAGGGTCGCGTCACCGCCTACTTCAAGCAGGTCGCCCTGCTCGAGCAGGACTACGCGAAGGACAACAAGCTCTCGGTCGCCAAGGTGCTGGCGGATGCCGGCATCCAGGTCACCGGCTTCGCCCGCTTCAAGGTCGGCGCGTAAGCTCCTAGCAGCAGCACGAGAAAGGGCTCGGGTCGTTCGATCCGGGCCCTTTCTCCTGCCCGGACGGATCGTCCGGGCGTCACGGTCACGGTAGCCTGTCCGAGGGGCACGACGAAGGGAACAACGACGGATGTCAGAGCCGGAAGCAAAGCGCAGGGTACTCCTCAAACTGTCCGGTGAAGCGTTCGGCGGTGGTCAGCTCGGGGTCAATCCCGACGTGGTCAGCGGCCTCGCGCGCGAGATCGCCGAGGCGGCCACCGAGGTCGAGGTCGCGATCGTCGTGGGCGGTGGCAACTTCTTCCGCGGCGCCGAGCTCTCGACCCGGGGCATGGATCGCGGTCGAGCCGACTACATGGGCATGCTCGGCACCGTGATGAACGCCCTCGCCCTGCAGGACTTCCTCGAGCAGGCCGGAGCCGAGACCCGCGTGCAGTCCGCGATCTCGATGACCCAGGTGGCCGAGCCGTACATCCCGCGCCGCGCCATCCGTCACCTCGAGAAGGGCCGCGTGGTCATCTTCGGTGCGGGAGCGGGACTTCCTTATTTCTCCACCGACACGGTCTCCGCCCAGCGCGCCCTTGAGATCCACGCCGACGAGGTGCTCGTGGCCAAGAACGGCGTCGACGGCGTCTACTCGGCCGATCCGCGGATCGTGCCCGACGCGGTGAAGCTCGACACCCTGACCTACAACGAAGCCCTGGTGCAGGGCCTCAAGGTGGTCGACTCGACGGCCTTCAGCCTCTGCATGGACAACGGCATGCCGATGCACGTGTTCGGCATGGAGCCGGCGGGCAACGTGGCGAAGGCCATCCGCGGCGAACGCATCGGCACACTGGTCACCACCAGCCATTGACACCACCGGCCACTGACTACACTTGATCTGACCGATCCACCGAAGGAGTTCCCGTGATCGCCGAAGTGCTTTCCGACGCCACCGACCGCATGGACAAGGCCGTGGAGGCCGCCAAGAACGACTTCGCGACGGTGCGGACGGGCCGGGCGAACCCGGCCCTGTTCCAGAAGATCATGGTTCCCTACTACGGGACGCCGACGCCGCTCGAGCAGCTCGCCTCGTTGCAGAACCAGGAGGCGCGGACCCTCATCGTCACGCCCTACGACAAGAGCGCGCTGCGCGACATCGAGCAGGCCATCCGCGACGTGCCGAACCTCGGCGCGAACCCCACCAACGACGGCAACATCGTGCGCGTCACCCTCCCCGACCTCACCGAGGAGCGCCGCAAGGAGTACGTCAAGCTCGTGCGCGCGAAGGCGGAGGACGGCAAGGTCTCGGTGCGCAACATCCGCCGCAAGGCCAAAGACGACCTCGACGCGCTGAAGAGCGAGGTCGGCGACGACGAGGTCTCGCGCGGCGAGAAGGAGCTCGAGCAGGTCACCAAGAGCCACGTCGACGCCATCGACGACGCCCTCAAGCGCAAAGAAGCGGAACTGCTCGAGGTCTGACCTCGGCAGGCTGCCATGAGCGACCCCGATCCCACCCGGAGCGTGCCGCCGCGCCGCCCGCGGCCGCTCACGCGCGCCGACATCCAGGCTCAGGTGCGCGCCCGCAAGGAGCAGTTCGACGAGGCCAACGAGAAGATCACGGCGAGAAGCGGCCGCAATCTCGTCTCGGCGATCGCGATCGGCGTGGGCCTCGCCCTCGCCATGGTGGTCAGCCTCGTGGTCATCAAAGAGATCTTCATGGTGCTGGCCGCCGTGGTGGTCGCCTTCGCCACGCTCGAGCTGGTCGCCGCCCTCAAGCACGCCGACATCAGGGTGCCGCGCATCCCGACGGTCGTCGCGGGCGTCGCCATGGTGCCGGCCGCCTACTACGGGGGTGCGGAGGGGCAGTGGCTCGTCGCGCTCGGCGGCATGCTGTTCGTGGCGCTCTGGCGTCTCGGGGCCTGGGCCGTGTCCACGCCCCGCGCCGGATTCCCCGCGGTGCTCCGGGACCTCGCGGCCGGCACCTTCGTGCAGGTCTACGTGTCGTTCCTCGCCTCCACCTCCGTGCTGCTGCTCTCCAAAGACGGCGGGCAGTGGTGGGTGCTCGCCTTCATCGTGGTGGTGGTGCTGACGGATGTCGGGGCGTACGCCTCCGGCCTCAATTTCGGCAAGCATCCGATGGCCCCCACCATCAGCCCCAAGAAGACCTGGGAGGGCCTCGCCGGAGCCGCGCTCGTGTCGCTTGTAGGCGGTGTGCTGCTGGCGATCTTCATGCTCGGTCAGCCGTGGTGGTTCGGCCTGATCTTCGCTGCGGTCATCGTGTTCACGGCCACGGTGGGTGACCTCTCCGAGTCGCTGCTGAAGCGCGACATCGGCATCAAGGACATGAGCAGCTGGCTGCCCGGCCACGGCGGGATCCTCGACCGGCTCGACTCGATCCTGCCCTCGGCGGCCGCGGCCTACGTTCTCTGGGTGCTGGCACAATAGAGCCGTGAGCGTACCTTTCCCCCGCACCCGCAGCTCGATCCTCGGTTACGACGTGAACGAGGTCGACGACTTCCTCCGGAAGGCCCGTCAGGCCTACGACGAGCGTGATGCCGCGGACGAGCACTTCGTGCTCACGAGCGATCTGGTGCGCCACACCGCCTTCAGCATGCAGAAGGGCGGCTACTACGCACCCGCCGTCGACGCCGCGCTCGAGCGGCTGGAGGACGCCTTCGCGCTGCGCGAGCGCGATCGCGCCTATCAGGAGGCAGGCGACGAGGCCTGGTACGCGAACGCCCGCTCGCGCGCAGGCGAGATCCTGCTGCGGCTGGAGAGGCCAGAGGGCCAGAAGTTCACGAAGGCCGGGTTCCTCCGCGTGGGCTACCACCCGAAGGATGTCGACGCGTTCTGCACGGGACTGGTGGAGTACTTCCGATCCGGCGCCGACATCACCACCGCCGACGTGCGCACAGCCGTGTTCCGCTCCCGTCGCGGCGGCTACGACGAGGCCCAGGTCGACGCCGTGCTCGACGCGGTCGTCGATGTGATGCTCGCCGTGCGCTGAGAACCGGCGCACCACGCAGATTTCCTGCGTGAGTCTGTCCACTCCACAAGGATGTGCGGCGTGTCGAGTCCCCCGGTTGGGTGACACGCTCACTTCTGTGTTAGCTATGTCTGCTATGACAACAGCATCCACGCGCGCCCGCCGCGCTCTCGCACTGGCCGCGGGCGGTTCCGCCTTCGCCCTGGTCCTCGCCGGTTGCGCCGCCGGTGGGGGAGACGTCGCCGCGGGCGACGCGATCATCGTCGGCACGACCGACAAGGTCACGACCCTCGACCCTGCGGGCTCGTACGACAACGGCTCGTTCGCCGTGCAGAACCAGGTGTTCCCGTTCCTCATGAACACCCCCTATGGCAGCCCCGACGTAGAGCCCGACATCGCCGCGAGCGCTGAGTTCACCGGGCCCACCGAGTACACGGTGACCCTCAAGGAGGGGCTCACGTTCGCCAACGGCAACGAGCTCACCTCCTCCGACGTCAAGTTCAGCTTCGACCGCAACATCGCGATCGCCGACGAGAACGGCCCCTCGTCGCTGCTCTACAACCTCGACAGCATCGCCACCCCCGACGACCTCACCGTGGTCTTCACCCTCAAGAACCCGGACGACCAGGTCTTCCCGCAGATCCTCTCGAGCCCCGCGGGCCCGATCGTCGACGAGGACGTGTTCTCGGCGGATGCCATCACGCCCGACGACGAGATCGTCGACGGCGAGGCGTTCGCCGGCCAGTACTCGATCGCGAGCTACGACTTCAACAACCTCATCTCCTACGTGCCGTTCGAGGGCTACCAGGGTCTTCTGCCGGCCGCCGAGTCGCCGATCAACGCCAAGTACTACGCCGACTCGTCGAACCTCAAGCTCGACGTGCAGGAGGGCAACATCGATGTGGCGTTCCGGAGCCTCTCCGCCACCGACGTCGAGGACCTCTCGTCGAACGACGCCGTCAAGGTGTGGGACGGCCCGGGCGGCGAGATCCGCTACATCGTGTTCAACTTCGACACCCAGCCCTTCGGCGCCACCACGGCCGAGGCCGACGAGGCCAAGGCCCTCGCCGTGCGCCAGGCCGTCGCCGACTTGATCGACCGCGACGAGATCGCCGACCAGGTCTACAAGGGCACCTACACCCCGCTCTACTCGTTCGTGCCCGCCGGGCTCACGGGCGCCACCGAGGTGCTCAAGGAGACCTACGGCGACGGCGCGGGAGGCCCCTCGGTCGAGAAGGCCACGGAGCGACTCACCGCAGCGGGCATCACGACGCCGCTCGAGCTGAACCTGCAGTACAGCCCCGACCACTACGGCCCCTCCTCGGGAGACGAGTACGCGCTGATCAAGGACCAGCTCGAGGCCTCCGGTCTCTTCACGGTCAACCTGCAGTCGACCGAGTGGGTGCAGTACGCGAAGGACCGCACGGCCGACGTGTACCCCTCGTACCAGCTGGGCTGGTTCCCGGACTACTCGGACGCCGACAACTACCTGACGCCGTTCTTCCTCACCGAGAACTTCCTCGCCAACCACTACGACAACCCCGAGGTCAACGACCTCATCCTCGAGCAGGCCTCGACGGCCGACCCGGCCGCACGTCAGGCCCTGATCGAGGAGATCCAGGCCAAGGTGGCGGCCGACCTCTCGACGGTGCCCTACCTGCAGGGCGCCCAGGTCGCCGTGGCCGGAACCGACGTCGACGGCGTCACGCTCGACGCGTCGTTCAAGTTCCGCTACGCACCCCTCACCAAGGGATGACGACCGGCCTCCTGCCGAGCGACGCCACCAGCCCGGTCGCCCCCGCGCGCAGAAGCGCCGGGGGCGGCCTCGGCCGGTACCTGCTCGTTCGATTCCTGCTGATCTTCCCGACCATCTTCATCCTGGTCACTCTGGTCTTCCTGCTGATGCGCACGATCGGCGATCCGATCACCGCCGCACAGGGCGGCCGTCTCACGGCCGACCAGCTCGCGGAACGCATCAGCGCAGCCGGCTACGACAGGCCCGTCTTCGTGCAGTACGTCGAGTACCTCGGCCAGATCTTCACGGGGAACTTCGGCAACACCATCAGCGACAACCGCCCCGTCACCGAGGTACTGCTCACCTACGGCGGGGCCACGCTCGAGCTCGCCTTCTACGCCCTGATCGTGGCGTTCATCGTGGGCATCCCGCTCGGCATGCTCGCGGCCTCCCTCCGCGACCGCGCGCCCGACGCGTTCCTGCGCATCTTCGCGATCCTCTGCTACGCCACCCCCGTGTTCTTCGCGGGCCTCCTGCTGAAGCTCGTCTTCTCGGTCTGGCTGCAGTGGCTGCCCGTCGCCGGGCGGGCCTCCACCCGCACCGAGCTCGCCATGCAGACCCTGCCGAACAAGACGGGCATCTACCTGATCGACTCGATCATGCTCGGCTCGCCGACCGCGATCGGCGATGTGCTCTCGCACGCCGTGCTCCCAGGCATCGCCCTGGGGCTCCTCACGGCGGGAGTCTTCCTCCGCCTCGTGCGCACGAACGTCATCGGCACCCTCGGCACCGACTACGTCGACGCCGCTCGCTCGCGCGGGGTGAGCGAGTTCCGGCTCGTGCGGAAGCACGCCTACCGGCCTGCCCTCATCCCGATCATCACCGTGATCGGCCTGCAGATCGCGCTGCTGCTCGGCGGAGCCGTGCTCACCGAGACCACCTTCGAGTGGAAGGGTCTCGGCTTCCAGCTCGCCGGCTACCTCGCCGCCCGCGACTTCGTGGCGGTGCAGGGCATCGTCGCGCTGCTCGCGGTGTTCGTGGCGCTCACCAACTTCGTGGTCGACGTCATCGCCGCGGTCATCGACCCGAGAGTGAGGTACTGAGATGGCTACCGAACTCGTGCCCTCCGGCCACCCCACCACCCTGCCGCCTGCGAACGGCAGCTTCTGGGGTCGTCTTCCCGTGCTCAAGCAGCTCCGCCAGAGTGTGGGCCTGCAGCGCGGCATGCTCGTGGCGGGGCTCGCCATCACCGCCCTGTTCCTGCTGGTCGCGGCCTTCGCGCCGCTCATCGCCCCCTACGGATTCGCGCAGCTGCGCGACGACTCGGGCCCCTTCGGTGCTCAGCAGCCGCCGAGCGCCACTCATATCATGGGCACGACCGTCGGTGGCTACGACGTGTTCTCCCGGGTCATCTGGGGCACTCAGACCGCGGTGCTCGTGATCGTCGTAGCGGTCGTGTTCTCGATCTTCATCGGCATCCTGCTCGGTCTCGTCTCCGGCTACATCGGTGGCTGGCTCGACCGCGTGCTCGTCGTGATCGGCGACGCCGTCTACGCCTTCCCGTCGCTCCTGCTCGCGATCGTGCTCTCGATCGTCATTTCCGGAGGACAGTCGAGCCTCTGGGGTGGCATCTTCGCGGCGGCGCTCTCGATCACCGTGGTTTTCATCCCGCAGTACTACCGGGTCATCCGCGCCGAGACCATCCGCATCAAGGCGGAGCCGTACGTGGAGTCGGCCAAGATGCTCGGGGCCTCGGCGCCGCGCATCATGTTCCGGCACGTGCTGCGCAACGCCACCCGCACGCTGCCGATCATCTTCACGCTCAACAGCTCCGAGGCGCTGCTGACCCTCGCCGGGCTCGGCTTCCTCGGCTTCGGCATCGAGCCGACCGCCGCGGCGGAGTGGGGCTACGACCTCAACAAGGCGCTGTCGGATGTCACGAGCGGCATCTGGTGGACCGCCCTCTACCCGGGGCTCGCGATCGTGCTGGCCGTGCTGGGCATCACCCTCGTGGGCGAGAGCCTCAACGACCTGGCCGACCCCCGGCTGCGGGCCCGTCGACGCGTGAAGGCGCGCGCGACGACAGCGACGACGACAGCGACGGCTGCTGCCGCGGCCCCTGACACGACCACCGAGGAGAAGTCATGAACGACGTCGTCGAGATCACCGACCTCTCGATCTCGTTCGCGACCGACGGCGGCACCGTGCGTGCGGTCGGCGGCGTGAGCCTGACCGTCCGCAAGGGCGAGGTGCTCGCCATCGTGGGCGAGTCCGGCAGCGGCAAGTCGGTGACGGCCAAGAGCATCCTGGGCCTCCTGCCCGAGACCGCCACGACAGAAGGCGCGGTGCTCCTCGCGAGCCGCGACGGCTCGCACGCGAACGACATCGTCTCGCTCAGTCCCTCGCAGCTGCGGGAGGTGCGAGGCACCGACGTCTCGATGGTGTTCCAGGAGCCCTCGACCGCGCTCAATCCCGTCTTCACCGTCGGCTGGCAGATCGCGGAGGGGCTCCGAGCCCACGGCACGGTCTCGAAGGCCGAGGCGCGGCGGGAGGCGATCGAGATCCTCCGCAAGGTCGGCATCCCCGAGCCCGAAGTGCGCGTCGACCACTACCCGCACCAATTCTCGGGCGGCCAGAAGCAGCGCATCGTCATCGCTGCGGCCCTCGTGCTGAACCCCGGACTGATCGTGGCCGACGAGCCCACCACGGCGCTCGACGTCACGGTGCAGGCCGAGATCCTCGACCTGCTGCGCCGGCTCCGGGACGAGTTCGGCACGGCGATCGTGCTCATCACGCACAACATGGGCGTGGTCGCCGACCTCGCCGACCGCGTCGTGGTGATGTACGAGGGCATGGTGGTCGAGGAGGCCGACGTGAAGACCCTCTTCGCCTCGCCGCAGGATCCCTACACGCGGCGGCTCCTCGACGCCGTGCCCCGCATCGGGCAGGGGCGCGTGCACACGGCGGAGCGCGAGGCGGCCCGCGCCGGTGCGCGCGCGGCCCGCGCCGCCGAGGGTGAAAGCGCCCTGGCGCCCGTGGTGGAGGCCTCGCACCTCACGATCGACTACCCGGGCCGCTTCGGGCGCAAGGGGTTCCGGGCCGTCGACGACGTCTCGTTCCGCATCGCGCCCGGTGAGGTGCTCGGTCTCGTGGGCGAGAGCGGATCGGGCAAGACCACGATCGGCCGGGCCCTGGGCGGCCTCACCCGCATCACGGGCGGCTCGCTCACCGTGCACGGCTTCGAGATGCTCGGCTTCTCCGAGCGGCGCTTCAAGCCGCTGCGCGCCGACATCGGCTTCGTGTTCCAGGATCCTGCGGCGAGCTTCAACCCTCTGCTCACGATCGCCGACGCCGTGGCCGAACCGCTCGTCATCCACGGCCGCGCCGAGAGCCCGCGCGATGCGCGGAAGCGCGTGGACGAGCTCCTCGAGGCCGTGCAGCTGCCGAGGAGCTTCGGCGACCGCTTTCCGCACGAACTGTCGGGCGGCCAGCGCCAGCGCGCGAGCCTCGCCAGGGGGATCGCGCTCGAGCCGAGCCTCCTGATCGCCGACGAGCCCACCTCGGCTCTCGACGTCTCGGTGCAGGCGCGCGTGCTCGAGCTGTTCGCCGAGCTGCAGCGCGCGTTCGGCTTCGCCGCCCTGTTCATCAGCCACGACCTCGCCGTGGTCGACCTGCTGGCCGACCGGATCGCTGTGCTCTACCGGGGCCGGCTCGTCGAGGAGGGCACGGGTGCCGAGGTGCTCGACCACCCCACCGACCCGTACACCAGGCGACTGATCGCCTCCCTCCCGGTGCCCGATCCGGTCGAGCAGGCCGCCCGCCGGGCGGAGCTCGCGAGCATCCAGGCGGATTCCCGGGGGAGATGACACGGGAATGGGCTAAAATCGGTCGAATCGTGTCCAAGCACCCCTCGACCTCCCGCACCACGGGCCGACTCGCCCTCCAGCTCGTCGGCCTCGTGGCTGTCGCCGCCTCCGCCTTCGTGGTGGTCGTGGCGCCCAACGTCGGCACCGCGGCCCCCGCCTCGGCGTCGTTCGCGGGCGAGTTCGATGAGAGCGGTCTCGCGCTGCAGGAGCTCGACGTGAGCGGCTCCCTGGCGGCGAGCGTGTTCCGCGACACGTACTCGGTCACCGAGGCGCCGAAGCCCGTGATCGTCGAGACCAAGGCACCCGCCGAGTCGGAGTCCGGGTCCGGCGACTCCGGTTGCCCCGATCCGAACGCGGCCGTCGCCGATCCCGCCGGAGCGCAGGCCGTCGCCGCTGGTCTCGCCGCCGAGCGCGGCTGGACGGGCGCGCAGTTCGACGCCCTCATCGCGTTGTGGAGCCGCGAGTCCGGCTGGCGCGTGAACGCCCTGAACAGCTCGAGCTGCGCATACGGCATCCCGCAGGCCCTCCCCGGCAACAAGATGTCGTCGGCCGGCGCCGACTGGCTCACCAACCCGGCGACGCAGATCACGTGGGGCCTCAACTACATCCAGGGCCGCTACGGCGACCCCGCTTCCGCCCTCGCCCACTCCGACGCGAACCACTGGTACTGATCCCATGTCGATGACGAAGAGCTCCACCCACCCCGTCGTCCGCACGGGGCTCCAGATCGTGGCGTTCGCCGTGGCCGTCGGCTTCGTTCTCCTGTTCGCGGTCGACCCCAAGTTCGGCGCCGTCGCGAACGCGTCGGAGTCGTTCGCGCCGGAGGTCACGGAGCGCGACGGCTCGGTGCAGTCGCTCGAGTTCGCGGGCGACGCCGCCGCGGCCGTCACGCGAGACGCCTACACGGTCACCCTGCCGGCGCCCCCACCCCCGCCGCCGGCACCTGTCCCCGTCCCCGCCCCCATCTCCGGTGGCGGCGTCGCTGAGGCCGCCGGCTCGTGCAGCGCCCACGTGGTGCCCACCCCGGGTGCCCCGGAGCCCGGCAGCGTGCAGGACATCGCCTACCAGGCCATGCCCGGCTACGGCTGGAGCGAACAGGAGTACTACTACCTCCTGGCGCTCTGGAACCGCGAGTCCGGCTGGAACCCCGCCGCCCACAACGCCTCCTCCGGCGCGCACGGCATCCCGCAGGCACTGCCGGGCGAGAAGATGGGCCCGGGCTGGGAGTCCGACCCGCACGTGCAGATCGGCTGGGGCCTCGGCTACATCGCCGGGCGCTACGGCTCGCCGTGCGAGGCCTGGGCGACCTCCGAGGACCAGGGCTGGTACTAGTTTCACTAGGCTGAGCCCATGAGGCTCGAGATCGTCGCCGTGGTCTGTCTGATCATCATCGTCGGGGTCTCGGCCTTCGCCCCGAAGCTCCGGCTGGCGACGCCCATCGTGCTCGTGGTGATAGGCATCGCGATCTCGATCATCCCGGGCGTCCCGCCCATCCACGTTCCCTCCGAGCTCATCCTCGCGGGTGTGCTCCCGCCGCTGCTCTACTCGTCGGCCATCAACCTGCCGCTCGTGGACTTCCGCAAGAACTTCGGCGCCATCTCGATGCTCTCGGTGCTGCTCGTCATCGTGAGCGCGCTCGTCACGGGCTTCCTGCTGTACATGATCCTGCCGGACCTGAACCTCGCGGCCGCCATCGCGCTCGGGGCCGTGATCAGTCCCACGGATGCCGTGGCCGCCACCTCGATCGGCAAACGGCTCGGCCTCCCCCCGCGCCTCATCGCGGTGCTCGAGGGCGAGAGCCTCGTGAACGACGCCTCCGCCCTCGTGCTCCTGCGCACCGCGATCGCCGCCTCGGCCGGAACCATCGCCCTCGGCGGCTTCGGGGGAGTCGTGGTCGATTTCGCCTACTCCTCGGTGCTCGCCATCGGGGTCGGCATGATCGTGGGCTTCGTGACGGTCTTCTTCCGTTCGAAGCTGCACGACTCGGTGCTCACCACGGCGGTCTCGTTCGTCATCCCGTTCCTCGCCTACATCCCGGCCGAGGCGATCGGGGCGTCGGGAGTGCTCAGCGTCGTGGTCGCGGGCCTCTACACGGGGCACATGGGGGCGAAGCACTTCTCGGCCTCGACCCGCATCAGCGAACGCCTGAACTGGCGCACCATCCAGTTCCTCCTGGAGAACGGCGTCTTCCTCCTGATGGGGCTCGAGCTCAAGGACATCTTCCTGCACGCCGTCCGCGGCAGCGGGAGCGACAATCTCGACGCGCCCCAGGCGATCGCGCTCGGGGTGCTGGCCGCGCTCGTGCTGTTCGCCATCCGCTTCGGCTTCGTGGGACCGCTGCTCGCCTTCCAGCGCGCTCGCGTCAAGCGCAAGCTCGACGCCGGGCTGATCGGCCCGCGCACCGCGGCCAACGACGCCTCGCTCGAGGAGGAGACCGGATGGCGCGGCGGGCTCGTGCTCACCTGGGCCGGGATGCGCGGGGTCGTCACCGTCGCGGCCGCCCAGTCGCTGCCGGAGGAGACGCCGTACCGCAACCAGCTCATCCTGATCGCCTTCACGGTCTCGATCGTGACCCTCGTGCTGCAGGGCGGCACGCTGCCGTGGATCATCAAGGTCACGAAGCTCAAAGGGATCGACGAGACGGCGGACCACGCCGAGTTCGCCACGCTCGTCGACGAGCTGCGCGGCGCCGGCCTGCGCGTGCTCGAGTCGCCCTCCCTGAGCCTCCCCGGGGGCGAGGAGGTCGACGAGATCGTGGTCGAGCGGGTGCGCAGCGACGCGGTGCTGCGGAGCGAGTCGGCGTGGGAGCGCGCCCGCACCGAGGCCGACCGGGTCGAGCCGCACCGGCAGTACCGCGTGCTCCGGCTCGAGGTGCTCCGCGCCGAGCGCTCGGCGCTCCTCGACGCGAGAGGGCGCGGGGTCTACTCCTCCCGCATCCTCGTGCGCGCCCAGCTCATGCTCGACCAGGAGGAGTCGCGGCTGCAGCAGACCGACGGGTCGGACTCCCACTAGGGCGGGCAGCCGCTCGTAGACTGGGGGGATGCCCCGCAGCAATCGCCCCCGCCGCCCCGGTGGCCCGGCGGCCGGTGGAGCCGGCGACGACGAGGGCGACCTCAGCCACCTGATGGCGGGCTGGCGGCGCACCGAGCACCGCCAGGGCCGCTCGTGGAACGTGCAGCCCGTGTCGGCGGCCAGCGCGGTGAAGGCGTATGCCTGCCCCGGCTGCAGCGTGCCCATCGCCCCGGGAACGGCCCACCTCGTGACCTGGCGCGCTGACGGCGTGATGGGCGATGCGAGCGACCTGGCGGCGCGTCGCCACTGGCACACCCACTGCTGGAAGATCGGAGCCTGACGAGCATGGCCGTCCACGAGATCCGCAGCTCCACCGAGCTGCCCGCCCGCCGCGAGGACATCGAGCTGCACACCGACGACGGGCTCACCCTCGTGGGCGAGCTCGCGACCCCGCTCTCGGGCGACCCGGTGGCCACGCTCGTGACGCTGCATCCGCTGCCCACCCACGGCGGCTTCATGGACTCGCACGTGCTGCGGAAGGCCGCAGCACGCCTGCCCGCCCTCGCCGACGTGGCGGTGCTGCGATTCAACCTGCGCGGTGTCGAGTCGCCGCGCGGCACGAGCGAGGGCACTTTCGACGGCGGCGACGCCGAGCGCTTCGACGTGAAGGCGGCGATGGACTTCGTGGCCGAGCAGGGGCTGCCCAACCCGTGGATCGTGGGCTGGTCGTTCGGCACCGAGCTCGCTCTCAAGTACGGGGCGGCGTACCCGATCGAGGGCGCCATCCTGCTCTCGCCGCCGCTTCACCGTGCGTCGGCCGAGGAGGTCGCCGCGTGGGCAGGCAACGGCAAGGCGCTCGTGGCGATCGTGCCCGAGCTCGACGACTACCTGCGGCCGGACGAGGCGCGCGAGCGGTTCGCCTCGGTGCCCGAGCTCGAGCTCGTGGCCGTCGAGGGCGGCAAGCACCTCTGGGTGGGGGAGCAGCAGGTGCGGCGCGTGCTCGACGAGATCGTGGCGCGGGTCAACGCTCCCGCCTACCCGCTGCCGACGAGCTACGACGCGTAGCGGGCCTCAGCGTTCGTTCTGGATCGGGATCACGACCTGCTTGATGATGAGCAGGAACGACGCGGCGATGGGGATGGCGATGAGCGCGCCGAGCACGCCGAGCAGGGTGCCGCCGGCGAGAGCGGCGATCACGACGATCGAGCCGGGCACCGACACCGCGCGGTTCATGATCTTGGGGCTCAGGAGGTAGGCCTCGACCTGCATGTAGACGATGTAGTAGATGGCGGCGACGAGCGCGGTGAGAGGGGAGCCGAGTCCCGGGATCAGGCAGACCAGCACGATGATGGTCGAGCCCGAGATGGTGCCGACGAGCGGGATGAGCGAGAGCATGCCCGCGAGGAAGGCGAGCACGGCGGGGAAGGGAGCCTGGATGATGGAGAGGAAGATGAAGCTCAGCACGCCGTTGCAGAGTGCGAGGCTGATCTGCCCCACGACGTAGCGGCCGACGGCACCCGTGACCTGCTCGCTCAAATCGGCGAAGCGCTCCCGCTTCGAGGCCGGCACGAGGCGGTAGACCGCGCGCTTCATTCCGTTCAGCGATGCCGTGAAGTAGAGGGTGAGGATGAGCACGATGATCACGCCGAAGAGTCCGCTCGCGATCCCGATCCCCACCTGGAGCGCGCCGCCGGCGAGGGCCGTGACGTTGCTGGCGTCCTGGAAGTAGGTGAGGATCGCGTTGTAGACCTCCTCGACGTCGATGAAGCCGCCGAGCTGCTCGGTGAGGTTCGTGCGCCATTGGCGGTCGAGCAGCTGGTTGACGAGGGTGGGAACGAGGTCGATGAGCTGGGAGGTCTGCTCGACGATGATCGGCACCACGGCGAACACCAGGCCTGTGAACACGCCCAGAACCGCGACCAGCACGGTGAGGATGGCGAGCCACCTCGGCCAGTGCTTGCGCTCGAGCCAGGAGATGATCGGATCGAGACCGAGGGCCACGAAGATCGCCACCCCGATGTAGGTGAGGATGGTGGCCAGAGAGGCCACGGCCCCAAGGATCAGTAGGCCGACACCCACACCCAATGTGGCCACGAGCCCCAGAGTGAAGGCGTTCTGGATCTTCAACGATGGCTCCTCGGGAGGCTCGGCCGGTCAGGCGTTGCTCAATACTAGGGGTGGATGCCGCCTGGACGTAGCCTGAGTGGGTCGCCCTGCTCCATCGGCTATCTTTTAATGTCTTTTGTCAGGAGTATTCGTGCGCTTCATCTTCGCCATCTTCGCCTTCATCATCGCGACCGCGCTGATCGGCGTCGGTGTCGCGCAACGAACGGTGTTCCTTCCCCCCAGCACCGTCACCTCCTCGGTGCAGCTCGAGGGCGGTGCGCCCTACGCCATGATCGACAGTTCGACCCTGCTCACCCACGAGGGCAACCAGACCCTCGTGCTCTCGGGCAGCGACACGGTCTTCGCCGCCTACGGCCGAACCTCGGATGTCGAGGCCTGGCTCCAGGGCTCCACCTACGACACCATCGGCTACGACGCCGAGACCGGCGAGCTCTCCTCCACCACGGTCGAGGCCGACCCCGAAGGCGCCGAGAACGTGGCGAGCGGATCCGCCGACCCGGCGGGCAGCGACCTCTGGCTCGAGCAGTTCCAGACCGACGACGCCATGTACCGCACGCTGAGCCTGCCCGCCGGGTACTCGGTGCTCGTGGCGTCGGACGGCACCCAGCCGGCGCCCACGACCGTGCGCCTGTCGTGGCCGATCCCGAACGCCACGCCGTGGGTGGGGCCCCTGATCGTGGCGGGCGTCGCGTTCCTTCTCGCCGGACTCGTGCTCCTCGTGCTCGGCCTCCTCGACATGCGCCGCTCGCAGCGACCCCGCCGGAAGCCGCCGGCACTGCCCAAGGGCAAGCGGTTCAGCCCGTCGCGCACCAACGGCATCGAGTCCGGCGTGAAGCGCGGCCGGCGCTCCATCGCCCCCTTGATCGCCGCACCCGTCGCGCTGGTCTCCGTGCTCGCGCTCGGCGGCTGCTCCTCCGACTACTGGCCCCAGGCGGCCCCCCAGACCGCGTCGACCGATGCCGCCGAGACGGTGACTCCGACGCCCGAGCCCTCGAGCACCCCCGGCGCCGACGCGCAGCCCACCGAGGCCGTCGACGAGGACACGCCCACCCCCGCCGTGACCGAGGCGCAGCTCGCCGCCATCGTCTCGGCCATCTCCGGGGTCACCGCCGAGGCCGACGCCTCGTCGAACACCGATCTGCTCTCCCAGCGGTTCTCCGGGCCCGCGCTCGAACTGCGCTCGGCGACCTACGCCATCCGGGCCGCATACCCCGAGTACCCGGCTCCGCAGGCCATCCCCGCCGGACCCCTGCAGGTCGTGCTGCCGCAGGCGAGCTCGGTGTGGCCCAAGACGGTCTTCACCATCGTGCAGGGGGAGGACACGGTCGTGCCGCCCGTCGCCCTCATGCTCGTGCAGGAGACCCCGCGCTCGAATTACAAGGTCTCCTACGAGATCACGCTCGAGCCCGACACGAGCCTGCCACCCGTGGCCGCCGCCAGTGTGGGCACCACGCGGCTCGCGCCGGACACGAAGCTGCTGCAGATGACGCCGGACGAGCTGAAGACGGCCTACGCCGACATCCTCACCACCGGCGACACCAGCCAGTACATCGACCTCATCGACCCGGAGGGCGACACCCTGCGCACCCAGGTCGGCGCGCAGTACAAGGCCGACAAGAAGGCCGGCTTCTCCGACACCGCGTCGATCGAGTTCGCCCAGGTGCCGGCAGCGGGCCAGAACATCGCCCTCGCCACGAGCGCCTCGGGCGCCCTCGTGGCGGTGGAGCTTCGCGAGTCGGAGACGGTGCGCCCCGTGGAGTCCGGCGCCACCATCAGCACCCAGGGCGCCGTCAAAGCGCTGTCGGGCATCGACGAGACCGCCAAGGGCACCGAGGCCGTCTACGACTACCAGCTGCTGTTCTACATCCCGCCCTCGGGTGACACCTCGAAGGCCGAGCTGCTCGGCTTCACCCAGGGCCTCGTCAGTGCGAAGGAGCTCCCGTGACCATGCCCCCGCCCTCCGTCGGCAACCTCCGCGGTGCCGTCGACCTCTCGTCGCTCGTGAACCGGGCGAACGCCCCTGCGGGCGCCGCTGCTGCTACACCCGGGGTTCCGGCGCCGGGAGCCGAGGGAGCGCCTGTGGGCACCCTGCCCTCGCTCGTGCTCGAGGGCACCGACGCGAACTTCACGGGCTACATCGAGCTCTCGAACACGGTCCCCGTGATCGTCGACCTCAAGGCCGACTGGGCCGAGGCGAGCAAGGAGCTCACCGCACTGCTGGTGAAGCTCGTCACGGAGTACGCCGGCAGGCTCGTGCTCGTGGGCGTCGAGGCGCAGGAGAACCCGCAGCTCGCCCAAGCGTTCCAGGCCCAGTCGGTTCCCACGGTCGCCGCTCTCGTGGGCGGCCGGCCGCTTTCGCTCTTCCAGGGCACCTACCCCGAGGAGGAGCTGCGCGCCGTGCTCGAGCAGGTGCTGCAGCTCGCGGCCCAGAACGGCGTCACCGGGACGGTCTCGGTGGCCGGTGCCGACGCATCCGTCGCGGACGCGGGCGAGCCCGTGGAGGAGCCGCTGCCGCCGCACCACGCGGAGGCCTACGAAGCGATCGAGAAGGGCGACTACGCCCTCGCCATCGCCGAATACCAGACCGCCATCGCGCAGAACCCGCGCGACCTGCTCGCGGTCGCCGGCCTCGCCCAGGTGCAGCTGCTCGCGCGCCTGCAGGACAAGTCGCTCGACGAGATCCGCGCCGCTGCCGCCGAGGCGCCCGACGACCTCGACGCGCAGCTCCTAGTGGCCGACCTCGACCTCTCGGGCGGCCACATCGACGACGCCTTCGGCCGCCTGCTCGACCTCTTCCCGAAACAGGACCCCGACGGCAAGAACACCGTCCGCACCCGCCTGCTGGAGCTCTTCGAGGTCGTGGGCACGGATGACCCGCGGGTGGCGGGGGCGCGGCGCAGGCTGGCGGGGCTGCTGTATTGACAGCACGGCGGAACTAGTCGGTGGGTGGGACGGCTGTGCTAGTTGGCGCGCCGGTCCCCGCCCGGCGCGCGCGACATGTTCCGGTGAGGTCGCTGTCGCGGCCTCGCCGTCACCCTGGGTCGTCGAGTAGGGCCGGTCGCGTTCGCATCACCCGCATCGTCATTCCTGGCAGGCGACGACTACATCCCCCACGTCATTCACCGGAACTTCTGCACGGTGCTGAAAGCCGCTGGCCGTTCTTAGACGACCCAGGGCGCCGGCGAGGCCGCGTGAGCGACCTCACCGAAGCATGTCCGCCTGCGCCGGGCGGGGACCGGCGCAGATAAATAATCTCTCCCTCAAGCCCGATAGGGCTTCAGGAACAAAGCCGCCAGCGGCGGCAACGTCAGTTCCACCGACGCCGGCCTCCCCGACCAGGGCACGTACTCCGCCTCGACCGAGCCGTAGTTGCCGACGCCCGAGCCGCCGTACTCGACGGCGTCGGTGTTGACGAGCTCGTCCCAGCGGCCGCCGAAGGGCAGGCCCACGCGGTACGGGCCCACGGGGGCGCCGGAGAAGTTCATCAGCACGGCGATCGGGTTGCCGTCGGAGTCCCAGCGGAGGAACGACACGAGGTTCTGCGACGCCGAGCCGCCGTCGATCCACTCGAAGCCCGCGGGCTCGTTGTCGAGCGCCCAGAGGGCGGGGTTCTCCCGGTAGACGCGGTTGAGGTGCCCCACGAGCGCGTGCAGCTGCTGGTGCACCGGCTGGTCGAGGATCCACCAGTCGAGTCCGCGCTCCTCGCTCCACTCGGAGGGCTGACCGAATTCCTGGCCCATGAACAGCAGCTGCTTGCCGGGGTGCGCCCACATGAAGCCCAGGTAGGCGCGCAGGTTCGCGAGCTTCTGCCAGTGGTCGCCCGGCATCTTGCTGAGCAGCGAGCCCTTGCCGTGCACGACCTCGTCGTGCGAGATCGGCAGCATGAAGTTCTCGCTGAAGGCGTAGATGAACGAGAAGGTGATCTTGCCGTGGTGGTAGCTGCGGTTCACGGGATCCTCCTCGATGTACTCGAGGGTGTCGTGCATCCAGCCCATGTTCCATTTCATGCCGAAGCCGAGCCCGCCGCGGTTCGTGGCGTGCGTGACGCCAGGCCACGAGGTCGACTCCTCGGCGATCATCACGATGCCGGGGTACTTGCGGTAGGCCGTGGCGTTGACCTCCTGCAGCATGCTGATGGCCTCGAGGTTCTCGCGCCCGCCGTACTGGTTGGGCAGCCACTCGCCGTCTTTCCGGCTGTAGTCGAGGTAGAGCATGCTGGCGACCGCGTCGACGCGCAGACCGTCGATGTGGAACTCGTCGAACCAGTAGAGGGCGTTCGCCACGAGGAAGTTGCGTACCTGGCTGTTGCCGAAGTCGAACACGAGAGTTCCCCAGTCGGGCTGCTCGCCGCGACGAGGGTCCGAGTGCTCGTAGAGGGGCTCACCGTCGAAGCGGGCGAGCGCCCACTCGTCCTTGGGGAAGTGCCCGGGCACCCAGTCGACGAGCACGCCGATGCCGGCCTGGTGCAGCCGATCGATCAGGTAGCGCAGGTCGTCGGGCGAGCCGAAGCGCGACGAGGGTGCGTAGTAGGAGGTGACCTGGTAGCCCCACGAGCCGCCGAACGGGTGCTCGGCGAGCGGCATGAACTCCACGTGCGTGAAACCGAGGTGCTGCAGGTAGGGGATGAGCTCGTCGGCGAGGGTGCGGTAGTCGAGTCCGAGCTTCCAGGAGCCCACGTGCATCTCGTAGACGCTCATCGGCTGCGTGTGCGGATCCGTCTCGGCGCGCTTCGTCATCCACTCGCCGTCGTTCCAGGCGTAGTTCGTGTTGTCGATCCGTGAGGCCGTGAGCGGGGGCACCTCGGTGCCGCGGGCCATCGGGTCGGCCCGGCTCACCCACTGGCCGTGCTGGGTGAGGATCTCGTACTTGTAGTTGGCTCCGGCCGCGAGCTCAGGGATGAAGATCTCCCAGACCCCGGTGCCGCCGAGGCTCCGCATGGCGTGGCGCACACCGTCCCAGCCGTTGAAGTCGCCGATCACACGGACGGCCCTGGCGTGCGGCGCCCACACGGCGAACGCGGTTCCGGGGAAACCGGCGTCGACGCCCCACTTCTCCTCGACGCGGGCGCCGAGCACCTCCCAGAGCGTCTCGTGCCTGCCCTCGCCGATCAGGTGCAGGTCGAGCTCGCCGAGCGTGGGGGAGAAGCGGTACGGGTCGTCGGCGGTCCAGGTGCTGTCGTCGTCGTAGTGCGCCTCGATCGTGTAGTCCGAGAGCCCCGTGAGGGTGTGGCCCTGCCAGATGCCGGCGTGCAGGTGGGCGAGATCGACGCGGGCGCCGTTCGCGAGCACCGCGGTCACCTCGCGGGCGAGCGGCCGCAGCGAGCGGATGACCGTGACCGGGTCGCTGACACCCGGCAGCTCGACAAGGTGCTGGCCGAGCACCGAGTGCGGGTCGTAATAGCTGCCGGCCGCGACGGCGTCGAGCGTCTCGACGGGGATCTCGGGGAGGGCGGGGGCTGCGGAGGGGATGGGCAGCGTCATCAGGAGTCTCGTTCCGTCTCGGGATGCGCGTCGTCGACCGGCGGACTGACGTGCAGGATGTGCGCGGGCTGCGTGAAGGCATCCAGCCGCACGTAGTTGTGATCGGACCACTCCCAGTGATTGCCGCTCAGAAGGTCGGTCACGCCGAAGACGGCGCCCGGCTGGAGCCCGAACTCGGTGAGGTCGAGGTGCACGGTGGTCTCGCGCACGGAGTGCGGGTCGACGTTCACGACCACGATCACCGTGTCGGAGACGCCGTCAGGGGTGAACTCGCCGTCGAGGTGCTTGGAGTAGACCACGATCGAGTCGTCATCGCTGCCGTGGAACCGGAGGTTCCGCAGCTGCCCGAGCGCCGGGTGCACGCGGCGGATGGCGTTCAGTCGCGTGATGTCCTCCGCGATCGAGCGCCCTGCCGCCTCGGCCGCCACGAAGTCGCGCGGCTTGTACTCGTACTTCTCGTTGTCGAGGTTCTCGTCGGCGCCGGGGCGCGCGACGTTCTCGATCAGCTCGTAGCCCGAGTAGACGCCCCAGGTGGGAGCACCGGTGGCCGCAAGCACAGCCCGGATGCGGTAGGCGGCGGTGCCGCCGAACTGCAGGTACTCCGTGAGGATGTCGGGGGTGTTGACGAACAGGTTGGGCCGGAAGAACGCGTCGGTCTCCTCGGAGATCGAGGTGAAGAACTCCTCGATCTCCTCCTTCGTGTTCCGCCAGGTGAAGTAGGTGTACGACTGCTGGAAGCCCACCTTCGCGAGGCCCTGCATGGCGGCCGGCCGGGTGAAGGCCTCGGCGAGGAAGACGACCTCCGGATGCGCGGCGTTGACCTCGTGGATGACCCACTCCCA
The DNA here is from genome assembly GCF_024979315.1 of Herbiconiux oxytropis. Taxonomy (GTDB): domain Bacteria; phylum Actinomycetota; class Actinomycetes; order Actinomycetales; family Microbacteriaceae; genus Herbiconiux; species Herbiconiux oxytropis. The sequence continues at coordinate 147,763 of NZ_JANLCK010000001.1, read as the reverse complement.
GAAGTCGAGCGGCTTCGTGTGCGGATTGTCGACACGGAAGATCGACACGCCTCGAGCGATCCAGAACTCCAGCAGGCGGAGCGCCTCGGCGCGGATCCCGGCGGGATCGTTGTCGAAGTTGATCGGGTAGATGTCCTGGTACTTCTTCGGCGGGTTCTCCGCGTAGGCGATCGTGCCGTCCGGGAGGGTCGTGAACCACTCCGGGTGCTCTTTCACCCACGGATGGTCGGGCGAGGCCTGCAGGGCGAAGTCGAGCGCGATCTCGAGCCCGGCCTCCTTGGCCTCGGCCACGAAGCGGTCGAAGTCCTCGAGCGTGCCGAGATCCGGGTGCACGGCGTCGTGACCGCCGGCCGCGCCGCCGATCGCCCAGGGCGAGCCCGGATCGCCCGGCTGCGGGTCGAGGGTGTTGTTGCGGCCCTTGCGGAACGCCTCGCCGATGGGGTGGATGGGCGGCAGGTAGAGCACGTCGAATCCCATGGCGGCCACGGCCGGGAGGCGTTCGGCGGCGGTGCGGAAGGTGCCGCTCCGCCAGGTGCCGTCGGCGTCCTGCTCCGCACCGATCGAGCGGGGGAAGAACTCGTACCAGGCGCCCGAGCCCGCGCGGGTGCGCTCCACGCGCAGCGGATGCCACGCGGAGTGCGTGACGAGGCTCTCGGCCGGGCGCACGGCCAGGGCATCCGTCACAGACTTCTGGTAGGCGGAGGCGAGCCGCTCGGTCTGCGGCCCTGCGGTGGCGCCGAGCGTGGCGGCGACCTCGGCGAAGAGCGCCCGGTCGGCCTCGGGCCGCGAGCTCTCGGCGGCCAGGCGCGCGAAGAGCTCGGCGCCGAGGGCGAACATGAGCTCGACGTCGACGCCCGCGGCGATCTTGATGCCGGCGTTGTGCTCCCAGGTGGCGTAGTCGTCGGAGTAGGAGCGGATGCGGAAGCGCCAGTCGCCCTCGCTCGTGACCTGCGCGAGGCCCCGCCACTCGTCGTCCCAGCTGTGGGTGCGGGTGAGCGGACGGTCGATCACGGTGCCGTCGGGCGCTTCGAGCTCGAGGTGCGCGCCGACCGCGTCGTGGCCCTCGCGGAACACCAGGGCGCCGAACGGGATCACCTCACCCACGAAGCCCTTGGCGGGCCAGCGGCCTCCCTCGACCTGAGGGAAGACCCCGAGCACCGGGATGCGGCCGATCGAGGGCTGGAACGTCGTGGGGGGTGCGGACGCGGTGGTCGCCGCGGCGCTCGTCGGGCTTTTGGCCGGAGTCTTGACGGGGGCGGTCTTCTCGGCCGGCGCCGCCGACGATGCCGCTGGTTTCTTGCGCGTAGCTGCCACGCTTCAGACCCTACCGACAAAGGAGAGGCCTGCAACCCGTGTTCACGAGGCCGCAACCCGACTGCCCTAGGCTGACGGGGTTGGTCGGAGCCCACCCCCGAAGGAGACCACCCCCGTGAAGGCGATCCGCAGGTTCACCGTCCGTTCCGTTCTGCCCGAGTCGCTGTCGGCGCTCGGCGAGCTCGCCGCCAATCTGCGCTGGGCCTGGCACGAGCCCACGCGGCAGATCTTCGCCCACATCTCGCCGGAGGACTGGCGCTCGACCCTCGGTGATCCGGTCGCGCTGCTGGGGGCCGTCCGCCCCGAACGCCTCGCCCAGCTCGCCGACGACCCGGGCTTCGTGGCGTGGGCGAACAGCCTCCGCGACGACCTGCACGCCTACCTCGAGGCACCGCGCTGGTACCAGGGGCTCGAGGGCGTGCGCCCCCGCACCATCGGCTACTTCTCACCCGAGTTCGGCATCGCCGCCGCGCTGCCGCAGTACTCCGGCGGGCTCGGCATCCTCGCCGGCGACCACCTCAAGGCGGCCTCGGATCTCGGGGTGCCGATCATCGGCGTGGGGCTGTTCTACCGCTCCGGCTACTTCTCCCAGGCCATCTCGCGCGACGGCTGGCAGGAGGAGAGCTACCCCGTGCTCGACCCCGACGGCCTGCCGCTGTCGGTTCTGCGGCTGGCCGACGGCACACCCGCCCAGATCGTGCTGGCGCTCCCCGACGACCGCGCGCTCTACGCCCGCATCTGGCAGGCGCAGGTGGGCCGCGTGCGCCTGCTCATGCTCGACACCGACATCCCCGACAACGACGACGATCTGCGGAGCGTCACCGATCGGCTCTACGGCGGGGGCGGGGAGCATCGCCTGCTGCAGGAGCTGCTGCTCGGCGTGGGCGGCGTGCGCGCGCTCGAGGTCGTCTCCGAGCTCACCGACCAGCCCATGCCCGAGGTCTTCCACACCAACGAAGGCCACGCCGGATTCCTCGGCCTCGAGCGCATCTCGCACCTCATCGGCGGAGGGCTGTCGTTCGACGAGGCCCTCGAGGTGGTGCGCGCCGGCACGGTGTTCACGACCCACACTCCCGTGCCTGCGGGCATCGACCGCTTCGACCGCTCGCTCGTGCAGCGCTACTTCTCGACCGACATGCTGCCGGGGCTCGACGTCGGCGACGTGCTCGCGCTCGGCGCGGAGGACTACGAGGGCGGATCGCCCGACATGTTCAACATGGCCGTGATGGGGCTCCGTCTCGCCCAGCGCGCCAACGGCGTCTCGGTGCTGCACGGCGAGGTGAGCCGGGGCATGTTCTCCGGGCTGTGGCCAGGCTTCGACCGCGCCGATGTGCCCATCACCTCGGTCACGAACGGTGTGCACGCGCCCACCTGGACCGATCCGCTGCTGCAGGAGCTCGCCCGCACGAAGCTCGGCACCGGCCACACGACCACGGCCGACTGGACCTCGGAAGCGGTGACCGACGCCGAGCTCTGGGCCGTGCGCGGCGACATGCGGCGCCAGCTCGTGCACGACGCGCGTCGCCGGGTCACCGAGGCGTGGCGCCGGCAGAACCCCGACTCCATCCCGCCGGCCTGGTACCAGGGACTGCTCGACCCGACGGTGCTCACCATCGGGTTCGCCCGGCGGGTGCCCACCTACAAGCGACTCACCCTCATGCTGCACGACCCCGAGCGCCTGAAGTCGATCCTGCTGAACCCCGAGCGGCCGATCCAGTTCGTGGTGGCCGGCAAGTCGCATCCGGCCGATGAGGAGGGCAAGCGGCTCATCCAGAAGCTCGTGCACTTCGCCTCCGACCCCGAGGTGCGGCACCGGATCGTGTTCCTGCCGAACTACGACATCGGCATGGCGCAGCTGCTCTACCCCGGCACCGACGTGTGGCTCAACAACCCGCTGCGGCCGCTCGAGGCCTGCGGCACCTCCGGCATGAAGGCCGCGCTGAACGGCGGGCTCAACCTCTCCATCCTCGACGGCTGGTGGAACGAGTACTTCGACGGCGAGAACGGCTGGGCCATCCCCACCGCCGACTCGGCGGGAGACGCCGCCGAGCGCGACGCCCTCGAGGCCGAGGCGCTCTACGACCTGCTCGAGAACCAGGTGGCGCCGCGGTTCTACGATCGCGACGCCGACGGCATCCCGAGCCACTGGATGCAGTCGATCCGGCACACCCTCGCGACCCTCTCGCCCGAGCTGAGCGCCGAGCGGATGGTGCGCGAGTACGTGCAGCGGCTCTACGTGCCGGCGGCCGCGGCCGAGCGGGCGATGACCGTCGACGACCACGAGGCCGCCCGCGGGCTGGCGGAGTGGAAGCACCGGATCGAGGACGCCTGGGGCGGGGTCGCGGTGGTGCACGTGGAGTCCGGCGGACTAGACGACACCCCGCAGGTGGGCGACGAGCTGCACGTGCGCGCGCACATCCAGCTCGGAGCGCTGTCGCCCGCGGATGTCGCGGTGGAGGTGGTCTACGGGCACGCGGTGCACGGCGACGACATCTCGGAGGCGGCCACGGTGGAGCTGTCGACGCCGCACGATGCGGGCTCGGATGCGCGTGCCAACGGGGATCCCGGCGCCGGCTCGACCGAGCGGGTCTACTCCGGCACGGTCGCCCTGGCGAGGTCGGGCTCGTTCGGCTACACCGTGCGCGTCGTGCCGAAACACGCCCATCTCGCGTCGCCGGCGGAGCTCGGCCTCATCGCCGTCGCCCACTGACCGGATCGGGCTGACGCGGAGGGTGCGTCGCACGGATGATCTCGAGCTTCTCGGGGAACACCGTCAGCATGAGCTCGCGCACGGCCGGCTCCTCGTCGTAGTCGTCGAGCATCCGCACGCCCAGGATGACGTTCGAGAGCATGCCACCGGCGAGGAAGGACGATGCCTCGTCGGCTGACATGCCGCCCTCGTCCCGGAGCAGGCGATAGACGTCCATGAAGCCGCAGCGCGCTGACGGACCGATGACGGGCTCGGCACCCAGGGCGAAGGCGTGCATGAGGCAGAGCAGGATGCCGCGGTTCGCGGTGAGCTCGAAGTACGCCAGACCCAGGCGTCGGCCGAGCGGCACGGAGGGGTCTCCGGCGATCGCGGCGCGGAACGCCTCCATGAGCTGGTCGAGGGCCCGCCCCAGGACGTCGAGGAAGAGCTGCTGCTTCGTGCCGAACATGCGCACCACGTAGGGCTGGCTGACCCCGGCGGCCCTCGCCACGGCATCCGTGCTCGCGCCGTGGTAGCCGGCCTCGCCGAAGACGGTCGTGGCGGCGTCGAGCACGAGCTCGCGCCGCTCGTCGGAGGACATCCGCGTCTTCTTGTCGGTCACGCTTGACATGGTATCAGTTGATTACTTATCGTCACTTGTAATCATCCGATTACCTCATTCCGAAGGAGTCTCTCGTGGCGATCACCGACACCCGATCAGCGCCGACCGCCGATCGGCCCACCCGGCCGGCCCGGCGCATCCCGGTGTGGCTCGCCATCGTGGCGGCGAGCGTGCCCATGTTCATGGCCTCGCTCGACAATCTCGTGGTCACGAGCGCCCTTCCCGTGCTGGGCCGCGAGCTCGATGCGTCGATCGAGCAGCTCCAGTGGTTCATCAACGCCTACACGCTGAGCTTCGCCGCCTTCATGCTCCTCGCGGTGGCGCTAGGTGATCGCTACGGCCGGCGCACGGTCTTCCTCGCCGGCATCGGGGTCTTCACGGCGGCCTCGGCCCTCTGCGCCGTCGCCCTCGAACCCGGCATGCTCATCGCGGCACGCGCGCTGCAGGGCGTCGGCGCTGCGGCGCTCATGCCGCTCTCGCTCACCCTCCTCGTCGGTTCGGTGAGCGCCCGACTCCGGCCGCTCGCGATCGGCATCTGGGGCGGGGTCGCGGGCCTCGGAGTGGCGACCGGGCCGCTCATCGGCGGCGCCGTGATCGAGGGCTTCAGCTGGGAGGCGATCTTCTGGCTCAACGTGCCCATCGGCATCCTGAGCGTGCCGCTCGTGCTGCTGGCGCTGCCGAACTCGTTCGGGGCGCGACTCCGGGCCGACGTGGTGGGCGTGCTCCTCGCCGGCCTCGGCGTGCTGGGGCTCGTCTTCGGGATCGTGCGCGGCAATGACGCGGGCTGGTCGAGCCTCGAGGTGGCCGGGGCGCTCGCCGCGGGCGCCGTGCTGCTCGTGGCGTTCGTGCTCTGGGAGCGCCGGGTGCCGAACCCGCTGCTGCCGCTCCGGCTGTTCCGCGACCGCAGCTTCACCGTGGCGAACATCGTGGGGCTGACCTTCAGCTTCGGCATCTTCGGGTCGGTGTTCATCCTCATCCAGTACCTGCAGATCGTGGGCGGGGCGACACCGCTCGAGGCGGGCGTCATGACGATGCCGTGGACTCTCGCGCCCATGGTGATCGCGCCGCTCGCCGGCCTGATCGCGCCGAGGGTGGGCACGCGCCTGCTCATCGTCGCGGGGCTCGTGCTGCAGGCCGTCGGCGTGGGCTGGCTCGCCGCCGTGATGTCGACCACGCTCGACTACGGCGCCCTCGTGCCCGCCTTCGTCTTCGCCGGCGTGGGCATGGGACTCGTCTTCGCCCCCTCGTCGACCGCCGTGCTCGCGAACATGAGCTCGGACGACAACGCGAAGGCCTCGGGCACCAACTCGACCCTCCGCGAGATCGGGGTGGCCCTCGGCATCGCCGTGCTCACCGCGGTGTTCACGGGGGCCGGCGGCTCGTTCACGCCCGACGGGTACGTCGACGCGGCGATCCCCGCGATCGCGGTGGGGGCAGGGGCCCTCGCGCTCGCGGCGGTGGTGGCCCTCTTCCTCCCGGTGGGCCGCGACCGCCCGGCGGCCCGCGACCTTCGGGCGGCCCGCGACCTTCGGGCGGCTCCGGCCGCGCCCTGAACTCCGGCCGCGCTCGGAGCTCCAGCGACTTGACAGTAGTTGTGCGTAAGAGCGCCGACTTGGCACATCTTGTGTCAAGTCGGCGTCTTTAGCCGCAACTACTGTCAAGTCGCGAGGGACGGGGGCGGTCAGACGGGGCGGACTGGCGCTCAGACCGCGCGGTAGAGCTGGAGGGAGGCCGCCGCCACCTCGACCTCCTGGCCCGGCGCGAAGCGGGGGAGCGGGTCGTCGTGGTGGTGGGTCGTCGGGGAGTCTTGGCCCGAGTCCCAGAGCAGCTCGTAGGCCTCGACGTCGTCATGCACGGGGAGCGTGACCGCGATCGGCTCCTCGACACCGTGGATGACGGTCAGGATGCGGTTGAACGGCTCCTGGTCGGGGGTCGACGCCGCGACGTACTGCAGCGTGCGGTTCTCGGCGGAGTTCCAGTCGGCCACCGACATCGACTCGCCGCGGGCGTCGTACCAGTCCATCTGGCTGGCCCCCGGGGTGCGCTCGCCGAAGACCCCGTACCGGATGGGCCGGAGCGCGGGGTTCTCACGTCGCATCCGGAGCAGGTGCTGGGTGGTGCGCCAGAGGTCCTTCTGCCAGGTGCGGCGGTCCCAGCCGATCCAGGTCAGCTCGGAGTCGTGGCAGTAGGCGTTGTTGTTGCCCTTCTGGCTGCGGCCGAACTCGTCGCCCGCCGTGATCATCGGCACTCCCGCCGAGAGCAGCAGCGTGCCCATGAGGTTGCGCATCGCCCGGCGGCGGGACTGCTCGATCGCGCGGCTCGTGGTGGGCCCCTCGATGCCGTGGTTGTACGACATGTTGTTGTCGGTGCCGTCGCGGTTGGCCTCGCCGTTGCCGACGTTGTGCTTGACGTTGTAGGCGGTGAGGTCGGCGAGGGTGAAGCCGTCGTGAGCGGTCACGAAGTTCACGCTCGCGAGCGGGCCGCGGGCCTGCACGAACGTGTTCGACGAGCCCGCTATGCGGGTGGCGAGCATGCCCACGCCGTCGCCCGGGTTGCCGTTCTCGCGGATCGACTTGATGTCGCGCAGCCAGAACTTGCGCATCCGGTCGCGGAACCGGTCGTTCCATTCCGACCAGCAGGCGGGGAAGTTGCCGGTCTGCCAACCGCCCATCCCCACGTCCCACGGTTCGGCGATCATCTTCACCCCGGCGAGCTCGGGGTCGTCGACGATGCCGGTGATGAGCGGATGCTCCGGGTCGTAGTAGTGGTCGGCGTTCCGGCCGAGGGTCGCCGCCAGGTCGAAGCGGAAGCCGTCGATCTGCACGTCGTTCGCCCAGTACCTCAGTGAGTCGAGGATGAGCCGGGTGGCCGCGGGCGTGGACGTGTCGATCGAGTTGCCGCATCCGGTGACGTCGATGTAGTCGCCGCGCGCCGTCTGGCGGTAGTAGGAGGCGTTGTCGATGCCGCGGAAGCTCGTGGTCGGGCCCATCCGCCCTTCTTCGGCGGTGTGGTTGTAGACCACGTCGAGGATGACCTCGAGGCCGGCCTCGTGCAGCAGCTTGACCATGCCCTTGAACTCGCGGAGCACCGCGCCCGGCCCCTCGGCCTGCGCCGCCCTCGAGGCGTAGAGGCTGTGCGGGGCGAAGAAGCCCAGGGTGTTGTAGCCCCAGTAGTTGGTGAGGCCCTGCTTCTGCAGGCGCTGCTCGCTCACGAAGGCGTGCACCGGGAGGAGCTCGACGGCCGTCACACCGAGGCTCTTGAGGTAGCCGATGCTCGACTCGTGCGCGAGGCCCGCGTAGGTTCCGCGGAGGTTCTCGGGGATACGGTTGTTGATCTTCGACAGGCCCTTGACGTGGGCCTCGTAGATGACGGTGCGGTCGAGGGGGGTGCGCGGCTTCTCGACGCCGTTCCAGTTGAACTCCTCGTCGACCACCACACTCCGCCACTGCTCGCGGCCGGAGCGCACGAGGCCCCTCGCGTAGGGGTCGAGGAGGGCGAGTGTCGGATCGAAGGCGTCCATCGGCCCGTCGGGCCCGTCGACCCTCAGCGTGTAGCGGCGGCCGGGCGCGAGGGAGCGGGTTCGCGCCGACCAGACGTCGCCCGCATCCTTGGTCATCGGCACGGTCTTGTAGATCCAGTTCGGATCCTTGTGGTCGTAGAGGCAGAGCTCCATGCTCGTGGCGTTCTGCGACCACACGCGCAGCTCGCCGCCATGGGAGGTCTGACGCACGCCGAGGCGCGCGAGGGGGTCGGCCGGGGTCATGGGACTTAGAGTAGTTGCAGGCTTCCGCCACCTCGAAATCCGCTAGATCACCGCCGTTGCGCCCGCTTGGATCGCGAATCACGATGCCCGTCTACCTTGACCACGCCGCCACCACGCCGCTGCTTCCGGTGGCGCGCTCGGCCTACATCGACGCCCTCTCGCTGGTGGGCAACCCGTCGTCGATCCACTCGCAGGGGCAAGGGGCGAAGCGGATGCTCGAGGAGGCTCGCGAGGCGATCGCCGAGTCGGTGGGGGCCGAGCCGGTCGAGGTGATCCTGACCTCCGGGGGGACCGAGTCGATCAACCTCGGGGTGAAGGGGCTGTGGTGGGCCCGGCAGGAGGGCGCGGCCGGCGCGCCCGGTTCGCGCCCGGTCGTGCTGGTGCCGGGCGGGGAGCACCACGCCACGGTCGACGCGGTCGAGTGGCTCGCGCGGCACGAGGGCGCACAGGTGGTGGAGCTGCCGGTGGACTCCGTGGGGCGTGTCGACCCGGTGGTGCTGCGCTCGGCGCTCGAGCTGCACGGCGCATCCGTGGCTCTCGTGACGCTGATCTGGGCCAACAACGAGGTGGGCACGGTGCAGCCGGTGGCCTCGCTCGTCGCGGTCGCCGACGACTTCGGGGTGCCCGTGCACGTCGACGCGGTGGCGGCCTACGGGTACCTGCCGATCGACTTCCACGCGGTGGGGGCCGCGGCGCTGAGCGTCTCGGCGCACAAGATCGGCGGACCCGTGGGGGTCGGCGCGCTCGTGCTCGCACGGCGGAGCACGGTCGAGCCGCTCATCCACGGTGGCAACCAGCAGCGGGTGCGCTCGGGCACCCAGGATGCGGCGGGGGCCGCGGCGTTCGCGGCGGCGGCGCGCGCGGTGACTGGGGAGTTCGCCGACGGCCCCTCTCCGTTCGTGGCCGGGCTCGCAGCTCTCCGCGACCGGCTGGTGGCCGGGGTGCGGATGGCGGTGCCGGAGGCGGTTCTGCGAGGGGACGACCCCGCCTCGGACGGCGGGCGGGGGCGGCTGCCGGGCAACGCGCACTTCACGTTCCCGGGCTGCGAGGGCGACTCGCTGCTGTTCCTGCTCGACATGGCGGGGTTCTCGGTGTCGACCGGATCGGCGTGCCAGGCGGGGGTGCCGGAGGTGTCGCACGTGCTGAAGGCGATGGGCGTTCCGGATGACGAGGCGCGCGGGGCCCTGCGGTTCACGCTCGGGCACGGGACCACGGCGGACGACATCGACGCCCTCGTGGCGGCGCTGCCCGCGGCCTACGCGGCCGCCCGGCGTGCGGGGTTCGCGGCGCGCGAGGTGGGGCGGTAGCGGGTCGGATGTCCGTCGCGCGGGGGATGCCGGGCGCTCGGGTGCCGCCTAGCGTGGAAGGACAGGACGAGACCATCGACGCATCGCGCACGAGGAGCAGACCGTGACGAACCACCACCCCACCCCGAAGCCACCCGCCGTCGGCCGGTCCGACGGCTCGCGGCTGCCGGCCGACGGCTACGCGGTCTGGTACCTCATCGGCGCCACCTTCCTCTTCGCGGGCGCAGCCTTCGCCTTCACGATGGATCTGTTCCTCGTGGGCATCCTGGGTCTGGCCGCGGGCGCCGTCGTGGCCGCCGCGGGGCTCTGGGTCTGGCGTCGGGCCCACGTGGCGGGACGCGCCGACCCTCAGTCGTTACCGCACCCGCAGGCACGCAGCGCCCCCGCACCTGAGCGCCCGGGTAGCGCTCACCGCTCCAGAGCGTCGGTTGTCGAGCGTTTAGCGTTACCCGACGCGAGGTGGTCCTCTCGTTCCTGTGGAGAACTTCTGCGCGGGCATGCGGGTCTGGCACCCTGGGCGGATGCCTCGACGAGTCGCGCTGCTGGATCCGCTGCTCGGCGCGAGCACCTCCGGGAGCTCGGCTGGACGGTGGTCGTGGTGCGGCGCTCGGGCCTCTACCGCCACCCGGGGCTCGCACGGGTTGCAGGGCGGGCGCGCTAGAGGTTGAGGGTGGTGAGGACCGCGAGGTGGTCGGAGGCGCCGACGCGGAGGGTGGTGTGGGAGACGACCTCCATGCCGCGCTGCAGCACGTGGTCGAGGCGCGTGGCCGGGAAGGCGGCGGGCCAGGTGAAGCCGAGACCGCCGCCGGACTGGTTGGCCTCGTCGAGGGAGTCGAACAGGCCCGCCATCGAGCGGTCGGTGGAGGCCGCGTTGAAGTCGCCGAGCAGGAGCAGGCGCGAGTTCTCGTCGCGCGGGGGGTAGTCGGCAAGGTTCGCGAGCATCTCGTCGCGGGCGGCGTGGTCGCCGGGCCTGGCCGACGCGGCATGCACCACGTAGATGCTCACGAGGCCCGACGGCGTCGCGAGGTCGGCGGCGATGCCCCGCTGCCAGCCGAGACCGAGGTCGAGCGCCTGAGCGTTCTCGATCGGGTAGGCGCTCCACACCCCGACGGTGCCGATGCCGTAGGTGTACGGGTAGGCCTCGCCGAGCACGCCGGCGACCTCCTCGCGCCCCGCGTCGTCCATCTCCTGCAGCGCGATGACCTGCGCTCCGGTCTCGGCGAGAGCACGCGCCGACTCCCCGGCGGTGCCGGAACCGGCCTCCACGTTCTGGCTCGCCACGGTGAGGGTCGACGCGGATGCGGCCGGTGCCGTCCAGGAGAGCGGCACCATCGCGGGCACGAACATGACGGCCCAGACGATCACGGGCACCACGGCGGCGAGGATCGCACCCCGGCTGCGGCTGACGAATGCCGCGACGACGAGCACAGGGATGACGAGACCGAGCCACGGCAGCGCGGATTCGACGAGCAGCCCGAAGCCCGCGATATCGGGCACCAGGAAATGGAACCCGAGCGTGGCCGCGACGACGAGCGACAGCACGCACACCACGAGGGCGAGCCCGGTGCGGGGCCGCCTCCGCCGGGTGATGGTGCGCGCGGTGCGGCCGGGCGCCTGGAGCAGTGCAGACATCCCGAACATTCTGCACGCACCGACTGGACGTTGCCCTCATCATGGGCATGAACTCCCGGGGTCCGGGCCCTGCGGGCGGGCAGGAGCCGGTGTCGGAGGCCCGCCGTATGCTGGAAGCATGAGAGTTCTCGCAGCCATGAGCGGTGGTGTCGACTCCGCGGTCGCCGCGGCCCGCGCGGTCGAAGCGGGGCACGAGGTGGTGGGCGTGCACCTCGCCCTCAGCCGCATGCCGGGAACCCTCCGCACCGGCAGCCGCGGCTGCTGCACCATCGAGGATTCGATGGATGCGCAGCGGGCCGCCAACAAGATCGGCATCCCCTACTATGTGTGGGACTTCTCGGAGCGCTTCAAGGCCGACGTCGTCGACGACTTCATCGCCGAGTACTCCGCGGGCCGCACCCCCAACCCTTGCATGCGCTGCAACGAGCGCATCAAGTTCGCCGCTCTGCTCGAGAAGGCCCTCGACCTGGGCTTCGACGCCGTCTGCACCGGCCACTACGCCACCATCGAGACGGATGCGCAGGGCAACCGCGAGCTGCACCGGGCGGCCGCGTGGGCGAAGGACCAGTCCTACGTGCTGGGAGTGCTGACCGCCGAGCAGATCGCGCACAGCCTCTTCCCCCTGGGAGCGACGCCCTCGAAGGCCGAGGTGCGCGCCGAGGCCGCCGCCCGCGGCTTCTCGGTGGCGGGCAAGCCCGACAGCCACGACATCTGCTTCATCCCGGACGGTGACACGAGCGGCTGGCTCGCCGAGCGCGTCGGCACCGCCACGGGCGAGATCCTCGACCGCGAGGGCGCCGTCGTGGGATCGCACGAGGGCGCGCACGCCTTCACGGTGGGTCAGCGCCGGGGCCTCAAGCTCGGCATGCCCGCACCCGACGGCAAGCCGCGGTTCGTGCTCGAGGTGCGGCCCAAGGAGAACACGGTCGTGGTGGGCCCGAAGGAGGCGCTCGACATCGCCGAGATCGCGGGCTCGCGCTTCACCTGGGCGGGCCTCGCCCCCGAGCATCCCGACCTCGACTTCGAGTGCCAGGTGCAGATCCGAGCGCACGCCGATCCCGTCGACGCCGTGGCGCGGGTGCGTGCTGACGCCGAGGGGGCTCCCGAGCTCGTCATCACGCCCACGACGCCGCTGAACGGCGTGGCGCCCGGCCAGACCGCCGTGGTCTACGTCGGCACCCGCGTGCTCGGCCAGTGCACGATCGACCGCACCGTGAGCGCCGTGCCGGTGGCCCTCTGATGGCCGCCGCCAAGGCGAAGGCCGCCGCCGTCGACGGTGCCGGCACCGAGGTCGAGGCTGAAGCGCTCCCCGACGAGACGCCCGCCGCGCTCGACGCCGCGCGGGTCGAGGCCGAGCAGCTCACCACGCGCATCCTCGAATTGAGGGACGAGTACTACGAGAAGAACGCCTCCACGGTCTCCGACAAGGAGTACGACCAGATGGTGCGCCGCCTCGACGAGCTCGAGCGCGCCCACCCCGAGCTCCAGTCGCAGGACAGCCCGACCCAGACCGTCGGAGGCCGCGCCGTCACCACGATGTTCACGCCCGTCACCCACGCCGAGCGCATGCTGAGCCTCGACAACGTGTTCAGCGAGGAGGAGCTCGGGGAGTGGGCGGCCAAGGTGCAGCGTGACGCGGGCACCGGCGTCGTGCGCTTCCTCAGCGAGCTCAAGATCGACGGACTCGCCATCAACCTCCGCTACGAGAACGGCGTGCTCGTCACGGCCGCCACCCGCGGCGACGGCGTGGTGGGGGAGGACGTGACCGAGAACGTGCTGCAGATCGACTCGATCCCGGAGCGCCTGGCCGGCACGGGGCATCCGCCGCTCGTGGAGGTGCGGGGCGAGATCTTCTTCCCCGTCGCCGCGTTCGACGAGCTCAACGCCGCCCAGGAGGCGGCGGGCGAGCGCCTCTTCGCGAACCCTCGAAACGCCGCCGCCGGGTCGCTCCGGCAGAAGACCGAGGGCAAGAACGCCAAGCAGCTCGCCCTCGTGGAGGCGCGACTGCACCGGCTGCAGATGCTCGTGCACGGCATCGGTGCCTGGCCGAACCCGCCGGTGGCCGCGCAGTCGGAGGTCTACGGCCTGCTGTCCGAGTGGGGCCTGCCCACCTCGACCCACTACCGGGTCTTCGACACCGTGGCCGAGGTCGCCGAGTTCATCCGCTACTACGGCGTGCACCGCGCGAGCGTTGAGCACCAGATCGACGGCATCGTGGTGAAGGTCGACGACCTCGCGCTGCACGAGGAGCTCGGCGCCACGAGCCGCGCGCCCCGCTGGGCGACGGCCTACAAGTACCCGCCCGAAGAGGTCAACACGAAGCTCCTCGACATCGTCGTGAGCGTCGGGCGCACGGGCCGTGCCACGCCGTTCGCCGTGATGGAGAAGGTGGAGGTCGCGGGTTCCGAGGTGCGCCAGGCGACCCTGCACAACCAGGACGTGGTGAAGGCCAAGGGAGTGCTGATCGGCGACACGGTCGTGCTCCGCAAGGCGGGCGACGTCATCCCCGAGGTGCTTGGCCCGGTGGTCGAGCTCCGCGACGGCAGCGAGCGCGAGTTCGTGATGCCCGAGGACTGCCCGGAGTGCGGAACGAAGCTCGCTCCCGCCAAGGAGGGCGACGTCGACCTCCGCTGCCCCAACGCCCGCAGCTGCCCCGCCCAGGTGCGTGGCCGGGTCGAGCACGTGGGTTCCCGCGGCGGTCTCGACATCGAGGTGCTGGGCGAGGTCAGCGCCGCCGCCCTCACCCAGCCGCTCGAGCCGGAGGAGCCGCCGCTCGACACCGAGGCGGGCCTGTTCTCGCTCACGATGGCCGACCTGTTCCCCATCCGCGTGATCGTCCGTGACTCCGAGACGGGCATGCCCAAGCTCGACAGAGACGGCGAGTCGCCGAAGGTCGTGGCGCCGTTCCGTCGCAAGCGTCAGAAGAACGACCCGCCGTTCGATCCGGATGCCCCGGGCGCCGATTTCGACGGCGACGCCGACTTCATCGCCAACTCCAATGCGCGAAAGCTCCTCGACGAGATCGAGAAGGCCAAGACCAAGCCGCTCTGGCGCATGCTCGTCTCTCTCAGCATCCGGCACGTCGGCCCCGTGGCCGCTCGCGCTCTCGCCGACTACTTCGGCTCGCTCGACGCCATTCGTGCGGCTACGCGCGACGAGCTCGCCGCGGTCGACGGCGTGGGCGGCATCATCGCCGACGCGCTCATCGCGTGGTTCGAGGTCGACTGGCACGTCGAGATCCTCGACCGGTGGGCGGCCGCGGGCGTGCAGTTCAGCACGCCGGGTCATCCCGGCCCTGGCGCGAACGTGGGCGCGGGCGGTGTGCTCGAGGGCATCACCGTGGTGGCCACCGGCTCGCTCGAGGGCTACTCCCGGGAGGGCGCCCTCGAGGCGATCATCCAGGCCGGCGGCAAAGCGGCCTCGAGCGTGAGCAAGAAGACCGACTTCGTGGCGGCCGGCCCGGGTGCGGGCTCCAAGCTCGGCAAGGCCGAGGCGCTCGGCCTTCGCATCATCGACGCGGCGCAGTTCGCGCTCCTGGTCACTCAGGGCCCGGATGCGCTCCCGCCGGTCGAACCCGTCGAGGCCGAAACGCCGACGGACGCCACCGAATAGAATCGACGCACACCCCGCGAAGAGAACACCGGAGCACCATGTCCGAAATCACCCAGGAGCAGGTCGCGCATCTCGCGAACCTCGCCCGGATAGCCCTCACGCCCGATGAGATCGAGAGCCTCACGAAAGAGCTCGGCTCGATCGTCGACAACGTCGCGAAGGTGTCCGAGGTGGCCACCGCCGACGTGCCGGCCACGAGCCACCCGATCCCGCTGCAGAACGTCTACCGCGACGACGTGCCCGGGAACACGCTCACCACGGAGCAGGCGCTCGCCGGCGCTCCCGACCACGACGGATCGCGCTTCCGCGTGACCGCGATCCTGGGGGAGGAGCAGTGATGGCCCACCACGAGCATGAGATCGTGCGCCTCTCGGCCTCGGCGCTGGCCGAGCAGCTCGCCGCCGGCGAGGTCACGAGCGTGGAGGCCACCCAGGCCCACCTCGACCGCATCGGGTCCGTCGACGGCGAGGTGCACGCGTTCCTGCATACGAACGCCGAGCTGAGCCTCCGCACGGCTGTCGAGATCGACGCCCGTCGAGCCGCGGGGGAGAGCCTGCACGCGCTCGCGGGTGTGCCGATCGCCATCAAAGACGTGATCGTCACGAACGACATGCCCACCACGAGCGGATCGAAGATCCTCGAGGGCTGGCTGCCGCCCTACGACGCCACCGTCATGAAGAAACTCCGCGCCGCGGGCCTCGTGCCGATCGGCAAGACGAACATGGACGAGTTCGCGATGGGCTCCTCCACCGAGCACTCCGCCTACGGTCCCACGCACAACCCGTGGGACCTCGAGCGCATCCCTGGCGGTTCCGGAGGCGGCTCCGCAGCCGCCGTCGCCGCGTTCGAGGCCCCCCTCGCCCTCGGCAGCGACACGGGCGGGTCGATCCGCCAGCCCGCGCACGTGACCGGCACGGTGGGCGTCAAGCCCACCTACGGCGGCGTCAGCCGCTACGGCGCGATCGCGCTCGCCTCGAGCCTCGACCAGATCGGGCCCGTGAGCCGCACGGTGCTCGACTCGGCGCTCCTGCACGACATCATCGGCGGCCACGACCCGCTCGACTCCACCTCGCTCACCGACGAGTGGCCGAGCTTCGCCGACGCGGTGCGCCGGGCCGATGTGAAGGGCCTGAAGATCGGCGTCATCCGCGAGCTCGACGGTGAGGGCTTCCAGCCCGGCGTGCTCGAGCGCTTCCGCGAGGCGCTCGACCTGCTCGCCGCGAACGGCGCCGAGATCACCGAGGTCAGTCTGCCGAGCCTCGAGTACGCCATCTCGGCCTACTACCTGATCATGCCGGCGGAGGCCTCGTCCAACCTCGCCAAGTTCGACTCGGTGCGCTTCGGCCTCCGCGTGAACCCGCCGGGCGGCGGCACGGTCGAAGACGTCATGTCGGCCACCCGCGAGGCCGGCTTCGGCCCCGAGGCCAAGCGCCGCATCATCCTCGGCACCTACGCGCTGAGCGCGGGCTACTACGACGCCTACTACGGCAGCGCGCAGAAGGTGCGCACCCTCGTGCAGCGCGACTTCGCGGCGGCCTTCGCCGGAGTCGACGTGCTCGTGTCCCCCACAGCGCCGACGACCGCATTCAAGCTCGGCGCGAACGACGGAGACCCGATGGCGATGTACCTCAACGACATCGCCACCATCCCGGCGAACCTCGCCGGCATCCCCGGCATCTCGCTGCCCGTGGGTCTGGCGAAGGAGGACGGCTTGCCCGTCGGCATCCAGTTCCTCGCCCCGGCCCGGGAAGACGCCCGCCTCTACACGGTCGGCGGTGCTCTCGAGCGCCTGCTCGAAGACACGTGGGGACACACACTGATCAGTCAGGCCCCCGATCTCGCCCCCGGCGAGATGGCCGCCGCAGAAGAAGGAGCCGTCTGATGGCCAAGGCCAAGCTGATGGACTACGACAAGGCCCTCGAGCTGTTCGAGCCTGTGCTCGGCTTCGAGGTGCACGTCGAGCTCTCGACGAAGACCAAGATGTTCTCCTCCGCCCCGAACTACTTCGGCGGCGAGCCCAACACGAACATCACCCCCACCTGCCTGGGCCTCCCCGGCTCGCTGCCCGTGGTCAACGGCGAGGCCGTGCGCTACTCGATCAGCCTCGGGCTCGCGCTCGGCTGCCAGATCGCGCCGTCGAGCCGCTTCGCGCGCAAGAACTACTTCTACCCGGACCTCGCGAAGAACTACCAGATCTCACAGTTCGACGAGCCCATCGCCTTCGGCGGCTCGGTCGACGTCGAGCTGCCCGACGGCCGCACGTTCACGGTGCCGATCGAGCGCGCGCACATGGAGGAGGACGCGGGCAAGCTCACGCACGTGGGCGGCTCGACCGGTCGCATCCAGGGCGCCGAGTACTCGCTCGTCGACTACAACCGTGCGGGCGTGCCGCTCGTCGAGATCGTCACCGACATCATCTACGGGGCCGAGAAGGATGCGCCTGAGCTCGCGAAGGCGTACGTCGCCACCATCCGCGACATCGTCGTGGCCCTCGGCATCTCGGACGCGAAGATGGAGCGCGGCAACCTCCGCTGCGACGCCAACATCTCACTCCGGCCGCGCACCGCTCCCGGCGAACCGCCCGCGAAGCTCGGCACCCGCACCGAGACCAAGAACGTGAACTCCCTGCGCTCGGTGGAGCGGGCGATCCGCTACGAGATCCAGCGCCAGGCGCAGATCCTCGCCGACGGCGGCACGATCACGCAGGAAACCCGGCACTGGCACGAGGACACGGGCACCACGTCGGCCGGCCGACCGAAGTCGGACGCCGACGACTACCGCTACTTCCCCGAGCCCGACCTGCTCCCCGTGGTGCCCTCGCCCGAGTTGATCGAGGAGCTCCGCGCCGCGCTGCCCGAGCCGCCGGCTGCGCGTCGTCGCCGCCTCAAGCAGGAGTGGGGCTTCACCGACCTCGAGTTCCAGGACGTGCAGAACGCCGGCCTTCTCGTGGAGGTCTCCGAGACCGTCGCCGCCGGCGCCTCCCCGCAGGCGGCGCGCAAGTGGTGGTCGGGTGAGATCTCGCGCATCGCGAACGCCCGTTCTGCCGAGGCGTCGTCGCTCGTGGCGCCGGCGGATGTCGCGTCGCTCGTGGCGCTCATCGACAGCGGCGCGCTCAACGACCGCCTGGCCCGCCAGGTGCTCGAGGGCGTCATCGACGGCGGGGGCTCTCCGCAGGAGGTCGTCGACGCCCGCGGGCTCGCGGTCGTCTCCGACGACGGTCCGCTCATCGCGGCCATCGACGAGGCGCTCGCCGCCCAGCCCGACGTGCTCGCCAAGATCAAGGACGGCAAGGTGCAGGCCGCCGGAGCCGTCATCGGTGCCGTCATGAAGGCCATGAAGGGCCAGGCCGACGCCGCGCGCGTGCGCGAGCTCGTGCTGGAGCGCGCCGCCGCCGAGTAGCTGTCCGCGCGTCAGGCGGGGCGGGCGTCGCGACCCGTGAGGGCGAGCAGGCGCGTCTGCAGCGGAGCATCCTCCTGCACGGGGATGGGCGAGGCGAACAGCCCGCTCGCCTCCAGCGCGTCCTTCTGCGGCTCGAACACGGTCCACACCGCCTCGACGAGCTCGAGGTCGATCTGCTCGTCGGCACCCACGGCGCGCGCGAGGTCCCAGGTGTGGACCGTGACGTCGGAGACCTGCTCCTTGAGGTAGTCGATCGCCGTCACCGTGTCCGAGGCGAGCTGCACGCGGGCTTCGGGCGACGCGTCGCGCCAGGCGGTCGTGGCGGCGAGCGAATAGCGGCGCCACTCGGCCACGAGGTCTCCCTCGAGCGCCCGCAGCCGGCTGCGGGCGTGGCCCGTGCTGAGGCCGTCGAGCAGCCACGGCACCCACTGCTGCTCCTCGATGACGTGGCTCACGAGGTCGCGCACGTTCCACTCGGTGTCGGGGGTCGCGGCCTCCCAGTCGGTCACGGCGGCCACGCGGGAGGCGAACTCGCGGTGGGCCCGCTGCTGCAGGCGAAGCCAGGTGCGTGCCTCCTGGTCGAGGCCGGTGGAGATGGTGCTGTCGCTCATCGGGTGCTCCTCATGATCACTATTGTCCAATGGCGCGCGACGTGTTCGCATTCCGCACCGGCGCATCCGTTTCGGTAGTGTCGCGTGGTGAAGACTCTCGTGCGCCCCGTGACCGAAGCCGACCTCGACCGCCTCGTCGAACTCAACCGCGCCTCGGTGCCCGCGGTCAACGACATCGACGGCGACGAGATGCGCTGGCTCGTGGGGCACGCGGAACTGGCCGTCGCCATCGTCGATGCAGGCAAGGCAGATGCAGAGGCGGGCACTCCGCATCCGGATGCGGTGCTCGGTTTCGTGCTGGCCCTCCGCCCCGGTCTCGACTACTCGAGCGAGAACTACCGCTGGTTCAGTGAGCGCGGCGCCGACTTCGTCTACGTCGACCGCATCGTGGTGGCTGACGGGCACCGGAGCGCCGGCCTCGGCGCTGCCCTCTACGACGCGGTCTTCGAGCGCGCCCTCGCCCTCGGCGCGGCGGAGGTCGAGTGCGAGGTCAACGTGGAGCCGCCGAACCCCGGCTCGATGGCGTTCCACTCCCGTCTCGGCTTCGCCGAGGTCGGGCGCCAGTCGACGAAGGGCGGCACCACCGTGGTCGCCCTCCTCGCGCGCCCTCTCGCCGGCTGACCGACCCAGGGGTCGGTGGTCGGACGTAGGCTCGGAGGGTGCAGAACGTCGAGGAGCCGAGCCCCGGGATCCTGCACGTCGACATGGACGCGTTCTTCGCCTCGGTCGAGCTCCTCGACCGCCCCGACCTCCGCGGCAAGCCCGTGATCGTGGGCGGCAGCTCAGTCCGAGGCGTCGTCACGAGCGCCACCTACGAGGCTCGTGCCTACGGGGTGCACTCCGCGATGCCGATGGGCGCGGCCCTCCGCCTCTGCCCCAAGGCCGTCGTGCTCCCGCCGCACATGGAGAAGTACCGGGCGGCATCCCGGCAGGTGATGGCCCTCTTCCGCGAGGTCACGCCACTCGTCGAGCCGCTCAGCATCGACGAGGCCTTCCTCGACGTGCGCGGGGCCCGTCGGCTGCTCGGCGAGTCGAATGTCATCGCCCAGCGCCTTCGCGCGCGCGTGCTCGCCGAGACGGGGCTGCCCTGCTCGGTGGGGGTCGCGGGCACGAAGTTCATGGCCAAGCTCGCGTCGGGGCGGGCCAAGCCCGACGGCATGCTCGTCATCCGGCCGTCCGAAGTGCTCGCCTACCTGCATCCGCTGTCCGTGCGCGCCCTCTGGGGTGTGGGCGCCAAGACCGCCGAGCAGCTCGAGCGCTACGGCCTCCGCACCGTGGGGGACATCGCCACCACGCCGCTGGAGAGCCTCGTGCGCACGGTGGGGGAGGCAGCGGGCACGCGCCTGCACGAACTGGCCAATGGCATCGACACCCGCGAGATCGTGACCGAGTCGCAGGAGAAGAGCGTGGGCCACGAGCGCACCTTCGACACGGATGAGCGCTCGCCCGAGACGCTGCGGCGGGAGCTGCTGCACCAGTCCAGTCGCGTCGCGTCGCGTCTCCGGGCGGCCGGGCTCGTAGGGCGCACGGTGGCGCTCAAACTGCGGTTCAGCGACTTCACCACCATCTCGCGGTCCCGCACGCTCGCCGAGCCCACTGATCTCGGTCGGCGCATCTACGACGAGGCGACCGCCATCTTCGAGGCGGCCGCGAAGGCCGGCGAACCCATCCGCCTCATCGGGGTGCGGGTCGAGCAGCTCTCGGAGGCCGACGGCGTGCTGCACCAGCCCGCCCTCTGGGCCGACGAGACGGCGCCCTCCGAGGGCTGGCGAGACGCGGAGCGCACCGTCGACCGGGTCTCGGCGAGGTTCGGCACCGACATCCTGCGCCCGGCCGCCCTGCTCCGCGCCCCCAAGTCGGGCGAGACCGCGGAGCAGAACGGCACGCGGAACTAGGGGAGTCGCGCCACCAGCACCGAGACGGGGGGCGAGTCGACGAGCGCCTCGCCGTGCGGCGTGCGGCCTTCGAGCACGGCGCGCGAGTCGAACAGCAGCTCGCCGAACCGCGGGGCGATGCGCCCGAGCGGGAGCGCCTCGTCTGAGAGGTTCACCACCATCACGATCGAGGGCCGCTCGATCGTGATCCAGCGCTCCTCCTCGCTGAAGGAGACCCGCACGTCCGAGAGGCGCAGGGCATCGCCCGGCGGCAGGTCGGCGCGGATCGCGGCGAGGGCACGGTACACCTCGAGCACGGCGGCGTGCGGTGGCTCGCCCACTTCGTTCCAGTCGAGCTTGGAGTTGGTGAAGGTCGACGGATCCTGAGGGTCCGGCACCACAGCCGGATCCCAGCCCATCTTCTCGAACTCGGCGATGCGGCCCTCGGCCGTCGCCGTGCCGAGCTCGGGCTCGGGGTGGGAGGTGAAGAACTGCCAGGGCGTCGACGCAGCCCACTCCTCACCCATGAAGAGCATGGGGGTGAACGGCCCGAGGAGCGTGAGTGCCGCCGCGATCGCGAGCTTCTCGGGCGGCAGTGTGGCGGTGAGGCGGTCGCCCACCGCGCGGTTGCCGATCTGGTCGTGGTTCTGCGACGCCACCACGAGCCGCCAGGGTGCCGTCGTCGACCGGTCGAGCTCCACGCCGTGCTCACGCTCGCGGAAGCTCGACCAGGTGCCGTCGTGGAAGAAGCCGCGGGTGAGCACCTTCGCGAGCGCCCCGACGGAGTCGAAGTCGGCGTAGTAGCCGGTCGTCTCTCCCGTGAGGTTGACGTGCACGGCGTGGTGGAAGTCGTCACTCCACTGACCGTCGAGCCCGTAGCCGGATCCGGATCCCTCCGCGGTGGCCGCGTCGCCTGGCCGGGGCAGGAACATCACCGGGTCGTTGAGGTCCGACTCCGCCACGACGAGACGCGGGATGCCGGTCTCGGCCTCCAGGCGGTCGACGGCCTCGCCGAGCTCGGCGAGCAGATGCACGGGGCCGTTGTCGACGAGGGCGTGCACGGCGTCGAGGCGGAGGCCGTCGACGTGGTAGTCGCGGAGCCACATGAGCGCGTTGTCGAGGATGAACCGGCGCACCTCGGCCGATTGCTCGTGGTCGAGGTTGACGGTCGTGCCCCACGTGTTGCTCGAGCGGTCGTCGAGGTAGGGGCCGAACAGCGGCAGGTAGTTGCCGCTCGGGCCGAGGTGGTTGTAGACCACGTCCTGGATGACCGCGAGGCCCGCGGCGTGGCACGCCTCCACGAGTCGCCGGTAGCCCTCCGGCCCGCCGTAGCCCTCGTGCACCGTGAACCACGCGACGCCGTCGTAGCCCCAGTTGTGGGTGCCGTTGAATCCGTTCACGGGCAGCAGCTCGACGTGCGTCACGCCGATCGACCGCAGGTGGTCGAGCCGCGTGGTGACGGCGTCGAACGTGCCCTCGGGGGTGAAGGTGCCCACGTGCAGCTCGTAGATCACGGCCGTGTCGATGGGCTTGCCGGCCCAGTCGTCGTCGCTCCAGCGGTGCTCGGCAGGGTCGTCGGTGCGCGAGAGACCGTGCACTCCCTCTGGCTGGCGGCGGGAGCGCGGGTCGGGGTAGGGGCCTTCGCCGTCGAGCAGGAAGCCGTAGTCGATCCCGGCGTGCCAGGCGACGTCGGTCACGGGCCGCCACCACCCGTCGGCCTCCTGGATCATCGGATGCACGGTGCGGGTGCCGTCGTCGACCACGACGAGCTCGACGGTCGAGGGGCGCGGGGCCCACACGGAGAAGGCGGTCATCGGTCTTCCACTCTCTGCAGCAGGGCCACGGGGTAGGTCTTCAGGGCATCGGAGATCCGCAACGTGCCCTCCGGGTGGAGACGGCCCGTGAGGGCGTCGACGTAGCCGTTGCGGGCGGAGTGCAGCTCGACCGTGGTGTCGTCCCAGCCGCCGTGCCGGTCGAGGCCGAGCGGCAGGCGGGTGGCGAGGGTGACGGCGCCACCCCGGTCGAAGGCCACGAGGTGCTTCGCCGCGGAGCCGCGGGCCTCGAGCGGCGTGTAGCCGTCGAAAAGGTCCGGGCGGTCACGGCGGAGGCGCAGGGCGCTCGCCACCACGAGGAGCTTGAGGGCGCCGAGGTCGTCGGTGAGGGCGGGCTCGTGCGAGGGCGACTCGCCGGAGTCGAGCGCGGTGAGGAGCTCGCTCCGCAGCCCGTAGTCGACCGGGCGCCGATTGTCGGGGTCCACGAGGGAGTGGTCCCAGAGCTCCGTGCCCTGGTAGACGTCGGGCACGCCCGTCGTGGTCAGCTGCACGAGCTTGGCCGAGAGCGCGTTGCTCCGTCCGGCCGCGATCACGGCGTCGAGCTGTCGCTCGACGAGACCTGCCACCGCCTGGTCGTCGTAGGCGGCGTCGACGGCTGCGTGCATCCGCTCTTCGAAGGCCTCGTTCACGTCGAGCCAGGCCGTGGAGTCGCCGGCCTCGCGTGAGGCCTTCTCGGCGTAGGCGTGTGCGCGTTCGCGCGACAGCGGCCAGGCGCCCACGATGGCCTGCCAGAGCAGGTTGTCGAACGGGCCGTCGCCGGTCGAGACGAGATCCCGCAGTTCGTGCAGGGTCGCCACCCACGCCGCCGGATCTTCAGCGAGCGCCGTGATGCGCGCCCTGGTGTCCTCCGAGCGCTTCGTGTCGTGCGTCGAGAGAGTCGTCATGGTGCCGGGCAGCACGGCGAGCCGGTGCTGCTGCACGCGGTGGAAGGCGTCGACGTCGAGGCTGAAGACGTCCGGATCGGCGCCCACCTCGGTGAGGCTCGTGAGCCGCGTGAAGCGGTAGAACGCCGTGTCCTCCACGCCCTTGGCCATCACCATGCCCGAGGTCTGCTGGAAGCGCGCGCTCGGCGCGGTGCCGGTGCGGCCGAGCACCTCGGCGACCTCGCTCAGCACGGGAGCGATGTCGGGGCGATGACGCAGCGCGGATTCGAGCGCGTGCTCGAGGTGCTCGCGGCCGGCGGGCAGGTAGGAGCGGTAGACGGGGAAGCAGGTGAGGAGCTCGGCGACGGCGTCGGTGACGGCCGCGGACTCCGTGCGCGTCGGCAGACCGCCCGCGCGCTCGATGTCGCGGGTGAGGCGCCTGGCCTCCGCCTGCAGGATGCCGTCGGCGATGCCGCGCTTGGTGGTGTGGATGAGCTCGGCGTAGGCCTCGGCCGCGGTCGGAGCTGTGCCGGTGCCGGATTCGGTCTGTGCCGTGTCGCCGCGCAGCTCCCGGTCGAGGGCGTCGAGCCCCGCCTCGCCCGCGGGGTCGACGAACACGCGGTCGATGCCCGCGAGCGCGTCGTACCCCGTGGTGCCGGCCGAAGGCCAGTCGGGCTCGAGCGGTTCGTCGCCTTCGAGGATCTTCTCGATCAGGATGTAGGCGCCACCCGTGAGCTCGGAGAGCCGCTCGATGTAGCCGCCCGGATCGGCGAGGCCGTCGGGGTGGTCGACCCGCAGACCGTCCACGAGGCCCTCGCGGAACCAGCGGGCGATCTCGGCGTGCGACTCGTCGAACACCCACGGCTCCTCCACCCGCACGGCCGCGAGCGTCGACACCGCGAAGAAGCGGCGGTAGTTGAGGTCGGTGCTCTCGCGCCGCCAGTTCACGAGCTCGTAGTGCTGACGGGAGTGCACCGTCTGCGCGTCGGCACCGTCGTCGGCCGTGCCCGGCGCGATCGGGTAGTGGTTGTCGTAGTAGGCCAGCACGCGCTCGCCGCCGGCCTGCGCGCCCGGGAGGGTCTCGAGCGTGAGGGCCTCGAGCGAGTCGTCACCGAGCACCGGCAGCAGCAGCCTGCCGCCCCCGGCCTCCCAGTCCACGTCGAACGCCTCGGCGTAGCGGGAGCCCTGCCCGTTCTTCAGCAGGTCCCACCACCACGGGTTCTGCGACGGCGTCGCGACCCCCACGTGGTTCGGCACGATGTCGACCAGCACGCCCATGCCGGCGTCGTGGGCGGCCTCGGAGAGCGCGCGGAGCGCGTCCGGACCACCCCGCGACTCGTCGACGCGGGAGTGGTCGGTCACGTCGTAGCCGTGCTGGGACCCCTCCTCCGCCTGCAGGATGGGCGAGAGGTAGACCCAGTCGGCGCCGAGGCGCTTCACATAGGGCACGAGTCGCGCCGCATCCCACAGGGTGAACTCGGATGTCAGCTGCAGGCGGTAGGTCGAGCGGGGGATACGCATCCGATGTGTCCTTCTACGGGTCGTGCTACCCCACGGAGGGCCCGGGGATGTTGATGGCGCCTGTCGCATCTGCTTGGGCGGTGAGTGATGCGGCCACCGAATGGTCGGGCTCGATCTCGAGCTCGCGGTGAACGCGCAGCACCACCATCGAGCGTGCCCCGACCACGATCTGTCCGCCAGCCTCGAACACCTGGGAATCCGCCGCTTCGCCCGCGGTGTCGATCACGACGTCCCACGACTCGGCGTACTCCGACGACGGGAGCGCGAAGTCGACGTCCTCGTCGTGGGCGTTGAAGTAGAGCAGGAAGTGCACGTCCGACAGCGGGTTGCCGCGCTGGTCGCGGGCACGGATGCCCTGGCCGTTGAGGAACACGCCGACCGATCGCGACAGACCGGAGTCCCAGTCGTCGGGCTCCATCTCGCTCGCGTCGGTGGTGAGCCAGACGATGTCGGGCAGCGGTTCGCCCGCGCCGCGCTTGACGGGGCGGCCGTCGAAGAAGCGGCTGCGCCGGAACGTCGGATGCTCCTTGCGGAGTCGCGTCACGGCCGCGGTGAACTCGATCAGCGGCTGGTCCTCGGCATCCCAGTGCACCCAGCTGAGAGGCGAGTCCTGCGCGTAGGTGTTGTTGTTGCCGAGTTGCGTGCGACCCAGTTCGTCGCCGTGCAGCAGCATCGGCACGCCCTGCGAGAGCAGCATCGTGGCGATGAAGTTGCGCTGCTGGCGGGCGCGCAGCCTCAGCACCTTCGGGTCGTCGGTCGGGCCCTCGGCCCCGCAGTTCCACGAGCGGTTGTGCGATTCGCCGTCGTTGTTGTCCTCGCCGTTGGCGTCGTTGTGCTTCTCGTTGTAGCTCACGAGGTCGCGCAGCGTGAAGCCGTCGTGGGCGGTCACGAAGTTGATGCTCGCGACCGGGCGGCGGCCGGAGTGCTCGTAGAGGTCGGCCGAGCCCGTGAAGCGGCTCGCGAATTCGCCGAGCGTCGACGGCTCGCCGCGCCAGAAGTCGCGCACGGTGTCACGGTACTTGCCGTTCCACTCGGTCCACTGCGGCGGGAAGTTGCCCACCTGGTAACCGCCCGGCCCCACGTCCCACGGCTCGGCGATGAGCTTGACCTGCGAGACCACCGGATCCTGCTGCACGAGCTCGAAGAAGGTCGACAGCCGGTCGACGTCGTAGAACTCGCGGGCGAGGGCGCTCGCGAGGTCGAAGCGGAAGCCGTCGACGTGCATCTCGGTCACCCAGTAACGCAGGGAGTCCATGATGAGCTGCAGCGAGTGCGGGTGGCGCACGTTGAGCGTGTTGCCGGTGCCCGTGTAGTCCATGTAGTACCGCTGATCGTCCTCCATCAGCCGGTAGTAGGCCGCGTTGTCGATGCCGCGGAAGCTCAGCGTCGGCCCGAGGTGGTTCCCCTCCGCCGTGTGGTTGTAGACCACGTCGAGGATGACCTCGATGCCGGCGGCGTGCAGCGACTTCACCATGCCCTTGAACTCCTGCACCTGCTGGCCACGGTCGCCGGTGGAGGAATAGGTGTTCTGAGGAGCGAAGAAGCCGATCGTGTTGTAGCCCCAGTAATTGCTGAGACCCTTGTCGATGAGCGTGCTGTCGTTGACGAACTGGTGCACGGGCATGAGTTCGATCGCGGTGATGCCGAGCTTCAGCAGGTGCTCAATCACGGCCGGATGCGCCACGCCGGCGTACGTTCCGCGCTGCTCGTCGGGCACCTCGGGGTGCAGCTCGGTGAGACCCTTCACGTGGGCCTCGTAGATGACGCTCTCGTTGTAGGGGATGCGGAGCTTGCGGTCGCCCGCCCAGTCGAAGAACGGATTGATGACCACGCCCATCATCATGTGCTTGGCGCTGTCCTCGTCGTTCGTCGAGTCCGGGTCGCCGAAGGTGTAGGAGAAGAGCGACTGGTCCCAGTCGATCGCGCCCGCCGTGGCCTTCGCGTACGGGTCCAGCAGGAGCTTGTTGGGGTTGAAGCGCTGACCGCTCGCGGGGTCGTACGGGCCGTGCACCCGGTAGCCGTAGCGCTGGCCCGGCTGCACCTGGGGAAGGTACGCGTGCCAGACGAAGGCATCGACCTCATAGAGCTCGATGCAGGTCTCCACCCCCTCGTCGTCGAAGAGGCACAGCTCCACTTTCTCGGCGCCCTCGCTGAAGAGTGCGAAGTTGGTCCCGCTCCCGTCGTAGGTTGCTCCGAGCGGGTAGGCCGATCCTGGCCATGACTGCATCTGGTCTCCTGTCGATTTCAGTGTTCACCGTACCCGGTTCGCGGTAGCGTTGGCCGCATGGCGAACCTCGTGGAAACCCTGACCGACGCGACCAAGTCCATCGGAGTGGGTGCCGCCTACGGCGCACCCGTCACCGTCGACGGCGCGACCATCGTGCCCGTCGCGCTCGTCTGGTCGGGCTTCGGCGGTGGCAACGGCACCGCATCCTCTCCCGGAGCCTCGCAGCAGAAGATCGGCGCGGGCGATGCCGGCGGCGAGGGTTTCGGCGGCGGCGGCGTCGCGATCCCTATCGGCGCCTACGTGACCACCGACGGCAAGGCCGAGTTCGAGCCCAATGTCATCGCCCTGCTGGCGGTCTCCATCCCCGTGATCGTCACCACGGGCTGGGCCCTCTCGAAGTTCGTCCGGGCCCTCAAGAAGTAGCGTCCGCGCGGCGGAGCGGGGTCGGTCGCGCTTCAGAGGGCCGAGCGGTCCGGCCAGCCGTGCTCGCGCATCCGTGACTCGACGGCTCGGAGGGCTGCGACCCCCGGTCCGCTCATCGCAGTCCTCTCCACGCGCACGAGGCCGATGTCGAGCCCTCGCAGCTGCTCGATCCGCTCGCCGTCCCGCGCGAACTGCCGGTCGCTCGTGCGGTGCTGCTGACCGTCGTACTCGACCGCGAGCCTCAGCCCCGGGTAGAACATGTCGAGCCAGGTGACGACTCCTCCCGCCTCGTCCGTGACCCTGACATCCGTGAGCGGCTCCGGAAATCCGCCGTCGACGAGGAGCAGTCGGAGCCGCGTCTCCTGGGGCGAGTCGACGCCGTCGCGCACCCGCCCGACCGCGAGCACGGCGGCCCGGCGACCGCGGCCGCGGTGGCCGTCGAGTCGCGCCGCGAGCTCCGCGCGGGTGCAGAACGGACGCAGCCCGTCGGAATCGGCGACGCGGGGCACGCGCACGAGGTGATCGCCCACGGCCACCAGCCGACCGTGGTCGACGGCCCGCGCGAGGTGCAGGAACGTCGAGACGGGGTCGGCGACGCGGAGGCCGTGACGTTCGAGCACGCGAACCCGCACGTCCTCGAACTGATGGCCTCGAACGCCCGTGACCCTGGGCGCTCGGAGGGGTGCGGGTTCGGCCACGTCGAGGAGCTCCCCGGGTGACCAGGGAGCGACGGGCAGACCCCACAGCCGCGCGGCCGTCACGTGGCTGAAGAACTGGCTCGACCGCATGATCGTGGCGTAGGCGTGGCAGCGGGCGAGCAGTTCATCGATGCCTGTGCCGATGCCTGTGCCGATGTCTGAGCCGATGTCTGAGCCGCTGTCTGAGCCGGGGCGATCGGACGTGCCGCCGAAGACGCCCGGCGGCACGCGCACGGCCCGGTGGGGCCTCCGGAGATCGCGGCCTCGCATCCGCTGGTCGGTGACACCGGATGCGCGGCCCGCGTCGACGGAGAACGGCCGCCACCGCAGGTCGCTCGGGAGCTCGGACGGCGTGCGCATCGCCCCATGGTGCCCGCTCGACGCAGCCCCTCACGAGTTATCCACAGGCGGCCCCTCGACCCCCGCCATCGACTTGACACAAGCTGCGCCGAAAAGCGCCGACTTGGCACATCTTGTGTCAAGTGGGCGAGGCGGGGGCGGGAGGGGCGGGGCTATAGTGGAGCCACACGGGAGTCCGGTGAGCCGGGCTGAGAGGAAGGTTCTCAACCTTCGACCGTCGAACCTGATCTGGATCATGCCAGCGCAGGGAGGCATCTCAGGCCCCGCGGCCGAGGTCCGCGAAGCGGGCTGCGAGCGCGAGGTCACCCGTGCCCCTTCCTCCGGACGAAAGGGCACGTCAGTGCATTCCACCATCGAGAACCAGGGCACGAAGCCCTTCACCCGCCGCCGCGGAAGCCTCCGCTGGCGCGTCGTCGACATCGTCGTGGCCGCGGTCATCGGCGTGGCCGCCGGACTCATCTTCTGGGTCTGGAACCTCACCTACACCCCGCTCAGCGCGCCGCTCGAGGCCCTGCTCCCAGGCGCCCAGTCGCTGCTCTACGGCGTGTGGCTCTTCGCCGGCGTGCTCGGCGGGCTGGTCATCCGCAAGCCCGGCGCCGCCCTCTTCACCGAGCTCGTCGCCGCCACCGTCTCGGCTCTGGTCGGCACCCAGTGGGGACCGCTCACCCTCGTCTCTGGCCTCGTGCAGGGCCTCGGAGCGGAGCTCGTCTTCGCGATCTTCCTCTACGCCAACTACCGCGTCTACGTCGCGGTGCTCGCGGGCGCCGGCGCCGGTCTCGCGATGGGCGTCAACGACTCCATCCTCTGGTACGCCGGGACAGGCGCCGACTTCAAGACGATCTACATCGTGTGCGCCGTGATCGGCGCCGCGCTGGTAGCGGGCCTGCTCTCCTGGGTGGTGGTGCGGGCGCTCGCGAGAACAGGGGCGCTCAGCCGCTTCGCCGCCGGCCGCGAGGTCACGGCCCGGAGCTAGGAGTGCCGATCGGGACCCACGGCGACGGCACCGCTGCCGCGCGCGACGACCGCGCGGCAGCGGGGCTCCGCGCCGAGAACTGGGGCTGGCGCCACGCCGGTCGCTCGTCGTGGGCGCTGCGCGGGCTCGACCTCGTGATCGAGCCGGGCGAGCGGGTGCTCCTCCTCGGCGCATCCGGTGCGGGAAAGTCGACCCTCATGCACGCTTTCGCGGGAGTGCTCGGCGGCGCCGACGAGGGCGAGGAGGAGGGCGAGCTGCTCGTCGCCGGCCGCCGACCGGAGGAGACCCGGGGGCGGGTGGGCCTCGTGCTGCAGGACCCCGACTCCCAGATCGTGCTCGCGCGCGTGGGCGACGACGTGGCGTTCGGATGCGAGAACCTCGGAGTGCCGAGGGACGAGATCTGGCCACGGGTCGGCGAGGCCCTCGCAGAGGTGGGACTCGACCTCGCCCTCGACCGTCCCACCTCAGCGCTCTCGGGCGGGCAGAAGCAGCGGGTCGCGCTCGCCGGGGTCATCGCCATGCGCCCCGACGTGGTGCTGCTCGACGAGCCCACGGCCAATCTCGATCCCGCGGGGGTCGTCGAGGTGCGGGATGCCGTGGCCGGCGTCGTGCGGGCCTCGAACGCCACCTTCGTGGTGATCGAGCACCGGGTCGACGTGTGGATCGACGTGGTGGACCGCGTGATCGTGCTCGAGCCGGGCGGGGGAGTCCTCGCCGACGGTGACCCGGCCACGGTGCTGCGAGAGCGCGGGGCGGAGCTGGCGGCCGGCGGTGTGTGGGTGCCGGGAGCGGATCCGCTCGGGGGCCGCCCTGCGCGCGGACAGACCGTCTCCGAGCGCGCCGGTACGCACCTGCTGCTCCTCGAGGCGGCCGCGCTCGCCGTGGAGCGCGTGCCGGGCACCGTCGTGGCCGACGACATCGACGTGGGCATCCGCGCAGGCGCGGCCACCGCCGTGACGGGCCCGAACGGCGCAGGCAAGTCGACGCTCGCGCTCACCCTGGCCGGCCTGATACCGCGGGCTGGCGGCACGCTGATGGCGACGCCCGAGCTCTCCGGAGCCGAGTCCGCCGGAGGAGCGCCAACCCGCCCGCGCCTGCTCCGCCTCGGCACCCGGCGGCACGACGTCACGCCGGGCGCCGATCCGGCCCGCTGGGCGTCCCGTGCGCTCCTGACCCGCATCGGCACCGTCTTCCAGGATCCGGAGCACCAATTCGTCTCCGGCACCGTGCGCGGAGAGCTCGAGGTCTCCCTGAAAGCGCTCCGCCTGGCGCCCGAGGAGATCGCGGCCCGGGTCGCCGAGGTCTCGGGCCGGCTCCGCCTCGAGCAGCTCCTCGACGCCAATCCCTACACGCTCTCCGGCGGCGAGAAGCGGCGCCTCTCGGTGGCGTCGGCGCTCGTCGCCCGGCCGCGCATCCTCGTGCTCGACGAGCCCACCTTCGGCCAGGACTCCCGCACCTGGGCAGAGCTCGTGCGCCTGCTCGGCGAACAGCTCGACCGCGGCACCGCCGTGGTGGCCGTCACACACGACCGCGCCTTCATCGAGGCCCTCGCCGGCCAGGTGCTCGAGGTGGGCGCCCCATGAGCATCCTCACGCCGGTCCGGGGCACGGCGCGCATCTACACCGTCAATCCGGTCGCGAAGCTCGCGGCGGCCCTCCTGCTCAGCGGGTTCCTCATCGTCACCATCGACTGGGTGTCGGCCGCGGTGGCGCTCGTGCTCGAGAGCCTGCTGTTCGCGAAGGCCGGGCTCGACGGCCGAGCCTTCTTCCGGCGAACGGCCGCGATCTGGATCGCGGCACCTCTCGCCGGCCTGACCACGCTGCTCTACGGGGTGCAGGACGGCCGCACCTACCTCGAACTGTGGCTCATCCACATCAGCGACGGCTCGATCGTGCTCGCGATCGCCACCGTGCTCCGCATCCTCGCCATCGGGCTGCCGGCCGTGGTGCTCTTCGCCACGATCGACCCGACCGACCTCGCCGACGGACTCGCCCAGGTGTGGCATCTCCCGAGCCGGTTCGTGCTCGGAGCGCTCGCCGGACTCCGCCTGATCAGCCTCTTCCTCGACGACTGGCGCCAGCTCGAACTCGCCCGCCGCGCCAGGGGGCTCGGCGACACCGGCCGCGTGCGCCGCTTCGCCGGCCAGGCCTTCGCGCTTCTCGTCCTGTCGTTGCGGCGCGGCAGCAAGCTCGCCACCGCCATGGAGGCGCGCGGCTTCGGGGGCTCCACCCCCCGCACCTGGGCGCGCGAGTCGGTCTTCGGCTCTCGCGAGTGGCTGCTCGTCGCCATCGGGGCCTCCATCGGTGCCGTCTCTCTCGGCGCCTCCATCGCCACCGGCGCCGTGCGATTCGTGGTCGGGTGAGCGGCGTGAGCATCATCCTCATCGACGGCCCGAGCGGATCGGGCAAGACCGACTACGCGGAGCGCCTCGTCGCCGAGTGGGCAGGCCCCGTGCCCCCGACCCTCGTGCAGCTCGACAGCATCTATCCCGGCTGGGACGGCCTCGAGGCCGCGAGCGCCCAGATCACCGAGCACCTGCTGCGGCCCTACCGTGAGGGGACGACAGCGCGCTGGCGGCGCTACGACTGGGCGGGGGAGCGGCAAGCCGAGTGGCACGTCGTCGATCCCGCGGCCCCTCTCGTCGTCGAGGGCTGCGGCGCGCTGAGCCGGGCGAACGCAGCCCTCGCCGATCGCGCCATCTGGGTCGAGACCGACGATGCGGAGCGGAAGCGCCGCGCACTGCTCCGCGACGGCGAGCTCTACGCGCGGGAGTGGGATCGCTGGGAGCGGCAGTGGAGCGCCTTCGTCGAGCGGGAGCGACCCCGGGAGCTCGCCGGGCTCGTCGTGCCCACCTGACGCCTGCCGGGTCCGGCGGTGTCCGTCGGCGTCCGTTGCTGTCAGTCGGTGCGCGAGTCGATGAAGGCCGTGATCACGGGCACGGGGTTGCCGAGTCGCCACATCGGGCCGGGGTCGCCGAGCCGCGCGTCGAGCTCGAGCAGCACCGTGACGTCGCCGTCGGGTGTCGACACGGTCACGCTCCCCACATCGCGGCCGGCGGATGCGGTGCTGAGCTCCTCGGCATCGACCCGGTACTCCAGGGGCGACGTCACCCACAGCATCCGCGTCTCGGTCGAGCGGGCCACGCCCTGCGCGGTCTCGCCCCAGGCGGTCGTGTAGGTCACGAAGGGCTGCCCCTCGGCGATCACGGGGGTCTGCCTGATGGTGGTCGCGGCCGTCGAGGCGAGCGTCTCGAGATCGGTGTCGACGGTCTCCCAGTCGGGTTCGCGGAGGAGGGCGCCGTAGAGGGTGACCGTCTCGTCGGCGCCGGCGACCGGCACCTCGAGGGCGAAGAGGAAGCAGATGCCCGCCTGGTCGGTGTAGCTCCGCGAGAGGCCGAGGTAGCCGAGGTCGGGCAGGTAGCTCGAGAGGTTCTCGACGGCCCGCCCTCCGGTGAGCTTCGCCCCGTCCTGCGCCATGACCTCGGCGATGGCGGGCTCGGCGAAGGCCAGGGCCGTGATGAGGGCGAGATCCGAGGCCGTGCCGACGTCGCCCTCGTCGAGGCCCGTGGCGTCGACGAGCTCGACGCTCGTGAGCCCGCGCTCGGCGAGCCAGGCGTCGGCCGCCGCGAGATAGCCCTCGATCGAGCCGAAGGCCCATCGGGCGAGCGCGTCGGCGTGGTTGTTGCTCGAGCCGAGGAGGGCGGCCTGCAGCATCTCCCGCTGGGTCCAGGTCTCGCCGGCGATGAAGGGCACGGCCCGGGCGCTCTCGGAGATGTAGCGCACGAAGCCGTCGTAGTCCTCGCGCGAGACCGTGACGGAGCCGCCGGGGGAGCCTGCCTCCATGGGCTTCGCGTCGAGCACCACGAGCGCCGTGATGACCTTCGCCGAGCCGCCGATCGGCACCGCTTCGGGAAGGCCCGCCGTGGCGAGCACCTGGTCGGAACCGTCGGCCACGAGAGCGCTCGCTCCCGTCGTGGGCAGGGTGGGCGTGCCGGTGACGCCCGCGTCGGCGGAGGTCTCGAGGAGAGTCGCCGTGGCCGGGGGCAGAGGGCCCACGAGCGTGGCGGGGCCGTAGAGGCCGATGGCGAGGATGACGAACACGCCGATCACGATCACGACCGCGCGGATAGCCTTGCGCCCTGCTGAACCTGCCATGCCCCCAGGCTAGGGTGCCGTGCGTGCCGATCCCGGCATCGACCCGGTGCGCGCTCAGCCCCAGCCGAGCTCGTGCAACTTCTCGTCGTCGATCCCGTAGTAGTGCGCGATCTCGTGCACGAGGGTGACGTGCACCTGGTCGCGCAGCTCGTCGAGGGACTCCACCATCGCCAGTAGCGGCTCGCGGTAGATCGTGATCCGGTCGGGCATCTCGCCGAAGCCGTACTGACCGCGCTCGGTGAGCGCGACGCCGTCGTAGAGCCCCAGCAGGTCGAGGGTGCCGTCCTCCGGCCGGTCCTCCACGACGATCACGACATTGTCGAGGCCGTCGACCATCTCGTGGGGCAGTTCGTCGAGCTCGTCGCCCACGAGCTGCTCGAACGCATCGGCGTCCATCTCGACCATCAGCACCTCGCCATAGACGACGATGGCCCGGCGTGAACCGGGCCATCGTGTGTGTTGGGGTGAATAACGGGACTCGAACCCGCGACATCCGGCACCACAAGCCAGCGCTCTACCAACTGAGCTATATCCACCATGTTCACCTCGTGATCGTGATCACGGGGCGACGAAGAAAGATTCTATTACATCCGAGCGGCGAATTCCTCCACCACGCCCGAAGAGATGGTTTTCAGCTCCGCGGAGGTGGGGCCGGGCTCGCCGATGAACACCGCCTTGCGGTAGTACTCGAGCTCACGGATCGACTCCAGGATGTCGGCGAGTGCGCGGTGCCCGCCGGCCTTCTCCGGGGCGTTGAAGTAGACGCGGGGGAACCAGCGCCGCGAGAGCTCCTTGATCGACGAGACGTCGATGCTGCGGTAGTGCAGGTGGCCGTCGACGCGCGGCATGAACTTGGCGAGGAACGCCCGGTCGGTGCCGATCGTGTTACCGGCCAGGGGGGCCTGCTGAGCCGCGGGGACGTGCTTCAGGATGTACTCGAGCACCTGGTACTCGGCATCGGCGAGGCTCACCCCGTTCGGGATCTCGTCGGCGAGCCCGCTCGAGGCGTGCATGTTCGTGACGAACTCGTTCATGTGCGCAAGCGCGGAGTCGTCGGGCTTGATGACGATGCTGAAACCCGGGTCGACGAGGTTCAGGTCGAAGTCGGTCACGACCACCGCGACCTCCACCAGTTCGTCGACCTCGAGGTCGAGCCCCGTCATCTCGCAGTCGATCCAGACGAGGCGGTCGGAGGAAGAACTCATGATCCGATTCTAGAGCGCCTCCTAGAATGGCCGGGATGATCACCGCACTCGCCATCCTGCTCATGGTCAACGCCGCGTGGAACGCGATCGTCTGGCCCCAGTTCTACCGCCGGGTCAGCCGTGACGAGCGCGCCAGGGACGCCCAGGGCAAGCCCACGAAGTTCCTCGTGGTGCATGCGGTGCTGATCGCGATCTCGCTGGCCATCGCTCTCGCCTCGCTGATCGCCGCGATCGCGGCCCTCACGGGGGCCTGGTAGAGGTGCCCCTGGCTGGATTCGAACCAGCGACAAACGGATTAGAAGGCCGGTGCTCTATCCACTGAGCTACAGGGGCGACCCCGAAAGCGTACTACTCCGAACCGACCTTGCGCGGAGGGAAGGCGTTGACCGGCGGCGGGATCTCGCCCGCGGCCCGGGCCTCGCCGGGGTCGGTCGTGAGCTCGAGGTCTCCGATGGGCGACGCCTCCGCCGTGGCCACCGAACCCGAGCTCTGGGCGGCACCGCGGCTGCCGGTGCCCGCGGCGACCTGCTGCACGGTGGGCCGGGGCTCGTGGGTGGGCGGCAGGGGAGCAGCCGGAGCGATCACGGTGGAGGCCGTGGGCAGCCGCTGCGACTCGTAGGCGCCGGCGGGGGTTCCGGATGCCTGCTGCGGCTTGGCATACGGCGAGGTGGATGCGCTCCCGGCGGATGCGGATGCCGGCGCGGAGTCGGACGGCGCGGCGAACTGGTTGTGGTGCTGCTGCGCCACCCAGGCGTCCTGCTGCGCGAGCAGCTCGCGCTCGCTCGACTCGTCTTCGGTCGCCCAGCGCTCGAGGTCGCTCTGGAAGACGCGCTTGGCGCGGCCCGGCTTCTGCTGCCATTCGATCAGCCGGTCGCGGAACTCGAACACCGCGGGCTCCACCTGATATCCGAAGGTGGCGGAGTCGCGCTTCATCTGGGCGAGCGCGTGCGCCGCCCAGTTGGCAGCCACGTCGGCGCCCTTGATGGGCAGCAGGCGCACCTGGATGTCGGACTGACCGGTGGCGCGATCGGCGAGGATCTGCTCCTGAGGCGTGAGCGAGTTCCACACGGAGGCCTGCTCGGCGGCGTCGATGAGGGCGGCGATGGCCGAGATCTTGAGTTCACGGTCGTGCTTGGCGAGCAGCTGCTTCACGGCTCCGCGCGCGATCCAGGCCGCGAGGAGGCCGGCCACGATGATGGCGACGGCCGGCACGACGACGTTGGAGATGACGGCCTCGCCGTCGGACGAGGAGAGCCACCGGACGAGATCATTCCACCATTCCATGGCGGCACCCTAACCCCGGCCGCACACGATCGGAGGGAGGGGGAGCCGGTGTGTCAGCGCAGTCTCGTCATCAACGCAGGCACTCGACCGCCTCGGCCACGTCACCGAACTCGCCGACCTCCACGATGCGCGTAGCGGCGAACAGCCGCTTCGCCCGGAACCGGGTGCCCGATCCCTCGCCCACCTCCTCGACGTAGCCGAGGACGACGCCGGATGCGGCCGTCACCCTCCAGTAGCCGTCGCGGACGCGACGGAGGGCCGGGTGTGCGCTGGCGGTTCGTGCGATCGTGGACATGTCCCGACGGTACGGCGAGCCACCGACATCGGACCCGCGTGCCCACTCCGACGCCGTAGAATCCGGGCATGGAAACTTTCGTACTCGCAGGTGGCTGCTTCTGGTGCCTCGACGCCGTCTACCGCACGCTCGAAGGCGTGCACGAGGTGGTCTCGGGCTACACCGGCGGAACGGTCGAGAACCCCAGCTACGAGGAGGTCTGCACCGGCACGACCGGGCAGGCCGAGGCCGTGGCCGTGACGTTCGACCCCGAGGTCATCCCGGCCGAGATCGTCCTCGACGTGTTCTTCACGCTGCACGACCCGCGCCAGCTCAACCGTCAGGGCAACGACGTGGGAACCCAGTACCGCTCGGCCATGTTCTACGACGGAGACGAGCAGAAGGCCCTCTTCGAAGCGGCCCTCGAGCGTGCGGCCGAACTCTGGGACGGCGGGATCGTGACGACCCTCGAGCCCCTCGGGGCCTACTACCCGGCCGAGGAGTACCACCAGGACTTCTTCGCCAAGAACCCGGGCCAGGGCTACTGCATGGCCGTCGCGGTGCCGAAGGTCAACAAGGTGCGGAAGGCCTACGCCAAGTACATCAAGGCCGCCTGAGGTCCCTCCTCGCTTCCTGCACAGGTGCTGACGGCCGGGCTCTCCTCCACAGATGAGGGGCCCGGCCGTTCCGCGTGCGGGCCGCCCCGCAGTCTTGGTGGCACACGACGGATCCCGTCGCCCCACCTCGACCGCAAGGAGCCTGCAATGCCCGATCATCTGACCCTCACCGGCGTCGTCGCCACCCCGCCCCGCCACGTCGTCACCAATTCGGGCCTCGACATCGTGAGCTTCCGGCTCGCCTCCGCCCAGCGCCGCTACGACAAGTCGACCTCGAAGTGGGTCGATGCCGACACCAACTGGTACACCGTCTCCGCCTTCCGGCAGCTCGCCCAGAACGTGCTGGTCTCGATCGAGCGCGGTCAGCACGTGGTCGTCACCGGGAGGCTGCGCATCCGCTCGTGGGAGGCGGGCGAGAAGACGGGCCTCTCCGTCGAGGTCGATGCGGATGCCATCGGGCACGATCTCAGCTGGGGCACGTCGGTGCACACCAGGTCGTTGCACTCGCCGTCGGGATCGCTCCTCGGGCAGCAGGGTCGAGACGCCGAGGGGTTCCCCTCCGGCCAGCCGCTCGAGTCGCACGAACCGGAAGAGCCCGAACAAGCGGCGCGGGTGGGTTCCGAGGCCCTTCTGCCGTTCTGACTCCCTCCCTTCGGCCTCGGGGCGTGAAGGCCCCCGTGCGGCGGCAGGGGAGTCTCCCAGGCGACGACGGCACGCACGCCCTAAACTCAGGGAGGTTTCAGGAGCCGCCGCACCGGGGGGCCGCGATCGAGAGGACGCTGCGAGGCATGCAGAGAGCGACATCGAGGCTGGGGCGTTCGCGCGCGAGCGAGACGACCGCAACGAACGGCGCTGCCACGGCGCGCAGATCGCTGCGATGGGCGTCGGCCGCACTCGTGCCAGCAGCGCTGCTCGTGGTGCTCACCGGCTGCGTGCCCGCCGACGGCGGCGCCACCCCCGCCACGACGGCCCCTCCCACCTCGGCGGCGCCCACCACACCACCCGCTCCCGACCCCACGCTCCAGCTGCTGCCCGAGGGCACGGCGCTCGAGAACCAGCCGTTCTTCGACTCGGTCAACCGCACGCTCATTGCGGCGAACCCGGCGGCGGGCGGCGTGGAGTTCACGAGCACGCTGCGCGACAACGGATTCGACCTGGCGGCGATGCAGGTGACCCCCGACATCACGACGGTCGGGGTCGCGGCCGACGCGGTGCAGTTCTCCGTGCGGTGGAAGGACAACAACTGCCTGATCGGCCAGTACGGCCACGGCATCTACACGAGCACCGTCGCGCCTGCGCTCGGAACCGGGGCGTGCCTCGTGGGGCAGACCCGGCCAATAGACTGGTAACCATGGCCGAATACATTTACTCGATGGTGCGCGCCCGCAAAGCGGTGGGCGACAAGGTGATCCTCGACGACGTCACGATGGCGTTCATCCCCGGGGCCAAGATCGGGGTCGTCGGGCCGAACGGCGCCGGTAAGTCCACCATCCTCAAGATCATGGCGGGGCTCGACACCCCCTCCAACGGCGAGGCGAAGCTCACGCCGGGCTTCACCGTGGGCATCCTCATGCAGGAGCCCGAGCTCGACGAGTCGAAGACCGTTCTGGAGAATGTGCAGGAGGGTGTCGGCCCGATCAAGGCGAAGCTCGACCGCTTCAACGAGATCAGCGCCCTCATGGCCGAGCCCGACGCCGACTTCGACGCGCTGCTCGAAGAGATGGGCACCCTGCAGGAGGCCATCGATGCCGCCGACGCGTGGGATCTCGACTCCCAGCTCGAGCAGGCCATGGACGCTCTTCGAACCCCGCCCGGCGACTACGAGGTCGCGAACCTGTCCGGTGGTGAGAAGCGCCGCGTCGCGCTCTGCAAGCTCCTGCTGCAGAAGCCCGATCTGCTGCTGCTCGACGAGCCCACCAACCACCTCGACGCCGAGAGCGTGCTCTGGCTCGAGCAGCACCTGGCCCAGTACCACGGCGCCGTGCTCGCCGTCACGCACGACCGGTACTTCCTCGACCACGTCGCCGAGTGGATCGCGGAGGTCGACCGCGGCCGCCTCTACCCTTACGAGGGCAACTACTCGACCTACCTCGAGAAGAAGCGCGAGCGCCTCGCGGTGCAGGGCAAGAAAGATGCCAAGCTCTCCAAGCGCCTCGCCGAGGAGCTCGACTGGGTGCGCAGCAACGCCAAGGGCCGCCAGGCCAAGTCGAAGGCCCGACTCGCACGCTACGAGGAGATGGTGACCGAGGCCGAGCGCACCAAGAAGCTCGACTTCGAGGAGATCCAGATCCCGGTGGGCCCGCGTCTCGGCTCCCAGGTCATCGACGCCAAGAAGCTCCGCAAGGGCTTCGGCGAGCGCGTGCTCATCGACAACCTGTCGTTCACACTCCCGCGGAACGGCATCGTCGGGGTCATCGGCCCGAACGGCGTCGGCAAGTCGACGCTCTTCAAGACGATCGTGGGGCTCGAGCCGCTCGACGGCGGA
This sequence comes from Herbiconiux oxytropis, assembly GCF_024979315.1. GTDB lineage: Bacteria > Actinomycetota > Actinomycetes > Actinomycetales > Microbacteriaceae > Herbiconiux > Herbiconiux oxytropis. Next base: position 108,024 of record NZ_JANLCK010000001.1, on the reverse strand, counting down.
GAGCTCAAGATCGGTGAGACGGTCGACATCTCCTACGTCGACCAGTCGCGTGGCGGGATCGACCCGAACAAGACGCTGTTCGAGGTCGTGTCGGACGGATTCGACTACATCCAGGTGGGCAAGACCGAGATCCCCGCCCGCGCCTACGTGGGCACCTTCGGTTTCAAGGGCCCCGATCAGCAGAAGAAGGCCGGTGTGCTCTCCGGTGGTGAGCGCAACCGTCTCAACCTCGCGCTCACGCTCAAGCAGGGCGGCAACCTGCTGCTGCTCGACGAGCCCACCAACGACCTCGACGTCGAGACCCTCTCGAGCCTCGAGAACGCGCTGCTGGAGTACCCCGGCTGCGCCGTGGTCATCACGCACGACCGGTGGTTCCTCGACCGCATCGCCACCCACATCCTCGCCTACGAGGGCACGGAGGACGACCCGGCCAACTGGTACTGGTTCGAGGGCAACTTCGAATCGTACGAGGAGAACAAGATCGAGCGGCTCGGGCCCGACGCGGCCAAGCCGAACCGCTCGGCCTACCGCAAGCTCACCCGCGACTAGCGCACGGGCCCGGATGCGACTGCACGTGCCGATCCAGCTCCGCTGGTCGGACCTCGACGCCTACGGGCACGTCAACAACGCCTCGATGCTGAAGATCCTCGAGGAGTCGCGCGTGTTCGCGTTCTGGGTCGACGGTGACGTCGCCGACCCGGCGCAGGCGGCGTGGACCACGGCGGTCATCGACGCGAGCCCCACGACCGACACCAAGAGCGTGATCTCCCGCCAGGAGATCGAGTACGTGCGGTCGATGCCCTACATCCGGCAGCCGATCGACGTCGAGCTCTGGATCGGGCACCTGGGCGGCGCGAGTCTCGACGTCTACTACGAGATCAAGAGCCCGCTCACCGGCGAGCCGCAGATCACCTACGTCAAGGCCTCGACCACCCTCGTGCTCGTCGATGCGGCCACCGACCGGCCCCGTCGCATCCTGCCGCACGAGCGGGCGGCGTGGGAGCCGTACCTCGACGAGCCGCTGACCTTCCGCCGCCGCAGCTAGTCGCCGACGCGGATCATGCCCTCCTGGGCCACCGAGGCGATCAGTCGTCCCTCGCGGTCGAAGATGGTGCCGCGCGAGAGCCCGCGCCCGCCGCTCGCGCTCGGGGAGTCCTGCACGTAGAGCAGCCACTCGTCGGCGCGCGCGAACCGGTGCCACCACATCGCATGGTCGAGGCTCGCCATCTTGAAGTTCGGCCGGGCCCAGGCCACGCCGTGCCGCCGCATGACGGGCTCCAGGATGCTGTAGTCGCTCGCGTAGGCGAGGGCTGCGCGGTGCACGGTCGGGTCGTCGGGCAGCCGGCCGAGCGCTCTGATCCACACGGCCTGCTTCGCCTCGCGCGGACCGTCGACCGACATGTAGACCGACGACGGGATGTGCCGCATGTCGAACGCCCGCTCGCGCGCCCACACGGCGGCGACCGGGTGCGAGAACGTCGACAGCACCTCGACCGCGCTTGGCAGGTCCTCCGGCTGAGGCAGGTCCGTGGGCATCTTGGCCTGGTGCTCGAGCCCTTCGTCCTCGGTCTGGAACGACATGATCACCGAGAGGATGGGCACGCCGTTCTGGTAGGCCTGCGTGCGCCTGGTCGAGAACGAGCGGCCGTCGTGGATCCGATCGACGCCGAAGGTGATGCCCGCCGACGCGTCGCCCGGGCGTAGGAAGTAGCCGTGCAAGGAGTGCACCGCGCGATCGGTGTCGACCGTGCGGGTGGCCGCGATGAGCGCCTGCGCGAGCACCTGGCCGCCGAAGACGCGGCCGTTGGGCATCCACTGCGACGGGCCGGTGAAGATGTCCTCGTCGGTGCGGGCTCCCGTGTCGACGAGGTCGAGGGTGGTGAGGAAGCCGGCGAGGGGGTCGGACATGGATCCTCCGGTGTGGTTCGGTGGGCGGCGGGCTCGCTGTGAAGTAGTTTAGACAGCACAGATGGTCCAGTCTTTCAGCCTCATCGACGCCGCCTCGCTCGGCGACCTCAAGGTGTACCTGGGGCGTGCAGCCCGGGTCGAGAACGGGTCGGTGCGCCTCATCGGCGGTCTCGGCGTGCTCGCCGCGTACACCGCCACCCTCACGCCGAAGGGCCTGCTCGACCGCACGCCCACGGTGCTCGGTCTCCGCACGTTCGCACTCGCGGTCTCGGACGGCTTCGATGTGGTCGTGCCCATCCGCGCGATGCTCGACCGTCTGGCGCAGCTCTCGCTCCAGGCCAACTCCAACGAGGGGCCGCTCGAGGTGCCCCTCCCGCCGGCCGAGACCGGTGTCGCCTGGGCGGGCATCAGCCCCCCGCGAGGCGGCTGGCAGGCCGCGGGAACGCTCGAGGCGAACGTGCTCGAGCACACCGCGCGGGCCGGTATCGCCGAGGTGGCCGAGGCGGTGGGCTCCGAGACGGGGGAGCAGCTCGTGCACCGCGTGCGCTCCGAGGTCTGGGGCCGCGACATCGAGACTCCGGATGCCGTGGACGTCGTCATCCCCGCCGGTGCCGCGTTCTCCGCCGACAGCCTCGGCTTCATCAAGCGCGACGACATCGTGATGATCTACTCCTCGGGCCCGTGGGTGCGCCTCACCACCCGCCGCGGCCACGTGCTGGTCCGGCGCTGAGCGCCGCTGGCCCGATCGGCCGCTAGACGGCCTCCGCGGCCGACCGCCCCGCCACGCGCCCCGAGAACAGGCAGCCGCCGAGGAACGTGCCCTCGAGCGCCCGGTAGCCGTGGATGCCACCTCCGCCGAAGCCGCTCGCCTCGCCCGCTGCGTACAGGCCCGGCACCGGCTGGCCGGCGGCATCGAGCGCGCGCCCCGACAGGTCGGTCTGCACCCCGCCTAGTGACTTGCGGGTGAGCACGTGCAGCTTCACGGCGATCAGGGGCCCGGCCTTCGGATCGAGCAGCCGGTGCGGCTTCGCCACCCTGATGAGCTTGTCGCCGAGGTACTTCCGGGCACCGCGGAGCGCCGTGATCTGCGAGTCCTTGCTGAACGGATTCGCGAGCTCGCGATCCCGCGCGAACACCTCGCGCGTCACCTGGGCGGCGTCGAGCACAGGCGTCTCCTCGAGCGCCCTCATGCCCTGCACGAGCTCCGGCAGCGAGTCGGCCACCACGAAGTCGGCACCCTTCTCCTTGAACGCCTCCACCGGTCCAGGGGCGCCGGGGCGGATGCGCTGGGCGAGCAACCGCAGGTCACGGCCCGTCAGGTCGGGGTTCTGCTCGCTGCCCGAGAGCGCGAACTCCTTCTCGATGATCGCCTGCGTCAGCACGAACCAGCTGTGGTCGTGGCCGGTCGAGAGGATGTGCTCGAGGGTGCCGAGCGTGTCGAAACCCGGGAACAGTGGCACGGGCAGTCGACGGCCTGTGGCGTCGAGCCACAGCGAGGAGGGCCCTGGGAGGATGCGGATGCCGTGCCGAGCCCACACCGGAGCGTGATTGGCGATGCCCTCCGTGTAGTGCCACATCCGGTCGGTGTTCACGAGGCGCGCACCGGCCCGCTCGGTGATGCCGAGCATGCGCCCGTCGACGTGCGCGGGAACGCCCGACAGCATCGAGGCCGGAGGAGTGCCGAGGCGCTCGGGCCAGAGCGAGCGCACGAGGTCGTGGTCACCGCCGATGCCGCCCGAGGCGACCACCACGGCGCCGGCCTCGAGCGAGAACGAGCCATCGGCGTCCCGGTTGCTGGCCTCTCCGCGGCCGACACCGCTGGCGGCGAGCACGGTGCCGCGCGCTCCCGTGACGCGACCTGCCGCGACGATCAGCTCGTCCACGCGGTGCCGGTGCAGTATGCGTGCCCGGCCCTCCGCGACGCCCGCGGCGAACCGCGCGAGGAACGGCTCGAGCACGCCGGGGCCGGTGCCCCACGTGATGTGGAAGCGCGGGACCGAGTTGCCGTGCCCCATCGCCACGCCGCCCCCGCGCTCGGCCCAGCCCACCACCGGGAAGAACCGCACCCCGAGCCCGTGCAGCCACGACCGCTTCTCGCCCGCGGCGAACTCGAGGTAGGCATCCGCCCAGCGGCGCCCCCACTCGTCCTCCGGCCGGTCGAACCCGGCGCTGCCGAACCAGTCCTGGCGGGCGAGATCGATCGAGTCCCGCACCCGCATACGGCACTGCTCGGGGCTGTCGATGAGGAAGAGCCCGCCGAACGACCACCAGGCCTGGCCCCCGAGCGATGCCGCCGGTTCCTGCTCGAGCACGGTCACGTGCCGCCCTGCATCGAGCACCTGGCATGCGGCCACGAGGCCCGAGAGGCCGGCCCCCACCACGATCACGTCGGTCTGGGCAGGGCTCATGCGGCAACTCCCTCGTCGCGGCTAGTCGTCGAACGTATTCACCATGGCATGCGCGGCGCGCTCGAGATAGTCCCAGAGCAGATCGCGGTCGGCGGGGGCGAGCTCGAGCGAGTCGACGGCCACGCGCATGTGCGAGAGCCAGCGGTCCCGCGCATCCGGGTTCACCGTGAAGGGGTTGTGGCGCATCCGGAGTCGCGGGTGGCCGCGCTGCTCGCTGTAGGTGCCCGGGCCGCCCCAGTACTGCTCGAGGAAGGCGGTGAGGCGCCAGACCGCGCCGTCCCAGTCATCGGCCGGGTACATCGGCGCGAGCACCTCGTCGTCGCGGATGCCGGCGTAGAAGGTCTCGACGAGCTTCACGAACGTCGCGTGGCCGCCGACCTGCTCGTAGAACGGGTTGCGGTCGGGGACCTTGGGCGTGAGCTCGATCATGGGACTATCTTCCGCCGTTCGGCGTCTGCGGCGTGTTCGTCGGGATCGGGCGGGTGCCGGGCGGGCGGGCGCCCTTGACGCTCGCGGCACCGTCGAAGCCCGAGAGCACGACGGTGTTGAGCGACGGCAGGGTGACCTCGAGCTCGTCGAGCGAGCGCTTCAGGCGCATCCGGAGCTCGCGCGCCACGTCGTCCTTCGCCGAAGTGCGGGTCTTCACCACGAGGCGGATGACGAGGGCCTCGGCCGAAATCGACTCAAGACCCCAGATCTCGGGCCGCTCCACGATGCGCGAGCGCCACTTCGGCTCTGTCGACATGGCGACCGCCGTGTCGAGCATCTTCTCCTGCACCGTGTCGAGGTCGGAGTCGTAGGGGATGGCGAGGTCGATGATGACCCGCGACCAGCCCTGCGACATGTTGCCGACCCGCAGGATCTCGCCGTTCCGCACGAACCAGAGCGTGCCGTTGACGTCGCGCACCTGGGTGATGCGGATGCCGACCGCCTCGACCACGCCCGTGGCCGGCCCCAGGTCGACGACGTCGCCCACGCCGAGCTGATCCTCGAACACCATGAACAGGCCGTTCAGCACGTCTTTCACGATGTTCTGGGCGCCGAAGCCGAGGCCGGCTCCGAGCGCCGCGGTGAGCAGCGCGAGTGAGCCGATGATGTTCGGATCGATCGTGGTGACGATGAGGATGATCGCTACGATCACCACGGTCACGTTGATGACGTTCGTCGACACGGTGCCGATCGTGCGGGTGCGCTGCACGATGCGGACGGCCGCGAGCGGGGAGGCCACGAGGGCCTGCGTGTCGGTGACGTTCTGCTTCTTCTTGACTCCGTTGACGACCTGGTCGACGAGTCGTCGCACCAGGAACAGCAGCACCGCGCGCGCGATGAACGCGACGACGATGATCGTCAGGATGCCGAGGGGGATGCGGTAGTCGTGCACGAACGAGCCGACGTTCGCCCAGAATGTGTTCCAGTCCATATGAGCCTCCACCCTACGGGCGGAGGCTCAATGGTTGCTGGCCGCGCCGCCGCCTCTGCGGCGCGGGCGACATGTGGGGGCGCGGTCGCTGGCGCGGCCGCGCTCCCACTCCGGGTCGTCGAGTACGGCCCGTTACGTTCTTCTCTCTACCGGCTGCCTGCGTCTTTCTTCTGTGCCGCCAGCGCCCGGTCCACGCCCGCGAGGTTCTCGATCACGATCCTCCGGAGGGCCGGGGGCTCGGGGTTGGCGTCGAGCCAGGCCGCCGTCGCGTCGCGGAGCGCCTGGTTCGCGAGGGCGCCCGGGTAGAGGCCGTTGATCACGGAGGCGGCGATCGCATAGCTGCGGGTCTCCCAGAGCGACTGCAGCAAGGCGAAGTAGCGCTCCACGAGCGGCTCGAACAGGGCGGGATCGGTGCCGCGCTGGAAGCCGAGGCCCGTGGCGCGCACGATCGCGTTCGGTGCCGCATCGCTCTCGACGAGCGAGGCGAACGCCGCCGCCTTGCCTTCCGGGGTCGCGATGGCGGCCCGGGCGTGCGCGGCCGACTGCTGGCCCGAGGCCGTGCTGTCGGCGGCGAGCGTCGCATCGATCTCGGCCTCCCCGGCCTTGCCGCCCGCCACGAGCGAGATGAGCAGCTCCCAGGTGAGGTCGGTGTCGATGTCGAGACCCTCGAGCACGACGGTCCCGTTCAGCAGGTGCGACACATTCTCCAGCTGCTCCTCGGTGCCCGCGAGGGCGGCGAAGAACTTCACGAACTGGAACTGGGCGTCGCTGCCTGGAGCGGCGTCGAGGGCGAGCCTCCACAGCGCGTCCGCGGCCGTCCGCACGGTCTCGTCGCGCGCCTCCGGAGCCACGTACTCGGTGGCGGCGAGCACGAGCTGGCCGAGCACGGTGCGGATCGTGGTCGACTCGGTCTCGCTCGCGATGTTGCCGAGCACGAGCCGCACGAAGTCGCGGGCCGGCGTCTCGGCGTCGCGCGTCGCATCCCAGGCCGAACCCCAGACGAGGGAGCGGGCGAGCGGGCTCTGGATGCCCGCAAGGCGCTCGATCGCCACGTCGAGCGAGTACGCGTCGAGGCGGATCTTGGCGTAGGCGAGGTCGTCGTCGTTCAGCAGCACGAGCGCGGGACGGGCGCGGCCGATGAGCGCGGGCACCGACGTGGAGGTGCCGTCGACGTCGAGCTCCACCCGGTAGGTGCGCACGAGCGAGTCGCCCTCGAGGTCGTAGAACCCGATCGCGAGGCGGTGCGGGCGGATCGTCGGATAGTCCAGCGGCGCCTCCTGCAGCACCTCGAACGAGGTGATCACGTCGTTCTCGTCGAACTCGATCGCCGGCCGCAGGGTGTTGACGCCCGCGGTCTCGAGCCAGAGCTGCGACCACTCGGTGAGGTCGCGGCCGCTCGTGGTCTCGAGCTCGGTGAGCAGGTCGACGAGCTCGGTGTTGGCGAACTGGTGCTTGTTCACGTAGGCCGCGACGCCCTTCATGAACTCCTCCTGGCCGACCCACGCCACGAGCTGCTTGAGCACCGAGGCGCCCTTGGCGTAGGTGATGCCGTCGAAGTTCACCTGCACGTCTTCGAGGTCGTTGATCTGCGCCACGATCGGGTGGGTCGAGGGCAGCTGGTCCTGGCGGTAGGCCCAGCTCTTCTCCATGGCGGCGAAGGTGGTCCAGGCCTCCTTCCACTCCGTGGCCTCGGCGGCCGCGAGGGTCGACATGTACTCGGCGAACGACTCGTTCAGCCAGAGGTCGTTCCACCAGCGCATGGTCACGAGGTCGCCGAACCACATGTGGGCGAGCTCGTGCAGGATCGTGATGACCCGGCGCTCGCGCACCGCCTCGGTCACCTTCGAGCGGAACACGTAGGTCTCGGTGAAGGTCACCGCTCCCGCGTTCTCCATCGCGCCCGCGTTGAACTCGGGCACGAAGAGCTGGTCGTACTTCTCGAACGGGTAGGGGAAGTCGTACTGCTTCTCGTAGAACTCGAAGCCCTCGCGGGTCTTCTCGAAGATGTAGTCGGCGTCCATGTACTGCGAGAGCGAGGCGCGGCTGAACACGCCGAGCGGGATCTCGCGGCCGTCGGCGCTCGTGAGGCTCGAGCGCTCCACGACGTAGGGGCCGGCCACGAGAGCGGTGATGTAGCTCGAGATGCGAGGGGTGGGGGCGAAGGCCCAGGTGGCCGACTCGCCCTCGACCGCGGTGACGGGCTCGGGGGTGGGGGAATTCGACACGACCTGCCAGTAGTCGGGGGCCGTGACCGTGAAGGCGAAGGTGGCCTTGAGGTCGGGCTGCTCGAACACGGCGAACATGCGCCGCGAGTCCGGCACCTCGAACTGGCTGTAGAGGTAGACCTCGTCGTCGACGGGGTCGACGAAGCGGTGCAGTCCCTCGCCGGTGTTGGTGTAGATCATGTCGGCGTCGACCACGAGCTCGTTCTCCGCCGCGAGGGAGGGCAGCTGGATGCGCACACCGTCGCTCACCTCCGCCGGGTCGAGCGTCTCGCCGTTCAGCGTCACCGAGTGCACCGTGCGGGTGATGGCGTCGACGAAGGTCGAGGCTCCCGGGGTGGCGGTGAAGCGGATCGTGGTGGTGCTGCGGAACGTCTCGGGACCCTTCGTGAGGTCGAGGGCGACGTCGTAGCTCGTGGTGGCCACGATCGAGGCGCGTTCGCGGGCTTCTGCGCGGGTGAGGTTTTCTCCAGGCACTGAATGCTCTCCTTTTCGATTGCCCGATCAGCCTAGTTCTGATGCGAGGATGGCCGTATGACTTCGGAGAAGACGCTGGTGGATTTCTGGTTCGACCCCTCGTGCCCCTGGGCCTGGATGACCTCGCGCTGGGTCGACGAGGTGGCCGCGCATCGCGACCTCGAGGTGACCTGGCACATCATGTCGCTCGCGGTGCTCAACGAGGACAACCACGACCTCCCCGAGGAGTACAAGGCCTTCTTCCCGCGCGCCCTCCGCTACACGCGGCTCGTGGCCGCGGCCCAGGAGCGCCACGGTCGAGAGGTCGTGAAACCCCTCTACGACGCGCTCGGCACCCGCATCCACCCGGGCGGCAGCCTCGACCCCGACGAGGTCATCCCGGCGGCGCTCGCCGAGGTGGGCCTGCCCGCCGACCTCGCCGCCTTCTCGCTCTCCGATGACTACGACGACGCCATGCGCGCCTCCCACTTCGACGGCATCGGCCGCGTCGGCCAGGACGTCGGCACCCCGGTGATCGCCGTCAACGGCACGGCCTTCTTCGGTCCCGTCATCAGCCCGGCCCCCACGGGCGAGATCGCCCTCACCCTCTGGGACGGCATCGTGGCGGCGGCCTCCTACGACGGCTTCTTCGAACTGAAGCGCTCGCGCACGCGTGAGCCGCAGTTCTAAATAAACTCATTCCCATGCGCATCCACATCGGCACCGATCACGCCGGGCTCGAGTTCAGTCGGCACATCCAGGATCACCTGACGGCGAAGGGGCACGAGGTCGTCGACCACGGCCCCGAGAGCTACGACCCCGTCGACGACTACCCCTCCTTCTGCATCAACGCCGCGCACGCGGTGGTGCAGGATCAGCAGGCCGGGGTGGAGGCGCTCGGCGTGGTGTTCGGCGGCTCCGGCAACGGCGAGCAGATCTCGGCGAACAAGGTGAAGGGCGTGCGCGCGGCACTGGCCTGGAACGAGGCCACCGCGAAGCTCGCCCGGGAGCACAACGACGCCAACGTCATCTCGATCGGCGCCCGTCAGCACACCATCGAGGAGGCCACGGCGCTCATCGACTGGTTCATCGAGGAGCCTTTCTCGTTCGAGGAGCGCCATGTGCGCCGGATCGCGCAGATGGCCGAGTACGAGACCACCGGCACCATCTCCGACCGCGTCGTCGACGCGTAGGCGGGGCGCTGCCGTTCCATGCCCGAGGGTCACTCCGTCCACCGCATCGCCCGCCAGTTCGCCCGCAACTTCGTGGGTCGCCGGATCGCGGTGAGCTCACCACAGGGCCGCTTCGTCGACGGAGCGGCGATGCTCGACCGCAAGACGATGACGGCGTCGCGCGCCGTGGGCAAGCAGATGTTCCTCGAGTTCGACGGCGTGCTGTGGCTCCGCGTGCACCTCGGCATCTACGGCGCCTGGGACTTCGCGGGCGAGATCACGACCGATGCCACCATCCGCTCGGCGGGTGGCCGGATGGGCCAGACCAGCCAGCGCGGCACCGATGAGCCGGCCGGTCTCGGCGAGCAGGCGGAGGGATCCCTCGCCGACATCGCGCCCGCTGTCGATGATGCCGACGGTGAGGACTCCGTGCGTTCGATCGGCGCCCCGAGGCTCGCCCGCGTGCGGATGGCCGAGCAGGAGAAGGAGGGCGAGCTCGAGACGTTCCCGCCCGAGCCCGTCGGCGCCGTGCGCGTGCGCCTGCTCACAGACTCCGCGGTCGCCGACCTCCGCGGCCCGACCGCGTGCCAGGTGCTCGAGCCGGCCGAGGTCGACGCGGTGATCGCGAAGCTCGGGCCCGATCCGCTGCTCGACGACTCGGCCGAGGCCGAGCAGCGCTTCGTCGACGTCGTGCGCCGGAAGCCCACCCCCATCGGCCTGCTGCTCATGGACCAGTCGGTCGTGAGCGGCATCGGCAACGTCTATCGGGCCGAGATGCTCTTCCGCGCGCGCCTGAACCCGCACACTCCCGGCAGGCTCGTGCCCGAGGAGACGGCGCGGGCGCTCTGGCGCGACTGGGCCTACCTGCTCGATCTCGGGGTGCGCACCGGGCAGATGATGACGATGGACGACCTCGACCCGCAACGCTACGCCAAGGCGATGGCCAAGCGCGAGGACCGGCACTGGGTCTACAAGCGCGAGGGCCTGCCCTGCCGACTCTGCGGCACCCACATCGTGCTCGAGGAGTTCGGTGCCCGCAAGCTCTACTGGTGCCCGAAGGACCAGGCCTGACGTGAGCGGTCCGCTGCTGCTCGCCGGCGCGCGCCTGCCCGGAGTCGGCACCCCGGTCGACGTGCGGATCGACGACGGCGTCGTGACCGGGATCGGCCCGGCCGGAGCGGTCGCGGCGGGCCCGGACTCCGAGCGGATCCGTCTCGACGGCCGCTGGCTCGTGCCCGGTCTCTGGGACAACCACGTGCACTTCACCCAGTGGGCGTCGTCGGCCCGGCGGCTCGACGTCTCGAGAGCTCGCTCCGCGGCGGAGACGGTGGCGCTGGTCAGGGGGGCGACGGGAGCGCACGCCAGGGTGGCCGCCCCCGCGGCGCCCGCCCTCCTCGTGGGCATCGGCTTCCGCGACGGCCTCTGGAGCGACGCACCGACGGCCGAGGCCCTCGACGTCGTCACGGGCGACCGCCCGGTGGTGCTCATCAGTGCCGACCTGCACTGCTGCTGGCTCAACACGGCCGCTCTCACCTCGTTCGGCGTCACGGGGCATCCGGATGGCGTGCTGCGCGAGGAGGACGCCTTCGCGGTGCACCGCGCCCTCGATGACGTGCCCGCCGCCACGAGCGACGTCTGGGCGCTGGACGCGGCCCGCGCCGCCGCCGCGCGCGGTGTCGTGGGCATCGTCGACCTCGAGATGGCCTGGAACCACGAGGTCTGGCTGCGCCGTTCAGCCACCGGCCACGACCTCCTGCGGGTGGAGTTCGGCGTCTACCCGCAGCATCTCGAGCGCGCGATCGCCGAGGGCCTCCGCACGGGCGACGCGGTGACCGATCTCGTGATGGTGGGACCGTTCAAGGTCATCACCGACGGCTCGCTCAACACCCGCACGGCCTTCTGCTTCGACGAGTACCCGGGGCTCGAGGGCCGCCCGGAGTCCCGCGGCGTGCTCGCCGTCGAACCGCGCGAGCTCGAACCCCTGCTCGCCCGCGCGAGCGCGGCCGGGTTCGCGGTCGCCGTGCACGCCATCGGCGACCACGCCAACCGGCTCGCGCTCGATGCCTTCGCGGCCACGGGCAGCACGGGATCGATCGAGCACGCGCAGCTGCTCGCGCCCGAGGAGTTCTCGCGCTTCGCCGCGCTCGGCGCGGTCGCGAGCGTGCAGCCCGAGCACGCGCTCGACGACCGCGACGTGGCCGACCGCTTCTGGGCCGGGCGCACGGGGCGGGCCTTCGCCCTCGCCGCCCTGCTCGACGCGGGGGCGCGGATCGCACTCGGCTCCGATGCTCCCGTGGCGCCGCTCGACCCCTGGGTCACGATGGCCGCCGCCGTGGGCAGGGAACGTGACGGCCGCGCCCCGTGGCATCCCGAGCAGCGGATCCCCGCGGCAGCAGCCCTCGCGGCGTCGGCGCGGGGCCGGGAGGGCATCGCGGTGGGCGACGTCGCCGACCTCGTGGCTCTCGACCGTGATCCGCTCGCCGCCTCGCCCGACGAGCTCCGCACCATGCCGGTCGCCCTCACTCTCCTCGCCGGCCGCCCCACGCACGCGAGCCTCTGACCTGAGTGGCCCGGAACGCCGAACGGCGAGTGCGCCCCGAAGGGTGCACCCGCCGTTCGCGAGGGTGGAAGGCTCTACTCGGAGATGTGAGCGAAGAGGAACCAGCGGTCCTTGTCGAGGCCGCGGGCGATCTCGATCGCGACGTCCTGACTGGAGGCGTCGATCTCGGCGAGCTCCTTGACGGCCTTGTTGACCACGGCGAGCGCCACATCGATCTGGCCGATGATGGTCGCGATCGTCGCATCCGACTTCTGGAAGCCGGCGGGCATCGGGGCGGTGCCCGTCTTGGCGGCGACCGTCTGGATGCGGGCGTCGATCGGGAGCCCCAGGGCGACGACGCGCTCGGCGGCGGTGTCGGCGTAGTCCTGAGCGTGCTCCACCACGGTGTCGAGGAGCTCGTGGACACCGATGAAGTTCGATCCGCGCACGTGCCAGTGCGCCTGCTTGCCGTTGACCGCGAGGGCCTGCAGCTCGATCACCACGGGGCTCAGGAACTGGGCTGCCGCGGCGGCCACATCGGGGCTCGTGGTGCTGGTGGGGGTGGTGATGACTTCAGTCATGGTCGGTGTCCTTTCGTCCCTACTCATCCCAACGCTACTCAGCTGAAAATCTTCCGCAAGCAAGCTGAGGCTGGGCTAACCGCCGCTACTTGGCGGGGAACGGGGCCCGGAAGTAGGCGTTCGAGTTGGGCAGGAACATCGTGATGAGGGCCACCACGAGCACGAGGGCGTGGGCGATCGCGACGGCCGGGTTCGCCTGGAACTCGAGGATGATGCCGAAGAGCCCGAGCACGCCGAGGATGGTGAGGGTGTTGCGCGCCCACACACGGCCCCGCAGCATGAAGACGGCGGCCACGATCCGGAACACGGCCACGAGCATGAGGACCACGCCGATCACGGTCATGATGGCGAGGGTCGCCTCGGCCGCGGCGCCGTCGGCACCCGCCACAGCCAGCACGAGGCCGGCGGCGGCGATCACGAGCACGCCGTTCACGATGCCGAGGATGGCCTCGGCCAGCCACAGTCCGAACGAGAGCTTGAGCTCCCAGGGCGCGGCCTGCAGCGCGGTTTCTCCGGTGAATTCCGGGCCGGAGAGTTCTGAACGGGACATGCGTCGGCGCCTTTCGTCGAGCGGGTGTGATTCAGAGACTAGGGGATCCGGGTGTCCCGTCCTCGTCCCAATCGGTCTCCGGAGTGGCGCAGGTGTTGCGGAAGACGTACTGCGACGGCAGTTTGCGCTCGTGGCTCGACCAGTCGATCGCCGGCCGCTTCGCGTCGTGCGGGAGGTAGCCGAGGCGGTAGACGGCCATCAGCTCGAGGTCGTCGGGCACGCCGAGCAGCTCCTCGATCTGCGCCCAGCGGCCCGGCACCTCCATCGGGAACGACACGAACTGGATGCCCATGCCGAGCTCCACCGTGGTCAGCCAGATGTTCTCCATCGCAGCGCCCATGCTGAACACGGAGTAGAAGGAGCTCAGCTCACCTGGCCGGTACTCGGCGCGGTCGAGCATCACGCCGATCAGCAGCGGCGACCCCGCCACGAGTGCGCGGTTCTCCTCGCCTAGCGTCTGCGGCACCCGGAAGGTGTTCATGAGCTTCTGTCCGCGCGGGGTGAAGACCTGCTTGGTGAAAGGCCTGAGCGCCGCCGGCAGCTTGTCGAAGAGCATGCCGCTGCGCTTCTGCCGCATCTCGTCGGCGCTGAAGCGGAAGTAGGGCTTGTAACGCTCGAAGAACGTGCCGTTCGACATCGCCTCCGTCATGCTCTCGCCGCTGATGCCGGCGATCCGCTCGATCACGGCGCGATCGTCCACGAGTAGGAACCGCCACGGCTGGCTGTTCAGCTGCGAGGGGGCCCGCCCTGCCACCTCCATGAGGAGTCGCTGGTGCTCCCGGCTCACGGCATCCGGGCGGAAGGGCCCGTTGGTGGTCTTCCGGCGTCGCACGACGTCGAGGAACTCCATGTCACTTCCCTCCGGGGCGGCGGTGAGTGGATGCGGGGCGCGCCGAGAGCAGGAGGCCTGCGACGAAGAACGGTGCGGCCGTGAGGGCGAGCTTCACGTGCCCGCTCGAGCGGGCACTGATGCGGGGGATGAGCGCGAGCGGCACCGCGGCGGGGGCCAGGGCGAGGGCGGCGAGCGCGGTGCGCGGATGCGGCGCCCTGCCTCGTTCGCCCGGGCCGCTCGCCGCGAACGGCGTGAGCGCAGCGGATGCGGCGAGCACGCAGGTGGCGATGTAGATGGCGTGGTGCAGCCACCGGAATCCGCTCGTGTCGACGAGGCGAAGGGCAACGGATGCGCCGAGCGCGCAGTTGGCCGTGTAGCTCGCGGCGGCTGCGGCGAAGAGCGGCTGCGGTCCCATGCGGCCAGACTACGCGGGCCGGTGCCCGGGCCGCATCGGGCCGTGACACACTGAAAGCGATGACGAACGAGCCACCGCCCTCCGACCTTCCGCCGGTTCCCGAGCTCCCTTCGGGGTACTCGACGGGCGCGGACGAGGGGTCCGCTCCGTCGTCGACGGATGCGCCCGAGGCTGCGGCGCCGAAGCACCCCGCTCTGCCTCCGCTGCCGCACGGGGTCGACCCGGATGCGCCGCCGAAGAGCCCCCTGGAGGCCATGGCTCCTGCGGGCCGGGCGCGGCCGTTCGCGCCGGCCCTTCCACCGGTCGATGTTCAGACGTCCGCCGCTGCACGGCCCTCGCCCACGCCCGTATCGTCGACTGCGCCGGTCTCGTCGCCTGCGCCAGGCAGGACTCCCTACGTCAAGACGGTCCGCTCGCGCGCCGAGCCGCGCCGCACCGCATCCCGCTCCTCATCTCGCGCCGAGGGGTCTGCTCGCGCCGGCCGGCTGAGCCCGCTCGTCGTCTCGGCCGTCGTGGTGGGGACCGTCGCCCTCGCCCTCGCGTTCGTGCCGATCGTCAACTACGGAGCCTGGCTGCTCGCGGTCGCCGGAGTCGTGCTCGGAGCGGTCGCGCTCGTCCGCCGTCGTCGTCCCCGCGCGCTCGCCCTCGCGGGCACCGTCCTCTCCGGCCTCGCGTTCGTGCTCTCGATCGTTCTGGCCGTCGTCTACACGGCGGGCCTGCTGTCCTCCGTCGGTGGCGGAGCTGCCGCGCCTGCTCCGGCGCCCACAGCCCAGGAGCCCGATGCGGCGGCCACGGAGTCGGTCCCGGCCACCTTCGGCCAGACCGTCACCTACGACGACGGCATGCAGATCGCCGTGAGCGAGCCGCTCCCGTTCACGCCGTCGGCCGAGGCCGCCGGGCTCGAGGGCGACCTCGCCCTCTCCTTCACCGTCACGATCTACAACGGCACCGCGGCCGACTACGAGCTCTTCCCGTTCACGCTCGTGACCGCCGACGGGCAGCCGGGGAGCGTGGTGGTCGACGAGGCCAACTCGATGCCGGGTGTGCCGCCGGTCGCCACGATCGCTGCGGGCCAGACGGTCACCTCGATCGAGGGCTACTCGTTCCCGGACGCCGCCGGCGCATCCGCCGCGGTCGTCTACCAGGTCGCTCCCGGCCCCGAGTACCTCCCCGCCCGTTTCACGCGGTAGTCCGGAGGACGCGATCACGAACTCCCTCATCCCGCCAGCTACGGCGACATCGAGCGACGAATGCGCTGTGAGGCGCTGAGCAGCTCCATCGCCAGGCTCATGTGGTCGAACTCGCTCGCCAGGAGTGAAGCCAACGTCAGGTCGACGATGGCGTCATGGCTCGGACAGCGGTCGTAGGCCCGCACGCCTTCAGCAGAGACCACCGCGGCCCCCGATTCGGCCGCTCGCATGAGGGGGCTGTACTGAGCGTCGTCCAGTGCGCCCAGGTCCGCACCGGCCCGCAGCAAGGTGCGGACTGCGGCGAGATTGTCCCACTCCGCAGCACGATGGAGCGGGGTGGTTCCGCTCGCGTCGGCGGCACCGACGACCGCTCCGGCTCGAATGAGCAGCCGGATCATCGATCCGCTTGCGGAGGACGCGGCATTGCACAGGACGGTCATCCCATCGCTGGTCCTGGAGTTCACGTCGGCGCCCGCGCTGATCAGACGGGCGACCACAGCGAGATGATTCATCGAGGCAGCCGCGTGCAGCGCCGTCCACCCGCATCCGTCGGAGGTGTTCACGTCATCGCGCTGGAGGGATCGAACGAGGGCCGGCAGGTCACCGAAGTAGGCGGCCCGGATCACGTCCGGAAGCTCCCAAGGGAAGCCATCCTTGTCGCCCACGGCTTCGCCTCTCCATCGCCGAATGGATGCGTCAGGGAGCGCGTCGGTCGTTTTCTGGAGGGGATGACGGGAATCGAACCCGCGTGATCAGTTTGGAAGACTGAGGCTCTACCATTGAGCTACATCCCCGGGCACGGCGTGAGCCGGGCACTCGCAACATCGTAGTACAGCTTCGAAGGCGCTGTGTGACCAGTGTCGGGCGTGCGGTAGAGTTGCCGAGGCCATTTCGCCACCGGGGCGTAGCTCAGCTTGGCTAGAGCGCCCGCTTTGGGAGCGGGAGGTCGCAGGTTCGAATCCTGTCGCCCCGACACGACACCGAACCACAGAAACCATCAGGAGAGACCCAACGTGAAGACCTCGGTCGAAAAGCTCAGCCCCACCCGCGTGAAGATCCAGATCTTCGTCACCCCGGATGAGCTGAAGCCCAGCATCGATCACGCTTACAGCCACATCGCTGAGCAGATCAACATCCCCGGCTTCCGCAAGGGCAAGGTTCCGCCGCCCATCATCAACCAGCGCGTCGGCAAAGAGGCCGTGCTCGAGCACGCCGTCAACGACGGCCTCGACCGCTTCTACCGCGAGGCCGTGACCGAGAACGAGCTGCGCCCGCTCGGCCGCCCGCAGGCCGACATCGTCGAGTGGCCCAAGGCCGCCGACTTCTCGGGCGACCTCGAGCTCGCCATCGAGGTCGATGTGCGCCCCGAGATCGACCTCCCCGACTACGAGGGCTACGAGGTCGCCGTCGAGCCCGCCGTCGTCGCCGACAGCGATGTCGACGAGGAGCTCGAGCGCCTGCGCAGCCGCTTCGGCACCCTCGTGACCGTGGAGCGCCCCGCCAAGAAGGGCGACTTCGCCCAGCTCGACCTCGTGGCCACCGTCGACGACGTCGAGGTCGACACCGCCTCCGGAATCTCCTACGAGATCGGTTCGGGCGAGCTGCTCGAAGGCATCGACGAGGCCCTCGACACCCTCACCGCCGGCGAGACCACCACCTTCGAGGCCCCCCTGCTCGGCGGCGAGTACGCCGGTCGCGACGCCCTCGTGACCGTCACCCTCAACGCCGTCAAGGAGCGCGAGCTCCCCGAGGCCGACGACGACTTCGCCCAGATCGCGAGCGAGTTCGACACTCTCGACGAGCTGAAGAAGTCGCTCAAGGAGCAGGTCGAGAAGCAGAAGGCGTTCGGTCAGGCCTCCGAGGCCCGCACCAAGATCGTGGAGTCGCTCCTCGAGAAGGTCGAGATCCCGGTGCCGCCCGCGCTCATCGAAGACGAGGTGCACCGTCACCTCGAGGGCGAGAGCCGCCTCGAGGACGACGAGCACCGCGCCGAGGTCACCGAGTCCTCGACCAACACGTTCAAGACCCAGATCCTGCTCGACGCGGTCGTCGACAAGGAGCAGGTCAAGGTCTCGCAGGACGAGCTGACCCAGTACCTCGTGCAGTCCGCCGCCCAGTACGGCATGGAGCCGAACGAGTTCGTCAAGATCCTCTCCGAGTCCAACCAGATCCCGGCGATGGTGGCCGAGGTGGCCCGCAACAAGGCCCTCGCCATCGTGCTCTCGAAGGCCAAGGTCGTCGACACCGACGGCAAGGCCGTCGACATCTCCGAGTTCACGACCCTCGCGGCCGACGACGAGGAGGGCGACAACCTCCTCGACGCCGCCGACGAGCCGGCCGGTCACGACCACGACGACCACGAGGGCCACTCGCACTAGTCGCGACACCTCGTTCCGAAAGGGCCTGCATCCAGCGGATGCGGGCCCTTTCGCATGAGGGCGTGCGGGATGCTCCCGACACCGTCACACTGGGGGCATGGCCGCGCCGACGAAAGACGCCCCCGCCCATCCCCACGCGCTCGACGACGGGGATCGCCGCTGGGCGAACTGGGGCCTCGTGCCGGCCTTCCTCGTGTGCGCGGCAGCCTTCTTCATCTTCGCGCTGCTGACCCCGATCCCGGGCTACACGATGCTCGTGCTGGGTGTCGGCCTCGCCTTCCTCCTCGAGCGGCGCGGGCTCACGACGGCCGGCCTCGGCCGCGACCTCTTGCTGGTGGCGCTCGGCCAGAGCATCGTGAGCACCATCTCGGTGAAGGCCGACATCGGCTGGGGCAACATGGTGCTGATGGGCACGGTGCTCGCCGTCGCGGTGGCCGCGCCCTACCTGATCTCGCGCTTCGTCTTCAAGGATCACGCGATCCGGTTCCCCTGGCGCGGAGGCGGCCGGTGGGGCCGATTCCACTGGGGCTACATCGCGCTCGTGATCGGCCTCGGCTGGTTCATCCTGCCGTTCTACTTCATCACCTCGGGTGTGTACCTCAACTGGCCCACGGTGGCCGAGCCCTCCGAGCTCGCCCGGCTCTTCGTGGGCGTGAACGCCGTGGGCACCTGGGACGAACTCTTCTTCATCTGCACGATCTTCGCCCTGCTGCGCCGTCACTTCCCGTTCTGGGCGGCGAACCTCCTGCAGACCATCGTGTTCGTCTCGTTCCTCTGGGAGCTCGGCTACCAGGCCTGGGGCCCCCTGCTCACGATCCCCTTCGCCCTGCTGCAGGGCTTCATCTTCGTGCGCACGAGGTCACTCGCCTACGTCGTCACGGTGCACCTGCTGTTCGACGCGGTGGTCTTCCTCGTCATCGCGCGGGCCCACAATCCGGGCTGGCCGCCGTTCTTCCTGGTCGGCTGAGAGGCGGCCGATCCAGCGCCGGACTCTGCCGACGGCGAACACGGGCGCCGAGGCGGGACGGCTCCAGTAGATTCAAACCACTGCAAGCGAATTGGAGCGACACACATGGCCGAACAGGCTCTCCCATCCAGCGTCTTCGACCGACTGCTGAAGGACCGCATCATCTGGCTCGGATCCGAGGTGCGTGACGACAACGCCAACGAGATCTGCGCCAAGATCCTGCTCCTGGCGGCCGAGGACCCCGAGCGCGACATCTACCTCTACATCAACTCGCCCGGCGGCTCGATCACGGCCGGCATGGCGATCTACGACACGATGAAGTTCGTGCCGAACGACATCGTGACCGTGGGCATCGGGATGGCGGCCTCGATGGGCCAGTTCCTCCTCACGAGCGGCACCAAGGGCAAGCGCTACATCACGCCCAACGCCCGCGTGCTCCTGCACCAGCCGCACGGCGGCTTCGGCGGCACCGCGAGCGACATCCAGACCCAGGCGCAGCTCATCCTGAGCATGAAGCACACCCTCGCCCAGATCACCGCCGACCAGACGGGCAAGACCGTCGAGCAGGTCAACGAAGACGGTGACCGCGACCGCTGGTTCAGCGCGCAGGAGGCCCTCGAGTACGGCTTCGTCGACCACGTGCGCGAGTTCGCCACCGACGTCGTCGGCGGCGGCGGCACCATCGAAGCAGACAACTAGCACCGGATCTTTCGAGAGAACAGGTAAAGAGAACTCATGGAAACCCCCACTTTCGGTGCGAGCGCCTACGGCAACGGCACCATGCCGACCGACCGCTACATCCTGCCGAGCTTCGAGGAGCGCACGGCCTACGGCTTCAAGCGCCAGGACCCGTACGCGAAGCTGTTCGAGGACCGCATCATCTTCCTCGGCGTGCAGATCGACGACGCGTCGGCCGACGACGTGATGGCCCAGCTGCTCGTGCTCGAGTCGCAGGATCCCGACCGCGACATCGAGATGTACATCAACTCGCCCGGTGGCTCGTTCACCGCGATGACCGCGATCTACGACACGATGCAGTACGTGCGCCCGCAGATCCAGACCGTGTGCCTCGGCCAGGCGGCCTCCGCCGCCGCCGTGCTGCTCGCGGCCGGCAGCCCCGGCAAGCGCCTCGCGCTCCCGAACGCCCGTATCCTCATCCACCAGCCGGCCACCGGCCAGGGCGGCGGACAGGCCTCGGACATCGAGATCCAGGCGCGCGAGATCCTGCGCATGCGCTCGTGGCTCGAGACCACCCTCTCGCACCACTCCAAGCGCACCCCCGAAGAGGTCAACAAGGACATCGACCGCGACAAGATCCTGTCGGCGAACGAGGCCCTCGAGTACGGCCTCATCGACCAGGTGCTCTCGTCGCGCAAGAACGTGCCGGCACTGGTCAGCTGACCCGCCGCACCGACATGGGCGACCAGGACTGGTTGCACGACAGCCGGGCCATCCGCGAGATATCCTTCTTCGCGGATGCCCCGGCTGTCGCCGGTTCGTGGCCCATGACGGTCCCCGCCGTCGCGCAGCTCGGCCGCGGCCTCGAGCTGCCCGCCGGGGTCACGTTCCTCGTGGGCGAGAACGGCAGCGGCAAGTCGACGGTGCTCGAGGGCATCGCCATGGCCTTCGGCTTCCCGGCCGAGGGCGGCAGCCGCAACGGCGGCGCCGCCACGCGCTCGAGCGAGTCGCCGCTGGGGGAGTGGCTGAAGCTCCGGCGCGGGCTGGTGTCGCCCACGTGGGGCTTCTTCCTCCGCGCCGAGACCATGCACGGCTACTACAGCTACCTCGAGTCGCTCGGCTACCAGGACGCCGACCTGCACGAGATGAGCCATGGCGAGTCGTTCCTCGCCCTGCTCGAGCGCAAGATCGACTCGCCGGGCTTCTTCTGCCTCGACGAGCCGGAGGCGGCCCTGTCATTTCAGTCGACGCTGCGCTACATGGCCCAGCTCGACGCCCTGGCGAAGGCGGGGGCGCAGATCGTCTGCGCCACGCACTCGCCGGTGCTGGCGTCGCTCCCGGGGGCCACGATCCTCGAACTGGGGGAGTGGGGCATCCGCGAGACCACGTGGGAGGAGCTCGAGATCGTGCAGCACTGGCGGAGCTTCCTCGAGGCGCCGGGCCGCTACCTGCGGCACCTGCTCGATTGACGACGGGTGTCGGCCCAATCCTGCGTGGTTGTCGAGCAGTGTCGGGCGTTCGGGTTAGGCTCGTGAGAAGACAGCGTTTAGGAGGCTGGGCATGGCACGCATAGGTGAGAGCGCCGATCTGCTCAAGTGCTCGTTCTGCGGAAAGAGCCAGAAGCAGGTGCAGCAGCTCATCGCCGGGCCCGGCGTCTACATCTGCGACGAGTGCGTCGAGCTCTGCAACGAGATCATCGAGGAGCGTCTCTCCGAGGCCAGCGAAGAAGCGGCCGGCGAGTTCGAGCTTCCGAAGCCGAAAGAGATCTACTCCTTCCTCGAGGAGTACGTCATCGGTCAGGATGCCGCCAAGCGTGCCCTGAGCGTGGCCGTCTACAACCACTACAAGCGCACCAAGGCCCGCACGGCCATCGTCTCGGCCGAGGCGCAGGCCTCCGAGGTCGAGATCGCCAAGAGCAACATCCTTCTCATCGGCCCCACCGGTTGCGGCAAGACCTACCTGGCGCAGACCCTGGCGAAGCGGCTCAACGTGCCCTTCGCGGTGGCGGATGCGACGGCGCTCACCGAGGCCGGCTACGTCGGCGAAGACGTCGAGAACATCCTGCTGAAGCTCATCCAGGCCGCCGACTACGACGTGAAGCGCGCCGAGACCGGCATCATCTACATCGACGAGGTCGACAAGATCGCTCGCAAGGCCGAGAACCCCTCGATCACGCGTGACGTGTCGGGCGAGGGCGTGCAGCAGGCGCTGCTGAAGATCCTCGAGGGCACCGTGGCGAGCGTGCCGCCGCAGGGCGGGCGCAAGCATCCGCACCAGGAGTTCATCCAGATCGACACCACGAACGTGCTCTTCATCGTGGCGGGCGCCTTCTCGGGGCTCGAGGAGATCATCTCCCAGCGTGCGGGCCGTCGCGGCATCGGCTTCAACTCGCCGCTCTACAGCAAGAAGGCCGAAGCCAACCTCTTCGGCGAGGTGCTGCCGGAGGACCTGCACAAGTTCGGTCTCATCCCCGAGTTCATCGGGCGCCTTCCCGTGGTCACCACGGTCACCCCGCTCGACCAGGCCGCGCTCATGCAGATCCTCACCGAGCCGCGCAACGCCCTCGTGCGCCAATATCAGCGCATGTTCGAGCTCGACGGCGTGGAGCTCGAGTTCGAGACCGATGCCCTCGAGGCCATCGCCGATCTCGCGGTGCTCCGCCAGACCGGTGCTCGCGGACTCCGCGCCATCATGGAGGAGGTGCTCGGCCCCATCATGTTCGAGGTGCCCTCCACCGACGAGGTGGCCGGCGTGATCGTCACCCGCGATGCCGTGCTCGAGAACGCCGCTCCCACGATCGTGCCGCGCAAGGCACGTCGCGAGGAGAAGTCGGCCTAGCCATCATCCAGCCGATCTCGGCGGGGATCGTCTCCGCCCTCACCGGGTTCGCCAGCTCGTTCGTGCTGGTCGTCGCGGGGCTCAGGGCCGTCGGGGCCACCGGCCAGCAGGCCTCGAGCGGCCTCCTCGCGGTGTGCGTCATCAGCGGATTGTGCTGCATCCTGCTCGCGTGGCGATTCAGGATGCCGATCTCGTTCGCGTGGTCGACTCCCGGCGCGGCCCTCCTCGTCGCGGCGGCCGCCACGACCGACGACTTCGGCGCGGCTGTGGGCGCGTTCCTCGTCTGCGGCACGCTGATCCTGCTCTGCGGGCTGTGGCCGGCTCTCGGCCGGGCCATCACGCGCATCCCGAAGCCGCTCGCGAGCGCGATGCTCGCCGGCATCCTTTTCCCCATCTGCCTCGCGCCCATCACGGCGGCGGTCGAGATCCCGTGGCTCGCGCTGCCGGTCATCCTGACCTGGCTCGTGCTCTTCCGCTTCGCCCCGCGCTGGGCGGTGCCGGCCGCCATGGTCGTGGCGCTCGTCGGCATCGGCGTGAGTGCAGGCCCGAACGCGCTCGCGGGGGTGAGCCTCCTGCCGCAGGTCACGTTCGTGGTGCCGCAGTTCGACCCGCTCGTGATCGTGAGCCTCGGGCTGCCCCTGTTCATCGTCACGATGGCGGGCCAGAACGTGCCCGGCTTCGCCGTGATGTCGACGTTCGGCTACACGGTGCCGCCGCGGCCGGCCCTTCTCGCCTCGGGGCTCGGCACCATGGCGGGTTCGTTCTTCGGCGGGCACGCCGTCAACCTCGCCGCCATCACGGCGGCGCTCATGGCCGGTCCCGACTCGCACCCGGACAAGTCGAAGCGGTGGGTGGCCACCGTCACCTCCGGCATCCTGTTCATCGTGCTCGGGCTCGCGGCCGGCGTGGCGACGGCCCTCATCTCGGCGGCCCCACCCGTGCTCATCACCGCTGTGGCCGGGCTGGCACTGCTCGGGGCGCTCGTCTCGGCGGTCGTCTCGGCGCTGGAGAACCCGGCCCATCGCATCCCGGCCATCGCCACCTTCCTCGTCACCGCCTCCGGCGTCGTCATCGTCAGCATCGGCTCCGCCTTCTGGGGTCTGCTGGTGGGCGGCGTCGTCATGCTCTGGAGCGCCTTCCCCTGGCGTCGGAGCACTCCCCGCACCGTCGCGAAAGGATGAACACCATGGAACCCGTCCGTCTGGGCCGCTCAGGCCTGAAGATCTCGCCCGTCGTCCTCGGCTGCATGAGCTACGGCGAGCCCCACCGTGGCCCGCACTCGTGGACCATGCCCGAGGTCGAGTCGAGGCCCTTCTTCGAGCGCGCGCTCGAGGCCGGCATCACGACCTACGACACCGCCGACATGTACTCCGACGGCACGAGCGAGGAGATCGTGGGCCGTGTGCTCGGCGAGATCGCGCAGCGCGAGGAGATCGAGATCGCCACCAAGGTGTTCTTCCCCTCGCGCCCCTCGGCCAACGGCGGTGGGCTCTCGCGGCGGCACATCCTCACCGCGATCGACGACAGCCTCCGCAGGCTCGGCACCGACTACGTCGACCTGTACCAGATCCACCGCTTCGACCCCGAGACCCCGGTGGAGGAGACGATGGAGGCCCTGCACGACGTCGTGAAGTCGGGCAAGGCGCGCTACATCGGCGCCTCGTCGATGTGGGCGTGGCAGTTCGCCACGATGCAGCACGCGGCCGACCTCGGGGGCTGGACCAGGTTCGTCTCGATGCAGGACCAGTACAACCTGCTGCAGCGCGAGGAGGAGCGCGAGATGCACCCGTACGCCCTCGACCAGGGCGTGGGCGTGCTTCCCTGGAGCCCGCTGGCCCGTGGCCGCCTCACCCGCCCCTGGGGCGAGGAGACGTCGCGCACCGGCACCGACCTCGTGACCCAGTCGATGTACAACCAGGCCGAGGACGCCGACCGCGCCATCACCGAGGCCGTCGCCCGGGTGGCCGACGCCCGCGGCATCCCGCGAGCCCAGGTGGCGCTCGCCTGGGTGCGCCAGCAGCCCGCGGTCACGTCCCCCATAGTCGGCGCCACGAAGCCCCACCACATCGACGACGCGGTAGCCAGCACCACCATCACCCTCACCCCCGAAGAACTGGCGTCCCTCGAGGCCCCCTACACCCCCCGAAACCCCGAGGGCTTCGAGTAAGGGGAGGGCAGACCCTCGTCTCTCAGGAGCCTGGGGTCACTACCGCCGCGTCGTTCGCCGCGTCGTACTCCACCACGGTCTCGTCGTCGAGCTCGACGACGGGCCGCCCCTCGAGCCACGTCAGCGTCCAGCTCCAGTCGGAGGCGTCGACGCCCTGTTCGGCGAGCTCGCCCTCGACCTCGTAGATCGCGTCGATCACGGCCTGCGGGAGCTTGGAGGGCGGCTCGTCGCCGACGAGCCAACGGGTGCCGAGCTGGATCATCATCAGAGCGCCTTGTCGTAGGTGACCCACTTGGTCTTCTCGGCGACCTGGTCGTAGAGGGCGCGGGCGGCCTCGTTGTCCTTCGCCGTGATCCAGCGCAGGATGCTGGCCTTGCGGGCGCGCCCCACCTCGGCCACGCCCTCGATCAGGGCTCGGCCGATTCCCTGTTTGCGGGCCTCGGGCAGCACGAAGAGATCGTCGATGTAGATGCCCTTCGAGCCGTCGAGCGGGCGGCTGAACGAGCGGTAGTGGGCCACCCCCACGAGCGAACCCTCGTCGTCGACGGCCACGAGGCACTCGAGCTCGTGGGCGTCGTCGATGATCCAGCTCCACACGAGCACGGCCTTCTCGTCGTGCAGCGGCGCCTCGTAGAACTCGCCGTAGCCCGTGTACACCGCGTGCCAGGGGAAGAACTCTCCCGCCGCGACCGGTCTGACCTCGATCGGCATCGTCGCCTCCTGGCTCATGCTGTCGCCTCCGGCTTGTCCTCGGGCGCTAGAACTACATCCTGCACCACGAGCTCATCGCCCGTGGCGAACGACAGCCCGGCGATCCGGCCCACCGCCTGAAGGTCGGCGGCGGCGAGCTCCAGCAGCGCGATCTCTTCGGCGGGGCCGGCGATCACCGCGGTCGCGACGGGGGTCTTCTGCGAGGCCTTGGCGTCGGTCTTCGCGCGGCGGATGCCGACGAGGGCCCGCGAGGCCAGCGGCAGGAGCCCGGCGTGCTGCGGCAGCTCGGCGACCACGCCCGAGGGCAGGGCCGAAGACACCGTGGTGGGCCACGCGGCCGTGTGCACCGAGCCGTCGTGGGTCCACGACCAGACCTCCTCGGTGGCGAAGGGCAGATACGGCGCGAACAGGCGAAGCAGCACGTCGACCGCGGCTTGCAGCGCGAGCACGGCCGAGGCCTTGCCGGCCGGGTCGGACTCGGCGCGGTAGGCGCGCTCCTTGACGAGCTCGAGGTAGTCGTCGCAGAAGGTCCAGAAGAACGTCTCCGCGACCTCGAGGGCGCGCGCGTGGTCGTACTTGTCGAGCGCCGCGGTCGCCGTGCGCACCACCTCGTCGAGCTCGGTGAGCATGCTCACGTCGAGCGGCTCCGAGACGGTCGAGTGACCCTCGGGCAGCTCGAAGCCGTAGACGAACTTGGCCGCGTTCAGGATCTTGATGGCGAGCCGCCGCCCGATCTTGATCTGGGTGGGGTTCTTCTCGTCGAAGGCCGCGTCGGTGCCGAGGCGCGACGAGGCAGCCCAGTAGCGCACGGCATCCGAGCCGTGGCTGGCGAGGATGTCGGCGGGCGTGACGACGTTGCCCTTCGACTTCGACATCTTCTTGCGGTCGGGGTCGACGATGAAGCCGGAGAGCGCGGCGTGCGCCCAGGGCTTCTCATTGGTCTCGAGCGTCGAGCGCAGCATGGTGGAGAAGAGCCAGGTGCGGATGATGTCCTGCCCCTGCGGCCGCAGGTCGAACGGGAACACGGTCTCCCAGAGCTCCTGGTCGCGCTCCCAGCCGCCCGCGAGCTGCGGGGTGAGCGAGGAGGTCGCCCAGGTGTCCATGACGTCGACCTCGCCCTGGAAGCCGCCGGGCACTCCGCGCTGCGACTCGTCGTAGCCGGGTGCGGCATCCGAGGAGGGGTCGACGGGGAGCATGTCCTGGGTCGCCACGATCGGCTGGTCGAACACGGGGTTGCCGTCGGCGTCGAGCGGGTACCAGACCGGCAGGGGCACGCCGAAGAAGCGCTGGCGTGAGATGAGCCAGTCGCCGGTGAGCCCGCCCACCCAGTTCTCGTAGCGCACGCGCATGAAGTCGGGGTGCCACTCGAGCTCGGCGCCGAGTTCGAGCAGGCGAGCCCGCAGCTCCTCGTCGCGGGCGCCGTTGCGGATGTACCACTGGCGCGTCGACACGATCTCGAGGGGCCGGTCGCCCTTCTCGAAGAACTTCACGGGGTGGGTGATGGGCTTGGGCTCGCCGACCAGCTCGCCGGTGCCGCGCAGCAGCTCCACCACGGCCTGCTTGGCCGAGAAGACGGTCTTGCCGGCGAGCTGCGCGTAGGCGTCGCGTCCGGTCTCGGAGGTGATGGCATCCGGAGCCTCGCTCACCACACGACCGTCGAAGCCGATGATCGCGCGGTTGGGCAGGTCGAGGTCGCGCCACCAGATGACGTCGTTGAGGTCGCCGAAGGTGCAGACCATCGCGATGCCGGAGCCCTTGTCCGGCTGGGCGAGGTGGTGGGCCACCACGGGCACCTCGACCCCGAACACGGGGGTCGTGACAGTGGTGCCGAACAGCGCCTGGTAGCGCTCGTCGTCCGGATGCGCCACGAGCGCCACGCAGGCGGGCAGCAGTTCCGGCCGGGTCGTCTCGATGAACACCGGGGAGCCGTCGGCGCCGTGGAACTCGAGCCGGTGGTACGCGCCCGGCTGCTCCTTGTCCTCGAGCTCGGCCTGCGCCACGGCGGTGCGGAACGTCACGTCCCAGAGCGTGGGAGCCATGGCCTGGTAAGCCTCACCGCGCTCGATGTTGCGGAGGAAGGCGAGCTGGGAGGCGGCCTGCGACTCACGCGAGATGGTGCGGTAGGTCTGGGTCCAGTCGACCGAGAGACCGAGATCTCGCCAGAGCGACTCGAACTGCTTCTCGTCCTCGACCGTGAGCACCTCGCAGAGCTCGATGAAGTTGCGGCGCGAGATGGGGATCTGGTCGGCGGCCTTCGACGACTTGTTGTCGCCGCCCTCGAAGGGTGGCGTGAAGTCGGGGTCGTAGGGGAGCGTGGGGTCGCAGCGCACACCGTAGTAGTTCTGCACCCGGCGCTCGGTCGGCAGGCCGTTGTCGTCCCAGCCGATGGGGTAGAACACGCGCTTGCCCGTCATGCGCTGGTAGCGGGCGATCACGTCGGTGTGCGTGTAGGAGAAGACGTGCCCGATGTGCAGTGAACCGGAGGCGGTGGGCGGCGGGGTGTCGATCGAGTAGACCGTCTCGCGGGTGGCGCCGTCGCGCGGGAAGAGATAGGTGCCCTTCTCCGTCCACTCGGCGTCCCACTTGGCTTCGAGGCCTTCGAGGGCGGGCTTGTCGGGCACGTGCGCGGTCATGGGACCTCCAGGTATGAGCGGCACCGTGTCAGTGGTGAGGTGCCTCGATGTGTCGCTCCAGAATACAGTTCGGCAGGATGCCGAACGGCCGCCGCCCCGTGGGCGACGGCCGTTCTCGAGGCCAGGAGCGCGTCAGCGGATGTTCGACCGCAGCGTCGCGAGCTCCCGCAGCAGACGGTCGGGCACGGCCGATCCGGTGCCCTCGGAGAGCTCGTCGAAGTAGCGCGCGGTCTCGTCGACCTCGCGGTTCCAGGCCGGCCGGTCCACCGCGAGGATGGCCTGCAGCTGCTCGTAGGGCAGCTCGAGCCCCTCGACGTTGAAATCGCGCACCTTGGGCAGCTTGCCGATGGGGGTCTCCACCACCTCGACCTCGCCCTCGACCCGGCGCACGATCCACTCCAGCACCCGCGCGTTCTCGGAGAAACCGGGCCAGATGAAGTTCCCGTCGGCATCTTTCCGGAACCAGTTGACCGAGAACACCGGGGGAGCATCGTCGCCGAGCGAATCGCCGATCTTCAGCCAGTGGGCGAAGTAGTCGGTGATGTTGTAGCCGCAGAACGGCAGCATCGCGAACGGGTCGTGGCGGAGGCGCCCGACGGCTCCCTCGGCGGCCGCGGTGGTCTCGGAGGCCATCGTCGCTCCCATGAACACGCCGTGCGTCCAGTCCCGGGCCTGGGAGACGAGCGGCACCGTGGAGGGCCGGCGTCCGCCGAAGAGGATCGCGTCGATCTGCACGCCGTCCGGGGAGTCCCAGTCGGAGGCGATCGAGGGGCACTGGTCGGCGGTCACCGTGAAGCGCGAGTTCGGGTGCGCCGCGGGGGTCGACGACGCAGGCGTCCAGTCATTGCCCTGCCAGTCGATGAGGTGCGCGGGAGCCTTGGGGGTGAGGCCCTCCCACCAGATGTCGCCGTCGTCGCGGAGCGCGACGTTGGTGAAGATCGAGTTGCCCCACACGGTGTCGACCGCGGTGGGGTTCGTCGTGATGCCGGTGCCGGGGGCCACCCCGAAGAAACCGCGCTCGGGGTTGATGGCCCGGAGCTTGCCGTCCGGGCCCTGACGCATCCAGGCGATGTCATCGCCGATGGTCTCGACCTTCCAGCCCGGGATCGACGGGTTGAGCATGGCGAGGTTCGTCTTGCCGCAGGCCGAGGGGAACGCGGCGGCCACGTGGTAGACCTTGCCGGCGGGCGAGGTGATCTTGATGATGAGCATGTGCTCGGCGAGCCAGCCCTCGTCGCGCGCCATGACGCTCGCGATGCGCAGGGCGAAGCACTTCTTGCCGAGCAGGGCGTTTCCGCCGTAGCCGGAGCCGAAAGACCAGATCTCCCGGGTCTCGGGGAAGTGGCTGATGTACTTCGTGGGGTTGTGCGGCCAGGCCACGTCGTCGCGGCGGGTGCCGTCGGCGTCGACGAGGGGCGCTCCGACCGAGTGCACGGCGGGCACCCACGGGGTCTCCTCCTCGATCAGGTCGAGGGCGGCCTTGCCCATGCGGGTCATCAGCTGCATGCTGACGACGACGTAGGGGGAGTCGGTGACCTGCACGCCGAGCTGCGAGATCCGGCCGCCGAGGGGGCCCATCGAGAACGGCACGACGTACATCGTGCGGCCGCGCATGCTGCCGGCGAAAAGGGTGTCGAGCTCCTCGCGCATGGCGAAGGGGCTCTTCCAGTTGTTGGTGGGGCCGGCATCCGCCTCGCGCTCGGAGCAGATGAAGGTGCGGTCCTCGACGCGCGCCACGTCGGCCGGGTCGCTGCGGGCGAGGAAGCTGTTGGGGCGCCATTCGGGGTTGAGTCGGATGAGGGTGCCCTGGGCGACCATCATCTTGGTGAGGTCGTCCCATTCACGGGTCGAGCCGTCGCACCAGACCACGCTGTCGGGCTTCGTGAGCCGCGCGATGTCGCGCACCCACTCGTTGACCGCGCTGTTGCGGCTGGGACCGTCGATATCGACCATGCTGCTCGTCTCGAGGATGCTCATCTGTGACCTTCTTCTCATCAACTGCGGGTCTGTTCTTCTACTCTTCGCGATATTTGGACGTGATCCGCGGTATCTTCATGTAAAGATCGGCACTTCTTGACAAGGAGACAAAATGGACGAGGCGAGCGACCTCATCACGCTGGGTCGGCGCATCCGGCACCACCGGAAGCTCCACGGCCTGACGCTCGACCAGCTCGGCGCGAAGGTGGGGGTGGTGGGCAGTCAGCTCTCGCTGATCGAGAACGGCCGACGCGAGCCGAAGCTCTCGCTGCTGCAGGCCATCGGCGCTCAACTCGGTGTGCCCGTGCCCGATCTGCTGAGTGCCGAGGCCCCGGATGCGCGCACGGCTCTCGAGATCGAGCTCGCCAAGGCGCAGCAGAGCCCGCTCTACGCCTCGCTCGGGCTGCCGGCGGTGCCACCGAGCCGCTCGCTTCCCCTCGAGACCCTCGAATCGCTCGTGGGCCTCCACCGGGAACTGCGCCGCCGGGCGAGCGAGTCGATCGCGACCCCCGAGGAGGCCAGGCGGGCCAACACGGAGAACCGCCTCGCCATGCGCACGAGGAGCAACCACCTGCCGGACCTCGAGCGTCTGGCTGAGGAGACACTCGCCACCGTGGGCCACACCTCGGGGGCGCTCACCCACCGCAGCGTCTCGCTCCTGGCCGAGAAGCTCGGCTTCACCCTCATCTACGTCGACGACCTGCCGCACTCGGCGCGCTCGGTCACCGACCTCGCCAACGGCCGCATCTACCTTCCGCCCGCCTCCATCCCCGGCGGGCACGGTCTGCGCTCGATGGCGCTGCAGGCGATGGCGCACCGCCTGCTCGGGCACACGCCGCCCTCGAGCTACGCCGAGTTCCTGCAGCAGCGGCTCGAGATCAACTACTTCGCCGCCGCCTGCCTCATGCCCGAGACGGCCTCCGCCGCCTTCCTGCAGGCGGCCAAGCAGCGCAAGGACCTGTCGGTGGAGGACTTCCGCGACGCGTTCGGTGTGACCCACGAGGCCGCGGCGCTGCGGCTGACCAACCTGTCGACCGTGCACCTGGACATGCAGGTGCACTTCCTGCGGGTGGGGGAGGACGGCGCCATCTACAAGGCCTACGAGAACGACGGCCTGCCGCTCCCCGTCGACGTCACCGGGGCCGTGGAAGGGCAGCTGGTGTGCCGCAAGTGGGCGGCCCGTGGAGCGCTCGGCCGCACGAACCGCACGACCGAGTTCTACCAGTACACCGACACCCCGGCCGGTACCTTCTGGTGCGCCACCCAGACCGGCAAGACCGACGCGGGGGAGTTCTCGATCTCGTTCGGCGTGCCGTTCGCCGACGCGAAGTGGTTCCGGGGCCGCGACACCCAGATGAGGCAGCGCTCCTACTGCCCCGACGAGTCGTGCTGCCGGAAGCCCGCCACCGAGCTCGCCGAGAGGTGGAGCGACAGTGCGTGGCCGAGCGCCAAGCTGCACGCGCACATCCTGTCGCCGCTGCCCTCGGGCAAGTTCCCTGGGGTCGACGAGAACGAGGTCTTCCAGTTCCTCGAGGCGCATTCGGCCAGCTGACGTGCCGTCGCCTCTGCGGCGCTAGAGGGCTCTGAGCTTCTCCGCGAGGCCGGCGCCGTCGGGGGCGTAGACCTTGGGTGTGCCGGGGGCGGCGGCGGCCTGCTCCGCTTTCGAGCGGCCGCCCGCGAGCACCGCCTCGCTCGGAGAGAGCTGGCGGATGGCGATGGCGCGCACGTTCTCAGGGTGCTCGAGAGCGAATTCCCCGTAGATCTCCTCGTCGTGCTGACCGTCGTCGCCGATGAGCACCCACCGGATGTCGGGGAACTCGGAGGCGAGCCGCCGCAGGTTCGTCTCCTTGTGCTCGCGCCCGCTGCGGAAGAAGCGGTCGCTGGTCGGGCCCCAGTCGGTGAGCAGCAGCGGGCCCCGCGGGTAGAGGTTCCGGCCGAGGAAACGCGTGAGCGTGGGCGCGACGTTCCAGGCGCCCGTCGAGAGGTAGATGAACGGCGACCCGGGATGGTCGGCCGTCAGCCGCTCCAGGAAGACGGCCATGCCGGGGGTCGGCGTGCGCGCGTGCTCGTCGAGCACGAAGGTGTTCCAGAAGGCGAGGAAGGGGCGGGGCAGCGCCGTCACCATCACGGTGTCGTCGATGTCGCACACGACGCCGAAGGAGGTGTCGGGGTCCACGATGAAGACCGGGGCCTCGACGGCATCGGAGTCGTGCGTGCGCATCGTGATGGTGTGCCAGCCCGGCACGAGCTCGACGTCCACCGAGGTGTCGACCACGCCGCCGCGATCGGCGCGAACGGTGCGCACGGTGCCCTCGATCTCGATGATCACCTCGATGTCGCCCACGGGCACGCTCGTGAAGCTGCGCCAGCCCCGCACGCGTTCCTCGCGCCGCTGCATGGAACGCGAGGACTCGCCCTCCCGGGGCGGCTTCGTGAGGAGCACGCGGCCCAGCACCCGGATCCGCTCGGTCGTGCCGTAGCCGGCGTAGGGGATGACCGTCGGCAGGTGCCCCCAGCGCCTGACCACCTTCTCCCGGAAGTCATGGATCGCGTCGTCTATACGGGCGGCACGGTGCAGCCGTGATGCCGCGGCTGGTTTCTTGGGCACGCCCCCAGTCTGTCACGATGCGAGAGCCCAACTACACTGAGGGTCTGGGAACTGCGGAAGGAACGGTCTGAAGTGACATTCAACGATCTCATCAGCGGTGCGATGACGTCGGCCGGCCAGGTGCGCAACGAACCCGTGCAGGCCAGGAGCAGCGAGCGCATCGACGCCCTGCTCGACGCGGCGTCGGCCGTCGTGGCCGAGGTCGGCATCGAGCGGCTCACCACCGCCATGGTCGCCGAGCGGGCCGGTGCGTCCATCGGCACCGTCTACCGCTACTTCCCCGACCGCATCGCCGTCCTCGCGGCCATGAGCCTCCGCGGCTTCGAGCGGTTCCTGCGCAAGAGCGTCGAGAAGCTCGAGGAGCATCCCCCCGCCACGGTCGACGACGTCTTCTCCGCTCTCATCGACGCGTGCGTGCAGATGCACCGCGACGAGCCGGGCTTCACGTCCATCCGGCTGGGTGACCAGATCGCCCTCCCCGCCGTCGACGGCGGCACCGCGGCCTCGGCCCGCATCGCAGGCTCCCTCGCCACGATCGTCTCCGCCGAGCTCGGCGTGGCAGACGACGGGTCGCTCGCCGGCCGCTTCGACATCGCGCTCACCGTGCTCGACGCGCTGCTCGTGCGGGCGTTCGTGATCGATTCCGCGGGAGACGAGCAGGCGATCGCCGCGTGCCGGGCCGTCGTGGCCGGCTACCTCGCCGAGGCGCCGGTCGCCGCCTGACGGCGACCGCCCGATCCTCACGATTGTGTGACGTCTTCTGACGTCGGGGTTTGCGTTTGCTCGAAGAGATGTTTGGGTTGTGCGAGGGCCGCATTCCGCGTCCCGTCGACTGATAGGGCCCCGCGATGATCGAGTTCCGATCGGTGACCAAGCAGTTCCCTGACGGGACGGTGGCGGTCGACGCCTTCGATCTCGCCATCCCTCCCCGCAAGACCACGGTGCTCGTCGGTTCGTCCGGTTGCGGCAAGACCACCCTCCTGCGCATGATCAACCGGATGATCGACCCGTCCTCCGGACACATCCTCATCGACGGCGAGGACACCGGGTCGCTCGAGCCCGTGAAGCTGCGGCGACGGATCGGCTACGTCATGCAGAACTCGGGCCTGATGCCGCACCGCAAGGTCATCGACAACGTGGCCACGGTGCCGATCCTCGGCGGCGTGCCCAAGAAGCAGGCCCGCGACGACGCGATGAAGCTCCTCGACACGGTGGGCCTCGACCGCTCGCTCGCCCTGAAGTACCCGCGTCAGCTCTCCGGCGGCCAGCAGCAGCGCGTGGGCGTGGCCCGTGGGCTCGCCGCCGATCCCAACATCCTGCTCATGGACGAGCCCTTCGGTGCCGTCGACCCGATCGTGCGGGCAGAGCTGCAGCAGGAGACGATCCGGCTGCAGGAGGGCCTCGGCAAGACCGTCGTGTTCGTGACCCACGACATCGACGAGGCGTTCCTCCTCGGCCACCAGGTCGTCATCCTGCAGAAGGGCGGGCACATCGCGCAGGTCGGCACGCCCGCCGAGATCCTCGCCCACCCGGCGAACGACTTCGTGGCGTCGTTCGTGGGTGCCGACAGGGGCAAGCGGGCGCTTCGGATCCAGCGTGTGGGCGACCGCGACGTCGTGGTCGACGAGAACGGCACGCCCACGGGGGTCCTCCAGCCGTGAGGTGGCTCGAGTCGAACCTCGGTCTCGTCTGGGACCTCATGCTCACGCACATGTCGCTGTGCATCCCGCCGATCATCATCGGCTTCCTCATCTCGATCCCGATCGGCTGGATCGCGAACCGTTACCGACTCACCCGCGGCGTCATCCTCGTGGTGCTCGGCCTGCTCTACACGATCCCCTCGATCCCGTTGTTCATCTTCATGCCGCTCATCCTCGGCACCCCGCAGCTGTCGTCGCTGAACGTCGTGGTGGCACTCACGATCTACGCGGTCGCCCTCATGGTGCGGTCGGCGTCGGACGGTCTCGGCTCGGTCGACAAGGACGTGCTGCAGGCCGCGAGCGCCATGGGCTACTCGGGATGGCAGCGCTTCTGGCGGGTGGAGCTGCCGCTGTCAGGGCCCGTGCTGCTCGCCGGCCTCCGCGTCGTCTCGGCCAGCACGGTGAGCCTCGCCACGATCGGCTCGGTCATCGGGGTCACGAGTCTCGGCTACCTCTTCATCAACGGGCTGCAGCGCCGCATCCCCGCCGAGG
Organism: Herbiconiux oxytropis; assembly: GCF_024979315.1. Taxonomy (GTDB): domain Bacteria; phylum Actinomycetota; class Actinomycetes; order Actinomycetales; family Microbacteriaceae; genus Herbiconiux; species Herbiconiux oxytropis. Next base: position 73,182 of record NZ_JANLCK010000001.1, on the reverse strand, counting down.
TGCTCACGGGCATCGTCTCGGTGCTCCTCATCGCCGTGGTCTTCGACCTCCTGCTCGTGCTGCTCGGCCGGCTCGTCCTGCCCTGGAGCCGGCGTGACCGCTCGGTGCGAGCCAAGACCGTCGCGCGCAGCCGCACCGCCGTGCTGACGGGGGCCGGATCGTGAACCTCATCGAGCAGGGGTTCGCCTGGATCCTCGACCCCGAGAACATCTCCGGCCCGAGCGGCTGGGTGGCGCGCCTGCTCGAGCAGCTCGCCTACACCTTCGGCGCGGTGGCCATCGCCGCCGTGATCGCCGTGCCACTGGGCTACCTCGTGGGCCACACCGGCAAGGGCCGCGACATCGCCGTGTCGCTCTCGGGCGGGTTCCGCGCCCTGCCGAGCCTCGGTCTGCTCATCCTGCTCGCCCTCGGGCTCGGGATCGGGTTCCGTGCGCCGCTCGTGACCTTCGTCATCCTCGCCATCCCACCGATCCTGGCCGGCGCCTACGCGGGCTTCGAGGCGGTCGACCGCAGGACGATCGACGCGGCGAGGGCTATCGGAATGACCGAGTGGCAAGTCGTCACCCGGGTCGAGGTGCCGCTCGGGCTGCCGCTCCTGATCGGCGGCCTGCGCTCCTCGGTCCTGCAGGTGGTGGCCACGGCCACCCTCGCAGGCTACGTCGCCGGCGGGGCCCTCGGCGCCTTCATCTTCGAGGCGTTCGCCCTGCGCGACTACCCGCAGGCACTCGGCGCGTCCATCCTCGTCACCGCGCTCGCGCTCGTGCTCGAGGGAATCTTCGCCCTGCTGCAGAAGTTGGTCGTTCCACGCGGCGTCGTCGTGAAGGAACAGAGAGAAGTCCGCTCGCGGTCATCCCGAACGCGTGCGGTGATGGGGACTCCCATCCGAGAAGGGAAATGAATCACATGTTCACAGCAATCAAGAAAGGCCGGCTCCTCACTGGGCTAGTCGCGGTCGGCGCTGTGGTGGCGCTGGCAGGGTGTGCGTCGGGCGACCCGCTCGACACCTCGTCGACATCCGGCGGAGACGCCGCCGAGGGCGGCGCGATCGTCATCGGCTCGCAGGCCTACTACTCCAACGAGATCATCGCCGAGATCTACGCCCAGGCGCTCGAGGCGAACGACATCGAGGTGGAGCGTCAGTTCAACATCGGCCAGCGCGACGCCTACCTGCCGGCGCTCGAGTCGGGCGAGGTGCAGCTGTTCCCGGAGTACACCGGCAACCTCCTGCAGTACTACGACCCCGAGACCACGGCCAAGACGAGCGACGACGTCTACGCGGCGCTCGCAGGAGCCCTCCCCGAGGGCCTCGAGGTGCTCGACCAGGCGCCCGCGACCGACCAGGACTCCTACAACGTCACCAAGGAGTTCTCCGAGGCGAACGGCGTCACGAGCCTCAGCGACCTCGCCTCGGTCACGACCCCGCTCACGCTCGGCGGCAACTCCGAGCTGCAGACCCGCCCCTACGGCCCCGAGGGACTCCTCGCGACCTACGGCGTGACCGTCGGCTTCACGCCCATCGAGGACTCGGGCGGACCGCTGACGCTGCAGGCCCTGAAGGACGACCAGGTGCAGCTCGTCAACATCTACTCGGCCGACCCGAACATCGCAGCGGCCGGGCTCGTGACGCTCGAGGACCCTGAGGGCCTGTTCCTGGCCTCCAACGTCGTGCCGCTCATCAACACCGACGCGGCGACCCCCGAGGTCTCGGACGTCATCAACAAGGTCAGCGCGGCGCTCACCGCCGAAGACCTGGTCGAGCTCAACTCGCAGAGCCAGAACGACCAGGAGTCGGCCGACACCATCGCGAAGAACTGGCTGGAGAAGGTCGCGCTCTTCTAGGAGCGGATCCCTCTACCGGGCCCCGTCCTCCTCCGCCTCGGCGGCGGTGGGCGGGGCCTCTTCCATGTGCCGGCGCTCGAGCCGCTGCAGCACCTTCTTGACCACGAAGACCAGGATTGCGAAGAGCACGATCACACCCACGAAGACGTAGCCGGCCCAGTGCAGCTCCTTCGAGAGCTCCCGGTAGCCTCCGGCGGCGAAGGTGCCGACCGAGACGTAGGCGAAGGCCCAGATGACGCAGGCGGGCACGGTCCAGGTCATGAACCGCCGGTAGCGCATGGGGCTCATGCCCACCGTGAGCGGGATGAGCGAGTGCAGCACGGGCAGGAAGCGCGACAGGAAGACAGCGATGCCGCCGCGGCGCGCGAGATAGTTCTCGGCCTTGACCCAGTTCTTCTCGCCGATGCGCCTGCCGAGCCTCGAGGCCCGGAGCCTCGGCCCGAAGAAGCGGCCGAGAGCGAAGCCGATGCTCTCACCCGAGAGGGCTCCGACGATCACCACAGCCACCAGGGACATGTATTCAAGCGGGGTCGACACCGCTGTCGACGCCACGATGACCACCGTGTCTCCCGGCACGATGAGACCGACAAGCACGCTCGTCTCGAGCAGGATGGCGACTCCGGCCAACACCGTCCTGACCAGGGGATCCACCGATGAGACGGTATCCAGCAGCCAGGACAGCACCTCGTTCATGGGTGTATTCCACAGAGCATGCAGCAAACCCTAGCGCGACCTGTATGAGATTCCCTGAATGGTCCGATTGCTTGTATACAAGCAGGTAGCATGGAGGCATCGCACACCCCGGCGATGGCAGCGTGGCCCCGTTTCCCACAAGGAGTTCCGCGTGAACGAGTTCCTCGATCCTCTGCTGCTGTCACGGTGGCAGTTCGGTCTCACCACCATCTACCACTTCCTCTTCGTGCCTCTCACGATCGGGCTCGTCACGACGGTCGCGATCTTCCAGACCGCGTGGGTGCGCACCGGCTCGCTGAAGTACCTGCAGCTCACCCGCTTCTTCGGCAAGATCTTTCTCATCAACTTCGCGATGGGCGTGGTCACGGGCATCGTGCAGGAGTTCCAGTTCGGCATGAACTGGAGCGACTACTCGCGCTTCGTGGGCGACGTCTTCGGTGCCCCGCTGGCGCTCGAGGGCCTTCTGGCGTTCTTCCTCGAGGCCACCTTCATCGGGCTGTGGATCTTCGGCTGGGACAAGCTGCCCGAGAAGCTGCACCTCGCGAGCATCTGGGCGGCCACCGTGGGCAGCATCCTCTCGGCGTACTTCATCATCGCCGCGAACTCGTTCATGCAGAATCCGGTCGCCTTCCGCATCAACGAGGAGAAGGGCCGGGCGGAGCTCACGAACATCTGGGAGCTGCTCACCAACAAGGTCGCGCTCGCCGCGTTCCCACACACGATCTTCGCGTGCTTCATGGTCGCGGCCGGCCTCATCATCGCCACCGCCGCCTGGCACCTCTACCGCAACCAGCACCTCGAGACCATGCGCCCGGCGCTGAAGTTCGGGCTCTGGATGATGGTGGGTGCAGGCGCGCTCACCGTGCTGACCGGAGACCAGCTCGGCCTCGCGATGGTCGAGACGCAGCCGATGAAGATGGCCGCGGCCGAGGCGCTCTACCATACGGCCACGGGGGCGAACGCGTCGTTCTCGGTCTTCACGCTCGGCACGCCAGACGGCGTGCACGAGCTGTTCTCGATCCGCATCCCGTATCTGCTGTCGTTCCTCTCGACGCACACCTTCGACGGCACGGTCGAGGGCATCAACAACCTGCAGGAGCAGTACGTGCAGCTCTACGGCCCAGGCGACTACTCGCCGACCATCTGGATCACCTACTGGTCGTTCCGCTGGATGATCGGACTCGGCATGTCGCACGTGCTCATAGCGGTCGCGGGCCTCTGGCTCACCCGCCGCGGCCGCTCGCCGCGCTGGCGCTGGATGTGGCGGGTGGCGGTGTGGGCGTTCCCGCTCTCGCTCGGCGCCATGATCGTGGGCTGGATCTTCACCGAGATGGGAAGGCAGCCCTGGATCGTGTTCGGTCTTCTCAAGACCCAGGATGCGGTGTCGCCCGGCGTCACCGGTGTCGAGGTCCTGATCTCGCTGATCGCCTTCACCCTCATCTACGGCACGCTCGCCGTGGTCGAGTTCAAGCTCATCAAGAAGGCCATCCAGAAGGGCCCGGATGACGCACCCAAGGAGGACCCGGAGACGGGCGAGCTCCAGCACACGGCCACGGTTTACTAGGAGACGCTCATGGACCTCCCCACCCTCTGGTTCTTCATCGTCGGATTCCTCTTCGTCGGCTACTTCGTGCTCGACGGCTTCGACTTCGGCGTGGGCATGTCGCTGCCCTTCCTCGGCAAGGACGACACCGACCGGCGCGTGCTCATCAACACGATCGGCCCGGTCTGGGACCTCAACGAGACCTGGGTGATCGTGGCGGGCGCCGCGCTGTTCGCCGCGTTCCCCGAGTGGTACGCGACGCTGTTCAGCGGCTTCTACCTGCCGCTGCTGCTCATCCTGCTCGCGCTCATCCTCCGTGGAGTCTCGTTCGAGTACCGCCACCAGCGGCCGGAGAAGGTCTGGAAGGCGCGTTTCGACCGGATGATCGTGGTCGGCTCGGCCGTGCCCGCGTTCCTCTGGGGCGTGGCGTTCGCCAACATCGTGGCGGGGGTGCCGCTGGACGCGAACCACGACTACATCGGGACCTTCTTCGGACTGCTGAACCCGTATGCACTCCTCGGCGGGCTCACGACGCTGCTGCTGTTCTTCACCCACGGGGTGGTGTTCGTGGCCCTCAAGACCGACGGCGAGATCCGGGGGCGTGCGCGCCGGCTCGCGGTGCGCGCCGGAGCGCTCACGATCGTGGTCGCCGCGTCGTTCCTCGTCTGGACCTCGGTGGCGTTCGGCACGCCGGCGTCCATCCTGCTCTCGGCGGGTGCGGCGGTCGTGCTCATCGGCTCGTTCCTCGCCAACCTCCGTGGGCGCGAGCGGCTGGCGTTCGGACTCATGGCGGCCACGATCGGGCTCGCGGTGCTGAGCCTGTTCCTCGCCCTGTTCCCGGGCGTCATGCCCGCCTCGAACGATCCCGCGAACAGCCTCACCATCGTCAACGCGTCGTCGTCGCAGTACACGCTCGAGATCATGAGCTGGGTCGCGCTGATCTTCCTTCCGCTCATCCTCGCCTACCAGGGCTGGACCTACTGGATCTTCCGCAAGCGCGTGACGCGCGAGCAGATCCCCGCCGAGGCCGCACACTAGTACGGTGCGTCCCGTCGATCCCAGGCTCCTGAAGTACGCCGCCTCCGCTCGGGCGTTCTTCGTGGCCGGCGGCTTCCTGGCCGTGCTGCAGACAGGGGCCGTGGTGGCGTTCGCCTACCTCGTGACGCAACTCATCGTGCAGGCGATCGACGGTGCGTCGCTCCCCACGCTCGTCCCCCTCCTCGTGGGTCTCGCAGCCGTGGTGGTGGTGCGATTCGTCGTGAACTGGATCGCCGACGTCAACGCGGCGCGCGGCGCCGCCGTGGTCAAGAGCGAGCTGCGGCAGCGCGTGGTCTGCGCGATCTCGAATCTCGGGCCGGGCTGGCTGGGTCGTCGCAGTGCCACGGCGGTGGGGGTCACGGTGGGCCCGGGGCTCGACCTGCTCGACACCTACTTCTCCAAGTACCTGCCGCAGCTCATCCTCACCGCGGTCGCCACCCCCGTCATCGTCGTCGTGATCTGGTGGCAGGACTGGATCTCAGGGCTCACCGTCGCGCTCACGCTGCCGCTCATCCCGGTGTTCATGATCCTCATCGGGTGGGCAACGCGCTCGGTGCAGCAGAAGCAGTGGGAGAAGCTCACCCGGCTGTCGAGCGCCTTCCTCGATGTCGTGGGCGGGCTCTCGACGCTCAAGATCTACGGCAGACAGGAGCGGCAGTCGGCCCGCATCCGCGCCGTCACCGAGGACTACCGCAGCCAGACCATGAAGGTGCTCCGGGTGTCGTTCCTCAGCGGGTTCGCGCTCGAGCTCGCCGCGAGCCTGTCGGTGGCGCTCGTGGCGGTGTCGATCGGCATCCGATTGATCGAGGGCGGGCTGGGGCTCGGCGTCGGTCTGTTCGTGCTGCTGCTCGCGCCCGAGGCGTTCCTGCCCATCCGGAACGTGGGAGCGCAGTTCCATGCCGCCGCTGACGGAGTGGCGGCGTCGACCGAGGTGTTCGAGATCCTGGATGCGGGTGCTGGGGTGCGTCCCTGTGCCGGGGCGGAGGGAGCGCGGCCGGCATCCCCGTCCGAGGTTCTGGACGATTCGTCGTCCGGCGGCGGTCTCGAGCTCGATGGGCTCGGGGTCCGCTACGGCGACGACGTCGTGTTCTCTGCACTCGACGCCCGGTTCGAGGCAGGCGCCGTGACGGCGGTGACGGGCCCGAGCGGCAGCGGCAAGTCGTCTCTCGTGGCCGCGCTCGTGGGCTTCGTGCCGGCCGTCGGCCGCATCCTCGTCGACGGGGTCGACGCCTCCGGTCAGCCGGCGCCGCGCGGCTGGATCGCGTGGGCCGGGCAGCGCTCGACGCTCGTCTCGGGCAGCGTGCTCGGCAACGTGGCGCTCGGCGACGACGCACCCGATGACTCCCTCGCCCGAGCGTCGCTCGATCTCGCCGGGGCCTCCGACGTCGATCTGGCGGCGACGATCGACGCGCGCGGCGAGGGGCTCTCGGGCGGTCAGTCCCAGCGGGTCGCGAGCGCGCGTGCCGTCTATCGTGCCCGGCGGTTCGACTGCCGGGTCGTGGTCTTCGACGAGCCCACGTCGGCGCTGGATGCCGAGACGGAGCAGGCGTTCATCCGGTGCCTGCGGGCGCTCGCCGACGAGGGGCGGGTCGTGCTGGTGGTGAGCCACCGGCGGCCGGTGATCGCGGCGGCGGATGCGGTGCTGGCGCTCGCCGGAGCATCCGCCCTGCACGCCCGGGCAGGACGCTCGTGAAGCGCGCGGAGGTGCTGCGACTCGCGCAGCCGCGGCTGCGGCGCTTCCTGCCGGGCATCGTGTTCGGGCTGCTGAGTGCGCTGTGTGCGGTGGGGCTCCTCGCCACCTCGGCCTACCTCATCACGCGGGCGGCCGAGCAGCCGCCCATCCTCTACCTCTCGATGGCCATGGTGGGGGTGCGTGCGTTCGCGCTCGGCCGAGCCGCGTTCCGCTACGTCGAGCGGCTCTTCGCCCACGACGCCGCGTTCGCGACGCTGCCCGACCTGCGGGTCGGCGTGTACGAGCGTCTCGTGCCCGTCTCTCCCGACGGTCTCGGCCACAGGCGCCGGGGCGACCTCCTCAGCCGTCTCGTGGCGGATGTCGACGAGCAGCAGAACCTGCCGTTGCGAGTCGTCTCGCCCCTCGTCGTCTCGGGGCTCACGGCGGTCGCAGCGGTCGTGGTGGTGTGGCTGCTGCTGCCCGCGGCAGGTCTCGTGCTGCTGCTCGGCCTCGTGCTCGCCGCGGTGCTCGGCACCCTCGTCAATGCGGCCGTGTCGGCGCGTCAGGAGCGAGCCGTCGCCGGGCTCCGCGGTGACTACCAGGCCGAGCTCGCCGACCACCTCGAGAACCTCGACGTGCTCGTGGCCTACGGGGCCGACACCACCCACCGCGAGCAGCTCGCCCGTCGCGACGAGATCCTCACGCGCGCCCTCGTGCGTCGCGCGGCCGGTTCGAGCGTCACCGCAGCGCTCGTGGCCTCGATCTCAGGCATCATGACGGTCGTCTCCCTGGCGGTCGGCATCCCGCAGCTCGGCACGGGAGGTTTCGAGGGCCCCGCGCTCGCCGTGGTCGCCCTCGTACCGCTCGCGGTCTTCGAGGTCTTCGCCATGGTGCCCCTAGCCCTCGGAGCCTGGCGGCAGGTGGCGGCCAGCGCCACCCGCATCGCCGAGGTCGTCCCCGACGAGGTGCCCCGCGGCATCCCCGTGGATGCCCCTGCTGTCACCTCTCCCACCTCCTCCACCACGTCCGCCGCGGCGGGCGCCCGGGTGTCGCTGCGCGAGGTCACCGCGCGGTGGCCGGGGGAGGGGGCGCCGACGGCGCTCGGGCCCGTGTCGCTCGAGCTCGCTCCGGGCGACCGGATGCTCGTGCGCGGCCCGAGCGGCGCCGGCAAGACGACGCTCGCCCACGTGCTCGTGCGGTTCCTCGACCACGAGGGCGAGTTCCTCGTCGACGGCGTCGACGTGCGCGCCCTCCCACAGGCCGAGGTGCGGCGCGTGATCGGCCTCTGCGAGCAGCGTCCCCACCTCTTCGACGACGACATCCGCCAGAACCTCCTCTTCGCCCGCGACACCGCGACCGACGACGAGCTGCTCGCGGTGCTCGAGCGCGTCGGACTCGCCGACTGGGTGTGCGAGCGCGGCGGCCTCTCGGCACGGGTGGGGGAGCGCGGCGCCCTCGTCTCCGGTGGTCAGGCCCAGCGCATCGCGGTGGCTCGGGCGCTCCTCGCCGACTTCCCCGTGCTGGTGCTCGACGAGCCCACCGCCAACGTCGACCCCGACCGTGCCGATCTCCTCCTCGAGGAGCTCCTCGTGGCGGCCACCGCCGACTCCCGCGCGGTCCTCCTCATCTCGCACACCCCGGTTCCGGCGGCCCTCGTCACCTCCACCCTCGAACTCCGAGCTCCCACCGCCCTCTGACCCCGCCCGGGACGCGCATCCGCGGACTTCGCCAAACCTCCCGCGATCCGCCCTGCATCGAGCGGTGATCACACGCAGACATGGCGAACTCCACACCTCACCGCCACCACCGATCCAGCGGCCCTGAGCGGGCTCAGAGCGGGCGGGCGAGGGCGTCGAGGCGGCGCTGCCAGGTGGCCGCGCGACTCGGGCGCACCACGACGACGGGCCCGTCGATCCACGCGTCGACCACGCTGATGCCGTGCAGGGCGCTCACCACCCACACCTCGCAGCCCTCGAGATCGGCGGGGCGGGCGCGCTCCTCGACCACCCGGGTGCCCGTGGCCGAGGCGATCAGCCGGATGCTCCTGGCCGTCACACTCGCCACGCGCGCCAGGTCGCCGGGTGGCGCCGCGAGCGTCTCTCCCCGCCACCACAGCACGGCCGAGCTCGAGCCGTCGACCACGAGCCCGTCCTTCAACAGCACCACCTCGTCGGCACCGTTCTCCTGCGCCGCGGCCCGAAGCGCGATCAGAGTCTCCAGGTCGGGCCCCTTGATGCGCGGGACGCTCCGTGGATCGGGTCCCCCGTGGGTGCTGAGCACCGCCGACTCGCGTCGGCGTGGTGCGATCCGCACCCGCAACCTCAGCTCGAGCCCTCCGCCCTCGAACCCGGCCAGTTCCATCCGCGGGAACAGGGCCGCCCCGCGGTAGGCCCGCAACCGCCCGATCGCCGCTCCCCAGAACGCGTCGACCGCCTCGACCGACGGCCCCGCCAGCTCGGCGATCCCCGCCCGGAACCTCTCGTGATGCGTCTCGAGCGCCCGGGCACGGCCCTCGGGCGAGACGAAGAAGGAATCGGCCACGACGAGCTCCCGATGCGGCTCGAGCGGGCGCTCGAGAAGGGCACCGTCTCGCCAGACGAACGTCGCGGGGGCCTCGGCCACGCGCAGCTCCCTCCGTCGTCGACTGCACGATCTACGCTAGTACAGTGCCGCCGACGCTCCTCCGACGCCCTCTGGCCGTCGCCCCCGACCCGGCGGTCGTGTTCGGAGCGCTCGCGCGCGGAGCCGAGAGCGCCTTCTGGCTCGACAGCGGCCCCGGGGCCACCACCGGTCGCAGCTACCTCGGCCTCCCCGTGGCGGTGCACCGCTGCCGCGATTGGAGCGAGCTCTACGAGGTGCTCCAGGATGCCGGCTCCGCCGACCCCGAACCGCTCCCATTCGCAGGTGCCACCACCGTGAATCCCGAGTCGCTCCCGTCTGCGGATGCCGACACCTCGCCCCGCTTCCGACTCGGCTGGGTCGGCTGGCTGGCCTACGAGCTCGGCCTTCCCGACGCCCCGCGGCCCACGGATCTCCGCGGGGATGCTGCGGTGCTCCTCCGTGTCGACGAGGCCGTCGAGTTCGACCACGACACCGGCACCGTCACCCTGCTCGCCCTCGACTCGCCGACCGCCGTCGACTGGCTCGCCCGCACCGCCACCACCCTCGAGTCTCTCCCGCGCGGCACCGCCGCCGCCCCCACGGGCCCCGCCCCCACCCTCGAAGCCCGTCCCCGCCACGACTACCCTGCCTACGCCGCCATGATCGAGGCCTGCAAGGCCACCATCGCCCGAGGCGACGCCTACCAGCTGTGCCTCACGAACGAGTTCGCGGTCGACGTGCACCCCGATCCGCTCGAGACCTACCTCGCCCTGCGCGCCGCGAGCCCGAGCCACCACGGCGGCTACCTCACGGTGGGCGGCACGTCGCTCCTGAGCTCCTCGCCCGAGCAGTTCCTCGCGGTCACGGCCGACGGTCGCGTGCGCAGCAAGCCGATCAAGGGCACCCGCCCGCGAGGTGCCGGCCCGGTCGACGACGCCCTCCTCGTGCGCGAGCTCGCCGCGAGCCAGAAGGAGCGCGCCGAGAACCTGATGATCGTCGACCTCGTGCGCAACGACCTCTCGAGGGTCTGCGCACTCGGCAGCGTGGCGGTTCCGACTCTGCTCGAGGTCGAGACCTACCCCCAGGTGCATCAGCTGGTCAGCACGATCGAGGGCATCCTGGCTGAAGGCCGCAACGGGCTCGACGCGGTGGCCGCCTGCTTCCCCGCTGGCTCGATGACGGGCGCGCCGAAGCGCAGCGCGGTGCACACGCTCGCCGCGCTCGAGGGCGGCCCGAGAGGCATCTACTCGGGCGTCTTCGGCTACTTCTCGCGCGACGGCGCCCTCGATCTCGCGATGGTCATCCGCAGCATCGTGCTCGACGACCACGGTGCGACCGTGGGAGCGGGCGGGGGCATCACGGCGCTCTCCGAACCGGTCGACGAGGTCGAGGAGACCAGGGTGAAGGCCGCCGTCCTGCTGGCCGTGCTGGGGGCGGCGAGCCCCGAGCCCGTTGGCCGGTCTGCGCCCACCCTGCCCCTCGCATCCGCTGCCCCGCGGGAACACGCCAAGCTTTAGTACAGTTGTCACCTGGTGCGCCTCGCGCGCCGATCCGAGCACCTCACCCCACGACCACCGCCGGCCGCCCGGTGTGAGACGCTGCGCACGCAACGAATGAGAGTCCTGTGGTCACCGAGAACACATCCGTCCCCGCCGGTGCATCGTCGCACGACGACTCCGAGGGCGCTGAGCGCTACGACTTCGCGAGCATCCAGAGCAAGTGGCAGCCGCGGTGGGAGGAGCTGAAGCCCTACCGCACCGACCTCGAGGGCGACAAGCGCCCCCGCAAGTACGTGCTCGACATGTTCCCCTACCCCTCGGGCGACCTGCACATGGGCCACGCCGAGGCCTACGCGCTCGGCGACGTGATCGCTCGCTACTGGCGCCAGCAGGGCTTCAACGTGCTGCACCCGATCGGCTGGGACTCGTTCGGCCTGCCCGCCGAGAACGCCGCCATCAAGCGCGGCCTCGACCCCCGCCAGTGGACCTACGACAACATCGAGCAGCAGCGCACGAGCATGAAGCGCTACGCCACCAGCTTCGACTGGGACCGCGTGCTGCACACCTCAGACCCCGAGTACTACAAGTGGAACCAGTGGCTGTTCCTCAAGATGTACGAGAAGGGCCTCGCCTACCGCAAGGCCAGCTGGGTGAACTGGGACCCGGTGGACCAGACCGTGCTCGCCAACGAGCAGGTGCTGGCCGACGGCACCTCCGAGCGCTCGGGCGCCGTCGTGGTGAAGAAGAAGCTCACGCAGTGGTACTTCCGCATCACCGACTACGCCGACCGCCTGCTCGACGACCTCAAGCAGCTCGAGGGCACCTGGCCCTCGAAGGTCATCGCGATGCAGCGCAACTGGATCGGCCGCTCCGTCGGCGCCGACGTCGACTTCGCCATCGAGGGCCGTTCCGAGCCGGTGACCGTCTTCACCACGCGCCCGGACACCCTCTACGGCGCGACCTTCATGGTGGTCGCCCCCGACTCCGACCTCGCCCAGGAGCTCGTGGCGAACGGCTCGTCGGAGGAGGTGCGCGAACGCTTCACGACCTACCTCGCCGACGTGCAGAAGTCGTCCGAGACCGAGCGCCAGGCCACCGACCGGCCGAAGACGGGCATCTTCCTCGAGCGCTACGCCATCAATCCGGTCAACGGCGAGCGGCTGCCGATCTGGGCCGCGGACTACGTGCTGGCCGACTACGGCCACGGTGCCGTCATGGCCGTGCCCGCGCACGACCAGCGCGACCTCGACTTCGCGCGCGCCTTCGGCCTGCCCGTCCGCGTCGTGGTGGACACGCTGGCACCGGTCACGGGCGTCATCCCCGTGCTCGACCCCGACGACCTGCCCGAGCTCGAAGACCTCAACCCCGGCACCACGGGCATCGCGCTCGCCGGCGAGGGCCGACTGATCAACTCGGGCCCGCTCGACGGCCTGTCGAAGTCGAACGCGATCCGCAAGATCATCGAGATCCTCGAGCAGGCCGGCACCGGCCGCCCGGCGAAGAACTACCGTCTCCGCGACTGGCTGATCTCGCGCCAGCGCTACTGGGGCACGCCGATCCCGATCATCCACGGTTCCGACGGCTCCGAGCATCCGGTGCCCGAAGAGCAGCTGCCCGTGCTGCTGCCGCCCACCGAGGGCCTCAACCTCACGCCGAAGGGCACGTCGCCGCTCGGCGGTGCCGAGGACTGGGTGAACGTGCCCAACCCGGTCGACGGATCGCCGGCGCTCCGCGACGCCGACACGATGGACACCTTCGTCGACAGCTCGTGGTACTTCCTCCGCTTCCTCTCGCCGCAGGACGACACGAAGGCCTTCGACCCGCGCGAGGTCGACAAGTGGGCGCCGGTGGATCAGTATGTGGGGGGCGTGACGCACGCCATCCTGCACCTGCTCTACGCGCGCTTCATCACGAAGGTGCTGTTCGACCTCGGCTACGTCTCCTTCACCGAGCCGTTCAGCGCGCTGCTGAACCAGGGCATGGTGCTCATGGAGGGTTCGGCGATGTCGAAGTCGAAGGGCAACATCGTCAAGCTCTCCGACCAGCTCGACGAGCACGGTGTGGATGCGGTGCGCCTCACGATGGCATTCGCCGGCCCGCCGGAGGACGACATCGACTGGGCCGACGTGTCGCCCGCCGGGTCGGCGAAGTTCCTGGCGCGCGCCTGGCGGCTCGTGGGCGACGTGACCTCGGCTCCCACGGTGAACTGGCGCGACGGCGACCGGGCGCTGCGGCGCGTGACGCACCGTTTCCTCGCCGAGGCTCCCGGGCTCATCGAGGCGTTCAAGTTCAACGTGGTGGTGGCGCGGCTCATGGAGCTCGTCAACGCGGCGCGCAAGGCCATCGACTCCGGTCCGGGCGGTGGCGATCCCGCCGTGCGCGAAGCCGTCGAGACCGTGGCGCTCGGACTGTCGCTGTTCGCGCCCTACACGGCCGAGGACATGTGGGAGCGTCTCGGCTACGAGCCCTCCATCGCGAACTACGGATGGCGCGGGGCCGATTCGTCGCTGTTGACCGAGGAGACCGTCACCGCCGTGGTGCAGGTCGACGGCAAGGTGCGGGATCGCATCGAGGTGTCGCCCAAGATCGACGGCGCGACGCTCGAGGCCACGGCCCGGGAGCTCGCGTCGGTGAAGCGGTCGATCGGGGATCGCGAGGTGGTGACCGTGGTGGCACGCGCGCCGCGGCTCGTGAACTTCGTCACGAAGCCCGCTTCCTGACTCCTGCACCACGCGCGGTCCGCCCCGGTCCTTCCACAGATCAGCGGATGCGCCGGGCGGCCCGGGCGGGCGCTCCTACTCTGACGGCATGTCGGATTCAGGAGCGCGGCCAGGGGCCGCAACGGGTGACGGAGTTCTCCTCCTCAGCGACCGCGTCGCGGTAGAGCCGCAGCAGGCGGCCACGGCCGGCCCCCAGCGGGGGGGCGCGATCGATGATGTGGTGGAGCGCGGTCCGACGGTGCGCGTGCGCGTGGCCATCGGGGCAGCCCTCGTGCTCGTGGTCGTGGCGCTGGTGGCATCGGTGCTCGTCACGGCGCTCTCGCCGGTGGGGGCCACGACGGTGTTCGGCGCGGCTGGGGACGGCGGCTCCGGCGGTGATTCGGTCGTCTCGCCGTCGCACACGGTTGCGCCCTCCCCGTCGCCCGGGCCACCGGAATCGGGGGGCGACGCGTCGATGGGTGAGTCCCGCGCAGCGATCCTCGTGCACGTCCTCGGCTCCGTTGTGCGCCCCGGCGTCTATGAGCTCGCCGAGGGCTCCCGCGCGGTCGACGCCGTGGCCCTGGCGGGTGGATTCGCCGAGGGGGCGGAGCAGTCCTCGCTCAACCTGGCACGGCCGCTCGTCGACGGCGAGCAGCTGCGCGTGCTCGCGGTGGGCGAGGCTCCCGCTGCTGCAGCGGGTAGTGCCGGTGCCGGTGGGTCTCCGTCCTCCGGTGCTTCCGGTGGCCCCGGGGTGTCGTCCGGGGTCGCAGGCGGATCACCCGGTGCTCTGATCAACCTCAACTCGGCGACGGCGCTCGACCTCGACACGCTGCCGCGCATCGGCCCGGCGATGGCCGCGCGCATCATCTCCTGGCGCGACGAGAACGGCCCCTTCGCCACCGTCGACGATCTCCTCCAGGTCACCGGCATCGGCGACAAGACCTTCGAGTCCCTCCGCCCCCTCGTCACCGTCTGACGCCGGCCCTTCGCGCACCCGAGACCGCCCGGCTTCGTGCCTGCTCCCGCCCCCAACCCCAACCCCGCCCCCGCGGCCACGCCGACACCCGCGGTCGGCACATCACGGCGGCAGGCGCCGACGGATCTACGGCTGGCGGGCCCCGCTGTCGCTGCCTGGCTCAGCGCTCTCGTCTTCGTAGGCTTCCCCGACCTCACGGCGGCCGCAGCCGTCATCGCGTGGGCGCTCGCCCTCGCGCTGGCACTCGTCTGTCTGGCACCCGTCCGTCTGGCACCCGTCCGTCTGGCACTCGTCCGTCTGGCACCCGTCCGTCTGGCGCGCGGAGGCGGTGCGAGGTCCGTGCGGGAGTCCGTGATCCCGACGCTCGCCCTGTCGGTCGCCGCCGCGGCGGTCGTCTGCACGTCGTCGTTCGCGCTCGGGCACCTCCGCCATCCCGAGGGCCTCGACCTGCAGGGCCCACGCGTCGGCACCGCCGTGTTCACCGTCACCGGGACGGTCGACGAGACCGATGCGCCAGGCTTCGGTGCGGCGTGGGGCGACGCCGCCGCTGAGACCTCGGCCACCCGCGTGATGGTGGAGGCCTCTCTCGAGCGCTTCGAGTTCGGCGGGCGCGCGGTGGCGGCCCGCTCGCCCACGCTCGTGTTCGCGACCGTCGAGCCGCAGGCATCCGCTCGGTTGCCGATCGGCGCGCGGGTCAGAGCGCGCGGCACGCTCACGTCACTTCAGCCCGGGCAATCCCGGGAGTTCCTGTTCTTCGCGCGCGGCGACCTCACGTCCGTCGGCAATCCGCCCGTCCCCATCGCTTGGGCCGGTGGCATGCGCGACGCCTTCCGCGAAGCCACGGCCGGGCTCCCGGGCGACGGCGCCGACCTGCTCACGGGGCTCGCCATCGGCGACGACACCCACGTGACCGATGAGCTCCGCGACGCCATGACCGTCACGGGCCTCACCCATCTCACCGCCGTCTCGGGCGCCAACTGCGCCATCGTCGTGGCGGCCGTCATGCTCGTGGGCGGGGCCATCGGCCTCAGGCGCCGTGTGCGCATCGCGGTCTCGGTGGGGGTGCTGCTGCTGTTCGTGGTGCTCGTCACGCCCGAGCCGAGCGTGCTCCGAGCGGCCACCATGGCGGTGATCGTGCTCATCGCGCTGGCCCTCGGCCGGCCCGCCGCCGGCATCCCGCCGCTCTGCCTCTCCGTCGTCGTGCTCCTCGCGCTCGACCCCTGGCTCGGCCGGAGTGCCGGCTTCGCGCTCTCCGTGCTCGCCACGGCGGGCCTGCTCCTGCTCACCCGCCCTCTCGCGGCCCTCGTCGCGAAGCGCGTCCTGCCCGCACTCGCCGTCGCGATCGCCGTCCCGGTGGCCGCCCAGCTCGCCTGCCAGCCGATCCTGTTCCTCCTCACGCCGCAGCTCACGCCGTACACCGTGCCCGCCAACCTCCTCGCCGAGCCCGCTGCCGCGGCCGTGAGCGTGCTCGGGCTGATCGTCTGCGTGCTGGCCGTGGTCGCGCCCGGCCTCGCAGAGGTCGCCGCGTGGCTCCCGTGGCTGCCCTCGGCGTGGATCGGCGCCGTCGCCCGATTCTTCGCCGCTCTGCCCTTCGCGGCCGTCGATCTCCCCGACAGCCTCACCGCTGCGGCCGGCGCCGTGCTGATGCTCGCCCTCCTCGCGGTGGCCCTCCGGGCACGGCACAGGAATCCTCGGGTGGCGTTCGGCGCGGGCATCGGGATGCTCCTGTGCGCAGCGGTGGTCGCGGGTTCTCTCGCCGGAGGCGCGATCGGTCGTTCGGGTGCCGTCCCTGCCGACTGGCAGCTCGCGGCGTGCGACATCGGGCAGGGTGATGCCGTGCTCGTGCGGAGCGCGGGCCTCACAGCCCTCGTCGATGTGGGCCCCGACCCCGAGCCGCTCACGGCCTGTCTCGACCGCCTGGACATCGACCGCATCGATCTCCTCGTGCTCACCCACTACGACCTCGATCACGTCGGCGGCCTCCAGGCGGTCCTCGGCCGCGTCGACCGCGCGCTCGTGGGCCCCACCGATGGCACGGCCGATGAACGCCTGGTCGAGCAACTTCGTGAAGGCGGCGCCGAGGTCGTTCCGGCATTCCGGGGTCTCACGGGCAGCCTCGGCGCCTACAGGCTCGACATCCTGTGGCCACCGGCCCCTGAGACGCGAGCCGTGCCGCTCGTCGGCAACGACGCGAGCGTCACGGTGCTCTTCACGGGTCCGCTCCGGATGATCTTCCTCGGCGACCTGGGGGAGCAGGCCCAGAGCGCGATGGCCTCGTCCGCCTCCCTCGGGCCCGTCGACGTGGTGAAGGTCGCCCACCACGGCAGTGCCGACCAGAGCGACGCCCTCTACCGCGAACTCTCCGCGCAGGTGGGCATCATCTCGGTCGGCGCCGGCAACCGCTATGGTCACCCCACCCCCCGCATCCTGTCCCTCCTGGCCGCCACGGGCACCGAGGTCCTCCGCACCGACACGGCCGGGCGGATCGTCCTCTCGGGCACCAGGGCCCGCATCACCGCCTGGACCGAGAGGGCGGAGCAGACGGCGGCCGTCGTGTCGGCGGTGGCGGCTAGGCTGGAGGGCGAGCCGAGGGATCGGCGTCGACCGGTCTTCGAGCCGTCACGGTGCGCTGAACCGACGTCGTCGCATCCGGTTCGAGTGGATCGGTCGGATCGGGCAGGGAGAACGCATGGCGGTCGCGCGAGGCAGGTCGACCGCGAAGACGGCAACCAAGTCGTCCGCCAAGGTCGGCATCCCCCAGCTGGAGTGGAACCAGATCCGCCCGGCGCCCGTCGTGCTGGTGAGCGGAACCGAGTCGTTCCTCGCCGAGCGCGCCATCCGCCAGCTCCGCGATCTGCTGAAGGCGGAGGATCCGAGCCTCGAGATCAGCGACATCGACGCGGCATCCTACGCGCCGGGCGAGCTGCTCTCGCTCGCGAGCCCCTCGCTCTTCGGGGAGCCGCGGATGATCCGCATCGCCTCGGCGGAGAAGTGCACCGACGCGCTCATCGAGGATGTCATCTCCTATCTCGCGCTCCCGGCTGACGACACCTACGTCGTGCTCCGGCACGGCGGAGGTGTGCGCGGCAAGAAGATGCTCGAAGCCGTGCGTGCGGCGGCGGGCGTCGCAGAAGAGGTCGTGTGCACCGAGCTCAAGCGCGACTCCGATAAGTACGAGTTCGCCTCGGCGGAGTTCCGAGCGGCGGGCAAGCGGGTCTCGCCCGGTGCCATCCG
This sequence comes from Herbiconiux oxytropis, assembly GCF_024979315.1. Lineage (GTDB taxonomy): Bacteria > Actinomycetota > Actinomycetes > Actinomycetales > Microbacteriaceae > Herbiconiux > Herbiconiux oxytropis. Next base: position 55,388 of record NZ_JANLCK010000001.1, on the reverse strand, counting down.
TGCGCTCGTCTCGGCGTTCAGCGACGACCTCGCAGAGCTCTCCTCCGCCTGCGCGCAGCTGATCTCTGATGCGAGCGAGGAGATCACCGAGGTCACGGTCGAGCGCTACTACGCCGGCCGCGTCGAGACGAACGCGTTCGCGGTGGCCGACTCCGCCATCGGCGGCAGCTACGGCGACGCGCTGGCACTGCTCCGGCACGCGCTCGCGTCCGGTGCCGATCCTGTGCCGATCGTGGCGGCGTTCGCCATGAAGCTCCGCACCATGGCGAAGGTGCTCGGCACGCGTGGGGGCTCCGGCCAGCTGGCGGGCCAGCTCGGCATGGCGCCCTGGCAGGTCGACCGCGCCCGCCGCGACCTCTCGGGCTGGACGGGGGAGGGCCTCGGCCGGAGCATCCAGGTGCTCGCCGAGACCGACGAGAGCGTCAAGGGCGCGGGCCGCGACCCCGTCTTCGCGCTCGAGCACATGATCAGCGTCATCTCGTCCCGCGGCACCCTCTAACCCCGCCCCACCCCACCCCCCCTCGCCGAACCGTCACTTTCCACACCAAGACGGCGCCGGATGCGTGAAAAGTGACGTCTCGGCCTTCCTGTGACTTGACACTTCCCGGGCCCGCGGGCACAGAAAAAGGGCCCCGCCGAAGCGGAGCCCTTTCGAGGTGAGCGCGATCAGATCGCGGAGACCTGCTTCGCGATCGCCGACTTGCGGTTCGCGGCCTGGTTCTTGTGGATGACGCCCTTCGAGGCGGCCTTGTCGAGCTTCTTGCTCGCGACGAGGAGCGAGGTCAGAGCCTTGTCCTTGTCGCCGGCGACGACGGCCTCGCGCGTGGCGCGGATCGCGGTCTTGAGCTCGCTCTTGACCGCCTTGTTGCGCTCCTGAGCCTTCTTGTTGGTGCCGATGCGCTTGATCTGCGACTTGATGTTTGCCACGGAAATAACCCTCTGTATCTGTTCGGATGAATGCGGTGCGATGCTCCGCTGCGGCCGAGCCGCGGAAGGAGCCACTCGCTGTTCGCACCCAACTGAATCGCGTGGATGCGTAAGCCAACAGGCAACATTACCAGTTCCTGAGCGACGGAACAATCCTACCGTCTCCGCGCACGCCGAAACGCCCCGCCGCAGCGACTACCGTGAGGACCATGCCCCGTCTCGCCTCCCACACCGACTCGGTCCCACCCTCCGGCATCCGCCGCATCTTCGAGCTCGCCCACGCCCTCGACGACGTCATCTACCTGGCCATCGGCGAGCCCGACGTCGCGGTCGATCCGGCCATCCTCCGCCGGGCCTCCGAGGCCTGGCTCGCCGACGACACCGGCTACACCCCCAACGGCGGCATCCTCGAACTCCGGGAGGCGATCGTCCGCACGGTCGCCGAGCGCAACGGCATCCGCACCGACACCGAGCGCGTCTGGGTCACGAACGGCGCCACCCAGGCGCTCTCGCTCGCCTTCTCGATCCTCCTCGACCCGGGCGACGAGGTGCTCGTGCCCGACCCCGGCTACACGACGTTCGGCATGAACGCCCACCTGGCATCCGCGACCCCGGTGCCGTACCCGCTCCGGCCCGAAGCGGCCTTCGCTCCCGACTTCGACGAGCTCGAGCGCCTCGTGACCGATCGCACACGCCTGCTCGTCGTGAACTCGCCCTCGAACCCGCTCGGCGCCGTCTTCGACCGCGACACCCTCGAGGCCCTCCTCGCCTTCGCCCGGGAGCACGACCTGTGGGTGCTGAGCGACGAGGTCTACGAGCGCTTCAGCTACGACCAGCCGCACATCAGCCTCGCGAGCCTCGGCGACGACGAGCGCGTGCTCACCGCCTTCAGCGCCTCGAAGACCTACGCGCTCACAGGCGCCCGCGTCGGCTGGCTGCTCACCCCGCCCGGCTTCGCACCGCTGCTCCGGTCGGTGCAGGAGGCGACGGTGAGCTGCATCAACACCCCGGCTCAGCGCGCCGTGGCGGCCGCCCTCACCGGCCCCCAGGACCACGTCGACGAGGCCGCCGCCCGCTACCGTTCCAACCTCGCCGCGGCCACCGCTCTGCTCGACGAGCGCGGCATCCGCTACCTCGAGCCCACCGGTGCGTTCTACCTCTGGGTCGACGTCTCCCACGCCGCCGACGGCGACGTCGCCGGCTGGGCCGAGCGCTTCCTGCTGCAGCAGCGCGTCGCGGTCGCCCCCGGCAGCGCGTTCGGCCGCATGGGGGAGGGCTGGATCCGCCTCTGCGTCGCCGCCTCCGAGCACGACCTCCTCGAAGGCATCCGCCGCCTCCCGGCACCACCGACGAGCACGTCGACCGTCTCTTCGTCGACCGTCGGCGCTCCCGCCTCATGAGGATCGCCGTCATCGGAGCCGGCGCCATCGGTGGTGCCACCGCAGCACTCGCCGACCGCGCGGGCCACACCGTCGCCGTCACCGCCCGCGGAGCCCAGCTCGGGGCGATCCGCACCGAGGGCCTCCGCCTCACGGGCGCCTGGGGCGACCACCTTGCCCACCCCCACGCCACCCCCGCCCTCGACGGGAGGCCCGAACTCGCCTTCCTCTGCGTCAAGGCCCAGGATGCGACGGCCGCCCTCGCCGAGAACGCCGCGTTCCTGGCGGGCGTGCCCCTCGTCGTCGTGCAGAACGGTCTCGGCGGCGCGGAGGAGGCATCCCGCCTCCTCCCGGACACACCGGTGATCGGCGCCCTCGCCCTCTACGCGGCGTCGTTCCTGGAGCCCGGGCGGATCACCATCACCACGGGTGGTGCCACCTACCTAGGCCGACTCGACTCCACGCCCCCGGATGTCTTCGCCGAGACGGTCCGGACGGTCGGCGCCTTCCTCGACACCCGTGTCACCGAGAACTTCACGGGAGCGCAGTGGACGAAGCTCATGGTCAACCACGTCAACGCCCTCCCCGCGATCACCGGCCTGTCGGTGCAGGAGACGATCGCCGACCCCCGCCTCAGGCGGATCCTCACCGCGAGCATGCAGGAGACGATCCGCATCGCCCGGGCTTCCGGCGTGCGCTTCGAGTCCCTGCTCGGCCTCGACGACCGTCTGCTCGGCGCCGTGGCCCGCCTGCCTCGCAGCCTGGCGCAGTACCTCCCGCGGCTCATGGGCAAGCGGATGGGGTCTGTCCCGAACCCGGGATCGACCCTCCAGAGCATCCGCCGCGGTCAGCTCACCGAGATCGACCACCTGAACGGCGCCGTGGTGGCTGCGGCCGCCGCGGTAGGTCGCGAAGCCCCCGTCAATGCCGCGCTCGTCGACCTCGTGCACCGCGTCGAGCGCACGAGCAACTTCTTCACCCCCGCCGAGGTCGAGGCCGCCGTCCTGCGCTGACCGCCGCCGCCCCCCCCCGCCCCACTTGACAGAAGTTGCGCGAATAACCGCCGACTTGGCACATCTTGTGTCAAGTCGGCGGCTTCAGGCCCAGGAACTGTCAAGTCGCGAGAGACTCGCTCAGCGCGCGTACGACCCCGCGCGCAGCTCCTCGAGCAGCGTCGGCCCGTTCGGCTCCCACCCGAGGTCGATCCGCGCGGCCGATCCGATCGCCTGCTGGTCGAGCAGCAGCGCGTCGCCGAACTCCTCGCCGAGCCGGGCGTGCACGTCCTCCACCGAGGTCGGCTCCACGCGCCCGCCGAGTCCCGCGGCCGCAGAAGCGGCCTCACCGAGCGACCGCACGGTCGGGTTCTCCCCGCTCGCGCCGATGTAGTACGAGCCGCCGTCGGCGAGGTCGAACGCGAGCAGGTAGAGCTCCGCGAGGTCGTCGACGAACACCGTCGTCCAGTGCTGCGTGCCCGGCCCGATCAGCGAGAGCGCCTCCCCGTCGGAGCCAGCGACCCGCGCGGCGTCGACCACGAGGTTCGGGATGCCCCCGCCGTGCCCGAACACGACGGCCGGCGCGATGATCGTGGTCTTGACCCCCGACGCGCCCTGCACGCGCGCCTCGACGACCGGGCGCCACGAGGTGAGGGCGGGCGGCGCGAACGGCGTCGACTCCGTGAGGTCGGCGCCCGATCCGAAGATCCAGATGCCGCCCGTGTGCACGTAGGGCTTGTCGCTGCCCTCGAGACCGGCGAACGCCGCGGTCACGAAGGCATCGTCGGTGGGGGCGCTCGAGTCGTCACCGGGGGAGGCGGTGTGGATGACGCCGTCGCTCTCGAGTGCGAGGTGCGTCACGATCTCGCGGTCGGTGAGCGAGCCGAGCACGGCGGTGGCGCCCGCGGCCTCCACCTCGCGCGCCTTCTCCTCGGTGCGCACGAGGGCGACGACGTCGCGGCCCTGGCCGCGGAGCTGACGGAGGACTGCGGAACCGATGTAACCGGTCGCGCCGGTGAGGAAGATGGCCATAGGAGGATTCAACCGAACAAGGCCCCGATACTTCCACCCGTGACGCTGTGAGTCGTCTCTGCGGCAGCCCTGCGCGACATGGCAGAATGGGGCGTCCGGCGATCCGGTCGGACACACCACCAGAGGAATGCGTGAGCCCCACATCACTGAAGGCACTCCAACCTGCCTCCACCGACCCCGCGTTCATCCGCAACTTCTGCATCATCGCGCACATCGACCACGGCAAGTCGACGCTCGCCGACCGCATGCTCGGCATCACGGGCGTCGTGAGCGACCGTGACATGCGCGCCCAGTACCTCGATCGCATGGACATCGAGCGCGAGCGCGGCATCACGATCAAGAGCCAGGCGGTGCGCATGCCGTGGTCGCGAGGCCTCGACACCTTCGCCCTCAACATGATCGACACTCCGGGCCACGTCGACTTCTCCTACGAGGTGAGCCGCTCCCTCGCCGCGTGCGAGGGCGCCATCCTGCTCGTCGACGCCGCTCAGGGCATCGAGGCCCAGACCCTCGCGAACCTCTACCTCGCGCTCGAGAACGACCTCACGATCATCCCCGTGCTCAACAAGATCGACCTGCCTGCGGCCGATCCGGAGAAGTACGCCAAGGAGCTCGCGAGCCTCATCGGCGGCGATCCGGAGGACGTGCTGCGGGTCAGCGGCAAGACGGGCCTCGGCGTGGAGGACCTGCTCGACCGCGTCGTCGAGCTCATTCCCGCCCCGAAGGGCGATCCGGATGCCGCGGCCCGCGCCATGATCTTCGACTCCGTCTACGACGCCTACCGTGGCGTGGTCACCTACGTGCGCATGATCGACGGGCACCTCAACCCGCGCGAGCGCATCCAGATGATGTCCACCCGTGCCACGCACGAGATCCTCGAGATCGGAGTCAGCTCCCCCGAGCCGACCCCCAGCAAGGGCCTCGGCGTCGGCGAGGTCGGCTACCTCATCACGGGCGTGAAGGATGTGCGCCAGTCGAAGGTCGGCGACACCGTCACGACCGCCGCGAAGCCCGCCACGAAGGCCCTGCCGGGTTACACCGAGCCGCTGCCGATGGTGTTCTCGGGTCTCTACCCGATCGACGGCAGCGACTACCCGGTGCTCCGCGAGGCCCTCGACAAGCTCAAGCTGAGCGACGCGGCGCTCGTCTACGAGCCCGAGACCTCCGTGGCGCTCGGCTTCGGCTTCCGGTGCGGCTTCCTCGGCCTCCTGCATCTCGAGATCATCACCGAGCGGCTCGAGCGCGAGTTCAACCTCGACCTCATCGCCACGGCCCCGAGCGTGATCTACGAGGTCACGACGGAGGACAAGAAGACCGTCACGGTCACGAACCCCAGCGAGTTCCCGGGCGGCAAGATCCTCAACGTCAAGGAGCCGGTGGTCAATGCGGCGATCCTCGCGCCGAAGGACTACGTGGGCACCATCATGGAGCTCTGCCAGAGCCGCAGGGGCACGCTCCAGGGCATGGACTACCTCGGCGAGGACCGGGTGGAGATCAAGTACACGATGCCGCTCGGTGAGATCGTGTTCGACTTCTTCGACAGCCTCAAGTCGAAGACCGCGGGCTACGCGAGCCTCGACTACGAGCCCGCCGGCGAGCAGGAGGCCGACCTCGTGAAGGTCGACATCCTGTTGCAGGGCGAGCAGGTCGATGCGTTCAGCGCCATCGTGCACCGCGAGAAGGCCTACGCCTACGGCGTGCTGATGACGGGCCGGCTCCGCGAGCTGATCCCGCGCCAGCAGTTCGAGGTGCCCATCCAGGCCGCCATCGGTGCCCGCATCATCGCCCGCGAGTCCATCCGCGCCATGCGCAAGGACGTGCTGGCCAAGTGCTACGGCGGCGACATCTCCCGCAAGCGCAAGCTGCTCGAGAAGCAGAAGGAGGGCAAGAAGCGCATGAAGATGGTGGGCCGCGTCGAGGTGCCCCAGGAGGCCTTCATCGCCGCGCTCTCGGGCGACGTCGAGAAGAAGGACAAGAAGTGACCGCGGTGAGCGCTCTCCCCGCTCCGCGGCAGGCCGTCGACGCACCTCTCAGCTACGCCGCCATCGGAGCCACCCAGGCGGCCGACCTGCTGTACTTCCCGCCGAAGGGCTTCCGGCCCATGGAGGCGCGCGCACGGATCGGCTCCGGCGCGGAGCGCTTCGAGGCCGCGAGCGCGAGGCTCATGGCCTGGGGAGTGCAGCGCGGCGCCGGGATCAGCGTCGGCGACATCCAGCTGCCCACCCCCACCGAGACCGACTACGTGGGTCTCGTCTTCGATTCCGTGGGCAATCCGATCGCCCCCCGCGACACGCATCCGGAGCAGGCCTACGGCGAGGACGGAACGCCCCTCGTCTCGCCCGGCACCACCGCCGTGCTCTCGATCAAAGCGTTCGGCCTCGTGGTCAAGGCGCCTGTTCGCGTGGTCTACCTGGTCGAGGAGCCCGGCCGCCGCGGCTTCGCCTACGGGACCCTGCCCGGGCATCCGGAGTCGGGCGAGGAGAGCTTCGTGGTGGAGCGCCGGCAGGACGACTCGGTCTGGATCGTCATCCGCGCCTTCTCCCGCCCCAGCACCTGGTACTACCGGCTGGGCTATCCCGTGCTGCGCTTCATGCAGGCGCGCGCCACGCGCCGCTACCTCCGCTCGCTCTCGCCCGCGCGGGGACTGTAGGCGCCCGTGCCCTCCGCTCTCCCGCTGGGAGACCCCGCTCCCACCGACGGACTGCTGCCGCCCACGGGTGCGGCGGCCTCGGCCGACCGCGACTTCGGCCTCTACGTGCACGTGCCCTTCTGCCGGGTGCGCTGCGGCTACTGCGACTTCAACACCTACACGGCCACTGAGCTGCGCGGCGCCAAGCAGTCCGACTACGCCGACGAGGCGATCGCCGAGATGCGCTTCGCCCGCGGTGTTCTCGAGACCTCGGGGGTGGCCGCGCGCCCGCTCTCCACGGTCTTCTTCGGGGGCGGCACACCCACGCTCCTGCCGGCCCACCAGCTGGCGCAGATGCTGGGCGCGGCCCGTGACACCTGGGGCTTCGTTCCGGATGCGGAGATCACCACCGAGGCCAACCCCGACTCGGTCGACGCCGCCTACCTGCAGACGCTCGCCGCGGCGGGCTTCACCCGGGTCAGCTTCGGCATGCAGTCGGCCGTGCCGAGCGTGCTCGCCACGCTCGAGCGCACCCACGACCCCGCGCGCATCCCGGATGTCGTGCGCTGGGCCCGCGAGGCCGGCCTCCAGGTGAGCCTCGACCTCATCTACGGCGCCCCGGGCGAGACGCTCGGTGACTGGCGGCGCTCGCTCGACGCGGTGCTCGAGAACGAGCCCGATCACGTCTCGGCCTACGCGCTGATCGTGGAGGACGGCACGAAGCTGGCCCGGCAGATCCGCTCCGGCCAGGTGGCGGAGCCCTCCGACGATCTGCAGGCCGACATGTACGAGCTCGCGGATGCGACGCTCGCGAGCGCGGGCTACGACTGGTACGAAGTGAGCAACTGGGCGCACCGCGAGACGGGACGGCCCTCCCGCCACAACCTGTCGTACTGGGTCGGCCACGACTGGTGGGGGATCGGCCCCGGTTCTCACAGCTACGTGGGCCGCACGCGCTGGTGGAACGTCAAGCACCCCGCCGCCTACGCCCAGCGCATCGCCGAGGGCGCGTCTCCCGCCGCGGGCCGCGAGACCATCGACGGCGAGACGGGCGAGCTGGAGCGCGTGCTCCTGCTCACCCGGGTGCGCGGTGCCCTGCGCACCGAGTCGCTCGTGCCCGAGGCCCGACGCGAGATCGCCGGCCTCATCGCCGAGGGCCTGATAGACGGAAAGGCGGCGCTCCGCGGGGCGGTCGAGCTGACCCTGAAGGGCCGTCTGCTCGCCGACGCCGTGGTGCGCCGCCTGACGTAGTGCTTCGCGCTACTTGATGAAGCGGAAGTTGAAGAAGTAGCGGTAGGTGCCGCCGCCGTTGACCTTCACGCCCGCGATGATCGCGAAGATGAGGCCCACGATCTGCACGGCCCAGGCGAGGAAGTAGAACAGGAAGCCGATGAAGATGATCGAGAGCAGCGTGCCGATGATGTAGAGGCCCACCACGAAGATCGCGACCGTGATCTGGAAGTTGAGGGACTCCTTGGCCTCCTGGTTGGTCAGGGGGCCGCGATCCTTGAAGACCAGCCAGATGATCAGCGGCGGGAGCCAGCCCAGGATGCCGCCGAGCTGACCGAGCATCGCCCACTGCTTGTCTTCGGCCGGTGACAGCGGAGCAGCGGCGACGGGGCCCTGGTAGCCGCCCTGCTGCTGCGGATAGCCCTGCTGGCCGGGCGGGGGAGCCTGGTAGCCGGGGGGCGGAGCCTGGTACCCGGGGGGAGGGGTCTGGCCGGGAGGAGGCGTCGGCTGGCCTGCGGCCGGGTCGTACGGCGGCGTTGCGTTGGGGTCAGTCATTGTCTCTGTGCCTTTCAGACGGGCGAGCGGAGGCTCGCATCAGAGGCAGGATAGCGCTCGGGGTCGGTGCGGGCAATGATTTCGACGGCGGGTGTCCGCACCCGCAAGCCCCCGATGGGGGATATAATTGGCACTCCGGATGTGTGAGTGCCAACAGCCCGCTCCGGGTCGGCGATCGGGAGGAGGGTTCCAGATGGTGTCGGAACGCAGTCTCGAAGTCCTCCGTGTGATCGTGCAGGACTACGTCGCCTCCCGGGAGCCCGTCGGTTCGAAGCGCATCGCCGAGCAGCATTCCTTCGGCGTCTCGGCCGCGACCATCCGTAACGACATGGCCCTCCTCGAGGAGGAGGAGCTCATCACCGCTCCCCACACCTCCTCGGGCCGCGTGCCCACCGACAAGGGCTACCGCCTCTTCGTCGACCACCTCTCCGATCTGCGCCCGCTCAGCCAGGCCCAGCGCCACGCCATCGAGACCTTCCTCGGCTCCTCGGTCGACGTCGACGACGTGCTGGCCCGCACCGTGCGCCTGCTCTCGCAGCTCACGCATCAGGTGGCCCTCGTGCAGTACCCCTCGCTCTCCCAGGCGCGGGTGCGGCACGTCGAGGTCGTGGCGCTCACCACGCGGCGGCTCATGACCGTCGTCATCACGGATGCGGGCCACGTCGACCAGAGGGTCGTCGATGTGCCGGCCGACCTCGACGACGCGCTCATCGCAACGCTCCGCAGCCGCCTCAACGAGGTGCTCTCGAGCCTCACGGTCGTCGAGGGCGCCGCGGCGCTCGCCGGCCTCGGCGAGCGCTTCCCGCCCGCCGAGCGGCCCGTCACCGACCGTGTCGTCGCGATCCTGCTCGAGCAGCTCTCCGCCAACCGGCAGGAGAAGATGCTCATCGCGGGGGCCGCGAACCTCGTGCGCACGGAGGACGACTTCAACGGCAGCATCCTCCCCGTGCTCGAGGCGGTCGAGGAGCAGGTGGTGCTGCTGCGCCTGTTCAGCGAGATGGAGGCCGACCAGCGGGGCGTGACCGTCTCCATCGGCCGTGAGAACGAGTCGTTCGGCCTCGGCGAGACCTCCATCCTCGCTTCTGGCTACCGCGGCGTCGGCACCTCGATCTCGAGGCTCGGCGTGCTCGGCCCCACGCGCATGGACTACTCGAGCAACATCTCCGCGGTGCGCGCGGTCGCGCGCTACCTCTCCCGCACCCTGGGCGACCCCGGCAGCCCCGGCTGATCGTCACCCGATCTCACCTTTCCCCCACGCATTCTTCACCGAATTCCTCACCGAACGAAGGAGTAGCCCCTGGTGGCTGACCACTACGACGTACTCGGCGTGTCCCGCGAAGCGACACCCGAGGAGATCAAGAAGGCCTACCGCAGGCTCGCCCGCGAACTGCACCCCGACGTCAATCCGAGCCCGGATGCGCAGGAGAAGTTCAAGCAGGTCACCCACGCCTACGACGTGCTGAGCGATCCCGGCCAGCGCCGCGACTACGACCGCGGCCCGCAGCAGGGGTTCGGCGGGGGCGGTCAGAACTTCGGCGGCTTCGGCGATATCTTCGAGACGTTCTTCGGCGGCCAGGGGGGTGGCTCGCGCGGCCCCAAGTCGCGGGCGGAGCGGGGGCAGGACGCCCTGCTGCGCGTGGAGGTCGACCTCGGCGAGGTCATCTTCGGCACCCACCGCGATCTCGAGGTCGACACGGCCGTGCTCTGCGAGACCTGCAACGGCTCGTGCTGCCAGCCAGGCACCTCGCCCGTCACGTGCGACATCTGCGGCGGCTCGGGCTCCATCCAGCGCACCGTCCGGTCGCTGCTCGGCAACGTCGTCACGAGTGCCCCGTGCGGCACCTGCCGCGGCTACGGCACCGTCATCCCGAACCCGTGCTCCACCTGCCAGGGCCAGGGCCGCGTGCGCGCCCGCCGCACCATCCCGGTCGACATCCCGGCCGGCGTCGACACCGGCCTCCGCCTGCAGCTCCCCGGCCAGGGCGAGGTCGGCCCCGCGGGCGGACCGCAGGGCGACGTCTACCTCGAGATGAAGGTGCGTCACCACGACGTCTTCTCCCGCAACGAGGACGACCTGCTCTGCACCCTCGAGGTGCAGATGTGGGACGCCGTGCTCGGCACGACCACCACGGTCCAGGCGCTCGACGGCGACATCGAGCTCGAGATCAAGCCAGGCACGCAGAGCGCCGAGGTGCTCACCGTCAAGGGCCGCGGCATCACGCACCTCCGCGGCAACGGCCGAGGAGACCTCCGCGTGGGCATCCAGGTGGTCACTCCCACGAAGCTCGACCACAAGCAGAAGGAGCTGGTCAAGCAGCTCGCGAAGGCGCACAAGTACCCGGCGCCCACGCTCGGGCACTTCCAGCAGGGGCTCTTCGCCAAGCTCCGCGATCGCTTCCTGAACGTCTGACCCGCGCATGAGCTCGCTGTTCCTGCGCGACGACCTCGCCGTGATCCCGATCGAGACCGGCGACCTGGTCGAGCTCTCCGGCGACGAGGCGCGCCATGCGGTCACGGTCAACCGGATGCGCGTGGGCGAGCACACGACGATCGGCGACGGGCGCGGCCTCATGGTCCGCGGCGTCGTCGTGAAGGCCGAGGCGAAGCAGCTCGAGATCGCCGTGGAGTCGAGCGAGTGGCACGAGGAGCTCACACCGCGTCTCGTGCTCGTGCAGGCCCTCGCGAAGGGCGACCGCGACGAGCTCGCCATCCAGGCCGCCACCGAGCTGGGGGTGTCGGCGATCGTGCCGTGGCAGGCCGAGCGGTCGGTGTCGCGCTGGTCGGGTCCGAAGGTGGCGAAGGGCGTGGAGCGCTGGACCACGATCGTGCGCGAGGCCGCCAAGCAGTCGATCCGCCCGTGGGTGCCGGTGGTCGACGACCCGGTCGACACGAAGGCCCTGATCGCCCGCGCCGCGGGCAGCGAGGTGCCCACCCGCACCCTCGTTCTCGAACCCACGGCGACCGACCGGCTGAGCTCGGTCGATCTCGCGTCCGGTGCCGACACCACCCTTCTCGTGGTGGGCCCGGAGGGCGGCATCTCGCCGCGCGAGCTCGAGCTGCTCACCGAGGCCGGCGCGCAGCTCGTGCGCCTCGGCGACGAGGTGCTGCGCACCTCCACCGCCGGTCCCGCCGCGCTCGCCGTGGCCAATGTGGCGCTCGGGCGGTGGTGAAGGCGAGCGGCAAAAGTAGGATGGACGGCATGTCCAGCGAATCCGAGACGCCCTCGATCTTCACGCGCATCATCGCCCGCGAGATCCCGGCCACCATCGTGGCCGAGACCGACCGCGTGATCGCGTTCGAGGACATCGCTCCCAAGGCTCCCGTGCACGTGCTCGTCGTCCCGAAGACCGAGCAGTACCGCGACGTGGCGGAGCTCGCCGCCGGCGACCCCGCTCTTCTGGCCGAGATCGTGGCCATGGCCCAGTCCCTCGCCACGGAGCTCGCCGACGGCGACTTCCGACTCATCTTCAACTCCGGCGAGAACGCCGGCCAGACCGTCTTCCACGTGCACGCGCACGTGCTGGCAGGCGGCCTGGAGGAAGCGTCACTTGCCTCACTCTGAAACCTTCCACGTCGACGGCATCGAGATGGTCCGCCTGCTCGGCCCGCAGGACCGGCTGCTCGCCACCGTCGAACGCAACCACCCGCAGGTCGAGGTGCACGTGCGGGGCAACGAGATCACTCTCTCAGGAGATCCCGACCAGGTCGCCTCGGCCAGGCGGCTCGTCGAGGAGCTGCTGCTGATGGTGCGGAACGGTCAGGACCTCACGCCCGTCGAAGTCACCTCGTCGGCCCGCATCCTCGAGGGTGACGGCACGAGGAGCCCGTCGGACCTCCTCGGCCAGGCCATCGTGTCGGCGCGCGGCAAGAGCGTGCGCCCGAAGACCGCGGGCCAGAAGGAGTACGTCGACGCGATCGACGAGAACACGATCGTGTTCGGGATCGGCCCCGCCGGCACCGGCAAGACCTACCTCGCAATGGCGAAGGCCGTGCAGGCGCTGCAGCGCAAGGAGGTCGAGCGCATCATCCTCACGCGCCCGGCCGTCGAGGCGGGGGAGCGCCTGGGCTATCTGCCCGGCACCCTCACCGACAAGATCGATCCCTACCTCCGGCCGCTCTACGACGCGCTCAACGAGATGATGGATCCCGAGATCGTGCCCAAGCTGCTCGCCGTCGGCACCATCGAGGTCGCGCCGCTCGCCTACATGCGCGGCCGCACCCTCAACAACTCGTTCATCGTGCTCGACGAGGCGCAGAACACCACGCCCGAGCAGATGAAGATGTTCCTCACCCGCCTCGGCTTCGGCTCGAAGATGGTGGTCACGGGCGACATCACGCAGGTCGACCTGCCCACCGGCACGAGCGGACTGCGGGTGGTCTCCCGCATCCTCGACCGGATCGACGACATCCACTTCGCCGAGCTCACGAGCGCCGACGTGGTGCGGCACACTCTCGTGGGCCAGATCGTCGACGCCTATACCAAGTTCGATCAGCTCCAGATGGCCAAGCAGGCCAAGCAGAACAACCGATGAGGGCAGCCGCGTGAGTATCGAAGTCAACAACGAGAGCGCCATCCCGGTCGACGAGGCGACGCTCCTGCGGCTCGCGAGCTACGCGCTCGACCAGATGCACGTGCATCCGGATGCCGAGCTCGCGATCGTGCTCGTCGACGAGGCGGCCATGGAGCAGCTCCACGTGCAGTGGATGGACGAACCGGGCCCCACCGACGTGCTGAGCTTCCCGATGGACGAGCTCCGGCCGGGCACCGAGGAGTCGCCCACGCCCGCGGGTCTCCTCGGCGACGTCGTGGTCTGTCCGCAGGTGGCCGAGACCCAGGCCGAGGCGGCGGGCCACTCCACGCTCGAGGAGATCCTGCTCCTCACCACCCACGGCATCCTGCACCTGCTCGGCTTCGACCACGCCGAGCCCGAGGAGGAGCGCGAGATGTTCGGCATCCAGCGCGACATCCTGGTCGGCTTCGCGATGGACGAGCGCCGCCGCCGGAAATGACGATAGCCCTCTTCCTCGTCGCGGCCTTCGTGCTCGTGGCATTCGGAGGCCTCTTCGCCGCCGTCGACGCGGCGCTGCTCACACTGTCCCGGAGCGATCTGCTCGAGCTCTCCGAGCGCTACCGGGCGAAGCGGTCCCTCACGGCGATCGCCCTCGATCCGGGCGCGCACCTGAACGCGGCGAACTTCGTGCGCGTCGTCTCCGAGACCACCGCCGCCGTGCTCGTCACGATCTCGTTCGCGTTCACGATCGATGAGCTGTGGATCGCGCTCGTGGTCTCCGCGGTGGTCATGACCGCGGTGTCGTTCGTGCTCGTGGGTTCGAGCCCCCGCAGCGTCGGCCGTGTGCACGCGCGGGGCGTCGTCCGCGCGGGAGCCGTCCCTGTCCACGTCGCCCGCGTGGTGCTCGGTCCGTTCGCCAACGCTCTCGTGGCCATCGGCAACCGTGTGACGCCGGGCCGGCCGCGCACGGGAGCTTTCTCCTCCGAGGAGCAGCTGCTCAGCATGGTCGACGAGGCCACGGAGCTCGACGTGCTCGAGGAGGACGACCGCGAGCTCATCCACTCCATCCTCGAGTTCAATGACACCGTCGTGCGCGAAGTGATGATCCCGCGCACCGACATGGTCACGATCGACGACGACGCCACCGTGGGTCACGGACTCGGGCTCTTCCTCAGCAAGGGCGTCTCCCGGATCCCGGTCGTGGTCGACGACGACGTCGATGCCATCTCTGGCGTGCTCTACCTCCGGGATGCCGCGCGCCTGAGCTACGAGCGGCCGCTGCAGCTGGACACCATGCCGGTGAGCGAGCTCGCCCGGCCGCCGCTGTTCATCCCCGAGTCGAAGAAGGTCGACGACACCCTGCGGCAGATGCAGGCCGAGTCGAACCACCTCGCGATGGTCGTCGACGAATACGGCGGCATCGCCGGGCTCGTGACGCTCGAGGACCTCATCGAGGAGCTCGTGGGCGACATCTCCGACGAGTACGACCGCGACGTGGTGGAGGTCGAGCCGCTCGAGGACGGCGGCTACCGGGTGAGCGCCCGCCTGCCGGTGGACGAGCTGGGCGAGCTCTTCGACCTCGAGCTCGACGACGACGACGTCGACTCCGTGGGCGGCCTCCTGGCGAAGTCGCTCGGCCGGCTCGCGGTGGCCGGATCGGTCGCGCGGTCCTCCGGCCTCGTGCTCACCGCCGACCGCGTCGACGGCCGCCGCAAGCGCATCACGACCGTTCTCGTGCACCGCGACCCCGAGGCATCCGCGAGAATGACCGAACCTACCGAGGAGAACTCATGAACCAGCAGCAGGACGACTTCAGGGCGGGGTTCGCGACCTTCGTGGGCCGGCCGAACGTCGGCAAGTCGACGCTCACGAACGCGCTCGTGGGCGAGAAGGTCGCCATCACGAGCTCGAAGCCGCAGACCACCCGGCAGACCATCCGCGGGATCGTGCACGACGAGGCGGGCCAGATCATCGTCGTCGACACCCCCGGCATGCACCGCCCGCGCACCCTCCTGGGTGAGCGGCTCAACTCGCTCGTGCAGACGACGCTCGGCGACGTGGACGTGATCGGGTTCTGCGTGCCGGCTAACGAGAAGATCGGGCCGGGAGACCGGTACATCAACGACCAGCTCGATCAGTACCCGGGGGCGAAGAAGATCGCGGTGGTCACGAAGATCGACTCGGCGTCGAAGCAGCAGGTGGGTGAGCAGCTGCTGGCCGTCTCCGAGCTCCGCGAATGGGACACGGTGATCCCCGTGTCGGCGACCAGCCGCATCCAGCTCGACGTGCTCACGAGCGAGCTCATCCGGCTGTTGCCGAAGTCGGAGAAGCTCTACCCCGACGACCAGTACACCGACGAGGGGCTCGAGTCGCGCATCTCCGAGCTCATCCGCGAAGCCGCGCTCGAGGGCGTGCGCGACGAGCTGCCGCACTCCATCGCCGTGACGATCGACGACATGCGAGAGCGCGACGACAAGGATCTCGTCGAGATCTTCGCCAACCTCTTCGTGGAGCGCGACAGCCAGAAGGGCATCATCATCGGCCCGAAGGGCGCCAGACTCGGCGAGGTCGGATCGCGGGCCCGCGCCCAGATCGAGCCGCTGCTCGGGCGGCAGGTCTACCTCAACATCCGGGTGAAGGTCGCGAAGGACTGGCAGCGCGACCCGAAGCTGCTCGGACGGCTGGGCTTCTGAGCGCGTCGGCTCCCGTTAACCTGAGGCGATAGCCTAGAGCCGTGTCTACCGCAGCGAACCCGTTCGGCCAGGTCCTGGTCGCCATGGTCACCCCGTTCACCGCCGAGGGCGAGGTCGACTGGCCCGCCGCCGAGAAGCTCATCGACGACCTCGTCTCCCACGGAGCCGACGGCATCGTCGTCACGGGCACGACGGGCGAGACCTCCACCCTCACCGACCCGGAGAAGATCCGGCTCGTCGAGGTGGGGAAAGACGTCGCGG
Source organism: Herbiconiux oxytropis (assembly GCF_024979315.1). Classification (GTDB taxonomy): domain Bacteria; phylum Actinomycetota; class Actinomycetes; order Actinomycetales; family Microbacteriaceae; genus Herbiconiux; species Herbiconiux oxytropis. The sequence goes on along the minus strand of NZ_JANLCK010000001.1, from coordinate 39,179 downwards.
CGGGGCGCGCGAAGATCATCACGGGCGGCGGATCGAACGAAACGGCGCACGCCATGCAGCTCGCGCGCCAGAGCGAGAAGGCGGGTGCCGACGGCAACCTCGTCGTCACGCCCTACTACAACAAGCCCACCCAGGCGGGCATCCTCACGCACTTCCGGATGATCGCCGACGCGACAGACCTGCCGGTGATCCTCTACGACATCCCGGGCCGCACCGGTGTGCCGATCAAGTACGAGACGCTGCTGCGCCTCGCGAAGCACCCCAACATCCTCGGTGTGAAAGACGCCAAGGGCGACTTCAGCGAGGTCAGCCGGGTGCTCAACCAGACCGACCTGCTCTACTTCTCGGGCGACGACGCCAACGTGCTGCCGCACCTCGCCATCGGCGCCGTGGGCCTCATCGGTGTCACCGCCAATATCGCGCCGGCGTCGTACCGGGTGATCGTCGACGCGGTCAACGCGGGCGACCTCGCCACCGCCACCGCCGCCCACCGGTCGCTCGAGCCGCTCGTCCGGGCCGTCATGACCCATGTGCCAGGCACGGTCGCGGCCAAGTACATCCTGCACGGCCTCGGCCGCATCGGCAGCCCGCGCGTGCGGCTGCCCCTCGTGGGCCCCGAGGAGTGGGAGGCCGCCCAGATCGAGAACGAGATCGACCTCGTCAAGGACATCCCGGGCCTCGACTTCAAGAACTTCCGCCCCGACCGCAACGCGGCCGCCGGCGGTGCACTGCCGAAAGTAGCGGGCACGACCCGCTGAGTGAAAGAAGCGGGCTACCCCCGCTGAGAGGAGGGCCCATGCAGAGCCCCATTGCAGATCCGCCGCCGCTTCAGCCCGGCACACTCCGAGTCGTCCCCGTGGGCGGACTCGGCGAGATCGGCCGCAACATGACCGTGTTCGAGTACGAGGGCAAGCTCCTCGTCGTCGACTGCGGGGTGCTGTTCCCCGAGGAGCACCAGCCCGGCGTCGACCTGATCCTGCCCGACTTCAGCATCGTGCGCGACCGCCTGCAGGACATCGTGGGGATCGTGCTCACGCACGGCCACGAAGACCACATCGGCGCGGTCCCGTATCTCCTGAAGCTGCGCGAGGACATCCCGCTGATCGGTTCGGCGCTCACGCTCGCGCTCGTCGAGGCGAAGCTCAAGGAGCACCGCATCAAGCCGTACACGCTCGACGTGACCGAGGGCGACATCGAGGATCTCGGCCCGTTCGAGTGCGAGTTCGTGGCCGTCAACCACTCCATCCCGGATGCCCTCGCCGTGGCGATCACGACGCCCGCGGGCACCGTGCTGCACACCGGCGACTTCAAGATGGACCAGCTGCCGCTCGACAACCGGCTCACCGACCTCCGTGCCTTCGCGCGACTCGGCGAGGAGGGCGTCGACCTGTTCCTCGTCGACTCCACGAACGCCGATGTGCCCGGTTTCACGACGCCCGAGCGCGACATCGGACCGGTGCTCGAGGCCGTCATCGCCCGGGCCCCCCGCCGCGTGGTCGTGGCGAGCTTCTCGAGCCACGTGCACCGCGTGCAGCAGGTGCTCGACGCCGCACACGCCAACGGTCGCCGCGTGGCGCTCCTCGGCCGCTCGATGGTGCGCAACATGACCATCGCCGAGGATCTGGGCTACCTGAAGGTCCCCGCGGGCGTGCTCGTCGACTTCAAGAAGGCCGGCGACATCCCCGACAACAAGATCGTCTACATGTCCACCGGGTCGCAGGGCGAGCCGATGGCGGTGCTGTCGCGCATGGTGAACCTCGAGCACCAGATCGAGGTGGGGGAGGGCGACACCGTCATCCTCGCCTCGAGCCTGATCCCGGGCAACGAGAACGCGGTCTACCGCATCATCAACGGGCTCACGAAGCTCGGCGCGAACGTCGTGCACAAGGGCAACGCCAAGGTGCACGTCTCCGGCCACGCGGCCGCGGGCGAGCTGCTCTACTGCTACAACATCCTGAAGCCGAAGAACGTGCTGCCCGTGCACGGCGAGTACCGCCACCTCGTGGCCAACCAGAAGCTCGCCATCGAGACCGGCGTGCCCGAGGAGAACACGATCATCGCGGAGGACGGCACGGTCATCGACCTCCGCGACGGCGTCGCGAAGGTGGTCGGCCAGTACGACCTCGGCTTCGTCTACGTCGACGGCTCGAGCGTGGGCGAGATCACGGATGCCGACCTCAAGGATCGCCGCATCCTCGGCGAGGAGGGCTTCATCTCGATCATCGTCGTGGTGGAGGCCCAGACCGGCCGCATCGTCGTCGGTCCCGAGATCCACGCCAAGGGCTTCGCAGAGGACGACCGGGTCTTCGACGCGGTCAAGCCGAAGATCAGCGCCGCCCTCGCCGAGGCGGCCGAGAACGGCGTGCGCGACTCCCACGCCCTGCAGCAGGTCGTGCGCCGCACGGTCGGCCGCTGGGTCAACTCGAGCCTGCGCCGCCGCCCCATGATCGTGCCGATGGTCATCGAGGCGTAAACCCACCCCACCCCTCTGCCGAGACGTCACTTTCCACACCTAGATCTCGATCTTCGTGTGGAAAGTGACGTCTCGGTCGTGGTTTTGGAGACACCCGAGGTCGTGACGGGGAGAACAGGGCCCGCGCGGGTAGCGTGAAAGCATGGCCACGAGTAGCAAGTCGACGCCCCGCGCGCGGGCGTCATCGGCGCGCGGGACGGCCGCCACCAGCACCCGCAAGACCCCCGCCCGCACCACCGCTCAGAAGACGGTCAAGTACCCCGTGGTGAGCGAGGAGCAGGGTCCCGGCGTCATCACACGGGCCTGGCTCGGGCTCGCGCACGTCGTGGGCGGTGCCGCCCGGGCGTTCGGCCCCGAGAAGCTGGCCAAGGAGGAGCGGCGCGACGGGCTCCCGTTCCTGTTCTTCCTGCTCGCCGTCTCGGGTGCGCTCGTGGAGTGGTTCTTCGCCTCCAGCGCCGTCGCCAACTCGATCAGCGCCTGGACCTTCGGCGGCCTCTTCGGCCGCGTCTCCTACGCGCTCCCGGTCATCATGCTGCTGCTGGCGCTGTGGCTGTTCCGGCATCCGAGCTCGGTGCACGACAACGGCCGGATCGGCATCGGCCTCTCGATCTTCCTCGTCACCGTCTCCGGCCTCTGCCACATCTTCGGCGGCGCCCCCGAGCCTGCCGCGGGGATCGAGCAGCTCGCGGTCGCCGGTGGCGTCGTCGGCTGGCTCGTGGCCGCCCCGTTGATCCTCCTCATCACGCCCATCGGCGCCACGGCCGTGATGATCGTCTTCGGCGTGCTCTCGCTCTTCATCATCACCAAGACCCCGCCCAACCGGATCGGCCGTCGCCTCCGCGAGCTCTACGCCTACCTGTTCGGCGCCCCGGCCCCCGAGGCCGAGGAGGCCAAGCCGGAGAAGCCCGCCAGGGGCTCGAAGGCCAAGGGTTCGGGCGACGCGGATGCCACGGGCTCGATCGACGACATGCTCGACTTCGACGCCGATCGCGTCGGCGACGACGCCCTCCCGTGGTGGCGCCGCAACAAGAGCCAGCGCGAGGAGGACCCCGAGTTCGACACCCCCTCGCTCGCCCCGCGCATCGAGGACCGCACTCCGCCCGCCGAGGAGGGCGCCTTCGCGAGCGCCGCCGAGGTGGTCGACCCGGCCGCTGGAGCGCCGCTGGACCCCGACAGCACCGAGGCCTTCGGCAACGGTCTCCTCCACGACATGGAGGCCGCCGAGCTGGCGATCAAGCGCATCACGGGTGAGGTGCTGCCCGGTCGCCGCCAGACCACGGGCCTGCTCGACGACGAGGGCACCGAGGCGCTCCCCGCCTTCGCGACCCCGCTCCCCGACACCCCGCTCGAGATGACCATGACGGGCGAGGTGTCCGGCATGCCGGCTCCCGCGCCGGCCTCCGACTCGGCGAACTACCGTCTGCCCTCGGTGTCGCACCTCTCCACCGGAGAGCCGTCGAAGGCGCGATCGGCGGCCAACGACGACATCGTGGCGGCCATCACCGACGTCCTCAAGCAGTTCTCGGTCGACGCCTCGGTCACGGGCTTCTCCCGCGGCCCCACCGTCACGCGCTACGAGATCGAGCTCGGCCCCGGCGTGAAGGTCGAGCGCGTCACCGCGCTGTCGAAGAACCTCGCTTACGCGGTCGCGTCCAACGAGGTGCGCATCCTCTCGCCCATCCCCGGCCGGAGCGCGATCGGCATCGAGATCCCGAACACCGACCGCGAGACGGTCTCGCTCGGCGACGTGCTCCGCTCGCAGAAGGCGATGAACGACCCGCACCCGATGACGATCGGTGTCGGCAAAGACGTCGAGGGCAAGTTCGTGCTCGCGAACCTCGCCAAGATGCCCCACCTCCTGGTCGCGGGCTCGACCGGCTCCGGCAAGTCGAGCTTCATCAACTCGATGGTCACGAGCGTGCTCATGCGCGCGAAGCCCAGCGAGGTGCGCATGGTGCTGATCGACCCCAAGCGCGTCGAGCTGACCGCATACCAGGGTGTGCCGCACCTGATCACCCCCATCATCACCAACCCCAAGAAGGCGGCCGAGGCGCTGTCGTGGGTGGTGAAGGAGATGGACATGAGGTACGACGACCTCGAGAGCTTCGGCTTCCGTCACATCGACGACTTCAATCGTGCCGTCATCAACGACGAGATCGTGCTCCCGCCGGCATCGCAGCGCCAGCTGAAGCCCTACCCCTACCTCCTCGTGGTGGTCGACGAGCTCGCCGACCTCATGATGGTCGCCCCGCGCGACGTCGAGGACTCGATCGTGCGCATCACCCAGCTCGCCCGCGCCTCCGGGATCCATCTCGTGCTCGCCACCCAGCGGCCCTCGGTCGACGTCGTCACGGGGCTGATCAAGGCCAACGTGCCGTCGCGCCTCGCCTTCGCCGTCACGAGCGTCACCGACTCCCGCGTCATCCTCGATCAGCCGGGTGCCGACAAGCTGATCGGCCAGGGCGACGCGCTGTTCCTGCCGATGGGCTCGTCGAAGTCCATCCGCGTGCAGGGCGCCTGGGTGCCCGAGAGCGAGATCGCGAAGGTCGTCGAGCACGTCACCAGGCAGGCCCGCCCCGAGTACCGGGACGACGTCGCGGTCACCGCCGAGAAGAAGAACATCGACTCCGACATCGGCGACGATCTCGAGGTGCTGCTGCAGGCGGCGGAGCTCGTGGTGAACACGCAGTTCGGCTCCACGTCGATGCTCCAGCGCAAGCTCAAGGTCGGCTTCGCGAAGGCAGGCCGCCTCATGGATCTGCTCGAGTCGCGGGAGATCGTCGGCCCGTCCGAGGGCTCGAAGGCGCGCGACGTGCTCGTGACCGCCGAGCAGCTGCCCGAGGTGCTGGCGATGCTCCGCGGGGGCGCGGCCGCCGCTCCCGCCGCCCCTGCCACCGCGCCGCCGGCCGCGGTCGTGGCGGCTCCGGTGGAGGCCAATCCGTTCCCGACCGAGTCGCTCGACCAGTACCCTGAGGTGGACGGCGACTCGGATGAGGACGCCTGGGGCCTGACCGGCAGGGAGTAGCACGTGACGAGCACCGAGCACGGCGGCGCGGTGCCGAAGCCGAGCAACTGGAACCTGCCGAACGCCATCACGGTGATCCGGATCCTGCTGGCCCCGGTCTTCTTCGCCATGCTCCTCGCCGACGGCGGCACCGACAGCTGGCTCCGCTGGGCGGCAGCCGTGCTGTTCATCCTCGCCATCGCCACCGACGGCATCGACGGCCACATCGCCCGAAGCCGCAACCTCGTCACCGACCTCGGCAAGCTGCTCGACCCGATCGCCGACAAGGTGCTCACGGGAGCCGCGCTCGTCGGCCTGTCGATCCTCGCCGAGCTGCCCTGGTGGGTCACGATCGTCATCCTCGTGCGAGAGATCGGCATCACCGTGTGGCGCTTCGTTCAGCTGTCGGATCGCGTCATCCCGGCTTCCCGCGGCGGCAAGCTCAAGACCCTGGCCCAGTCGATCGCCATCTCGCTCGCGCTGCTGCCGTTCCCGAGCCTTCTCGGCGACTGGATGAACTGGGTCAACGGCGTGACAATGACCATCGCGGTGCTGCTGACGGTGCTCACCGGCATCGACTACCTCGTGCAGGCCTGGCGCCTCAATCGCAGGCCGGCGGCCGCGGCGTGAGCGAGACCGTCGCGTCCCGGATCATCGCGTCGCTCACCAGGAGCCGCACCACGATCGCCGTCGCAGAATCGCTCACCGGCGGCCTCCTCACCTCCGCGCTCGTCGACGTGCCGGGCGCCTCGGCGGTGCTGCACGGGGGAGTGGTGGCCTACGACACGGCACTCAAGCACAGCGTGCTGGGCGTCGATGCCGAGGTGCTCGCAGCCCATGGCGCCGTGCATCCGGATGTGGCCATGCAGATGGCGGTCGGGGTGCGCACCGCCCTCGAGGTGCGCGGCGAACCGGCCGCGATCGGGCTCTCCACCACGGGGGTGGCCGGTCCGGAGCCGCAGGACGGGCACGACGCGGGAGTCGTCTTCATCGGCCTGGCGATCGGTCACGACGTGCGGAGCTTCCCGCTCCGGCTCGAGGGTGATCGGCGCTCCATCCGCGAGCAGACGGTCGAGCGGGCCCTGGAGATTCTCGAGGACTTCCTGTGAACCGGGAACCGGGGAATGCCCGGGGTTTCGATCACGTTACATCTGACGTCATTCACAAGTATTGTCCAGTCCCCGTCGTTTAGAGTTTCTGCTACGAACCAAAGGGTGAAACCGCGGTTCGAGTGCCACTCGAAAGATCGTGACCGGAACGCAAGGAGGGTCCAGTGATTCTAGTTCGTCAGGAAATCGGCGACGTGCTTCGGGACTTCCGCCTGCAGAAGGGCCGCACCCTTCGTCAAGTGGCAAGCAAGGCGAGCGTCGCACTCGGCTACCTGAGTGAGGTGGAGCGAGGCCAGAAAGAGGCCTCGAGCGAGATTCTCGCCTCCGTGGCCGAAGCGCTCGACACCCCGATCTCGGTGATCATGCGCGAGGTCGGAGACCGTCTCGCCATCGTCGAGGGCATCGATCCCATCCCCGACACCATTCCGGACGAGTTCGTCGCCGACTTCGACGCCGACCTCGTCGCGCGCTGAGCGCGGCAGCTCCTCGGTGAGACTGAGCGAGTTCCGGACAGCGATCGCCGAGGAGTTCGGCGATGCGTACGGCCAGGTCGTCACACGTGATCTCGTGCTCGTCGATCTGGGTGACCACACGGCAGAGCATGCGCTCCGCTCCGGCATCCCCCCGCGAGAGGTGTGGCTCGCGGTGTGCCGGGCGGCAGATGTGCCGCCGCAGCGAAGACACGGCGCCGGGCTCCCCGCCCAGCCCGGCAGCTGAATCGAAGGCCCCCGGATGCGTCCGGGGGCCTTCTCGCATGCCTCGAAGATCGGACGCGACACGCCGGGTTTGTCTCGAACATACCTTCGGATGGGCGTAGGCTCCTGCACAGCGGAAGCAACTCGAACACTTCTCCACAGATGCGTACCCCGTCGGCCCGGTGTCGGTGGTCGTCCCTAACGTGGGGTTCGTTCGAACACTCCCGAGACGCCTTGTCGTTGCCGCCCGGAAAGCTCGGACGCACACGACAGCCTGTGGGCACACCATCGCCGCCGAGAGGCCGCACACACCAGAAGGAGACCGAGATGCCGTCAGAAGCAAATCGTGAGAAAGCACTCGAGACCGCGCTCGCCCAGATCGACCGCCAGTTCGGCAAGGGGTCGGTCATGCGTCTCGGCAGCGACGACCGCGCCCCCGTCGAGGTCATCGCGACCGGTTCGATCGCCCTGGATGTCGCGCTCGGTATCGGAGGGCTCCCGCGCGGCCGCATCGTCGAGATCTACGGTCCGGAATCCTCGGGTAAGACCACGCTGACCCTGCACGCCATCGCCAACGCCCAGCGTGCCGGTGGCATCGCGGCCTTCATCGATGCCGAGCACGCGCTCGATCCGGAGTACGCCAAGAAGCTCGGCGTCGACATCGACTCCCTGCTGGTCTCCCAGCCCGACACGGGTGAGCAGGCACTCGAGATCGCCGACATGCTCGTGCGCTCAGGCTCGATCGATCTGATCGTGATCGACTCCGTGGCGGCCCTCGTGCCGCGCGCCGAGATCGAGGGCGAGATGGGCGACTCGCACGTGGGTCTGCAGGCGCGCCTCATGTCGCAGGCGCTCCGCAAGCTCACCGGTGGCCTCAGCCAGACCAACACCACGATGATCTTCATCAACCAGCTGCGCGAGAAGATCGGGGTGTTCTTCGGCAGCCCCGAGACCACCGCGGGAGGCAAGGCGCTCAAGTTCTACGCCTCCGTGCGGCTCGACATCCGCCGCATCGAGACCCTCAAGGAGGGCACCGATGCGGTCGGAAACCGCACCCGCGTGAAGGTTGTGAAGAACAAGATGGCTCCGCCCTTCAAGCAGGCCGAGTTCGACATCCTCTACGGCATCGGCATCTCCCGCGAAGGCAGCCTGATCGACTTCGGGGTGGAGCACGAGATCGTGCGCAAGTCGGGTGCCTGGTACACCTACGACGGCGACCAGCTCGGGCAGGGCAAGGAGAATTCGCGTCGTTTCCTCACCGAGAACCCCGACATCGCGCTCGAGATCGAGACCAAGATCCTCGCCAAGCTCGGTGTGGGCGAGGCCGGAGCCGCGGCTCTGGCTGCTGCCGACGCAGCGGCCGCCTCGGGCAAGGTCGAGTCCATCCAGCCGAAGATCGCTTCGCGGAAGGGCGCCTAGCGCGTGAACGACATCGTCAGCCTCGATTCGGTCCGTCGTGGGCGGCAGCGCTCCTCGGCGGCCGGGTCGGCTGCCGAGGTCGCCCACCCCGTGTTCGGGCGGCGCTCGTCGTCGTCCGAGGAGGCCGGCACCACGCCTCCGGGGCCTGTGGTGTCATTCCCCGTCACACCGACCACGTGGGCTTCGGAGGACGACCCGGCCGAGGTCGACGACGAGCCCGAGCTGAGCGATGAGGAGCGTCTCGCCCGGGTGAGCGACACCGTCGTGCGCGCTCTCGGCCGTCGTCAGCTCTCTGCGGGCGAGACGCACGACCTGCTCGTGGCTCAAGGCGCCTCGTCCGATGAGGCCGATGTCCTCGTCGCCCGCTACGCCGAATTCGGCTACCTCGACGACTTCGCGCTCGCGGAATCGCTCGTCGAGCGGCTCAGCGAGCGCAACCACAAGAGCCGAGCAGTGATCTCGCGTGAGCTCTCGGCGCGCAAGATCCCGTCCGAACTCGTCACCGAGGCGCTCTCCCGTCTCGACGACGACCACGAGTTCGAGCTCGCCCGCGATGCCGCGATCAAGCGCATCGGGCAGCTCTCCTCGTTCGACGACCAGACGGCCGAGCGGCGCCTGATGGCCTTCCTCACCCGTCGCGGTTTCGCCTCGGGAGTCGTCCGTGAGGTCACCCGCCAGGCCATGTCCACCCGCAAGTCCTCCGGCGGCCCCCGCTTCCGCTGAGTCGGGAGGGGGTCTCCGGGCCGGCTCACAGACCGGCTCGGCTGGGTGGGCCGGCTCAGTTCGTAGACTGGGGGATCATGAGCACCTTGAGCGAAACGCGCACCTACGAGGTGCGCACCTACGGCTGCCAGATGAACGTGCACGACTCCGAGCGGTTGAGCGGATCGCTCGAGGCCGCCGGGTATGTGCCGGCCGACGGCGTCGAGGCGGACGTCGTCGTCATCAACACCTGCGCCGTGCGCGAGAACGCCGACAACAAGCTCTACGGAAACCTGGGTCACCTGGCGTCGGTGAAGCGACGGCACGAGGGCATGCAGATCGCCGTAGGCGGCTGCCTGGCCCAGAAGGACAAGAACGTCATCCTCGACAAGGCTCCGTGGGTGGATGTCGTGTTCGGGACCCACAACATGGGCTCGCTGCCGAGCCTCCTCGAGCGAGCCCGGCACAACGACGAGGCGCAGATCGAGATCCTCGAGTCGCTCGAGACGTTCCCGTCGACCCTGCCCACCAAGCGCGACTCCACCTTCAGTGGCTGGGTCTCCATCTCGGTCGGCTGCAACAACACCTGCACCTTCTGCATCGTGCCCGCTCTCCGCGGCAAGGAGAAGGATCGCCGTCCGGGTGAGATCCTCGCCGAGATCCAGTCGCTCGTCGACGACGGCGCCCTCGAGGTCACGCTGCTCGGCCAGAACGTCAACTCCTACGGCGTCGAGTTCGGCGACCGCCTCGCTTTCGGCAAGCTCCTGCGGGCCGCCGGGCAGATCGAGGGGCTCGAGCGCATCCGCTTCACGAGCCCCCACCCGGCGGCGTTCACCGACGACGTCATCGATGCCATGGCGGAGACACCGGCGGTGATGCCGCAGCTGCACATGCCGCTGCAGTCCGGCTCCGACCGCATCCTCCGCGCCATGCGCCGGTCGTACCGCTCCGCGAAGTTTCTCGGCATCCTCGACCGCGTGCGCGAGAAGATCCCGAACGCGGCGATCTCGACCGACATCATCGTGGGCTTCCCCGGCGAGACCGAAGAGGACTTCCAGGAGACGCTTCGAGTGGTGGAGCAGGCCCGGTTCGCGTCGGCCTTCACGTTCCAGTACTCCATCCGCCCGGGAACGCCGGCGGCCACACTGCCGGACCAGGTCCCTCATGCGATCGTGCAGGAGCGCTACGAGCGCCTCGCCGCCCTGCAGGAGCGCATCTCGCTCGAGGAGAACCAGGGGCTCGTCGGTCGCCGGGTCGAGCTCGTGGTGGCCAACGGTGAGGGGCGGAAAGACACGGCGACGCACCGCCTGAGCGGCCGCGCCGAAGACAGCAGGCTCGTGCACTTCGAGCTGCCGGCGGGCTCACCACGACCGCGTCCGGGAGACGTGGTCTCCGTCGTCATCACGCAGGCCGCTCCCTTCCACCTCCTCGCCGACAGCGACGGGTCGCCGCTCGCCGTGCGCGCCACCCGCGCGGGCGATGCCTGGGACAGGGCAGAGGCCGAGTCCTGCGGTGTTCCCACCGCGGCCGGCGGGTCGGCGACGAGCCCCACGAAGGTCGGTCCTGTGTCACTCGGCCTGCCCACCCTCCGGGTCGGCTCCGCCGCAGGCGCTGCCTCTGCCGCAGGGGCTCACGACCATGGGCCGGGCGTGAGCACCGTCCCCATCTACAGCCCCACCGACGACCTCCGCGGCTAGCTGCGGCATGGTCTCCCACCCGGCACCGGTCTCACCCTCGGCGGGCCCCGCGACCCTCATCGCCGTCGTCGGCGCCACCGGCACGGGAAAGTCGGACCTCTCACTCGACCTCGCCGAGCGATTGGCCGCGGTGGGACGCCAGGCGGAGGTCGTCAACGCCGACGCCATGCAGCTCTACCGCGGCATGGACATCGGCACCGCGAAGCTCCCGCTGCCCGAGCGCCGAGGCATCCCTCACCATCAGCTCGATGTGCTCGAGGTCACCGACGACGCGTCGGTCGCTGCCTACCAGCGTGCGGCCCGGGCCGACATCGACGGCATCCTCGAGCGCGGCGACACGGCCGTGCTCGTCGGGGGATCGGGCCTCTACGTCTCCTCCGTGCTCTTCGACTTCAGTTTCCCCGCGCGCGACGACGCGGTGCGCGCCCGTCTGGAGGCCGAGCTCGAGTCTTCGAGCCCGCGTGCCCTCTACGACCGCCTCAAGGAGGTCGACGCCGCGGCGGCGGCGGCGATCGGCCAGCACAACGGCCGTCGCATCGTGCGCGCGCTCGAGGTGGTCGAGCTCACGGGGGCCCCGCTGTCCGGCACGCTGCCGGATGCGCCCGTGCCGTGGCGACCGGCCACCGTGCTGCGACTCGGCATCCCGCGCCCCGACCTCGTCGAGCGGCTCGATGCGAGGGTCGAGCGGATGTGGGCCGGCGGCCTCCTGGAGGAGGTGGCCGCCCTCGCGCAGAACGGCCTCCGGGAAGGCACGACGGCGGCCCGTGCCATCGGCTATGCCCAGGCCCTCGCCGAGCTCGACGGCCACTCCACGCGCGAAGAGGCGATCGCCGAGGCGCAGTCCCTGACCCGCCGGTACGCCCGCCGTCAGGTGAGCTGGTTCAAGCGCTACGCCGATGCGATCGACGTCGATCCGCTGAGCGCGGACAGCGTGCAGGCGGCTCTCTGCGCCGTCCTAGACTGAATCCCATGCCAGCCGATCTGCACTTCACCAAGGGCCAGGGCACGGGGAACGACTTCGTGCTCTTCACCGACCCCGAGGGTGAAGTCGACCTCGATCCGAGTCAGGTCGCCGCGATCTGCGACCGCCATTTCGGCGTGGGTGCAGACGGTCTCCTCCGCGCCGTGCGCTCGGCGAACATCGACGCGGGCGCCGCGTCGCTCGCCGAAGACCCGGCGGCGGAGTGGTTCATGGACTACCGCAACGCCGACGGCTCGATCGCCGAGATGTGCGGCAACGGCATCCGCGTCTTCGCCCGCTACCTCCTCGACAACGGCCTCGCCACGCTCGAGCCGGGCGAGACCCTCGCCATCGGCACCCGCAGCGGCGTGCGCGACGTGCAGCGCAACACCCTCGGCTTCCAGGCCGACCTCGGTCGCTGGCGGCTCGAGGGCGGTGAGCCGCTCGTGCGTGCCAAGAACCTGCAGGTGGCCCGCCCCGGACTCGGCATCAACCTCGGCAACCCCCACGTGGTGGTCGCTCTCGCCGACGACGCCGAGCTCGACGAGGCCGACCTCTCCTACATCCCCCACCTCGAGCCCTCGCCGGTCGACGGTGCGAACGTCGAGTTCGTGGTGCCGAGCGATCCTCTCGTGCGCGACGGTGTCGGCCACATCCGCATGCGCGTGCACGAGCGGGGGAGCGGCGAGACCCTCTCCTGCGGCACGGGAGCGGCGGCCGCGGCGCTCGCGACCCGCCACTGGGCGGGAGCGGGCGCTCCGAACCAGTGGCGCGTCACCGTGCCGGGCGGAGTCGTGGGGGTGCGGATGTTCCCCACCGAGGACGGCGAGCACGTCGCCCTCTCCGGTCCGGCCGAGCTCGTCTACGAAGGCGATCTCTCGCTCGCCTGACGACTCCCGCGAGCGGCGACGCTAGTCGTCGGCCTGTTCCGCGCGAGCACGCAGCACCCTGAAGCCCTTGGCCGTGGTGGTGCGAGACACCTCGAGGGTCGGGAACTCCCCGTGCAGCCAGCGCTGCAGGGAATCCGAGCCCAGGTTCTTCTGCACCACGAGCCACGCCTCCGCGTCGACCTCGAGTCGGGGCAGCCAGTGCTGCAGCATCGAGTGAAGCACCTCTTTGCCCACACGGATCGGCGGATTCGACCAGATCGTGGCGAATCTCACGTGATCGGGAACATCCTCGGGTCGACAGGCGTTGATGTTCTCGAGACCCATCATGTGACTATTCCGCCGCACCAGATCCAGAGCACGTTCGTTGACGTCCACCGCCCACACCGTGGCGCGCGGTGACTCCAGCGCGAGCGTCAGCGCGATCGGTCCCCAGCCGCAGCCGAGATCGAGCAGATCGCCGACGGCCGGCGGAGTCGGGACGTTCGCCAGCAAGACCTGGGTGCCGGTGTCGACGTGGTCGGGACTGAAGATCTTCGACGACGTGACGACCCGGTGGGGAGAACCCGCGAGGGTGACGTCGATCTCACGGAGCGCCAGCTCTCCGGCGGGTTGCGCCGAGAAGTAGTGCTCGCCCTCCATACCAAGGAATCTAGCAAACAAGGAGACTAGTCTTGACCGCAATGTCAGACCACCAGACTCACGAAGACAGCACGACCGCAGAGGGCGACGACGCCGTCAGCCGGGTGCTGGCGAGCGCCGCGAAGCGCTCGTCCGGCTACTCGCTGTTCGAGCAGGGCGCGGCCCAGGCGCTGCAGCGGCCCGAGACCACGGGCCACGGCGCTCCGGGCTCGGGCTACGACGGCGACCAGTTCGACCGGGAGGATCGCCAGTCGCTCCGCCGCGTGGCCGGGCTCTCGACCGAGCTCGTAGACGTCACCGAGGTCGAGTACCGGCAGCTCCGGCTCGAGAACGTCGTCATCATCGGCGTCTACTCGCAGGGAACGCTCGGCGACGCCGAGAACTCCCTGCGCGAGCTCGCGGCCCTCGCAGAGACCGCGGGAGCCGTCGTGCTCGACGGTCTCCTGCAGCGCCGTCCGTATCCCGACCCCAGCACCTACTTCGGCAAGGGCAAGGCCGAGGAGCTGCGCGCGCTCGTGGCCTCGCTGGGAGCCGACACGGTGATCGCCGACACTGAGCTCGCTCCCAGCCAGCGGCGCGCACTCGAAGACGTCGTGAAGGTCAAGGTGATCGACCGCACGGCCGTCATCCTCGACATCTTCAGCCAGCACGCCAAGAGCCGCGAGGGCAAAGCCCAGGTCGAGCTCGCGCAGCTCGAGTACCTCCTGCCGCGACTGCGCGGCTGGGGTGACTCGATGTCCCGCCAGGCCGGTGGCCAGGTCGGTGGTGCGGGAGCCGGAATGGGCTCGCGCGGACCGGGTGAGACGAAGATCGAGCTCGACCGCCGTCGCATCCACATCCGGATGGCGAAACTGCGCAAGCAGATCAAGGAGATGAAGCCGGCGCGTGACGCCAAGCGGGCCAGCCGCAAGCGCAACGCCGTGCCGAGTGTGGCGATCGCCGGGTACACCAACGCGGGAAAGTCGTCGCTGCTGAACCGCATCACGAGCGCCGGCGTGCTCGTCGAGAACTCCCTGTTCGCGACCCTCGACGCCACCGTGCGCAAGAACGTCACGGCCGACGGCCGGCCCTACACGATCGCCGACACCGTCGGGTTCGTCCGTGCTCTGCCGCACCAGCTCGTGGAGGCCTTCCGGTCGACCCTCGAAGAGGTGGCCGACTCGGATGTCGTGGTGCACGTGGTCGACGGATCCCACCCGGATCCGGCCAGCCAGATCACGACCGTCCGCGACGTGATGGGCGAGGCGGGTGCCCGCGGCATCCCTGAGATCGTGGTGTTCAACAAGAGCGACCTGGTGCCGGAGGACGACCGGCTCGTGCTCAGGGGCCTCGAGCCGAACGCGATCTTCGTGTCGGCCCGCACAGGCGAGGGCATCGCCGAGCTGCTCGCGGCGATCGACGAGATCCTGCCGCGGCCGAGCGTGGAGGTCGACCTTCTCGTCCCCTACGAGCGCGGTGACCTGGTGACGCTCCTGCACGAGAAGAACACCGTGCTCAGCACCGAGTACGAGGAGTCGGGCACCCATGTGCGCGCGCTCGTGAACCCGGAGTTCGAGGAACGCCTTACGGAGTTCGCCGTCCCCCGCTGACCCCTCAGTGAAAACGGTGACGGGCCGCACCCGGTTGCCCCAAGGTGAAGTCCCGGCCGCGAGAGCGACCGGGACTTCACATGCAGCTAAACAGCTCGCAGCACCGCGACGACCTTGCCGAGCACCGTGGCGAAGTCGCCCAGGATGGGTTCAAAGTTGGAGTTGCGGGGGAGGAGCCAGGTGTGGCCGTCGCGCTGGCGGAACACCTTCACTGTGGCCTCCTCGTCGAGCATGGCGGCCACGATGTCGCCGTTCTCGGCGGTGTTCTGCTGACGGATGACGACCCAGTCGCCGTCGCAGATGGCCGCGTCGATCATCGACTCGCCCACGACCTTGAGCATGAAGAGGTCGCCGTTGCCGACGAGCTGGCGGGGGAGCGGGAACACCTCGTCGACCTGCTGCTCGGCGGTGATCGGGATTCCGGCGGCGATGCGGCCGACGAGCGGCACGAGCGTGGCGTCTCCGACGGGGGGCGCGGAGTCGGCGTCCGGCGAGGGTGCATCCTCGAGGCTCGGCACGTCGATCAGCACCTCCATGGCGCGAGGGCGGTTCGGATCGCGGCGGAGGTAGCCGGAGAGCTCGAGCTGGTTGAGCTGGTGTGTGACGCTCGACAGGGAGGCCAGACCGACGGCGTCGCCGATCTCGCGCATGCTCGGCGGGTAGCCGCGTGACAACACGGAGCGCTGGATCACGTCGAGGATCGCCAGCTGCTTGTCGCTGAGGCTCTTGCGTCGCCTGGTGCGCCCGGTGTCGTTCGCCACGTCTCCTGCTTTCTGCGCTCCGTCTTGATGCGCTCATCTCGATGCGCTCCATCGCCCCGTCCTGGGCCATCGCTGACCCAGTGTCGGTGGCTGCTGGTTGAGTTCACCTGTCGATCGAAACTGTATCCGAGAAGTGCTCGAAAACACACATATGTTCGAGTGTGTCGCCGACTCTTCGAGGTGAGACCGCTTGACGAACCACTAATTCGAATATACATTCGGAACAAGACTTCGTATCGGTGCTCCCGGCCGAGCGCCGGTACGAACCCTTCAGGAGGAATCATGAGCTACGCAGCACCTCTCCGCACCACCCGCACCGCATCCGTCGCCGCATCTGGCGCGCCCACCTCCGCCACGCCGACTGTGCGGCTGCGCATCACCGCCCGTGGCCGTGCCGTGCTCGCCGCCGTGGTGGCGCTGCCAATCATCCTCGTGCTCGGGTTCTTCGCGATGTTCAGCGGGGGTTCTGCCGTGGCGACCGGCAGCAACGCGGGTGCCGAGTTCGACTACCTGACGGTGAAGGCCGGCCAGAGCCTGTGGGTCATCGCCGAGACGCTCGCTCCCGAAGCCGATCCGCGCGACGTCATCGCCGAGATCATGAGCCTCAACCAGCTGAGTGAGTCCGCAGTGCAGCCCGGCCAGCGCATCGCCGTGCCGGCAGACCTCGCGAAGTAGTGCAGACCTCGCGGAGTAGTTCGGTGGCCGAGCCACCGATCCGGTTGCGTTCGGTGCTCTGGCCCCGGCGGGCACCCCGGACGACCTCGTAGAATTCTTCGAGTGACCTCCCTCTCCGACCTCCCCATCCGAGACGACCTCCGGGGCCTCGAGCCCTACGGCGCTCCGCATCTGCACCTGCCGGTCGAGCTCAACGTCAACGAGAACACGCACCCCATCCCCGAAGACGTGGCGCGCGACATCATCGAGTCGGTCGCGAGGGAACTGCTCACCGTGAACCGCTACCCGGATCGCGAGTTCACGGCCCTTCGCGAATCGCTGGCCGGCTACCTCGTGAGCACCGAGCCCGGACTGGAACTCGGCCCCGAGGGCATCTGGGCCGCCAACGGGTCGAACGAGATCCTCCAGCAGATCCTCATGGCCTTCGGGGGGCCGGGCCGCTCCGTGCTCGGCTTCCCTCCCACCTACTCGATGCACTCGATCATCGCCCACGCCACGGGAACGCGCTGGATCGCGGGGGAGCGCGATGCCGACTACCTCATCTCCCCCGAGACCGCGGTCGACTGGGTGCGACGCTCTGAGCCCGACATCGTCTTCCTCTGCTCACCCAACAACCCCACCGGCACGGCTCTCGGGCTCGACACCATCAACGCGGTCTACGACGCGTTCGACGGCGTCGTCGTGGTCGACGAGGCCTATGCGGAGTTCACGGCCGAGGGCGAGCCCACCGCGCTGAGCCTGCTCGAGGGCCGTCCGCGCCTGATCGTCTCGCGCACCATGAGCAAGGCGTTCGCCTTCGCGGGGGCCCGGCTCGGCTACCTCGCCGCCGATCCGGCGGTCACCGACGCGTTGAGGCTCGTGCGGCTGCCCTACCACCTCTCGGCCCTCACCCAGGCTGCAGCGGTCGCAGCCCTCGCACACGCGCCCGAGATGCTGGCGATGGTCGACGACATCAAATTCCAGCGCGACCGCATCGAGCGGGGGCTGGCCGAGCTCGGCTACTACCCGTGGCCGAGTGCGGCGAACTTCGTCCTGTTCGGTGGAGTCTCCGATCCCGAGGGTCTCTGGCAGCAGCTGCTCGAGCGCGGCATCATCATCCGCAACCTCAGCATCCCCGGTCACCTGCGGGTGAGCGCGGGCACGGCGGCCGAGACCACGGCGTTCCTCGACGCCATGCGCGAGTTGACCCCTCGGTAGGATTGTCACCATGACCGCACCCCGCAACGCCCGCCTGCAGCGCGAGACCAGCGAGTCGTCGATCGAGCTCTCGCTCGACCTCGACGGCACGGGCGTCTCCGACATCCAGACCTCGGTGCCGTTCTACGACCACCTGCTGACCGCGTTCGCGAAGCACTCGCTCACCGACCTCACCGTGCGGGCGAAGGGCGACATCGAGATCGACGTGCACCACACGGTGGAGGACACGGGGATCCTGCTCGGTCAGGCCATCCGGCAGGCGCTCGGCGACAAGTCGGGCATCTCCCGCTTCGGCGATGCGCTCGTGCCCCTCGACGAGGCCCTCGTGCAGGCCGTCGTCGACATCTCGGGCCGCCCCTACCTCGTGCACACGGGGGAGCCCGCGGGCTTCGAGTTCCACCTCATCGGCGGTCACTTCACGGGATCGATGGTGCGCCACGTGTTCGAGGCCATCACGTTCAACGCCGGCCTCACCGTTCACGTCACGGTGCTGAACGGCCGCGATCCGCACCACATCGCAGAAGCCGAGTTCAAGGCCTTCGCCCGCGCGTTCCGCCAGGCCAAGGCGCTCGACCCGCTCGTGTCGGGCATCCCTTCCACCAAGGGGGCTCTGTGACCGCGCGCCCGAACGTCGTGCTGCTCGACTACGGCAGCGGCAACATCCACTCCGCGGCCAAGGCCCTCGAGCGCGCCGGCGCCGATGTGACCGTCACGGGCGACCGTGCCGCCGCCCTCGAGGCCGACGGTCTCGTCGTGCCCGGCGTCGGCGCCTTCAGCGCGGTCATGGAACAGCTCGCGGCCGTGCGCGGCGGCGAGGTCATCGACAGGCGGCTCGCCGGTGGCCGTCCGGTGCTCGGGATCTGCGTGGGCATGCAGGTCATGTTCGCTGACGGCATCGAGCGCGGCATCGACACCGAGGGTCTCGGCGAGTGGCCGGGCACGGTGCGCCCGCTCGAGGCCGACGTGGTGCCGCACATGGGGTGGAACACGGTCGACGCGCCCACGGACTCGGTGCTGTTCGACGGCATCCGCGACGAACGCTTCTACTTCGTGCACTCCTACGCCGCGCAGGACTGGCACCTCACTCCGGATGTCACGCACCGGCCGCCGATGGTCACCTGGTCCGAGCACGGATCCCGGTTCGTCGCCGCCGTGGAGAACGGGCCCCTCTCGGCCACACAGTTCCACCCCGAGAAGTCCGGCGAGGCCGGCATCCGCCTGCTCGCGAACTGGATCGGCACGCTCCGCTGAGATCCGTTTCGACGTGGCCAGCGCGAGTCGCTACTATCGCGGGGGGCAGTCGCACGCAGCCAGCCGAGTCGTGCGGGGCCGGAACGAGAGAAGAGTGATGAGCGAGTTCAACAAGGCGCCGAAGCTGGTGCTGCTCCCCGCGGTCGACGTCGCCTCAGGCAAGGCCGTGCGCCTGACCCAGGGCAAAGCCGGCACCGAGACGCATCACGGCGACCCCGTCGACGCCGCAGCGGATTGGATCTCGCAGGGTGCCGAGTGGATCCACCTCGTCGACCTCGATGCCGCCTTCGGTCGTGGCAGCAACCTCGGCGTGATCAAGAAGGTCATCCGTCAGGCCAAGGGTGTCAACGTCGAGGTCTCCGGGGGCATCCGCGACGACGAGAGCCTCGAGACGGCGCTCGAGTCCGGTGCCAAGCGCATCAACCTCGGCACCGCGGCGCTGGAGAACCCCGAGTGGGCCGCCAACGTCATTGCGCAGTACGGCGAGGCCGTGGCCGTGGGCCTCGACGTGCGCGGCACCACGCTCGCCGCCCGGGGCTGGACGCAAGACGCCGGCGACCTCTGGGCCGTCATGGATCGCCTCGAGGAAGCCGGCTGTGCGCGCTACGTCGTGACCGACGTCACGAAGGACGGCACGCTCAAAGGCCCGAACGTCGACCTGCTCCGCCAGGTCATGGAGCGCACCTCACGCCCCGTCATCGCCTCCGGCGGCATCTCGAGCCTCGACGACCTCGCCGAGCTCCGGGAGCTCGTGCCGCTCGGTCTCGAGGGTGCGATCGTGGGCCGCGCGCTCTACTCGGGCGCGTTCACCCTCGCCGAGGCGCTGGACGTGGCATCTGACTGACGACGGCCACGGCGAGGCAGACAGCCATTCCGGCGCCGACTCCGCCGGCCAGCCCTGGAAGGGCCGCCACTTCGAGCCCCACGGCCATGAGGCCGATGACGGCAGCGCTCCTCAGGTGATCCTCGACGCCCTGACCGCCTTCCGCGACGGCCGGTCAGGTCCGGAGGCCGTCGTCGACGCGCTCCGCGGCATCCGGCTGCTCGTACCCCTGGTCGCCCACGCCGGCGACGAAGGCGTGACGGATGCGGGCCTCCGGGTCGACAAGACCCAGGAGCTCTCGCTCGTCACGGTCAGCGGCCCCGGCGGTCGCACGGTTCTCCCCGCCTTCACCTCGGTCACCGCGCTCGCGGCCTGGAACCCGAAGGCCCGGCCCATCCCCGTCGATGCACGCAGGGCCGCCCTGGCGGCGGCGGCGGAGGGCACCGAGCTCGTCGTGCTCGACCCCGGCTCGCCCACCGAGTTCGTCGTCCGCCGTCCGGCCGTCTGGGCGCTCGCCCAGGGCGAGCCCTGGCTGCCTGCTCCTCAGGATCCGGATGTCGTCGACGCCTTCGAGTTCGCCACCCGCGACGAGCCGGCCGTCGCCGGCATCCGGGTGGTCGGGGGAGACCCGGAGGCGCGCCTCCGCGGCCCCGAGGTCGTCGCGGTGCTCGCCCTCGTGCCCGGGCTCGATCAGCCCGCCCTCGACGCCCTGATCGGCCGCCTGCAGCACCGCTGGGCGGAGAGCACCGTCATCGCCGAGCGGGTCGACTCGCTCGGCGTGCGGATCACCGCACTCAGCTGACGGGGCCGGTGTACTTCTCGCCGGGGCCCTCGCCCACCGCATCCTGGATGACGGATGCCTCGCGGAACGCGAGCTGGAGCGAGCGGAGCCCGTCGCGGAGGCTCCTCGCGTGCTGGTCGCCGAGGAACGGCGCCGACGCCGTCACGAGCCCGGCCAGCGCCGTGATGAGCTTGCGCGCCTCGTCGAGGTCGGTCTCGACGTCGGGGTCGTCCGAGAGCCCGCACTTCACGGCCGCCGCGCTCATGAGGTGCACGGCCGCGGTGGTCACGATCTCGATCGCGGGCACCTCCGCGATGTCGCGGATGGCGGACGACGAGTCGTCGGGCAGACTGGTTTCACTCATCGAGAGAAGTCCTTCGCTATTAGGGCCGAGTCTCTGATAGACTCTCTGCGGCTCTGAGGCCATTGGTCTCAGTACGAAAGTGGAGAATCTCCCACCCGCGCATAACCGCCTCAACAGGTTACCGGGTCATTGCACTCCCTGAGTTGATGCCTGGGCTACGGCCCACGGGATCAGCGCAGAGACAGGGTGTGGTGTGATGCACATCAGCGTGCGCACATCGAGGGATGTCCTTTGCTTTCGTGACCACACACGAAACTAAGGAGCAACGCATCAGCGATCCCCGTACCAACGACCGTATTCGAGTCCCCGAGGTCCGCCTCGTGGGCCCCGGCGGCGAGCAGGTCGGCGTCGTCAGCATCGACGTCGCCCTTCGGCTTGCCCAGGAGGCTGACCTCGACCTGGTCGAGGTCGCACCCAACTCCAAGCCCCCGGTCGCGAAGATCATGGACTACGGAAAGTTCAAGTACGAAGCCGCGCAGAAGGCCAAGGAGGCCCGCCGCAACCAGGCCAACACGATCCTCAAAGAGGTCCGTTTCCGCCTGAAGATCGACGTGCACGACTACGAGACCAAGCGCAAGCGCGCCGAGGGCTTCCTGAAGGCCGGCGACAAGGTCAAGGCGATGATCCTCTTCCGCGGCCGCGAGCAGTCGCGCCCCGATCAGGGCGTCCGTCTGCTCCAGCGCTTCGCGGAGGACGTGGCCGAGTTCGGCACCGTCGAGTCCACCCCCACCATCGATGGCCGCAACATGGTCATGGTGATCGGTCCGCTCAAGAACAAGTCAGAGGCCAAGGCCGAGCAGAACGCCAAGCGCGATGCGTCCAAGGCACATGCCCGCGAAGGCGATGCGCCCGCCGCCGATGCGCCCGCCGCCGAAGCCCCCCAGAACTCCGACCCGGCACCGGCTTCACCGGCTGCCGCGGCCGAGTAGCACCCACTCCGGCCGTCCCGGCCGCGACAAGCCCGAACAACACGAGGAGAACCCCATGCCCAAGATGAAGACGCACTCCGGTGCCAAGAAGCGATTCAAGGTCACCGGTACCGGCAAGCTGATGAAGCAGCAGGCCGGCATGCGCCACAACCTGGAGGTCAAGGCCCCGGGGCGCAAGGCTCGCCTGAACAAGGACCAGACGCTGTCCAAGGCCGACACCAAGGTCGCCAAGAAGCTTCTCGGCCTGTAGTCCACCGACTGCTGCCGACCAGAGACACGAAGGAAAAGAACAATGGCAAGAGTGAAGAGGGCCGTCAACGCCCACAAGAAGCGTCGGGTCATCCTCGAGCGCGCCGCGGGCTACCGCGGTCAGCGGTCGCGCCTCTACCGCAAGGCGAAGGAGCAGGTCACCCACTCGTTCGTCTACTCCTACCGTGACCGCCGTGCGCGCAAGGGCGACTTCCGCCGTCTGTGGATCCAGCGCATCAACGCCGCCTCGCGTGCGAACGGCCTGACCTACAACCGCTTCATCCAGGGTCTCGCCCTGGCCGGCATCCAGGTCGACCGTCGCATGCTCGCCGAGCTGGCCGTCAACGAGCCCGCCACCTTCGCGGCGATCGTCGCGAGCGCCAAGGCCGCTCTTCCCGCCGACACCTCGGCACCGAAGACCGCCGCGTAGCGAGCCTCCGCAGCCGACAACAGAACACAGAGAGCGCCACATGCTGGACAATCCGAGATCACCTCGTGTCAGGGCCGTGGCGAAACTCGCCAAGAGGGGAGCCCGGTCCGAGACCGGGCTCTTCCTGTTGGAGGGCCCGCAGGCAGTCAGCGAAGCGCTGGCCTACGGGGCCGAGCTGCTCGTCGAGCTCTACGCCACCCCCACCGCCCTCGAGCGGTACGGCGACATCGCGCGCCCCGCCGCCGACGCCGGCCTCGAGGTGGAGTTCGTGACCGAGCAGGTGCTCGACACCATGGCCGACACGGTCACGCCGCAGGGCTTCGTGGCGGTCTGCCGTCAGTTCCCCACCGCGGTCAAGGACATCTTCGCCGCCTCGCCGCGACTCATCGCGGTGCTCGAGGAGGTGCGCGATCCCGGCAACGCCGGCACCATCATCCGGGCGGCGGATGCTGCGGGCGCCGACGCCGTCATCCTCACCGGCCGCTCGGTCGATCTCTACAACCCCAAGGTGGTCCGCTCCACCACGGGCTCGCTCTTCCACCTCCCGGTGGCTCGCGAGGCGGCCCTCGGCGACATCGTCGAGCGCGCCCGCGAGGCCGGCCTGCAGGTGCTCGCCGCCGACATCAAGGGCGACGACCTGCTCGACGTGCGCACCGCGGGTGTGCTCGGCGCACCCACGGCCTGGGTCTTCGGCAATGAGGCGCGGGGCCTCGAAGACGAGCATCTCGCGCTCGTCGACCGCGCCGTCTCGCTGCCGATCTACGGCCAGGCGGAGTCGCTCAATCTCGCCACTGCGGCCTCCGTCTGCCTCTACGAGAGCGCGTTCGCCCACCGCTCCTGAGTGTTTCGCGTGCGTTTCGGTTCCGTCACGGATTCGCATGAGAGATTGCCGCCCCCCGTACGGGTGTGGTTGGGTGAGTGCCATGAACGCATCCACCGCCCCCGTTCGAGGCACAGAGGGTGCGGGAGCACCGCTCGTGGTGATCGACCATGTCGACAAGCACTTCGGCGAGCTCCATGTGCTTCGCGACATCACCACCACCGTCGCCCGCGGCGAGGTCGTCGTGGTGATCGGCCCGAGCGGGTCGGGCAAGTCCACGCTCTGCCGTGCCATCAACCGGCTCGAGACCATCGACTCCGGCATCATCTCTATCGACGGTCATGTGCTGCCGAGCGAGGGCCGGGAGCTCGCGAAGCTCCGGTCCGACGTCGGCATGGTGTTCCAGTCGTTCAACCTCTTCGCGCACAAGACGGTGCTGGAGAACGTGACGCTCGCCCCCATCAAGGTGCGCGGCCTCAGCCGAAAAGACGCCGAGAAGCGCGCCATGGAGCTGCTCGAGCGGGTGGGGGTCGCGAACCAGGCGAAGAAGATGCCCGCACAGCTCTCCGGCGGTCAGCAGCAGCGCGTGGCCATCGCCCGCTCGCTCGCGATGGAGCCCAAGCTCATCCTGCTCGACGAGCCCACGAGTGCGCTCGACCCCGAGATGATCAACGAGGTGCTCGACGTCATGGTCGGTCTCGCCAAAGACGGCATGACCATGATCGTCGTCACGCACGAGATGGGCTTCGCCCGGAAGGCCGCGGACCGCGTGATCTTCATGGCCGACGGCCGCATCGAAGAAGAGGCGGCACCCGAGGCCTTCTTCAACAACCCCCAGTCACCGAGAGCGAAGGACTTCCTCTCCAAGATCCTCGCCCACTAGGCGGGAACAGACCCGCCACAGCAGATGCGCGGGAAACAGCACACACGAGAGGTACGACCAATGAGGCACAAGAAGCTATCGTTCTTCGCACTCGCCGCGGCCACAGCAGTGGTCCTGACCGGATGCGCCGGAGGTGACGCCGGCGAGGCCGAAGTCACGCCCGAGGCAGCCCCCACCTTCGCCGCCGGCTCCACGATGGAGACCCTGGCGAGCGCGGGCGAGATCACGATCGGCACCAAGTTCGACCAGCCCCTGTTCGGTCTCGTCGGCCCGAGCGGCACGCCCGAGGGCTTCGACGTGGAGATCGGTAAGATCATCGCCGCCAAGCTCGGCATCGCCGAAGACGGCATCAACTGGGTCGAGACGGTCTCGGCCAACCGCGAGCCCTTCATCCAGAACGGCGAGGTCGACATCGTCGTGGCGACCTACACGATCAACGACAAGCGCAAAGAGGTCATCTCCTTCGCGGGTCCGTACTACGAGGCGGGCCAGTCCATCCTGACCCTGGCCGACAACGACGACATCAAGAGCGAGGACGACCTCGTGGGCCAGCCGGTCTGCTCGGTCACGGGTTCGACTCCTGCCGCGAACCTCGAGGAGCTCGGCGCCGAGGTCGTGCTGACCGACACCTACACGAACTGCCTGGAGCCGCTGCGCACGGGCTCCGTGGTCGCGGTCTCGACCGACAACGTCATCCTCGCGGGCCTCGCGGCCCAGAACGAGGGCGAGTTCAAGGTGGTGGGCGAGCCCTTCACCCAGGAGCCCTACGGCATCGGACTCGCGCTGGAAGACACGGAGTTCCGCGACTGGATCAACGACGTGCTCGAGGAGTCCTACGAGGACGGCTCGTACGAAGCGGCCTGGGACGAGACGGCCGGCGCCGTGCTGCCCTTCGTCGACCCGCCCGCGGTGGATCGCTACTAGTCACCCGCCCTGCCGGTGAGGGGTGCCTCCGGGCACCCCTCACCTCGCATGAGAACAACAGGAAGGAGCGCGGGTGAACGTCGTCATCGACAACCTGCCCCTGTACCTCGAGGGCTTCGCGCAGACGCTGTCGCTGCTCGTGATCTCGGGGCTCGCCGCTCTCGTGGTCGGAACGATCGTGGCGGTGATGCGGATCTCGCCGATCCCGTCGCTGTCGGGATTCGCCGCCGTCTACACCGAGCTGCTGCGCAACACTCCGCTGACCCTCGTGCTGTTCTTCTGCGCCATCATCCTGCCCTACCTCGGTTCGGAGCTT
The DNA here is from genome assembly GCF_024979315.1 of Herbiconiux oxytropis. Lineage (GTDB taxonomy): Bacteria > Actinomycetota > Actinomycetes > Actinomycetales > Microbacteriaceae > Herbiconiux > Herbiconiux oxytropis. The sequence goes on along the minus strand of NZ_JANLCK010000001.1, from coordinate 13,598 downwards.
CCCTACTTCTGGTGCGCCATCATCGGCCTCACCGCCTACACGTCGCCGTTCGTGGCCGAGGCGATCCGCTCGGGCGTGAACGGCGTGCCCATCGGACAGGCCGAGGCCGCTCGCAGCCTCGGGCTCGGCTTCGGCCAGACGGTGGGGATCATCATCTTCCCGCAGGCCATCCGGATGGTCATCCCGCCGCTCATCAACGTCCTGATCGCGCTCACCAAGAACACCTCGGTGGCCGGCGCCTTCTTCGTGGCCGAGCTCTTCGGCGTCGGCCGCACCCTCGCCAACGCGAACGGCAACGCGGTGGTCGCGGTCCTCCTGGCCGTCGCCACCTTCTACCTCCTCATCACCATCCCGCTCGGCATCCTCGCCGGCCGGCTCGAGAAGAAGTTCGTGGTGCAGCGATGAGCGCTCCCTCCGTCCTGTTCGACGCCCCCGGCCCCCTGGCCCGACGCCGCTCCCGCATCGCCTCGGTGATCGTCATCCTCGTGCTCGCGGCGGGCGCTGCCTGGGTGGTCTACACCCTCGCCCAGCCGCGCGACTCCGGCGGCATCACCCTGCCCGGCTTCTTCGACTGGAGCCGCTGGGAGCGGCTGGTCACCGACCCGGAGTTCTGGACCTTCGTCGGCCGGGGCCTCCTGGCCACCCTGCAGGCCGCCGCCATCGCGGCCGTCATCGCGATCGTGGTGGGCGTGCTGTTCGCGCTCCTGCGCACCTCGCCGAAGGCCGTGGTGCGCGTGCCGGTCACGATCGTGCTCGAGTTCGTGCGCGGCATGCCCGTGCTGCTCATGATGTTCTTCATCCTGCTCGTGGCCTCCACGGGGGCGTTCTGGGCCGTGGTGCTCGGGCTCGGACTCTACAACGGCGCCATCATCGGAGAGGCCCTCCGCGCAGGCATCGCCTCCCTTCCGCGCGGCCAGAAAGAGGCGGGGCTGAGCCTCGGCCTCACCCGGCTGCAGACCAAGATGCTGATCGAGTTCCCGCAGGCCTTCCGGCAGATGCTGCCGATCATCCTGGCGCAGCTCGTCGTGCTCCTGAAAGACACGAGCCTCGGCTTCATCGTGGGCTACAACGAGCTCATCCGCGTGACGATGAACAACCTCTCGGCCTACTACGGCAACCGGTTCCTGTTCACCCTCTTCGTCATCACGCTCGTGATCTACCTCACGGTCAACCTCACGTTCTCGTGGGTCACGCGCCGGATCGCGGCCCGCAGTGCCCGCAAGCGCGGTGCCGCCGCGAAGAAGACCATCGCCGGCCCCCTCGATCCCGCCGACGCCACGACCGAGTGAGCCGGTGCGCTGCCCGAACGCGCAGCGCTTCTCGTAGTCTCGACTGGAACCGTCGAGCTCATTCGCACCACGATGGACAATCTCACGATCCGCAATGGGCAGCATGAGGTATGCTCATGTAGTCATGTCGGAACGTCGAGACCATGAGCACGGCCGGGTCTCTGTCTGGCGAACCCACCGTGCTGCATTTGCGAGCGGAGCGATCAGTGCGCCGCTGATGATCACCGGCTTCGGCGTGGCCATCGTGGTGATCGCCCTCGGTTTGATTGCGATGGTCGCTCTCTCCGCTCTGGCCACTTCCTCCAACAGGGTGGTCGAGTCGTTCATGCCGTTGACCTGGTGGATCGCAGGCGGCGCTATCGTCGGTGCGATCGGCTTCGTCGTCAGTGTGATCTCTTTTCGTCGGCACGGACGGAGAGCGCCCAAGATCGCAACCCTGGTCGCCGGCGTGATCTCGGCTATGCCGTCTCTTATCCTTGCCGCTCTGATCTCGGCCTCGGTGTCGGCGGCAACGACGCCTGTGCCTTTTCCACAGTCCACCTACCCGGAGTACAACCCAGGACTGGCGCTAGGTGTGGTGGTGATCTTCGTCATGACTGAATCCCTGGTCGGGGGCTTGACCTGGGTCCTGGTCGACGTGCTCTTCGCTGCACTGGACCGAGGCGGGCAGTAGTGACGAGCGATCCCGTGAACGCGGCGACGGATCGGCGTCAGGCCGCGTAAACTTGTGACTCGTGTCTGAACCCATCGCCATCACCGAGCAGGCGGTGAACGACGCGGTCGACGCGGCGCTCTCCGCCCTCGCGACCGCCACCGATTCCGCCTCCCTGCGCGCCGTGCGCTCCGAGCACGCCGGAGAGGCTTCGGCGCTCGCGCAGTTCAACGCGCAGATCAAGGCGCTGCCCGGCGACCAGAAGGCCGCAGCGGGCAAGCTCGTGGGCCAGGCCCGTGCCCGGGTCAACCAGGCGATCGCGGCGCGTGAGACCGAGGTCGTCGCGCTCGAGGAAACCGCTCGGCTCGAGCGCGAGACGCTCGACGTGACGGCCGTCGCGAGCCGGCGCCGCATCGGCGCCCGCCATCCGCTCTCCCTGCTGCAGGACCGGATCGCCGACATCTTCGTGGGCATGGGCTGGGAAGTGGCCGAGGGCCCCGAGGTCGAGAGCGAGTGGTTCAACTTCGACGCCCTCAACTTCGACGCCGACCACCCCGCGCGCGCCATGCAGGACACCTTCTTCATCGACCCGCCTGAGGCCCACCTCGTGCTGCGCACGCACACGAGCCCCGTGCAGGTGCGGAGCCTGCTCGAACGCGACCTCCCGGTCTACGTCATCGCCCCCGGCCGCGTCTACCGCACCGACGAGCTCGACGCCACGCACACCCCCGTGTTCAGCCAGGTCGAGGGCATCGCCATCGACAAGGGCCTCACCATGGCGCACCTGCGCGGCACGCTCGAGCACTTCGCCACGCAGATGTTCGGCGAGGGCGCCAAGATCCGCCTGCGCCCGAACTACTTCCCGTTCACCGAGCCCAGCGCCGAGATGGACGTCTGGCAGCCGAACGCCAAGGGCGGCGCGCGCTGGGTGGAGTGGGGCGGCTGCGGCATGGTCAACCCCAACGTGCTCCGCTCGGCGGGCATCGATCCCGACGAGTACTCGGGCTTCGCGTTCGGCATGGGCATCGAGCGCACCCTGCAGTTCCGCAACGATCTCAACGACATGCGCGACATGGTCGAGGGCGACGTGCGCTTCTCCCAGCAATTCGGAATGGTGGTCTGACATGCGAGTACCGATCTCCTGGCTCGCCGAGTACGTCGACCTGCCCGCCGACGCGTCGATCGACGCGATCCACGCCGCCCTCGTGAAGGTCGGCCTCGAGGAGGAGGGCTCGCACGGCTTCGAGCTCACCGGCCCCATCGTCGTGGGGCAGGTGCTCGAGTTCGTCGAGGAGCCCCAGAAGAACGGCAAGGTCATCCGCTGGTGCCAGGTGCGCGTGGCGCCCGAGGGCGAGACGGCGGCGGATGGCGGACCGGCCGTGCACGGTATCGTCTGCGGCGCCGGCAACTTCTTCGAGGGCGACAAGGTCGTGGTCACGCTCCCGGGCGCGGTGCTGCCGGGCGACTTCCACATCGCTCCGCGGAAGACCTACGGCCACGTCTCCGACGGCATGATCGCCTCGGCGCGCGAGCTCGGCCTCGGCGAAGACCACGACGGCATCCTGCGCCTGGCGACCCTCGGCCTCGACCCCGAGGTGGGCACGGACGCCATCGCGCTGCTCGGTCTCGACGACGCGGCCGTCGAGGTCAACGTCACGCCGGATCGCGGCTACGCATTCTCCATCCGCGGCATCGCCCGCGAGTACTCGCACTCCACCGGTGCGGCCTTCCGCGACCCCGTCGACCGTGTCATCACCGCGACCGGCACCGGATTCCCCGTGGCCATCCACGACGAGGCGCCCATCCGGGGCCGTGTCGGCGCCACGGTGTTCGTCACGCGCGTGGTGCGCGAGGTGGATCCGACCCGCCCGTCGCCCGCGTGGCTGGTCTCCCGGCTCAAGCTCGCCGGCATCCGCTCGATCTCGCTCGTGGTCGACATCACCAACTACGTGATGCTCGAGTTCGGTCAGCCCCTGCACGGCTACGACCTGGATGCGCTCACCGGCGGCATCACCGTGCGCCGGGCGAACGAGGGGGAGACCCTCGAGACACTCGACGGCCAGACCAGGAAGCTCGACCCCGAAGACCTCGTGATCGCCGACGGCAGCGGCGCCATCGGCCTCGCCGGCGTGATGGGCGGAGCGGCCACCGAGATCGGCGACGGCACCACGAACGTGCTGATCGAGGCCGCGAACTTCGACCCCGTGTCGATCGCCCGCACCGCCCGCCGGCACAAGCTGCCGAGCGAGGCCTCGCGCCGGTTCGAGCGCGGTGTCGACCCCAAGGTGGCCGAGGCCGCAGCCGCCCGCGCGGTGGAGCTGCTCGAGTCGCTCGCCGGCGGCCGGGCCGACGGTCTCGGATCGCTGCACCACGAGCACGCCGAGCCGGGGGCGGTGACGGTGCCGTTCGGGTACGTCTCCGGGCTCGTGGGGGTCGACTTCACCGACGACGAGATCTCCGGGTCGCTCGCCGAGATCGGAGCCACGGTCGAGGAGACCGCGGCCGGGCTCGTCGTGGTGCCGCCATCGTGGCGTCCCGACCTCACCGATAAGGCCTCGCTCGCCGAGGAGGTGGCCCGCATCGTGGGCTACGACCGCATCCCGAGCATCCTGCCGGTCGCCCCTCCTGGGCGCGGCCTCTCGGTCTCGCAGGTGACCCGTCGCCGCGTGGCCGATGTGCTGGCCGCGGGCGGTCTCACCGAGGTGCTCGCGTACCCCTTCATCGGCTCCGCCATGAACGCGGCCTTCGGCAGTGCCGACGCCAGCGAGGTGCCCGCCATCCGCGTGGCCAACCCGCTCGACTCGGAGGCGGCGCTCCTGCGCACCTCCCTCATCCCCGGCCTCATCGAGATCGCACGCCGCAACCTCTCGCGCGGGCTCACCGACCTCGCGCTGTTCGAGCTCGGGCTCGTGTTCTCGCCCGAGGCGGGCCGCAGCTACGGCCAGGCCGACCTGCCGCTCGGCGCCCGTCTCCCAAGCGCCGAGGAGCTCGGCGAGCTGCACGGCGGCATCCCTCCCCAGCCGCGCCACGTGGGTGTGCTCGTGCTCGGCAACGCCGTCGACAAGCAGCCCGGGCAGCCCGCGGTGCCCGCGGGCGTCGCCGACGTGCTCGACGTCGTCGCGCTGCTCGAGTCCGCGCTCGCGGTCGAACTCCGGATCGCGCAGGGCAGGCACCAGTCGATGCACCCGGGTCGCACCGCCGAGCTCTTCATCGAGACCGCCGAGGGCGAGCGCGCTGTCGGCTTCGCAGGTGAACTGCTGCCTGCCCTCGCCGCCGAGCTCGATCTGCCGCGGGTCGTGGCCGTCGCCGAGCTCGACCTCGACGCCCTGATCGCCGCGGCGGGCACGACGATCGACGTGGCCCCCATCAGCGGCTTCCCTGCCGCCACCCAGGACCTCTCGCTCGTCGTCGCGGCCGATGTGCCGGCCGGAGACGTGCAGCGCGCGGTCACCGACGGCGCGGGAGAGCTCCTCGAGAGCATCCGCCTGGTCGACGACTACCGCGGAGGAGGGCTTCCGGAGGCCTCGAAGTCGCTCACATTCGCGCTGCGGTTCCGGGCGCCCGACCGCACTCTCACCGCGGCCGAGGCGAGCGACGCCAAGCTCGCTGGCGCTGCTCGCGCGGGCGAGCTCCACGACGCCGCCATCCGGGAGTAGCCCGCTGCACACGCACTAGATTGGATCCATGGTCTACACAGTCGCGATCGCGGGAGCGAGCGGATACGCCGGTGGCGAGGTGCTGCGGCTGCTCGCCGCGCACCCGGAGTTCGAGGTGCGCACGGTCACCGCGAACAAGAACGCCGGTCAGCGACTGATCGACGTGCAGCCGCACCTGCGGTCCTATGCCTCGCTCGTGCTGCAGAAGACCGACGTCGAGACGCTGAAGGGCCACGACGTGGTCTTTCTCGCGCTGCCGCACGGGCACTCGGGTGCGCTCGCGGCCGAGCTCGGCGACGCGAGCCTCGTGATCGACTGCGGCGCCGACCACCGGCTCACGAGCGCCTCGGCCTGGGAGACCTTCTACAAGTCGGAGTACCACGGCTCGTGGCCCTACGGCCTTCCCGAGCTCGTTCTCGCCGACGGCGGCAAGCAGCGCTCGAACCTCGAGGGGGTCTCGCGGATCGCGGTGCCCGGCTGCAACGTGACCGCGGTGAGCCTGGGGCTCGCCCCCGGCCTCCGCGCGGGTGTCATCCAGCCTGTCGACCTCGTGGCGGTGCTCGCCGTCGGCCCCTCGGGCGCCGGCAAGACCCTCCGCACCGACCTCCTCGCGAGCGAGATGCTCGGCTCGGCCCACGCCTACGGGGTCGGCGGCGTGCATCGCCACGTGCCCGAGATCGTGCAGAACCTGAGCGGCGCTTCGGGCGAGACGGTGACCGTCTCGTTCACCCCCGTGCTCGTGCCGATGGCGCGCGGCATCATCGCGACCTCCACCGCCAGGCTCGAGCCCGGGGTGAGCCCCGCCGACGTGCGCTCGGCCTGGGAGCTCGCCTACTCCGACGAGCCGTTCGTGCACCTGCTGCCCGAGGGGCAGTTCCCGCGGGTGGCCGACACCCTGGGCGCCAACACGGCGCTCATCGGCATCGCCGTCGACGAGGCCGCCGAGCGCGTGGTCACCGTCACCGCCCTCGACAACCTCGTGAAGGGCACGGCCGGAGCCGCCATCCAGTCCGCCAACATCGCGCTCGGCATCCCCGAGCAGACCGGCCTCGCCGTGAACGGAGTCGCCCCGTGAGTGGTGTCACCCATCCCGCCGGATTCGAAGCGGCCGGCGTGGTCGCGGGCCTGAAGTCCACGGGCGCACGCGACCTCGCGCTCGTCGTCAACCGCGGCCCGAAGTCGGCGGCGGCCGCCGTCTTCACGTCCAACCGCGCCAAGGCCAACCCGGTCATCTGGTCCGAGCAGGTGGTGCGCGATGGCCGCGTCGAAGCCGTCGTGCTCAACTCCGGCGGCGCCAACTGCTTCACCGGTGCCTTCGGCTTCCAGACCACCCACGCCACGGCCGAGGCCGTCGCGGCCGCCCTCGAGGTGTCGGCCTCCGACGTGCTCGTCTGCTCGACGGGCCTGATCGGCGTGGGCGACCAGGTCTTCCGCGACAAGATCCTCGACAACGTGCCCGTCGCCGCCGGCAAGCTCTCGGCCGAGGGCGGGGCGGATGCGGCGCTCGCCATCATGACGACCGATTCGAAGCCCAAGGAGGCCGTGGTCTCCTCACCAGCCGGCTGGTCGATCGGAGGCATGGCCAAGGGTGCCGGCATGCTCGCGCCGGGCCTGGCCACCATGCTCGTGGTCGTCACGACCGACACCGACCTCGACGCCGAGACCCTCGACCGGTCCCTCCGCGCCGCCACCCGGGTCACGTTCGACCGGGTCGACTCCGACGGCTGCATGTCGACCAACGACACCGTCGCCCTTCTGGCGTCGGGCGCCTCCGGTGTCGCCGCCGACGAGGCGGAGTTCACCGAGGCCCTCACCGCCCTCTGCCGCGATCTCGCGCTGCAGCTCCAGGCCGATGCGGAGGGCTCGAGCCACGACATCGCGATCGAGGTCGTGCACGCCGCCACGGAGGACGAGGCCGTGGTGGTCGGCCGTGCCGTCTCGCGCAGCAACCTCCTGAAGGCCGCCATCTTCGGCAACGATCCCAACTGGGGCCGCGTGCTCGCGGCTCTCGGCACGACGGATGCGGTGTTCGACCCGTACGAGATCGACGTCTCGATGAACGGCGTCATGGTCTGCCGCCGCGGTGAGCCGGGTGAGGACCGCGAGCTCGTCGACCTCACGCCCCGAGCCACGCACATCCTGATCGACCTGAAGTCGGGCGACGCCACGGCGACCATCTGGACCAACGACCTCACGCATGACTACGTGCACGAGAACAGCGCGTACGCCAGCTGATGGGCATCGAATCCCCGCAGTCCGAGTCCTCGCAGTCCGAGGCCGAGCTCGCTCACGTCAAGGCCGACACGCTGATCGAGTCGCTGCGCTGGCTGAAGCGCTACCACGGCCAGATCATCGTCGTGAAGTTCGGCGGCAACGCGATGGTCGACCCCGACCTCCAGCGCACCTTCGCCGAGGATATCGTGTACCTCCGCTACGCCGGCATCCGCCCGGTGGTCGTGCACGGAGGAGGTCCGCAGATCTCGAAGATGCTCGACCGGCTCGGCATCGAGAGCGAGTTCCGGGGCGGCTACCGCGTCACGAGCCCCGAGGCGATGGACGTGGTGCGCATGGTGCTCACCGGCCAGATCAGCCGTGACATCGTGAGCCACATCAACGAGCACGGACCGCTGGCCGCCGCGCTCTCGGGCGAGGACGCGGGACTGTTCGAGGGCAAGCGCCGCGGCGTGGAGATCGACGGCGAGCTCGTCGACCTCGGACTCGTGGGAGACGTCGTCGCCGTGAACCCGGAGGGCGTCATCGCGCAGCTCGACGCCGGCCGCATCCCCGTGGTCTCCTCCGTGGCGCCGGACGTCGACGCACCGGGCCAGGTGCTCAACGTCAACGCGGATGCCGCCGCCGCCGCGCTCGCCGTCTCCCTCGGCGCAGCCAAGCTCGTCATCCTCACCGACGTCGCGGGCCTCTACAGTGACTGGCCGAACCGCGACTCGCTCGTCTCGGTCATCGCGAGCGAGGAGCTCCGTGCCCTGCTGCCCTCGCTCGAGTCGGGCATGATCCCGAAGATGGCCGCCTGCCTCGAGGCGGTCGACGGGGGAGTGCCCAAGGCCGCGATCATCGACGGCCGTGAGCCTCACTCCATCCTGCTCGAGGTCTTCACCCAGGGCGGCGTCGGCACCGAGGTGATCGGCACAGCGACCGGTGGCGCCGAGCCCGTGCCGTCCCCGGCACCCTGACCTGCAGCATCCCCGACCCGCCACTGAACCGGAGGACCCCGTGCCCGGACCCGAGACCACGACCGAGACGTCCTGGAAGGACCGCTTCGACACCTCGATCATGCGCACCATGGGCATGCCCCTGCGCTATCTCGTGCGCGGCGAGGGCGCCTACGTCTGGGACGGAGACGGCAACCAGTACCTCGACTTCCTCGCGGGCATCGCGGTCAACTCGCTCGGCCACGCGCATCCGGTGTTCGTCGAGGCGGTCACGCGTCAGGCCTCCACGCTCGCGCACGTCTCGAACTACTTCTCGACCCCGCCGCAGCTCGAGCTCGCCGAACGTCTGACGCGCCTCACCGGCGCGGGGCAGGGCGGGCGGGCCTACTTCTGCAACTCCGGCGCCGAGGCCAACGAGGCGGCCTTCAAGCTCGCCCGGCTGAACTCGCACGGCCCGCGCACGCGCATCATCGCTCTCACCAACGCGTTCCACGGCCGCACCATGGGAGCGCTCGCGCTCACCGGCAAGCCCGCGATGCGCGAGCCGTTCGAGCCCGTGCCGGGTGGAGTCGAGCACATCGACACCACGATCGAGGCGCTCGAGGCCGCGCTCGACGACACGGTCGCCGCGCTCTTCCTCGAGCCCATCAAGGGCGAGGCCGGCGTGCTCGAGCTGCCCGAGGGCTTCCTGCAGCGTGCCCGCGAGCTCACCGAGCAGCACGGCGCGCTGCTCATCCTCGACGAGATCCAGACGGGTGTGGGGCGCACGGGTGCCTGGTTCTCGTACATGAACGCCGGCGTGGTCCCGGATGCCGTCACCATCGCCAAGGGCATGGCCGGCGGCTTCCCGATCGGCTCGCTCGTGACCTTCGGCTGGGCGTCCGACCTCTTCTCCCGTGGTCAGCATGGCAGCACCTTCGGCGGCAACCCGCTCGCCGCGGCGACCGCCAACGCCGTGCTCGGCGAGATCGAGTCGGCAGGACTGGTGCAGAACGCAGCTCGCCGTGGCGCCGAGATCCGGGACATCATCGCGCGGATCGAGTCGCCGTTCGTCTCGGAGATCCGGGGACAGGGTCTCCTCATCGGCGTGGGTCTCAGCGAGCCGATCGCCGGCCGGATCGCGGATGCCGCACTCGAGAACGGTCTCATCATCAACGCGCCCAACGACTCGAGCCTGCGCATCGCGCCGCCGCTCATCATCGGCGACGACGAGGTGCGCGAATTCGGCGTGCGTCTCGGCCGCGCGTTCGAATCGCTATCCTGATCCTTTCGACACCGATCCCCGAGGCGAGCATGACCAGGCACTTCCTTCGCGACGACGACATCACTCCGGCCGAGCAGAGCACCATCCTCGACCTCGCGGTGCGCCTGAAGCGAGACCGCTTCCAGGCCCGCCCGCTCGAGGGCCCGCAGACCGTCGCGGTGATCTTCGACAAGTCCTCCACGCGCACGAGAGTGTCGTTCGCCGTGGGCATCGCCGACCTCGGCGGCATCCCGCTCATCATCTCGACGGCGTCGAGCCAGCTGGGCGGCAAGGAGACGGCGTCCGACACCGCCCGCGTGCTCGAGCGCCAGGTGGCCGCCATCGTGTGGCGCACCTACGCGCAGTCGGGCCTCGAGGAGATGGCCGCGGGCACGAGGGTGCCGGTGGTCAATGCGCTGTCGGACGACTTCCACCCCTGTCAGCTGCTCGCCGACTTCCTGACCATCCGCGAGCACCGCGGCGACCTCGCGGGCCTCACGGTCTCCTTCCTCGGTGACGGCGCGAGCAACATGGCGCAGTCCTACCTGCTGGCCGGTGCCACCGCCGGCATGCACGTGCGGATCGCGTGCCCTGCCGAGTACTCGCCCGCCGCCGACGTGGTCGCGGCAGCCCGCGCGCGCGCCGCCGAGACGGGCGGCTCGATCTCGGTGATCCCGGATCCGGTCGCGGCAGCCGACGGCGCCGACGTGATCGTCACCGACACCTGGGTCTCGATGGGCAAGGAGGACGAGAAGGCGGCGCGCGTGAAGACGTTCGGCGGCTACCAGGTCGACACCGCCCTGATGGCGCGTGCCAAGGACGACGCCCTCTTCCTGCACTGCCTGCCCGCGGATCGGGGCTACGAGGTCGCGGCCGAGGTGATCGACGGGCCGCAGAGCGTGATCTGGGACGAGGCGGAGAACCGCCTGCACGCTCAGAAGGCGCTGCTCGTGTGGCTGTTCGAGCAGAACGCGGCCGACACCGCTCCGGCGCGGAAGGCGGGATTCTGATGACCGACGATCTGAGCAACCGGGCCGCGGAGGCCGGCGCGCTCTGGGGAGGGCGCTTCTCCGGTGGCCCTGCTCCCGAGCTGGCCGAGCTGAGCCGTTCCACACACTTCGACTGGCAGCTCGCGCAGTATGACATCGCGGGCTCCCGCGCCCACGCCAGGGCGCTCGCCCGCGCGGGCTATCTCTCGGCCGAGGAGCTGGCGGGAATGCTCGGCGCACTCGACCAGCTGGCCGAGGCGGTCGACAGCGGTGCCTTCAGCCCCGAGCCCACCGACGAAGACGTGCACTCTGCCCTCGAGCGCGGCCTGATCGAGTTCTCCGGGCCCGAGCTCGGAGGCAAGCTGAGGGCGGGTCGAAGCCGCAACGACCAGATCGCCACACTCGTGCGCATGCTCCTCAGAGACCACGCGGCCACGATCACGCGAATGCTCGTCGACCTGATCGACGCCACGGCGTCCCAGGCCGAGGCCCACTTCGAGGCGATCCTGCCCGGCCGCACGCACCTGCAGCACGCGCAGCCGGTGCTGCTCGCCCACCAGCTGCTCGCGCACTGCTGGCCGCTCGTGCGCGACATCGAGCGCCTCCGCGACTGGGATGCGCGGGCGAACGCCTCGCCCTACGGATCGGGTGCGCTCGCCGGCAACACCCTCGGCCTCGATGCCGAGCTCGTGGCGCACGACCTCGGCTTCGCCCACGGGGTGGAGAACTCCATCGACGGCACGGCGGCCCGAGACGTCGTGGCCGAGTTCGCCTACGTCATGGCCCAGATCGGCATCGACCTCTCCCGCTTCGCGGAGGAGATCATCATCTGGAACACCAAGGAGTTCGGCTTCGTCACGCTCTCGGACTCGTACTCCACGGGATCGTCGATCATGCCGCAGAAGAAGAACCCCGACATCGCCGAGCTCGCGCGCGGCAAGTCCGGCAGGCTGATCGGCAACCTCGCGGGGCTGCTCGCCACCTTGAAGGGCCTCCCGCTCGCGTACAACCGCGACCTGCAGGAGGACAAGGAGCCCGTCTTCGACTCGATCAAGACGCTCGAGGTGCTCCTGCCCGCCTTCACCGGCATGGTCGCCACCCTCACCTTCCACGCCGAGCGGATGGCGGAGCTCGCGCCGCAGGGCTTCTCGCTGGCGACCGACGTGGCCGAATGGCTGGTCAAGCAGCACGTCACCTTCCGGGACGCCCACGAGATCACGGGCTCCCTGGTGAAGTTCGCGGAAGACCATGGCCTCGACCTCGACGAGCTGACCGACGAGCAGTTCGCCGCGATCTCGCCGCACCTGACGCCCGCGGTGCGGGAGGTGCTCACGATCGAGGGGTCGGTCTCGAGTCGGGACGGCTCCGGCGGAACCGCCGGCGTGCGCGTGCGCGAGCAGCGCGCCGCCCTGACCGAACGTGTCCGGGCGCTCGTCACCCAGACCCGTGCCCTTCCCGGGAGCGGAGCATGAGCGCATCGAAGCGTCCCGCCGACTCCGGCGACCCGTCGAAAAGACCCAAGGAGGGGTTCTGGTACCGCCCGCTGTCCAAGCGCGCGACCGTCATCCTCGCCTGCGTGGCCGGCGCGATCATCGTCGGAGCCCTGATCGCCACCCCTCTGCTCGGCGTCTCACTGTTCTGAGCCACGGGGCATGATCGACTTCAGCGCCGACGCCCTCGAGGTCGCGCCGTTCCTCCTCGGCGCCGTGCTCTCGCACGACTCCCCGGAGGGCGTCGTCGCGGTGCGCATCACCGAGGTCGAGGCCTATCTCGGTGAGGGAGTCGATCCCGGATCGCATGCGTTCCGCGGTCGTTCGAAGCGGACGGCCTCGATGTTCGGTGAGCCCGGGCGGCTCTACTCGTACTTCACCTACGGGATGCACGTGTGCGCCAACGTGGTGTGCTCACCCCAGGGGGAGGCGTCCGCCGTGCTGCTGCGCGGAGGGGAGATCGTGATCGGCACGGATCTCGCCCGCGTCCGTCGCCCGACGGCGAGGTCGGATCACACGCTGGCCAGGGGGCCGGCAAATCTCGTCCGTGCTCTGGGGATCGCGCTCGGCGAGGACGGATCACGCCTTGACGTGGCACCGTTCGGTCTCGTCCCGCCGGCGTCGGTTGCGACGGAGGTGGCAGTGTCGCTCCGCACCGGAGTCAGCGGAGCCGGGGGAGTGGAGCCCTTCGCCTGGAGGTTCTTCCTGCCGGGCGAGCCGACCGTGTCTCCCTACAAGCGCCATCCGAAGGCCGGATCCGCGGATTTCCGGGGCGACACGCCCGGGATGCAGGCATGATTTGCGGGGTCCGAAACATCCACGTAATCTTCTAACTCGTCACCCCACAGGTGCGGAAAGCGGAAGAGCTTACCGGCCTCAAGCGGGACATCAATCCGATTCGCTTCTATTCCGGGACTTCTCTTGAAGAGTCCTGGTTCGAAGCGTAGGATTAACCCCTCCCAGTTCGTTGAACTCCGTAAGTCGGTTTGACAAACGGAATGCGAATGGTAGGGTTGTGAAGTTGCCCGGAGGGCCGCCAGTTCTGCTGGTGGGGCCGGTGCGTCCGATCCTTGAGAACTCAACAGCGTGCACAATGTCAAATGCCAAAA